>NZ_AP019400.1:2640000-5172500 GCF_004295585.1 Cohnella abietis | reverse complement strand
CAAAGGCGGCAACAGATTTGATCCTAAAGCGACTACAACAAGAGCGGAAGCCGTTACGGTTCTGTTAAATTAGTGGTTCTATGAGCTGGAATGACAAGGACATTCCAGCTTGGGCGAAAGGCGCAGTAGGCGCTTTGAATAAGCTTGAACTTGTATCAGGCAAAGGCGGCAACAGATTTGATCCTAAAGCGACTACAACAAGAGCGGAAGCCGTTACGGTTCTGTTAAAAATGCTAGAGCAGAAGAGTAAGTAAAAGGATTAAATAGAAGAGGTTATTCCACTGACCCGGAGGAATAGCCTCTTCTTGTCAAATAGATCGATTTTGCTTATTGCGATAATATAATAAGCGGAAAGGGCTTGAACATGAAAGTTCCGACAATCAATGCAGCCAGGGAGTTTGACATGATGTTTGAATTGCAGGGTTATCGAACGATAGAAATGCTCGGAGACCAAGAGGATATCAGCTTATATCGGTTGCAACGTTATGAGGATAGGCTGAGTGTCATTGCCATGACGACGCGCGAGGCGTATCCGGACGAGAAACAGGTATCGGCCTTTCAATATCAATACGATATGCTTCGTAGGTTGGACGGCAGGGGTACGTTGGAAGCGTATAGCTTGGAGACCGAATCGGATCGTCCGTTTTTGCTTCTTCAAGATATTGGCGGAAAAACACTCGATCAAATGATGCGTTTGCGTGGAGACGGCCAGGGGTTACCCGAGCTTCTTCGTGTTGCTGTAGCAATTGCCGACAGTCTGATGAAAATTTATCGTGAGAAAGTTACGCTTCATGAGATTACACCTTGTCATATTCTAGTCAATTTGGAAACCTACGAAGCCAAGTTCGTCGATATTCGCCTGTGTTCTAGCGAATTCGATAAGAGCCCACTGTCTTCCTTAACGGGCCGTCCGGATTCGCTCCTGCCTTATATTTCCCCAGAGCAGACGGGCAGAACGGGAGTGGTGCAGGACTATCGTTCGGATTTTTATTCGCTAGGCGTTACCTTATACGAATGGTTGTCCGGCAGCTTGCCGTTCGAGCTAAAAGACGTGCTGAACATCGTCTATCATCATCTTGGAATCGTACCTCAACCGCTTCATGATAAGCATGCCTCTATTCCTAGGGCAGTGTCCGACATTATCGGTAAATGTATGGAGAAAAGCTCTGATGCTAGATATGAGAGCGCGTATGGGCTCAAGTCGGATTTGGAGACCTGTTTGACCATGCTGGAGAAAATGGGGAAGGTAGAATCGTTCCCGCTGGCCTAGCGGGACATTTCGAATCAAATGATCATTCCGTCGTGCCTCTACGGTCGGAGCTCTGAGCAAGCGTTTCTTCTCGACGCGCTGAAACGCACGACAGAAGAAACGGTAGAGTTTGTCGGAGTAAGCGGCGGAGGCGGAATAGGAAAAACCTTCTTCGTCATGGAAACCCTTCGTAATGCGGTGCCAAAGGAAGGGGTGTTTGCCAAGGGTAAATTCGATTCTCAAAGTGCTTCACCCCCTTACTCTGTATGGATTCAGGCAATCGATGAATTGGTTGGTCAACTATTGATGGAGAGCATGTTACAGAACGAAGTATGGAAGTTACGCATTCTGGACGCTTTAGAGGGTTATGCACAAATCCTGATTGAACGGGTTCCCAAGCTGGAATTGTTGATCGGACCACAGCCGGCTATACAGCCGCTACCACCGCTTGAGGCCCAAAGTCGGTTCCATCTCATTCTGAATCGTTTTTTTCAGCTGTTTGCGTTCCGGGAAAGACCTCTTGTTCTGTTTCTTGACGACCTTCAATGGGCGGACGAAGCCTCGCTTCAATACTTGGCTTATTTATTGGAAGATTGGAAGACGAAACATCTACTTGTCGTCGCGGCTTATCGGGAAGAGAAGTTTAGGGTGCCAAATGCACTAAGCCACATTGAGATTCGATTAGCGAAGCGAGGCGCGACAATGAGCCGGATTCATCTAAACCCGCTGCAATCTGCGGATTTGAAGCATATGCTGAGTGATGCTATGCGCGATATCGACGGTCTTGTCTCGGTACTGTTGCAAAAAACGGATGGGAATCCTCTGTTTCTCAAGCAAATCCTTCAAGATTTGTTCGAGGCAAAATTAATCGAATTCGATGAATATAGCGGACGATGGCTATGGAATTTATTGCATATAACCGAGACTAACGTTGCTGATAATGTCGCTGCATACATTTCGGTGAAGATTAAGCATCTGCCTTCTTCCACCGCACTAGCGCTCAGTCGAGCCGCATTCTTAGGAAGCTCATTTGCATTGGAGAGCCTACTCCCTTTTGTCGAACACTCCGCTGACGAATTATCGGGCATTCTGGATTATGCCGTACGCGAAGGATACCTACAAGTATTAAGCGAGGTTGACAGTCAGTACAAATTTCAGCATGACCGGATTCAGCAAGCAGCTTATGAGTTACTCGAAGATTACGATTGCTCCGACCTGCATATGAGAATAGGGATGTCGCTGGCGCAACGCTTGAGAATGGTCGGAGACGTCAACGAGTTTGAAGTAGTCAACCATTTGAACCGTGCATTAAATCACTTTGAGCGCCCAGAACAAAAGCTGGAATTGGCTGATTTGAATTTGCTAGCAGGATTGAAAGCGAAGCAATCTACCGCATATGAGACCCTCTGGGATATATGCGTCAAGCCGTGGAGCTACTGGTAGAGGTCGATTGGGATAAACACTACACGCTCGCTTTCCGAGTTTTTAGGGAGCGGGCGGAACTCGAATTTCTATGTTTTAATTTCGACGAGGCGAACGAGATGTTCCAATTGTTGCTGACGAAAGCGACCTCCAATGTGGACAAAGCGCTTGTCTATAACATCATGATTCGATTGGAATCGAGCCAGGACAATTACGCGGAGGTCATCTCCTTGGGATTTCAAACGTGTGTCACGACAGCTGGCGCAAATATAAGCCGGAGCTACTTGAGACATTTAGCGAGCATGCTGGCAAAGTAGGGCTGGAGTCTGGAGATCTGTGGCAAGGAAATCAGAGTGTGCTAATCAGCTGCGGTTTGATGTTACAGTTCGGGTATCCGCTTAGGGAAATTTACGAACGGATGCTTGCGTCTTCCGGTGAGTTTCGACGCCATAACAACGAGCTTTTATGGAAGCAGGCGACCATACTGGTTGCAACCTGTGAGCGGCTTACTGGATATCGTGCGTCCGGAGATCCATACCCGGTCGATGAAGTGTGCAAGCCGGGCTTTAGCGAATCGGTTCATGGTGATAACCCTCAATTGATTGAGGAAGAGGTCTGTGGGTATCACTATATTCCGGATTATATCTTAGGTCGTTATCAAGAGGCGAACGAGTGGTTGAAGAAGTCAGCGGCGATTATCGCATTGCGCCCGACGGACATTATTAATACTCATCATTTCACATACGAGGCGCTCGTCTGGGCACAGCTCTTCGAGGAGCTTCCTTCAAAAGAACAACGAGCGTGCTGGTCAGGCTTGCGTGAACGTCTTAAGAGAATACATGTATTTGCTAAGCGTTGCCCAGAAAGCTATTGGCATAAATACTTGCTAATTAAAGCCGAAATGGCCCGGCTGAAGCGGAAAAGTCGGCAAGCCGAACAGTTGTACTCTCAATCGATTGAGTGGGCTAGAACCTACGGTCTTATCCATGATGTAGCCATAGCTGCGGAATGCTGTGGTAAATATGGAATTAGTCAAGGTAAGCTGCATCTGGCGAAAATTTATTTAACGGAAGCGTATGAATCCTATCTCCAATGGGGTGCAAACGTGAAAGCGGCTGATATGGAGCAACAATACGTCCATCTTCTGAATATCAAGCGGGAGTCGGGGATAGAGCGCATCGATTATTCCTCCGTGGCTCAATCCGCTCAAGCAATGTCCGGCGAAATGGAAATGGGTAATTTGCTGGACACGATGATGCGTACGATGCTTCAGAATGCGGGAGCAGATTTCGGAGCGCTCTTATTCGAGGAGGATGGACTGTCGAAGTGTTTGGAACGGCAGAGGAGCTTAACATCGGATCCATCCCGATTGAGTCTATCCCTATTGAGCAGCATCATATGATGCCCGCAGCAATTGTCGGTTACTCTATTAGAACGGGAGAGCAAGTCATTCTGCATGATGCCGCCAAAGAAGGGATGTTCACCCATAACCCTTATGTGAAGAACAATGGGATAAAATCCATCCTTTGCCTACCGATTATGCATCAGAATAAGAAGATTTGCATGCTCTATTTGGAGAATAAGCTATCACCTAACGTGTTCACGTCGGAGCGGTTGGACGTCTTGAAGCTGCTCGCGGCGCAATCTGTCATCTCTATCGCGAATGCCAAGCTGTTCACGGCCATTCAAGAGCTGAAGAATAGTTTGGAGGATCAGGTGAAGGAGCGGACGCGCAGCCTGGAGCGCTCGATGCTAGAGACTTCCGCGGCGCTGGCTGAAGTATCCGTCTATGAGGAACGAAGCCGTATCGCGCAGGAAATTCACGATATTGTCGGACATACGCTTACCTCGACGGTTATCCAGATTGAAGCGGGCAAACGACTGATGAGTAAGGATGCCGGGGAAGCCACGCAACGGTTAAAAGAAGCGCAAGATCTCGTCCGCCATGGCTTGAACGAAATTCGGAGCTCCGTACATATGCTGAAAGAGGACAGGTACTCCGATCTTTCAGCGATGCTGAATCAATTAATGAGAGATACGGAGCGTAATACTGGAGTGATCATCTCATCGGAGATGGAGGAGCTAATTGAACTGCCGACAACTCACAAGAAGACGATCTATCATGCGTTGCAGGAAGATTTGACGAATGGGATTAGACATGGAGGAAGCGCGGAATTCCGATTCAGCTTACATAGCGTTGATTCGAAAGTATGTTTCAGGCTTGATGATTTCGGGAAGGGTTCAGAAACAATTAAGATGGGCTTTGGGTTGAGAGCGATGAAGGATCGCGTGGAGCAATTGGGCGGCACGCTCGCAATCGACTCCCGGCAAGAACAAGGTTGCTTATTGAGGATCGATTTACCCTATCCATCACGGAAGATTGAGGATTAATAATGAAGAAGATCAAGCTTGTTATTGCCGACGATCAGATGCTGACGCGGGAAGGACTTCGGACAATACTGGATTTGGAAGACGACATGGAAGTCGTCGGATTGGCTAAGAACGGCGAGGAAGTCTGCATCTTAGTAGAGCAGCTTCAGCCGACTCTTGCTTTGCTAGATATACAGATGCCGGTAATGGACGGTATTGCCGCGCTAAAAAGGATCAAGATGAGCTGTCCGGACACGCGCATTTTGATTCTTACGACCTTTATCGATACGGATTACATCGTCGAAGCAATGGCTAACGGAGCCAACGGCTACATGCTAAAAGACATGGACGGGGACAAAATGATCGCCTCGATCCGCGATACGGCTGCCGGCCAGTTCGTTCTTCCGGCTGCCGTCGCGGCTAAATTGGTAATGAGAGTGAATCAGATCGCTGGGGATTATGATTATGGACATAAATCAAGCCTCGATAGCTTCAAACTGACAGAACGGGAAGAGGAGATCGCAAGACTTATTCTACGTGGATTGAATAACCGCGAGATAGCCGACGCTCTGCATATTGCTGAGGGGACGGTCAGAAACTACATTAGCAGTCTATATAGTAAATTGAATGTCGTCGATCGGGCACAAGCCATCATGCGTCTTCAAGGTCTTAATTGACATAATCATTAGTACGAAAGCGCCCTTAATCAGTGGCGTTTTTTCGTTAATTCAGGCGCGTTAAGGGTTGCTTTAAAAGGGACACTTGAACAGCGCGTTAACTTGGTATTACTGGCATGTGAGGAGTTCTTTATGCTGAAAAAGTGGAGTCCTCTGTGAGTCAGACGCACCCGAGAGCGTTCTGTGGGATTGGTTGAGCAATGCTAGACGAAAGTAGATTAATATTAAATACTGCAAATTTTGTCGAATGAACTGTTGACTTTGTGTATCGTTCTGTGATAAATTACATCTCGCTGCTAAAAAAGCTTGAGCAAGCAGCCGTAGTAAATAATGACCACCAAGAAATGGAATAAAAAAAGTTCTTGCAATTACGGTTCGGTCTGTGGTATATTATAAAAGTCGCCGTTAGCGATAACGAGACAAAATGGTAACAGTAATTGTTCTTTGAAAACTGAACATTGAGCGTAAGAAAACGAACAAATCGTCGAAGATAACTTTGGTTATCGGAAGACAAACCAGTTGTAAAGATTGAGCCTCAAAGGCTCTTTAATACGAGGCTTCGGCTTCACTATTATGGAGAGTTTGATCCTGGCTCAGGACGAACGCTGGCGGCGTGCCTAATACATGCAAGTCGAACGGATCTTGTTTAGGAGCTTGCTCCTGAACTTGGTTAGTGGCGGACGGGTGAGTAACACGTAGGCAACCTGCCCATAAGATCGGGATAACATTCGGAAACGAATGCTAAGACCGGATAAACAATTTGATCGCATGGTCGAATTGGGAAACGCGGAGCAATCTGCGGCTTGTGGATGGGCCTGCGGCGCATTAGCTAGTTGGTGGGGTAATGGCTCACCAAGGCGACGATGCGTAGCCGACCTGAGAGGGTGAACGGCCACACTGGGACTGAGACACGGCCCAGACTCCTACGGGAGGCAGCAGTAGGGAATCTTCCACAATGGGCGAAAGCCTGATGGAGCAACGCCGCGTGAGTGAGGAAGGCTTTCGGGTCGTAAAGCTCTGTTGCCAGGGAAGAATAAGGGTGAGAGTAACTGCTCATCCGATGACGGTACCTGAGAAGAAAGCCCCGGCTAACTACGTGCCAGCAGCCGCGGTAATACGTAGGGGGCAAGCGTTGTCCGGATTTATTGGGCGTAAAGCGCGCGCAGGCGTTCTTTAAGTCTGGTGTCTAAGTGCGGGGCTCAACCCCGTGATGCACTGGAAACTGGGGAACTTGAGTGCAGAAGAGGAGAGCGGAATTCCACGTGTAGCGGTGAAATGCGTAGAGATGTGGAGGAACACCAGTGGCGAAGGCGGCTCTCTGGACTGTAACTGACGCTGAGGCGCGAAAGCGTGGGGAGCAAACAGGATTAGATACCCTGGTAGTCCACGCTGTAAACGATGAGTGCTAGGTGTTGGGGGTATCATGCCCTCGGTGCCGAAGTTAACACATTAAGCACTCCGCCTGGGGAGTACGGTCGCAAGACTGAAACTCAAAGGAATTGACGGGGACCCGCACAAGCAGTGGAGTATGTGGTTTAATTCGAAGCAACGCGAAGAACCTTACCAGGTCTTGACATCCCTCTGAATCCTCTAGAGATAGAGGCGGCCTTCGGGACAGAGGAGACAGGTGGTGCATGGTTGTCGTCAGCTCGTGTCGTGAGATGTTGGGTTAAGTCCCGCAACGAGCGCAACCCCTAAACTTAGTTGCCAGCAGGTTAAGCTGGGCACTCTAGGTTGACTGCCGGTGACAAACCGGAGGAAGGCGGGGATGACGTCAAATCATCATGCCCCTTATGACCTGGGCTACACACGTACTACAATGGCCGGTACAACGGGCTGCGAAACCGCGAGGTGGAGCCAATCCCAACAAAGCCGGTCTCAGTTCGGATTGCAGGCTGCAACTCGCCTGCATGAAGTCGGAATTGCTAGTAATCGCGGATCAGCATGCCGCGGTGAATACGTTCCCGGGTCTTGTACACACCGCCCGTCACACCACGAGAGTTTACAACACCCGAAGTCGGTGGGGTAACCCGCAAGGGAGCCAGCCGCCGAAGGTGGGGTAGATGATTGGGGTGAAGTCGTAACAAGGTAGCCGTATCGGAAGGTGCGGCTGGATCACCTCCTTTCTAAGGAACCCTTCGGGGTTATAAAAGTCCATAGCTACTTCGGTAGGATGGCAATTCGTTTCTTACGCTCAAGTTCAGTTTTGAAAGAGCAATCCTCTTTCAGTAATAAATTAAATACCTTGTACCTTGAAAACTGGATAGCGAAACAAAGCGCGAAGAAGAGTAGTATCATCTATGCCTTACTAGTGTCTACTATGTATGCGTAGAGATATCGATTCTGTTCGACTCATGCACGAGCGTTACTGTCGCCCATCTCTGATGGGAGCTTGGTAATGAGCGGGCATCGGAGAAACAGCAATCGATATCTCGGAGCATTGGTTAAGCTAATAAGAGCGCACGGAGGATGCCTAGGCGCCAGGAGCCGAAGAAGGACGCGACGAACAGCGATATGCTTCGGGGAGCTGTAAGTGAGCTTTGATCCGGAGATTTCCGAATGGGGAAACCCAGCTACCGTAATGGGTAGTTACCCTCGACTGAATACATAGGTCGTTGGAGGCACACCAGGGGAACTGAAACATCTAAGTACCCTGAGGAAAAGAAAACAAAAGTGATTCCGTCAGTAGCGGCGAGCGAAAGCGGAGAAGCCCAAACCTAAGAGCTTGCTCTTAGGGGTTGTGGGACGTCTCACATGGAGTAAGAAAAGAGAGTATTAGGCGAAGAGGTCTGGAAAGGCCCGTCACAGAAGGTAAAAACCCTGTAGCCGAAAGTACTTTCTCTCCGAGACGGATCCCGAGTACCGCGGGACACGAGAAACCCCGTGGGAATCCGGCAGGACCATCTGCCAAGGCTAAATACTTCCTGGCGACCGATAGTGAAGCAGTACCGTGAGGGAAAGGTGAAAAGCACCGCGGGAGCGGAGTGAAAAAGAACCTGAAACCGTGCGCTTACAAGAAGTCAGAGCCCGATCTAGGGGTGATGGCGTGCCTTTTGTAGAATGAACCGGCGAGTTACGTTCACGTGCAAGGTTAAGCTGATGAGGCGGAGCCGAAGGGAAACCGAGTCTGAATAGGGCGAATAAGTACGTGGTCGTAGACCCGAAACCGTGTGATCTACCCCTGTGCAGGGTGAAGGTGCGGTAACACGCACTGGAGGCCCGAACTCGTGAACGTTGAAAAGTTCTGGGATGACGTGGGGGTAGGGGAGAAATTCCAATCGAACTCGGAGATAGCTGGTTCTCCCCGAAATAGCTTTAGGGCTAGCCTCGAGGTAAAGCATCGTGGAGGTAGAGCACTGATTGGGTGCGGGGCCCGCCAAGGGTTACCAAGTCCAGTCAAACTCCGAATGCCATGTATGTATACTCGGGAGTCAGACAGCGAGTGCTAAGATCCGTTGTCAAGAGGGAAAGAGCCCAGATCATCAGCTAAGGTCCCCAAGTGTGTGTTAAGTGGGAAAGGATGTGGAGTTGCGAAGACAACCAGGATGTTGGCTTAGAAGCAGCCACCATTTAAAGAGTGCGTAATAGCTCACTGGTCGAGTGACTCTGCGCCGAAAATGTAACGGGGCTAAACACACCACCGAAGCTATGGCATGACACTATGTGTCTTGGGTAGGGGAGCGTTGTATGCGGGTAGAAGTCAGACCGTAAGGACTGGTGGACTGCATAGAAGTGAGAATGCCGGTATGAGTAACGAAAAGACAGGTGAGAATCCTGTCCGCCGAAAGCCTAAGGGTTCCTGGGGTAGGTTCGTCCGCCCAGGGTAAGTCGGGACCTAACGCGAGGCCGAAAGGCGTAGTGGATGGACAACAGGTTGAAATTCCTGTACCACCGTAATCCGTTATGAGCAATGGGGGGACGCAGGAGGAGAACGACGCAGACTGATGGAATAGTCTGTCCAAGCAGTAAGAGGGGAGTGTAGGCAAATCCGCACTCTGATACCTCAAGCTGTGATGGGGAGGGAAAATCACAGTACCGAAGGTCATGTACCCACGCTGCCAAGAAAAGCCTCTAGCCAGGAGAAGGTGCCCGTACCGCAAACCGACACAGGTGGGCGAGATGAGAATTCTAAGGCGCGCGGAAGAACTCTCGTTAAGGAACTCGGCAAAATGACCCCGTAACTTCGGGAGAAGGGGTGCCCCGGTAGTGTGAATAGCACGAGGGGGCCGCAGTGAAGAGGCCCAAGCGACTGTTTAGCAAAAACACAGGTCTGTGCGAAGCCGTAAGGCGAAGTATACGGGCTGACGCCTGCCCGGTGCTGGAAGGTTAAGAGGAGTGGTTAGGGGCAACCCGAAGCTATGAATTGAAGCCCCAGTAAACGGCGGCCGTAACTATAACGGTCCTAAGGTAGCGAAATTCCTTGTCAGGTAAATTCTGACCCGCACGAATGGCGTAACGACTTGGGCGCTGTCTCAACGAGAGATCCGGTGAAATTTTAGCACCTGTGAAGATGCAGGTTACCCGCGACGTGACGGAAAGACCCCATGGAGCTTTACTGTAGCTTGATATTGAACTTTGGTACGGTCTGTACAGGATAGGTGGGAGCCTTTGAAGGTGGAGCGCAAGCTTCACTGGAGGCGCCGTTGGGATACCACCCTGATCGTATCGGAGTTCTAACTCACTACCCTTATCGGGTAGGAGGACCGTGTCAGGCGGACAGTTTGACTGGGGCGGTCGCCTCCTAAAGAGTAACGGAGGCGCTCTAAGGTTCCCTCAGCGCGGTTGGAAATCGCGCGCAGAGTGCAAAGGCATAAGGGAGCTTGACTGCGAGACCTACAAGTCGAGCAGGGACGAAAGTCGGACTTAGTGATCCGGTGGTACCGAATGGAAGGGCCATCGCTCAACGGATAAAAGCTACCCTGGGGATAACAGGCTTATCTCCCCCAAGAGTCCACATCGACGGGGAGGTTTGGCACCTCGATGTCGGCTCATCGCATCCTGGGGCTGAAGTAGGTCCCAAGGGTTGGGCTGTTCGCCCATTAAAGCGGTACGCGAGCTGGGTTCAGAACGTCGTGAGACAGTTCGGTCCCTATCTGTCGCGGGCGTAGGAAATTTGAGAGGGGCTGTCCTTAGTACGAGAGGACCGGGATGGACGCACCGCTGGTGTACCAGTTGTTCCGCCAGGAGCATCGCTGGGTAGCCAAGTGCGGAAGGGATAAGCGCTGAAAGCATCTAAGCGCGAAGCCTGCCTCAAGATGAGATTTCCCAATTCGTAAGACCCCTGGAAGAACACCAGGTTGATAGGCTCGGGGTGGAAGCGCGGTAACGTGTGTAGCTGACGAGTACTAATCGGTCGAGGGCTTATCCTAACGAATAGACACCTGTAACATGCAAGATCACCAACTCTTCTTCCTGCTTTGTTTCGCATCCAGTTTTCAAGGCGCAAGCTTTGTGAATGTATTTGTGACGACTGTGTCGACACAACTGGTCTGGTAATAATGGCGGAGGGGTTCCACGCGTTCCCATCTCGAACACGACCGTTAAGCCCTCCAGCGCCAATGGTACTTGGACCGCAGGGTCCTGGGAGAGTAGGACGTTGCCAGGCCGGAATTACATTTTAGCTTTAAGTTATGCTTATATTCCCTGATAGCTCAGTTGGTAGAGCACTCGACTGTTAATCGAGTTGTCACAGGTTCGAGTCCTGTTCGGGGAGCCATTTGGAGAGGTGTCCGAGTTTGGTCGAAGGAGCACGATTGGAAATCGTGTAGGCGTCTAAAGCGTCTCGAGGGTTCGAATCCCTCTCTCTCCGCCACAGAAGTCCTTTATAAGCATGGCCCCTTGGTCAAGCGGTTAAGACACCTCCCTTTCACGGAGGTAACAGGGGTTCGAATCCCCTAGGGGTCACCATTAATCTTAAAGAATTATCAAGATTGAGTTGCAATACATAGGCGATATAGGGTATGATAAGAAATGTCGCTTCAATAAGCAATCAGTCACTAACGACGCGGGGTGGAGCAGCCCGGTAGCTCGTCGGGCTCATAACCCGAAGGCCGCAGGTTCAAATCCTGCCCCCGCAACCAAATGAATTACTTACTAGCATGGAGCTGTGGTGTAGTGGCCCAACATGCCTGCCTGTCACGCAGGAGACCGCGGGTTCGAATCCCGTCAGCTCCGCCATTTATTTTTTACAACGTAGTAAGGCTCGATAGCTCAGCTGGTAGAGCAGAGGACTGAAAATCCTCGTGTCGGCGGTTCGATTCCGTCTCGAGCCACCATTTAATTAAATAACGCGCCGACTTAGCTCAACTGGTAGAGCAACTGACTTGTAATCAGTAGGTTGGGGGTTCAAGTCCTCTAGTCGGCACCATTTCTTATCTCCTAACGTGGAGGATTAGCGAAGTGGCCAAACGCGGGAGACTGTAAATCTCTTCCTTCGGGTTCGGTGGTTCAAATCCATCATCCTCCACCAGTTTTATCTCTACATAGGGGCATAGTTTAAGGGTAGAACAGCGGTCTCCAAAACCGTTAGTGTGGGTTCAATTCCTGCTGCCCCTGCCAAAGAGTTTTAATATCCCGATCATGGCGGTCGTGGCGAAGTGGTTAACGCATCGGTTTGTGGATCCGACATTCGGGGGTTCAATTCCCCTCGTCCGCCCCATTTTTACTAAGATTAAATTAAAGCTTGTTGGGGATTAGCCAAGCGGTAAGGCAACGGACTTTGACTCCGTCATCCAAGGTTCGAATCCTTGATCCCCAGCCATTCATATGCGGAAATAGCTCAGTGGTAGAGCATCTCGTTGCCAACGAGAAGGTCGCGGGTTCGAGCCCCGTTTTCCGCTCCATAATCTTTAAGCCTTTGGCGCCATAGCCAAGTGGTAAGGCAGAGCTCTGCAAAAGCTCTACCCCCAGTTCGAGTCTGGGTGGCGCCTCCAAAATCCTTACAGTATGCGCCCTTAGCTCAGCTGGATAGAGCGTTTGACTACGAATCAAAAGGCCGGGAGTTCGAATCTCTCAGGGCGCGCCAAGTAAGGGAACTAAATATGCCGGTGTGGCGGAATGGCAGACGCGACGGACTCAAAATCCGTTTCTCGCAAGGGAGTGGGGGTTCAAGTCCCTTCACCGGCACCACTACTTAAACAAGTAGCTTTTAAGACGCAATTGCGTATCTTAAAAGCTTTTTTTGTGTTCTTATTCATATTACTGCTACTTTCAAATCTTTCAGGGTTCGCCAAGTAAGGGGAATTGATTGAGCGGCATACGCTGTGGAGGACTTATAGCCTGTCTGGACGAAACAGGGGCACACGGCTTAAACTGAGGTATTGTGTGAAGTTTAGAAGAGAAAGTCGTTAAGGAGGCTCCATTGTGAATTATAATGCACCGGAATGGGCGGAGTCCCGATTTCCAAACTATACGGCTGTCAGTATTCAGGCGTTATATTGCGGCAGCGAGCTGCCCATTTACAATATTTGCAGTGAGCTTCCGTTGCTGATTGCCGTTTCCAGTGGCAGCGGAAGCCTGCACACGCAAGAGCAAACTTATGAGCTGGCAGAAGGGAGCGCGATGTTTCTGCCTGCCAACACCTATGTAACGCTGCTGACGGCACGCGGCAAGCCGCTGCATGCCTACCAGTTATCTATCAGCACGTTGCCACCTGTCGTCCCGGCTGCTGCGGTCGCATCGACAAAGCCTAGCGCGTTGCTGGCAGCCGCCGGGATTCTTTACATGCCTGCGGCAGCTACGATTGTCACTTATATGGAGGAGCTCTACTTCCATCGCCTTCCCGTACGGGAGCTGCGCCATGCCCAGAACCAATTGTTGCTGCACCAGTTAGTGCTAATGCTGCTGGAACTGCATGAAGCGAGCAGTGCTGCCAGTGAGCAGCGGGGGATGGAGCAGAGCGTTACCTTTATCGAGCAGCATTATGCAAGTAAAATAACACGCGAGCAGCTTTCCAGCATTGCGGGGGTAAGTGAAGCCCACTATTCTGTTCTTTTTAGGCGTCTTGCCGGGTGCTCGCCAAGTGAATATATTTCGCGTCTGCGTATTCATCGGGCAATTGAATTGCTTAAAGGTACTGGTGGGATGCTTCGCGACATTGCACAGAAGGTCGGATACAAGGATGAATTTTACTTAAGTCGCCGGTTTAAGCAGCAGACTGGCCGCTCGCCCTCAAGCTATATGACAGAGGCGCCACAGCGTATTGCAGCACTTCTAACCCCTTATGGGGGACATCTGCTGACACTTGGTATCAAGCCTAGCGTTGAAATGCTGGAGCAGAGCGGGTTCATTGAAGCGGAAGGGCTCAATTTTGCTGAAACGACCGTTTTTTTTGACCCGGAATGTACGCTTGAGCAGATTAAGGCTGCGCTTGCGGAGACGAATACCGAGCTTATTATTACAACGCGTCAGTCGCTGATGAATTGGGGACCAACGCCGGAGCAACTGCGAGTGGCTGCACCTGTAGTTGAAGTTCCTTGGCTGGAGGTCGGCTGGAAAACTCACTTGCTGCTTATCGCCAAAGCGGTCCATCGCAGTGAAGCGGCAGAGCGGTGGCTGGCAAATTTCGAGCGTGAGGAGCTGATGGCACGGCAGCATATTCAAGCTTTACCTGTAGCGGAGGAAGTCATTACGATTTTAGTGCTGGACCCGAAGGAGCTGCGGGTATACGGTGCGCGCAATGTCGGGTATACCATTTACCATTCGCTGGGGCTGCGCCCGCCAGCAATAATTGGAAAGGCGCTGGAGGAGTATGGCGAACAGTTTCATGCCATTCCGATCGAAGCCGAGGAGCTTGGCGATTACGCGGGGGATCGCTTGCTGGTCATTGTTTTTTCAGATGCTACAGGCTCAATGGCTCATGCTGACCGCATCTTTGAGTCAACCCATTGGCAAAGCCTGCCCGCCGTTCAGCGTAAGGCAATTCATATGCTGGATCAGGAGGAGTGGGTTCCGTACAATCCGATTTCCATTTCGTTGCAGCTACAGCGTGCGGTAGCTTTATTTGATTCGATTCGCTATTAATAGTCCAAATGCAAGTCCGAACAATAGGGTATGGATAGCGGAATTGTTTCCCTCTATAATGAAAAGCATGTAATTGATAATGATTTTCATAATCAAAGAGCTGGGGGAATTCCATTGTTTAGACGTGCTTTACTGTTATGTTGCATTACCATTCTGATGTTTGCCGTGCTTAGTGCTTGTGGTTCGAAAACGGCTGAGACGCCTACCACGCCTCAAAATGAATCCAAGGTGGAGCAGGGAAAGGAGCAAGCGGACCAAGCTGATACTGGAGCTGAAGCCGTTAAGAAATATACAGATATTAAAGGGGAGAAGGAAATTCCTACGCATCCTCAGAGAGTCGTTACCGACCAGTATTTGATGCAGATGCTGTCGCTTGGCAGCGTTCCTATAGGTGCGGTTACCTATCAGCTGGAGGATAAAATTTCGATGGAAACCGGCTTGATCGGAAACGTACAGGATATCGGCTCGCCTGTTAATTTAGAGGCAGTTGTAGCCTTGAACCCGGATCTTATCATTACCGCTAATGAAGATCTGTACGAGCAATACTCGAAAATTGCAACGACAGTGCTTCTGCCATGGACGGCATTTAATGCTTTCGAGCAGGTCGAGCAAGTCGGTATTTTGCTTGGCAAGGAGAAGGAAGCGGAGGAATGGCTTGAGAAGTTCCGCGCCAAGGAAGCAGAGTACAAGCAAGCAGCAGCGGCGCTCATGAGCCCGGATGAGACAGTCAGCATATTTGCCATTATGGGCAAAAACGATCTTCGGGTCTACGGGCAGCGCAATATTGGCTATGTATTTTATCGTTCGCTCGGCATTAAAGCACCGGCAGAGGTACAGAAGCTGTATGAGGGTAAGGAAGATGAATTTGTCTATGCAGATGCGTCACAGGAGATGCTACCGGAGTTTGCAGGGGATAATATTTTGCTGATGGTTCGTAACGGAGATGAGGATAGTCAGACCCTGTACAAAGATTTGCTGGAGAGCGGCTTGTGGAAAAACATCCCGGTTGTCAAAAACAAAAAGGTGTACATGTTAGATGAGGATTACTGGTTCATCTACAACTCCTTGGCGCTAAATTATCAGCTCGAAAAGTCGGTCGATATTGTGAAAGAGCTGAAAAAATGATGCTTCGGGTTTTAGATTTAACTGCTACTTTCGAATCTCTTAGGGCGCGCCAAGTAAGGGAATAGAGGTATGTTCAAAAGAGCTAATCCCATAAATAAAAGAGCCTTCAAAACGACTATAAAAGTGGTTTTGAAGGTCTTTTTGTAAACAGCCCGTTACTCGTTCACATCACTTCGAAATGGCAAGCTATTGTAATACATACCCGCCATCAGTAAATAAAGTGGTGCCTGTTGTATAGGTATTTGTCATTAAATAAATAACAGAATGAGCGATCTCATTCACATCGCCTACGCGTCTTAAAAGCGCCATACCCTCATACGCCTCGTAGGCTTCTTTGCGATCTTTCTCCGTCTTTATCGTACCTGGGGATACTACATTAACTCGAATCGGTGCCAACTCAATAGCAAGCGCCTTACCCAAGCTTTCAATGGCCCCATTACATGCAGCATACGAGGCAACCCCAGGGATAGGTCTTTGACTCGCTGCGCCCGACATTAGAACAATAGATCCTTCCTTAGCGATATAAGGGAGAGCGTGTTTTGCAGCATAGTATTGCGGCCAAAATTTATTCTGAAAGCAGCTCTCTGCTACCTCTTTATCAGAAGTAATCGGGCCAAGCACATAAGCTGCTCCTGGAGTGAACAAGTGATCAAACTGACCAACTTGATGGAAAAATGATTTTAGAGAATCTTCATCCTTATTATCTACCTGTAATATTTGCAACAAATCACTGTTGATTTCGGATTGCGCTTGCTTTAGCTTTTCTAATGACCGCCCTGCAATCACGACATTTGCACCTTGCTTAACTGCTTCCTTT
The DNA here is from genome assembly GCF_004295585.1 of Cohnella abietis. Classification (NCBI taxonomy): domain Bacteria; kingdom Bacillati; phylum Bacillota; class Bacilli; order Caryophanales; family Paenibacillaceae; genus Cohnella; species Cohnella abietis. Next base: position 5,155,819 of record NZ_AP019400.1, on the reverse strand, counting down.
GCTGTACCCAGACCAATTCCTGTACTACCGCCTATAATTACAACTCGCTGATTTGTTAGATTCATGGTGTCTTCTCCCTCAAGTCTCTTTTACTTTTATTCATAGGATAACACATCACTAGCGCTGCCATGCAAGCAATCTTATTAAAGTGTCATCGTTAGAAAAGGACTGCTACAAGCGGATTGACCTGGACCACGGAGAGTGATATAACGTTGCGAGAACGTAGAACCTTGGCGGAGAGTAGCCAGGGCTGTTTGTGTTTAATATAGTAGCAAATAAAATAGAGATAACATGTATAATTAACTTTATAGAATGTAAACTAAGGGAGATTTTAGATGCCAAGAAATCATGAAAAAGACATTCAGCTTCGTGAAGATAAGAAAAAACATATTCTGAAATCAGCACTTCCGCTTTTCGTTGCCAATGGGCCTCAAGCTACCACCATTAGCGAAATCGCTAAGGCAGCGGGAATGAGTAAGGGACTTATTTATAACTATTTTGAGTCCAAAGAAGAGCTATACAGTATTTTGGCTGCAGATATATTAGGTATGTCGGAAAAGGATGCGAACGATCTTCTTTATGTAATGGAAGGAACGCCTTGGGACAGGCTATGTAAAGTGGCCAAAGATGTAGTTATCCGGCGTATATCTAAGCTAATTGGAGACGAAGGGATTGGGATGCAGTTTAATTTGGCATTTTCCATGCAATTCTTAAACTTTCAACAACTACCCGAGCCCTATAAGAATAATGTGAATCAGGCCTATGATTTTAACAGGCGCACGATAGCTGAATTATTTAAACAAGGACAAGAAAGTGGACAGCTAATAGCAGGACCATCATACCAGCTTGCCATTCACTATTCATCTATAGTTAATGGAATGTTTATGGAAAATACAAGGAATGAAGGAATCTTTGATGAGATTGCCGTTGAGAATGCACTTAAGCTGTTTCTTCGTTAAAAAGCAGGAAAACCTTGAAAAGCCTGCGGAAACGTTGGTTTTATAAGGAAAGTGCGGCTGAATATATGTTAGCAAGCTCTCTACTTGATCATGTAGAGAGCTTTTTAGCATGAATGGATGATGAAAAAATAAAATTGACAGCAGGCGGGGAACTTAATATAATAAGCTACAGGTTGAACGCGCGGTCAACCTGTGGTGTAATCCCGTGTATTCCTATCCGATAAAATCACTTAAAGGATATCGTTCGAGCTAAAAAAATGAGGTGTAATAATGAAACGTTCATTTAACAAATTGAAGCTGGTCACTGTAATGACCGTAGCTTTTGCCATTATCCTATCAGGTTGCAGCACTGGCAACACGAAATCTTCGGCAAACACACAATCAACCTCAGAAGCTTCAGATTCTTCCAAAGCAAGCGGTGGAAATTTGACCTTTGCTCTTGCGGGTTCTCCCAATACTTTAGATGTAGGGGAAACCTCATCTGATATTGAATTCCGAATCGGTCGCAATTTGTTCGATAGTCTCGTGGGAGAACTGCCTGATCATACAATTAAGCCTTGGCTTGCAGAATCTTGGGACATTTCACCTGATCAGAAGAGCTACACGTTCAAGCTCCGACACGACGTTACTTTTCACGATGGCACGCCATTCAATGCTGCTGCGGTTAAATTCAACTTTGACCGGAGTGCTGACCCGAAGGGCACGTCAGTATATGCAAAGCAGCTACTTGGACCGTATGAATCATCTGAAGTTATTGACGAGTTTACGTTGAAAGTCAATTTCAAAGAAGCATTTACTCCTTTTTTAAGTAATGCGGCTAAATCAACTCTAGGTATTCAATCACCTGAGTCGTTCAAGAAATATGGTGATAAAGTCGGCCAGAATCCTGTAGGTACAGGGCCCTTTAAGTTTGTTTCTTGGTCGCCAAATGCAGAAATCGTCTTAGAGAAAAATGCCGACTATAATTGGGCATCTCCTGCAGCGACTCATAACGGTCCAGCATATGTGGATAAGCTAGTGTTGAAACTTATTTCAGAAGAAGCAACTCGCGTAAGCAGCTTACAAAGCGGTCAGGTACTTGCTGCTGAATCGATTCCAGCACAAAACATTGTTGCATTGAAAAAAGATTCCAACTACCAAATACACCAGGTTCTTCTCCCAGGCGCCACATATGCACTAACCTTTAATAACCAGAAAGCGCCATGGAACGATGTGAATTTGCGTAAAGCAGTACAATCTGCTATCGACGTCGATTCCATCGTGAACTCTCTCTACCTAGGTACATTTCCACGAGCATGGAGTTCATTGTCTCCTTCAACTTTGGGGTATGATACTTCCTTAGAAAATGGATATAAGGTGGATTTGGATAAGGCCAAGCAGTTGCTAGAGGAAGCTGGTTGGAAGCTTGGTTCAGATAATATTCGAGAAAAAGACGGCAAACCCCTGACAATGAATTATATCGACTTAACAGGTAACAGGGAAAAACGTGAGGATATTATAAAAATCGTACAGCAGCAGCTAAAAGCAATTGGAGTTAAATTGACTCTTTCGATTACGGCAGCCGGCCCATACGTGGATGCACTTAAATCTGGTAGCTATGATCTAGCAGGCTTAAGCTTTGCTGGAGGTGATCCTGATATTTTAAGAACGTTGTACTCAAGAGCGAACTGGTCTACGAATGAATTTGCTAACTCTAACTTTGCTCGATTCTATGATCCTGAGATTGAGCAATTGTTGACGGATGGCTATCAGGAAGCCGACCCTGAGAAACGGATTGGGATTTACAAAGAATTGCAGCAATATTTCGTGAAAAACGTGGTTACTATTCCTATGTATGTTTATCCATACACAGTAGCTTCAAGCAAGAAGGTAAGCGGAATTGCATTTGACTTTCCAGGGTATCCGGTTTTCTATGATGCAGTGATTTCAAATTAATAAGCAGGAGGTGGGAGGTGGGAATGCTTAAAGTAATCGTAAATCGATTATTGGTCTCTGTTGTGGTGTTACTTGGTACCTTAACGCTTGTATTCTCCCTTCTTCATTTACTGCCTGGAGATCCTGTGAATATTAAGATCGCTGGTAACCCGGTTTCACCTGAGGTCGTGCATAATCTGAGACATGAGTTTGGATTGGATCTGCCGCTGTATAAACAGTACTTTCAGTATGTCGGCAAAGTGTTTCACGGGGATTTTGGGAAGTCACTTGTTGATAATGAAGCAGTAATGGTCAAGCTGATGACACAGTTCCCTGCTACAATCTCGTTAACTCTACTCAGTATGGCCATTGCCATTATGTTAGGCGTGTTGTTGGGAGTCTTGTCAGCAGTCTATCGCCATCGCAGCCTTGATCACTTGATTCGATTGCTCAGTCTATTTGGAATTTCAATGCCTACGTTCTGGGTGGCCATCTTGTTTGTACTCATATTTTCTGTTCATTGGCAGTGGCTTCCAGCCTCGGGTGTTGGTGGCTTCCAATATCTTATTCTCCCTGCTGCTTCAATGGGGATTGTTGGGGCTGGGCTCATTGCCCGCATGGTACGTGGCAGCATGTTAGAGGCAATCAATGAACCGTTTGTTCGGACGCTACGGGCAAAAGGTCTACCAGAGAGAACGGTTATGTATCAACACGTACTGCGGAACGCCCTAATACCTGCAGTGACAATGATCGGTATGCTGTTGGGTGAGCTATTGGCGGGTGCGGTTGTTATTGAATCTGTTTTCGCTAGACAAGGCATAGGAAGAATCATTCTTGATGCTATTATGGCGAAGGACTTGCCTGTTGTCCAAGGAGCTATTCTTCTAACAGCTTCACTCTATATCATTGTTAATCTTATTGTTGATCTCTCTTATGCGATCATCGATCCCAGAGTTCGTGAAACTTAACTAGTATCGGATGAAGCAGTGAAGGCGGGACCTTTATGTGGTCTGCTATTACGGAGGCATACAATGACACAAATCAAATCACCTGCAGTCCCATCCATATGGCGTGGTAGAAAGCGCAAAAATGTTAGCTTGGTAAACGGTAAAAGAAGTCTATTCACACGCATAATGATTGTTGGATCGGGACTTCTTATTGCGTGTCTCATATTGTTTGCAATTGCGCCAGAATGGATTGCACCCTATTCTCCGACCGAAATGAATACAACCGTCATTCTTAAGGAGCCTAGTGGCAGCTATTGGCTCGGGACGGATTATTTCGGTCGGGATATTTTCAGCTTAATCGTATTTGGCAGTAGGGACGCCCTTTTAATCGGAATTTCGGCCGTCCTATTAGGCGGTAGTGTTGGTGCGATAATTGGTGCAGTTGCTGGATATGCGGGCCGTATGATTGATTCCATTCTAATGCGATTAATTGATACGCTGATGACGATACCGGGTATTCTTTTGGCACTTACGATCTCAGCTGTACTGGGACCAAGCAAGTTCAATTTGATTATAGCCGTCAGTGTGTCAGGCATACCAGGATTTGCTCGCGTAATACGAGGACAAGTGCTTGCGATTAAGAGTCGCCCGTTCATCGAAGCTGCGAGAGCTAATGGAACTTCACATTTCAGTATCTTATTTCGTCATATTGCGCCCCACGCGTTTTCCTCTTTGCTTATTATGGGGACGATGGGCGTAGGTAGCGCCATCTTAATGGGCTCTGGTCTGAGCTTTCTAGGGCTGGGCAGTATAAATGAAATTCCCGATTGGGGTGGCTTGCTTTCACAGGGAAGAAGCTATATTTCTGTTGCTTGGTGGATTGCAACCTTTCCTGGTCTTGCCATTACATTATTAGTTGTATCGATAAATCTTCTTGGGGACGAGCTACAAGCAGCAGTTGGCCCTCGAAAAGGCTGAACGAATGGAGGGGATATCAGATGAACAATGTGTTGGATATTAAACAGCTATCTGTCGATTTCATGACGCCTCAAGGATCACGAAATACGGTGAATGATGTAAATCTGACTATTGCCCCTGGAGAGACCCTTTGTCTAGTAGGAGAGTCAGGAAGCGGGAAAACGATTACCTCTCTGTCGGTGATGCGACTCATTGAATACGATAATGGGCATATCACTAAAGGATCGGTCAGCCTGAATGGGCTCAACCTGGCAGAGCTTAGTCGTGGTGAACTTCGAAAGCTACGCGGCAAAAAAATAGCGATGATCTTTCAAGAGCCCATGACGGCGCTTGCTGATTCATCATGGACTTGGGAAGCGGGAGGAAGCTTGGAACCGATCAATCAAGCTGCTAGAGAGAGTAGGGATCTCGGATGCAGCGCTACGGATGAAGCAGCATCCGCATGAGCTGTCGGGAGGGATGCGGCAGCGTGTGATGATTGCTATGGCCTTAGCTTGCGGCCCAGAATTGCTAATTGCTGATGAGCCGACGACAGCGCTTGATGTGACGATTCAAGCTCAGATTCTTCAGCTTCTGCGTGAGCTGAAGGTGGAGTTCAACATGTCCATTTTACTCATTACACATGATTTGGGTGTCGCAGCGGAGATGGCTGATCGGATAGCGGTAATGTATGCCGGTAAAGTTGTTGAGGTATCGGATGTTGGATCGTTATACACAAAGCCGCTACATCCGTATACACGTGGCTTGCTGCAGTCCATTACTACATTAGAAAGCGATCGTAATAAGCCGTTGTATCACATTCCAGGTGCAATACCGAGTCTAGCTGATTTGCCCAAAGGCTGCAGGTTTCATCCGAGGTGCGAGTTTGCTACAGATCGGTGCCGGTCTGAAGAACCGCCTACTGTCAGCACAGACACGGGGACAGTTGCATGTTGGCACGCTGATCAGATGGCAGAGCTTCCGCTTGTCATTGAGCAACAACTTAATGAGTCTAGTAAGGAAGCAACTGAATACTTGAATCAAATTGATGATAAACCTGAAGTGCTAATAGAAGCGATAAATGTAACGAAGCATTTTTCAATGAATAATGGATTTCTTTCAAGGAGCAAGCGTTCAGTTCGCGCAATTGATGGGGTTTCCCTGCAAATATATAAAGGGGAAACGATTGGTCTAGTTGGGGAGTCCGGTAGCGGTAAATCTACACTTGGGCGCGTGCTTCTTCAATTGGAGAAAGCCACGTCAGGTCAAATAAAATGGGGAGAACTCGACCTCGTCAAGGCAAAGCCACAGGAAATAAGGAGCTTGCGTCGTGAAATGCAAATGGTGTTTCAAGATCCGCAGAGCTCAGTCAATTCGCGATGGAAAGTGGTAGATATAATAGGAGAGCCTCTACGTGTTCATCTCTCTTTATCTGCTAAAAAGCGGAGAGAGAAGGTCGAAGCGCTTATGAGTCTAGTAGGGCTGGATCCTTCTTGGGCCAATCGATACCCACATGAATTTTCCGGAGGGCAGCGTCAACGTATCGGCATCGCCCGCGCCATTGCATTAGATCCGAAATTCATTGTGCTGGACGAGGCGGTGTCTGCCTTGGATGTATCCGTACAGGCTCAAATCATTAATTTACTCCAAGACCTGCAGCGTAGACTTGGGCTTACTTATTTGTTTATTGCCCATGGTCTGCATGTTGTCCGGCATTTGTCGGATAGGGTTGGAGTGATGTATTTGGGGAATCTTGTAGAGCTTGCCCCAACAGAAGTGCTGTTTGCTTCTCCAGCACATCCTTATACGCATGCGCTAATGTCGGCTATTCCCATTCCTGATCCTTCTAGAAAAAAAGAGTACATGCCGTTAAATGGAGAAATCCCATCTCAAGCAAATCGAGCTTCTGGCTGCCCATTTCACCCGAGATGCCCAGCTGCCTCTGAGAAATGTAGAGCAGAAGCACCTGCTTGGCGGAATATTGGCACTCAACATAGTGTGGCATGTCATCATCCTAGAGTGTAGTAAAAAGAGTGTAAATAATGTTCCGAATCTGGAGGAGAGATGTTAATGAGCGTAGCAGATTATCCAGTAAAAAAGAATAATATCCAAATTCGAGATGCAATTACTGAGGACTACGATTCAGTCATTCAAGTACTGCAGGATGCTTGGGAGAAGTATTCCTTGTTGCACCCTGATATTAGTGAATTGCTTAAGCAATCTCTGCTTTCTTACGCAGAGCCTGGTCCGCAGGAGCGCATTGTTGCTGAGCTGGAAGGTCAAATTGTTGGAACAGCAGAAATATTTCATTCCGCAGATAGTGCCTACGATGGCTATAAACAGGCTATTGCAACACCAATATTGCGAAGATTGGCTGTATTACCGGAGTGGCAGGGGAAAGGAATTGCGACACAGCTTATCCAAGAAAGTGCAAAGCGAGCAATAAAAGCTGGAGCTAGCAGTCTGTATCTGCATACTTCTGCAGAAAGCAATGCATCGGCTGTTAGGCTGTATGAACAGCTGGGCTTCACACGCTCAAGCGATCAAGATATTAATCAAGGTGTTTATTCAATTGAAGGATACCGACTTGATTTGTAAGTAAGATTTCGTATGAGGAGGAGTATAAGATGAGTCGTAGAAAGCTTAAACTTGCCGTCAATCTACGCGGAGCCGGAGGAAGTATGTCTGAATGGAGGCATCCAGATTCTAAGGCTGATGCTAGCGTGGATTTCGAGCTTTATAAGAAGTGGGCACAGAAGGCCGAAGCTTCGCTGCTCGATGTTATTTTCATTGCTGATGGTTTATATATTTCAGAGCAGTCTATGCCGCATTTTTTAAATCGGTTTGAACCGATCTCTTTATTGAGTGCTCTAGCGGCAGTAACTTCTAATATTGGCCTTGTAGGTACATTATCCTCCACATACAGTGAACCGTTTACGGTAGCGCGTCAATTCGCAACGCTTGATAAAATTAGTAATGGACGGGCTGGATGGAATGTAGTCACATCAGGACTGCTTGATGAAGCTGCAAATAATTATAATGGCAAAAGTATTGAGCATGATGCGAAATATAAAATGGCAACAGAATATTTGGAAGTAATTAAAGGATTATGGGATTCGTGGGAAGACGATGCTTTTGTGCGGAATAAGGAAACCGGTGTGTTCTTTGATCCTGCTAAGATGCACACGCTTAATCACAAAGGGGAGTATTTTTCAGTTAAAGGTCCGCTAAACATTGATCGTTCTCCTCAAGGGCAGCCCGTTATTTTTCAAGCTGGACTGTCTGAAACCGGTCGAAACTTTGCGGCACAAGTAGCGGATGCAATCTACGCCATTCCACAGACATTAGAAGAGGGAGTAGCGTTCAGGGAGGATCTGCGAAGAAGGGCAGTTTCTTTTGGTAGATCAGCTGATGATATTCTTGTATTCCCTAACATATCTCCAGTGGTGGGGAAAACCGCTGAAGAGGCTGAGCAAAAGTATCAGGCTATTGCGAATTTAGTAACGATAGAGCATGCTCTAAAATATACAAGTCGCTTCTTTAACCACCATGATCTAACGCAGTATCCACTGGATGAACCAGCGTTGAATTTGATTGATCTGATACCAGACCAACAAGGGACATTCAAAAATTTCACAGCAGATTTAAAAAGCGGGAAGACACTTCGCCAGCTTGCTCTAGAAGCGACTACACCACGAAGTCCGTTCATGGGCACAGCTGAACAGGTCGCAGATCTGATGCAACAATGGTTTGAAGCAGGGGCGGCGGACGGATTTATGTTAGTACAGTTCGGACCGTTTGGACTAGAGGATTTCTTGGATGGAGTCGTTCCCATCCTGCAGGAACGTGGTATATTCCGCAAGGAATATGAGAGCTCTACACTTAGAGGGAATCTTGGAATAAAAGTCCCGGTAAATCGTTATTCAGCAACATTAAATGCGTGACACAAACAGTTGCTTAAGAACAAGAACACTTGAATATTCAAAGAAAAACGAGCCTCTAGAATCGCTTTTAGAGGCTCGTTTCGTATGTTAATCTGCGCTGGCAGTGATATGCTCCCACTTCTCATATTCTTCGAGCATGGAATTCAACTGTGTCCGGGCCATAACTAAACCCATGCTGCCCAAAGCCAGTCTTCTTGGAGGGTTTTCTGTACCAGCGATATCGGCAACAGCTGACATTGCTCTTTCCAAGTTTCCGTAAGGAGCATTTTCAGCAAGTCCATTCCACCAGTCATAGCTAGCCTGATAATCTGGGATCTTGCTTGTAATCTCTAAAGTATTCGCTTGGAAGCCTGTTTTAAACCCTGCCGGTTCAACAAGCGTGATGTCGATTCCGAGTGCTTTCACTTCAGATGCCAAGCCGTCGCTCATGTTTTCAAGAGCTGCTTTGGAGCTGCAGTAGATAGGGATGGTCGGTAAGCTTTGTACGCCTCCCATGGAAGAAATGTTGATAATATGTCCCGCGCGATGCTGCCTCATTTGAGGGAGAACGGCTTGAATGACGCTGACTACGCCAAAAACATTCGTTTCATACTGTTCACGAACTTGAGCCAGTGAAACTTCTTCGAAGGTTCCCATTTGACAGTAACCAGCATTGTTAATTAGAACATCAATGCGACCATATTGAGTGGTTGCGTCTTCGATAACCTGCGTAACCATTTCAGGATTCGTAATATCCAGCGCTACAACGTTAACATTGCTATATTTTATTAATTCAGGATCGGCCTTCGTTGTATTTCGCATAGTAGCCACAACATTCCATTCACGCTTAGCGAACTGAAGCGCTAATTCTTTACCGAACCCTGTTGACGTACCTGTTATTAGGACAGTTTTACTCATTTTAGTACCTCCTGATGTTTGTGAGTGTATTTCTTAAATGCAATGCCAATGCTACTACTTAAAGTCGCCTTTAAGTCAAATGGTATTTTTATGATGAACTATCACTGAATAAAATTCCTCTGCGGATTCGCCTGCTGCTAATTTATGGCTTATAGAAATTAGCGATTGACTTAAAGTGCACTTTAAGTGGTAAGATGTTTAACTAGCAACAGCAATTAAATGATTTGTGAGGAGTGCAGCAATTGAAGTTATCTATTGGTGAAGCCTCGGAAATATTGGCATGCCCAGCTTCCACTATTCGTTATTATGAGAAGGAAGGTCTCCTTCCATTAATACAGCGTGATCAAAGTGGGAAACGATATTTTACACAAACCGATTTAGATTGGATTAAGTTAATCACTTGCTTTCGTGCTACAGGAATGAAGCTCGTAGATCTGAAAAAAATTGTAGAACTGTCATTACAAGGGGAAGAAACGATACCCGAAAGGAAAAAGATTTTAAAAGAGCACCAAAAAGAACTACACAGAAAGCAAACAGAATTGAATAAAGCCTTTGAGGCTATTTTGCATAAGCTAAATATTTATGACCATATAGAGCAGGAAAGGATAACTTCGCCGAATGGAATATACCAGGGGGATAACTGTTAAAAGGTTTAAAGCAGGGAGGAGAGCCAAGTTGGGATACTTAATCGTAGCCGTTGTTATCATTATTGTAGGTGCTTTATTGGTGTTAAATTATTATCCTCCGTTAGGTGGGAAAAGCTCGAAGGAAAGCTGGCAGAGAATTAAAGCATCCCCTAATTTTGTTGATGGAAAGTTCCGTAATCAAATCCCAACATCAATGGATTTAAGTGTTAAGGACACTGTAAAGCTCCTCGGGAAACAGATTAAGGGGCATCCACAGGCTAGACCTCAAAGTCAAATTCCAATAGATCCTTTTGATTCTAAATTATTTACTGAAAATAGTGCAGATCAAATCATATGGTTTGGACATTCCACCTTATTAGTTAAAGTAAATGAAGTGAAAATACTGATAGATCCCGTATTTAGCAAATATGCCTCGCCTGTCCCTAAGTTTGGTCCAAAACGCTATAGTAAGAACCTTCCAGCAGAAGTTGAAGATTTACCGAAAATTGATGCTGTAATTATATCTCATGATCATTACGATCATCTTGATTATAAAACGATTCGCAAGCTGAGAGGCAAAGTGGATAAGTTTATCGTTCCATTAGGTGTTGCAGGGCATTTGGTTCGATGGGGTGTGAAGCCGGAAAATATTGTTGAGTTAGATTGGTGGGACGAAGTTAATTATCAAGGGCTTACGATAGCTAGTACACCAGCACGACATTTTTCGGGACGAAGTCTTGGTCGTGGAGGGACTACTTTGTGGAGCTCTTGGGTCATTGTTAGCGAAAAAGCCAAAATATATTTCAATGGTGATAGCGGTTATGGGCCTCATTTCAAAGAGATCGGTAATAAGTATGGACCATTCGATGTTACATTAATGGAAAGTGGTCAATACAATGAAAATTGGTCGGGTATTCACATGATGCCGGAGGAAACGGTACAAGCCAATGCCGATGTTCAGGGGAAGCTTATGATACCTATTCACTGGGGAGCGTTTACGTTAGCTTTGCATAGCTGGACGGACCCCATCGAGCGAGTGACAAAAGCTGCTCATGAGCTAGGAACAGAAATATCGACACCTAGAATTGGGGAAACATTTATTGTTGGAGCAAAGGAATATCCTACCTCAAGCTGGTGGAAGTAATTTAACATAGGAGGTTTGAAATGAGTACGAAAAATGAGATTATTTTAGGGTATGGCGAGTGGATCAATTTTGCAAAAAATCTTAATCAATATGAAGAAACAACATGGCTAACACCGCTTGGTCAAGATAAGTGGACGGTAAAAGAGGTGCTCGGTCATCTTTTATTGTGGGACAAGTATATACATGAAGAAGTTACTAGCCCTATTTTGCAAAATAAAACGTTAGGATTATCAGAGGATACTGATATTGAAGAATTCAATCGCGAAGCAGGGAGATGGGCTTTAAGCAAATCTAAGGATGAAATCGTTAGCGAATTAATATCTTCAAGAAGAGTTGTTTTGGAAGATCTACAGATGATACCTGAAGAAGGTTTCACAAATGTATATAAGGATACAAATGCGAATCCTTTTGTATTGAAAGATTTTATAATCGAAATGACAAGACATGATAATCATCACAAGAAACAAGTTGAAGCCGTTTTGTAGAAATGATAAGCTCATACAAAAAATAACAATGTTATGCAAATACTATGCCTGATAAGATCTACCGTTTCCTATGGAATGGTACATCTTATCAGGTTTTTTGCGTTTACAGCTTGTAGCTCTGGCGGCTTGACTTGGAGTGTACTCCAAGTTGTACAGTTAACATGTCACTATTTTTCAGCAACAAGGGTAGAATTGGACAAGGCGCTCTAATAAACTCAAAATCGGGAGTTGTGTTATAATCATTAGGAAAAGGGGGTGCTTACTGATGGAGAGTCTCATAAGATTGTCTGGTACTTCTTCAACTCATGCAAAGCCTGTTATTGGAAAAGCGTTACTTTGCGTGGGGCTAAACATTTTATAGCGCTTAATAAGCTTTTCTAATACTTTGGCTTTGCACCTTATTTTTAATTATCAAATAAGGGAGCGGGCGAAGTTGAAATATATAAACGCGACAAAGATATTACCTGAAGAGTTAATTATGGAAATTCAGAAATATGTTCAGGGTGAGGCTCTTTACATTCCTAAGCAAGAAAAGGAATATAAGAACTGGGGAAGCTTAAGTGGTGGAAGACAGCTGCTGGATCAGCGAAATGCCGCTATTAGAAATGCTTTTATGAGCAATAGCAGTATCGAGCAGCTTGCCAAGGAATATTTCCTCTCCGTAGAAACCATTAAGAGAATTGTTTATTCACATAAGGAATAAGGATAAAGCGGCACTGGTGAGAGTTTCTCATCAGTGCTTTTTTGTAAAATTTCATCGACCGGTGGTTGAGAAGGAAGTAAATTCCGCATACCGAATACGATCTCGCTTATGGCTTCGTACATGCAAGAGGGAAATATGTATCCTAGCTAACGAACCGTATCGTGCTTATTACCGATAAATGGACTACTTATTTGTTCTTACGAACTCCAGTGGCGCTATTGAGGAAAATATAGGAGGAAAGGCGCTACTTTTACTGGATAAGGTGTGTGGAGTTCGTTAAAATATAAAACAATTAGATTTTAATCAAATAAGAGTTACTGAATTCGTAAGCCATTTGTTATATGTTACGCAATCCATTTCTGAATAACCTCCGACATAAACGTTGAACGCCGTGAAAGGACGGCATCAGCCCTTTATACTTAAAAATAAGAAAGCTGCTTTCGATTTTATTGTTAAAAATTTCATATTTGGGGTCGACATATATAGTAATTGACATATACTAATGACCATGTTATATATGAATATGCATGATATTTTATAATGTTATATTCTATTTGCTTGTTTGGAAATTGAGAGTACTCTCATTCAGCGTGAGAAAATATAAAAGTGGTGATACAAATTATTGATAGAAAATCATCTGTTCCTATGTATGAGCAGATTGCTCAAATTATAAGGGATGAGATTTTTCAGAGAAAATACGGGGATTTTGGATGTATTGGCAAACACTCAGAGATTGCTGAGCGCTTCGATGTGAGTATTATTACTGTTAGAGCTGCCATTCAGAAGCTAGCTGATGAGGGTTTAGTAATAATAAAGCAGGGCAAAGGGACGTTTGTTCAAAAATTAGTCATTAAAGATAAGCTTAACCGACTGACGGGTGTTTCGAATATCATGCTGGAGGCCAATATAGCCTCTACTGTTTTGGTAAAATCAATTAGCGAAATTGATACACCCTCACATTTTGAACAATCGGTCAAATCGGCTCTAGGAGAAAGATGTTATTATATAAATAGGGTTCATTTGGTTGAAAATACTGTCGTTGGTTTTGCAAGACTCTATGTTCCATTAGAATATGGTCGGCATTTTTCCAAAAATGATATTGAAAGCAGTACCATTTATCGACTTTATCAAGATAAACTTGGAATTTCTTTAGGAAAAGGAATTCAACGAATTAGAGCATCGAAGGCAGATAAGTTTTTAGCCTCGGAAATGAACCTAAAGCAAGGCACTCCTTTGCTTTATATTCAAAGAGAATCCTATTGTTCAAATAAAAAATTGATTGAGTTTATGGAGCTTAATTTTGAGTACACTCAATATGAATTTATTGTTGAACTTGATCTAAGTGCGCTGTAGTCTCCACAGCTTGCGCCATAGTTGTCGTTATGTTTGATTTTTAAAAATACAAATTAGCGTAAACCACCACCTGCTTAGGTAGGTGGTTTTTTGCATTGATTTCTACGATTAATGCCGTGGAATATCCATTCTGCAACAATCTATTATTTTAGCCCTCGGTAGTCTATTGACTTTTATATTATATAATATTATATTAGATAACATTATTATTCATTAATTACATGTGTTTAGTAGGAATTAAAAATGACTAGCTCATGTTATACGAAAAGTCTAGCGCTGCGGACTTATCTAAGGAGGTGCAAGGAGTCGGCAGATCGTCGACGTTCATCGCAGCGACGTCATTCTAGACTGAAATGGTCGGAGATGGCAGAAGCTGCGCGGTGTGGATTGTTATACGGATTGTCAAATCATAATGTAAAGAGGAGCCAAGCAAATGAAGAAAATCATATCAGGTATACTTGCTGCAACCTTGTCGTTAACTTTAATTACGGGATGCGCGACCAAGACAGAAAGTCCAAATGCGCAAACAGCAAGTCCAGAGGCAAGTACGGCCAGTCCAGCGGCAAGTGTGGCAGGTTCAGATGAGAATTCTTATATTAATGTGATCAGCGGTGAGCCTTCTGTATTGAATACTAGCAAGTTCAAAGGGCTTAACGACAGAAAGGTTTTCTATAACGTTCTTGAGCCGCTGACAAGAGTGCAAGAAGGTAAAGCAACCGCAGCTGGTGCAGAGAGCTGGGAAGTGTCCGAGGATGGAAAAACATATACGTTTCATTTACGTGAAAACTATTGGAGCGATGGAGTGAAGGTTAGAGCGCAGGATTATGCCTATGCCATTGCACAGCAGGCGACACCTCAAAATGCGTTTTCGTTTGCTTCAGATTATTTCTTCATTAAGAATTACGAGCAGGTTTACAATGGGGAGCTGGACGTCAGCAGCCTCGGCGTACAAGTGAAGGATGATTTAACCCTTGTGCTTGAGCTTGGTAATCCGGATGCGTCGGTTTTGACCACGCAAATTTTCCCTCAGAGAGAAGACTACATAAAGAAATACGGCGATAAGTTAGGCACAGAAGCCGAAACAGTCATTGCTTGCGGTCCTTTTACTCTTACTTCATGGGTGCATAATAGCGAACTGAATTTTGAGAAGAACAGCAAGTACTGGGATGCCGATAACGTCAAGCTACAAAAATTCAGCTTCAAAATTATTCCGGAGCCTTCTGCCCAGTATGCTTCGTTTGAAAATGGTTCATTGGATTATTTAACGGTGTCCAATGCAGACTATATTGCGAAATTTAATAAAAATACAAAACTGACAAGTGTTCAAAAGGCACCTGCAAGAACAGCCGTCATCAACTTTAACCTTAATGACGCATTATTTAAAAATAAAAATGTGAGGCTTGCCTTTTCGCTCGCACTGAATAGAGAAACGATTGCTGCTGATTTGAACAATGGGCTCACTAAACCTGCCTATGGCCTAATCGCACCGGCAACTTCAGTCGGCCAATACAACTTCCGTAGTGATATCGAGGAACCGCTTCTTGCTATTTCGAAGGAAAACAGCGATCCCAAGGCATTGCTCATTAAAGGATTGCAGGAATTGGGACTTAACACAGACCCGTCGACACATACGGTTACTGTGAACTTGGGCGGAACGGATTCAACGTCCAAGACTAAAGGCGAATTTTATCAAGAATTGTGGAATAAAGCGCTCGGTCTGAAAATCAAGCTAGCCTTCAATGACAGCGCAACCCACTTTGCAACGCTCGATCAAGGGAAATACCAGGCTGGTATTGTTTCATGGGGAGCTGATCCAGAACCTAAGTTTGTGTTGTCCCGTTGGGTTGGAGGGGGAGTAACAGGCTGGAAGAACTCCGATTATGATGACTATGTCTCCAAGGCTTCCCAGACGGTTGACGATAAAGAAAGACTTGCACTATATGCCAAAGCTGAAGCACTTATCATCAGTGAATCCGTAGTAGCGCCGATTGAATATTCGAGTGAACTAGTTTATTCATACAAGTACATTAAAGGGATTCCTAACAGTCCTTTTGATGACACCGGCCTAAAAAATATTTATACCGAAGGAAGATAATGGAGTGATAGTGCGAAAACTGACAGACATCTGCCAGTTTTCGCAACTCACGAAGAGGCGATAGAATGCTAAGTTATTCCATAAAAAGAATTGGTTACATGCTGATTGTCACATTTGTCGTGATTACGATCACGTTTTTTCTAATTCATATGATTCCGGGAGATCCGATACAGGCGATGGTCCAGGATCTGCCTGAAGAGACAAGAGGCGTATATTTGAAAGTATACGGCTTCGATCAGCCGCTATATGTTCAATACATTAAATATATGAAGCAGTTGGTTGTCGGAGATTTGGGGCAGTCTCTGCGTTATCCAGGGAGAACCGTTTCACATATCATCACGACATACGCGCCAATATCCGCTGCAGTTGGCGGTATAGCACTGGCAATCGGTTTTGTTGTCGGCATAATCTTGGGCGTTATTGCGGCGCTCAAACTGAATCGGTGGTCTGACAGGACGATCATGATACTAGCATTAGCCGGCACAACCCTTCCAGTATTTGTAGCTGCAACTCTGCTTCAATATGTATTGACAGTCGTTTGGCCCATTTTCCCCACAACAGGCTGGGGAGGTATTGAGTACATGGTTTTGCCAGTGATATGTATGTGTGCCGATCCTATCGCAAGCTATGCTCGATATATGCGTTCAAGTGTTCTGGATGTCACTAACCAGGACTACATATTGACAGCGCAAGCAAAAGGGGTTAGTGATTTTCGCATCGTTACGCATCATGTTCTTAGAAATTCATTGATTCCCTGCTTAACTATGCTTGGTACGAGCGTATCCGGAATTTTCGCGGGATCCTTTATTGTTGAGACGATCTTTGCCATACCGGGGCTTGGCAGTTACTTCATTAGCGCAATCAATGACAGAGATTATTCCATGGTATTAGGCTTGAATGTGGTATTTACAGGTATCTATATCATAACCGTGCTGTTGACTGATATTGTCATCTCTATCGTCGACCCAAGAATCAGATTTGAGAAAAATATATAGGAAAGGCTAGACCCTATGTCAAATGAACAATTGCTTCAAGAAGATTTTCGAATTATCGGATATGATCGTGAAAATGGCGAAAGCTTAGCTAGACGTCCCGTTAATTACTGGCAAAGTGGATGGACTCGGTTGAAACAAAATCGGGTTGCGGTCACGGCTTCGTTCGTGCTCCTAGTTATCATATTGATGACGATTATCGGCCCCTATATAAGCGGATACAAGATGGAAGACACGAACATTTTGTTTAAGAACAAATGGCCAAGCTTGACTAACTGGTTTGGGACAGATCAACTGGGGCGTGATTTATTTACGCGTGTAAGCATTGGCGGGCGGGTCTCGATTGTTATTGGCATATTGGGAGCGCTAATCGTGACAGTAGTTGGTTGCTTATATGGCGGTATGGCTGCTTATTTCGGCGGTACAATCGATATGATTATGATGCGAATGGTTGAAGTTCTGAAGAGTGTGCCGCATCTTCTGGTTGTTATTATGATTTCTATTGTGCTGAGCAGCAAAAGCATTCCGGTTCTGCTATTCGCGATGACTATTACAGGCTGGTGCTCCACGGCCCAATTAGTACGTTCGCAAATGCTCCAGTTAAGCCGCAGCGAGTATGTCATGGCGGCGAAAATTATGAGTGTTCCACCTTTGAAAATCGTTGTAAAGCACCTGATTCCTAATTCTATAAGTGTCATTATTGTTCATATTACATTTCGCATACCTGGATTTATTTTCGGGGAAGCATTCCTAAGCTATGTGGGGCTAGGTGTACAATCGCCTGCTACAAGCTGGGGTGCGCTTGCTTCCGCAGCTTCGGGTTCAATCATGTTTTATCCTTATCAAATCTTTTTCCCGACATTGTTTATTGCCTTAACCATGTTGTGTTTTACACTGATTGGCGACGGGCTTCGAGATGCGCTTGATCCCAAGCTTTGGAGGTAAATGAATGCAATGGGTGTGCTTTTGTCCGTAAAAAACTTGAGTATTTCATTTCAGACTGCGTCAGGCGAATTAAAGGCGGTTCGAAATGTTAGCTTTGATGTTGGAGAAAGAGAGACTCTAGCAATTGTTGGAGAATCCGGTTGCGGAAAAACAGTTACTACGAAATCAATCCTCAGGCTTCATTCTCGCGATGGCGGCGTTGTAAAGGACGATTCGCAAATCATTTTTGAAGATCAGAATCTAATTACGATGAGCAAGAAGGAGCTCAACCAGATTCGCGGGAACAGCATCAGTATGATTTTTCAGGATTCCATGACTTCATTGAATCCAACGATAACAATCGGTAAGCAAATAGCCGAGTCGATGTTCATTCACAAAAAGGCGGGCAGAGCCGAAGCCATGCTGCGGGCCAAGGAACTTTTGAAAATGGTCGGTATACCGGATGTTGAAGAGCGAGTGAATAACTTTCCACATCAGCTTTCCGGAGGAATGAGACAGCGTGTCATGATTGCGATGGCGATAGCATGCAAACCTAAGCTCCTGATTGCCGATGAACCAACGACTGCTCTTGATGTTACGGTGCAGGCTCAGATGTTGGATCTTTTGCGCGAGCTGCAGAAGAGTGTCGGGATGTCTGTCATTCTTGTTACACACGATTTTGGAGTTGTCGCAGATTTCGCTGATCGAATTCAGGTTATGTATGCTGGTCATATTATCGAACGGGGTCTTAAAAATGAAATCTTTCAGCAGCCTAAGCATCCTTATACTTGGGCGCTGTTGAACTCGATTCCGGCAAGGGCGCTTCAACGAAAAAGCGAGTTGTATTCCATCAAAGGAACACCACCCGATTTGTCGTTGCCGCTCAGCGGATGCCCATTCTCCGCGCGGTGCGAATATTGTATGCCTATTTGTAAAAAGCGTCTTCCAGAAGAAACCTATTTATCGCAAACGCATGGTGTATCCTGCTGGCTGACACACGAGCTGGCTCCGAAGGTGGATATGCCGAAATTAGACGGGGGATGAAAAAGATGTCTGATCAAGAGAACCCCTTGCTTTCTGTTAAGGAACTAACAAAATATTATCACGCGAAAAAAGGCGCTGTTGTAAAGGCTGTCGACAATGTATCGTTTGATATTATGCGTGGTGAAACCTTTAGTCTTGTAGGAGAGTCCGGCTGCGGCAAAACCACTTGCGGCAGAACCATTCTGGGAGTTTATCCAAAAACCTCCGGCAATATTATTTACGACGGTTTGGAAACCTCCACTTTTTCCAAGAAACAAAAGAAAGTGTTCAGCAAGCAAGCACAGATGATTTTTCAAGATCCGTATTCCTGTCTTGACCCACGAATGACGATTAGCTCGATCATTCAAGAAGGGATTCATGAGCACTTTAGCATGAGCGCCGCTCAAAAGCACGAACGGGTACTCGATTTGCTCAATAAGGTGGGACTTCGTTCAGATTTTGTTTCACGCTTTCCCCATGAATTGTCGGGCGGCCAACGCCAACGTGTCGGCATTGCAAGAGCGCTTGCTCTTGACCCGCAATTCATTGTATGTGACGAGCCGATTGCTGCGCTGGACGTTTCCATTCAGGCACAGATCATTAATTTGTTGATCAGCCTTCAACGCGAGCTAAAGCTGACCTATCTATTTATATCGCATGATCTTTCTATGGTTCGTCATATCTCAGATAGAATCGGCGTAATGTATTTGGGCTCCATTGTAGAGCTTTCTGGAACGAATGACATCTACCGAAATCCGCTGCATCCTTATACGCAAGCGCTTTTTTCTGCGATATTAGCTACGAATATTTTTTCCGGCTCTGAAAATAAACGCATCCGGCTTGAGGGTGAAGTGCCTAGCCCTGTCAATCCTCCGTCTGGCTGCAAGTTCAGAACCCGTTGCCAATATGCCAAAGACGTTTGTTCTAGCGAGATTCCAACGCTTAAAGAAATCGAAACAGGTCACTTTGTTGCCTGCCATTTATATTGAATCTATGAACTAAGAAAGGATTGAGCGTTCTAATGAAAGGTACGTATATTGCAGATATCCCTTATCCAAAAGCAAAAGAACTAATCCATTCAGATACTATTGTTATGCTTCCAATTGGAGGCGGTAGCAAAGAGCATGGCGATCATCTGCCGATGGGAACCGATTTGCATGTGACAAACAAGGTTGCGGGGCTTATTGTGGAAAGATTTCCTGTGCTTTGCCTCCCGACCCTGCCGTATTCGTATTTCCCTGCGTTTGTCGATTTCGAGGGCAGCGTTAATGTTCAAGCTACACACGTTATTGATTTCGTTAAGGACATCCTGCTCTCATTTGTACGTTTTGGAGTCAAAAAGTTTTTGATTCTCGATGGCGGAGTTTCCACACAGATTCCCATGAAGCTGTTATGCACAACGATGAACAATGACTATGGCGTAAAAGTGGCGTTAACGAATGTTTTGGGGCTTGGAAAAGAAGTGGAGAACGAAATATGCGAACAACCGAGAGGCGGACACGGCGACGAGAGCGAAACCTCCTGTATGCTCTACATTAACGATAAGCTGGTTGATATGAGTAAGGCTGTTGAGGAGTACATGCCAATTTTAAAAGGCACAGTGGTGAATGGAATAGACAAGGTTTATTTCCCAAGTAGAATGACGACCCCAACGGGGATCAATGGCAACAGTACCCTTGCCACACATGAGAAAGGCGAAAAAATCATTCAAGCTATGGCAAATGATGTTGTGGCTTTTCTTGAGTTTTTTAAGGACTATAAGGATGATTAAAAGCTGGAGGACTAATACGAATGGATAAAGCGGGTTACATTCTCAACAATACGAACAGTATCATAACCCCTGCACTTGTATGTTACAAAGAGATTATTGAAGAAAATACCCGTAAAACAATCGAGCTTGCAGGCGGAGTTGATCGGCTTTGGCCCCATGTAAAAACGCATAAGATGAGCGCATTAGTAAAGCTTCAACAAAGCTTGGGAATTACAAGATTCAAATGCGCCACACTTTCGGAAGCTGAAATGGTAGCCCAATGCGGCTCAGAACATATTTTAGTCGCTTATCCCCTGGTGGGGCCTAACATTTTACGTTTTGTTGAATTACAAAAAGCGTATCCCGAGAGCCGATTTTGGGCTGTAGGTGACGATTATGACCAGCTATCTAAGCTTGCTGAAGCGTCGTTAAATGCGGGATTTCTGACCCGTGTATTGATCGATGTCAATCTAGGTATGGATCGAACTGGTGTTTCTTTAGAATTAGTGGAGGATTTGTTTATCAAATGCGCTGCAATATCAGGTCTTGATGTGCAAGGCTTGCACTGTTTTAACGGTAATTTCAAAATTTCAGATCACTCCCTTCGTCAGAAGGAGGTTGATAAAACGGCAACAATGATTTTCAAGATTCGGTCATCATTACTAAGTCAGCATTATAATTGCCATACAATCGTTGTCGGTAGTACCCCGTCCATTCCATGCTACACCGAGTATGAAAATATATTTTTGTCCCCGGGTACGTCGTTTATTACAGATAGAGGATACTCAAGCATGTTTAAAGATCTAGAGTTCGAGACGGGGGCACTTGTCCTTACAAGAGTGATTAGCCGGGCGGCGCCGGGATTGTTCACTTTGGATTTAGGCTATAAAAGTATAGCGGCCGATCCTCCGGGCTCGCGAGGTATCATCCTAGGCTTGGAAGACGCTAAGCAGGTTATTCATTGCGAAGAGCACTGGACATTCCAAATGAAACCTGGAGATGAGGATTTGACGCCTGAGGTCGGCACCTTGCTCTATGTGTTTCCAACGCACATTTGTCCGACGATCGCGCTTTATCCTTATGCATGGGTAGCGGAGCATGGGGAAATAACAGCGCAGTGGGAAATTACGGCCCGTGATCGGAAAATAACGATTTAATGAGACTAAGGACGGAGGCAGAATGATGGATAATTTGTTATTTAAAACACACGACTTGTCCCAGATTCTCGATGAGAAGGAAATCGCAACAGCGGATGCCTATTGTGAGCATTATAAAGCCTTTTTAAGCGCAGCCAAAACCGAAAGAGAAACGGTATCTCAAGCGATAGAGCGGGCTGAAGCGCAAGGTTTTTCAATATATGATTCTGACAAAGCGCTGAAGCCTGGAGATAAAATCTACTACAATAACCGTGGAAAAGCATTGATTTTGGCTGTTATCGGGACAGAGCCCATTTCATCGGGCATATCGATTGTAGCTGCACACACAGATTCTCCAAGACTTGATATCAAAGTAAATCCTTTGTATGAAAATCATAATTTAGCCTATTTCGATACGCATTATTATGGCGGAATAAAAAAATACCAATGGACGGCTCTGCCGCTAGCGTTGCATGGTGTAGTTGTTAGTAAAGATGGGGTTACCCATCATATCAACATTGGCGAAGACCCTACCGATCCGATTTTTTGTATAACGGATTTATTGCCTCATCTGGCGGAAGAACAAATGAAGCGGACTGGGGCGGTCGTTGTTAAGGGCGAGGATTTAGACGTATTAGTCGGTTCCCGAAGCCTTAAAGGCGCTACCGGAGATGAGCTAACCAAGCTGAATATTCTTAAGATTTTGAATGAAAAGTACGGAATTACGGAGAGTGACTTTGTCTCAGCGGAGCTGGAAATTGTCCCTGCTTTTCCCGCTAGGGATATAGGGTTTGACCGAAGCCTCGTTGGCGCATATGGACAAGATGACCGAGTATGCACTTATACAGCCTTGACTGCTATTTTATCTATTAACCAACCGTCATTTACAGCACTTACAATATTAACGGATAAAGAAGAAGTAGGTTCCACCGGTAATACGGGAGCACAGTCATCATTTATTAGAGATTTTATTGAAGATATTACTGAAAATTTGCATGGTAACATACGTCGTGTATTAAGCAATACGTTCTGTTTATCGGCGGATGTTATTGCAACTTATGATCCTATCTATCCAGAGGTTACGGATTATAGAAATACTGCCGTATTAAATCGTGGTGTTGTTTTATCAAAATACAGAGGGCTTCGTGGAAAAGTTGAGACAAATGATACATCAGCTGAGTTTATGGCAATGGTCCGCAGTATTTTTGACGAGGGAAACGTCAACTGGCAAATTGGCGAGGGTGGCAAGGTCGATGCTGGTGGAGGTAAAACAATCGCTAAGTTTATAGCTGCTAATCTTAATGTGGAAACATTAGATGTAGGAGTTCCTATTCTTTCCATGCATGCTCCGCTGGAGGTTGTGTCAAAACTCGATGTTTACATGGCGCATAGAGCCTATTCTGCATTCTTTGAGCGCGCGTAGTCTGGCTTTGCGATAATCTCCTCCATAAAACCGTCAGGGAAACGAATTATTCCCTGGCGGTTTTCCTTATTTCAACAATGAATCTAAGTCATTATTGGCATATAAATAGCTGTCTACGTTGTTTAAAATATGATTATTAGCGATGGGACAGGCTGGCTCTGAATAAAACGAAGACTAGCACATCATAATGAATGGTGTGATATAGAAAGAAAGCGAGGAAGTAATAAACGATGAGTGAGCAAAAAAACAGAAGCAGACATTTGATTGATCCAGAAATTATCCGTGCGGTTGATTTAATTCAAACAACTGATCTTACTGAATCATTGTTAATGGAATCACGACAAAGTGCAGCAAAAATGTTACCTCAAATAGATGTTACGCAGCTGTTCCCAGTTACTTTTGAAGAAAAAACAGTACCAAGCTATTTTGGAGGTCCAGATATACGCATAGAAATCATTAAACCAATCCAGTCAAAGCACAAGAAGCTGCCATTATTTTATTCCATTCACGGCGGCGGAATGGTTATGGGAAGTCCAGTTGGTGATCGTACAGCTAACGCGACACTTGCTTCCCAGCACGGTTTTTGCTGTGTATCAGTCTATTATCGATTGGCACCAGAGCATGCTCAGCCGAGTCAGCTACAGGATTGTTACTCGGGTCTAAAATGGTGTATTGAACATGCCGAGGAATTAGCGATAGATACTCAGAAAGTGGCCATAGCTGGAAGCAGCGCTGGTGGGGGATTAGCAGCAGGGCTAGCCATATACATTCGTGATCAGAAGGAATTTGATATCCATCATCTAAGATTACGTAACCCCATGCTTGATGACCGTACAAGTATTGCGCCAGAGCATCCATACGCTGGTGAGTTTGTTTGGACACAACGAAGTAATTATTTTGGCTGGAAATCTGTTTTAGGACATGAACCTGGTCAAGACGAGGTTAGTGAGTATTATGTACCCGCGCGTGCAAAATCACTAGCTGGGTTACCACCTACTTATATAAGTATAGGTAGCATTGATTTATTCATCGATGAAGCTTTATTGTTTACAAAACAACTGGTTTTTGATGGTGTTTTAGTGGAATTACATGTACACCCTGGGTACCATCATTTGTCCCCGATGTTTCCTGAAGCCCATTATTCAATAGAAGGTACGAAAACGAGTGAATGGGCTTTGCTGAATGCGCTGGATTTACTTTAAAGTGGAACGATTAACCTTCCCGTCAATGAATCATTGGCGGGTTTTGTTATTCCGTTGGAGTCTACCCTAAAGCGGATTGACTAACGGTGAAATTCAAGATAAGATGAAACCGTCGTTTAGTGAATTAGTAAATAAGTAAAACGGGATGAGGGAGTTAAAATGAAAATACCTACTACCTTGAAGCATAAGCCAGTTGTCGTATCGGAAAATTATGAGAAGGTTGACGGCCGATTGGCTGGAAATACAGACGCGAAAGGTCTTTCCCTGGGATTGGCCCAGTGGAACGATAGAGGAAAGGTCGATATTTCGGCCAAGGTATGGAGATACACGGGAGAAAAATGGTCAAGGCAATCGGAGGAGCTACCACTCCATCGCGTTCTTGATTTGTCCATTTTAATTTGCCGGTCTTTGGAGCATTTTCGCGAAGCCTATCGATATAAGGATTTATATGACCCAGAGCAGCCTGTTATCGACCGGGTTGGTTTGCAAGGGGATGCGATGACCGTGGCGGTATGTACGGACAATGAGAAAATTAATGAAGATATTAAGCTATTCAGCCAAGCTCTCAACGATGACGATGAAATGATCAGCGAGCGGTTGAGAACGTTGTCAAAAATATTAAAGGATTTAGGATATTGAAATGTTTGTTAGATTACCATAAATATGATAACAAGTGGCAGTCAATCGGGACAAAGTATGTCCACGTGACTGCCACCACTTTTGATAGGGATTATATCCACTGAAAGGTGCTTACATCCTTGGAGGAGCCTCGTTAACCTCGATCAGTGTAAATCATTAAACTGGACGTGTCTATTACAGAATTACGTTTTCCTCACCTGGAACAATTTCTATATTGGTGATTAGGTTATCTGCGACAGTAAAAAAATAATAAAACAGCTGAGGACTGCCCGGAAAATTTCCGCTGGTTAGGGAAGTTACAATTACTATTCCGTGCTTGTCTTCCACTTTTGTGATTTTGGATATCAGCTTAAATTCGTCATTTGAGTCTCCGCGCCACTTTCTAATAGCTTCAATCCCATTGAAATGATTGTTTTCACCGATATCGTGAACGTGAGCATCCTTTGCAATGCATTCATCAATGACAAGATTATCATTGGTATTTAGCGAATCCATGTAAATTGCAATTGGTTTTGGTAGTGGAAAAGACATTATTATTCCTCCTTATTAACTCAATTTTATCATTTATAACTGGACAACAGTATGTCATGTTAAAGAGAAGACCATCCCTGTAACCGGAATAATTCCGGTAGGGGATGGTCTTCTCTTTATATCCGCGCTTGAATGGATCGGGAGTATTCGGAAGGAGTTTGGTCCGTTACATGCTTGAAGTGGCGTGAGAAGCTATGAATGCTTGTATATTGCAAAATCTCGGCAATTTCAGTGAAATTATGCTGGCGCTCGCGAATGAGAGATTTGGCTTTTTCTATTTTCAAGTTTTTATAATACTTAATAATGCTTTGACCGGTTTTCTGTTTGAATAAACGGACAATAAAAGTTTTGCTAATATGCAGGTGGTCACACATTTGCTCGAGAGTAAGATCTCCAGCCACGTTAGCCTCCATATACGCAATCAGCTTGCTGATCACATCGTTCTCGCTGCGCTCTTTTGCCGCCGTGGATAGACGATTTCCGCCGGTATCGGCATATCCCTGCGAGATAATACTCATGAGCAGTAATTCTAGATGGATCCGAATATATTGCTCCGCACCGAAAGAAGCATCTAGCTTTTTTATTAGCTGGTTATTTCTCGGATCGTCGAATGGAGGCTCAAAGGCGAGAAAGCCATATTTGACAGTCGATGCGAGTAGGTTGCGTTCTCGATCTCCGAGGTTAAACATTTTGTTCTCGAAGAAATGCATGATAGGACTGAGACATTCGAAAGTAACGACGACGATGTTAGGAGCGTTCCGGTTATTAGCCCATAGGCTGTGGTGCTCGTTGGGCTTGTGGAAGATGATATCGCCTTGCTTGAGTAGGTAGCCTTTATCGTCTGCTGTTACTTCTATCTCACCTGCATCTACGTAAACGAGCTCCCAGAAATCGTGCTGCTCGCCCTCGAATATATAATCTTTAGCGAATTCGAAATAATGCAGCGTAAAGAGATGGGTTATTTCCAATTCCAGCTTGAGCTTGGTTTTCGTAAAATCCATTGTTGGATGTCCTCCATAACTAGGAGTGGGGCGCTAGCATCTCTATCTGCTATAAGGTTCTCTCAGGAAGGTATAGATTCCTGCTCTTCATAAGCTAGTTGTGGTGAGAATTGATAAATAATCGGGTCTTTTCAGCAAAGCTTCACAACAAAGCTGGAATTTATAATAGAGTTGCAAATGATCTTAAGCTAGTGGGAGGCTAATCATATGAAAAAAGGGATTAACGCATGGTCATTCCCAGCAGGAATGGGCGCGAAAGATAGTATTCAGCTTGCCAAAGCTGCAGGGTTTGAGGGGATTGAGCTTGCGTTAGCAGAGGATGGAGAGCTTAATCTTACAAGCAGCAAACAAGAAGTACTGGAGTTAAAAGATTATGCAGCAGACACGGGTATTGAATTGACTAGCCTTGCTAGCGGCTTATATTGGACTTACAGCTTAACAAGCAATTCTGAAGAAATACGGAATAAAGGGTTGGAAATTGCGCGTAAGCAATTGGAGACAGCAGCCCTTCTAAACGTGGATACGATATTACTAATACCAGGTGCAGTCGGTGTCGATTTTATTCCGGGTTTCGAAGTGGTTCCTTATGATGTGGCCTATGATCGGGCGCAAGAAGCTGTATCACTTTTAGCTACAACAGCTGCGGAGTATAAGGTCAACATAGGGTTAGAAAATGTGTGGAATAAGTTTCTGCTGTCACCGTTAGAGATGAAACGCTTTATAGATGAGATCGGTTCACCGTGGGTCGGCTCTTATTTGGATGTAGGTAACACGCTGGCGAACGGTTATCCAGAGCATTGGATTTCTATCCTCGGTGAACGAATTAAGAAGGTGCATTTTAAGGATTATCGCATGCAGGCAGGAGGCTTGCATGGATTTGTCGATCTGTTGGCAGGAGACGTGGACTATCCAACCGTGGTTGAAGCTCTATCTGCAGTTGGATATGACGGATATGTCATTGCGGAAATGATACCTTCATACACTCATCACTCAGAGCAAATCATTTATAATACATCGCTATCTATGGATCGCATATTGGGGAGGGGAACGGTATTATGATTAAAATTGGGTTGATCGGTACAGGCTTTATGGGAAGTATGCATGCATCTTGTTACGAAGCATTAGCAGGAAAAGTGGGTTTCCAAGTAACTGCTGTCGCGGATGATAATTTCGAGAATGCGACAAAGCTTGCAGCAAAATTCGGAGCAAAGGCTTATTCATCCGGTGAACAGCTCATTCTTGAGGCAGATGTAAACACGATTGATATTTGCTTGCCGACCTTTCTTCATACGAAACATGCCCTGCTTGCGCTGGAACAAGGCCATAATGTGTTCATTGAGAAGCCAGTCTGTTTAACTGAGGACGAGGCACACCAGCTGCTGGACAAGAGCAGCAAATCTCCAGGTAAGGTAATGGTCGGCCACTGTATCCGTTTCTGGACGGAATATCAGTATTTGAAGGAAGTAACGGATAACAGCACCTTCGGAAAAATCATATCAGGTGTGTTCAAGCGGATTAGCCCGAGACCGGATTGGGGTTGGAACAACTGGCTTCTAGATGGCAAGCGCAGCGGTTCTTCGGCTCTTGACCTACACATCCATGATGTAGATTACGTGCGTTATTTGTTAGGTGAGCCCGAATCTACGGTAAGCTCCGCGGTCAATAAAGATGGCTTCGCTGATCATATCTTCAGCACATACAAATACGGAGAAGCTGTCATATCCCTAGAGGGCAGTTGGGAGTATCCAGTTGGGTTCCCGTTCGAAATGTCTTATCGCGTTCGTTTCGAGCAGGCGACTTTGACCTTTAGCTCCAGTAATGGCGGTGTAGATGTATATACCGAGAAGGGCGAACACTACCGCCCGCAGCTTGAAGGCGACGCTCCCCAAGATAGCGCAGCACTAGAAGGGGGCGGTAATCTATCCTCGCTTGGTGGTTATTACAACGAATTGCTTTACTTCCTCCAGTGCTTGACGGAAGACAAGGAAATTACCGTTTCTCCACTGGAAGAGGGGATTGCTTCTTTCCGGCTTGCAAGACGGGAGATTGCTTCTGCTCTTAAGTAGAGAAGTTCTATCTAATAGGATTTTCAGACAAAGACCGCCACCTCTATCCCGATTTGGGAAGAGGAGGCGGTCTATTACATAAGTAAAAGGAAACTCGGGCGTACGACTTAATCATGTATGAAAAGTCTAAATCGAATTTCCCGCGAATCGGCATAAACCTCAATACTGTTTCAATTGACTTTTTATGTGTTGGAAAATATGATGTTAATAATTGGGATTGAGAGTGTGGATTTATTTCGTTTGATACATACCACAGGCTGAGTGCCTGTGGCTTATTGTTTTTTTAAGAGAAAGAAGGTCTGTTTTATGAATATATCTACAAGTGTAACGCAAAAACAATTGATAGATTTGCTACTAAATGTGGCAGTAGTTCGACCGGTATTTGTATGGGGAGCACCGGGCATTGGTAAATCCTCTCTAGTTCAGCAATTTGCAGAAATGGTGGGACTGCCATGCGTGTCTCTACTAGGCAGCCAGTTAGCGCCAGAAGACCTAATCGGTGTGCCACAGATTGTAGATGGCAGGAGCCAATTTTGTCCGCCGAGCATGATTGCCAGAGAAGATCCATATTGCTTATTTCTTGATGAACTTAATGCTTGTACCCATGAGGTTCAGAAGGCGTTCTATAGTTTGATTCTGGAGAAAAGAATTGGAGATTACGTCTTGCCGGAGGGTTCAATTGTCATTGGTGCTGGTAATCGGGCTCAGGATAGTGCCATTGTTAAACCGATGTCCTCGGCGTTGATAAACAGGATGTTCCATGTTGGGCTAAAGGTATCCCATAGGGAATGGTTAGAATGGGCGTATGATAAAGGGATTCACCCTTTGATTACGGATTATATTCAAACTAGACCGGATCATTTGTGGGTGCAACCACCTAAGCACGAGGAGCCTTTCTCTACTCCTCGCTCGTGGCACATGTTAAGCGATGCATTGAAGGAATATGGGAATCCTATTCAACCTGAAACGATTGAAGTTTTGGCTAATGGGTGTTTATCACCACATCATGCGGGTCAGTTCAAAGCCTTTCATAAACAACTCGCGAATAAATATCAACTGTCTGCTATTCTGGAAGGCGACGCGAATTGGCCGTATAAGCCGGAAGACAGAGACATTTTGTATTTTCTTGCTCAATCTTTTCGTTCTCAGCTCATCAAAGAGCTACCGTTATCCAAGGATACGATGTCAGATCAACATAAGAAGTTGGCGCACCGTTCTAAAGCGTTGATCAAGGAGCTCAGCACGATCAGTATGGAAATCGCCCAAATGATTGTAGCTAGGAACAACGAAGATGAAGGATTGCCGGATTGGTTTTTGGTTGAGGTTGTCCGCGACCTTCCTAGACTTGTTCAGAAGAAGGATGGCAGCTGATGGTGAAGAAAAAGACTGAAATAGATCAAGCCACAAAGCAGTTTAATGAAGGGCTAGAGTTTGTGATGCGGCATCCGATGTTTGCTCCACTTGCGCACCATGCGCAGTTCGTTCGCAGGGAAGGAAGCCTGTGCCCAGAAGAAGGATGGGCTGTGGTTACTATGAATGGGCAAATTCACTCGCATCCGAAGAGAAGAGCACAGCCAGAGGAGTGGGTGTACATTCTCACTCATTGCCTGCTGCATTTGGGTTTCGGTCATTTTCAAGAGAAAGAACGACCAGACTTGTGGAATGCCGCATGTGATTATTTCATTGCTAAGTTTCTATGGGATATGAAGCTGGGGAAGACACCGACGGGGATGGATATTCGCATCGATTATTCAGTGAAGTCTGAAGAGGAGCTGTACCGCAGTTTTCTTGATAATGGCCTACCTCCGAATTTTTATAGTTTAGGAACAGCGGGACACGGCTTCACGGACATGCTAATGAAATCCCCTGAATCAAACAGTTGGAATAAAAAGGTGAATTGGCAGGATTGTTTTGGCAAAGGACTTGCGATGGCAGTGAGTAGCGCAGTTAAAGTAACGGCTGGTTACGAAGCATATTTGGGCGCGGAAAAAGAAGTATTCACGCTAGCACAAAAAGCGAAAACTTGGTTTGTAAACAGCTACCCATTAATCGGTGCGCTAGCAGCGGATTTTAAAATTATTGAAGACCCACTCCTCTGTCAACGATTGTCCATTTCCGTTGCGGCTGTTGACGCAGAGATGAAGGAGATCTACATGAACCCGGCTGCAGGATTAGATGAGCAGGAAAATCGGTTTGTCATGGCACACGAGATTCTTCATGTCGGGCTACGTCATCATGCGAGAGCGGAAGGAAGGGATCATTATCTTTGGAATGTCGCTTGTGATTATGTGATTAACCATTGGTTGATGGAAATGGGACTGGGAGCGTTTCCGCGAGTGGGTGGAATGCACGATCCGGAGTTGAAGGGACTATCCGCAGAAGCAGTGTATGATCGTATTGTTACCGACATGAGGCTATACCGCAAGCTTTCCACTTTTCGTGGTGTCGGGCTTGGGGATATTTTGGAGCCTCAATCCCCTGATTGGTGGAATCGCAAGGATGGAATGGCACTCGACGATTTTTATCGGAGTGCATTAAGCCAAGGGCTGGAGTATCATGAGGAACAGAATAGAGGTTTACTCCCAGCTGGATTAATTGAAGAAATTAAAGCGCTAGCGCAGCCTCCCATACCGTGGGATGTTGAACTTGCCAAGTGGTTTGATCATTACTTTTCACCCATTGAGAAAATTCGAACTTATGCAAGAGTAAGTCGCAGGCAATCCTCCACTCCGGATATTCCAAGGCCGAGATGGATTCCTAATGCGGGTGACGAGGAGGGGAGAACCTTTGGTGTTGTACTGGATACCTCTGGGTCGATGGACAGCAAGCTGTTGGCTAAAGCACTAGGAGCTATTGCAAGCTACAGCATCTCAAGAGACGTTCCTTTGGTGAGGGTCGTTTATTGTGATGCTGCTGTTTATGATCAAGGTTACATGGCACCGGAAGACATCGCCGATAGAGTATCGGTCAAAGGCAGAGGAGGCACGATTATTCAACCAGCTATTGATCTATTGGAGAAAGCAGAAGACTTTCCGAGCAAAGGTCCCTTACTGATCATTACGGATGGTTACTGTGATAGGCTAACGATTCGCCGTGAACATGCGTTTATTTTGCCGAAGGGGCAACATTTACCTTTTGTACCAAGAGGAATAGTCTTTAGGATTTAAAGCTGAAATCGTATAAAATGAGGTGAGCAACCTTTATTGCATAGGATGCATTTGAATAGAAGGAGTGGTGAATATGAATCGGCATACCATTCTGTTAGCTGCAGAGTTTTTCCAAGAAGGCAACGAATTTTATATGACTTTTTATTGCGAAATCCCTGGCGTGAAGAAGGGATATTTATATATAAATCTCGGACACGGTCAACCTAAAAATGCCTTTTGGAAAGGGCTATTGTTAACTTTACAACGAATCAAAAACAATCAAAAACGAACTCTTGAACTCGCGATATGCTCTACATATATGACAGCCTTTAGTGAAGGTAATGGGCAGGCCGAAGTCATACAGGCATTAAATCAGTATTCGAGCTACACAATAATCGACTATAAACCTTTCGTGGATGATCTGGAGAAAATTTTGCTTGTCGGAAAAAGCAGCGAAAGCCCACCGTGGACTCTGGTCGGATACTCTATGGATCAATTTGCGGAGATGAAGAACCAATCTCTCACACTAATGAAACAACAAGCCAAACAAAATCGCTTTTATACAGAGATAACGATGCCTAAGAGCGGTGTTGTGCTTGATTTTGAAACGACCTCATATATTACCAAATTTGCTCGAGTTATCGAGATTAGCGCCTTGAAATTCGAAGCGGGCGAAATTATTGACGAATATCATACATTGGTCAATCCGGAAATAAAAATACCGAAAGCGTCTAGAGATCTGACGGGGATTTCGCAGGAAGAAGTAGATGCAGCGCCTAAGAGCTTCGATGCCATGAAGAAGCTTTACGCGTTTATCAAAGACTCTGATATTATAGTCGGTCACAATATTGCTTACGATTACGAGTTTATAGAGAAATTTTTTAATAGGTTTCATTTTCCCGTGTGGAAAGGAAAGCTCCTATGCACGATGAGATTAGCCAAAAGCTTTAAGCCAGGGGTAAAGGATTATAAATTAGAGACGCTTTGTGATTTTTATAGGATATCGAACGAACGGCCGCATCGGGCTTGGAGCGACACCAGAGCTACACTCGAAGTCATGAAGCATTTGTATCAGGATAGTTTATTACTAGATGTCGAAGTGATAGCTACTCCACGAGTTGAATAGAGGGCAGTAGAAGCTCACTAAACCTAGTAGACTCAAATCTTCGCAATAACCGTCCGCAAGTATTCAGAAGGAGACATGTCCGTGAACGATTTGAAGTGTCTGGAGAAGCTATGGACGCTGCTATAATGAAGGAGCTCCGCGATTTCGGTGAAAGTATGCTGCTGTGCGCGGATGATGCTCTTGGCGTGCTGGATTTTCAGATTGCGATAATACTTCATGATGCTGACTTCCTTGCTATCCTTGAAAATCGAGAGAGCATGGCTTTTGCTTAAATTAAATTGTTTATAGATTTGCTCGAGGCGTATATCTTCATATACATGCTGTTCCATGTAGTCGCACATTCGATTGACTAAATCCTCTTCGCTTCGCTGCTTGGTCGAACCAGACAAGCGCTGTTCCCTTCTCGCAAGCTCATCCCCAGCATCTCTTAAACGAATGAGTAGCATCTCCAAGTAAATTTTGATCAGCTGCTCGGAGCCGATAGGAGCATCCGGACGTCTGAAAAGCATATGGTTTCTCGGATCATCATAAGGTGGGGAGAAGGCAGCGAATCCGTTTTTCATGATTTGGGCCAATATTTCACGCTGCTGGACATCCAGAGTGAAAATTTTATTTTCAAAATAGGAGATTTCCTTAGAGTTACAAACGAATGAAAGAATAATAACGTTCGGAGCGATTTTCTTGTTTGCCCACACACCGTGAAATTCGTTCGGCTTGTGAAAGATCATATCCCCTTGCTTCAGACGGTAGCCTTCCGTATCCGCAAATACCTCAAGCTCACCCTTGTCCACATACACGAACTCCCAGAAATCATGCTTCTCCCCTTCGAATGCGAAATCCTTGGAGAACTCGAAGTAATGAAACGAAATAAGCTGTTTAACTGCCAGCGGCTCTTGTAGCTTCGTTCTTGCGAATTGCATGTCTGTATCCGTCATCGGCTAATGCCTCCGTTAGGTATGCTCTGTTGTGGTCTATTATATCATTTCAGGTTTAGGTATGACTCAGAAACTGCGGACTTATTGCTACCTTTCATGGTCTTTTTGCTAAAGAATGCTCAGGTAAGAACGCTTACACTCAAGAGAGTAACGTTCTGGAAAATGAGTATGGGGGGATTTGCAGTGAACGTATTGGCAGTAGGCTGTCATCCGGATGATTTGGAAATTGGCTGTGGTGGGACGCTGGCAAAGCTGGCATCACAGGGGCATAATGTAACGATGGTACATGTAGCTAACGGGGATAAAGGCCATAAGCTAATTAAACCAGATGAGCTAATACAAATAAGAAGACTAGAGGCTAAGGCTGCAGGTCAATTAATAGGTGCTGAGGTTATCAGCTTGGAAGTGCCTGATTTGTCTGTAAAATCTGATCAGGATGAGCTGATTAGCAAGCTCGTAAAGGTCATACGCAAAGTAAAACCGGATTATATCATTACACATCCTCCGGAAGACTATATGAAGGATCATATGGAAGTGTCCCGAGCCGTATTCGATGCTAGCTTCGCGGCCACTGTACCTAATTACAACAATGAAGCTGATGAGGAAGCCCATGATAAGGTGGCTCCTATCTATTATATGGATACATTAGCCGGAGTCGGGTTTTTGCCAACAGAATATGTAGATATTAGTGATTTTATCGAGACAAAAATACAAATGAACGATTGTCACCAGAGCCAAATTAAATGGCTTTATGAGCATGACGGTATCGATTTCCTCGATTTTGTTAGAACGGTTTCGAAATTCCGTGGATTGCAGTGCGGTAAGGCGTACGCGGAGGGCTTTATACAATGCCAAGCTTGGCCACGCTTAACGACTGTAAGGCTGTTGCCCTAGTAGGGACACTAAAAAATAAAGATTAGAATAGGAGACTACTCATTATGAATTTTATGCAAACGGTTAAAGGATCTTTGTTAGAGGGCTTCTATCCGGCAGGCTGGGACATGGAAGCGATTGATAAGTGCTGCTCCAATCCGCCTGAGACAATTAGCGATCGTCAAGCTTTCTGGCATGAGGAGTTTCAGCCGATTTCGTGTAACGAGGTGCAGGAGCTTGATGTGAAAATGGGGCATGAGATTGCTACACAAATCCGTCAAAGTAAATCTGCAGGACGTAAGGTTGCCTTTATTTTGCCGGTAGGTCCGATGGGGATGTACAAATGGGCGGTTTATTTTCTTAAAGAATGGAACATTGATTGCTCTCACGTGTTCGGATTCAATATGGACGAATGGAGTGATGGAGAGGGTCAAACTTTGCCATCCGACAACCCAGGCTCCTTCCAATACGCTATGGAGCAAGCATTCTATGGACCTCTTGGCGAGCTAACTGTACCTGTAAATCAGCGCCACTTTGCGACTTTAGAAACCCTACCAACCTATGCAGATAAAATTGCAGCTTTGAAGGCAGAGGGTGCAGAGCTGATTACAGTGTTCGGTATCGGTCGAATGATGCATATTGCATTCTGGGAGCCGCATTTCGGAGCGGAATTCGAGAATGATGTGGAATGGAGCAAGCAAACACATCGAATTGGTGCACAGCTTCACCCGCTTACGATTGAACAGAATGCGATTACGAGCTTTAAGAGCCGTACGACATTGGTACCTTGCCGCGCGAATACGATAGGACCGGGGCTTTTCCTGCAATCGGATCGTATAATTGGTGGCTGCGACGGAGCTCTGGGACGCGGCATGCAATGGCAGGGACTATCACTTTGGACGACTCTTCGCCATGGACCTGACAGGTGGCTGCCTTCTACTTATATGCCTACCTTGCCTGGTAAGCTATTTTTCTTGAACGAACTAGCAGGTCCATTGCAGGCTGACGTTAACTAATTTTTTCACAACGATATTAATAATTGCAGCGTTAGATAAATACAATATTTTTATGAAACTACAAACCGTTTTTTTTCGTATTAAAGGTGTTGGTTGCTTTTTATGTCAGAGGCGCCTCCAAATCCAGCAGGCTTTATCATGGGATAAAGATTGCTACAAACTGGGGTTCGCATATGATCGATAACATCTTGGATTTTTTGCTTGATTTCGGTCCCTGGGGACTGTTTATTCATTCCTTTGCGGACGCTATTATTTTTCCGATTCCCGCTTTTTTCCTTCAGGTTCCGCTTAGCTTGATGAATCCTTCATCGGCTATTCAGTTGGCTACAGTGGGTTATATTGCCTGCTTGCTTGGAACTCCTTTCGGGTATTTGATCGGTAAATTACTTGGTAAAGCAGTTCTTTACAAAATGCTCAAAAAGCAGTGGATCGATTCTGCGACGACAATGTTTCAGAAAAATGGAGAGGCCGCTATTCTGATAGGGTCGTTTACTCCGATTCCCTTCAAGGTGTTTACTATTTTGTCGGGATGTTTAAACTTTCCTTTATGGCGTTTACTTATTTATGCGGCTATCGGTCGTGCAGTTAAATTTTACGTCATCGGTATTTTATTTTATTCCTTCGGACGTTCAGCTGAATCAATGGTCAAGGACGTTACGCTCTACATTTTCTTAATTGGAGTACCTATCTTGCTATTAGGACTGTTTATTAAGCGTAAAATAAGCAAGAAGAAGAAATCTAAGGATGCTGTTGAAGCTAACGCTAGCATTTCTTCACAGGAAGATCATGCAGGATAATCTGAAGGAGATTAACAAAAAAAATCGCCCCACTTGTGGGCGATTTTTTTGTTGTTATCGCTCTAATTTCCATCTGTATGCTCTTTTCTGTAGGCGACTGGACTAAGCCCGTAATGCTTCTTAAAGGCTTTGCTGAAATAATAGATGTCTGGAAATCCAGCTTGTTCAGCGATTTCCTTGATAAGCAACGCCGATGGGGGCTGAAGGAGCTTTCTCGCTTTCTCCAGCCGAATACGATTCATTCTATCGACAAGGGTTATACCCGTACGTTGCTTGTAGATTCGGCACAAATGTCCATAGCTCATATGCAGTGAGGCGGCAAGCTCTGTGACATTGAATTGTTCACCCATGTAGTCCTCAAGATAGACCTCGATTTTTTTGATGAGCATATCTCGTGGTCCAGAATATTCTGGGGACGTATTTTCTTCTCTATTGTTAATTTGGATTAGAGCTTCTAATAGACGTACGAGTATTAACTGAAGGGATAGCGGAGAGTTTCCAGCTAAGGCTTCTTGAAAGAAATGTAGAACAATGGCTTTGATTCCATAGTGATCAGGGTATCCGCCGGGCCTCCATTGATGAAGCTTATCGAGATTGATAAATAAGGCATCGTTATTGTGTGATTGTTCAGAGTGCCGAATTCGCCATCTGATGCAAATCCCTTCATGCGGATTATAATTTTTATAGGTATGTGAGTGGATCAAGCCTGGCGGGATAAGAAAAAAGTCACCCTCGTTGATTGTGACAAGCTGATTGTCAAAGCGTGTTTGCATTTGTCCAGTAAGTACATAGTTAAATTCGAACCAGGTATGGGAATGTGGTGGACATTTGCTGGCATTGCCTACTTGTTCAAAAACGATATCGATCCAATCTATGACAGTATCATTGATTTGTATTTCATGACAAAGCTGATTGAAAACAGCGGGCAGTTCAGCTTTTAAGCGATTAATTTCCACAGCTTTGCCTCCTTGAGTTTAGCCTCTATTTTTCAATCATATCATAATAGGACAAAAAGTCATTCGAATAAGCAATTTACTCACAAACGGGATCCACATGATAATAAGGAGGAAAGAAGACCATATCATGGGGGGATTTCCTTGAAGAAGCTATATCTGTTAAGTAACGCGCATTTAGATCCGGTATGGCAGTGGGAGTGGGAAGAGGGAGCAGCAGCGGCGGTATCAACATTTCGCGCGGCAGCGGATTTCTGCGAGGAGTTTGACGGTTATATTTTCAATCATAACGAAGTGATTCTTTATAAATGGATAGAAGAGTACGAGCCCACCCTATTCAAGCGTATACAGCGTCTAGTGAGCGAGGGCAAGTGGCACATTATGGGCGGTTGGTACCTGCAGCCAGATTGTAATATGCCGTCAGGTGAATCGTTCGTTAGACAGATTCTATTAGGCAAGTCGTATTTCCTTGAAAAATTCGGGGTAGAGCCTACTACTGCGATTAATTTTGACTCGTTCGGGCATACCCAAGGACTTGTGCAAATTATGCAGCAGGCGGGTTATGATTCTTATATTTTTATGCGTCCAGATGGATTCGATAAGGCACCGGCTAGGGAATTTGTTTGGGAAGGCTTCAATGGTAGCGAAATTATGGCTCATCGAGTGATGGGGGGATATAATTCGGCTCTTGGTGAGGCTCATATTAAAATAAATAATGCTTTAAACGATATGCCTGACAATACCATCTCTATGGTGTTATGGGGAGTAGGTAATCATGGGGGGGGGCCGTCTCGTCTTGATCTGAACAAAATCAAGGAGATGATGGACAACGCGAACGGGTATGAGCTTATCCATTCTAGGCCTGAGACATATTTCAAAGCTTTGAAGGAAGCAGTGGAGCTTCCTCGTTATAATGGGGATTTGAATCCACGTTTTGTTGGCTGCTACACCTCTATGATTCGAATTAAACAAAAGCACCGACAGTTGGAAAATGAGCTATATATGACGGAGAAAATGCTATCAGCCGCTGCGCTGCAAGGAATGCTATCGTATCCTGCATCAGATCTTCATGAAGCGACGTGTGATCTGATGATGGCTCAATTTCACGACATATTACCGGGTTCCTCTATTCAGCCCGCTGAAGAAGCGTCTTTGCGTTTGATCGATCATGGTCTCGAAATCGCTGCTCGTCTAAAAGCCAGAGCCTTCTTCGCCTTAGCTGCAGGACAGCCTAAAGCAGAGCTTAAAGAGTACCCTGTGCTCGTTTATAATCCTCATCCATTTCCTGTTAAGGGTATCTTTGAGTGTGAGTTCATGCTGGAGGATCAGAATTGGAAGGACGAATTCTCGATGCCCGTTGTCTATAGGGATGGTCAGCAAATCGCGTCTCAGCCTGAAAAGGAGCTTAGCAATCTAAATCTAGATTGGCGTAAGAGAGTTGTTTTTGAGGCGGAGCTGGCTCCATCTTCAATGAATCGCTTTGATTGCCGAATTGAGATGCTTGAGCGAAAGCCAGAGCCTGAATTAAAGCTTCAAGACGGGAAATATCATTTTGTAAGCGATGAGCTGACGGTTACTGTGAATACCCGTACAGGTCTGATTGATGAATATCTTGTTGGTGGTGGTTCATACTTGCGACCAGATGCCTTCTGTCCAATTGTCGTAGAGGACAATGAGGATCCTTGGCGGATGGATACGAATACATTTGCTCATGTAATCGGCAAATTCTCGCTGATGGATACTGGAGCAGGTACTGACTTCTCAGGTGTGAAGGAAAGATTGCTGCCGTCTGTCCGGGTTATTGAGGATGGAGAAGTAAGAACTGTAATTGAGTCTGTACTAGTATACGGTAACTCCTCGATTTGTTTAACCTACAAGCTTCCGAAGAAGGGAACGGAGATTGAGGTTCAGGTTCGAGTGTATTGGAATGAAAAGGACAAGATGCTGAAGCTATCGATTCCAACAGAGCTAAGAGACGGTATTTACTTTGGACAAACTGCGTTTGGAGCTCAGCAATTGGCAGCTGACGGGGAGGAAACGGTAGCTCAGAAATGGGTAGCCATCCAATCCAATGAGAGAAATCAGGCGATTACGTGTATCAATAATGGAACCTATGGATCAGACTATCGAGATGGGGAGCTTCGTCTTTCTTTGCTACGGAGCCCTGGTTACTGCGCTCATCCAATAAATGACCGTGCGATTGTTATGCAGGACAGATTTTCTCCTAGAATTGATCAAGGGGAGCGCCAATATACATTCTGGTTTAATGCGGGAGCGCTTGAAGAGAGACGTACAGTCGTTGATCGTGAAGCAGATGCTCATAACGAGAGACCGTACGCGCTTAGCTTCTTTCCTTCTGGTGACGGCGAAAAGCCAGCTTCCTATCTTCAGCTTGAGGAAGGAACGATACAGCTTAGTGCATTCAAGAAAGAAGAGCGCGGGGAAGGCTACATTATTCGTTTGTTCGAGCCAACGGGCCATAAGCAGACGACCTTCGTAACGATTCCTTCACTAGGTATTCGGCAGGAGGTTCAGCTCAACGGGTTCGAGATTAAGACTTTGCGATTGGATGAGAAAGCTGGAGTGTTAGTTGAAACTCGTTTGTGTGAGAACTAGGGCTGGAGTTAGAGATAGAGCTAGAGCTAGAGCTAGAGTTAGAGTTAGGGCACTGGTAGAAGCATCTAGTTAGGTTGCATAAGAGAATTAACGTCATGGCGTCAAGACTAGCGGAAAGCTTTGGATATCTTCGGATATCTGAAGCTTTTTTCGCATTGGGGTGTTGGGGCACTGGGGCAGAAACCTGTCCTTCTTCACGTTCACACTAGAGTAGAAGGGTTGTTAGTGGCACGCATGGTGGAGATGCACGAAATAATCGAACAACGAGGTAGCGGGAGGGCAAGTTTGGAGGTAGATGTACGAAATAATCGAGCAACGAGGTAGCGGGAGGGCACGTTTGGAGGTAGATATACGAAATAATCGAGTAACGAGGTAGCAGGTGGGCAAGTTTGGAGGTAGATGTACGAAATAATCGAGCAACGAGGTAGTGAGAGGGCATGATTGGAGGTAGGTGTACGAAATAATCGAGTAACGAGGTAGTGGGAGGGCACGATTGGATGGAGATGTACGAAATAATCGAGTAACGAGGTAGTGGGAGAGCATGATTGGAGGTAGATGTACGAAATAATCGAGCAACGGGGTAGTGGAAGGGCACGATTGGAGGTAGATGTACGAAATAATCGAGCAACGAGGCAGTGGGAGGGCACGATTGGAGGTAGATGTACGAAATAATCGAGCAACGAGGTAGCGGGAGGGCATGATTGGAACGAGGTGTACGAAATAATCGAGCAACAAGGCAGTGAGGGGGCTTGATTGGAGGTAGATGTACGAAATAATCGAGTAACGAGGTAGTGAGGGGGCGCGATTGGATGGAGATGTACGAAATAATCGAGTAACGAGGTAGTGGGAGAGCGCGATTGGATGGAGGTGTACGAAATAATCGAGTAACGAGGTAGCGGGAGGGCTTGATTGGAGGTAGATGCACGAAATAATCGAGCAACGAGGTAGTGGGAGAGCATGATTGGAGGTAGATGTACGAAATAATCGAGCAAAGGTGTCATGGGAGGGCGTGATTGGAGCGAGGTGTACGAAATAATCGAGCAACGGGGCAGGGAAAGGGCATGATTGGCTTCCTAGCCCGCTTCTGGGAACTATTATTAATCAAACAGTCCCCATCATTGAACGTTTGCGATATTGGCTTGGCGATTGGCCTGTTTTTTTACGAAAAAGTGCGTAGAAAAACTTAAGGTCTCGATAGCCAACCTGTTCGGCGATTTCTTTAATTGGAGATGAGGTTTGGCTGAGCAAATCGCAGCTTTTTTTGATTCGAATGTTCTGCAAATACTCCGTGAAGGATTGCCCCGTCGCCTGCTTAAACATCCTTTGCATATAGCTCGGACTGGTGGGAAGCAGCTTGGAAATTTCTACAAGCGTTATGGCACGGGAATAATTCTCCTCCATATATTCGAGAACGGATCCGAGCAGTGAATTGGCTGGAAGCGAGGAGGCGAGATTCAATTCCAGCCGATAGAGATAGACGAGCAGTCTCGTCAGAAGAGCATACATACTAGCTTCATAAGCAGGCTGCCGCATACGATACTCTCTGTGGAGGGCTTCCATACTTATTCGGCCTTCATGGAAGGTATCTTTGTAGCGTCGATAGGCATGCGTCTGACCCGTTAATAAAGACAATATCTCTTCGGGAAAAGGATACGAAGACAAAATTTTCATCGGTACAGAGCTGTCGAATAAGCAATTGTAAACGATGAGCTCGTCCTTAGAGGCTTCAGAAGCGGGACGATACACGTGCTGTGTTCCAATGGGGACGATAAAGAGCTCTCCCTTTTCCACAAAAATTCTCTCATCTCCAATGTAATGGTAGCCTTTTCCCTCAGCTACATATTGGATTTCAACGAAATCGTGGATATGGATGGGAAGGGTAAAAAACTCTCGTTCCCTAGTTACGTACAAAGGAAAATCGGAATTCCAGAACATTCGACCTTCTAAAGTGTGCGGGGTGGATGGCATGAGAATCGACCTTTCATCAAAGGATGTAATTGCCCTATTAATAGCACAGATCACCCCCTATTTACAAGGAAAAAGCGTATGTTATGCTGTGGAAAAGTGCGAGGGGCTGACGAGTATCAAACGGACAATAGATTGGACAATAGATTGGACAGCAGATTGGATTTGGTGGTCAAAGCGAGTTAGGATCAATGATTTTGCTTATTTTCGTAAGGAATTTGCGGTCAGAGACTCGCTTGTGTCAGCGCAGTTGTATGTCTCGGCGCATAACACAGCTCATGTATACGTTAATGGGACGAAGGTAGGCGGCTACGGCTCTCCTGCACCTACAAACCCTTGGAAAAGGAAATATTATTTGACTTACGAAATTACCGAGCATCTAAATGATGGTCTGAATTGTCTTACGGCAGATGCGCATTACCTTGGAGGTAGTGGTCAAAATTTTGTTAACGGGTTGCCTGGCTTTCGGCTTGAGCTACACCTGACATACGCGGATGGTTCAAAGAAAATTGTGAAAACCGATGGAACTTGGGAAGCTTTGAAGGAAATACCTCATCGGATAGGAGCCCCGTATCAACAAAATCGACGGGTATCCGCGATAGAAGATTATGATGCTAGGAAATGGGATCCTAAGTGGCGCTATATAGGCTGGAAGGATGCAAGCAACACCATTAAAGCAAAGAAAGCGCGGATCGGTCGGGACGAGTGGAACATGATGGAGCAGCAAATACCGGAAGGCGCCATCGAAGAAGAAATTCGACTAACGAAGCTAAGCGCTCTTGCTGTAGAGGGAGAGCTTTCATTCGCTCAGGTGTTCGATGTAGGAAGAATCGTTTCTGGATGGCCTAAATTGTCTCTAAAAGGATTCGAAGGAGCAACGGTTCGTCTTCGCTACTCGGAGGATTTGGATGAGAACGGCCGAGTAAAGCACAATGTAACTAATGAGCATTCAGACAATTATTACGATGAATATACAATGCGGGGTGACGAGCTAGAGAGCTGGCAGCCTGATTTTTCCTATAAAGCTTTCCGCTATGTGGAGGTAACGGGCTATCCTTTGCCAATAGAAAATGGAAATGAAGTAAACGTGTGTTTAGCTTACACTGCTATACCTTATGTAGGTAGCTTTAATTGCTCCGATGAGAGTCTTAACGACTTATATGAAGCGTGCATTCGCACTCAGAAAAATAACACGCTTGGTCAAACAGTCGATTGTCCTCACCGTGAGCAAGCACAATATACCGCGGATACTGATCTCCAAGCAGAATCATTACTCTATAACTTCGATGCTATAAGTGTAGTTGAAAAAACGCTTAGTGATTTCACGGATGCACAGCTGGAGGATGGGACTTTTCCTTTCGTAACGCCTACTAATTATGAGCATCCGGATTTCAATTTACAGATTCCGGAGTGGGATTTGCATTACGCGACTCTCTTATGGAAGCTATATCAAGCATCAGGAAATGTTAAGCTGCTAGATAACTCCTATGAAACTGCACGCCGGATGGTGGATTATTTTATAGGTAAGCTTGATCCAGTGACTGGGCTTGTCCCGCTAGACAAGGGCTGGCACATCAGTGATTGGCCTTATCCATCCGTGGATCATCAAGGAGAGTTTCTTACCGTTCAACAGGTTAAGCTGATTCAGGCGATGCAGATTGTTAGCCAGGCGGCAGAGCTTATAGGCAAACAAGACGATTATAAGTTATATAGGGAACATGCAGCATGGCTAAGCGATAATCTTGTTAAACATCTATATGATGGAGAGCTCAAGAGGTTCAAGGACAGCTCGGAATCCACTAAAACGCATCAAGGCGTTACGGCAATTGCTTTATATGCGGATCTAGTCCCAACGGCGGATCGCGAAGCGGCTGTTGCTTATGTAGCAAGTAAACAGTTTGAGTGCAGGACGGTGCTGTCCTTACCGCTTTTACGGATGCTGTTTGAAAATGGGCGCGGGGACGAGGCATATGAGCTACTTAGTCGGAAGGAATATCCAGGCTGGGGTTATATGATTGCACAAGGCGCAAGAACGATGTGGGAGGGCTGGGAGGATATGGAGAGCCATTCCCATGCGTGGAATGGATATCCTGCTCGGCTACTACAAGAATATGTAGTAGGAATTAAGTCAGAAGCTCCAGGGTTTGCAAAGGCAGTTATTCGTCCTTATTTGCCTGAAGGCTTGGCGTATGCGGAAGCCGAAGTTTGGACTCCACTTGGAACGGTGTATGCGGGTTGGGAGCGAGTAGCGGGAGGGAGTGTCCGTGTTCGGGCACGGATACCTGCTGGTATGAG
This sequence comes from Cohnella abietis, assembly GCF_004295585.1. Lineage (NCBI taxonomy): Bacteria > Bacillati > Bacillota > Bacilli > Caryophanales > Paenibacillaceae > Cohnella > Cohnella abietis. The sequence goes on along the minus strand of NZ_AP019400.1, from coordinate 5,111,386 downwards.
TGCGAGGCTTGAGCTCAAGCTTGCTAGTGGCAGCGTTAAGCAAGAATTGAATTTCGGGGAGAACGAAGTAACCTTGAATTAATAGAGATAAAATTTACATAGGACACACGGGAGGTTATACTCTTGTGTGTCCTATTAAATGAGGCTGGAAGGGGCTTTAACCAAAATGGAGCCAATCTTGAGTATGCAGCAAATAGAGCAGCTTAAATCTCACTCGAATCTATTGATTGATAGCTATTATAGAGCGACTGGTCAACATTTAGTGGATTATGATTCTAAGCTGCAAGAGGCAGCGACTGTACTGTTCGAGGCGGACTTTGTTGTTTTGTCACACGGAACAGAGCTGGATCCTGTATTGAACTATGGAAATAGAACTGCTTTAAAGCTATGGGAGATGGATTGGGAGACATTCACCACAACACCTTCACGTTTAACAGCAGAGCCAATGGAAAGATCAGAGCGGGAAAAGCTACTAAGCAATGCTAAAAAGCAAGGCTACTCTGATGGATATACGGGTATTCGGATTTCTAGTAGCGGCAATAGATTTGAAATTATAGAGGCATTGATCTGGAATGTTACTGATTTGGAAGGCCGCTATTACGGACAAGCCGCTACGTTCAGCAAATGGAAGCCAGTGTAGGTAGCAATATAACTCATGCCTTTGTCAGTATCACTGCTCAGCGCCCTTAATAGGGCGTTTTTTCTTGATTATTATGCATTTATAATTTTCATGCTTATAACCTCAACTTTATTGAGAGTTGCTCGTCATAATAGGTAACAGAGGCCGTGCGCACGGTAATTGTCACTTTATCGGTTGGGGGATAGCTGTTATATGCAGATCCAAATAGATGCACTAAGTAAAAGCTATAGCAAGGGCACTCATGCACTGGACAACCTTACATTATCCATTGGCAGTGGTATGTTCGGCTTGTTGGGGCCTAACGGAGCAGGCAAATCTACTTTTATGCAAATTCTTGCAACGCTGCAGCGACCTACATCTGGTGACGTCGCTTTTGGGAGCTTGAAGATAGGCAGGGATGATCAACAAATCAGAGAACTGCTCGGCTATTTGCCTCAGGAGTTCGGCGTATACAAGAAGCTGACCGCTTATGAATATTTGGATTATGTAGCTCTCATGAAAGGTTTGTCGAACACGATACAGAGGAAGCTGCAGGTTAATGAAGTGTTGGAGCAGGTAAATCTCACAAGTGTACGCAACAAAAAAATCGGAGGGTTCTCAGGAGGCATGAAGCAGCGTGTTGGTATTGCACAAGCGCTGCTGGGCAATCCGCAAGTCATTATTGTGGATGAACCGACGGTAGGTCTTGATCCTGAGGAGCGAATTCGCTTCCGCAATTTACTCGGGGAATGGAGCGAGAGCAAAATTATTATTCTCTCCACGCACATTGTCAGCGATATCGAGAGCAGCTGCTCCCGATTAGCGATTATGCGGCAAGGAAAGCTATTATTTCATGGCACGCAAGATGAACTCCTTGTAAGAGTAGCCGATCAGGTGTGGGTAGGAGTCGTGACCGAGGCAGAGCTAGCAAGACTTAGGGAGACTGGCACTGTTGCAACCGCGAGGAAGACTCAAAACGGATATGAGGTGCGAGTAATATCGAATGTACGACCGTTTGATGATGCGATAGCTGCTTCACCGGGACTGGAAGATGCATACATGAGAATGACGGGAGGTACCGCAATTGGGTAACTTCTGGAAATATCTCATGGTCGAGTGGAAGCTATTATTTCGCGGACCTGTATTTTGGGTCATCACCCTCATATGCGGTGGTGTGCTTTATCTATTCTCAAGCATTGAGAACTTTGCTGATAGTAGAGGAATGTATGCGATGCATCAGAGTCAGTTTCTGATGATTGTATTTCTGTTTACGCTGCTACTTGCGATGCATCTGGCCAGACGGGAGACGCTCACTAGGAGCAATCTGATCCTTCATGCGCTGCCCTCTCGCTACTTGCAATTACAGGCTATGAAGATTGTTGCGTTGGCGGCACCGATGTCTATCATCGCGGCTATACCGGCTATTTTTTTCGCAATAAATGTCATCCTCATTGATGGAACGCCTATTTCTGACGCTTTATATGGCATTCTCATTTTGCTCACATCGGTGATCCCCGTATGGTTTATTGCTGTCGTTGGTTATATTGTCGGTCTGCTGTCTAGCAAACGTTGGATATACATCGCCGGCCTTGCGTTGTTTTTATCAATGACGTACTTGCTCCAATTTTTAATATCAAAGTGGTTTCCTCAGAATTGGATCATGCTACTGGAATTTTCCCAGGTGGATCTTTTTCGAACGGAGCTCTATTCCAGGCAATGGGGTTTTATGCACGGCACGACCTTCTGGCTTCATCGGCTGTTTTATCTGAGCTTGCTCATAACCGCATTTCTTGTCCTCGTTATCCTTGGCATGAAACGTCGATATGAGCGCCAGGGATTGCGTAACATTTATTTTGCCGCAATATTCTCAAGCCTGCTCGCTATTATAACCGCTTATTTGTATATGAATATTTCAATGGACAGGTTAGCGATTATCAAAACTGAACTCGATTTTTACAAGTCTACCTATGAAATTACCTATTACTCTAAGGATGGGCAGGAAATCGTAACGGATAACAAAAAGCGTGAATTGGCGACGATAGCGGAATATGCAGGTATTGCGGCCACGAAGTATGATTTAACTCTCCACGTGGAGAAAAAGCATGGTTTAACGATAGAAGCGGCAATCCATATGAACAATGGAACTAACCGGGTGCTTGACCGTTTTCCTGTAACGCTTAGACATATTTATGATTTATCCTCTGTGGTAGTTAATGGGGAAGCGGCTACTTACGAGTGGGAAACAAATCGCGATTTTGTATGGGTTGTACCTGCACAGCCGCTCCCAATTGGGGAAAAAGCAGTTATTAATATGACATACAATGGTACGGTGAACAGTTGGCGGTATGATCATGACAGTGGGTTCGGTCTTTATTATCGTAATGCCTTCGTCGATGATGATCGTCTTTATCTTCCGGGTACCTCAGGCTGGTTCCCGATCCCCGGTACCCATTCTTTGACGCAATACGTGCTCAGCTACTATAACAACCGAGGTGGTCCCAAACCCAATCTAGTAGATTCTCTATTCGCAATTCCTAATGCAGATTATAACGTTAAGATTATTAGCGCAAAGACATTAAACGTCGTACCTGTTGTGGGAGCAATTGTTCGGTCAGATAATGACAGAGGTGTCTACCAGACTGAGCTTAGTGCCAAACAAGCCCCCGGTTTCTCAGTGATTGCCGGTCCGCTTAAGCTTCTAAGTTATCCAGGGACGAGCCATAGCATTTCCATTCTCGTTGATGGCTGGTATGTCGGACGCTCTGAAGAGGAAACAGTTGGAAAGTGGACAATGTTCACTGAACAAGTATTGCAATTGCTTACGGAACTATGGCCTGAAGGAAGTGGAAATGAGGCTCGGAAAAGTAGCAATAAACTCGAAGATTTCCCGGCCTCCTTAACGTTGCTGTTGGAATATCGAAGCCCCACGAGCATTAATAGGCGAATCAATATTGCAGATCCCGCGATTATTAACGCGAATGGGCTGGTTTATGCAGCTGATTATTCTAAAACCATGCCCCGTCTTGATCCTCATATGAAGACAAGGTGGCTGCAGACGCTATTTGAGCAGCAGCTTGGGGAAATTGCTTTTCAATCTAGCGAATTTAATTATTTGCTGGTTGCCTATTTAACGGCTTCTACTGATACTGAGCACAAGGCGCAGCTTTTGCCGATGAAAGATCCAGTTATCTACAGTATAAGCAGTAAATACAATCAGGAATTCAATCAGATTTACAAGCAGTCTACAGAAGCGGAGTTCAAGCATTTTATTAAAGCTTATTATGAGATGCTGATGGGGATATCCGTTACCGGGACTAATTGGAAATATGAGCAAGTGATTGATGCTGAGCGCAAGTTCATCCAACAATGGGCGGAACGAGGCCAATGATGGTCTATATGCGTAAAATCGTCTATTCCTGTAAACTGATGCTGTCGGGTTATCTGTACGGAGCGCTCCTGTATGGGATCGGATTGCTGTTACTCCTTGCGAACACAAAGGAGCTCGGGATCGGAGAAGCGGAGTTACATACTCTGTGCTCCATTCTCCTTCTTGGAATGGCCCCCTTTTCCATTCTCATTTTTTCCAACCTCTTCTCGGAGGAGATGGAGGAGCGGGCGCTAGGCCTTATATTCACATATCGTCAAAAGGCGGTTACCCTGCTAATTGAAAGAGTAGTTGTTGCAGCCCTCCTTACAGTTCTTTTGTATGGGTTATGCCTGGTGACAGCGCATTATCGGATATTAAAGCTGAACAGCACTGATGTGTGGGAAATAAGCAAAATGATATTGCCAGCGAATCTGTATCTCGCTTCTTTAGCTCTTTTCTTCAGCCTTATAGGTCGAAATGTGCTAGTAGGTTTAGGGGTTGGTATGGGATACTTCATCTTAGAAATGATGACAATGGGGCAGTGGACGGGTCCGATGTTCCTTTTTCAATCCATATGGCCTAAAGGCGTTATTTCATTGGAAGAACATTCATTGTATCTTTTGTTCGCGAGTGTAGTTTCTATGGTCTTCTCCATTCTTATTTTCACATATGGCAAACATAGGCTAGCTCATAATCCTTCCTAGAGAGGAGCTGCGGCTTTTGACTGACGAGCAGCTGCTAGAGCAGTTAAAGCTAAGAAATAAGGCCGCTCTTGAAGCGGTCATATACCGCTATCATGCTCCGATATTTAGTTATATTACAAGGCTTGTCCGTCATCCCCACATCGCAGAGGATCTTACACAGGAATGCTTCACGCGCCTGTGTCTGGCAGTACGAGATGGCAGACTCCCTAACGATTTACGTCCATGGATGTATACAATTGCGACGAATCTATGCAAGGATCTGTGGAAGAAAGTCTCCTATAAGAAAGAGGTGCTTACGGATGATCAGACTTTGTCTGCTGAGCAGGATCAGCATACTGTAGCCTCAATTCTGGATCGTCAGTGGCAACGAGAGGAAGTCATTCGCGGATTATCGTTGTTGAGTGATGAAAACCGCCAAATAGTTGTGCTTCGTTATTATCAGGATCTTAAGCTTCAGGAAATTGCGATCATAATGGAGCTACCACTTAACACGCTGAAGTCAAAGCTATATCAAGCATTGAAGAAGCTGGCACAACTGCTGGAGGACAAGGAGGCTGCGAACGATGGATAACAAGCTAAAAGTCATTCTGAACAAAGGGAATACTATGACCCCAATAGATGAGCTTGACTCAATCGAATTCGAGTCACTGTCCGAACAAGAGAGGGAGCGCTTAAATCAGATGCTTCCCCGTTACACAGTTGCTGAGCCGACTACCCGCCAGACAGCAATGCTAATAGACAAACTTATGCCACTGCTCGATACAGATCAAGCGGAGCTTCCTAGATTTACGGATCAGACTAGTTCCTCGGTTCAGCCTAGATTTGCGGATCAACTCCATCATGATAGGGTTGCTTTGTCACAATCGTTGTCGGCTCGTTTTGTACGCACTGTAATGCCGCAAATTGTTCTCCTGTCAGGCTGGTTCTGGGCGGGGTCGTTGCTGGCAGTCATTATTAGCGTAATGTTCATGAGAATATTCGAGCAGTTCGAGCTCCTGACCTCCTCGAATCCTATTATTATGATGGCACCACTGTTATCGTTGGTTGCCATTATCTATGCTTGCCGCTCATACGGCACGTCAATGTTTGAGCTTGAGAGATCGTTTCCCTTATCGCCTGCGAAGTGGATAACGAGTAAAATTACCGTTGTACTTTGTTACTATATTGCGTTATTCGTGCTTGCGAGCTTTATTTTTACTTGGCACAACGACAGGGCAATTGTACCTTTTACAATCAGCTGGCTTGTCCCTTTATGTCTTTATAGCAGCGTGACGCTTGCTTTGCTCTTGCGCCTAGGAAATGTGACTACCGCGTTCACTATGACAGGACTTTGGTTAGCACAAATCATCGGCAGTGAAAAGCTGGGACCATTGTTCTTACTTGGAGATAGTGAATATACCTACTGGGCTTTCAGTAAAATCATTGGAGCATTAGTGTCACTGCTGGCCTTAGCTTATATTCTCTTTCACTTACGTAAGAAGGATACATGGTCTGTGCAAAATCATAATTTGAAGAATATACTCCCATCTGGTGGGAAATCATGATTCAGTTAAGGCTACACGATGTTTCTTTCAGGCAGCCAGATGTCGCATTACCTGTGATCAGGCAAACAAGCCTAACGCTTGCACCTGGACTGTATTATTTGTTTGGAGCTAACGGGAGCGGAAAATCTACTTTATTGAAGGGTTTGGCGGGTATACTGGCTCCGGCGTCCGGTAATATCAGCTTAGCCCGGCACAACCAGGTTATTGAAGGAATGGAATATAAGCTTTATACGGGGTACGCTCCTCAAGAGGCGTCCTATTATAACGGGTTAACTGTGATGCAATATTTGAAATATATTGCCGGCATGAGATTGATTCCAGCACCTTTAATTGCTTCTAGAATTGAAGACGTTACGAGACTGCTCGGCTTAACGGGGATGGGAAAGCGTAGGCTAGAGCTTCTGTCGGTCGGGCAGAAGAAGCGGCTTATGCTGGTGCAAGCCGTGCTTGCTGATCCAGATTTGCTGCTGCTCGACGAGCCACTTGCTCATGCAGATCCGCATGAAAAGGAAATGTTATCAGAGTGGATGAGTGAAGGTGGACGGGAAAAGGTCATAATTGTGGCGCATCACCCATCGGAACGAAAGGTCGATAGCAACAGTCATATCCTGTTTATAATGAAAGGTCAACTGATGGGCCCTTATTCGTCTAACGAGCTGATTACGGAATTGGATGGGCGAATCGTTAGCTGTCGTGTTCCAAAGCTGGTATGGGAGCAGGAGAAGGGGAACTGTCGACATCAGGGCTTGCATGTCCTATCTGTTAAGTATAACGCCGATAGTGTTGAAGTGAGAATGCTTATGGAAATTCCCGGTTCAATGCCAATGCTGCCTTATGAGATCGTTTCCCCTACTATGGAAGATGTTTTTATGTATTTCCAAAAGGTGTTGGCACAGGAATAACCTCCTGCACCAGCACCTTTTCGTTTATGATACCGGAAGCACGCTTCCACCGAAGAGAAAACGCTGTTCCCACGTCGTTCCGGCAAAATCGCCTTCATGTACTCCACCGCTGTCGTTAGAGTAGGTGTGGAGTATTTTGCCGTTGCCAAGATAAATGCCGACATGAGTAATTTTTTCCGAGGCTTTGTCGATAGCTTTATAATTAGCCGAATTCGAACCTTTATACGTCATGAAGAACATTAAATCGCCGCGCTTTAGATTATGCCAATCATTTTCCGCAGTTCCGTTGTCTTTGACATAGGCACCTTGCTGACGGGAATCTGAAGGGAGATTAATATCGAGCGATTCTTTGAATATCCAACGTACGAAATCGGAGCAATCGAAGGTTGTAGCGGTGCTCCGATTTGAACCAAACTCGTAGGGTGTTCCTTTATATTTCATGCCGTCCGCAATAACTTTTTCCACGGAGTCGACACTGTCATCGCTATTTGTTCCTTCATTAGATGAGCCATCTAAAGTGTTGGAGCTATCATCGTTATTTAATGTAGCTTCATCAGTAGTCTTATTCGATAATTTGCTTTTGACATTTGATTTAACGGTCAAAGAAGCAGCTGAAATGGTAGGTACTGAAGTGAAGCCACTAACGAGCAATAATGCTGCACACAATCCCATCACGTGTTTTTTCAAGGTAAAACACCTCCGTTTAGGTTGTATCTATACGCTAACATAGGAGGAAACAAGGGGAAACCCACAATTGTTGCCATCGTCCTTGAACCGTTGGTCTGAGTGGGAAAGGTCTTAGGACGGTATCCATCCCCGACTACAGTCTAGGCATAAAAACATCCGCGAGTCCGTTATGTTAAGATGCTTGGAGGTTTACAATAAGATCATAAGTTAAACGAGTTACAGAAAGAGGTGAAGCAAATGCGAAGCGGTAATGGGCTGGCACTGTTGCTAATCGGTTTAGGAGGATTAATCATACTCGGTAAATTGGGCCTCGGACTTGGATTCTTGTTCGGACTATTAATTCCGATTTTGATTATTATACTCGGCGTCGTGGCTTGGACCAATGGAAACCGACTGCTTGGAGGAATTGTAGCAGTTGTTGGGGGATTCATTCTTCTAGGCAAGCTGTCCTTCTTGTTCGTCTGGGCAGCGGCAATCGCACTGGTTATATTCGGTGTATCGATGCTTGGTCGTAAAAATTCCAGAACTTAAATGTATAGCAGATTGCAGCCGTAAGGAACAAGGAGGGATACAGGAATGAGTGTTATCAAAAGGGTGCGAGATATGACGGTAGCTTCGCTAAATGATCGTCTCGATAAAGCAGAGGATCCCGTCCGCGTCATCGATCAATTTCTGTGGTCAACGCATCAAGAGATTACGCAAAGCGAAGGGTTACACCGTCAATATGCAACCCATACTGAACATCTGCAACGGCAATGGAAGGAAGCCGAGCAATGGACGGTTAAGCGTGAGCAGCAAGCATTGATCGCGCTTAAGGCTGGTGAAGAGGACGTCGCTAAGCTAGCGCTTCAAGACAAGGTCATTCATGAAGAGCGCTCGGAGCGCTACAGACTACTTTATGAGCAAAGCAAGAGCGAGCTAGCGGATCTAGATCAATTATTGCAAGAGCTTCGTACGGAATATCGTACAGTGTATGACCGTCGACAATTTTACGTTGCGCGTATGGAATCACTAAGGCTTCAACAGAGATTAAACTCAAGATATGCGCCGGGTAATGTGGATACTTCCAATATGTTTCGCAAAATCGATGACCGCTTGACGGACATTGAACTTGAAACCCGCAGCTTGCGTGATCTTCGCAAGATGGGTCAGGAATCGTTATTGCAGGCTGGAGAGGTCGTTAAAAATACGATCGAAAGAGAACTGGAGCAGTTAAAACAGAAGCTGAAACAAGGAGGTTAAGAAATGCGCAAGCTTTATCGTTCAACGCGAGATAAAAAGCTATTCGGTGTATGTGGAGGCTTAGCGGAATATTTGGGCGTTGATGCCACATTACTTCGTATTCTGTTGGTCGTAGTTGCCGTCTTCTCAGCCGGATCTGTTGTCGTCGTCTATATCATTGCTGGGTTTGTCATTCCTCTTGAGCCTACTTACGGAGGTGGCTTCGGTGCTAATCCCTACGATCAAGGCTGGAGGGATTCTGAGCAACCCCAATACAGAAATCAAGGAGGCTTCAACTCTGGTTCCACTGGCTACACGGGATCTGGTACAAGCCCATCCTATTCTAGTGCTCCCCGTCCGGAGCCTGCCGCATCGGCTCGGCCATCATTCACGAAACCCTCACAGGGGATTGATGCCATGATGGAGGACATTGAGAAGAAATCCATGCAAAAAGAGATTGAAGAGCTGAAAGCCAGAATTACAAAATTTGAGAAACAGTCGAAAGGAGAATAACACCATGGGTGTATTCCAAAGAATGAGAGATATTACAAAGGCGTCTGTACATGATCTGCTTGATAAATTAGAGGATCCTATTGTTATGCTTAATCAATATCTCCGAGACATGGAGACAGAAATCCACGAGGCAGAAGTTACTGTAGCTAAGCAAATGGCGTCTGAGCGTCGGATGAAGCAGCGGTTGGATGAGGTGATCCGCTTAGGCGGCGATCGTGAAGGGCAAGCAGAGCATTCATTGCGTTCCGGCAATGAAGGGTTAGCTCGTAAGCTCCTAGAGGAAAAGGTACAATTTGATCAGCAAGCCGCTGAATTAACTGGACTTCATGATCAAGCAAGCACACAGGTCAGTGACTTGACTGTACAGCTTCATGAGATGAAGGAAGAATATTATAAGCTTCGGAATAAACGTAATGAGCTTGCGGCTCGTACGCAGATGGCTAAAGCCCGCAAGCAAATGGCACAAATTAGCTCATTGCATACTATTGAAAGCGGATCGGCATCGCGTGGCTTCTATCGGATGGAGGAAAAGGTTCTTCAGATGGAAGCTGAGGCTGATGTTGCAAGGCTTCCGGGCTCTTCCTTAGGTGGACTGCCAGCCCGTGTTGACCCGGAGAAAGCCTACCGAGTTGAACAAGAGCTAGAGGCATTGAAAAGCCGCGTGCAGCCAGACCTAAGCAAAGAGTAAAGAACTAGCATTCTCCCATGTCGCTAGATGTGCTATGATGTCTGATAGTGATGATTGATAGATATGTATGCCGAGCCATAACGGATCCAGATCCGTTATGGCTTTAACTACGGATGAAGACGAGAGCAGCAGGAGGTGTAACCCAATATGAAATTATCCAGCAACGCTATTCTGTTTATTATAGCCGGAATTTACCTTGCGCTTGGAAACGTAATGGGTTACGTAACGGTGAACGCTATCCTACTCCTGCTTATCGGTATAGATCGTTATCGTGGTGACCGTTCTCGAATTTCTATAATTGTAATTGTCATAAGTATTCTAGTGTTAATTATTAATCAATTTGGTTTGTTCTCGCTTCTGGTGCTGGTGTCACTTGGAATTTATTATTTTCGCTCGCGTCCGATGGGTTTCGGTACCTATGTGAGTAAGCATAAGCTACTGCAGAACATGAGGCTTGATGAGCATTCTTGGGTACTCCACTCCATGAGCTTCTGGCATGCAATAGGAGAAATTCGAATGGACATGTCGCTTGCAGTTCCGGAGGACAAAGAAACGACGATTATATTGCAGGGGCTAGTAGGAGATATTGATCTAAATATACCTGATGATTATGGTATTGAGGTTGAAGCTTCTGTCTTAGTTGGTCAAATTTCGTTTAGGCAGATGAAAGAAGGCGGAATGCTCCATCGTTTATCTTGGCGTTCGCCTAACTATGAGGAATGCGAGCAGAAATTGAAACTTCAGTTATTCTATCTCGTAGGAGATATCAAAATACGTACGGTTTAGTCATGGATTGCGGAGGGGGGAGTCGCATGGAATCCCGAAAGGTCACCAATATGGTTTGGCGTCATATGGGCGAGGCGGTGCTATACTCCCTCGCCGTTGGCGCGCTCATTGTTTATTTAATGATTCGAAACGGATTAGCAGGTACGTTCCTGTCTTGGGAATCGGTTGTATCCTATATTCTCACAGCCGTAGGTGTGCTGACTGTCACAGGGGCTGCTTACGGCTTCTGGCGGAGCTATCCAATACGGCATCGCTTAGAGCTGCTTAGAGATACGATGGTCATGCTGGAAAAAGGAAGCCCGAGCCTCCCCCAGCCTGATCTGGGTAAGGATGAGATTGGAAGACTAGGCGAGCAGCTTGGGAAGCTTGGGCGTAAATGGGAGGAGCAGGTTACCTCCTTGCAGCGCTTGTCCACGAATAATGCAGAGCTTGCGACGAAAGCTCGTATGACCGCGGTTGTTGAGGAACGACAACGTCTCGCCCGGGAGCTGCATGATGCCGTTAGCCAGCAGTTGTTTGCTATCTCCATGACTGCTACGGCGGTAGGTCGGACTTTGGATCATGATTTCGAGCGGGCTCGTCGTCAGGTGGAGCTCATTGAAGAGATGGCTTCCGTTGCCCAATCCGAGATGAGAGCTCTTTTGCTTCATTTACGTCCTGTTCATTTGGAAGGTAAGCGGTTAGCCCAAGCTGTCCCTGAATTAGTTGAGGAGATGAAAGCGAAGGTTCCCGTTGACATATCATTAGAAATGGAAGAGGATTTACCGCTGAACAAAGGGGTGGAAAATCACCTTTTTCGCATCATCCAAGAAGCTCTCTCCAATACTCTACGGCATTCGAAAGCAACCAAGATGGATATTGTGCTTCAACGTCGCGGAGATACCGTTCGACTTGGAATTCGGGATAATGGAATTGGTTTTGATACGCAGGTTAAGAAGCATGCTTCTTATGGGATGACCAATATGGAAGAGCGCGTCAATGAGCTCGGTGGTTCTTTGAACATTGCCAGTGCACCCGGTAAAGGAACGCGTATAGAAATAAGGGTACCCTTAGTGGCGGAAGGTGGTTAAGCGAATGTCGGATATCTCGATGATAAGAGTATTATTGGTCGACGATCATGAAATGGTTAGAATAGGACTAGCAGCAGTACTCAATACTGAGGATGGTATTGAAGTCGTGGGAGAGGCGGGGAATGGATTAGAAGGTCTTCGCCTTGCTCGTGAGTACTCGCCTGATGTAGTGCTGATGGATCTGGTGATGGATGGAATGGATGGTATCGAGACTACCCGCCGACTTACGGAAGAAATGCCAGAGGTACGTGTTATTGTACTTACAAGCTTCTTAGATGACGAGAAAATGTATCCCGTCATTGAGGCGGGTGCTTTTAGCTACTTACTTAAAACCTCACGAGCTAATGAAATAGCAGATGCAATTCGCGCCGCAGCAAGAGGGCAGTCCGTGCTTGAATCGCAGGTTGCTTCCAAAATGATGAATCGCTTCCGTCGACCGCAGCAGGCAGTCGCTCAACCGCATGAGGATTTGACTGACCGGGAGATGGAGGTTCTGAAGCTGATCGCTCTTGGAAAGTCCAATCAGGAAATTGCCGATGATCTCTTTATTGGAATTAAGACGGTTAAGTATCACTTAACGAACTTATTCAGTAAACTGGGAGTAGAGGATCGTACGCAAGCGGCTATATATGCCCATCGGAATGGCCTCGCTGACTAGCTATGAATTAGAGCAGAATGAAGCTGTAGGCGAGGGGAAATGGGGATGACCGCTTTGACGCTGACGCTGTTTGCGCTCAAGGTGGGTCCAAGGCTGAGTATTCCCCAGTAAGCTGAAGTCGGATAGTGTTGCTGTTCAACTGAGACTTGTTCATCGGAATGAATATGGGCTTTACGTGATCTCTTAACCGGTCGCTGAGAGCGTTCGCCGTTCAGAACGATAGACGATGATTCGCAAAAAGCAAGTACTCCTGTGTAGCGAGTTTTGTCATTCATGATCACGCAAACCGCTCGACCGAGCAGAGGTCGAAGAGATTGTTCATGGAGAGAATACGCCATTCCGCAGCTGCCTCCTGGGTGAAATAATTTGAAGCATTTTATTCAACGGTACACATACAGGTAAGGGCGAATACCTAGGTTGGTAAAAGACAGTTAAAAGCATGGTATTGTCCCATAAATTGTGCTACACTACAATTCATGAGATTTGATGAAAATCAGCTCATCCCATTCCCGCGTACAAGAAAGCTGAGGACTATGACGGATAACAAACACGAATCTATTTCCGCTCATGAAGCGGTCTATTTCATTTTCGGAGCAACGGGTGATTTGGCCCGCCGTAAATTATTTCCGGCTCTTTACAGTCTATATCGCGAAGGAAAGCTGGGAGAACGATTTGCCATTGTTGGTTTGGCTCGTCGTCCTCGTACCAATGATCAGTTCCGCGATGACGTTCATGAGTCCATAAAAGAATTTTGTCGTTATAAACCAAGCGAAGTAGAAGCTTGGAATGCTTTTGTCGAGCATTTTACATATCAATCGCTCGATACTGGAAACGTGGAAGCCTTCCAACAGCTGAAGGCCCATACAGAAGAGCTTGAAGCCAGCTACAACATTCCAGGTAACCGCTTGTTCTATTTAGCGCTTGCCCCGGAGCTGTTCGGCAGCGTATCTCGCAACCTCCGCGCAGGAGGAATGCTGGAGAGCACTGGCTGGCATCGCCTTGTCATTGAGAAGCCTTTCGGGTACGACTACCCTTCCGCTGAGCTCTTGAACGAAGAAATTCGTCAAGTATTCCGTGAGGAAGAAGTATTCCGTATTGACCATTACTTGGGCAAGGAAATGGTTCAGAACATTGAGGTCATTCGTCTATCGAATGCTTTCTTTGAGCCATTGTGGAACAATCAGCACATTGCCAACATTCAGATTACACTAGCGGAAACAGTTGGTGTTGAAGAACGTGGTGCTTATTACAATAAGTCTGGCGCGTTGCGTGATATGGTACAGAATCATATGCTGCAAATGCTGACTATGATTGCAATGGAGCCACCAAGCCGATTGGACGCGGAGGATATTCGCGACGAGAAGGTTAAAGTGCTTCGTTCCGTTCGCAAGCTTGTCTCAAGCGATGAGATTCGCAATAACATTGTAAGAGGTCAATACTCTTCTGGAGCATCGAAGGGTAAGGAGCTTAAAGGTTATCGTGAGGAAGATTCAGTTGATCCTGCATCTACAACGGAAACATTTTTCTCTGCGCGCCTCTTTGTAGATAACTTCCGCTGGGCGGGTGTTCCCTTCTATGTGCGTACAGGCAAACGTTTGCCTGTTAAATCGACAGAGATTGTTATTGAATTCAAGAATGTTCCGAATAATGTACTGTTCGCCAAACGTCAGGAATTACAGCCGAACCTGTTAGTCATTCGCGTAAATCCGATGGAAGGCATCTATATTAAGTTCAACGCCAAGAAGCCAGGCAATGACATGACTGTTCAACCGGTAGCTATGGAATTCTGCCAAAGCTGCCAAGTGGGACTAAATACGCCAGAAGCTTACGAACGGCTTATTTTTGACGCTGCTCGTGGAGACCATACGTATTTCACCCGCTGGGACGAGCTTGCTGTCGCTTGGAAGCTAATTGATCCAATTGCTGCATCATGGAGAGAAGACGCTAGCGATCTGCAGCAATATCCTGCTGGTTCATGGGGACCGGAGAAAACGCAGCAGCTTCTTGAGAATGATGGCTTCCACTGGTGGCCCGTGAATGGACAAGATGAGGACAACGTTATTTGGTTGTCTAACACAAGCAAATAACGCTTTCGGAGGTTGTAACATGCCCAAAATATACGACATCAGTATGACGATCGAGGAAAGCATGCAAGTATGGAAAAGTTATGAGGCTAAGAAACCTCATATTACTAACGTGCAGAATCATGATCAGGGTAAGCCTCACGAGAGCTTGCTTACGATGAATACTCATACCGGCACACATGTTGATGCGCCGCTCCATATGCTTGCAGGTGGGGAAACGATTGAAACCATTTCGCTTGATCGTTTGGTCGGTCCAGCTAGAGTGCTTGATCTCACTCATCTTACGGGTTTTATTACAAAAGAAGATCTTGTTCCTTTCGCTATTCAACGTGGGGAAAGATTGCTCTTTAAGACTTCGAGTTCTTTTACTGAAGAATTTATGCTTGAGTTTGTGTTCCTAAGAGAAGATGGAGCACAATACTTAGCGGATATCGGAGTCGGTCTAGTCGCTACGGATGCGCTCGGCATTGAGCGTGCTCAAGCAGAATATCCAACTCATCGTACCCTCATGCGCAATGATGTCATCATTGTCGAAGGACTACGCTTGAAGGATGTAGCAGCGGGCAACTACACGCTAGTTATCGCACCTCTAAAGATGACCGGCATTGACGCTGCACCAGCAAGAGCCTTCCTTATGGGGGATTAGATTTAATAGCATTTGCTGAGCAAGACCATAAGGGGACCATGCCGTTGAGGTGTGGTCCCCTTAGTTATGTGCCTTTACCGCGAAAAATCGTACAATACCCTTACAAAGTGCCTCGGTCAAGCCTCTTAGCTCGAAAAAATCGTACAACAGCCTCCAAACATGCCTCGGCCAAACCTCGTAGCTCGAAAAAATCGTACAACACCCTCCGAAAGCGCCTCGGCCAAGCCTCGTAGTTCGAAAAAATCGTACAACAGTAACCAAAAGTGCCTCGGCCAAGCCTCGTAGTACGAAAAAATCGTACAACAGCCACCTAAAGTGACTCAGTCGAGCCTCGTAGTACGAAAAAATCGTACAACAGCCTCCAAACATGCCTCGGCCAAGCCTCGTAGCTCGAAAAAATCGTGCAACGCCTACGAAAAGTGACTCAGCCAAGCCCCGTAGTACGAAAAAATCGTACAACAGCCTCCAAACATGACTTAGCCAAGCCTCGTAACTCGAAAAAATCGTACAACACCCTCCAAAAGTACCTCAGCCAAGACTCGTAGCTCGAAAAAATCGTACACCGCCCCCACCAAACGTGCTTCTTTCCAGGTTTGTTACACAAAACTTATCAACCGATGAAACAAGCCCACTATTTTCTTATATTATTCATCATTTACAACGTAACAGTGTTATGTTACATTATCTGTGGAGGGATGCTTATGGATCGGGAATTGATATCCAAGAAGGAGCTATTGGACGAGAAAGGTATTTCTTACGGTCAGCTTTACCGCTGGAAGCGAAAGCAGCTCATACCTGAGGAATGGTTTATAAGAAAGTCTACTTTTACGGGCCAGGAAACCTTTTTTCCAAAAGACTTAATGCTGGCGCGCATCGATAAAATAATGAATTTGAAGGAAGATTTATCACTTGATGAGCTAGCAGGCAAACTGTCACCGTTACTGCCAGATTATGAAATGCGTAAAAGCGAGCTGTACGAACGAAACATTGTTTCGAAGGTTATTTTTCAACGATTCGCGGAGCAGGATCCGGACACGATTGTATATAACTTTGAGCGGATTCTTTACTTTTATGTGATAGATAAGCTACTACAAGCCGGAGAGATGGGGATGGAGGAGGGGGACCAGCTTCTTCAGACGATGCGGGATCATTTTCCGAAATTTGAAGGTAAGCCCTGCGATCTCGTATTTATTCGTAAAATGGGCGTGTCCTCCTTCGCACTCCTGTCAGTGCCTGCCGAGATTTATTATGAAAGTGGAGTCAAGCAAATCGCACGTATTTCGATAACGGAGTGTATTGAGCAGCTAAAAGGGAAATTAGTTTAGGGAGGGAAAGAGAATGGAAGCTATAGCTAAGCAAGATTTGAGTATTAATGGAGTAAGCTCGGCGGGTGGCGGAGCTTACGGAGCTGTAAAAATTGATGGTATCGGTAAAATTGAAGGTAGCATCAGCTCAATGATTTTTAACACTAACGGGATAGCTAAGATTAGAGGGGACCTGCTTACAGAAGAGCTAGATGTCGATGGAATAATAAAAATTGAAGGTCAGCTGTCGGCAGGGAAATCCACCGTTGATGGACATATGAAAGTGAAGGGGTCTTTAAGGGGAGAACAGCTTAAGCTTAACGGCATGTTGAATGTAGAAGGGGATTGTGAAGTCGAGAGACTCGAGATGGAAGGCTCTTTCGATGTGAAGGGCTTGCTTAACGCAGGTAGGATGAACATAAAGCTACTTGGAAAAGGAAAGGCACATGAAATCGGTGTCGAATTTATTCAAGTCCGGAGGGCACCCAAGAGTGTATGGAGCAGCCTTTGGCGCTGGATGCTTCCTCAGTTCACCACGGAGCTTCATGTGACCACGATTGAAGGCGATGATATTGATTTGGAGTATACGAAAGCAGATATCGTAAGGGGAAATCGAATTGTTATCGGTAAGGGCTGTACGATTGGCAAGGTTGAGTATCGTTCAGAGCTTAAGGTACATCAAGGTGCAAAGGTATTAGCGGAGGTGAGGACCGGTGGCTGAGGAAATTAGACGTGACTTGAGGATGATAGGTGAAACCAGTTCGAACGGTGGACAATTTCGTCATGTGAGAATTGTAGGGGAGTCTGTACTCTCAAGCGATGTTGACTGTTTGAAATTGCATTGTACAGGTGAACTGGATATAAACGGGGACTTGAAGGTAGGGGGTCTAAGACTCACAGGAGAGTGCGAGGTTAAGGGCAATCTTGATGCAACAAAAATTGGCGGGCGTGGAGAGATAAGCATTTTAGCAGGAGCAAGGTTGGAGGAAGTAAAGTTTACCGGAAATATTGATGTTAAGGGCGATTGTGAAGTGGGCTCTTATAGAGGGTCGGGTGCCTTCACAGTTGGAGGACTGCTAAGTGCCGAAATATTGGAAATCACTATGTATGGACCGTGTAATGCCAAAGAATTGGGTGGAGGCACCCTCAAAATTAAGCGAAGCAGGTCAGCGATATTCTCCAATTTAATTCGCTCTAAGCATGCTACTGTATTAAATACGGAGCTGATTGAAGGTGATTCGATTGATATAGAGCATACAGTCGCTAATGTAGTTCGGGGCAATCGTGTGAAGGTCGGTGCGGGCTGCGATATTGATCGAGTGGAATACAGGGGTACTCTGCAAATCCATAAGAGCGCGATTGTTAGGGAGCAAATAAAATTGTGACAAAGGAAAATGGGACGGTGTAAGGATGACGGAAAGAGGAAATAACAAAACACTTGTGCTAACCGGACTATTGATCGGTCTAATTTTCGCCGAGCTTGACGAGACGGTCGTATCCACAGCAATGCCAACGATTATTCGCGAGCTTCACGGGTTATCTCTTTATGGTTGGGTTGCAGGAATTTACATGCTGGCGGTAACGATGTTTATGCCGATTATTGGGAAGCTAGCAGACCTCTATGGGCGCAAGCGTGTGTATTTAAGCTGTATGGCTTTGTTCATCACGGGTTCTATAGTCAGCGGGTTAGCTCCTTCAATGACATGGTTGCTCATCGGTAGGGGAATTCAAGGCATCGGAGCTGGGGGATTAATGCCTCTCGCCCTAGTTATTATCGGAGATACTTACCCTTTGGAGCAACGGGCAAAGATTCAAAGCTTGTTCGGACCGTTAATGATACTACCTCAGCTCTTGGGCCCTACAGTCGGCGGATATTTAGTTGGTCACGTCAACTGGCATTGGGTGTTCCTCATTAATATTCCTGTAGGTTTAGTTGCTGCAGCAGTACTAGCCAAGGGTATGCGGGAAAGCAGAGGGGAAGAAAAACGATCTATTGATTGGGCAGGAGCCTTCACTCTTGTATTGGGTTTGCTATCTTTACTCATGGCTCCGGTTCTTATTGATAATCAAGGCTTAAGCTGGTCATCCCCATTAATCATTGGGCTCCTGGTTATTGCTGCTTTATTATTTATAATACTCATCCGAATTGAATCAAAAGCTAAGGAGCCTATCATTCCGCTTCATCTATTCAGAAACCGCAATGTAGTCGTGCTGTCTCTGCTCGTATTTACTTTGATGCTTGGGATTATGGGTGGCGTAGCGTTATTTCCCTTTTTCGCTCAAAATGTTATGGGCTTAACACCTACGGTTTCAGGGTATTTAATGCTCGCGTTTATGGCTGGTGCAGTTCCATCAAGTATTTTGAATGGGTTCTTGATTACGAGAGTAGCTTATCGAAGCCTGTTTATCGTATCATTCATCCTACCAATCGTCGGATTTTATCTGCTGACACAGCTTAATGTGGAGACGACAATGATGTATATTATTGTTAGCTTTTTCATTCTGGGCTTGGGGTTAGGCGCTCTATTCGGTGGAGACAATTTAATTGTGCAGGAATCCGTGAAGAAGGAACATAGCGGTATAGCATTGTCCACGGTGCAGCTGTTCCAAGCTTTAGGTGCTACGATTGGCCTGAGTATATTTGGGAGCCTCCTGTCTAGGAATATAAGTAGCGGAGTACTTAGCTTGAAGGATCAGCTTCCTGAGGGCACTGCTGAGCATATTGCAACAGACGGCATCCCAGCGGGGATCGCTCCAGAGCTACTGAATAAGGTGCAAACCGCTTTTTCAGAATCGTTCCAGAGCATCTATACGATATCGCTAGTGTTTGTAATTATTGCTTTCGTGATCTGCTGGTTCCTGAAGAAAGAAGTGTTATCGAAAAAAGAGCCCGAGAACGAAGCCGTTCCGACGATGAGCGCATAATATAGTTTGTTGTAATGTGATGGTGTACTATTGTGAATATCCCGAGGGGGCTATCTTAAAGCTGTGAAAACGGCTAGGGATAGCTCCTTTTAGTGAGAGTAGCTGTAATTCCATGCATTCTCATGCAGGAAAACTGCAGTATTTATATATTCACCCCTGAGGCCATTATCCCTTTTGCTCAGTTCAAAGGATGACGAAGTCGTTTTATGGTATAATGAAGGCTGTTATTTTATCGTGAAGGGAATATCAATCGATGAGCCAAAAGACGTCAGAAGAATTGCGGCAAGAGGTTTCCAAACGCCGTACTTTCGCTATAATTTCTCACCCCGATGCGGGGAAAACAACGCTTACGGAGAAGCTCCTTCTTTACGGAGGTGCGATTCATATTGCTGGCTCCGTTAAAGCGCGTAAAGCAGCACGCCATGCAACCAGTGACTGGATGGAAATTGAAAAGCAACGGGGAATATCGGTTACCTCCTCCGTTATGCAATTCCAGTACGAAGGCAAGCAAGTTAATATTTTGGATACCCCAGGTCACCAAGATTTCTCTGAGGATACTTATCGTACTTTGACCGCGGCGGATAGCGCTGTAATGCTTATCGACGTTGCTAAGGGCGTAGAGGCACAAACGATTAAGCTGTTCCAGGTATGTAGTAAAAGAGGAATCCCGATCTTTACGTTCATTAATAAGCTGGATCGTGAAGGTCAGAATCCCTTCGAGCTATTGGAAGAAATCGAGCGTGTGCTCGGTATTAGATCCGTACCGATGAACTGGCCGATTGGCATGGGTCGTGAGCTGTGCGGCGTATATGACCGGATGAAAAATCAGGTGGAGCTGTTCCAGGGTAAAGACCACACAAGTATTGAGGTTCGCAAAACGGAGGATTATAACGATCCGATTATTCGCGAGATGGCAGGCGACTTCCTTGCAGATCAATTGGCGCAGGATCTAGAGCTGCTTGACGTTGCTGGAGATTCGTTCGATTATGAGAAGGTACGCACAGGGCAGCTGACTCCCGTATTTTTCGGAAGTGCAGTTAACAACTTTGGAGTACAAACCTTCCTTGAGAACTTCTTGGAGCTTGCACCGCAGCCAACAGAGCGTAAAAGCACTGAGGGTATGGTTGAACCGGAGGAAGAGAAGTTTTCGGGTTATATTTTCAAGATTCAAGCGAATATGAACCCAGCTCACCGCGATCGCATCGCTTTTCTACGCATATGCTCCGGTAAGTTTCAACGTGGTATGAGTGTTCGACATGTGCGTGTAGGCAAAGAAATCAAGCTTTCCCAACCACAGCAATTTCTTGCGCAAGACCGCGATATCGTCGAAATAGCTTACCCAGGCGATATTATTGGTCTTTTCGATCCGGGGATATTCCGAATTGGAGACAGTCTTAGCGAAAGCCGCGACATTGTGTTTGATGAGCTTCCGACATTTTCACCAGAAATTTTCTCCAAAGTATCTATTAAAAATGCGTTAAAACAGAAGCAATACTTGAAGGGGCTAGACCAGCTGACGGAAGAAGGTATGGTTCAAGTATTCCGCTCGGTGGGTGCTTTCGAGGATACGTATCTTGGCGTTGTCGGACAGCTTCAATTCGAAGTATTCGAGTATCGGATGAAAAATGAATACGGCGTTGACATTCAATTGTTCCGCACGCAGTTCCAATTTGCCCGCTGGATTGTTGGTGACAAGGTAGACCCTAGTAAGTTCCGTATTAATTCGATTTTAGTGAAAGACAAAAACAATGTCGATGTGGCACTATTCGAAAATGAATATGCTATGAGAACGGCAATGGATCGGATGCCTGACTTGCAATTCCTCGAAGTCGCTCCATAAAGGTAAAACGACCGCGTCCTTCAGGGATTAGCGGTTTTTTATTTGATTTATTGTGTGAAGCGCAAAGGAATTGTAAAATGGTAGGAAACTTGAACGGATGTAAAGGAGGATTGCTCGTGAGTAACCGACTAAAGATAAAGGGCGGCCATATCGTCAAACCTGATGGGGTGTACGAAGGGGATTTGACGATTGAGAATGGGGTAATTATCGCGATTGATACTGGCTCAGAAAACCCGGACGAAACATCGGAGTCACACAGTGCAGATCAAGTCATTGATGCCGAAGGAGCCTGGGTGCTGCCCGGTTTAATTGATATTCATTGTGATGCTATTGAGAAGGAAATAGAGCCGCGTCCAAATACTCTTTTTCCAATGGATATGGCATTTCTACAGTTTGAAAGAAAGCTGGCGGGGCATGGGATTACTACGATGCTTCATTCTTTATCTCTTGGTGTAGGGCTAAGTGTTCGCGGGGAGCATCTGGTGGGAGAGGTAGTCAATTTAATTGCTACGATGAGGCAGGAAAGGGCGATGATTCGCCATGGCGTACATCTTAGATATGAGGTTTCGCATTTAACTGGCTTTGATTTGGCGCAAAGGCTAATTTCAGATGGTCTGATCGATTACTTGTCATTAATGGATCACGCTCCTGGCCAAGGACAATATCATCGACCTGGCGCGTTCCAGCGTTATGTGATGAAAAATCAAGGGGTCGATCTAAATGAGGTAGCCGCCATCGTTAAGGAGTTGGAGGAGCGTAGAAGTCTGGTGGATTGGAATAAGCTGAAATCATTAACAGCGGATGCCCGCAAGCTAGGCATCGCCGTCGCTTCTCACGACGACGATAGCGCTGCTTCCGTTGACCGATCTCTCGGTTTCGGTGCCACTGTATCCGAGTTTCCGCTTAGCCTTGAGACTGCAGCCTATGCGGATAATCAGGGAATGAGTGTCTGTGTTGGAGCCCCCAACATCGTTCGCGGGGGGTCCCATGATGGAAATCTAAACGCGATTGAAGCCATACAATCCGGGGTAGCTGACACTCTTTGCTCGGATTACCATCCAGCCTCTTTGCTTCATTCTATTTTCAAATTGGAAACAGAAGGAGTGCCGCTTACAAGAGCCGTTGCAATGGCATCACTTAATCCCGCTAAAGTGCTAGGACGTGCGGATTCGATTGGCTCAATTGAATTAGGTAAACGTGCTGATGTTATTGTCGTTCGCAAAATTCGGAATAATCCACTCGTCCAATATACTGCTGTAGAGGGAAAGCTGGTTCATGCCACGCATGATTTTTTCTAAGCCTAATGTACGCTCAGTTGTTTGTGAAGCGTCTCGACCATTTTTTTGCGAGCTGCAGCTGTGCTATCTTTCCAAATTAATTCGAACAAAACACCTAAGCCAGGCAGGGCCATTTCTTCGTTACCAATGGAGCTTTCAACAATTTCAGTAAGCTCGTCTGTGCTCTTGCCTTGTACCCTTTGGTTAATCGCTTGTCGTAAGTCTAATTCCACGTATAGGCCTCCTTAAGGGGAACTTCCAGTGTAGAATTCCCTACTGGGCCAACGGTTATGCCGGATGATGAATGTGATATAATGAGTCCATTGTGGAAATGATCGGGAGGAGGTACATCAAGTTGGCCAAAAAGCCTTATGCTAAGAAGCAATTCGCTATTATTGGATTAGGTCGGTTCGGTACAAGTGTTGCCAAGTATTTAGCCGAACTGGGATATGAAGTGCTAGCAGTAGATGATAACGCTCAGCGCGTGCAGGACGTCGCACATTCCGTGACACATGCTGTTGTTGCAGATTCAACAGATGAAGAGGCAATGAATGCGCTAGGAATTCGTAATTTTGATGTAGTAGTCGTTGCAATTGGACAAGATATTCAATCCAGCATATTGACGACATTGATCCTGAAGGATCTTGGCGTTCCCTATATTATTGTAAAGGCACAGAATGATCTACACGGTAAGGTGCTGAACAAAATCGGAGCTGACAAGGTCGTATTTCCGGAGCGGGATATGGGTTTACGTGTTGCCCATCATCTTATTTCTCCGAACATCCTTGAGCATATTGAGCTTTCGGTTGATTATAGTATCGTCGAAATGAAGATTCCTTCCTCGATGATTGGCAAAAGTCTTAAGCAACTGGACATTCGCCAGAAATACAATTGCAACGTGCTCGCAGTGAAAAGAAACGGTGAGATGAATATTACACCTCGGGCTGATGAATCTATGGTGAAGGACGATATTCTGGTCATTGTCGGCAAGAACGATCAATTAACGAAATTGGAGCAAGCTAATGCGGAACCTTGAAGGCTATATAAGCTCAGCAGCAAATCCAAGGGTAAAAGAGTGGGCCAAGCTGTTGGAGCGTAAATACCGGGAACGTGAAGGTAAATTTTTGCTGGAGGGCATACATCTTGTAAAAGAAGCATTGGATGCACAATGGCCGCTTGAGGTTGTTGCATTCGATGAAGGCTCCGGCGTTCTGGATACTTTTGCTCAATATTTGGAGCATGAGCATAAGGATGGACCTGCATGGATACCGGTCTCTCCTGATATCATTATGAAGTGCAGTGAGACGGGAACTCCCCAGCCAATCTTTGCCGTTGCTCTTAAGCGTCCGCCAAGCGCGGAGCTACTGTTCGGCACCGAAGGTGGTTTAGTTGCTGTGCTCGACGCTGTCCAGGATCCTGGGAATGTAGGCACGATAGTCAGGAGTGCCGCTGCAAGCGGTGCAACCGCGGTCGTACTCGGCAAGGGAACAGTGGATCTATATAATCCGAAAACAATTCGAGCGACGATGGGGGCTATTTTCCACGTTCCTGTACTGGAAGCAGATTTAAGTGAGTTACTGCCCGAAGCTGCTGCACAGGGTGTTTCATTGGTAGGGACTAGCCTACAAGCCGCACAATCATGCTACGATTATGATTTCCGTTGTCGCAATGTTTGGCTTGTATTCGGCAATGAAGGCAGCGGCGTATCCGAGCAAGTATCCGAATTAGTACATGCGAATGTAATTATACCTATGACCGGCCGCGCAGAATCTCTCAACGTCGCAATGGCTTCAACCTTACTCCTGTTCGAGGCTCAGCGGCAGCGGAATTTTACAAAAACAATAATTCCTGTCCACCAACCTAAATAACTGTCTTCACCCGAAAAAACTGTCCTCAAATCACTAAAGACTGGAAACTGGTCGGCATTACCTCCAACCAACCTCCAGTCTTTTCTCTACTCTTTTAGACCTTCTCCAGCCATTTCTCAATTTTTTTCCTCCAATCAAAATCCATTCCCAATCAAGCCATTTTCCGAATCTATTCTCCCACCAAAACCTCCATCATTTTAACTTCAAACGTTTACTCGATTGCTCACTCTAAGGCATTCCAGTCGCTTCTTTTCCCGCTCTAAATCCGTCATTTCAAGCCTGGTTTTCCTCGATCTTCACTCCAATCATAATCACCGTAATCCCTGTAGTATCAAAGCTTTTTCGGGTTTTCCTCTGGTATTTCCTCAGCTATATTCCCAATCGTTTTTCTCGATCTTTGAATCCAACATGATCTCGATGCTCTTCCTCGAATTGTTGATGAGATGGATGAAAGGCGGGAGTGGAAGCGGGAGAAGAGAGAGGCGGAATTGCATTCGATTTCTTCTCAATCCAATGCCTTTCTCCAATGTTTCTTCAGCTATTTACTCGGTTCTATACCTCTCCCCAATGGTTTCCTCATCTCTTCCCCCTGCTCTAAAGGACACCAATTATTATCTCTTTTCGTTCACAATTGAACCAGTTCTCTTCCAGTTTTTCATCCGCTAAACCTCACATGGGCAGACAACAATTATTATCTTGAAATCAGGGGAGAGGCGGTGTGGGATTAGGGATTTGGGGGATTGGAGGTGGGGACAGTAATTATTATCTTTTTACAAAGTAGAGGTTTTAAGGGGATGAGAGGATATAGATAGGGGGAGGATCATTTCCTTGACTCTCCATAGTATCCTCACTCGGAAGTCCAACTGGGAAATAGGTGCAATTGGGTTTGCCGTATGGAAAATTTATGTTAATAACGCTTTGTGAAGAGGTATATCGAAGCCATACTCCTATTTCGATTAACGACAGGATCATTCATCAGTTACACATGTTGAGAAAAACGCTAGGCATCCGCTTTAATGTTCAAATGGCTTATAGTGCAGTTGTCCATTGTCCTGTTCTAGTGGGCCTACAATATTCTTTCTTACAAGAATCCCTTCAAATGCTAACCTATCGGTGATAATTCAACATGTGAATATTTCGGTGCCATAGAGCCAACTAGTTAATGAGTTAGATCCATCATGTTAATAAAGTAGAGCCATCATGATAATGGCGAGAGCCATCAAATAATTGATAGCTCGCGGTTAACTAATTCAACCATCGTTCACCGTTAGCTAATTAATTTAACTTTCCTCGGCATCAAGCAAATATCCTGTAAACTCTTCATGTAAAGCAATCCCTTCCTTCAGGGATTCCCCAGTATCTTCTACAACAAGGTCAATAGTGAATTTCTCGGCAAGTTCTGTACCACCGTCAATCATTACTAATACAGAATGTAAGACTCCATCAATCTTATCCTGTATAACTTTTTTAAATGCTTCAATTCCTTCATCTGTACTAAGAAGGTTATTTAATAACCGATATTCACTTTTTAAATCAGACCATTCAGGAATAACCGTATTCGGACCAAGGTAGTCCACATTAATCCAAGAATCCCGTATCTGCTTTAAATCCTGAAATAAGGCATTTTGTTTATTCATCAAGCATCCCCCAAATATTTATTGTCATCACAAAAATTCGTTAAGCTGTTCCATTATCCTACCTCTATGGAGAATGCTCCCCGTTAACGTAATAACGGCTGCTCCGCAGCAGCCGTTCATGTATCGTACCCGTTAGCTTAATAATTTCAAAGCGAAGATGTATCGCTTGCTAATCGTGTCCCAATACATATCAATTAAACAATTAAATTTAAATTCCATAGTTTTCCTAATTTCACGATAGCTTGTTCAACTTTCGTATCATCTAATAATCCAACATCGATAATTTCAATTTCTCCAAATCTGCTTCTGTAAAATGAAATCTTGTCTATATTGTAGTCGTCACCTATCCCAATTCCCCCACATTCTATGTCAATGATGTTCAGCAAATAATAACTAACAATTTGAGAACATTCAAGCCATCAGTAACCCCTACTTTTTGTACATTTAAAATCGTATAGCGTATCGTCAATAAATATATCTGCGTCAGCTCCACCACAAAACATTGAGACAATGCCAAACCTGGGGTTAAATACAACATTACTATTTTCTTTGACAATACCCGCATTAATAAATTTAGATTGAAACACTTCACATAATAATTTCAAGTCATTTATAATCTTAATGTCAGTATCGTCTATTAGACTTTTCTCAATATCCATAGGGGGCAAACCAGACCTTGCAACAGTTTCGAGCGAAGCCACATAACCTGAAAAGTTTATCAATTCGTCAAAATCTACTTTTTTGTTGTTTATAAACCGTTCGCATTCTTTTTTTGCCTTTTTTGTGTTTATTTACAAGTGTCTTAAAAGTTTTTTATCGGTCATTCTTTCTAAATATATCAATCCTTTTTTAGCAATTATGCATACTATATGCAAGCTCTTTGTCTTTCTTATTTTTAATGATTTTAGCGATTATAGACCTTGCTAAATAATCGAAGCCAATTCCTAAGGGGGTTGAATGAAAAGTATTAGTCAAGGAATATGGAACTAATTCTTCGTATTCATCTGAGAATGGCTTTTTGCCTGAAATAGTGTAAAAAGGTGGTTTGGGATTAATTGGATTTCTTAAAATACTTTTAGTAAATTAAACTATCCTGCCATGTAGTTCAATAAAATGAGCAAGCTGCTCAGGCAACCTGCTCTGAGATAATATTCAGCTATCGTTATCCGTTATTTAAATATTTATTTTACTTTCTAAAAAAAATCAGACGGATAAGCTTGCCTAATGTACTAGTTGAATTATTTTTAACATTAGCAGAATCGGTTTTCTTAGGTTGTGTTGCTTGTTGTTTAACACCAAAGTTTTTTAAGGGAACCTTCGCCAATGGCTTGTCCTTAACATCCCCGTTTTTATAATGGTATGAGTAATTTTGTTGACCTTCATAGTATCCTTCATTGTAACCTTTGATAAAATCATCACTTAATCCATTTGGCAGATACTTATTGAGGTTTTCCCTACCATCATGCCATCCAGCACCAAAGCCGTCATGGTCATTATTTGTCCTGCAAAATGGGTGCATTAGAGCATGAATGCCCTCGGAAAATAAATAACTAGGAGAGACTGCATTTTTTAACCCTAAACACTTTTTACAAGTAACTTCTCCATAAACTCTTTCTGTTTTCATTGTTGTAAGATCTACATGGCAAGCTATGTACAGGAAACCGCCCATATCAATTGCTGTATGAATAGATTTACCGTTTTTAACCTTTGCGGATGCTATCATTTTATTCAATCCATTCAAAAGTTAATTTGGTTTATAACACCCTAATTGTAGCATATTCTTCCATTGCTTAGTCAACTAAACTACTGGTTAGTTGAAGAGGTCATCTATCACTGAGCAACACCAAGATGATATGCTTTGGATGTCTGAAAATGAATTCTACAGCTACACTCGTGAGAGTTTACTTGAACTGACAAATGGAAAGCCAATCATACATGGACACACGCCTCTTGAGATCATTTATTTTGACGGAGTAAGATTAAATTGCGATTTGGGTTCAAATACATACTCGGTTATTGAGGAGAGGGCACTTGCATTAGTAAACCTATCTTTAATGGAATACTTTAAGTACAAGCCATCGACCAAGAGAATAGAAACTCATAAGGTGATAAGGATTTGAAGATATGAATTGAAAAAGGCAGGAGATGATATCTTGTTCTTGCGCGGTCTTGAAATTTTGAGGAAATCTAATATTAACCCTAATGTATACCCATTCTCGGTTCTTGCGATACAGAACTTAGAAGCTATTGAGTTCAAAACAAATGTGACATTCTTTGTAGGAGAAAATGGTTCAGGTAAATCAACCATCCTTGAAGCAATTGCTCATCAATGTGGTTTTAACACGGCAGGTGGAGGTAAAAATAACGTCTATGAGGTGGATGCATCCCAATCTGTCTTGGGTGATCATATTCGATTGTCATGGATGCCAAAGATAACAAACGGTTTTTTTCTGAGGGCAGAAACCTTCTATCATTTTGCATCCCATTTGGATACCATGCCAGAGAGCTTACCATACTATGGAGGTCGCTCTCTGCATGAGCAATCGCACGGTGAAGCTTTTCTGTCGCTCTTTAACCATCGTTTTGGGAAAAAGGCGATCTATTTACTTGACGAGCCGGAGGCGGCACTTTCTCCTGCTCGTCAATTGGCATTATTACGTATTATCAAAGACTTAGAGAATGATGCTCAATTTATCATTGCCACGCATTCCCCTATACTACTTGGATATCCCAATGCCCAAATATTAAGCTTTGATGACTATCCAGTTGGAGAAATAAAGTACGAGGATACGCTACATTACATCATCACAAGACGTTTTCTCGAAAATAGAGATACGGTTCTTAAGGAACTATTTGCGGACGATGATTCATAAATCATAAATTTAGCAGGCTCCACCTTGGTTGATTATCGGTCAAGCTCTTTACGTACAAGGGGGGCAACCTTGGTGCCGAACAGTTCAATGGTCCGTAACATCTCGCGATGCGGTATGGTGCTGATATCGACATGCAGGAAGAAGCGGTTGATTCCTAGATTTTTGTGCAAGAGAATGATTTTCTCTGCGACATATTCGGGCTCGCCGACATAGAGGGCACCTCGCAGGCTGCGCGCAGCATCGAAGGTTTCGCGCGTATAAGGTGGCCATCCTCGCTCACGCCCGATGACGTTCATTTGGGCTTGTGTCGAAGGATACAAGAAATCGGCAGCCTGTTGCGTTGTTTCACCGACGAAGCCATGCGAATGTATGGCAATCGACAGGGTGTTAAGATCATGTCCGGCACGTGTAGCAGCTTCTTTGTATATCTCAACTAATGGAGCGAATCTTTCGGGCATACCTCCGATAATTGCGAATACGATGGGAAGGCCCAGCGTTCCTGCACGTGCAGCCGATTCTGGATTCCCGCCGCTTGCGATCCACACGGGTAACGGACTCTGAACAGATCGAGGGTATACCCCGAGGTTATTAATAGCTGGACGGTGTCCACCGCGCCAGGTTACTTTCTCCGAGGCTCTGATTGCAAGTAGCAGCTCTAGATTTTCCTCGAACAATTCGTCATAATCATTTAGGCTTTGTCCGAACAGGGGAAAAGATTCAATGAACGAGCCCCGACCTGCCATAATTTCTGCCCGACCATTAGAGATGCCATCAAGAGTGGAGAAGTTTTGATACACGCGAACTGGATCGTCCGAGGATAGCACGGTTACAGCGCTTGTGAGCCTAATCCGTTTCGTTAAAGAAGCCGCAGCAGCTAGTATGATAGCGGGTGAAGTGCTTGCGTAATCCGCTCGATGATGCTCACCGATTCCATAGACATCCAGGCCTACTTGATCGGCGAGGACAATCTCCTCAACTCCATTGCGCAGGCGTTCGGCATGGTCCATAGTGACTCCAGTCACCGGGTCTGGTGTCGTTCCTAAGAATGTACTGATTCCAATTTCTATTGTTTTGGCTGGATTTGTCATACTAAATCGCCTCCTATATTAGAATTATTATACTATACTTTTTATTGTTTCTCAACTAAAGTAAGTGAATTGATTTTACTTAGGAGTCTTACATGGCCCAATCATTCGTAGTGCAAGCATTAGACTTAGGTATTATTAGCATGTAAGCGAATGGTACATTCGATCCTGACAAAATGCTAAGCTATGATGTTTATTCATACGAACGTTAAGATACCAGAAAGCCTGCAGATCTTCCCTACAAAGGGGAGACTGCAGGCTTTCTGGTAGGATTACTTATGGCTTAAGGGGACGATAAAAGTAACCGTCGTTCCTTTATAGAGCTCACTGGAGATGGTCAATCCTTCACCATATAGCTGCTTCAATCTGCGATGTGTATTGGGAAGGCCAATACCGCCTTTGGTATCTTTAGGCTGTTCCAATACTCGCTGTAGCGTTTCCGTGTTCATTCCTGCTCCATTGTCAATGATTGAGATCATCGCGAATTGCACATGATTCGTAATACGAATCTGAACTTCAACCCCCGAAACCTGACGCAGGACACCATGCCGAACAGCATTCTCAACAAGGGGCTGGATGGATAATGGAGGGAGCATTAGACTGTCAAACTTGTCTATTTCCCAGATAACCTGTAGCCTCTCTTCGAAACGTTCCTTCTCGATATAAAGATAGGAACGCACAAGCTCAAGCTCAACCTCTAAGGGAACAATCCTTTCTAAATTCCGGTTGGCAAAGCTTGCCCGTAAATATTGACTGAATGCCTCGATCAGTTTACGCATCCGAGCAGTGTCGAAATCACTGAGTGAGGCAACTGAATTAAGGGTATTGAATAGAAAATGAGGCTTAATCTGTGCTTGAAGCCATGCAGCTTCCATGCGCATTTTGTCACTGACGGATTTCCTCAAAGCCGTTAACGCTTTGACTCGTGATTTTAACTCCATAGGCTCTACCGGTTTCATAACATAGTCGTTAGCACCAGCTTGAAATCCTGCTTCTAGATCCTCGGTTCGTGCTCGCGCGGTTAGCAGGAGGACTGGAAGCTCCGCTGCGGTAAATCGCTCACGAATAGCAAGGCATAGCTCATAACCCGACATACGTGGCATCATCACATCTGTAATGACTAGATCCCACTCTCTTGAATTAAGTAAGGATAGGGCTTCTTGTCCACTAATGGCAGTAACAATATCATAGTGGTCCAGAGAAAGAGCACCGACGAGGATGCTAAGATTGGTAGGATCATCGTCAACGGCCAGTATGGAAGGGCGATCGGCAACATAATAAGGTTCAGGTATGTCCACTGAAGCTGTGGCCTGAGCAGCTGCCGTTTCCGGATGTGCAAGCATTGCTGTCTTCATCAATTCGGGAGCGCTAATATCGGCTAAGCGTAAAGAAAAGATAAATGTCGAGCCTTCTCCTGGTGCTGATGAGACACTTATAGTGCCTCCATGCAGCTCAACTAGCTGTTTACAGATGCTGAGTCCGAGACCGATTCCACCTGATGGATTAAA
The DNA here is from genome assembly GCF_004295585.1 of Cohnella abietis. Classification (NCBI taxonomy): domain Bacteria; kingdom Bacillati; phylum Bacillota; class Bacilli; order Caryophanales; family Paenibacillaceae; genus Cohnella; species Cohnella abietis. The sequence goes on along the minus strand of NZ_AP019400.1, from coordinate 5,079,580 downwards.
GTGCTCGAATGGTCCTTGCTCGTAGGGAAGGAAGATTGTTCGGCTTGTCTCCTTGTCCATTCCGATACCCGTATCAGATACATGGATATAGGCGAACCCATCTTTCTCATGAGCAGAGACGGTTATGCTGCCTTCATCCGTAAATTTCATTGCGTTATGTAGCAAATTAAATAAAATTTGAATCAAACGATTTTCGTCTGCGATGACAAGTGGGAATTTCTCAGGTATCTGATTATTTAGCTGGAGGGGCTTGCCCTCTGCTAGGACACGAGTCATGCTAATAATACCGGACGTGATAGTCTGAACAGATATAGGGGTCATATGTAGCCGGATACGGTTTTCTCTGAGTCGTGTAAGATCAAGCAGGTCATTCAGTAGGTAAGACATACGTTTTCCCACGGAAATCAGAAGCTTCATATTCTCTTTGTTGCTTAGTTGATCCTTATCCTCATTATCCATAATGGTCTGAGCGATGGTCAGGATGCCATGTAATGGATTTCTTAGCTCATGAGAGGTATTAACAAGAAAGTCATCCTTCAGCTTATCGGCTTTCACCAGTTGATCAGCAAGCTTAGCCGTTTGGGCGGAGCTACGCAAATAGCTTTTAAACCAGTAGGTTGCGAATACGAAGAAGGAGATAACCAAGTCCATTGGATAGTATACCGCATGGGACCAGCCTATCTCTTTCGGAATGCTAAGCAGCATGTTGTTCAAAAAGCCAATCATGCCTAGGAAGATGAAGATGGCGTCAGGCTCGCCCCTCCGAACGGCTTGCCAAGCTATGACAGGAGCAATCAGGAAGGGCAAGCTTACCATAAAGATGTTCAGGTTATTTAATTCATATAGTAAGTTTGCTGGAGCGAATAGAATGAGAATAAAGTAAACTAGGCACAACCAGACGTACACCTGTACAAAACGTATTTTTGCACGTGGGAGCAAAAGCTGCTTGACGTATATAAGCAAGAAGAGAGCGGTACCGAGGTATGACCAGTTATTGATTTTTACTTCCCATTCGTAGTTGATGGGAAACCAAGCAAGTAACATTTTATCGTCTACGATCAATACACTCATAATCGAACATAGATTGAGCATGGTGAAGTAGAACAACGCTTTCTGTCGCACGCCGAAAATATAAAGAACAAAGGCATAAACGGCATGCAGAAATAGAACAAGGCACACGGACAATTGCGCACCTATAGAGAAATTCGTTTCTTTGTTTACTGCAGCAAGGGAGCCGAAAGTAATCGAACGGTCAATGCCTCCCGAAGAGGGATTAAGGAAGTTAGCTACTTGAATAATTAGATCAATCTCGTTTGAGTTTACAGTGAAGGATGCTGTATAAGGGACGTTCTTTGGTGAATATTGATTTCCACTGTCTGCTGGTATTCCGGATTGGGCGAGCAATCGCCCATTAATGAACAGCTCAGATGCAGATGAGATTGAATTAAGTCTAAGGCTATAGATCCGATTCTCGTCTGGATCAATTTGAATACGGAGACGGTAGGAGCCGTAGCCGTAGTTTGATGCCTTGTGTGGGGACAGCGAGGAGGCCCAATTCTCGGGTACCGAGAGATAAGTGCTGTCCGATGATAGTGTATCCGTATCCTTATTGTTATTAGCTAGCCATACACTGGGGTGAAATTCCCATTGTCCATTTAGAGCTAGTGGCTGACTAGTAGCGAAATTCCATCCTCGTAAATCTAATCGTCCTTGAACGATTTCCGGGTGCGAAGGTGCCATAAAAGTAGCGGCCCAGATTAAACGTATACTTACTAGAATGAATATAAACAATCCCGTTATGAGCAGTGCTCTTCTCGTCGTTATCATAATGTTATATAGTTCGACAATGTGTGCGGTTTTTCCTTCAAATTAATTACATTGGAATTCACCACAAATAGGCAGCATAGATGTGGAAATGGCGATTATTTTTTACTTTATGCATGGGAATTTTTAGGGTAAAATTGGAAGTTCAGGAGGTGGGCAATTGAGATTCGCTATGAACTGGTTTAACAAAAAGCGAAAAGTAAGTATCGAAGATCAATTGATTCAGCTACATAGAACGGGAATAACCTTAAAAATTAACACTCCAATCGAAAATATTTTAGAGCGTGAACGCCGTGAATACGAACGAAATCCGTACATTTTTCTGCTAATGTCAATGGGTTCGGAGTATCAAGCAGTTGAAAATTCTTTGGTGCATCCTAGCGATGATGTCTGGTACTTGGATCGAGAATGCATTGAAGACCATGGCGATTATAGTCGTATAGTGGAGAGAATCGCTGGGATAGTGGGGAATGAACTAGATATAACTAATATCTATGATGTTCTGAATATTGAGAAAAATGAAGCGTTTATTTCTTTAGTAGCAAATGGAAAAGTGTATAAGTTTATTTTTCATGTTGAAGACGATTGGTTGGATATGAGTATTTTCATGCATATGTCCAAATTGTTGAAGGAGCGTGGAAGCAATAAAAGATTTTATCATTCTATAATCGATCAGCACGTACTTATCGTATTTTTGTCGAAAGAGCAATGGGTGGATTTGAATAAGCTACTGAACATATTCATCCCTTGTTATCTTGGAGAAGGTGGAGAGGAGGAACAAAAATGAGAACATTGTATCGGCCCGTTGGGCTTTTTGAGATGAAGTTGATTTTAGATCTGAATTTGAAGGGGTTCCCGCCAAGGCTTTCTGAGCAGCCCATTTTTTATCCTGTACTCAATAAACCTTATGCAGATCAAATCGCGCGGGAATGGAATACAAAAGACAAATTTTCGGGATATGTCGGATTTGTAACCGAGTTTGATGTTGCTAGCCCCTACATTGATCAATTTGAAGACCAAGTGGTTGGAAACAGTCATCACAATGAATTATGGATACCCGCTGAAGAAATGGAAGAGCTCAATAGCAACATTATCGGGCAAATCAAAATAGTGGATGTATTTTACGGTCAGGGATACGAGGGATTAACTCAGCGAGGAACGATTTTTGATGCCAAAAATCCTATTGAGCAATTCCTAATTTTGAAGGACATATATGAGAAAAATGATTTTAAATCGGAAATCAAAGGGGATTGGCAAACTATCTTTTTGAATTTCCCCCTCTGGAGTCGATTTGATTTTACTAGCTATGGGATATCGCATAAGGAGAAAGCTCAAATACTATTAGCTTTGAAGCGCGGATGGAGCGAACTTTTTTCGAACAATCAGTTGTTTGGTGACGTAGACGAGGGTTGAGTTTTCGAATAGTCCGCTGCCAGCGGGTTAAATGAGCCCGTAGCCGAGGAAATGACCGAATAGACCGCTGACAGCGGGTTAAATGGGTCCGGAGCGGAGGAATTGGCCGATTAGACCGCTGCCAGCGGGTTAAATGGACCCGTAGCCGAGGAAACGACCGATTAGACCGCTGCCAGCGGGTTAAATGGACCCGTAGCCGAGGAAACGACCGATTAGACCGCTGCCAGCGGGTTAAATGAGCCCGGAGCGGAGGAATTGACCAATTAGTCCGCTGACAGCGGGTTAAATGAGCCCGTAGCCGAGGAAATGACCGAATAGACCGCTGACAGCGGGTTAAATGGGTCCGGAGCGGAGGAATTGGCCGATTAGACCGCTGCCAGCGGGTTAAATGGACCCGTAGCGGAGGGATTGACCAATTAGTCCGCTGCCAGCGGGTTAAATGAGCCTGAAGTCGGGGAATTGACCAATTAGTCCGCTACCAGCGGGTTAAATGGGTCCGGAGCGGAGGGATTGGCCGATTAGACCGCTGCCAGCGGGTTAAATGGACCCGTAGCCGAGGGATCGACTGATTAGACCGCTGACAGCGGGTTAAATGAGCCCGTAGCGGAGGAATTGACCAATTAGTCCGCTGACAGCGGGTTAAATGGATCCGTAGCGGAGGAATTGACCAATTAGTCCGCTGACAGCGGGTTAAATGGATCCGTAGCGGAGGAATTGGCCGATTAGTCCGCTGCCAGCGGGTTAAATGAGCCCGTAGCGGAGGAATTGACCAATTAGTCCGCTGACAGCGGGTTAAATGCGCCCGTAGCGGAGGAAACGACCGATTAGATCGCTGGCAGCGGGTTGCACCTCTAAAAGCAAGTAACCTCAAGTAACCTCAAGTAACCTCAAGTAACCTCAAGTAACCTCAAGTAACCTCAAATGACTGCAAACGACCAAAAAGCAGCACAATCTCAACCTCAACAAGGTACCAGAAATAGTTAGTACTATGCGCGGGGAGCTACAACGGCGATGATTAGGTCATATTCATTTTCAAACTATAATCCTTCTCCGTGAGGTGCTCTATGAACGAAGTGTATATTACAAGCATGGGAAAATTCCTGCCCGGTCTCCCAGTAGGCAATGATGAAATGGAAGATTATCTTGGACGAGTAAACGGCAAAGGCTCGAAATCGCGCCGCCGTATTCTCGAGCAGAATCAGATTCTTTATCGGCATTACGCCATCGATAAGGAGCAGAAGAGCCAATATACGAATGCGGAAATGGCAGCCCTCGCCATACGCGATGCACTTGAGAACAATGCTGAAGCAATCGACGACAAGATAGGATTTCTTGCCGCGGCTACAACGCAGGGAGATCTTCTAGTCCCCGGCTTTGCTAGCATGGTTCATGCCGAAACACAGTTGCCCGTCATGGAGATCGCGAACCATCACGGCGTATGTGCTAGCGGCATGCATGCGCTCAAGAATGCCTACTTGCACGTGCAATCCGGAGAGCAAGCTACGGCTGTCTCTTGCGCCAGTGAGTTCCCCAGCCGAGCCTTTAAGCATACTCGGTTTGAAGTGCAGGCTGCCTACGCCGACAGCCCATTGCCTTTTGACACCGATTTTCTTCGATTCATGCTCTCTGATGGGGCGGGTGCTGCGGTACTGAGCAATAAGCCTGCTACAAAAGGTCTGTCACTTCGTATTGAATGGATCGACAACCAATCGTACGCAAACAAATACGACGTCTGCATGTATGCTGGATTGAATAAAGAAAATGAGCAACTGACCTCCTGGCTCGATTATCCTTCTATCCACGAAGCAGCGGACGACGGGGCACTTAACCTGAAGCAAGATATTCGACTCGTAAATGAAATGCCGAAGGTCGGAGTAAATCGTTTCTTCGAGCTGGTGGAGGCAGGGCGCATAAATCCGAGCACGATCGATTGGATGGTGTGTCACTATTCGTCTCACTTTTTCCGCGAAGAAATTTTTCGTCTAATGAAGCTCGGCGGACTGACGATTCCAGAGGAGAAGTGGTTTACGAATTTGTACACCAAGGGTAATACGGGGGCTGCCTCGATCTATATTATGCTGGAAGAGCTACTGAGCGAAGGGGATCTTAAGCCGGGTGAACAGGTGCTGTGTATGGTACCGGAAAGCGGCAGATTCCAAACCTCCTACATGCTACTTACTGTAGTCGGTTCGTCGACTGAAGAACGAGACAAATCTAGTGTACTCACAGAGCGTCAGCCAGAAGCGCCCCATCTTGAATACGATGCAGCTAATTCTGTGCAGGAGCAGCTCGTGAGGCAGCTTGTCCATGTTTGGATCGATTTCGAACAGAAGCTGGCCCAAGTTCCGATCATTCATAAGCTTTACCGCAATAAATTTACACTCGACGATTATAAGGCGCTTATGGAAAATATCCGGCAGCAGGTTATCGATGGATCTCAGTGGATTGCCCGCGCGGCTTCTTACATTGCCATAGAGCAAATTGATCTTCGCTCGGCATTTATCGCTCATGCTCGTGATGAGCATAGAGATTTTCAAATCCTGGAGCGCAATTACGTTGCGATTGGCGGAGATTTAGCGACCATTCAGGCCGGTGTGAAAAATATAGGTAGTGAAGCTTTATCTGCTTACTTGTTCCATCGGGCCGGTCGTGATAATCCATATGATCTCATTGGGGCGATGTGGATTATTGAAGGGCTTGGCTGCAGAATGGCAAGGTATTGGGGGGAGATGATTCGTGATCAGTTGGAACTGAATGAAGATCAAGTTTCTTTTCTAATCTATCATAGCGAGTCCGATGAGAAGCATTTCGAACGACTGGAAATGGTTGTTCAGCATCCGATGCTTACGGCGGAAATTGCAGCAAGGATAGTAAAAACGGCCAAAACAACGGCTCGCTTGTATCTTCTACAGTTAGAGGAGCTGGATAACGTATGAGTGAAGCGGATTTTTTCAAAACAATGCCTCATGACAAAAATGATCCGAATCCATTTCTGGCCATTTATTTGGATCAAAGTATTCCGTTTAACGATGAGGCGAAAGCCGCCTACCTAAAGGATTGCTCGAGCAAATCCCGACAGTTTCTTCTACCTGTGCTGAGACCGTTCGCGCGACTAATGATTATTTTGCTACAAATATACAAGATAATTGTTCCCAAGGCTTTTACATCATCAAGAGTGCTGCACCGTGTACTGTATTGGGGTATGAAGACGTTCGTGAGTCCAAGCGCTAACTATATGATTCTAAGGCACTTCTACCTTGGCTCCGAGGTGCTGAACTTTATCCGTAGCAATGTGCCTGACGTGCAAATTACGATGAATCCGTTGAAGCCAACAAATCTCGAGCCAGTTAAGGACGATCTATTTCTCATTCATGATCTTAATTTGTATAATTTCGTTATTAATCTTAATCGCGAGCTGCGCGAGAAAAATATAGAGATCGTGAAGCAGGAAAGGCTCAATTTTGACGCGATCACCTCGACCACGCTTCCAATTGAGCCAATGCCTAATAGGTGGACAAATTTCCTAGACCTGACGACTGCGATCGAGTGCTTCACGCCCGTCTATCAAATGTTTCTAACAGATAACGATTTCTGGCGAGCGACCAACTCATTGCAATTGGATGAAACGATAGGCATCCTTGCTTCCAAGCTTATCGGCAGTAATGATCGACTTGCTCTGATTAATAACAAACACCCGATGGTACCGTTGACGACTCTAAAGGCTGGCTTTCGTTTAGTGCTGCACGGGCTTGCAACAGAGCAGCTTCATGCTTTGCTTGTAGAGTTGAAGCTCAAGCAACAGTCACAGCCGCTTACCTAACTAATTCAATATACTTCTCGCCAAGAATCTCTTTAAGAGAAAAAGCATCTGCTGAAAGCTCTTGCTGTAAAAAGGCGTTAACATCGCTCGGTTCAAGATCATACATAACTTCGATTTCTTTCGAGAATAACAGAACTTCTTTATCAAGAAGCTGTGTTAGTGACGGGACTGGTTTAGCTTGAAGACCCTGTGCTCCGAGAGCTTGCTCCAAAGCTTGAATGTAGGTGTCTATTGACCGTGGTCCGACGATTTTGACGCCTTTATTGTCTTCATTAACCATAACGATCGTGGGAAACCCACGAACACCAAGCGATGCGGCTAGTGCAAAGTCTTGCTCCATCAGCTCTAGCCCGGTGTCCGTTCCTGCTTCACTCACAATGGCTTCTCCGTTAAGGCCCATATGATTCACAATATCAATCATTTCTGACTCATCACCAATATTGCGATTAAAGACAAATACAGCCTCTCTCGCACGGCGCAGGAAGACGTGTCCTAGCTGAGCGTCCTTTTGCTGAATGATTTTGAATACGCGGGATGGGGGATAGGACGATTGGATGTAATTATCTAGCCATAAAGAACCGTCAATGGGCATACGGGAGTGTTCCCCGACTTCCCTCCAGTGACCAGCTACATCTGCAGGCTTGCCGATTCCATTCTTAACATCAGCAAATCCATCCCAGCCCTTCAGTAAGCCTCCAACTACAGTCTGGAATTTGAAATACTGTCCATATTCGGCTTCAAATCTTCTCATAACCGGCTCCAGCGCCCAGCAATGGGAGCAGATGGGGTCGGTCACATAATAAAGCTTCACCGTTTTCTGTGGGGGATTCAGATCGATAATTTCCAACACATCGTCTCCAGCATCGCCGCACACACCAGTTGTTATATCGCAAGCCATAGGATTGTTACTCATACGAATCTCCTCATTCAATTAAACTTCCTTATAAAGCTGAGCCCATCTCTGAATAGGCTCTAGTGCTTCAGTCAAAGATAGACCTTTTTCAGTTAATCCATAAGAAATAATCACATGGGGCTCAGTTGTCACCCTTTTCTCAATTAAACCGTATTGAACAAGCTCGGTTAATTTAATGGAGAGGGCCCTCGGGGTAATATCGGTAAGATCTCTTTTTATTTCTGAAAAATGGGCGGATCTGTCCGAGCAAATAGATAGGTAGTGCAGAATTAAGCCGTTCCATTTCTTCCCCAATATTTCAAATGAAAATTGTAAATACGGGCAAATGTTAATATCAGCCACCACCCAGTATACAAAGTATATCACATATATTATTTATATCAATTCCAAATTAATATCCGTATGTATAAGCTTACTAGTTGCCGACTTCAAGAAGCTGCCGGTTGACAAGTAGCTTAAGGTGTTTATCAAGAGCGAGTTGATTTAATTGAAGGTCTTCCATATACGCGACTATGCTCAATTGTAGCTGTTGTAAGATATTTTTCTGAACCTCATCAATGTAATCCTCCGTACAAAAGGCTGAACAAGTAAGAACACCATTAGCATAATGCTTTGTCTCGGTGATAAGGGTATTAAGCTTTTCTTTATAAATTCTTTTTACAGCACCATTCTCGGGTTTAATTTCATAATAGCGTTTCGTTTCTAGCAGTAGCTTCCATGGAGAAATCACAATGTTGAATATATCCCTTTGCAATTCACCTGTCACTTTAAAGAACCTTATGTTGGTTTTCATGTTGTAGTTCCTCACATTCAGTCGTTTTTCAGCTATAAATGTTTCTGAAAAGCAAATTGTTAGGTTACAGAGTGATAAATTTTAACATTATATTACTCACATTTCCAGACAAAAATGTGGTAACATATAACAATAGAAATATGATTTCGGGAGCAGACAAATGGAGCAGCTTATTGGAAGAAAAGTGATGAATGATATCATCAACAATTATGGCGTTACAATAATACCGGCTCAGTCTATTTTAAATTCGGAATCCATAAAGCTAATTATAAATCATAAAATCGAATCGGATTCTATTATTCTTTCTACAGAAAAAAAATCGGATGTTGAAACAAACGATATTATTGAAAAAACAGTAAACAGGTCTAGAGAATTATTAACATCCATTAGCAGTACACGTAAAATTCCCCTCATGGAAATTCGTAGAGAGATTCTACCTGCTATCCAGACTGTATCCAAAAATACGGAATTATATGAGCTGTTCGAATTTGTTAAAGCTAAAGATGACTATACCTATCAGCATAATATAGGAGTAGGAATAATAGCTACGCTAATCGGTCAATGGATGAATTTAGACGAGACAGAGCTTGCTATTCTTTCATTAGCTGCAACTTTGCATGATGTAGGTAAAGTGAAAATTCCGACAGATATTCTAAATAAACCAGGAAAGCTAACAGCAGAAGAGTTCCAACTGGTTAAGAAACATACGGTATTCGGTTATGAAATGCTTAAAGAAACAACAGGCATAAGTCAACGAGTAGCTAACGTTGCTTTGCAGCATCATGAACGTGATGACGGCAATGGGTACCCTTTAGGGCTAAAGAAAGGTAACATTGACACCTTTAGCTCCATCGTTGCAGTTGCTGATATTTTCCACGCCATGTCATCTAAGCGACCTTACCACGACCCTATTCCATTTCAAGAAATTATTTCTCAAATGAGACAAGGGAAATTTGGGGAGCTTAATCCACAAATTGTTTCTGTATTTTTGGATAACATCATGAAGAGGCTTGTAGGGAAACAAGTTGTTCTAACGGATGGACGAGTGGGTGAGGTCATTTACTTAAACCCGCATAGTATTGAAACTCCCTTAATCAAAGTGGCTGATCAATTTTTGGATTTAAGTCATGAAAGAAGTATACAAATAAAAGATATCATTATTAGTGCTTAGTAGCATGTAACTGATTGATTATTAATTGAAGAAGCTGTTCCATAAGTGAGCTTATGGGCGGCTTCTTTGCGTTTTTCTATTTATGATGATTTTTGTGGGACAGATGTAGAGGTTACAAGAGCACATTTCTACGTGCAGTCCAATTCCCATAACAGTGATGTTCATAGGATATACAGTTATAACTGATGTGAAAATCGGTATCAATTCCGCCTCTTTTTCATCCCGGTAAAGTTGCACGGACACAGTAAACAAGAGGATGGAGGTTGAAAAAATGGAAATGTACCACTTATGTAGAAAACATATCAATTGTAGAGTTCGCATTCATACTTGTGATGGTCGATGTTATGAGGGCGTTATAGTTAACGTTGATGATCATCATGTTTTCTTGCGAACTTCAGGTGGAGTCCGAGTCTCGGCATGGGGGTTTGGGTTTGGACCTAGAGATGAAATTTTAACTTTATCTCTGTTTACCTTGCTTGCGATTGCCTTGATCTAACAGGATAAGTCGCCGAAAGCACCATCCTTCTGGTTAACGATACCGGAAGGATGGTGCTTTTTCTCTTTTTTTACGCATAAGCTTGAACCATGGATTTCCGGGGACGACCTAGTATCGTAATAGGAGGCGTTAGCTTGCGGAAAAAATGGGGAAAAGGGCTGCCGTTTACCTTTTTACGGAATGGATCGTTACCAAAGCTTGTTCCGCGCAAATGGGGAAGGAGCAATCGGTCCTTACTTGGCGGGTTTTCGTCCAAGTCTGGACAACGAAAATGGGGAAGTGGGTTCAGCTCTTGGCGTGGAGGCGCACACTCTAAACCACCGATTCGCAAATGGGGAGCGAATAAATGGTTTTCCACTAGCTCTAATAATTCTGACTACGCCCCCGCTAAGAAATTCATTGCCCAGCGACCCCGTCGTAAATTGAAGCGTAAGCATTTTTGGCTAATTATGCTCGTAATTGTTACTTTTATTCTTATTCAAGGCACAATGTTTCTAGATAGAGAGCTGCGTCAGCCACTGATGTTCCTTGCGAAAATTCGAGTGAATCAGCTAGCGACTGAAGCAATTAATACGGCAATTAAGGAAGAGATCGCACAGAACGCGGTTACGAATAACATGATACAGTGGAAGACGACGCCGGAAGGCAAAATAACGGGTTTTCTGATTGACTATAAGGAACAGATGGGAATTACTGCGAAGACGACGGAAATCGTTTCCCGTGTTCTTAAGGAGCATGAAGATATTCCAGAAAAAATTCCAATTGGGCATGCATTGAACAGTCCATTAATTTCATCATTTGGGCCATCCGTATCTGTTAAATTCCATCCAGCAAGCGTTGTTAAAGTAGATGTGGAGACGAAGCAAAGTGAGGCAGGCATTAACAATGTTCTCATTGAGGTATACGTTCGCATTCGTGCAGATATTTCGGTTGTTATCCCCTTTGATAAGGAGCCGGAAACAGTAGAAACCAAAATCCCACTCTCTTATGTGATGGTTGTTGGTGATGTGCCGACTTATTATTATGATAATAATGGTAATCCAGTCGGTAACGGAGCAGCGCAAGCCCCATCAATCGCGTTGCCAAGCAAACCAGAGCTGCTGCCATCTCAGTCTCAACCAGCGCAAGAGAGTCATTAACAAATAAAGTCCCGACCTCCCTAAGGTGAGGGGGAAGGGACTTTATTTTTGTTCCAATCTATTTTGGATGAATCGTTAGATGGGCAGCGCTTGATCTTTGTTAGTGTGGGGCGTGCGCCGCTTTGCGTTCTTCACGTTCCCACTGCTTAAGCATCGGATAAGGGTCGAACGCCCATTCGATAAGGCCTCTATCCCGATAAACACCGTAATGCAAATGTGGAGGAAATTTGCCCTGTGTACCTGGACGGCCATACCCAGAGCTGCCTACCCAGCCAATTATTTGACCAGGCTGGACAATGTCTCCTGCCTGTAGTTTTTTCTCGAAGCCGGATAAATGAGCGTAATAATGGTACAGGTTACTTAAATCACGAATACCGATTCTCCAGCCTCCGAATGCGTTCCATCCTTTTACCTCAACAACGCCGTAACAAGTGCTACGAACGGGAACTCCATGCCCGGCGAAAATATCTGTGCCCTCATGTATCCGATATCCGCCCCAGCTCCGACTATTACCCCACGTGCTCCGAAAGGAATAGACGCTGTTCAGCGGTAGGGGGAAGGCATGCTCTGACAACTCTAGTCGGTTATAATGCTTATATAGCTTGGCGAATTGCATAATACGCAGCACTGCACGGGTATTGTGGTAATATTCCCACAGGCCGATGCTGAAATCTTCCTCGGCGCTCCCGTACCGTAAAGCTTGTAAGGTTACGGAATAGAGCAAATCTTCATCTTTGGTGCGATCTGCAATGCCATCCCCTGAGCCGTCCTTGCCATAGCCGTTGAAAAATCGAATAGAAGCGGGAACGTGATCGTTCTTATTGGGGTTCAAAGCACCACTCCAATCTATATCAGAAATATAAATTCCGGTAATGGCGCCAGCACTAATCGGTCTAGATTCCGGATGGGCTTTCGTTAATGTACGCTCGTATTGATCAATGGCGGCAATGTACGTCCACTCCAATCCTGTTCTGAGAGAAATGGCTTCGTATAGAATACGCCGTTGTTTATTTAGATTCGGCTCTGAGGAAATCGTTGAACCATATCCCACTGAGCAAACCGAGCTCATACTAATAAGGAATAGCATAGTTACGGTCATTAGACGTACAAGCCCTTTGTTTCTGATGCAGTTTTTCCACCTATTGCGCAGCAACACAACTCCTCCTCGTTGTAAACATGTAGGAGTAGGGTTTACAGATCATTGGTTTTTATCCGAATCATGCTATAATAAGAAGGACAGAAAGCGAGGAATTACAATGACGACTAGCGCTAAGCCGCGCAAACCCGATTGGCTGAAAATAAAGCTAACGACAGGCGAACCTTATCAAGAGCTTAAACAAGTGATGCGGAGCAAGACGCTTCATACCGTTTGCGAGGAAGCGCGTTGTCCGAACATATATGAATGCTGGGCTAATCGCACGGCGACTTTCATGATTCTAGGGGATATTTGCACTCGCGCATGCCGTTTTTGTGCGGTTAAGACAGGCATGCCCACTGAGCTTGATTTAGATGAGCCTGAGCGAGTAGCGGAAGCTGCTGAGCAGATGGGCCTCAAGCATTGCGTAGTAACGTCTGTTGCACGGGACGAGCTGCAGGACGGGGGATCCTCCATCTTTGCTGCTACAGTCAAGGCAATTCGTAATCGTCTGCCATTCTGCAGCGTTGAAGTACTTATTCCAGACTTTCTTGGTAAGAAAGAATCATTACAAATTGTAATGGATGCCAATCCTGATATCTTAAATCATAATATTGAGACGGTTGAACGGCTTTCCGATCGCGTTCGTGCGAAAGCGAAGTATCGTCGGTCACTTGAGCTAATTAGACAAGCTAAGGAAATGAAGCCTAATATTCCAACGAAATCAAGCATCATGCTTGGGTTAGGCGAGACATTCGAGGAAATCCTTCAAGCGATGGACGACCTTCGGGCAGTGGATTGTAATATCTTGACCTTGGGACAATACTTACAGCCGTCACCCTCTCATTTGGAGGTTGTACGGTACGTTCACCCGGACGAATTTGCAGCTTTGAAAATAGAAGGGCTGAATCGTGGGTTTTCCCATGTGGAATCCGCACCGTTTGTTCGTAGCTCTTACCATGCACATGAACAAGTAAAATCAGCTGAAGCGAGGACGAATAGTCTTCGGGAGGAGAGCGTAAAATGATTTTCATGGCAGGAGGCAACGCATACTCGCTTATGCATGAACATAAGGGCGGATGGAATCCGGAAACTTTCCGCGAAAGATACAGCGAAGTATTGGAGCGTTTCGACTATATCGTCGGGGACTGGGGTTACAACCAGCTTCGCCTCCGGGGCTTTTATCGGGACGGGCATCCTCGGGCGACTAAGGAAAGCACGATTTCAAGCTTTGTCGATTATATTAATGAATATTGCAACTTTGGCTGTGCTCATTTTGTTCTGACTAAGCTCGATAGCAATGCTTTACCACCTGATGCGCCCATTTCTAACGAGGAATCTCCAGAGGCTATTGTAGCTATGAATGAAGCTGGAGAGCAAGTCGCTGAGACGGCTGCTACTATTAGCGGTCCAATTATGCGCTGGCCTCTTAAAGAGCGCGTCGGGGGTCCTGCTAGGGTACCGAACATAACCGTATCTGCCGTAGCAAGAGCGGCAGCAGACGCAGAGCGGCGTAATGCAAGCGCTAATATTAATCCGAACCCAAATGTGAATATCTCTTCTAACTCATCATCCCAGTCTCGAGAGAAACATAATTCGAAGCAAGGGCAAGATGGTGGAAGCAATCCTCGTCAAGGTCAAGGACGATCTTATAATGGTCCATCAGGCGGCGATCGTCGACCACAGGGACAACAGCAGGGTCAAGGTCATGGAGGCAATGGGCAAGCCCCAGGTAAGCCGTCCTATACACCTAGAGCGCCTCGCCATCAAGGCGTGGATCAATCGAATAGTCGCAATGCTGATGACACACGTAACACTGATGAGGGGTATGCTCGTAACGAAGCTTCACGCAACGACAGTCGCTGGCCGGGTAAAAACCGACGTCGTAAAAGCTTCGGTGGAAAGCCCGGACATCGTCCGGATGGCGTGCAACGGTCAGACATGGGCAATCCAAGTTCAGGTGAATAATAACAAGAAGGCCATCCCTTGCTATGCTGGGATGGCCTTCTTGTTATGTTATTCCGAGCCAATAAACGCTTCCCTCACCCGATTCCAGAAGGGGAAAGGACGATATCTGGCGAATGTAATTTTATTTTCTGCGACTCTACAAGTTATGGAGCGTACTTCTGACATTTGCATAACCTCATGATCAATGCCAATGAATAGCTCTTTTTCAGGGTCAGGTATAATGTCACAGTGGTGATGCTTAGGTAAAATGACGGAAGAGCCAAGCGTACGATAAACACGATTGTTTATCGAGGCCATCTCTGCGATCTGCAACGCTTCGAGAGAAGGGTGGATGACTGCGCCTCCGAGACTTTTATTATACCCTGTGCTTCCAGTAGGTGTAGAGATGACGATACCATCACCGCGAAACATCTCGAAGGGCTCGTCGTTGATATGCAAAGCGGCAACCAAGGTGCCATCGACGCTTTTTAATGTAAACTCATTTAATGCTAATAATTCTATCTTGCCAGATGAGGTCAATATCTCCACTTGTAGCAGTGGATACTGTACCTTACGAGGCTCTGAGGATACCATTAAATCCAACAGCTCAGATAGCTCATCCTTCTTCCAGTCGGCGTAAAAACCGAGATGGCCAGTATGAATTCCAATAAAAGCGACATTCTCTAGCTGATTCTTAAATCGATGAAAAGCTTGAAGAAGAGTACCATCCCCTCCAATGGAAACGACAATATCAGGCGAGGTTTCATTCATCATAAATCCTCTAGCTGCTGCTAAGCCTTGAAACTCTTCCGATAATGCCCGGGATAATCGGTCTCCCCGGTCAAGCAATGCGTATTTCAATCCTGGCCGCTCCTTCCGACACCCTATTACTTATAACTGATTCGATCATAAACAATAACGATGGGGAATACAATCCTATGCTGCTCGACTAAGCTTTATTTTATCTATTCCGATGGCTATAATTCCGGCAACTACGATGGTCAATATTGTTACCCCGAATAAAATGGGAAGCCATAGTACCGTAGGAATAGGTGTATGGTTGATCAGGTGACCAGCATGCGACACGGCAAGAGCAGGGGAGCTTACAGCTGCATTATGATTAAATAAAGGCCATATCAAATAAACGAGCAGCATCGCAAGTAAGCTGTGAAGAAATCGTGCACGTGCAAACGGGAAATATCGCCAAGCTGTTCTGCTCATTAAGCCTGCTACCTGCGCATGAACGGAAAAGCCTGCCCATGAGAGAACAAAGGCAGCAGCCGCGATGCGATCAACCAAGGGAATTTGTATATTGGAAGCAGCGGCCTTGGCTCCTAATGTGACTTCGAAGGTTCCATTTACGAAAGCAGACGATAGTTGGGGAGATAGCTTAAACCACTGTAGCAAGCTCGCTGTTGCATCGCGAAACAAGGAGAGAATCCCGCTATGGATGAATAGCTCCAATGTCGCTGAGAAAAAAACGACCAAGCCGCCCACTATGACCATAAGCGTTAAAGAGGATTGCAGTGACTGCTGCAGCAATACGCCAAAGGGTCGTCCATCAGCTAGTCGAGCGTGGTGCATAGCTGCAAGCGCCGCTCGAATTCTGCTCCCCTTAAGTGGAATGCTCTTCTCAGTAACCAGCAGCTGCCCTTTGCCGAATCTCGAGGAGGCTATTCCTAGTATCAGAGCCCCTCCGTAGTGAGCAAGAGCCAATATTGGAGCAGCCTGTAGACTACCGAAAAAACCAATGCAGACAGCTCCAATTAGAAAAATGGGGTCGGAGGTTGTCGTTATGGCAACCAATCGTTGACCCTCGTTCTGATTGATCAGCTTCTGCTCCATTAAACGAGAGGTTAATCGGGCTCCAACCGGATATCCCGATGCAAACCCCATAGCTACGATGAAGCCTCCAACGCCCGGAAGGCGGAACAAAGGACGCATGAAGGGATCTAATAAGGTGCCTGCAAGATGAACAATTCCAAAGCCAAGCAATAATTCTGAAAGAACAAAGAAGGGAAATAAGGCTGGAAATAATACCTCCCACCATACGGAAACCCCTCGCAGTGAAGCTGTTAGAGCGATCTGGGTATTTGCAATCGCCAGAATACCAATGAATAAAGCAGCTCCGCCAATCGCTAACACACTCGCAAGTGTATACCAACGGAATGAATTTTCCTGATTTCCCTGCATGTTTTCACCTTCACTTCCCTATACTTCAACACCTCTTGTCCAATATATGATGAAGCTTGTTCAATCTTTCCGATCTGAAAAAAAGGTTAAATAATCTTTGCAAACGTTTACAAAAATATCGTGATCTGTGTAAATAGTTATGATACAATGGAACTAGAAAAAAGGATTCAACTATGGAAATGAGACTTATAGAAGCTGGAGTGATGCGTATGGCTGGAATCGTTGCAGGTTTGCTTGTATGCGCTTTCGTTTATGTCATTCGGGAATCTTTACTTAGCCCTGAGGAAGAAATGTAAAGACCAATATCGTTATCGGCCGGTTGCCGATTTGGATCGCCCTTCGGGGCGATTTTTGTATTATACGTGGGGGAAGGCATCCAAAGGACAGCGACTGCTGTTTATGCTTATGGTATAATGAGCGTGTAAAATAGGTACTTTCAGACAGGCACAAATACCCAATTCAAGGAGCGATCATGGTGTCAATATTCCATGGTCTCATAATAGGAGGTACAATTTGTCCAGTTATTCTCAAATCTACGACGCAATTGGAGGCGCCGAAGTTATTCGTGATGTGGTAGCGCGCTTTTATCCAAAGGTGCAGGAGCACCCGTTGCTAGCGCCATTGTTTCCAGAGGATATTAATCCTGTAATGGAGAAGCAGTATTTGTTTCTGACTCAGTTTCTAGGGGGGCCTTCTCTCTACTCTGATGAATATGGTCATCCGATGATGCGAGCCCGTCATCTTCCTTTTGAAATTACCCCTGAGAGGGCGGAGGCGTGGTTGAGCTGCATGGCAGCAGCACTCGCCGAAACCGAAATTCCAGTACCTTTTCAGAAGCTTGTTATTGAGAGATTATCCGGTCCGGCTAATCATTTTGTTAATTCCGACAGATCCTAATGCCCCTATAAGGAGGAGCAAATCGTGGAGCCGCTTTTCCAAATTAAAGTTAAATGTATTTGCTGCGAAGAGAGCTTCCAAACCTCTCGAGTAAGGCCAAGCCTTAAGAAGGCTATTAAGACTGATTCTGATTTTTGCTCTTACTTCAAAACGATAAACCCGGATTATTATGTGGTTAGGGTATGTCCTATGTGTGGTTTTGCATCGACCGAGAGCTTCGGTGAACGGTTAAATGATCATCAAAGATCAGCTTATTACGAAAAAATAGGCGCCATATGGAAATATAAGGATTATGGTGGAGAAAGAAACTTGGAAGTGGCAAAGGAATGCTACAAGCTTTCGCTTTTGACCTCCCAAGCTATCGAAGAGAAGGATCGGGTTACTGCAGCATTGCTGCATCATATCGCATGGTTGTACCGTTATGAGGAAGATAAGGAGCAGGAGAGTCGGTTTCTTAAATTCGCCAAGGATGCTTACGTACGTGTGTATGAGACGGAGAGAGATTCTCTGAGCAATGCTCGTCTTATGTTTCTGATTGGTGAATTAAATAGACGGCTTGGCGACAATCATGAGGCGGTAAGATGGTTCGTGCGGGTCATTCACGATAAGAAAATAACCGATGCCCCTATGATCAGAGCCTCTCGAGAGCAATGGCAATACATACGCGAAGAAATGACGGGACGCGGTCTGGAGCTCCCAGAGGAAATGCAACAGAGCGGGGTATAGGTCAGCTTCTTAAGCAGGCAATGACAATGGCTATGTGCGTATAGGACGGTTTGAAAGAAGGTAATCCTGGTCAGCATCAATAAGACGGAGACTACCATGACAGCAGGGAAATATAAGTGTTATTTTGCGGGCGCCTCCTTGCATACTTCGGACGTCCTCGGCTTTTAACGGAAGAAGAACCGGGGAGCTTTTGCAGAATGGACACTCTTGAACGAATACTTCATTTCGGATGATATCGTAGGGTAAACTGTTACGTAATGGAATCATAGTCAAGCCCACCTTTCTCATATAACCATACAACAATAAAATAACTGAGCGCAATGGAAATGGAGCGATGTAAGGATGAAACAATTGTATTCCTTAAAATGGAGCCTTGAGTCTTTGTTTCCCGGTGGCTCTTCCTCTCCACAATTTGAATCGTTTGTTAAAGAAACTGAAGCGCTCACTGCCTTGCTGCTTAAGGAGCTTCAAGGGGCTGAGGAAGGCTCGGTGGACACTAAGCAGTTAACGCAATGGACTGAGCAGCTGCAGGACATCGTATCTAAGCAAAGAGAAGCGGACTCCTTCGTTTCTTGCTTGACCTCTCAGGACATGAGTGACAAGCGGGCGGTGGCGTGGACAGAGCGCATACAGACGTTATCAGCTCGTATTAAGCAAGCTATGGATATGTACGACGCTCTTCTGGCTTCTTTGCCAGAGCAAGTCTGGAAGGAGTGGAGTGAGCAATCGAATATTGCTAGCCTGCTTTTTCCGCTCAACGAACGTCGAGATTCTGCTAAGGATAAGCTTCCGCCTGCTTTAGAAGCTGTGGCAAGCGAGCTGGCTGTCGATGGTTATCACGGCTGGGGGGAGCATTATAATACAATTGTCAGTCGGGTTTCCATCCCATGGGAGGAAGAGGGCGTTACGTCCCACCTTTCTGTTGGGCAAGCTGCCAATAAGCTGGATGATCCAGAGCCGGCAGTCCGAGCTACCATGTCCACCAAGTGGGAAGAGGCGTGGGCGGCTCAGGCTGATCTTGCGGCGGATTCCTTAAATAGATTGGCTGGCTTCAGGCTTAAGCTATACGGGATGCGAGGCTGGAATGATCCTTTGCGCGAACCGCTACGCATGAATCGAATGAGTCAAGAGACTCTTAACGCGATGTGGTCAGCGGTCGAGGAAGGGATTGAGCCGCTCAAGAGGTACTTAAAGCTGAAGGCACAGCGCTTCGGTAAGGAGAAGCTTTCCTGGCATGACGTTGATGCTCCTATTGCAACGAGTCAAGCAAAAATCCCTTATGATGAGGCTGCTGGGTTGATCATAGACGCTTTTCAGCAATTCTCAGCGGACATGGCCGAGCTAGCCAAGACTGCGTTTGAGAAGCATTGGATTGAGGCTGAGGACCGTCCTGGCAAAAGACCAGGGGGCTTCTGCACAAGCCTACCCTTGAGCCGTCAGAGCCGGATATTCATGACCTATTCCGGAACACCTGGTAATGTTTCGACGCTTGCACATGAACTGGGCCATGCTTATCATGGGGCGTTAGTCGAAGATCTTCCACCATTAGCGCAGGATTACGCAATGAATGTTGCTGAGACAGCCTCTACCTTCGCAGAAGCTATCGTTAACGATGCGTTGCTGCGCAGAGCAGAAAGCAAGGAAGAGAAATTGGCTCTGCTTGATGAGCGTCTGCAGCGTGCAGTTGCATTCTGCATGAATATACGCGCTCGCTTTTTGTTTGAAACTCGCTTTTATGAACGTCGTGCTGCCGGAATGCTTGAGGCAACAGAATTAAGCGAGCTTATGACAGCTGCACAGAAAGAAGCATTTGGCGATGCTCTCGATAACTGGCACCCTCACTTCTGGGCATCGAAGCTACATTTTTATTTAACCGATGTTCCTTTCTATAATTTCCCTTATACGTTTGGCTACTTGTTTAGCACAGGGCTCGTAGCTATAGCTGAACGAGAGGGTGAATCCTTCAGCAAGCGTTATGATCAGCTTCTGCGAGATACGGGAGTAATGACAGTGGAGCAGCTAGCATCCAAACATCTCAATGTTGCACTAGACGAGCCACAGTTCTGGAGGGACGCTGTTGCTAGAGCTGTCTCCGATGTAGAGACTTTCGAACAATTATGTAAGGAATAGCCTTAGAACAAACAGAAGAAACCTTTAAAACCGCTACAATTCGTGGTTTTAAAGGTTTTTTGTTACAAAATAAACCATATTTAGACAAAATGATTGTAATATTCAAAATATTCAATTATAATGAGCCTGAAGTCGCATTAGTAAATACCTAGTCAATATGAGTATTAAACCAAAAGGAGGAGAATAATGTCAGTGAATCAGGTTCCATTAGCCCGGCAAGTGGATGTAGCGTTAGAGAAATTGAGTGGGGAATTAAGAGGTTTGACCGCAGGTACGATTGTCTTACAAATTCGTGATGATGCGGTCGGCAGATTTGGGATTCGACACCTTCCAGTGGATTGCGGTACTTCGGGTCAAGGTGCTAACGGAATGTCAGTTCCACAGGTTATGCTTCTCAGACGGCTTGCCGTCGAGGCGCTTCGTCACAAAAGCGGGTGGACGCATGGGGAAATATCATACGACTTTGTGGTGAAGCAAGATAAGGTATACTTGAGCGTCCAATTTGAATCTAACTACAACATGGCTAACTTGATGTTCCGGTTTTCACCTAAGAGGCAAGATCGTAAAGAAGCATCTAGCGAATAGCATTTATACATAAAATGAAATCCGGCATACTACCCTTTCGGAGAGGGTATGCCGGATTTTTGGTGTACATAGAGGGTTAGTTTTAACGACCGAATTGTCCAGAAATTTGATGCTCAGCCATTTCAACTAGTCGACGGGTAATTTCTCCCCCGATAGCGCCGGCTTCGCGAGTTAATAGGTTACCGTAATAGCCATCCCTAGGAAGCTGAATTCCTAGCTCCTGTGCGACTTCGAACTTCAATTGCTCCAACGCTTGGGCGGCCTGAGGAACAACGAGGGAATTGCTGCGTGAACGTGATGCCACTATCGCTCACCTCCTTTGAACGTAGTATGGGCTTTATTGGAAGGGATATGCATTTATTTGAAACTAATAAAAGTGAGGATACGGATAACCGAACGCCGACTCAACTAACCGCCGACTGAACTAACACAGCCGCAACCAAAGAGCGACTCAACCCGCCGCAACGAGACACCGACTCAGCCAATAACCGACCGAATCAACTCAACTAACATTGCCTCAACCAGTGCTGCCTCAACCAAACATCGCCACAACCACAACCAAGCACACCGCCCAACGAACCAAAGACCGCCCAACGAACCAAGACCGCCCAACGAACCAAGACCGCCCAACGAACCAAGACCGCCCAACCAACCAAAGACCGCCCAACCAACCAAAGACCGCCCAACCAACCCGAGACCGCCAACCACCCCAAGACCGCCCAACGAACCAAGACCGCCCAACCAACCCAAGACCACCCAACGAACCCAAGACCGCCCAACGAACCAAAGACCGCCCAACGAACCAAAGACTGCCCAACCAATCAAGACCGTCGAACGAACCAAAGATCACCCAAACAACCCAAGACCGCCCAACCAACCAAAGACCGCCGAATGAACCCAAGACCGCCACAACCCAAGACCGCCCAACCAACCCGAGACCGCCCAACCAACCCAAGACCGCCTCGCCCGCAGAGGCGCAAAAGACCGCGATAGAGGACGAAGCGTTCACTAACTCGCCTGCAAAAGCGAAAAAGACCTCGATAGAGAACGAAGCGTTCACTATCTCGCTCGCAACAGCACGAAAGGCCCGTATAGAGAACGAAGCGTTCACTATCTCGCCCGCAGAGGCGCAAAAGACCGCGATAGAGGACGAAGCGTTCACTATCTCGCCCGCAGAGGCGCGAAAGGCCCGTATAGAGAACCGGGCGTTCACTATCTCGCTCGCAACAGCACGAAAGGCCCGTATAGAGAACGAAGCGTTCACTATCTCGCCCGAAGAGGCGCAAGAGACCGCGATAGAGGACGAAGCGTACACTAACTCGCCCGCAGAGGCGCAAAAGACCGCGATAGAGAACGAAGCGTACACTAACTCGCCAGCAGAGGCGTAAAAGGCCGCGATAGAGAACGTAGCATTCACTATCTGACCTCAGAGGCGCAAGAGACCGCGATAGAGGACGAAGCGTACACTAACTCGCCCGCAGAGGCGTAAAAGGCCCGTACAGAGAACCGAGCGTTCACTAACTCGCCCGCAGAGGCGCAAAGGGCCCGTATAGAGAACGAAGCGTTCACTAACTCGCCCGCAGAGGCGTAAAAGGCCGCGATAGAGAACGAAGCGTTCACTATCTCGCCTACGTGACGAAAGGTACCGTCCCTGCGCCGTCCACTCATGAGGAGGATGGTTTGTTTACCCAGCTAAAGCTACGCAGCAAATCCAGCTGTGGCAGTTGCTGTGGCAGTTGCCTTGGCAGTTGCAGTGGCAGTTGCTGTGGCAGTTGCCTTGGCAGTTGCCTTGGCAGTTGTTGTAACTATCCACGAATTGGGCACTTTCCACACCCCAATTCGGACACTCCTCACTCACGAAACTCCTCTTTAAGTTGACAAAGCTTTAGTGAGAGGTATAATGAGTAACAACTAAAGCACAATCTGCGATGAAGAGAACAAGTACGCTAGAACAGAGCGCTCCCAGAGAGCCGGTGATTGCTGGAAGCCGGTGTGCCTGTCTTGCGGAATGGATCTTGGAGCTGAGAGCGAAACGACGTTATTGGTATTTAGCGTCCTATGCTCTCCGACTGTTCCCCGTTAATGGAACTGAAGGTATCGTATGTTATGAGCAGGGTTAGAGGCTCTGACGCGATACGAATAAGGGTGGTACCACGGCTTTCTCGTCCCTTGCGGAGGAGGGCTTTTTTTGTGTTTAAAATAAACTGGGGGTTGATTCTTTATGTCTAAATTACGGGTATTGTCTGGTATTCAACCAAGCGGCAAGCTGACACTGGGAAATTACATTGGGGCAATTAAAAATTTCGTTGAGCTGCAAAATGATTACGATAGCTTCTTCATGGTCGTTGATCTACATGCGATTACAGTTCCTCAGGAGCCTGCAGCACTGCGTGAGCAGAGCGAATCAGTAGCTGCTTTGTTCATAGCCGCCGGACTGGATCCTGCGCAAGCAGCGATCTTCATGCAATCCCATGTACCCGCTCACGCGGAGCTTGGATGGTTGCTTACGACTTTAAGCTATATGGGCGAGCTAGAGCGGATGACACAGTACAAAGACAAGTCGGAGGGTAAGGATGCTATTGGAGCAGGACTGCTTGTCTATCCATCACTAATGGCAGCAGATATTCTACTCTACAATTCTAATCTTGTTCCAGTCGGAGATGATCAGAAGCAGCATTTAGAGCTTACCCGCGATTTGGCAGGACGTTTCAATTATCGTTATGGCGATACATTCGTTGTTCCGGAGCCTTTAATTCCTAAGGTCGGAGCAAGAATTATGTCATTGGATGACGGTACCAAAAAAATGAGCAAAAGCAGTCCGAATGTTGGAAGCTATATTGCTCTGCTGGATAGCCCTGAAGATATACGCAAAAAAATCTCCCGAGCCAAAACGGACTTGGGCCGGGAAATTATATTTGACGTTCAGAATAAGCCTGAGGTTAGCAATCTAATGACGATCTTCGCACAATGCTCCGGTCAGACGATTGAGCAGGTGCAAGCCGCTTATGATGGTCAAGGATACGGCGCATTTAAGAAGGACTTAGCTGAGGTTGTTGTCCAAGCTTTAGAGCCGCTGCAAAAAAAATATTCTGAAATTCGATCATCTGGTGAAATTCAACAAATATTGCGTGATGGAGCAGAACGTGCTAACGCTGTGGCGCAATCAACCCTTATTAAAGCTAAGGAAGCGATGGGATTTTTGCCGCAAGTTCGTAAATAACTACTGATTTTTTTTTCTTAGCCTTGCTTTCGTGATGAACCCGAAAGCAATCATGGCAAGGGTGAGAACGCTAAATAATAGGGTTAACCAGCCGTTATTGCTAATGGAGAAAGCAGTCGCGAGTAGGAGAATGACTGAAGCAACTGCGAAAAAAAGCGATAGAGATTTGCTCATAAATTCACCTCCTCGTAAGGCTTATAAAAGCATTCTGAAAAATCATTAAAAGCAAGCATATTTTCCTTCGTTTCTAGCATACTAAGTTGGCAAGCTTGCAAACCAATCATCTAGTCGAAGGGAGATTTTAAATCATGGCATCAAACAACCAGCTAGTTGTACCACAAGCAAGAGCAGCATTGCAAAGTTTGAAGGTCGAAGCAGCTCAATCCTTAGGTGTTCAAATTCCAGCGGACGGATATTACGGTAACGTAACTTCCCGAGATGCAGGTTCCCTCGGTGGATATATCACCAAGAAACTGGTCCAAATCGCTGAGCAACAACTATCCGGTCGCTAAGGACATTGTCCTGCACCGAAAGCCCGGGGCTTGCCTCGGGCTTTTCATATTGTGCGCTTATAGTCTATAAACGTCAAGCGGGAAGCCCGTAAATCAGGCATCCCGCTTGTCAGTTAGTACGTATTCATTTTTAATCTTTTCTCCAAGCGTTCGTCGCTCAGCCATCCTACATAAGATTGCAGAGGGGCATAATTTAGATCCGTCAACACAACAGCAACGAACGGATATTGTTTGCGGTAACGGTAACGAATATCAACCCATTGTACCTCATAACCCCATGTTTGGGTTTTGACATGACCGCAGGGAAAAGGAGTAACGCTTAAGAAAGCTTGTACATCAGCACTCTTCTTCGAAGCCTCAATGGCGGGATGCTCATCGCATTTAAGAACATCAACCCATCTTAGCTTGCCGTTATCCCACTCACCGATGCTATAGGTACAATCCTGCGAAATCCTCACCAGATTCCAGCGATACAAGGAGATAGTAGGGAGTAAAGAGTAACGATCCCCGTTGCTGCCTTCTTTATCTTGCATCGGTATTTTTTTGGCTAGCCGTCGGTGAACCAACGTTCTCCAGCTATAATATACGGCTAGCAAAATATAGAGAACCGGGAAAATAACCTGTGGAGTAGCAATACCCGAAACCCAGAGCAGTATGGCAAGGAGATGGGAGAAAAATATAAAAGGGTCAAAGATATGGATGATGTTCCAAGCAACCCATTGCCTGCTGACTGGGCGAAAAGCTTGCGTTCCGTAAGAGTTAAATAAATCTGCTGTCACATGAACAACTACGGCTAACAATACCCAGAAGCCAATGTGCCACCAGGGGATATCGCGAAAGCTTAGTGAAATGACCGTAGTAATCAATGCAGTCCAGCCTAGAATGGCTGGGAAGGAATGGGACAATCCCCGATGATTTTTGATATAATCGGCATTGCTCTTAAATCTAAGTAAGCCATCTAAATCTGGTGCGTTAGAGCCTACGACCGTGCCGATGAGTATGGCAATGGGACCATAAACGTGGGAAGAGATGACGGGATCAACCATTGCCAATCCACCTAATCCCAAGCCGTACACAAAATGCGTGCCGGTATCCATGTGAAATCAACCTCCTTGTTGCTTCAGTATGGACGTATTAACGCAGAAATATGAAGGGAGTAATGATAAAATTGATCCTTTTCTGTGAATACTTTATTCCGGAAATGCACCGCGAAGCTTATCACGAATGGGTTCAGTCGCATCCTGAGCTTTGGCTAGGAATTAAGCTTCTGGAAAACACGGAGCAGCCCGGAATTTATGTAGAGCTTCAATCGACAGCAACAATAGAAGAAGCCGCTAAATTAGAGAAAGAACGCCGCGAGGGGCGTTCTTGGAATGAAATGATACAATGGGTTAAAGGAAACGATGAAGGCTTGCGTATTTGGATTTTCCGTCCTGTAGCGATCAACGATTAGGATTAGAGCCGAATGGAAGATTATAATTAATGGGCTCATCGAATGTGATATAATCCAGATTCAGAGTAAGGAGTAAGTAGCGTTTGCCCGTAACAGGATCACTAATAATAATATGATCCCGACCGGCAGCTTCCAGCACGCCTTTGAAGATTTTGGCGTTCCACTCGGAGTTATTTTCATAGGTCATATACAGTGTCGCTACTTTACCGAGGTTCATACGAAGAATGTTTTCCACATAGGATTCTTCTTGAGTCGGTGGTGCTGGCAATGTCATGCCGTTTTGCAGGATAGGTACCCCATTGGTGACTGGCGGGGGCGACATACCTTGCATCATCGCCATATTGGGCATAATAGTAGCACCAGGTGTCCCAGTAGACATCATGTTAGAAGCGGGCATTCCCATAGGCATCATAGAAGTAGGTGCTTGATTTTGCGGATAAACCGGCCATGGCATTTTGTTGTACATTGTAAATCCTCCTTGAAATTAAATTAATAAACATTCGGACAATCTTCGGGAGTTGGAATTATCAAGCGCCTATGACTTATGATTTTGCCTTAGGCTACTGTCGCAATACAGTGTATTTCGGGTGCCCGAATTATGTGACTGTAAGCGGCTGGATTTATACGGCAGTTCGCACCATGTTCACAGGCAGTGGCGATTTAATGAACACGGATGAGCGAACATTGTCAATGATTGAAGATATAAGGTATCATTGAACAAACGTCAGGTTATGCAGCTTTGTGATGCATAAAGGAGGAACACCGTGTTTAAAGATCTTGTGGCTCTAACCAAGCCGGGAATTATTCGTATGAATCTAATTGCGGCATTCGGTGGTTACTGGGTCGCTTCCAAATGGGACCTCGCGATATGGCCCTTAATATGGATGCTTCTTGGTTCTGCGCTGACCATGGCTTCCGCTTGTGTTTTCAATAACTATTTGGATCGCGAACATGATTTGAAAATGGAGCGCACGAAAAACAGAGCCCTTCCGCAAAACAGAATGACTCCGAAATTTGTACTTGGTTATGCTGTAGTGCTCGGTATTGTGGGATTAATTGTCCTTTTCGCCCTAGTAAATCCCCTTTCAGGTTGGTTAGGCCTCCTAGGGATGTTCGTCTACGTAGTTATTTATACAATGTGGCTTAAGCGCAGCTCAACCTGGAGCACATCGATAGGCGGAGTGTCCGGCGCGATGCCGCCTGTTATTGGATACTGCGCAGTTACGAATGAAATCGATACAGGTGCATGGATTTTATTCGCCTTGCTATTCTTGTGGCAGCCTGCTCATTTCTGGTCTCTTGCTATAAGACGTAAGGAAGAGTATAGAGCTGCAGGCTACCCCTTATTACCGGTCGTCAAAGGTGTAACCCGTACCAAATGGCAGATGCTCCCGTACATTTTGTTGCTTATTCCTGCTTCTATTCTGATGTACACCTACGACTATGTAGGGATTTATTTTCTCATCCTGTCTGTCGGGATAGCTCTTATTTGGTTGGTCCATGCCATTACTGGATTGGGTACTAAGAACGATGAGAAGTGGGCAAAAGCCGACTTTATGATTTCGATTAATTATTTGATGATTATGTTTCTAACGATGATCTTGGATACGAACGGAGTGTAAAATTTTACAATGGATGATAAATCTAATAATCAATCTAATATTGAACAAGCTCAGCCTTCCACAACGGAGGCTCACGATGAGTCAACCGTTGAAATGCCTTATTCTAATGATTCGAAAAATCAGTCCAAGCAGCAGTCTTGGGTGAAGCGGTATGGATTCTCTTTAATTGTCCTTTGTATGTGTATCGTCATGGGTTATTTCATTCTGGCTCAGCAGAATAAATCGGAGGAGCTGCCAGTGCTTGATCAGGGGGCGGAATTTTCTTATCCGGATACGGATGGGAATACGGTTACTCTGAGCAATACGGATGGCAAGGCTCGGCTGCTTTATTTCTTCTTCGCAAATTGTCCAGACGTATGTCCACCTACGACTGCTTTGATGTCTAAAGTTCAGGACGAGCTAAAGGAAGATGGCGTGTTCGGCAATAAAGTGGAGTTCCTGTCTGTTACAATCGACCCAATGCACGATACAACGGATGTCCTTAAGAAATATGCGAAAATGTTCGATACGGATCCAAGCGGGTGGAAGTTTCTGCGTGGGGACGTTGAGGAAGAGATAGCAGCTTTAGCCAAGAAATATGGCATCTTAGTTGGGAAAGATCCGGATGGTAACTATTTTCATATGAATTTAATTGTGTTGCTTGATAAAAAGGGTCAAATTCGTGATTTGATTAATGCCAATGACTATATCGAGGGAACTAAAACACCAAGCGATATGGCCAAGATGATTAAGAGCCTTCTGTAGCAGGACTTATAATAAAATAGTTAGACATAATACCGCTCGTTTTCCTATTTCAAGTAGGAGGATCGAGCGGTTTTTCATACAGAATATATTCTTGAAGCCCTGCCTTCTCTAATTGCTGTATAAGATATTCCTCCGGAGTACCTTCAACCCCACTATAGCCCCTCCGCGTATAGATATGATCAGCATCTGGAAACACATCACGAAGCACCCCTCGTATTCGACGACCGGATGAGTCAGGGTCCGTGAACAAATAAACATGACGGTTACCGATTTCTTTCCGTAATGTCTCAATGCGGTTTGTACTCAGAGTGCCAAAGGTACAGTAAATTGGGATTTCGGAAGAAAGGACGCGGGAGAGCCGACTTTTGTCGTTCTTTCCTTCGACGATGATGGCAATATTCATAATTATCCTCCGGTGCTGGAACGGCGTAGTGTTGAGTTTAACTAATGATAGTGTACCACGCAACAGAGCCGGATAACATTAAAGGGGCCGCGAGCAGAGCGGCCCGTCTAAGCGCGCAACGAGAATAGGCTTAACAGGCGCGCAGCACGATAACTAAAAGAATAAACAGAACAATCGTAATGGTAGTTGTCGTTCCATAACCGCCTCCGGCAATTTGGGACATGTGCGTCACCCCACTTTAGTAGCTCTAGGATTGGCCATTTACTGGAATTTAGGCTAATGGGCCTTAGGCTATAGGGTATGATATGCCTTTATCTAGGTCTTGACATGTGCAAGTGCCTAGAACAATGGGAAGGAATGAGTCATAGCACAACGTCATCGAGCTCTAATGCCCCGATACTGGCGGAGTTGTTGCACTCGGGTTCCAGTTCTCTTGGAATGAAGAGCGTGGAAACAGCAGAGCTAATGCAATCATTAGGGCAAGAAAAGAAAGAAAATAGGGCGAGAAATGATCTCTGACTGCTCCAGCGGCCACAGGACCTAGGAATGAGCCTATCGATAGAGATATCGACAGGAACGAAAAGGTTCTACCGTAACGAGATGCCCCGCTTAACTGAAGCAGGAAAGAGGTCATAGCCGGGAAGATTACCCCTTTCGCCATACCAATGATGAAGAGCAGCAAGAGAAGAGGGATTGGCCAGTTCGAGGCTAAGCCATAGTAACAAATAGCGAGCAGCAGAACGCCTACAATTGTACGAGAGTAGGGTAAATAACGATTGAGGAATAGCATTCCTAATGTAACAAGCGCACCCAGACTCACGATAGAAAATAAAATACCCGTAGTCATAATAGTCTGGCTGCCTGAGCCGCGAAGTGGTAATTCAAATGACAAAATACCTTGAGCGCACGAGAGTCCCACCGGTAATGCGAAAATAGACCATGGAAATCGAGAGCTAGAAGATCCACTGCCTTCCACTGCAATCGCGGGTGAGGGATTGACAGGCTTGGTCTTCTTAGCAACAGCAGCAATTTCTTCCGCAGTTCTAGAAGGCTCCTTCACAAACCATAAGGAAGCTATACCTGTAAACAGTAGAACCCATCCCAGAATGGCAAATGAGTGGGCAAAACCGACCGTTGCTGCCAGATAGGCGCCTGCTGCTGGAGAAACGACGGATGCTATCGTGTGCACAAGTCCATTGCCAGCCATAAGCTTTCCTTGGTGAATGTGATCCCTTGCAAGTCTGGCTAGCAGAGACATACAAGCCGGCGACAGGAAGGCCAAGACGAATCCACTAATTGAGCGGATATACAGGAGCTGCCACGGATCAGTTACACGGGATTGGAATAGCAATAAAATTCCTGCACCGGTTAGACTTGCAGCAATAAACAATCGGCTGCCGAAGCGGTCAACCGCGAAGCCGGCTATCAAGTTTCCGGGCAGATGCGTCAAAGAGTACATCCCCATGACCAAGCCAATGAAAGAGGGTGCAGCGCCCATAGAAACGGCGAAAGGGGTTAGCATCGGGTATTGGGCATGCAAATCAAAAAAAGCGACAAACAAAAATAAATAAAGCCATACGGCGGTTTTCAATAGCCGTTACCTCCTTTTATGGGGATGTTAGTACCCCTTGTCCGCAAGAGCGGCTTATCCTACTTTTACGTAGCTTGGACCGCGGATATGACGGTCGTTTACGTGGACTACGGCATTACGGTATAATAGGTGCATTATGGATATCGAAAAATTGCTTTTTTATGGGGGAGATTATATGAATTTGGATACGGATTTGTGGGTTCAATTTTTGAAGGACAATTGGCTTATTGTAGTTGCAGCTATTGTGGCTATATTTGTCATTATGAAATTAGTTAAAACCGTGATTAAATGGATATTGATAGCTGCTATTATCATTGGGATTGTTACATACGGAGGATACAGCATAGATGATATCGAGAAGATCGGTAGCAAGGTAACGAGCGAGGCCAAGGATCAAGCGATTAAAGCGATGGCTGGTGAAGCAAGTAAGGCTACCTATGTCAATAACAAGGACGGTAGCTATTCTATAACAACAACTAATTTAGAGCTTAATGGCATACCTAATTCTGGTGAAGTGACCGTGAAGCTTAAAGGTGTATCTTTGGGAACTTGGAAAATGGAAGGCGCTGTTCGCGATTTTGTGGTCAAAGCAAGAGCTTCGGCTACTAAGTAATACGAATGAACGGCGATGGGTGAACAATGTTAGATGCTAATCTGGTAACATGGCTGCTAGTAATTGTCGTCGTCTTCTCCTTAATTCAAGGAGTAAGGCGAGGGGCTTCTGGCTCGGTCAGGCAGCTCTTGTTTTTCCTAGTGGGTGCAGTAGTAGCTATTCTTGCAGTTGTGCTGTCAGCAATGGCAGCATGGGCGGTCTCTCCGCATCTGCAGACTTGGCTATTAGAGCGTAGCTTAGTTCGTCCAGAGCCTAACACCTCGTTGTTCAAGCAGTTTGGATACACGGCATTATCAGGACTTCGTGACTTACCATTGTTTCGATTTGCTGCTTTATTTCTTGTGTTTCACACAATCATTCGACTTGCTACAGCGCTGTTTACCCGTGTCTTGGCCTCTGTCATCTCGTTTCCCTTCTCCATTGTGCCAACAGGGGGATCGGTGAGCCGTTCGGTAGGGGGCTTAATCGGAACAGCCCTTGGCACAGGTAGAGCTTTGTTGTTTACATCACTGCTATTCGCATATTGCGCCTTATTTCCGCAAGGTCCTATGACAGATTATATTCAACAATCCACCTTGTATCGGGAGGTTGCCTCCCAAGTTATACGTCCGGCTGCGGGAAATATGTTAGAGAAACAGCTACCTGTTTTTGCACAAGCGATGTCCAGTGAGCTGGATCAGCTATGGCAGAAACGCTACGATGTCATCGATGCCGATCTGCCAGATGATATTGTGCAAGCTGCAATTTCGGTTACTAAAGGTAAAGATGGAGATGAGGATAAGGCGCGTGCTTTATATGATTGGGTAGGAAGCAGAGTGACTTACGACAACGAGAAAGTGAAAGCCTATGAAGAGCAAGGCGATTGGTGGGAACAGAACCCGGAACATACTTTTACTACCCGTAAGGGAGTATGTATTGATTATGCTAGGCTCTATGCAGCAATGGCTAGAGCTGTCAATTTAGATGTTCGGGTTGTAACAGGGCTAGGCTATGATGGTCGCGGAGGGTATGGCCCTCACGCTTGGAATGAGGTTTATCTAACAGAACAGCAGCGATGGTTACCTTTGGACTCTACTTGGGCAAAGTCGGGCAACTGGTTTGATACGTCCGATTTTACCGATACACATATACGGCAAGGAGGAATTACCGGGTGAGCAGTAACCTTACAGAAGAAGAGCAGAAGCGAGAGC
Organism: Cohnella abietis; assembly: GCF_004295585.1. Classification (NCBI taxonomy): domain Bacteria; kingdom Bacillati; phylum Bacillota; class Bacilli; order Caryophanales; family Paenibacillaceae; genus Cohnella; species Cohnella abietis. The sequence goes on along the minus strand of NZ_AP019400.1, from coordinate 5,047,050 downwards.
TTAGAAATCGCAGGCATTTTAGCTTCCGTCTCAATGTTTTTTTCTTTTTTACGTTTTTTGTTTTTTCGATGTTAATCGTCAGATTAGCTTATTTGCAGTTCGTCGAAGGTCCTTCCTTAAGGGAAAGAGAGCATGAGATTGGTACAAGACCGGTTGCAGTACCACCTATTCGTGGAAACATCTATGATTCAGAAGGAAGGGCTATTGCTTACTCGATTTCTACGCAATCGTTATATTATACATTGGATACGAAGACGAAGAAGGAAGCAGGTCAAGCTTTGGCAAGGAGCCTTGTTGAGGTATTTGACAGGTTAGGCGATAAGAAAGCAAAGCCGATTACGGCAGAAGATGTCTATGATGATATGGATTTTACGGGGAGGGTGCACTATCCTTACCAGCCACGTCGAATTAAATCGGGCTTAACCAAAGAAGAAATCGCTTATTTCTCGGAAAATAGAGAGCAATTTAAGGGCATTGATGTTATCGAGGAGAGTATTCGCCAATATAGTCCAGACCAGGTAGCGGTGCAATTGGTCGGGTATATGAAGAAATTGAGCGGTGCAACGAGCATACCTAAATATAAGGAAATTAATAAAGACCAGCCAGATAGAACGATGCAGTATTTGGAATCCGAGGCCGTCGGAGTGGATGGACTTGAGTACATGTACCAGGACGAGCTGAGAGGCCGAAATGGTGTTAAGGAATACCCGGTAGATAAGGATAGCTTAATTATTGGTCCGATGAAGCTAACGAAGCCAATCAAAGGCGAGAATTTGTATTTGACGATTAATAAAGACATTCAATTGATTGCACAGCAAGCTATTACGGATCAAATTAAAAAAATACGTAACTCATCCAGTAAACAGGAAAAAGCTAACGCAACGACTGGATACGCAGTAGCTATGGAGGTTGAGACTGGTAAAATCGTAGCTATGGCAAGTATGCCGGACTATGATCCAAGCGTCTGGCAGGGGGGCATTAGCCAGAAGGATCTTGATGCTGTACAGTTTTTCCAATATAACGGCGCGATTAGAGAAGTATTCCCACCCTACACGGATGATAAGGAGCGTAAAAATCATCCTTCCTCGCTCGTATATTTGGGATCAACACAGAAGCCATTGTCCATCCTTGTTGGTCTAAACGAAAAGCTGTTTACAACGTCTACTAGATACAATGATATTGGCTACTTTGAATTTGGTAAAGAAGGGCACAAGGTAAAGGTCCGTAATGCCAGTAATGCAGTGAATGGCTCGATTAACGCGACACAAGCTATAGCAAAGTCATCTAATGCGTTCATGTCGGCGATGGTGGGTAACAATTTGAACATAAAATATAAAGGTGCCGAAGGAGTAAATGTATGGGACAGATACATGAAACAGTTTGGTCTAGGCGTTACGACTGGTAGCCTCTTGCCTAACGAGTCGGCAGGCGTCGTGGATTATTTTCATGAAGCTGATAAAGCAAGCTCGCAATCCGCCCTTGTACGGGCTGCGTGGGGGCAGCAAGGCCGGTATACGGCGCTTCAGCTAGCACAATACACGGCAACCTTGGCCAGCCATGGCAAAAGAATGAGGCCGCAGTTCGTCAATGAGATTAGAGATGTCGATGGTAATGTAACACAGCCGTTTCAAGCCGAGGTTCTAAACACAGTCGATTTTTCTAAGTCTTATTGGGACGCGATTGAAGCAGGTATGGGTCAGGTTAAAGTGCAGGGCTTTGAGGGTGTTCCTTACACGTTTTTACGTAAAACGGGAACCTCCCAGCAGGCTGTAGGAAATCAACCGAAGGTTGAGAATGCCGTGTTCATTGCTTATGCACCTGCCGTTAAACCTAAATTGGCCGTTGCTGTTATCATTCCCGAAGGTGGTTATGGAGGTTGGGGTGCTGCCCCAATCGCACGTAAAATCTTCGATGCCTATGATGAGAAGATTGGATTGTCAGGGACACCTCGTAAGCCAGTCGTACCAACGGATATTGAAGAAACTGTTGCTGAGCAATAGCAATAGAGTATGGAATAGTTTAGGGGCTAATCTAATGACCGCTATAGTGGCTTAGATTAGCCCCTTTTCATTTAAGTAAAATGTTGCGCAAGGTAAAGAATTTTGCATAGTATAAAAATAAACTAAATACACAAAATGCCGTTTCATCTCAGATGGGAAGGAGAGGTTACCAGTGAAGAGAGCAAAGCCACCATCGATTAAACGATTCATCTGGACTTTGGTTTTTCTTGCGACGACGGTAATTGTATTTATAGTCATTGGCTAACCCCAAACGAGAATTCATTCCAACATTAATTTTAATTCCTACGTCTAAATGTGATAGAATGACGTTAATTGTAGAAGGCAAAGGGCAATGGGGAGTGGATTAATCAATTGGCAAATCAGATGGGGAAATATCGACTGCTGGCGTTAGATTTAGATGGCACGTTACTGAATGATCGTAGTGAAATTAGTGAAACAAACGCGAAATGGGTGAAGCATGCTGTCGACGCTGGCGTTACAGTGTGCGTATCTACGGGGCGCGGATTTGTTAGCGCCCTTCCTTTTGCAGAGCAGCTAGGCTTGGATACACCGATGATTACAGTCAACGGAGGAGAGATCTGGACCAAGCCGCATGCGATTCATCGCCGGACGCTGCTCGATTCAGAGAAGGTCATGAAGCTGCATGCTTTAGCGGAAAAATACGGTGAGGTATGGTTTTGGGCGTATACGACCGAAGATATCTATAACAAGGAACGTTGGGTTGGAGATACATTCTCCCGCAACTGGCTGAAGTTCGGATATTACACGGAGGATACGGATATCCTTAGTGAAATTCTTAAGGAAATCCAAGCTTGGGACGGGCTCGAAATAAGTAACTCCTCACCATACAATATTGAAATCAATCCACAGGGCGTTTCTAAGGCGACAGCACTTATGGAAGTATGCCGGTTGCTTGGGTACGATATGTCCGAGGTTGTTGCGGTTGGTGACAGTATGAACGATATTGCTGCTATAAGGGCCTCAGGGCTCGGTGTGGCTATGGGGAATGCACAGGATGAGGTAAAGGCGGCTGCGAATGTCGTGACGGGCAGCAACCAAGAGCACGGCGTTGCGCAGGTCATTCAAAATTATGTACTGAGGTCGTGATTTCTCATGGACATACTAGGATGGCTCATTATCGTAGCGCTTTTCGTCGTAGGAATGGCTGGAGCCATTTATCCGATACTACCTGGGGCACTGGCTATATATGCTGCATTTTTCGTATACGGATGGTTTTTTACATTTAAGCCTTTCGGATTTTGGTTTTGGAGCATCCAGACCATTATAGTCGTCGTATTATTCGTAGCGGATTACATGGTCAACGCGTGGGGAGTTAAGAAGTACGGGGGATCTCGTGCATCTGTTATCGGAAGTACTATTGGTATTCTCATCGGTCCCTTCGTTATTCCGGCATTCGGGCTCATTATTGGGCCGTTGGCGGGGGCAATGCTTGGCGAGCTCATACACGGCTCTTCTATGAGTAGGGCTCTTAAAGTAGGCTGGGGCTCCTTACTTGGATTATTTAGCAGCATAGTTGTTAAGATTATTTTGCAGGCGGTAATGATTGTAATCTTTGTTATATGGCTAATTGCTTAATAAAATCGAGGAGTGATGACATGACCCGCGTTACCGTATGGAACGAATATAGGCATGAACAGATTCACGATGAGGTTCGCAATGTATATCCCGATGGCATTCACTCTACAATCGCAGAAGGCTTGGAAGCGGCTGAGCAAGGCTTTGCTGTGCGCACGGCAACTCAACCAGAGCCAGAGCATGGCTTAACGCAGGAAGTGCTGGATAATACGGATGTATTAGTATGGTGGGGGCATATGGCGCATGATGAGGTGGAGGATTACATCGTTAATCGTGTGCACGAGCGCGTTATGAATGGGATGGGACTCATTGTTTTACATTCCGGACATTTCTCGAAAATATTCAAGAAGCTTATGGGTACAGGCTGTGATTTGAAGTGGCGTGAAGCGAATGAGAAGGAGCGTATTTGGACTGTTGATCCTGCCCATCCAATCGCTGAAGGCATTCCTGAATACTTCGAGCTAAAGCCAGAGGAAATGTACGGAGAGCATTTTGACATTCCTGCACCGGACGAGCTTGTATTCATCAGTTGGTTTGAAGGTGGAGAGGTTTTCCGCAGCGGCTGTACATTCCGTCGTGGGCAAGGGAAAATATTTTATTTCCGTCCTGGTCATGAAACCTATCCAACCTACTATCATCCGATTGTGCGCCGGATTATTGCTAATGGCGTGAAGTGGGCGGTTCCTTCCGGTGCTGCACGTCCTGTTCGTGGAAACCACAAGCCGTTAGAAACCATTAACTAATTATAAGTAAAGAGGTCCAGGTCCCCTTGAAAAAAGACACGTTACTTAAAGGTACGCTTATCCTTGCCGCCGCCGCGCTTGTCGCACGGGCTTTAGGCATTTTCCAGCGGGTGCCGTTGGATTATTTAATGGGCGATTTAGGCAATATTTATTTCGCCAATGCGAACAATATTTATTTGCTCCTACTCATTGTGGCAACGGCGGGCATCCCGAGCGCTGTCAGCAAAATGGTGTCAGGTCGTTACGCAATTGGTCGAATATCAGAAGCACAGCAGGTTTACCGAGCTGCGCTTCTGTTCGGGGCCATTGCAGGTCTTGTTATTACGATTGGTCTGTGGCTGCTAGCTCCGTTTATTGCTAAGACGATTCTAGATGAGCCTAACGCTTCTTCGGCTATTAGAGCTATCGCACCCTCTCTGCTGTTATTTCCGATAATAGCGATGATGAGAGGTTATTTTCAAGGTCGACAATTCATGACGGCAGGCGGAGTATCACAGATCGTAGAGCAGATTCTACGGGTATTCGCTGCAGTTGTTATCGCATTTGCGGTGTATTCCATGGATTCCACCAATGATAAGAGTATAGCTTCAGGGGCGTCATTAGGTAGTGTGTTTGGAAGTATCGGAGCTTTTGGAGTTATGCTGTATTTTGCTCGAAAGCTTAAAACGAGTGATCGACTGGATGGATCGAATGCTGGACAGGACTCTTCAAGGCGCCTTGAATTGCGTACTATATATCGGGAGCTATTCCAGCTATCCATTCCGATTGTAATGACCGCCGTAACTGTTCAATTGCTGTATACATTGGACAACCTGATGGTGAAATCACTAACTAAAGGTCATTATGATTTAGAGCTTATTAATCATTGGGCGGCCGTTCTAGGTATGAATGCACAGTCTATAGCGGGTATTCCTGTAATTCTTGCCGTAGCACTTAGTCAGTCAATTATTCCGATTATTTCCTCGGCACATGCGACGGGAGATCGTGAACGCGTTGGTCGACAAGCTTCATTAGCAGTAAGAATAGCGCTTTACAGTGGGATGCCAGTAGTGCTAATCCTTGGGGTAGGCGCTTATAGTGTGAATGGGTTTTTATTTCAGAGTGCTAAAGGCAGCGCGATCGTTGCCATGTTAACACTCGGGACTTTATTCCAGATCGGTATGATGGTTACCAATTCAATTCTACTTGGAATTGGTGAGCCTAAGAAGGCGACGATGCATGCTATAACGGGCGTGCTTATTAAAATTGTTCTTAGCTTCGCATTGGCTCCGTACTTTGGTATTTACGGTATTATTGCGGCAACAACGATTTGCTTTATATGGGCATTATCCTTTAATATTCTTAGCCTTCGTAAAAGAACACAATTCAAAGTCATCGGAAACAGATGGCCGGCATTTATTTTAACGACCGGAATCGTTGGGGCAGCGCTTGCTTTTGTTGAGTGGGCGGTTATAGCGATTTGTGATGGCCTTCCGCAGAAATTAATGTTTTTCTTATCCTGCTCGGCTATGGGAATAGTACTGCTAGTGCTGTACCCGTTACTGCTTGTCTATCTAAAAGTTGTCTCGTCTGAGGAAATTGCGACTTATCCACGACCTGTTCGCCGGTTGCTCGCACCTTTCATGAAGCTACGCTCAAGAAGCACTGCTTCCTGAAGCTTGCTCTGACCGAATAAATGCTCATGAGTCATATCTATTACTCGAGGCAGCTTAATGGAGGTCAGGTGAGAAAGCACATTTAAGTCCTGATACCAATCTTTCTCAGTTGCTTGCTTAAGTGGTCGATTCGGCCAAGCTTCCAAGAGGCTGGGGCTAAACCAGCGACTTGAAATAGGGTCGGCGGTGCTGTCTGTTAACTCAGATGTATCGTCGGCTTTATTGTTATGATCATGGGCTGGAGTAAAACGATGGGGCCAGTAATCAGCTCTTGATCCCGTGTGGGGAATTCGCTCTGCAAAAGCGATGGCGGCTTTCAGTATATTTGGATAGCCATAGAGAATTCCGTACAGGCATTTGCCGAACTCGATTCTTTCGTTCAAATCCCGAAAATTTTCCAGAACCCTGCCGACTAGACGTAACGGAATATTTCTTTTAGCACGCGGTTCTCTCCATAAAGGAAATACAATCTGATTTAATTGCAGTAGAGGCTGGCTTCGAAAGGCTAAGGAATGGAAGATCTCGTGCTCATATGTGTCATCTTCTACAACACGAGCTTGAATAAAGTGCTGTTCGTTTATGATGAGAGCCTCCGTTAACGGAATCGGATTGCCATCTTGCCAGAATGTATTCCAGAACGGAACCATGAAGGCGGAAACACCGAATTGCGGGAGCAAGTAAAAGAGATTACGACCGATCCGCTTACTCTCGATATATAATCTAAGCTGTGGGTAGGCATCGCTGAAAATAAGACAATTACAGGCTTCTAGTAGTTCGAAAATCAAGCTTATCTTTTGTTCATCCAGTAATTGTGGGTGCCATTGTCCGCGTAAATCGGTCATATTCCAGCCGCCATTTCGGGACACTAGGTGAGCTAGTAATGCCCAATGAAGCTCAGGAAACGATTTGAAGATGGTTAAGTAGGCATCAGTCCGAGTCAGGTTATTCAAGTTTAATAATGCAGTCTCGCTGCGAATGTGGCTGCACAGCTCTGTGTCGCTGATACTACTAAGTCTGCCGTCATCGTTGTGGAGTGGAGCGACTAATAGGCTTGAATAATGCTGCGTCAGCTCTTGATCAAGGGGCAACGGCAAATGGCGGCGGGTGAGCAGGTAGGAATTCCACAGGCCGCTAGCTTTTTCTACAACTCCAGACACCAAGTAACCCGATGCTTGCAATAGCTTGATCAATCTATTTTCTGTTCGCGGGACATCATTCAAGACTATGTATGCTCCTTCGAGGGGATTTCATGAATTCGGAATGGGTAAAAAGTCATTTGTCGAATATCGTGCGTTAAGTATTATTTTATTATTCATCTGAAAATGATACAGTAAGAGCAGACAATGAAGGTAGGGATCACAGTGGAAAAAATAAAGAGTGAAGCCGCATTTCGTGAATACGTAGGGGAAGACCGTCTGACAGTAGTTATCTTCAAAACAACATGGTGTAAGGACTGCCATTATATCGAGCCATTTATAGCTGACGTTGAGGCTGCCTATGCTGATCGCTTGACGCTGGTGGAGATTGATCGGGACGACATGCCAGATCTATGTAGCGAGCTTAATATTCTGGGCATCCCAAGCTTTATCGCGTTCCGTCAAGGTCAAGAGCTTGTTAGATTCGTAAATAAGCTGCGCAAAACACGTGAAGAAATTGAGCAGTTTCTTGATCGTGCAGTTGAAGTTTCAAGTGCATTAACTAGCAAGTAGTAATTGCTGGGATAGCTTTTCAAACATAATGTTAGCTTTCTCAAACAACCGTCAGAATGAACTGACGGTTGTTTAATTGCTTATAAAAAACCGACACATTTTGAACATGGCAATGCTACATGGGGTTCGGTATAATGGGAATTGGCTACTATGCGCCTACTTTCACAAAGAAATCGGGGATGGGCATGACTTCACAAAGATACCGTTTATTGACATTACTTTCTTGTATCGGCATGTTTTTAGTGCTAATCGCAGGTGTTCTTGTAACGAACACTGATTCCGGACGAGGCTGCGGCTCAGACTGGCCATTATGCAACGGTCGTTTCGTACCTGCATATACGGTTGAATCAATGGTTGAATATACTCATCGGATGATTAGCGGCTTAGTTGGTTTGCTGGTCGGTGCGACCTTTCTTGTAACTTGGTTCTGGAAGCCTGCTCGTCATAAGGAAAACAAGCTTTATGCAGGTGGTGCTCTATTATTCACTGTTATGCAAGCTATTCTTGGTGCGATGGCAGTAGTGTGGGAGCAGTCTTCACTTGTACTTGCCCTTCATTTCGGAATTTCCTTATTCGCTTTTACAAGCACATGGCTGTTATATTTGACCGTTAAACGACAGACATTACCGAACAATCACGCTGCTGCAAAGCAACCGAAATCTCTTCCTGTCACTACAATTCCTAAGGCGGTATTCCGAAGCATCGTTGCTGTCATTGTGTACTGTTATGGTGTTGTTTACTTAGGGGCTTATATTCGGCACACAAGCTCTGGCGGAGCCTGTGAAGGCTGGCCATTATGTAATGGCGATGTCATACCTGAGCTAAGTGGCTCAACTACTGTAGCTTTCGCCCATAGAATTGCAGCGTTATTACTACTCGTGCTGGTAGCCATTCTCGTTATTTACGTCCGTAAATCCGTCGGCAAACAATCAGAGCTCGTTTCGATTGGGAATAAAGCTATAATATTAGTTTGCATGCAAATCCTTAGCGGAGGGCTACTTTCGGCTACTCTGAGCAATGAAGATGTTTATATTTTTACAGGGTTATTGCATACGGTTATTATCTCAGCGCTCTTTAGTATGTTGATTCTGTTCGCGGTTCGAGCGCGTCAATTATCTAAGGCAAGTAACTAAGAGCAAGAATGGGTATAGTGGGGAGACGGTAGAGCTTAGCCTTTGTTGGTTGAGCGAGCCGTCTCTTTTACGTTACAATGAAGAAATGGTGTCGTAATCGTATGACTATGCTAGGAGGAAGAGCTTTGCTGCGAATGTTATTTGGAGAACAGCCAAGAGAGTGGACGGGATTGTCGCTTGAGACGGTACAGGCCATTGAACGATTTTCATTGCTTTCCTCTAAAATCGCGGATCGTTCAGCTGAACAATCCTCTGGGCACCATACTTTTTCGATTTGGGCGAAGGGACTGCTTCGTTCAATGGATGAGCTAGAGCAAAGCTGTTACGCAGCTAAGCGCTATGCGGATCAAGTTCATCATAATTTGATTGAAGAGCTAACATCCGAGGAGCTGCTTAGCTATAATCGGCATGTTTATTACGATAAGAATGCTTATATTCGCGCATTTGCGCTTCTTGATAAGCTTGGAACGCTGCTTAATCAATTGTTAAATCTTCAAACCGAACGAATTAAAGCTCGGTTTTCCTATTTCACTGTGTTGCGGAATATGAGGGAAAACAAGCTGCACGTTGAGCTAATGAAGCCTCTTAATGAGCTTAAGGAACGCCACCAGAACGTATTTTCTAGACTCCGAAATCGCAGGAACTTGGAAATCCATCAGATGAACGCAGAGCTGAAGGACGATCTCAATCAAAGCATCGCCAACGATGGATCACCTAGAACGCTTGAAAATTTATCGGTTAATATGTCAGACCTGGATCGCTGCTGGGAAATGGTTCATGGAACATTAAACCTATCCTTCCGCTATGCATGCAAGCAGCTGCAACGGTAGAAAATTAAGCGACGGAGGGGAAACCGCGTGAAGCTATTAGGCAGAACAGCATTAATAACTGGAAGTGCAAAGGGCTTGGGGAGGCGCACAGCGCTGGAGCTGGCTGCTTCGGGATGTGACGTAGCGATAAACTACGTAAGCAGCAGAGAAGAGGCTGAGCAACTCGTGGAGGACATTGAAGCCTTAGGGCGTAAGTCTTGTGCCATTCAAGGAGATATTGCGAAAGCGGATGATGCGATACGGCTTGTATCTGAGGTAGAGAGCCAGCTGGGAGGCGTGGATATTCTTATTAACAATGCGGGACCTTTCATCCGAGAGCGTCGACTGTTCGCGGATTATGATACTGAGGATATCCATTACCTGATGAACGGCAATCTTGTTGGGACGATGCTGATGAATCACCGGGTGCTTCCAGGAATGAGAAGTCGTCAGTGGGGGAGAATCATACATTTTGGATTTGGTCATGCATCGGAGGCGAGGTCATGGCCTCACCGGGCAGTTTATGCAGCCGCTAAGGTTGGGCTTGTATCTTTTACGAAGACACTGGCAGTAGAGGAAGCTTCGAACGGGATAACTGTAAACATGATCTGTCCGGGAGATATCCGTGGTGGAAACAAAGAAAAAAGCATAGTGGACGTTGCAGGTATAATTGATGATGAGTCCCCTCGAGGTCGTCCTGGAACAGGTGAGGATGTCGCGAGAATGATTGCTTTTCTATGTTTACCGGAGTCGGATTTTATTACAGGCAACACAATAGATGTATCTGGCGGCTTGGATCCCATTAGAACGCATCTAAAAAGATGACAAAAGGCCCTGCCACTAGGACAGGACCTTCTCCACTTCTGGATAAGAAGGAAAATCAGAACACTTGAACAACTTCTTGAATGCCTTCAACTTCTTCCAGTAATGCACGCTCAATACCTGCTTTAAGCGTAATAGTGGAGCTCGGGCAGCTACCGCATGCACCCATTAGGCGCAATTTAACGATACCGTCCTCAATGTCAACCAACTCGACATCTCCTCCGTCGCGTTGCAAGAACGGACGTAATTTATCGAGAACGTCGATGACTTCATCATACTGTGTGCTTGGAGCATTTGTACTCATATTCATCCACTCCTTTCAAGTTCTATTATAGTACAAAAAGTTAGATTTTCAAACAGATGCTTGCCAGGCATACGATTTAGGAAAGGAATGGAACAAATGCATATCGTTGAATTTTGTGCAAGTAATATGCATCATGGAACGGATCTAGTGTTAGAGAAGCTAGAAAAGCTACCTCATATCGAAGTGATCGAATATGGCTGCTTAGGCAATTGTGGAGAATGTTACCTGTCTCCGTATGCTTTGGTTAATGGAGAAAGCGTAGTAGCGGAAGCAGCAGACCAGCTTTACGATCTCATTCTTACCACGATATCGCAGCAGGAGCTTGATCATGCAGCTCTTGATAAGCTGCTCGACGATCTTTAACCGAAGTGGCGCTTGCTTTTCCAGAGCACTCCGCTTTTGAGCATACGAGGAATACGGCCAAGAAGTGGAGTAGCTCCCATTAAACCGAAGCCTGCCTTTTTACCTAATGAACCGAGCACACCCTTAAGCTTGATACGGGACAGCTTCGGTTCTTTATTTTCCCAGCGAGCTCGAATAACCTCTGCAACCTGCTTTCCTTGCGCGCCTGCAAGCTGTGCGCTTGGGGAGAACGGCTGACTTGAGCAGTCACCAATGACATACACTTGTGGGGCTCCAGGAAGCTCGTGCAACTCGTTGACGATTAACCTGCCTTGATGGTCTTTGGGCTCAGTCATGCTCTGAACAAGCTTCACAGGCTGTATTCCGGCGGTCCATACGGTTGCATTCGTGAAGATGGGCTCGTCTCCATTATGAATGACCCCCTTCTCCAAGGAAGTAATGCCAATGTGGGAACGCATTTCCACATCGTGATGGCGGAACCATGATGCAACATACTCCTGCAATTTGACCGGAAAGGATGACATCACACTATTGCCGCGATCCAATATTCGAATGTTAATGTCGGAACGGCTTTCTCGTAGCTCGGCGGCAATTTCTACGCCACTCAAGCCTCCGCCAACAATGGTTAGTTGGCCATATGGGCGAATATTATTTATTTGCTGATAGGTATTTCGAGTTGCTGCTAAGGACTGAATGCTACAGGAATACTCTGAAGCACCGGTAATGCCATGGTAGCTGTCTGTGCAGCCAAGGGCGATAACTAAAGAATCATAAGAAAGAGGCTCTTGATTCGTGATATTAACAATCTTGAGCTCAAGATCCAGATCAGTTACATCGCCATAAACCAAAGTTAGTTGCGGATGGCTTGGATAATTAACACGGATTTCCAAATCGGATACCGTTCCTGCTGCTAAAGCATAGTATTCCGTCTTTAACCCCTGATAAGGCATGCGATCAACAAGAAATAGTTGGACATCCTTCGGTACATGCTCCAGTAGCTCTTGGATAACGGTTAGCCCACCGTAGCCTCCACCTAGTACCACGACCTTACTCATGCAAAGATCTCCTTTGATGTAGGATTGTATTAGTATGACACAGAAGAGCCCCCGTCAATAAAGCCGGGGAACTCATGTTACTCGTATATTTTTATTTCATTGTAGAAGGTGTCGCGTTCAACAGGAATACGTCCAGCGCCTTTGATTAACCAGACCAAATCCTCACGCGTAATACCTGCTGGTGTTAAAGCTCCTGCTGCATGACTGATCTTCTCGCGAACGATTGTTCCATGTGCGTCGGATGCACCCATTGTAAGCGCCACTTGTGTTAACTGTGTGCCAATGTTAATGAAATAAGCTTTAATATGTTGAATATTATCAAGCATTAGACGGCTAATTGCGATGGCCTTTAGGTCGTCATATGCAGAATTACGGCGACGTATGCTCGCTTTAGGGCTAATCGGCTGCATGGATAGGGGAATGAATACTTGGAAGCCATTCGTCTCATCCTGCAAATCCCGAATATGGAGCATATGCTGTACACGTTCCTCAAGAGATTCAATCGAGCCATATAGCATCGTAGTATGCGTTTTTAACCCGAGCTGGTGAGCGGTACGATGAACATCTAGGTATTGCGCAATGTTGGCCTTGTCCACCCGCATTTTTTTACGGTATTGGTCTGATAAAATCTCAGCTCCGCCGCCTGTTAGTGTTTCTAGACCAGCGCTGATTAATGTTTCAAGAACTTCCTTATAGGTTAAGCCTGAAATACGGGAAAAGAAATCGATCTCAGCTGCAGTATAAGCCTTAATAGTAACATCGGGATACTGCTGCTTTAGAGCTCGAATAGATTCCACGTAATACTCGAAAGGGACACTAGTATTGTGTCCACCGACAATGTGAAACTCACGAACACCTGGATGTATATGCTTATCCACGTATTCAATCATTTCCTGCGGTGATAATGTATAAGAGCCTTCCTGTCCTTCATCCTTGCGGAAGTTGCAGAATGCACAATGAGCTTCGCAAATATTAGTGAAATAAAGGCTCATATTTTCGATAAAGTAAACCTTCTTGCCATTTTTCCGTAAATTAACTTCGTTCGCTAATTGTCCGATCGTCAATAAATCATCTGAGCGATAGAGAAAAACGCCATCCTCTAAAGATAGCCGTTCGCCGTTTCTGACTTTGTCGGCGATTTCCGCCATCTGGCGATCGGGGTGCGTCGTAACGAGTGTCATGACATGCGCCTCCTATAACCTGAAAAATAATAAGTATGAAAGATAAAACTAAGTTTGTGAAAAAAATAACTTACCATGTTTGCGTACAGAACCCTGGGTGAACAACTGTAAATATTATAAACCTCATCGTGATCTGCGGCAACTGGAAATAGAAAACGTATAAACGCTGGCAAAATAGGGAATGAACTTGAATAATAAACATTTTATGGTTATGTTAGTAATAAAAAAATAATAAGGCGGTGTATTTCAATGAAGCCAGAAATTTTACCACTTAGTGAACTCGAAAAGCTAGATGATGCAGAGAAGATTCAGACGTTACAGCAGTACCGGGCGGCCTATACGATTAAAGATTTAAGCCAAGCATGGAATTTGTCCAATCCTATTCAATATTATATGTGGCTCAAAAAGCATCGAATATATGAGCAAATTGTGCGACGTTCGGATAAATTTGAGCCGTCTAAGGAATGGAAGAGAATTCAGGAGACGGAAACTCGTGAAGTTGAGCGTGGGCGTATACGTGGATTATCTGCTGATCAGTTCCGCTACATGCTGGATACTGACTCGTCAGGTCCGGAGCTGGCGCATGTATTTCGTCGCTTAGCTGACTTTCTTCAGAATGAGAAGGGACAGTTTCGCTGTCGCATAGAGCTAAAAGCGATAGCGCAGCAAATGAATGGCGATACATCTCTTGAGGCATGAGGCTCTCTTAAGGTATACTAAGAGGAGATCAGCTATGGGAGGGAACCGTAATGAATAACACCGTATTGATGAATATAAGCGAGTCAGCAGGGGATAAGATTCAAGAGATGCTGGCAGCCGAAGAAGCTCCAGATTTGTTTCTGCGAATTGGTGTGCAAGAAGGTGGATGCAGCGGTTTTTCATATGGTATGGGATTTGACGATGAGTTCAACGAAGGTGACGAGAAATTGGACATTCGTGGAATCAAGGTCGTTGTTGATGGAGATAGCGTGAAATATTTAAACGGTCTGGAGATTGATTGGAAAGAATCAGCCATGGGCGGGGGCTTCACCATCAATAACCCGAACGCCAGCGCAACCTGCGGCTGTGGAAGCAGCTTCAGAACGGCTAAAGAAGCGGGCAATCCTGCTGCGGATCCTTGCTGATTGTGGGGAATAACACAATTTTACGGAGTAACACACTTTGTGGAATACCAGCTTGGCGGAATAACAACGTCACTAACTTCGGCAGCCTTCCGTTGATTTAGGCGTAGCCAAAACGGGAGCAGCCGCGATGATTGCGGATTACGACCTCTATTACGATATTAGTCATCGACTAACTCGTTTATGGAGGTCTTTTTGTTAGTTATTCAGAATGTTTAAGTTTCAAGCTTATTTATTACTGAATAACCTCCGACATAATCATGCTTTCGCTATCCTAAGGACAGCGAAAGCTGTTTATGCTGTCTTTAAGAAGCATGTGAGGTATGTCATGGTAGGTTGAACAGCTTCACTTCTTATCGCCAGCTAGCGTAAATGTACCGGAACGAGTGTCGCCAATCTCGTAGTTTTTAACGGTGAGAAAGACACCCTTATCATTCCATTCCGGTAAGCCTTTGGTAAACGAATTTAAGTATCGTGCTTTTACGATTCTAATAAGTGCGGTACTCTTTGCTCGTAGCTCGCGGTCGGCTAATTCGTAGCTACCTTGCCCATTATAGAGAAGCGACATTTGCGGTTGGTTGTCCACATCGATGGTAATAGAAAGTTTACCGTTGTCTTGCACATCTAGGCTCAGTTTCTCCACCGTAAAATCATCCGTAACAACACCGCCCTCCATATCGTGCTGCATGTATAATATGAATATTCCTCGCGCAAGCTCAAACGTGCGTTCCTCGACGCCGACAATTTTAGCTGCGGTTTCCTTAAACGACGCGGCAGACTTCCTAATAGCGGTAATCTCTGATTTCTGATCGTCTATCAACGTTTGCTGGCGTTCACTAGCAGTCTGTAATTCTCCGTTCTTTGCGTAAAGTAGCGCCACCCCTGCAAGGGATGCGAGGGCAATGACAAAGGATACGATTAACATGACGGTGCGGAATTTAGACTCCTTTGCTTGCTTAGGGATCGGTTCGAACAGGTTAAGATCGTTTTCCATTATAGTGCCTCCATTCAATTGCTATAAAGCCTTTTATTCGACAAAAAAATACTAGATCCTTCCAATGTTTATGTAATTAATTATCTGTTATCCATAAAGCATTCACTCAACATGTGTTTGGTTTCGCCAAAGTCGCAAAACGCTACAATGAGCCAAGAAAAAGCCGAGGAGTCCCCACCAAAGTCGTAAAACGCAACAATGAGCCAAGGAAAAGGCGCGGAGTCCCCACCAAAGTCGCAAAACGCTACAATGAGCCAAGAAAAAGCCCCGGAGTCCCCACCAAAGTCGCAAAACGCTACAATGAGCCATGAAAAAGCCCCGGAGTCCCCACCAAAGTCGTAAAACGCAACAATGAGCCAAGGAAAAGGCGCGGAGTCCCCACCAAAGTCGCAAAACGCTACAATGAGCCAAGAAAAAGCCCCGGAGTACCCGCCAAAGTCGCAAAACGCTACTATGAGCCAAGAAAAAGCCCCGGAGTCCCCACCAAAGTCGCAAAACGCTACAATGAGCCAATCAAGGTTACCCGCGCATCTTATTTGGAGCCGTGTCGACGAACTCATCGACTTCAGTTAACAAAAATAGAGCCCCGTAATTGAGGGCTCCATTTTCATAATGATACAAACACCGTACGACTCGTGAAGCTCCTTACTAAACCCGTGATTGGGAAGAATTACGAATAATGAGCTCAGAATCTACTTTAAATGTGCGCTTATCGGGATGCTGGTTGTCGTTCATCTGATCGATAAGCTTCTCAACAATAATGGCACCCATCGTATATTTAGGTTGATTAACTGTACTCATCGTGGGGGTAATGTATTTGCAAATTCGGTTATTATCGACGCCGACAACGGCTAATTGATCTGGGATGCGAATACCGTATTCCGCACAAGCCCTGTAGACACCAAGGGCCATTTCATCATTTGCGGCAAATACAGCAGTAAAGCTTAGCTTTTTCTCAAATAGTCGTTTCATTGCATCATATCCGCCCTCTTCGTTGAAATTTCCGTTTTCAATTAATTCGGGACGGAAGGGGATTTGATGCTCCCGCAAAGCTTTCAAGTATCCTTCTAATCGCTCATAGCTGTCGATTGCTTCCGCATAACCACTAAGAAATACAATCTCACGATGGTTTTGTCCGACGAGATGATGAATAACCTCTCTTGAAAACTTGACGTTATCTGTATAGATGCAAGGAATTTTAGCATGCTCGATGTATCTCCCAACAACCGCGATGAAGTAGCCTCTGTCGGAGAACTGTGCAATCTCTGCATCGGAGAGGAGGGACGCGATAAGAATAGCACCATCTACCGTTCGATTCACTAATAGGTTCAAATAATCTAGCTCACGATCCTTTTGGTTCTGGGCATCGCATATAATAACTTTATATTTGTTAGCATAGGCCATGTTCTCAATGCCTTTAATGACCTCTGAGAAATAAGCAGCGTTAATATCGGGTACGATTACACAGATTGTCATCGATTTCTGCGAGCGTAGATTTTTGGCGGCCGCATTAGGGTGGTAGCCTAATTGCTCAATAGCAGATAAGACTTTTTCTTTGGTTTTGGTAGATACTATGCTACTTTGATTGAGCACCCTAGAAACAGTGGCAGGTGACACTCCAGCAATAGCAGCGACGTCTATGATTTTTATGTCCATTTACCATCAACCTAACTTGTGAGAATGTATTTGACAACACTTAATTTCACTTATTATAATATAAAATGAAATCGATTTCAAATAAAGCAGACAGGAAATCCTGAGAGTGAATCACGATAATGCTCACAAGAGTAAGGTATAGGCGCATTTAAAAGAATTAATATTTTATTACCCATTAATGAAATCGATTTCATTAAAGAAAGGGAAAAGCCTATGATTCGATTGCTTAAAGATTTCCGAAAGAATAAAACGCTATGGATTATGGTTATACCCTCAATCGTATTTTTCGTAACATTTAGTTACTTGCCGATGGTCGGTGTGTATTATGCATTTACGAGATTTAGCTTCGATGGAGGGTTATTCAACAGTCCATTCGTAGGATTTCAGAACTTTCAATTTTTATGGGAATCCGGACAGCTATTAGCATTAACGAAGAATACCGCGCTATATAATCTTGCTTTCATATTTGTAGGAAACCTCTTGCAAATTCTATGTGCAATTTTTCTAAGTGAGCTTCCAGGAAAGTCATTCCGTAAACTAACGCAATCGTTTATGTTCCTTCCATTTTTCTTATCCTTTGTATTGATTGGCGCATTTGTCTATAACCTATTTAATTTCGATAATGGCGTCGTGAATACTTTCCTCCTATCGGTTGGTCTCCAGCCCTATGACTTCTATCTTCATTCAGCGCCATGGAAATACATAATCGTATTCTTCAATGTATGGAAAGGTCTTGGCTACGGCACGATTATTTACTTGGCCGCAATTATGAGCATTAGTGAAGAATATCACGAAGCGGCGAAAATTGACGGTGCAAATATTTTTCAAAGAATAAGAAATATCGTTATTCCACTACTAGTCCCCACATTTGTACTCCTCATTCTACTCAGTCTCGGTGGCATCTTAAAAGGTCAATTTGACTTGTTCTACCAGATCATCGGCAATAACGGCATGCTGTATGAAGCAACAGACATAATCGACACCTACGTGTATCGCTCCTTAACGGTTAATTTCGATATTGGAATGGGTACTGCTGCTGGCTTATATCAATCCGCCTTTGGGTTTATACTTGTCTGCCTTGTTAACTATATTATCAAAAAAACCCGTGAAGATTATGCGCTATTCTAGGAGGCCATTAATATGAAAATTCGTATGGAGAGGGCAACGATTGTATTTAATGTACTTGGTTATGTGATGATCTCGCTGCTTGCGATTATTTGCCTGCTTCCTTTTCTATTGATTGTTATGGGCTCCATATCGTCCGAAACGGAAATCATCAGAGACGGCTTTAAGTTAATCCCGAGTGAATTATCATTTGATTCCTACATGGCTGTATTCAGTAATCCCTACCAAATCTATAACGCTTATACGGTAACGATTCTGGTAACAGTTGTGGGGACGATATTGGGATTATTTTTCACCTCGATGGCAGGTTACGTTCTATCTCGTAAGGAATTCCACTACCGAAATCCTGTTGCTTTCATTATCTATTTTACGACGTTGTTTAGTGGTGGATTAATTCCATGGTATATCATGATCGTCAAATATTTGGATTGGAAGGACAGCTATCTTGCATTGCTGATTCCATCTATGCTCAGTGCATGGAACATTATCCTGATGAAAAATTTCATGAAATCAATTCCAGACTCTATCTCTGAATCTGCGAAGATCGACGGAGCAGGGGATTTCACCATATATATGCGGTTGATTTTACCACTATCGGTTCCTGGACTAGCGACAATCGGCTTATTCCTTGCTTTATCTTATTGGAATGAATGGTTTCTAGCTAATGTGTTCATTACATCGGATTCCAAATATCCGCTCCAATTTCTGTTGTACCGCATACTCTCTAGCGCCGCAGTATTAAAAACGAACATTGCAGGCAATTTATCTGCTGATTTCACTCCGCCTACGGAAACCTTGAAGATGGCAGTCGCTATTGTCGCTACAGGTCCAATTGTATTTCTATATCCTTTTGTTCAACGATTCTTCATTAAGGGGTTAACGATTGGCGCTGTAAAAGGTTAGAACCGGCTTCGGCATAGTCGGCTAACATATATTATTAAATCATTCTAGGGGGAAAGTGTATGAACCGGAAGTTAACGAAATGGTTTTCGATTCTAATTGCATTAACAATGCTGACTGTAGTGATCAGCGCATGCGCCAAAAATAACAATGCTACAGATCCATCGAAATCACCGGAATCTTCAAGCACTGAGAAAGCTCCAGCATCAGAGAAAGCAACAGATACAGAGCCCTCTAAGCTGGACACCTCTAAGAAGGTTGATCTTGTATGGTATTTGTTAGGCGACTCGCATGAAGATAGTCAGAAGGTTCTAGATGAATTTAATAAAATGCTAGAGAAAGACTTAAATACCACGCTTAAGCTTAATTTCACAACATGGACGGAATGGGAAACAAAATATAATCTGCTACTCACTGCAGGTGAAAAAATAGATATGATATTCGCTTCAAGCTGGGCTAAATATTACAGCTATGCGAAGCAAGGCGCATTCGTAGATCTTACGGATCTGCTTCCTACTTACGCACCGCAAACTTGGAGTACCGTACCTCAGCAGGATTGGGATGAAGTAAAGGTAGCGGACAAAATATATGCTGTACCAAGCACGTTCCCTGAATTTACGCCGAACGGGTTCGTATATCGGGAAGATTGGCGCAAAGAATTGAATCTGCCTGAAATCAAGGATTTGGATACAATTGAAGCTTATATGGATGGGGTCAAAAAGGGTAAGCCTGGGGTGATGCCAATTGGCGGATCTGCATGGAATGAAGTAAGCACGTTGTTCTCTGCTGTCAGCGGATTTGAAGCCATAGGGGGAGACTCTCTCGTCGTTGCCAAATCTTATGATACCCCTCGGGATATTGTAGCTTATCCGTTCACGACGGAATTCGAACAATATGTTAAACGGATGAAGACTTGGGCTTCTAAAGGCTACTGGTCATCCAATACGTTGTCTAATAAAACAGAAGCGGGCGATCTGATCAAGGCTGGAACGGGTGCTATCTACTGGCGCAACCCTCCAGGAGCAGGTGGTTTTATCGTAGATGCGAAGAAAACGAATCCAGAAATAGAGCTTGCCTATTTTCCATTCACAAGGTTCCACAATTATGCGATGCCAAACTTATCCATTAACAACGGAATGGCTATTCCTAAGAGCTCCAACAATGTCGAGCGTTCTTTAATGGTGTTGGATAAGCTGCGCAACAATCCCGAATATTTTAAGCTATTGACCTACGGGATTGAAGGCACGCATTATTCGCTTGAATCAGATGGCAAAACTTTTCAGACTCCACCTAAAGGAACTTCCGTATCTAAGGATTGGAAAAAATACGATATTGCTAGCTGGGGCTGGAGATATGAGCCGAATATGCTGCAGGAAATAGGCGCCTGGGCTGACTTGAAAAAATTTAATGACGAGTTCAAAGCAGAAAACAGACCAAGCATATTCTCTCCAATCTTACTCGATTATGAGCCTGTAAAGGCACAGCAAGCAGCAGTTAATCAGGTTTACAAGCAATATGGTCAACCACTGATGATGGGCTTGGTACCTGATGTAGATAAGGCTTTGGAAACTTATCGCAAGAAGCTCGAATCAGCAGGTATTGAAAAACTAGTCGATTATATTAAAGGTCAAGCAGAAATTTTCTATGCAGAAAGAAAAATTTAATAATTAGTGGTAATGGGGGATGATGAGGCTTCGTCATTCCCCTTATCATAGTTACTGCTATAGGAGATGACGATGGAAAGCCGCGGAGTGCCCGTCACAATGAGGCAAAGGTATCTCACCAAGGCCCCACTAAAGTCGCAAAACGCTACAATGAGCCAAAAGCAAGCTGCGGAATCCCCGCCAAAGTCGCAAAACGCTACAATGAGCCAAGAAAAAGCCGAGGAGTCCCGGCCAAAGTCGCAAAACGCTACAATGAGCCAAGAAAAAGCCGCGGAGTCCCCACCAAAGTCGCAAAACGCTACAATGAGCCTAGGAAAAGCCGCGGAGTACCCACCAAAGTCGCAAAACGCTACAATGAGCCAAAGAAAAGCCGAGGAGTACCCACCAAAGTCGTAAAACACTACAATGATGTAAGGAAAAGCCGAGGAGTACACGCCAAAGTCGCAAAATGCAGCAATAAAGAGGCATCTCCGACTATTTCCTGCGAGTAGGTCAACTGTACGATAATTTCGAGCAACTGGGCTTGGACGATGCACGAATGGAGGCAGATGTACGATAATATCGAGCAACGGGGCCTGGACGAGGCATGGTTGGAGGCAGATGTACGATAATATCGAGCAACGGGGCCTGGACGAGGCATGGTTGGAGGCAGATGTACGATAATATCGAGCAACGGGGCTTGGACGAGGCATGGTTGAAGGCAGATGTACGATAATATCGAGCAACAGTACTAGGAAGAGGCACGATCAGTGGCAGAAGTGAAAGTACTTAAGAGGCATTACCGTCTAATTCCGGCAAGTGGGGCAGGTATGTTGCTTTATGTTGTCCTTGATCATCCGAAGAGAAAGAAAGGGGCTGGAGTATGAAAAAAAGAGATGTCGTCTACATGATCTACAGTGAAGAAGAACGATCTATAACAGCATCGGGAATAGAATTCAATGAGTTTGTTGATTCGCTTACTATGGGATTAAACAATGTTTTGCTTCTATCATCCGGATACACAGGTGCAGATTTTCATTCTGGTGTCGGATTAGATTTTGTGAAGAGAGAAAACTTGCATAAATTGTACAAAGAAAATATCCATTCCTATGGAGATTTTTGTTGGATAGATTTTGATGAATTGGCTTCCCTAGATAAGCTTGAACCGCAAGAGAAGGCAGAACTACTCTATTTAGGTCATTATAAAAAAGTGTTAGGAAGCCTATTTTTTGAAAAACTCAATAACCAATTTGTTTATTTAGCCCACGATGATGGATGGTACAGTAAAGTTTTTTACAAAAACAAACAAGACCAATTAGATATTTTTCGACATTTATTTCCGGGGAAATTAAAAATCTATAAGAGGAATGTGGAACCGATGAGCCTTGAAGTAGGGGGACAGCTTGTATCTTTCGCTAAAGAGGGTTTATTAATAGATTTCTCCAAAACAATAAAATCTCGAACGGGCTTAGAAATTCCTTTGAATGTAATTGGAAAAATAAAGAACTTTGATGATGTTTATAACAACATGGAACGACATAAAGCGAGAGCTAAGTCGGAGCATTGGCTTAAATATAAAGAAAGCCAATGGGTGATAAAGTCATAACCCGCTAGCCCCACTGCTATAGACAACTCCAAAAAAAGAGTCAGATCACATGATCCGACCCCAGCAACTTGTAACTGATGGTTGTTTCTTAGTATGGTTTCAGAACCAGTTAAGAACCAATCGGATTATTTTCTTTTCTCTATATAATTAAGCAATGTGATAATAAAGATGCCAGAAGCGAAGAGAACCGAAAAAACTTGAAATACATCCATTAGACAGCCTCCCCCTTTCAAGAAGAGCTGCCCATCGATTACAAGTTGTAAAATAAGTTTAAGTCCATGTGGATATATATGGAAGTGTGCAATGGACTATTATTTCTACAAATTTTGCTGTGTACGAAACAGCTTTTACACATAAAGAAGGAGCCTTTTGCAAGGCCCCTCCTGACGGTGTTTGATTGTTGAGTTTCTTGAAATATCACATCTTATGACATTGGAAAAACATGGGCACCGCTTGTTCGCTCTCCGGTTTTAATGGAAAGTTAATGGGCGAGTGTGTTCAGAGATACTCTGCAGCACAACCCCTCGCTTCCTAAGCCTCAGTGATTAGTTAAGTTCCTCCTGCAGTCCTTGCACCAAATGGTCCAACGGAACCACACCTCTCTTCACACCGTCACATATAGAATGCGACATTAAGGCCAAACTTATTCACGTTTTCGAAAAAAATAAATTTAAGCTAAATAGATTGTTCACAAGCAAAAATGCTTTTGTTTCAAACTAACAGTTTCCTAACGGTTTTCCTTGTATTTTCCAAAAGGTTTTATTTTATGATGAGAATATACAATCAATGAAATCAACTTAAGAAGGAGCAGGAGGGATAGTTGTGCGGGAAAAATGTACACTAATTGCTCGGGATATTGGCAAAGAAAAAGAGAAAGAAAAAGAAAAAGAAAAAGAAAGATGCACGACAACGACAAAGAGAAGAATAGAAATGCTACGAAAAATTATGATACAGGTGTTTGTCCAGAATGGTTCTGATATGCGAAATCCCGAAGTATTAAGATTATCTCAGCTTCTAGATGAGCAGCTTAACTTTTATGACAGATGCCTTCGATATTAGCATTAGTTAACAATATAAATAAGACGACCCAAGTGACGAAATGAGATTATCAAACTCGTCCATGTGGTCGTTTTTTGTTACTCCTAAATTCAGGCTGATTGCCAACGACATCTATCCAAGAACCTGTCCGTCCAAAAGAGTATGTATAAGTATACCCTCAGGAAAGGAGTCCGATCTATGGAGGTTACAATCAGTCGACAATTGGCGAGTAAGTGGGTGAAGACTAATACCCTACTCAGAAGCCCATATATTGCAAGACATATACCTTCTTCCCGATTGTATAATGCGGGCAATTTGCAGCAAATGCTTAAGCGATTCGGAATGGTTGTTCTAAAGCCCGTTCGCGGTGCAGGGGGACAGGGAGTTATTAAGGTTGAAAGCATCGGCAGGACATATCGGCTTACACATAAATCGAATAGACGCAGCTTCTCAAGCTTTAACCAGCTACTGCATGCTTTGAATGCTACTCGAAAAAAGCGGACCTATTTAATCCAAAGGGGAATTCATCTTGCCACAATAGGCGGCAGGCCGATTGATTACCGAGTAAAATATGTGAAGGAAAATGGTAGGTGGACTTACCGCTCAATGGTAGGCAGGCTGGCAAGAAAAGGATTGTTTGTCACAAACCTGTGTCGAGGGGGAACCCAAATGACAGCAGCGCAAGGAATTCGTCGTTCATTGTCATCACGGCTTGTTAGACCGAAGAAAAGTGAGATGCGACAATTGACGAATGCCTCAACCGCGCTACTTGAAAGCCATTATCCAGGCATTGGTCAATTGGGGTATGACTACGGAATCGACCGAAACGGACATATTTGGATGCTAGAGGTCAATACACGACCGCAGTAACTTACCCAATACGACAACATTTTCTATAGAAACCTCTAATTAAATATTTTGCCGCTATGAAAGTAATTTATGAAAGAACTTGTGAAAACACTGTGCATAACTTCATCCACAATCTCCACATTGCTGGCAAAGGTCTGTAAGTGTTTCTTAACAGCTTGTTCACACATTGTCCACACCCTATTGTGGATAACTAATTAGCTTGTCCATGCAGTTGAGGACATGCTATGATGCCTTCACAAACCTCATATAAATATTGGAAAGGGTGTGTGGGTAATGTTACCGCTTCTACCTGATGAACTGCTGTTGGATGCTTATTGTAGTGCCAAACGTATGCAATTAGAAAGAGAATTCGTACACCTGCTTCGTTCAGAAATAAAGCGTAGAAAGCTTTCCGTTCCGGAAGATCGGGTAATCTAGATATGCCAAGCCGTAATTTCAGCAGTGAACGGGAGATGGCAATGGGAACACCGAACGGCATGCTGGCAAATGGCTTCATTTTTGCCGGCGATAGCGTCCTGGACAACGAGCAGTGCGGGTTCGTAGGGGGAATAAGGACCGCTCCAGTCGCTCGAACAACCTTCGTCTTCGGCCGGGGAACCGCAGTCAGGACAAGAAACCTCTAGGAGGGTCAGAGCA
Source organism: Cohnella abietis (assembly GCF_004295585.1). NCBI lineage: Bacteria > Bacillati > Bacillota > Bacilli > Caryophanales > Paenibacillaceae > Cohnella > Cohnella abietis. Next base: position 5,022,070 of record NZ_AP019400.1, on the reverse strand, counting down.
TTGCAGATAGGACATATCAAAAAGGGCATCCTCCTTAGGAACCGGCTTAATCATTCCGGTGTACCTAATTAGGATGCCCTTTGAGCTTTGTTATAATTTCATATTGCTGCTATGTCCTGGAGATAGCTTAGCGTCTGGATCAACATACACTTTAGCGTTATTGATAGCTGTAGGCGCTTCTCCGAAGCCAACGGCAATGAGCTTGAGTTTTCCGGGATATGTTGTAATATCTCCAGCAGCGAAAATGCCAGGGATATTCGTTTCCATACGTGAATCGACGATGATTGAGCCACCTTCTATATGAAGCCCCCATTCCGCGATAGGACCGAGGGAGCTGACGAATCCGAAATTGATAATTACGGCATCAACATCATAATCCGTTGTTACGCCAGTTTTTACATCAGTTAATGTTACTTGCTGTATGGAGCCTTCTCCATGCAACGCAGTAATCTCAGTTGGAGTTATAACCTTTACTTTGGAATTCATTAGAAGCTCTACGCTATGCTCATGCGCCCTAAACTTATCTCGGCGATGGACTAGCATAACTTGCTCCGCTATGGGCTCAAGCATTAACGCCCAATCCAGTGCGGAATCACCGCCACCGCTTATAATAACCTTCTGACCCCTATAGCGTTCTAAGTCGCTAACGAAATAGTGAAGATTGGTTTTCTCATATTGAGCAGCTTCAGGTAATTCTAGCCTCCGTGGCTGGAATGCACCAACCCCTGCGGTAATGATTACGGAATGTGCATGATGAACATGCTTGTCGGTTACAATCTCAAAGAGGCGATCATCTAGCTTGCTGACCTTCACTACTTTTTCTTCCAAGTACAGGTTAGATTTAAAGTGATCCATCTGTACCTTCAAATTGTTAACGAGCTCCTGTGCAGTAACTTTAGGGAACCCAGCAACATCATATATATATTTCTCGGGGTAGAGAGCGGCTAATTGACCGCCAAGTTGTGGCATACTTTCTATAAGACTAACTGACATCTGTCGCATACCACCATAGAAGGCTGCGAACATCCCAGCGGGACCACCGCCAATGATGGCTACGTCTACAACAGCTTCATTGCTTTGATTCACAAGCTTACACCTCCAAACTTCCAGATAGCTTAACGTATTAATTATAATCATCTGTTAGAGGCATGAAAAGGATTTTGTAAAGATGTACAAAGATATTCGTGAAAAAGAACCTTGAAAATTGTTGGAAAAGCCGATATATTAATTCGTAGAGTTCCGTTAAAGCGACTTAACGATGAACATTGTGTAATTTTTCACAAACTAAACACACAAAAGGATTGGATGGGATCATCAATGAGCAGTATTCCGAAGATTGTTATCCTTGGAGCAGGCTATGGCGGTGTGCTAACTTCGCTTCGACTGCAAAAGGAATTAAATTATAACGAAGCGGATGTAACATTAGTCAATAAACATGACTACCATTACATTACAACGCATCTGCACATGCCAGCTGCAGGTACGGACAACCCAGAAAATGCACGGGTTAACATCTCTAAACTGATTGATGAATTCAAAATTGATTTCGTTAAATCAACAGTAGTACAAATTCGTCCTCAAGATCGTAAGGTAATTCTTGAAGATGGTACGCTTTCTTATGATTATCTGATCATTGGCTTAGGCGGCGAGCCTGAAACATTCGGTATTCCCGGACTTGGCGAGCATGCGATGAACATTCGCAGTATTAACTCCGTTCGTTTGATTCGTGAGCACATTGAATATCAATTCGCTCGCTTTAAGCGTGAGCCCCACCGGACAGATTATTTAACCTTTATCGTTGGTGGCGCAGGCTTTACGGGTATTGAGTTTATCGGAGAATTAGCAGATCGTATCCCTGAGCTGTGCAAGCAGTTCGACGTAGATACTTCTCTTGTAAAAATCATCAACATTGAAGCTGCTCCTACAGCATTGCCAGGATTTGATCCTGAGCTTGTTGAATATGCGATGGATGTGTTGCAGAAGAAAGGTGTTACATTCCGTATTGGTACTGCCATTAAAGAATGTACTCCGGACGGTGTAGTTGTTGGAGAAGGCGAAGAAATCAAATCTCAAACTGTCATCTGGACAGGTGGAGTTCGTGGAAATCGTCTGATTGAGGAAGCTGGATTTGAAACAATGAGAGGCCGTGTGAAGGTAGATGAATTCCTACGCGCACCAGGTCACGAGAATGTCTACATCTTGGGAGATAACTCACTCGTGTTTAACCCAGAAGGTCGTCCTTACCCGCCAACAGCCCAAATGGCTATGCAACAAGGCGTAAATTGCGCTCACAACTTGGTTGCTTCAATCCGTAACCAGCCATTGAAAACTTACACTTACGTTAGCAAAGGTACTGTTGCATCCCTTGGTAAAGGCGAAGCAATTGGTGTAGCTTTCGGCAAAAAATATAAAGGTCGGTTCGCTGCTTGGCTTAAGAAAGCCATTGACCTTCGTTATTTGTTCATCATTGGTGGTATTCCACTCGTGCTGCGTAAAGGCAAATTCCTGTAATGAGACACTGCAGCGTGCAAGTGCGGGGCCTGTTAAAGCGAGATGAACTGGACCGATACAATGCGCTGATGGAAGTGGGCTCTTATCTAGAATCGCAAACAAGATATGATCTTGTTGCTATTGTCCAAGCAGAAGTGGACCTGCTCATTCAACCCGGAATTGAACGGTTGAAGGAAAAAGGCCGTGAACGAGATCGAATGACACAACAATATTTGGAAGAAAAACGCCGTGCAGAGTGGGAAGCACAAATGCTTGCGCTGGAAGACGACGAGTAGTACTTCATAAGAAACCGAATTCGGAACTCCTTTTATATAAGGGGGGCTGGATTCGGTTTTTTTATTCATGTTACAGCTATGCTATACTCGGACTATAGAACCGCTTTCTGAAAGGAACAAGGCAAACAAAACCTTATGTGAGGGAGAGATCGTGTTGTCCGGACGCATCGAGAAGGATTCATTGGGGAGCAAAGAAGTGCCGGCTACGGCTTATTACGGAATTCAGACTCTTAGAGCCATCGAGAATTTTCCGATCACGGGTGTACCCGTACATCCCGGGCTCGTCATTGCCCTAGCACATGTCAAGAAAGCCGCAGTTCAAGCTAATATGGAGCTGAGGAGACTGCCGCATCAAATTGGACAAGCAATTGTACAAGCGGCCGAGGAAGTGGCACAGGGACAATGGATTGATCAATTTATTGTCGATTCCATTCAAGGCGGAGCAGGAACGTCCATTAACATGAATATGAACGAAGTACTCGCGAATCGGGCTTTGGAAATTATGGGGCATGACAAAGGTGATTATTTCAACTGTAGTCCAAACAATCACGTCAACATGTCACAATCCACCAACGATGCAATACCGACAGCGTTAAGAATAGCAGCACATTTGTTAACGGATCAGCTACTTGTCACAATGCGAGAAGTGCAAACAGGCTTCAAGAACAAACAAGTGGAGTTTGATGATGTAATCAAAATGGGGAGAACGCATCTGCAAGATGCTGTTCCCATCAGAATGGGGCAGGAATTTGGTGCATACGCCAAAGTATTGGAGCGTGATATTGGCCGAATTTCCCGTGCAGCCGAAGGCTTGCTCTCTGTAAACATGGGAGCAACAGCGGTAGGAACCGGATTAAATGCTACAGTTGAATATATTCATCTAGTTGTCGATCACATGGCCAGGGATCTCCAAATTCCGATTCATTCTGCGGAGGATTTGGTTGACGCTACCCAGAATACGGATGCTTATACGGAGCTATCTGCATCTCTTAAGGTATGTGCTGTCAATTTATCAAAAATCTGCAACGATATTCGGATGATGGCTTCTGGTCCTCATGTAGGGCTTAATGAAATCAAGTTACCTTCAAGACAGCCAGGCTCATCGATTATGCCAGGTAAGGTTAACCCCGTTATGGCAGAGGTTGTGAACCAGGTTGCTTTTCAGGTGATTGGCAATGATCATACGATTTGTATGGCCTCGGAAGCGGGTCAGTTCGAGCTAAATGTGATGGGTCCGGTTATCGCCTTTAATTTATTGCAATCACTTCAGGTGATGCAGCGTGCACTAGATGTCTTTAATCGGTTTGCCCTGGAAGGGATGGAGGCCAATCGGGTTAGATGCCAAGAGTACGTTAATCGGAGCTTTGGAATTGTAACTGCCTTGAATCCCCACCTTGGGTATGATGTTGCTGCTCAGCTTGTGAAAGAGGCGATGGCAACAGGAATGACTATTAAGGAGCTTATATTGGAAAAGGGTCTGTTAACACCGGAGGAAATGGATGAAATCCTCGATCCCGTGCAAATGACTACTCCCGGTATTGCTGGAGAAAGACTACTAAAGGATCAGCCCTGAGCATAGAAAAGGGGCGGCCCATGAAGGTCTGAGATGACCAAAAGGGCAGCCCCAATAATAGTGAATGCACCGACGGTTGGGGAGGACTGGCCATGAACAAAGAAGATCAGGTCATGATGGGTTTCAGGGAATTATATAATAAGTTAGTTTGGATTAACAAAGATAAGATGGAAGATAGTCTTAAAGGTCATAAGTCTTCTGAAGTACATTGCATCGAATACATTGAAAAAAATGTAGATTCCAACGTGACAAAGCTTGCGGAGTCCTTTTATATGACACGTGGTGCTATAAGCAAAATGACTAAGAAGCTCATGGAAAAAGGCCTCATTGAAAGCTACCAGAAGTCGGATAACAAGAAAGAAATCTATTTTAGGCTTACTGAGCAAGGGAAAAAAATTTATAAAATCCATGAGGATCTACACAAAGAGTTTCAAGAGCGGGATAAACCCATATTTGAGCAGGTAACCGAGGAACAATTCGACAGTATTCTTATTTTTGTGGAAAAGTATAGTAGGCATTTGGATGCAGAAATAAAAAAACAAGGTCTAGATATGAAGTCGGAAAAAATGTTATTTGAATAATCAATATGTAATTATAGGCAGCCCAACTCTATTGAGAAAGGCTGTTTTTTTATTGCTTCAATTTTGTTGACAAGGAAACAAAATGGCAGTACGATAATTATGTTTCCAAGGAATCAAAATTACAACTTTAGAGGAGAGAACTTAAATGTCCATATTTACATCTAACAATGAACAGAATGCAGAACAAGCCGTAGATAAGCACGCGTTAATATTCGGTCTTATCTCTGTGTTTCTTTGCGGAATAGGCTTCAGTATTATAGCACCTGTCGTCCCATTCTTAGTGCAGCCTTATATAAGCAATCCGGGAAATCAAGCTATTGTTGTAACGCTGCTAACCTCTGTTTATGCATTCTGTGTGTTTTTTGCGGCTCCCATAATTGGAGCTTTGAGCGACAGATATGGCCGTCGTCCATTGCTCTTAGTATGCCTTTTGGGTTCCGCGATCGGTTATTTCGTTTTTGGGATAGGTGGAGCTCTGTGGATACTATTTGCTGGGCGTATCATAGAGGGGGTAACAGGAGGTAGTATAGGTACGATCTTCGCCTATTTTGCAGACATCATTCCTCCAGAACAGAGAACCAAATACTTTGGATGGGTGAGTGCGGTTGTAGGTGTAGGCAGTGTCATTGGTCCAACGCTAGGCGGAGTACTCGCCAAGTTTGGTTATGCTGTACCTATGTATTTTGGGGCAGTCATAACGTTATTGAATGTTGTCTATGGATATTTCTTTATGCCTGAGAGCCTTGCTAAGAATAATAGATTGAAAAAGATTACCTTTATTAGACTGAATCCATTTTCGCAGCTTGCAAACCTACTTTCTATGAAAAACCTAAACAGGCTACTTATCTCAGCATTTTTACTTTGGATACCGAACGGATCTTTACAGTCCGTTTTTTCACAATTTACAATGGACACTTTCAATTGGAAGCCAGTATTAATTGGACTTATGTTTTCAATTATGGGCGTCCAAGACATCATTTCACAAGGTTTCATAATGCCGAAGCTTTTGAAAAAATTTAATGATAAGCAGATCTCAATTCTAGGAATGGTTTCAGAGATTATAGGCTACAGCTTTATTGCTCTATCTGCTTTGTTCTCATTCTATCCTCTTCTTATCGCTGGAATGTTTATATTTGGTTTTGGGGATTCAATCTTTGGGCCTTCATTTAATGGGATGCTCTCCAAGTCAGTCGATTCTAGTGAACAAGGAAGGGTTCAAGGAGGGAGCCAATCTATTCAGGCTTTAGCAAGAATGATTGGGCCTATTATTGGAGGTCAAATCTATGTATCACTTGGTCATGCCGCACCTGCTTTTATGGGCATGATTCTTATAGCAGTGGCAATACCAGTTTTATATAAGAGAACGCATGTAAGTATGTAAATACCAAGTGGATTTTAGGGGTCTTAAATACCACTAAATGTAAATATTCATTAAGAATTCATTAAGATTCAAGCCGAAGATACAATTTATAATTGTAATTGATAGTTATTTTTTTAGGTCTAGTAGAAACTAAATTATTTACAAAATGCAGATTTACGTGGGGAAAGAATAGGGAGGTCTTGTATGATCTTTTCCCCAATATACCGAAGGAAGCGTGAATCGTTCATTCTATTTATAAGGAGTGGGACTTATCGTGTTAATAAGAAAAAGCTTGATAATGAAACTGGTTTCATTCGTTGTAATGGCAGCTGTCGTGTTATCCACTTTTAATTTTGCGGGTTCACTCACTGTCGTTCATGCAGCAGGTACGGCTCCAGCGCTGTCCACTGTCAATCCTGTGGCTATAAGCAACGGCAACAAGACCGTTACGCTGACATTTGATCAGCCTATCGCATTATCAGCAGATGCACCAAATGTACCTGTCCTAATCAAACGGTCGGGTATGGGTTCATTTGTGAAGTCAGATTTCTTAGGTTTGAGTGTTACTGGCGATGCCCCTACTACGAAGTTGCAAATTTCGTTCGACACGCCGCTGACCGGAACAGATAATCAAATTAGAGTGCAGGCGGGTACAGTGGTAAATGCGGATGCCTCCCAAGCTAATGCGGTGATCACAATTGGCAATATCACATTAGGTGACGTAACGCCGCCTACGTATTTGAGCCAAGTGATTAGTTCGGACGGCAACAAGGTGACATTAACGTTTGACGAGCCTATTTTTAACAATCCGGGTCAACCATTGGATGCTCAACTTTACTACAACGATGCTCCAATCGTTTTAGCAGCTGAAAATCCTATTGTCGTTAATGGCAACACGATCGTAATCACCTTAGCCGCCACTTTTTCTGAAGGAAGCTATGATCTCTATCTCTCAAACGTCCAGGATCAATCTGGAAACTTATCGGTTAATGATAATAAGGGTCTTTATGTTCCGATCTATAACTATCCCCATGCTCCGATATTATCTCTTGATGAACCCATAACCTTTGCAGGTTCCGAATATCATGTTATTGGATTACAATTTGACCAACAGATCGCGAACAATCTAGCTAGCGATGCCGCATTGAAAACAGCGATTACGATCTCAACAGATGACGGCAGCCATTATAGTCCGTTGGGTGTCAATGATAGGGTATACGTCGATAATAAAAAGAATGAACCTTCATACCTCATCATATACGTTCTTCCTGGTAAGCAGAGGCTGGGAACGTATAAAGTGAAAGTAGCTTCAGGCGCCCTCAAAAGTTTAAGTGGCGTTGCAATGGCTTCGGATAATATAACTCCTTCGTTCACATTAGACGACGCAACTCTGCCGATGCTGGTAGACGCAACTGCTGTTAACACTAGCGATAACGGCATAATCGTAACAACTGTGACGTTGAACTTTAGCAAAGTCATTCGTGACGATACAGGTGGGTCATTAAAGGATTGGATTATGCTAAACAGAAGCACTAGTAATCCGAGCTATGACTCGCTGGGTGCTTTAGATACAGCTGAATTAGACACAACAGGGTTAAAGCTCATAATCACACTGTATAATCCGCTTAAAGGTAACCAGAACCAGATATTTATTCTTGGAGGCGCTTTTAAGTATGACGACATCTTTTTGCCTGGAATGATAACCAATCCCCTTTCCGTAGCCCCCACGGCTGACACTGCTCCGCCACAATTGAAAAGCTATGCTATCGATAATCAGAACCACGATATCACCTTTGTTTTTGATGAAAATATTATTAATGCTACAACGGATGCTACGACGTTAAAAGAAGCAGTCAACTTAGTGTCTGGCTACAATATTGAGCCTGATAACGCTCATCCATTTGCTGCATTAGGCACCAACGATACAGTAACGATTAGCGGCAATAAGCTCGTCATTCACTTGGCCTCGGCGTTAACGGAATTGAGCAACTATGTCCGTATTGCCGGAAGTACGCTCAAAGATGCGAGCGGTAATGTGGTCGCTAATGACATTATTACGGAAGAAATTCAACCGAAAGATTTTCTCGCACCTAAGTTAATTAACGCTACATCTGATAACAAATTGATTGCATCTAAGTATGTTTATGCTTTAGAAATGGAATTCGATAAAAATCTTATAGATAATACAATAGATGCACATGGTATATCCCATCTTAAGGAAAAGTTTTCCTATTCAATCGACCAAGGGAATACGTACTTGCCATTAGGCCCAGATGATTCAGTAGTAGCAGCAGGTGGCAATATAATTGGCGTTTCGATTCACACTCCGCTTAGCGGGTGGGTGTTCTTTAAGCTAGATGCAGGCGCCATAAAAGATGACAACGGCAATGTACTGAACTCGTCTGTTACGCTAAGGCAGCTAGCGCCGGTTATCATTCTTTCAACCAATCTTTATAGCAATGTGCCGAGCGAATTGAATTTTTTGGACAATCCGGATTGGACAAACAAAATTCAGAAGATCGAAGTTGCTCAAGTGATTAACACTCCCGAGAAAGAATATCCAATATTAACCACGTTGACCGAGGCAGACTATACCATTACTTCAGGAAAAATATCGGTCAAAAAAGGAATTTTTAAAAATAACAACGATTACAGAATTACCATTTTCTCCCTTGGGTATGAAGAACAATATTTCGAAAGCAGAGCGATCGTGTCTACAGAAGCGTATTACATCGCTCCGATTGTTGTAGAGAGAACGAATGGCATTACAGCAAAAGTATCGATATTAAACACCGGTACGGACGAAAAATCTGCGACTGTCATCTTCCAACTGAAAAAAGGTGATACCGCTGTGAGCTACGTTCCTATGAGCTTATCAAATTTTAATAGTGGCACATACACCGTCAATTTTAATGTTCTGGACCCTGGCAATCCCGATTACAAAGTGTATGCCTATGTCGTGAGCGATTATAGTAATGATCCCGCGAACGTCGGAATCAATCTGTCAACTGAAAAGTCGCAATTGGAATTTGAATTATGGTTTTTGACTAGATATTAACACGTAATAACAGCCGAATCCGTCGCATTCCGGCGGATTCGGTAATCAAGAAAGCGAGGGATGAGTCAATGAAGCTGAATAAGCTTAGTTTAGTTTTACTGTTTGCCATATGCTTGACGATTGTACCCCTAACGGCTAATGCCGCCGAATCTGTAACAATCACGGGAACAACAACCCATCATCCCGGCGATTCCATTACAATTTCGGGCGAATCGGAATTTTCCCAAGTCATCATTAAGGTGCTTCGTCCCAGCAATAGCAATGTGTTGTTCTTCGATGTAGCTAAGGTGACTGCCGGAAAATATTCCAGTACGTTTACACTTGGTAGCAGTGAGCCAGCAGGAATCTATACTGTTGTAGCAGGACAATCGAGCACCGTCGCTACTACGACTTTTACAGTCACGGCAAATGAAAAGGTCGATCCTGGTGGCAGCTTTGGCGGTGGAGGCCCTATTACTGGAACGGTAACGCCTCCGGCGGTAACGAGGTCGGGTGCTATCTTTGTTGATACCAGCAAAAATGTGACCAAGGAAGTGAAGGCAGCTGACGGAACGGTTACAACGACCGTTTCGCAGGACGCTGGAACGCTTGCAGCAGCATTCAAGCAACTAGCCGATCAGACGGGCAGTGACAAAGCCACAGTGGTCGTTATCAAAATTGACAACAAGGCAGGCCCCGTCAAAGTTGATTTGCCAGCTTCCACACTTAAGGATGCAAGCATTAGAACGCCGAATGCGCTCCTTTCCATCGAGACGAACAGTGGTAGCTATTCGTTCCCGCTAAGTATTTTCGACTTTGATTCGATTTCCAAAAAAATGGGTGTAAGCATCAATGACCTCATTGTCCATTTTGAAATTTCACCCGTGTCTTCTGATATCAATGCGCTAATTCAAGCAAGTGCGGAGAAAGAGGGAGGCAAGCAGTTAGGTAGTGCTGTTTCTTTTACGATAACAGTCGGCAGCAATGGAAATAATGTCGAATTGAATGACTTCGGAGCGACCTATGTAGCTAGGACGATCCTTCTGCCACAGGCTGTGGATTTGAAGCATAGTACAGGTGTACTTTATGATCCCCTGACAGGCAAACTCTCATTTGTACCGTCCGTATTCGGTGCTCCGAATGCGAACGGCACGGTTGAAGCCCGCTTAATGAGAAACGGAAACAGTATTTACAGCGCTGTTACGATGAACAAGTCATTCGATGATATCAGCAAGCATTGGGCTAGAGCAGATATCGAGCTTTTGGCTAACAAATTAATTGTCAAAGGTGTTTCGGATACTAAATTTGCTCCAGAAAGCAGTGTTACCCGCGCTGAATTTGCGACTATGTTGGTTCATGCATTAGGTTTAACCTCTGATGCAGCTTCAGCAACCTTCAAAGACATAAAATCAAGCGATTGGTTTGCAGGCTCTGTAGGCGCTGCTGTTAAAGCTAACCTAGTTACTGGCTTTAGTGACAACAGCTTCAAACCGAATGCTAACATTACGAGAGAGCAAATGGCGGTTATGGTTTCAAAAGCTATCAGCGCAGCTGGTAAGACAGCCCCTGCATCTGCTGCATCAAACGATGCCTTGGCTAAATTCAATGACAAAGCCTCTATCAGCAGTTGGGCGCAAGCGGCAGTCTCACAATCTGTTGAAGCAAAAATCATTACCGGCGCAACAGAAAAGACCTTTGTGCCATCTGCTAATGCAAGCCGTGCTCAAGCAGTTACGATGATGAAGCGATTGCTGCAATATGTAAATTTCATTAATTAGATCACTAAACAAACAAAGAATACCGTCCACATGAGGGATGGTATTCTTTGTTTGTTTTGCACATGATTAATAGTTCGAAAATGCGACTACTCCCCTTGAAGTAAACGAGCAAGTGTAGTTCTAGTTAACAGGTTGCCCACGTAAAATGCACCGAACTCACCATAACGTGCGCTTACTTCATCGAAACGCATTTCATAAACGAGCTTCTTGAACTGCAACGCATCGTCTGCGAACAAAGTGACGCCCCACTCCCAGTCATCAAACCCTACCGAGCCGGAAATAACCTGTTTTACTTTACCCGCATATCCACGACCGATCATGCCATGGCTTCTCATCAATGTTTTGCGTTCTTCCATCGGAAGCATATACCAGTTATCCTCTAAATCACGCTTCTTGTTCATTGGATAGAAGCATATATGATTGCTTTTAGGAAGTGTTGGCTTTAACCGAGCGACGATTTCCGGTACCTGCAATGGATCAACTCCAGGAGGCGTCATATAATTACTGAGCTCTACGACACTTACATAGGAATATTCTTTACGGGTGAAGCGTGCGAACGCAGAGCGATTAAAGTCATTCTCAATCGCGTTCAACTCCTCCAAGGTTTCCCGAAGATGCATAAATATAAGATCAGCCTTCTGCCCCACAATGGAATACAAAGCTAAGCTTCCCTCTTTACGTTCTTCAACCGCTTGCCAATCTGCGACTAGTCTGAGTAAATCATTCAAAGCGGTATTTTTCTCCGCTGGAGTTGCATCATTCCAAGCTTGCCAATCGATACTGCGCAAATCATGCAATACAAACCAACCATCTAATGTTTGTGCCGCCTCGCTCATCGTTTCATCTCTCCTTAGTCCATTATGCTTTTCCCATTGTAGCCCAATCGAAGGGGAGGGGCAAACTGTTGGTCGTTAGCCAGACATTTAAATTAACCGCTAACTACATTTTGTTCACATCCCATTCACACCCTGCTCGTTGACTGCTAAGAAGCCAAATTGTAAACTAATATAGAGTACCTAAATGCATATCTAATCAATTGATACAAACGTGTGCCTCTGTCCTAAGGACAATGAAGCCGTTTTACTTGGAGGGAAAAAGGAATGAGTGGAATACTTGGTGGAATAATGTTCGGTGTAATCGGCTCTTTGCTGTGCTTGGTTCTTTTTTTCGGCATTGGCTTTATATTGAACATGCTAATTAAAACAACATGGTTCCCCTTATGGTTATTCTTTATCGTTGTCGTACCGCTCGGTATATGGCAGCTGTGGCAAAGTGATCTAAATGTCACTGAAAATATTCAATCGATGCTTGTCTCGGACATGATTCTCATTGTGGCTGGTGCTGTTGGTGCTTATTTGAGTGGCTGGGCTATTCGAGCATTACGTCGCGGTGGCTATAAAATGTTCTAAAGTAAGTGATGCAGTGCATGGTCAGGAGGAGTCGAATGCTCCGATTATCTGAAGGAATGAAATTGGCGAAGTACGCACTCGTTGGTGGGCTTAATACGGGTGTGGATTTCGCTGTTTTCTGTGCGTTGGTATATGGTGCGGGGCTAGGCTCATTATGGGCACAATCGATTTCTTACTTGGCGGGAGTAATCAATAGCTATTTATTAAATCGATATTGGACGTTTAAGGTAAAGAAGAAGCAAAGCGTGGGAGAAGTGGTCAGATTTATCCTTATCAATATCGTTTCCTTCTCCGCAGCGACTTTGGCATTGCTTGGCTTAGAGCATTGGGGAACAGAGTCCGCTCTAGCCAAAATCGTATCCGTAGTTTGTTCACTAGCTGTTAATTACATTGGTTATCGGTTATGGGTGTTTCGTGACGTGGAATTGCAAGGGGATCGGGCTAACTAACCGCAAATTTGTAACAATTAAATTGAGATTCCCCTTTACGTACTCTATTATTTTATATACCATTGTAGGAATATGTTGGTTAAATAATAGAATGAGTAAGGAGAATTGCTGAATTGTCATTTTTAAAACTCCGAAAGCTGGTTCCTATCTGTCTTGTCGTGGTTCTTTCTTTTTTACTTGTTATGCCGCACACGTTCGCAGCCCCAAAAGCACAAACGGACTATCCATTGATATCTAAAGCTAATCCCTCATCATACTATGATGTTATTGTAGTAGGAACTGATCCTGAGGGAGTTGTAGCGGCTATTTCTGCTGCGCGAAATAAGTTGAAGGTGCTTTTAATAGATGGGGGAAACCGCAAGGTTCTAGGTGGCCTAATGACGCTGGGCTGGCTGAATTCTTTGGACTTAAACAAATCTCCCAATATATCTAAGAAGTTCCCATCCCCTTTTCTAAACCAAGGTATTTTCCTAGAATGGTATAAAGAAATTAATTCAACCTCCTTTGATGTGAAAAGGGCTACTCAAGCATTTCACAAAATGGTGCTAAGCGAGCCTAATATTGATGTCATGATGAACTTGAAACAGATAGACCCTGTGATGCAGGAAAATAAAATCATTGGTATAAGCTTGGTCACGGATACGGGGAAGCCGTTAACTATTCGAGCTGGTGCCGTCATAGACGCTACTCAGAATGCCGATATCGCTGCTGCTGCCGGAGTTCCCTATACAGTGAACTGGGAAGATATTGGAGAGCCAGATGTTAGAGTTGCTGTTACATTGGTGTTTAAGCTGAGTGGTGTCACAGATGCAGTATGGAAAGAGCTTCAAAAAAACGGAGTTGGGTTTGATAAACAAAGCATCTGGGGATATTCTGATGCGAGGGAATACAAGTCTTCTAATCCGACTAGAGTTAAAATGAGAGGCTTGAATATTGGTAGACAGAATGACAACACGTTATTAATTAATTCGATGCAAATATACGATATTGATCCGCTAGATCCGAAATCAATAAAAGAGGGATTAGAGCTTGGCAAGAAGGAAGCGCCTCTTATCGTTAATTATCTTAAAAAGAAGTATAAAGTATTTAGTAAGCTTACCTATGCAGGGACGGCTCCTGAGCTATATGTAAGGGAATCAAGACACATTCAGGGTGAATATCGATTAACGATTGCAGATCTAATGAATAACCGTGATCACTGGGATGCTATTGCATATGGAGCTTATGAAGCGGATATTCAAACCATTAATCATACGAGCTCTGGCTCAATAATTATGAATCCTAAGCAATATGGTGTTCCATTTCGCAGCTTAGTCCCGAAAGAAATAGATGGCTTACTTGTTGTGGGCAGATCCGCAAGCTTTGATACATTAGCGCATGGTAGTGCTCGAGTGATTCCACTTGGGATGGCAACAGGAGAAGCCGCAGGTGCTGCGGTGAAGCTCGCTAAAGAAAGAAATCTTAGCTTCCGTCAGCTTTCTAAATCATGGAATGATATTGTAGAACTCCGCAAGAGGCTTACTAAGCAAGGCATGAATCTGAAGATGGTAGATTTTGCAAAGCCATCTTATACGAAACATAAGTATTATAATGGATTACTTACAGCTGTTAGCTTATTTATTACATCTGGGGGCTATCTGAACGAAGGATGGAAGCTAGATGAGCCCGCCAAAGAAAAGATTCTTCTAGCCACTGCTCAGCGTTTGCATAAAATGTACCCGGAGCAATTCGCGAATATGGATTACGGCTGGGACAAAGATTTAGCGGTTTCCTCGACTGTGTCATTAGATCGTGCTGCGTATTTTTTTGCTCTTATTACTAGTTTGGATACAACTGAGGATGAGGCATTAAATGAGCTTGTTGAACGTGGGTGGATAGGCAAGTCAATCGTTAATGGTATTAAAAATAATAAAGCCTTAACGAATGGCGAGTTATTTATGATTTTGAGAGATGTATTAGACTACTACTTGGGTGTCACTTTTAAGTGACGCCTTTTTCTTTGTCTTTCAGAAGTGTTCACTTGGTTATTCACTTTTATTTACATTTCTGCGTAAGGGTGATTTTATGCTACAATAGAACAATCATTCTTTAAGCGAAAAGAGTTGTCGATCGGGCTATGCACGTGTCGAATATTATGGAGTTTACGGAAAATCACCGTTATTTTACAAATCGCGACTTTGCGCTAAGTGCATTAGATCGCAAAGTATGGGTAGCCCTTTACCAGCCAATGGTAGGGGCGGTTTCAGCTGCATTCTATCAGCTTCTCTATCATCAATGTGCGGAAGAGAGTGCCGGCTATTCAACAATTGAGCCGCAACGCAAGCTACTCCTTGGGCTTGGGTTGGAGCTGAACGCTACCGGGCGCCAAATCGCGGTTGAGGCCTCATCAAAGCTGGAAGCAGTAGGATTGCTTCAAGTATTTCGCAATCATAATCCATTAACAGAAGAGTTGTTATACGAATATGTTCTTCAGCGTCCTCTTAACTCGGAAGAGTTCTTTTCTAATTTTCATTTGACTCTGCTACTTAGGGACAAGATTGGAAAGACTGCTCTATTAGAGCTCAAAGAAAGCTTTACCAGACAGCTACCTCCAGAGCTGGCCCGTTTCGTCAATCGGGAGGAGGCAACAGTGCCCTTCTACGAAATGTTCAAAATCGGAGCGGCAGCAATGGACCCTGAGCTGGAAATGGGTTGGGCGGAGAGCGCTACGGCGAAGGAACGTACGCCTTCATTTAAGCCACAGGAACGGATTCGTCATACGGAGATGCTGCTTCGGTTTCCACGCGGATCTGCCAATCGTGGATTTGTGGAGCGTCTCAATCGTGCACCGGAATCTATGGCTCAGTTGAATTATTTAGCATATAAATTTAATTTAGAAGTACCGGAAATTTGCCGTTTGCTTGATGAGGATGGGATTTTTCATCAGGATGGCTTATTGCTATGGGACGAGCTTCAGAACCGCGCTAATCTTATTTATCGTCAAGATCGCAAGCGGGAAGAGGAGCGGGAGCGCTTCCTCGCCCGCGGGGAGGAAAGATCAGCCCCAGCAGATACGAGTAATGTAACATCAAGCGCGATGCAGCTAGCAATACCGGAGCGCTTCCAGTCAGATGTTTCAATAGATCGCTATAATGAGATGCTGCGTCGGGAGCCTTATACGCGAATGCTTGAGAGGTATTTTCCAGGGGCAGTTCCAGATGCCTTTGTACGTATCTTTGAACGGATTGATTTGAATTATAAGCTTCCGGAGCCCGTTATTAATGTCCTCATTCACTATGTGTTCTCATTGGGTCATACACAGCGCTTGACCAAACCATTTGTTGACTCTATAGCGTCTAACATGCTTGCTAAGGGAATAGATACGTTAGACAAGGCAGTTATGTATATTCGTGAACAGGACAAGCTGAATGCCACGCTGGAGCGCAAGCGACGTGGAGAAGAGCCAGCTCGAGCTGGAGGGAATGGTTCTGGAGCGCAAGGACGCAGTAGTAGCTCTGCAGGAAGGCGCAAGCCTGCAATGTCTGTTGTAAAGGACAGCGGGCCTGCTCAGCAAGTTACGCCTGAAGAGCTGGAGAAAATGCTAGAGCTGGCTAGAGAGCTTAAGGGTAAAAGCTAGCATAATGGTTAGTTCAGGTTACATTAATAACTTTATCATCGAGCAGAAGGGGGCACGGGAGAATGGAATCTTTAGGAGAGGCGATGCGCCGAATGCCACCAATCGGGGGATTAGGAAACGCGGAGCGGATTGCAGATCAGGTATTGAATGATCCGCTTGTTCTTAAGCTGCGATCCCGGTATCCTGAGCTAGATGAAGCGGTACTGAGGACTAATTTAAACCGTTTATACCAGATGACGACGGAATATCGTAATTGTAAGGCATGCCCAGGATTAGCTCTTTGTCCGAATGATATGCAAGGTCATTCTACGGGAATTAATTGTGTGCAAATGAACGGGCGTTGGCAGCTGAACGATTATAAGACGGCATGCTCGAAGTGGACAGCCAATGAGCAGCAGCAGCAAATTCGTCGTAGGATGACGAGCTTTTACGTTGACGAGGCGATTCTAGGAGAGCAATACGACGAAGAAGAAATTATCCGGTTGGATGCTAATCGAGCATTGGCCGTCAATCAATTGCAAAATTACGTTCGGACGACAATCAATCAAGGCTTACAGAAGCAAGGCTTATATTTACAGGGCGATTTTGGAACCGGGAAAACGTACCTAGCTGGCTATTTGCTGCAAAAGCTAGCCAAAGAAGGCTACTCAAGTGTAATTGTTTATATGCCAGAGTTCGTGGAAGATGCGAAAGCACTTATGTTCGAGCCACAGAAGCTAAAAGAAACGATTACTCTGATGAAGGATGCAGATCTGCTCGTCTTTGACGACATCGGAGCTGAGAATCTAACCCCTTGGGTGAGGGATCACGTGCTTGGAGCTATCCTTAACCACCGAATGAACCGCAAGCCGACCTTCTACACCTCGAATCATGAGCTAGATGATTTGGAGAGACACTTTAGCTTCACTCACAAGGAAGGCGAAGAGCTACATAAGGGGCAACGGCTAATGGATCGTGTTCGTCCCTTTGTTGATATTGTTCATGTGCGAGGTAGGAATCATAGAGGTTCATAAATATAGAAAAACTCTCTGAATTTGGGGAGTTTTTTTGCGTTATATGATGCAAAATTTCGCTAACTTTTTCTGAAATTAATGTTCCATCTAACGAAAGAGAAGAAGACATTTTATTTGGAAAAAATTATTTATCAATTTTTATTATAGCAGTTATTGACAGTAAGCAATGTCACCTGTTATTATTGCTCCAATACCAACTAAACAGGTAGGAATTATAAAACGGGTAGGATTTAATTGAATAGGCGACCGGGTTGGCCATCCGGAGTCAAAGAGTACTTGTTTACCAATATTGAGGGGTGTATGAAAATGAAAACATTTAAAAACCTCCGCGTGATTCTGATTATGACATTGCTAGTCGCTGTGTTGTCTGCTTGCGGATCGAAAAGTAATAGCAATAATGAATCTTCATCTAACTCCGGAGCTAGTCCAAGTGCAAATGAGTCTGGAAAAGTACCTGATCCAATTGAGCTACTGAACGTTTCGTACGACCCGACACGCGAACTATATGAAGAGTTTAATAAGAGCTTTGCACTATATTGGAAAGAAAAAACAGGCGGTAAAATTACGATTAAGCAATCCCATGGCGGTTCAGGCAAACAAGCCCGTTCTGTTATAGATGGCTTACCGGCGGACGTTGTTACCTTAGCACTTGGTTATGACATTGATGCTATAGCGGAGAAGGGTCAGCTAAAGGCCGACTGGCAGAAATCTTTTGAACAAAACAGCACTCCTTATACTTCAACCATTGTATTCCTTGTTCGTAAAGGCAATCCCAAAGGAATCAAGGACTGGGGAGATTTGATCAAGGAAGGCACGCAAGTCATTACTCCGAATCCGAAGACATCTGGCGGAGCTCGCTGGAATTACCTAGCGGCTTGGGGCTATGCAACTAAGACATTAGGTTATGATGAGCCGCAGACGCTTGATTTTATAAAGAAACTGTTCAATAACGTACCTGTTCTGGATACGGGAGCACGCGGATCAACGGCAACCTTCGTAGAAAAAGGAATCGGAGATGTGCTGCTGGCATGGGAGAACGAAGCTTATCTGGCGATTAAGGAATTCGGTGATAAGTTTGAAATCGTTACGCCTTCAATCAGCATATTGGCTGAACCCCCTGTTGCGATCGTTGATAAGAATGTAGACAAGAAAGGTACTCGTGCAGCTGCAGAAGAATATCTCAAGTATCTTTATACAGAGCAAGGTCAGGAAATTGCAGCCAAAAACTTTTACAGACCGCGTCTTCAATCCGTTGTAGACAAGTACAAGGATCAATTCGCCGAATTGAATTTGCTGACAATAGACGATGACTTCGGTGGCTGGAAAGAAGCACAAGCTAAGCATTTCTCAGATGGTGGAACGTTTGACCAAATATATAAACCGGGTTCCTAACATTGGGCCGGGAAGAGGAGTTTAGGCGGGCAAATGACATTACTTCGTAAAAAAGATAGGGTATTACCTGGGTTATCGATCACTTTGGGATTTTCAGTCCTATATCTAAGTTTGATCGTACTCATACCGTTGGCTGCGCTTGTTATCAAGTCGGCTGACCTTTCCCCCTCGGAGTGGTGGGACACTGTTTCCGATCCTAGGGTCGTGGCCTCCTACAGGCTAAGCTTAACGACTGCATTCTTCGCGGCTTTAGTGAATCTAGTATTTGGTCTGCTGCTAGCTTGGGTGCTTGTTAGATACAAGTTTCCAGGTAAAAGAATCGTTGATGGTCTCATTGATTTGCCATTCGCGCTTCCGACAGCTGTTGCAGGTATCGCTTTGACAACGATCTACGCGCCTAAGGGCTGGGTTGGATCGCTATTGGAGCCTTTAGGCGTTAAGGTTGCTTATACTCCTATCGGAATAACACTTGCCCTCATCTTTATCGGAATTCCTTTCGTTGTTCGAACGGTTCAGCCGATTTTGCAGGACATGGAATCTGATATGGAAGAAGCGGCTGTGCTACTGGGCTCTTACCGAGCTAGGACATTCTTTAAGATTATCCTGCCGGATTTAATTCCACCTTTACTAACTGGCTTTGCATTGGCGTTCGCTCGTGGAATTGGGGAATACGGCTCGGTCGTATTCATCTCAGGAAACATGCCAATGAAAACCGAAATTGCGCCATTGCTGATCATTACAAAGCTAGAACAGTATCAGTATGGCGAGGCAGCGGCAGTAGCCGTCGTGCTCCTTCTGATTTCATTCGTACTGCTGCTGTTAATCAATGTTTTGCAAAGGTGGAGTAATCGCCGCCTGCGCAGCGTTAAAGGAGGTTGAGTGATATGGCAGGAATTGTAACGAACCCCCGCTCAGGGAAAAAGAGCTTGCCGGTTAGGCCTCATCTCACAGAGTCAAAAGCAGTTCGCAACACATTAATAGTTATTGCTCTTTTGTTTCTTGGACTCATTGTGATTCTTCCAATGATATCTGTTATTGCAGAATCATTTCGCAAGGGGTGGCATGCTTACGTAGATGCACTTTCTGATCCAGATGCAATGGCAGCTCTTAGGCTAACACTAATAACGGCAGGGATCGCGGTTCCACTTAATACGATTTTTGGGGTAGCGGCTGCTTGGGCCATTACGAAATTCAAATTTCGAGGCAAAAACCTGCTCATTACTTTAATCGATCTTCCGTTTGCAGTATCTCCTGTAGTGAGCGGACTTATCTACGTGCTTCTGTTTGGTGCTCAAGGCTTCTTAGGCCCTTGGCTCGACGAGCACAACATTAATATTATTTTCGCTACGCCAGGTATTGTCCTTGCTACAATGTTCGTTACCTTTCCCTTTGTGGCTAGAGAGCTTATCCCGCTTATGGAGGCTCAGGGAGTTCAAGATGAAGAAGCAGCAGTTAGCTTGGGTGCGCGTGGCTGGAGAGTATTCTTCAAGGTTACGCTGCCTAACATTAAATGGGGTCTATTGTATGGAATGATTCTCTGTAATGCTCGGGCGATGGGGGAATTTGGAGCTGTATCCGTCGTATCTGGTCACATTCGAGGAGAAACCAATACATTGCCACTGCATATTGAAATTGTTTACAACGAGTACCAATTTAGTGCAGCTTTCGCTGTAGCTTCTATGTTGATGCTGTTAGCCATTATAACTCTAGTAGTTAAATCGATTCTAGAAAGTCGTATGAGCGAACAACACGAAAGCTGATTTTAACAATGGAATGAAATGGGAGGGTAACGAAATGGCGAAACCGGTAGAGGTGGATGACCGTTGGCTGGGCCGCATAGCTGAGCAGGTCAATGGATTGGAGTATGGAGAAGTCAATATCGTTGTTCATGATGGCAGAATCGTTCAGATTGAGCGTAAGGAACGCAAGCGTTACGATGATTCCTCCATACGCGTAGTCAATCAACGTCAAAATGAAGCATAAACCGTATTAATAATGCTTTAAAAATAGTGGTGCAGGAATTGTGAAGTACCCTCTTGGAATTAGCTTTGGAAACCTGTAAGGTTAATCCGATGAAATTCAGGGGGTGCGCTTCACTATTCCAGCGCCATTTTTGTGTGATTATTATTAATGGAATATTAGTGGAAAAAGCAAACAGGCTGCCCATAGTTATGGGCAGCCCTTCTTGTACGATTCTTAAGTAATAACGAATTTAATAACAACCGCTGCAGTAAATACAACGAACATGAAGCCAAACATGACTCCAAAGCCGATAGCTGTGTCCATTAAATCATCGCGCGGCTCTTCGTTGATGTGCTGCCGGGGATCTGTAACGTTTTCCATTGGGAAGCCTCCTGACACATTCGATAACTATAGTATAACCAACATTTCTTTTTGTTGTAAAGTATTCCTTCATTGTGCTGGTGACAAGTTTGCGACATCGTGTAATTCAGTGAAACCATTGAGCTCGCTGCTGTGCTACAATGGGAGGAACGGGTGTTCTGACCCGGCTATGTCTATAGGAGGTGTCGAACATGGACATCCTGCCACCAATCATTGATCGTGATAAGGCGATGGAAAACATTCGTCATAAGCTAGCCCTTCTTCCTGATCAGCCAGGCTGCTATTTAATGAAAAATGAAGAAGGAAAAATTATCTACGTAGGTAAGGCTAAGGTGCTGAAAAATCGTGTGCGTTCTTATTTTTCTGGAAGCCACGATGGTAAAACACAAAAGCTGGTTTCGGAAATCCGAGACTTCGAATATATCGTCACAGCAAGCAATACGGAATCGCTAATTCTTGAGTGTAATCTTATTAAAGAGCATTTTCCACGTTATAATGTACTGCTGAAGGACGATAAGTCTTTCCCTTATCTCAAAATAACGCACGAGGCTCATCCTAAGCTTGAGGTTACCCGGAGGATCGTTAAGGATAAAGGGAAGTATTTCGGCCCTTATCCGAACGCTTACGCGGCTCAGGAGACGAAGAAGCTACTGGATAGGTTGTACCCTTTGCGTAAATGCAATACATTGCCGGAGAAGGTATGTCTTTATTATCATTTAGGGCAATGCGTGGCGCCATGCGAATATCCGGTAGAACAGTCCGTTTACGACGAGATGATTGGCGAGATTTCTCGGTTTCTAAATGGAGGCCATACAGAAATCAAGAAGGATCTCAAGCATAAGATGGAAGTTGCTGCCGAAGGGCTGGAGTTTGAAAGGGCCAGGGAGTATCGTGACCAGATCGTGGCTATTGAAGCTCTAATGGAAAAGCAGACGATCAACATGAGCGATGCGATGGATCGGGATGTGTTTGGCTATGCGGTTGATAAAGGTTGGATGTGCGTACAAATTCTATATATGCGCCAAGGTAAAATGATTCAACGACATGCATCAGTTTTCCCGTACTATGGTGAAGCCTACGAGGACTTTCTAAGCTATGTTACTCAATATTATAGCGATAACCCTGCGCTCCCTCGTGAGATGCTTCTACCGCCACCACCCGAAGCAGGAGGAGAGCAGCCAACTGAGGGCTCTGCGGTAGACAGTGCAGCGGTGTTGCCGTTAGCTGGTCGTGAGTCAGACAGCGCAGAAGTGTTGCCGTTAGCTGATCTTGAGTCAGAAGGAGCAAAAGTGTTGCCGTTAGCTGTCGCTGAGGAAAGAGAAGCTTATGGAGACGGTGCTGTGACGGAGGACTCCGTTGAGGAGGGAGAAGCAGCAGAGGTTGGAGAATCTTTGCGCCGTTGGCTTAAAATTAAGGTAGCTGTTCCTAGAAGAGGGACAAAGCGTCATCTTATTACAATGGCCTGCGATAATTCTCGAGTTGCACTAGAGGAAAAGTTTCGGTTAATTGAACGGGACGAATCACGCACTGTGAAGGCCGTTGAAGGGTTAGCCAATTGGATTGGTATTCCAAGTGCTAATAGGATCGAGGCGTTCGATAACTCGAACATGCAGGGGTCATCACCAGTGTCGGCGATGGTCGTATTTACAAACGGTAAGCCTGACAAGAAGGAGTACCGTAAATATAATGTAAAAACCGTGCAAGGACCTGATGACTACGAAACAATGAGAGAAGTTGTGCGTCGTCGGTATGAAAGGGTGCTCAAGGAAGGGCAGTCGTTACCGGATCTCATCGTGGTGGATGGCGGTAAAGGTCATATTGCATCCGTACTGGATGTGCTTACTAATGAGCTTGGCATGAACGTCCCCGTGTGCGGTTTAGCTAAAGATGCCAAGCATAGGACAGCACAGTTGCTCGTCGGGGATCCACCTGAAGTAGTTCCATTGCCACGTGACAGCCAAGAGTTTTATTTGCTTCAAAGAATTCAAGATGAGGTTCACCGTTTCGCGATCACCTTTCACCGTGAGAAGCGGGCTAAGTCGATGATTGCATCTAAGCTGGATTCGATTCCTGGTATCGGGGAGAAGAGACGTAAGCAGCTTCTGAGTCATTTCGGCTCATTAAAGGCGATTAAGGAAGCAGCTATTGATGACTTCAAGGCTGTATCCATTGGCGAAGCCCTCGCTACTCGCATTCTCGAAGCTTTGAACGTTGAGTAATATACAGAGTGTTTAACAATAGGAGCTGTCACATAAGTAATTATGTGCAGCTTCTTATCCACTAAGACCCCGCCAGCGCGAAAAAAGTGACAATAGAGAACCCACCGTTCACTAACACCCGCGCCAGCGCGAAAAAAGTAATAATAGAGAACCCACCGTTCACTAACACCCCCGCCAGCGCGAAAAAAGTGACAATAGAGAACCCACCGTTCACTAACACCCCCGCCAGCGCGAAAAAAGTGGCAATAGAGAACCCACCGTTCACTAACACCCCCGCCAGCGCGAAAAAAGTAACAATAGAGAACCCACCGTTCACTAAGACTCCCGCCAGCGAGAAAAAAGTAACAATAGAGAACCCACCGTTCACTAACACCCCAGCCAGCGCGCAAATGTTAAATTTTCGTTTGTGGTCAAACATTAAAAACCCTTCTGGAACTCCCACGAGCTAAGCTAGCTACAGCCGGCAATCTAATTTGTCAAAAAGATGGCGGTGGGAAAGGCTACAGAGAGTGACGGTAACTGAAAGGAGGAACTCAGCCTAATTACTCTAAACAGCCGTAGGCTTGGGCTTCCCTTTAATTACACCATGAAGCCACCAGATAACTATTCCAGCTAGCCCTGGCATGATAAGGCTGAATGCTCCGGCGAAGAAATCGCCTGGGAGACCATCGAACATCATCTGCATGCCCATCAATATGGCGTCGAGTGTAACATGGGCAAAAATCACTGTCATAATGCCAAAACGCAGCATAAACCAACCAAACAGAATAGCCATAATAACGAGCTCTATAAGACGAGTATAGACGGGATAAATCGCATAACCGACATGACCCATAGCCCACAACAAACCCGGTGGAATCATCGCTATAAGTGTAAGAGTGACCGCGGTTCTTCGCGACGGCTCTCGACCAAGTATTTTTCGCGCACCTCCGACGAGCCATTTACGGAATAAGCCGATACCTAACAAACGGCTTTGGAGCTCTTCTGATATACCCGCACACCATGCGAGTAAAGGAAGTAACAATGGAATAGTCATATTGTACATAGACTGGGATGCATCCGAAGAGGAGAACGAGCCTAACGTTTTCTCCAAAATCAATAAAATAAGGGATTGCGCTCCGAGAAGGATAAAAGCCAAGAAATAACCTACTCGCATACTTTTAAGCACCGTGATACCGTAGCCTGCTTCTTTCCACCTTGGCCAAAGAGAATGTCCCATAGATTTCCACAAGCCGTCTCCTGCAACAGCGGAGAAATAGGTGAGAACAGCCATAGCACCATACATAATAATACTTGTAATGATTATCGCCGTGTTCACGTCAACACTGATATTCCCGGATTTCCATAGGCTAGCCCTTAAACCTGGAACCATGTTAAACGTAATACCTGCATAAAGCACAAAATATACAGCAGAAAGGAATATTCCTCTCAGATAAGAAGTTTGGCCACCATAACTTCCCACATAGATGATAGCGAGAACGAACAGAATGATCTGCGGTAAAATAAATCCGTACATAGATAGCTTTGAAGCTAAGCTTTCTTGGTTTTTTAAGTAAGAGGTAAAGGATTTGGGTAAGTCCACTCCGTATTCAATTGAGCCTCCAATCCAAGGGGGATTGGATGATTTAAGAGCGCTAAATCCTTCGGGAACAACAACCTTCAGCCATAGCTGTGTTTCACCGATGTTGCCTTCACGGGATAGGAATGTCATGCTGCTCTTGTCAGAACGACTTTCATCCCATGTCCATTCAGCCGCTGGAATTCCCCAGAATTCAGCATATTGTAGGGCAGAGCTGACGGATTCATCGGTAATATTCGCTTTTGAGCGAGAGCTTACAGAATTGAGTTCGTTGTTACCAACAAACTTCCAAGCAACAAGCTTTCCATTTTCCATATTGAGCGAAATCAGTAAAGCATCCTGACTATCTTTCAACAGCAGCTTTACGGCGTAAACGTCCGTTGGCGTAGCTTGGGTCCAGAGCTTATCGGCTGTTTTCATGAAATTATACTTGGATAAATAGGCTACAGCGTTGCTATCAGACAAATGGGTCACAGTTGCTTCCTGCACTTGTTCAGACTTAATTCCGAATTTTGAAGCTGCCAAATCTAATGCTTTATTTTTTGCTTCAGATCGTGTCATCACGTTTTGGATTTCAGTTGTAAACAATTGCCCGGTAACGGGGAATACTTGTATAAGCAAGAATAGGATTAGTCCAACGGTAGCTGCCCATATCCAGCGTCTATCCAATTGATTTGAAGTAAGTGAGTTCAAAAATCATCTCTCCCTTTGCAAAAGAAGCTCAAGTAAACGTATACAGTTGGTTCTAGCTAACTACTACCTTAATTTCCATCAAGTATCTCTCATTTTCGACGAAAATGAAAGGAAAGCGAGCGATAATCATCGTGCGAGGGCTGAACATGTGGGTTGCTCTCCATTTAATCGTCTAGATGGCTAGGTTTGCCCTCATTCTGACGTTGTCCCCCACACAGGGAAAGAATATAATTCGTAGGTACGTCTTAAATCGACTTCAAGTTCATTTAATGAATAGCCGAATTTCATGTTATTGAAAACGGGGGAACCAAACAATCACGTGTACAAGTTCAATTGTATTCGGAGATCCCGGGGTGAATTCCAATTGTGTTTACTTAACATTGGATAGGGCAGCCTGTTCGAGCCCGAACCCGACAGCTAACCTCGTAGGCTATACGAATGGGAATCATGTGCGAAATCGAAGCACTGGGGTTCCAGTGTTTTTTGGTGATTCAGAAAGTGTGTATGAATTTGGTATGAATTTGTAGTTAGAGGTGACCTTCTTGTTTAGAAAAGTCGTTCGATGGTTCAGTGTTTCTCCACCGAGAACACTCCTTATGGGTTTTGCATTCATTATTTTTATAGGCGCACAGCTGCTACGCCTGCCGATCGCTTCCATAAGCGGACAATCGATGTCCTTTATAGATGCCTTATTTACTTCCACCTCTGCCATGTGTGTGACGGGGTTAGTCGTATTTGATACGGGAACTTACTTTTCCACCTTCGGTCACTGGGTTATTCTTCTGCTCATCCAGATCGGCGGAATCGGCTTCATGACAGTTGCCACACTGTTTGCTCTTATCCTCAGGAGAAAAATATCTCTTAAGGAAAGGCTTATTTTACAGGAGTCACTTAATCAAGGAAGTATTGAAGGCTTAGTTAGACTCGTTAGAAAAGTCATTGTTTATGCATTGGCTCTTGAAACTGTTGGTGCCATTTTGTTTTTTATCCGTTTTATGTTCGATATGCCTGTAGGAAAAGCTTTGTATCATGGTGTGTTTCACTCCATTTCTATTTTCAATAATGCCGGATTTGATTTGTCGGGTGAATTCAAAAGCTTCTCAGCTTACTCGTCGGATGTATATATGAATATCGTTTCAATGGCACTCATTATTCTCGGTGGCTTTGGTTTTATCGTGCTTGCGGATTTGTTCGATTGGCGCAAAAAACAAAGGTTTTCATTACATACCAAAGTGGTGCTTAGTGTAACAGCTATTTTGATCGTTGTCGGCACACTTGTTATTTTCATATTTGAATACACGAATGGGCGATCTGTGGGAGATACCGGGTTTGGTCATAAATTGCTCGTATCGCTATTCCAATCGGTCACCACTCGTTCAGGAGGAGTTACTACAGTTGATGTTACGGAATTTCGTCAAGCGACGCAATTTTTCATCATCATTCTGATGTTTATCGGTGCTTCTCCTGGGTCGACAGGTGGAGGGATTAAGACAACGACTTTCGCTGTTCTAGTCGGTGCAGTGCTGGCGATGATTCGTGGTAAGGACGATGTTGTGTTATTCCGCCTCCGATTGGCACAGGAACGAGTGTACAAGGCGGTTACGGTCACTTTGTTCTGTATTGGGATCGTCATGCTTGGAACTATGGTGTTAGCAACGACTGAGGATGCGGCCTTCTTGAAAATTCTGTTCGAAGTAACCTCGGCGTTCGGTACGGTCGGCTTGTCTATGGGGTTAACTGGTGATCTAACCGTGACGGGGAAAATAACAATCATCATTCTGATGTTCATAGGTCGTTTAGGGCCTTTAACTTTGACTTATGCTCTGGGACCAAAACAGGGAAGAGCGCTTTATCGTCATGCAGAGGGGAAAATCATAATTGGGTAGGGGGCCGGAAGCCGGATGAAAGTGAATCAATTCGTAATAATAGGGCTGGGACGGTTCGGATCAAGCTTGGGGACTGAGCTTATGAGGCTAGGTAATGAGGTTCTTGGTGTCGATCGTGATGAAGAGAAGGTCCAGGATCTTTCCCATATACTCACACATGCGGTAGTGGCGGATGCGACAGAGGAAGAGGTGCTTCGATCCATTGGTGCGCGTAACTTCGATTGCGGTATTGTTGCGATTGGGGATGATGTCCAAGCGAGCATTTTGGCTACGATTCTTCTAAAGGATCTTGGGGTCAAAAAGGTCGTGGCTAAAGCGGTATCGGATCTGCATGGGCGTGTGCTGGAACGAATTGGTGTTGATCGGATTATATATCCAGAGCGAGATATGGGAATCCGGGTAGCGCATCAGCTCGTATCGCCTAATCTGCTGGATTATATTGAGCTATCGCAGCAATATACAATAGCAGAGCTTGCTGTCCCCCAGTGCCTATCAGGGAAATCGTTAGACGATGTTAATCCAAGAGGCAGATTTGGCTGCAGTATTGTGGCCATCAACAAGCCCAAAGGAATTATTATTGCTCCCGTAGCTAAAGATGTCCTTACCATAGATGATGTTATGGTTGTTATTGGAACCAATGTACAAATCGAGCAGTTCCAGGATTCAATTAGACAATAGCTTGTTAAATGAATAGGTAGCAATCCCAGAAATCTCCACAACTTCGGTAGCAGACTAGTATGGAAAGTAATTACTTCCCTTTTGAATGAAAAACCTCCCATTCGCTCAGGCTATAGGTAAGATGAGCGGTATGGGGAGGATGGGCGTGATGAGAAAGAGGCGTTATGGAAAAGCGGTGATGGTGCTGATGATAGGCACGATCACCCTTTTGTCTTTATGGACGAATAGCTCTGATGCTGTAGCTAAGCCTTCCGGTGTAAAATGGTCTGAGCTTGAGCGCAGATATGAGGGTGTTTTTGTATTGTCTGCATCGCGCGGATCACGCAAAGTGGCATTGACGTTTGACGATGTCCCAGATCCAAGGTTTACGCCACAGGTGCTCAATGTGCTGAAGAGGAAGAAGATTCATGCGACCTTTTTTGTCGTTGGAACACGCAGCAGTAAGCATCCCGATTTATTGAGGCGTATCCATAGAGAAGGCCATAACATTGGCAACCATTCGTACAGCCATCCTGATTTTTCGAAGCTACCTTTGGTGAAAATGCAAGAGCAGATCGGCAGAGCGGAGGCGGTAATAGAGGGGATTGTTGGGTTTAATCCAAAGCTTGTGCGCCCGCCATATGGTGAAATATTGCCAAGACAATTAGAGTGGGCGAAGAAAAAGAATTATACCGTTGTCAACTGGGATGTGGACTCCTCGGATTGGCGTCAATTGAGCGCAGAGCAGGTTTTTCGGAATGTGACTAGAGCAGTTCGGCCAGGATCAGTTGTCCTAATGCATGCAGGAGGAGGCCAAGGCCAGAATTTATTAGGCACAGTTAACGCACTTCCGCGAATTATAGACTGGCTTCGCCTTCATGACTATGAGCCAGTTACTTTGACGGAGCTATTGGCCATACCTGAGAAACGGTAGGGACAAGCATTATAGAAAAAAAGGGCCATCCAACAGCACATTAAATGTGATGGATAGCCCCAAAAGATACAGTTTTCTGTAAAAAACCTTACTTAGTTCAAAATATATACCTTAACACTCTGAAATCCAAAATCAGATACAAAATTGCGCGAGCCAGGAACGAAAATGTCGATACGATTGCCTTTAATAGCGCCGCCCTTATCAGTTGCTGTAGCGACTAAGCCGCCTGTCGGCAAGCCGGCGAAATCATACCCAGTAATGAAAACCTTGGTTCCTAAAGGAATAACATCTGAATCAACGGCTATCGTTCCAAGCTTAAGCGGATTGCCGAAGTAATCAACTGCGCCCCATTTGCCATTCTCCTCAGATGAAGCCGAATAAGCTGATGCTGTGATGTTTATGACTTTGGAGAAGGGTAAGGATTGACCGCTTGACGTCGTAATGGATTGGGCCGAAACTACTGGTTCGGCTATTGGGACGGAATCCATTGCTGCTTTCGATAAATTGTTCGGGATAACCAGTTTTAATCCTGCGTAAATGTTCAATGGATCAACTTTAGGATTGGCATTCATGAGCTGCTGAAGCGGGACACCCATTTGCTTCGAGAGCTTCCAGAACGTATCGTTTTCCTTAGCCGTATAGGCGGTAGCCGCGTGAGCGGTTAATCCCGGGAGCAGAATAGCAGCTCCTAATACTAGCGCTGCAGATCGTGTACTTAGCTTTTTCCAACTGTGATTCATTGATAAAATCCTCCTAGATTGGCCGGCGAGGTTAGCTGTCGGACTCGGGCTGGGAGACAACCCTACGCTTGATTATTGCGATTCACCCCAAGTACAATCGGTTGCCCGGAAGGTACTTTTGTTTCTTTTCCCCCGCACCTGGCGGTTTTGGCCGAATTTTTGTGCAAATCTAAGCATGGTTACTAAAACAATTACTAAACCATTCATTAGATCGCGATGTTACAACGTACTACCCCTTCCATTGTTTGGGTAGCCGCCTTTACTACTTGTAAAAGGTTAGCATAGTAAAGAGGGGTATCCTACAGGAAAGTTAAGGTAAACGCTCTCAAACCCTTGCTACGACAGGCTTAAATAGTGGTCTGGTTCCGGGCAAAATAAGCTCTTGTTTCCTCAATGAGATAGCGTGTAGAAGGTGCAAGCCACGCAGGATCGCCATGGATAAGAGACGTCGTCCGCTTTGTTTCCTCCAGCTCTGGGATTCGCACGAGATACAAATCATTATCTTTAAGCACTTGCTCGCGTAAATAGGATTTGGGCAATAGAGTACCTGCTCTACAAGCGGACAACAAACGGATGATCGCCTCGAAGGAGTCGATTTCCATGCGGACGTCTGGCTTCAGATTATGCCTACGGAATAACTGGTCAGTAAGCGTGCGATACCAAGTGCCTGGAGCGAACAAAATCATCGGCAAGCCATTCAAATCGTCGACCTCAAATTGTGTTCTTTCTAATATAAAGTGTGTTCTAGGAAGAACGAGTATAAGATGATCGTCAAACAAGGGTAAACTGGTAATGGAGGCATCGTCCTCGACGGATGAGGCGACTAGTCCGAAATCAACCTTGCGTTCCTTTACTAGCGTAGTAATTTCATGCGACTTGCCGGTCACTGCTTTAATTTCAAGATTCGGGTGCTTCTCTGTCATCGCAGTAATCAGAGCAGGTAGTGTCGTCTGAAGGGTCGTTAGACTAGCGCCAATTGTAGCTATAGGTGCTTCCGCGGATTTGAAGGCGTTCAGCTTCTGTAAGTAGCTGCCGTGAAAGCGGCGTAGCTCCAATGCAAATTCGTAAGTGAGCTGTCCGGCTGCAGTTAGCTCCAATCGCTTTCCGATTCTTCTGAATAAATCGACCTCTAGCTCAGATTCTAGTCGAGCAATTCTACGTGATAAGGCAGGCTGAGATAGATTTAGCCTTTCGGCCGCTTTATTCAGACTTGTATGCTCCACAATCATAGAAAACAGACGCATATCCTCAAGCATATGGCTTCACCATTCCCTTATGCAAAATAGTTATAAGTAATAATATTAAATAAGCAATTCCATTATAAGCGAAAATAGAGTAACCTTAAAAGCGATGACATTAAGGTGACGATTGGTTAAGTCTGACATTAAAGTCGAACAGAAGGATGCGAAAGGAGATCGAAGACAGATATGAAAGGTAATTCTTACCTACCGAGAAAGCTTCATTCGCTACTTGGTGTAATTCCGCTCGGATTGTTCATTATCGAGCATGCATTAACGAACTACTCCGCTTGGGAAGGCGGAACGGAGGGCTTTAGCAGCATGATTGATCTGCTAAATAGCTTGCCCCTCGTTTTCTTTATAGAAATGTTCGTTATATGGCTCCCGATGTTATTTCATGGGGTTTATGGTTTGTATATCGCTTATCAATCAAACGTAAATACGGGGCGATTCAGCTACGGACGTAACTGGGCATTTACGTTGCAACGGATTACAGGTGTAATTACGTTTATCTTCGTAGCTTGGCACGTTTACGAAACCCGTGTTCAGATTGCACTTGGTAATGTCACGCATGAGGAATTAGGACAGCACATGAATAGCATCGTAAGTAATCCAACTGTATTTACGATTTATGTTGTTGCCGTAATTGCTGCAACCTTCCACTTTGCTAACGGTCTCTGGGCATTTCTTGTTAGCTGGGGTATTACTGTTGGTCCGCGTGCACAAAAAATTTCTTCTAATATTTGCATGGTCATCTTCGTGATCATTGCTACTTTGTTCTTATTGTCTCTGTTCGCGTTCCGCGGCGATGAGTTCGCATCGGCAGCAGCAGCTACATTGAGTTCAGTCACAGTAGGTTAGAGGGAGGGAGAACTTAGAATGGCTACTCAAAAGGTAATTGTCGTTGGAGGCGGGCTTGCTGGCTTGATGGCGACAATCAAAGCGGCTGAAGCCGGGGTAAGGGTTGATTTATTTTCAATCGTGCCTGTAAAAAGATCACATTCCGTTTGCGCGCAAGGTGGCATAAACGGAGCAGTTAATACCAAAGGTGAAGGCGACTCCCCTTGGGAGCACTTTGATGATACGGTTTATGGAGGCGACTTTCTCGCGAATCAGCCGCCAGTAAAAGCGATGTGCGAAGCAGCGCCGGGTATTATCCACTTAATGGACCGGATGGGTGTTATGTTCAATCGGACGCCAGAAGGTTTGCTTGATTTCCGCCGTTTCGGAGGTACACAGTATCACCGTACAGCTTTTGCGGGTGCAACGACTGGTCAACAGCTGCTTTACGCGTTGGACGAGCAGGTACGTCGCTGGGAAGCTGCAGGACTAGTGCAGAAATTTGAGCATTGGGAATTTACTTCGGTCGTTCTTGACGATGACGGAGTATGCCGCGGTATTTCTGCGCAAGATCTACGCTCCATGGAAACAGTAACCTTCCGTGGCGATGCTGTTATTCTTGCAACAGGCGGTCCTGGTATTATTTTTGGTAAAACGACGAACTCGGTTATTAATACAGGAACTGCTGCGAGTGCTGTATACCAACAAGGTGTACATTATGCTAACGGCGAGTTTATTCAGATCCATCCGACTGCGATTCCGGGAGACGACAAGCTGCGTCTTATGAGTGAATCTGCACGTGGTGAGGGCGGTCGTATTTGGACTTACAAAGACGGTAAGCCTTGGTATTTCCTCGAGGAGAAATATCCTGCTTACGGAAATCTTGTACCACGGGATATCGCGACTCGTGAAATTTTCCATGTCTGCGTAGATGAAAAGCTGGGCGTCAACGGCGAAAACATGGTTTACCTCGATCTATCTCACAAGGATCCTAAAGAGCTTGACGTTAAGCTTGGAGGAATCATTGAGATTTACGAGAAATTCATGGGCGATGATCCACGGAAAATTCCGATGAAAATATTCCCGGCCGTTCACTATTCGATGGGCGGAATGTGGGTTGATTACAACCAAATGACGAATATCCCAGGATTGTTCGCATGCGGTGAATGCGAATATCAATATCATGGTGCTAACCGTCTTGGTGCAAACTCTCTCTTGTCCGCTATCTATGGCGGTATGATTACGGGACCTAAGGCGATTGAATATATTAAAGGCTTGAAGAAGTCTTCTCAAGACCTTGATGAGCAGGTATTCGAACGCGAGCGTAATAAGCAATCAGCGAAATATGAGTCGATCCTGAAAATGGATGGTAACGAGAACGCTTATGTTCTTCACAAAGAGCTTGGCGAGTGGATGACGAATAACATGACGGTTGTTCGTTATAACAAAAAGCTCGAAGAGACCATTCATAAAATTAAAGAGCTTAAGCAGCGTTACAAGAATATCAATATTAACGATGCTGCTCGTTGGAACAACACGGGCGTCGCCTTTACTCGTCAGCTGTGGAACATGATGGAGCTAGCTGAAGCTATGACTTTAGGAGCTTTGATGCGTAATGAAAGCCGTGGAGCTCATTACAAGCCAGAATTTACAGAGCGTGACGATGAGAATTTCATGAAGACGACTAAGGCGACATGGACTGCCGAAGGTCCGGAAATTACTTACGAGGATATCGATGTTTCTCTCATCGCTCCACGTAAACGTGATTACTCCACGAGCAAGAAGAAGGAGGGCTAAGCAGTGGCGGAAACAACAACCAAAACAGCTGCTGGACGTAAAGTTAAGTTTGTTATTACGCGCCGGGAGCGTCCAGAAGCCTCCTCATTCACGGAGGAGTTCGAGGTTCCTTATCGGCCGAACATGAATGTTATTAGTGCGTTGATGGAAATTCAACGTAACCCTGTTAAAGCGGATGGCGGTAGCACGTCTCCAGTATGCTGGGAATCGAACTGCCTAGAAGAGGTTTGTGGCGCATGTTCAATGGTCATTAATGGCAAGCCTCGTCAAGCTTGTAGCACGCTTATCGACAAGCTGGAGCAGCCGATTCGGTTAGAGCCTATGTCGACGTTCCCAGTCGTTCGCGACTTGGTTATCAATCGTGAGCGTATGTTCGGTGCGTTGAAGAAGGTTAAAGCATGGATTCCGATTGATGGAACATACGATCTTGGTCCTGGACCTCGTATGGCAGAATCCAAGCGTCAATGGGCATATGAATTGTCCAAATGTATGACCTGTGGCGTTTGCCTAGAAGCTTGCCCTAACGTTAACGACCGGAACAGCTTTATCGGTCCTGCTTCGATTTCGCAGGTTCGTCTGTTCAATGCTCATCCAACTGGTGAGATGAACGCGCATGAGCGTTTGGACGCGTTAATGGAAGAAGGCGGCATTGAAGGCTGTGGTAACTCACAGAACTGTGTGCGTTCTTGTCCGAAAGGCATCCCACTTACTACCTCTATCGCCGCTATGAACAAAGACACAACTAAGCATTTGTTCAAGAAATGGCTGGGTATGTAATCGCATAACGTAATGTCAAAGAAGTCACTATGGGAAGGATTAATCCTCTCATAGTGACTTCTTTGCATGGGTTGCTAATATTTGTAGTTCCTAGTTCGCTGACAGCGGGTTGCAGCAGATGAAACTCCGGTATTCCACCAATTAGTCCGCTGGTAGCGAGGCAGATAGAGGAACGAGGATTCACTAATGTTACTTTTTGTAGGCTGGCTAGGCAGGTAGTGGACGGTGCTTGCGCTGATGCTGCTTTTTGCGATCTGGAGGAGTAAGTTTTGGTTAGGCGGCTGGAGTGTGCTACCGCCGTCGTTCTATGCTATGGACGGCGGAGCTAAATTGTTATCGTTTAGTATTCGAGCTTGCATTTACTCGAACGAGGTAGGTGACAAACCGGTTGCGGTTTTTTTGTTCGTCAGGCTGCGTACTTGTTATCATTAGGCGGTTGCCAGTTGGACTCCATTGTAGGGTGTCCGAAATGAACTTGATGTCAACAGATAAGGCGTTAGAGAGACCAGTTGATTCATCGGCGACGTAAATTCCTCTCAAGACCCCACTATAGCCTAAGGCTGCATAGGCTAGGCGAGTACCATCGGGCGACCATGCTGTTCCGAAGATCTGCGAGTCTTGAGCAACTGCTGTTAGAATATTACCTTGTAAATCTGTGATGAGTAATTCGACTGCTCCGCTTTTAATTCTTCGAACGATAGCGAGCTTCTGATCGTCAGGAGAAGGGACGACTGATAAGACCTTGTCCAATGAAGATGCAACCTGCTTTTCTTTTGGAGAGCCAAATAGCAGGTTAGCCGTATTTTTATCGTTATAAGGTGTCGTGTAATACAGTTTGTTGTTGAGATAGGAAATATTGCTGATAAAAGGAATCCGGGTTTCAATAAGCTTCTTTGGTTGGGGGATATCCACATTTGCAAAATAGATTGTACCTTCAATAGAGGCATATACTAGTGAATTGTTATCTACCCAGCGACCATTCCCCACTTCCATTGCGTCCCTTTCCGTAAACGCGAACGTCTTTCGAGTAGGGATATCCATAAGATACCCTTGTCCAGTGTTCGCTTGCAAATCAAATGTTTTGTAGAATAGCTTACTTTTATCAGGGCTTACTTGCGCAAATCCTTGATTTCTGTTTTCAGGATAAAGGGCTGTCTGCGCGCCGGATTGCAGGGATTGAATATATAAATTGTGAGGATACCATTGTGCTCCTTCGGCTTCTTCGGGCGGGAAATCTGTGTTTTCTTTATCTACAATGATTTCATCCTCGCTAATCCAATCCATCCCTCTTACATCATCTAACCGTACCAAAGCATCAATTGAGGACTTCTCATAAGTTATTTTTTCCGGATTATCTAAAATAGTTATTTGCTTATTAGAGCTTTGCCCTAATTCTACACTACCCACATTTACGCTCTGACAGCCAATAAGGGCAATGAGGCTTGCAAGAATGAGAAATGATTTGAATGTACTTGTGCTCATCGGAGGACCTCCTTCTTTGATATGTCATTACGAGATTGATAAGAGGGGAAGGATAAGCTAAAGGCCGTACCAGCTTCACTGTTCATCAACTCGATTGAACCGCCATGCTTTTCAACTAGCTGTTTAACAAGGGCGAGTCCCAGTCCGGTTCCGCCGGTTTGTCTTGATCGGTCAGTGTTAGCAGTAAAGAAGGGCTCGAATATTTTATCGCGTGCTTCCTCAGGAATTCGAGTGCCGGTATTGCTTATTTCAATAATGACCTTGTTTTCTGTTTCATGATTAGAAATCATAATTTGTCCGCCGGGCATGTTGTATTTAATCGCATTATCTAAGAGATTGATGATGATATGAACGACATTTTCGCGATCTGCCCAAATTACAGCTTCTTCTAGATGGGAGATCATGACGACATCGAATCTTTCTGCCTTTGCCTTCATTCTGTCAATAAGACCCAGCAGCAGCTCTTGTATATCCACCAGCTCCGCTTGATGCTCAAATTCGTATTTCTCTAATGCGGCTAATCGGAGGATTTTTTCAACCATGTCAATCAATCTCTCCGTTTCAAGGCTAATATGCTGTATCGCGTCACTGTGCAAAGCTTCATCATCCCGGTACATCTCCATCAACTCGACGTAGGCTTTAATGGAAGTGAGGGGAGTCTTAAACTCATGACTAATATTGCCGATAAACTGCTTCTGCTGCTGCTCAAGCTTCTGAAGCTTGACCACAGCTTGACGAAGCTTGTTCTCCTCCGCAATCATAGCGGTCATACTATTCTGAATTTCTGTGCTCATATAAAAAATTCCTTGGCTAAGCTGTCCCAGCTCATCCCTTCGCTTAAGAGGATGAGACAACAGAAATTGCCCTCTGCGGATATGCTCGGCGGCTTGGTTGAGCTTAATGATGGCCGAGGTAGCACGTCTAAAATAGAGATAGCCCAAAATAAAGCTAGCGGCTAGAACAGCTCCTCCGGTAAGGATGAACAAGCCTGCGATTGTATGGTAGAACTTTATGTCTTCGGCTTGCGAATATTGAAATAGGATGACGCCCATCTGCTCGTTGGGGCCTTGCAGAGGGGCTAAGTAATATAATAATTGTCCTTCGCGTTGATAGGCTATCTTTCCTTGCAGTGCAATAGATAAGGCATCCTCAACAGCATAAGACGAGCTTATGGGAACGGAATCTCCTACCTTCTTGCCAGTGCTGTCATAAAGTACAACATGCATGCCTGCGTACACGGCTAAGTCCATGGCAAACTGCTGTCCTCGATTACGAAGAAACGGCTGAGCTTCGATAGGTGGAGAAGTCAGATAGGCTTGCTTAATGCTGAGATTGGCTATTCTTGTTTGCTGAAGGAGCTCCTTCTCCATTTTCTGCTGCTGCTGATCCGCTATGCCCTTCAGAACGAAGATGCTAAGCACCAGTACAGTGAGCAATAATAGAATGGCAAGAAAAAGACTAAACTTTATTTTGATGCTAATCGCGGTCATTGTCTGATCACAACGGCTTTGTATCCTACTCCGAACACAGTTTGCAGAACGAGCTGCCCCGTCTCACCTAATTTTTTGCGCAGGCGCTGCATGTGAATGTCTACCGTCCTTGTTCCGGCCGCGTACTCGATCCCCCAGAGGGTATCCAGTAATTCATCTCGTGTGTATACCCGTTCTGGATGGGAGAGCAACAGTGTAAGTAACTCAAATTCCTTAGGTGTTAATTCTACTGGTCTATCCTCAACTAGAACAGTACGGAGCTGTAAATGTATTTTCAAAGCGCCTGCTGTAATCGTTTCTGCTTCGGGCTCTTTTTTTTCAAGGCGACGCAGGAGCGCTTTAACCCGTGCAATAAGCTCTCGAAGGTCAAAGGGCTTAGTCATGTAATCATCTGCGCCCATTTCTAGCCCAACGATTTTGTCCACGATATCGTTTTTGACAGTAAGCAGAATGATCCCCATATTAGAGCGATTATCCAGCTTCCTACATACCTCATACCCAGTCAGCTTAGGCATCATTACGTCTAGAATAGCAATGTGAGGTTTAAAGCTGAGTGCCTTTTCCAGAGCAGCTTCTCCGTCAAAGACGGTTTCTACGTCATATCCTTCCCTGCGAAAGGCATAAGAAATGGGATTGGCGATGCCTGGCTCATCGTCGGCTACAAGAATTCTTTTGTTCATAGGGTCACCTAGTCATAGAGCTTCAATTTATTTATTAACGGTAGCAGATATAGTATCAAAATATTGCTCAAGCGTCAC
Source organism: Cohnella abietis (assembly GCF_004295585.1). NCBI lineage: Bacteria > Bacillati > Bacillota > Bacilli > Caryophanales > Paenibacillaceae > Cohnella > Cohnella abietis. Next base: position 4,983,643 of record NZ_AP019400.1, on the reverse strand, counting down.
TTTCTTATTAGTTATATCCTTTGCAACTTCTTTGCCAATATACCGAATATGCCATGGTTCGTAAGAATATCCCGTTATAGACTCTTTACCCTTGAGGAATCGAATGATAAACCCATGCTCTGCAGCATGCTTCGCAAGCCATTTTCCTTCAGTGGTTTCACCAAATTTTTCAACAAGATCATATCCGGCGCTAGCGCTAGAAACATCCATAGCGAGACCCGTCTGATGCTCACTTTGTCCAGGGCGTGCACTTGTCCGATTTGCTACTTCTTCGCCCTTTTTATCGGAATTACTTTGAAAAATAGATTTTTGAGTGGCATAGGAGCGATAACCGGACACGGCTTTTAGGTCGATTTTATCTTTCTTCGCTGCCTTAAATAGGGATTCCAAAGCTAGAGCGGCTTCCCTGCGCATTTGTTTCTTTGGTGAGCTGCCTGAGAAAGAAAATGGCACATTAGGTACTGTCAAATCCTTAGGCACATAAGTCGAAGATAGCATGCGCTTTTTATTAACGAGTATATAATTACTTGAAGTGTTGGTTACTATTATTTTGCCGTCCGAGTCTTTTTTGAAATTTAGTTCAGGTAAGTTAGCAGCTAGAAGAGCGGTTATATCGGCTGGCTTAACAGGCTGCTTAACAGGTGGATTAATGTTCCCAGTAGGCGTAGGCTTCCCTGTGGGCTTGTCAGTGGGTTTGACAGAAGGTTCTTCTATTGGTTGCTTTGTAGGTTCTGTAGGCCCTCCTGAAGGTGCTACAGAGGGCTCAGGTGATGGCTTCGGTGTTGGTTTAGTAGAGGGAGAAGCGACGATAGGTGCTGTTTCAGGCTTGCTATGCGTCAAGGCTTCTGCTTTAGACCATAAAACACCTATAGCGATTATGCCGATTGCGGCGGAAAAAACGATTCTCTTATTCATAGATGACTCTCCTTCAGATGTTTTGTCTGATGTTAGATTACGAGAGTCATGTTTCTGCGTTTTATCGACATGTATCGAAATTGTAAACATATCAAAAGGATTAAAAAGTATTCTAATAGGCTAATGCAGCCTAGACTTTAGTCCAGTGTTTAACTGATCCAAAGCCAAGTGCCCTTTTCCGAATTTTCCCTTATGATTAAGGCAACGATGGTTAGTTGGGAGACAAGAAATAATGAAGCTTAAGAAGGCACTCAAAGCGTGGAAAATTTTAATAGGATCACTACCGCGACGGATTATTATTTTTGTAATAGCTATTGCAGGTCTTTGTGTAGGACTTTCATTGGCCGTATTCGTCGTTGGATTACCATTACTTGCAGGAACTCTTATTTGGTGTCATCGGATGCTGCGCATAGAGAATCGGTTGATTTCGGATTATGAAAATAGAGAGGCAGATAGTATCCAGCACCAAACGTTAGAGGAGGGGATGAGTCTAAAAGCGGTAGCCGGTGACGAAAGGCTTAAAAGCTGGCGGGGATGGCTTGAGGTGTTAGGGGACATCCAGCAATATCGAAATTTGGCGTATGGCATTATTCAGCTTCCGATAGGTATTCTTTCGTTTGTATTCGCTATTCTCATTCCAGCAGTAGCTATCGGATTAATGTTATCGCCACTGGCGGAAGTAATAAGCTCAAAGTTTTTCTCATTTCATTTGTTCGACAAGGAATGGCTCATGAATGTTGCGTTTCCGAATTGGTCGAATTTGCAGCGGTCATGGTTTACCGCGGGAATTGGGTTAGCGCTCTTCGTCACTGTACCATTTCTATTGAGGAAGCTGGGAGGCTATTATGCCTCATGGATTTATTGGATTTCGGGAACTCATCGAATAACAAAAAGCAGCGAGCCAGTAGTATAGGCTCCGCTGCTTTTTTTGTTATTGCTCGTTCATTACATCCAGTTCTCGCCCCACGTTTGAATGGATAGAATGACTTCCTCTAAGTTGTGGCCTTTTTCTGTTAATTCATATTCGATACGCACCGGCATTTCTGGATATACGGTTCGGGTAAGAATTCCAATTGATTCAAGCTCTTTCATGCGATCTGTCAGCATCTTATCGCTCATGTCAGGAATTTGTTCTTTAATATCCTTAAACCGTTTGGGACCACCGAGTAGTACTCGAATGATGAGCCCCGTCCATTTTTTACCCAGTAACTCAGCAGCCGATTCGTACTTGGGGCACATTTTGGAATAGTCCATACCGATTCCCCCTTTGTTGTTCATTTTAACATACTCACTTCCGAAAAGTAAGTAAAAATTAAAAATATGTTAGTTACTTTACATTTGTAAGTTACTATGGTAGTATTTGAATTAGCAAAAGAGTATGCGCTCAGCAATTCAGTTAAACTGAATTCATACAGGGGGGTTATTTCATTGATCAATATTCAACGCGCTATCGAACGTTATTCGGCGGACCATGGCTGGTTAAAATCAAACTTTAGTTTTTCCTTCGCGGATTATTATGATGAGAAATACTTGCAATTTGGACCGATGAGAGTTTTGAACGACGATTCCATTGCGGCAACAGAAGGATTCGGCATGCACCCTCATAGGGAAATGGAAATTGTTACTGTGGTGCTGAATGGGGTTCTGGAGCATAAAGACAGCTTAGGCAATCGTGCTGAAACGACATGGGGCGGCATCCAGAGAATGTCGGCAGGCACAGGAGTGTTTCATTCGGAATACAACATTTCCAAAGATGAGCAGCTTGACCTACTGCAGATGTGGTTTTTGCCAAGCGTGAAAGGGATTAGTCCTTCTTATGAAACAACAGAATTCGATACAGAGGGATTGGCGGACACTTTGGTTCCCATTGCTTCCTCAAACGGAGTAGAGGGGAAAATCGCGCATGTGCATCAAGATATGACGATCTATTTATCGGCTCCTTCTGCGGGTAAACCGTTAGCTTTTACACAGGGGGCGGGCAGGAAGGTGTTCTTGTTCGTGCTCGAAGGTGAGGTTAGCGTTAATGGTGAAGCAAAGCTTGGGCGCAGGGATGCAGCGCGGATAGAAAATGTTCCTGAGCTGTCCATTCTGAGCGAAAAAGGTGCTCGTATTATGTTGATAGATCTACCTTAATAAGGAAAATGTGATTTTGTTACACAAATGAAACATTCCTGTTATCGTTCTGTCGCAGAACTCGGATATTATAATAAACAAGACCCCCTTTTTTCATAATATTGAAGCCTGCCACCGATGGCAGGCTTCCTTTTTTTTGTATGGCACGCCTTGGGGCAACCGACGCGGCTGAGGGAGCATTAACCATAAAATCTATAACTATTGCCCCCGGCCAACGCGGCTATCACAAAGGAACGATGATTTTATGCTTTTGCCGGAAAAAGACCCAGCGCTTGAAGCCGATTTCTTGCAATCGCTTCTGCACGATATCCCATTCATCCCCAACACGATCAGGGACGTGAGCGTCCGATCCAAACGTAACATCAACTCCGAAATGCAACGCACGCTCGAGCAAGGAATCCGATGGATACCACCCGCCGCAATACTTTGTTTTGCCGCTCGTGTTAATCTCGATAGAAATATCGTTTGCAGCAACTGCTTTTAGCGTTTCGTCGATCTCAGCTTCTGCGCCGGTAATATTAGCGAAGAGTGGGAAGTACCCCTTCATGGCGTCGATATGACCAAGCACCTGGAATAGCCCACTATTGGCCGATTCACGAATAAGCTCATAATAATGCTTTTTTTCATCGATTTGCTCAGCCTCGGTTTTACCGTTCCAGCGATTGCGGTTAAATATGCTTATTCCTCTTGTTTGGTGTACGGAGCCAATAATGTAGTCGAAAGGGTACGGCTCATAGGACTTTCTGTAGAGCTCAATTTGATCTATGTAAAAGTCAGATTCCACACCCAGCAATACTTCAATACGATCCTTGTATTTTTCCTTAAGTCTCAGCACCTCGGCGATATAATTAGGGAAGTCGCTTCTGGCCATAGCGATACCTGGCTGAGGCTGGTCTTGTTCATGGGCAAAATAAGGCGAGTGATCTGAAATTCCGATTACCTGAAAGCCGGCATCTATTGCCGATACGATATAATCATTGATTTTACCTGATGCATGGCCGCATCTGTCATGGTGGGTGTGCAAATCAAATTTCATCATCCTCACTCCTAATTGTCACTTTTATTCGCTACCTACGAATTGGTCCTCGGGCATACCTTTCAAATCATTCAAAAATTGTAGCATAGCACTGTTCACGTAACGCCCAGACTTGGTCATTACTCCGACGGGGTGGCTAACTTCAACATCGTTAATCGGAATCATTTTTAGTGTTCCTCTTCGAAGCTCTACCGCGATCGACAGCTTCGAGACGAAGGCCGCTCCCATGTTAAGCTCAACCATCCGTTTTACTTCCTCACTGCTTCCTAGCTCCATGACGATATTAGGCTCTAGCCCGTTCTCACGAAATAACCGATCCACGAAACGCCGTCCCAGCGTGTCTGGAGATAACAAGATAAGGGGAACATCCTTGAGCATGCTGATCTTAATACGATTGGAGGAGGCTAGAGGATGCTGAGGAGCAACGACAAATTCAAAGGTGTCGTAATAGAGCACAGAGGTTTCTACCTGCAAACTGCGGTCCGTTAAATAACCGATACCGATGTCAACGGTTCCATTTTCCACGCTGGACAGCACTTGGGTAGAGGACATGGACTGGATGCTCGTTTTGATAAGGGGGAATTGATTTTGAAAATAGGACAAAACCCTCGGCAAAATTTGAATAGCAATCGATGTCGTTGTACCTAGAATGATGTGTCCCTGTGGAATATGGTTCAAATCCGTCAGCTTCTGCTTTAGCTGCTCCACGATTGCTAATATTTGCTCTGCATGCGCTAGAAATACCTGACCCCGGTCTGTAAGTGTAACAGGATGATTGCGGTCCACTAACATGGCTTTGAATTCATCTTCTAAGCTTTTAATTTGCGCTGATACGGCAGGCTGCGTCAAATTGAGCACTTCGCCCGCTTTCCGAAAGCTGAGTGTTTTGGATATAGTGACCAATGTCTCCAGCTGGCTAATGTTCATGTGATCGCCTCCAAGCATTGAATATATTTATCAATTGAACAAAAGACTATAAATAAGAATTGTCGATCATTCCATTATAGGGGATTATTTATTTCGTAGCAAAGTGTTGAGTTCTACTCAAATTTGAGTATAATATGGAATGCAGAACTCAAATTTGAGTAAATTAAGATCAGAGTATGGGAAGGAAGTTGAAATGCATGGATGTTAAAAAAAGCAATCATCGCTTAGTTGTCGCAGGCTTGTTGCTCGGATTATTTATGGCAGCACTCGACCAGACGATTGTTTCTACGGCAATGACTACTATTATTAAAAAGCTCGGAGGATTTGAAAGCTTTATTTGGGTTTATTCCGCTTATATGATTGCTATGGTTGTATCAACGCCTATATTCGGAAAGCTATCCGATATGTATGGTCGCAAGCGGTTTTTCCTAATGGGGCTAGTATTGTTCTTAATAGGATCTATTTTGTGTGGAACGGCTATGAATATGGATCAGCTTATCATTTACCGGGCTATTCAAGGAATCGGCGGCGGGGCATTAATGCCGATTGTGTTCACTATTATTTTCGATCTGTTCCCAGCTGAAAAACGAGGCAAGATGATGGGATTGTTCGGTGCAGTGTTTGGAGTATCCAGCGTATTCGGACCTATTATGGGTGGAGCGATTACGGATAATCTGAGCTGGCGCTGGATTTTCTACATTAATGTGCCGATTGGAATTTTGGCTATTATTTTTATTGTGAAGGCTTACCATGAGACGAAGGTTACCCGTAAGCAAGTCATTGATTGGGCTGGGGCTATTTTGCTTACAGGTACTATTCTGTTTTTAATGTTCGGACTCGAGCTGGGGGGATCGGACGGCTGGGCATGGGATTCCCTTAAGACGATTTCGTTATTTGTAGCCTCTGGGGTACTGCTTGTTCTGTTTCTACTGGCAGAAAAATATGCTAAAGACCCGATTATTAAGCTCAGTCTTTTCCAAAAGCGATTGTTCACAAGCAGTATGGTCATAAGCCTTCTCTATGGTGGAGTAATGATAGCAGGGGCTACTTATATTCCTATTTTCATTCAAGGTGTATTTCACAAGACAGCAACGGAAACGAGCTCAGTTCTAACCCCGATGATGCTTGGTGTTGTACTAAGTAGCCAGATTGGCGGTAGGTTCGCGACAAGATTCCGATATCGTGATGTTATGGTCGTATCAGCCATTACATTACTTGTTGGGTCATGCTTGCTTGGATTCGTTATGGATACTTCGACAAGTCGATTATTGATTACTTTGTTCATGGTTATTATTGGATTGGGTATGGGTGTTTCGTTCTCACTCTTGAACATCTCTACGCTTAATTCCGTGCCGCCACAATACAAAGGCTCAGCCTCCTCCTTAATTACGTTCTTTAGGACGATTGGCTCTGCACTAGGTGTAACGGTGTTCGGTACTTTACAGAAGCATGAGTTTCAGAAAGGTATAGCTGAAGTGCCTAATCTTAGTCCTGCGGTGGCGGAGAAGATTAAAGGTGGCCAAGTGCTACTTGACCCTGAGATGCAAGCTAAGATGGGGTTATCCTCAGATGCTGTTAACCATTTATTGAGTAAGCTTGCAGACTCCATAATCTTTATTTTCCAATGGTCCGTGATTTTACCTATAATTGCTTTGGTGTTTGCTCTTCTAATGGGTCGAGCTCGGATGGAGAAATCCACCCCAGGACAACCTGGAGCATCTGGACCAGGGAATTCCCAAAATCAGAAGGATGGAGCATCTAAGCCAGAGCCATCGTTCCATGGGGGGTAATGCTGGATGTCCATGAAGCTATTGATTCTTGGATTACTAATGGAGTGCAATCGCCATCCCTACGAAATTAGGCAAACCATTAAAGCGCGTAATTGGCACCATACGTTCAAGGTGCAGGATGGCTCCCTATATTATGCAGTTGATCAATTGCGAGTGGACGGTCTCATTGAAGTGGCCGAGATCATTTCGGTATCCGGTGATAATCGACCAGACAAAACAATCTACCGTATAACAGATACAGGGAAGGTCGAGCTGCAAGAGCTGATGTATCAGCAGATGGGAAATGGTTTCCATCCTCATCATCCTCTCTTCTTGGCTTTGCCATTCGCAAGGCATGGGGAAAATGAGTTGATGGAGCCGATTATTGAAAAGCAGCTGGAAGCGTGTGAGGAAAGAATCAAGCACCTCCAATTCGTACTAGAGCTTAAGGGTGATTGGTTACCGCGTGGTTCAACCCACATGATTCAGGGAATATTGCGTTTTAGCGAGACAGAACGGTTATGGCTGCAGGATTTGCTGAAGGATGTTAAGTCGGGTGAGCTTACTTTACCTGGTACAATGCCTGATCAGTCAAGTCATGATAAAAGTTAACTAAATGTTAAATCACTATTAAATCTCGTTATCCAGACAGGAATGGCTCGTCATTCGTCGAATGTTTTCGTCAAACAGCTCTATAGCATGAGAGAGGCGAGGCGAGCCCGTAATGGATGATAAGAAAATAGTCAGAGCATGGATAGCCTATGATTGGGCAAATTCAGCATTTGCAACGACGATTATGGCTGCTGTTATGCCGATCTATTTTATCAGTGTAGCTGGTGGTACCGATGGAAGCTGGAGCTTCACGCAGACTGCAGCCGCTATTGTTGTGGCATTGCTGTCACCCTTACTCGGAGCGATAGCGGATCACTCGGGTAAGAAGGTGTTATTCTTAAGAGTTTTTACTGTAATAGGAGCAGCTGCAAGCGTAGGTCTGGCATTCGTCGGACCCGGTGATATGTGGCTTGCTTCTATTATTGTTGTTATTGGGATGGTTGGTTTTGGAGCAGGAAATACGTTCTATGATGCTCTTCTAAACGATATTACCTCTCCCGAGCAGCGGGAAAAAGTAAGCTCACTCGGTTACGCAATGGGATATTTGGGTGGCGGCTTACTGCTTGCGGTTAATTTAGGAATGATCTTGGGCTGGGAGAGCTTAGGGCTTCCAGATAAGACAGCAGCTTCACAAATTTCATTCGTTTCGGTCGGCATATGGTGGTTTGTATTTTCTCTTCCGCTGTTTAAGAAAATAAAAGATCCCCAATCCACGAATAAGAGTAGGATCGGGGAGCATTTGAAAATAGGTGTTCAGCGCCTAGGTGAAACATTCTCACGACTGAAGAAATATCCAGAGCTATTGAAATTTATGGTTGCCTACTGGTTTTTCTTCGATGGAATCAACACGATTATCGTGATGGCAGCCAGCTACGGTACAACAATAGGAATTGAAGAAACGGATCTCATAACGGCGCTTTTGATTACTCAATTTATAGGATTTCCTGCAACGATGCTGTTCGGCAAATTGGCTGATAGATTAGGCAGCAAAAAGATGCTTTACAGCTCGCTTGTTACTTATTTGATCATTGTTTTATTAGGTTATTTCATGACTAGCTCTTTGCATTTCTATCTGCTTGCCTGTTTAGTTGGACTGGTGCAGGGGGGCTCTCAGGCTACTTCGAGAGCTATATTTAGCAAATTGATTCCTCCGGGAAAAACAGCAGAGTTTAATGGCTTCCTTAGCTTTACGAGCCGCTTTTTTTCTTTTGGAGGTCCGCTCGTATTTGGGCTCGTTAAGCTAATAAGCGATTCAAGCCGCATAGCCTTGCTCGCAGTCGCTTTCTTTTTCTTAATGGGAATCTTATTGCTCACTTTCGTTAACTTAGCCAAAGGAGAAAAGGAAGCGGTACAGCCTTAAGGCTACGAGAAGCCTATTTATTCAGATCAGTCGGGAACGATAGATTCTGCGTAGGTAATGGTGCCAATGCCACAAGGAAGGCCAGTTTCATAGGATATTTCCTGAAGCAGTTCTTTGAAAAGCTCCATTCGTTGGAGGGTCTCTTCCTTACTATTTGCTTGCAACAAGGCGATTGCTGCTAAGGTTGTAGCTCGCGCATCCTCTAAAGCCTGCTCCCATAAGTCCCATGCGCTACTCGTATGGCTTATCGTGCGGTCAGTGGGATCAACCCATTGCTGTCGGGACTCGTTTAGAACATCCCACTCGGGCACATGGCGAGGCGGGGAAAACGGGCTTAGCTGCCGAAATGCCAAGCGGCCCTTCCAGCCAGTCGGATCAAAGAACAGTCGTTGCGCTTGAAGAAATTGGGCGACAGCTTGATCAAGTCGTTCCTCTGTAATCTGACTAGCGAGTATCGGGTAGTGAACGGATACGACTCGAAGGAAATCGGTAGAGAATCCGCCAGGCATTTTACCTTTCGTATCGATTTCGGGAAGAACGGGAGTTGACCCCGTATGTATGCCTGCACGCTGCATGAGAATAGTCGAGTCCATGGCAGTCTCGTAGCGCTGGTGATGCCACCGCTTGAAGCCCGAGCGACTGAACACAAAGGGATGGAGATGCCGATCTAGTATATGATGCAGCAGAAAGCCAATCGTATAGGCAACTGCCGGATCAGAAAGCGGACGCTCACGTACTTCGTTGAACAAGGAAAGTAGGAAAGAGCCGCATTTAACATTATGCATGAGCGAGCCTAGCTTATTAAGTGAAGTTTCAGACTGCCAGGGGAAGAAGTTGTCGTAGAAAAGAAAGTCGGGACCCTGACAGCCCAGCTGAAATGAGACCTTCCAATCGGAATAGTCCAGAAGTCCCTCCGATTGAATAGCTGTTAATACCTCTTTACCGAATTGAATATGGGCCCACAGATTGGGCATCGTTCATACCTCCCTGACAAAAATCAGTATACTTGTACCTATGATTTCAGTATAATAAGGGAAAGTGATTACGGCTAGCGGTTTCAATCCAAGTAGGTAAAGGGGCGCGTTCAGGCATGAAGGCTGAGTACATCAACCCGTTTTTGGAATCCGCGCGCATGGTTATCGAACAGATGGTACAAATACGTCCCAGCACCGGGCAACTCTCGATTCGGGACATTAAATTTGCTGAAAACCATGTGTGGATTCAAATTGGACTGACAGGACATATGACGGGCGATATTGTATTTGGATTAAGCGAATCGGTTGCTTTGCGTATCATATCTGCGATGATGGGTGGATATGACATAACCGAAATCGACGATATGGGCAAAAGCGCGATTTCCGAATTAGGCAATATGATTAGCGGTAATGCTAGCACCATGTTGTATAATCAGGGAGTCCATGTCGATATTACGCCTCCTAAGATTATGAGCACTCATTTTGCATCAGCTACTGGCGCAAAGCGTGCACTTGCAGTTCCATTGATTATGGATGGCATCGGTGAGATGGAAATTCAAGTGTTGATGGCATAAGACTAAATTATATAAGCTGCTAGTCCGCCCCGGCAGGGGCTTTTTTAATGGCAACGTGCATTTGTCGGCAGGCTTAATACCTCTGAGGAGGGCAATTATGAAAGATAAGCTTCATAACAAGGTTGTGCTCATTACCGGTGCGTCAAGCGGAATCGGTGCTTTGGTTGCAAAGCTGCTTGCAGAGCGAGGAGCCATTCCGATATTAACGGCACGATCAATTGATAAACTGCGGGAGCTTTCGGAGGCTATCCAAGGCGAGCACGCGATATTCGAGATGGATGTAACGTCGCAGGAGCAGGTTAGCCAGGTCATTTCCCAAGTGTATAGTAGATACGGTAGAATTGATGTGCTACTGAATAATGCGGGCTACGGCGAGTTTCTTCCGTTTACCGACACATCACTGGAACATTTTCAAGAGATAATGGATGTAAACTACATGGGAACGGTACGCTGTACGCATGCGGTTGTTCCTCATATGCTTCAAGCTGGTCAAGGGCACATTGTTAATGTAGCTTCCATAGCAGGCAAGCTGGCAACCGCGAAATCTACGGGCTACTCGGCAACTAAGCATGCTGTGCTTGGTTTTACGAATGCCTTAAGGCAAGAAATGCAGGGGAAAGGGATAAGAGTATCGGCTGTTAACCCAGGACCTATAGATACTCCTTTCTTCGATCGCGCAGATCCAAATGGAACCTATGTGAGCAATGTACGTTGGTTCATGATGTCTGCAGATAAAGTCGCACGGGCTATTGTAATGGTTATTGAGAAGGGCAAAGCTGAGCTAGATTTGCCATGGACGGCTTCTATAGGCGTTAAATTCATGCAGGTGTTTCCAAGAGTAAGTGATACCCTCTTCGGAAGGTTTATGAATAAGAAATGAGGAGTTGAAGTAATGGGTTTTATCGAATTGGGTTTAAATGAATTACTTGTGGACAAGCTGGCGGCATCTGGTATTAAGGAGCCTTCTGACGTACAGAGTCAGGCTTTACCGCCATTGCTGGCTGGAAAAGATGGAGTATTGGTATCCCCTACAGGAACAGGAAAGACGCTTGCTTATTTGTTACCCGTTCTTCAGAAAATTGATGGCTCGCGTAAGGATGTACAAGCTATTATTCTAGCACCGACCCAGGAGCTCGCGATGCAAATCATGCGGGAGGCTGAAGCCTACGGACAGCCGCTTGGTATTAAGGCTACAGCGCTCATTGGTGGCGCGGCCTTGTCACGTCAATTGGAGCGGATGAAGAGCAAGCCAGCGCTTATCGTTGGGACACCGGGAAGGGTGCGTGAGGTAGCTAATACTCGCAAGCTCTCTCTTCATGCGGTAACTTTCGTAGTAGTGGATGAGACGGATAGAATTTTCTCGCTTGGCGGTAAGAGCGACGTAGAAAATTTGATTCGACAATGCTCTCGTGAGCGTCAAACCGTATTCGTATCAGCGACCCGTTCGGAAGCGATGAGAGATGCGGAGAAGAGATGGCAGAAGGATCCTTGGGTATCCGACGTGACGGCAAATGAAAACGAAAATGGATTATCCTCGACATTACAGCATTGGTATTTCTTAAGTGACCGTCGTGAGAAAATCGATATGATTCGTAAGCTAGTGAGACATATGAAGCCTTCCTCAGCGCTCTTGTTCGTCAATGATACGGAGAAAATTGGTGAGCTGATTGCCAAGCTTCGTTACGAAGGTGTTTCCGTTGATGCCCTATACGGGGATACTCGCGGACAGGAACGTGGAGAAGTCATGCAACGCTTCCGCAACGGAAGAACGAAGCTGCTAATTGCGACCGATGTTGCTGCCAGAGGGCTTGATCTTCCTGGTCTTCCGCTCGTTATTCAATTCGAGCCAGCGCTTGATGCTGACCATTATGTTCACCGTTCGGGTAGGACGGCCAGAATGGGTAAAGATGGTACATCGATTACTTTAATTTCCCATGAGGAAAGATTCATTATCGATAAGCTGGAGAAGCAGCTTAAAATTCAAATACAACCTAAGATGCTATACGAAGGGAAAGTTGTATCCTTGGAAGAGGGGATATTACAGAAAAATCCTACTTCGGACCATAAGCAGCAACCATCTAGTGGAGCTGCGAAGGATCAAAAATTCGTATGGAAATCTAAAGCTGAATTTTTGGCAAATCAAAAATCGCAGCAAGAGAAGAAATCGGTTGCTACGACAAGTGCTTCTCAGTCCAATAAATCACCTGCTGGTGATCGCGGTACAGATCAACGTAAGACATTCCCGGGTAACAAGCCGCCCCGTGATGGGAAGACAGCTGATAAAGCAGCCCCAAGTCCAGCAGCTTCAGCTTCGGATATTCCGGCAAAGTCACCAGCCAAGCCTCCGGTCAAGCCGACAAAGGCGAAAACGGACAGATCCCGAGATCTTAAAAATAAGGGTGCTCCGAAATGGCTCAAAGCTAAACGGGAGACGCAGTCGAACGACACTAAATAGAACAATTAAGGACTCTTTTCCTAGTTTTCTCGGAAAGGGGTCCTTTCTCGTTCATTAGACTCATTTATCCTCTAGGACCGTCTCATAATCGTCGTCTCTTTCGAATGGTATATACATGCGGTTTTGGGCCGTGATTACTTCAAATCGAAGGAGAGTTATTACAGATGAATAATAAGCAACCGATCTTGAGGAAAACTGCAGCGGCAGCATTGGCGCTAACAATGCTCGTTGGAGGGGCAACAGGGGCAATGGCTTCTGACAAATCATCGAAAAATGGTGCAAACAGCTGGAAGCATAGTTCCTCGCATGGTCAAAAGGATAAAAACAAAAAAGTGGATAAGCACAAAAATGAAAACAAAAAGAAGGATGACAAAAAGAAAAATGAAATTAAAGGGATCTACCTGAATTTCGGAGACTTGAACGAGCAACAGTGGAAATGGGCTTACGATCACATTATTAGGCTTGCAGCCCAAGGTGTATTTAACGGATATGAGGATGGTAATTTCAAGCCACAAAATAACATTTCAAGAATTGAAGCTTTAGTTGCAGCGGTTCGATTGCTTGGGCTAAAGGAAGAGGCCGAAAAGCCTGAGAACATGAACGCTACCTTAAACTTCAAGGATTTCGATCAATTGAAGAAAAAATATGGCTGGGCTGTTGGTTATGTAACCGTAGCGCTAGAAAATGATTTATTTTCCGAAAATGATTCGCTTATTCAAGCAGATAAGCCTGCTAACCGCTTGTGGGCATCCGTGCTCCTTGTTAAGGCGCTAAAACTGGAATCCGAAGCAAAGAAAAAAATGGATACAGTGTTGCCGTTCCGTGACACTAAGGATATTCCCGCAGGCTCCGTTGGTTATATCGCAGTTGCATTGGAGAAAAAACTAATTACAGGCTATAACGATAATACGTTCCAGCCAAATAGACCTGTCAGTCGTGCTGAATTGGCAGCTTTGCTTGATCGTGTTGACCAGCAGCTACCAGGGGATCAAGGTGCGCAAGCAATCACGGGAACGATTCAGGCAATTGCAAACGGCAGTATGATCATGAAAAGAGCAGATAATACGACGGTGTCGGTTCCTGTAGACGCTAATGTGTTTATTTTCCGCAAGGATGTAAAGGCTCCTCTGTCTGCTCTTCAAGTGGGAGACGAAGCGCTAGTCCGGACTTTCCAAGGTAAAGCTGTATTCATTGAAGTCACAAAGGTTGCTTCAGCGAGCTATCAGATCATGGATGCGGGAATAGTGAGCTCATTTAGCTTAAATGCCCAGGGGAAAATCGCAACGATCTCAATTGCCAAAGATAACAATGGCACGCTGCAAAGAATTATCTACAATGTAGATGCTAATGCTACGATATCCGGGAACTCTGGTGTGCTTGCCCCTAATTTGAATGTTGTAGTCAGAGGGTCTAATTATGTCGTTCAAGCTATCGAAATTATATCCTAATGTGTTAGATGTTTTGTTTAATAGCTATAGATTGGAGAACCGCTATTCTGCGGTTCTTTTTTTGTGCTTTTCAATGGGCTGAAGCCGATCTGCAATGAACAAAAAAAGTAGAACTGGAAATAGCGTAACAGCATTAACAAAAATAAACCCCCAAGTTCCGGTGGCAATTAATCTGTACCATGTGTAATCGGATAGATAGGAAAATACGCCAATTAGCCAAACAATTGAACATAAATACGCGTACATATAGGGTTTAATATAAAAAACCTCCTTTTCTTTGTTTGCTTCGCATGTAGAAGTATGTAGATGCCATCAGAGCATATTTTACCCAGTGCTGAGCATACTTAATGCATTGGAAAGGAAGGTTACATATGGAAGGCAGCATTAGAATCAGCAACTTTCAATTGCTATCATTAGTTGTTATTGCCTCGATTGGCACATCAAGCTTATACGCCCCGGCAGTAATTTCTCAGTATGCTGGCCGTAATTGCTGGTATTTGGTAGTGGTAGGTGGATTTGTTGCGTTGTTTAATATGGCAGTCTTCTTGTGGTTAAACCGAATCTATCCTGATAAAAACATCATTAAAATTTGTATTCATGTATTGGGACCTTGGTTAGGTAGTGGGGTGGCTGCTCTATTCATTTTTTTCTTTATGGATGTATCATCATGGGTTTTGCGTGAATTTTCTCAATTTTTTATTATTGCTTTGAATCCGATTATTCCGCAATTGTGGTATTTGTTCGCTGGAGTTATTATGTGCGCCTACGCCGTCTTTCATGGACTAGAAGCGTTCGCTCGAGTATCAGAAATCATTATTTTTATTATGCTAGCTACATTTGTTGTTATCTATTTGCTATTAATTAATCAGTATCATCCTGAATACCTGCTTCCTGTAATGGAAGAAGGGCTGCTAAAGCCATTAAAGGGATTAATGCTGACAACGTCATGGTTTGGAGATTTAATGTTTGTCTCCATGATCATCCAGCATGTACGAAAAACGAAGCACACTGTTTTCTATGCTTTTGGTGCGGTCGGAATAACCGTAATCTTGCTATTGATGTCTGTTCTTTCCTGTACACTGCTATTCGGTGCGGAAACGACTGCTACCTTTACCTATCCTAGCGTCAGCTTGATTCAAAATATTAAGCTGTTCAGCAACATTGAACGATTTGATGCCGCTCTTGTGATCGTCTGGGTCATGTGTTCATTTATTAAAATAAGCGTTTATTTCTGGTCCGCTATTCAAGGGCTTTCGGATTTATTAAGATTGCGAAAGCCGCGCATGCTAATATTTCCGTTAGCTATCGGATTTGTGATTTGTTCTAAGTTTAAGGTATGGGGATTGATTGAATTAGCTACCTTTTACGATAAACAGGCTTGGTATTTTGTCATTTTTCAACTTTTTATCCCGGTACTTCTGTTGCTTTTTGCGCTCATTAAAGAGAAGTTTACGAAAAAAGAGGTGAAATAATGAACGAGAGTAAAGCGGTATTATCAAAAAGCGAATCTGAGAATAAGCGGATGTTATCGGAGAGGATGCAGGCAACCGAAGATTTGGTTATGGTAGACTCTGATCTAGACTTAGATCAAACCATCACGATTTGTTATATTCAAGGGCTAATCGATTTAACAAAGCTTGAGCAAATCTTAATTATGTATAAGGAAAATAAAGCAATATTACCTGCATTTCAAATGGAATCTAGAATATTAACGATTGAGGATGCAGCCTATAGTCTTGCCTCAGGAATGTCAGTTCTGCTCTTTAATGCCTCTGGTTACGGAGTTGCTGTTGATACGCTAGGTGTTCAACTGCGCAGTGTGGAAGAACCCGTTAGCGAATCAACGGTGAAGGGACCGCGTAGCGGTTTCACTGAGTCATTACAAAACAATATTGCGTTAGTTCGATTTTATTTTGCTTCACCTAACCTAAAGGTAGAAACCCGAAAGATAGGCTCTCTAAGCAAAACAAGCATTGCAGTGCTATCCATCGGAGGAATTACGAATCCGGATATTCTTGCTGAATTGCATCGCAGAATTGGAGAAATACCTTCAGATGCCATAATAGGAAGTAATGCATTAGAAGAATGGATTATCGATAATCGAGGAACCTTGTTTCCGTTAGTTGAAACGACAGAAAGACCTGATCGAGTGATGGGTGCGCTTCTTGAAGGGAGGGTAGCAGTGGTCGTTCAAGGAACTCCATTCGTGATCCTGTTACCCTTCTTATTCTTACAGGCATTTCAAGTCGGTGAAGATTACACATGGAACTACTATATAGGGACTTCAATGCGGTTAATACGTTTGCTTAGCGGATTAGTGGGTATGCTGCTGCCTGCATTTTATGTAGCCACGATTACCTTCCATCATGAGCTTGTTCCGACCCCCCTATTACAAAGCATAGCAGCGGCCAAAGAGCCAGTTCCTTTCCCCGCAGTAGTGGAAAGCTTTGCGATGATGCTAGCTTTTGAAGTTATGCGTGAAGCGGGAGTACGTATGCCTAAGCAGGTAGGTCAAGCTGTTAGTATTGTTGGTGCCCTTATATTGGGACAGGCCGCTGTGCAGGCCGGAATCGTCTCACCTATTATGGTTATCGTGGCCGCACTAACAGGTATATGCACCTTTACACTCCCACCTACTGCGATTAATTATGTTATAAGGTTCCTTCAATTTGGAATGACCTTGCTTGCAGCATTATTAGGATATGTCGGAATCATGGTGGGACTTCTCATGTTATTGACATACCTAGCGTCTCTTCGTTCATTCGGAATTCCCTATTTAGCCCCCGCTGCTCCCTTTAATTTTGACCAACTCTCAGATGTGCTCGTTCGCCGCCCGCTTGTTCTCAATAAAAAACGCCCTAAATTGTTTAGCCCTTTGAGTAAAATTCGTTTTCGAGGAAAATCAAGATGATCCTGAAATTAAAGTTAACTATAGTTGTAATTGTTGTTTGTAGCATTCTTTCTAGTTGCAAAGGCAGTGAGGAATTAAATGAATTACATATTGTTCATTCTATTGCGGTTGATTCAGGGCAGAACGGCGGTGTCAAGCTGACGGCTGAAATAGCCAAGCTATCAACTGGCGGAAACCAGCCTAAAGGGATGCAGAATAGAACCTTCTATTTGACCGGTGAAGGTAAAAGCTTGTTCGAGGCTGCTCGATTAATGAGAGTTAAATCAGATCGAACGTTGCTTTGGGGTCATACGACAAGTATTTTATTCAGTGAAGATGTCGCAAAGCTGGGGATTGGCAAGCATATCAGAGCTATTAGGCAATTAAGGCAGTTTAGAAATTCAGCATTAGTATATGTGATGAAAGGTAATGCGTATGAAGCATTGCAGGTTACGATGCCGAATGTAGCTATTACCTCGTTAGCTCTAAGGGGATTAACGGAGGGGGCTAGCATTACTGCGCTGACAGAAAAGATGAGCTTAATTGATATTTATAAGGAGTTAGTTAACCACTATGAAGATCTTAGTATACCAGCGGCTCAAATTGTAACGGATTCTTCTGAGAAAGAAAGGCGTCTGTTGCAGACTGTTGGTATTTATTCTTTTCAAGGTGATCGTCTTATTGGGCTGATGAAGGAAAGGGAAACGAAAGGATATCTTCGTGCAGGTAATAAGTTGAGCGGTGCTGTTGAGACCCTTAAATGTGATGATGGTCAAACGATTTCATTCGAGAACACCAGCAATAAGAGTCGGTTGAAGGTATCAGTAGATTCTAATATGAGGCCAGTTATTCGGATTGAAATCTACGCAGATCTGAATTTGACAAGCTTACAATGTAAAGATAGCGAGGTCACGCCTGGGAAAATCTCTGATTGGGAAAATAGTCTGAATGAGAGGATTTCAGAGGACATTAATCAATATATCGATTTCTCGCAGCGGAACAAGGTGGATTTACTGGGGGTGGGGGAAATCATCCATCGCAGGCACCCTAAGCAGTGGAAAAAGATGAAAGAGGACTGGGATACCATTTATGCTAGCTCACGGTTTAACGTGGAGGTTCATTCTAGAATTGATCATACTAACTTTATTTATTAGTTGTTCAGAGTTTATAGATAACGTTCAACATAAACATTCTTTCGTTTGCTTCATTTTTTGTGTAGAGCACTTTCCCCCGGTATAATAGAAGGAATGACTGGTTTGAACGAGGGGGAAATAAGGTGGCATTAAAGCAAGAAAACGGTGTTGTTCCAGCTCTTCAGATGAGTAAGCTGACAGGTGGCTACAGCCAGCGGAGACCGGTGCTGCATGGTGTATCCATAACCGCTAACCCTGGAGAAATGGTTGGATTGATTGGACTGAATGGAGCAGGGAAAAGCACGGCTATTAAACATATATTGGGCCTAATGGCCCCGCAAAGTGGAGAAGTTAGAATTTCCGGAGTTACGCTGGAGGAAAACCGTGACAAATACCGATCTTCTACTGCCTATGTTCCGGAGCAGCCGTCCTTGTTTCCGAATTTGACGGTTAAGGAGCATTTGCAGTGGACCGCAATGTCATACAATCTGGATAAAAATTCAGCCATAGCGCGGATGGACGAGCTTGCAGTAACATTCCGGATGACAGAGGCGCTTAATGCATTGCCGGGCACGCTTTCCAAAGGAATGAAGCAGAAGGTTATGCTGATGAATGCTCTTCTGGTAAGCCCACCGTTGCTTATTATCGATGAGCCATTCTTAGGACTCGATCCTCTAGCCATACGGGGATTGTTGAACGCTCTGGAGGAAGTGCGCGCGAAGGGTAGCGCGATTTTACTAAGCTCGCATATATTACCTGCTTTGGAGCGTCAGGCCAATCGGCTTGTCGTGCTGCACCGGGGTAACATAATTGCGGGAGGAACCCCGCGTGAGGTGAAGGCTCAGGCAGGCTGCACTAATCCGGAGTCGACGCTGGACGATGCCTTCGAAGCGCTAGTTATCGCTGCGGAAGGAGGAAATTTGGGTGGTTGATCTAGGGCAGGAGGAGCAGCACGGCTTTTTGCGTTCTCTTCGTCGAGGTCGTGCCGCAGCATTCCGCAAAGAAATCGTGCCGCATTTCCGTTATGTGTTTCAGAGCGGATTTGGATTGTTTGCTTCAGCGATCTTTTTCACGGTATTAGTATGGTACGTGGATTTTATCAAGGCTGTTCCTGTTAATTGGCCCGCTGGTTGGGTTGGAGTGGCTGTTATTGCGTTGGCATCGATCCGTGCACCGCTACGCACTTATTTTCGTCCTGCCGATCCGATCTTTCTACTAGCTATGGAAGGTCGTTTACTTGAAATCTACATTAGACCTGCTCTACATAATGCGATAGTCATGGGCGTAATACGGGTGTTAGTGGTGTGTGCGATCTATACTCCAATATATAATCGAGCGCCGATTACTGCCGACATTGCGAGCAGCCATCCCTTTGTAGTTATGGCTATATTGTTTGCCATCGTCTCGGGATACAACGTTTATGGAGGCTGGAGAGAGCGCAGGCTGGCAGCTAAATCCTGGCGTGTAATGCTTAAGATGGCTCGCATCCTGTTAACGGTTCTCATAGTGGCAGGCTTAATGCTGAAGCCATTGTCGTTAGCTGTTCCTTTTATGCTGCTATGTATGGTCGTTATGTGGGTGTTGTGGCGTCTGCCTATTCAGCATGCCTTGCCTTGGGAAAAACTAATTGAAGATGAGGAAGCAACGAGACGCCGTTGGATGTCGTTTCTTGGTTGGTTTGTTGATGTGCCAACTGAAGCCTCTAAGCCTGCGCGTCGCAGATGGATTGCTTGGGTTGGAGATTATTTACTGTGGAAGCATCAATGGTCATGGCATTTCCTATACGCTAAAGTGTTTCTGCGTGGGGAAACATTCGGTGCGTTCTGGAGATGGGTGCTATTAGCAGCTGCTATATTAGTCGTATCGGGGAATGTAGTTGTCGATGCTGTTATATATGGGATTGCCTTCTTAATCTGCGGATTGCAATTGAGTGAGCTGAGGAGAGTTCGATTCGTTGAAACGGCGGCGACGCTTCCTATTGCACCCGAAGGCAGACTTGTTGCTGCTGCGGCAATAGCACGTACTGCCGGTCTTGGTGCAGCTTTGCTGCTCGGATTAATAGGCATCTTGACCGCGGGGATTGGAGCTACAGGAACAGGAACTGAAAATATTGGCTCGGCAGGAGCAGGAATGTTTCGTCTTGATATTTGGCTGCCGATGATCGTAGTAGGCTTATTGTGGTGTGGCTGGTGGGTACCCCGGAAGATTGCTCGGTTCTTGGACGAGGATGATTTGTGAGTTGTGATTGAGCCGATGGAGAGATCCACCCCTTTGCGGCTCGAAGAGCTGGCTGAGGCTGAAACGGAACCGTGGGTGCACAAAGTTACTTTTTTCGAGCTAGCGGGGCTGATAGGTAACCGTGGGTGCACTAAAGTTACTTTTTTCGAGCTAGCGGGGCTGATAGGGAACCGTGAGTGCACTAAAGTTACTTTTTTCGAGCTAGCGTGGCTGATAAGGAACCGTGGGTGCACTAAAGTTGCTTTTTTCGAGCTAGCGGGGCTGATAGGGAACCGTGAGTCTACTAAAGTTACTTTTTTCGAGCTAGCGTGGCTGATAGGGAACCGTGGGTGCACTAAAGTTACTTTTTTCGAGCTAGCGTGGCTGATAAGGAACCGTGGGTGCACTAAAGTTGCTTTTTTCGAGCTAACGGGGCTGATAGGGAACCGTGAGTGCACTAAAGTTACTTTTTACGGGCTGGCGAAGCAAATAGAGGCACATTAGGCACATAACAAGAAAGAAGACTACCGGTTGCCCGGTAGTCTTTTTTCTTGTTCATCGTACTATGATTTACCTGCTTTTACGTCGAGAACAGCTTGATGAATCTTATCGAAGAGATCCTCAAGATTTGCTTCTTCTATGCAGGAAAAAGCTACACGCAAATCGGTTGTGCCGAGTGCGATTGCACCGACGCCATAGGTGTTAAGCAGACGTTGGCGGACGGCTTCGGACTCCACATAAAGTAGCTTGAGGCACATGAAGTAGCCGGAGTTGAACGGGTAATAAGTCCATTCTTCGCCATACCTGCCGCTGTCGAGAAGCTGTTTAACTTTATTGGCGCGGCCCTTCATAATTTGGAACTTTTGTTCCTTCTGCTCATTGAACTTCGGTGATTTCAATGCACGCAGGATGAAGGTTTGCGACGGATGAGGTCCGCTTGAAATGGTTGCGCGGATGATCCCAGTCGTCTTCTGCTCTAGCGCAGACAAGCTAGCTTCGGGCAGACCTCCGAAAGTAATAAAGCCGACTCGGAAGCCCCACACGTACTCTTCTTTAGTAGCGCCATCAACTTTAATAGCTAATACACGCTCGTGAAGCCCACTAAGCTGACCGAACAATGATTCCTGCAACGAATCCTCGAAAAATAATCCGAAATAAGCATCATCTGTAACAACTACTACATTAATGCCAGCCTCTGCAGCTTCACGGATAGCAGCGACGATTTCTTGGCCCTCTTCAATTCCCGGTGTATAGCCGGTTGGATTGATTGGGAAGTTCAACAGCACGATTGCTTTACCGCGTTCCTTCTGAGCGAGCAATGCATCGCGAAGACCTGCTGAATTAAAGCGGTTATCAGCGTCGTAAAGAGGATAATTAACCATTTCAGCGCCACGGCGAATATTGAAGGTCAGCTCATAATTTTCCCAATTTTTATCGGGCACAATAACAGCGTCACCCACATCGGCGAACAGATCAGACACGATGCTAAGTCCGTGCGTTATGGCGTTCGTGACAACGGGCAGGCTGATCTGTTTCCCAACAAGGGAAGGATTCTCAACGAGCATCTTATCGCGCCATACACTGCGAAGCTCAGGCTTACCGCCTGGAGGAGCATATTCATAAATGTCCTTAGGCTCGTAAGCGGACAATGTTTCTTGAATGACTTCGAGATGCATCGGTATACCATTCTCAGTTGCGATACCTATTGTAGCGTTGTAGAGGTTCGCCTTTTGCTTGGCTTCAGCGGATTGACTTAATATTCCAACCTTAGGCAAATAGATGGCTTTTCCCAAACCAGAAAGCATCTGGGCAACATGTGGATTTTCTCGATTAAGCGTTTCGTTTAATTGCTGTGCGAGCGGATTCATAACGTCCATCCTTCCAAGATTCATTAGCTGATATTATACACCATTGGAGAGAGAGCGTCATTGAAAACCACACGATTCGTGCAAAAATGCTATGAAATAGTTTAATTGTGGGAAAATGGACACTTGGGTGCGCTGTCACGAATTCTTTTTATCGTATCTGGATCGTCAGAAAGATCACGTTCGCATAAGCCTTGAATGACTTGCTCCCGGCGAGTTTCCGAAAGATTTTGCCCAAATTTAAACTTACCTGTTATTTCTTCTGGATCTAAACGAAGTACAGCAACGCCACGTAAGGAGCCAGTATAGCGCTTATCTGTAGCATCTATCGGGGAGTACCCGCCCTCGGGCTGCATCCTCGTTAATAGCGCGGCTAAAACGGAAGCCTTCTCCTCTGCCTCTTCAACCTGAGTGACATGACCTCGAATTCGAACGGAACGAAAGAACACAGTTGCGGGACAGGCCAGATAAGGATCAGTGAAATAGGATGGAATAAAGGCGTGGGATTGATAAACTAAGAATTCCGCTCTTGAGTCGCTAGCTAACCCTGTAATCTTTTCACCCTTCTTGCTTCCGTGAAAATAAATCACTTCATTATGATAAACATAGTTGAGCGGCACCGCCTTTGGCCAGCCATCAGTTCCAATGAAAGTTAGCACTCCGTCGTGCTGCTCCTCCAGAAAGCTCTCATAAAGCTCAGGGTCATCTACATTGAACTCTTTTCTTCTCATCCTTTTCGCCCCCAAATGGTCTAATCGGTTGAAATTAGTGTAAGGCTATCGTTGACAAGTGAAAAGATCCAATTTACATTAAAATGAATAGTCCAATCGGAAGGGGCAGCAGGGTGAGCTCACCTTTTAGGTATTCGAAAAAGCTAGCCGAATGCGGAAGCAAGCATCTAGCGCTATATCTTGCCATACGTGAGGCGATTACGGAGGGGAATTTACCTTCCGGCGAAAAGCTGCCATCAACTCGGAACCTTGCCACCTTATATGGTTTGTCACGGGGAAGCGTAAGTGTCGCGTATGAGATGCTAGCGGCAGAAGGCTTCGTTCAGACGGGAGTCGGGCAAGGCACCTTCGTCGCTGGATGGGATGACGATGAGATGATGATGCCAAGCAGTCCTAACGTAGAACAATTGAGCGTGGCTCCAGCAGCACCTATACTTTCTACATGGGGGCGTCGGTTGCTGGATTTACAGCCCTCCTATCAATCGACGAATCAGAAAGCAATCGTGTCATTAAATAAGACTAATCAAGACTCTGACAATGCGGCCCTTCAGCAAGATGCTGACGTTTCCTTCGTCCCTGAGGGAGTGGGAACGGCTTGGTTTCCATGGATGGAGTGGAAAGCAGAGGTTGCTCAGCATTGGAAGAGTATTGGCTCTGCATGGCAGAAAAGCGATTATCCAACAGAAGGCAGCCTGTCGTTACGACAATCCATTGCAAGCCGTTTGCGGAGTGAACGGGGGATCGTATGCGATGCCGAGGATATCGTCGTAACTTCGGGCTCGATGCAAGCCATAGCCCTTCTCACCCAGCTGTTACTGGAGAAAGGAAAGACAGCAGTCATTGAAAACCCTAGTTATACGGGTATCCAGAGAGCGGTTAATATTACAGGGGCTAAAGTTATTGCGGAAGAAGTAGATAGCAGCGGCATTATCCCTCGCGACTGGGATGCGCAGCTCCTGTTCGTTACACCAACGCGACAATTTCCAACAGGTGCTGTACTCAGCTATGAGCGCCGCCGGGCTTTGTTATCTTGGGCATCACGGCGGAATGCATGGATAATTGAAGACGATTATGACAGCGACTTCCGTTGGGGAGGTCGTCCGATTGAACCGCTAAAGGCATTGGATCGCGAAGGCAGAGTCGTTTATGTCGGAACGTTCTCTCGCTCCATGAGTGTCGGTGTTAGAATCGGCTATGCCGTCATACCTAGGGAGCTTATCTCGCCTTTCATCATGGCCAAACAGCTGTATGATCCTTATCCGGCTGGAATTGCAGAACAGCAAGCGCTGGCAGGCTGGATGGCGGAGGGCGGATTTGATCGGTATATGCGAAGAATGCGCAGAGTCTTCGGTAAGCTGGAAGGAAAGCTCCGGCAGGCAATAAATTATTATTTAGAGGGTTTGTTTGAAGTATTACCTTCAGACGCGGGGCTGCATGTGTATGTTAGATGGAATAAATCGAGTGAAGATTATATGATGTTAGTACAGGAATGTGCAAAAAGCGGTGTGACTTGGTGGGATGGTGCTATTTATGTCGTGCAGCCAAGTGAATCATCTGTTCCTTCAGCTTTGTTCGGATTTACCCACTTGAATGAAGATTTAATCGATAAGGGAATAAGGAAGATCCGTCAAGCCGCACAATCAATTGGATTAATAGATTCCGACCAGATGAAAGGAGAATCTGTTCAATGCTTGATTTGACACCGGAATCATTCGTGTTGCTTTCATCGTTCGCCAAAATTTCCTGTGAACCCGGGTGGAAATGGCAAAAACGCGAGAAGCCTTTATCTAATTATGATTTGTTTTACGTGTGGAGTGGAGAAGGGGAGCTTTATCTTAACGGAAAGCAATATACGATTGGCAAAGGGAGCTGCTTCCTGTTTAAGCCGGGAGATCATCCTACTGCTACTCACAATCCACAGAAGCCGTTAGTTCTGACCTACATTCATTTTGATGTGTCGGACACTGTTGAGCTTGTTCCTGACTCCTACCGAGAATTAGAGGATACCTTTGATTTCGAGCATATGCTCTCTAAGTATGTCCGTCTGTTCCTTGTTCGTACATTCGCTGCGGAGGAAGAAGCCAAGCTCATTCTAAAGCAACTCATTATTCACTTGCTGCGGAAGGACAGGCAGGAGCCTGTAGAACGCAAAGCGAGCAATCAATTGACGGAAAGCATTCGCGAGGTAGCTAATTATATACAACAGCATCCTGGGATTGTGCATCGTGTTGATGATTTAGCTAAACGTGCGGGATTATCGTCTAGATATTTTTCTATTAAATTCAAGGAAATGATCGGGATGTCTGTTCAGACCTATATGATTCGGACACGGATCGAGCGTGCGCAGCACCTGCTAATGCATGCAGGAATGAACGTAACAGAGGTTGCCGATGCGCTTGGTTACAGAGACATCTTTTTCTTCAGTCGGCAATTCAAGCAATACACCGGAAAGAGTCCCTCTGAAATCCGGTAAATGTTCGTGGCATGCTTACAATTTGGAGACTACAAAGGCAATCTACACAAAGACAACTTTGTGCAGATTGCCTTATTGTCGTGTCACTCCCAGCTAAGCTCTGGTTTCTACAAGCTTAGGCTGTAGCACGATTTCCTGTTTTTCTTGGCTATGGATGGCACTGATTAAGACATTAGCTGCGGATTGGCCTAGCTCGTAAGGAGACTGGTCTACATAGGCAATAGGATAGACATGCTGCGAATGGAAGGCAGGATAGTCAACACAGACGACCTTCATGTCATCTCTCCCCGACTTTTCACACGCTCTGCACACCAGCTTGGCAAGAAATGCATCAGCGGCTGCAATGGCTTTCAGCTCAGTTCTCTGGGTGATAAAATCTGTAATGGCTGCACATTCAAAATGTTCATCTAACTGATTTCTATCCCTTAGCAGCTCGAATGGAACGATCAGTTGATTGTCCTCTGATAGCGGAGATAAGCCATTCTGAACAAGCCCCATTTGAAACCCATATGTGCGTTCCTTGACTCCAAGTGAAAATTGAGACGGGTAGGTTACCAGCCCAACAGGATTGTCTGCTTGAGCGGCTAAGTAGCTCCCCATTAGAAAGCCTGCTTTCTCTGTATCGCTATAGACGTTATTTGCCTTTAGATCCCGGATGTTCTTTTCAACGAACACAAGGGGGAAATCATCCAACACCAGCCGGAGGATGTCGGGCATGAAATGCTCGTCCTGTATAGCCACGATCGCTAGCCCCTCAACCCCGAGCTCTATAAGATCGCGAACTGCAACGGTTTCGTCTCCATAAGCTTTCTCAATTTTCCGGATAACGACATGATAGCCAGATGAGCTTAATGCTGATTCCAAGCCCGCAAACAGTGTATTGGCATAGTGAAATTCGAAAAAGGGCAGTAGAACGCCAATCAAGCCGGATTTCTCCTTGTTTCCAATTCGAGCCCCACGACCGTAATCGATCCGATCCCCCTCCCGCGAGCTCTGGTTCATTTTCTCTTCAGTGACCGGAAGCACGAAGGTTCCTCTGCCTCTATGTCTTTGGAGATAACCTTGCTCCACCAAGTCAGTAATCGCTTTGATTGCTGTTATACGGCTAACGCTGAACTGCTGGGCCAGCTCTCGCTCAGGTGGGATTTGATGATGCTTCGGCCAACGACCCGAATGAATTTGCTCTATGATATACGTTTTTATTTGTTGGTATAAAGGAATTTCGCTCAGGATGATCATCCTTTCGGGAGAATAAATAAATTATAAAGGTAACTAAGGGCTACTGCAATGGATTGGACATGTCCTTTAAAATAAATATCTTATTGGATATATTGGACTTGTTTACGTTGAAATTGGACTGGTGTTACACTGGGGGCATAACGACCGACAGGAGGGATAAAGTTGCGGGGACTCCTTAACAAGACGGCAATTGTTACCGGTGGAGCGCAGGGACTTGGTAAGGCAATCGTCCAGCGGCTGAGCGAAGAAGGCTGTAGGGTTTGGTTAGTGGACTTGCAAGAGGGAGGCCACGAGACTGCATATGAAATCAGTCAGGCAACGGGATATCCAGTGATGTTTCAACAATTGGATATAAGCAAAGAGGAAGAAATATCCCATTTCATAACTAATCTTACGGCCACAGGAGAGCAGCTGGACATTCTGGTTAACAATGCAGCAGCTTTTATTTTCAAAGGAGTAGATGCAACGCCAAAGGAATGGGAAGCGATTCTGCGGGTAAATGTTATCGGAACCTCGACAATGACTCGTTACTGTACTCCATTATTAAAGAAATCTGAACACGCTTCCATTATCAATCTGTCGTCCGTCAGTGGATTTGTTGGGCAATCCAGCTTTGCCACCTATAATGCTACGAAATTCGCTATTAGAGGGTTGACGAAATGCTGGGCGATTGATTTAAGCCCCTTCGGAATACGTGTGAATACCGTCTGTCCTGGCTATATCTGGACAGAAGCGTTCGAGAACAGCTGCGCACAGCTTGGAATAAGCGTCGAGGATGAAGATCGAAGGGTATCACAAATGCACATTCTAGGCAGGCAGGGAAAGCCTGAGGAAGTGGCGAGTGCAGTTGCCTTCCTTGCATCTGATGATGCTTCTTTTATTACGGGAGAGGACCTGATGGTCGACGGAGGCTATTTAGCCAAATAAGGAAGGGGACTGGGAGCATGCGCAAAATTGTAGATTTGTCGATGGATATTTATCACGGGGCGCCAACATTTGCATGGGACCCTAAATGCGCGGTTATCGTTCACAACACGGTGGAAAGCATTGGCTACAATATATCGCAGCTTTCGATGAGCACGCATCAGGGGACGCATTTGGACGCTCCGTTTCATTTTATCGACGATGGGAAAACAGTGGAGCAGTTGGACCTGCAAGCGTGTATAGGTGAAGCCATACTAGTTGATCTCAGCTACAAGCAGCCGAAGGAGCCCATAACGGTTGAGGATTTCGCTCTATATGAAGATCGGATGACTGAGGGAGCAAGAGTCATATATCGTACGGATTGGCATAAGCAATTTCCGAATTCGCACTATTTCTCAGATTTCCCTTTCATGACAATCGAGCTGGCAGAGTGGCTAGCCAGTCGCAAAATTAGCTTAATCGGAATGGATGTCCCAACTCCTAACCCGACTGACTATAGTCCCGTTCATCATATATTGCTTGGGGCTGATATTGTCATCCTCGAAGGCTTGGCTAATTTGGGTGACATCGGTACGAACGAATTTTTCCTGATGGCGGCTCCCCTTCGGATTAGAGGTAGAGATGGTTCTCCAGTTCGAGCACTAGCCATGCTTGAGGTTGATTAAATAAAGGTGGTGGATTGAAATGATGGCATATACAGTAGTTGTGACAGATTCCGGTTTTCCGGACTTAAATCAGGAGAGAGCAGTACTCGAGCCGCTCGGATTTCAGTTTGTTACGGGGCAAGCGACAAGCTCCGCCGAGGTGGCAAGGCTGTGTATAGATGCGGATGCGGTGCTGACACAATGGGCGCCCATTGATGCGGAAGCGATTAGAGCGATGAGGAAATGTAAAATCATCGTCAGATATGGTATAGGGGTAGACAATGTTGACCTCCAAGCTGCAAAGGAATGCGGAATTCCGGTCGTTAATGTACCAGACTACGCGATAGAAGAGGTGGCTGACCATGCGCTAACGCTGCTCCTGGGTATCGTTCGTAAGCTCCCACAGGTAGCAGGACGAGTTAGAGCAGGCATATGGGAAATTGCTCCGTGTAGGCCTATCGTAGGTTTACAAGGGAGGAGACTAGGGCTAGCGGGCTTCGGTAACATTGCTAGGGCGGTAGCACGGCGTGCTCAGGCTTTCGGAATTGAAGTAGCTGCTTATGATCCTTTTCTAGGGGATGACATATTCTATAAGCATGGTGTTAGACATGTAGGTTGGGATGAATTAATTGGACAGTCAGATTTTATTTCGGTACATTTGCCCTTAACCGCTCAAACACGACACACGTTTAATAAAGAAACTTTTGAGCGGATGAAGCATTCTGCTTTCCTAGTCAATACTTCACGGGGTGGAGTCATCTCAACGGAGGATTTGGCAGATGCACTTCATGCGGGGAAAATTGCCGGAGCTGCGCTCGATGTATTGGAGGAAGAGCCTATTCAGCCTGGAAATCGTTTGCTAGAGCTAGATTCCTGTATTGTTACCAGCCATATGGCATGGTATTCCGAAGCTTCACTGCTTAAGCTCCAGCATTATGCGGCTTTGGAAATTGAGCGGATTTTCACTGGGCAGCGTCCTAAGCATATCGTTAACGGGGTGGACGTATGAAAGCCTTAGTATACGAAGGGCCTCATAACTTAACCTTGCAAATAATTGATATGCCGGAGGTTCAAGCTGGAGAGGTACTACTTAAGGTTGAGGCAGTAGGCATATGTGGGAGCGAGCTCGAAGGATATCTCGGGCATAGCTCCATTAGAACTCCACCGTTGATTATGGGGCATGAATTTTGTGGTCGGGTAGCAGAAACACCACCGGGACATTCAACTCTGAATAAGGGTGATCTTGTAGTCGTTAATCCGTTGTTATCCTGTGGAAAATGTGACCGATGCCTTCTTGGCCAGCCGAACGTATGTAGAAGCCGGGCAATTGTCGGTATTCATCGGCCGGGGGCGTTCGCACAATTCGTTGCTGTACCAATAAGTAGTATAACGAAGCTTCCCTCGGGTATGAAACCGGAAATTGCCTCATTAGCCGAGCCTCTTGCGGTATGCATCCATGCATTAAAATTAGCCTATCGTCCATTCGATAATCTGCTGATTTTCGGTGCCGGGCCTATTGGTCTTCTTACGATGCAAGCAGCAAAGCAGATGGGAGCGGGGGCAATACTTGTTACGGATAAACAGCCGCAAAGACTTGTCTATCCAGCTAGATATGGAGCTCATATTGCTTTGCCAGAGCAATTGGACAAAGAAGTTTCTGAAACCTTTGGCCATAAAGGCATCGATCTCATTATAGATTGCGTTGGTATTCAGGGAACCCGTCATTCAGCATTGAGCCTTATTAATTCCGGCGGTACTATCGTTATGGTAGGCTTGGGACAAGATGAGACTACGCTGCCGTTAAATCATCTTGTTAGGCAAGAGGTGACGCTGAAAGGAGCGTATACCTACACCGACGAAGATTTCAATCATGCCGTTCAGTTACTTGTAGAGGGCTGTATCCAAACCGAGGAATGGATGGGACTTAAAGATTTGGAAGAGGGACCCGAGCAATTCAAAGCTTTATGTGACCAACGGTCTGAGTATAGCAAGATTGTATTAATGAACCGATGAGCTTGATAGCGGTTTATGGAAAAAGCTCGTTCACCGGCAGTAATGCCGAAATGAACGAGCTTTTTTATGTTATAGCATTCAAGTGTTGTTGAAAGTCTAGTTCCTAACAGTTAGTGTGCCGAGCTTTTCGCCCATTTTAACCTTATCGCCTAGTTTCAAATCCTTGCGTGGCAGCAAAGTACCGTCTTCAGTAAGAAGAACAATAGTAGAGCCGAACTCGAAGTAAGCAAGCTCATCACCACGACCTAAGGATTTAGGCATGGGCTCCACATACTTAATGCTACTGACGTTCAGAGCGCCTACCTTTACTACAGCCGTTTCGCCAAGCTCATGCCGAATATAAGTGACGAGCCGCTCATTGCGGGAGAGAACACGACGCATCGAGGTAAGTCCAAATTCATTGACTGGATACACTCGACCAGGGACATGCTCAGTTTCTACAATCTCTCCTTGACAAGGAGAATGAATACGGTGATAATCCGTCGGACTTAAATAGAGCACCCAGAAATAACCGTGCCGATATTGGGATTGACGTGGGGAGCTGTTCAGCAGCTCTTCAATCGTATAATCCTGCCCTTTTACTTGAAGCAGCATTCCATCCTTAATAACACCACATCCGGTGATCATGGCATCAACAGGACTGACTAACGCTCCAGCAGACTGGTCGATAGGTCTCTTGCCAGGTTTTAGTCTGCGGGTGAAAAAATCGTTCAAAGAACGATACTCCTCGAGCTTTTTTTCGGCGTCTTCAACCGGGATCTTGTACATCGCCGCGAAACGGGCAATCCATCTCCGACTCAAAGAAGATTTAGCGAAACGTCCCGTAATGCGGGACAGAAATTTGCGTGAGGACAGTTCCGTCATCATGCGCAGCAGCCAACGAGTCATGCAGCCGTGCACTCCTTTATCGATAAAATACATTCCCGTGAATTGTGACACATCGTTGGACAAAGTGCAATAGTCGTAATTTGCGGGACAGCTGCCGTGCCTAATTAAGCCCAGTTCGTATATGCTATTGAGTCGAGTCAGATTAGGCAAGTAAGGAGATACCGTAATGCTAAAAGCGGCTTTTATTACTCCCGGAGCCTATCCGATTCCTTCCTCAATGGGGGGCTCGGTGGAGCGTGTAGTGGAGAAGGTCGTCCCCGGGCTTCATACGCATGTTAATGCTCGAATATATGGCCGCAGGGGTAAACGTCAGGCTACTGTAGGCGATTTAAACGGGATTACGGTCGAAAGATTTGCTGGTACGGATAAGAGTCAGTATTTCAAAAAAGTATGTGCTAGGCTAACGAAGTTTAAACCAGATATTATACAGGTGGAGAATCGTCCTTCATGGGTTCCACGTTTAAAGCGATCTTTTCCAAACAGTCGTATTTGTCTCAACTTGCACTCCACTACTTTCATAAATGCTCCTTATTTGAGCAAACTACAGCGCAGCAAGTGTTTGCATGCAGCTGATCAAATTCAGGTTAACAGTGAATTTCTCCGTACTTATATTAAGCAAAGAGTGCCACAATCGGTTCTAAAAGTTAAAGTCAATCATCTGGGCGTCGATATTGCCAGGTTTCCAGGCCGATCTACCTTAGAAGGAATGGCTGTCCGTGAGGAAATGCGCGCTGCTCACGGATGGGGAAATCGCCCCATCGTGCTGTATGTGGGACGACTTGTCCCGCAGAAGGGTATTCACCATCTATTGGCTACCTTGCCTGCTCTTATTGCCAAATCGCCCGACTTACTGGTAGTTATCGTAGGAAGCGCTTATTACGGCTCTCATCGCCAAACCGGGTATGTGAGGAGGCTTCATAAGAAAGCAAAGCATTTTAAGAAGCATGTACATTTTCAGCCTTATGTTTCTCATCACGAAATTCCTCGTTGGTTCGTTATGGCAGATATTGCTGTTGTGCCTTCCATCGGCCAAGAGGCGTTTGGGTTAGTCAACCTGGAGGCGATGGCAGCCGAATTACCGGTAGTTGCCACCAAAGCAGGCGGAATGAAAGAGATTGTGGTGCCAGGCTCAACAGGTTATTTGGTTACGCCAGAGCTTCCCGGAGTTGTACCAGAGCTTGCTGCTCACATTGGCTATTTATTGACTAATGAAGCATTAAGGAAAGAGATGGGGCGCAGGGGAAGGGAAAGGGTATACAACTATTTTCTTTGGCAGCATACGGCGGAGAGATGGCTGGCTAATCAACGGGAGTAAACCAAAAAAAACGTGAATCAGGCACTCCTGATCACGTTTTTTTGGTTTGTTGCAGCTTAACCCCAAAAGGTGCGGTAGAGCAAATATAAGTTTAATCCCATTATTACGATGGCAACGAACCAAGCTAAAATATTGAGCCACATGGGGTTTACGAATTGCCCCATTTTTTTCTTGTCGCTTGTGAATTGAACTAGCGGAACAACAGCAAAGGATAATTGCAGAGATAAAATAACTTGGCTTAAAATCAGCAGATCCATCGTACCACTTTCGCCATATATAGCCGTAACAATAACTGCAGGAATGATAGCGATCATACGAGTAATTAATCGGCGTAGCCAAGGGGCTAGGCGGATATTCAGGAACCCTTCCATTACAATCTGTCCTGCTAAGGTTCCAGTTAAGGTTGAGTTCTGTCCTGACGCTAGCAATGCGACACCGAATAGAATGGCAGCGAATGACGTTCCGAGCATAGGAGCGAGCAAGTGGTAAGCTTGCTGAATTTCAGCAACATCGGTTCGTCCAGCAGTATGGAATACTGCTGCTGCAATAATAAGGATCGCCGCATTGATGAATAGGGCGAAAAACAAAGCAATTGTTGAATCCCAGGTGGAGAAACGTATCGCTTGCCTTTTGCCAAGCGCCGTTTGCTCAAACTCACGAGTTTGCACAATTGAAGAGTGAAGATAGAGATTGTGAGGCATGACGGTTGCACCGAGAATACCTATAGCGATATATAGCATTTCAGGATTTTTGATAATTTCTGTTGATGGGATAAATCCTCTCATTACGTCGCCCATATTAGGTGTTGACCAAATAAGCTCAAAAGCAAAACATAAGGCGATTGTCGCGATTAAGGCAATGACCAGAGATTCTACATATCTAAAGCCTTTTTTCTGTAGAAAAAGGATGATGAGTACGTCCAATGAAGTTAATATGACGCCATAAAGTATCGGGATACCAAATAAAAGATTTAACGCAATAGCAGCACCGATAACCTCAGCTAAATCACAAGCGGCGATAGCAATCTCACAAAAGATCCACAGCATGAAGTTAACGGGATTGCTATAGTGATCTCGGCAAGCCTGTGCTAAGTCGCGGCCGGTCACGATACCAAGCTTCCCGGATAAGGCTTGGAGAACAATGGCCATCAAGTTGGAGATCATAATGACGGAAAGCAAGGTATATCCAAATTGTGAACCGCCTGCTAAACTCGTTGCCCAATTACCAGGGTCCATGTATCCGACGGCAACCATATATCCTGGACCGGCAAACGCCAGAAATTTACGGAAGGTGGAGCCGGTTTTTGGAATTTTGACGGAACGAAAAGCTTCAGGCAGCGAGGCGCTTACTCTTTCCCTCTTCCAGCCAGTGTTATTAGGAGATTCAGACGCAGCTGACGTTAATTGTGGTTTAGAAATAGCCAGATCCTCTTTCATCTTTCATGCACCTCTTTGCTCGTGTTGTACAGGGTAACAAGTGTAGCGTCAGGGACATTAATTTTCCCTAGGGCAAAACTTGATCTGATTTAAATATACGCCCGAAAAGTGAAAAAGTAAACGAAGAAATATAAAAAACGAATATGTGGATATTTCCTCTGCAGGAAGAAAGAAAATACAATGCATAGTCTATTCACGTGGTGCTGGGCAGTTCCATTTTTTTTTAACAGCAAGCAACGAATATCAGACTGAGAGAAGCTATTTAATTAAGGCTTAAGTAGAGATAATTGCCCATCCTCGTGACGTGCCCATGGGTGAATGCATATGATACTGAAGATTTTGATGATTAGGAAGGAGAAAGACATGAAAAAGAACAAGGCGAGTAAGACACCCAAATCGCGCCGGCCGCTTTATTACGTCGACAATCCGAACAAGCTCGAGCTGAATTGGCTGGATGACATACAAAAATCAAACGCCAAGTCGATAGCCGTTCATGGTTCGGCTGCTCCAGCACCGGTGGCGGAAAGTCAGGCCGAGAGCAAGCAAAGTCGTGTTAATGCCAGAGATAGTGGAGTACGTTCCTTGAAACCTGTGGCTGAAGCGCCAGCTAAACAGCCTTCAGAGGCACAATTATCGCAGCCTTCAGAATTCATTTCCTCCAATGAGGAAGCTGAGGAAATCGTTGCTATTGCAATGGTTCTCCCCCCAGCTTTAGAATTATCCACTGCTGTAGAGATACCCGATATTATTTCGGTCGTCGAATCATTGCAGACGGAATCTCATAATTCTACAGATGCCTTGGTTGCTTTACTAAACGAGGATTCTGCCGAACAAGAATTGCAAGAGGATATCGAGGCGAGGGAGCAGCTAGAAAAGGAAAAGCGACATCTGAAGCTTGAAGAAAAACGGATGCCTTCCCGCCCGGCCCCGATTGTCTACACGGACGATATTGCTAATGAGTCAATTACTAGCGAGAAGCTCGCTCCTTTTGCGATTGAGGCTATGCATTTGGCCACTGAATCTGTATTTACGAACTCTTTGGCGGATTTTTCAGTAACGGCTATAAAATTAGCGGATGGTTCCATTACTTCATCTAAATTAGCACCAGAATCCGTCGTTGGGGATCATCTAACGAAAAACTCTATATCAGGGCAAAAAATCCGTGATCGCTCCATTACCGGTGAGAAGCTGCGTGATGGCAGTGTTTCCTCGGAGAAGCTGGCCGACAGAACGATCAGCTCAGACAAAATCGCCGAGGGCTCCATACAGTCTAAGCACTTAAATCTATCCATCATTACATCTGAATTGCTTCAGGACCAGATCATCACCTCGGAAAAAATCCGCAGTGGTTCCATAAGAAGCGAAAATTTGGCCAACGAAAGCATTGATACTTCCAAATTGGCTGAAGGATCTGTAGCCACATCCAAGCTTCGTGACGGTGCAGTAACAAAGGATAAAGTGGCTAGAGGGGCGATAGAGAGCCAGCATCTGACTGAAGGTGTAGTTCTAGCTGATCACGTGGCCCCTGGAGTGCTGCAGGGAAAGCACTTGGCTCCGCTCGCCGTGGTGGCGGAGCATCTCGCCGAGGGAGCGGTCGGATCACGCGAGCTCGCCGATCAGTCCGTGCTGGGAAGCAAGCTGTCTTTAAACTCGGTCCAATCCGAGCATCTACGTATGGGAGCAATAAAAGGCAACCATCTCGTCGACGGGGTCGTTGAAACAAAGCATTTGGTAGAGGGTGCAATAACAGCGATAAAGCTGGCTGAGCAATCGGTTACTACTATTAAGCTAGTTGATCATGCTGTTACTTCGACCAAGCTTGCGGATCAGAGTATTATTTCTGGCAAAATTGCTGATGAAGCTGTGCAATCCAAGCATTTGGCCAAGGGAAGTATTTTATCTGATAAGCTAGCTGAAGGCATCATTGGTCCCCGACATTTAACGGAGAAAACGATTGAAGGTCGGCATATATCTGATCAATCGATCCGGAGAGAGCATCTGAAGGAAGGCTTGATCGGGGCGGGACAGCTTGCTAAAAATGCAGTGCATGCTTCCCATCTAGTGGATGGCGCGATTGGAGCTTCTCAGCTGGCGGATTCATCGGTTACTGGGGTTAAGCTCGGAGATCATTCCGTTGGAAGTAAGCATCTGGCTTCGGCGGCAGTTAAAACAGAGCATCTCTCCTCGGAGAGTGTAACTTCAGAGCAATTGGCGGCCGGGTCGCTTAAACCGTATCACTTCGGAGTAGAAGCGGTCATGGGTGGTGCTCTGGCTTCTGATTCTATAGATAGCCGTCACGTTCGGCAGGGTGCTGTTGAATCAGTTCATTTAGCGAACGGATCAGTAAGCACTGGAGCCTTGCAAATCGAAGCGGTGACGGAGAAAAATATAGCTCCAGGTGCCGTCGGAGAGAGACAGCTTGGAGTACGTTCTATATTCTCGCATCATTTAACGGATCATTTGATCACTTCCTTAAAGCTTTCCCCAGAATGTGTTTCAACAGATAAAATGGCCGATTTAGCCGTTACGACTGCCAAGCTGGCTGATGATAGTGTTACTTCCGCAAAGCTGGACGCAAATGCAGTTTATGAAAAAGCATTGCAGGACGGGGCAGTATCTGGGCGGGCGATAGCCGAAGCAGCTGTTTCCTCCAAGCATTTGAAGCCTAGGTCTATCAAGCAAATTCATCTAGGTGAAGGAGCCGTAACGACTGCCGGTATGGCGAACGGCGCAGTTACCTCAGATAAGCTAGCAGATGGGTCGGTTAAGGCCCAGCATATCGTATCAAGTGCGGTGGAAAGCCGTCATATTGCTGAGCAGTCTATTCTCAGTGTTCATTTGGGCGAGAAAAGCCTCCGCGAATTTCATCTTAATGACGGCATAATAACGGTAAACAAGCTAGCAGCGAAAAGCATCGATAGCAGCAAGCTTCAAGCTGGCTCTGTAAAGGAGCAGCATATCGCTGACCAGGCCATATCGTCCGCACATCTACAGGTCGACTTAATTGATTCTGTGCATTTGCGCGAGGGAGCCGTCGGTGCCGCACATTTGGCAATGGGTAGCGTCCATGAAGCGACTCTTGCTAAGCACGCGATTACTTCGGATAAACTGGCTGAGGACAGCGTGACTTCTAATAAGCTGGCCCCGCTAAGCGTAAATTCGGAGCACTTGCAAATAGAAAGCATAAGCGGCAAGCATCTGAAATCGGAAGCCGTACATGGCTTCCATCTGCGTAAGGGTACGGTGTCAGTCTCCCATCTAGCGCCTGATTTGTTGGATCTCGCCAAGAACGGGGAACGTCGTATCGATTCTGAGCGATTAGAGCCGAATGCAGTAAGTGCGGTACATCTCAAGGAGAAAACAATTACTGAGGAAAAGCTAGCGGATGGTTTAATAACAAGAGTGAAGCTGGCTGACGGAAGTGTGTCTAGGGAAAAGCTGGCGGATGGAAGTGTTACTCCAGATAAACTGGTTGCAGGAGCGGTAACTTCTGAGAAGCTGGCAGATGGCGCAATTAAGTCAGAAAAGCTAGCGATTCATAGTGTTGGAACAGTGCACTTGTCAGAAAGCTCAGTGACATCGGACATCCTCAGTGATGGTAGTGTAACGGGAGCGAAGCTGGGCGACGGCGTGGTGACTGCAAATAAGCTAGCGAATGGAAGTGTGGGAACGAGTCAACTGGAAGCTGGCTCGGTAAATGCGGACATTCTAGCGGATGGAAGCGTCACAGCTGCAAAGCTAGCCGATGGCGTGGTTACACCCGAGAAGCTGGCGATTGGTGGAGTCGGAACGGAGCAGCTAGCTGACAGCTCAGTTGTTGCAGAAATTCTAGCAGGAGGAAGCGTCACAACCTCTAAGCTTGCTGATGGAGCAGTAACCTCTGAAAAGCTGGCAGTCGGGAGCATCGGGACGAGTCAGCTTGTAACCGGATCTGTTAGAGCTAGAATACTGGCGGATGAAAGTGTCACAACTGCGAAGCTACTTAATGGAGCAGTTACGTCGGAGAAGCTAGCTATCGGTAGCATTGAAGCAAGACACTTGCTGAATGGATCGGTCTTGGAGGATAGCCTGGCTGACGGGAGCGTATCCTGTGCTAAGCTTGGTGATGGTGCTGTAACAGCCGAAAAGCTGGCTGATGGGAGTATCGGAACCGAGAAGCTAGTGGAAGGCGCCGTCACAACGAATATCCTTAAAGATGGAAATATTACAGGTGTTAAAATAGCCCATGGAACAGTTACCACAGAGAAGCTAGCAGACGGTAGCGTGGGCACGCTGCAATTGGCAGCGGGCTCGGTTACATCTGACATCCTAGGGGATCACAGTGTATCAGGAGCTAAAGTAGTTGATGGCTCGTTGGCTGGGGAAAAGCTTGTTGCGGGAAGCGTGGGTACTGTTCAATTGGCTGATGGCTCAGTAACCGAGAATATCCTTGCGGATGGAAGTGTGACGCTTGCTAAGCTGGAAGACAGAGTAGTTACGTCGGAAAAGCTTGCTTATGGAAGTGTTGGAACCGATCAATTAGTTCTAGGCTCAATAACTGCGGATATTTTGTCAGAGGGCAGTGTAACTACTGATAAGCTCCTTGATGGCATTGTAACGACTGATAAGCTGGCTGGAGGCAGTGTGGGCACCAGTCAATTGGTGGAAGGCTCGGTTACAGCTGAGATTCTCGCGGACCAAAGCGTGTCAGCTTCAAAGCTTAGAGATGGTATCATTACAGCGGATAAGCTTGCTGATAACAGCGTAGGAACGGATCAATTGGCAGCAGGCTCAGTAACTGCGGAAATTTTGGCAGATGCTAGTGTTCGGGGCGATAAGCTGCTTGATGGTGCTGTAACTTCAGGTAAGCTTGCACTAGGTAGTATTGGTACGGACCAACTAGTATGGGGCTCGGTCACAGCGAATATTTTAGCAGATTCCAGTGTGTTGAATGAAAAGCTGGCAACGGGTGCAGTAACATCCGAGAAGCTAGCAGAGGGGGCTGTTGGCACAAGCCAATTGGCAGCCGACTCTGTGTCAGCCAATCATCTAATAGATGGCAGTGTAACGGACACGAAGCTTGCCGACGGAGCAGTAATAACAGAGAAGCTTGCGAGGGGAAGCGTCGGGACGGAACAATTGTCCTATGGAGCTGTCACTGAGGATGTTTTGGCTAATGAGAGTGTAACGACCGCTAAGCTTATGGATGGGGTAATAACGACTGATAAGCTTGCGGGCAGCAGTGTCGGAACGAGCCAGATGTCGGATAGCTCTGTGACTGAGGAAAAATTAGCGGATAAAAGCGTTACATCAGTTAAATTGAACGATGGATCGGTTACGACTGAGAAGCTTGCTATCGGGAGCATAGGAACTAACCAACTAGCTGGTGGCTCGGTGACTTCTGAAATCCTTGGTGATTCTAGTGTAACGAGTGAGAAGCTGTTCGACGGATCAGTAACTACCGGAAAGCTAGCGGATGGAAGCGTCGGAACGAGTCAGCTTGCCGACAATGCCATAACCAATTCTAAGCTCGGATTAGGAGCCGTAACCGTAGAAAGTCTTTCTCCTCCGTTGTTCCAATTTCTAACCTTTGTAGGAGATCAAATTACCGAAGAACGACTAATGGCAGGTGCAGTAAGCTCTGAGAAGCTGGCTTTAGGATCTGTAGGCACGGAGCAGCTTGCTGATGGCTCTATTACGTCTGTGAAATTAACTGAAGGAAGCATCGGAGCGACGCAACTGGCACCAGGGGCCGTTAACGCTGAGAAAATCTCTGTACGTAGCATAAGCTCATCTCACATCATTCCACGTTCCATTCTTGGTTACCACTTAGGGGAGCAAACGATAACCTCCAGTCATTTCAAGCCGCAAGCCGTATCAGAAGCACAGCTAGCGGATGGCAGTGTGAGCAGCACGAAGCTGAGTGCTGATCTGCAGCAATTGTTGAATCAGTTACAGCAAGTTCAAACTGTGGCTTCAGCTCCAACAGATATAAAGATGGAGCTGGAAGCGGGCAGCGTAACGAGTGAGCACTTAGCGGATGGCAGCGTGAGCGGGGCGAAGCTAGAAGCTGGAAGCGTAGCGGGCGAGCATCTGGCGGATGGCAGTGTGAGTGGGGCGAAGCTAGAGGTAGGAAGCGTAACAGGTGAGTATTTCGCGGATGGCAGCGTGAGTGGAGCGAAGCTAGAGGCAGGAAGCGTAACGAGTGAGCACTTAGCGGATGGCAGTGTGAGCGGAGCGAAGCTAGAGGTAGGAAGCGTATCTGGGGAGCATCTCGCGGATGGAAGTCTGAGTGGAGCGAAGCTGGAGGCTGGAAGCGTAGCTAGGGAGCATCTTGCCGATGGCAGTGTGAGCGGAGCGAAGCTAGAGGTAGGAAGCGTATCTGGGGAGCATCTCGCGGATGGCAGTGTGAGTGGAGCGAAGCTAGAGGTAGGAAGCGTATCTGGGGAGCATCTCGCTGATGGCAGTGTGAGTGGAGCGAAGCTAGAGGCAGGAAGCGTAGCTAGGGAGCATCTAGCGGATGGTAGCGTGAGTGGAGCGAAGCTTGAACGTAATAGCATAACAAGTGAGCAGTTATCTGTTGGAAGTGTTGGTGGAGCGCAGATTTGGTTAGGAAGCATAAGCAACGACCATTTGGCAGATGGCAGTATTAGTGGAGCGAAGCTTGAGTTAGGAAGCATAGCGAACGAGCATCTAGCGGATGGCAGCGTGAGTGGGGCGAAGCTAGAGGTAGGAAGCGTAACGAGGGAGCATCTAGCGGATGGCAGCGTGAGCGGAGCGAAGCTAGAAGCAGGAAGCATAGCGAGTGAGCACCTTGCCGATGGCAGCGTGAGTGGGACGAAGCTTGAGTTAGGAAGCGTAGCGAACGAGCATCTAGCGGATGGCAGCGTGAGCGGAGCGAAGCTAGAAGCAGG
The DNA here is from genome assembly GCF_004295585.1 of Cohnella abietis. Classification (NCBI taxonomy): domain Bacteria; kingdom Bacillati; phylum Bacillota; class Bacilli; order Caryophanales; family Paenibacillaceae; genus Cohnella; species Cohnella abietis. The sequence goes on along the minus strand of NZ_AP019400.1, from coordinate 4,942,778 downwards.
AAGCATAGCGAGTGAGCATTTGGCCAATGGCAGTGTGAGTGGAGCGAAGCTTGAGTTAGGAAGCATAACGAGCGAGCATTTAGCGGATGGCAGTGTGAGTGGAGCGAAGCTTGAGTTAGGAAGCGTAACGAGCGAGCATCTAGCGGATGGCAGCGTGAGTGGGACGAAGCTAGAGGCGGGAAGTGTAGCGAGTGAGCATTTGGCCGATAGAAGCGTGAGCGGAGCGAAGCTAGAGGCAGGAAGCGTAACGAGTGAGCACCTTGCCGATGGCAGCGTGGGCAGGGCGAAGCTAGAGGTCGGAAGCGTAACGAGTGAGCACCTTGCCGATGGCAGCGTGAGCGGATCGAAGCTAGAGGCGGGAAGCATAGCGAGTGAGCACCTAGCGGATGGCAGCGTGAGCGGAGCGAAGCTAGAGGCAGGAAGCATAGCGAGTGAGCACCTAGCGGATGGAAGCGTGAGCGGAGCGAAGCTAGAGGCAGGAAGCGTAACGAGCGAACATCTAGCTAATGGCAGCGTGGGTGCAGATAAGCTTTCATTTACTCCGGTTATCACACAATTACCTGGTGTTGGTATGTTGTTTGGGAACCAACAGTATGTTTTTCAGGGTGGAATGGAGTCGATGCGCTTAATTGTTCCTTTTCCTACACCATACGCGGACAATTCCTATACATTAATTGCAATGTCTGACCACCCTTCTTGCAGCTGTATTCTCGGTACCAAGCGTCCGCATGAAGTCGAGCTAATTGTTTTCCGCACGCGGTTAGGACCTGAACCAAAAGGATTTATCCAATGGATAGCAATAGGTAACCAAGCACAAAGGTAAATAAGGTGAGTTATAAAAGGCTCCGTTCAATTTCATGCTTACCTCTTAGGGTAGCGCGAAATAAGAACGGAGCCTTTGTTGAACGAGTGAAAGTATAAGTTTTTTGGTTCCTTATACTCATTTAATCGCTCGATACAAACGTATGAAACTGTACATATGCCGTTGCGAATGGACACGTCACACATACAATGTCATGTATACCGTTGCCCGATCCTGAGGGGGGGTGAATGGATTGGCGAAAAAAATCGGGAGGAACGGCTCTCGTTCTGCTAAGTCCGGGAGGGTTAGAGGCAGACGCAGGGTGTCTTTAAGTCGCTCGATACGATCGAGTGAGCAATCAGAAATCCCCAATCCTCCTGCTACTTCTGATCCTAGGACGGCTCCGTTCGTTTCGGTCATTATTCCAGTCATGAATGAGCGAAAAACACTCAAAAGAGTCATCCGAGAAGCTTCTTTGGTGCACCCCCACGTAGAAGTCATTGTGGTTGTAAACGGCTCGACCGACGGTTCGCTGGACATTGCCAGGAAAAGCGGTGCAAAGGTAATCCTTTACGATCATCCTCTCGGCCATGATGTTGGAAGGTCATTGGGGGCAAGGGAAGCTCAAGGTAATATATTGCTATTCATTGATGCGGATATGATTATACCTGCTGCTAAGCTTAGGGTCTTTGTTGATGCAGTAGCTAATGGAGTAGATGTGGCCTTAAATGATTATTCAGGTCCAGTTAAAAAAACAGTTGTTCATGGTGTGATTCTCGCCAAGCACGCCTTAAATGCATTGTTAGGCAGATCTGATCTGGAAGGTGCCTCTATGACAGCAATCCCTCACGCGATGAGTAGAAGGGCTTTGTCAGTTATAGGAGCATCAGCATTATCTGTACCTCCCTTGGCTCATACAATGGCCATTCGCGAAGGTCTTAGCGTTAAACGTGTCATCCATGTCAACGTTGGAAAGTTGAATCCGATGCGCACGAAGCGGGAGCGTAAAAATTCATTAGAACCCATTATCGTAGGGGACCACTTAGAAGCCATTCATTGGTGGCTGAGAAATACAGATTCCAGGGGCGGGTATGAGGACGAGGTCCGTCAAAGATGGATGGTGAGATAACCAAATGCGCAAAAAACAGCTAGCAACCAAACGACCTCTCCGTTCCTCGAAAATAGTTAAAATCCCCCCTTCAAAGAGGAGGGTACGATTAAAACGTGCTTCAACTACGAAATCTCATTTACCCGATCATTCGGCAGGTGTAAAAGAGGGTAGGGCATGGAGAAGCACCTCATCTGAAAATGTTAGCCAAGAGCGTCTCAAAGGGGCACTTCGTCAGCGGTGGAGCAAAAGGTTCTATGAAGGACGCAATATAACGGCGGCATGGCGCCATGTACAACAAAGAGGAAAAAGCTATGCTGCGGGATTTATGAAGGGTGCTGGCATCTATGCTACAGTATCGCCAGTGCCACTGCGAAATAAGGCTGCTGCTGTCGTTTTTGTTGGACCTCATTCACCGGCTCCAAAAGGGGTGCTAGCTCAGTTGGAGGCTCTTCCTCTTCATGAAATTGTTATTGTGCTTGCGAACACGAATGAGGAGATTTACTCTCTCGCAAGAAACCATAAAAACATGATAATCGCCTATTTGCCTGATGAGGTTAATCCGGACGTCGGACGGGCTCTGGGCGCTAAATTAACGGGTGCGGATACGGTGCTTTTTGTTGACGGCGAGCATCCTGTTCACTCGGACATATTAGCCCGTTTTTTATGGGAATGCGATGGACGGGTTGATATCGCGCTTAACGACCTTACCGCGCAGATGGGGTTATTCAATCGTAGAGGAGAATCCGAGCGGTTTCATGAATTTCTGAACAGGAGCTTGAATCGAGAGGATTTAAGCATTAATTGTTTGTCCTCGCTACCATTTGCCGTCTCTCGAAATGCTTTAGATACACTTGGGGCTGCGGCTTTTACCGTTCCAATCAAAGCACATGCTCTAGCTATCTTGAATGGTCTAAAGATTGGTACGGGAGGCTCAGCAAGCAACAGAAATTCTAACAGACTAATTGCATCTAAGCAGAACTGGCAAATAGCAGCGGGTGATCATGTAGAGGCATGGACAGAGGCGATGGGTACAAGGGGCAGTCGGTTGGATTTTACCGATTCCGTACGTAACCGAAGCGTATTGGGGGATTGGGAGCAATGACAAAAGCATCTATCATTATTCCAACTTACAATCGTCTCGATCTTCTTCAAAATTGTGTTTCCTCCATACGTAAATACACGGACACACCTTACGAAATTATTATTGTAGATAATGCTTCTACCGATGGAAGCGCTGAATGGTGCAGGCGGGAGAAGCTTGCCTTTATATCGCTTCCTCGTAACGAAGGTTTTCCCATTGCTTGCAACAAAGGCTTGCGGCTTTCCTCCGGGGATACCCTTGTTTTACTTAACAACGATACAGTCGTAACTCCTAATTGGTTAAGCAATATGACGGCCGCACTCAACAGCTCCTCAGATGTGGGAATCGTGGGACCAGTCACGAATTATGCTAGCGGATCACAGCAGGTTCACTACCCTTTCGAGGATGTCGAGGAATTTCAGAGAATTGCATCTGAGGTCAACATACAGGATCACTCAAAGTGGAAAAGGGTCGAGAGAATTGTAGGCATTTGTTTTGTGTTTAATCGCAGTCTCATAGAAAAAATTGGGCTTCTCGATGAACGATTTTCACCTGGTCACTATGAGGATGATGACTTTTGCTTGCGTACCAGACTTCATGGCTACAGCCTTCTCGTGTGCCATGATACGTTAATTTACCATGAGGGGAGCGCAAGCTTCAAAAGGGAAGGAATTGCAGAGCAGCAGCTGCTTGTCGAACGGAACTATCGGATGTTTATGGATAAGTGGCATGTAGATCCGAGATCGTTCATCTGATAGCATAACCGCTCTAACCATGAGGAGGAATCGCTTTGAAGGCTGTTATACTGGCGGGTGGAACGGGAACAAGGCTTAAACCGCTCACCTACTGGACGAATAAGCACTTATTGCCTGTTGGTTCTTATCCAATGATTTGTTATGGCATTACTAAATTACGCGATTCTGGTATCCGTGAAATTGTTATTATTACGAGTCGGGCGTCGCTGGGCAGCTTTGCAGACGTTCTTGGCAGTGGACGGGATTGGGGTGTGTCCATTATGTATCGTGTGCAAGAGGAGGCAGGTGGGATCGCACAAGCGTTGGAGCTTGCTCGTCCAATTATGTCGTCAAAGGATAAGTTCCTCGTGCTGCTCGGAGATAATTTGTTCGAGGAAAGTCTGCTGCCTTATTGCGAGCAATTCGCAAAGCAAGCAAGCGGAGCGATGGTGCTGTTAAAGAAGGTGGATGATCCCCGTCGATATGGCGTTCCGAAGCTGGATGAAGCTAGTGGTCGTATACTGCTAATTGAGGAAAAACCGGAGAACCCCCAGTCTGATTATTGCGTTACCGGAGCTTATTTTTACGATACTGAGGTGTTTGATTTAATCAATGACGTAAAGCCTTCTCGAAGAGGAGAGCTGGAAATTACAGACGTCAATAATGCATATGCTCTCAATGGGCAGCTTAGCTATCGTGAGCTTACGGGCTGGTGGACAGATGCAGGTACCTTCGAATCATTGGAGGAAGCGGGAAGGAGATTAAAGGGGGCTATTTCGTGATCAATGTTAGCTTACTGAATACAGCTAAGCCTTTAGTGGCTCCTCCTAAACCAGTCAAGCAACCTGTAGTAAACGCAGTGCAAAGTCGTTCTCCTCAAGTTGTAAAGAGTAAAAGTATTACATCTGGCAAAGTGATTCCTAAATCAGATAGCAATCGTATTCCGAGCAAGGTCACTCCCAAATCGGATAGCAATCGTATTCCGAGCAAAATCACTCCCAAAGCGGATAAAAACCGTGCTCCAAGCAAGGCTATACCAAAAACGGATAGAAAGCATGCAGCGACAGGAGCTTCCCCGAAGACTACAAAAAAACGAATTGTGAAGCTTAGGAAAAAAAATATTTCACCGAAACGACGTTATCATGCTAAACGCAGACTAATTCCTATGAGCCGTAATATTACCGAGAAGAGTATTGAAGCTATTTCTAATCAGGAAGGCTATGATTCCGGATACCGAGAAGGCTTGCTTGCAGGCGAAGAACGAATATTGGAAGAGCATATCCCTAACGATCTTATCATACCCGATATAACAGCTCGTGAAGCTATGGCTGCAGGGGTCCAGGTGTTACGAAATCGAGGAATTCCACTTTTGGATGCAGCAGGGGTGTACCACGAGCTAGAGAAGGCTCTGCAGGACAAACAGCCGTATGCCTTCATTCGTCTTGGAGATGGAGAGCTGCTGACAATGGCACAGGAAAAGGTGCTAACGATAGAGGAAATCAAGCGAGCAGGCTCGTTTCTTCCATACGCAGGAGTTCATTTGCCAAACCTAACTGCGCGTGATGAGCTAGCTTCTTGCTTACGTCTTGCTTCATTAATCGGTGTACCGCTGTCTCGGCATCCCCATTTTCAACCACTTTTGTTTGCCGTATTGCGTGCACATGGAATAGATTATCAGGGTCTACGTTTTACTACATCAACGATGAATTACGCGCTACATGAGTTGGGATTGCTGTTGAGGCTGTTACAAGGTCGCAAAATACTCGTCATTGGTGATGTAGCTGTTCAGCTTAGCCAAGTATTAATCGAGCAAGGCTTGGAGGTGTCGGGAATTGTAACCCCTGTTAATGGTTTTTCCGACGTGCACAGAGTCGTGGCGGAAGCCTCTACTTATGATTACGATATCGCACTAATCGCAGCAGGAGTACCTGCCATTCCTATCGCTGTACATTTGGCTGGAATTGGAGGGAAGGTAACCTTTGATTTCGGTCACTTAGCGAACCGGATGGCTGGGCTGGTGCACCCTGAACGGAATGGGATGAAATAGAGGAGAAATGAGGTGGGGCAAGTGGTTGCGACGATTACGAAGGCTAAGTACAATAAGCATCGCAAGCCTACCCGTACTAGAACGAGAGCCTCTAAAATCAAGCCACGTCGAAGTCACGCCGGGTCCCGTCATCGTTCGAATGCTCGGCAGCTACAATTTCGCGAGGGGTTTGGTGAAGGATATCGGGAAGGGGTACATTCTGGCACTCAAAGCTATCCCACATTATTCGAGGGAACAAGCATTGTTATTCCAACTTATAATCAGTTGAATATGCTTGAGCAATGTATTGAAAGCATTATGGACAATACCGATCTCCCTTATGAAATTATAGTTGTAGACAATGCATCTACGGACGGCACGGCAGCATATTTGCTGGGGCTAGGAGGACAGGTCAGATTCCGTGTACTGGATAACAATCGTGGGTTTGCTGGAGCGATTAATATGGGGATGATGATGGCCAAGGGGCGCACGATTATGCTGCTTAACAACGATACTCTGGCTACGGAAAATTGGTTAGATAATTTACTAATCTGTCTGAACAGCGATGAAGGAATTGGCATGGTCGGACCGATAACCAACTATATAAGCGGTGATCAGAAAGTAGATGTTCCTTACCAGGATGTCGTGGATATGCCGAAATTCGCGCGTGAGAATAACAAGTCAGATCCATCGAGATGGCGTCAAATCGAACGACTAACCGGTTTCTGCTTATTGTTTCGCAGGGAGCTATTCGAGGGTATTGGCTATTTTGATGAAGGCTTCGAGGTAGGAAATTATGAGGACGACGATTATAACATTAGGGTCAGATTACTCGGTAAAAAAATTGTTATGGCACAGGATACCTTCATCCATCATTTTGGCAGTATTAGCATGAAAGCACTAGGTGATCGGTTCCAAGAAGTGAACGACCGTAATCAGCTTTATTTCATGGACAAATGGAGTAATCCTAACGAATGGATTCAAGAGGCGCGTCAGCATTCGGATCCATTGGAAGGGCAGCTACAGCACTCTGCGCACTTCTACCCAGAGCAAGTGGTCGTGCAGGCCATCGGAGCTAATAGGTATTGGATTGAGCATGGTAAACGTAGGCTGATTGAGGGGGAGCTATCCATCCCAACGATTAGAGTTTCGCAGATTGATCTTCGTCTCTGGCCACTTGAGCCGCCGATTGCAGCGGAAGAGGTGGAGCACCTCTGGCGAGGTTCAGGAGACGAAGTGAGCATACAATCAGGAGTTGTATTGCTTCCGGATGGAAATACGTTTCACATGGAAGGTGGAGTAGCGCGGCGTATCATTAGCCCTGCAGTTATGCGGGCTTGGAGCCTTCACCTAAAGCCGCATAAGAATATAACACTTGAGCAACTGGAAGATAAGGTCCATGGACTACCGATTGTTGCGCCGCCGTTGTTACGGCAGGTGCTGTAATTATAGCGATAACCTCAACTGTAGCACTCTAAGGGAGCTGTAGCTGGGGTTATTTTATTGTCTGAAGTGATCCATTGTAATCATCAAACAATGTGGGCATTTGCTCCTGTGGCAAGCGCTGAATGACGGCATATGCTGTATGAGACTAGACGTTTGCTGGAAGCATCGGAGCGAATGAATCCGTTGAAGGATAGGGGATGCAGCAAGCATGCAGGAATTGTTAACAGAAATCGTCGTTCATTTATCCAAATCCCATCAGCAGATGGCCCGGATATTGGATGCTAAGCGGCAAGTAACTGTAAGGATGGCTCATATGGTTCAAGCCTTGCCTGACGAACATCCTCAATTAAGCGGTCTTGATGGGTTATTGGATAGTTCTTCTAATGTGACCAAGAGTATTGTCTCTTATTTGAACAGCCTCTCGGATCTGGAAGAAGCGGTAGCGGATAGCTTAACTCAGGTTGTGAAGGCAATGGCAGATTCAGACGACGAGGAATAAGAGAGTATGTAGTTAGGCTTGTCAGGAAAGGGGGGCAGAAGGGATGAAAAGGGAAGAGGCTTATCATCTCACGCTCGATGCACTTGCAAAGATGCAGTGGAACGTAGCTATGATTCTGGAAGCGAAGGCGACGGAGGCAGAGAAGGTTCGTAATTGGATACTTACCCACATTACGAACGATACTTTTGATGCGCATAACGATCAATTGACGACCAGCTTACAATTTCATGAACAGAATATAGAAATCATTGATGGGCTAACTAAGCTCTGTAATGGTCTAAGCCGCAATATGAAAGTGATCTTAAATCCAGATGGTGACAGCTCGGATAATATGGCATCTATGTTCGGTGGGTTAGATTCAGGAGATCAAGACAAATGAACCGATGGCAGCGTGAGTGGGAGATTAAGCTTCAGTTAATGGGAGCCATATCGAGAAGCCAGGAAGCATTGGCGAAAATATTAGAAAGTGTTGCAGATGTGACTGAGGTAGCTGGAGTATCCGTTTCCACATTGCACGAGCATGTGAGGGTACTAACTGGCTTGCAGGGAGCTTTGCTTAGAAGGGCTACCGGAACAAGCTGGAATCCACCTGTGAGAGGAAAACCAGCTTCCCCGTGGTTAGCCGATACAATTAGATCAAGTAATCGAAATGTTGGAGGTGCCTCGGATTGAAACGTAAATCGCGTTCAGCAAAAGCTGGCAAGAGAGGGAAAAGAAAATCGAGCGCGAGCCGAAGCATAAAGAAGAAGGGGATCAAAAGTGTGCGACGAGGCAAATCTCGCTCTGGCAAAGGCAAGCTTCGAGTTCGTAAAGGTCAAAGTCGACGTCGATTGAGGGTAAGGAGACAGCGAGTCGATGGTGGCTCTTCATACAATGCAGGCTTTAATCATGCGTATAACGAGGGATATAATGCTGGATTTTCCAAAGGCTTTGAGGATGGTCACCAGATAGCGTATGAGCAGCAGGTCTAATGAAGAAGCAACATAAGAATACCACCAAGCGATAGCTCTATCGATTGGTGGTATTTAAGTTTTCATAAGCACAAATTAAGATTTTCTTAAGCAAAAGGACGGGTAGTTGTTAAGAAATGCTAAGTAAGCTAAGAGAAGGTGGTTGGAAAATAAAAACATAACAGTTAGCAATGCTGAGAGAGAGGGTCACTTGCAATGAGTAGCAAATCAAATTTTCAAATGGTTATTATTTTATCCATGCTTACAGGCTTGCTTATGGGATGTAGTTCTAGTGTTAAGGATCCCACAGAAACACCAAGCAAATTAAAAATTATGTATTACGACGAGATGGGATATTACTCGCAATACGGCACCTTATTTGCCGCCATGTTTCCTGAGATTGATGTTGAGGTTATTTCAAAAAATAATGTTAAATACGAGAAAGGTAAGGACATGAATAAAGCGGTTATGGAATTTATTGATGCGAAGAAGCCCGACTTACTCATGCTTAATGGCGAGCAATACAAAAATATGTCGAGTCAAGGTAAGCTATATGATCTTGAATCTTTTATTAAGAGAGATAAGTTTGACCTTGAGGGCACCGTCCTAGGTATTACGGATTACATAAGAGAGCTAAGTGACGGTAAGCTATACGGTATGTCTCCAGCATTTTTCAGCAAGGCCGTCTACTATAACAAAGACCTGTTCGCAAAATACGAAATCCCTTTTCCGGAAAATGGGATGAGCTGGGATAAGCTACTTCAGCTGGCATCACGTTTTCCAACAACGGGTAGCGAAGAGGAACGAATATATGGGATTAAGACTTACTATTCCGACGATTTATATGAACTTGGAATTTCAATGGGTGGCACTTTGGGTCTTAGTTTTTTTAATACTTCTAGCATGAAGATGACTATGAATTCAGAATCGTGGAAAGCAGTATTCGAATCTGCACTGGAAGCCATTAAGTCTGAGACTATATATAAGGGAGTAAATGAGAGCGGCAATGGTTCATATGAGAGCTATTTGTTCCAGAATCCTTTTGTCGCAGGTAAAGTAGCTATGACCATCGATGAGAATTATTTAGTTAATCAAATTACAGAAGCTCAAGAAAGGTTTAAGGATAAGGCCATCAGCAATTGGGACATGGTTACAATGCCTGTAAATCCACAAAACCCCAATGTGACGAACAGCATGTCTATTGATGAAATCTTTGCGATTGATGCCAGATCCTCAAATATTGATGCGGCATGGAATTTTATCAGCTACGTCAATAGCGATGAGTTTGCCAGAATTAAAAAGGAAGTGAGTACAGGAAGCTTAACATCAAGAACTAAATATATTACCGATGAGAGCGGGCATAATCTGGAAGCCTTGTACTCTCTCAAGCCTATTGAATCTAGTATTTATAAAGATAATGAGAAGCTGCCTTATGGACTATTTTCAAAAATAGTCGTTTTAATGCAAGAAGAATTGCACAAGGTGACCAGTGAGCGGCAATCCTTATCCAAAGCGTTAGAAAACATTCAAGCACAAGGGCAGCAGCTTTTGGATGGAAAATAACAAGAGATAAGAAATGCAATAGGGGGAAAAAGGGATGATTAGGAAATTCAGGATTGAGCTAATTATTGTTCTAGCAATGCTGACGGGCTTGCTAGTGGGATGTAGCACTAAAACGGAAGAACGATCGGATACTAGAAGTACTTTAAAGGTAATGTACTATGATAAAAACGGTTATTATTACCAGTACGGCATGCTATTTTCCGCGTTATATCCCAATGTTGATGTTGAAGTTGTTTCAACCAATGATATTAACTACGAAGATGGTGAAGATAGGAATAAAGCGTTAATCAAGTTTATTGATGAACAGAAGCCTGATGTGTTAATGCTAAGCGCGGAACAATATAAGCAGCTATCGAATGAAGGTCGGCTCTATGACTTGGATGCTCGCGCAAAGAGGGATAAATATGATCTTGACGGGATTGTTCCGGGAGTCATTAGTTACATAAGAGAGCTAAGTGAGGGTAAGTTATATGGGTTGTCCCCCTCCTTCTACAGTAAAGCGGTTTATTATAATAAGGACCTCTTTACTCAATATGGAGTTCCTCTGCCAGAGGACAAGATGAGCTGGGATAGCTTGCTGCAATTAGCAGCTCGTTTTCCAACTAGTGGGACAGGTGAGGATCGTATTTATGGGATTCAACGAAAGCACTCTTATGATTTATATAATTTAGGAACGAATATTGGTAGTACGATGGGGCTGGATGTTTTTAATGTTTCAAGTATGAAGATGACGATTAATACCGATTCGTGGAAGGCGGCTTTTGAGACTGCTCAGAAGGCCATTCAATCTGGAGCTATGTATACGATCGAAAATCAAGGTGCGATGTCCTATAACACCTATGAAGATTACTTGTTTGAGAGTCCTTTTATCAATGGGAAAATCGCTATGGTAGTGGACGATAATGGTCTCAGAAATCAGATAAAAGCAGCTCAAAGCGCCAATAAGGAAAGAGCCATTAAAAATTGGGATATCGTTACTGTGCCTGTAAACCCACAAAACCCTGATGTTACAGATACGATGTCTATAGATCAAATTTTCGCTATTGATGCTAAATCTACGAATATAGAAGCTGCTTGGAAATTTATTAGCTACGTGAATAGTGATGAATTTGCTAAAGTGAAATCCAAAATCAATTCCGGGAGCCTTCCTGTAAGAACAAAGTATATTAAAGATGAAGAGGGACATAATCTACAAGCTTTCATTTCTCTTAAGCCAGTTGAAGCTACATTATATAAAGATTATGATAAGCTTCCAAACGAGTTTTTTAGCCAAATACTAAAGCTAACTCAGGAACAATTATCTCAGGTTACGAATAAGCAGCAATCTATCTCAGAAGCCTTAGACAACATACAGAAAATCGGACAAGAGCTACTAAACAAACAAAAAGTAATAAAATAACAGAAGATTCGACAGAATAGTAGTTGACGAAGACGAATTGTTCTTTATATAATAAATTAACTAAATACTGGATATTGACGCGAGGAAGCACCCGCAGACGTTTAACAGATGTCGGCAGTGCTCCCTCTTTTTTTATGTCTATTTTCTAGAGGGAGTGATTTTATAGTCGCTAGGGGTGCTAGGACGCTCGATTTGTCGGTTTGATAGCCAGTTATTAATTACTCAGAGGGGGATATTAATGAGAAAAGTTACGGTAATGCTATTGGTCATTATTATGGGGTTGCTTTCAGTTGGATATGCTGGTGCAGCTGCGGATAAAGTAGATGTCAGTTTCCTAATTGATGGTAAAACATTTAAGACACCTGCTGGAGAGCCGGAGCCTTACGTGAACAAAGATCAGCGTACTATGGTTTCTTTACGATTTTTTGCTAGTGCTATCGGCATGCCTAGTAAAGACATCAAATGGGACAATAAAACGCAAACCGCAACCTTGAAAAGAAATGGGAATACTGCTGAAATCACTGTTGGAAATGCGACTATGAAGGTTAATAAAACGACTGTCGTTATGGACACGAAAGCCGAGATGAAGAAGGGGAGATTGTTCATACCCGTTCGCTACATGGTAGAAGCGCTAGGTGTTTATATGGAATGGAATGCGGAGAAGAGACTTATTACGATTAAAAGCACCGTTACTGTGGAGCCCGCTCCCAAATTTAAGTATGTGCTCCCCGGGGACGAGATTTTTGAGGATGAGCAGAAGCTGAATGCTATGACAACATCTCCAGGTTACTTCGTCCCCAACAATGGAAAGTTTCTCTTTTCTACTGATCCTAAAGTAACTAATAACAACTACACGTTGAAAGAGAAGCTGAATCCAGATATTAATCGCCAAATATACGATGCTACGAAGGTGCTTTTAGATGAGAATCACTTTGTGGGGTTGAAGTACCATACGGATGGCGATGGAGAGTACAAAGAACGGGTATTTCTTACTTTCTCAAAAAGCTCAGTATATGATGCTAGAGGTAACCATTTCTTTAAATTTATTTTCATGGAAAATGATGCACTCAATAACCAGAGCTACGGAAAACAATTCAGTGACCATGTTTCAATAATGTTTTCATTAGAACGATTGTGGCCTGATGATAAGTTACCAACCGTCACTGGAGTTTGGGCAGTGCCTTTTTACGAGAATAAAATGCGCGCTTCTTTCTTTGCACTGTATGGTCAGGAATACGGTGATAAAATCGCAGACTACATTTTGAACCATTACATTCAGAAACGTACAAAAGGGATGCAAAACTATAAGGCTGTTCGTGAAGTTAAAACTTTTGGCAAAATTCAGGTTGACTTCGCGGATAATGGAGAGTCTTCAACATTAGATTTTACTTTTTCATATAAGAAATGAGGATAGTTCTCTATGAAAAAAATATTGAGAGTTATTCTTATCCTATTTATTGGAGTAACTGTAATCCCTTTTTCAACGTCTTTAGCATTTCCTGATAATGAGAATGAATTCAATGAGTATTTAATTAGTCAGGGTCAAGAACTTGTGAGTTCTAATAATAATAGACCAGTTAACTTCCAGATTTACAAAAAATATAACTTAATAGTATATGGAAGTTCAGGTCCATTTGGGGACTCAAAACCGAATAGTATCTGTTCGTCTATTCCGGGAACACAATTTCGATATTTAGGATACACAGTAAAAGACCAACCTTACACAAATCCTTGTTACCCGCAAGACTTAATAGGGGATAAGCCAGAAGATTGGAATACTTATTTGAAGCAACCAGACGGACCCAATTCATGGAGAGCAATTTCACCAAGTCAGGAATCTTTTCTTCGTAAAGCTATTTTAACAGGCAATAACGCAAGTTCTCCCAACTATACAGCCAATTACATTGGACAAAAAATGGGTGGAATTAATTTATATGACCAGTACACCAAAGTGCAAAGCCCTCCGTTGTGGAAAACGGGAGGTAGTGTGTACACGCAGCACTATGGTAGCAATAATAAGGTTTGGTATGCCACTTTTACATCACCGCCAATGGTGGGGGAAACAATCGTTTCTGGATCGATAGCTACACCTAATGGTGAAACCTACACGATAGGAAAGGATCAGGATAGCGTTGATATACTCTACAACGTAACTGCTAATGCTAATTTATCGGGAGTTGCGATTAAAGAGGATGTATCCATACTCAAAGCAAGCTCAGGAAGTAATAATGCTTCGCAAGGAGGTACGGCATCGGTTACTCTCTCCAATCAAAAGGTAACGATAAAGAGGTCATCGTATCCAGAGAGTAGTGCAGACATAAAGGTGCCTGTTCCTCTTAAAGGGCAGGCCTATATCAAAAACTCATTTAAAGAAGAGCAGACGGTAGATGTCGGGAAGACTGTTAATGTCATTATACAGCCACTAGGAGACGAGCCGTATGTTACGGCAACTGCTGCTACTAATCCGAACTCTATTAAATTTAATAATACGGATGTGGTAGTTACAGTTACGGTTTCGGGGGCTTTGAAAAATTATACGAATACAGCGAATGTGAAAGAGTGGAGGTTATATGCGAAGCACAAGGACGATGTGGGAAATGCTACACTCCAAACAAAAACGATTCCAGGAGCTGATCTAACAGCAACGACAAATTTTAAGTTTTCCATTCCAAAATCAAAGATAGCAGGTGATTCATTTACGCAGAACTATGTTGTAACCGCTACGGCAATATTTAATAAAGCGGTGTATGGAAAGGCTCAATTAAGTGGCTCAGCTGAAGCATCTTCTTATGTATATAAGGAAACATTGCCACCCGCTACCGAAGGGAATATACCTCCTGTGGCGGTTATTAATGGTACCGGTTATACATCTGCCGGACAAAGCTTTACATTAAACGGAAGCGGGTCCTATGATCCGGATGGAACGATAGTGGCCTATCAGTGGGGCTCAGATGATTGCCAGCTTCTCTCTAGCTCGTTCAATGTGCAGGCACAATTCATATGCATGAATCCCGGTACATATAAGTTCAATCTCATTGTAACTGATAATAAAGGAGCTACAGGTGATGCTTGGCATACTGTTATTGCGGCGCCACCTAAGCCAAGCGCCCTTATTCGTGTAAATGGTGTATTAAAGGAAAATCGTAAAGTTACATTAGACGCTTCGGGTAGCTACAGCCCGGAGGCTTACCCGATCAATAATGCTATGACTACTTGGCAAATCATCCCGATAAGTGGGGGAACGATGGCGGATATTAAATATCATGATTCATTGATAGGGGCAAAGTCTAAAGATGTGCTTTTTAAAAAAGCTGGCGAATACCTCGTGCGTCTAACGGTAACGAATACTGTAGGAGAATCGGATACGAAAGAGCGAACAATCATTATTAAGCCAGACGAAGCTCCGCACGCTGAAATTACAGGAATTAGTCCGATTTATCGACAGTCTTACTCAGATAATAAAGCTTATGTGGATTTGAAGGATCATTCGTACTCTCCTGATGCTGACATCATTGCTTCTCGTACATGGGAAAGAGCTTATGACTCCAATAATAATGGACTTTTTACAGACGAGACATGGACGACTCTTGAAAGTATTGGCAACGGTAAGTTTTTTTACGAATATGTAAACGATGTAGGCAAGTACGCTTACCGTGTTCGTGTAACGGAAACTTACTCTGAACCGACAATGCCAGAATTCCTAACTCCAGCTGACGCAAGATCTTCTGTATCGCCTCTGCTCGTGGTAGAAGTTGATAACTATGCACCGACAGTATCATTTGGCTTACAGAAAAAGAAGAAAGTAGATCTCGTGTTCAATATGGGAGATACGATAAGCGGAGATATGGCTGCACTGAAGACGAAAGTGAACACACTCGTGCTCCCAGAGCTTGCTCTGAATGGAATTGAGGCAAATGTTAAATACATCGATTCTAAGCCTAAGGTAACGGATGCATTTGCCTATGTACTGCATTCAGGAGAATCGCCCTCAATCGATCAACTCTATTACTATAGTCCATCTACGAATACGAACACATTAGTGGCAACTATGACGGGATATGGCTACGCATCTCCACAGCCGATTATTCGTACCGATGGAAAAATGTACTATATGATAAATGGTTATGATTTTAAGCTCTACGATCCAGCTACAGGCTCTAGCACAACCATTTTTACAGCACCAAAAAGATCACATATCTATACAGTTAGCCCAGAGGGAAATATTTATTTTGGATATGCCTACTCAGTCGATGCCTATTCTCCTACCTTTCATTACTTAAAAATGTATAATCAAGCGACAAATAAAATAGTAGATTTTGATAGCACCTTCATGTCATTAATGTACATATTGTATGATTTTAACGGTCGAGTTTTAATGAATACAGGCTTTGATACCTATGGTAATTATTATTGCGGGGCTTATAAGAATGACCTTTCTGGCGGGAATTCCATGCATTGTGGCGCCTCCCCTTCAATTGCGACACCTTTTGGTCAGGCATTTAGTTATGGTGGAGGGCTTATGAGGGCACTGCAGTCCTATAGTTATTCAGGTTATTCTACATTATGGAGCCTGCCTGGAACAGTAGATAGTGCTGCTGCCAGCTATACCGAGCCTAATCTTTATTTTAATGGAGATGTTCATCCTTGGGGGAGACAATTACCTGCTGAGCTTGGTTTTTTTAAGTATAACTATAGTAAGGGTATTCTAGAACAAATTGATGTCAATCAAGTAATCGTTCACGCAGTATCTTACGACAACAAAGTTTACTATAGCTACAAAAATGCTACCTATAAGATTTATGTTTATGATCCTGCAACTAACAGTAAGGAGCTATTATTTAATGCTACTGGAGCTGTTAACGGACCGCCAGTCAGGTATCAGTCTGTGCTCCCTGTTCCTGTATCGCCTCCTTTGAGCGAGGCATTAACTCGTTCCGCAACCACTTGGACGGAAAATGCGCAACGATATTTTGTTGATATTAGTGATCTGTACCATTCGGACTTGGATAAGCCGGGCTTGAAAGCAGAGGTTTTAAAGGAGCTGATAAGTAATGATGTGTCCTATATTCAGTTTGGTTCCTCGGCCAATTCAGCTCAAGCCTCGTCTCTAGTTGCTCAGAATAATGGGAAGGGAAAATTTTATAATAATACGAGCTTAGATTCTTCATTAATGGCATTTCGTGATCATATCATTCCCGCAGCGAATCTGGATTCTCCTGTCATTCAGTACATTGCTTTAGGAGAAGAAATTGAATACACGACAAGCTATGATGATGTTGAAGGTGATCCATTATTGCGTAGTAGATGGTTGTTCGATCATGACTCAAGCGTCTTTGAGAATAACCAAGGTACGATAAGCAGTAATGGAGCATATGTTACATCGCCAATTGTAAAGCCTGATAAGGTTGGCAGATATGATGTGCTGTATCAGGCGCAGGATAATCCCAAAAACGATAGCAGATTCAGTAGCTATCGCAAATGGAGCGATGGACCTGGTGGAAGAATGACATTTTACGTGCATCGAATTCCTTTTGCGCTCTTTACGGCAAGTGCAACTCTTGTAGGAGGAAACTATTCGGTTTCAATTAGCGAATTTTCATATGATCTCGATCACCAATCTGAAGCTGGCGGAGGTATTGTTGAGAAGGTTTGGCGGTGGAAAACGGCTACGGCAGCGAATTGGACGAATGGGCCTCTTCCTAGCACGATAGCGGCAAACCAAACCTACTTAATTTCCTTGAAGGTTAAGGATAAGGAGGGGGCTTGGTCAGAGGAAAATATTCAAGTCGTGGGGGATACGGGCAATTTACCTCCAATCGCTTTGTTTACCGTAGATCCTGCGCGTATTTCACTCAGCCAGTCCTACAAAATAACTGACAAATCCTATGATCCTAACGGTGATCCGATAGCGGAGTGGCAATGGTCAGCAACTAAAGACAGCTTAGAAATCTATGCCGGGGCTACTGCGCCTACAGCTTCTCAATTAAAAAGCGGAGCTTCAGCCAAAGGTAAGCCGCAAGTAGGTACTTATAGTATTACCTTGCGTGTAAGGGATGCGCCCCCTTCAGGCTTATCTCTTTGGTCACAGCCCTATTCTCAAAATGTCGTAATCGCGAATAGCCAGCCTGTAGCAACGATGATATTTCCTAGCGGGTCTGAAGCCCAACCTACTGTTGTTGCCACTAAGCGACCTATTCTGAAGTGGTCACAAACAGATGCGGATCCAGGGACGTTGTTCACACGTTATCAGCTCCAAATTACTAATGAAGCCAATGATACGTTTATTGTAGACAGTGGAACAATGAATCAGAATACGACGTTGAACAGCGCGACCTGGGCAGTGAACAGTGACCTTCCTACAGGAAAGAAGCTGCGTGTAAGAGTTCGTGTATCGGATGAGTATGAATGGTCGAATTGGTCGCCGCAAACCTGGCTCATCGTTAATTCGCCACCTATAGCAGATTTTGATTGGTCACCGAAGCCCGCTTGGGAAGGCGATACTATAACCTTTAAGAATAAATCCATAGATCCAGATAATGATATATTAACTTCTGAATGGGTTGTTACAGGTCCAGGGGGCTACACTCGAAAAAGCACGTTAACTGATTTTTCTCTCACAGACACGTTAAACAGGCCAGGTATCTATTTCGTCACTCTAACTGTCAAGGATCCACATCAAGCAAGTGACAGTATAACGAAGCAGGTAGTCGTTGGTGAGCTTACCCTCTTTGCCAAGGTTAATCATACGCCGGAGTGGGAGGAGCATCGACTGAATTGGAATGCTAAGCATCCTTCAAAGCTTCGTGATAAAAATGTATTTTGGGCCGGTGAAGCCTTTGTTCTGGAGGCTACCGTAACAGATACGGGAAATTCCACAACGAAGGCGCTATCCGTCAAAGCAATAGCTACGACAAAGCTTCAGAAAAGCTTAACCGAAGCTTCACCGGGCTCTCTATTGTGGAACGGTATATTACGTGAAGCAGATACGGGTATTATTTTCAAGGATTTACCTGAGGGCTCCTATTCCTATATCTTTACCGTAAACTATAGTAATGGAGCTACGAAGACCTTTACCGTAATCATACAAATTAAAGATACAGTCGATCATTACATTCAAGTTCACCGTATTCAGTAAAATAATCGCAACAATTAGGAAAAGCGCCCTTTCTCCCGAGCTGTCTTCGAGAGAAAGGGCGCTTTTTGCCCGCCTAAATTCGTCTGTTGGACGGGTAAGTATCCAAGTCCAACCTTGCATTGGCGCATATATTGATTGCGGGTGATGAGGATGCGGAACCATGCGATCTTAAAAAATAAGGAACGCGGACTTAAAGATGGTTACACAAGCGGGTGGCTGGATGGTTGGAGATTAGGCGCATGCAGAGGCATTGATGAGCATATCACCAAGCAAACCTACCCGCGTAATAAGGCACGTATCCTCTATGTTCCGCAAGGCTTCGAAGCGATTGATCAAGGTGTAATTGCCGCACTTCAGAATGAAGTTACTGAGGTTATCGTCGCTCCTGCCAGTGAAATGAAGCTTCAAGCTGCCCAATTCCGGCCGGATGCGGTGCTTGTGATGAATGGACTACACGTGTTCCCGATGGACCATCTCGAACAGATCGATGAAATTCGTAGTATGGGCATTCCTACAGTAATTTGGTTTGTAGATGATCCTTATGTAACAGATGTAACAGTAAAAATTGCACCAAGGTACGATTATGTGTTTACCCATGAACGATCTTGCCTAGAGTTGTACCGCTCGTTAGGCTGCCAAGAAGTACATCATTTATCGCTTGCGGCACATTTTGATATTTTCAAGCCTATGTCTGTGCCTCAGCAATATCGAACGGATATTTGTTTTATTGGAATTGCATTCTGGAACCGGGTTGAGCTGTTTGATCAGTTAGCCCCCTATTTGCAGAATAAACGGGTTCTCATCGGAGGAAAGCTCTGGGATCGGATGGACAATTATTCTTCAGTATCAAGATTTGTGCATGACGGATGGATTGAGGTTCCGGAGACGGCAAAGTATTACAATGGCGCCAAAATTGTCATTAATCTTCATCGCACGACAGAGGCTGGCAAGGATAATCTGAATGGAATTAACTGGCCGGCGGAATCCATAAACCCTCGCACGTTCGAGATGGCATCTTGCGGTACCTTGCAACTAACGGATATGCGCAGTGAGCTACCTGAAAATTATGAAATAGGATCAGAAATTGGAGTATTCAACAATGCACAGCACTTAATTCAGCAGATCGATTACTATTTAACCCACGAGGAGGAGCGTCTTAAGGTGGCGGCTAGAGCCTATCGCAGAACGAAAAGAGACCACACCTTCGAAGCTCGAATTAGAAAGCTACTAGAAGTTATCGGGCTTTAGTATGAAAATTCAAATCCAAAATCGTGGGTGGGATGAAGGTTGGGAAAAGCAATGAAATCTGCCGCTGTAATTCAAAATAAAGCTGCGTACCACAGAGGTCGGGTTGATGGCTTCCCGCTCGGATGGAAGGATGGGCATTGGTTTGGCCGTTGTGAGTCCGTTGTTCGAAGGGCAACACCTGTACCTGTCAAACGTCCCCTTCATGTGCTGTACGTAACATCGGGCAAAGGATTTCCCTACAGCCCGCTGGATCATGGCATTGTTGAGACATTAAAGACAGTTGCCGAACGGGTAACCTTAGTTGTTCCCGATGAGGATGTTTTGAAGGTAGCGACCAAAGTACGGCCAGACATGATGCTCGTATTAGATGGGATGCACATGGCTCCTGAGAAGGTTCAGGCGGTTAATGCATTGGGTGTTCGAACCGCGATATGGTTTACAGACGATCCTTACTATACCGACATTACGGCAGGCATTGCTGTACATTATCATCATGTGTTTACGTTAGAAAAAAATTGTTTATCTTTTTACGCTGAGAGAGGCTGTCCGCGGGTCTCTTATTTGCCACTAGGTGTTTTCCCGGTTGATTATCGTCCACGTAATACACCTTTCGAGCTAAGAGGAGAAATAAGCTTCATAGGCACTGCCTATTGGAATCGAGTAACTCTATTTGATCAGCTAATGCCCTTATTGGCACATCGACGTCTACACTTATCAGGGTTGTGGTGGGATCGACTGGCTGAGTATGAGCGTTGGAAGGGCATAATCGATTTGGGCAAATGGATGGAGCCAGGCGAAACCTCTGAAAGATACAATGCTAACAAAATCGTCATTAATTCTCATCGCGCCCATGATGATGGCACTTTTAATCAGAATCGTGCCATGATTACCGCTGTTTCCCCTAATCCCAGAACCTTTGAAATTTCCGCTTCTGCTACTATGCAGCTGACAGACTACCGCGAAGACATCGCCCAATTTTATATCCCTGGCCAAGAAATTGTGACCTATGATTCTCCAGAGGATCTTGCCGCTAAAACCGATTACTACTTGGAGCATGAAGAAGAACGTCAAGAGATCGCGTTAAGAGGACTTTATCGAACTTTGCGGGATCACACCTTCGTGTCTCGACTTAATCAGATTATGGATTTGACGATGAATGGTTAATAGCCGCGCCATACTTTACAGCAGTCCCATACATTGTACAACTCGGCAATTGGAGGTGACGATCATACCAATGGGCAGCAAAGGGTATGTGGAATTATGAATGGTGTAAAGCCAAAGCTGGTCATTTTCTCTCATATATGCAGCCCGTCTTATGTGACTGGGGCGGAAAAGCTTCTTCTCCTTTTCGTCAGTGAGATGATCCGTCGTTTTCAATGTGTGTTGGTCGTTCCTCAAACAGGCGCAATCTCAGAAAAAGCAAAAGCATTGGGAGTAAAAATCATTGTTCTGGATATTCCTCTTTGTATTTCTTTGTATACAGCTGCGCCTACCATTCTTGAAGAGATAGAGGCAATGAAGAAGCACCCGTCATGGAGCCAAATTCATGCGATGCTGGCCGAAGAGAGTCCTGATTATGTGCTAGTTAATACAAGCGTCCATCCCTTGCCTGCTATGGCTGCAAAAACAATGGGTATTCCTACGATTTGGACTGTAATGGAAACGATTATGGATAGACCTGATCGAAATGTTGCGGTTTCTTTTATTGCCTCTAATAGCGACAGGGTTGTTGGAATATCACATACGACTCTACAGCCATTTCAATTGCTTGCCCCAGAAACAAAAGTCTTTATGCTTCCGCCTTATCTAATAAGAGATGAGCTTCTCCCTAGTAGCTGGGCTTACCATCGCTCTCGTTTGCGTCAGCAATACGGTTGGGGGGAGTATCACCGAGTTGCAGGGTACCTCGCAGCGTCGATTTATACCAATAAAGGTCTTGAGCAATTCGTGAACGCGATGCTTCCTATTGCGGTCAGTAATGTGAGCACAAGGTTTCTCATCATTGGTAATTCAGCAGATGACGTTTATTATCGCAATTGTCAGAAGATTGTACAGCAGTCCGGGTATGGGGATCGGTTTCTATTCCTCCCCTTTGCTGAGCAAATACAGCATGCTTATTCTGTTATGGATGTTGTGGTTGTTCCTAGTCTAGTTGCAGAAGGCTTCGGGATGACGGCATTGGAGGGACTCGTATTCGGTAAAGCAGTTGTCGCTTATGCTTCTGGGGGACTAACGGAAATTTTGTCTGCTACAGGTAATGAAGAGTTTCTCGCCAGCACGGGGGACGTGAACGGATTAACCTCGCGAGTGAATATGCTACTAACTAACAATGGATTACTAAAAGCGGTTGGTGAACGCAACGCGCAAACGTCTCAGCAGGTGTTCGGTATTGAGGCGTTCCGGGCGAAGCTGGATGAATTCATTGCTGAGCTCCCTCAATCGACCAGGCAGCTGAGAAATTCGTTGTGGCGGGGTAGCGGTCCTACAGTTTTTCTAGTTGAGCATGGTGTGAAAAGGCCATTCGTATCTCCTAAATCATTACTGCAAAGAGGATATTTATTCGAAAATGTGACTATTGTTCCGGATGAGGACCTTTTGCAGCTTCCGTCCGGTCCTTCAATTACGGAAATAAAGCCTCCCAAGTCAATAAAGGCAAGACGACGTAAAAGAAGTCGGGTAAGAACGAGTAAGCAACGGTTAAAGGGCAAACGTGGAAGAAGTGTTGCACATAAGAGAAGGTCGGCTAGAAAAGCACAACGCAGAAGAAGGTGAAGGCTTGCGTATCGTAACGATATTAGGAACTCGGCCCGAAATCATTCGTCTTAGCGTGTTAATCGGCAAGCTTGACCGCTTAGCGGAACGGCATGTTCTCGTTCATACGGGTCAGAACTTCTCCCCTAGCTTAAGCGCAGTCTTCTTCGCTGAGATGGGGTTACGCTCTCCTGACCTGCTGCTGGATGATCGTAAAGAAACGGTTGGCGGCCAGTTGTCTGTCATGTTCGCCGCTGTGGAGCAGCTGCTACAGAAGGAGCGTCCTGATCGCGTGCTTGTGCTAGGAGACACGAATAGCGCTTTATGCGCAATGGTTGCAGAAAGAATGGGCATCCCGGTCGTCCATATGGAAGCGGGAAATCGCTGCTTCGATCTCCGCGTGCCTGAAGAGAAAAATCGACGGATTATTGATTCAGTATCTACCTACAATCTTCCCTATACCGAGAACAGCAAGCAAAATTTACTTCGAGAAGGGTTTCCTGTCCAACGGATTTTCCGGTCTGGTAATCCGATCTATGAGGTGCTTCGTCATTATGAGGACCAGATCGAGGGAAGCACGGTGCTTGAGAGATTAAGTGTTGTAAAAGGACAATACTTGTTAGCTACGATACACCGCGCGGAGAACGTTGATGACCCAGATACAATTGCCGGAATTATGAGGGGCTTAAGCTGGACGGCTGAGGAGCATCAGCTTCCTCTTATTTGTAGTCTGCATCCCCGTACAAAATCGAGATTAACAGATGAGGTTCGTGCTTCCATTCACCCGCTAGTTTCCTTTCATGAGCCTTTCGGCTTTTTTGATTTCGTTCGGTTGGAGAAATATGCTTGCTTGGCACTAACAGACAGCGGAACCGTTCAAGAGGAATGCTGCATCTTCGGCGTTCCGACAGTCACCATCCGTCAGACTACGGAAAGACCTGAGACAGTGGACTGCGGGAGTAACGTTGTTGCAGGACTTCATCCAGAGGCTATTCGAAACGCGGCTCGAGTCATGCTGGCACTAAAGGATGCTTGGAAATGCCCTGAAGGGTATTTGGACGAAAACGTGTCTGACAAAGTCGCGAAATTTGTGCTTGGAGGGAAAAGGGATGTTTAAAGATAGGCGTATCCTGGTCACCGGAGGAACTGGTTCCTGGGGTTATGAGCTCATTAAGCAATTGTTGCCGCTAGGACCTGCTGAAGTGATCGTATTTTCCCGTAATGAATCCAGTCAGGTGGCAATGAACCGAGCTTTCGAGGACAGTCGGCTCAGCTTCTGCATTGGTGATGTACGGGATCGGGAGGCGCTCTCTAAAGCCTGTAAGGACGTTGATATTATTTTTCATCTCGCAGCGCTTAAGCATGTGCCAGTCTGTGAGGATCAGCCCTATGAAGCACTGAAAACCAACGTGATTGGCACACAAAACGTGATCGAAGCGGCCATTGAAAATAAGGTGGAGCGGGTCATTAACATTTCTACAGATAAGGCTGCTAATCCGTCGAATTTCTATGGAATGACCAAAGCAATCGGGGAAAAATTGATTGTTTATGCAAACCTGCTTCGCAGTAAAACGAAGTTCGTCTGCGTACGTGGTGGTAATGTGCTTGGTACGAACGGTAGCGTCGTTCATCTGTTCATGGACCAGATCAAAAACAAAAATCAGGTGAGCATAACTGATCGGGGAATGACCCGGTTTTTCATGACTTTAGAGGATGCTATTCGATTATTGTTCAAAGCGACAGCACAAAGCATCGGTGGCGAAATTTTCGTTATGACGATGCCGACCTGCCGGATAATTGATTTGGCTGATGTCCTGATGGACGCTTTGGGCAAGCGCGCAGAAATGGTTGAAACCGGAATTAGACCAGGTGAAAAAATTCATGAGATTCTGCTCACCGAGTATGAGAGCTTAAGCACGATTGTCTATGACGAGCAATATTTGGTCATTCTTCCAACGCTGGATGTTCCGGGGCTACGACAGCATTATGCTTCCTACAGCTCCGTTGATTTCGAGAGCTTTTCCTCTAGCCAATCGCTTATGAATAAAGATGAGATTCGAGCTATGCTGGAGCGCGGAGGGTTTTTACAATGAGAATTGTCCTGCTTGGCGGAAATGGAATGGCCGGTCATATGATTACGGCATATTTGAAGCGAAGCACGACGCATGACATTATTGTCACAGTAAGGCCCCGTTCTGGTGTGGACGGAGATTGGGAAGTATTCGAAGGCATTCAAGCTCGTGAGCTAGACGCTCGCTCCTTTGAAGACGTTAGAGCTCTTATTGAGCAAACTTCACCAGATATTATTATTAATGCAGTAGGGATATTGAATCACCATGCGGAGGACCACCCTTTGGATGCTTATAAGGTGAATGGGCTGCTTCCGCATTGGCTTCGCCATCTAGCAGATCGAGTCGGTGCGAGATTAATTCATATTAGCTCGGATTGTGTATTTTCCGGTGCTCGTGGTAACTATGTGGAAGATGACATTCCGGATGGGAGCACTGTTTATGCTCGAACTAAGGCGTTGGGAGAGATTCTGGGCTCACAGCATGTTACCATTCGTACCTCTATCATCGGTCCGGATAAGAAGCCAGACGGAATCGGATTGCTGCAGTGGTTTCTTTCCCAAGAGGGGGAAATTAGTGGCTACCAGAAGGTGTTCTGGAACGGAGTTACGACATTAGAGCTGGCTAAAGTGATTGAGTGGCTGCTAGAGCGTCCGGAGGTTGGGGGATTAGTCCATCTAACTGCTGCGGAGACGGTATCCAAGCATAACTTACTATTAATGCTACAGGGGCATTTTGACAAAGGGAATGTCACAATTATTCCTGAAGAGGAGCCTATTATCGACCGTACCTTGACTGCGACTAGAAAAGATTTTGAATATAGAACGCCTTACTACAAAGAAATGCTATTTGAATTGCAGCAATGGATGGCTTCTTCATGACCCAACGCAGAATACTTATTACCGGAGCAGGTGGGTTTACCGGAGGCCATGCCTGCCAACGTTTTGCGGAAGCGGGCTGGGAAGTCATTGCAGTAGTTTCTCCCGGAAGGGCGAATGAACCAATAGAAGCGACGGCGCATACGGAAATTTGTGATCTGACGGATGGAGAAGCCGTTGCACGAATGCTAAGGCGAATAGAGCCGGCAGCTGTTCTGCATTTGGCTGGTCGTAACGCGGTGGATTTCTCATGGAGACAACCGGCCACGACTCTTTCCATAAATCTAATGTCTACGGTCCATGTGCTTGAGGGGGTTCGTGGCTTAAAGGAGCCTTGCCGGGTACTGGTCATTGGCTCCATGATTAAAGCGAATGCAGACAAATTAACGTATGCTTCACATCCTTATGGCTTTAGCAAAACGCTTCAGGTAACGGCGGCTCAAGCCTGGCACCATTGGTACGGGATACCTGTTATGATTGCTGAGCCGTCTAATTTAATCGGTCCTGGAGGCAGCGAAGGAATATGCGGTAAGCTTGCAAGATGGGTGGTCGCGGCCGAAGAGGTGGAAGGGAAATTACAACCTTTCGTGCTTTCATCGTTGCATGAAGCAAGAGATTTCCTCGATGTCAGAGACGCAGTCTCGGCTTATGAAGCTGTAATTAACAAAGGGCAACCGGGAGAAAGCTACGCCCTTGAATCAGGAACATTACGCACGCTTGCCGAAATAAAGAGGGAATTTGACGACGCATCGAGCACAGAGCTACCGTGGAGCATTAGGAGCTCATCGCAAGAAATACTCCCTAGTCCTCTACCTCGAGATACGTCTATGGTACAGAATTTAGGATGGAAGCCTGTCCATTCATTCCAGAAGTCAATTAATGATGCTCTGAATTACGAACGGTGGCGTCGTCAGAGGGAAAGGGGGGGATCCCTATCCACGTAGAGCATGCTGACTCACTAAATCCTTTAGTCACTATCGTTATCCCATTCTACAATGATCCCTATATTCGGGAGGCTGTGGAGAGCGCACTTGCGCAAACCTACAAGCCTCTTGAAATTATTGTTGTGAATGATGGCTCTGAGCGCGAAACGGAGCAATTGTATCCCTATGACGGGGATATCCGAGTTCTGAACCAGAAGAATGGCGGCACGGCAAGCGCGTTGAACGCCGGCTTTCGCTACGCTACCGGGCATTATATAGCTTGGCTGAGCTCGGATGACCGATTTCACCCTAATAAGATTGAGAGGCAAGTCCAGTACATGCAGGAGACTGGCTATTCGATTGGTCACACTTCATTTTATCGGATGGATAGTGAAGGCATTGTTGAGAGTCATCCCATCGCATTACATGAGGGTCCGATGGTTAATTTCTATCGTACCCTGCTTACGAGCAACAGGGTTAATGGCTGCACGGTCATGATGACGAAATCCTTATTTACCCGTATGGGTGGATTTAATGAGCAATTTCCTTACACACATGATTATGATTTATGGATTAGAACCATTCTGTCGGGATTTCCAATGGGTTACTTGAACGAACCTTTAACCGATTATAGAGTTCATGCTGCAATGGGTACATTGAGGCATGACAAGGCGATACAGCAGGAGATTAGCAGCATTAGACGTACTTATACCCCTCGATTAGAGCAGCTACTAACAGCTCTTCAGCACGGTCAGGTCAGGTGAGTACATCTGGCCTCTTTCTGAGTTATTGTTGCGTCGAGCGTGCCCGTTCGCTCTCTCAATAACTGCCTCGACTACAATCGAGATAGTCGAAAGTTTCGAGTAAATGTCTTTAACTGTAGCATTGCGGAGCATCGTTATTCGAAAAAATCGAGTAACTGTCTCCAAGCGAAGCATTTCGCGGCACCGTTATTCGAAAAAATCGAGTAATTGTCTTCAACCGGAGCATTTCGTAGCATCGTTATTCGAAAAATTCGAGTAATTGTCTTCAACCGGAGCGTTTTGAAGCCCGTTATTCGAAAAATTCGAGTAACTGTCGTCGAGCGAAGCATTTTGAAGCACCGTTATTTGAAAAATTCGAGTAACTGTCCTTCGAGCGAAGCATTTCGCATCACCGTTATTCGAAAAATTCGAGGAACTGTCTTCAAACGGAGCATTGGGAAGCACCGTTATTCGAATAATGAGCTTAAAGTGAAAAATATAGCTGCTCAATAAATAAGTAACTGGTGTGCGATAGGTAAGGGACAAGAAAGCTCATCTTTGAAAGAGAAAAACAAGCTTCCCCTTATTGATTGGCTGGGGTAGCTTGTTTTTTGGTTTTTCTAAATTTTTAAGCTTCACACGTATCCATTCCTGAATAACCTCGAGATAAACATACGTTCGCTAATCCAAAGGACGGCGGTACACGTTTGATGGAGCGATTAGTATATAGCAAAGCCGACAGGTGTTCTATTAAACAAATACTCGGGGATATTAATGGCTCGCTCCTTGCTCCACCCGAAACGGCTAAGCGTTTCTTCCCAGACGATAGGGCGCAGTCGCTGTCCTTCGCTATAGAATAGGCCGCCATTAGGACCGCGATATAACAGATAATCGTATAGCTCGTGCTCTTCCCAAGCATTGCCTTGTAGAGGCCAGCCCTCTGGCAAGCTCCAGAGCTGCTCATAGCTCACAGGAATGGCTTCTTCGACTTTCAAGCCAAGAGAGGCAAAAACAGATTCGTTCCGAATGGGGTATCGGATCCCGTATTCCACACTATGCAAGCCGTTGCTAGGATCTTTTGCTATGAATACATCGGGATAGCCAGCTGGGAAATTCGCTGCGTCTATAGCGACTCCATCCGGCAGGTTGAGCAGTAACGATGCTCCACAACGACCGACTCTGTTTAAGCTAAGTCTCATACGCAGGAAGGTTTCGTACGAATTGAAGGGTCTCTTATGTCCACGTTCTATCCTGTACACGCATCCATCGTCTGCCAGAGCGTACCAGCCGCTAGGTATTTCCGGTTCTAGGGGAGCGTGATGGGGGTGGGGGGTTGCATAGCGATCAGGTAAGAAGGCTGGATCATGGTTCAGAATGAGCCTCTCCGGATTAAATCCCCATTTGCTAATGAACAGTCTTCTGTTTACTGCGGCAACGCCATACATATCAATGGCATTGGAATTAAAGCTCCGGTTCCCTTCATGATAGACGAATGCATCCCCGGCCATACGCAGAAACAGACCCATTTTAAGAACACGATAGCCTAAATCTATATCCTCATAGCCTCCAACACTGAATGCCTCATCGAACCCACCGAGCAATAACCAGGTGCTTCGCCGCAGAAGCATACAAAATCCGCTTAAAGAAGCGATATCCTGCCATAAACCCGGATTATGATGGTTGAAGCTTTGTGCGAACAAGTGATATTGCCCTTCATTGCTTACATCAGCGGGAATTTTCTGCATCGGGAGTACGAAATTAGACTTAGGGCCTACAATCCCTATCCGATCGTTAGAATGGAGACACTGAAGCATGACGGATAACCAGCGATGAGATACGATGGTATCGTTGTTCAGCAGTAGCAAATGATCGCCTTGTGCTACAGCAGCCCCCTGATTGCAAGCGACAGCAAACCCTAGATTGGTCCTATTTGCAATTAGCTTAACGTCTGGCTGATGAGAGAGCCAAGCAACTGTCCCATCTGTTGATCCGTTATCAACAAAGATGAGCTCATAGGGACTATCTGTAAAAGTACGAATACTATGCAAGCAGCGTGTTGTTAGCTCCAAATTGTTCAGAGTTAGAATCAGAATGCTTGTCAGCATGGGTGCACGCCTACGGCGATGAGCATATCCGAGAATTGGTAAGCATATTTTTCCATTGAGAAATCACTCCGCACATGTTTTTTTCCCGCATTAACTAGATTTCTCCTTAGCTTCTCCGTGGTCATTAATCGAACGATTTGCTCTGCCGCTCCTACAATATCCCCATGATCATAATAAAGTCCTGTAACCTCATCGATAATAGCTGATTTTACTCCGTCAGAATCTGACGTAACTATGGGACAGCCGCAATTTAAGGCTTCAAGAGCGACATATGGAGCGCCTTCTGCTTTGGAAGTCATACATAGTACGCCCCCGGACAAAGCTATTTGCTCATAGTGCGAGGGCATTTGATCATGAGGAACATTATAGAAATGGGTAATACGCGTCGTTAGTCCAAGTCCGATGGACCATTGAAACAGCTCTTCGGTTTCCCCTGGTAAAGCTAATTCTGGATCGCTGAACATCCATAAGCGGACGCTCGGAATAAGCTTAATGACTTCAGCTCCAATTCGCAGAAAATCGCGCCAGTTTTTATTGTCCTCGAGCCGTCCAATCCAAGCCAGTGGAGGATAGGAGGATAGAGGCGCTGGCAGTGGGCTAACGAAGCTGTCTGGATCAAATGGGTTAGAGAAAGCAAATTTAGGTTTATGCGTGTATAGCTCCTGAAGAAGTGCGCCTATGTGAGGGGTTTTAGGGTAAATAATGGCATTTACATTATCGTTGAGATAAGGCTGGGCTTCGATTAAATTATGGCGTGCATTTTCCTGTAACCCGAAGCCTTGAATTTCAAATAAGATCGGTTTGGTAAACCCTAATTGACGAAATAGAGGTACTTGTATGAAAAAGGAAGTTACTACGATAACATCGAACGAATAGAAGTTTAGAATATGTTGAATGGCTAGCGGGTCAGAGGCATAGAAAACCGGTACCTCGGGAGGCAGACTGGATGAGCCACTCCCTCTCTGAAAATAGAGAAAATGACTAAAGATGCCTACAGGAAGCAAGGCTTTATACCTTAATCTGTTCAGTGTATCAACGCCGCCGCTCGGCAAAATAAACACAAACAAAACCTTCATAAGGCACCCCCAAATGAACGGTTATCACAAGAGGTTAAGCATGGCATGCATCTGTGGAGCGTATCGATCACGGACGAGGTTGAATTCATGATCTACTACTGCTTTTTTCTGAACGGAGCCCATACCTTCATGCCAGCGATAAAGTGTCAGCACTTCATTAATGAAGTAAAAGTCAACCCGTGCTAAATGAACTCGCAACCAATACTCGTAATCTTGCGTACAGGCCAATGACTCGTTAAAGTAACCAACTTTACTTGGCAATGAGCGATGCATCATAACAGTAGACCCATTGATCGGACAGAAAGTAAACAATGCTTCTATCAGTTTTCTTAGGCTTGGAAATTTAACTGCGAGAGCGCGCATCGTAATCTCGCTATATTCGTTAATTAAGTGGAAATCAGTGCAGCTAATGAGTGCTTTGTGCTGTTGCATGAAGGCGACCTGACGTTCGATTTTTTGGGGATACATAAGGTCGTCGGAGCTCAGCCATACGAAATAATCGCCGCTTGCAACACGTAAGCCGTAATTAAGTGCGCTACCTGTTCCGCCATTGGCTTTACCGAAATAATGGATGCGGGAGCGAAAATTCTCAAGTTTATTCTGGTGAAGGGTCGAACCATCATCTACAACAACAATTTCGGTATTAGGGTAGGTTTGATTCAAGACGCTAGCTATGG
Source organism: Cohnella abietis (assembly GCF_004295585.1). Taxonomy (NCBI): domain Bacteria; kingdom Bacillati; phylum Bacillota; class Bacilli; order Caryophanales; family Paenibacillaceae; genus Cohnella; species Cohnella abietis. The sequence continues at coordinate 4,911,562 of NZ_AP019400.1, read as the reverse complement.
ATTGATCGATGAAGGGACAATTGTAAAAAGGGATTATGACACTGACGAGCGGCAAGCCATTTCCATTTGCCATAATTGACTCAAGCCCTCCAAACTTAATAAACAAAGTGGTATTCAACAGTTTATGTGGACAGGGCGGTTGCCGCCACGACGGTTGCACCTCTGTCATAAGCCCGTTTTGAGTCGTCTGTCCAAGAGTGGATTCGTTTCATTTCATAAGATGGGGTAAAACAGCAAAGGAATGAACTGGATGCGTGTCGTCGTGACTGGGGGAGCGGGATTTATCGGAAGTCATCTCGTCCATGCATTAGTTGAGCGAGGTTATGAGGTTATCGTTATTGATAATTTTCGCACAGGAAATAGTAAGGGGCTTCCTCCCGAAGTAAAATGGTATCAATTTGATGTAGAAGATACTAGAACGACAGCATTAATTACTCAATACCGACCTCAGGTTGTTTTTCATTTGGCAGCACAAGTGGGAATGGGAAGCTCTATGAATGATCCAGCAGAGGACGGTAAAATTAATATATTAGGAACGCTTCGTGTGCTGGAAGGATGCAGGCAATCGGGTAGTAAGCTAGTATTTTCCTCAACCTCGGGTGTTTACGGGGAGCCTCCCAACAGAAGGACGTTGAAAGAATCAAGCCCGAAGCGGCCATTAGCGGCTTATGGTTTATCTAAGTGGGTTGCAGAGCAATATATACAAAAAAGCGGTGAGTGGTGGGGCAATTCCTATACCATTTTAAGATATGCAAATGTTTATGGGCCGGGCCAGACGGCTAAAGGGGAAGGCGGAGTCGTGGCATGTTTTCTAGATCAAATAGCTAAAGGCGATCCTCTTATTATTAATGGTAACGGAGAGCAGAGCAGGGACTTTGTACATGTGGATGATGTAGTAAGGGCAAATCTGGCAGCGATTGATTTGGGGGAGAGGCAGGTATGCAATATTTCCACTGGTGTTGCTACTTCGGTGAACCAATTAGCCGAATGGTGTGAAAGGCTAACCGGGAACATACGGGGTGAAAGAATCTATAAGCCAAGCCGAAGCGGAGACGTCCTATGTAGCAGACTGTCTCCGCGTCTGGCCGAGTCGGCATTAGGCTGGAAGCCTTCAGTAACTTTGTACCAAGGGTTATCTCGTTTAATTAGAGGACAAAGTCCAACGAAGCAATAAACCAGATTGGGTTAAGCCAGAGCCAAAGCCATAGAGGGCTACAAGCTGTTCGGGCTGAAGCTTGTTCGCCTTATAGGCTGCATCTAGAGCAAGAGGAATGGTTGCAGCCGAAGTATTGCCGTTGCGTACAACGCTTTCCAATGCTTTCTCGGGTGCAATGTCTAACCTCTCGCAAATGGCTTCAATCATCCTCAGGTTAGCGCTGTGGGGCACGAACCAATCTAAGTCCCCAAGCTGCAAGCCTGCGCTCTGTACTAATTTACGAACGCCATCCGGCACGGTAGAAAGAGCCCATTTGTATACTTCTCGGCCGTTCTGAACAATCTTATGGTCATCGTTGCAGTATACTTGCATGCCTCCTGAGCCATCGGTTGTTGCGACAGAGGATAAGAATGCTCCCGATGCAGCGGCTTCTACGAGCACGGCACCAGCACCGTCTCCGAAGAGGATGCAGGTTGAGCGATCCGTGTAATCGGTTATTTTCGTAAGGGTCTCCGCACCTATGACAATAATTTTGCGATAGACGCCTGTCATAATTAGTCCATTAGCCATTTGGAGCGCAGTTACAAAACCAGCGCATGCAGCACTGACATCTGCAGCAAGACAGTTTAATGCTCCGATGGCCTGCTGGACTTGGGAGGCAACAGAAGGAAACGGCATATCCGGAGTCGTAGTTGCAACGAGGATAGCATCTACGTCTTCAGCTGAAGTGGCAGGAAATCTGTCAAATAGATCCTTTACTGCAGCTATTGCTAGGTGGCTTGTAAATTGGTCGCTTGCAGCTTTATGTCGTTCGATTATGCCCGTTCTTCTGATGATCCATTCGTTGTCGGTATCGACCAATTGTTCTATTTCAGCGTTAGTAATAACTTGTTCGGGTACATAACTACCAATGGCAGTTATACGAGCTGAAGAAGCAAATGCTGAATTTTCGGTTGGGTGAGCTATTGTCATCATAATCTCTTCCCTTCATCATTACTTTTTAGTATAAAGTATTAGTACCAGGTATTAGTACTGTAATCTTATATCTGATGATGTTAACTGTCAAGAAGCTAATAACGATGAGTTAGTGGGAAAAGAAACCGAGTTCGAATAAATAAAGCATGCATGACGCACCCTATGTATTGGCGTATACCGCTAAGCTGATCAATACAAGGGGGGTATTATTTTCATGCGTAAAGGTCTCATTTTATCCGCCGTTCTATTATCATCCGCAATTGCATCATCCGGATGCATGTCGAAGACGGGGGATTTAGGGAACAAGAACATTCGTCCTAATGCCATTAATCAACAATATGGTGTCAATAAGATGAGGTTCGCCAATGATCAGGACAATGAACAGAACCGATCTCAATACGGGGAAAGAAAAGAAAATAACAACATCATCGGAATGCATGGTAATTCACACCTTGAGACGAGTGATAAGATCGCAGATAAAATAGCTGCCATGCCTGGTATCGATTCTGCTTTCGTCATGATGACGGACCACAATGCATACGTTGCTGTAAATGAAGGTCATCGTTCTCATGCAAAGAGTGGTCCTCATTCGATGAGTCATCATGACAGTGCAACAGATGTTGCCTTGACTGACGCAGTCAAGGACAAAATCGCTGACCAAGTAAAAGCGTTATCTCCCTCTGTAGAAAATGTTTATGTATCCTCCAACCCTGACTTCACTGGGAGAATGAGGGGTTACGCCAACGATGTCAAACAGGGTCATCCAATCCAAGGCTTTCTTGCCGAGTTTAATGCGTTGGTCGAGAGGGTTTTCCCCGCACCATCTGGAACGCGAAACCGCTAAAAGATGCATGAATACAACAAAAGCTGAGTCAAAGCGGGTAGCTTTGATTTCAGCTTTTTCTTTTTGGGAATTTTCTAACGCCTATTTTTGAATACCTCCGCACCACACGAAAAGCCCTCTCATATGATGAAATTGACTGTATCCCTATACCTTGTAATCACACATTCCCGGGCAAGGAGGGGTGACAAACGTTGAAAGGCAGCGACCATAAAAGCAAATTCCTACTCACCAATCGGGAGCGCGAAGTCTTTGAGCTGTTAGTGCAGGATAAGACGACCCGTGACATTGCGCAGCAGTTGTTTATCAGCGAGAAGACGGTCCGCAACCACATCTCGAATGTGATGCAAAAGCTGAATGTCAAAGGTCGTTCGCAAGCGGTTGTCGAGCTTATTAAGCTCGGGGAGCTAAAGATCTAAAGCAGTAAGTCGTTTTGTCATCGTCACCTTACATGGCGCGGGCCTTCTTTTTCTCTTCCTGAATGGGAGTGGGAGAGAAGGCTTTTTGGTGCTTTCTGCTTAGGGAAGAAGGCATACGATTGATACAGTAAGTTACTTTGGCAAAATCATTTTTAATATTTTTATCTCGGATATATACATATCCAGAATCCCCACTATGTGCACTCCCCTCTCGGAGTAACGAATACCCTTTATGATGCGACGTGTTTTTTAGATAACTCACGCTATAAATAGTGATTACTAATGCAGACCAATTTCTTACACTATGACGACTACTTATTGATAGTCTATATTTCTCACATCTAGCCAAGATAAATTTCACCGTTTAATACAACTCAGAGCCCGCGGATACACATTGCGGATTTGCCGCAAGAGGGCTGGGGAGATAGAGAACGAAGGGTTAACTAAAGTTACTTTTTGCGGGATGGTGTGGGAGATAGAGAACGTAGGGTTCACTAAAGTTACTTTTTGCGGGATGGTGTGGGAGATAGAGAACGTAGGGTTCGCTAATGTTACTTTTTTCTGGCTGGCGTGGGAGTTAGAGATCGGAGAGTGCGCTAATAAGGAGGTGGTACAGGAGCATCCCCCTGTACCACCTCTTGTGTACTTAAATTAGTTGGACAAATTTAATATGCGAAGCATCCTCATAACGGTTACTATAGCCTGTGCCTTAGTGACGTTGGACAATGGATCGAGCTTTGTTGGAGTAACCCCAACGATAATTTGTTGATCAACCATTAATGCTAAGGCAGCTTTGGCGAATGAGGAAACTTTAGCTTGATCCTTGTAAGTCTTCAGAATAGCTGGGTCTGCTTGACTAGTTACTCCGTTGTACTTCATTACATTTTCAAGGATAGCTGCTAGCTCTTGCCGTGTTATTGATCCATCAGGATCAAATTTATCGCTAGACCTTCCTTTTATTAGACCACTCTTTACAGCGGCTTCAACTTCTGTTGCGAACTCCGTTTTCCCACCCACGTCCTTAAATGTCGAGCTATCAGCAGTAGGAGCGATTCCCAAAGCTTTAACGATGATGGAAACAAACTCAGCTCGTGTGATTTCTTGATTTACTCCGAACTCTTGCTCACTGGTGCCTGATACGATCAAGCTTGAAGTCGCTAATGTGATATCTTTTTTGTACCACTCCGCAATTACATCCGGGAAGTCAAATTTCGTTTCAATAATCGTATAAATCCCGTTTGCATGTCCTTTCAATTGTGCAGTTACCGTTCCATCGGAATTTATTGTGAAAAGGGTAGGGACGTGTCGGTACTCATTCGTTTCTGGGATATAAATAACGCCAGTTGCTCGGTCAATATCGATATCCTTCTTATTTAATTTGAATAAGGTACTGACATAACTAGCACCTGAAATAGTAATAGCAGTCTGAACCTTACCTGAATCTACAGCAACTATCTTAACTTCGAGCGGACTCAGAAGTGACTTAGCTCCTGTTGACTTGGCTTTGTTATTGATTTTATCAGTGACATCTTGCTCCGGAGCTTGGATTGTAATGATGATATCTGTGATGTCATTCCCCAGAGTTAACGCTGAGATGGGAATATTCTGCTCAGCTTCGTTAGTAACGATTGAAAGGACAGCGTTCTTCCCTTTTTTGGCGATAGCTTGAATAACCTGTTTGGAGATAGTGGTCTCAAGCTTCTTCCGCTTTGTGCCTACAACAATTTGAAATTTGGTTGAGGTAGAGTCTTCGATAGATTTAATCGCTTCTGCTGTAGAGAGCGAAACGCTGGTTTTGTCTCCATTGGTTGTGCTTGTCGTTTTTATTTTAGTTGCTGCAGGATCACCGAGTAAAGTTGTATCTGCTGGTGGCGGTATTATAACGTATGATGATTGTGGTGTAGCAGTTGTCGCTTTAATGACATTACTAGCAACGGATACCCCTGTAATGAGATCATTTTCCCCTTTATTAACGGCGACAACATAAATCTTGTATTCTGTGCTCGCCGCAAGCGAAGGGACAAGGAATTGGCTCTCCGTCGTGTATCCAACCCACTTCTGATTTACAAAAACATCGTAGCCTGTTGTATGACTAGAAGCAGTCCATTTAACAAAAATAGAATTCGTACTCGCAGTATCAATGGCTAGATTTGTCGGTGCAGCAATAGCAGATGGATTTTTGACCCCGTTTATAGGCAAATCATTAAGCAATTGTGTTGAAAGGGTTCTATTGCGATCGCCGCTTATTTCCCAGCTCATTGCTCCTGCAAGGTCCAACGATTTGATATAGGAAGCTTTGTACATAATTGTTTGTTGATCGTCATATGAAATAAAGTCTTTAGTCGTGCTGTTATATAAATAAGGCACCTTAGACGCTTCATTCCAATATCGAACATTACCATCCTTATTCAAATAGTTATTTTCGATAGCCGAGAAATCGAAGATTTGACTCTCCCATGTCCCGAATTGTCCAGGGAGAGCTTCACCCCCCTCGCAGGTTTCATACTGTCCTCCTTCAGGACAACCCCTCCAGCCTTTCCCGTAGAATGGAATTCCCATTACTAATTTATAGCTTGGTACACCACCGTCTAGAAAGCTCGTAATAGCGGCTGCAATATTATTTCTAAGTGCAAAATCTTTCGGATGCTTATCGTCATAGTATAATGGCGCATTATGATGAGCTAAGGATTCCCAGCTACCACTGTAGTCATAGGCCATCATATTAATGAAATCGAGATACTGGGAAGAATGCTGCAAATCCGCATTGTTAACGAATGCGTCGGATTGTCCGGCTGCTATCGTTAGCAGGTAATAACTGCCGTCCTCTGAGCCTGCTGCATCAAGTGCTTCACGTATCATTTTAACTAATAGCAGGAAGTTCTCTTTATCCTCTGGTTTTCGAGAGTTACCAGCATCGCCGCCCTCAACCGGATATTCCCAGTCGATATCAAGACCATCTAAGCCATACTCACGAAGAAATTTAACTACCGAATTAGTAAAGGCGCGTCTCGTTTCTTCTGTTGCCGCCATATTAGAGAAATTTTTAGACCAGGACCAGCCACCTACAGAAACCATTAGCTTCAAATGAGGGTTTTGCTGACTAATTTGATTCAAAGCAGCAAAGTTGTTCAAATCTACCTCAGGATCTCCTACAATCATCTCGCCATCAAAGACGTATCTGTTTTGTAAAGGAACATTTGAACTTTGACAAGGGACGCCTCCAGTGCCATAACCCCGCCAGCATATATCTGAGAAGGCATAATTAATGTGTGTGATTTGGGAAACATCGATATCGGATGGCTTGAAATTACGCCCAGTTTCATTAATAGACCATGAGGTATAGTAAGTGATGATAGTGTACTGACTGCCTGGAACAACTGTTATTTCACTGCTGGAAGGGGATGTCCATACGCTATTATTGGCGACAACCTTAACAAGGTAGCTTTGCCCTTCAGTCAAGCCTGTCGCAACATAGTGATTGGATTCACTTGAACCGACCTTTTCACTATTGATGAAAATATCATAACTGGTTGCACCTGGCGTAGGAGCCCAGCCTAGCGATGCTGAAGTTCTAGTAGCTGTTACGACCTGTAAATCTTTAGGTGCTGCTAATTGTCCCCAAGTAATAGATACTTTGTTGCTGTTGCTTGATACATCTGTAAGTCCATTAACCGATCTTTGTGCTCCTACCATAAAGGTGTATACTGAACCCGCTACAAATGGAGCCGTATAGGTATAAGTAGTAGCTGCGTTATCCCAAGTACCCGAAGCCCAGCCATTATTCACATAGATATCATAACCAGTTGCATCAGGACTTGAGCCCCAGCTTAATGAAACGGTAGAATCTGTTATGTCTGCAATACGAAGATTATGTGGAGGGGTTAAGGGGGGAGTTGGGTATGCCTCAGGATCCTCTGGAAGAGTAGTAAACGTGACTAGGTTGCTCTTTTGTTCAGGAGTAATGACAGCTGCTTGAACACCATCTTGACCGATGAAAAAGGAATATTCAGTCTCAGCAGTTAAACCGCCTACTTCTTTAGTGGAGCCACTCGCCCAAGTCACATAACCATTATTACTATTCCAAACCCAATAATCATTGACTCCAGGAATAGGGTCCCACTCCAAAGTTACGGTATGAGCACTTACATCTGTAACCCTTAGATTAGTTGGGCCAACGGGACTAATTGCAGCAGAAGCTTTTGATTCAGAAAAGACAGCAACAATAGAAGAGAATGCTAGAATAAAGCTAAGTATGAGTGCTACCATTTTTGAGTATTTAATATGCGAATGGGTCAATACGATCACTCCTCTTTCAAATTTAATCTCTGTAAGCGCTATCAATAAATGATGATACTTTATTCGCACCTCCATTGATTATTGTTCTGTTCCGTGATCCGTGAGCTACAGCATCCAAGCTTAATAATTCGCGAGGAAGCAACAACTATAATCCCACTATTATCCATTTTAAGGGGTGGGGTACTTGGCTAACTATGTGAGTATTCAACTATTTTTGATAGTTAACAACTGACTTTTCGGGCGCGAGATCTCTTCGTGATATAATGGAGCAATAGCAACGCATAAAGTTTACCTAAAGTATATAGAGGAAGCAGGTAGCTGCATGCCGGGAAAAGATAATCACTCAATTGAATCGACAAAGCATGAACAATTGCTTCAATATATTCGCGAGCTTCCTATCGGTACAAAGCTGCCCGTTCGGCAGATGGCGAAGGATCGTGGCGTATCGGATGGGACTGCTTATCGTGCACTTAAGGAAGCTGAGCATCTTGGTTTGGTTAACACGAAGGAACGTATCGGGACTGTTAGAGTGGACAAAAAGAGACGCAGTAACCCGGAGCAATTAACGTTCGCCGAGCTGCTTGATATCGTTCAGGGGAGCTTATTAGGTGGAGAAGAGGGGCTTGAGAAAACACTCCATAAGCTAGTAATTGGCGCAATGGAGCTCGATGAAATGATGGCTTATATCGACGCGGGGAGTTTGTTGATCGTCGGTAACCGCGAAAATGCGCATAAAGTCGCTTTAGAACAAGGTGCGGGAGTGCTTGTCACGGGCGGCTTCGGCACGAGTGAGGAGGTTCGAGCTCTCGCTGATGAGCGTAAGCTTCCTATTCTCACCTGTCGTCATGATACGTTTACCGTTGCTTCAATGATTAACAGAGCGATGTACGACCGTTTAATTAAACGTAAAATAATGATTATCGCTGATTTGCTTGAGCCTACTTATCGAAATGGCGTACTGAAGCAGTCCGCTGTTGTTGCCGATTTTCTAAAATTAAGTGCGGAGACGGGGAGCAGTCGTTTTCCTGTAACAGATGAATGGAATCGGGTTGTGGGGATGATTACTTCTAAGGACGTCATAGGTTCTCCCGCTGGACAAGCTTTAGATAAGCTGATGACTCGTCGTCCTATGACCGTAACCTTGAATACCCCGGTTGCTTCAGCAGCACATCGGATGGTATCTGAAGGAATTGAGCTATTGCCTGTCGTCGATCGACAGCGCAAGCTGGTTGGAGCAATTACTAGAGGAGAAGTGCTTCGGGCGATGCAATTCGCCAATCGACCTGCACACTTAGGGGAAACCTTCGATGCCTTAATGTGGGGTGGGTTCACGGAACAGAGGGACTCGGAAAATCGATTGTACTTTACCGGGTTGGCCACGCCGCAGATGTCTGGACCGCTGGGTACGATATCCGAGGGCGTTCTGACTTCACTTATGCAGCAAGCGGCGAGCCGAGCGGTCGAGGATTTACGGAAAAGAGAGCATGTACTCGACAATATGACGACGTATTTTTTGCGCACAGTACCGATTGATGCAGGAATTTCTATCGTGCCTCTTATTATTGAAGCAAGCAGAAGGTATGTAAAGGTAGAGGTGCAAACCGTACAGGACGGAGAGGTTGTCGCGAAAGCGATGTTAACTGCCCAAACCATCGACCCAGCTTAACCATTACTACCGCAGCAGACGTGTAAAATGAGAATGGTTCCGAATCCCTGCAAACAAGTTAAACAAGCCAAGTAATAAGAATAAGCTTCCTATTACAACGCGGACAGATGAACCGCTGAACATAAACATTTGAAAAAACGCAATGAAAATAAGCATTAGACCCATGCTAATATTCATTCGAGAAGTGTAAAGCCCTCGCAATCGTACTTCAGTAGACCGACGCGCTCTAAAGCTGTTGAAGGCGGATAGGCAGCAGGTTACGAGTATAATGGCACCGAAAACCCATTGTAGTGTGTTTAACATGAGAAAAAGCAGCTCCTTTAGACAGTTTGTAACGCCACTTATTGTACCATATTTCGAAGAGAGACGCGCCCGTTCAGTGAGAGTTCGTCTCTTTGGGCTATGATTGTCCTATTTATGGAGGTGCTCTGTAGCCTCAACCCAGATTTGAAGAACGCCATCCACCACTAACATCGTTTTTACACTGATGATATATTTCTTATTTGCAATTTGATCATAAGATTTATTTGCGAGCAGCTTCCTAGCTAACTGTGAGTCCAGATTAATATCGTATATACTTCGACCGAGGAGGACTGATAGATCCTCTTTAAGCTCTTTCTTCAAAGCAGTTTGAGTGAGGATATCGATATCGGGTTTATTCTGAGGCTTCTCGAAAATGATAACGATGCTGCGGATGACGTTTTTCTTGCGGACTTCTTGAGCTTTCTCCAGATCCTGCTTAATTGATTCTAACTGAGCCTGGAGCTTGAAATTTCTCGATATGACCTCATCAACAATATTGATTTTTAGAGCACTGTATATGGCGCTGCCGACGATCATCCCGCATACGAAGAACGCTGTTAATTGCATGAACTTTTGGAACCTCTGGAAAGTAGGCATGCGCATAATAGCTTGTCACCCCCCGCTGCGGCACATCCACTGTATGAGCTCTGTGCCCATATGAGCACCGAGGAAAGCAAACAGGATATAACCGATTTGCTGCACAGCTGGGGAGAAGTAACCTGCCGACATATGCGACTCAATGACTCGAATAGGATCGATTGTTCCACCGACCGCTGCAACGAGCGCCCATATTTTTAAGCTATCCGCGACTTGCAGCATTCTATCCTTGGGTGGGGTAATTAGAAAAACTGAGCCTATGCCTGCAAGAAGCGAACCGCCGAGCACGACGCCGAATGCAATGAAGAAGCTGAAAGCCGCTTTCGTAATGAAGTCGTCCATTTTTTATCCCTCCAGTTGCGATCAAACGAGCTGCGCCAAGCGCCTCCAGTTTGTCAGTTCCACTACTATATGTATGGGACGGGTCTCCTCCCTTATGATACAATTAATAAAAGAGAGTTTTAGCGGAAAAGAAGGGATAACCATGTGCGATTTCGTCCATTTACATGTTCATAGCGAATACAGCCTGCTAGACGGCGCGGCTCGCATCAAGGATATGGCCGCCAAAGCGGCTGAGCTTGGAATGAAGTCTCTCGCCTTAACAGATCATGGTGTCATGTATGGCGCCATTCCTTTCTATAAAGCGTGCATAGAGCACGGGATTAAACCGATTATTGGCATGGAGGCTTATATTACTGCAGGCTCCCGTCACGATAAGCAATCGCGCAAAGAGCAGCCTACCTACCATCTCACATTACTTGCTAAGAACGAGACGGGTTATCGCAATCTAATGAAGCTGACCTCCATCGGACATTTGGAAGGGTTCTACTATCGCCCACGCATTGATTTCGAAGCTCTTACTGAGCATGCAGAGGGACTTATTTGCTTGAGCGGCTGCATGAGCAGTGAATTATCCAAGCAGCTCATGGATGATCGTTATGACGATGCCAAAGCGACAGCTTTGCGGTACCATGAATTGTTCGGCGAGGATTATTACTTGGAGATTCAGGATCATGGGATATTGGATCAGAAGAAAATATTGGCAAGCATTCTGAAGCTATCAGCTGAGACAGGTATTCCATTAGCTGCTACGAATGACTCCCACTACATGTGCGAGGATGACCATTCCTTGCAGGATGTTCTCCTATGTATTGGAACGGGAAAAACGATAGATGATCCTGATAGATTCAAAATATCGACGAACCAGCTCTATCTTAAAAGCGGCGAGGATATGGCTGCATTGTTCCGCCATGTCCCTGAAGCGATAGCCAATACGGTGAAAATCGCTGACAGCTGCACCTTGGAGCTGGAGTTCGGACGGCATATATTACCGGAGTTCTCGCCTTTACCAGCAGTTAGTACTGCCGCGCAGCATCTGAAAGAATTGTGTGAGAGAGGCTTGAACGAGCGGTTTAGTAGCTTGCAGGTGTGGGAGGAAGAGGGCTTCCGTAAAACCGCTGAGACACGTCTACAATACGAGCTAAGAGTTATTGGAGAAATGGGCTTTGACGATTATTTTCTCATCGTATGGGATTTCATTCGCTTTGCCCATGAGAATGGCATTGTAACGGGACCTGGACGGGGATCTTCGGCGGGCAGCTTAGTTGCATATGTGCTGAAAATAACGGACGTAGATCCTCTTAAGCACAAGCTACTTTTTGAACGTTTTCTTAATCCGGAACGGGTCAGTATGCCCGATATTGATATTGATTTCAGCGACGAGCGTCGTGATGAAGTCATTCGTTATGTTGTAGAAAAGTACGGTGCCGAGCATGTCGCTCAGATTATTACATTTGGTACGCTTGCTGCCCGTGCAGCTGTTCGCGATGTAGGTAGAGTGCTCAACCTGCCCTATGGAGAAGTGGATAAGACAGCTAAGCTTATTCCTGCCGCACCTGGTATGTCGATAGAGCGGGCAATGAGGGAAAGCTCGGAGTTCCGAGCTTTAGCTGAAGGCGGCTCTAATGCTGCGGATTTGATCGATATGGCTAAACGGGTAGAAGGAATGCCGCGTCATGCTTCGACTCATGCTGCTGGTGTTGTTATTTCGTCCGACCCTTTAACGGATTATGTACCGTTGCAGGAAGGAACCGACGGGGTTCCTTTAACGCAATATTCGATGGAAAATCTTGAAGCGGTTGGGCTGCTTAAGATGGACTTTCTTGGCTTGCGTACTTTATCTATTATCGAAAGGTCGCTAGCTTCGATTCGAGAGCAAACCGGACGTGAGTTTCGATGGGGAAATGTTTCCTACGAGGATGAAGCGACTTATGCGTTAATGGGACGCGGTGAAACGACTGGCATATTCCAATTAGAATCGCCGGGTATGCGGCGAGTATTGAAGGAAATGAAGCCGACCTCATTCGAGGATATTGTTTCCGTCCTTGCCTTGTACAGGCCCGGTCCAATGGAATTTATCCCACAGTTCATTAGAGCTAAGCATGGCTTGGTAGCTGTTGAATACCCTCATGCGAAGCTAGAACCGATCTTGTCTGATACTTACGGTATCATCGTCTATCAAGAGCAAATTATGCAAATTGCTTCAACGATGGCAGGATTCACGTTAGGGGAAGCGGACTTGCTGAGACGTGCGGTGAGCAAGAAGAAAAGGGAAGTGCTTGACGAGCAGCGGAAGTTTTTTGTCCAAGGAAGCCTGAAGCAAGGGTACGAAGAAATAGAAGCCAATAGCGTATACGATCTAATTGTCAGGTTCGCGGACTATGGCTTCTGTCGGGCGCATGCTGCCGCATACGCGGTGCTTTCATTCCAGACTGCTTATCTCAAGGCGCATTACCCCATTGCGTTCATGGCGTCTATGCTGACGGCTGTCGTAGGGAATCAGCGCAAGACTGCGGAATACGTAGATGAGTGCCGACGAATGGGAATAGAAGTATCGAAGCCGGACGTTAACGAGAGCGGGGTTCTTTTTACTCCCATTAATGCAGTTGGTCAAGATGGCAAGGGTTCTATTCGATTCGGCTTGGCAGGGGTTAAGAACGTTGGAACACAAGCCATCGAAAGTGTGCTGCGGGAAAGGCAAGAAAAGCCCTTCGAGAGCTTAAGTGATTTCTGTAGGCGAATTGATCCACGTGTGTGCAATAAGCGGGTTATCGAATCGCTAGTGCAAGCAGGTGCAATGGAATCAATGCCAGGGCACCGCGCGCAGCAGCTTGCTGCTTTGGAGCCAACGATTTCGGCTGCAGCCATTTGGCGCAAGGAGCGGGAGGAGCTGCAGATCGAGCTGTTTGATTTTGCTGAATCACCTAGCTGGAATGCCGATTTGCCGATTGTGCCTCCGTACTCGCAGACGCAAATGCTTGAGCTAGAGAGAGACCTGATGGGGCTTTATTTATCTGGTCATCCTCTGGATGCCTATGACGAGGTAATGGATGATTTAAGACTGGATCGGCTTATTGATATAGCTGATGCAGCGGATGCTTCAACCGTATTTACGGCAGGCATGGTCGTGTCGCTTAAGCCTTTTGTTACTAAGAAAGGTCAACCGATGGCATTTTTAGAAATAGAGGATCGTATTATGGGCGCAGAGCTCGTGGCATTCCCGACTGTGTGGAGCAAAGCGGCTTCTATAGCGAAGAAAGGCTCACTTGTTTTCGTAAGGGCTAAGGTTCAGCAGGGTGATGAAGATTACAAGCTGCTAGCAGATGATATTATTCCTTTAGATGGCACGGATTTAAAGCATCAAGTAGAACGCTTGCGTAAAATTGGACAGTCAGGACGTTCGAACGGCAGCTATGCGAATCGCGTCTCTTCTGCGCCTGTAGCTACAGGGAAAACACCAGCAGCACCTGCCTTGTCCAACCCTCCAGCCAGCGCTCCCAAGGTAGAGCGGGTATATATCCGTATAGATGAGCCGCATGAACAGCCTGCAACGCTAATCCGCCTTAAGCTGCTGCTGAAGGCTCATCCAGGCGAGCTTACAACCGTTCTACGCTATGAGCGAGAACGCCGAAATGTCGCTTTAAGTGACGAATACAAGGTTAATCCTACACCGGAGCTAGTGTCTGCTATGGAGAAGCTGCTTGGTGAAGGCAGCATTAGAATGAAATAATAGATAATCCAATTCCTAATAGAGTGAGAGGTAGAGAAAATGGCTTTCTTCCAATGTCAGATGTTTTCCGAGGTATTAGAGGTGCAAATATCATTAAACGTCGTAGTCCCTCAACAGGGAGCGGCACCATTTCCAACGCTTTACCTATTACATGGATTATCAGATGACCATACTGCATGGAGTAGACACACATCCATTGAACGCTACGCGAACGCCCGTGGTATAGCTGTAGTAATGCCCGCGGTCAATCGCAGCTTCTATAATGATATGAGTCATGGCGCGAAGTATTGGACGTTCGTTAGTGAGGAGCTTCCTAAGCTGGCACGCTCATTCTTCCCCTTATCTTCAGAGCGTGAGCATAATTTCGTGGCTGGGCTATCGATGGGGGGTTACGGAGCTTTGAAATTGGGCTTATCCTTTCCTGAACGTTTTGCAGCTGCTGCGAGCTTGTCTGGAGCGGTGGATATTGACCGATTAGTAGCTGAGAAATTTGGTGGGGATATCCACCTTTCATTCGGAGATCCGACTGCAGTTAAGGGATCGTCAGTCGATTTGTTTGCTTTAGCTGAACAAGTTGCTGAGCAAGCGCTAGTTCCGAAGCTATTTCAATGCTGCGGAACAGAGGATTTCTTATATGAGGATAATACCCGTTTCCGTGATTATTGCTATAAGCTAGGACTTCCTTTAAACTATGAGGAAGAGCCCGGGAATCATGATTGGGGCTATTGGGATATGAAAATCAAGAGGGTTATTGATTGGCTCCCAGTAAAGCATTCATGAACACTAGATTGCTTTAGATAGCCCGTTCCGTAAGGAAACTGTCTTTGTTTGGTTGCTAGTCTTACGGCATCTGTGCTATGATTTCTTTATTGCGTCGAACGATCTTTTTTAAAGAATCGCTAAATATTGGGGGTAACGCTTCATGTGGACGGTCATCTACATTGCACCGACCTCGAAGATTGCCGAACGAATTCAGAAGCATCTAACCGACGAAGGATTTCTCGTGCAGGTGCGCCCCATTAACCTTACTAAACCGCAATATGAAATATTAGTTCCATCCGGTGAAGTAAAGGAAGTTCAAGAAGTATTAGGCAGTATTTTGCATCTTTAATTCATTACGATACCCCGTCTTTCTTCTTGAGTCGGCGAATCCGTAAGGCTTGACGGTCGCCATTTATCGTTTGTGAGGTGTCGCTGTGTTCAAGGATTTATTTCAGAAGAAAAAATATGCAGTCGTTCCAACTGAACGTACAAAAAGGGATATTCCCGAAGGTTTAATGAACCGTTGCCCAAAATGCGGTACGATTCAGTTCAGTAAAGAGCTGGAGAAAAATCTTAAAGTTTGTTCTACCTGCGGGCATCATTTCCGTCTTAACGCCTTGGAGCGCATTGCGATGACGCTCGATGAGGGGCGTCTTTTTGAGATTGATGAAAATCTGATTTCTGAAGACCCACTTAACTTTCCTGGTTATGCAGCGAAGCTAGAGCAGCAAAAGCTCAGCTCAGGCTTGAAGGATGCTGTCATAACGGGCGAGGGTGAAATCGGTGGTTTTGCTGTCGTAATCGGTGCGATGAGCTTTGACTTCTTCAGCGGCAGTATGGGCTCCGTAGTCGGCGAGAAAGTAACGCGGGCTATTGAAAGGGCCACAGAAAAGAAATTACCTCTCGTTTTCTTCTCTACCTCTGGTGGGGCGAGAATGCAAGAGAGTATTTTGAGTTTGATGCAGATGGCTAAGACTAGTGCGGCGCTTGCTAAGTTCCATGAGCAGGGCGGCTTGTTCATTTCTATCTTTACAGATCCTACCCTAGGTGGTGTATCTGCGAGCTTCGCTAGCCTTGGAGATATTATTCTGGCTGAGCCTGGAGCAATCGTTGGATTTGCAGGTCGTATTGTTATCGAGCAGACCATCCGCCAGAAGCTCCCTGATAATTTTCAAACGGCGGAATTCAACCTTAAGCATGGTCAGCTTGATAAAGTCGTCCATCGTAAGGAAATGAAATCGCTGTTGACGAAGCTGCTCGACATGCATGCGGGGAAAGGAGAGCCGGCCGATGTCAAGTGAACTGCCCTTTGAGAGGCCGCTCGCGGAATTGCGTAAGAAGATCGACGAACTCAAGCATTTCGGTGCCGAGAAGGAAATAGATTTTACCGATGAGATTGGAAGGCTTGAAGAGCGTTACAAGCAGCTGGAAGTAGAAACCTATTCCAATATGACTGCAGCTCAGATTATGCATATGGCTCGCCATCATCAGCGTCCAACCTCCCTTGATTACATAAATACGGTTTTTACCGATTTTATTGAACTTCATGGAGATCGTTTGTTTGCTGATGATATGGCCATTGTTGGTGGGCTTGCTAAGCTTAACGGTATTCCAGTTACGGTAGTTGGACATCAGCGGGGTAAGGACACGAAGGACAATATTCAACGTTTCTTCGGCAGTCCCCATCCAGAAGGCTTCCGCAAGGCGCTTCGGTTCATGCAGCAAGCGAACAAATTCGGACGTCCGATTATTACTTTCATAGACACTAAGGGTGCTTATCCTGGCGATACCGCTGAAGCACGTGGACAATCGGAAGCAATCGCACGTAATCTCCGGGAAATGGCGCTATTCGGTGTTCCGATTATATGCGTTGTTATCGGAGAGGGTGGTAGCGGTGGTGCTCTAGGGTTAGGTGTTGGTAATCGGGTGCTCATGCTGGAGAATGCGATTTATTCTGTAATCTCTCCGAATGGAGCAGCGTCTATTTTGTGGAAGGATGCTTCGAAAGCGGACCAAGCTGCCGAAGCGATGAAGATCACTTCAAAGGATTTACTTGAATTTGGAGTTATTGAAGATATTATTCCTGAGCCACAAGGTGGAGCTCATCGCGATAAAGCTATGCAAGCAGAATCAATTAAGGAAGCAATATGGCGGCATCTGCAGGAGCTTCAGCAGTTAACGCCAGATCAATTGAGGGAAGACCGGTATCAGAAGTTCCGTAAAATCGGACATTTCGGTACCGCAGAGCTTGAATAGCTCTATATAGATGCGAACATGGATAGATAAACGGAGGAAAAGAAATCATGCGTAAAACAAAAATCGTCTGTACGATTGGTCCTTCCAGCGAATCACTGGAAAACACGAAAAAGTTGATTACAGCTGGTATGAACGTAGCACGTCTCAACTTCTCGCACGGTGACTTTGAAGAGCACGGCAACCGCATCAAAACAATTCGTCAGGCTAGCCAAGAATTGAACAAAACGGTAGCGATTCTACTCGATACCAAAGGTCCGGAAATTCGTCTAGGCAAGCTGAAGGAAGAGCCAATCGAGCTTGTTCAAGGTGAATTTATTACTTTGACAACCGAAGAAATCTTAGGCGATATCAACCGTGTTCCGATTACGTATAAGGAATTGCCTAGCGACGTACACGTAGGCTCCACAATTCTTATTGACGATGGTTTGATCGGAATGACTGTTATTGATATTCAAGGTACGGAAATCAAGTGCCAAATCGTTAACAGCGGTCAAATTAAGAGCAAAAAAGGTGTAAATGTTCCAGGAGTAGATATCTCCATGCCGGGACTTACAGAAAAAGATATTAGCGACATCAAATTCGGTATCGAGGTTGGTGTAGATTTCATAGCAGCTTCCTTCGTTCGCCGCGCAAGCGATGTTCTTGAAATTCGTGAGCTGCTTGAGCGTCATGATGCACGGCATATCCACATCATCTCCAAAATCGAGAATCAACAAGGCGTTGACAATCTTGATGAAATACTTGAAGTTTCTGATGGACTTATGGTTGCTCGTGGAGATTTGGGCGTGGAAATTCCAGCCGAAGAGGTGCCACTAGTTCAGAAACAAATGATCGAGAAATGTAATCGTGCAGGTAAGCCGGTAATTACAGCTACTCAAATGCTCGATTCCATGCAACGCAATCCACGCCCTACCCGTGCAGAAGCATCAGATGTCGCGAACGCGATTTTCGACGGTACAGATGCGATTATGCTTTCCGGTGAAACGGCTGCTGGTAGATACCCAGAAGAAGCGGTTCTGACAATGTCCCGAATTGCAGAACGTGCTGAGTCCGCTCTGCACTATCGTGAAATTTTCACGAAGCAAGCAAACGCTCAGCAAACTTCTGTAACGGAAGCGATCAGTCAAGCTGTTGCCAACTCGGCATTAGATCTAGACGCGAAAGCTATCGTAACTTCCACAGAGAGCGGTTATACTGCACGTATGATTTCCAAGTATAAGCCGAAATCAAATATTATTGCTGTTACACCTGTTGATCAAGTATTGCGTCGCCTACAGCTTGTATGGGGTGTTATCCCTGTTAAGGGTGTTACTGCAAAAACGACAGATGAAATGTTCGAAATCGCTGTTAAAGGTGCCTTGGAAACTGATCTTGTTCGTCTTGGTGATACAATCATCATTACTGCAGGTGTTCCAGTAGGTCGCTCCGGTACGACAAACCTAATCAAAATTCACAATGTTGGTGAATTAATTGCTCAGGGCCAAGGTATTGGCTCGCAGAGCGCAACAGGTAAAGTTGTTATCGCCAATTCTCCTGAAGAAGCGATTCGCAATATGACACAGGGAGCTATTCTAGTTGCTCCTTCAACGGACAAGGAATATATGCCTGCTTTCGAAAAAGCTGCTGCAGTTATTACGGAATGTGGCGGAATTACATGTCACGCAGCTGTTGTAGGTCTTAACCTAGGTATTCCAGTTATCGTAGGTGTTAATGATGCGACTAAGCTGCTAAGCGATGGAATGGAAGTAACGCTTTATGCTGAGCATGGCGTTATTTACTCCGGTCAAGCTAAGGTTATGTAGTAAGCTAGTTTTGCGATAAGTTAGGATTCCCCGCAGCGCTGCTGTGGGGGATTTTTGTATCTAATTGGAAAGAGGTGGTAAACGGATGGCCAAATGGTTGCTACACCCTTTGCGAGTAAGATATCAGGAAACCGATCAGATGGGTGTCGTTTATCATGCTAATTATTTGAACTGGTTCGAAATAGGCAGGACGGAATGGGTGCGTCAAGCCGGAATAAACTATAAAGAGATGGAAGCAAAGGGCTTATTGCTGCCTGTTACGGATGTGGAAGCTTCGTTCAAGCAGCCTGCGCTCTATGATGATTGGGTTACGGTAGCGACACGAGCTGCAGAAATAACGAGTATCCGCGTTCGTTTTGAATCAAGGGTGCTAAGTGGTAACTTAACGGGCAGTCTGGGGGAAAGCTATGAAGGCGATGCGCCACCAGGTACGTTGTTAGTCCGTGGAGGTACGAAGCACGTGTGGGTCAATCGGGAGTGGAGACCGGTTCGCTTCGCAAGAGAGGCTCCAGACTGGTATGATAAGATGATACAGCTTGCAGGGCTGGCTACTTCGATCTGACGAAAGTGAAGGGGGAATAGAGGATGCAAAGAAAGCTATTAGCCATTTTTTTCATCTTTGCTCTTTTGGAGCTGTGGGGCATCATAATGATGACCCAATGGATAGGGGGATGGGCGACCTTCTTTCTTATTGTAGCCACAGGGTTTCTAGGCGGCTGGCTTATTCAAGTCGAAGGCAGAAGAGTATGGCAGCAA
This sequence comes from Cohnella abietis, assembly GCF_004295585.1. Lineage (NCBI taxonomy): Bacteria > Bacillati > Bacillota > Bacilli > Caryophanales > Paenibacillaceae > Cohnella > Cohnella abietis. Next base: position 4,891,664 of record NZ_AP019400.1, on the reverse strand, counting down.
GCGCAAAGACAAATGCAATCCGGTCAAGCGCCGGGGCATAGCTTGTTAGAAGGACTATGCGTATTAGCGGGAGGTATTCTGCTCATTATTCCTGGCTTTCTCTCGGATCTTATTGGGTTGACCATGCTGTTCCCACTTACAAGACCCATTTACCATTTATTTCTCTATCGTTTATTAGAACGTACAATACGTAGTGGCCGATTCACAATTTACGGAGGTTCTAATCGTAGATAAATAATATTTACTATTTATTTATGGAATCATGGCTAAGAAAATAGGCTGCCTTGCTCCGATTCAAGCGTCTTGTTTTCTTTATTTTGCCAAGAAAGTGTCATTTAACCTACAGTTAACGAAAAGTTAACGTTGGCTTTACAATTGAACAACATAATATAAGAGAACAAGAGTACTTAAGCATTCAGTAGTCGCTTACATAATGAACAGGGGGAAGCAAAGTGACTAGCGCTAAAAATTACATTAATCGGGATTTAAGCTGGCTGGAGTTTAATAGGCGTGTGCTTGAGGAAGCAGAGGATCCAGGAACGCCTCTACTTGAACGGTTTCAATTTCTATCCATCGTGCAAAGTAACTTAGACGAATTTATGAGTGTAAGGGTCGCAGGATTACAAGCACAAAGCAGAGCAGGATATACAAAAACAGATTTTACTGGCTATACCCCACAAGGACTAATTAAACGATTGATGAAACGCACGACCCGGATGGTTCGAGAGCAATACCGTTCCTACCGTGAGCTTATTCGCATACTTGGCAAGGAAGGTGTCATGCTATCTACCTTCCGTGATCTGAATGAAGAACAGAAAACATTAATGACTAAATATTTTCAACAGATCATTTATCCTGTATTAACGCCAATGGCTGTTGACCAAAGTCGTCCTTTTCCACTTTTGCATAGCAAAGGGCTCTATTTAGCAGTTGTTCTGCAACAGGACGATTTGAGGAATGACAGTGACTCAAGATCATTCTGTGCAATCGTTCAAGTACCTACAATTTTGACTCGTACAGTATTAGTTCCGGGTCGCAAAGGCAGCCGTAAATTTACTTATTTGTTGCTGGAGGATCTCATTAAGGAACATATCGGTTTATTATTTAGTGGCTACACGGTCGAAGCTGTTCATGCGTTCCGCGTTACACGTAATTCAGATTTAACGCTTAACGAAGAAGGCTCAGAGGATTTACTGCAGGAAATTGAGAAGGAGCTGCGTCGTCGTCGCCGTGGGCTACCTGTAAGGCTTGAAGTAGAAAAAGGGATACATCCTCATGCGATGGAGCTTCTGCAAGACGAGCTGGAGATGGAAGACGTAGTATTCGATGAAATCGATGGACCGCTCGATCTCGCATTCCTTTCGAAATTCGTCTCCATGCTTCCTAACTACGATCATCTCAGATACTCAAAGGTTGACCCAATCTACCCAGACGAGTTTGAGGAAGCAGAGGATATGCTATCTGTTCTCCGTGAGAAAGACGTCTTGGTATATCATCCGTACGAATCCTTCGAAGTTGTTAATGACTTCATATTAGAGGCCGCAGCAGATGTAGACGTGTTGGCTATTAAGATGACGCTCTATAGAGTTAGTGTTAATTCAGTGCTTGTTCAAGCTTTGGCGAGCGCGGCGGAGTCAGGCAAGCAGGTAACCGTAGTTGTAGAGATTAAGGCGAGATTTGATGAAGCGCGCAACATTGCTTGGGCTCGCCAGCTTGAGAAGGCAGGCTGCCATGTTGTATACGGCTTGGTTGGTTTGAAGACACATGCAAAAATTACGTTAGTCGTTCGAAGAGAAGCCGATACACTGCGAAGATACGTCCATGTAGGGACGGGGAATTATAACGAAAATACGGCTAAATTATATACGGACGTAGGGTTGTTCACAAGCCATCCGGATATTGGAGCTGACGCGACGGCTTTGTTTAATGAGATGACGGGGTATTCTACTCCTCATCAATGGTCTTCCTTCGCAGTGGCCCCGATTGGTTTGAAGCCTAAGCTCTTTGAACTGATCGATCGGGAAATAGAGCATGCCATAGCTGGTCGACCAGCAAAAATCATTGCGAAGATGAACTCCTTGTCAAACCAGTCAATGATAGACAAGCTTTATGAAGCCTCTCAGGCAGGGGTGAAAATCGATTTAATCGTGCGTGGAGTATGTTGCTTGAGACCAGGAGTAATCGGTTTAAGCGATAATATCCGGGTCATTAGCATTGTAGACCGTTTTCTAGAGCATGCGAGAATATTGGCTGTAGGAGGCGGTGGGGAAGAAGAATTGTTTATCTCCAGTGCGGATTGGATGACGCGGAATTTAAGTCGCAGGGTGGAGCTAATGTGCCCGGTAAAAGATCCAGGTCCTCGTCAGATGCTGATGAATTTGCTACAAATGAACTTGCAGGATAACGTCAAGGCGAGGGAGCTACAGTCGTCAGGGAGCTACGTGCGAGTGACAAGCCCGCACGCACCTCTTCGCAGCCAGTTCGAAGCTGCGGATATTCCATTGTGGAAGTCGATTGCCAGTGCTATAGAGTAAGGAACGAAGGGGAATTATCCTATGTGAACCGTTAACATAGGAGTAATTCCCCAATTTTTTTTGATTTCCCTAGCATAGGTTTCAACTTCCATATGCTCTACTGGGAGTGGGTGGTCGGCGTGAGCGATCAAGTGAAGGGTTTTCCCCTTAATAGCTAGCTCAAGAGACGTAATAGCCTGGGATTCGCTTCGATCAAGAGCGACGGCAAGCTGAAGCAGAGAGCCGAGCTTAGCAATTGCTTCTAAGTCCCCGTCCTCAAGCATTAATCGATAAGGTGCAAGCTTACGTCTAAGCGGATTAGCGCCCCGATAAGAAGCGATGGCAGCCGTCAGTAGCATTTCCCGATGGGACAAGCCATTCCAAATTGTATGGAGTAGCATATAGAAGGTGTGGTCGGCACTTTCGTTGTAATCGATAACAGCCCCAATCCGGAACAAGCGCGAAGCAGTTTCAAGTATGCGCCGTGAATAAGCGGGCATGACCGTATGGGGAGATAAGTTGTCGTATAGAGTTAATGCTAATTTGCGTACTTGGTTCAGATGCCCTTCTGGGGCTACTGGGTATAAAGCGTTCAGATTGCGAATGCTTTCCTCTAATACATAATCTTCAGAATCCGTTTCATGATTAAGAAGGCAGGTCTCTTGGAACAGACCGTCTCGTAAACCAGCTCCACAGACGACAAGACGGGATGTCTCGGCCTGTTGAACGACTCCAAGTAATATGGCTAGACCAGGGACGATAACATCTCCACGGTCCTTGGACAACCCTGGGAGCTTACGTCTTTGCTCAACATTCAGAATAGACAAGCTTCCTAGCGTCGAAGGTAGATCGGGATTGTTGAGCTCATATCCATGCAAATATGGGAAAGGATAATTAGATTCACGCTGATGAAGCTTAGCAAGCGCACGAACGGTACCGCCTAGACCAATTAGAGGGAGATTAGGGTGACTGGAAATCCATTTTTCTTTGCTTATCAATTTTCGTACATCAGCTTGAATATTCGATAAAACAGACTGAGAAACGGGTTCTTCTCCAAGTGAGTACCGAACAGAAGTGTTTACACAACCAATGGGAAAGGATACGGCATGGACCACTTTGCGATTTTTAATCAAAGTGATTTCTGTACTGCCACCTCCAATATCAACGACAAAGCAATCGGCAAGGCTTAGACTGTTCAGCATTGCCCGGCTCCCAATTCTTGCTTCATCCTCGCCTGTCAAAATCTCTATAGACAGACCAGTAGCGGCAAATAAACGCTGAATGACAGTGTCTCTATTTGCTGCTTGTCGAATGGCTGCCGTTGCAACAGCACGAATTTTGTCTGCTCCATGCTTAGAACAAATCCGACTAAAGTACCGGAGCACCTCAGCAAGCTCGTCAACGACTTCGACAGGCAATGTTCCGTCGGGAGCCATGCGTTGACTCAGGCGTGCAGGCCAACGACCTTGATCAAGAACACGATAAGCGCCATTACTCGTTAATTGATAAACGGATAGGCGGACGGTATTGGATCCAATATCTATAATCCCTGTTACTTTATTTGTATTCATGTCTCTGACCTCCAACCGTGCGTGCATTTCGTATCACTATATTGTATCACAAATCAATAAGCAGAATGTTTAGGAGCTTCAAGCAAATGATTAATGTTACATGAACGCGCAAGAACGAATGGTTATGATGCCGATAAAACATTTTAATGTCTGAATCAGTTCCATTCCCCGTAAAAATCGATTATCATTAAAAAAGGTCAAAAAATGTTAAGTTATTCATGGTTTGCGTTGATTATTGAGCCGAGAGAGCTTCTTGCTCTAGCGCAGGCGTATCTTGGCGTCATTCGGCTATTCATTAGACAAGCCGATTGGTCTGAATTTTGTGGACAAAGGAGAGAGAAAATATGACAGCAACTAAAGGCCTTGAAGGAATTGTAGCGGCGAAGTCGTCTATAAGCTCGATCATTGACGGCGTATTGACGTATCAAGGCATTAACATCGATGAATTAGCAGAGCAGGCTTCGTTCGAAGAGGTTGTATACTTGCTGTGGCATGGTAAGCTACCTACTCAAGATGAGTTGGACGGGCTTATTGCAGAGCTGGGCCAATTTGCGACAGTTCCAACAGAGGTTATTGAAGGCTTACGTTTGTATCCTAAAGCAAGCAACTCAATGGCTGCTCTACGTACCGTAGTATCCAGCCTTGCTCTTTATGATAGTGAAGCCAATGACATGAGCAAAGAAGCAAACCTTCGCAAAGCCATCAAGCTGCAAGCACAGTTGCCTACAGTAGTGGCAGCTTACGCTCGCATCCGTGAAGGCAAGGAGCCAATCGCTCCAAAGCAAGGCGTAGGAATCGCGCATAACTTCTTATATATGCTGACTGGTGAAGAGCCTGCTCAGGTTGCTATTGAAGCGATGGACAAAGCACTCGTTCTGCATGCGGATCACGAGCTGAATGCTTCAACGTTCGCTGCACGTGTAACGGTTGCTACATTGTCCGATATTTATTCCGGTGTAACATCGGCTATCGGAGCACTGAAAGGCCCATTGCACGGTGGTGCCAATGAAGCCGTTATGGTTATGTTGGATGAGATTGGCTCCTTGGTGAATGTAGAGCCTTACATTCAGAACAAGCTGAACAACAAGGAAAAGGTAATGGGCTTCGGTCATCGTGTATATAAGAATGGTGACCCACGTGCCAAGCACCTTATGCAAATGTCTCGTCAGCTAGGTGAGCTTAAAGGTGATATGACGCTTTATGAAATGTCCATAAAGATTGAGGATCTCATAACAAGCCAAAAAGGATTGAAGCCGAACGTAGACTTCTATTCTGCTTCTTGTTATACAATGCTCGGTATTCCGCGCGATTTATTCACACCAATTTTTGCAATCAGCCGTGTTTCCGGCTGGTCAGCTCATATCCTAGAGCAATATGAAGATAACCGCTTGATTCGTCCGCGTGCCGAGTACGTTGGTCCGGTCAATCAGCATTATGTAGCTATCGGTGAGCGTGGCTAAATGACATGTTGTTGCCGGCCGGTTTTACCTCCATGTTATGATGAGGGGGTTAAGCAGCCGGTTCTTTGTGAGAATATATGTGAAAATCAGGAGGAGAAATGAATATGAAACTCGAAAAATTTGCAGCCCCAACATCCGGTGAAAAAATTACAGTAGTAAATGGTGTCCTGAACGTTCCTAACAACCCGATCATTCCTTTTATCGAAGGCGACGGCACTGGCCGCGACATCTGGAAAGCTTCTAAGCGCGTGCTTGACGCAGCTGTAGAGAAAGCTTATAAAGGCGAGAAACAAATCGCTTGGTACGAAGTATTCGCTGGCGAGAAAGCATTTAACGCTTACGGCGAATGGTTGCCTGCTGATACATTGACTGCTATTCGTGAGATGATTATCGCAATCAAAGGACCATTGACGACGCCAATCGGCGGCGGTATCCGTTCTTTGAACGTAGCTCTTCGTCAAGAGCTGGATCTTTATGTATGCTTGCGTCCTGTGCGTTATTTCGACGGAGTACCTTCTCCTGTTAAACGTCCAGAGCTTGTTGACATGGTTATTTTCCGTGAAAATACAGAAGACATCTATGCTGGTATTGAGTATCAATCCGGTACAGAGCAAGTTAAGAAATTGCTTGAATTCCTACAAAACGAAATGGGCGTTAACAAAATCCGTTTCCCAGAAACTTCCGGTCTTGGTATCAAGCCAGTTTCTGAAGATGGCTCCAAGCGTCTAGTTCGCGCTGCTATCGAATATGCAATCAAACACGGACGTAAATCCGTTACTCTAGTTCATAAAGGCAACATCATGAAGTACACAGAGGGCGCGTTCAAAAACTGGGGCTACGAAGTGGCTGAAGCTGAATTCGGCGACAAAGTGTACACTTGGTCTGAATATGATCGTGTGAAAGAAGAGAAGGGCGAAGAAGCAGCTAACGCGGCTCAGAAGGCAGCTCTTGATTCCGGCAGAATTCTAATCAAGGATGCTATTGCTGATATCGCATTGCAACAAGTTCTTACTCGTCCAACTGACTTTGACGTTATCGCTACTCTTAATCTGAATGGTGATTATCTGTCTGATGCATTGGCTGCTCAAGTTGGTGGAATTGGTATCGCTCCAGGTGCTAATATTAACTACTTAACTGGACATGCTATCTTTGAAGCGACTCATGGTACTGCTCCTAAGTACGCGGACAAAGACGTTGTAAACCCAGGCTCGGTTATCCTTTCCGGTGTTATGATGCTTGAGCATCTTGGCTGGTTGGAAGCTGCTGATTTGATCTACAAAGGCTTGGAATCTTCAATCAATAGCAAAGTCGTAACTTACGATTTCGCTCGTTTGATGGAAGGCGCAACAGAAGTAAAATGCTCGGCATTTGCAGACGAAATTATTAAACATTTCTAAAGCTCAATGCCAGTAAAGCACAATTCATACACTCGCTCCATTGCACATAGCATAGTGCTAAGTATCAAAGGAGGATATACAAAGTGGCAATCAAACGTGCGAAAATTACAGTTGTAGGCGCTGGTTTTACTGGCGCCACGACTGCGCTAATGCTGGCACAGAAGGAATTGGGAGACGTTGTTCTTCTAGATATTCCGCAATTGGAAAACCCGACTAAAGGTAAAGCGCTGGATTTGATGGAATCAACACCAGTTCAAGGCATTGATTCTAATATTGTTGGGACTTCCAACTATGAGGATTCCGCCAATTCGGATGTTGTAATCATCACTGCAGGAATTGCGCGTAAACCGGGCATGAGTCGCGATGATCTCGTGAACACAAATGCGGGTATCGTTAGATCGGTATGCGAGAATATCAAAGCAACTAGCCCGAACGCTTACGTAATCATTCTATCTAACCCGGTTGATGCGATGACTTATGTGGCTAATAAAGCACTAGGCTTCCCGAAAAATCGTGTAATCGGACAATCCGGTGTTCTTGACACGGCTCGTTACAATACGTTCCTAGCTCAAGAACTTAACGTGTCCGTAGAAGATGTTCGTAGCGTTGTAATGGGTGGACATGGCGACGATATGGTTCCTCTCGTTCGTTATACTTCAATTGGCGGCATTCCGGTTGAGAAGCTTCTTCCTAAAGAGCGTATTGATGCGATCGTTCAGCGTACTCGCGTTGGCGGCGGAGAAATCGTTAACCTGCTTGGTAACGGCAGTGCGTACTATGCTCCTGCTGCTTCCCTTGTACAAATGACAGAAGCGATTCTTAAAGACAAGAAACGCATTCTGCCGGTTATCGCTCTTCTGCAAGGAGAGTATGGCTATAATGACCTGTTTATGGGTGTGCTAGCGATCTTAGGCGGCGACGGAATCGAGAAGGTTATTGAATTGGACCTAACAGATGAAGAGAAAACCGCACTTGAGAAATCCGCACAATCCGTACGCAGCGTTATCCAAATCGTAGAAAATGCATAATTTTCATCAATAAATACACTGAGAGGGCCTTAGGGCTCTCTTTTTGCGTACAAAAGGTGAAGGATTTATGTTGAATGTGTGAGTTAGGTTTTGTTCACCCTCTATATTGTGTATACTGAGAATTGTCTTAGTTTGTTTTATTATTGGAGGGAACGTCAAATGTACACGGTTATGGTGTTTTTGCACGTATTGGGTGCAGTAGGTATGGGAGTGTATGCGATCTTGCCGTTTATCGTAGGGAAATTTAAGCAGCTTTCTGGTACGGCTCAAGAAGGCTTAGCTAGCGGATTAATTTCAGCTGGAAGAATTGGACAGTATGCATTGGTCGTTCAGCTAGTTACCGGAGGATATTTGATCTCAAATGCACCAGGCGGTGCGAAATACACAGTTGCTTGGATGGTAGTAGTCATTGTATTGTTCGTTGCAATGGGAGCCTTCTCAGGAATTCTGCAAGCTCCTCTCAAAAGGATTGTAGCTGCTTCCCTTAGCGGGGAAAGTGCAAGCGCGTCCATTTCCAGAGTTCGGACACTTAGTGCTATTACTTTTGTATTGTTCATAGTCGTAATTTGGTTTATGAAAAACCCATACTATAAATAATTATTTATGTGAAGTGTACATAAGCTTCGCTCACCGTTCTTGTGGGCGAGGCTTTTTTTCGACTATCAGAAAGTATAAGGTTCTATGTCTATATACTCATCTGATAGCTCGATACAAACGTGTATAGCCGTCCTAAGGACGGCAAAGCCGTTTTACTTGGATGTTTCTAGAAGTACAATGTTCATTGTCCCGAGAAAATTGTAATTGGTGGAACAATTTGGAGCGACGGGACGTTAATATGATGAGGTGATTGAATTGCTAAAACGTATAACGTTACTGATTCTATGTAGCATAGTCTTAGTAAGCGCTGGGATTGTACTTAAGCCTGAACAAGCCTATGCTTGCTCCTGTGCTATGCCTGCCTCTGTCAGTGATGAGATGGCTAGGAAGACGGCTATTTTTTCTGGGAAGGTCATCAATATGGAAAATCCTGAACAGAAGGAAATCATGTCTAGTGCAGATCCGGTTAAGGTTACTTTTGAGGTACAGACAGTGTGGAAGGGACAGATTGAGAATAAAACTGTCGTGAACACAGCTGTTAGTGGTGCAAGCTGCGGATATACAGGGTTCGCTTTGGGGGCTGAGTATGTTGTATATGCATACGGGAATGCTGACAAGCTTGAAACGGGTATGTGTGAAAGAACCAAGCTGCTCGAGTCGGCGGATGAGGATATTACAGAACTCGGCACAGGATATGACCCAATTAAAACTACGGCAAATATAGGCATTGCAGAGTCTGTAGAAACTGGAAAATCTGCCGGCATAGGAAATTCTGGCGAATTGGCTCAAGCAAGCGGTGTAGAGAACGAAAGTGCTACGCAGGGTACAAGTGAAATGCCGAAGGGCTATTATATAGTACCAATTATTGGAGCCGTCTCTCTTGTGGGTTTAGTTATCATGCTTCTCGCCTTCAGAAGGAAGCGCTAACGAATTTGGAGTAGCTGGGGGTTAAGTTCTACTCCCAATTATGAACGCAAACAACCTTCAGCCCACCTTCATTAAAGCAGTGGGGGCTGGGGTTGTTTTCATTATGCATTTTCCAGACTAGTTGCTCGAAAATTGATACAGCTTCGCATCCTCGCTAACCCTTTCGAAACACCGTAAACCTCCAATTAATCATGCCTTTCGGACTAGTTGCTCGATGAATCGAAACATCTTCGAATCCTTGCTAACCCTTTCGAAAAACCGTATATCGCCAACTAATTATGCTTTGCCCAGACTGTTTACCCTAAAAAATTGTACACTTAGGTCCCCCCCCCCCATTCCGGAGACTGACACCAAGGGCAGAGGTTAGTTAAGAGCGCATGATCGATAAGGGTACAGTCAGTGGAGCATGTGAGTTTAAAGTCACATTTTGCGACAATAACGGGGCGATCTTCGAATAAGCGAAGCTGAAAGTAGCAATTTGCGACAATGGCGGGGCGATCCTCGGATAAGCGAAGCTCAAAGTAGCAATTTGCGACAATGGCGGGGCAATCCTCGAATAAAAGAAGCTTAAAGTAGTAATTTGCGACAATGGCGGGGCGATCCTCGGAGAAGAAAGCAGATGTTAGTTAAGAGCAAGCGAAGGTTTTATTCGCAGGATGGTTGGGTATAGAGATGGCATAGCGAATTTTGGTAAGATGAGCAGGGGAAGGATATTCAAGAGACGCGCGTTCAAAGGCAATGACGTACGCATGAAGGCATACCGAAACAAGTTGGATATACGGTGTGCCCTCATGAACTGCTAGTGTTCTACTAAAGGACACCCAGTCCCCTTTGCGCTTACTGAAGTGACGTATGCGCAAGGGGAGATGCCCAGTTGCGTTACTTTACTCATAGCTTCTCTATTTGTCTACCTGCTGTTCATCCTCAGATAACTCGTCTATAGTTCTCTCGAAGCTGGGCGCTAGGTGTGTCAAAAACCATTCGACCTCTGGCATATCCAGCTTTCTTAGCTTTTCTTCACTTTGCCTGCGAGCGGATGCGAACTCTCGATTGCCTGCTGACATTTCGCTAATGCATTTTAGGTAGGCGTCCAATAGATCTGCCGCTTTAAGTAGCTTCTCCATTTCAGGGTTAGCAGGCTTGCCTACGAGCAAGGGGCGGTAAGTTTCTTCAAGCTCAGGAGGAACGGTTGCAAGCAGACGTTCGGCGGCTAATGCTTCAATCTCGCGAAAATTTGATAAAATTCGTGGATTATGATGTTTTACGGGTGTCGGAATATCTCCCGTAAACACTTCTGTGGCATCATGAAATAAAGCGTAAGTCACAGCCTCGTCCGGATTAATATCCCGATGGAATATTTCCCGAGCAATACTACCCAAAGTATGGGCAATTAGTGCTACATGATAGGAGTGCTCCGCAACATTTTCCGAAGAAGTGTTTCTCATGAGACTCCAACGTTCAATGTATTGCAGCCTGTACAAATAAGCTAAAAAATGATTTGCCATTAAGTTGACTCCTTTTATCCGATTGCTTCTCTGTATGCTATTATATAATGGATAAGGATTAACGAACAGAGAGGGGAAATTGCACTTATCATGTCTACTTCATTCGAACAAAGCATGTACCAGCTTATTGTGGAAACCTCAACTAACCTTCCGGCGGACGTTCGCCGTACCATTGCAGCAGCCCGTGAGGCGGAAGACCGCGCGACGCGCGCAGGATTGTCTTTGACGACAATTGCTCAAAATATTGAGATGGCGGAAAATAATGTTTCCCCCATTTGCCAAGATACCGGTATGCCGACTTTTGTCGTACATACCCCTGTCGGTGCTAATCAGATTATTATGAAACAAGAAATTAGAAATGCAATTGCAAGAGCGACGAAGGATGGGAAGCTTCGCACGAATTCTGTGGATTCTTTAACCGGATCAAACACAGGAGATAACCTTGGACCAGGCACTCCGGTTATCCATTTCGAGCAGTGGGAGCGCGATGACGTAGATGTTCGTCTTATTCTTAAAGGCGGCGGCTGCGAAAATAAAAACATTCAATATAGTTTGCCCTGTGAAATTGAAGGCTTAGGCAAAGCTGGTCGCGATCTAGATGGTATCCGCAAATGTGTGCTGCATGCCGTATATCAAGCGCAAGGACAAGGCTGTAGCGCAGGATTTATAGGTGTTGGTATCGGTGGGGACCGGACAACGGGCTATGAGCTAGCTAAACAGCAATTATTCCGCGAGATTGAGGATACGAATCCGATTCCGGAGCTTCAGCAATTGGAAGAATATATTTTGGACAAGGCTAACCAGCTTGGTATAGGTACGATGGGCTTCGGCGGTAATGTTACTTTGCTTGGCTGTAAGGTTGGGGTAAATAACCGGTTACCAGCAAGCTTCTTCGTTTCTGTTGCCTACAATTGTTGGGCGTACCGTCGTCAAGGAGTCGTATTAGATGGTAACACGCATGAGATTAAAAGCTGGGTTTACGAAGGCGGCAATGCTGTGAAAATGGTAGAACCGGCAGAGGAAGCTTCAGTAGAAGTATCAAAGCCTAAGGAAATCGTTTTGCAAATGCCATTATCAGAGGAAGACGTACGCAGCCTTAAGGTTGGCGATGTTGTTATTCTGAATGGGGAAATGCATACGGGGCGTGATGCTTTGCACAAGCACCTGATGGATCATGATGCTCCAATTGACCTGAATGGCGGCGTTATTTACCACTGCGGCCCAGTTATGCTTAAGGATGATTCAGGCTGGCATGTTAAGGGTGCAGGTCCGACGACAAGCATTCGCGAGGAGCCTTACCAGGGCGATATTATGAAAAAGTTCGGACTTCGCGCGGTCATCGGTAAAGGCGGGATGGGACCTAAAACATTGGCAGCATTACAAGAGCATGGCGGCGTGTATTTGAATGCGGTCGGTGGAGCAGCTCAATATTATGCGGAATGCATTAAGAAGGTTAATGGAGTCGACTTTATGGAATTCGGTATTCCTGAAGCAATGTGGCATTTGCAAGTAGAAGGCTTTGCTGCCATTGTTACAATGGACTCTCACGGAAATAGTCTGCATGCCGATGTGGATAAGGATTCTAAAGCTAAGCTAGCGCAGTTTAAAGAACCAGTATTTGTTTAAAGAGCCATACGTATGTTAAAGGAGCTATTGTCTGTTCATGTCTAAATTTCGCTTGAAGTTAACCGGACTATTTGTCATCATGATTGGATTTTCTGTCCTGGCAGCCGGGCTGTTAATGGGTAACTCTTATCAGAGGAACCATCAAGCGGCTTTGCGGGATCATATGATTCGGGAGCTGCACGTTCTTAACGCTGCCGCTCCTTGGCCTGCGATGGAGAATTCAGCCGAACAAAGCTTGTATTTGCAGCATGAGGCCAAGCGGTTTAAGGAAATTGCTGGGATGCGCGTAACTTATATTCGTCTTGACGGAAAAGTTATGGGAGATTCGGATCATGAGCTGTCGACGATGGATAATCATCTCAATCGCTCGGAAGTGCAGCAAGCACTCAAATCAGGAACAGGAAGCAGCGTCCGAAAGAGTGAAACCTTAAATCGGAAGATGATGTATGTTGCAATTACGGTTCATGATGACCAGGGTACTGCTAACAAGGGCATAATTCGTTTGGCCATGAGCTTGGGAGATGTCGAACGTAGCTTAAACAACATGTGGCTTGCTTTAGTATTTGGCTTATTCCTGCTTTTCGCACTTGCAGCGATAATAAGCTATCGAGTTGCTCTTAGTGTTACTCGACCGTTAGAACGTATGACATCCGCAGCAATAAGGATGGCTGGCATGGATTATGCCATTCGCGTACCGGAAGGCGGAAGAGATGAAGTAGGCGAGCTAGCTAGAGCGCTTAATGCGATGGCTGGGAGTCTTCAGGGGCAGCTAGATGAAATTAGGCAAAATGGTACACGTCTGCAAAGTGTAGTAGACAATATGATAAACGGTGTTGTGATGATCGCCCACGATGGCCGGATTACATTGTACAATCATGAGGCAGAGTTATTGCTAGGAAGCTCCGTACGTGAACGCGTCGGACGTAGCTACACGGAAATCCGTCAGCATTTTGAGCTGGTCGGTCTCATTCGTTCAGGATTAGAAAATCCTCTGTCTATTCATGAAGAGCTAACGGTTTATTTTCCTGAGGAGCGATTGCTTGAAATTAATATTGTCCCAATGACGATGAACGGAGATGAAGAACCTGGACTTCTTCTCGTGCTTCAGGATGTTTCAGCTATTCGACGGCTGGAGCGCATGCGTAGCGAATTTGTCGCTAACGTGTCGCATGAGTTAAAAACACCTGTAGCTGCTGTCAAAGGTTTCGCAGAAACATTATTGGCTGGTGCGATGAATGATCCTGAAACGGCAACCTCCTTTCTGACGATTATCCAAGACGAGAGTGATCGCCTGAACCGACTAATTGGAGATATATTAGAATTATCGAAGATTGAGTCGCGCCGTTCACCATTAATGTTTTCACCTATCGATCTGCCAATGTTCCTGGATCGTATGACCGAATTACTTGCCTCAGAAGCTAGTAAAAAGGAAATAACATTGGACATTCAGACCGAGGAAGGTCTATTCTTAGAAGCTGATGAAGATCGTCTAGGACAGATATTAATGAACTTGATTCAGAATGGAATCAACTATACGCCTGCAGGTGGCAAAGTCAAGGTACGGGCGAGTATTATCGTAGCTGACGATGGGGAAGATGAGTTAGTCCGAATTACTGTGTCAGATACAGGCATAGGCATTCCGAAAAAGGATATACCTAGAATATTCGAACGTTTCTATAGAGTAGATAAAGCGCGTTCGCGCAGCTCAGGGGGAACAGGTTTAGGTTTATCCATTGTAAAACATTTGACAGAGCTGCATCACGGAACAATTCGAGTGGAAAGCACGGTTGGCGTGGGTTCACAGTTTATTTTGGAGCTTCCACTCCTACAGCCTTAATATTAACTTTACCTATTTTACATTCCGCTAACACTTTAATGATGCAGCCTTTACAATGGTATGATAAAACTAACATGAAGAGTCAAAATGGCAGGACTACCTGTCGGACCGGAGGAACCAATGTCGGACAAAGTGCTGATTATCGAAGATGAACCGACTCTTGCACGACTAGTTACTTATAATCTTTCGCAAGAGGGTTATGATACAGAAGTCGTCGGGAACGGTGCGGAAGGATTGCATAAAGCAATCCATGAACAATATGCCATTATTTTTCTTGATTTGATGCTTCCTGGTATGAATGGATTCGAGGTACTGCAAAAGCTACGTCAGAACGGAGTCAAAACACCAGTTATTATTCTCACTGCAAGAAATGCAGAGGAGGAAGTGGTACAAGGCTTAAAGCTTGGTGCAGATGATTATATTACAAAACCGTTCGGAGTTGCCGAGTTGTTGGCTCGGACATCGGCAGTGTTAAGGCGCTCTCGAAATGAGGAAAGTAAGCCTTCGAAAGCAAGTAGTGGGGATAAAGTCATTGCCATAGGAGACCTGCAGATTTTTCCGGACAAATATGAGGTTTTCTCAAATGGTCAGTGGATCACATTGCGGCCGAAGGAGTTCGAGGTACTGCTATATTTAGCTGAACGCCCAGGTATCGTCATCACTCGAGATGATTTGATGAATGTCGTATGGGGTTTCGACTATATTGGTGGCCAACGAACAGTTGATGTACATGTGAGCTCACTCCGCAAGAAACTTGAGTTAAATCAGCAATCCGTGCAAATCGATTCTATCCGTGGCGTCGGCTACAAGCTGTTCATCCACCGTAAATCAACCTCGTCAAGCCACTAGGCTTAGGCGAGGTTTGTTGTTTCTAAAGTGGCCCACCATCGTCGCAAAATGCAACGATGAGGAAGTGCGAGAGATGAAAAGCCCCACCATCGTCGCAAAATGCAACGATGAGGAAGTGCGAGAAATGAAAAGCCCCACCATCGTTGCAAAATGCAACGATGAGGGAGTGCAAGAGATGAAAAGCTCCGCTATCGTTGCAAAATGCAACGATGAGGAAGGGCAAGAGAGAAAAAGTCCCACCATCGTCGCAAAATGCAACGATGAGGAAGGGCAAGAGAGAAAAAGTCCCACTATCGTCGCAAAATGCAACGATAAGCGAGGGCAAGAGAGAAAAAGTCCCACCATCGTCGCAAAATGCAACGATGAGGAGGGGCACCGAGCGAAACTCCCACTATCGTCGCAAAATGCTACTATAACTTAGCGCCGCAGTCGGCTACAGCCCCTATTTGACCCTCGCTAACATAGCTTTGTTGGCTCTGTAGCTGCAAACCCTTTTTACGTCCATACGACAAGGTATTAAGAGCTCTTTAGTAACTAGCGATTTAATGTGTCTCAATATAGTTGTTCGATGAACGCCAATGTGGTTTGCGGCGTATTTTGGTGTGATTGGTGTTGAGATTGAAGCAGCTATGGTGAGGATCGATTGTTCAATGGGTGCTAAGTCAAAATTTATCCGAGAGTCAGTCATACTTAGTTTTCCCATTAGCTGGTGGATTATTTGCTGGCAAACGCGAGGCTTTTCCAAAATATCATCATACGAAAATCGCAGAACATGCCAACGGTCAATGACCAGGTGATTTTGTCGCATTAAGTGATCTGCAAACTGTGATCTATTCACATCCCGCCAATGGCTGCCGTAGCCATCAATCTCGATACAAATCCTATAACCTTCAGTAATATAAGCAAAGTCAAGGTATCTCCAGCCATCCTTATAATCTCTGATTTCGTATTCCGCATGCAGATTAGTAAAATGCCCAAAAGCGGGCCACCATACCTGCTGAATAAACATTTTTTCTGCATGCCTTGAAGCGCTAGACAGTCTCCTTCTACGTTCTCCTTTACTAGCTAAACGATTGTCCTCGGTCCATTTTTCGAAGCATGCAATAACTCATCGTTCATCGTAATTACATTGTTCGAACTCATTAACTCATCATCCTCTCAATAGAATAAAAACAAAAGCCGCTCAGCCCGGTAATCTCCGGAATGAGCGGCGTGTGCTTCACGACCAATATAAATGTTCTACATGGGGTCGAAATATCACATAATTGGTTAAAGTACAAGGGGAATTTGTAAATGACTCCCGAAAGCCGACGGTAGAACATAAATGTTGCAACTTTAACGTAACATCTTTAATGGTAGCATCTTAAACGGGAGCACCCTACCTACCCCAAGCGAGCATTTTCCGTTGAAACTCTTTCGGAGAGCAGCCGTTGAAGCGTTTGAACATTTTGTAGAAGTGAGCCATGTTAGCCATGCCGATCAGATCTCCAATTTCGCTGACACTCATGTCTCGAGTTAGTAATAGCTGCTCGGCTCTTTTTATTTTCCGAAAGTTAACGTACTCTGTGAAAGAAAGGCCCATTATTTTCTTGAAAAATTTAACGAAATAATAATAGCTCATATTGGCCAATTGGCATACTTCATCAACAGTAATTCGATCATCCAGCTTTGTCTCGACGTAGTCCAGCACCGGCTTAAGACGAATCCGTTCAACGCGGTCCTGATCAGACAACAAGCCACGATTGTCATTGCGAATGAGAATGAGGAGCAGCTGTTTTATTAACATGTTAACGGCTAGCTCGTAACCGCTCTCTTTTTGCTGTGCTTCATGATGAATTTGACGAATACAATCCGCTGCAGCATTACGGGCTTCTAAATTTTCCTGAAAAATATAGTTCATGGTGCTAAGTGGTACTTTTGTTTCATTAAAATACTGCAAATAGGGAATCGTACTTTGATCGAAAAAAGTATGCAGATCGAATTGGAGGACAATATAGTCGAGGAATCCCAATTTACTCCGATCTCGGTGCAACTGAGAATTTCCAAGAATAACAATATCGCCATCATTCATCATGTAGGTTTTATCACTGAGATCAATTTCGAGATGTCCACGTTGAACAAGCAACAGCTCACACTCCGGATGATAATGCCAATTAACTGCTCCAGGATCGTTGCGGGTCGCCTGCCATATTTTCAAAGACAGCAGAGGATTCTCATATTCAACCTTTTCTCGCATAGCTTGCACGGCTTCATCCCCTTGTATGACAAAATCGCATAAGATCCTCGCATCTGTGTGCATGGGATTAATATAAAGTTATGTTACACTAATTGTAGAATGAATACTTAAAACCCGCAAGGAGGACAAGTGTTTTGACAAAAGTAAATGTAGGTATGATTGGATGCGGTGGAATCGCCATGGGGAAGCATTTGCCCTCGCTCGCCAAAATCCCAGAAGCGCAAATTGTCGCATTTTTTGATGTAGCATCGGATAGAGCACATGAAGCCAAAAATAGATTTGGCACGCACGATGCTAGAGTGTATCACGATGTTTATGAATTGCTCCGCGACCAAGATGTTCATGTTGTACATGTGTGTACGCCAAATGACACCCACGCCGAAATATCCATAGCTGCTTTGGAAGCAGGTAAACACGTGCTTTGCGAGAAGCCGATGGCTAGAACGGCAGAGGATGCGCGGCGTATGCTTGAAACCTCCCAAAGAACAGGCCGAAAGCTTAGTATCGCTTACCAAAATCGATATCGCGCAGATAGTCGCTGGCTCCACCAAGCGTGCCGTTCCGGTGATCTGGGAGAAATATATTTTGCAAAGGCCCATGCAGTTCGTCGCCGTGCTGTACCCACATGGGGTGTGTTCTTAGACCTCGAGAAGCAAGGTGGCGGTCCGCTAATTGATATTGGAACCCATGCTCTTGACCTCGCTTTATGGATGATGGATAACTACGAGCCCAGGACAGTGCTGGGAACTTCCTACCGCAAGCTAGCGGAGCAAGGAAGCCAGGCGAATCTTTGGGGAAGCTGGGATCCTGCGAAATTTACTGTAGAGGATTCTGCCTTTGCCATGATTACGATGAAGAGCGGGGCTACCGTGTGGCTCGAATCGAGCTGGGCGCTTAATACGCTTGATGTTGATGAAGCGAAAGTATCTCTCTCCGGAACTAAAGCAGGAGCGGATATGAAAAACGGTCTACGTGTTAATGGTGAAGAGCATGGTCGCCTTTATACGCAAGAAATTCAGATGTCTGGTGATTTCGGCGGAAATCCTCTTCCTGATGATGCAGCAGAGCAAGAGGCACGGGCATGGATTGACGCCATTATTCATGACCGAGAACCTGTTGTTACGGCTAAACAAGCACTTGTTGTACAAGAAATACTCGAAGCCGTCTATGAATCTGCGAATAAAGGGCAAGCGATAAGCTTTGTTTAGTTATAGCCCAAAGAACCGAGAAAATTAATAATAATAGGCGATGTCGTATAATTGGAGTTAGTAATTCGATGCATTTTCCTGTAAAATAGTAAGGGACATAAAATGAACGCGTGTACATACTTTATCTATTTTATGTCCATTAATAACTAAGATGATCTAGGAAAGGTTTGGTGGATAATCAATGAAATCAGGAGTTTTTCTAGTTCTATTCAGCCAACAAGCTTTCGAACAAGCATTGGATACGGCTAAGGCCGCAGGACTTCAATCCGTTGAAATCGGAACCGGAGGATTTCCCGGAACTGCTCATATCAATGCACAGGAAATATTGAATGATGACGCAGCTATTAGCCGTATTCGTGATGCTGTTGACTCTCGCGGTCTAACGATTAGTGCATTAAGCTGCCATGGTAATCCGTTACATCCGAATGCAGCCACTGCTAAATCTGATCATGATGATTTCGTCGCTACCGTTAAATTGGCTGAGAAGCTCGGCGTAGAGACTGTAATTACTTTCTCGGGCTGTCCTGGTGAATCAGTCAATTCTACATATCCTTCATGGGTAACCTGCCCTTGGCCGCCTGAATTCTTGACGGTATTAGAATGGCAATGGAACGAGATCGCCATTCCTTATTGGAAGGAACAATCTGCTTTCCTGCGTAAGCACAATGTGAGAGTAGCTATTGAAGCTCACCCTGGCTTTCTCGTATATAATACAGAAACGGCATTACGTCTTCGTGAAGAAGCGGGAGATAACATCGGAGTTAACTTCGATCCTTCTCACTTGTTCTGGCAAGGTATGGATCCCATTGAGTGTGTTAAAGCTCTTGGCAAATCTATTTACCATGTACATGCGAAGGACACGAAGATTGATAAACGGAATACAGCTATTAACGGCGTTCTAGATAACAAAAACTATGGTGACATTCTGAATCGTTCGTGGGTATTCCGTACGGTTGGGTATGGTCATGACGACGATTTCTGGAAACATTTTGTAAGCACACTTCGTCTTGTTGGCTACGATGGAACAATTAGCATTGAGCATGAAGACGGCTTGATGAGCGTAAACGAAGGCTTCACCAAAGCTGCTAACTTCCTTAATGGACTCATTCTTCAGGAAAGTGCGGGTGAAATGTGGTGGGCGTAGGCAAAAAGAAAATCAATGTGGGTATGGTAGGCTACAAATTTATGGGCAAGGCTCATAGCCATGCTTACAAAGATGTAGGAATGTTCTTTGATACGGAAGCAGACGTCGTTATGAAGGCGATTTGTGGACGAGATGAGAATGGGGTTAAGGAAGCGGCTGACAAATTCGGCTGGGAATCTTATGAGACGGATTGGCGTAAAATGATTGCTCGCGAAGATATCGACTTTGTTGATATCAATGCACCAAGCGATGCGCATAAAGAAATCACACTTGCTGCAATCGCAGCAGGCAAACATGTTTTCTGTGAGAAGCCGCTTGCGCTTAACTTAGCTGATGGCCGGGAGATGCTTGAAGCTGCTGAGAAAGCAGGTGTTAAGCACGCGATTTGCTTTAACTACCGTTTCTTGCCTGCAGTGCAATTGGCTAAGCAAATCATCGATGAAGGACGCCTTGGAGAAATTCATCACTATCGGGCGACTTATTTACAGGATTGGCTCGTTGATCCGAACACACCGCTTGCTTGGCGTCTTAAGAAAGAGGTTGCTGGCTCTGGTGCACATGGAGACATCAATGCTCACAGCATAGATCTTGCTCGTTTCCTAATCGGAGAATTTGATCGAGTTGTTGGACATAGCCGGACTTTCGTTAAGGAACGTCCAGTATTGACGGACGCAGCTGGTTTCACTGGCGCTGGATCTTCAACCGAGAAGGGTGAAGTAACGGTAGATGATGCGACTGGCTTCCTAGCGGATTTTAAGAACGGAGCT
Source organism: Cohnella abietis (assembly GCF_004295585.1). Taxonomy (NCBI): domain Bacteria; kingdom Bacillati; phylum Bacillota; class Bacilli; order Caryophanales; family Paenibacillaceae; genus Cohnella; species Cohnella abietis. The sequence continues at coordinate 4,870,999 of NZ_AP019400.1, read as the reverse complement.
ATGGGAGTGTTCATCGCTTCTCGTTTCGCAGCTGGCCGCAAAAACCACAATACATTCGAGATTCACGGCAGCAAGGGTTCTATCCGCTGGGATCTTGAGAAGTTAAATGAGCTTGAGGTATATTTCCGTGAGGACGAGCCGAACTTGGCGGGTTTCCGTCGTATTCTCGCTACGGAATCTACTCACAAGTATGCCGGCAACTGGTGGCCTACTGGTCATATTATCGGATACGAGCACGCATTCGTTCATATTGTATATGAATTCGTCCAGCACATGACGACTGATTCCCCATTCACTCCAACCTTCTACGACGGCGTAAAATGCCAAGAGGTATTGGAAGCGGTAGATCTATCGATTGAACGCGGTGCTTGGGTTAGTGTTGACGAGGTTTAGTAACAATACACTTAAGTCTAATAAAGCTTAAAGAGCCTGTCTGATCTTTATGATCAGATAGGCTCTTTAATTTCTATTTGAAATATGCCGATAAAGTAAAAGATAATGATGAAGGAACGACAGCTTAAAGGAGATTTTGATTTTGATGAACAAGAATTCCATTATTTACGCAGTATTGTTTTTGTTTTTTAGTGTGGGGGCACTATTGCAAGGTTTTTTTTCGGATTGGAGTGTTTTCGCCGTAGCATCGGTTCTCTGCTCTATTTGCCTTATTTGTTATTTAAGCAATAAAGATAAGACGTTGAAAATGACTTGGTTTCCTATTATATTGCTACTTTATTCAGCTATGTACATCTTGACGATAGGCTATGGTATTGACCGTGAGTACGCCATTATAGAGGCTGGTAGGGTAGTGATCCTTCTCCCCCTTGTTATTCTTTTAATGCACTTAGATAGAGAAAAAGATTGGCCTTGTATCTAATTCTAACTCGTATCACTTCAATAGTTGCTGTAGTAGGAGTTTTGTTTCAAATGGAACGTAATGGGCGGCTTGAATCAACGTTGGAGTATGCAAATACATTGGCGATTATCCTTCTTGTAGCACTTATTGTTGCATTGCTTCATTATGCTCAAAATGGAAGAGTACGTGAATTAGTTGTATCTACTATTCTCGTTACAGGGCTGTTACTTACGCTGTCTAGGTCAGTATGGGTGCTATGGTTTGCAACTATGATTATTTTATTTTTTATCTTTTCAGAGATGAGACGCAAAAAAGTGGCAGTCGGCTTTATAGTCACACATATTGCAGGGTGGTTATTGGCTGCCTTCTACAAAGGGGATCTTCTGTTCTTTAAGGGACGTGTTCAGACAATACAGCCGGAAACCAGTGAGTTTAAAATAAGATTGGTTTATTGGAAAGATGGCTTACAAATGCTAAAAGACTACTGGTGGAAGGGAACAGGCGGTGGTGGCTGGAATCTTCTTCAACAAGACTATCAATCCCAGCCCTATTTTGTGAAGTATATACATAACCACTTTTTGCAGACCGCATTGGATATAGGGATTTACGGACTTCTCTTAATTGGAATTCTAGTAGGTTTGTTTATTGTGGGGGTTAAGATTCAAATTAAGAAAGGAAACAAAGCTGAAGCTTATTGGGGGAAGGCATCAATACTCGTGGTTATTGTGGTTATACTGCATAGTGGATTTGATTTTGATCTAACCTTCCCGATAATGGGGGGAATTCTTCTCTTGTTTATGTCAGATTCACTAACCTATTTACCTGTAGTATTTACAATTAATTCTAAAAAAGTGTCATATTCACTAGTTGTTTGCAGTGTTTGTATTACTCTGTTTTTGGGCTGGTCCGCAATTGGATATAAGCAAAAACAAGTGGCAACTCAACTAAGGGACAGTGGACAACTAGAAATGGCAGAGCCACATTTTAGAATTGCATCCGGCATGATTCCTTGGTCGCATACTATTCAATATGAAAATGCAAAATTGTTTGTTTTACAAGGCAATATATCACAAAATAAAGAGGATTATAAAAATGCTAGAACTAAAGTTGAAGCTGCTACAAAGCTACAGCCAAAGGAAAGCTTGTATAAGGAATTGTTAGACGAACTAAAGGGAATAGGAAATAGATTGAAATAAACGCAGGATTTGAGAAAAATTGTCGTTTACTTTGGGAATATATAGGTTATAATTTGATAGTTCTGTGTATTATTAGTACACGTATTTTAGGAGTGAACCACGTATCTTAAACCTTGATATAAACGGTTTTTTATTAGCGTAGACCTTATTAAAACAAAGTACACGCATAGATAAGATAAATGATGAGGAGGTTTGATGAATTAATGGAGGAGGACGTAGCTCAACCGAAGGGGCGAGAGGATAGTTTTTGAAGGATATTTAACCTCTATTGTGGATAAGAAACACTAAGACCAGGGAATTTATTCCATGGTCTTTTTATCTTTTTAAAGGATTTGTGCTAACTGGAAACATTTACTTGAGAAGTGGTAATGACTTTGTAGTTAATTAAACTGAGTAAAGACAATAAACTCATAAGCAAATCTCAAACCTATGTGTAGCAACAGAATCGGAATAAATAATAAAATTATTATACTCATTTCTCAAATTAGGAGGGAATTTGTCGAAATATTACTTCAACCGTTTAACTCCATTACCTCCTCTTTACGAATTCTAAATCCTACATTATAGTGCATTTGTAAGCGAAACATAGTGATAATAAATTAGAGGCTGGAAGTGGAGAAATGACATGTATTTACATTTTATGCGCATTTCGACTTTTGGTTGTTATAATAACTACGAGCAGATGCGCATCTGAGAATCCGACAGAAGGGTGATGGAAAGATTGAGTTTAAAAGTAAAAAAATCTTTATTTACGCAAGATGATGGAACAACAATATCCAGATACTCAATAACAGAAGATGAAGTACCAATAGCAGAAATCAACAGATGGATTCAGTTTGTAAGTACCAATAGCCCTCTAACTGGACAACGTTATGCATATGTCATTGTAAGCTTTTTAGAATATCTAAAAATCATAAAAATGCATTATCGGGACGTTACAGATAAAGCAACGCTTGAAGGATATGTTCACTACCTATTGGGGTATAGCGGCGAAGTTGTTGCAATCAGCGGTGGGAAAACCATTGACACAGTGAGAAATCATATCTCAGTTTTAAAAAACTTTTATGATTGGTTGGAAGATGGAGGAGCCATCGAACAATCTCTGATATGGTATGGGCATAAAAAGGATCGTAAAGGAAATCACTATGTAAACAAAAAGTTTTTGTATGGTCAAATCTATAACTTTAACAATTCAAGGGATAACGCACTTTTTAAAAAGTTCAGATTCAAAAAAAAGCAAGAGCATATCAAATGGTATACTATCGATGAAATTCAAAGTTTAGTTGACCATTTACCGAGTCATAAAGACCGAATAATCTTTCGGATAAGTGTGGAGTGTGGTCTCAGAATTGGCGAGATTTTGGGGCTTCACTTAACCGATATCAACCGTTTTGAAAATGAGATAAAAGTTGTATATCAACTCAATTCAGATAATGAAGCATACGCTAAAACAAGTAATCGTGACGTGCCTATCCTTGATGATATTCCAATCATTGCACAACCTCTTATGACTGATATTGAAAATTACATTGCTGGAGAAAGAGAATCTGCTGACATCTATGTGAGTCCATTTCTATTTCTGAATAACAAGGGAAAGTATCGGGGTAGACCTGTAACTAGGCGTAATTTTCTGAGTATTCTGAAAAGAACAGCTAAAAAATTAGGAATGAATCCTTCTAAAATTAGAACGCATAGTGGACGAAGTACAAGAGCGGAAATCTTGGTCGAGAAGAGTTTTGAGAAAGGAATAGATATTAACATCATTGCTGATTACTTGGGTCACAAGCCTGATACGCTTCGGAAATTTTATCAGAAAAAAACAGCCACAAAAACGCGGAGAGAAACTTTGCGGAAATTAGCGCCATCTCAAATCAAAGAGAAAGAGGATGACCAGTGATTGATGTTGTGTTAAAGCAAATCACGCCAGGCAGCGGAAACATCTTTCTTATAAACGAAAAAGAGATAACCTTACAAGTTAAAGTAGCAGAAATTGATTCCATAAAATTATATGTCACTAGTGTTGTAGAATGTTTAAAGAACTGCGACATCGAACAATTTCACCGACTTCGTGAGGAAAGAAAAGAATCGACATTGTATAAGGTTGCAGGCTTATTTCCATTTGAGTTTGAACAATTCTTACGTTCCATATGTCATCAATTTTTTAAAGAGAATCGTCCGTTTGCTACAAAAGATGTTTTTAATAAACTTGGAACCAACTATACCTCAAAGACTCCATATTTTCAGTTTGTTATTGATGTCGTAGAACGTTTTATAGACGAGTGTATGCATATATTACTCAATGCGATTAAAAAACTGGATAACCATACCGTTTGGACATATGCAACAGTGATGCAGCCTAAAATTAGTGGCTATCAAGTGTATCTTGCCTGTATGAACGATTTGGCAGCTTTTGAACGCTATATCCGTTTTTGTTGCGAACTTCTTGAAAAAGAATCAACAAAGATAGAAATCAGTTGGCTAATCTTGTATAACTATTGCTTATATGGGGTCAAAGAATACTATTTTTCTGGTTCCGTCTTGCAGAAAATTGAAGAGATGGACAATGTGTTCAAACGTGTCCGAACTGATTATTATCTTGCCAAGATTGATAAAGTACGTCATTGGTAATATAAGTTTAAAGACGATGTATGGGAATTGTATTATACAGAGTTGCAGGTCATTCGCCGTTATCGTTTTGATTTTATAAATTTTAATGGAAATGTAAAGAATGAAGTGAAGTCCTATATAGAAAATATATTCGAACGAAACGAATCCGTATCGAATACGCAACAACGGTTGAATAGTATCAAAACCTGTTTTGAGTTATTAGATGCACATTACAAAATTCAAACTGTCCTTGAGCTTAATCCAGCTCATGCTCATCACATTAGAGATGGTTTGCAACAAATTAAAGATGAACATGGGAATCGGAAATATGAGTTATCTACAATGAAAGGATTTTATACAGAAATCAAATTGTTATACGAATGGATTTTGGAATCAAAATCATTGGAACATATAGAGAATCCCTTTAAGAGATTCGGTTTTAGCAATATAGATTCATTTGTAAACAAAACTGAGTATATTCCTGAGATTGTAGTTGAACAAATAACAAAGCATATTCAAGAATTGCCAAGTCATGTTCAAAACATTTGGGCGATGATGATGTATTCTGGCATGCGAATAAAAGAGGCATTATCAGTTGAAGTAGATTACTTATATGAATATGAAAATGAAATGGTATTTAAATATATTTCGTTGAAAAAACCAAAGCATAGTGAAGACCCTTTTCACGAAATTCCTGCACACGAAAAACTAATTGAGGCATTCAACATCCAAAAGCAGGCGAGTGAGGCTTTACGCACACGCATCAATTCCAAAGTGATTTTTTTGTCTGAGCATATGGATAAAGTCACATTGCATTCTCAACGAAGCATGTCCATTTGGATTAATAAACTCATTAAGAAACATAAAATTAAAGACGAAATGGGAAAGCTGTTTCATTACACGCATCATATGTGCCGTAAAACGGTCATTGTAAACTTATTCACGAACGGCGCAACCCTACAAGAAGTTGCTGATTTTATTAATCATCTCAGCACTAAAACAACTGAAAAACATTATAAGGAAATAGCCAAGCCACAGATGGCTGAGAAAGAAGCATCGTTTTTTGAAAAAATGTTTGGAGATGTCACAAATCAAGAAATCATGTCTCCATACACTGCCGAAGAAAAGGTAGCGTTGGTTCAAGAATTAAGGGAAGGTAGCCGCGAAACACCTGAAGGACATGGACTCTGTTATAAACACATTGCCTTTGGTCCCTGCGTAAAAAACAAATGTTCTGGATGCAATTTTCTTATTACGGGACCCCAACACTTACCTAAGTGGTATCAACTATATTTGGAACAGAAGTATGTTGTAGATGAGTTGGAGAGTAAGTACAAATCACTGAATATTCACGATTATGAAAATTATCGTGTGTTTCAGCATGCAAAAAATGAGTTGAAAATCTACGAAAATAAGATAAAGCAAACAGAAAAGAAAGCTATGGAAGTGGGGATTCAAATTGACCGACCAAAAGAATTGGTTATTTAACAGAGATCAAACGACATTCACAGATGATTTAATAGAACAACTCCACAAAAAAACAATACAGTACGGAGATTTTCATTTTGACGATGAAGTGTGGTATTGCAATCACAAACATAAAGATGCTCGGAATAAGTCTCCTTATAAGATTTACTTTAACCTGCCTGTCAGAGAATCTTATAAGAAGTTATTGAAGTATTACGCCTTGCTATCCAATAAACAAATTGCACCAATTAACGTTGATGTGAATCAAACAGTATTCTTCATACGTTATTTAGAAGATTTCTATTCGCATCTAAAACTAAAAGATGTAAACAAACAAATACTTTTTAATTACGAAGAGTTTATAAAAGAAAACGTACCACAAAAATCGAGAGCCAGATATTATAACTCCCTTAACAGTTTTTTTAAAACGATGCGTGGATTCCCTGGAATCCCCGAACAAATACCGACTAAGAGAAAAAATCCGTTTCGAAATCTCCATATCAATAACAACCATAAGTATATACCTGATGAAGTGGCAAGAAAATTTGATGCCATTATGAAGGATGAAGCCATGGATATTCCACTGGAACTAAGAACCGCCTATTGGCTATTACGTTCTTTTCCAAACCGAGGAACTGAAATTTTAAGTTGTCCCATCCATGCCTTGAAAACGAGTTATAGCTACTATGTCTTGTTCGTGCCGACTTGGAAGCAAAATGGTGGTTTTTTGGTTGCAGAAATTAAAGCCATTCCTATTTTAAACGTTGGACATGGCGCTTATCTCATTGAACTTATTCAGCGATTAGAAAAACAAACAGAAAACCGAATTCAGGAGTATGACGATATTTTAGAAGAAGATAAAAAGTTTTTGTTCCTATCTGAATGGTATGGATTTGATAAAGAAAACGGTAAAGTTATGAAGAAAGTGTACAAACAGCATGAAAATCGGTTTTCAAGATTAACACTCGATAAATTCAACAGAAATTTGGAGGAACTGGCACACCTATTTCAAATCAAAGATAAAAAAGGAAATATCGCCGTAATTACATCCCATCAATTTCGCCACAACGCAATCAGCGACCGTATTTACATCGGCGGTTACTCTGATGAACAAGTTTCCGAACTGTCCAAACATAAAAATATGACCATGTTAGCGTCCTACAAGCATCCGATAAAAGATGCCATTAAGAAATTATTAACGGACAATCGAGTTGCTGAAAAACAAGCCGCCGTTGCCATGAAGGGGAAGTATTTTAATTTAGATGAAAATGGGTTATCAGCCATCAAACGAATAAACCCGAATGCCTATTTAACATGGGAAGTTGGCGGTAGTAAGGGGATTGGCATTTGCGGTCAAATTGAAAAATGTCAACCGCAAGGAACAGCATACCATTTTGATTGCTATGCATGTGATTGGTTTATTCCCAAAGCTGAATACCTTAATCAATACAATCAAGAACTTGATTATTGGCATGAACGCATGGAGAGGTATGCCAAGCATCCGAACATGGCTGCTTCGTTTGAGAATGCTGCTCGAAATGCGGTGTTGTTGGAACGCATCATTAAGATTTGTGAAAATGGCATTGATAAATATGAAAATGAACTTGTAAATAAAATCATGAATGGCGATATTTCAAATGGAGATGATAAATTAGTTTGAGCAAAAAACATCTATCACAATATCAAGAAAAACAAAGGCAAGAAAGTATTAAAAAACTTAAAAAACTCATTGAACTCATTCAAGTACAGGAAGGTCAATATGCGGTTTTAACCTTAGAGAAATTATTGAACTATGGGGGGAATCAATTTTATAAGAGTTTACTCTACAAAGAACATCTATTAAAAATATGGAATCCACGATTATGGGAACATAAGTATGCAAGACGAAGAGGATTTGGAAGTAAACAAAATGATGTTGATTACAAAGGTTTGAAACGTGAAATTGAGGGGATTGAAAAGAAACTACGTGATTCAGAGAAGGCACTTGCTAAATTAAAAGCTGAACACGAAGACCTGATGGATAAGTATAAAGGCGCTCGAGCTTTTTGGAAAGAAGAGAAAGAAATATCAGCAAAGCTTCGAGGCGAAATCCTTCAACTCCAATCCCGATTAGCAGCTAGGGGATTATAACATCATTAGCTCCTCATCCAATCGGATGGGGATTTTTTTATCTTTATAGTGAAGATGTCGTATAATGAAAGAAAAAAACGCATTGGAGTTTCAATAATGGACTTATTTGATTATACACTTGAACAAAATAACAATTTTAAACCACTAGCTGAAAAAATGCGTCCTCAGAATTTAAGTGAGTTCTTCGGTCAGGAGCATTTGCTTGCACCAGGCAAGGTTTTACGCCGACTGATAGAGAATGACCACCTAACCAATATGATATTGCAGGGTCCTCCATCCTCTGGAAAGACAAGCCTTGCCACGATTATAAGCAAAATGACGAATGCCCACTTCATTCGGTTAAATGGGGTTAACCTCGGCATCGCTGATATCCGAGATGCCATCAAGAATGCCAAAGATAATTTAAAATTGTACAACCAACGAACCGTATTGTTTATCGATGAGATCCATGCGATGAAATCAAATGTTCAAGAGGCATTATTGCCGCCTTCTGAAGATGGAACATTCACGTTAATTGGAGCAACGACTGAATCGGTGATGCATGACATTATCCCACCGCTCGTATCTAGATGTAAAATATATAATTTCAAACCTCTTGAGCATGATAACCATAAACAAATTATTCGTCTTGCTTTGCAGAATGAAGAACGTGGGCTTGCAAATAAGTTTGAAATTACAGAAGATGCTTTGAGCTATCTGGTGGATATAACGAATGGGGATGTACGCAATTCTTTGATTGCTTTGGAGAACGCTGCTTACTCACTACATGGCGGTAACGTCATTGAATTACAACACATTCAAGAAGCCGTAGAACAACGCATCAACGGCATGAATCAAACGGATTTTTATGATATCGTCTCTGCCTTCTGTAAATCGCTCAGGGGCAGCGATTCTGACGCGGCAGTATATTGGATGGCTCGACTCCTATACAGCGGCGTAGACCCCATTTATATCGCACGTAGAATGGTCGTGCATGCGACTGAAGACGTGGGTATGGCGAATCCTACAGCGTTGCAGATGGCGTTGGCAGCCAAACAAGCAGCGGAGTTTGTAGGTATGCCTGAGTGCCGTATGGCGCTTGCACAAGCCGCCATTTTCATTTGTGAGAGTCCTAAATCTAATTCGGTGTATAAAGCCATTAACGCCGCGCTGGAGACCGTCAAAAATACGAAACCATTTGATGTACCTGACCATCTCAGGGACGGCACGAAGACGTATATAAACCCAGTCGACTTCCCAGATAAACGTCAACCTTTGTTACCGCCAGAACTAATAAATCATCAATTTTACAAACCACAGAACAGTGGGGTAGAAGCGAAGATTTATAATCGTTATCACAGCAAAGATACATGAGCGGTCATTTGAAAAACCATTACACACTTGGAACGTAAATGATATATCTAACCAGGGGATATGATAGTTTCAGTTCTTCGCCTTATTCTAACTCGTTAAACGACTAACGAAGCATTTCACTAAATGGTGGATGCTTTTTTTTTCCTAGTCCAACTAAGATGTTGGGTGGGAGTTATCTAGTAAAAAAGAACTAATTGAAAAATTTTTACTAGTTTCATGCGGATTTCCCCTCTAAATTGGTATAATATTATAGTAATCAAAATTGAATACTATAATTCTAGAGGAGGCGGTACAACATGCATTGCACTCAATATAAACCAACCAGTGAAGAACAAACGCTATCTATTTTTGAGGGAATCATTTCTGAGCAATTTGGCTGGAATAACATAATTTTTCCTTTCATTCCGCAAATGCAGGGGTCAAAACTCATTATGAAAAATATGCCCGAATGGAAAAAAGTCTTAATCGAATCCGACACGCCATTTATTGCCCTTGACGCTGCGTATGAACACCGCTCTGTGGTTCATACAGGTAAACGAAGTATTGCGCTCCTTAACATACAGATTTATAACGAGTTAAAAGATGAGATGCAAAGGAAATTTCAAATCCAAATGCGAGATTTTGAAATTGTATTCGCACTAGGCTATTTATTTCAAACCAACGCGATGATTGAGATTTCTAATCAACAAAAAATTGATTTTCATGATACGGATTCCGACATGTTTACGAGTACGGCACAAATAGCTATGCGTAACTACTTATCACGTTACGGACAAAACGATTATCATGCGATTTTAGTCGATTATTTTTATTATTCATTTACGCATCAATTTGAAGAAATCACTCACTTCTTCAGCAAGCGCAATAAAATGTTAAGTGCGATTGCCTATGAAGTTGGAGGGTATGCTGATTAATCAGACATGGCATGTAGAAGGGCAATGACACACTTTAGGTCTCTCTTGCTTTTTGAACTACATAATTTCATAATCAATTCCTCTTCATCAAGAATGGGTGAAGGGGAACTGTTTATCAGTAGTTCGGATGGATGAACACCCAAAGTCTTTGCAATCGATTCTAAAGTCTTCATCGTAATATTGCGTTCGCCGTTTTCAACTTGTCGAAGATAGTTACGTGTGACACCAATCATGGTTCCGCACTCATCTAGGGTTAAATTTTTATCTTCACGGAGAATTCGAATGGTTTGTCCGATTTGAATCAAGAGTTCATTCATATAGTGTGGATTCCTTTTCTCATACAATTTTATATGAATTCATTCTATCAAAAATGAGACAAAGATTCGTATATTTTAGTTTTACCTGGGAAAAATGTTCCCATCGATAAATAGTGAGGAGAGATGTACCTGATGCAACACTACATGTTTTTGGAAAGTAAACTCGTTTTCATTTTTAAGCAATATGAATCCTTGTTGGACAATGTAGTAGAGATTACAATTTATAATGAAACGTGCAGAAGAAATATTCTCAACTATCAAACGCAGAATCTGCTTAATCAATTTAAATGCGTCTGTGAGAATGTGAAGATAAAACCTGCATTTACAATCAAACCTGAAGATGGAAAATTGAAAACAGCACTATTTTCGGTTCTTTTTAATGAACCCCAAGGAACATTAACGGTATCTCTTTATATAACAAAGAATCAACTTCTCTTTACAGAGTACAGAAGTATCCCAGGTATCACCGAATGATTTAAATATTGAACTTGTTCTGCAACAGTTACAAGGTGAATTGATAATAATCAAACGTACTTCTATGCTTCTATTTATCGTGCAAAAAACTCTCACTTGCTTCGATGAAGAGGGAGCTTTCATCTTGGGAAAACAGGAATTAAAACGAATCAATTCATTAAAATATTAAAAACCATTACACCAATATGGAGTAATGGTTTTTAATATTTTATTTCTTTTCAGCGCTTGTTGTTGATAATTTAACATCTTGTGTTTTAGATACCCAATGGTACATTGTGCCTGATGAAAAGAGGAGCGACATTGCACACAATAGGATGCCAATGGTAGCGATTAACGCTGGCTTAATCGTAAACGGATTTGTCTTACGGATGATGAATCCAGCTATACGGCTTCCAGTAGCTAGGTAGACGTTAACTGCGTACATGTGAATTAACAGTACAAGTAACAGCAGGTTTGGAATCATGACAAAAATGAATCCAGCTGCTAAGTATGCATAACTCATCACACCGTCAATTCCAACTGATTGAATGAAGTTGGATAAAGAATCCGCTTGGGTTGAGACATCAACTTGATTACGCATGAGTTTCAACGTGAACAAATCAACAATGACAATAAGGAGCGCTACCGCTGTCCAAAAGCGATTTAAATTATCGTACTGATTATTCCTATACAATTTAACAGCGATTGTAATTGTACTCACCATTGCAAAACAGATGAAGCCAGTCAAAAAATTCATAATCACTTCGTGATACCTGACAAATAGGAACGCTGCCACAATGAGTCCAATAACCCACATACCGAGAGCGGAATTGTCATCATCATCTTTACGTCTTGGACGATTTCGTGATGAATTATTATGATGATGGTGGGTAATGACGTTACGTTCAATAAACTGAATGGTATTGTGGATGGAGGATCCATTGGTGTTAACCCCACTGTTATTCTTGGGCGTTAGTAAAAGACTAACGAAAAAGCTGAAGAATGCAAAAAAGATATTTAACATGATATCAGAGGTATGAGTTTGTATGTAATGAGTTAACGCCGACATATTTGCCTCCCAAATTATTATAAGAAATCCCCCACAAAACGTGGGGGAAGTCGATTACGCTTAAACCCCTATTACGACTGAACCCCTTGCGTATGGTTATATCGAATGGTGAAAAGAGGGTCAATTTGGTATGCGAACGTTACGGCTTTACGGCTTACATTAGGCATATCGTACACGATTTCGGCAATTTCTTGTCCGTTCGTATCTTTGCCCATAGTAGCGTTTGGGTCAACTTCTGCACCGCGTGGCAAGATGGCAGAAACTTCTACACGACTGCCGTTTGGCATTCCCAGTCCATCGAAAGGAACCCGAATTTGAAGCTCGTAGGAATTCGGAAGACCCTGACTCGTCAGTGGGAAAATTTTATACTCATACGACAATTCGTAGAGGTTCGTGGAGCCAGCGACAGGGACGAGGGACGATTTCTTCAGTAAGGAAAGAAGAAGCAGTTTAGCAGCATCTTCTAATGTACCTGCAGGGTCGCCATTCAAGGCTTCTTGTTGGATATCTTCGGTGCCTGCAAGCAATGTGCTTGCGCGGAACGGTGTGACCTCCAATTGTTGCAGACGGAGTAAATCGAGAAGGGCAGGGCTTGCCGTTACACCGCTTGGGACATAGTATTCGTCCAAAACTGGTTCGTCCGTTTTGAGCGTGGTTTTAACAAGAACAGTGTCAAACGCACCGCCGTTATATCGCGAAGTTCCGTTAACATAAATCAGTACATCTTGCAGTTGAATATTTGCCATTGTTTTCAACAACCCTTTCGAAGATAAGTTTTTGTACTTATCGTGGGTTGGTTCAATTTGCCTTAGAACGTATAACTACTGACACAAATTGGACATACTTTTACCAAGGTTATGGTTGCGTCCTAATTGCGTTTTCAGTAATATGAGGATATCCGTTCGTTGGCGGTTCATTTAATGTTGCGAGCATTGAAACGAACTTCTGAACATTTGACCCACGATAAGCGTGTTGGTCTTTCGGTATTACAGACGTGAAGGCTCCCATACGTGGAGTCTTCTTTTTATTTCTCGCGGCGCACGCCTTTGAATGGCTTTGGGCTGCTCGTTTTCTGGTCCATGATACGACCAGTTTGCGTATCACGTTTCACCCAATTGCCGTTTGGCGCTTGAAATTGGCTGCGGTTCGTAACTTGCCCGATTCTACCGCCGCCAGGTTGTCCATTAACTGCCATGGTATCTTCCCCCTTCCTTGGTGTTGATTGCCTATCTGAGATTAAGTCTAGCACCCACGTTTGTCGTTGTCAACATCACAATCAAATAAAATGTTTCTGATATAAACAAGTGATTAGGGATTGCATTTCAAGTGTGTTTGGCGTATAATCGTGAATTTTGTGTTTACTGGATTGACAAAAACGTTACATATAGGCAATACTAAAAGAAGTAAAGACTATATGGGATGAAAATTTAGAATTGAGGATTTTTATGGAAGACCTTATTTATGCAGAAATTGGTCGGAGGATTCGCGAGGAAAGAGATAAAAAAGGATGGACGCAACAAGAACTGAGTGATAAAACAGAATTTACTCGTTCTTCCATAGCAAACATTGAATCTGGACGACAAAAAATTCAAGTCCATGTTCTTTTTGTATTTGCTACGATATTTAACATTAATCCAGTGGAACTTTTGCCACAAGCAGACGCATTAATAAAAAATGAAAAAGATGATGAAAAAACACAAGATGATGAGATGGATTTTCAAGCACGTATTTTTAGAAAACTGGAACAAGTGGGAGGGAATGACGAATGAATCTAAAAAAAGTGGAGCGGTTGGCGAATACTGTTTTAGAGGAATTTAAAATTACTGCACCACATGTGCCAATTCGTGAAATTGCAAAAGATTTAGGCGTACATGTCATCGATGAAAAGTTTAATGATTCCGATATATCAGGTATGTTGTTTAGGGATGAAAATAAAAAATTAAATGTAATAGGTGTTAATTCATCTCATAGTCCTAATCGTCAACGTTTCACAATAGCACATGAATTAGGTCATTTCTTATTGCATAAAGGTGAAACAAATCATTTTGATAGAGCTGGAACCTTTAAAGTAAATTATAGAAATAGTGTATCTTCAACTGCTACCAGTAAAGAAGAAATTGAAGCAAATACTTTTGCAGCTGCGATTTTAATGCCTGAACATTTTCTAGTCCCAATTATTGAACAAAGATTAAGTGATGGTTTAGATATTAGTGATGATAGTGATGAAATAAGTGAAATTGCATCCCAATTTAAAGTAAGTACACAAGCTTTATATTTTAGATTAAGCAAATTAGGTTATGTATAAGCATGAAAAAACGATTAACAAAAAGGCACATTCAATTTGATGGACATCAATCCATGAAATTGAATGTGCCTTTTGACTTGTACAATCTTTTTTGAATGATTGCAGAAGTAATTAAGTTAAAACCATTTAGAAAAAGCGGTCCAACTGATAAGTGAAGCAGAGTGACCGCAATGAATTTGTATATTTTACTTTAATGGGATTACCAAACTGAATGGATCCTTTCCCTGTATCGGAAGGTTTTTAGAGTCTGTAATTTGAAGTCCATTGATTTGAAGAGAATTTGCTTCTGCCTTTTGGGTTTCAAAGAAAATTGTAATTGAACCATTACTATTTGGTTTTATCGTTGCGCGGCTTAGTTTGCTTGTTACATTTCCCTTATCTGTGGTCAGTTCGGCAGTAGCTTCATTGAGCCAACCAACCGAAACTTGATTGTCTGTTTGATTATTCTTTAGTTGAATAACGTAATTAAATCCATCCATTCGTTTCATTTGCTCAACGCTAGTTACAGTAAGAACCTTGTTTTCGGTCGTAATTTGCTTATCTAAATTAGACTTTTCAATCAATAGCACAAAATCCAATTTCCATTCCCCATTAACAAGCACCAGTCCAATTCGATTTTCTCCAGATACATCTCCGTTTGCATTCTTACCCTTAACTAAAACCTTGGCATATTTATGAGTGTCATCATAATCGGCAATCTGAGAAATCATATATTCCTTTGTATCAGCGGAATTCTTAAAATCAGATTCCTTCAGATTCTTAATAAAGTCAGCTGCCGACATGCCTAAGTTCTTATCTTCAATATATTGGGGAAGCGTATCGTAATCTTTCTTTATGTAAGCCTCGTAAAACTTCTTAACGATTTCCGAAGGATCTGGTGCTTCCTCTTCTTTAACCGTATTTGTTGCTGCAGATGTTGATGTGGGTGAGAAGGCTTGTTCTGTTTGCTTTGCTTCTGATGTGGGTTTAACTTCTCTTGTTTCATTTGAACATCCAACAGTAACGAATGTCGTAAATACCATTATAGCGAACCACTTCTTCATTTTGCTTCACTCCTTCTCATTCGACACTTGTTGTCATATTTCTCCAAAAGTCTAGCATAAACTCACTTTGTAGGCAATAGCCTACAGAAATTCATTCTATGACTCTTCTATGCTTGAATAAAAGCAGAGAGGAATTATGATAGAATGGATGAAAAAAATCCGTATTTAGTTGCGTTTGGTAATAGGATAAAAAAAGCGCGTAAAGAATTAAAAATTACGCAGGACGATTTAAGTTTGTATACACGCATTGATAGAAGTTACATAAGCGAAATCGAGAACGGTATTAAGAATCCAAGTCTGACTACGATTTTGACATTAGCAAAAGCATTGCATGTTCCACCATCAAAACTGATGCAAATTTTTGAGTCGAAAGAAGTAAACGATGAATGAGACCTTCACCTATTAAAGGGAAGGTCTCATTATACGTTATGAATTTTTGGACGAGTAAGTAAATAATATATAGACCCCATAGTTTATCCCAAAACCATGAATCGGACGTGTGCTTTTTATTGTAAACGTAGGGTACTTTTTTTGGAAATCATTCATTGCTTTTTCAACACTCCAACCTGATAGGTGAGTAGATAAGGCACCGAAAAGCTTCCTTTTGGTGTTTCATCAAAATAGATGCCAAACTTGAAAGGAAGTAATTTTTTAGGTCTTTGACAAGATAACGTTATACTTCGAACTGCACCTCTATCAATCCCAAAACTCCAATTAACTCGCTCAAAGCTATCTGAAGCTAAAAAATGATTAATTTCATTTAACTTATCATTTGTAATACCACCAATAAATTGTCCATTAAAAGTTCGTGTGACGATTTCATTTGCATTTTCCGCAGAATATATTGTCATATGCCACCCACCGTTTAAGAGTATTTTGAAAAATCTTCCTAACCCTATACTAGCATGTCATATATTTTGTAGGCAATAACCAACAAAAAGCCTTTTCGACTTCTTATAGATTCATCAGCATTAATATGATAAAATGAGAACGTGAGTTCCTATTTATTTATAGTGAATTCCCTCAATATCAAAAAAATGGGATTGAAAAAGGGATAATGGAGGAAGGTGTCGAAATGGCATAGTGCAAAAGATTCACAACAATAAGGATGGAAGCCTATGGAGAGAAGCATCATTAGTCGGGTAGTGGGTGAACAAAGTAAAGGTGAGAGGCTACAGCGCCTTAGAGCTATCCAATTAATTTTTGATGAACTTGAGAAAGCCCCCAATATTTCTGTGCTTGTGGCATGCGAGTATATTGAAGATGTTTATTTGAACACAAGTGACGGTGACGGTAAAAGTAGTGAATATCTAGAGAGTGACAAAAGTTATGAGTCCAAATGCTTTTCACTAAATTCTGATGAAGTTAAAAATAGTTTAGTGAGTTTCCTTGATGTTTTTTTACACTATGGACATCATATTCGTTTTGGTTTTTATACGAATACTGGCATTACGAATGAACGTACTACTGAATTGTTAAAGCAAAATAAATTAGAATTACCCGATAAAGAACTTATGCTGTTGTTAATGAATAAAGAGTATGTGACGGTTCTTCCATATTTAAAATGTATCTTGTTAGAGGATTATAGGAAGCAGTATGTTGGCAAGAATGCGACTGGTTATTTACATGTAATTGAAAAATATTCGGATGATTTATGGATTCAATTTTTGGAGCAAATTAATTGGAAATTCGAAGAAGAAGATGAGAACGAACTTGAACTGACGTTATTGTTAAAAGTTAAAAATTGTCGCTTGTATGATACGGTGTCTGTATCTGGGAAAGAACAGTATATTATTGATGCATTAGATAAAGAACTTGAAAAAAGGCAAGCACACAAAGATCCGCTTCATCGATTGATTAATACAGATACCATTAGAACCAAGTTTCTTGAAATAGGTAATAACGTTGCAACGTCAAAACCATTAGACCCCTGCTATGAGGATTGGGATTCGATGGAAAAGCCGTTTGATGGTCGTGATATTAATAGCAAAATCAAAGATGTATCACCTGATTATGATGATACGACATTTGAGGTATTTGCACGTAAAATTGGCTCGATTAAAACACAGCTAAGAAGAGTTCAACATCAAGCAAGAGGCGCATATCTTTATCGTGTGTTTGAAGCATGCGAAGAACAATTGATTAGGATTGTGCATAAGCAGACGCAAAAATCAACGGTTGAACCTTCAGTTGTTGATGATTGGATAGAAATGTTGGTTCGTTCAGCCATAGCACACATTGAAGATTGGGGCAAAGATTATAATTATCCATTTAGAAGCGAGAATGCTGTTCGTGATACAATTTACGAATTAATTAACTCATGTTATTTAGCTTTTGATAGGAGGAATTAAATGTGCAATGAGTGACAATATAAACGTAAAGAAACGAATGATGTTTAGTGCAGAAGACGATTATTATTATTTCGCATACAATACGATAATTTTTTTGCATACGCTTGGCTTTACAAGTGAGCATCAGCGATTACAAGAATGGTCAAAATTGAACTATCTTATTCCCTTTTTGTCCAATCACTCATTATTTTCTATTGTTTCTTCTAATAAAGCGATGGATAGTAAGGCATCACCTATTGATAGAGATCACTTAAAAGAGACCTATTTAAAAAGTCGATTGCGATTAAACTGGGCAGGCTCATTGTTATATGCACTTCAACAGAAGGATATTCTTTCAATGTCCAAGAATGAGAATAGAAAATCATATGATGTTTGGCTTAGTACTGAAAACCTTCCAAAAGAGTTTTTTTCTACAGAATTATTTAGAATGGAACGCAATCATAGTAAGCAAATAAAGGGTATGTTCTCACATATCAGAACAATGAAAACTGACTCATTACTTGATGAATTGTTCCGTAATAGAGGTGTATACATATGGGAAGATTAAAAATTAATCGAGTGCATTACAATGGCGATAAGTACACCTATAGTTCGCCGCGATTAACAGATGGAGTTAATATTATTGAAGCTGGAAATGGTGGAGGAAAGTCAACATTTAGTGCGTTGATTTGTTATGCGCTTGGAGATTACGTTCAGATGTTTAATTTCTCTAAAACTGAAGTTCATTTTGAAATCAAGAATGATACTAATAATTTTGTGTTGCTTGAAATTGAAATCAATCATGAGGCTTACATAATTAAACGTTATTTTGGTCAAAAAACTAATAATATGATTATTGTCCAAGATAAGAATGGTAAAGAAGAGTCATTGTACTTAAACAGACAACATATGCCTGAAGGTCAATCCACTTATTCAGACTGGTTACTTCAAAAACTGGATATTGAAGTGGTAGACGTTTGGCAAGGCACATCTCACTTTAAGGTTAATTTTACTGATTTGTTTCGTCTCATCCATTATGACCAAGGCACCGAACCAAAAAAAATATATAAAGAGCATAAGTCGGATAATAACTTCATTTCAGATTCAGCTCATATACGAAAAGTTATATTTGAATTATTGGTAGGTCATAGGTTTTCTGATTTTTATGCTATGCTTGGAAAGCTGCGTGAATTAGAGAAGGAAAGAGATGCTAAAAAAATATTATTTGATAATTTTGGTGTCCTAGCCGCTGAAATGGGATACGATACAAGCAGTCAACCTTCCAGCGAGTTGCTAAGGAAAGTAGCAGAAGATAATCTGGAACTACAACGAATTCAACTCATACGAAATGAAGTAAAGAGTCGAAAGTCAGATTCTTCGAAGTTCGAACAACAAATTCAACAACTTCGTCAAATGCTGGTTCTTAAGGAGCAAGAACTTGCAGAGGTTCAAACACATCTCAGTAATGTATCATTTGAACAGCGTGACTTGATTGAATTGAAAGAGGAACTGATAAGAGAAGTTTCACATATAAATAAGATTATTTTTTCTCATAATACACTACATCTTTTCTCTCCAGATCACTGTCCATGTTGTTTTAATAAAGTGGAACGTGTCAGTGGAGTTTGCTTGTGTGGTTCTGAAATAAAAGAAGGTCAGAGTGAACGTTTTTTTTATAATTCTCAGGAGTACATTGAAATTTTGCGTTCAAAACAAAAATCGGTAGAAACCATAGAAGTAGCTATCAATTCGTGTGGAAGAGAGATTACATCTTTACAGGAAGTTATTAAGCAGATTCACATAAACTTGGAGAATATTCGCAGTCAGTTGAAAGAGGCTGAACAACATACGAACTCCAATAACCAAGAATTACTTCAATTAAATGAACGTGTTTATCAATTGAGAAATGCTATTCAAGATAGCGAAAACAGGATTAAAATAATTGAGAAGTTTGAAGGTATCGAACGGGCATATAAAAAGGCAAAAGATGATTTTACTTCGCTTCAATTAAGGGTAAATAATACACAGGATGCAATTGAACAATTGATACAAGCCCAGATTAAAAGATTTAACGCAATATACAATGGGTTTATGACTATAACCTTAAAAGAAGTAACCAGTGCAGAGATAAATGAATATTATATGCCTGTTCTTAATGATGGTTATTACAGAGAAGCAAGCTCAGACGTACCAAAACGTTTTTTGTATTTCTTGACTCTTTTGAAAATGTCGTTGGACTCTAAGAATCGTATCCCATTTCCACAGTTTTTACTTATCGATACACCTGAAAACTTAGGAATTGATAGAGAAAATTTGAATAAATGTATGGATAGAATCTCTGAACTACAATCAACGGATTACCAAATTATATTAACCACAGGGTTAGGGAAATACCCAAACTCATTATCAGGTTTAGTTAAACAAACAATTAATGAGGGTGAGAAATTATTAAGACTAAAATAAAAATCTATATTGATTCATGGAATCACATGAGATGTGGTTTTGTACAAAACAATTTCTTGGATTGCAAAATAATGCTTATATTGTGGACGAGTTAGCAGGAAATTTTGAAGGTGTGTCGAATTAGCCTTATTCAGTCTTGTTTTCGCATACATCTTTTCCAGTGGTCTACATATACTTATATGTGGATTGAATTTTTACTAATGATCTTTTAATGTTATACTGTAGCATTAGTAATATGAAGGAGGTACTACAAATGTATTATGATGATACTTTATCAAATGAATACTCACCAGATCTTCAATTAGATCTTATTTTTTTAAATTATAGATTGTCGAATTTAATGAAAGTAATAAATTCAAATGAACGAGTTTGCCAAGATGATACAAAACCAGTTATTCAATTTTTAAAACAGGCTAAACGTTATACAAATACAACAACTTCCTTCACGTTTAACTTGGATGTATGTGATGAGGGAAATTTCAATACAATGGATGCATATATTTATTCAACACGTGCAATACCTAGAGAAGATTTAGCGATGCAAAATATATCTGATTACTTCGAACGACTTATCCGTAATTTAGATAGTTCAAATGTAACCGAAACGGTAACTATAACGTTTTTGAGAAAATTGACAGATGTAATTGAGGTTGAAAAGAATAAAGCGGTTGCGGTTTTCTCAAAATGTAATTTATAAATGAGGAGTAGTCATGAGCCTACTAAACATAAATATTCTGCGACTTATGCAGGAGCAATCTCATGCATTAAATACGCAACTTAAAAAGTTAGAAACGAGTGATTTTCCTTCAAAGGACAATCACACTTTTATTAAAGAAGCTATCAGTTTAAATAAATTGTTTTTTAGTTTTTTCAATAGTGACGATCCAAGTCAAATTTCCCAACAGGACATTCAAGTAATGTCCTATTTGTTTCGGTATTTTTTAATGAATATCTACCCAAGGATTGAGCATTCAACTGATAGTCATCATCCACTTGAAGTAATGATTCCTGTCAAAGAGATTATTGAGAAGATAACTCCAGGCGCAAACGTAATTACGAGTCCTGAATATGCTATCAATTACTCTATCGGAGAAATATGGCAATGTTTGGCGAGACCCATTAATTCACTTAATAAGTTTCCCACAATCAATGAAAATAAAACAATTATGTTAACTTTTCCAAAACTTCATAAAAATAATGTATTGTTTGGTTGTATTATGGGTCATGAAATTGGTCATTATATTGATTTACATTGTGGATTTGATCTTTCTTCAATCTTGTATAAACAACTTTGCCAATTCATTAATATTCAATCGATTAGACCATATGTGGTCAATGGACAACAATTGACTGATCAAGAGATTCAGTTGAGTCTACCTGATATGTTAAGACCTGTATATTACAATTGGGTTAAAGAATACGTTGCAGATATTCTTGGTATTATTCTATATGGTCCAGCTTCACATTTCTCCTCTGAACAAATCTTTATGTTGTATGGTGTGGAACAGGGAGCAGAAATACTGAAGGATAGTATAGCTCAATCACATCCAAGAAGAATCGCAAGAAGTCGAATTAAAAGAAGAACGATGGAGAAATTAAACTTTACTTCATATTTATCGTCTGATGTCATTCAACTAATGGATTCTTGGCATCATGGATGGGAAAACGCTCAAGGAATGACTTTTACATATGAAACTAATTCATTTAAGTTTAATCATGCAATCTTAATTGAACTTGAAGAGTTATTCCTATCAAATCTAGACCAAATCATTGATGCTATTATTAGTTTTTGTAGCGTCAAAAGTATACCTATGTATACTTCAACCGAATTTAATCAAATTACGGGGCGTTTAGTTGCAAAAATTGAAGGGTTAATTCCTCCAAATGAATTAGATGGAAACCCTGTTAGTAGCATTAGTATTTTAAATGCTGGTTGGATTTCCTACTTTCAATCATTGCAAGTCATCTGTGATGAAACAAAGAATCAGGATAAGAACGCAGCGCAAGACATTCTTAACAATCTAATTCGCAAAGCACTCTATTCAGGACATATACATAGGAGATGGATAGATGCAGCTACTAACACAACAACAAATTAATGAATTATTGAATAGTGATGAACTACATATAACTCCATTGCTAGATAGAGAAGTGCAAATAAGAGAAGTTGGCATTGATCTAAGGTTAGGTACACATTTTAAGGTTTCCGTTCAATCCAAAGAACCTGTAATTGGATTATCGGATCTTCCTATGGAGACATTTTTTCAAGATGCCTATAAAAAGTTTGGGGATTCGTTTATTTTGTATCCGCATCAACTTGTTTTAGCGAGTTCTTTTGAATACATAAAGCTACCTAAAAATATAATGGGATTATTGTTTTCTCGTTCCTCGTTAAACAGATTGGGCATTAAAATTGCTTCTGTTATTCAACCAGGCTTTGCTGGCTCACTAACTGTTGAACTGACGAATCCAGGTGAGAATGGGATACGGCTTCAAACGGGGATGAGAATGATTCAATTGTTGTTATATGAGATTCAAAGTAATGAGGATTATGAGTTAATTAGTGCTAAATATGTCGGCAATATTACTCCTGTTTTATCGCAGATAAATAGTGATAAAGATTTTGAAATCTTGAAAATCATTTGATGTTAAGTGGTTGGAGGTGAATATCATGTTCAAATGCTCTTGTGGCGAAATGATGTTCGTCAAAGAAATACAACCGTATTCAACTGGACTGACTTCATCAGAAAAGTTGGAGTATGAACGCATATGCACAGTGAGATGTCTGAGATGCGGTATGTACGAGAGCATTGTAAATTTATTGCTAGGGCTTGACTGGGTGAAGAAAAGATGGAATAGCGGAAAGAAAAACGCGACTCCAATTAAGCTGGAGTCGCATTTTTTATTGCCTTGTTTTATCAGCAAGACTAAATATCGAACCAATCAAACGTTCCTTTAAACCCACATTTACGAATCTTCGTTTTATATTCCTCATGTTCTTCGGCTTTTCCAAAACGACTCAAATACCATACGACATGTGTGGTATCTGTGCTTTCACGAATTTTACGTATGTAAGGCAAGTCAACATCGGAGAACGAAAAGCCATAAGAATAAATCTCGTTTACATTCGTTAGCTTATTAAAGAAGGATTCGTTTTTTCGTATAATCTTTTCCGTTGGCTTTTTTAGTGAACGGTGCAGCTCATCAAGCTCAAAATGGGAATCATCGTAATCCTCATAATCCTCGTCTTCATCATCCGTATTAGAGGTGAGTTCAACCCCATGACCAAGAATAATGTCTCCATTTACGATGCCATGAATATGCGTTACTTCTTTAACGTTGTACACTTGCTCCAATACTTTTGTGTAATTAAAATTTATAAAATGGTTTTCGCCATTTGAAATTAAATTTTGCAATTTTGGTTTCGGTGCAACCTCGCTTATGTCAATCGTGTTAATCCATTCGGAAAAGTAATCCTTAATAGTTTCTGTGACCATTCGGAAGTTGCTTGCAGCGTCTTCTCGTCTTTTATAGTCATCACTATAGAAATCATCGTCATCTTCTTCGTCACCAAATAGGATGGATATATCATCAAAAAATTCACTGAAATCCAGATGACCTAAACTGGTTTCAATATCACACCAATTGTTTGCATCTGCTTCTGCATTTGAAATCACATGCATGATGAAGGATACAGCTTCATCATCATCAAACACTTCCTCACCATCAGGCATAGTGCTGCTGGAGATATTGAATGAAGGCGTTCTTTTCGATGCGTCAGGATAGTTTTCTAATAAGTATTTTCGGAAGTTGTCATATCTTGTTGGTAAAGAGTGAGCTACATCAAAGCCGTTACCCAGAATAAATAATCGATTCAAATTCTTCACCTTCTTAGAGCATTTATTTTAATTATAGCATTTTCGCAGTAAATCGTTCAGTATAGGCGGTGCATGAATACATAATTTGGAATCATTATCTTTTTTTGATTGCTTATCTATGCGGACGCAAACCAAAAACCGAGAACCCTGATATAAATAGGATTATCGGTAAAATTTATTGTTTGAAATCAGCATTCGGAAAGGTATTAGCTGCACCTTTCGCAATTCAGATAAGAATGAATTAATTTGCAATAATCATCTGTTAATTGTTTTAGGTTGGAGGAACTATGGATTAGAATCCACTCTGCTGCGCAACCCATTCAACTGCAGTAACGTTCGATTTCAATGGTCTGAATGAAATTGAATCAAAGTAGCTTGCTTTTATCCATTGTTGTTATAATGTTGATAAGCGTATTCATAAGGGGTATTTAGAAAGCAGGTCATGTAGTGATTAAAATAACTTCGAAGACACCTCCCAAAATTATTATTAGTCAGAAAACAATCGATGATATAAATAGCGACTTAGATATTTCTAAAACAATCAGTGATCCTTCTGAAATTCCTGTTGGAGAATATGTAAATGCAATCGGTTTAAATGTTCTTCGTCAAAAGGCAGTTGAATCACTGTTCTCAACTGACCATTTTGCTTTTGAGAATAATAAAATCAAAATTAAAAGTCATGTCGATATAAGATTAATCGCTGGTCATGTTTTTGAAAACTACATCGTCAATCTTATGCGAATGGATATGAAAATTGGAAAAAAGATGCTGGGGTGGTCAACGGGATTTAATGAGAACAACTATCCGATAATTGGTAATCGCAATGACTTTGTTTCTTTTTATTTTGGAATCAGGACAATTGCAAAATCTTCAAGGGAGACCAAGGAGTGGGATACAAATAAGTATTCACATACCACAAAAGATGATGTGGCTTTTTATGTTCGCAATCCAGTTGATTCAGAAAAAAGTATATGTCTTGGAGGATTTCAAGTTAAGGCGATTCAAGGAAATGAACGAAGAGAAATCATATCCCCATTACTGAAGAATGAATATTCAAGCGTCATTACACTTCTGAAAAATGACAAAGGCGAACATAGTTACGTTAGATGCATGAAAATTATAGATGACCTAAAAAGCAGTGGGGAAATAACAGAAGAAGAGGCTCAAACGGTTAAAAGAAAAATTGGGCATCCCAGTATGCTTGGCATTTATCAAGAATTAATTGATGATGTATACGGCAAGTTGTTGAAGCTAGAGCGTAAAGGATTAAAAGAAGAGAAGTTAATACATGATGGTGGGGGATTTATATTTGATGGACTAATATCATATGTACATGAGACTGATGAAAACGGTTCGTTTGTAATATCAGAGGGCAATGGAAATGAAAGGACTCTCATCATTGAGGAAGTATAAGTCCATAATTCTGTATAAACGAGTGTGATTCATGATAAACGTACCTATTGATCCGAAAGAACGGTTAAACTATCTTCTTGATTTGGCTTGGAGCATATTTATTAATCGCCTTGCTCTTGGACGAATTAATGTAAATAAAGAATCATCCATGCAGTTACATTATGCATCGTTTATCCATAATCTAGGGGAATTAATGTGCTTGGACAAGTCGGATGTGTTCAAAATTGAGTTGGAGCATTCTTATGAAAACAAGAACGTGGATATCGTTTGTTATTACAATGACTTTAAGGCTGCAATAGAGTTAAAATGCTTCCGAAAGTCATCGAATAGAGCAACTGACAACGATATGTATGACGTTCTCAAAGACATTGAGAAGTTGATGAATTTCAACAATTTTGCTGTAAAACGATTTGTTTGCTTAACCGATAATCCGTACTATATAAATGTCCAGCATTCTGGTCAGGCTGAAATTGTTAGTACCAGTCAAGGTACGCTTTATTATCATGACGTTCCAATCGTGCCTACTTGGGTGGAGAAACGACAAGAAAAAAGCAGGGACAGGACGTTACAATTCAAGCATGACGTGGGTTTTGAGTGGTTAAAGGAGAAGAACTGGTATTATTTAAATATGAGATTAGAATAGTCTAGGAAATCATTCAATTTTGTATGATTTCCTAAACTATTGTTCAAATGTTTTGTATGAGTTCATATAGATTTGTATGAAATCATTCATCAAGATTTCTTTACTGTTAATCATGTTTCGGATTTGATCAGATTTTTAGCTTCATGAATAACGCTATGAGGAAGTTTGTCTGAATTTATAATGAGTTGAAGTGCTTCAAGGTGTCGGTTGGATTTGAAAATAATCCGAGCAGTGTTGACTCTAATAATTTGAGCATCATAAGAAGTGGCTTTTGGATTTTCATTGAGCATCTTTGATGCCAAAAATTCTTTACTGATGTTTAAGTTCTTTATTTCGGAGTAGTATCTGATAAAGATTTCTTTACCGATTGTGTTCAATTGTTTGTACGTTTTCGACATAGGATTCACTCCAATATGCTTTTAAGGTAAGATTAGCATATAAAAGTGTAGCTGTGTTTTAGCAATTTTCACGGCTAATAATGACTGTTGATTGTGGATAATTAAGCGGTGGTTACAACGATATTTTAGATGCCAGTGTACCGTGTGCGTGTACTTGATATTGAGAACAGATCAAATGATATTTTACCATTTGATGGAGGGCGGAAAGAGAGTGAATATTTCAAAGAAGGTGCTTCAAAAGCTAACGATGCTAATGCTGGTGGGAATGGCATTTACAGTTTTACTTCCCCTAACAGCAAATGCTTATTTTGCTGTTCATTTTAATTACAATTCAACTAACCAAGAGGTAAGCGGACAAGTTTACACTAAGGATTGGAACAAAGTCCATGTTAAGATTACTGCAGATGATCATTCTGTAACAGAATTGAGATACAGTGATGGGACTAGTTTGTCTGAATTCTTTTACGGGTACGATGACAATAACAATATTTATAAAAGTCTTGGTTTTTCTAAACTAAATATTGCGAGCGCTCCTTCTAGCATTCAAGTAAGTAATGATAATGGGCAAAATTGGTTGTTTACTGAAAAGAACGAAAATAATTATAACGGTTTTTTTGATGATGAAAATGTAAAATTGAACGGGTATCGAATTTCTGCAACGGAAAGCTATTCCTCAATTTCTGAAAGTACTGCTACCTATGTATCTCCAAACACGGAACTGTTTAGGTTTACTCCAGCTAATGATACCCTTAACAATATTTCGCATACGGATAACTTAATTGCTTTAAGCTTTGATTTCGGAGCGGATAATCTATTGAATTGGAGTAAACTTACGGGTAGTGATTTTGTTCTAAAGAATACAACAAATAATAGTGTCATTTCTATTTCAGGCATTAGGCCAGCAAAAGACAATCAATATAATCCCTATACTGCTACCTGGACTAGTAAAGACTCTACACGAGAATTAATAATAGAAACCCAAACTAAGCTCTTACTAGGGAATAATTATGCTCTGGTAACATCATCT
Organism: Cohnella abietis; assembly: GCF_004295585.1. NCBI lineage: Bacteria > Bacillati > Bacillota > Bacilli > Caryophanales > Paenibacillaceae > Cohnella > Cohnella abietis. Next base: position 4,843,140 of record NZ_AP019400.1, on the reverse strand, counting down.
CTAATGGATGGGAATGAAATAAAGCGTTTGTCAGCCGGTAAATACGATCTAAGTCTATCAATTGGTAGTATAGTAAATAACTTTGATACAGATCTGAATGCTGACACCTACTATGTAAAAGCGGATAATTATCACGCTTTTAATCAAGTGACAGTAGTTAATCAAGTGCCTCCAACAGGGCCATCAACAGGGGGGACCCCAACAGTGCCTGAAATAGTCACTGACCCGCCAGTTATCGATTCTAACGCAAGTGAAGTACTCAGTTCCGGTTTTTATTATTATTCTTCAAATCAGAAATTAGGCGGAAATATTTACACAAAAGATCCCAATAAATTGCGTGTTAAGATTACGGCGAAAAATAATTCTATAACAGAGGTTACTTCTAGCTCAGCTCAATTCTTCGGTACTGTCTATGATGATAACAATATTATGTACAAAAATGTTGTTTTTAATGGAATCCCTGTTGCGGAGGCACCATTGAGTATTCAAGTGAGTGAGAACGATGGAATCGATTGGATATCCTTCACTTCAACTGACAATAATTTCACTTATAGAAATCAGAATGAAAAAGTTAGATTAGGCGCATATCGTATTTCGGCGACACAAAAATATTCGTCGGTTAGTGCGAATACTTACGTACCTGCAAATACGGAGCTCTTTCGTTTTACTCCTGCTGACGATACAGTGAATAATATTTTACATACACACAATTTAAATTCTATTAAGATTGATTTTGGAGCGGATAACTCTTTGAACTGGGGTAATATCACTATCAGTGATATTATCCTTATGGATGTGACCGATAATAATCGTATCATTGGGTTAGCGGGTTTTACGAGTGAAAGGAACAATACTTTTCCGGATTGGGTAAATCCAAATCTGACTCGAACAATGGTAATTGAGACACAATCTTACCTCGTTAGAAATCATGAGTATGTCATTAAAACATCGGATTCTGCTCAAGGAAATGAGATAAAGCTTCCACCTGCTGGTCAGTACAACCTAAGTTTGTATGTGGGACTTCTTTTTAATAATGTTGTAACCGTTCAGGCAACAACAAACTTACATAAGTTTGATAATGTAACTATAAGTGACCCGACACCACCAACACCATCAACACCACCAACAGGGTCTTTTTCATTTCCAGCTACACCGCCAGCAGTTACTACTGGAAGCAATGGCGTAACTTTGACACTTGGGCCAGATAGTGTAAAGACGGAAACGAATTCTGACGGTAAGCAAAATGTTACCTTATCCTTGAACAATGATGACCTGAAAAATGCATTCGAAGCCTTGAAAAATAATCAATCGGCATCACAAACTATTATCGTTAACGTTGACAAGAAGGGCGATTCAACGAAAGTAGAGCTTCCAGCGGGATTATTGGCGGAGAGTATCAAATCTAGCCCAGAGACTGTCATTTCAGTAAAAACAGACAGCGGTAGCTTTGATCTTCCTATTCAATCGATTGATTTTGAAGCATTGGCCAAGAAGCTGGGAACGGATATTGCAAAACTAAAGCTGTCTATATCCTTGAATGCTCCGACATCCGAACAAGAAAAGTCTGTTCGACTTAAAGCAGAAGCACAAGGACTAAGCATTATCAATGTGTTGGATTTTAGTGTGACTGCGGAAGCAGGCGGGAAAACGGAAGAAATCACTAGCTTTGGTAGCACATATGTACCAAGAACGATTGCTATTACTGGACAAACGGATATTAAGAAGCTAATGGCTGTCATTATTAATTCGGAGTCTGGGGAACTTCAATTCATACCTGCGATTCAGAAAAACTCAAATGAGATCGTCATTATGGCCCCACATGCAAGCTTGTACGCGATAGCAGAGAGGAAAGATAAATCATTTTCCGATATTCAGAAGCATTGGGCCAAATCGGATATTGAGCTGCTTGCATCTAGATTGCTAGTAAACGGTACATCTGCGGATAACTTCTCTCCAGATAAAGATGTTACTCGGGCGGAATTTACTACTTTAATAGCTAGAGCTTTAGGCTTGGAGATGGTAAAGACCGGAACTAAATTTACAGATGTATCAGCGAAAAGTTATTATGCTAAAGCGGTTGAAGCAGCAGTTCTAGCAGGTATTGTACAAGGGCGGAGTGATACTTTATTTGCTCCGAATGCCACAATTACACGCGAAGAGATGTACGTAATGGTAGCACGAGCTGTAGCCTTTGCAGGGAAGAAGATCGAGATTTCTGGTAAACAGAAACAGTTACTCGACACCTTTACGGATAATAGCCGTATCTCCTCATGGGCACAAGCTGCAGTAGCACAATCGGCGGAGGCTAACATCATTCGTAGAGAAGCAAATACACAATTAAAACCGCAAGCGAATGCAACCCGTGCAGATGCGGTAAGTTCACTTAAGCGATTGCTGGAATATGTTAAGTTTATAAACTAGTTTTAGATAACTTCCACTGACTGCTCTCATCGTCCATATGACGAGGGAGCAGTTTTTTTAATAGGACCAACTCCATAAATAAAGAACTTTTCCAGTAATAAAATCGTTCTATAGATATACCATTATTTAGGGAAGAGGCTTTAACGATGATGCGAAGAAGGCTGATAATACTAGGGATCACATTGGTTGTATTAATAGGGATCTTATTTTTTGTTGCTAAACAGAATAGGTCTAAACTTGTTCCCGAGGCTACTCACACAAATGAGGTTAAATTGTTTGAAGTGCCTTTTTCCCAGAAGGGGTTAGATTGGAATCATGACGGCGAGCAAGATAGGCTTTCGATTATTATGACCGAGGGAGTGCTAGTAGCAGATAGTAATCCTGGGCCATTCGAGGGTGAATATTATGTAGGGGAATTTGTTGCTGAATTAACAGACTTAAACGGCAAGGTGCTTCAGCGGCTTGATCTAGCTCCAACCTTTGGAGAGGAGCTGCGATTCCGTAAAGGAAGCTTCGAGCTAGTTATTGATGACTATAACGGGGATAATAATCCGGATTTTACGATTGGACAGTATGCATCAAGTAATGGAAATGTCTATAACATATACACGATTCGACCTGATGGGATCTTCATGATTGGGAAGGATATATTTAGTACGAGCTCCGACTATTCTATTCCTCTGTCCAAAGCATCGCCGAAATCTTTCTTAACTCGTTATTACGATAACACGGGTGGAAGTTTAATTGAAGCTACATACCAATGGGATGGGGATACGTTTAAGAAAATAGCAGAAAATCGGGTTGAAGAAATCGATCCCAAAGAGCTAAGCTTAACGATCACCCCCAATGAGTATGGTTTTCAACTGAATTTCAGTAACGGCTATTATGTGAACGAGAGAGAAAGGGTAGCAAGTGGTAATACACTCGCGGTTCCTTTCACTCATATAGAGGATACTGGGCAAAACCAAGCTCTCTTACGAAGAGTGATTGGGATTATTGATTTGCAAGACCAGAAGATTGTGTCGACGAATGTGATCACAGATACTAATCTAAGCAACTCCTATGATGTTTCCAGTGCTTTGGAGGTATTCGGGCTATTAGATGAGGATAAAATTGTTTATTCTAATGTACTCAACAAAGCCGGCTCACAAACCTTTAATATAGAAGCATTAAATTTAAGAACTTCTGAAATAGAAACGCTAGTCGTTGGAGCACCAACCATAACGAACGAAATAGATAGCTTCGCTCTCAATTGGTATAGTTCGCTTTCGAAAAAGCTGGTATTCAATAAATACCATGATGGTGACATAGAGGTCATTAACTTAAAAACACTATCGTTAGAAAAGTTCCGTAACAAATATAAGCATTCTTGGCCAACCTTCAAAACAGCTCCCTCACCGGATGGGTCAATGTTTTGGTATGAGAATAAGAAGCTTGAGTTAATTGATCTGCAGGAAAACATTATCGCCCAAGTCCCATATCCCAAAGGGATGATTAATTACCCTATTTGGGAATGGAGCAAAGATAGTCAATATTCAGCACTTTATTACACATCCGATAATAATCCAAAGCATATCATGAGCTCGGAAGAGATGATTATTATAGCACCGCAGGGAATCCGTCTTTTTAACAAAGAAGGTAAGGAGGTCGCGAGCTTAAAGTCGGATGCGAAAAAGGACGAGTACGTGGACATTGCTGGTTGGCTACCTGAATATAACTCTGTATTACTCCGATACTTTCATCTAGACCGAGAGAACGGACAGAAGCAAGACTTTGCCATAGCTGATTCAGCATTTAAGCTATACGATATTAAGCAACGTAGATTTTTTCAATTGAAAACCGTACAGGAGCCAACTGACAATACATCCCCAGTTTTAGTTGAATCAGCTATAGGCTCAATAAATGGGTTCTTGCTAGATTTAAACAAAAGGCAAATATGGGAAGCACCAAATAGCGCCTATGTCATCCGTTCAGATCAGGGTGTAATTTACACCATAAGCAATGATGATGTGAATAGACAATCGCAAATCTCCCGTATTGATGTTACTAACAGTAAATGGGATGAGAAAAAGCTGCCGTTTGCCATATTTTCTCCTAAATATGTCGGGCAGCATTGGATTATGTATGAAGGTTACAAATTTATTGATCTGGCTAAGCTGTTTCAAGAATAATAAGTTAGGTAAATTGTGCGCTCGTAATCTTTAGCCCTCTCATTATTAACTGAGAGGGCTATTTTGCTTTTATCTACATTCGACAAAGTTTACACTGCGTTAACACAATCCGAATAAATGGATAACATAAATTTGATATTTTCAGTATAAGGAAATATTTTCATGAACCCCATGCAGAGACGAGGTGCTCCTGTCCTATGATAAGCACTCCCACAAGAGTAAGAACTGAATTAGTGGAAGCTACTGCTGTAAAAAGATCAGTTTCTCAAGCTCCTCCATTAAGCGAGCATTCGGTAAAGGATATTTTTCAGCCGATTATTGTTAAGGATTGGTTGAAAAACTGTCCGATTATTTCTCCGGATCAGCAGAGCGATGATTTAGTCAATCTGTTTCGTCGGAGCAAGCTGCTAGAATGCGTTGTTGTATGCGACGAAAATCACCATCCAATTGGATTAATAATGAAGGATCGCTTCTTCAGGCTATTGGGCTCATTGTATGGAATGTCGCTGTTTGGGAATAGACCGATCTCTCATTTGATGGATGCTGCACCACTCATTTTAGAAATATCCACTCCACCCCAAGAGCTCATTGACCGAGCTTTATCCCGTTCAGAAGAATCTTTCTATGATGCAGTCATACTAACTGACAGTAGCCGATTCGTTGGGGTAATGACTGTGAATGATCTGCTCAATGTTTCCCGATTATTGCAGCGAGAAGCGGTTAGTAGACAAATTCGAACTATTCGCGATACGGAAATGATGATAACCAATATTCATGAGTCCGTAACCAAAGTAACAGAGACAGCAAACGGTACCCAAGCGTGCAGCGAGCGGATCGCTGAAATAACCGATCAAGGAAGAGATGAATTGGAAGGTATGCTTCAGCTATTTAAGCTGTGGTCTGCTAATGCAGCTAAGCAAGAGAAGGCTGTTGTCCAGCTTACAGAAAGAACATCTGCGGCGGATGGCATCATTCGATTAATTGCGGATCTGGCTGATCAATGTAATCTACTCGCCGTCAACGCCACAATAGAAGCGTCTAGGGCGGGTGAGCATGGTAAGGGATTTGGAGTAGTCGCCCATGAAATTCGTTCTTTGGCGGACCAGACTAAGAAATCAGCAGGCCAAATTACGGGGCTGATCAAATCAATGGCAGAAGCTGTAGAAAGTGCAGCTAATCTCGTAGGTGAAGGAAAGAAAGGAGCGGATAGAGGCTTCGTTCAAGTTAAGAAGACGGAAGATACCTTTGCCCAGCTATGGAGCTCATCAGAGCTTAACAATGAGGCTGCCTCAAGGCTTGTCTCTGCATCCCGAGATGCTATGGGAATTTCGAATGAGATTAGCAAGGAATTTCACAAGCTAGTCAATCAAATTAATACATAAATTTAACAATTCGAAAACGAACCTCGAACAGAGAATTTACAATTGAGGACTATACTCACAATAGTAAGTTAAATTCTACCTTAATTCAGAAGGGTGATCAGAGTCGATGTTGCTAAAAAAAGCGTCTATTGTTTCTGTGTTGGCATTGGCAGTCGGAGTTTCATCTGTAGGAGCAGTTTCTGCAGCAACTGTAACAAAAGCAAGTGTAGTTCAAGTAAATAGTTCAGCTTTTATTGTGAACGGGGTACCAGTAAACATCAATACATTCATTGAAAAAGGCAAAACGCTTGTTGGAATCCGGGATTTAAGCAATAAGCTGGGTGCTGATATTCAAACAGAAAAAAGCAATATTACAGTATCTCTTAATGGTAGTACAGTGGAAATGAAGCTGAATAGCAAAGTGATAGATGCTGACGGAGTAGAAATTACTCTAGAAGTTCCAGTTAAGAGCTTAAAAGGAACAGGTTATGTAGAATTACAAGCTTTTGTTGAAGCGTTGGGCGGACATTTCTTGAAGGATGACTCCGGCAATATCTGGTTAGATGCAGACTTGCTTGGAGGAGTAGATCATATTCAATGGCTAGATTCTGCTAGATTGATTGCTTCACAAGAGACAGATTCGGGTCGCTTAGATTTCTTAGTTGATGCGCTATCTACTAAATATGAGAAGTTACGTATTGTACAGGATGCATCGGACTTGATCTTAGCACCTAACGGAACTAAAGCTGCTTATACGAATGCTGCTGGTGAAGTTTATGTCTACGATTTCAATGCGAAATCAGAGTCGAAAGTAAGCTCAGATACTAGCATCAAGCCAGAACTCGTATGGTCGGCTGATAGCTCAGCTATTTATTTCCTTCAAGGAGACAAAGGTAGCGTTATTGCTAAGCTAGATCTTGCAGCAGGTACAATTTCTAAGATTCTTGAAGACAAAGTAGACTATAAAGCAAATTTAGATGTATCTATAGACGGCAAAACATTTACTTATACGGTAACTAAGCCAGGTGCGGTAGTTGCTGACGGCTCCAAGCCAGTTGAGAGTGACGATGTCACGATTGATATGAAAGGTACTGAGCCGCAAATCTTCGCCTATACGGTTGATCCTTCAATCAAAGACAACAAAGCGGTTCAATTGACTACATCTACGGATGACAAGGTGTTCATTCATGCAGCTGCCGATGGTTCAAGTGTATCTTATGTAGCTGTTAGTGATGATGCAGCAGCAAAATCTATCCTAGTTACAGTTGGCAAGGATAAAACAGTTAAAACATTGTTTGCAGAAAAAGACATCTTCGAAGCAACTTATGCTGCTGGCAAATGGTATTTGCTTACTGAAGGCACTGCTTCAAGCCAATTCGTTTATGAGGTTGATTCGGCTACAGGTGCTGCCAAGCAACTGTACACTGTTTCGGACAGCGTAAGTGAAGTAGTAGCAAAAGCAGGATCACCTATCGCAGTTATTAATGATGGAAAAGTATTCTTGAGCAATAACGGTCTTTGGAAACCAACAACCCGATAAGAGAATTGAGAGGAGAAATAAAAATGAAATTATTCAAGTCTTTAACTGTCGCTGCAATGGCGATCGCACTCGTTACATCATCCGTATCCGCAGCAGGTGCTGCTAGCTCGTTAAGCGGAAAAATCGTAATTAATGGCTCTTCCGCACTTCTTCCTCTAACGCTTCAAGCTTCTAATGAATTCAAAAAGCTGAACCCAAAGGTTAAAATTTCAGCTTCAGCTGCTGGCTCTGTAACAGGTCCACAATCCGTACGTAAAGGTATTGCAGACATCGGAGCAGTAGACTGGGATGCTTCTGAGGATGTACCGGGCTTCAAAAAATTCGATGGTCAAGTAGCAAACAAAGTAGCTATTATTCCTTTCGCAGCTGTCGTGAATAAGAATGTGAAGGCTGATAGCTTAACGACTAAGCAGTTGCAAGATATCTTCTCTGGTAAAGTAACGAATTGGAAGGACGTTGGCGGAGCTGATGCGGACATTATTGTTGTAAACCGCGCATTTGGTTCAGGTACTCGTGTTAACTTCCAAATGAAAGCTTTACAAGGTACTGATTTCATAACTAAAGGCAGTAACTACAAAGAAGTTAAATCCAGCGGTGACATGAAAACGGCTATCGAAACTACGCCTAACGCTATCGGTTATATCGATCTTGTCTATGTAACTAGCAACATGAAGGCTGTGCAAATTAACGGTGTAGCTGCTACTGAAGCGAACGTTGTTAACGGTACTTACAAAGTTTGGGGCTACGGCTACTACATGACTAAAGGTAAGCCTGAAGGTGCTGTTAAAGCGTTCATCGAGTATATCCAAAGCGCTAAGTTCCAAAACGGCTCACTGAAAAAATTGAAATTCATTCCGATCTCCGCAATCAAATAATTAAATAATGCTCCATAGCAAACATAGGGGAAGAGGCCAGCTAAGCGGAGTTTACGCGACGCTGGTTTCTTCATGGGAGGAAGACTCTTATGCAACTCGATAATGCAGCTCAAGGAACGATTGTCACTAAAGAAGTGAATGAGCTGGGAGGCAGCATCAAAGCCGGTTCAGGTAAATGGTTTGATCGGAAAAATAGACTTTTCGTTTACAACCGCTTTTTCAAAATTGCTTGCTTTGCAAGTGCTGCATTCGTTTGCGTGATATTGTTTAGTATTTTGTTTTTTATGTTTAGAACGGGTGTACTTACCTTCCGTGATGTTTCGCCGATGACCTTCTTTTTCTCGACGGATTGGTCTCCTGAGAACGATAGCTACGGAGCATTTGTTTTCATCTTTGGTACTTTTGCACTCACACTGCTGACGCTTTTAATCTCAGTGCCCTTGTCGATTATTATTGCCGTATTTCTATCTGAAATCGCCCCGAAATGGATGAGGAACTTCTTGCGTCCTATTCTGGACCTACTCGTAGGTATTCCTTCCGTTGTTTATGGATTTCTAGGATTGACGATACTTATTCCGCTATTAAGGGACTTGACGGGAACAAATATGGGTGACGGTATTCTTGCGGCAGCCATCGTACTTACGATTATGGTGCTTCCGACAATTAGCCGGATTAGCGATGATGCAATTAGTGTTGTTCCAAGGAAATACAGAGATGCCTCTTATGCACTCGGAGCTACAAGATTCCAAACGATATTTAGAGTTATTATCCCAGCTTCGAAGAGCGGAATTATGTATGGGGTTATTCTAGGGATGGCTAGAGCAATTGGTGAGACTATGGCTGTTGTAATGGTCATTGGGAATACGCCACAGCTCGCGGATGCGCTGTTCAAGCCTACATCTGTATTAACAAGTAACATCGTTATGCAAATTGCTAACGTTCCGTTTGATTCTACTTGGAATAATGCGCTGTATATGATGGGCTTCCTACTGCTTGTTATTTCTCTCTTAATGATTGTGCTTGTTCGATTGTTCCAACGTAAGGGGGCACAACAATGAAGGTAGCTACTAACGGATCACAAGGAGCTTTTAGCTCTGGAAAAGGCATTAATAACGTAAAGAATCGGATCTTTACTGTTCTGGTATGGGGCATTTCAGCATGTATCGTTCTTTTTATATGTGCTTTGCTCTTTCTCATTTTGCAAAAAGGACTGCCGCATTTAACCTGGGATTTCATCATGGGGCTGCCAAGCGAGATGGAGGAAGGGGGAGGAATTGGTCCTGCGTTATTTAATTCCTTCTACATGCTATTCATTTCACTTGCGATCTCCATCCCTCTTGGTATGGCTGCGGGTATTTATTTAGCCGAGTTCGCTCCTAACAACAAGCTAGTTGGGTTTGTGCGGATTTGTGTTGAAGGGTTAGCTTCTGTTCCTTCTATTATATTCGGCTTGTTCGGAATCGCTTTGTTTGTTGAGATGTTTCAGATTGGACTTACCATTATTGGTGGTGCAGTAAGCTTGGCATTCCTGAACCTGCCTGTTATGACGCGGGTAACGGAAGAGGCAATCAGAGCTGTTCCCAAAGAAATGAAGCAGGCTTCCTTCGCTCTAGGAGCAACGCACCTGCAGACGATAAGAAGAGTGCTAGTTCCAACTGCGATCAGTGGTATCGTAACAGGAATTTGTTTAGTCGCAGGGCGCGCATTCGGTGAAAGCGCGGTAATCATCCTGACGGCGGGTGTAACGACCTCCGGCGAGATGTGGGACTTTAATCTGCTTTCCCCTGGTGAGACATTGGCTGTTCACCTCTGGTATGTCCAGTCAGAAGCAATCGTACCTGATGCGGTATCTATCTCCGATAAAGCGGCTGCAGTTCTCGTCTTTGTTATTCTGATGTTTAATGTCGTGTTCAGAATACCTCTATGGATTAAAGAACGTAAAAATCGCTAAGAGCTGCTTGGATGGCCTCAAAGAGATATACTGCTAACCATCTGCTTCATGAGCTCAGTATTCCAATAATTTGGTTTCCAGCTAGCATATAGGCTCCACTCGGAGCAATGTCCGGGAAGCTCTAACGCAGCTACCCTTCTGGCAGGATCGGGAAGAGTACATTCCGGCAATATAGCTAAGCCAAGCTGGGCTTCTACGGCGCTGAAAATCATTTCTACGGATTCGAATTTCGCTCCTGCTTGAAGGTTCCAATGAAATTGTGCTTTCCATGTTGCAATAAGTTGGCTTATGGACCGCTCCGTATGATCAATAAAAGGATATTTGTAAAGATTATGCGGAGCAATAATCTCGTCCGAAACAGTCAATGGGTGGTCGATGGGGACAATAAGCTTCATTGATGTGGATGTTAAGCTCTCGTATTGGAAGTCTTCAGATTCCTGCGGTAGTTGACCACATACAACCAAATCGAGCATACCAGCTTTCAGTAGGTTAAACAGTCCTTCTTCATTGCCGGTTTGCACGGTAACTTGAACATCTATTTTATCCTTTAAGCCCTGTAACCAACCAGAACGAGCAAGCGTAGTCATTGCACAGTCTGTACAACCGATACGAAATAAATTTCTTTCATTATCTCTTAGCTCGACCATTTTCGATTCAGCTTCAGAATATAGCGCGCTAATCTGAGCTGCGTAAGGCAGCAGCATTTTACCCGCGTTTGTAAGAAAGATCCGACCTGCTTTAGCTTCGAACAGCTTCGTGCCCCATTCGGACTCCATTTTCTTCATATGGAAGCTGATTGTCGGCTGCTTCATTCCCAGTGAATTGGCAACGGCAGTAACTTGTTTATAGCGATCGATTAGGACGAGTAATTTCATTTTTAATAGACTGATGATATAAACCCCACTTTATTTAGCTAGTTATCAACTTCGCCTATAATTTTATCATTTACATAGAAAAAGTGTATTAACTTTTTTCACTCCGTTAACAATACGAAAACATCTGCCAAACGACAACCTTCTACAATATGAACTGTAAGAAAAAATACTTGAGAGTTGGAAGGGGAACTAAAGAAATGAAAAAGACAGTAATGTTGTTGATGGTGTTAACTCTAACGGTAGCTCTGGCTGCTTGCGGCCAAAAAAATAATGATGGTGGCAACAATGGTGGAAGCGAATTATCGGGCTCGTTTCTAGCGACAGGATCATCGGCTTTGCAGCCGCTAGTTGATCAAGTATCGAAGAAATTCATGGATTCTAATAAGAAAGTATCGATTCAAGTTCAAGCAGGCGGAAGCGGTACTGGTCTTACTCAAGTATCTGAAGGACAATCGGACATCGGTAACTCTGACGTATTCGCAGAAGAAAAGCTGGATGCAGATAAAGCAGCAGCATTAGTCGATCATCAAGTTGCGGTAGTGGGTATGTCCGCAGTCGTGAATAAAGAAGTTGCAGTTGATAACTTAACGAAGCAGCAGCTGGTTGATATTTTCACAGGTAAAGTAACGAACTGGAAAGAAGTTGGCGGTAACGATCAAAGCATTCAAATTATTAACCGTCCATCAAGCTCAGGTACTCGTGCGACTTTCGAGAAATATGCACTTGGTCAAAAATCAGAAGATTTGAAGGGCTCTATCCAAGAGGATTCCTCCGGTACAGTTAAGAAGCTAGTCGGCGAAACACCAGGAGCAATCGGTTATCTTGCTCTTTCCTACCTGGATGACTCCGTAAAAGCAGTTAAATATGAAGGCGTAGATGCAAACGTAGAAAATGTAGCTAACGGAACTTATCCAGTATGGGCATATGAGCACATGTATACAAAAGGTGAGCCTACCGCAGCTGTTAAAGCATTCCTAGAGTACATGCTGAGTGACGAAGTTCAGAACGGCGACGTTGTAGAGCTTGGCTACATTCCAGCAAGCAAAATGGAAGTAAAGCGCGATGTTAGTGGCAATATTACAAAATAATAGGGTTCCAAATCATGAGCCAATCAAGAGGCAGAACGATACAGCCTCTTGATTGACTGTGTAAAGGGAGAGATATATGGCTCAGTCGTTAGAACGGCAAAAAGCTAAGCCGCATCTTGCAGAAGAATGGGTAGGTAAGGTATATACCCTATTGTGCATAGCATTCCTCATTGGTACCATCGTTTCTATTGTCTACTTTGTCGCATCAAAGGGACTGAGTACCTTTTTCGTCAATCATGTAAACGTATTAGATCTTCTGACAGGGCTGAAATGGGCACCTGAAGGAGAGCCAGCTGTGTTCGGCGCACTACCCTTTATATTCGGTTCTTTCAGCACATCCTTACTCGCTGCGGCTATCGCAGCACCGCTCGGCTTCTGTGCAGCAGTATTCATGGTTGAAATAGCGCCTAAATTCGGACGTCGCTATTTACAGCCAGTCATTGAGCTGCTTGCAGGTATACCTTCTGTCGTTTACGGCTTTGTAGGTCTGAGTGTTATTGTTCCTTTTTTCCGTAACGTCTTCCCAGGGCAAGGAATAGGAATTGCTGCGGGAGCTTTAGTGCTTTCTATTATGATTCTTCCCACTATTACGACGATAGCAACTGACGCATTAGCCGCATTGCCTAAAGGATTGAAAGAAGGATCCTTCGCACTTGGCGCTACACGTTGGCAAACCATATATCGAATTGTACTTCCTACAACGCTGCCAGCTTTGATGACGGGTATTGTGCTCGGTATTGCACGCGCATTCGGAGAGGCGCTCGCTGTTCAGATGGTTATCGGTAATGCTCCGCATATCCCGAGCTCCCTGTTTGAATCAGCTTCGACTTTAACAAGTGCAATTACACTTAGCATGGGCAATACAGCTATGGGCTCTCTAGCGAACAACGCATTGTGGTCATTGGCTCTTATCTTAATGCTAATGACGTTCGTCTTCGTATTTATCGTACGCTTCCTAGAAGGGAGATCGAAGCTATGAAAGCTAAAACAGCTGATAAAATTGCAACCTCCGTCATTATTGCGGTCGCAGCGTTTATCGTACTAATATTAGCTGGTTTGCTCGGTTATATTCTCTTCCGGGGCGTCGGACATATCAGCTTTCACTTTCTAACCTCAGCACCGGAGACGATTCGTAAAGGCGGTGGCATCGGGCCACAGCTATTTAACTCCGTGTTCTTACTCGTACTTACGATGATTATTACAATTCCTATCGGTCTTGGTGCAGGTATCTATATGAGCGAATATGCCCCTGCAAACCGGATCACAAGTGCCATTCGTTTGGTCGTTGAAGTTCTTTCATCCGTTCCGTCCATTATCGTTGGTTTGTTCGGACTACTCGTATTGGTCAATTTGTTCGGATTTGGATTTTCCTTGTTCTCTGGTGCATTGGCACTTACCGTGTTCAATCTTCCATTGATGGTTCGGATAACAGAGCAAGGGCTTAAGGGAGTGCCTCGCGAGCAGAAGGAAGCGAGTCTCGCTCTCGGATTGTCCAAGTGGAAGACGATAACTTCAGTTATGCTTCCAATCGGACTTCCGGTCATTCTGACAGGTACGATTCTTGCTGCTGGTAGGGTGTTCGGAGAAGCGGCAGCTCTGCTGTTTACAGCGGGAATGAGCTCGCCTAGATTAGACTTCACGGATTGGAACCCATTCAGCCCGTTTTCTCCGCTCAATCCGTTCCGCCCAGCTGAAACTTTGGCTGTTCATATTTGGAAGATCAATTCAGAGGGCTTAGCTCCAGATGCTGCACAAATTGCTGCAGGTGCATCAGCCGTCCTTGTCATTACTGTATTGCTGTTTAACTTTGCAGCAAGATGGCTGGGAAGATACATGTATCGCAAATTTACAGCAATCAAATAAGGGGGTTATCGCTTGGAGCATATCGGATTGTCCGCCAAAGACCTGAGCGTTTCTTACGGCGATAGAACCGCTGTAAAGAATGTCTCACTCGATTTTTCATCCAAACAGGTTACTGCTCTTATAGGTCCGTCAGGCTGTGGTAAATCAACATTTTTGCGAAGCTTGAATCGGATGAATGATCTTATTGCTAACTGTAAGGTGACAGGAGAAATATGGATTAGGGATCAGAATATCAATAGCCCATCTACCGACGTCGTTTCGCTTCGTCAGAAGATCGGCATGGTATGGCAACGCCCCAATCCTTTTCATAAATCAATCTATGAGAACATTGCCTTCGGACCTCGGTATCACGGGGTTAAGAGGAAAAAGGAGCTCGATGAAATCGTTGAGCAATCTTTAAGGAAAGCTGCATTATGGGAGGAAACCAAAGACAGGCTGAATAATTCGGCTCTTGCACTATCGGGTGGTCAGCAGCAACGTCTGTGTATCGCTCGATCGATTGCCGTCAAGCCGGACATTATCCTCATGGATGAGCCAGCTTCGGCTTTGGACCCAGTCTCAACCTCTAAGATCGAAGAATTGATCGCAGAGCTGAAGAAGGAATATTGCATTGTAATCGTGACTCACAACATGCATCAAGCAGCACGAGTGTCAGAGAAGACTGCATTTTTCCTCATGGGTGAAGTTAAGGAATATGATTTCACGCACAATATTTTTACCAATCCGCAGAAGCCAGAGACTAGCGATTACATTACAGGGCGGTTCGGATAATGAAAGCCATCTAATTAAAAAGGGAGAATTGACCATGAACTCCATCATCGAGATTAATGATTTGGACTTATTCTATGGAGAATTTCACGCTTTGAAGCATGTCAACATGGAAATCCCGGAGAAGGCTATTACTGCATTCATCGGTCCATCAGGTTGTGGAAAATCTACGTTGCTTAGAACCTTCAATCGGATGAACGACATGATCGCCGGCACTCGTATCGAAGGTAAGGTAGAAATTGCGGGAACTGATATTTATTCCAGCGAGGTCGATGTTGAAACCCTACGGAAGCGTGTCGGAATGGTGTTTCAACAGCCGAACCCTTTTCCTAAATCGATCTATGATAACATCGCTTATGGTCCCCGTTTGCATGGGATCACTGACCGTAAGAAGCTCGATGAAATTGTGGAAACGAGCCTTCGTTCTGCTGCCCTATGGAATGAAGTAAAGGATCACTTGAAACGCTCCGCCTACAGTATTTCGGGTGGTCAGCAGCAGCGACTATGTATCGCACGTGCTTTAGCAGTTGAACCAGACATTCTACTTATGGACGAAGCGACCTCGGCCCTTGACCCGATTTCCACGCTTAAGATTGAAGAGCTGGCTCAGGAGCTTAAGGATCGGTACACAATCGTTATGGTTACGCACAATATGCACCAAGCAGCCCGTGTTTCTCAACAAACCGTCTTCTTCCTTAATGGAGAGGTTGTAGAATATTCGGAGACCGAGAAGCTATTCTCCAATCCGACTGACCAGCGTACGGAAGATTACATTAGCGGACGATTCGGTTGATTCCCAGAGAGGACGGTTATTAGCATGGTTAAACGCAGAGAATTTGATTTGGGTCTTGAGGAAATGACTCAATTACTTATTGAGATGGGTAATCGAGTAGAAAAGGCGCTTACTGAAGCGATGACCGCGTTAAAGAACAGTGACGTCGAAACAGGAAAAAAAATAGTGAAATCCGATACCGAGCTAAACCAGCTTGAAGAAAAGATTAGTGAAATCGGTGCTAAATTAATTGCTACACAGCAGCCTGTTGCGAAAGATTTACGTCGCATTCTTATCGCATTCAAGATTTCATCAGATCTCGAGCGTATGGGAGATTTGTCTGTCGACATCGCGAAAGTCGTTATTAGACTCGACGGACAGGAGCTTATCAAGCCTCTAATCGATCTGCCAAGAATGGCTGAGCTAGTCGCGATTATGATCCAGGAATCACTTCAATCCTACGTGGATGAGAATGTAGACTTGGCCTATAAGAGCGCTAAGGACGATGATCAAGTAGATGCGCTTTATTCTCAAATCATCAGAGAGCTGTTCTCCCTCATGGTGGAAAATCCGAAGACGATTGGACAAGCGATGCTGCTTAGCTTTGTTGGTCGCTATATTGAACGAATTGCGGATCATGCTACTAATATTGCCGAGAGTGTTGTGTATCTGATGACTGGCAAACGACCTGATTTGAATCAGTAATCATCTATTAGCTGCAGATCTAAGGAAGAAAAGGACCTTCAGGAAATGAATTCTGCCTGAAGGTCCTTTTATACTAAAATTAGTATTCCTGTTAAGGTGAAACAATTCCGGAATCATCTGTCGGGGGTAAACCATGATGAATAAGACAAACGGATGGCTAAATCACAATATGTTTAACGAGTGGATGAGCAAGATTACGCTGCCGCAGCATGTCGGCTTGTTAATCGTTCGCTGGGAAGGCAGTCAGACGACCTCTAATAGGGCGACTTCGAGTACATCCGGTCTTCGTATTCGACGCTTACTACAGGCTATTGCATTGCGTTTCGAGAAGTTATCTGATTCTGTAAGGCATTGGACTTTAACGGATAGTAGTTTGATCTTTATCGTTTCCTTTAGTCCTGAAGAAAATAACAATAATGATACGCCAGAGATAACTTCGGGTAGAATGGCTTTTCTGTTAAGAGATTTAGCGATACGAGCCTTTACTGATTTCAAGTGCTCACAAAGTCAGGAAACGGGAAGCAGCCTTCGTTATGGGATCGGGTGGGTAGGGAACGAAACCTCATCCTCGGCAGTTCACTTGAAGTCGGTTGAAGAATGGGAATATGCCCTATTGAAAGCATACGAGATTGCATGGCACCGGATGTTCTTTGCCAGCAATCCGATTAGGTTTCCGTTACCTGAATATTCAGCAATGCCAGCAGAATACGATTTCAAGGTAAAATATTTACCTATTGTGTCTCTCTTAGATGGCTCTCTGTATGGATACGAAGCCGTTCCTGTTAAAGCCCATAGTGAAGCGAAAATCAATATTAGTGAGTTCTATGAGACAGCGGATCAAGCAGGTCAGCTATTCGAGGCTGATCGACGTTTCCGTGAAGCAGCAATACGAGGCTTCCCCTCCCGTAATGGAGATGTGAAGCTGTTCCTTCCTGTTCCTACCAAAATCATATTCGATCCAAGGCTATATCCAGGAAGCACGCTTAGGAGAATCGAGGCTGCCAATTTAAGGCCTGAGCATGTTGTGCTTGTTATGGTTGGCGGTGAAACAGAGCAGAACACGACGGTTAAAGCAGCATTAAGCCATTATCGTAGTCAGGGCTTTAGGATTTCTCTTTCAGGCATCGTGCCAAGCTTTACTTCCTTGCGTAGAATGGTCGATATGCATCCTGACTATGGTCAGATGAATGTGGGCTGGGTAAGTGACAAGGGAATGGATCCTGTAGAAGAAAGTATGCTGAATGGAATCATTTCCCTAACTCGCAAAGAGCAGATTGTATTGATAGCCAACGGCTTGGATCGGGAAGAATTGCTTCCTGCGCTTGTTGCAAGTGGAATGAATTATGCTCAAGGGACATGGCTCGATAAAGGGCTAGATGAAGCAACGACACTAGCTCCACATATTCAAGCCCGGATTCGCGCAGAAGTAAATAAGCGTTACCAAGGGGCATCTGGAACCTTATCGGAGCTAGTCGTTCCGGTTAAGATGTTTAGCCGTGAAACACCAGTATCGGAAATATCCCGTCACTTTGAGCTTCATCGGGAAGGTCAAGGGATTGTTATTGTTGATAATGGCAAGCCACTAGGCTTACTGATGAAGGAAAAGCTTCATCAAATGCTGTCAGGACAGTTTGGACTGCCGCTTTATTGGAATAGAGCTGTTGGTAAAATCATGGATACACATCCAATGGTTGTCGAAGAGTCGATTCCTGTTGACCAAGCCTCACAGATGGCAATGGCCCGTGAGCCAGACAAGCTCTATGACGCAATTATTATTACTCGTGAAGGACTTGTGACTGGCATTACATTCATTCGATCTATGCTGGAATGGGTGACACAAGCACGGATGGCGGATGCCCAGTGGGCGAATCCACTTTCAGGCTTGCCGGGTAATGAGCCGATTCGCAGGGAGCTAATTCGTAGGCTTGCCGAGGGACGTCCATTTTCCGTTTTATATGCGGATTTGGATCATTTCAAATGGTATAACGATCAATACGGCTTCCACAAGGGAGACGACGTTATTCGCTTTACCGGGGATGCACTTGTAGAAACCATGAGACTTCAGCCCAAATATGATTGCTTTGTTGGTCACATTGGAGGCGATGATTTTATAGTATTGTGTTCGGGCTTAGATTCAGTTGGCATAGCCCAAGATGTGCTTACAAGGTTTGAACAGGGGATAGCTGCACATACAGGGAAAAGCACAGGACCCGTACTCGATCGAGCGGGCTGTCCGATAGATGCTAAGGGATTGTCCCTGTCATTGTCCTTGCTGCTCTGTGAAACATCAGAAGGATGGACGCCGGAAGCGCTGTCGGAACGAGCGGCATTGCTCAAGAAAAAGGCGAAGCAGCAAAGCGGCAATTCCCTTGCTTGGGAACGGATTACTGATAATGTAGACAATCAGATCATCATCCCTATGGATTTAACTGTAAGTTAACAAATAGTGAGGATCGACTTTACAATGTTTTGGTAAATTTAAGGTCATCGAAGACTTCTGTGGAAGATGGTGTACTATCGAATGATGACATCATGGTTTGGAATGGATCAATTTATTGATCAAATCGAGCAGCATCAGAATATGGGCTTAATTGGCATTGATCTATCAGAGTGGAAGGTTGGATTTAGGTCTGAATTCCAAGAGGAAGGTTTTAATTGGTCCAACTGGATTGCGATTACAATGGGACGCAATGATCTAAGGTTTGGAGATGTGATTTCCAATCACTTGTTCTTATATGCGGAATTGTCTAGCCTCTTTAGCGAAGAGGAGAGTGAGGCCTACCTGCGGGGCTTAGCTAAGCGCATCAGGGAAGCTATCGTCGCGCAGGCCGGAGGCGTCATGGGTAATCCTCAGCTACAGCGACACCCAGAAAGAGGGATTGGTTACGCACAATTGTCTCGCCTGCAAACGCTATCTCTTAGAGACACTATTTATGAAGGTGTAATGAAGGTTGCGGGGCAAATACATGAATCGTTATCCAATCAAAGTGAATGGGAGCTACGCTTTGAGCTTGATAGACTCCTATCGGAAAGCAGCATTAAGAGTGTATACCAGCCGATCATGCGACTCGGTGACGGAAGAGTGTTCGGATATGAGGCATTAACTAGGTGTCCTGAAGGCAGCCTGTTTGATGGTCCGCTTTCTTTATTCCAATTCGCAGAGAAACACAATATGGCTTTCGCGTTGGATCGATTGGCAAGAGAAAAGGCTATTCGACATTGTCCCTCTCTGGGCTCGGTCCAGAAAATATTTATTAATGTAACGATGGGAATTATTAATGATCCTCACTTTGTATCCGGCCAAACTGTTCGTTGGTTAAATGAAAGAGGGCTTTACCCCGAGCAGGTCGTATTCGAATTAACGGAGCGAAGTTCAATAGATGACTTTGAAGCTGCCAAAAAAATATTGGCGCATTACCGTAGCCAGGGTTATGAGATTGCAATAGATGATGCTGGAGCAGGTTATTCTTCCCTGCAATCGATCGTCGAATTGAGTCCTGATTATATTAAGGTGGATCGTTCACTTGTTCGTATGGCTGACAAGGACGAGATGAAGAAGCATATGCTCCGCACTTTCGTTCGTTTCGCTAAGAAGATGAATATCAGAACGGTGGCGGAAGGTATCGAAAGACCCGAGGAGCTTCGTCTCCTCCGAGCAATGGGATTTGATTACGCACAAGGCTATCTGATCGGCAGGCCAAGTGAATTTCCTTCAGCAGTAATAATGGGAGCTGTCCCTAAAGTCTAATGACTTAGGGAAGCTCCTTTCTCCTTTCTTTATGAACTGGAAGATGACGGCAGGGTGCGGCACTAGTGCCAGTATGGTATGATTATCATATGAATAATGTCGGCGAGGTGGGCTCAGGGTCATGGGAAAAGAAATGGACAAGCTGGTCTTAATTGACGGAAACAGTATAATAAATCGTGCTTTTTATGCGTTGCCGCCTTTGACGAACAGCAGTGGGATTCATACGAACGCGGTACTTGGATTTACAACGATGCTGCTTAAAATATTAGAAGAAGAAAAGCCAAGTCATTTGCTCGTCGCCTTCGATGCAGGCAAGGTTACTTTTCGCCATGAGGGCTATGCAGAGTATAAGGGTGGACGCCAGAAGACACCTCCGGAGCTGTCTGAGCAATTTCCGCTTCTGAAGGAGCTTCTTCAAGCCTTTTCAATTTCGCAGTTTGAGCTTCCAGGCTATGAGGCGGACGATATTATCGGGACGATGTCTAGGCTTGCCGAAGAGCAAGGGAAATCCGCTATTGTCGTATCAGGGGATAAGGATATGCTTCAGCTTGCGACAGAGCAAGTAAGCGTGCTTATTACTCGTAAAGGTGTTAGCGAGGTAGAGCGCTACACTCCAGGGACGATTGGGGAGAAATACGGACTCAGTCCTAACCAGATTATTGACCTTAAAGGTCTTATGGGTGACGCGAGCGATAATATTCCGGGCGTACCCGGAGTTGGTGAGAAGACAGCCTTGAAGCTGCTGCAAGAATACGGAACGGTTGAAAATGTGTTGGAGCATGTCAGCGATATTAAAGGGAAGCTACGTGAAAATATCGAGGCTCATATGGATGATGCTCGGATGAGCAAGCAGCTTGCAACGATATTCCGCGAGGTTCCAGTTGAGCATTCCCTCGATGATGTGGCTTGGAAGGGCTACGACTCTGCTGCTCTTGCAGCGGCGTTTCGTAAGCTGGAGTTTAAGAACCTGGCCGAAAGATTGAACTTAGGTGAGGCGGATGAAGCGACAATAGCGGAGAGCGCTGAGACGGCCTCACATTATGAAGTAATAAGAGTTGATGCGGACGGATGGGATCGGTTAAACGCTGCGCTTCCGGAGGCAGAAGCTGTCTTAGTCGATTTTGTAGGAGATAATCCGCATCATGGTCAAGGCATGGGGATCGCAATTGTTGCGGGAACGAATTGTTATGTTGTTCCTTATGACTACCTCTCAAAGGCGGAAAGCGCAACTCTTACTGCATGGCTTGGGGACCCCGCCGCTAACAAGATCAGCTATGACCTGCATGGTGTAGAGCTAGTATTAGCTCGTTCAGGCATAGTGATGAAGGGACAGGCATTCGATGTACAGCTTGTCGCTTACTTGCTTGATCCAACTGAAGCAGACCCTTCTCTTCAAGGGCTGCTGCATCGTTATCATCTGGCTCCTATTCTGTCGGACGATGCTGTCTATGGCAAAGGTGCTAAATTCCATATCCCTGCAGGAGAAGAGCTTGCAAAGCACTTAGCAGCCAAAGTCGATGCGATTCGTAGGCTAAAGCCGCTTCTTGCGGAACAGCTTGAGCAGCTCGGTATGAATCATTTGTATTATGAGCTTGAGCAGCCATTGTCCAGCGTGTTAGCGGGAATGGAGAAGCAAGGGATATCCGTTAATGCTGCAGCATTACAGGATTTAGGGACGGAGTTCCAGCGTCGCATTGAAGAGATGACGAAAGCCATATACGATGCTGCAGGGTTTGAGTTTAATATAGGTTCACCTAAGCAATTAGGTGAGGTGTTATTCGACAGACTTGGGCTTCCCGTTATTAAAAAAACGAAAACAGGATACTCGACGGATGCGGAGGTGCTTGAGAGGCTAGAGCCGTATCATGACATCGTCCGGTTAATCTTGCACTATCGTCAGCTGACGAAGCTGCAATCAACTTATATAGAAGGCTTGCTGAAAGAAATTCGTCCGGAATCGGGTAAAATTCATACGTTCTATCGACAAACAATTGCGGCTACGGGAAGGCTATCGAGCCAATTCCCTAACCTACAGAATATTCCAATCCGTATGGAGGAAGGCCGTCAGATTCGCAAAGCCTTTGTCCCTTCTGAGCCGGGCTGGCATATTCTGGCGGCTGACTATTCGCAAATTGAGCTGCGCGTGCTCGCTCATATATCTGGCGATGATGGACTAAAGGAAGCATTTCTCAATGAGATGGATGTTCACACCAAAACAGCGATGGATGTATTCGGAGTCCAAGCCGAGCAAGTAGACAGCAATATGCGTCGACAGGCCAAAGCAGTAAACTTTGGTATTGTCTATGGCATTAGCAGCTACGGTCTTTCGCAGAATTTGGACATTTCACGTGACCAGGCTACAGCTTTTATCGAGCAATATTTTCAGGCGTTCCCGGGCGTTCGTCGTTATATGGATACGATTGTGGAGCAAGCCAAGAAGGATGGGTATGTGACAACTCTTCTAGAGCGTCGCCGTTATTTGCCAGAAATTCGTCATTCTAACTTTAATCTTCGATCCTTCGCCGAACGGACGGCTATGAATACACCGATACAGGGTACAGCCGCAGATATTATTAAGCTAGCGATGATGCGAATGGACGAAGCGCTTCGCGAACGTGGATTGCAAAGCCGTATGCTGCTACAGGTACACGATGAATTAGTATTCGAAGTGCCGGAAGAGGAATTGGAAATCATGAAAAAGCTAGTGCCTGAGGTTATGAAAAATGCATTAGTTCTTGATGTTCCACTATTGGCAGATGTTAGTGTGGGGAACAACTGGTACGAAGCGAAGTAACAAGGATGAGGCTACATCTAGAGAAAGGGGTAGAGACAATATGCCGGAATTGCCTGAGGTTGAAACGGTCCGCAGAACTTTAAGCCAGCTGATTACAGGTAAACAAATTGATCGGGTCACAGTAAGCTTGCCGCGAATTCTTCAGAAGCCGGACGATCCTTTAGTGTTCGCGGCTCAGCTTGAGGGTAGAACCTTTCAATCGGTTGAGCGTCGGGGTAAGTTTTTACGATTAGTTATGGATGGACTCGTCCTTGTTTCCCATCTTCGGATGGAGGGACGCTATGGGCTATTTGACTCAGAAACGTTGCCGGAGAAGCATACCCATGTTATTTTCCATTTTACCGATGGTACAGAATTACGTTATAAGGATGTTCGGCAGTTTGGAACAATGCATTTGTTTATGCCAGGAGAAGAATTACAAGCTCCTCCGCTGAATAAACTGGGATTGGAGCCTTTGGAAGAGGGGTTTACGCTGGAAGTGTTCCGGCGTGCACTCGGCAAACGGTCGACAAAGATCAAGCCGCTGTTGCTCAATCAAGAAGTCGTTGTTGGATTGGGTAACATTTACGTTGATGAAGCGCTGCATATGGCGGGTATTCATCCGGAGACGTCGGCCAACGAGTTAAAGCGGAAGGAGCAAGAGCTTCTCCATCTTGCGATCGTTGAGACTTTGTCGGCTGCTGTGGAAGCCGGAGGCTCCTCCATTAAATCCTATGTTAACGGTCAAGGTGAGATGGGGTTATTCCAGCATAGCTTGAAGGCTTATGGCAGAACAGGTGAGCCTTGTCTGAATTGCGGCAACCTCATAGAGAAATCAGTAGTAGGTGGTCGAGGTACTCATATTTGTCCAAAGTGCCAGAAGCAGCCACATAATAACATCAGCAAGAGTGATTCTAACAGCATGAATACGCTAAAACAACGTAACAATAAGGTCAAGGATCGGTTAGATGGTTTAGATAATTAGGCATTCGCCTATAAAATTGGGGCATTTAACCGCACCCGTGCATAGGATGAACAGAACCTGACTTCTGGTAACAACAGTTGGGTCAGCATCCATGCAGGGGGAAATTAGCTATGATGGCACCTGTCGCTTCGCTCGTATTACTTTCATTTGCAGTTAGTTTAGACGGCTTTGGTGTCGGTATTACGTATGGAGTTAGAAAAATTAAAATTCCAGTGTCGTCCATTCTTATTATATCGGCCTGCTCGGGTTTAATTATTTTGTTGTCGATGATGGTTGGTGTTGCGTTAACGGGCTGGATGTCTCCTGATGGGGCTTCTGCAGTTGGAGCGGTAATTCTAATCGGAATTGGCACAGTAGCTCTCATACAGTTTATCCGCAATGGAGGACGAGACGAGGCTAAGCAGTCAACTGCTCAAGATGTAGCTAGTGAAGAAGTCATAGTCATTGGGAATGAACCGGCTCCTGTTCTGAAGATGGAGCTTAAAGTGTTTGGATTCATTATTCAAATATTACGAACACCTTCGGCAGCAGATATGGATTTATCCGGTACGATAAGTGCGGGGGAAGCTTTTTTTCTTGGGACAGCTTTGTCTCTTGATGCTTTCGGAGCGGGAATAGGGGCTGCATTGGTAGGATTTCCACCATTACTTACGGCCATACTGATTGCAGCAGCTAGTGGTTTATTTCTCTGGTCAGGTACACGAGTAGGCTTCTGGGTATCAGGCTGGCGTTGGGTAAGACAGCTATCAATGCTACCGGGTATTATTCTAATCGTTATGGGAATATTCAAATTGTTAGTATAAGGAAGAGATCTAATGAATATAGGTTTAACGGGCGGTATAGCTACAGGAAAAAGCACGGTTGCCAAGTTATTGATCAAGCAAGGCGCCATATTAATAGATCTGGATGCGATAGCCCGGGAGGTCGTTGAGCCCGGGCAGCCTGCTTTGCTTGCTATTGCGGCACGGTTCGGACAAGCCGTTCTACAAGAGAATGGGTCACTTGATCGCAAGAAGCTAGGTACAATCGTATTCACGAATACGGCTGAGCGTAAAGCGCTTGAAGCGATAACCCACCCGGCAATTCGAGCTGTGATGAGAGACAGAATGGCATATCATGCAGAAAAATCTTCTAGCAAGCTGGTTGTCGTGGATGTCCCTCTATTGTATGAGTCGGGGTTGGAGTCTTATTTTGAGCAGATTATGGTTGTATACGTTCCTAGAACGGAACAGCTTCAGCGCCTAATTGAGCGGGACAAGCTAACGACAGATGAAGCACAAAGGCGATTAGACGCACAGATGGATATAGAGGAAAAAAGACTTCGGGCTGATATTCTCATCGACAATAGTGGCAGTCTCGTAAGCACTGAGCAGCAAATCGAGCGCTATTGGCGAGAAAAGGGGCTTGGATGACGAAAAGATTTAAGCGGAAAAGAGTGGTTTTGCCTCTAATTCTCATTATTCTTGGTATGCTCTTTGTGGAATCGGACTGGCTGGGACGCTGGATTTATCCGATTTCGTATAAGGAGGAGATCAAGCAAAGTGCAACGAAATATGAATTAGATCCTTTGTTAATTGCTGCTATTATAAGGGTGGAATCAAATTTTAAGCTAGATGCTGTTTCGCGCAAAGGGGCTATCGGCATTATGCAAATTATGCCAGCCACAGCGGAATGGATATTGAAGCAGGATGATTTCGGTAATATGATGGCTAGCAATGCCGGTAAGGAGGCAAATACCGGTATTAGTTTGGGGTCTTGGTATGTAAAGGATCTCAAACGCCAATTTGACGGTAAATTGATTGTTTCTCTCGCAGCATACAATGCAGGTCCTGGTAAAGTGCGGCAATGGCTGGAAAAAGGGGTCTGGAACGGTGAAGAACAAACTTTAAAGGATATTCCATACGGAGAGACTAGACATTACGTTCAACGTGTGATGTATTATTATAAGAAGTATCAGAAGGTTTATGGAACGCTGTAAAGAGTAGCTGACAATGTGTCCGAATATAAGGAAGAGGAAGCCTTGAAGCATAAGCTTCAAAGCTCCCCGGTATTTAGTGCCTTCAGATGGTTCTTGGTTTATTTGCCAGCAAGTTGTTGCTCAGCAATTTGTACCAAATGGCGGGTGATGTATCCACCGATAGAACCGTTTTCTTTAGTAGTCATGTTCCCCTGATATCCATCTTGTGGGATGGCGATACCAAGCTCTTGTGCTACTTCGTATTTCAGTTGGTTCAAACCTGCGTTTGCTTGGGGAACGAGCAATGTATTGCTGTTGTTGTTTTGTCCGGATGCCATTATTGTTCACCTCCTTGCGGTTGGTAACTGTATTATGTGCTTTATTTTTCTGTTCATGTAAGGGAAGGTTTGGAAATTAAAATAAAGCTGTGTAGGAGGCGACATCGACGCCATGAAATGTCCATATTGTGATTACAGTGGAACGAAGGTTTTAGATTCACGCCCGGCTAATGACAACAAGTCGATCCGCCGTCGCCGGGAATGTGAGAAGTGCAGCCGCAGATTTACTACGTTTGAGACTGTTGAGGAAACTCCGCTTATTGTCATTAAGAAGGATGGTAGCCGTGAGGAGTTTAGTCGGGACAAGGTATTGCGCGGATTGTTACGTGCATGTGAGAAGCGTCCAGTATCGGTAGGCCAGCTGGAGGTCATTGTCTCGGATGTGGAGCGGGAAGTCCGCAATACCGCTCAGGCAGAGGTAGAGAGCCGTATCATTGGCGAGCTATTGATGGAGCATATTTATACAGTTGATGAGGTGGCCTATGTCCGCTTTGCTTCGGTATATCGGCATTTCAAAGACATCAACATGTTCCTTAAGGAATTAAATGGGCTTATGAATAAGCACGGGATTTGATGATGAGCTTGGAAATGCTAGGTGAAAGTAGAATCCGGACATGCTGCTTGAAAGTAGAGTCCGGAGTGCTGGTTGAGCCTGGAGAGTTTGGATTGCTGGACGGAAACAGAGTATGGAATGGTTGGTTGACGTGCAGAGTGTGAAATGTTGAATGGGAAAAAAGTTCGGAAAGTTTATACGTTTGTCCTGCAAATATAAGTATGTAAAAATAATGTGTATTCACCCATTGACATCTTTGTCCCTTCCATGATAGAATAATTTCTGTTGTCTTACATGGAAGTCTACATGAAAGCATCAGGTATATTATGGTCCCGGGCCCTTAGCTCAGCTGGGAGAGCGCTTCGCTGGCAGCGAAGAGGTCAGCGGTTCGATCCCGCTAGGGTCCACCAATTATAATTTGGGTTCTTAGCTCAGTTGGTAGAGCAGTTGACTCTTAATCATCTGGTCGAGGGTTCGAGTCCCTCAGAACCCACCAGTCTTAAATTCCCAAGCGGCAGCGATGCCGCTTTTTTGTTTGTTTCATCCTCGTTTCTCGAAATATTTGTACATCCACTACACCAGCGACGAATATACCTCTGTTGCTCGAAAATAAACTCAAACCACCAGCGCTAAAATTAGCTAATAGAGGATGGAGCGGCTATTCCTAAAACCCGCTTAATTTCATTAATTTAACATATATTACTTGGTTTTATAGACACATGGAGTGGAAAATATGTAAACTAGAATTAGTTTGTATTAGTTGTCTGGAGCGACAAGTGAGGAGTAACTAATAGCTATGAAGAAATCACACAAAAAAAATAGAATGATTATAGTGGCTTCCGTTGTGCTTGTTCTTGTTGTTGGTTGTGGAGTGTTGCTTGCAAACGGCGGATTTACTATATTTGGCGATAAGACAGCTACTGAGAACACATATACTAAAACATACGCCGGTTATAATCTAGATAAAATGGCAATGAACAGAACCTCTTATGTAGGCAATGCTTCTAAAGTGTCACACCTTGTTATGCAATTACCTGAGCCAGATAGCTATTATAAACAGCAATATATCCATCTACAAACCGAACAGAAGCCTTATGGCCTAACAGTGTTCTATGAGCCTACAGCAACCGAAGCTAGTAATAGCCTGTCTCGACCAGATCATCAGCAGAATTTAGAGCTAGCAAATATTAACTATAAAAACGCACTTGTACTATTCGCGATGATCGATAATGTGGATGAGATTTCATTTGCTTTTCGAAATACGTCTTCGACAGGTCAACTGGATCAGTCTGCATATGATATTCAACTTCAGTATCTTCGATCCGATATCGCTAAACAATTGGATATAACTATGCTCAGTAAAAATGTTGAACAGCTTGGTAAACTACTTGAGAATTGGAAACCAGTAGCTGTAGGGAGTGAGTCGGCAGGTAGCCATCCCGAGCCAGCCATAGAGGTAGCAGAAACATCTCCTGATCCGGATCAACTAAATGAGCAGATCGTGAACCATGCTAATGAAATATCACCAGATGGCAAATTCCTTATTGAAGCTTTCGGAGAAAACAGCAATGTTTCTTCTGGGGGGAATAATCCAGCGGAAGGTATACGGCTTCTGGATGTAGCTTCGCAAAAAGTACTATGGTCGATGACGCCAGGCTACTATCTTCAGTCCTTCTTGTGGTCCCCAGACAGCCGATATGTGACCGTTTCATATATGGCACGAGCTTGGGGCGGAACACTGGTGGTGGATACTCAAGATCAATCCGAAATTACTCTGCCGAGCTTACAAGAATTACGTGAAAATTGGAACGGGGAGACGACTGAAAATGGAATGCGTTCTGATCCGTATTTTAAAGCGGTGGAATGGTTGGATAGCAATCAATTAAGTGTATCTTTTGAGTGGACGGGTGCTAATGACCTGTATTACAGTGGAAAATATCTATATGACGTCACGTTACGTAAACTACTTAATATCGAGAAGAATGAAATTAAGTAGTAAAGCTTATTTCAGTAAAATAATACAATTATGGAAACGGTTTCGAGTTGTGTGAACATATGAGCTGATAGGAAGCCATTTATGCAATATCATAGTAGAAAACTAGTGTCCTTCGGTTTTTTAATACTGTCTAATCTGATATAATTTGAGAACAAAACACTAAAAATTATATATTCCGCCGATGGCTAATGTATATACGGAGGGATTACATTGATAGTAAGTACGAAGCTACTTATCCCTTATGTGAGCAACCCTTTGGTAGCCCGACCGAGGCTGATGCGTAAGCTTAATGAAGGGATGAAAACTAAGCTTACGCTTGTTTCCGCACAGGCTGGTTACGGGAAAACAACAGCATTAAGTGAATGGGTGAAGCAAAGCCATACGCAGATGGCATGGGTATCACTAGATAAGCAGGACAATGATTGGGTCCAGTTTTGGAGATATGTAATCGCTGCGATTCAAGAGAGAATTCCGGGCTTTGGTGCCACGATAAGATTCGAGCTTGAGAAGGGCTCTTCACTTCCTTTGAGGTCTATTATTGCAGCCTTCTTGAATGAGCTTAATCGATTAAATAGTGAGTTAGTTATCATACTCGATGATTACCACGTCATTGAGCTCCCCGAAATCCACGATTCATTAATTTATCTTCTTGATCATTTGCCTTCCCATATTCATCTATACATTGCAAGTCGCACTGATTTGATGTTCCCGACTGCGAGACTTCTGGCAAAAGGTGAATTACATACGATTATTATGCAGGATTTGCGTTTTCAGCTGGATGAAGGACTTGTCTTTTTTCGTGAAACGACCGATTTATTACTATCCGAAGAGCAAGTTGCTGATCTATTCCATCAAACTGAGGGCTGGATTAGTGGTTTAAAGCTGGCGGCGATTTCTCTTAAACGAAGTGTGAATATAGGCGAGTCCATTCAGCAATTCAATGGTCAGCAGCATCATATATCCGATTACTTGCTGGAAGAAGTATTTCATCATCAACCGGAGCCCATTCGCGATTTTTTATTGGAAACTTCTATTCTAACTCGAATGAATCATTCCTTATGCCAAGCCGTAACAGGACAGTTGAACTGTCAGGAACAACTAGAAAGGCTTGAGCAATTAAATTTGTTTGTTATCCCTTTAGATCATAATAGGGAGTGGTATAGATATCATCATTTGCTTTCTGATTTTCTACAAGCCATATTGTTCAGAGTATATCCGGATAAGTGGAGGCAGGCCCATACTCGAGCGGCAATTTGGATGGAGAATAATGGATTTGACGAAGAGGCAGTGGAGCATTATTTAGAGGCCAAACAGGATGCGGATGTCGTTCGGTTGATTGAGAAAAACTTGAACACTCTGATGCAATCGAAAACGATTAAGTTAATTAGATGGGTATCTGCTTTGCCAGAAAATTCTTTCGCGGATAAGCCGATGCTAGAATTGCTTTATATTTCTTTGTTGCTGGGTGTCGGAAAATGGGAAAAAGCTTTTAGTAGGGTAGAGCATGCCGAAATCTGCTTCCAAGCTCTGCAAGGGAAAATAACGGATGTAGAGTGGAATCAGATTATGGGAAATCTATACTTTTTCCGAACGATTACGACGTATTTGCAAAAAGATTTGGAGCGAACATCTGAATATCTCGAGTTAGTAGATAGATATATGCCCGAAGGCAGCTTCTTTCAAACGATGGGACGCAACAGATATCAAGGGTATGATTCGTTCGATGACCATCTGGCATTTATTAACGATCTTCATGGGGCTAATGAGTTCCTAATGAAATGGATTAATATTATGTCAAGTAAGCAGGATTATCCTTTTTTCGGAAGCTTGTGTGCTTCCTATAGTAAACTACTATACGAATGGAATCGGTTGGAAGAGGCAGAAATGTGTGTGGGGCAGGTGCTCGGACGGCAGGATATACAGCCCTTCGCGAGAATTCTGATGCCCATTGCCATAAGTGCTTCAAGAATTCAACAAGCTAAAGGAAATCCCGATCAGGCTTCCAAACTTCTCACAGAGCTGAAGCTCCAGATTGACTCCCCTGATCATTCTTCATTTATGTTACATATTGAAGCAGAGCAGGCTTGTTTATCGCTGCGGCAAGGCAACGTTCAAGGTGCACGGGATTGGCTGCAAAGCTGCGGTCTGTCGCATACGGATGAGGTTTCTCTCTACCATATGGCAGAATATCTTTCGTTAGCAAGGGTGCTTTCGGCGGTTGAACGTACAGAAGAAGCGATGTATTTGCTAGAAAGGTTATATCTGTTGTTGAGCAAGGAGGATCGTCTCCGTGATCAAATTAAGGTATTGATTTTGCAAAGTATGACGCTACAGCGTGCTGGTCAAATAGAGACTGCACTTGGTCCAATAGAGCTGGCCTTACAATTGGCAGAACCACAGGGTTATATACGTAGCTTTATTGACGAAGGTCCATTAATGGCGGAGATATTAACAGCGTATTTAGTAAGTCAGCAGGATAAGCCATTAAGCATTAGCCCATCGGTATCTTTGGCTTATGTGAGGAAATTGCTACTGGAACTGAATGTCGCTCCGAATGAAGGACTAATTCCTAAAGAAATGTTAACGGAGAAAGAAGCGACGGTCTTACTATTAATCGCAAGTGGATTATCGAACAAGGAAATTGCGAGTGATATGAATATCACCGGTGAAACTGTAAAGTCACATATTAAAAATGTGTATAGGAAGCTTAAAGTGAGCAATCGTGTACAAGTGATACAACGCAGCAAAGAGTTGAATATCCTCTAAATTTGAGGTCTCGTCCCCCCCATTTGGGGGATTTTTTTATTTGGATATATACCGTAGTATTAAAAACATTGTCGAAAGCTCGAAAATAGAATGATAATCTTTGGAGGCAACACACAATGAATAGAAGTTTTTTAAGAGCGATATATGGTTTGTTAATTATTGCTTTGTTGATGAGTACCATTTCCATTAACTTCTCAACAAAAGCCTATGCATCAGTTTCATCCGATGGTATTCATGAAGTTTATACAAGTGGTGAATTTAGATTACCTGCTTCTGTAGAGTTTAATTCCCCTGGAGCAGTTGCGATAGACTCTAAAGGAAATGTATATGTGGCGGATACATCAAATCATCGTATCCTAAAGCTTGATTCTAAAGGTACCTATCTCACCCAGTGGGGAGGGTTGGGGAGCAGTAAGGGGAAATTCAATTATGCTCAAGGAATCGCAGTAGACAAAAGCGATAACGTATATGTAACAGATATGCTAAATAATCGTATTCAGAAGTTTGATTCCAGAGGGACTTACCTCGCACAAATTGGTACAGCGGGCACCGGAAAGGGCCAGTTCAGCAGACCAGCAGGAATTACGTTAGACAGCAAGGGTAACCTATATGTAGTGGATAGTGGCAACCATCGAGTTCAAAAGCTAGATACTGACGGCTCTTGGACAGTATGGGGAAAAGAAACAAATAGTGTTCCTGCCAGTGGAAATGGTAACGGGGAGTTTTATTTTCCAACAGGAATTATTGTAGATGAGATCAACGAAAGCGTGTATGTCGCGGATACTTCTAATCACCGTATTCAGAAGCTTTCTTCTAATTCTTGGACAGTGATCGGGAGTAAGGGTACCACAGATGGGAAGTTCGATTCTCCCTCAGGAGTTGCATTAGATAGCGAAGGCAACTTGTACGTGGTTGAAAAGAAAAACCATCGAATTCAGAAGCTTGATACTCTAGGTAATTGGACAGTATTTGCGGGGAAAACGAGTGAAAAAGAAGCTCCTATTAAGGGGGGCGAGCTAGGACAGTTCTCAGACCCTGGGGGAATTGCCGTTGATAGCAAAGATAATGTGTATGTGGCAGATACCTTCAATCACCGAATTCAGAGGCTTGATTCAAAGGATAGTTCTTGGATTTCATGGGGGAAATATGGAGCTGCTACAATAAATTCAGAGTCAAGTACAGTAGTTAGCGATGGTAACGTGTATGTGGCAGATAAATCTAAAAATCAAATTTTAAAATTTGACACAAGCGGTAATGTTCTCGATCAATGGGGAAGTAAGGGCAACGCTGTTGGACAGTTCTCAAGTCCTGAAGGAATTGCAGTGGATAGTAGCAGTAACATTTATGTTGCGGATACGGGTAACAAGCGAATTCAGAAGCGTAACCCCGAAGGCACTTGGGTAGTGTGGGGTAATATGGGGAGTGGAAATGGGACTTTATCAAAACCTTCAGGTATTGCATTAGATAGCAAAGGCGACGTGTATGTGACAGATAAGTCTAACAACCAAGTCGTGAAGTTTGATTCGAACGGTACTTATGTTACAAAATGGGGGAGTATGGGCAAGGGGATTGGACAATTCACCAACCCTATAGGAATTGCCGTAGACAGAAATGGTAATGTATATGTAGTAGATAGTGGTAACCATCGTATTCAGAAGTTTGATTCAAATGGTGGATCCGGCACTGCATGGGGGAAGACTACGAGTAAGGGGCTTCCAGAGGCGGGTACGTCCAATGGGCAATTTTATAATCCTACAGGAATTGCTACAGATCATGCGAATAACATTTATGTAGCGGATTATGACAATAACCGAATCCAGGTGCTTGATTCAAGCGGCACTTATCTCACACAATGGGGGAGCGGAGATGACGGGGATGTTCGGTTTTTTGTTCCTAACGCAATCACAGTAGACAATAGTGGGGAATTGTATGTAATAGATGCGAGTGGAAAAACAGTTAGGAAATTTATTTTTAATAATAACACGATGGTAAGCGAATTAACGATTTCCGATGGAATGTTAAATCCGTCATTTACGTCTAGCTATACAGGTCCCTATGAGGCATCTGTAGCTGCAAGTGTATATGAATTAAAGGTCACTCCGACATTGTTAGATCCGATGGCGACAGTGAATGTAACTGTTGAATCAGGAAAAAGTGTTTCGAGCTCTGTATACAATAACGTAGCTTCCTACAACGTTCCTTTGGACACAGGTTCAAATCTAATTTCTGTTACCGTGACAGCAAGTGATAGAGTGACAAAGAAAAGCTATACGATAGATGTCACAAGAATCAGTAATAATGCGCTATTATCCGATCTGGCTATTGAAGAAGGAAAAGGCTTGTTATCACCGGCGTTCTTACCAACCGAGCCTAATTATTCGGTAGATGTGTCTAACACAATTGAAAATCTTCATTTTTCCTTTTCCAAGGCAGATTCAAAAGGAACGGTTACAGTTACAGGTGCGGTTTATCGTTCAGTAACGGATACGGTATATGCCTATGAAGCTACCGACTTAAACATCGGGCCTAATCAGATTCAGATTGTTGTGACAGCTCAGGATGGCACGGTTAATCCGTATAATCTCACAGTAAATCGTGCACCAGCACCAAGTAGTAATGCAGACTTGAGTGATCTGATATTGTCGAGCGGTGTGCTAAGTCCAGAATTCGCATCTGGGACTATAGCCTATACATCCAGTGTAGCTAATGCTGTGCAGAGCATAGCTATAACGGCGAATGTGTCCGATAGTAACGCGAAGATGACCGTGAACGGAAACGCGGTTATAAGTGGTCAACCGTATGGAGATATCGGTCTAAATGTGGGAAGTAATTTGATTACTATCGTAGTGACCGCACAGGACAACACGACGAAGACATACTTAGTTACTGTAGACCGTGCATCTTATCCTGGAACAGGCAGCGGCTCAATACCTAATGAGAAAGTGATCTCAACGAACGGTCAATTAACGCTTCCTACGGGTACGCCAGGTGAGGTTAGTCTGGGAGATGCAATCAAGCTCTCAATTCCTTCTAGTGTTGTAGATAAAGAATTGAAATTAACAATAGAAAAAGTGTTAGATTCACAAAAGCTACTAACGAATAAAGAGGTTTTGGCGAGTCCTGTATATGAGATTCTGAAGAACTCGTCGGAAAACTTCAGTAAACCGGTGACGCTGACTTTATCATTCGACCCTTCTAGCTTGAAGAGCAACCAATCGGTAGGTATTTTCTATTATGAGGAAGGAAAGAAAGAATGGAAGGGAGTCGCTGGCGGCGAGATTATAGGAAATTTTATTACTGCGAATGTTAGCCACGTTGGAAAATTTGTAGTACTCGTAGTTGATCAAGCCACAGGAATTCCAATACTGGACAAAACAACTGAACCAACAACTGAACCAACGACTGCACCAACGATCGAACCAACGATTGAAGTTAAGCTTAGCGATATTTCAGGACATTGGGCGGAGGCAGCTATTAAGCAAGCGGTCATTAGCGGCTTTGTCAAAGGATATCCCGATGGTACTTTTAAGCCTAGTAAGACTGTGACTCGTGCAGAATTCACTGTTATGCTGATGAATGCCCTGAAGCTACAAGGAGCGGGTCCAGAGCTAATCTTCACAGATACCGCGAAGATAGGAGCTTGGGCACAGAAGGCGGTCGCACAGGCGGTACAAGCAGGAATTATTAAAGGCTATAATGACGGAAGCTTCCGTCCAGATGCACAAATTACACGTGCAGAGATGGCATTAATAGTTGCAAAAGCTTTGGGCCAATCTATTAAAGCTATTGCCTCAACAAGCTTCGCAGATGACAAGGATATACCTGTATGGGCGAAAGACAGTGTTGCTGTTGTGAAGGAAGCAGGCATTGTGCAAGGAAAAGGGAATAATGAATTCGCCCCTCAGGAGCATGCCACAAGAGCTGAAGCTATAACAATTTTGCTCAATATGCTTGCTCAGATGAGTAAGTAATATACGAATAATCGCCAAACAAGCTTAGAGGGTCTACGGACTTTCTAAGCTTGTTTTCTCTTAAGTCGTTCGCACATATGGTAAAATGTTGAATTAATTGATTCCAAGTAGGAAGGTCGCGAGGGAATGTTTAACGTAGCCATTTTACTCGTTATTGGTTCGGGATTCCTGCATTCGGTCTGGAACCTTTATACGAAGAGAAGCATAAATAAAAATGTTTTTCTTTGGTTTTGCCAATTGGTAGCTGTTTTCGTCTTTCTTCCATGGACTATTGTACAGTGGGAGGGAGTCCATATTCTAAGTACAGGAGGATGGATAATTGTTGCATCCATGCTTCTACATGGTTTGTACGTCATTTTACTCGCGAAAACGTATTCGATAGGTGATTTATCGCAGGTATATCCCATTATGAGAGGAACCAGTCCTTTATTAGTTCCATTGCTTGGAGTGACATTACTTAATGAAAAGCTATCAGTATTAGGCTGGATAGGTGTGCTCTTTATTGTTATAGGAATTGTGCTAATAAGTAACATTACATTCAACCGCACCGAATCATCAACACTGAGAGTACCGTTACTGGCTTTGGCAGTAGGGGTATGTATAGCGAGCTACATTGTTGTGGATAAGGTTGCCTTGAGCTACTATCCAGCTGTCGTAATAAATGAAGCAACAAATATAGGAAATCTATTTGTGCTTTCATGGGCGACTTTTAATTCCAAAGCTATACGAACAGAGCTGCGTGTAAATTGGAGGATCAT
This sequence comes from Cohnella abietis, assembly GCF_004295585.1. Lineage (NCBI taxonomy): Bacteria > Bacillati > Bacillota > Bacilli > Caryophanales > Paenibacillaceae > Cohnella > Cohnella abietis. The sequence continues at coordinate 4,806,905 of NZ_AP019400.1, read as the reverse complement.
TCTGTTAGGTGGAATTATCGCACCTGCAAGCTACCTGCTGTTCTTATATGCCGCGTCTCTCGCACCATTAGCACAGCTTGCTCCTATGAGGGAGATAGGAACAGTATTTGGTACGATCATGGGAATATTTATTTTGCGAGAAAAGCAAGGCAGAAGACGTCTAATTACATCAATTTTAATTACTACGGGAGTCATACTGTTGGGAATATGGGGCTAATAAATCCTCATCTTTCAATCATGTGTATTATCTATCATTATTATAGAAACGATGATATTGATGAATCGTTAGTGGGCCAATATACTTTAAGAGCATTAACCTACTAAGAGGAGGACACTTATTATGTCAATTTCGATTGCAGATATTAAAATCCCGGATAGTAAGCTAGCTGTTGGAGCTGCTGAGTTACTTCGTGAGCATGGTGATGCTTTATTATGGAATCATTCCCACCGCGTTTATTTGTTTGGCGCTCTTCAGGGCGAGAACGCAGGGGTGAAATTCGATTCAGAGCTGCTTTATATTAGTGCACTGTTTCACGACTTGGGGCTTACTAAGAAATACAGCAGTCCTGATAAACGTTTTGAAGTAGATGGGGCGAATGCAGCACGCAGCTATCTTCAACAGCATGGTGTTCCGGATCAGTCTATTCGATTAGTATGGGATGCAATCGCACTGCATACGACCATCGGGGTTGCTCAGTATAAAGAGCCCGAGGTGGCGCTAATCTATTCTGGCGTAGGCTATGATGTGATGGGTGAAAATTTTGACAGCATTTCGGAAGAGATTCGTGAGAAGGTGGTCGGTGCCTTTCCGCGAGATAATTTCAAAAACCGGATATTACCCGCATTCCTTGAAGGCTTTAAGCATAAGCCGGAAACGACCTTCGGTAATATTAAAGCTGATGTTTGTGGGCTTCTTCTTCCGGGGTTCAAACCAACAAATTTCTGTGATTGCGTATTACATTCACCGTGGAAAGAGTAGTGTAATAATTGGGGCGTTATGTTCAATATAATAATGTCTCCCGGAGGTTAACATGGAAATACGGCAATTGGAATATTTTATGGCGATCTGCAAGAGACTTAATTTCACTCGGGCTTCAGAGGATTTAGGCGTAACTCAACCTACTTTAAGCCATCAAATAAAAGCATTAGAGGACGAAGTAGGCACGTTGTTATTTGACCGCATAGGAAAGAAAATAGCGATAACAGAAGCAGGATTTATTTTGCTAAAGCATTCCCATAACATATTTAACAGTCTAGCTGGTGCCAAAGAAGAAATTCAAGAGCTCAGAAAAATAAAGCAAGGCAGTCTTTCGATAGGAGCTTTAACTGGGGAACTAACGCAATTGGTAACTAAATTACTTTTGGATTTTCACCAAAGCTATCCTCAAATCAAGCTTACCGTTATCGGAGCTGATGATCTTATTGAACGTATCCTTCAGAATGAAATTGACTTCGCCTTAACCATTCTCCCTGTTCATGATGAAAGATTAACAACAGTGCCTTTATACGAGGAGGAGCTTTACTTGGCTGTTTCAAGTAAGCACCCGATGGCTCATAAACAATCTGTCCATCTAGATGAAATCGTTACTTTGCCGCTCATCTTATTTCCCAAGCATTATAAGTGTCGCCAGCAAATTGAAGCAGCCTGCCTATTGAAAGAAATGAGCTTACAACCACTCATTGAGACGGATTCTCCAGAAACGATTATTCATTTGATAGAAAATGGAGCGGGGGCATCAGTTCTTTCGAAAACTCTTCTAAATATGTATAATAATGCAAGAATTAAAATGATTAGGATTGAAAATCCCGCAATAAATAGACAAATCGGTCTAGTTTATCATAAGGAAAAATATATGGGATTCGCTGCACGTGAATTTATGAATTTATTGAAAAATACGACCAAGGATGAGTAAGCTCTTTTCTTGTTTTTAATTTATATAGGAGAGGAAGCTGATTTATGGAGAAAATCTATATTGATTTAAGTCACATCATTGAGGATGGATTAGTTACTTATAAGGGACTACCTGCTCCGATTATTTGCGACTATTTAAGTAGAGAAGCTTCTAAAGACATTTACGAAGAGGGAACGGAGTTTCAAATTGGAAAGATAGAAATGGTCTCGAATACAGGAACTTATATTGATACTCCGTTCCATAGATACCACGATGGCAAGGATCTTTCAGAGATGGAGCTTAAATCATTTGCGGGCATAGATGCCGTTGTAGTGAACATCGAGGATAAGACGATTAAAGCGATTGATAAGACATTTTTCTATAACACGGAGTTAAAAGGTAAAGCGGTATTGGTTCATACAGGCTGGGATCAACATTGGAATACAGAGCAGTATGCGACTGATCATCCGTATCTGACGGAAGATGCCGCACAATATTTATTAGAGCAGCGGGTCGCATTAGTTGGGATAGACTCCATGAATATTGATAGTACGAAGGGGAAAACACGGCCCGTACATTCTATTTTGCTACATGCAGAAATTCCTATCGTCGAGCACCTATGTCATTTAGAACAATTGCCACAAAAGCCTTTTTTATTTTACGCTGTCCCCCCGAAGATAAAGAAGATGGGAACTTTCCCAGTAAGGGCGTTCGCAGAGCTTATCGTTTGACATTTACCTTACATTTGTTTTAACTTTAATCAAAGCAGACTCCGCACATAGGAGAGATTAGCTATTCATCAATCCTATTTAGGAGAGATTGGAGTCATTCGAATGTATCGTAATTTAGAAGAGTGTGTAATAGATTTAGAGAATAATGGACATTTGGTTCGTATCCATGAAGAGGTTGACCCGTATCTTGAAATGGCTGCCATTCATATGAAGGTTTTTGAGGCTGGCGGCCCTGCGTTGCTATTTGAAAATGTAAAGGGTTCGAAATTCAGAGCCGTATCTAACCTGTTTGGCACAGTGGAGCGCAGCAAGTTTATTTTCAGGCACACGTGGGAATCGGTTCAGAGCGTAATGGCTTTGCGTAACGATCCAATGAAAGCATTGAAGAATCCATTTAAGTATGCCGGTACCGGGCTGGCGGCGTGGAAAGCTCTTCCGCTTAAAAAATCGGATAGCTTACCGGTTGCCACACAGGAAATTCAAATATCAGATCTTCCGCTCATTCAAAGCTGGCCGATGGATGGCGGTGCTTTTGTTACTTTGCCGCAGGTGTACACGGAAGATTCGGACAAGCCCGGAATTATGAATTCCAATCTAGGTATGTATCGCATTCAGCTTAACGGCAATGAGTACGAAACGAATAAAGAAATTGGCGTACATTATCAGATTCATCGAGGCATTGGCGTTCATCAGGACAAAACGAATAAATTAGGTGTCCCACTCAAAGTGAGCTGTTTTGTAGGTGGCCCCCCTGCACATACCTTGTCTGCTGTAATGCCCTTGCCGGAAGGGATGAGCGAGCTCACCTTTGCGGGGTTATTGTCAGGACGACGTTTTCACTATAGCTATAAGGATGGATTCTGCATTAGTAACGATGCTGATTTCGTAATAACAGGAGAAATCCATCAGGGAGAAACTAAGCCGGAGGGTCCTTTTGGTGACCATTTGGGCTATTATAGCCTTACCCATCCTTTTCCGCTAATGAAGGTTCATAAGGTGTATGCTAAGCCTAATGCGATATGGCCATTTACTGTTGTAGGTCGACCGCCGCAAGAAGATACGGCATTCGGTGCACTCATTCATGAGCTTACTGGGGACGCGATAAAAAAAGAAATACCTGGTGTAAAAGAAGTGCATGCAGTAGATGCTGCTGGTGTGCATCCTTTGCTCTTTGCTATTGGTAGTGAGCGTTATACTCCATACCAGCAGGTCAAGCAGCCTACAGAGATTCTCACCATAGCTAATCGAATTCTGGGAACAGGACAGCTGAGCTTGGCGAAATATCTATTCATTACTGCTGAAGAGCATCAGCCCATAAGCGCCCATCATGAAGCGGACTTCTTAATGTATATTCTGGAGCGTATTGACCTCCGACGGGACCTTCATTTCCAAACGAATACGACCATTGACACTCTTGATTATTCAGGAACAGGATTGAATAGCGGTAGCAAGGTTGTTTTCGCAGCATACGGGGATAAGAAGAGGGAGCTATGCCGTGAAGTGCCCGATGGTTTAAGACAATTACGAGGATTTGAAAATGCACGTTTAGTCATTCCGGGTATTGTGGCCATCCAAGGCTCTAAATTTACTACTTATGCGGAAGCACAGCAACAATTGCAAAGCTTAAGTGGCGCTATTCAAGAAAAGGGTGAACTACCTTCATGTCCGCTCATTATATTGTGTGATGATAGTACCTTTATGAGTGAGACTATTAACAATTTCCTTTGGGCTACTTTCACTCGCAGCAACCCATCCCATGATATTTATGGCGTGAACAGTGGTTACGAGAACAAGCATTGGGCATGTGACAACGTTATTATAGATGCCCGTGTTAAACCTCATCAAGCACCACCGTTAGTTCCTGACCCAACTGTCGCGAAAAACATTGAGCGATTATTCGTTAAAGGAGCTAGCTTAGGCGGCTTAAAGGTATAATGAAGATCGATTGAGTATTGAATGATAGCAGAACGGTGGCAGAGAAAGATATGCCGCCTTTTTTGCGTTTGCTTATAAGTCAGCCTCAACTTAAATGGGGGAATAGAGCGGGTAAGCTCTTTTTATTTTGTTTAATAAGAGCAGAAGTTTATTTAGTTCATGCTCTTCTAGTAATACTCTTATCGGATTACAACATAAAGCTCATCCGGGTCCATTGGGTTGTTTTCCTGGGCTACATTATACGTTTTAACTTCATGTTTCTGATCTATCGTATAAGTAGCGATAACAGATTTTAATGAGATTTTATAGATTCCTTTTTCAAGAGGATTATTTAACAGATCCCAGTAAAAATTTGCACGATAATAATCTTTACTTTTCCATTCTCCAATTAAGCTTACAAGAGGTTTTTGGAAAACAACACGAGCTTGCCCATTCTTGGTTATTTTACTAACAGTGAAAGTCACCTTGAAGGGTTTAATTAGTGTGAGGTCCGAGCCTGACGTATTAACAATTGAGATATCTAAAGGAATGATTTGACCTTGATCAAGATTACCAATTAAAGCATTGATGTTTTTGTTGTTTGTTTTGTATGTTTTAAGATTGTACATCTCTTTGAGCAAGTCAAAGTTTATCGAAGGAGTCCCAAACATATCAATAGCATCAGTATCGACATCTGAAAAATTCCCCTGTTCAATAAAATCAATCACGGTGACTTGAAACGATTCTATCTTCGCATCTGCAGTTATTTCCGTTCGGAAAGATCGAATATCTCCCGTCTCTGGCGGTTTTTCATACTGTTGGTTAATGGCAACATAGCCAAGGGTTGATATACTTTCCCCTTTATTATCTAAACCAACTATCCTGACCATCTTATTTGTTAAACTTTTATTGATTTTAATGATTCCTGTATAGATAATTCGATTTTTATTGTTAATCTTCTTTTTAGAAATTTCCTTAAGGTATCCAATCCGTACAAAATTATCTTTGTCCCTAAATATCAGTTTTTTCTCAGATATGGCGAAGCTTCCTCCGTCCAACCTGTTTTTCATATCAATGGTTAAAAGGTTGTTTACTACTGGTTTATCAATGTTAACAGAGGTTTCTACAGCCTGAATTTTAGATGATGAAGCTGCTACAGCTCCCGTTGTAATAGTCAATAAAATAGCCCACCATGCGAAGCCTATAATAAATTTTTTCATAAGAATCCCCTTCTTTAAGGATTAACTTGCTAAAGATTAGACGTAGGGTACTGTTCTAAGTTTCTGTAAAAATCAATGATATTTGGAATACTATGCTACAACTTAAAGGCAAAATTACAGGGCTGTTTGTTTTCAATTGTAATAACACTTGTATCTGATACATATATGCGATATATTGCATATAACAAGAATATGGGTAAGAGTTACGTTATGTGGATATCAATATTAAATATTAGTTTGGTGGGAGGAATGATTAGAATGTCGGACAATCAAGATTTGAGAATTAGGAGTAAAGTGATTAGTGAAGGAGTAAATCGTGTTCCTAATCGCGCTATGCTTAGAGCAGTCGGGTTCAAGGATGAGGATTTCAAGAAGCCAATGATTGGTGTAGCAAGTACTTGGAGTGAGGTCACACCGTGTAATATGCATATTGATAAATTAGCGGTACAAGCAAAAAAAGGCATTCAAGAGCATGGTGGAGCACCGTTGATTTTTAATACGATTACCGTTTCGGATGGGATCTCGATGGGGCACGAAGGAATGCTGTATTCGTTGCCAAGCAGAGAAGCCATTGCGGACTCGATTGAAATCGTTACAAATGCTGAGCGTTTTGATGGCTTGGTAGCTGTAGGCGGTTGTGATAAAAATACCCCGGCTTGTTTAATGGCTATTGGTCGTATGAACATACCTGCAGTATACGTATATGGCGGGACGATCCAGCCAGGGAAGCTCGACGGAAAAGACGTTGATATTGTTAGCGCCTTTGAGGCAGTCGGACAATATCATGATGGCAAAATTACAGACGAACAGCTTTATAAGGTAGAATGTAGCGCTTGCCCTGGACCGGGAGCCTGCGGTGGTATGTATACGGCTAACACGATGGCATCAGCAGCTGAGGCACTTGGAATGAGTCTTCCTGGCTCATCTTCAACGCCTGCTATTTCTCCCAATAAAGCAATTGAGTGCTCAGAGGCGGGAGAGAAGGTGCTAGGTCTTCTTCAGAAGGGGATATACCCGAAGGATATTATGACTAAGAAAGCATTCGAAAATGCGATTACAGTTGTAATGGCTCTAGGTGGCTCAACGAATGCATTTTTGCATCTTCTCGCTATCGCTCACTCGGTCCAAGTTGATTTAACATATGACGATTTTGAACGCATTCGTGCCAAAGTACCCCATATTGCAGATCTTAAGCCAAGTGGCAAGTTTGTTATGCAGGATCTCAATGATATTGGTGGTGTTCCGGGCGTGATGAAGCTCCTTCTGGAGCAGGGACTTCTCCATGGTGACTGTTTAACGGTTACAGGTAAGACTTTGGCGGAAAATTTGGCTAATGCTGCTCCCTTAGACGAGGATCAGAATATCATTCGTCCATTCGATAACCCGTTGAAGTCTAGTGGACCGTTAGTCGTGCTTAAAGGAAGTTTGGCTCCAGAAGGGGCTATTGCTAAAATGTCGGGGATGAAAAAGCTGCGTTTCGCTGGTCCAGCTCGAGTGTATGACAGTGAGGATGCAGCAACTGAAGCGATTATGAAGGATGAAATTGTTAAAGGAGATGTATTGGTCATTCGATACTGCGGCCCTAAAGGGGGTCCGGGTATGCCTGAGATGCTTTCCGTTACCGCATTGATTGTTGGAAAAGGATTAGGAGGCGAAGTGGCACTCATCACTGATGGGAGATTCTCGGGAGGATCTCATGGCTTCGTAGTCGGGCATGTTGCGCCAGAAGCACAAGTAGGAGGTCCTATTGCGCTTCTCCATGAAGGAGATATCGTAACTATCGATAGCGAAACCCAGGATATTTCATTCCAAGTTACGCAAGAGGAGCTAGAGAGACGTACGAAAAGCTGGGTTCAGCCACCACTTAAAGCATCTAGAGGGGCACTTGGTAAGTACGCGAGATTAGTTTCTTCTGCTTCTAAAGGTGCTGTAACAGATTTGTTCGAGTAACTGCCTACAATTTAGGGAAGAGCAACCCCCTCAGGTCTTTTGAGATCTGAGGGGGTTGTATGTTTAAAGCTTTAGAGTACCTTCGTGGTAGGAGCGCGTTCAAAAAGCGCTGTGCATGAGGCACGATTGGTGGGAGATGTACGAAATAATCGAACAACAGCACTCTGGGGGGCGCGGTTAGAGGGAGATGTACGAAATAATCGAACAACAGCACTCTGGGGGGCACGGTTAGAGGGAGGTGTACGAAATAATCGAACAACGGGCTCCGAGAGGCGGTGATTAGAGGGAGATGTACGAAATAATCGAACTACGGGCTCCCAGAGGCGGCGATTGGAGATAGATGTACGAAATAATCGAACAACGGGCTCCGAGAGACGGTGATTAGAGGGAGATGTACGAAATAATCGAGCAACAGTCCTCCGAGGGGCGGCGATTGGAGGTTCCGTTTAGTAGCCGTGAGTGCGTTATTTCGGGAAAAGTCCCAGAACCCGCGATCCTAAGTAGCCGTGAGTGCGTTATATTGGGAAAAGCCCCAGAACCCGCGATCCTAAGTAGCCGTGAGTGCGTTAATTCGGGAAAAGTCCCAAAACCCGCGATCCTTAGTAGCCGTGAGTGCGTTATTTCGAGAAAAGCTCCAGAGCCAGCGTTGCTTAGTAGCCGTGAGTGCGTTATTTCGAGAAAAGTCCCAGAAACCGAGGTCCTTAGTAGCCGTGAGTGCGTTAATTCGGGAAAAGTCCCAGAACCCACGTCGCTTAGTAGCCGTGAGTGCGTTATTTCGGGAAAAGCCCCAGAACCCGCGTCGCTTAGTAGCCGTGAGTGCGTTATTTCGAGAAAAGTCCCAGAAACCGAGGTCCTTAGTAGCCGTGAGTGCGTTATATCGGGAAAAGTCCCAGAACCCGCGATCCTTAGTAGCCGTGAGTGCGTTATTTCGAGAAAAGCTCCAGAGCCGGCGTCTCTTAGTAGCCGTGAGTGCGTTATATCGAAGTAGGCGCCAAGAATTCCATCCCACCTGAATGATTCGCTAAGCCCTAATCGTAACCCTAGTGCCAACATAAACCAATGCTGCAAGCTGCAGAACATCCTCATTGTACATCCGAATGCACCCGTGGCTGACCTGTTTGCCGATAGAGGAGGGATCGTTGGTTCCATGAATACCATAGTGAGGTCGAGACAAGCCCATCCAGAACACTCCGAAAGGTCCTCCGGGATTAGCTTGCTTGTTCACGATCCAGTATTCTCCTTCCGGGGTCTGTGTTAGTATTTTTCCGATTCCCACCGGGAAGGATCGTACGACAGTATTTCCGTCCAGCAAATACAGACTTCGATCGGATAGGTCGACGATGATTCTATATTGTGCCATAGTCACACCCCTTTTCATTAGGTTATGCGACTACTTGATGCTCTGCGTTGTTTTTTTGTTGGCAATGAAAATGTTATGATTATCTTAGTTACTGAGCTGTTTATGCTTATTAGAGGATAAGGGGACTGGGGCATGCGTTTAAGTAGAGGATCTGCTTTCATGCGATTGATGTTTATTTTCGTCTGTTACGCAATCGGAATTGCGATATATGTGTGGTATACGTCGCCTAATCAAGTGCCTGATGCCTATAAAGGATCAGCTGCTGATCCCACAACCTTCTTCACGATGAATCAGCTTCAAAATAGTGAAACATTGAACGCTGTGAGGAATTGGATCTTTTTTATGAGTGGGCCGTGGGAATGGCTTATCTACTTTATGTTACTTTCAAGTGGTCTTTCGAACAGATGGAGAGAGACATTAGAGAGAAAGAAGCTGCCAATTTACATACGTTTTCCGATTTATGTGTTGCTGGTTAATGCCGTCTCATTTCTGCTTTATTTTCCGCTTCGGGTACTAGGCTATAATCTGTCTAAAACTTACGGTATATCAACACAGCCCGTGCTTAGCTGGCTTAGGGATAAGATGGTTGGTTTTGGTATTAATTATTTAACAATACTTGCAGTATCCGCTGTAGCTTTCTGGATAATCTCAAAGGGTGGAAAATGGTGGCTAAAGCTGTGGTTGATCTCCATCCCATTTACCTTGTTCATGATGTACGTCCAGCCCGTTGTCATAGATCCTCTGTATAATAAATTTTCAACCTTATCTGATCCTGTGTTAGAGCAACAAATTCTAGAGCTGGCCGCCAAAGCAGACATTCCTGCTCACCGCGTCTATGAGGTTAATATGTCCGCCAAAACAAATGCAATGAACGCATACGTGAATGGCATTGGGTCATCTCTTAGAATCGTGCTATGGGATACGACGCTTCAGCAATTGAAAAGCGAAGAAATTCTGCTCATTATGGCTCACGAAATGGGCCATTATGTTAAGCATCATTTGGAGTGGAGTGCTGTTGGTGCTGTTGGCTCCTCGTTAGTATTAATTGTTATCGGCGGATGGCTGTTTAAGCTAATTGTCCGCAATCGAGGTGCACAATGGGGCATTCGTTCAGTGTCAGATATGACAGCTTTGCCGCTGGTGCTACTCATCCTCTCGATACTTTCCTTCGTGACCTTGCCAGTAACCAATTACGTATCACGACAAGCCGAAACCTCGGCAGATCGATATGCTATGGAGCTTATCGGAAGCGCGCAAGGCTCTGTCTCCATGAATCAGAAAATGTCCTTAGTCGTTCTAAGCGATGTAAATCCACCGCTGCTAGTTAGGTGGTTCCGGGACGACCATCCGTCCGACATGGAAAGGATTATTGATGCAGAACGATTTGACCGAGAAAGAGGAAAATGAGATTTGTTTATATTTGATGGCAGGGCTAGCGACCGCTCCCCATTTCATGGAGAAATTTAGAGCTGCTCTACATAGCTTTCTAGAGTCATGGGGGCAGCCCGTTCATTCGGAGCTGCTGTTTCCATATGGGGATTGGAGCAGAAGAGTGTTGCCGCAGCTATGGGAAATCAGGGCAGATATGCGACTGGGAACCGATCGGATATTCAAATCGATTGGAGGCAATCGGGTGCTTAAGGCTATTGCATCTAAACGGCCTTCCTCCAAAAAACAAACTCTCCTGTTTATTGGTCATAGCGGAGGAGGGATTGCAGGTCTACATGCTGCCCAGCTTCTACAAGATTCCGGTTCGGAACGCTACATTGTAATGATTGGATCACCAAAATGTCGAATACCCGTGCAGCTAGATACAAGTGTATTAACGATTAATGCAGCGGATATTCGGCGGGGAGGCAGGGGGAAATCTCCTGACCGGGTCTCCCGGTTAGGCACACATGGTGGCTGGAGAGCTGGAAAATTAGGATTACCGACATGGCATCGCCAAAAGTACGCACCAATTGACAATCGCAATGTGCCCATTATTGGGGGGCATGCGGACTATTTTCGCGATAGTGAGCCTTATGTGGATGTAACAGGTCGTTCAAATCTTGATCTTACGCTAGAAACGATACAAACTTGGCTAACACGGTTGAAATGATCATCATTTCGGTAATATTACTCCTGTAACAGCGGTGCAAATCCCTTCATAATTGGAGCATATTCGTATGTTGAAGGTGAGGGACACTGCATGAGTTGGATATTAGAGGAATCTGATTTCGATCCAAATCGGATAACGACAAACGGAAATAAGTTCATGATTGGCAATGGTGCCATGGGTTACCGGGGAACTCTTGAGGAGTTTACGAAGGAACAGCTAACCGCGTGTACGTTAGCCGGCTTATATGACAAAGTTGGCGATCAGTGGAGAGAACCCATTAATGCGCCTAATGGCTTGTCTACTATACTTATCTGCAATGGCGAGAAGCTAAGTCTTCTTACGACGCCATATGAATCTCATCGACAATCGTTGAATATTCGAAATGCTACCTTCCAACGGCAAACCGTATTTACAGCGCCAGGTGGCAACAAGATTGAAGTGAAATCACAGCGTTTTGTCAGTATGGAGCAGCTTAATCTTATTGTTATGAAGGTTGAAATTACCAGCTCTGAGGATTGCGAGTTAATCGTACAGACTGGAATCGATGGAGACGTATGGGACATTAATGGACCGCATCTCGAAAACTATGAAACGACGGAGAGAGACGGGATCATTGGCTTATCCACCGTTACGCATGAGCTTCGACAGCCGGTAACTATTGCAGAAGCTATTGCGTGGGATGGATATGTAGAACAAGGCTATATTGACAATTCAACCTCTATTTATAGAGGGATATCGATAGCTTGTGAGGCTGGCAAAACATATGGCTTCACGAAGTATGTTGCTATTTCCTTTGACTCGAGCAATGAACAGCAATCGTTAGATGATGTTTATTCCCTTGTCCATAAGGCTTCAAAGGAAAGCTACAGCATCCATCTTGGACGTCATGAGCAGCATTGGGAGCGCAAGTGGGAATTATCGGATGTTGTTATTGAAGGAGATGATGATGCCCAATTCGCTCTTCGATATAGCATGTATCAGCTGCATATCATTGCTCCGACCAAGTCTGAGAAAGTATCCATACCTGCTCGTGGCTTATCTGGTCAAGTATACAAAGGGGCGGTGTTCTGGGACACAGAAATGTTCATGCTGCCTTTCTTCCTATATAGTCAGCCTGATGTTGCTAGGAACCTAGTCATGTACCGGGTTCATACGTTGGATGGGGCTAGGAGAAAAGCAGCCGAGTATGGCTTCCGTGGAGCGTATTATGCCTGGGAGAGCCAAGATACCGGGGACGATGCTTGCACTCTCTTTAATATTACAGATGTATTTACTGATCGCCCTATGCGTACCTACTTCCGTGATAAACAAGTTCATATAAGCGCAGATGCCGCACATGGCATATGGCAATATTACGAGTTTACCGGAGACAAGAGTGTTCTGTTCGACGGTGGGGCCGAGGTTATTCTGGAATGTGCCCGGTTCTTCTATTCCTACGCTTATTACAAAGAGGACAAGCAAAGATACGAGGTTCTAGACGTAACGGGGCCAGACGAATATCACGAGCGAGTCAATAATAATGCGTTCACCAATGCTTTAGTTGGGCAGACGTTGGAAATCGCTCTGCAAACTTTAGAATTGTTAGAAACTGAGCACCCTGAAATCTATGAAGACTTAATAAGAAGGCTGGATTTTAAGCAAGACAAGGAAAACATGATTCGGATGTACGGTAAGCTCTATATGCCGCAGCCTGACCCGAATACGTTAGTTATTGAGCAATTCGATGGGTATTCCAAGCTTGAGGATATTGAGCTTAAGCAGCTTAAATCGAAGATTTTGAACAAAAATGAATACTTAGGTGGCGGCAACGGGCTAGCAACTACGACACAAATTCTGAAGCAAGCAGATGTCGTCCTCATGCTGCATCTGTTCAAAAGCCGTTATTCCCACGAAGTAAAGAAGGCAAACTGGGAATATTACGAGCCGAGAACGGAGCATGGCTCCAGCTTAAGCTCTTGTATTTATGCTTTGGTTGCATCAGATATCGGTTATGCCGACTGGGCTTACAATTATTTCTTGAGAACGGCAACAATCGATTTGACGGGTGAATCGAAGCAGTATGTCGGCACGCTATATATTGGAGGGACACATCCAGCGGCGAACGGTGGAGCTTGGATGGCTGCTATTCTTGGGTTCGCAGGAGTACATCTCAATAGAGGAGTCGTGATCCTAAATCCATCCCTGCCTGAACGCTGGCAGTCGATTGCTTTTTCCATTCACGTCAGTGGTCAGAAGTTTCAAATTACCGTGTCCGATACTGAAGCGCACATCAGATCGGATGAAGTAAACGCCTTGGAGCAAAGCTTCCGGCTTGGGTTACAGACGATTAAGCTAGAGCCCGGCAGCAGCCATACCTTTCAGTATGTTGGGAAAGGAAACGGTGACGAGCTTGCTGGATAAAGTCAAAGGAGCAATCTTCGATCTGGATGGTGTGATCGTGGATACGGCTAAGTATCATTTTCTGGCGTGGAAATGGCTGGCGGATCAATGGGGCTTTGAGTTTACGGAAACGGATAATGAGAGGCTGAAGGGCGTTAGCCGTATACGTTCTCTTGAAATCGTACTCGAAATCGGCGGGATAGACATATCTGAGGAAGAGAAGCTGCAGAAGGCTGAGCAGAAAAACGAAAAATATTTGCAGTATATTCACCAGATGGACCGATCTGAGGTGCTGCCGGGTGCTGAGGAGTATTTGCTTCAATTAAGACGCAGAGGGGTACGTATTGCTCTGGGGTCAGCTAGCAAGAATGCAGTGTTTATCTTGGAGAAGGTAGGGTTGGCCGAGCTATTCGATGCTGTTATAGATGGGACTAAGGTTTCTAAGGCCAAGCCAGATCCGGAGGTTTTTATTGCCGGGTGTGAGGCATTGGGACTTGAGCCGGGGGAATGCGTCGTATTTGAAGATGCTGAAGCAGGCGTTGAAGCGGCGATTGCCGCTGGGATATATGTTGTAGGGATCGGTAATCCGGATATTCTCGTAGCTGCAAATCGCGTAGTTAGCGGGCTCAATGAGCTGGTTTGATGTGATTAGAAAATCTAGTTGAAAATCAACATTAGATCGCTCGCTCGATACAAGGGGCTGTCCCATAAGATAACTTATAGGGCAGCCTCTCGTTATGTCTATCGATTATAGTTTTTGCGGGGAAGTATCTCCTTCCGGTTGTTGCTCCACCCCGTAAAGTGAGGATAAGCTTTGTAGTCATTTCCGAATACTTTACGGGGACCCCGGGTTGAGATCGTGAAATCTGAATGGGTAAATGATAACAAGGAGATTTCACGATCTCAAAGACAAACGCTTCGCTCCTACAGGAGAGACTTCCCTTCTTTTCTTATCGATTACTGAAAGTACTAATACAAAGAAACCTCTCTTTAGTCAAAATGGAAATGGCGAGCAACCATTTAAGAGATGAGGTTTCTTTTTACATTCAATAGACCTTGGACCAACTTTATCTGCCAATGGATCATGGTTGGCTTGCGCTTGAGCATAATCTGCTTAAGCAAGCAGCAGTTGATCAAAAACAAATATGTTGGCGCAGGAATAACCTCCTGAACCAACACATTTTAGTTTGAACGTCATTCTTGATCAAAGTGAACGATTCTTAAGTGAGCTTAAAATTCACTTATGGGTAGCCCCTTATTTGGTTGTTCAGCTAGATTGCATAAGTTTCACGCATATCCATTTCTGAAGTATAAATTTCAATGTCGTTATACTCACCTGATCGCTCGATACAAACGAGTACCGCGGACTTAGGACGGGCGAAGCTGTTTTCGTGAGCCTACAAAAGTTGTATTTGGCTAACGAACCGAATTGTTCTTATTACGGATAAAATGCCTCCTTATTTATTTTAACGAATTTCATTGGCTTTATTGAGTCATTTATTGGAGGAATGGAGCTACTTTACTGGGAATAGGATGTCTGGAGTTCGTCCCTCGTATTTAAGGGTTTTACTCACGAATGCTCACTCATTCGCAGAATTGCAACTCACAAGAACAGGTGGATGGAGCGGAAGTAGGGGAAACCCGTTGTCGATGGACACATTTGGCTATGCAGGAACAGAAGTCGCGCTCATACGCACTTCGCGACAGACTTCTGCTGCACACTCCACTTGTCCCTTGGAGGTTCACCCTCCCATGTCTCAACGGGTCTGCGCCCTTACATTCCTTCGTTCAACCTGACCAAGGCGTGGAGACCGATTGCGTTTAGATAACGGATCTATGTCCCTGACGAACTCCACATTCGGTTCTCTGTGCTTTCTTTGTGGTGGCATTCCGCGAACGAGTCAACATTCGTAAGCGTGTCGAATCGGTTTATGCGCTGTGACTCAGGCTGCCGTAACGTCAAGCTTGCTCTGGTACGTTTCTCCGCGTTGGACCATCCCGATGACCAGACGCGCCAACTTCCCGATAAGTTTAAATACAGACTTCAGCTTCGTCATGCCTTTTAGCTGGTTTTGCTTATGCCAGTATTTGAAATCCGGGTGATGCCGCACCAAATTCAATACAGCTAAAAACAAATACTTACGCAACGTACTGTCCCCTCGCTTCGAGAGCTTAATCTGCCCCTTGTGCTTCCCAGATGTTCGCTCCGTCAAATTGAGGCCCGCACGACGCAACAACTGTTTGCCATGGGCGTACTGGCTCAGATCTCCAGCGCATCCTAACAGGACGGCTATGGTGACCCTTCCCAAACCTGCGCTGCTGAGCTGCTTAGCCAGCGGAAGGCTGTTCAGCAGCATTTCCATCTCCTGCTCCATTTCCTGGAGTGCCGCTTGGGTTTGCTCGTAAGCCGCTAGCAAGCGAGCAAGATCCTGGCCTGCTGCCACGTCCATGCACGGTTTTCCAATGCTGCGATTCGCGGCGCTGAGAAGCTGAGTGGCCGTTGCCTTCCCGCTAGCACCACCTGCACGTCTCATTCCCTGCTCGCGCCAACCCTCCATGACCAACTCTGCATTCAACTGCTTGAGGTCCTCAGGCAGTGGAAAGGCTCGGAGCGTCGCCAGTGAACGGGCCGTGTCCCAGACGGGGAAGACACTTCTGAACTCGGGAAAGTACAGGTCGATCCAGCGGACAATGCGATTTCCTAAGCTCGTGGACATTTTTACCCAATACTCGCGATTGCTCGTAATGGTCTTGATTTGGTCAAATACGGGGGACTGCGGTGCATAGTTGGTGTAATAGCCGCGACTGACTACGTCTGCGATGACAAGCGCATCCTTGGGGTCGTTCTTGGAGGGGCTGTTGTCCCGATTTTCCTTGTTGCGATGCGTCGTAACCGGGTTTACCAGAACCACTTCAATGCCTTGCTCTAATAGCCAATTGGCGAGGTTATACCAGTAATGACCGGTCGGTTCCATACCGACAATAACATCCGATTTGCCGTATTTGCCACGTATATCCTGCAACCAAAGTCCGAGTTTCTCGAATCCTTCACGCGTATTGGTAAAGGACAGGTGACGGTTCGAGAGGACTCGTCCACGGTAATCCGTTACTTGCGCTGCATGAACATCTTTGGCAATGTCGATCCCCACTACGGCGTGTTGGCTGGTCATTCGTTCAATACGTTGATTTGTTTTCTCATTTTGGGTAAACTTCATAGTAAGCGCCTCCTGATGGGTTTTAGGGCATTGACCCGTGACACCCCCATCATAAGAGGTGCTCCTTTTTTTGTCCAAGACCAAAAATTAGTCTCTACAGGAATGTTTACAAAATAAAACCATTAGTTTTTAACCAAATAAGAATTACTCGATTCGTTAGCCGCAAGCTCCGTATTTAGAAAGGTAAGTTTAGGACTTCTAACTATCAGAAGCGATGAATAACATCGCTAACCTCATATCAAGCCCCCCACGAAGCACGAAGTACAATTAAAAACATCGTACTTTCGGGATATGCCAGCCATTTAACTAACCAAACTGGTCGAAAGCGATGAAAAACATCGCTAATCTCATATCAAGCCCCCCACGAAGCCCGAAGTACAATTAAAAACATCGTAGTTTCGTCGGTGCCACTTTTCCTTGATAAGGGAGGGGGGTTCCCCCGTCCCAGCTCCATTTAAAAATAAACGCTCCTCCACCAGCCCTAGGCTGAAGGAAGAGCGTTTATTTTTGCGAGACTAATATTGACGATGAAGGTAAGTTACTTATATACTTTTACAAAATCTTCATTTGGTGGAGGAACGACAATGACATTGCATTATGCTAAACAAGGAACCTATGAGAATGAACCGGCTATTCTCTTAAAGCACGGTAGCTATTCTGCTATTCTATTACCAAGAATCGGAGGCAATCTCATATCATTCCGGGATGACGACCGTGATTTCCGTTTTATCCGCGAGCCTGAGGGAGCCGATTGGGAGGCCTTTGTTGAAAAGCCTATCGTGCATGGCATTCCGGTGTTGTTCCCGCCCAACCGATATGATGGCGGAGTGTTCGAGTTCGATGGACGTACATATCGTTTCCCTATTAATGAAGAGGAAACAGGCAATCACATTCATGGCTTCATAAGCCAATCAGAGTGGGAAGTCGTTAGCTTAAATAGCTCAGAGCAGGAAAGCTCTGTCACAGTTAAGCTGATCTTTGACGAGAAGCACGCTGGTTATGTCTATTTTCCTCATCAAATCGTGTTTTCTCAAACCTTCACCTTATCTAACAGAGGTCTCGAGCACAGATTCGAAGCTCTCAACGAAAGTGATGTAGCCATCCCGTTTATGCTAGGATTCCATACGAGCTTGAATGCTCCTTTCGCATCGGGCAGCAGTAAAGACGATTTAGAATGTGGAATCTCCATCGGTGAACGCTGGGAGCTAAACGAACGGATGCTGCCTACAGGTGACCAGCTAGCACTCAGTGAAGGTGAGTTACTCTTGAAGGAGGGTAAAGGAAGTCCTTATTGCGCTAGCTTCGACAATCATTACACGAGCTCAGGTGTAGGTGTTAATGAAACGACAATATATGATCGTCGGTTAAATGTTCGCTTCGTATACGAAGCGGGAGAAGCCTATAAGCACTGGATGGTGTATAATGCCGAAGCTAATGGGAAATTCTTCTGTCCAGAGCCGCAAACCGGCATGGTCAATGCCCCTAATTTAAAGCTGCCTGAGGAAATAACTGGACTTATTCGCTTGGAGCCGAGCCAACAGTGGGCTGCGGGTAGTCGAATGTATGTACAGTAACTAACTATGAGACTCCAAATCTACTAATTGAGTTTGGAACCCGTTGTTGATGAAAAAGTCATTAAAGTTGCCTGCAAAGATAAGGAGAGGGTCTCCAGCTCTTTGGCGATATCGACAACTTCTTTGCTAGATTGTAATTGACCTGAGCTGAGAGCAGCAACCTGCTCGGACGTCGCAGATGCTTGCTGAGAGAAGCTACTTACATTGGAGATCGACTTGTTTAGAAACTGCTGCTTGGATTCAAGCTCAAGAACATCTAGCTTGATTTGATCTACATTAAGGGTAAACGCCTCAGATTTCTCATACACGTTAATAAAGATGGAGTTGGCTTGTTTTACTGCCTGAATTTGGTTTTGCAGCAGGGGCAGTGCCTGCTTTAATGCTTTTACTGTTTGAGAAATCTCGTCCTGTATCGTATCAGTCATTTGGTTAACCGTATGGAGTGAGCCGTGCGTTTGGTCAGAAAGCTGTCCCATTTCTTTAGCGATGACCCTAAAACCTCCGCTCTGTTGACCCGAGCGGGCGGCTTCAATTCCTGCATTCAAGGAAAGAATTTTAGAATCCTTCGTGATCTTATTCATCATACCGAACACCTTTTGCATTTCTCCTGTGCTTTCCTCTAGCTTCATAACACGTGAAACAAGCAAATCAATCGATTTCTCAGATTCTATTGTCATTTGAACTACCTTTTGCATGAATAGCTTACCATCTGATGAGGCTAATCTCACATCCTGGGAGGAAACATTAA
The DNA here is from genome assembly GCF_004295585.1 of Cohnella abietis. Lineage (NCBI taxonomy): Bacteria > Bacillati > Bacillota > Bacilli > Caryophanales > Paenibacillaceae > Cohnella > Cohnella abietis. Next base: position 4,787,821 of record NZ_AP019400.1, on the reverse strand, counting down.
TTTCTTCTGTGGCATTGGCCACACTTGTGAGATCAACGTTCATAGATTCAACGATATGGAAGACATGATCCGCTTCTGCTGCAAGCTGAGTAGAGCCTTGAGCAATCTCACTTGTCGCCGTTGAGATTTCCCCAGACGATATCGCTGTATTCTGGGATACGTAAAGGAGATTAGAAGAAGTATTTAACACCTTATGAGCGGATTGCTGTGTTTGCTCGATCAGCAGCTTCATTTGGCTCATCATCGTATTAAAGCTGGTGGCTACTTCGCCGATCTCATCATTTCTTTTGAAGTGCAGCCTAACGTCCAAATTTCCTCGGGAGCCTTCGTTAAGCATACTGCGGATTTTTAATAATGGTCTGCCAATATAGAGTATGATGAAATAGCCAATGACTAGAGCAACGACCCCGGCTATAATACACATGAGGTAAGTCAGGTTGCGAATGACCTTTGTATCAGCTACGAGCTCTTTAAGGGGGACAATTCCTGACAAGGTCCACGTCGTTCTTTTGAGCGGCTCAGAGACGATAAGATTGTCTTTCTTCCAATGATCTTCTACGAAAGCTTGTCCCGCATCTTCTGCAGTGGATGATACTAGAATGCTGCCCTTATCATCGCGAAGAATCATTTTAGAGCTTTCACTGAAGTGAATTCCATTTATGGTTTCCGAGAGCATGGTAGAATCGACTTCGAGTACAATAAGGAGCTTGTTAACCATCCTGGATAGGGCAAATAGATTTCCTTTAGCTAGCCCTGTATAGCCATTTTCCTTCATAGGCAACCAAAGGACGGTTCCTTTCATTCCTGTTACCTTGGCATACCACTCTTCTTTACGGTCCAGCATGACCAAGCCTGTGGAGACAGAAGAAATCGTTTCATTCTCATTGGTCGTATTGAATAATGTAAGAGATTTAATTAAGGTATTAGACCTAGCGATCTGATTTAAGGTTTCTTGAATCGAAAGCTTGGCCCTCATTTGAACTGCTGGATCTGCCGATGGGTCGAATAAAGATTGTATTTGTGCTTGAAGGTCCCGATTTGTGGAAAATTGTAGTGACATATCTTCAAATTGCTTTAGCATGAGGCTAATTTTTTCACTTGCTTCTTTAACAGTCTGTTGCGATACAGCTTCCATCTTTTTTTCGATTATGGACTGGGATTTGGTATATGAAATCATACCGACAAGGAGAACGGATACGAAAGTTGAAACAAAAAACAAAATGAATAGCTTTGTACCCACCGATCTAAACATTGTCATGAGTTGCCCCCCTAGGCAGATCTATTCAATATTATCCATACCTCTTATTGTAAGTGCTTTCAGTTAGGTGGTAATGTGCCGTTCTACGCGAAATATGTGTGCTTGAATGTTTTGATAGAGGTATTTGCAAATAATTGTAATAATTTGTTCTTAATCATAAAAAAATCTATTTTATTGTGGAATTTATAAATCTGGGGTTGTTTGCGATTAATTTTGTTGAAATACAAATTGGAAACTAAAGGGTTTAGGTTGAGGATATAGAAGTACTAGATATGCGCAATTCTACGTTAAATGTATGCGCTTGTACGTAGTTAGAGCTGTACACTCCAAAAGGCATAAGGAATTGCTCATACTTAGAATCGACAAGAAGTTGGAGGAAACCCTATGTTGCTTTCGCGGATAAAAAATCCCTTAACGAAGTTAAATGTAAAACAACAAATGGTTTTGTTGTTTTTAATATTAGTTAGTCCTGTTTTCCTTCTCAACTGGTATGCGAACACCAAGGCAGAACAAATATTAAAGTCACACGTCACGAATGCTTATGAGGAGCTAAATAAGCAAAATCATTTTCTTATTAACCGGGATATCGACTCCATTAATCGGATAATGACGACGATTATCCAGAATCCGACTACTCAGAAGATGATTATTAAGGACAATGAGATACAATACGACCGCGTCAAAAAATATTCGGAGATGAGCACGCTTCTTAGCAATAATTCCGTGGCTATTTCCGGTGGTGAAGCGATTTATTATAATCTGTTTGTTTACGACCCAAATGGGAGTTATGAGTTTGCTCCTACAGTACCCAGTTTAGACCGCCAAACGTCCGCTTCATCGGTCTTTTTCTACACGGATCAGAACAATATGCCTTGGATAAATATTGCTTTGAAGCAAAAGGGGAAGGGAATACTCGTCTATATTGATAACTTAGGCCCAAGAGCAGACCAGAAAACGCTTGCCTACTTACGTGTAGTAAACAACATCTCTAAAGGAAACAGTGTAGTAGGCATTCTCGTTGCGACGAAGGTTGAGAAAAAAATTGAGGAGTCTTTTAAAACGGTCTCCTTGCCGGAAGGTGGAGAAATCTACCTGACGGATTGGTCTAATCGGATTCTAGCTTCCTCAACATCTCAATTAGGAGACAGCCTAGTCTTGCCGGAACAGAGCGAGACTGGAAGCGAAACGACGAATACGATAAAGGACGATTATATTTATGTTACTCATTCCAAATATTCTTTAAATCAAAAGCTAGTATATAGAATTCCGGTAAAGTCTCTCCTCCAGCAGCAGAGTGCCTTAAAGAAAGTCATTCAGCTCATTTCAATTGTTTATTCCTTGTTTGCTCTTGTTGTTATGATGTATTTCTGGAGATCATTAATGAATCCGCTACAGAAGCTTGCGGTGTTTGCTCGTTCACATGAACCCGGAAAACCATTATCGAAAGAGTCGTCTCAAGAGCGCAATGACGAGGTGGGGGTACTTATTTATTCCGTTCATAATATGGCCAATCGAATTAACGACATGATTCATGATCGATATTACATGGAGATTAAGCAGAAGGAGTCACAGCTACAACTCCTATACCAACAAATTAATCCGCATCTTCTATACAATACGCTTGAGAGCATTTATTGGAAGAGCTCTTTGGAAGGCAATACAGCATCGGCCGAAATGATCAAGGAGCTTTCCAAGCTGATGAGGATTAGTCTGAGTAGAGGGAGAGAGCTAATCTCTCTGGAAGAGGAGCTAGAGCACGCTGTTGCATATACGAGCTTGCAGCAAAAGAGATATGAATATGGCTTCCGTGTCCGATGGAACATCAGTAATGAGGTTCTCCAAAACCTAATCCCCAAAATCACCCTGCAGCCCTTAATCGAGAATGCCATTATTCATGGAGTTATGAATATGGGGGAGGATGGAGAGATCACTATTAATGCCTATCAAACTGAAGAGAACATCATATTAACAGTAGAAGATAACGGGTATAAGGAAACTGATTATGCTGCTATTAATCAGATAGTAAACGAAGCTCAATCAGAAAATGTATCAGGGTATGGGATACGTAATGTTCATCAACGAATTCAACTACATTTTGGAGATCAATATGGATTACATTATGAAGCCCGAGACGGCGAGGGGACTCGAGTAAACGTCCTTATTCCAAAGAGGGTAAGTATGGAATCTTATTGAAACCATTAACTATAAGGAGGAAAAATGATGTATAACATCTTAATTGTCGATGATGAGCCGTTAATTTGTAGAGGGCTAGCCAGTCTTCTTGAAACCTCGGGTCTTGATATATCGAATATTTACACAGCACATAATGGCTATGAAGCACTGGATTACGTGAAGATGGAAAATATCGACTTGCTAATAACGGATATACAGATGGGTGCAATGAGCGGTATTGAATTAATGCAGCAAGCTAAAATCATCAAGCCTTGGGTTCAGGTTATCGTCGTATCGGCCCATGAAACTTTTCAATATGCCCAGCTGGCAATACGTTTAGGGGCAAAGGATTATCTGATTAAGCCCATTAATAGTGAGCAGCTGCTTAATTCTGTTCGCCATGTTTTACTTCATATGGACAGGTCTGCACTTAATCAGGAGGATATGATTTCAGATTTAAGGGAGCATTTTCGCATGGACCAGCCTCTTCCCCAGAGAACTGAAATATTAAACCGACTGCTGACGGAAAAGGACAAGATTTTCACAGAGCAGATGTATGAGCTAGAAGAAATTAATCAAGTTTCGCTCAAGGGACCTTATTTTACAGTCATAAAAATACGATTAGATTTCTCATCAAATTCCAAAGCCGCAACATTCGCTGATAAGGATAGATTACTTCTTCAATATGCCGCGCTCAATATTGTGAACGAAGTGCTAGACAAGAAATGGGATCATCACTCCTTCTACTCTCCTCATGAGGAGATAAGCATTATTATTCAATGGGATGAGACCAGCTATGGTGATTCAAGTGTCGACAAAATTAATCAGCTCGAGATGATAGGGCGCAGCTTGCATTTCAATATACATAAATTTTTGGGCTTTCAGAGTATTGTTGGCATTAGCCAAATCTTAAAAGGGCGCGAGTTTCTAAATGAGCTAAATGAACAAGTTAACAAAGCAATTGTATGGAATCGTGAGCACAAAGATCATCATGTGTTCTATTTCGGGGATTTTAAGTGGGATATCATTTGTGAGGATCCTACGGAGGAAGATCTGGTCGCTCAGAGTAACATGATTGTGGAACGTGCCAATGAGTATATTCATCAGAATTATACACAGAAGGGCTTGACCTTAAACGAGGTAGCTCAGAAAAACCATGTTAGTCCTAATTATCTTAGCTATCTTTTCAAGAAAAATACCGGAAGTAATCTTTGGGAGTACGTCATTAAACTGCGAATGGATGAGAGTAAGCGATTAATCCAAAATACAGATTTGCGTAGATATGAGATTTCAGAACGAGTTGGTTACGAGTCTCCTGAGCATTTTAGTAAAATTTTCAAGAAGTACTTCGGAATTAGTCCTAGCGAAATGAAGAAGTAGGATTACCCATGATCCCAATAGATACACACATGTTCACTTAGCCTCCCTTTTCCTACAATAGTACTTAGCAATAGAATACAGGAATGAGGGAGACAAGATGAATCAATCAACAACTGTTCCATTACGTTCCTTGGATGTGAAGCCCAAGAAACCTCTCATGAAATGGAAAAGACACATCTGGGGATATTTGTTTATCCTGCCTGCCGCCGTAATTTTCTTTATGTTCTTATGGATGCCAATTGGCAAAGGGATTGTCTTCAGCTTCTACAAGATTGACTTCGTTAAAGGGGATTCTTTTATAGGATGGGAGAATTACTTAAGGATCTTTAAGGATGCCGATGTCACCGTATCTGTAAAGAATACGCTCTACTACATGTCGCTCGGCATACTAATGGGGTTCTGGATTCCAATCTTGTTTGCACTAGCTATATCTGAGATGAGAAGGTTCCAAGGTTTTGCGAGAGTTGCTGCATACTTACCGTATGTTGTTCCTTTTGTAGTTCTATACGGATTGTGGAAGTGGCTTTATGACCCAGTTGGACCTATCAATGCCGTTATAGAAAAAATAGGGTTTGATCAAGTATTGTTCTTAACAGACAGGGCTTGGTCGATGATCTCTATCGTATTTATGGAAACATGGCAAAGCTTCGGATCAGCCATGCTTATCTACTTAGCTGCAATCATGAGTGTGCCTAAAGATTGGTACGAGGCAGCTGAGATTGATGGAGCAGGCGTATGGAAGCGGATCAGACATATTACTTTACCAGCAATTAAGAACCAAATTGTTCTATTGTTTCTACTTCAACTCATTGCAACATCTCAAGGGTTTCAAACTCAGTATGCAATGCTAGAGGGTGGACCGAATAATGCTACACTAACGTATGCATTGCTCGTCCAAAGATATGCCTTTACTAGACAGGATTATGGGACAGCATCAGCTTTAGGAGTACTTATGTTCTTAGTTCTTGGACTGCTAGCTGTTATTCAATATCGCATGTCCAACAAGGAGGATGCATAAGCCTTGAAAACCTTCGAACGAGGAATATTATCTGCCCACGACTTGAAGAAGCCGGGAACTAGAATTGTTTACTATCTCATAATGCTCCTTGTCGTAATTATGGCATGCTCAATGTTATATCCTATGCTGGTTATATTTTTTAACGGTTTGAAGCTTAATACCGAGGTTAACTCATTCCCGCCAACATTTTTGCCTTCGGAATGGCATTTTGAGAATTATCGCAAAGCTTGGGGTTATATTGAGTTACCGATGTATTTCAGAAATACAATGTTTATCTTTATTGGAAACATGGTAGTGACGATAATTGTCCTCGGACTTGCGTCATTCAGTCTTTCTCGTATGAGCGTTCCCTATAAGAAAGTAATCTTTTATTTCTTTCTTTTGACGCTATTTATTCCACCAACAACCTATATTATCCCTAACTTTGTCAATCTGAGAGACCTGGGCTTAATGAATAGCTTCTGGGCCTTATGGTTGCCTGCTGGGGCGAATGCTTTCTATTTGTTACTACTGAAATCATTTTTCGACAGTATTAACATGGAGCTGTTCGAGTCAGCAAGAATTGATGGGGCTTCGGAAATAAGATTGTTCTATCAAATTGCGTTTCCATTATCTGTACCGATCTTTGCTACATTGGCTATTTTCGTATTTGCCACTGCATGGAACGACTGGTACTGGCCTGGTCTGATTATGTCAACCAATGATAAATATCCACTAGCAACAGCCATTAGTAAGTATGTAGTCAATATTCGCAGATTGGATGTCAATCTTCGATTCGCTATTCTTTCAATGGTCACCTTACCTCCTGTAGTTGTGTTCTTGCTTTTCCAAAAATATATCGTTCGAGGACTAAATTTTGGTGGCATCAAAGGGTAACCGTTCATCATAGCATGCGTAAATCTGCACATGATCGACATAGGAATACACATCGCCTTGATGAATGCGCCTCCATTATGATGAGCGTGTAAGCTAAAAACTCTTAAACGAAAAGGGGATTTTCAATGCGTAGAATTTCAACGATTATTGCTTGTCTTATCGTGTTCAGCTTGGTACTAGCAGCTTGTGGTGGTAAAAACAACAACGGCAATTCATCACCTTCAGCTTCATCTAGTGCGCCTGCTGAGTCAAACTCAGCTGCTACTCCTGAGCCAGAAGAACGGGATATTACGAAAGTTAAAGCAACAATCAGCATCTATTATCCAACTCCTGACCAAGTAGAATTACGTGCTCAAGAGGATGACAAGATCAAACGGTATAACGAAGTGTTCCCTAACGTTGAGATTGTGAAGAGCGACTGGCAGTACAAACCTGATGAAATTGGAATTAAAATGGGGGCGAACGAAGCTCCAACATTGTTCAACACTTACGCTACAGAAGGGAAATTCCTTGCTGAGAAGGGTTGGGCAGCCGATATTACGGATCTGTACAACGCTTATGAAAAGAAAGATCAAATGAATCCAATTCTTCAAAACCAATTCGTTATCAATGGAAAAGTATACGGTATTGCTCGTGATGGATATGTAGTTGCGACAGTTGTTAACAAAAAGATGCTTAACGACAAGGGCGTTGCTCTTCCTCCATTAGATTGGACTTGGGATGATATGTACAACACAGCTAAAGCAGCTGCTGATCCGAAAAAGGGAGTTTCCGGTATCGCTCCAATGGGTAAAGGAAATGAATCCGGATGGAACTGGACTAACTTCCTGTTCGAAGCAGGCGGAGAAATTCAAAAGATTGAAGGCGGTAAAGTTACAGCGGCCTTTAACTCTGAAGCTGGCTTAAAAGCAATCGAATTCTACAGCAAGCTGAAAGAAGCTAATGCTATTCCTCAGGACTGGGCTCTTGGCTGGGGAGATGCAGTAGGTGCATTTGCACAAGGCAGAACAGCAATGGTTATCGCAGGTCCAGATGGTCCGCTTGATCAAGGTTTGAACCAAGGTGGACTGAAGCCAGAAGATATTGGTGTATATCCAATGCCAGCAGCTACTGCAGGCGGCAAACATACAGGAATCTTGGGTGGTAACTTCCTTGTAATCAACCCGAATGCAACGAAAGATGAGCAAGAACTTGCTTTCCGTTATGCAACATTTGATTACTTCTCTGATAAAGGCTTAGCTTCTGCTGAAGAAAGCATTAAAGCTCGTAAAGCAGAGAACAAATTCCTAGTTCCACAAATTATTTACTACTACAAAGATGATTCCGAATATGGCCAAAAAGTAAAAGCGGTTTATGACAAATACGACAATGTATACCAATATGACCCTAAAGTGATTGCGTTGTTGGATGGTAAACCAGAAGCACAATACAACACGCAAGATTACTATGGCGCAATGACTAACGTGGTTCAAGAAGTATTCTCCAAAAAAGGTGTAGATCTTAAAGCTCAGCTTGATGCAGCTGCTAAGATCGTCCAAGAGAAATTCTATGATTCGATCAAAGTTGAATAGTAGAATAAAAGCTCTAATAGCTTAAAAATAGAGGGTTGTCTTGGGCAAACGATAAGTTTGCAAGGGGCAACCCTCTATAACATCATAAGGTGAAAGCGAAGCAATCCTTTGAGCTTCAAATTCAATAGTAGGGGGATGACTCGTGGCCAGGCTTAATTGGCAGTCCAGAAAATTATGGATTTCGGCAGGGAGTATCGTTATTATTCTGGCGATTGCTTATATTTTTCTATTTGCACCTTTTAGTGCGAAAGCAAGCTTCAAGGATAAAGATGGTTTATTGATTGTTAGTAACTCCAAATATGAAATTGCGTTTCATTCGGATAATGGGGCAATAGAGTATTTGAAGAACAAAGATACCGGAAGCAATATTACGTTAGGCAATCGTGAGAAGGCGCTATGGTGGGCTTTCTTGCAGGATGATACGTCGACTAACGGGAAGAAAGCAGAAGCGTTCTCTTACAATTGGAATTCTCGTAAAAATGAGCTCGTCTTTCACTATGCTGGACAGGTGAAGGTAGACATCACAGCAAAATTTACGGATAAAGACCGAATTTACTTAAATGCAGCAGTAGATAACCAAACGGACAAGACGATTAAGTCATTCCGATTCCCTTACGAGCTTAAGGTGGAATCCGCTGGTGTTCAAGATGCCATACTCCCTATGCTACCTGGAGCTAAGCTGAAGGACACATTCTTCAAGGAAAGCAATTCTTTTCAGGATCAGTATCCTGGCGTTATGTTTGCTTCCTACTTAGGACTTCGCACGGCTGGCGGAAATTTGGCTGTATATGATTTAAGTAACGATATCATAGCAACGACAGATCTAGGCTTCAAGAATCAGTTAAATGACTCTGGTAAGACAGGAATTATTCACGATTATAAGACGTGGATTGATGCTAAGAAGCAATGGGATAGTCCAACGGTTGTGCTTGAGATTGGCGATTATGATACTACAATCGCTAGCTACCGCGAGCTGAACAAGATGGATAAATATCGTTCATTGGCCGACAAGCTAGGGAAGGATAAGGAAGCTTACTTCCAATCACCTTTCTACAAGGTCGATATCTCAGCAATTAAGGATGGAAGCTGGAATAATCTGACGAAAAACTATTTGGATAAAATGAATTACAACGGAGTCATCCATCTGGTAGGGTTCCAGAAGGGTGGGCACGATGAGAACTATCCAGATTTTATTCCTCCAGATCCGCAATGGGGCGGAGAGCCGGCATTCAAGGCATTCGTGAAAGCAGCGAAGGATAAGGGAGATAAGGTCATCCCTTACACGAATATGTCCTGGTGGGGAAATAACTCTCCTACTCTAGCTAATCTCCCTTCAGGTACAACAATGGAGGATTTAATTGTTGTGAAGGACAATAACGCGATCATGAAGGAGGATTACGGCAAGCATAGCGGATATGTTGTAAACACGGGTCATCCATTCTTTATTGAACGGACGGCTGAGGAGCACAAGAAGCTATTTGAGGAAGCTGGCTTCGATGGCGTTTTCGAGGATCAGTGGGGCATTCGTAATTCTCCTTATGTATTTAATAAAATAATTCCAGCAGGCACTGATCCGTCAACTGCTTATTTCCAAGGTGTGCGAAATTACTTCAGCTCTTTGAAGGGCAATATGTACATGGAAGACGGAACAGATGTATTAGCGAAAGATGCTGTTGGCTTCATGGGCTCAACTTATTTGTGGGATATACTTGGCTATCGTAAGAATACGTCAACTTATACGGAATATTACCCACTAGCTGGAATGCTGTTCCGTGATAAGGTTATGCAGTTCCACCATGACTTAGCTGCTGAGACGATGACAGACGATCAAGACATGCTGAGATGGAATCTTGCGATGGGGTATAACCTCAGCACAGACTTATTCAATGGGATTGCTAATCCATGGGTGGATACGATCGGTATATTCCAAAAATTCATTCTATCTCAATACGCTGATTCATTGGTGGTGAGCTTTAATCAAGTGACACCAACGGTTACCCGAACAGACTTCGGTAAATATAAGGTAACAGCAAATTGGAATTTGAATGAGGCTTATGCTTTGGATAATGACATATCGCTTGCTCCAGGAGGCTATTATGTTGCTTCCAACGACGGCAATCGCAGAGCAGGTAACTATGCTCGCTTAAACGGTTTGGACTTAGACGCAGGAGATCATAATTTGGTCGAAATCAGAGAAAAGGATTCCATTCGTATTTATCAGCCGATTGGTTCTGATTCGACATTAAAGATTAAGAAAGGCAAGGATTGGCCTCATGGAACCGCGGTCGCTTATCAGGCGAATGGAACGAAAATCGCTGATCTTCCTGTTAAGGAAGAAGGGGACTATGCCATCTTTGATTACGTAGCTTTGATTAAGGAACAGAAGGTAGGTTATGTAGAGCTTACTTCTTCCAAACAAGCGAGTACAGCGACTGAAACCTTCGAGAAGGTTAAAGTACAGATCAATTTAGCGCTGTTACAGAAGGTTTTCTCGACCTCTAATACAGCAGCGGCATTCCCTGCAGAGCTTGCAGTAGATGGGGATCCTTATACCTATTGGGAAAGCACGGCAAAGAAATTCCCGCAATCGCTCACACTCGATCTTGGGGCTGAGAAAAAAATTAGTAAGCTTATGTTAAAGCTACCACCTCAAGATGCGTGGGAAGCTCGTGATCAAGAAATTGAAATACTCATTAGCTCAGATGGCGATTCGTTCAAATCTATACTACCGAAGAAGTCATACACCTTCGATCCGAAGAAAGCAAACGAGGTAGAGATTGAATTGGGCGAAGTGAACACAAAATTTGTACGACTGACCATTACTGGTAATACCGGATGGCCTGCTGCTCAAATTTCCGAGTTTGAAGCGTATTAAAAGTAATTTCAACCGCTTCGAGTAAACCTCAGGTTAGTCTTCTATGCACATGATAACAGCGTTGGATCTCGTTACGATCCAACGCTGTTATCATATTCGTTGGAACATCGAAACTGGCTAGTGGTATGAAACCAAGGAAGTAAAGGAGGGAGCATGAGGATGAGCAATAGAGGGACAGTCATGTCAGTAAGAAATTTAAGTAAATCCTATCATACCAAAGATCAACATGTGACTGCTTTGAGTAAAGTTACGTTCCACTTAACGAAGGGTGAAATGCTGGCCGTGATGGGAACAAGCGGTTCAGGAAAAAGTACACTATTGAATATATTGGGGACGCTAGATGAACCGACGAGCGGTGACATTTTGTTACAGGGCGTTAAACTGGAAAAGATGTTTATTGAACCTCACGCAACGAAGTTTAGGCGGGAGAACATTGGGTTTATTTTCCAATCCTTTCAACTGCTGAAGGATTTGAGTGTAGAAGAGAACATTGCGCTGCCATTAGTTTTGAAGGGGCTGCCCAATAAAGAGATTCGCGATAAGGTGAATCGCATGCTGGAGTTAGTGGGTCTAATGCATCATCGCACCCATCGACCGGTTGAATTATCGGGAGGACAGCAGCAGAGGGTTGCGATTAGCCGGGCACTAATTACATCCCCACCGATCGTGTTAGCTGATGAGCCCACGGGGAACTTAGACTATAACACCTCCAGAGAGATATTAAAGGTGATAACTGATATGAAGCAAGCATTCGATCAGAGCATCGTTATCGTTACCCATGATCCGATGGTGGCTACCTATGCAGACCGAGTGATATTTTTCCATGACGGCAATATTGTCGATGAGTATGTTTGTAAGTGCCAGCAAGATGAAGATATGGATCAGATTTTAATCAAATTTAGACAATTATTGGAGAGATAATATGATCATATCGATGAGAGGGTTAGCTCTGCGTTTTTTTCAAGCCAACAAGATTATCGCATCTTCCTGTATCCTCACGGTCATGCTCGCGGTTTCCTTAATCATTACGATGACCTCCTTCTCATCTTATGTGAAACAAATCTCAGTAAATGAATTGCATAGGATTTATGGAGATATGGATCTCTCTATTCAATATGAATCCACAACAATACAAGGGATGGATGACTCCTTTGTACATCAAATAACCTCCCTCGCAGGTGTGCAACAGGTTTCTGCCATCATGGAGACGCAATTGTCTGTGAACGGATTGGGGATCGCCGTCGACGCGGTAGGCGTGGACAATGATGATTTGGCCAAGAGCAAATACCACTTCCAACGGGATATAATCGATCATGAAGCCATGATGAATCAAAGCTTGGCGGAATCGTTAGGCGTGGGGGTAGGCGACCGGATTCAAGCAGAGAATAGCACCTATCTGGTAAGCGAGGTACTGGACGATCAGGATAGGCTTGGCAAGAACATTCTTATTTTACCGAGAGCGGAAGTCAAGCAGATTGTTCAGGAGAGAACTAACGCAAATAATGAAGCAACCTTACTCTTGCTTAAAGTCGACAACAACTATGATTCGCTCAATTTGGCTGCCTCTATCCGGAAACTCGATTCGAATTTAAGAGTGGAGATTCCGCAAGAGGATGAAATCGTCACCAAAAATCAGAGAGGGTTTCAAGGCTTCACTGTCGTTCTCTCCGTTCTCGTGGTCATCGTATCTATTTTACTGCTGATCTCCAATTTCGAATTGTTATTGTACAAAAACAAAAACCAACTTGCGATCCTTCGTTCGATAGGAGCCTCGACCAAACAAATCGTTTCAATCGCTTGGTATCAATGTGGAATCATCACGGTCGTTGGAGCCGGATTAGGGTTCTTGTTATCTTGGGTTATTCATCATTATGCTTATCAGGAATTAGGCAAATTGTTTTCATTCAAAAGTGATACATCCGCGTTTCAGTATACCTCCGCACTGGTGACGACTTGTATATGCGTTGTTACGGTAATATTGGGCATGCTTCTCCCGTCAATACGTAACATTAGAGTGCTGCCGTTGAAGGTTGTTCGGAGCAATGAGGAGAATAACTTTGTACACAAAAATGCACAGCGGGGGCTCATCTATTTCGTTCTTATTGGCGGCGTTTTTCTTCTGATCATTGGGGGATATGTAATTGAATCCCCACTATTCATATTAATTTCTTCATTAATGATCGTCATTGGACTGATGTCCTTGCTACCGATATATCTCTCTTATGTATTCAGCAAGTTGGCGTCCCTCCTCAAGCTTCTCTTCGGCCCAGAATCCTATGTTGCGGTGAGGAACTTAATTCCACAGGTGAAAAGAAATACGTTCGTCATCTTAACGATCAGTGCCATGGTGATCATTACCGTATTCGGATCCACCATTTTGCAAACGGGTCGAGCTGGTGGAGATAACTACGTTCGAGATCAATTTGATACACCGATTGTCATTACAGGCCGAACGGGATATATATCCGATATTAATCATTCGGAATTGAAGTCAATAATCAGTCGTCTGCCTACTGTACAAGGAGTAAGTATTACGAGTTCTGGTGGTATTATTAAAATCGCGAAAAATAAACAAGACATCCATTTTGAGTTGGCTGATCTAAAGGAAATGGAAAAGCAAGGGTTGTTGACGAACCTCCCCGATCGCATCGATAACGCGATCATAGTTACCAGGCAGCTGGCTGAAAGCAGTCAATTGCAGATCGGGGATTCGATTGATCTCGTTGATGAGTCGACTCAACATAAAAGGCACTCGGTCATTGTCACGAATATTGTGGAAAAAATCCCGGGGCCTTTTATTGATGCTGTTGCAGACTGGGATAGTGTCTTGAAAGAAGCTCCATATCAGTCTTTTGGTACAGCTTTTATCAGCACGAGTGAGATTGAACGTACTTTGTCTGAGCTGAAGGAACTCAAAAGAGTGTATCCAGAGCTTCAAATAGAAAGTTATGATCAAGCGATTAAGAGGTCGGATCAAATGTTCTATCAACGGTGGTATCTCTTTATCGCTGCAATGATCGTGATCCTCCTAAGTGTGACGATAGGGGTATTCAATATGCTCGTCAATAATATCCAATCCAAGAGAAAAGAATTTGCGATATTAAGGGCGATTTCGGTTGACCGAACGGGGATTAAGAAGGTGATAGTGACCCAAGTGATGCTTTTTATTCTGGTAGGCTTGGTTCAAGGAATCGGATTAGGATTACTATTAATCAATGCAATTCGATTAATCGATTCGGGCAGCAAGATCATCTTTGATTTCATGGTTATTTCACTTATGGGAGTAGTGATGCTGACCGCTGCAGCGTTCGTATTTACATGGCTCGGTCACCGAATGGGGAGTAGAAAAGTTACGCTCGAGCTGCAGGCTGATCAACGGTAAATGAGGCGACTAGTAACTCTAAGTGAATATTGCATGAACGCGACCCCAGAGTGAATAGGGGTCTCTTTTGTGATTAGTATTTTAAGCCTAATAGTCATTTGTCGTTCGGTTATTGACCGTTTCCGTCTTGTCCACCTTGCATAATATATCAAAAAAGCTTTATTAGGGGAGGAACGGTGGATGCAATTGCAAGCGGGGATAATTTGCGTATTTATAGGAGCGGTAGTTTCATTTTCGTTTGGTGGGTGGAATGAGTCATTAACGTTCTTGTTACTTCTAATGTGTATTGATTATTTTACAGGTGTTATCGCTGCTGTTCGCGAGGGGAGCGGGTTAAACAGCAATATCGGTTTTTGGGGTTTATTAAAAAAGGGGCTAATCTTACTTGTTTTGCTTATTGCGCATCGCTTGGATGTTTTACTTGGAATAGAAATCGTAATGGGAAGCACAGCTTTTTTCTATATTGCGAATGAACTGTTATCCATTATTGAGAACTATGGCAGGATGGGTCTACCCTTGCCTGACCGTTTGAAGCAGATTGTTAAAGTGCTTCGGGATCGTGCAGGAGAAGCAGATGATGAAAAAAAGCCAAATCCTTAACGATAAAAACCGGATCGCATATATCCTAAAGGATGATGAGGTGCGGCTTTTTGTTTGCCACAATTAAGGCTATACTCTATATAGGTACATTGAGATGGGAAGGGGTCATTCTATCATGAGGTTGGAAAGTGGTACAAGTGTTATACTCCGCGTAGAAATGGACAAGCAGCTTGTTACGTTCGGCGAGCTCGTGTCTGCCATTGGTCAACAGGGTGGAGATATTGTAGCTATTGACGTTATCCAACCTGGTAGAAAAAAGGAAATACGTGATCTAACCGTTAGTGTTGCTGAGCCCTCAGATGTTGAAACCTTATCTTTAGTAGTTAGCGCAATGAAAGGCATACATCTACTGAATGTTTCTGACAGAACTTTTTTAATGCATCTTGGTGGTAAAATACAGGTTGAATCCAAGATACCAATTAAAAATCGCGACGACCTCTCACGTGTATACACACCAGGCGTAGCTAATGTTTGTTTAGCAATCCGCGATGATGTAAATAAGGCCTTCACGCTTACAATCCGCCGTAATACGGTAGCTGTTGTATCAGACGGGACAGCGGTTCTCGGACTTGGGGATATTGGCCCCCATGCCGCGATGCCGGTTATGGAAGGAAAAGCGATGCTATTCAAGGAATTTGCAGGCGTTGATGCTTTCCCGATATGCTTAAATACGAAGGACACGGAAGAAATCATCGCCATTGTTAAAGCGCTCGCACCGACGTTTGGTGGCATTAATCTTGAGGATATTTCCTCGCCGCGCTGCTTTGAAATCGAACGTCGTCTTAAGGAAGAATTGGACATTCCCGTTTTTCACGATGATCAGCACGGTACTGCTGTTGTACTGCTGGCTGGGTTAATAAATGCATTAAAAATCGTTGGCAAATCGATGAGCGGTATTAAAGTTGTTGTAAACGGCATAGGAGCAGCGGGTATCGCTTGTACACGTATGCTATTGGCTGCAGGTGTTACCGAAATTATTGGGGTAGACAAGGACGGTGCCATAAATAGAGACAGCTTTTATGAGAACAAGGCATGGAATGAATATGCTGCAATGACTAATCCATCTAATGAAAAGGGAAGCTTAGCCGAAGTAATTAAGGGGGCTGATGTATTCATTGGTTTGTCGAGGCCGAAGCTATTATTTAATGAGGATGTCAAGCGAATGAATCCAGATCCGATTGTGTTCGCTATGGCGAATCCCGATCCAGAGATATCACCTGAAGAGGCGGGCTCGTCTGTGCGAGTCTATGCGACGGGACGCTCCGATTACTCGAATCAACTAAATAACGTGCTTGTTTTTCCAGGCATTTTTCGTGGGGCGTTGGATGCTCGAGCAAGTACAATCAGTGAATCGATGAAGCTAGCCGCCGCTAAAGCAATTGCCTCTATTGTGACGGATGATGAGTTAAATGAAGAATACATCATCCCTAGCGTGTTTAATGACAAGGTGGTGCCTGCTGTTCGTAAAGCGGTTATTCAGGAGGCTATTAACAGTGGGATAGCTCGTAAAATTCCCAGTGATTTTCGCAACTTGGATTAGGGTAAACCATTTGTAAGCACAAAATAACGATAGTTGTTCATGAAATTGTCAAATGTACAAAAAGTTAATTAAACTCTATAGACAAGTGCTTGAGTTCAAATGTGTTTTTTAGGTAATATAAGAGGTAGACACTTTGTAGGAAGCAGGGGAGCAGACAATGAAATGGATTTTGTCTACTTTGATCACGATCGCGTGCGCAATGGGTGTATATCTAATGGCAACAGGATTGCCTGAGAAACCTAAAGACGAGGCAGCGGGTCTGAAAGAAGGCCAAGAGTTACTTAAAATCACAGCATCAAATTTTGAATTCGACAAAAAAGAGTATCGCGTAAAAGCTGGAACGAATTACAAGGTGAAGTTCGCTAACAAGCTCGGCAATCACGGTCTAGAAATCGTAGGACTTGGTGTAGAGCTAAGCAAGGATGCTCCAGAGCTTGAAGTTACTTTTGACAAGCCAGGTACTTATGATTTGCATTGCTCCATTATGTGTGGTCAAGGGCATGCAGACATGGTATCTAAGTTTATTGTTGAATAATGAGAAAAAGGAGCCAGCATGGCTCCTTTTTTCCCATTAACATCGTTGCTCACAAATGCCGCCAGCTGCGGATACGTGCAACTCCAAGATCACCTAAGAATCCTATCAATGCCCAGCTAAGGATCGTTAGCGCATACATAAACCATATATTTACCTTATGGAGATCAGTGAAAAGCTCAACAAACCACATGGGAACACTGAACATCATAAGAAACAAATTGTGGGGATCATATCCGGACACATTAAAGAGGCATAGCGCAGTTCCGATTAGTGTACAGGCTGCTGTAATGATATATCGCATATGAGGTTCATATGACTCCCTTCGCTTAACTTTATAAGTAGTATGCACGACACTCTAAATCCTCATGATAAGAAAGGAATGGTAAAATAATGATTACTCATATCGTCATGTTCAAATTGAAGGATAACAGTCCAGAAGCCGTTAATCGTACCGTTCAAGTACTGCGCAACATGGAGGGTAAAATTGACGAGCTTCGTCATATCGAGGTTGGAACAGATATTCTTCATTCCGAACGCTCGTATGATATCGCATTAGTAACCAAATTTGATTCAATGGATGCTTTACAGGTTTACCAAGTGCATCCGGAGCATAAGAAAGTTATCGAACACATGACGTCCGTGCGCGAGGCATCCGTCAGTGTCGATTACGAGAGCTAAGATGAGGATGCTTGTTGAGAAAGATCCAACCAATATGGGCGATGTTTATCAGATGATGACTTATATCATCGTCATAATTATTAGCGCATTTATTATGGTGCTTTGGTTGAAGCGAAGAGCCAAAAGCAAGAGGAAATAACAAGGGGGCTATCTACCCATGTATGATGTGAACGTAGGAAGCATCCGCAGCCGTCTGGCGTGCCTCCCGGAAATTGCTCAATTTCTATCAGCAGCAACGGTTTCTTGGACAGGAAGCTTAACCGAAGGCTTGGCACAGGAAAGAGCATTACATTTAGCTGCAGAAATAGCGACGGATGTCGGACATACTTTAATTGATGGTTTTATTATGCGAGATGCCAGCAGTTATGAGGACATTATCGATATCATTGAAGGAGAAGGGGTCATTACTGATCTGGTAGCGACTCCATTACGTCGGCTGGTGCTACTTCGTAAAACTTTAGTACAGGAATACGAACACTGGCCTAGACAAGAGCTACATCCTCTTACAGCGGAGCTCCCAAGGGTTCTAATGGGGTTTTCTGATCAGGTGGAGGCTTATTTACACAAAGAATTATAGAGATGAAGGTCCAACTGCTTAATTGGCAGTTGGGCTTTTTTGTTTAAACTCAACGATGATTAACACTTCTACATACACCGTCATATACTGCATTAACCACATGGGCATTCGCCCGGGTTGCACAGTAAGGGAGGGACACGGATGGCATGGGATGTGGCGGCATATGGAATAACGGTAGCTGTCTTAACAATTGCCGTTGCTGGCGTGGTCGGTCTCATTATGCTAATACGGTCGTTTAGACGTCTGGAACAGGTCGTAAGGGCTCTCGGTAAGGAGACTGAAGTCTCCTTAAGACAATGCAGGCAGCTCGCGGATGAGGCTAAGTTAGCCATAGCTGAATCTAGGAAAAGCTTGCAAGGATTCAGCTCGCTTGCAGAGGGAGCTAGAGCGGTAGGAGATGCCGTGCAGGCTGCAGCACAAACCGCTGTTCACGTAACGTCCTTGTACCGGGAGTGTCTTACAGCGCCTTTTCAGCCTCTATCCGGTGATAGTGACGATGGAGACGGAGACGGCAGTATTCCGGATTTAACACAAATAGGCCGAAAGCTATGGGCGTCATGGAAAAGGCGATCCGATAATGATCATCCATCCGATTGCTGTGAGGGCTCGGGACTGAATGCATATCCATCTCAAGGAGAGTGAAAGCAAATGGCTAACAAGAAAGTCGTTAAATCGTTTCTATGGGGAACTCTTACTGGTGCGATCACTGGCGCCGTCACTGCTCTATTATTTGCCCCGAAATCAGGTCGTGAGCTTCGTAGTGATATTGCAGAAACTGCACAAAAGGTTGGAGAAAAGACTTCAGACTTAGGTCGTCAAGCGGGCTCTGCTGTTCAATCTCTGGCAAAGCGGACAACAAGCTTTGTATCAGATGCGAAGCAGGCTACTGGCCGTATCGTTACAGATATCCGTTCACGGAAAAATAACGAAACAGTAGAAGTAAGTGAATCTGCTGCTATAGAGGTAAATGATAATGAAGACTCGTCAGTAGTTTGATCCAAAACTATTCTAGCTTTGCCCGAAAGCACCGCCCGCTCCCGCTGGGCGGTGCTTTCTATTGGGCGTCGATTAAATCTCGTCCAAATATAAGCTAATTTGCAGGTACCTTTTACACTTAGGCCTCATAAATTATTCTGTAGCGACCTCATTATAGACGAAGAAAGCGGTGTTTCCGTGCAGCAAGCGATCGCAGTCCTGGACTCCGGTGTGGGGGGACTGACTGTCGTCAAGGAAGTGTTGCGTCAGCTCCCCCATGAGAAAATATTATATTTCGGCGATACCGCACGCACGCCCTATGGTCCTAGAGAAGCCGAAGAAGTCATTACATTTACAAGAGAAATCGTGGATTATCTTGTACAGTTCAATCCCAAAATGATTGTTATCGCCTGCAACACGGCCACCGCGGTTGCATTAGAGGACATTAGGACACGTGTTAATGTGCCAACTATCGGAGTGATTAACCCTGGAGCTCGCGCTGCTATTGGCCGGACGAAGACTGGGGTTGTTGGCGTCATCGGTACAGAAGGCACGATTAAGAGTAGGGCCTATGAATGGGCTCTTAAGCGGCAATCTCCCAGTGTGACGGTAATAAGTCAGGCATGCTCTTCCTTTGTACCTCTTGTGGAGGACGGAAATTTTCACTCGGAGGAAACGTATCAAACCGTAGCAGAATCTCTAAGTAGTTTGCAGAATACTACGATGGACTGTCTTATTCTCGGCTGCACTCACTATCCCTTCTTGGCTGATTCTATTTCGAAGGTAATGGGCTCTGAAGTTACATTAATTAATTCTGCCGAAGAAACTGCTCGAGAAATTAGCACGATTCTACAAGAGAACAACGAATTAGCGGGCATAGACGTTGAACCGGTGCACCAGTTTTTCTGCAGTGGTGATCCTCGTAAGTTTCAGGAAATTGCTCAAGCATGGTTAGAAGAGCAAATTCAACTATTTCCAGTTGTTTGGCAGGTTTCAAGTATCGGTGTATAAAGGCAAGGAAAGCTCGAGCTACGTTAAGCCACCCTAAGGTGCTTAACGTAGCTCGAGTTTTTTGTAGTGTTGAAGGTAGTTATATATTAGCGCTTAGTATCATACACCAATAGAACCGTTGTTAGATGTCGCAGCAGGAGGGGGTTATAGGATGCGGAAGACGGAGTTCGGTTCTAAGCAGCTTGGCAAGGAATTAGAGAGGTTAACGGGGAGATATTCCTTTATTAGTGCAGGCACGATAGGGGAAAGCCTGCTGGGAAAGCCTATCCCTTATTTGAAGATAGGGGAAGGGTCATTTCGGTGGCATTTTAACGGTGCTTGTCATGCCAATGAGTGGATAACGTCGTTACTTCTGATGAGATTTGTGGAGGATTATGCGAATGCTATTACTCGGAAATCAACCTTCTGGGGGAAATCAGCTAAAGATTTGTTCTCACGATGCAGCTTATGGATTGTGCCTATGGTTAACCCTGATGGTGTAGAGCTTGTCCAACGAGGAGTGACGACGAAGCATCCCATGTACAATGAATTGCTTCAATGGAATCGGGGCTCTAACCGGTTCCATCGCTGGAAAGCAAATGCAAGGGGCGTCGATCTTAATGACCAGTTTCCAGCATACTGGGAGCTAGAGCGTCAAAGACGGGGGATTAAAGGACCAGCGCCTAGGGACTTCAGCGGCCCTTCTCCCTTATCTGAGCCGGAAGCAGCGGCCCTAGCTCGATTTACTGAGCAGAACGATTTCCAAGCGGTTATCGCGCTTCATACGCAGGGTGAGGAGATTTATTGGAACTATAGGAACGATGAGCCAACTGAATCAAAAGCTTGGGCGGAGAGGCTAGCTGCAGCGGCGGGTTATCGTGCCGTCTATTTAGAAGGAAGTGATGCAGGGTACAAAGACTGGTTCATCTCGAAGTTTCATAGACCGGGCTTCACGGTAGAGGCGGGCTGGGGACATAATCCTCTTTCTATGGATCAATTCGAAGACATATACGACGATTTAGCAAGACTTCTTGCAGAAGCGCTAGACTGCACGCCACAGTCCTGTTTTGGATCGGAGGAAGAGGGGTAAACTTGATGAATGCGGTTGTAATTTGAAAGGAGACCCTTCTAATGGCTCGTAGATCGTTCTATACTCTATGGAGACATCTTCCCAGCAGAGTATGGCGTATTTTGCGTATGGAGCATGTGACGCTAAGGGATAAACTAATATTTATTATTCCAGTTGCCCTTTATTGGGTGCTGCCAGACTTTATGCCTTTTATGCCGATTGATGATATCGCATTTACTGCACTTGTAGCAACCTGGTATGCTCGTGTGATGGAACGTAAATATAACTTGAAGCCCGAAAGATAGCTATTCAGGTCTTAATAAAAGACCCACCACTTCAATTAAGAAGTGGTGGGTTAAACCTGTTATTTAATTAGTAGCCGGCTCTAAGAATAATGACCAGTAGGATAAACAACACTAGCGCGAAAGCAGCAGCGCCCATTCCGCCGCCGTATCCACCAACAGCTCCTGCACCATAACTCAAGAATATCACCACCGGGCTTTTATTGTGATATTGTTTCATCACCCAGTTAGCTTATGTAAAGATAAATTATTGGATAAGTACATTTACCTAGTGAGTAGAAAAATCCGCTTTTCCCTTGGTTGAGAATGTCATCTTATTATCTTGCGTTCTTGTTTTCTTAGATTAAACTATTTACAATAGAACACAAGAAACTAACGGGAGTGAATATCAATATGAATTGTAAAATAACTCGGAATGCAGCCAACGTGCTGCGCAAAGAATTGGACAAGCCGGAAAATGAAAACAAGAAATTGAAGGTATTCGTGACACACAGCCACGGAGACCACGCCCATTACGGTATGGATTTAGGCAAGCCTACCGATAAGGATGAAGTTGTCTCTACGGATAAGGACATTGATGTTATCCTAACTAAGGGAGAACAGCTGCTAGACGGTGTCAAAATCGACTATCTTTATTTTCCTAAAGAAGGGTTTGTCATTACGAATCCAAGCAAGGGCAACCATGGAGATCATTGATAACGAGCAATTAGCTCCACTAAACGATATTCGAATATGCGACAAATGCAAGCATATGAAAGTAAAGACAATGCTTCCTAAGCTACAAAAGCTTTCACCTGAAACTGAAATTAAAGTGGCTTGCAAATCCTATTGCGGCCCTTGCTCTCGTTATGCTTTTATATTTATTAATGGTCGTTACATTACTGCCTCATCTGAAGACGAGGCAATTGAAAAAGCTAAAAAATATGTGAAAACATAAAAAAACTGCAACACTGTCCTAGGACGGAGTTGCCGTTTTTATTTTATATAGCGTTTAATTATTCCTTGTCTTCTTTATGAAATCTGGCGATGAGATTATTCTCAATGACCTGATCAGACACTTTCAGGTCTTGCTTAGCCGACTCTGCGCCTGCTATGCAAGCTTCAGTGTCAGTAGGAATACCGCTGTCAACGGAATAACAGGTTCCATCAGCGGCTATGCCATCGCTGTTAGGAACGAAGTAAACCTTGCCATCGGTAAAGCCCCCATTACGGAATACAACGGATTTAGGCGCTTCAGATAGCATGCTTATGCCCATCAAATACTTTTTATCTAATGGAATTCCAAGCAAATGCATAATAGTTGGTGTAGTGTCAATCTGTCCAACAGCTTTATTAACTATACCAGCATGCTCGTCGTTCGGGAGATGAATAAAGAACGGGACCTTCCTAATAATTCGGTCCTTGTCTATGTCTGCTACGGGATGATCAAAGAATTGCTCATAAAGCTTCCAGTCATATATAGAATTATCGTGGTCCCCGTAGAACATCAGAACCGTATTTTCCCATAAGCCTGCATCCTTAAGCTCCTCTATCAATACGCCGACTGCAGAATCCACATAACGAGTCGCCTGAAGATAATCTCCCATTATTGTACCTTTCAGATCTCCTACATCAAGCTCCTGATTGGAGTAAGGTAGTTTGAAGGGGTGATGGCTAGACAGTGTTATGGATAAGGCGTAGAAAGGTGATTTTTGACGTTCCTTCAATTGTTCAATCGTCTGACGGAAGAAGGATTGATCCCCTAAAGACCAGCCTACTCGTTCATCTATAGTATAGTCTTTGATGCTGTAAAATTGATTATATTTCATATTATGATACATATTATTCCGGTTCCAGAAGCTTCCATCATAAGAATGATGTACGGTTGTATCATAGCCTTCACCATTTAGGGTGGAGGGAACGCAATCAAATTCATTGCCCGCGAAGCGAATAAAGGCTGAACCGGTTGGCAAGGGGTGCATGGAGCAGCTAGTGAGAAAATCGGCATCAGATGTTCGACCTTGAGCGGTTTGATGATAGAAATTAGGGAAATAAACGCTTTGCCCGATGAGCTTGTTTAAATTGGGTGTAATTTCCTCGCCATCGATGGACTGACCAATTACGAATTCTTGAAAGGCTTCAGCTTGAACAACAAGCACATTTTTGCCTTTATATTCGCCGAAGAGGGGCTCCGTTTCCATTTGCTTCTGCAGCTTAAGTCGCTCTGTGAACCATGCTTTCGATTCCTGAATTTCCTCCGCAGAAAGACCCTCACCGAACCAATGCTCCTTGGCATAACGATAAGTATCATAGCCATGAAAACCAAGAAGACCTGTAACATTGTAAATGGGCACATTCCACCAATTTCCAACGAACAAGCCTCGCGCCCATCCATTCTTCTGCTCTACAATAGGGTAATAAAGCAATGACCATCCAATAGCGAATATTAGTGCTGCTGGAACGAATCTGCGCCAAATGTACTGGCTACGGATTTTGACTATAGGGCCTACCTTGGAGCGTCGAGCAACCGCGGTACGCCAGAAAATAAAGCCTGCCAACGCAAAGGCAATGGGAATATCGGCAAATAGAATCCAGTCACTTGCTTGCGTGAGACTCCAGATGCTATCCTTCAGCTCTCCTACCTGTCCGGCCTGCAGCAGCACAGGAACGGAGATGAAGTCCTTGAAGTATCTAAAGTAAATAAGATCCGAGAAGAGAAGGATAGAGAGTGCTAAATTCAATATTGCGAGAGACAGTGCTCTTGCCCGGCGGCCTAGAAATATTGTCCAGAAGGAGACAAGAAGAACGGCACCAAGATTAACAGCCCATTTCCAATAATTCATACCACCAACATTGAATTGATTATCGAGCTCATTTAATTTGTACAATATCGATACAGCAAGTAGGATAATACCCCAAATAGGCCAAAGCGTAAGCGCTCTTACAATCCAGTGTAGTCCTTTACGGGCTCCACCTTGTATCTGAGCTAACATGTGCAAACTTCCTTTCCATAACAAGCGATTTGTATAGACCGCTGCACTAAATGATTATCGCATTGTAAAGTGTAAACAAAAAATAGTATAGCTCTAATCAAGGGTATTTTACAAACTTTGTGGTAAAATGTAGGGGGATTTATCCGTTCTACGACTTATGGAGGTGAGCATGACGATGGGATTAACACCCGATTATTATTTTGATGAACTATATAGTAATGATATTGACCTAGAAAGGGTTAAGGAAAATATTCGATTAGCCGGCATGCCGGAAATTTCAGTTGCACCAGGATATGGGCGACTGCTTACCTTTCTAGTTGCGACTTCCAAAGCGCAAAATGTACTAGAAATCGGTGCATTAGGTGGATATAGCGGAATATGCTTGGCACGGGGGTTGTCAGCTGAGGGCAAGCTGCTTTCCCTTGAGCTACGCGAAGATTATGCAGAATTTGCTAAAGAGAATGTAATTGCGGCTGGTATGGAGAGTCATGTTGATTATCTAGTTGGTGATGCTTCAGCAAGCTTGGAGAGGCTAGCTTCAGAGGGTAAGCGTTTTGATTTCTTTTTCATTGATGCAGATAAAGAGAATTACCCTCATTACTTAGATGCATGTATTCGACTTTCGAATAAGGGAGCCATTATCGCAGCCGATAATACGCTTCTTAGAGGCAGGACGATTGATGACAACAAACAAGGTCCATCGGTGCTTGCTATGCGGGAATTCAATCAACGGATTGCGCAGGATTCAAGGCTAATGGGTGTTCATTTACCAGCGTATGATGGTCTGGCTTTGGCAAGAGTGAAGGACTAATAAGGTGAAACCGGACTAAGAAGAACTGACCAGTAGGGCTTTAATAGCCTATGAGGTCAGTTCTTCTTTTTTGTTACTTCCATGTCACACAACCTAACATTTCCAAGATTATCACATTGCGGCATGTAAGCGATTTGTAGTAGTATTTCTGTTGTTCCGACAGATTTCGAATTACAAAAGGATTGTATTTATTTGTAAGGTAGATTTTTAACGGAATAGCGGTGTTGTGGACTTAGAAATATTTTCAATTTTCACAATATTCCAAATAATGCATAGAAGTTGTGCATACTTCAAATGCTAGTTAAAAAAATGGGGAGGCAACAGCATGAAATTCAAGAAAATTTTCTCAGCAGCCATGGCAATTACGTTAGCGGGAACACTGCTAGCCGCTTGTGGCAACAACAACAACTCCGAACCATCGGGATCAGGTACTTCTTCAAATGGATCCGGCAAGGGCAGCAAACAGGAGTTAGTGATGAATTACCGTGCTGATCCACCTGCACTGGACGTATCCTTAGCAGAAAGCTCAGCTTCCTTTACCATTCTAGGAGCTATTAGTGAAGGCTTGTACCGTTTGAATAAAGATATGAACCCTGAGCCAGCGCTTGCCGCAGAGCTTCCTAAGATCTCGGATGATGGATTAACCTATACGATTAAATTACGTGAAGGTCTTGTATGGGCTGACGGTTCGCCGCTTACTGCCAAAGACTTCGTTTATTCTTATATAAGAACATTGGATCCGGCTACTAAAGCTTCATATGCTTTCATTATGGAATGGGTTAAAGGGGGGAGTGATATTCTAAACTCCAAAACTCCTGAAGAGCTTAAGAAGGCCAAAGAAAACTTTGGTGCTAAAGCTCTGAATGATACGACATTAGAAATTAAGCTGGAGCAACCGATGTCTTTCTTTACCGGGCAGCTAGCTTTCTTAAACTACTATCCTCAGAATGAGAAGTTCGTTTCTGCGCTTGGCGATAAAGGCGGTGCAGATGCAGATAAAGTGCTTGGCGCTGGTCCATTTATTTTGAAAAAATGGGATCACGAGCAGCAGCTAGTTCTTGAGAAAAACCCGAAATATTGGGACGCGGATAACGTCAAGCTGAACAAGATCACTTTGAACATTGTTAAAGACACGGCTACTGGCCTGAATCTTTATGAATCCAATAAAACAGATGTTGCTGATATTAAAGGCGATCAGATGAAAGCCTACGAAGGAAAAACAGAGCTTCACAGAAAAAATGAGCTTATAACAGGTTATTTGAATTTCCAACAAACGAAAGTGCCTGCCTTCGCAAATGCTAAAGTTCGTCAAGCATTGAGCATGGCGATTGACCGCCAAGGGCTTGTAGATACAGTGCTTAGAAATGGTTCAGTAGCGGCAACTGGTTTGATACCAAACGGTAATAGCGATGGCAATGGAGAAGAGTTCCGTAAGGTTGTCGGGGACACAGAGGTTGCGTTCGATGCTGCAAAAGCAAAAACATTGCTGGCAGAAGGATTGAAGGAAGCTGGAGTAGCAGCTCTTCCTAAGCTGACGGTAATGGGTGATGATACTGAAACAAGCAAAAAATCACTTGAATTTCTCGTTTCCCAGTGGAAAACAAATCTCGGCATCGATGTAGCGGCTGAACCATTACCGCATGCTTCTCGGATTGAGAGAGAGCTTGCTAAAAACTACACCATTGTAAATTCACTATGGGGTGCAGATTATAACGATCCGATGACTTGGCTTGATATGTACGTGTCGGGTAGCCCATTTAACACCCAAGATTGGAAGAACGCGAAGTATGATGAGCTAGTTACAGGGGCTCAGAAAGAGCCGGACGCCAAAGTCCGTGCAAATAAATTGCATGAAGCAGAAAAAATTCTGATGGAGGAAGCAGCTATATTCCCACTGTTCTTCCGTTCATCACCCTACTTGATTAAAGACAAAGTACAGGGCTTGATCTTGCCTCCATACGGTACTGATTTCGAATTAAAATGGACTTCAATTAAGTAATAAGCTGTTAGCTTCAATTGTTGAAGCAGTCCATGTTAAAGATGCTGGACAAGCTACAATCCATGAAAGAGGCCGTTATCAGAACGGCTTCTTTCATGTCGATTGTACTTATATGTAAATTTGGAAGGAGGATCAGTCGTGCTGAAATTCGTGCTGCGTCGATTCGTATATATGCTAATCACATTATGGGTTATCATTACAGCTACTTTTTTTCTCATGAAGCTGCTACCTGGTAATCCTTTTGGTGAAGTAGCTGCGAAGCTGCCTCCAGAAAATTTGAAATTATTAAAGGAGCAATACGGCTTAGATAAGCCGGAATGGCAGCAGTACTTGCAGTATTTAGGCAATGTTTTTCGAGGAGACTTAGGCGTATCTTATCAATTCCCGACACGGTCGGTTGTCAGCGTCATCAAGCAATCCTTTCCAGCCTCCTTGGAGCTTGGACTGGAATCTTTGGTTATCGCGATTATTATCGGATTACTGCTCGGTATCGTCGCAGCACTGAAGCATAACAAATGGCAGGATTATTCCTCAATGTTCATCGCTCTAATTGGAATCTCCGTGCCCTCTTTCGTAATTGGTCCACTTCTATCCTTATATGTAGGGAACAAATGGGGCATCCTTCCTTCAGGCTTATGGGAAGGACCAGAGCATCGCATTTTACCGGCTATTGCCCTTGCATTAGGAACAATTGCAATATTAGCCAGAATGATGCGTGCTTCGATGTTAGAAGTATCTAGCTTGGACTATATTAAGACGGCTAAATCTAAGGGTCTCGCAACCCGCACAGTCGTAATTGGACATATGCTTCGTAATGCTATATTACCTGTCGTGACCATTCTGGGACCTATTGCAGTTAACGTCATCACGGGGACACTTGTTATTGAGAGAGTTTTCGTCATTCCGGGCTTAGGGTCTCAATTTGTAAGCTCTATTACAACTTTGGACTATACGATGATTACAGGATTAACGATCTTCTATGCAGCGGTTCTTATTGTTGTGATGTTCCTGACCGATATTGCGTACGGCTTAATTGATCCACGGATTCGTATGTCGGGAGGGAGATAAACCATGATAGATATAGCTAAAGAAAAGTTTCTCCCAGCTGAAAAAACTACAAACGCAGAGACCATTGTCCGGCCATCCCTAACCTATTGGCAGGACGCTTGGAGGCGTTTGAGAACGAATAAAATGGCTATGACTGGGCTGATCATTCTTATCGTGCTCTCGTTATTAGCTATATTTGCGCCTATGTTCAGCAAATTTGATTATGAAACCCAGTACTTGAAGGACATAGATCTTAAGCCGTCGTGGACACACTTTTTCGGTACGGATGATTTTGGCCGAGATTTATGGACCCGCGTATGGTGGGGAACTCGAATTTCCTTGTTTATAGGCTTGGTTGCAGCAGTGATTGATTTAGTATTTGGTGTTATCTATGGGGGGATTTCGGCTTATTTTGGTGGAAAAGTAGACAATGTAATGCAGCGGATCATTGAAATAATTTACTCTATTCCATTGCTGCTGCTGGCTATTATTCTGATTGTCTTCCTTGGACCCGGTATCAAATCTATTATTATCGCCTATGCCTTAACGGGTTGGGTAGGTATGGCGCGGTTAGTAAGGGGACAAATTCTGCTCGTTAAGGAGCAGGAATTCGTTCTGGCTGCTCGAACTTTGGGCGCGAAGCCTTCACGGATCATTATGCAGCATCTTATTCCAAATGTGCTTGGACTTGTAATTGTGCAAATTACGTTTATTGTTCCGACGGCTATTTTTTTTGAGTCGTTTCTTAGCTTTATCGGTGTCGGCATTCGACCTCCTATGGCGTCCCTCGGTAATTTAATTAACGATGGTGCGCAATATATGAGGTACCAGCCACATCGCATTATTTTCCCAACTATTGTATTCAGCTTGATCTTGCTTAGCTTTAACGTGTTCGGGGACGGGCTACGGGATGCTCTCGATCCGAAAATGAGAAAATAAGGAGGCCTGCCGGATGGGAAAGCCTATACTTGAAGTTAACAATTTGCGTGTATCCTTCAAAATGTATGCCGGTGAGGTTCAAGCGGTTCGTGGCGTCTCCTTCAGCCTGAATAAAGGAGAGGTTCTGGCGATCGTTGGAGAATCCGGAAGTGGTAAATCGGTAACAGCCCAGACGATTATGAGGTTGATTCCGACTCCGCCAAGCTACATTAAAGAGGGCTCGTCGGTTCTTTTTGATAGCAAGCATGAGATTACGAAAATGTCGGAATCCCAGATGGAGAAAGTGCGAGGTCAGGAGATGGGCATGATTTTTCAAGACCCGATGACCTCTTTGAATCCAACAATGACGGTTGGTGCACAAATCTCGGAGGGTATTCGTAAGCATCAGAAGGTAAGTAAATCTGAAGCTATGCAGCGTGCTGCTGATCTTCTGACACTAGTGGGGATGTCGAATGCATCGGAACGTATTCATCAATACCCACACGAGCTTTCGGGAGGGATGAGGCAGCGGGTCATGATTGCGTTGTCTCTCGCTTGTCAACCCAAGCTGCTCATTGCTGATGAACCAACCACAGCACTCGATGTCACGATTCAAGCTCAAATTATCGATTTATTACGAGACATTCAGCAGAAAACAGATACTTCGATCATCCTTATTACGCATGATTTAGGTGTAGTTGCTGAGATGGCTCATAAAGTCATCGTTATGTATGCAGGTAAAGTTGTTGAGAGAGGTACTCTTAATGATATTTTCTATAACCCTAGACATCCATATACTTGGGGATTGCTACGCTCTGTTCCACGGTTAGATAGCGATAAGAACAATGAGCTGGATTCGATACCGGGCACTCCTCCTGATTTATTTGCTCCTCCGGTAGGCTGCGCTTTTGCGGCACGCTGTCCGTATGCGATGCAAATCTGCAAAGAGGTTGATCCTGAGCACTTCGAACTGTCTGCAGATCATAGCTCTGCCTGCTGGTTGTTACATCCGGACGCTCCGAAGGTTGATATTCCAGTCGAAGTGGGGGGAAGATCACATGGCTGAGGATCATATTTTAGAGGTAAAAAACCTACAGAAGCATTTTCACCTGAGTGGGGATCGTGTACTCAAAGCGGTTGATGGCTTGAACTTCTCGATTAAACGGGGGGAAACCTTTGGACTTGTCGGCGAGTCTGGCTGCGGTAAATCCACGACAGGCAGAACGATTATCCGGCTTTATGAAGCAACGGGTGGCGAGGTACTGTTTAACGGCAAAGATATACAGAAATTGAGTGGCGATGATAGGAAGAAATTCCGCAGGGATATGCAGATGGTGTTCCAGGACCCTTACGCTTCGCTTAATCCACGTATGACGGTTGGGAAAATTATTTCTGAGGGAATGGATATTCACGGCTTGTATACGGGGAAAAAAAGAAAAGAGCGGGTAAGCCAGCTGCTTACAGATGTCGGCTTAAATGAAGAGCATGCGGGACGTTTTCCCCATGAATTTTCGGGCGGTCAGCGTCAGAGGATCGGGATTGCTCGCGCGTTAGCGATTGAGCCGCAATTTATTATTGCTGACGAGCCAATTTCTGCGCTAGATGTTTCTGTCCAAGCTCAGGTTGTGAACCTGTTCAAGAAGCTGCAGAAGGAG
The DNA here is from genome assembly GCF_004295585.1 of Cohnella abietis. Classification (NCBI taxonomy): domain Bacteria; kingdom Bacillati; phylum Bacillota; class Bacilli; order Caryophanales; family Paenibacillaceae; genus Cohnella; species Cohnella abietis. The sequence continues at coordinate 4,756,621 of NZ_AP019400.1, read as the reverse complement.
CATGGTTTGACTTACTTGTTCATTGCGCATGATCTAGCTATGGTCAAGCATATTTCCGATAGGATTGGCGTTATGTATCTGGGTAAGCTGGTTGAGGTAGCAACGTCGGATGAGTTGAATGCTAAGCCGCTTCATCCGTATACGCAATCTTTGTTGTCCGCAATTCCTATTCCGGATCCCGATCTTCAGAAGCAGCGGAAACGTGTGATTTTACAGGGCGAAATTCCAAGTCCGCTTAATCCACCGAGCGGATGTCCGTTCAGAACACGCTGTCCACATGCGATGCCTGAATGCGCGGCTACGATGCCTCCGTTTAAAGAGGTGGAGCCTGGTCATTTTGCCGCTTGTCATTTGCTATAATAGCTTTATTTGCGTGTACTGCTGTCGTATTGACGGCGGTACACGTTTTTTTGTGCTGTCTTGTATTGCATATGGGACACACTACGGTACACCACTACGGACACCACTACGGACACCACTACGGGACACCACTACATTACGTTTTAACTACCTATCGTCGCGTACTTCATCACCAAGTTTGGATTAGCGTCTATGGTATCTCGCATAGAAGACGCGGTGTGATTTTAGCTAACGAATTGTATTGTGTTTATTACCGACAAAATGACCTGTTTTAATTTCTAAGGAACTTCATTGGCGTTATTGAGTAATATTCGGGAGGAATGGGGCTACTTTGCTGGATATAGGGTGTGTGGAGTTCGTTACAAAATAAAACAATTAGTTTTTGAGCATATAAGAGTTGCTGGATTCGTTAACGATATGTTCCGTGTTTGGAGTATGTGAGTTTCAGACTTTGAAAGGGCAGAAGCGATGAATAACATTGCTGATCAGACTTCAAACCGGCTGCCAAGCAAGTAGTACGATTAGAACCATCTTCGTTTTGTTGGCGCCACAGAGGCATATTATGCTGAAAGACCCCAAGCTGCAGGTCAGTTGTGATCTGAGGCTTGGGGTTCTTCAGTTGAAGGGTGCTTTGAAGGAGCAATGGAGGTGCCTAATGTGGAAGTTTCATTCCATATTTTTGGGATACAGTCGTTCCCTACCATTCAAGTACGGTCGTAGTGCCGTAGGAATTCTAATGGTTCCATCCTCGCATTGATGATTTTCAATTAGAGGGATGAGGATCCGTGGGCTGGCCACAGCAGTGTTGTTGAGTGAGTGACAAAATTTCAAGCTGCCAGCAGCGTCGCGATATCGGATGTTCGAGCGTCTAGCCTGAAAATCATGCACATTGGACGAAGAGTGGGTTTCTCCATAAGCCTGACGGCTAGGCATCCATGTTTCGATGTCATATTGCTTGTAGGTTTTCTGCGACATATCTCCTGTACAGACAGCCATAACACGGTACGGAAGCTCCAAAAGCTGGAGCAGCTCCTCAGCATTGTCAGTAATATCCTTTAGTATGTTATCTGATACATCGGGGTCGGCTTCGCACAGGATGACCTGCTCAACCTTAGAAAATTGGTGAACGCGATAGAGTCCCTGAACGTCTTTACCAGAAGAACCAACCTCGTTTCGAAAGCATACGGATGCTGCTGCCAGCTTGATAGGCTCTGTAACATTTACGATCTCATTGGCGTAATAGGTTACTAGAGGGACTTCCGATGTTCCAACAAGCCATTTGTTTTCCCCCGATAGCCGGTAGGTTTGTTCCTCCCCAAGAGGGAAAAAACCTGTATTGTATAGAGCCTCCGAACGAGTCATTAGCGGAACTTCGAGGGGGGTGAAGCCTTTTGCGAGCAGCAGATCTAGGGCTAGTTGCTGAACGGCTCGATGTAGAAGAACGCCGTCTCCTTTTAGATAATAATTACGTGTACCAGCTGCTTTTACTCCTCGGGGAAGATCGATCATATCATGCCATTCACCCAATGTAACATGACTTTTAAGCTCATAATCAGTAACCGGTAGTTTGCCTATTCGTCTTAACTCCACGTTGTCAGCATCTGAACGGCCAATAGGAGTATCAGGAGAAACAACATTCGGAACAAGCGCCATGAGCTGCAAGTAGTGTTTTTCCGTTGAAGATAGAGTAGCTTCTATTTCTAGTAATTCGTCATTTATTCTTTTGACCTTCTGTTTGGTCAGCTCAATCTGGTCATGCTTTCCTTGTGCAACCATCTGGCCGATTTGTTGAGAAAGGCTGTTCCGGGATTCCCGAAAAGTTTCCGATTGATTTAGAAGCGAACGTCGCACATCGTCACACTTTAGCAATTCCGCGATTGATAGCTTAATTCCCTTCTGATCTGCGACCGTCTGAACTTGCTCATGATGCTGTCTAATCCACTTAATGTCTAACATGCCACCGCGCTCCTCTGTAATAAAAATGCAAAAAACGCCCTCATCTTTATGGGACGAGGAGCGTTTTTTACTCGCGGTGCCACCCAAATTGATCAAACGATTTTCCGTCCGATCCACTTTAGTTCCGCGATAACGTGCGGCAACGGTTAACTTAGGAGCTAAATATGTATAGCTCCTTAACGAGAACGCCTCCGAGTTGGATGCTCTTCACAGGCATGATGTAATCATTCATTTTGCTGTATTATACCGTAGCCATCCGTGGCAATCAAGGGGCTGGTTTTTGGAAGTTAGGGGGGAGTCATTGTGCGACGCATTGCACGGATTTCCGGCACTTGAGCAGCTTGAGTGCGCGGATAAACGGAGGCACCGACTAAATCCCGGCGCAGGTGTAGTTAGAGTGAGTAGATAAGCGGAGACACCGACTAAATTTCTGCATGGGAGTAGTTTGTGTAAGGAGATAGGCGGAGGCACCGACTAATTCTCGGCAATGGGGCAGCTAGAGTGAGTAGATAAGCGGAGACACCGACTAATTCTCTGCATGGGCGTAGTTTGTGTAAGGAGATAAGCGGAGGCACCGACTAATTCTCTGCATGGGCGTAGTTTGTGTAAGGAGATAAGCGGAGGCACCGACTAATTCACTGCATGAGCGTAGTTTGTGTAAGGAGATAAGCGGAGGCACCGACTAATTCTCTGAATGGGCGTAGTTTGTGTAAGGAGATAGGCGGAGGCACCGACTAATTCACTGCATGGGCGCAGTATGTGTAAGGAGATAAGCGGAGACACCGACTAATTCACTGCATGGGCGTAGTTTGTGTAAGAGATAAGCGGAGGCACCGACTAATTCTCTGCATGGGTGTAGTTTGTGTAAGGAGATAAGCGGAGGCACCGACTAATTCTCGGCAATGGGGTAGCTAGAGTGAGTAGATAAGCGGAGACACCGACTAATTCTCTGCATGGGCGTAGTTTGTGTAAGGAGATAGGCGGAGGCACCGACTAATTCTCTGAATGGGCGTAGTTTGTGTAAGAGATAAGCGGAGGCACCGACTAATTCTCGGCAATGGGGTAGCTAGAGTGAGGAGATAAGCGGAGACACCGACTAATTCCCTGAAATGGAGTAGTTAGAGTGAGGAGATAAGCGGAGACACCGACTAATTCCCTGCAATGGAGTAGTTAGAGTGAGGAGATAAGCGGAGGCACCGACTAATTCCCTGCAATGGAGTAGTTAGAGTGAGGAGATAAGCGGAAACACCGACTAATTCCCTGCAATGGAGTAGTTAGAGTGAGAAGATAAGCGGAGGCACCGACTAATTCTCGGCAATGGGGTAGCTAGAGTGAGGAGATAAGCGGAGACACCGACTAATTCTCTGCATGGGCGTAGTTTGTGTAAGAGATAAGCGGAGGCACCGACTAATTCCCAGCATTGGCACAGTTTATGTGAGCAATAAAGCAGCCCAGCCGACTAATTTTCCCGCAACAGCCCAACTTAATTGACATATTAGGTATAGTGTTATAAAGTATTGCCAACAACTAAACTTAAGTGTGATGAAGGGAATCAGTAGCGTTCGTACAACGTGATCCAGAAAGCCGGCGGTTGATGCAAGCCGGTTCACGAGCAAACGCGAATTACGTCCTGGAGCTTCTTGATCCGAAACCGCGCCGGCGCGGAAGGGCAAGACGGTAGTCTACCGTTATTTGACAAGAGTGGAGAATGCGCATAAGCGTGTTTTCAATTAGGGTGGTACCGCGATGACTCGTCCCTGTCTTTAGACAGGACGGGTCTTTTTTGTACATATCAGCAAGTATAGAATTTTCTATACTTTTCTGATATGTCTCCGACATACGCGTTGAACGCCGTGAAAGGACGGCGTCAGCCGCTTATGCTTGTTAATTTCTGCACAGATGAGAAGGAGAGATTGAGATGTCTGATACTAATCAAGCTACAGCAAATATCTCTAATGCTTTATTAGAGGACCTAGAATACAGAGGTTTAATCCATCAAACGACTAATCGCGAAGCACTTCAAGAGAAGCTCAACAACGAAAGGGTTGTACTTTATTGCGGATTTGATCCAACAGCGGATAGTTTGCATATCGGCCACTTGCTTCCTGTGCTAATCCTTCGCCATTTTCAGAAGGCTGGTCATAACCCTATCGCATTAGTGGGCGGGGGCACAGGACTAATCGGTGATCCAAGTGGTCGCTCGACAGAACGTTCCTTGAATACTGCGGATACGGTTGCGGAATGGACGAATAGACTGAAGGATCAGCTTTCCCGTTTTCTTGATTTTAACCAAGAAGCAAATGGAGCAAAGCTTGTAAGCAACTATGATTGGATTGCGCCGCTGGACATCATTACCTTCCTGCGGGATATCGGTAAGCATTTTACCGTCAACTACATGTTGGCGAAGGATTCGGTCGATTCAAGGCTGGCGAACGGGATCTCTTTTACAGAATTCAGCTACATGATCCTACAGTCCTACGACTTCTACAAGCTGCTAACTGATCACAATTGCACATTGCAAATCGGAGGCAGCGATCAGTGGGGCAATATTACGGCAGGTCTTGATTTAATCGGCAAAATGGGCGGAGGCAGCGCTTATGGAATGACCCTCCCACTTGTCACGAAGAGTGATGGGAAGAAATTCGGCAAATCCGAATCCGGTGCTGTCTGGCTTGATCGGAGTAAAACATCGGTGTATGCGTTCTACCAATTCTGGATTAACACGGACGACAATGATGTAATCAAGTTCTTAAAATATTTCACATTCCTTGATCGCGGGCAAATAGCCGAGCTAGAGACAGAGCTTAGCACCCGTCCTGAGAAGCGTGCCGCCCAGCGTGAGCTAGCCCGTGAAGTCACCCGCCTCGTACACGGCGAGGAAGCGGTCATAAGCGCGGAGAAAATTACGGAAGCGTTGTTCTCGGGAGATGTTACTTTGCTGACTGAGGCGGAGCTCGTAGAGGCGCTTCAAGACATGCCGACAACTGTTATTAATGAAGAGGAAATTCCGTTAATGGATCTTCTCATTGCAGCTCAAGCGGCTCCATCCCGCCGACAAGCTAGGCAGGATATTGAGAGCGGAGCAGTATATATCAATGGTCAGAGACAAAACGCTATCGATTTCGTCGTTACCCAAGAACAGCGGCTCCATAGTAAATACGTTGTTCTGCGTCGTGGGAAGAAAAATTATTTCTTAGTAAAATTTGAGTAGTCTCTAATTAAAATTCTCATAATCAAATTGAAAAGCCTTCAAATCCCGCGTAGTAGCGAGTGATTTGAAGGCTTTTTATAGTAGCGAGTGGATTTGAAGGCTTTTTGTAGCAGTATATTTCCCATTCCCTACGTACTCCGCCGGGCTCGCAAAGCTCGGGTAGCCCAAATACAGGTCAAAAACAGCAGGATACCCGACAGGATGAACAATCCCTCGATGCCAATCAAGCCGGACAATAAACCACCCATGACGGGACCCAACATATTACCAAGGCTAAGAGCACTGCTGTTAAAGCCGTAAGAGCGGCTCTCCATACCGTCTGGTGTGTGCTTGCGTATGAGGGAATTGACTGTCGGGATCAATCCGCCCATAAAGCATCCCAATAAAAAGCGGAAAATTAGCAGTTGGCTGACGGACCCGACGAATGCTTGTGGAATAAGCATGACGCCCGCTCCTGCGAGTGAAATAAGCAGAATCCGCGTTGGACCAATCCGATCGCTTAATCGACCAAGGAGAGGTGCGCTAATTAAATTGGAAATTCCGGTTACCGATCCGACAAATCCGGCGTAGAAGGCCAAATTTTCAGTCGTACCATGAAGCTCCTGAACATAAAGCGGCATAAGCGGCATTGGACTTAACATCGCAAATTGAATAAGGAAAGTGATTGTTAGCAGAACAGGAAGCTGACGAATGACCATTAAGTCACGAAAGCCCTTAACCACGCTAACTTGCTTCTTAAGTGCTGCTGCAGAACGATCGAAGTTCTCACGAACCATGAGCCAAGAAATAAATGAGGCAAGAAATAGAAACGAGCCTGTAATGTAGAAAATCGGACGGTAGCCAAAGCTGTCTGCAAGTAAGCCGCCTATGAACGGTCCTAGAATGGCGCCGGCTGTTCCCCCCGATTGCAGTGTCCCCATGGCGAAGCCCATACGATTTTTCGGCGTAGTTGCGGATACCAGAGAGACTGCGGCGGGTGTATAGCCAGAGATTACGCCGTTAAGCATTCTAAGTAAGAGAAGATGCCACGGCTCAGTAGCGAAGCCCATAAGCACCATGACTATGGACATCCCGAAGCCTGAACGAAGGAGCATTAATTTGCGCCCGTATTTATCAGAGAGCTTGCCCCATAACGGCTGGAATAGGAATGATGTAACGAAATTTGCTGCGAAAATTAACCCAGCCCATAGACCAATTTCGTGATTGTCTGTTAACCCAAGATCTTGTTTTAAATATAAGGATAGGAACGGGATAATCATCGTCATTCCCGCAAATACCAGGAAATTTCCGCTCATCAGGACGATCAAATTTATTTTCCAGCGCTGCATTTGTTGCTCCTTTTTGTCTGCCATTCTTATGTCTTGATAGTATATCACAAGCGATTAAGCTTCTATTATGGCCTTTGTCAAACTATTGTCATACTCCTAAGGGCGCATGAGGTTGTTCTAGCGGGGCAAAAGGGGCATAATGAAAGGAAAGTAACCAATCTATTGTCTAGAAGAGGATAACACTATGATTACGAATGACTTGTTTCTACGCGCCTGCAGGGGAGAGTCGGTTGAACGGGTGCCTGTGTGGTATATGCGTCAAGCCGGACGTTATGATCCTGATTATCGTAAAATAAAAGAAAAATATACTCTGCTCGAAATTTGCAAGCAGCCGGAGCTCGCTGCTGAAGTGACACTCATGCCGATACATAAGCTTGGTGTTGATGCAGCTATTCTATACTCCGATATTATGAATCCCGTAGCTTCGATTGGAATTGATTTTGATATCGTCAAGGATGTCGGGCCAGTCATCCATAATCCAATCCGTAGCGCGAGTGATATTGAGCGTTTAAAGCCTATTGATGTGGAAAAAGATTTGTCGCATGTGCTGGACACCATTAAGATTCTTGAGCGTGAGCTTACGGTGCCTCTAATATCATTTGCAGGAGCTCCATTCACGTTGGCTAGCTACCTTATAGAAGGACGCCCATCCAAATCCTACATACGGACTAAAGCACTCATGTATAGTGATCCGAATGTTTGGCATAACTTGATGGGTAAGCTTGCAGATATGGCGGCAACCTATTTGCGCGCGCATATTCAATCGGGAGCCAAGGCTGTGCAATTGTTTGATAGCTGGGTAGGCTCGCTGGCACCGCATGATTTCAAGCAATTTGTGCTTCCGCATGTGGAAAGCATTTTTGCAAGTCTTTCAGACCTTGATGTGCCGAAAATTTATTTCCCAGGCGTAAGCTCAGGAGAATTGCTTCCTCATCTTACTAGCTTGCAGAGTGATGTCATTGGGTTGGATTGGCGGGTTTCCGTATCTGAAGGCAGACGCCGCACGGGTGGTAAGTTTGCTGTTCAGGGCAATCTGGATCCCTATGTACTTACTGCGCCTTCGGAAGTCATTCATGAGCACGCTCGAAGAATTCTAGACGAAGGAATGCAAGAGCCTGGATTTATTTTCAACCTTGGACATGGATTGTTCCCAGAGGCATCGCTGGAAAAGCTAAAGGAATTAACGGAATTTGTTCATACTTATAGTGAAAATAAAATTTCTGCGGGGGTGACATCTTGAGCGACCAAGTGAACAATGCTATTGGTGTACTTGTAATGTCTTACGGTACTCCAGAGAGCTTGGAAGATGTCGAGACTTATTACACGCACATTCGCAGAGGGAATCCACCTTCAGCAGCGCAGCTAGAGGATCTGACGAGCCGTTACCGTTCTATCGTTGGTGGAGTTTTTCCACTTCGTGAAAATACGAATATTCAGGTAGCAGCACTACAGCGCACATTGGATGAGCTTGCCGGCGAAGGCGCTTATATTTGCTATCAAGGCTTAAAGCATGCTGCTCCGTATATTGAGGATGGCGTAGCTGCAATGGCAGCGGATGGCATTAAGAATGCTATAGGAATCGTGCTTACACCCCAATATTCAATTATGAGTGTTGGCGGATATATGAAGCGTGCACAGGAGGAAGCGAGTAAGCAAGGTATCGCGTTCAAGTCCGTGCAAGAGTATCATCTGCATCCTGAGCTAATCGACGCGCTAAGCAAGAGAGTAACGGAAGGGCTCGATCGCTTTGGTGAGCAACGTGCGGATGCACTAGTATTATTCAGTGCTCACAGCCTGCCTGCCAAAATCTTAGAGATGAACGATCCCTATTCAGATCAATTGCTAGCTACTTCACGTGCGATTGCAGAAGCCGCGGGTGTTGAGAAGTGGCAGTTTACTTGGCAAAGCGCGGGTCAAACAGGGCAGCCTTGGCTCGGGCCTGATATTTTGGAAACCTTGACGCGTTTAAGCGAAGAGGGTGTGAAAAATGTGCTCGTGACGCCTGTTGGCTTCGTATCCGATCATTTAGAGGTTTTATACGATATCGACATCGAGGCACGGAAGCTATCCGAAGAGCACGGCATAAGGCTGGAAAGAATTCGTATGCTCAATGACGATCCTCAGTATATGGCTGCATTAGCTGCTTCCGTTCTAGGATTGGCTCATGGAGGGACTAACGAATGACCATACAAAAGGTTCGCCGGGTGGCGGTGCTAGGCGGCGGTATTACCGGCCTTAGCGCCGCCTTTTATTTGCTAAAGCACGCGAAGGAGCAAGGCGAAAAAATAGAAGTTACAGTTATAGAAGGCTCGAACCGACTAGGTGGCCGAGTAAACACGCTTCGTAAGGAAGGGTTCGTTATCGAGCGTGGTCCAGATTCCTTTCTAGCTCGTAAGCTTCCTATGATCCAATTGGCAAGAGAGCTGGGGCTTGAACAGGAATTGACTGGCACAAACCCAGTAGCGAAAAAAACTTATATTTCACATGAAGGAAAGCTTCACCCCATGCCCGAGGGCCTTACCCTTGGTATCCCTTCCGATAAGGAAAAATTCATGAAGACGGAATTAGTTTCTGAGGAAGGGAAGCTCCGGGCACTAGAGGAGCTTGATATTGTGCCGGGTGAGCTTACTGAAGACGAATCAGTTGGAGCATTCCTCGAGCGCCGTATGGGTAAGGAAATGGTTGAAAGGATTTTCGAGCCATTACTAGCTGGCATTCATGCAGGAGATTTATATCGGCTGGGGCTGCAAGCAACCTTCCCACAGTTTAAGCAGTATGTGAAGGATTATGGAAGCCTTATTCAAGGCACAAAAATGAGCCAGCTCGCTGCTGCGACTGCCGCCAAAGCAAAAGAAAAATCCATTAATGAAGCTTCCGATGAAAAGGAACAGGATCTGGTAGCACATTTCTTGCCTACATCTGTTTTTATGACATTTCGCAATGGATTATCTACGGTTATTGAGGCGCTTGAGTCAAGTCTTAGAGAAGCTGGCTGCTCCATTCGGATGGAAGCACAGGTGGAATACGTCGAACGCACAGCAGCAGAGAGCCAACTAGAAGAAGCTGAGGCTATGTACCGTCTACAGCTATCCGATGGTACTGCAATTGAAGCGGATCAGCTATTGTTCACCCTACCTGCCAATGTTACTGCTGACCTGCTGTCTTCTCACACCGACGTATCGGCATTGACGAATATCCGATATGTATCAGTAGCTAACGTCGTGCTAGCTTACGATGAGAAAGGCTTTAATCACGACCTTAACGGCTCGGGCTTTCTTGTTTCCCGTGGGGAGCACAGGCATATTACGGCAAGCACGTGGACCTCATCTAAGTGGGCCCATACTGCACCGAGTGGCAAACGATTAATTCGCTGCTATGTCGGAAGGGCAGGAGATGAGAAGGGCGTCGAGCTATCAGATGCTGTGCTCGCCTCAGTCGTTCAACGTGATTTATATGATCTCATGGGTTTAACAGCGACGCCTGAATTTGTTGAAATCACAAGACTTCGTCATTCCATGCCACAATATCCAATCGATCATAATAAGGCTATATCCTCATTCCGCGATAGTTTGAGCAAGCAGCTTCCTGGCGTTCAAGTAACGGGTGCTGCATTCGGTGGAGTCGGCTTGCCAGATTGTGTTGCTCAAGGAAAACAAGCAGCTGAAGCCCTGCTAGCTGGCAATTGAGAGTAAACCACTAGATTAACATGCTCTTCTTACGGAAGGCCAAAGGGCTTAAGCCTGTACGAGATTTGAACAATCTTGAGAAATAGTGGATCGATCCAAAGGAAAGACATTCCGCGATCTCGCTGACTGCTTTCTTAGAGTCGACAAGTAAGCGTTTGGCCAGCTCTAATTTGCATTCAAGAAAATAGTCGTGGGGCGATATGCCGTATTGCTTGAAATATAAAGCTGCCGCATGATTCTCATGATAATGTGTCCATTCACGCAGCCATTCCCGATTGTAGGGCATGGCTGCTTGTTCTTTTAAACGATCTTGTATCCGCCGGAGAAGTAATCCCTGTTCAGAGCTTTCCTCTGATTGTTGGCGAGTGAGCTGGTGGAGCTCCATGAAAAGCTGTATTAGTGTCACCCGATTATGAAGATGATGCAGAGCACCAGATTTCTGAAACGATAACGTGAACCTATGGAAATAACGTTCCGCATTCTTCCCAGGAAATTTCATATATTCAGGCTGGCTTAGTAAATCAGGTGAATGACCGATGGCTAGTATATTTGGATAATCCAATTTGTAATCCTCCGGAACATCGATATGTAGCGGAGAGAGGGCCTCTCCCTGTTCTCCTAATTGTCCAATCGTTTGAAAGTGTAAGCCATATAAGACAAAAGGATGGTCGGAATCCGCCGTGAACTTGTGTACAACATGAGGTCCATAATGAAACAAATCTCCACTAGAGGCTCGATATCGACGATTTTGGATGATGGCTTCACCAGATCCTTCTGCAACCCATATGAATTGATGATCTTTAACAACTCTAGGTCCGAAGCTAAAACCAGGCGAACAAGCAAGCCGATTGGCGTAGGATACGACAGGACTTAGGTTTTCCCATCTGACTTCTTCATTAATTGTCAAAGCTATCACCTATTCTTCTTATTATTTGTAAAGTGCAAATAATAATTATTAACACTAAATAAATCAAGAAATATATACATTATATTAAGGGAGTGAAATTGATAAAAGTTAAATTTATATTACATGAAGAGGAGCTAATAAGCTATGAGCACTCAGCTGAAGCAAGAATTGTCCCCATCCAATGAATGGCTGCATGATCTACCTGAATTAAGAAACAGACTCAATGAGGATGGCTATTTATTTTTCCGCGGCATATTGGATAAAAATGAACTGACTCATATTCGGGAAGATATGCTTGCAATAGCAAGCGAATACGGATATGTGAAAACAGATGTACCCTTAGTAGATGGAATTTACTCAGGTGAAGGTTTCCCGACCGCCATTAAATTCGAGACCTCTCCGCTTTATCGCCGTATACTGGGGCTTCCGAGATTTAATGCTTTTGGGAGCAATGCTGTATTATCCCTGCTTCTATCTGGACTTCTCGATTCTGAGCTTCAGGAGCATCGTCGCCGGATCGGTCGCATTACTTTTCCGGGAAGCTTCAAGAATACAACACCACCCCATCAGGATTACTTCTATATCAAGGGGACTCCGGATACGTATACCTGCTGGATTCCGGCCGGAGATTGTCCGGAAGAGTTGGGAGGTCTTGCCGTTATGCCGAAGACACATAAATTAGGAATGCTAACGCATGAGCCGATGCAGGGAACGGGAGGACATGGCGTCTTGCATGAACGCTGTGAGGAATTGGGGCTTCCTTGGCTAACAACAGATTTTCAAATGGGTGACCTGTTACTGTTCCATGGGCATACGCTCCATAAGGCACTCGATAACCGTTCGGAAAACAGGCTGAGGCTATCCTTGGAATATCGTTATCAACGTAAAGTGGATGACATCGATCCTGGTTCTATGGAGTATCACATGAGGGGCTCCTTCGATAAAGATTAACAAACACACCGCTGCTGGGATGAGAAATCATTCTGGTAGACGGTGTTTTTTTGTGCGATCATCATGTATATTTACGTTTGTGTTAGAATGGGGAAAACCACATGCCGGACGAGGGAGGGTAACAGATGAGTAAGAATAGGTTCTGGTTTTCGGTGATGTGGCGCAAAATCCGATTGCCATATAAGCTGATTTTGGTATATACACCTCTAATTCTGTTGCCTGCATTGACGGGAATTTATTATTTAACGGATAGCTATACAACGTCATCCAAAGCAAGAACAGCAGAATATGCTACGGATTTGCTAAGCTTGATGGGACAGAAAATAGACGATCGAATGCGCAGCTACGAGCAGCTCAGTAAACAAATCATGACGGACGGTGACTTGCTTAAGCTCGTGTCTACGGAGCCAGAAACGACGTATGATCAATTCAGGATGGAAAATATTATTAATGAAAAGCTCAATGTTCTATGGCTTGGTGCTGATCAGAATACCTACATTCGTTCCATCAAAATAGAAACCCCCAAAATCATGTATACTTACGGTAAAAATTCAACCAATAATTATGACATTCTTAACTCGGATTACCGCCAATCGGTCAAGGAGATGGCAGGTGGTGCGAAATGGTTCCCTCCGGAAGCCTTCAGTGATGGTTATAGTAACTTTCAGGCATTCCGTCTAGGCAGAACGATTAGGGATGAGAAGCTGAATGAGCTTGGCACTTTAACTCTCGTCATTCGAGTTGAATCTATTTCGGATATTTTCCGGCAAACTAAGTTTCAGGAGAATACAGCACTTAAGCTTCTTTCAGCGGATGGCAAAGTACTTGTGGAAAATGAGATTACGATAGATCCTGAGGAAAAGCAGATCCTGTCTTATTCAGAGGACAGAATCCAGAATGGTTGGATGCTTAAAGTCCAGCTGCCGCTGCAACAGCTGTACGAGCCGATTTATCATACCGTGCGTCAGGCGCTATTCATAGTTCTCGCATGTATTCTGCTAGGACTTGTTGTAACACATCTTCTCGCCATGGATTTGGTCATCCCGATTAGACGTCTCATGCTTAATATGAAGCAAGGAATTAAGGGAGTACGTCCAGGTAAGCTAAAGCATTTTAGCGGAGCGATTGAAGTGGTCGAGATGAATGATACATTCATCTCAATTATGTATGAAATCGAGCAGCTTATTGACGAGGTTGCCAAACAGGAAAAGAAAAAGAAGGATGCTGAAATCCGGGTACTGCAAAATCAGTTGTCTCCGCATTTTTTATATAATACCTTGAATTCTATCCGCTGGATGGCGATGATCCAGAAGCAGGATAATATCAAAGAAATGGTTGATTCGTTAAATACACTGCTTACATACGCTTTAAGAGGATCTGGCGATCCTGTCCCCCTTGCAGATGAAATTGCGATTTTGCACAGCTATGTCACGATACAGAAGGTTCGTTATCAGCACTTTGAGTTTGTAACGGATATTCCTCAGACGCTGGAGCAGGTTACCGTACTCAAATTTCTTCTTCAGCCTTTAATCGAGAATGCGCTTATTCACGGGTTAGCGCCGTCAGACCATACGGGAGAGATCAAGGTCGCTGTACAAGAGGAAGGGGAATATCTAAGAGTAACGGTGAGTGATAACGGTATAGGCATGACAACGGAGAAGACGGCAGAAATTATATCCGAGCTGTACAATCCAAGTCAGCATTTCGGCTTACATAGTGTTAATGAAAGAATACAGCTTCATTACGGTCAGCAATATGGATTGACGATTCAGAGCGAGCCCGGAGTGGGTACGCAGATTACAGTAAGCGTGCCTTTAATAAAGGCATAGGGGAGGGAGAGACACTATGCGCAAGGTGATGATCGTAGATGATGAGTCTCTTGTTCGAATTGGACTGCAATCGATTATTGATTGGGAAAGTCGAGGATATCAAATCACGGGAGTATTTAAGAACGGTGAAGAAGCTTTGCTAGCAGCCAGAAGAGAAGCTTTCGATATCGTGCTAACGGATATACGGATGCCTGGTATGGATGGGTTTGAGTTAATCCGTAATTTGAAGCAAATCGATAGCCAGTTAAAGTTTATTATTTTGAGCAGCTATAGTGATTTTGAATATACACGACAAGCCATTCAATTAGGAGTTATGGATTACATCTCTAAATATGAAATGGAGCCCGTGGAATTGCTAAGGGTGCTCGATGCTCTTCCCTTCGAGGATACCTCTGTCGTTCCTGGACGACAGGAAGTCAGGCAAGCTCATAAGCAGAATGTCGTATTAAATACATTAGCCGAAGAAAAGCAAAGGATGCTTCTACGAACTGCAGAAGGAAAAGATATTCAAATAGACGCGGAGTTTCCAGAAATCGTCCAAAGATTTGAAAGCTGGGGCTTAACGATGCGATGGATTTGCCTCAAGCCAAGTCCAAGAGAATCAGGCTATTCACCGACGGAAAGAAAAGCGATGGCCTTGCAGGCGGAAGAAATATTCTCGCGGCTTAAGCACCTTGAGTTTTTTGGTGAGGATTCGGGACTTTTGCACGGGGCCTGTGTTTTCAATGAAGAAGAATCGGAAGCGGATAGTCTAATCGGCTTACATCAGATGGCAGAGGAATTAAAAGCGGCTTGGGCAAAAAACTTGAACATTGGTCTGATTGCGGGCATTAGCTCTAGTGTGACTCTTGCTAGAATGGGCCAGTCGAGGACAGAGGCAGAACAAGCGCTTCAGCTTTCCTTCTACGGTGGTGCAGGTATATATGTGAAAGAGCAATCCACACTGGGTGTGTTTACAGAGCAGGTATGGCTAGAATGGTACAAGCAGGCTAAAAACCAAATTCAGTATTTACACTTTAGGCAATTAGGAGATGAAATTGACGACAAATTGGGCAGTGTGCAGCCGAGATTACTTCCATCTGAGTGGCTGAGACTTGGCGAGATGGTGGCGTCCCAATTAATGGACCTGCTAATTGAGCGGTATGCTATGGACATGGAAGTTATTCGTAGTCGGTTCGGTGTATCGTGGCCATTGAACGAAGCCATTAAGAAAGTGCATTCGCGCACAGAATATATGGCAGCAATCAGGCAAATGTTATTTCAGACAGAAGAAGTTATTTCCTCTATGCAGCCTAGCCGGGGGTGGGTGCTTAAGGTTAAGGAATATGTGGAAGGCCATTTTGGCAGTCCGATTCGACTTGAGGAGGTAGCTGAAATCGTCAATTTCAGCCCTAATCACTTCAGCCAGCGGTTTCGTCAGGAGACTGGTGAAGCTTTCTCCGACTATTTAACTCGAATTCGTATTCGTGAGGCTATTCGCTTGTATAAGGAAACGGACTACTCTACAGAGGAAATTGCCTCGCGGGTAGGTTATTTAAACTCGAATTATTTTATTAAGGTATTCAAAAAAATAACCGGACAAACGGTGAAGCAGTTCAAACAGCGTTAATTGATCTTTATAAATAGCATCTCTATCGTAGAATATGGAACATAGACTGCCGACTGGAGTGGGATTCCGGTCTTTTTGGCACATACTCAGGGTAATCCTGCATGGAGCAGAGAGTTGATATCGCTTACAATTTTAATAGATCGCGATCGCTTCAACGTACACACAAATGCGAATATCGGAGGGGTTTTAATTGAAGCTTAAAAGAATGGTAATGGTTTTAGCTTTGGTGGCAATGACCGGAGCTTTACTGCAAGGCTGTGGCAAAGGGAACAACGATAAAAATAGCAGCCCAAGCGCAAGCCCATCTGGTACGACTAGCGCCGCCCCAAGTGATGAGAAGGTAACCCTGAAGGTATGGGGAGACTTAGGAAATCAGGCTGTACTAGAGGAACCGTTCAAGAAGATTAACGCAGCCTTCAGTGCAAAATACCCGAACATCAAGCTGGAATATGATTTCGCACAAAATGACCAAAGCTTGAACGTAGCTTTGCAAGCGAATGAACTGCCTGACCTATTCTGGGTTCAAGGCGATAAAACAGCAAAAATGGGCGAAATGGTTAAAAACGGCTTCTTGAAGGATTTGAGCTCTTACAACATAGACGTTTCCCGTTTTGCTGATTCCGAGAAAAATTATTGCTCTATTGACGGTAAATTATACTGCTCAATGCCTTCATTCTTCGATACAAACGTAGTTTATTTTAACAAAGACATCTACGAGAAAAATGGCATCAAATCCCCAGCTACTTGGGATGAGTTTGTTCAAGGTCTTGAGACACTCAAGGCTGCTAACGTAACACCGATTGCACTTGCTGGTAAGAGCGAGTGGGATCGTGCATGGCCAATCTTCGCATTCGCTCCAGCGTTCTCTGATGCTGCACTAAAAGCAGCTCAAGTTGGAGAAGGCAAGCTGACTGATCCATCAATCGTTGAAGCATTGCAAGCATTCCGTGATTTCGCGGATAAAGGCTATTTCGGCAAAAACTTCCTTGCTCAGGATTATGCAGCTTCGCAATTTGCTTTCACTAATGGTAAAGCAGCTGCAATCATCGACGGTACTTGGGCTAACGCGACTTATGTTGAGTCGGGACTGAACCTTGGACGCTTCTCTATTCCAAACAAAGAAGGCAAGAAAATTGTTCAATCCAGCTACAGCAATTTCATGACTTATGCAGTAGCTTCCACTTCCAAGCATCCTGACCAAGCTGTTAAGTACATTGAGTTCTTGAACTCCTTGGAAGCACAGCAAATTCTTGAAGATGCTGTAGGACTAGTACCTACGCTTAAAGATATCGTTGCTAAAGACGAAGGCGTTAAAGAGCTTGCTATATTCGATGAAGCTGGCGTAAATATTTACACAGTGCTCACAGCATTATCTTCGCCTGAATCCAACACTGCCGATGTTCTGATGAAGGATGTTATTCCTAAGCTGATGACATCAGCCATTACCGGAGCTGAAGGTGCTGCAACGTTAGATAAAGCAGCTAAATACCCAACGAAATAATAAGATACAAGAATTCGGGTACGGTCAAGTGGCGTTATTGATGACGTTGCTTGACCGTTTCTCCAAGCAAAGAGGGTGTTCCGGTTGACTTGGTTCAAGAAGCGGCCTTTTTTATGGTTTATTTTGCCGGGCTTTATTTTGTACAGCGTATTCTCGGTTTATCCGATTTTCTCAGCATTCCAGATCAGTTTGAACCAATGGGATGGTATCGGTGTTAAAAAGTTTATTGGACTGGATAACTATGTTGAGCTATTCAGCAATAAAGAGCTGTTCTCCCAATTGACCGGAGCTTTTAAGCACAGCGTATTTCTATTTTTGCTTAATACATTTGCGGTTCTTCCGGCTCAGCTATACATTGCCTATCTACTCTATAGTGGAATCAAAGGGCATCGTTTTTTTCAGGCAATGATTTTCTCGCCACAGTTTATCGCAACACCGGTTATCGTATTTATGGGTACATTGATTTTCGATGGTAATATCGGCGTATTTAACAAGCTGCTAGAAGCAGTGGGGCTGGGAGAATGGGCCCGTCCATGGATGGGATTACCGGATTTCGGTATGTTTATCGTCTGGATTATGGTCGCTTGGTCAGGGATTGGCGTTGGGATGATCTTTTTCCTGGGCGCAATGAAAATGATATCAAACGAAGTAATGGAAGCCGCGTTGCTTGAGGGTGCTTCCTATTGGAGAAGATTTTTCAGCATCGTACTGCCACAAATTAAGACGACGGTGCTTAATATGCTAATTTTGACTTATATTTTCGCCATGACAATGTTCGACTATAGCTTTATCTTAGGCGGCGTATCAGGCGGGATTAATCGTAGCGTTGACGTAATGGCACTATTCTTCTATCGGATCGCGTTTGGAGATAACAGCGCGGTTGGAGGAACGATGAATGTGAACGCAATGGGCATGGGAACGACAATTGCCTGTGTAATGTTCGCCGTTATATTTCTCGTCGCGGTCATTCAGGTGATTACGACGTACCGCAGGACGGAGGACTAACATGAACTTAAAGCCAAAGAGATCGTATATAAGCTCGACTATCCTATGGTTTTATTCTGCTTTCACATTGTTTGTTTTAGGGTATATGACTTATCAGGCTTTCCGGTCGAAAAAGGAACTGTTATCCAATACATTTGGGTGGCCTGATGTTTTTAATTTCGCTAATTTCAAAAAATTGTTCGTGCAAGCGGACTTCCTTCGATATTTCTTTAACAGCGCTTGGATTCTAGTGGCAACGCTAGTCATTATCATTTTATTATCGTCAATGGTTGCTTACGGTATCGGTAAATTTAAATTTCGGTTCAAGAACACGGTGCTGCTCTATTTTCTAATTGGGCTTATGTTTCCTGTCCAGCTTGGCATTGTTCCGATCTTCTTGCTTATCCGCGATGTAGGCTTACTTAACTCACAGTGGGGAGTTATTATCGTCCTAGCCTCAGGATTATCGATGCCAGTATTCCTCTTAACAACCTTTTTCGAGAAGCTGCCTAACGATTTATACGAATCTGCCAAAATCGATGGAGCTGGAGAATGGACGACCTTCATGCGAGTGATGTTCCCTCTTGCCAGCCCTGTTATTTTCAGTATTTGTATCATTATGTCCGTGCAAATTTGGAACCAATTTTTCGTACCATTGATTATGCTGCAGAGTGAAGCGAAAAAGACGCTGCCTCTTATGATAATGAAGTTTACGAATAACCTGATGTACAATATCGATCTTGCGATGGTAGGGTCTGTTATGGCGACAGTGCCGATTCTTATTTTGTTCTTCCTATTCTCAGGTAAGGTGCTAGAAGGCGTAGCCTCCGGAGGAGTTAAAGGGTAAGAGGTCGGTTAAATTTAAGAAGTTTGGAGGCTGTAAAAGTGGAATTATTAACATCATTGAAAGCTGAGCGTCTTCGCACTGAATATTTGGACAATCCACTTGGTATCGATGTGGTGCGGCCTCGTCTCGGTTGGATCGTAGAGTCCCCACGTCGGGGAGCGTCTCAGTCGGCTTACCGACTTCTGGTCGCCTCTAGACCCGAAGCTCTTGATAAACTTAAAGGCGATTTATGGGATAGTGGTAAGGTTACATCTTCTGAATCGCAGCATATCGAATATGAGGGTAAAGAGCTTGCTTCTGAGCAAGCCGTGTATTGGAAGGTTCAGGTTTGGGATGAGCACGATGCTGCCGGACCATGGAGTGAAACGGCTAGCTGGTCGATGGGACTGCTGGGACGCGACGAGTGGAGAGGCCAATGGATTGGTTGGAAAAATGATCGGAAACCAACTAAGGAAGAGCCAAAGCCGAATATATATTTACGCCGTGGATTTCAAGTAAATAAGCCGGTCAAGAGGGCAACCGTCTATGCGACGGCACTTGGTTTATACCGGTTATTCTTGAATGGTAAACGCGTCGGGAACGATGTGTTTTCACCGGAGTGGACTGACTACCACGTGCGGGTGCAATATCAAACCTACGATGTGACCAGTATGCTGCTAGAAGGTGATAACGCAGCGGGCGCCGTTCTCGGTCAAGGGTGGTATGCAGGCTATATTGGAATGTATGGGTTTCAAAAATATGGCATGGATCCGTCATTCCTGCTGCAGTTAAATGTGGAATATGAGGATGGAACGCGCGAGAGTATCGTTACGGATTCACAATGGAAAGCATCCTTCGGGGCTATCGTTTCTGCAGATTTGCAGATGGGTGAGACGGTCGATGCCCGGCTAGAGATGCCGGGCTGGAATGACGTCGGCTTTGCAGAGGATGCTTGGACACCTGTAGATGTGATGTACGATTACCGCGGGTGGATTGTCTCCCAGATGTCTAGGACAATCCGCGCAACGGAGGAGCGTAAGCCGGAAAGCTTACGTTTGCTAGCTGACGGCAGGACGATTATCGATCTCGGACAAGTGTTAGCCGGATGGGTTCGGATTGCCTTGACTGGTGAAGCGGGCACGCGCTGCACGTTCAGGTTTGCTGAGGTACTGGATGCAAACGGGGAAATTTACACAGAAAATCTACGGTTTGCTCGTCAGACAGATACTTATATTTGTAAAGGTGGAGGCTTAGAAGTATTTGAGCCTACGTTCACCTATCATGGGTTTCGATATGTTGAGGTAAGTGGAGATCCAATCGATATTGTTGAAGTAACGGGGATCGTAGTCCATTCTGACTTGCCACTAGCGGGTAAATTGGAAACCTCTAATCCACAGATCAATCAGCTTGTGAACAATATTCGCTGGACTCAGCGCGCTAATTTCATGGGCGTTCCGACGGACTGTCCTCAACGGGATGAGCGTCATGGCTGGACAGGTGATGCGCAAATATTCGCGAGTACGGCTGCTTTTAATATGGACGTATCGGCATTTTTCGCAAAGTGGCTCGTTGATTTAGAGGATGCACAGCAGCCTACTGGCGCATACACGGATTTCGCTCCATTTATTTTCGGACCAAAGACCGAATTTGACAATGACTTCACCTACACACATACGGCATCAGCAGGCTGGGCAGATGCACCTATTATCGTAGCATGGGGCTTGTACCAGACGTATGGAGATAAGAAAATATTACGTAAGCATTATGAATCGATGAAGAAGTGGGTCGAATTCAACCGTAAGCAGCATCCCGATGGCATTCGAAGAGACGTTCCACAATACGGGGATTGGTTATCTGTAGACGAGAGGCCGTTCGAAGAGGTTATAGCCGAGTTCGGCAGAATGGTCAGCCATCATTCCACGACTCCTTACGATATTTTTTCCACGGCGTATATGGCCCATAATGCTAAGCTGCTCTCGGATATTGCAGGCGTGCTTGAAGAGGAAGATGATCACGACAATTATGCGGCTTTATTTGAACGAGTTCGTCAGGCGTTCGTAGAGCAATTCGTTAATGCGCAAGGACGAATTAAAGGAGACACGCAGACTGCGTATGCGATGGCTCTAGAGATGGAGCTGCTTCCAGAGAGCTTGCGGCCATTGGCGATTGATAGATTGGTTTCGAAAATAGAGCAAGCGGGCGATATGGCAACGACGGGCTTCCATGGAACGAAATCCTTGATGAATGTGTTAACGGATTCGGGACATTCTGATCTTGCTTTCCGATTGTTAAATCGTGAGGAATATCCGTCATGGCTTTATTCGGTCAATCAAGGCGCGACAACGATATGGGAGCGCTGGGACGGCTGGACGGAGGAGAACGGATTTCAGGATCCGGGGATGAACTCATTGTGCCACTTTGCATTCGGTTCGATAGGAGAATGGATGTACCGAAACATCGGCGGCATCGATCGTGAGGCTTCTGAGCCGGGCTACCGTAAGCTACTTATTCGTCCGCGCCCTCAAGGCGGCTTAACATCTGCACGCTGCACCTATGATTCTATATACGGTCCAGTAGCAACAAGCTGGATGGTGCTAAACGGAGAGTTTATGCTAGAGGTAACTGTTCCAGCTAACGTAACTGCGTTAGTACATGTTCCTTCTGTGGAAGGTACAGACGTGCTGGAAGGGGCTGGACTAGCGACTGATGCTGCTGGCGTCACATTAGTTAGCCGCGAGAGTGACCAGTGTGTTTATGAAATAAGCTCTGGGACGTACCACTTTGTTTCTCTTCTATTAAAATAAATCGAATAAAACCCCCTTTCGAGCCTTTGAGCTCGGAAGGGGGTTTTATTTGTTGTTACAGCGCTTCCTGGTCGAGTGAAAGGGAGCAATAGCAGTGGGCGTACTAAATAAATGGTGGAAAAGCGAGGTTTTGTGTGCTGCAAGCCGCTGTCAGCGGACTAAATGGTGGAAAAGCGGGATTCGGAGGGTTGCAAGCCGCTGCCAGCGTACTAAATGGTGGAAAAGCGGGATTTGGAGGGTTGCAAGCCGCTGTCAGCGGACTAAATGGTGGAAAAGCGGGATTCGGAGGGTTGCAAGCCGCTGCCAGCGTACTAATTGGTTGAAAACCGAGATTCGGAGGGTTGCAAGCCGCTGTCAGCGGACTAAATGGTGGAAAAGCGAGGTTCGGTGAGCTGCAAGCCGCTGTCAGCGGACTAAATGGTGGAAAAGCGAGGTTTCGTGTGCTGCAAGCCGCTGTCAGCGGACTAAATGGTGGAAAAGCGAGGTTCGGTGTGTTGCAAGCCGTTGTCAGCGTACTAATTGGTGGAAAAGCGGGATTCGGAGGGTTGCAAGCCGCTGTCAGCGTACTAAATGGTGGAAAATCGAGGTTCGGTGTGTTGCAAGCCGCTGTGAGAGGACTAAATGGTGGAAAAGCGAGGTTTCGTGTGCTGCAAGCCGCTGTCAGCGGACTAAATGGTGGAAAAGCGAGGTTCGGTAGGCTGCAAGCCGCTGTCAGCGGACTAAATGGTGGAAAAGCGAGGTTTCGTGTGCTGCAAGCCGCTGTCAGCGGACTAAATGGTGGAAAAGCGAGGTTCGGTGGGCTGCAAGCCGCTGTGAGCGGACTAAATGGTGGAAAAGCGAGGTTCGGTGTGCTGCAAGCCGCTGTGATCGGACTAAATGGTCGGAAATCAAGGTTCGGTGAGCTGCAAGCCGCTGTCAGCGGACTAAATGGTGGAAAAAAGCGGGATTTGGAGGGTTGCAAGCCGCTGCCAGCGTACTAAATGGTGGAAAAGCGGGATTTGGAGGGGGGCAAGCAGCTGTGGGCGGACTAATTGGTGGAAAAGCGGGATTCGGAGGGTTGCAAGCAGCTGTGAGCGTACTAAATGGTGGAAAAGCGGGATTCGGAGGGTTGCAAGCCGCTGCCAGCGTACTAAATGGTGGAAAAAGCGGGATTTGGAGGGTTGCAAGCCGCTGTGAGCGGACTAAATGGTGGAAAAGCGAGGTTCGGTGTGCTACAAGCCGCTATTTTATTGGTTACAGCGCCAATGGTTGAGTGAGTGGGAGAAATAGCTATAAATTGAAAAGGTCGTGAAATTCTACGCAGGTAGAGTTCACGACCTTTTGTTGTCACACCCAGCACTCTCCCCACCTCTGCCAAGGGAGCGCTTCCGATGGGTTGTCACCAAGGGCAGATCGGGGATACAATGAGTAGTACATTCCGAACAAGCAAATAGAACAAACAAGTAAATAGAACAAACAAGTAAATAGAACAAACAAGTAAATAGAACAAACAAGTAAATAGAACAAACAAATTAAACAAGCAAATCCTAGCTGCGGAAGCAGCCTAGCGATTACCTATATTCTCGCAGCGGGACGGTCGAACATTGACCCCGCTGATCCTTATTCTAGTTGTATATGAAAGGGAATTTGAAATTGAAAGACGGTATTGATTTTTTTACACGTAAACGTGACGAGCTACAAGTCGAGCTTAATGAGGTTCAAAGGCAAGCGGTAACCCATACCGAAGGAGCATTGCTAGTGCTTGCTTCTCCCGGATCAGGTAAAACAACGACACTTATTATGCGAATCGGTTATCTTATCGAGGAGAAGAACGTAAGCCCTTCTCGGATTAAGGCTGTGACATTCAGTCGGGCATCTGCTCAGGACATGAGGGAGCGATTCAATCGGTTTTTTCCCAATCACATCGGTAGCTCTGTCGACTTTTCCACGATTCATAGCTTCGCCTTCGAGGTTGTAAGGAACCATTTTCATAAAACGAATACCCCATACCAGATGATTGAGAAGACTACGGAGTCGGCTGGTCAGGGCGATGTTTTGCACGAGGGCACACCCTTACACAAGCAAAGAATACTGCGGGATCTATATAAAAAGGTGAATAACGATAACCTGACTGACGATCAGATGGAAGACCTCACCAGCTATATTAGCTTTATTAAGAACAAGCTGATTTCAATGGACAAGCTATCAGAAGTCAAATGTGATGTGCCAAAAGCGGAAGCTATTTTTAAGGAATACGAGCGATTCAAGCAGTCAGGCACTGCCCAATTGCTATTAGATTACGATGATATGCTCACAATTGCTAATGATGCACTAACGAAGGATCGCTCTCTTCTGCGAAAGTATCAGGGGAGATTCGACTATGTGCTGACGGATGAAAGCCAGGATACGTCGCTCGTTCAGCATGCCATTATTGAGAAGCTCGTTCGAGAGCATGGGAACCTGTGTGTCGTTGCGGATGATGACCAAAGCATCTATGCATGGCGTGCGGCCGAGCCGCAATATTTGCTCGATTTCAAACAAATATATCCCCATGCAGCCCTGCTGAAAATGGAGCAAAACTATCGTTCCTCTCCCGACATTGTGGACGTAGCGAACCGTTTTATTAAACGCAATAAAAATCGGTACGACAAAAATATGTTCACACTAAATGAAAAGCACAGTCCTATAACGATTACAGACTTGCCGGACTATCGATATCAGGCGAAATACGTGGTCGAGAAAATCGCTGACAAAGCTAACCTGGATGAGATAGCTGTGCTGTATCGCAATAACTCCTCCTCTATTATGCTTATGAATGCGTTGGATCGTGCAGGAATTCCTTTCTATATGAAGGACGGAGACAATCGGTTTTTCTCCCACTGGGTTGTTGAGGATATGTTGAATTTTATGCGGATGACCTTTAATGACAAGCGACCGGACATTTTAGAGAAAATCCATACCAAATTCAATGGTTACATCACCAAACAGCAGATGGCGAAGCTAATGGAGCTGGAAGTAGGCGAATCCGTATTCGACACCCTACTTCAGCATGTCCCCCTGCAAGAGTACCAAATTAAGCAGATCCAGAATGGTAAAGAAACACTTATTCAGATGCAGGGGGCAAAGCCACTTGCGGCCATTCAGACGATCAGAGATAAGCTCGGGTACGATAAAGCGATCGAGAAAATGTGTGAGCGATTAGGATTTCGCAAGGAGTATCTCGTCGGAATTCTGAATACGTTGGAGGAAATTGCGGAGCCTCTGGATACGATGGAGCAATTCGCCAAACGACTGAAATTTCTAGAAAAGAACATGAAGGACTCAAAGTACAATAAAAATGGTAGTGCAGTGACGTTATCCACTCTTCACAGCTCTAAAGGCTTGGAGTTTAAGCACGTCTATATGATTGATCTGGTTGAGGGGGTTATTCCTTCCAATGATGACAACAAGAAATTCGAGAAAGGTCAGCATATGGAAATGGAAGAGGCGGTTCGTCTGTTCTATGTTGGGATGACTAGAGCCAAAAGCGGGCTTGAGCTGCTTTCCTACAAGAAGAAGGATGGCGAGAATGTCCGACAATCGCAATTCGTGACGGAAGTAAGCAACATTCAGGATCCACCTAAAGAAATTCCTAGTAAGCCAGCTGGAAAGAGGGCGCGTACGGTTAAGAAGCAGGAGCACCCTTATAATCCCAATGCCTTTAAGGAAATTACACAATTTGCAGTTGGAAAAAAAGTGCAGCATCGCGTGTTCGGTAACGGTGAAATTATAGAAGTGGATGGCGATAGCGTCGAAATTCGGTTCGCGTCCATCGTTAAGAGATTGTCGGTAAATATTTGCATCGAGATGGGTTTGCTGGAATAGCTATGATCCGGTTGATCGGTAGTGACGCACGCCGAATCTCCATACTAGCAAGCACGGAACGATGAACAGTAAGCCTGCAATCGGCGTTAGCATATAAAGGGTGGAGCTGCCTTCGGCTCTGCCTAAAATATAAAGCAAGGGTAAATAGTTGACGCATCCGAACGGAATGACAAAGGTAAAAAATCTAGTCACCCATTTCTGGTAGATGTTTAGCGGATATTGCGCCATTTCCCTACCGCCATCGGTGAAGATGCTAGCGATTTCGAGCCCTTGAATAGTCCAGAAGCACATTGCTGCAGCAAGCATAAAGATACCTGTGAAAACAAATACGCCGCTAGCGATCATAAGGCACAGCGTCACTATTTTAATAACCGTCCAGTCCACGTTAATGTTGCCTACCGCCCAGCCTAGCACGAGTGAGCTCTGCAGCAGTCGACCGAATCGAGTGAATTCGAACTTGGAGCCTAGCACCTGAAGAACCGTACTTCGCGGACGAACCAATAAGCGATCGAAATCTCCGTTTACGATCAGTATTGAGAAGCTGTCGAAGCCACGAGCCAAACACTCACTAATCGCAAAAGCCATATGAATGATGCCGAAGCAGAGCGCAACCTCGTAGAAATCCCACCCCTTGAGCTGTCCAAATCTTTCAAATAAAAAGTACAGACCGGCAAAGACGGAGAAGGGGATGAAAAACTGGCCGAAGGTGAGCAGCAAAAATGAGGTGCGATACTGCATCTGTGATTTAAATAGAATGAGCAAATATTTGATGAATAGCTTCATTTTTCCTACCCTCCCTGAACGACAATTTTTCTAAGTGCTTTGCTTATCGTATATTTCCCAATGCCAACAAGCGCACTTAACCACAATAGCTGGAGCGGGATTAAGGTCAGTGCTTCAATGTTCGTAATATGCCCGGAGTAAACTCGAAAAGGTAAATCAGCGCATAGACGGAAGGGAAGAACGTTAACGATACTTTGCAGCCAAGAAGGCATAAGCGGAACGGGGATGATCATCCCAGCTAGGAATTCTCCTAGAACGCCGAACATTAGCAAGGAGCCAGCAGATGACATTGTGACGAAAGTAGAGATATAGATCAGCATGGAGATGGACACTAGTATTAAGAGCCCGAGCAGAAGGGTGACGACGAATAACATGAGAGTAGATAGATCTGCTGGTAAAGGAAGCCGATAAGGCTGAGGGAGGAAGCAGGCGACGCTAATAACCGGAATACAACGTAGTATGGCGCTTGATAAGCGTTGGGCTAGAAGCTTTGCGTACCATAGGCTATATATATCACTGGGTCTGCATAGCTCATAGGCGATATTTCCGCTTGTAATTAACTGAAATAGCTCATTATCCCTGAACCATAACGCAATGAAGGAAAGAAATGCTTGCTGAAGCCAGACATACGTGATGAGCTGGGTTAATGAAATTGGCGGTTCGGTAAGTGTTTGACTATAAAACGCTTCGAATACCATGATGATAAGGAAGCCCCAGAAAAATTGTGTACAAATCCCCGCTAGCGCTGCACCTCGATATTGTAAGCCGATAGACAGACGGAGTCTGAAAACAGATAAATAGCCTCTCATGTAATTTGATACTCCTTATACAGCTGAACAATGATCTCTTCGATCGATTGGCTGCTGTTGAGAGCAAACTGACTGCGCAAAGTATTAAGGCTACCATCGTAGAGTAAGCTTCCTTTGCCTATTAAAAGAATTCGTTGAGCGAGTGCTTCAATATCGTTCATGTCATGCGTGGTGAGAATAATGGTTACGCCTTTTTCCTTGTTGATTGTCGAAATAAATTTTCTTACGGCAAGCTTGGAGATGGCGTCGAGCCCGATTGTCGGTTCGTCTAGGAATAAAATGCTAGGGCTATGAAGAAGGGAGGCGGCAATTTCGCAGCGCATTCGTTGGCCAAGGCTTAATTGGCGTACGGGGGTGTGGATGATGTCCTTCAGGTCAAGCGTTTCTGTAAGCAGCTTAACATTGCTCTGGTACTCGGATTCTCGAACATCGTAGATGTCGCGTAGCAGATCAAAGGAATCAATTACCGGAACGTCCCACCATAATTGGGATCGCTGTCCGAATACAACACCTATATTCTTTACGTAAGCTACTCTATCAAGCCAAGGTGTGTAGCCCATAATGCTGCAAGCTCCTTCATCTGGAACGAGGATGCCGCTCATTACTTTAATCGTCGTTGATTTACCGGCGCCATTCGGTCCGATATAGCCAACGATCTCTCCGGGCTTAATGGAGAAGGAAATATCTTTTAACGCAGCAACCTCTGTATACTCCCTTCGAAATAAAGCTTTTACTGCGCTTCTTACGCCAGACGTCCTTTTGGCAACCTTGAAGCTTTTGCTAATACGACTAACTGTTATCAAATTTGTATCCTCCTGTATGGAATAAAAAGCGAAAGGAAGATTATGCTAACATTCAATTGCAAGCGTTGTCAATCGTTATTTTATTTTTCTTAGACTATCAGAAAGTATAAATTTCTATGTCTATATACTCATCTGATAGCTCGATACAAACGTGTATAGCCGTCCTAAGGACGGCAAAGCCGTTTTACTTGATTCAAGCCACTGTCCATATTTATCCCTCAATAATTGAATAATAACTTATTTGAACATCGTTCTCTCATTATAATGATAGGAAGAGGTTTGTTTAGTTGTAAAAACCTACCTCTAAGTCTTCCTCCTGCTATAATGAAATCAGATCACTTGAGAGGACGGACATCGATCTATGAGCTTGAGCAAGCGTATTTTTGCCGCTTTTTTTGCTTTTATTATTGTTCCTTTGTTCGTCTTAGGCACGGTTTCTTATTTGGTTTTCCAGAAGGTAACCCAAGAGAAATATGCAGAGCAGACGGAACTAACGCTTAAGGCTATAGGTCGAAATATTAATAACATGATCAAGGAAGCGAACTATTTTTCCGACTTCTGGGTGACAACGAAAGACAGTGTGAAGTATGTAGAGCATTCGCTAGACAGCAATGGTGCAACGGGTGCAGAGGTATCACGAAGTCCGGGCTACAATGAACTGCTCGAGAAGGAAATGCTTAGTAAGCGCCTTCTTCTGACTTATCCAGGTATCAAATCCGTTACTCTCTATCGTAACGATAACAAGCAAGTATTCGTTAATTTCACGAAGGATACACCGATTCCTCGTGAGGAGCTAGAAAGCAATCCAATCTACAGTGAGGTTCTGAGGAAAAATGGAGCCCCTGTTTGGGTCGGACCTAATGAAGATGTAAGGATAACGGGAGCTAACAATTGGTTTACTCAAATTAGGGTTATGCTCGATATTGATTCACTAGAGAGTGAAGGGATTCTGGTCACACGTTTCCAGATGAACGAGCTGAGTCGAATATTTAGCTTTTATAATAGTCAAGGAAAGATAGATCGTCGGTTTCTTATTGTCGCAGGGAACGGGAATATTATTTTTGATAATGAAAGTATTTCGGAAGGTCAGCAAATCTCGAAGCTTGTGGATACTGTTAAGGGTATTAATATGACAAGCAACAAAACGCAAAGTGAAACATTGACCTTCGACGGCCATAAAAGTCTCGTTTCGGTTCAGGATTTGCAGCTTCAGCGCTTAGGCGTCGGAGATTGGAAGCTAGTTATGGTTACCTCATGGACATACTTGTCCGGGGACATGACCTTGGTCCTTCGCTGGATGGTAGTTATCACTGCTATCTCTCTTATTCTGGCACTTGCCTTTAATCTCATTTTCATTCGACGTACGGTCACGTTTATTGTGCGAGTCGTTAGGGCGATGCGTCAGGTAGAGCGAGGGGATTTATCTACTCGAGTGTCGATCGTCGGCAATGACGAAACGGCCGCTTTGTCCAAGGGATTCAATAATCTAGTCACCCGAGTGTCGGAGCTTCTCGAGGATGTTAAGCAGGAGCAATCACGCAAGCGAAAAGCTGAGATGATGCTGCTTCAAGCACAGATTAAACCCCATTTTCTGTTCAATGCGCTGGAGTCGATTAATATTCTGGCGGTTCAGAATGAAGGACGTAAAGTAAGTAAAATGGTTCAGCGGCTTGCGAATATTTTCCGAATTAGCATTCAACAAAAGGAAGAGATTACGATAGAGCAGGAGTTAGAGCACTTAACGAGCTATCTCGAAATTCAAAAATACCGATTTGAGGAATTATTCGAGTATACAATTGATGTACCTAATGAGCTAAGGAGTAGCTCCATATTGAAATTGACGCTTCAGCCTTTGATTGAGAATAGTATCCAGCATGGGTTCGAAGGAATTGAGTACATGGGTCGAATCCACGTTAGAGCCTGTGAGGAAGGCCGTAATATCGCCTTTTATATTGAGGACAATGGAATAGGCATCAATGAGGAGCAAATGGCCAAATTCGCTATCAGTGGAATGACGACATTACAGGATATGTACGAGGAAACGCCTGAAACAGGCGAAAGACGTGGGCTCGGTGTTGGCAACGTGGCGGATCGTCTGCGTATACATTATGGTAGCGGATACGGACTTATTTTGTGTAGCGCACCAGGTCATGGAACGATTATTAAATGTCTAATTCCGCAAGCATCGGGGAGTGATTCCTATGAAGCTTAAAGCTCTATTGGTCGATGACGAAGTAAACATATTAAAAAACTTAAAGATGGTTATTCCTTGGGATAACCTTGGCATCGAATTAATCGGAACAGCCCGTAACGGCGAGCAGGCATTAGAGGTGGCGCGGTCTATGCAGCCGCAGCTTATCCTATGCGATATTCGGATGCCGGTCATGGATGGCATTCAATTTCTAGGTGCACTTCGTGAATTTGATACAAAAGCTGAAGTGATTATGATGACTGGATATCAGGATTTCAGCTACGTTCGTTCAGTAATCCGCTATGAGGTTAAAGACTATATTCTAAAGCCGATTGATTATGAGGAGCTTGTAGAAACGATTAAACGCCTTGCTGAGGGCTTAAGAGAAAGAACCATTGAGCAGCATTCGATTCAGCAGGAGTGGAAGCACGTATTTAATTTGGCTCACGAGAAGGTGCTGTACGACCAGCTTATCGATCTTGGAGGCGCCAATAGTCGACCTTTCCTGAAGCAGAACGAGATGGATGGAGACCATATGGCGTTCGCAATGATGTTAGTTGATGTTGCGGATTATTCTAAACGAGAGAGATCCTGGGATGAGAAAGAACGCAAGCTATGGAACTTTGCCATCCATAACATTTTACAAGAAAACTTGTTGAATATCGGAGTGTCTTATTCTGTTATACAGGTACGCAGCGGGGAATGGTGTGTGCTAATCGAAAGAAGCCTACCCGACATCTATAACCGAGAACAATGCTTAGAATGGGCGCAGAAGCTACATCATGCTGTGGAAAGCTATCTCAGGCTGAACATTCGAATTGCTCTTCATCCCTCAGAGGTCAGCTTAAAGCAGCTAGCCAAAACCTACAAAAGCTTGCAGAGATCCTTAAACCTGTCTCCTACAGCGAATACATCTGTCATTCTATCGGAGAAGGTCAGAGGAAATGCGGATACCTCGCAGCAGCTATGGGACCGCATTGAGGAGATGGTTACGGGGCTAAAAAGATGCGAACGCCGTCGTACAGAAATTGCGCTAAAGGAGCTGAATGATAGCTTCCGCTTACTTCCCGAAACCTCGTTCGAGCGAGTTGCTCCAATCTTACATTATTTGTGTATCCACCTTCTGCGAGAGATGCGTGCTATGGATGTTATTAGCAGAGAAGAGGAGCATGCGATATGGAGTCAGATTGATCAGCATCACGGAATCCGTGAAACCTTGCTTGTCATCAATCGACTAGTTGACCAATCGCTTGAGAGTGTTATGAAGAAGAAAACGAGTGATGTATTTATGCTGTCAGCAAGAGATTATATTGATCGCAATTTATCAACGGAGCTTAGTATTGATGTTATAGCCGAATATTTGGGCATAAGCGGCAGTTATTTCAGTTTGTTGTTTAAGCAACATTTTGGTGAAACATTCGTCGAATATGTTACGAAGCAGAGGATGGAAATGGCGAAATCGCTGCTCTCTTTAAGTGACAAGAGTGTAACACAGGTAGGACAGATGGTTGGTTATGCAGAAAGGCGTTATTTTACGAGAGTGTTTAGTAAGTATACCGGAATGCTTCCGTCAGAATTTCGAGAACGGCAACAAAACCAGACCGGAGCTGAAATGCCTGCATGGGCCAATCACGAGGTTTGATAAGGGAGAGAGTAGGATGACAGATTACAAAAGCTTCGAGCATCTCAGTCTCAAGGAAAAGATCGGGCAGCTCTTTATGTGTGGTTACAATGAGCTTGAGCCATCGAAAGACATTCTTAACCTGATAAACGATTATAGCATCGGAGGAATTATTTACTTTAGACGGAATGTTCGTGACGCAGCTCAGGTCAAGAAACTATCGGCTAAGCTTCAGCAAGCATCTACTCATCCGATGTTTATTGCTATCGATCAAGAAGGCGGAATGGTCGTCCGTTTGGAGGAAGGTGTTACGGTTATGCCAGGAGCGATGGCTCAGGGGGCTGCTAACAATAGTGAGCTGACTTATGAAGCAGCGAAATGGTCAGGCGCCGAGTTACGCGACATTGGAATTAACATGAACTTCGCTCCATGTCTGGATGTTAATAATAATCCGCAAAATCCAGTTATTGGAGTTCGCTCTTACGGGGAAGATCCGAAGCGTGTAGCCAAGCTTGGTCTGGCAGCAATTAATGGATATCGTGAGGGAGGGATTGTAGCCGTTGCTAAGCATTTTCCAGGTCATGGCGATACCGCGGTTGATTCCCATCATGAGCTACCGTTGGTCCCTCATGATATCGACCGATTGAATGAAGTGGAGCTATTTCCGTTCCGTCGTGCGATTGAGCAGGGTGTAGATGCTATTATGACAGCTCATGTAGTGTTCCCAGCATTCGAGCCTGACGATATTCCGGCCACACTATCCGAAAAGATATTAACAGGTCTGCTTCGGAAACAGCTTGGCTTCAATGGTGTTATTGTAACGGATTGCTTGGAAATGAACGCCATTGCAGAAACAATTGGAGTTGCCCGCGGAGCCGTAGAGGCTATTAAGGCTGGAGCAGATCTGATATTAATAAGTCATCGTCTGACTAGACAAACGGCGGCTTTAGAGGCTGTAATGGAAGCGGTCATGACAGGGGAAATATTAGAATCTCGAATTGATGAGGCTGCGCGGAGAATATGGGGACTTAAGCAAAAACAAGGACTGTTTCAGAATGCTGTGCCAGCAACGAACCCTGCTCGGGCAGCAGAAGTGAAACGTGAGCTTTGCGAAGCGGCTGTTACGGTAGTAAAAGGTGGTGCGGCGCTTCCGTTGTCTAAAGAAGGCAAAACGGTTGTTGTTTGGACGGAAGCACGTGTGGGGACCGAGGTCATTGAGGTAATTACTCAGGATTGGACACTGGGCACGGCTCTTGCGGAAGCAGGCTACGACATACAGGAGGTCAGAATAGGCATTGATCCGTCTTCAGATGAAGCGGCAGATGTAAGAGCAGCGACGGTAGGCAGCCAAACAGTCGTATTCGCTACATACGATGCAGGCTTCTCTCCGGGACAAACCGAGCTCATTCGAGAGCTGTCTGCTAACAACAGCTTTAAGTTTGTGTGGGTTTCAATGAGAACGCCATACGATCTGTTGGTCGCTCCAGAGGCTCCTATCTACTTGTGCACTTATGAGAATAAGCCTGCTATGATGACTGCGCTGGCAGGTGTTCTATCCGGGAAGCTGCCCGTTCAGGCTAAGCTGCCGGTGACGATTGGTAGCTATGCTCGAGTAGGCTCGGAGGATTAGGGCGCGTAATATGTTGATAAAATGCTCATTTTGTTAGCTGAGAATAAAGACGATTTTCTCCTCATTAAGGGGTGGGAAATCGTCTTTTTCTTTGGTTTTCCATAATGTAGCTGTATATGCTTCTCATCATGTATAATAACGGCAAGAGACACGGAAGGGCGGTTGCAATCATGACTTACTCGCGATCACGAACAAACAGTCAGAAAAAGTCGAAGCGACGCAGCAAAACGCGGTTTCTGCTTATCGTAAATGGCATTTTACTATGTTGTATATTACTAGTAGTCTTCTTCGTCTGGAAATCTAACCAAGAGGAAACGACTGCTCCTGGAAAGCTACATCCCCAAAGCGTTGAAACGCCAACAGGGGAGCTGCCATCAACAAAACCGCCAGAACAAACCGATATTGCTGAGCCAGAACAGACGCCGGAGGAGGGAAATGCAGAGCCTGAAATTAACAATAACAAGGTTACTCTTGCGTTAGTCGGTGATATTTTACCAGCAGCCTCTGTACTGACGCTCATGGAAAAGAACGGATTTGATTACCCTTTTCGCGAGGCCAAGTCTTTGCTAGTAGCGGCTGATATAACAGCAGGTAATCTTGAAGCTCCAATAACTAAACGCGGAACGCCGGCTAAAAATAAGCAGTATGTGTTTCGTGGAAGTGCCGATGCTATTCCTGCACTGAAGGAAGCGGGCTTCGATTTCTTATCGCTCGCCAACAATCATACATTGGATTATGGTTGGGAAGGATTAAGTGATACGATGGATGTGCTGGACGATGCAGGCTTGAAGCATGCAGGCTCTGGTATCGATGATCGTGAAGCTTTTACACCTGCATACATAGAAAGAAATGGCATTACAGTTGGGTTCGTAAGTGTTACTGGGGTAGTTCCGGAAGTGTCGTGGAAGGCAGACCGTAATCATCCAGGCGTCGCCGAAACCTATTCTCCAGATCGTGCTGTTGCTGCTATTAAGGTAGCGAAGGAAAACGCGGACATTGTAGTCGTCATGGTACATTGGGGCAAAGAAAGAGTTGACCGACCAATTGCAACTCAAACTGATCTTGCCCATCGTTACATTGACGGTGGAGCCGATTTAGTTATCGGTGGTCATCCTCATGTGCTGCAAGGCTTTGAGTATTACAAAGGCAAATGGATCGCATACAGTTTAGGAAACTTTGTATTTTCTACGACTGGGACGATCACGTCAGAAACAGGTGTATTAAATGCTGAGTGTGACAAGGGTGGAACTTGCTCCTTAAAGTTTAATCCGATGTTCGCCACAAGCTCGCAGCCAGCACCGATGAAGGAAGTCGAAGGGAAAGCTCTCTTAGCACGTTTGTCGAAATTATCTTATGGGGCCTCAGTAGAGGAGGATGGGACGATTGTGGCACGGAATTAAAAGCTTTACAAAAGGGCTTAGAAATTTAACTTTCAGATATCCTCCCAAGGGGGTTAGTATTGTGCAGGAGAATACCCGTGCTTCTTTACACCCTTGTGTCGCTCATCGTGGTTTCTCGGGTATAGCACCTGAAAATACGATAGCCGCATTCCAACTCGCGATGGACCAACCAAACGTCGATTGGATTGAGCTTGATGTTCACCTCTCCCGGGATGACGTGCCGGTCGTTATTCATGATAGTAGCTTAGAGCGGACAACGAGCGGTAAAGGGCAGGTTAATAAGCTGACAGCTAAGGAGCTTGGCGGCTTGGATGCAGGTAGCTGGTTTCATAGCTCCTTTTCTTCGGAGAGGGTACCTACTTTGGATGAGGTGCTTGTCCTAACTACCGGGAAATGTCGATTAAACGTGGAATTAAAAGGTGAAGATTCTAGTCCCGATGATTTGGCAAGGCAAGCGGTGGAAGTCATTCGTTCCCGTCAGTTAGAGAAGGAGATTGTCATTACCTCGTTCCGTTCGGAAGTTCTGGAGGCTGTACGGCGTTATTCAACGTTAGTAAAGACTGGTTTAATTATAGACGATCGCCCTGCGGACCTTATTAAAATGATTACTTCCATAGATGCCTCTTATCTGTCTATCGGATTTAGACATCTTAATGAGCAGTTAATGGAGCAGGCGGCGGAAGCTGATATTCAGGTAATGGCTTGGACTGTGAATTCGGTTAATGATTTGCGCAGGCTGGCTAGCCGACCCGAGCCTTTTCAGCTGTGCACGAACTATCCGGATCGTTGGCTCGCCGCGATTAAAGGAGCGAATGAATAGGATGAATGGTAATGAAGAGCTGGCCCAGTTAGATATACGTAACATTTATTGCGTTGGTCGGAACTATAGACTTCATGCTGCAGAGCTGGGTAATGAAGTGCCCACATCTCCCATGATTTTCACTAAGCCGTCTCATGCAGCTATGCAGATGTCAGATGGAGATCTTATTTTACCTGGTTCTCGAGGAAGCATTCATTATGAAGCTGAGCTTGTTTTCGCTGTTGGAACAGCTTACGAGCCAGGCATTCATCTTGATGAGCTTTTCTCAATGTTTACCGTAGGATTAGACCTTACTCTGCGGGACGTTCAGGACGGGTTAAAAGCGAAGGGACACCCCTGGCTTCCAGCTAAAGGCTTTAGGAATTCTGCTGTTCTTGGAAGCTGGAAGGCATTCCCCGGCGCTGCGGCGATAACGGAGCATGATTTCGGATTGCGTATTAATGAAAATGAAGTTCAGCGCGGAAACGCTAGTGATATGGTTTTTGATTTGCAGCAAATCGTAGACTTCGTGGGGCACAATTATGGTCTTGGAGCGGGGGATTTGTTATTCACAGGTACTCCGGCAGGGGTAGGAGCATTAAATTCCGGCGATAAGCTCGACGTCTGGTGGAATGAGCTAAGCTTAGGCCATTCGAAGGTGCAGCTAGAGGGCTAGAATCTAGAGGTGTCTTGTCGGCTACGATGGGACGGACTAATAAAGGAGCTAGTCAAGCGTGAAGCTTGGCGGCTCCTTTATTAGTTACAAAGCCTTGATGTAGCTAGGTGGCGTTGGATGGGGCAATAGCGATAGATTTTATGTATGCTCTTCAATATCAGTTAGTCTCTGGCGTATTTCGAGCAGCTTAGGCAATTGTGCGAAAAAAACATCGACAATAGCTGGATCGAAGTGAAGTCCTCGCTCCTCGTGAAACAGTTGTTCGATCCTCTCCAGCGGCCACGCAGCTTTATATATCCGTTCCATGCTTAAGGCATCGAAGACATCTGCAACTGCCGTTATCCGAGCTAATATGTGGATTTCCTCGCCTTTTCTACCAGCTGGATAGCCGCTGCCGTTCCATTTCTCGTGATGCTGCTCAGCTACAATGGATGCCGTTCGGAGTAACTCACGCTTGGATCCACGCAGCAATTGATGACCAATATTCGTATGCGTTTTAATAACATCGAACTCTTCCTTGGTTAATTTTCCAGGCTTGTTTAAGATCGAATCCGGAATAGCTACCTTTCCAATATCGTGCATCGGTGAGACCGTTCGAAGTAGATCAGCCATGTTTTCACTTAGACCGAGACCGAGCGCGAGCACGTATGAATACTCAGCAACTCTTTTAACGTGATTGCCGGTTTCCTTAGAACGAATTTCCCCCATTTCACCCATCGTGGAGATGATCTCTCGCTGTGTATCAATAATCTCCTGATGCAGCATAACCGATTCCAGTGATTTTCCGGCATAAGAGGCAGCCAAGGATAACAGCTCCAAGTCTCGTGCAGTAAAATAACCGATTTCAGTTAATTTATTAACGGCTTGATAGGCTCCGATAATTTCCCCATCATTGTTGCCGAAGGGCACAGTAATGATTGATTTCGTATGATAGCCTGTTCTGAGGTCGTTATCCGCGTTGTGCCTGGGATCGTTATAAGCATCTTCGATGATGATCGGTTCTCCGGCTTGAATTGCGCTTCCGACTAAGCCTGTTCCGTAAGGAATGCGTATTTCGTCTACCCCATGAGCAACAGTCGTGTAAAGCTGACTGTTCAATTCATCTATTAGCCATACCGTGCATCTATCGCATAGTATCATTTCTCTTCCCATATCAGCCATATGGACAAGGACGGCATTTAGCTGCCTCTCACTCGCAATCTTCGCAGTATAGCCAAAAATAACTCTCAACAGCTCTTCAGGGGCTAGTTCTTTTTTATACAAGCCTGCTCACTCCTTAGCATATCCCTTACCCCTATTCGCGAGAAAAATGTCGAATCCTGCTTAGGATTATAAAAAAAAGCATCTTTCTCAATCGAATGAGAAAAATGCCGTTTGTGGGGCCAAACTGACTACCTATTTCAGTTATCCATATTGAAGCTATCGAGTAATCCATTCAAATAATAAGTGATTGATTTAGTTATACTCTCAAGCAAATCTTGGGGAATTTGAAAACCTCCCATTGCTTCCAATGCTGCGAAACCATGAATCATACTGCGTATACCTCGAATGGCATGAATCGCTTCCTCCTGAGGGAGCCCAAGCGGCTGCATTAAACGTATGAACAAAGATAAAAGCTGTTCGGTAGCAACCTCGAATTCGGGTGGCTTTGGACTAGTTACCCGGTTAATGGCTTCATAAAGTCCAGGATGAAGACGCACAAATTCAAGATAGGCTTTGGCAACCTCGATAAGAGCCTGTTTGCCTGAATGACCTATAGCTGCATCATGTAGGGAGCTTGTGAGCAGTTGTAGAGCATATAGCCCGAGCTTCTGGCGTAGATCAGGCAACCCATCAACATGATTGTAGAGGGAGGGGGTTCTAATTCCTAATTGAGCTGCAACACTCGCAAGAGTAATTTGGTCCCACCCATTACGATCGGCGATAGCGGCTGCGGCTACGATTACCACTTCTGGTTTAATTCCTGCTCTCATCGGTTGCTCCTTCTAATTATGCGCTGTTCTGCCTCATCAATGGCATGCTTCATCATAT
This sequence comes from Cohnella abietis, assembly GCF_004295585.1. Taxonomy (NCBI): domain Bacteria; kingdom Bacillati; phylum Bacillota; class Bacilli; order Caryophanales; family Paenibacillaceae; genus Cohnella; species Cohnella abietis. The sequence continues at coordinate 4,718,083 of NZ_AP019400.1, read as the reverse complement.
TGACCGGCTGTAGCAAAGCAGGACCATGCCCGACAACAAGCGCTGAAGGTTTTAGGCTCATTAATTTTTTGGCGCTTGCTATTGCAGTTGGGGCGTGCCAGGTCGCCATTGCAGGGAAGGGGAATGCCCATTTCAGTGTACCTGATACGGCAAATCCGCCCTTTGACTGAAAGGCATCTCCAGCGATCAAGGTGTTGCTTATTTGCTCTAGGTAAGCAAAGTGACCTGGAGTATGACCAGGGGATGCAACGGCAATTATTGAACCAATCTGGTCATTGTCTTCTATAAGGAAGTCGGGTGCGAAAGGTGCTTTTTTCGGTAAATCACCTTTAATAGGTGTTTGGGCTTCGTGTGGCAATAGGGAGTGATCCCCGTTAAGAATAGCTGCATCTCTACTTGAAATACCTATCTGGGCAGAAGGGTACTTTTCTTTAAGGTAAGGAACCGCACCGATATGATCCCCGTGAACGTGCGTGAGCAAGATGCGAGTAAGCGGTTTGCCTGTTGCTTTAATAGCTTCATGAATACCCTTCGCCAAGAACGGCATACACGCATCTATAAGAGTTATTCCTTGTTCATCTTCTATAAGGTAGCAGTTTAATGGAAAAAGTCTCGGCATAAAAATAAGCTGAGTGAGTGGGCCCAAAGTTGTTTTATTCATATGAAACTCCTCCTCGGTTTAACTAATCATATTATTATAATAACTAATGTCATTAGTTAATGCAAGGAATTATTATTGCGTTATCTGTTAAAACGGATGATTATTAGGTTATAGGGGGAAATGACATGAATAAACCGCAAGATGATCTTATACCTCCGTTAGGTGTTTGACTCCCTTACTTTGAATGAATTACCTAATACAATAAAGAAACAACAACAAACAAATACCTTTTGGGGGTCTACCGTATGAAAAGAAATGCAATGGTCATTCTTACACTCATTCTCGTAATGTCGACATTTTCAGCAGCATGCGGAGACAAAAACAACAATGCTTCGCCTTCTGCATCACCTAGTGATCCGGCAGCAGTAGAGCCTTTCACTGTGTCGCTTCGTCACATTCAAATCGGTGAACCACAAAAATTCCGTAAAGCAATTCTAGACGATGTTGTAAAAAAGACGGAATCTGAAGTGCCGGGATTGAAATTCGAGCTAGATGGTATTGAGGATGCGGTGAATCGTTTCACGAAGCTGCCAGCTGAAATGGCAACAGGTAATGCTCCGAAAATATTCGATCTATTCGGCGGAAACGCGGATGCGTTGAAATATGCCAAAGCCGGACGTCTGCTCGATCTGACTCCGATTCTTGAAGAGCTGGGCTTGAAAGATAAATTCCTTAACGTCTTCGCTCAATTTACATTAGACGGTAAAATCTATGGTCTGCCAATCGGCGGTAACATGGAAGGCGTTTTCTACAACACTGAAATTTTCAAAACTAACGGTCTGAATGCTCCTACAAAATGGGACGATCTTATCAAAGCTGCTGATACACTTAAATCTAAAGGAATCACTCCATTCGCTATGGGTTCACAAGCGGGCTGGGTACCTAACATGCTGGTTAACACTGTAATCGGTCGTCACATCACTTCCGGTTTTCCTAATGGACTAACTGACGGAACGCTTAAATGGAACCAGCCAGAAATTGTTGCTGGATATGCTATCTACCAAGATTGGGTGAAAAAAGACTACTTTACCAAAGGTGAGCTTGGTAAAACTTACGATGACATGTTGAACGAGTTCGCTGCTGGTAAAGCAGGCATGATGTTCGATGGTAGCTGGCGTTCTTCCGCTTTCAAAGCGGCTGCTGTAGCTGCAAGCCTTGAAGGTAAAGTAGGATTTATAGCATTGCCTGCCATCAATGGTGCTCAAGGCGACCAAAGCTCGATCAACGCTAACTACGGCAACGGATATGGCTTCTCTTCCGACCTGAACGACAATGAGAAGAAGGCTGTCACAGCTTTTATCAAAAACCTGTACAACGACGAAATGCAACTGCGCGGTCTAATCGAAGATGGAGTTCTTCCTTCTATGAAGCTGTCTGAAGAGGCATTGGCTAAAGTAACGGATCCTCTAGTTAAGCAAGTTATGGAAACAATGAGCAAAGCTAGCTCTTCCTTCGTTCACTATGATTCAGTAGTACAAAAAGCGGTTAACTCCGAATCAGAAGTTCAGCTTCAAAAGCTGATTGCTGGAAAAGCAACTGCACAACAAGTAGGAGACGCGCTTCAAAAGGTTCAAAATACGGAAAACACCAAAAAATAAAGAAGTTTCCGTAAATCATATTCCGTAAGGAAAATGGGTGAGGAGGCACTACCAGTCTTTAGGTGGGTGGCCTCCTTATCCATTAGTCGGGAGGAACTATGAAGAGTACACTAAAAAATCCCGCTGTATACCTCATGTTTATTATTCCAATGATCGTACTATATGGGCTATTTTTCTTGTACCCCATGTTCTCTTCCGTTTTCTATGCATTTACAAATTGGAACGGCTTAGAAGAAACTCAGTTCATTGGCATAGATAATTTCAAAACGGCATTTGGTGATAAAAGCTTCCTCAGCGCAATCGGAAACAACATGTATTTTATCTTTTTCTCGGTTGGCATTCAGATTCCGGTTATTGTCGTTTTTGCACTATTGATAAGCAACGTAAAAAAGCTGCAAGGCTTCTACAAAACGACGGTGTTCATTCCGTCTATCCTTTCCACATCTGTAATTGGTATTCTGTGGGGCTTCATCTATGATCCGGACATTGGACCGATCGCAGCATTCCTAGGCTTCTTCGGCATCGACCCGATTTATTGGTTAGCTGAGTCGAAATGGGCAATGATCGCTATTCTGATCACGAATGCATGGCAGTGGGTCGGCTTTTATATTGTATTGATTTTGGCGGCGATTTTGGCCATTCCAAGGGACATAGAAGAGGCTGCATGTGTGGATGGCGCAACGGCTCCCCAGCGTGCATGGTACTTAACGGTTCCTCTGATCAAGCCGATTATTTCGGTAGTGGTGATGCTCTCGATTGCTGGAGCGATGAGGGTAGTAGACATCGTACTCGTTATGACGAACGGAGGACCTGCGGGAGCAACGGAGGTTATGGCGTCATACATGGTTAATAAAGCGATCAAATACGGTGATTATGGATATGGGATGGCGCTGTCCATCATTATCTTTGCTCTCGCACTCGTGTTTACTGCCATTTATCAGATAACGTTGGGTAAGACGGAAAGGACTGAATATTGATGCCAGCTTCGCTCAAAAAAACAGTCCCTCATATCGTTTTAATAGCGTATGTGATTATTATTTTGTTCCCTTTCGTATTTGTTCTCTTTTCTTCTCTGAAGGAAAATAACGTCGAAATTTCGCAAGCGCCGTTTGCATTGCCTAAATCTTTGTACTTAGATAACTATGTCAAAGCTTGGGTTCAAGCTAAAATTGACGTTTACTTCTGGAACAGCGCGTACATTGGAATATCCTCAGCCGTAATTGGCGTGCTGATCGCAGCGGGAGCTTCTTTCGCCCTTACTCGGATGAAATTTAAACTCACTAGCCTATTGGTAACCCAAGTCGTTTTGTTGGGGATGCTTATCCCTGGTAATGTTCTGTTCATTGCTCAGTATATTCTTATGATGGACTTGCACATTCTTGGCAAGCATTGGGCATTATTCTGGCCCTACACCGCAGGGGCGCTGCCGTTTAGTGTGCTGCTAATATCGGCATTCATGAAGTCCATGCCTGGAGAGATGGAGGAGGCAGCGATCATAGATGGTATTAGCGCTCCGGGGCTGTTCGTGAGAATCGTTCTTCCGCTGACGCTGCCTGCTCTCGTAACAGTTTTCATTATTAATTTTCTTGGAAACTGGAATGAATATTTGTTGGCGAGCTTCTTTATAAGCAAGGATGCGCTTCGGACATTACCTACCGGCATGGTCGGCTTTAAGGATGCTTATCAAACGAATTATGCCTTGATCTGTACGGGGATTATTTTCAGCGTAACACCGGTTTTAATCCTATATGCTTTCCTACAGAAGCAAATTATTGAAGGCATTATGGCTGGTAGTGTTAAAGGTTGATGCGGTTATAAAGGAAGCATAGGGCGTTATCCTTCAGCTTGGGGATAACGTTCTTTTTGTGTTATAAAGGGGAGGAGGAACTGTAAATGTGAACCGTGAACTGTGAGCTGTGAGGAAGTTTTGCTTAGGAGGAATAGGTCCAATTGAACGTATATTCTTTTCCGCCCGTCATCAACTCGAGCTCCCGAATACTGATTATGGGGAGTATGCCGGGCGTGGCATCGTTAAAAGCTTATCAATATTATGGGAATGCTCGTAACTATCTATGGCCGATTGTATACGGTTTGTTTGGCGAGGGAAGTGAGCCCAATCCTGATTACGAGAGCAGGATCTCGTTTGCCTTGCATCATGGTGTTGCCTTATGGGATGTCATTGCGAGCTGCGAGAGACAGGGGAGCTTGGACAGCGATATAAAGCTGGCGATTCCTAACGATATCCCTGGGCTGCTAGTTCAATATCCTGGCATTTCGGTTCTAGCTTGTAATGGGGCGAAGTCATATACAGAGCTGCAAAAGCATTATGGCACGCATCCAGAGGTAATCAGGCGCAAGGTGCTGCGTATGCCTTCCACGAGTCCAATACCTACGAGGGATTACCGAGGACTCGAGGATCGTTTGCAAGCTTGGCGGACGCTGTTGGAGATGTAGCTTAGTCGGAGCCGCCGCGTAACTCTGCATCAAGCGTGCCAAGGTGGCGGTAATTAGTCGTCGTCACCGCGCAACTCCGCATCAAGCGTGCCACAGTAGCAGAAATTAGTCGGAGTCGCCGCGTAACTCGGCATCAAGCGTGCCACGGTAGTAGTAATTAGTCGGAGTCGCCGCGCAACTCTGCATCAAGCGTACCACGGTAGCAGCAATTAGCCGGAGTCGCCGCTTAACTCGGTACCAAACGTGCCTCGGTAGCAGTAATTAGTCGGCATCTCCGCATAACTCCGTGTCAATCGTGCCTCGTTAGCGGTAATTAGTCGGCATCTCCGCATAACTCCGTGTCAATCGTGCCTCGATAGCAGCAATTAGTCGGAGTCGCCGCTTAACTCAGCATCAAACGTGCCACAGTAGTAGTAATTAGTCGTCGTCCCCGCGTAACTCCGCACCAAGCGTGCCACGGTAGTAGTAATTAGAAGGAGTCGCCGCGCAACTCTGCATCAAGCGTGCCTCGGTGGCGGTAATTAGTCGTCGTCACCGCGCAACTCCGCATCAAGCGTGCCTTGGTAGCGGTAATTAGTCGGAGTCGCCGCTTAACTCGGCATCAAGCGTGCCACAGTAGCAGAAATTAGTCGGAGTCGCCGCTTAACTCGGTATCAAGCAGGCCACAGTAGTAGTAATTAGTCGTCGACGCCGCGCAACTTGGCATCAAGCGTGCCACAGTAGCAGAAATTAGTCGTCGACGCCCAGTAGCATTGCATTAAATTTTCAGCAGGTTGTCAAGGTTACTTCCACGAAGTAAAATGTGCTAAATTTGTATGATTTTATTTAATCAGACAATAAAAAAGCTCCTATAATTAGGGGAGAGGGTGTCCTGTCCAAATCCTAATTAAAGGAACTTCCGCATGGACAAGAATACTACAAAATCGGTCATAATGGAATACCTTTCCCCGTTAAACCACAATTTTTTATTGGCTTCCATTCAGAGTCGCGAGTTAGATCGTTACGTCAAAAAGTTTCATACGTTTTTTGCCTTACAATTGTTCGTGTTTGCTCAATTGATGCAAACCCCATCTTACGCCAGTCTTAGTTTGTTTTTGAATACAAACAGGAAGCTTCAAAAGACAGTTGGTCTCTCCTCCATTAGTACGGCGCAGCTCTCTCGCAAATGGCGCGACTTAGATCACTCGTTTCTCGCTTATGTGTTTGGCCACATCGCAGGGCAAGCGACCCAAAAATTCGGTTCGGCGAAAACGACCCAGAAGCTCCGTGCGCTTAATCTCGTAGACGCATCTACCATTACGATGTGCTTGTCGAAGTATCGATGGGCGACGTACTCGAAGAAAAAAGCTGGGGTCAGACTGCACCTTAGATTCATTCATTCGGACGCCGCTTCCTTTCCTGAAAAGGTCGTTTTAACCAGCGGAAACGTGCATGAGCGAAAATACATGGGTGAGTTAGTCTCTGCGGATAAAGAGGTACTGAATATCTTCGATCGCGGTTACGTCGACTATAAAAAGTTTGATGCCTACTGCAACAACGGCATTCGGTTCGTCACCCGACTGAGACAAAGCGCATGCATGAAAGTGTTGGAAGAACGCGCTGTGGCATCTGACGCCAATGTAGGTGATGCAACGGTTCTGCTCGGTAGCGACGTTTCGGCATACAAAATGAAAAATCCGCTCAGATTGATCACATGCTTCGACGAAAAGGGCGAACAAGTGCTCATTTGCACCAATGATTTTGAACTGAGTGTGGAAGAGATCGCCGATATTTATCGTAATCGGTGGCAGATCGAGATCTTTTTCAAGTGGATTAAACAACACTTGCATGTGAAGCGCTTCTACGGAACGAGCAGAAATGCGGTGTACAATCAGATCTATGCAGCGCTAATCGCTTATTGCTTGGTCCTGCTTACACGAGATGAGCTTCACTACGGAGGTACGCTTTGGGAATTAACGAAAAGTATTCGAATGTGTTGGCACGAAAACCTCACACACTTCGTAAAGTTGCTGTTTCGACCACCAAAGCAAAAGTCTGGAGGCAGGCAAAAGTCAAAAGCAGAACGACTGTTTAAAGAAACTCAATTACAATACGAAAGTGGCGAATGCGACCACCTGGACGACTTGACGTACGACCCAATCTCCTGAAAAGTACAATAGTGTAAATTTGTGGACATCACTCTCTTCTGTTAGAGTCCCTGCCGTTTTTTCGTTTTGAGCGACAAATTAAATTTCAGAAAATTCAGTAAACCATTACCGGCCGTTTGCGAGGAGTGACAAGTGGTTTTTCATTTCATGCAATGCTAATGGTCGACGCCGCGTAACTCGGCATCAAACGTGCCACAGTAGTAACAATTAGTCGTCGTCACCGCGCAACTCCGCATCAAGCGTGCCTCGGTAGTAGTAATTAGTCGGAGTCGCCGCGTAACTCGGCATCAAACGTGCCACAGTAGCGGTAATTAGTCGTCGACGCCGCGCAACTCTGCACCATGCGTGCCAAGGTGGCAGCAATAAGTCGGTCTCACCGCGCAACTCCGCATCAAGCGTGCCTCGAAAGCAGCAATTAGTCGGCCCCGCCGCACAACTCCGGCATCAACGAAAAAAACTGAGGTCGCATATAAGCGCCTCAGTTTTTTTTCGTAGATTTGAATATTGGTGTGCCGCCTCGTGAGCCCGACAGCGCCTAAATTAGCGGCAGTTAGCCAACTCAACCATCAAGAGGCTAACTATACCTCAAACCCCGCTAACGAGACGCTAGAAGCCCAGAGAGGGCTCCAAACCATTATTGCCCAGGTAAATCCGACTCTTATTTGCTTGTCAGCTCTTCCATCTCTTTAATTAACCCTTCGAATACACTCATCGCTTGGCGAATTGGCTCAGGCGTTGACATGTCTACTCCAGCCTTTTTCAAGATATTAATGGAGTAGTCTTTGCCACCGCTCTTAAGGAAACCAAGATAGCGATCGACAGCTGGCTTTCCTTCATCAAGAATTTGCTTGGCGAAGCTCGTTGCTGCGGAGAAACCAGTTGCATATTTGTAAACATAGAAGCTGTTGTAGAAATGAGGTATACGCGCCCATTCCATTTCAATGTCCTTATCTACAACCATGCCTTTACCGTAATAGCTGACATTCAGATCATAGTAGATGGAGCTCAGCTCCTGAGGTGTCAGTGCTTCTCCGTTTTCCGCTTTTTCGTGGATGATTTTCTCGAACTCTGCGAACATTGTTTGACGGAATACCGTCGTCCGGAATTGATCCGCATAGTAGGTGAGCAGGTACATTTTTTCTTTAGCATCTGTGGAATTTTCCAACAGATTATTCATCAGCAACGCCTCGTTCAGCGTCGATGCAACTTCTGCAAGGAAAATAGTGTACTGTGCGTCGCGATAATCGTTGTTGGTATCCGAGTAGTGGGAATGCAGCGCATGCCCCATCTCATGCGTCAACGTAAACATACTGTTCAGGTTATCGTTATGGTTGAGCAGAACGTAGGGATGGGTTCCGAAAGCTCCCCAGCTATAAGCTCCGCTCCGTTTGCCTTCATTTTCATAGATGTCGATCCAGCCGTTGTCGAAGCCCTTCTGAAGCTCCTTACGATAGTCTTCACCAAGCGGCGCAAGACTTTCATACACTTTCGATTTCGCTTCCTCGTACGAAATTTCCATATCGAATTCATCGACAAGAGGAGCAAAAAGATCATACATATGTAATTCGTCCAGCTTCAGCAGCTTTTTGCGCAAATCCATATACCTATGCATTAACGGCAAATATTCATGAATGGTGGAAATGAGATTGTCATAGACCGATTGCGAAATATTGTCGCCATACAGTGACATTTCCAGAGCGGAAGGATAATGACGTGCCTTGGCATAAAAAAGGTTCTTGGTTACGTTAGCGTTTAATGTGGAAGCTAGCGTATTCCGCCATTTGCCGTAGGTATCGTACATCGCCTTAAATGCATCGCGTCGTACAGTTTGGTTTTTGCTCTCCAGAAATTGAACATACCGGCCGTGTGTAAGCTCAACTTCCTCGCCTTTTTCATTTTTTACCTTCGGAAATTTCAGGTCTGCATTGTTGAGCATTCCGAAAATTGTACCTGGCGCTTGAGAGAGGTTGCCTGCTTGAGCAAGCAGCGACTCTTCATTTTTGGACAAAATATGTGGCTTCTGACGAAGCATCTCTTCCAGAGTGCGCTTGTATTTGGCAAGAGCAGGATCGGCAATAAGTCCAGTTAGCTGTTCTTCGGACAGGCTGAGAATTTCAGGTGTAATAAAGGAAAGGGCTTCGCCAATCTCGACACTGATTTTCTTTGATTTATCGGACAATGCCTGAAAAGATGCCTCCGCAGTATCCTCATGATGGCGCATGTTTGCATACACATAAAGTCTTTCCGTTAAGAGGGAAACATCATCCTCCAAGGCAAAGCAACGAGCGATGGATTCAGCGTCCTTGAGCTTGCCCTGAAAGCTAGTTATTTCACTAATTTGTCCTTTTACACGCTTAAATTCTGCATCCCATGCGGCTTGATTAGGGTACAGGTCTTCCAGCTTCCAACGGAATTCCTTTGGGGTTTCGGATCTTTTGGCTACTTCTTTCATGGGCGAGATCAACCTCCTGGGTAAAGTGTCATGGGTAGCATCTGCTACAGTGCTAGCTTTATTGATTGTTGCCTTAACAGTGCTAGTATTTGTTGTTGTACATAGCAAGGAAATGGCCACCATAGAGGCGGCAAGCGGTAAAATACTCGGCTTCATACGTACCTCCGGAAACGGAATGAGTTACCGGAATAGTATGTCCTTTCCAGCCGTGTTTATCAGTTCTTCCTAACGTTAGGCACCCGCTCGGAAGAAGCTATAAACAATGAGGAAAAAGGCGAAAATCACAAGACCAATAGATATAATAGCCATTGGTCTACGCATGGCTTGAGGAATCCGCTCACGCGACATAATAAGTACAACAGCCAAACCAAATGAAGATATGATAAAAATAATATTCGTTTCGGTCATCATCGAGCGGAGCCTCGTTTCCTTTTAACAGAATTAAATTTCTTTCAGCTTTTCCATTGTTAGGCGTAAGCCTTCTTCGCCATCTGGGAAGTCAATGGGTAGAAATCTTTTTTCTGCCCAATCCATCAATTGGGGGCGGCTAAGGAATTTATGACAAACCTCACCCCACTGATCTGATATTTCACGGACGACAAGTGTTTTTCCTTGAACCTCTACAGTTAGCATATTAAAGTTGTCGTGCTTATAGACAGTATGTTTAGTGAACATGGGAGTCTCCTGATCTGGGCAGTTATTGCCGTTTTTCTCATCATAGAGAAGATAGCCGGAGAAATCAACGTAGTGATGGAAATTAGAGGTTGACAGTTAAGAGTGCATATGGGATTCTAATGGGAATTCACAAGAGTGAATGAAGAAGAGAAGACGAGCTGAGAAGAGACGAGAAGGATGAGCTGAGAGGAGAAAAGAAGATGGGAAAAAAAGAAGGATTAGCTGGCTACCCGCAAACAGGGGTGGCATCAACCTGCCGTTCGTATGAAGAGTATTGTGCGATGTTTAAGCTGTCGGATGCGGAATTAATGGGTGGTCCGGTGTTAGATGTTGCAGGAGGAGCATCTTCCTTTACTGCACATCTGATTGCAAGGGGAGTGCCTGCGGTTGCCGTTGACCCTTTTTATGAGGGAGTGACTGAGGAAGTCATTACAAAGGCATACGAGGAAATTGCGGTTTCATCTGCGAAAATTGCCGCTAATGCCGGAGCTTACGATTGGAGCTTCTACGGTTCACCTGAGCAGCACCGAAATATACGAGAGCGTTCCTTAACCTTGTTTAACGAGGATTTCCGCAGAGAGGATGCACGGACGAGATATTTATCCGCATCTTTACCTCATCTGCCTTTTGAAGATAATAGCTTTGAACGGATTTTTTGCAGTCACTTTTTATTTTTATATGCCGATTCGTTCGGGGTACCTTTTCACACAGCCTCCATCAAGGAGATGCTTCGTGTGCTTAAGCCTGGCGGCGAGCTAAGAATATATCCTCTTGTTACACTGAAATGGGAGCCATGCGCTTTTATTCCGGAAATACTAACAGAGCTTGGTGATTTCGTAGAAGCTGAATTTTTACCAACCGATTTGCCTTTTGTTCCAGTCCCAAGCTCCTTGCTAAGACTTGTGAAATTGGCGTAAGTGTTATACTTGAACAAACAACGAGACCTCTGGCTAAGGCTGGGGGTCTTTCTCGTCAATACCTTTGACCATGCCAGCGGCGAAATGGTACACTATTTCTAGAATTTATTGATACTAATGTCTCACGGGGGTAAATTGTTATGCCAAAATTTAAGCTTTTTGCTGGCCGTAAAGGCAAAGCGGATCAAGCTAAAAACAATCGTTTTGTTAAGCTGGCTCGTGATATTTATGTGCAGGCTAGGAGGGGCGGAACAAACCCTGATGCCAATTATGGTCTCAAAACAGCGATTGCTAATGCTCGTGCGATCCAAATGCCGGCAGATAATATTGAAAGAGCGATTAAAAAAGCGGCTGGTGGAGCCGATAGCGTCGATTATGAGGACGTACTATATGAAGGATATGGTCCTGGTGGTGTAGCGATTATGGTCAAGTGTCTAACCGACAATCGTAATCGTACAGCAGCGGATGTTCGTTCTATATTTGGCAAACGCGGTGGGAATCTAGGGGAGTCCGGCTGTGTCGCATATATGTTCGATCAGAAGGGCTTGTTAGTCGTCTTGCGAGACGAGGACAATGAGATTGACGAGGACGGCTTCATGATGGAGGCTGTGGAGGCTGGCGCGGAGGATGTCGTTAGCGGTGAAGAGAGCTTCGAGGTCATTACTGCACCTGAAGACTTCGATTCTGTGAAGGGCAAGCTTGAAGCGGCAGGCTACACCTTTGAAACAGCGGGCGTACGTTGGTTGCCTCAAAATACAGTAGCTGCTGATGGAGACAATGCGGACAAGCTGCTTAGAATGATGGACGCTTTCGAGGATAATGACGATGTTCAGGACGTCTACCATAACTTTGAGATCAGTGACGATGAGATGAGCCGATTGGGATAATGCCTTGAGTTCTTCTCAACATTTAGCTATAGCACATAAAGAGAGACCGCAGCTAATTCGCCGCGGTCTCTCTTTATGTCTATTATTAGCTTGAAGCAGTAGCTTTAGCGGGCTCCAGCATCTGGACCTTATCGATGGTACCGCCTCCGAGGCAGGTTTCATCTTGGTAGAACACGACTGCCTGACCGGGTGTAATGGCTTTCTGTGGAGTGTCGAAGGTGACTTGGTAAACACCATCTCCCTGAGGAGTCAGAGTAACGCCTTGATCCTGCTGGCGATAACGGAATTTAGCTGTGCACCTTACGGGAGTCGTTGGCACTTCAGGGCTAATCCAGTTGACTTCGGTTGCCGTTAAACTAATGGAATATAGACTTACGTGCGCATCTCCTTGCACGACATACAGGGTATTGCTTTCTAAATCCTTGTTCACCACAAACCAAGGCTCGCCGCTTCCAGATCCACCAATTCCTAAACCCTGTCTTTGTCCTAGGGTGTAGTACATAAGCCCGTCATGCCGGCCTTTGACCTCTCCAGAAGCAATATCAACCATATTGCCGGGCTTAGCTGGTAAATATTGACTGAGGAATTCCTTGAAGTTACGCTCGCCAATGAAGCAGACGCCTGTGCTGTCGCGTTTGGTAGCTGTTGCCAAGCCTGCAGCTTCTGCAATTTTGCGGACATCTGGCTTATTAAGGTGACCTATTGGAAACATAGCGTGCGATAGCTGTGACTGATTAAGCGCGTGGAGGAAATAGGATTGATCCTTATTTGAATCAACACCACGTAACAGAGAATATTTACCATCGCGGAAATCTACTCGGGCATAATGACCAGTTGCGATAACCTCTGCACCTAAATCCAACGCTTTTTGTAAAAATTCGCCGAACTTAATTTCACGATTGCACATGACATCGGGATTTGGAGTTCTTCCACGGCGATATTCCTCAAGGAAATATTCAAATACCTTGTCGCGATATTCCTCTTCGAAATTGACTGTATAATAAGGGATTCCGATTTGGTTGCAAACCCGTCGTACATCCTCGGCATCTTCCTCCGCGGTACATACGCCGAATTCATCCGTATCGTCCCAATTTTTCATGAATACTCCAATTACATCATAGCCTTGCTGCTTCAGAAGCAGTGCCGTAACAGAAGAGTCCACTCCGCCTGACATGCCAACGACGACACGGACCTTGGATGGATCTTTAAATCTTTCTTCTTGTGAGGGCAAGGCTTGATTAAGACTTTCCATAGTTCATCTCTCCTTACTGCTTACAGATCCCATTGCGCTTCCCATTTTAGCATATTAGAAGTTATTTCTCACTCTAGTTATACCTTTCATGAATATGTCATGTTTTTTTTGACCAAAAAGGATATAGATGTGATAACATAGATTTAATATGGGGATACCCCCTATTTAACAATGTTTGTAAGTCACAAATAGTAGCTAAATTATAACAAATAGCATGAAAGCAGGTGTTATCTTGAAAATTTCGACGAAAGGCCGCTATGGCTTAACGATCATGATGGAACTTGCGGCTAAATTCGGCGAAGGGCCGATCTCATTAAAAAGCATCGCAGAAAAGAATAACCTATCTGAGCACTATCTCGAGCAATTGATTGCTCCATTACGTAATGCTGGACTCGTAAAGAGTGTAAGAGGAGCATACGGCGGGTATATTCTGTCGAAGGAGCCGGATACGATTTCTTCGGGAGATGTTATTCGGATACTTGAAGGGCCGATCAGCCCAGTCGATTTCACAGAAGAGGACGATCCGGCGAAACGGGACTTGTGGTTACGTATCCGTGATAGCATCGCAGGGGTTCTTGATTCCACGACTCTCAGTGATTTGATTCATTTTAAAGGCGCGGACAAGCTGGATAATTACATGTTTTACATTTAGAAGAAGGTGCAGGCATGACATCCATTTATTTCGATCACGCAGCAACGACAGCTATGGATCCAGAAGTTATTAGTGCATATGTTGCTGCGGCAAATAATGGTCCGGGAAACCCCTCAAGCTTGCACGCTCTAGGGCGATCAGCAAGAGAGCAGATTGCCGCAGCTAGAGATTGCTTTGCAGAAATACTGAATTGCCAGGCTTCTGAGATTGTGTTCACTGGAAGTGGAACGGAAAGCGATAATTCCGCATTGTTCGGAGCAGCCCACGCGCAGCTCAAGCGAGGAAGAAAAGGTATTGTAACAACGGCAGTTGAACATCACGCCGTATTGCACGCTTGCCGTCAGTTAGAGGCACAAGGCTTCTCTCTGACGGTATTGCCTGTCGATGAGTTTGGTCGTGTTGCATTAGAGGACGCGAAGGCTGCCATTAATGACACAACAGCTGTTGTAAGCATTATGGCTGGCAATAATGAAACTGGAACACTACAGCCGATTGCCGAAATCGGCGAATGGGCTCGCAAGCATAAAGCTTTAATGCATGTGGATGCTGTACAGGCATTTGGTTACACTCCTTTTGATTTAGGGCAGCTCCCTATTGATTTTCTCAGTTTATCCGCTCACAAAATCAACGGGCCTCAAGGTGTTGGCTTGTTATATATCCGCAAAGGCTCACCGTACCAGCCTATGCTATTCGGAGGCTCTCAGGAGCGCAATCGAAGAGCTGGAACCGAGAATGTTGCTGGAATTGTTGCCTTCGCTAAAGCGGCACAATTAGCAAGCGAGAAGCTTCAGATAAGGCGAGAGCATGCTGAGATGATGCGGACCGCCCTGCTAGAAGGATTAGCAGAGCAACTAGGAGCAGATCATTTCGTGCTCAACGGGCATTTGGAGTATCGTCTCCCGCATATTCTGAATGTGAGCTTTATTGGACTTTCCTCGGAGAGCATGCTAATGAATCTTGATCTTGAAGGCGTAGCGGCTTCTGGGGGATCTGCTTGTACTTCGGGCTCCTTAAAACCCTCGCATGTTTTATCGGCAATGAACTTTTCTTCTGAAAGATTGTTATCCGCCGTACGATTTAGCTTCGGTTTGGGTAATACTAGAGAAGAAGCCGATAAAACGGCTAAAATAACTGCAACCATTTCGGCGCGTTTACGTAATAGATAGTAGGCGTTGAAATTGCTAGGAGCCCGGTTATGATCCAGGTGCAACGGATTCTCGGTTTACCGGTGCTGCTCGAAAACGGCAAATGCATTGGGAAAATCAAAGATTTATGGTTTGATGAGTTTTGGAAGCTGGTAGGTGTTATTCTAGACACATATGCCAGAATCGGAATTCGTAAAATTCCCAAGATCGTCTATTGGGAACATATTCTTCATTGCGGTGAGGATGCCCTGTTGATTCGCAACAGTTCAGTCATTGTGACTAAAGATAACAAACAACTGCTGCGGACATTTCATACCGGAGTCATTCGGTTGAAGGATATGCCTGTCTACACGATTGAAGGACAACATTTAGGTGAAGTGTCGGACGTTTACATTAGACCGTTCGAGGGTACACAAATAATAGGATACGAGTTGACGGACGGATTTCTCGCGGACGTGTTCGAGGGAAGGCGGAAGCTGTTTCTGCCAGATGCCGAGAATATGACCTTGGGCGAGGACGCCATTCTGGTACCTGCTTCTTGCGAGCGGATACTTCGAGAAACCATACGCGGAAAGTGACAGGTGAAGACGGATGAGATGCCCGAATTGCAGTTCTAAAGACATAGGGAAGATTGGTTCCCATCAATTTTATTGCTGGAGCTGTTTTATTGAATTGACGGTTAACGGCGAAAAAATGTCGGTATATCAAGTAGAGGAAGACGGGACGTTAAGCTCTCTTGACGATTTGTTCTTCGAAGATCCGATGCCAGTGGAACAGATTCATGCGAACGGAATGTGATTTTAGCTTTAATATGAGGCACTCTGATACTCCAAGTGGAGAATTAGGGTGCTTTTTTGTTTTTCTATGGTTTACCGATTCGGACAAGTACATATACTGAACAAGAACGCTTTAAGTTGGGTGAGGTTAACCTGGAGGTGGAACAATGGGCAGGTTTACTGAGAGCCGCTTGTTTACTGTGCTTATATACACCATACTTTGCTTGTTCGTATTGTTCCTTGTGGTGCTAGTGCGACCGATGCTTTTATCCGTCTATGACTTTCTGAAGGCAGTCCTGGCGCCGTTCCTTGTGGCGATGATCATTTCTTATTTGCTCAATCCTATCGTCAACCTGCTGCATGATCGCAAGGTTCCTCGGACAGCTGCTGTGTTACTTATATACGCTGTATTTATATCGGTTTCAGTCGTCATTCTGATGAATGTTATTCCGATGTTTATGAATCAAGTTGAGGAATTAAGTGAGCATATGCCCGATCTAACGATGAGAGCGCAAAGCATTGTTGATCATTTCAACAATAATAATGTGCTACCTGAGAGCGTTCGAGATGGAATCAATAGCTCGATTAGCAGCTTGGAAAAACAGGTGGAGAAACGTATAGCGGATTTTCTAAACAATCTAGGCGCTGTCGTTAACGTGCTGTTTATTTTGATGATTGTTCCTTTTCTAGCCTTTTACATGATGAAGGATTTGAACGTTTTTGAACGAGCAGCACTGCAGTATGTCCCACGAGCGAGCCGCAAGCATGCGATTAGGCTAATGAAGGACATAGATACAGCCTTAGGCAGCTACATACGTGGACAGCTTATTGTTTCCTTATGCATTGGAGTGCTAGCATACATCGGTTATCTTATTATCGGTATGCCTTATCCTTTGCTGATGGCTGGGTTTGTTTCGTTGTTTGATATTATTCCGTATTTAGGACCATTTTTTGGAGCACTGCCCGCATTGCTGATGGCGACAACGATATCTTGGAAAATGGTGCTGATGGTCATTATTGTCAACATGATCTGCCAAAATCTAGAGAGTAATGTAATAAGTCCGCAGGTTGTCGGTAAGTCCATGAGAATGCATCCACTCACGATTATTTTGGTACTGCTTATCGGAGGGCAGCTTGCAGGAATTGCAGGGATGATACTCGCTGTTCCCTTCTATGCGGCTATGAAGGTTGTCGTTCAGCATGTGTCTGCCTACTACATTCACAGAAAAACCGTTTGACAGCGCGGAAAGCCGTTGACTATAATCTATATATTCATCATATTGGAACACGTTGACGAGACAATAGTACCTTGTAGACCGCATGACCAGAGAGAAGATTTCAAGCCGAACTCCTACTAATGGGGAATATTAACGGCTTGGCTGAGAAAATCTTCGTTGCGAAGGGCGAGGGAAGCTGGTTTCGGAGTGCGGATTGAAATCCGTCGGCTAGGGCCGTTATCCCGGTAAAGAGGAGATTGTATTCACCATGAGTACAATAACCAGGGTGGTACCGCGAAGCTATTCGTCCCTGATTTCAGGGGCGATTTTTTTAGTTATTTAAGGAGGATTCCTAATGAAACCAATGAAGGCAGCAGAAATACGCAGCAAATGGCTGGCGTTCTTCGAAAGCAAAGGTCATAGAATCGAACCAAGCGCACCGCTAGTTCCGCATAACGATCCGTCCTTGTTATGGATTAATGCAGGAATGGCACCGCTTAAAGCTTATTTTGACGGAAGAGTCGTTCCAGAAAATCCAAGAATCACGAACTCTCAGAAGTGTATTCGTACGAATGATATTGAGAATGTTGGTAAAACTCGTCGGCACCATACCTTTTTTGAGATGCTCGGCAATTTCTCCATAGGTGATTATTTTAAGGAAGAAGCTATTACTTGGGCGTGGGAATTTCTGACAAGCCCTCAATGGATCGGCTTTGACCCAGAGAAGCTTTCTGTAACGGTATATCCTGAGGATCAAGATGCTTACCGGATATGGAACGAGAAGATTGGTCTGCCATCTGAGAGAATCGTTAAGCTGCAGGACAACTTCTGGGATATTGGCGAAGGCCCATGCGGACCGTGTACAGAAATTTTCTATGATCGTGGAGACAAGTATGGAAGCCTTTCCGATCCAGATTGTACGACAGGCGGAGAGAACGAGCGGTTCCTTGAAGTATGGAATGTTGTTTTCTCTGAATTTAATCACAACAAAGACGGTAGCTATACTCCGCTTCCGAATAAGAATATCGATACTGGAGCTGGACTTGAAAGGTTCGCATCCATCTTGCAGGATGTAGATTCTAACTTCGATACGGACTTGTTCATACCGTTGATTGAACGCGCTAGTGGCATTGCGGGTGTGAAATATAAAGTAAATGAGGAGCACGATGTAGCTCTTAAGGTTATAGCAGACCATATTCGTACAGTAGCTTTCTCTGTAGGTGATGGAGTATCTCCTTCCAACGATGGACGTGGCTATGTTATTCGCCGTCTGCTTCGTCGCGCTGTTCGTTACGGTAAGGTCATTGGTATTGATCGTCCGTTCCTTTGGGAGCTTACTGCAACAGTTGGTGAAGTTATGGGGAGCTACTACCCTGAAGTTGTTGAAAAACGTGAATTTATTGAGAAGGTTATTCGTACAGAGGAAGAGCGTTTCCACGAAACCTTAACAGATGGGCTGGGGATACTGGCTGACTTATGCAAGAAGGCACGTGCCGAGGGACTTACTGCAATTGAAGGTAGGGATGCCTTCAAGCTGTATGACACATATGGCTTCCCATTTGATTTAACTGAAGATTACGCTACGGAGCAAGGAATGACAGTCGACCGTGAAGGCTTTGATGCTGCGATGCAGGAGCAACGGGACCGTGGTCGTTCTACGCGTCAGGAAACTGACAGCATGAAGGTGCAAGGCGGACCTTTGGCTGACTATACAGATAAAAGTGAATTTGTCGGTTACGATGGATTAACTGCTGAGGCTCGCGTTATTGCTATTGTGGCGGATAATGAGTTCGTCGAATCTGCAGGCGTAGACCAGAAGGTATTCGTTGTGCTCGATCGTACTCCGTTCTATGCGGAGAGCGGCGGACAGGTTAGCGACCGTGGAGTGTTAATCGGTAAAGACCTTAATGCCGAGGTTAGCGGAATGAGCAAGGCACCGCATGGACAGCCTGTTCATCAGGTGCTTGTAACAGGAGGAGTGCTGCGTGTCGGTGATACATTGACAGCTACGGTTGATGCTTCGGATCGCGGCGCCATCGTCCGTAACCACACAGCCACTCATTTGCTACACAGAGCATTGAAGGACGTTCTAGGTGAGCATGTTAACCAAGCAGGCTCTCTCGTGGACCCTGAAAGACTCCGTTTTGACTTCTCGCACTTCGGTGCGATTACTGCCGAAGAGCTAGCGGACGTGGAACGACGCGTTAATGAACAAATTTGGATTGGAACTGAGCTCGATATAGGCTTTAAGCCTATTGCAGAGGCCAAAGCGCTTGGAGCAATGGCATTGTTCGGTGAGAAATACGGAGATATTGTTCGGGTAGTTCGAGTCGGCAATTATAGTCTAGAGCTCTGCGGAGGCTGTCATGTCACCAATACCTCACAGATTGGACTGTTTAAGCTAGTAAGCGAAGGCGGAATCGGCTCTGGTGTTCGCCGTATTGAAGCTGTAACAGGTCGCAATGCTTATAATTACCTGGATGATCAAATTAGCATCTTAAAGAATGCAGCTGCCCAGTTAAAATGCGGAGTTAATGATGTTGCTAAGCGTGTCGAATCTGTTCAGGGCGAGGTTCGCCAGCTTCAGCGGGACAATGAGTCTCTTCAAGGCAAGCTTAGCCGTTTAGAGGCAGCAGATCTTGTTTCAGCAGCTAAAACGGTTGGAGGAGTTACTCTTTTGGCTACGCAGGTCCAAGCAGGAAATATGGACGTGCTTCGTGGCATTGCCGACGAGCTCAAGCTAAAGCTCGGCTCAGCAGTTCTCGTACTTGGCGCTGCTTCTGAGGACAAGGTGAATTTTGTTGTTGCTGTAACTTCTGATCTAGTTCCACAAGGATTGCACGCGGGCAAGCTCATTAAAGAAGTCGCAGCTATTTGCGGAGGCGGTGGCGGCGGTAAGCCAGAGCTGGCTCAAGCAGGCGGCAAAGATCCATCCAAATTATCTGAGGCATTAGCAGCTGTTGAGCAGCTAGTTCTAGCTCAGGTCTCAGGGAAATAGTGTTAAACTATTGATGGTGGGTAGGCAGTAATTTCCTGTCCACCTTAGAATATGTTATTATAAATGTAAGTGTCTTAAAGTTGGTCAGCGAAAACGAGGTGCTATAGAGATGAGCTCATCGGACAATAACCATCTGGACCATACGGTCAAGTTTAACGTCGTTGCGGATCCCCAGGAAGTTTCGTCACGCGACATATTATTTACTGTGCACGATGCTTTGGTGGAGAAAGAGTACCATCCTATCAACCAGATCGTCGGCTATCTGCTTTCTGGCGACCCGGCCTTTATCCCCCGTCACAATAATGCGCGCAGTCTGATTCGCAAGAAGGAACGTGACGAATTAATTGAAGAACTCGTTCGTTTCTATCTTCAGCAGAATCGATAGCCCATGAGAATTATGGGTTTGGACTATGGGGAAAGACGGATCGGTGTTGCCATGAGCGATTTATTCGGGTGGACTGCTCAGGGTACAGAGGTTATCGATCAGAAGATTGTTAAAGATCCTATGGTTCGTATTGCCGAATTAGTCAAAGAATATGAAGTAGAGAGTATTGTTGTGGGTTTACCTAAGAACATGAATGGTTCGATCGGCCCAAGTGGGGAAAATTGTATCGAATTCGCAGATCAACTGAAGCAGAAACTATCCTTACCCGTTAATATGTGGGATGAGAGGTTGACGACAGTATCTGCGGAGCGTACATTACTTGAAGCTGATGTTAGCAGAGCGAAGCGTAAGAAAGTCATCGACAAGATGGCAGCCGCAATATTATTGCAAAGCTATCTTGATTCAATATCGAAATGAGGAATGGTCATGACAGACTTGATTAACAACGAAGAAGAAGCAGAAATTATTTATATCGCGGATGATGAGGGTAATGATGAAGCATTTGAAGTCATCATGCGTTTTGAATTAGACGACGGTACGGATCGCAAATACTTAATGGTTGTCCCTGCAGAAGAGGATGGCGATGAAGAGCAAGAGGTGTTTGCTTTCCGTTATGAGGAAGAGAATGAAGAAATCAAATTGTTCCCTATTGAGGATCAAGCAGAGTGGGACATGGTAGAAGAAACCTTCAATACCTTAATTGGTGAGTTCGACGCAGCTGAAGAAAATAAAGGCTAAGCCGAACATACGGCAAAGCAAGGCTTCGGGAGGTTAATTCTAAATGCCACACAATAATAAAGCTCCAAGTGAGCTATCAGCATTACGACAAGCATTTGGAGATCAAGTTGAGCTACATGGCGAGGATGGCACGGCTCAGTCTTATCACATACTGTCCGAGCTAACCGTGAATGGCAGAGATTATGTTATTCTGCAATCGGAAGCTATGAAGCAAGACGATGATTTCGAAGTGTTTCGAGTAATCGGGGACACAAGCGGAGATGTTCAGCTTGAAACGATTTCGGATGAAGAAGAATGGGAGCTCGTTGCCGAAGCTTTCGACGATTCTCAGTTTGGCAGTGACGACCAGCCTTAAGTATGAGTGACAAGGGAGCGGGCGACCGCTCTTTTTTACGAATACGGGGCTTGCTGGAGGGGAAAAGGCGTGGACAGAGATGATGAGCCGACATCACAAGGTTGGAAATCCATATACGGCAATAAGATAACGGACGATGAGAGCAAGGAGAAGGGAACAGGCGAAACAGCTGCAGCTACGGAATCAAGCATTCCACCAGGCGGTAGACTGTCGAATTCGACTCCTATGCGTTCATCGAGTAAGCGTACTCCAGAGGAGCCGGTTGAAACTGCACGTACACAGAGCTTTCCTGCCGTCCGCCGTCGTAAGCCTCGGGTATTGCTATGGTCCTTTCTAATCGCTTCAGGATTAGTATTGTCTGTTTTGGTGGGAGTTTTGTTATATTTATGGAATGGTCTTAGAGCGCCTGCAGCATCCGCTACGCCGGTAAAAATAACGATAAGCAGCGGCATGCGTGCTCAGAAGGTTGCGGAAGAGCTAGAGCAAAATGGACTTATACGAAGTTCTTTTCTTTTTAGCGTTTGGCTCAAGATGCAGGGTGAAGGCTCGAAATTCCAAGCAGGAGTTTATGAGCTTACGCCAGGCCTGACCCGAGATGAAATCGTCACAAAACTGAATAATGGTGACATTATTGCAGGGGCTACAATCCGATTTACGATACCAGAAGGTTTTACGGTACAGCAAATCGCGACAAGGCTTGCGGATATAGCGGGTATAGACAAGGCTAAGTTTATAGAAGCAGCTGGAAAGCCACAACAATTAACTGGCTCCTTATGGACTAAAAATTTACCATCCGATAACAGCCTAAGGTTTCCGTTAGAAGGATATTTATTCCCGGAAACGTATGAGATGAAGAGTGGTAGCACCGAAGTCGACCTTATCAATCGTATGCTCTCAGAGCTTGATCACAAGCTTGATCAGTTGCCAGAGGATTGGCAGATCGTCTTAGAGGAACGTGGACTTACCGTTCATCAGCTGTTGACG
This sequence comes from Cohnella abietis, assembly GCF_004295585.1. Lineage (NCBI taxonomy): Bacteria > Bacillati > Bacillota > Bacilli > Caryophanales > Paenibacillaceae > Cohnella > Cohnella abietis. Next base: position 4,695,790 of record NZ_AP019400.1, on the reverse strand, counting down.
ATTGCTTCCTTAGTGGAGCGAGAGGTCGTTATTGATGAGGAGCGTCCGATCGTCGCAAGCGTTATTCAGAATCGTCTGAAGAAGAAAATGCCTTTGCAAATCGACGCTACGATTCAATATTTGCTTGATAAGCAGAAGGAACGACTGTTAAATGCTGATCTCAAGGTGAACAGCCCGTACAATACTTACGTAAATCAGGGACTACCTCCAGGACCGATTGCCAGCCCGAGCTTGAAATCAATCGAAGCAGCGTTGTACCCGGAGAAAACGGATTACTTCTACTACGTTACGAAAAAAGACGGAACAAATAGTCATCTATTCGCTGTAACGTACAAGCAGCATCAAAAAAATATTACTTTAAGTGAGAAAAACGTCAAAAAATAATAAAGACGCGTTTGATAGACGATGACGCGCTCCGGCCCGGCGAGCTTATGCAATGCACTTAATCATGTGCTTTGTATAAAGGGCGCCGGGTCGAAGACTTCCTGGAGGTGTGTATCCATTACAGCCCTAATACCTGAATTGCTCGTATCCGTTGGTTCAATAGAGCAAATAGAACGGTACATTAAAGCAGGAGCTTCAGCCGTGCTAGTGGGTGAATCTCGGTTTGGTATGAGACAGCCGGGAGACATCACTGATATCAATCTGAAGGAAGCAATCGCAGCTGCCCATCGATTAGGTGCGAAAGCTTATGTAAATATGAATAAGCTTTTTCGCAACGACGAGCTACCCTTATTGCCGGAGTATATTACCTTGGCTAATGAAGCCCATGCTGATGCTGTCGTATTCGGAGATCCAGCTGTGTTATTAAACATAAGACAATTTGCACCGAATATGACCTTGCATTGGAATGCAGAGATGACAGGAACCAACTCTGCAGCGGCTTCGTATTGGGGACGACGGGGAGCAGCACGCGCAGTCGTAGCGAGGGAACTCAACGAGGAAGAAATTATTGATTTTAAGAGCAAGGCTGGAATGGAAATTCAAGTTCAGGTTCACGGGGCGACGAATATTTATCATTCTCAGAGAAATCTTGTGCAGAGCTACTTAGATCATCTAGGACGCGAAGTCTCATTAGTTCGCAGAGGCGTAGACGAAGGGTTGTTTTTAGTTGAGGCTGAGCGCCCGGATGAGCGGTTTCCAGTGTATGAGGATAATAATGGTACCCACGTTATGAGTCCAGATGATATATGCTTAATTGAGGCGTTACCAGAGCTTATCCAAGCGGGGGTCGATAGTTTGTACATCGAGTCTCTCCTAAAGTCGGATGATTATAATGAAACTGTTATTAGAAGCTATCGCAAAGCATTAGATCAGTGGAAAGATAATTCTGACGGGTATCGATTTAACCAGCAATGGCTAACAGACATTCAGAAGCTGCAAAATCCCGAGAGAGAGCTTGGGTTCGGATTTTTGTATAAGGAACAGGTTTATTAACGATATTCGTAAGGAGGCACGACAATGAGCCAAGCTCTAGTGCACAATGCGACCCGTGGGACGGGGAAAAGACAGCGGTTAGCAAAGCCTGAGCTACTAGCCCCTGCAGGAAGTCTAGAGAAATTGAAGTTCGCGGTCCATTACGGCGCTGATGCTGTATATATCGGGGGTCAGAAGTATGGTCTCCGGTCGAATGCCGACAACTTCAGCTTCGAAGAAATGCGTGAAGGTGTAGAATTCGCGGCTAAATACGGTGCGAAAGTATTTGTGGCTACGAATATATATGCCCACCAAGAGGATTTAGATGGAATAACCAGTTACCTTAAGGAGCTTGAAGATGCCGGAATCGCTGCGATTATCGCAGCTGATCCAGCTATTGTTGAGCTCGCACAGCAGGTGGCTCCTAAGCTTGAAGTGCATCTAAGCACTCAGCAGTCGACGATGAATTGGCAGGCTGTGCAATTCTGGAAAGAAGAAGGACTGCCCCGCGTCGTGCTTGCTAGGGAAGCTACTATGAACGAAATAAGGGAAATGAAAGCTCGTGTAGATGTGGAGCTCGAGGTTTTTATTCATGGGGCTATGTGCTCTTCTGTATCTGGACGGTGTGTGTTGTCCAATCATTTTACGGATCGCGATTCCAACCGTGGGGGCTGCTGTCAGTCCTGCCGTTGGAAATACGACCTCCACGCCGATGAGCAATCCATCATGGAGCCGGGAGATAATTTATTTACGATGGGCTCCAAGGATCTATGTATGATTCAGCATATTCCCGATTTAATTGAGGCTGGCGTAGACAGCTTTAAGATCGAAGGTCGGATGAAAAGCATTCATTACGTTGCGTCCGTCGTAAATGTGTATCGACAAGCCATTGATGCGTATATGGAAAGTCCTGAGGAGTATGAACTGCTCCCAGAGTGGGTGGAGGATATCGGTAAGGCTGCGAACAGGCCGCTGAATACTGGCTTCTTTTATGCAGTTCCAGGATCGGAGGAGCATATTTATGAGGCAGAGGAAAAGCCTGCGCCTTATGATTTTGCCGCGATTGTGACAGATTACGATGAGGCTACTGGAATCGCAACCGTCCAGCAGCGCAGCCCATTCCGACCAGGAATGGAGGTCGAGTTTTTCGGACCTGGAGGTAGACGGTTTATCCAGCAGGTAACTGAAATAACCGATGAAGAAGGAAATTCGCTTTCCGTCGCTAGGCACCCTCTACAGAAAATACGTATCGCAACATTACAGCCAGTGTCACCGCTAGATTTAATGCGTAAACGATTATCTTAAATTATTTTGATATAAACTAGAGGAATTCAATAGAACTTGTCGAATTTTCTCCAATTAAGTAATAGTTGCCAGCTAAGCGACCGATATATACTTTATGGAGATATTCGGCAAGTTTTTTTCTTGCCGCCAATCAGTCGTCACTACATAGTCGGAGGGTATTAAACAGATGAAGAAATCGTGGCGTGAGCAATTGGAAGCGTTGAATTTGAAGAAGGCATCACAAGGGGTGGGCCGTATTTCTAAGAACGTTGGTGGGCAGCTGAAGAAAACGAAATTTGAAAATCCGATTCGTTCCGTCGGTATGAAATTATTTTTACTTATTTCTTGTAGTATACTGGCTTGCGTATTGTCGTTGGGCTGGTTTTCTTATTCCAAATCCAGTTCCATCATTCAGAGTAAGGTAGCAGATGCAAGCAGTTCGACTGCAGAGCAGACAGCAGGTAAGATATCATTGCTTCTAGAGGGCTATGAAAGACAATCCTTGCAATTCATTACTGATAACTCGTTTCTCAGCTTACTAACAAATTTAACAATCTCGAAGGATGATTATGAGGTTTTTGATACGTCAAGACAGCTTACAGAGAAAATGGGCGGAATTGCAATGGCTGATTCCAGCTATGAATCCATTACTTTAATCCCAGCTGACTTTAAAGGTCAATTCATGACGACTGGCAGCGCGATTAGCAATGATGACATTATCAAATTACCGTTTATTAAAGCTGTAGCTGAGGGTAATGGTAAAGCTGTTTGGTCTCCTACAATGCCATCGGGCTTGGATGGAAACCGCAACGCACCTACTTTTGCTTTGGGAAGAATGCTCAATCAAGGCAAGCCTTATTATTTGATTTTAGAAGTGAAGGCGAAAGTACTTCAGGAAAAGATGAAAACCGTTCAATTCGGGGAAGGCAGCTCTTCCTACATCGTTTCGACTGATGGAACTATCGTTTATGGACCTGATATTAAAAAGTGGGGCTCTAAATACGAATACGAGCTGCCTGGTGATGAGGGCTCTTCAACAATCCGGGTTGATGGGACGAAAACTTTGACCTCGGCGGGCATTCTTGATAATAACAAATGGAAAGTAATAGGCAATATTCCGGTGTCTACACTTGTGAAGGATGCTAAAGCAATTAGCAACCTCACTTGGATAATGTCTTTGGTTGCTGCTCTTATTGCGGCCGGGATTGGCTTAATTGTCATGCGTTCAGTCGGCAGACCACTTGCTCAGCTGCGGACGCTGATGAATGAAGGGGAAAGTGGGAATCTGACCGTTCGTTCAACAATCCGTAAGAAAGACGAAATTGGACAAGTTGCTGATAGCTTTAACCGCATGATGGAGGAGATCACGAAGCTCGTTCGTCAGACTAACCTTTCGGCTCAAGAGGTTCTAGAAACTGCAGCAGCTTTAACGGATTCCTCACGCAAAACAGCTGATGCTGCTAAGGAAATTGCAATAGCTACAGAGGAAATCGCCAATGGAGCTACTAATCTTGCAGTGGAGTCTGAGAAGGGAACGGATTTAACCGTTCAAATCGGTTCTCAGGTTCAGTCTGTTATTGATTCTAATGCGGAGATGGGACAATCGGCCAGTGAGGTAGAGGAAGCAGGTCGTAAAGGCTCGTTGTACATGGGAAGCTTGACTGAGAAAACGGGTCAAACGGAAGAAATGACGCGCTCAATGGTAGAAAAGGTAGACAAACTGAAAGACAGCACACAATCCATTCGCAAAATACTTGATGTGCTTGGCAATATGACTAAGCAAACTAATATTTTGTCCTTGAATGCAACAATTGAGGCCGCAAGAGCAGGAGCGGCAGGAAAAGGCTTCATGGTTGTTGCGGATGAGATTCGTAAGCTGGCAGATCAATCTCGGCAATCGATTGGCGTGGTAGGCGGAATCGTTGAGAATATTTCACGCGAAATCGACGAGACGGTAAATGTGCTATCGGAGGCTTATCCTATATTCCAGGAGCAGATCGAATCTGTTCGGGAAGCCAATCAAATTTTCATTACTGTCCAAGACAACATGGGTGGTTTTGTTAATAGACTTGAATCCGCAACGGATTCGGTTCGTAATCTTGAAGATGCTCAGTTGACGTTATCACTAGCGATGAGTAATGTTAGCGCAGTTGCAGAGGAAGCATCTGCTACGTCTGAAGAGGTTGCATCGCTTAGTAACGAGCAGTTGAACATTAGCGAGGGCTTAGTTCAGCTTTCTAGCAGACTTGAAGCCGTATCGGGCCAATTACGTGAGTCTTTGAGCCGATTTACCGTTTCTTAATCTTCATAAGTAGAAGAAAAGCAGTAGGCAGGGGAGATAGATACCCTGTCTACTGCTTTTTTTATAACAACTATGGAAATAATGAATAGGAAAAGAGGTAAGAGAGAGGGGCTATATTCTCATGAATCGGGAATGGGCTATGCGTGGCATTTATGTGCTGCTGCTATTTGCCATTATATTCGGAATAGAAGGGGCAAGATTAGCTTGGCTTCAGCTTGGCTTAGGAGGGATGCAGGCAGCTAGCAAATCTCTTGCTCAAAGTGCCATCCAGCAGCGCTCCGATGAGCTTCTACTGGATAATGGACGGGGACAGTTTCGTGATCGTAATGGTCGTTTACTAACAGGTATAACAGTGCAAAGCTTAGCGGCTTTTCCAGGCAACGGTATGCCGAGGGGCTCAGAAGAGCAGGTACGATTACTCGCCAATTCACTTGGAGTCGAGCCGTTATGGCTGCATAACTGGTTTAAGGAGCTTAGGGAGCCTGGTGTATGGCAAGAGGAGCATTCCTCTCTGGCAATAAACCTAACGGAGAAGCAGATTAAAGCGGTTGAGCTTTCACATTTACTAGGTGTTACCGTGCTTCCATACCGCAATCGCTATCCGAAAGAAGTGACTCCCATTCACGCTATTGGTTACATCTCCCAGCACCCCGAGCGATTATGGGAGGAGTATGGTCAGCAGCTATTAAACCATCATATGCATGTCACAAATGCCATTGGAGGCGCGGGGTTAGAAAAATCATTAGATCGGTTCATTCAAGGGGTTGCACCTACGAAGGTCATGCAGGTTACGGACGCAACGAGAAAACCTTTAGAAGGTCTTGGGCTAAGAATAACAGCTCCTGACAACCCTCACTTCCCACTGCAGATAACGACAACATTGGATTTAGATATCCAACAGCTAGTACAATCTGTCCTGAGTAGATACGGAATCTCTAAAGGGGCGGCGGTAGTTCTTGATGCTGCTAATGCGGATATTCTAGCAATGGTTTCCGTTCCTAGGTTAGATCCTTATCATGTTAAAGCTACCGGGACAGATGAGCGTAATCAAGCTTTAGCTGCGTCCCCTCCGGGGTCTGTATTCAAAGCGGTAACTCTAGCAGCCGCATTAGAATCAGGTGTTACAACGTGGAAGGAGAGGTTTTATTGCGATGGCCATTATGGAAAATACGGGTTGAAATGCTGGAAGAAGGAAGGGCATGGAGAGTTAACGCTGGAGGAGGCCTTTGCGCAATCGTGTAACGTCGTATTTGCTGAGCTCGCTGAACGGATGGACCCGGCATGGCTTCAAATTACTGCGGAGCGTATGGGGCTTGGGAGGAAGGTCGGCTGGAATACAGATAAATTCATAGATGGCAAACCGTTGCGCCTATTGGGGGAGGAAGAAGCAGGCTCGATATTTCTAAGCAAGCAGGCAGCAAAGGATGGTGGAGTTCGTACAGGTACGGGAATTGGTCAAAGAGACGTGAGGGTGACACCACTTCAGGTTGCCAATATGGCTGTTACAATTTTACATCAAGGGCATGTCTTTTCTCCCAGAATCGTGAAAGAAATTCGATATTCCGATGGGGACTTAATGACCCAGGTGGCTATACAATCTGCAAAATCGAAATACGGCCAGATTGAGCCACAAACAGCGAAGCTGCTCCAACAGGGTATGAGGTCGGTTGTGGTGGCAGGAACTGCCTCAAGCGCTCTTAAGAGCGCTGTATGGCCACTTGCAGGCAAATCAGGCACAGCAGAGCTGGCAGGCAAGCAAAAAGCCCGTAATGACCAATGGTTCGTCGGTTACGGGCCTGTTGCTGGACGGCCGAGATACGCGGTTGCTGTGCTAATCGAAGATCAGCCAGCAGGCTTGCGCAATAAAGCTGCTTCGCTTTTCGGAGCGATTATGGACGGCCTTCGCCTTTTGGAACAACAGAATCATTAGGCTGAGGAGCGAAAGGATGAATCGTGAATTCATCCTTCGGAAAACGGACCCACTTGTGGAGATAGCCTTGGTCATATAACGCTTTAAGCAAAATCATTAAGATAGGTGCTAAGATGAGGCCAGCGACCCCGAATAAAGACAAGGAAACCATCATGAAAGCAAGCATAGTAAAGGCTGATACTCCAACGGTTTGACCGGTAATGCGTGGCTCAAGAAATTGCCTCGTAAGTGTGACGACAAGGAGCAATACAGTAAGCCAAATGGCAAGATTGGTATCGCCTGTGACAAATAAATACACGACCCAAGGTATGAACAGTGTATTGACCCCAAGCAAAGGAAGCACATCGAAAATGCCTGCCAATAATGCGATAGAAAAGGCATTATCCACTCTCAGCGCTAAGAGGGCGATAAATATGACAATAAAGGTGATACTAATAAGCTTCCCTTGTGCTTTGAGGTAGCCTCCAATCCCTTTGAATACATTATTACGGAGAAATTCAAAGGCATTTTTAAATGTCTTGGGAGACTTGTCTGAGCTTAGCTTTTTCCATGTATCAATCTCGATACTCAGGAAATAAGCAAGAATGATTGCAATCGAGAAATTTAACACGAACGAGGAGAAGGAGGTTAAGAAATGAACAAGCCAATTAAGAAAATTGACAGCCCACTTGGCACCTAGATCGGTAATGAATGCTGTAGCTTCCGTTATTTTTTCCGTAACACCGGCTGGCAAAGACTCAATTCCTCCTTGCATATTGCCGGTAATCGTTGCAATTTGATCCTTCAGGAGCTCTTGATAATGAGGAAGATCCTTAATGAGCTGAGTGATTTGCACAATAAAGATATAACCTAACCCTAAAAATAAAGCCAGAATAAACATGGTAAAAAGAAGTACGCTTATTCCTGAGGCGATCGCTTTTCGAATTCCCCAACGATTAAGTAATTTGGCAAGAGGCTCGATGCACCAAAAAACAACAAAGGATAAAAAAACGGGAGTAGCAAGGTTGTACAAATAGCTGAAAACATACATCGTTAACCAAACCGTTAAAACAATGATGCCGATATCGAATGCAGTTCGCCAATACTTCTGATACAAGGAAAACATTTGATTATCCACCTTTTCCACGCACGATCTATCGCACGCCTGTCCCATTTTTATTTTTATTGTACACGATTACAAAAAAGATGCCTATACCATGCCTATTTTGCAGTGGGGTATGATAAAATAGAAGATATAAGCGCACATCTCACGCAATTATAAATACAGCAATCAAGATGGTGGGGAAGGCATGGAAATCATCCTCTGGATAGGTTTTTATTTTTTGACTTTTTACGCTTTTTTACCAGCTTTAATTAGTCGGATTTTTGGATTTAGAGTATTTATGAAGGGACAGGCGAAGAAGGAGGTTGCACTTACCTTTGATGATGGGCCAGACCCAGTCTATACGCCAAAGCTTCTAGATTTACTTAAGCGGGAAGGAGCGAAAGCGACTTTCTTTGTCGTAGGTGAGAATGCAGAGCGGTATCCCGAGATCGTTGCTCGTATTCATGAAGAAGGACATATCATTGGTATTCACAATTACGTCCATCATACGAATTGGTTTATGCGTCCTCGAACCGTCAAGCGGCAAATACATCGAACCTCAGATATTATCAAGAAAATAACGGGTATCAGACCGATGTACTATCGCCCTCCTTGGGGAATGGTGAATGTCTTCGATTATGCAAACCTGGGATATTTACAAATCGTGTTATGGACCTCGTTATTCGGAGATTGGCGTAAAAGATTAGGTGCAGAAAAGCTATATAAACGCATGAAGGGCAAGCTCAAGCCAGGTCAAGTATTTCTGTTGCATGACTGTGGAAGTACCTTTGGAGCAGATCGTGATGCTCCGGCGAATACAATCTCGGCTTTAGAGCGGATATTGGATGACGGGCGCAAGATGGGCTATCGTTTTATCGGCATTGATGAAATGATCGAAATTACGGAGCGGGCTAAGAATAAAGGGGTAGATACTCATATGGCTGCGAGGAGACCCCAAGTGAACAGTGACGAGTCTATTGTTGAAAATAATCCATCTATTGGCTTCATGAAAAAGCTATTAGTAAGCGTGTGGATGGCATACGAAAAGGTATTCCACCTTCTGTTCAGACTTCATCCCGTGGGGGATGGTAAATTTTTTAATTATCGTATTCGTCGATACTCGGGGCCGCCAATGGATTTGCGTGCAAATGCAACATTACACTCCGGGGACTACATTATGGAAATCCATTTCGAGAATCAAATGCTGTTTGAGTTAGGAATGAATTCTAAGTCTACTTTGCAAATTGGAATAAAAATTATTCGTGAGATGGAAAGAACATTGCCTGATATGGCGAGAGAGCTTGCTAAAGCTACGAATGGTGATAAGGTAAAGGCGCTTTATGGCGTATCTATGATTCATCGCGGTGCGGAATCACTTGGTTATGGGACTTATGATTTACCTAGAGGTTTTTTCTCCTGGACTACAAATATTTATTTAAGAATTCTTATTCGGGTCATTCATCCTTCAGGTAATAAAAGGGTACGCGAAAGAGGCGAAACGATGAGTCCGCGGATGCTTATTATGCCCCGGGAAATATTGATGACTTGGGCTGATGAGTCGCGGGAGAAGCGGCGTCCTGATCGGGAAAGAACAGTAAAGGCGGATATCCCTAAGCAGAAGGCTTCTGAAGTGGAGGAAGCTAGCGAGGATTTCGAAGAAGGATCGATCGGCAAGCTGGTGTAGTTTTTCATAAGAGGTAACAGTATGGGGGTTGTTCCATTAGGTCTGAAGAGACCTGATGTGGCAGCCCCTTAATTTTTGGTTGCTTGGTGGTGTTTCTGTACATTTCTAATTTTTCGGAATTCCTTAGGTGTAATGTCACAATGTTTTTTAAAAGACTGGATAAAATGATTTACATGATTGAAGCCAACCCTCAAGGCAATTTCGGTTATCGTATATTCAGTAGATTCTAATAGCTCGCAGCTCCTTTTAATACGGAACTTAACCAAGTAATAGTAAGGAGTCATATGGATGCCTTTTTTGAAGCTGCGAGTGCACTCCGAAACACTCAAATGCGCTACCTCAGCAATTTCCTTCAAAGTTATATTGTTTGAATAGTTTTGGTGGATAAAGCTAAGCATTAATTGCAATCTCTCTTGTTGAAGTCTGTTGTGTTTAGCGGACTCCTCTGAGGATAACGAAATGTTGGATATTAGAATTAACCATAACTGAACCGTTTTGATGGAAATCTCATACTGCCACCCCCAGGACTTTTTCATTTCGAATTCCTTCTTCATATCCCATAGGATATGAAGAATTTTGTTTTGCCACTCCGCATCACCATTAATTTCTAAAGATAATAGGTAAGAATTAGTAAATGGAAGTACATAGTTTTTCTGCATGGAACTATCTGAATAAAAGGCGAGTAGCTTCTCCGGAAAATTAAAGCTCACATATTCACCGTCATGAGTTAGGTGTGTAACAATGTGAAGAACGCTCTTATTGATAAAAATTGCCTGACCCGTTCCTAAACCATAATCGATACCATTGATTTGTATGGTTAGTTTCCCTTTGGTCACTAGAGTAATTTGTAATTCTTCGTGCCAATGTAAATCATTAACTCCTCTGCCTTTAGGAATAGATCTATGATTAGTATGAGTGTACATGATGTATGGAAATGCCTCGTCAGGGTACTGAATAGCTTCGTGTAATTGTTTTTTCAAATTGCAAACTCCTTTATTAGACGATATTTCGATATAAATTAGATATATTGTTACACGAAAAAAACGTTGGCGATGATATTATTATATCCATTGTCGACTTATCATTACAATACTGTGCACAAGTAATTGTACTAACAGCTTGGAGGACCTATGGGTAAATTAATTAAATCTTCATTGCCTTCTCATCCGTTTATTTTGTTATTTATAAGCATATTGTCAGTGTCTATCTCTTCTATCATGATAAAATTTTCAAATACACCCACTTCTGTGGCTGGAATGTACAGATTGTATATGTCCGTATTCATCATGCTCGCTTTTGTACCTTGGAAAACACTTCGCTCCGTAGAGATGAATAAAAAAGATTGGTTTATCGTACTTTTAGCCGGACTTTTTCTAGGGTTACACTTTTTATTCTGGATGGAATCATTGGTCTATACCTCAGTTGCAAGCTCTATGGTCTTCTTGACGTTGCAACCATTATTTGTACTGATCGGTTCAACCTTTTTGTTCAAAGAACAAGCTAATCTGCTAACCGTTTTTTGCTTGTCCGTTGCTCTTTTTGGTTCAATCATTATAGCTTGGGGAGACATAGGGATTTCGAGAAATGCTCTAATTGGAGATGGCTTATCGTTAATAGGTGCACTGTTCATTTCTGCATATCTGTTGGTAGGGCAGAAAGTAAGTCGTAAAATTGATGTAAATGTGTACAGCATTATCGTTTTCTTTATTGGTGGTACCGTCATGCTCATTTACAATTTGTTAAATAATTTCTCTTTAATTGATTACGATTCATCCGATTGGACTTATTTTTTGTTGCTTGCGATAATCCCAACTATTTTTGGACAATATCTTTTTAATCTGTTGTTAAAATCAATTGGGGCAACAACAGTCTCGGTTGGAATTATTGGAGAACCTGTTCTTGCCATTATTCTTGCTTACTTATTACTAGGGGAAACAATTTCTTTATTTCAGTTCTTAGGCAGTATGTTGACTTTAGTCGGTATGGGAATGTATTTTTGGTCAAAATCAAGTAAGCACAACGTTCAAAATAATAAAACGTTATAAGGCTGAGGAGATTATAGGGAAACAAATAATAGGTGTAGTTAACTTTCCTGCTCGACGTATAGCGGGTTTCAAATCAGAAGTATTAGTTCTTGGAGGGATACCGGAAAAGGGGGATGTGGTTCTCTTGGAACCAGATATTAAATTACCTAATGGTACACCTATTGGGTAATTTAAGCCCACTAAAGATAAAAGCACCGCTGTCCAATAAGGACGGCGGTGCTTTGCTATGCTTGAAGAATAAATTACATTTTCATAACGCCGCCGGTGCTAGCGGAAGTAACCATTGCGGAGTAACGAGCAAGGTAACCACGTTTGATTTTAGGTTCGAAGCCTTTCCATTCAGAGCGACGACGATCCATTTCCTCATCAGTAATTTGAAGAGTAATCGAACGGTTGTTAAGATCCAACTCGATGATATCACCATCGTTAACGAATGCAATTGGTCCGCCTTCGGCAGCTTCCGGAGAGATGTGACCAATGGAGATTCCGCGAGATGCTCCAGAGAAGCGTCCGTCCGTAATCAGGCCGACTTTAGCGCCAAGTCCCATACCCATAATTTGCGAGGTAGGTGCAAGCATTTCCGGCATACCTGGTCCGCCTTTAGGTCCTTCGTAACGAATGACAACAACATGGCCTTCTTTGATTTTGCCATTAGCGATACCAGCAAGACAATCGTCTTGTGAATCGAAGCAAATAGCAGGGCCTTTGTGATAGCCGCCGACAGACTTGTCAACTGCGCCGACTTTGACGATTGCGCCCTGAGGAGCCAAGTTACCAAACAGAACAGCCAATCCGCCACGCTCAGTATGAGGGTTATCAATTGTATGGATAACTTCTGTATTCTGAATCTCGCAGCCTTCAACGTTTTCACGCAAAGTTTTACCAGTAACGGTAATGCAATCTCCGTGGATAGCTCCTTCTTTTTTAAGAAGCTCGTTAATAACTGCACTAACTCCACCAGCATTATGAACGTCTTCGATATGCCAATCGGAAGCAGGAGCAATTTTAGCCAAGTGAGGCACGCGTTCTGCAACTTCATTGATTCGTTCGATTGGGTAATCGATACCAGCCTCGATAGCAAGAGCTAGTGTATGCAACACGGTATTCGTAGAACCACCCATAGCCATATCGAGTGCAAAAGCATTGTCGATAGCATCTTTGGTTACGATGTCACGAGGTTTGATATCTAATTTGATAAGCTCCATAAGCTGTTTAGCGGATTTTCTTACGAAATCTCTACGCTCAGGTGCAACGGCCAGAATCGTACCGTTTCCTGGAAGCGCTAGTCCAAGTCCTTCAGCTAAGCAGTTCATGGAGTTAGCTGTAAACATACCAGAGCATGATCCACAGGTTGGACAACCATATTGTTCGAGTTCAAGCAATGCGCTATCGTCGATTTTGCCGGCTTGGTAAGCACCAACGCCTTCAAATACGCTGGAAAGGGAGATGGAACGTCCATCAGACGTTTTGCCCGCCTTCATAGGTCCACCGCTTACGAATAGTGTAGGAATGTTAACGCGCAAAGCGCCCATCATCATTCCCGGAGTAATTTTATCGCAGTTAGGAATACATACCATGCCGTCAAACCAGTGAGCGTTAACTACTGTTTCAACGGAATCGGCAATAATTTCGCGGCTTGCTAGTGAGTAGCGCATGCCGATATGACCCATTGCAATTCCATCATCTACACCGATGGTGTTGAACTCGAAAGGTACGCCACCCGCTTCGCGGATAGCTTCTTTAACGATTTTACCGAATTCTTGCAAATGAATGTGACCTGGAACGATATCAATATAAGAATTGCAAACTGCGATGAATGGCTTGCCGAAATCTTCCTCTTTAACGCCTGCAGCACGTAACAAGCTACGATGTGGTGCGCGATCGAAGCCTTTGGTGATCATGTCTGAACGCATTTTCTTGTTAGCCATCTATAGTCCCTCGCTTTCGGATAAACCGGAATGTCATATCCTTGATTTTATCACAGAAACGGACGGCTTGACCAGATAGGCTGTATTTAACAAGAGAGAGAGTTTGGGGAATTATTCTTTTGTTTCAAAGAATACATTATTTTATATATGCGGGTGCGCCGCAGTTTGTAGAAGAGATAAGCGGGGAGACCGACTAATTCCCTCCATCGGTAGCAGTTTGGAGTAGAGATGAGCGGAGAGACCGACTAATTCCCGCCATTGGCAACAGTTTGGAGAAGAGATAAGGGGAGAGACCGACTAATTCTCGCCATAGGTAGCAGTTTGTAGAAGAGATAAGCGGGGAGACCGACTAATTCTGGCCTTCGGTAGCAGTTTGGAGTAGAGATGAGCGGAGAGACCGACTAATTCCCGCCATCGCTGCAGTTTGGGGATGAGATAATCGTAGAGGCCGACTAATTCGCGCCGTCGGCAGCAGTTTGGAGTAGAGATGAGCGTAGAGGCCGACTAATTCTCACCAGCGTCGCAGATAGATTTGAGAGTAGATAAATGGTTTGCCCGTCTAATTTACCCTTCATCGATAGGAGATGTACGAAAGTATCGAGCAACTCTACTTAGGAGAGACTAGTTTGTTAGGAGATGCACGAAAATATCGAGCAACGGAGCCTGGGAGAGACTAGTGTGTTAAGAGATGTACGAAGAAAATATCGAGCAACGGTGCCTGGGAGAGACTAGTTTGTTAGGAGATGCACGAAATTATCGACCAGTATGTCCGTAATTCGCGTGTTGGCTAGAGACAGGTAATTAAACCAAATAAGAAGTTACAGAGCACACTCAATAAGGGATTGCCCAAAAGGCGTTGCTGCAGGTATAGGACTACCTGAAACAACGCCTTTATCTTTGGACACTCTTTTAGTTTCTTTGCTGTTATTGCTCAGGGAACAAATTAGCAAGTCCCGCGAACGGTAAATTTTCGTAGTGGTCAGTCTTGTACACTACTTCGCTTTCGATGGTTGTTTCATCGCTCAGCTTGTTGTGTTTGAACTGGAATTTGTCGAATAGCTTTACAAGAATTTGCGCGGTGTTAATGGCGTCATCCATCGCTCGATGGTGGGAGCCTGAGAATGGAATTTCTAGCATTTCCAGAGCTGGCTTTAACCCCATCTGCTGATGCTTCTCAAGCTTGTATACTTTAGAGAGCATCCTCTGCAAGTTATTGTGATTAACAATCCAATCTGTAGCTATCTGATGTTGGCGACACTCCTGAACAAGCTGGCGTTGATCGTCAGGTCCCCAAGCACAAAGGAAATATTCCTCGTCGCCTATCCAGGCCGTATAATCCTTTACGACTTGAGCCAGAGTTGCCGCTCCATTAACGTCATCTTGTGTTATCCCAGTAAATGTAGTTGTATCTGTAGTCAACTGAGGAACAATGACGGGCTTAACAAAGGATTGGAAGGTTTCAATAATTTGTGGGACATCTTCAACGAGACCGACTTTAGCCGCTCCGATTTCAATAATTTCAGCGATTTGGCCCTTTTTGCGTCGCACAGTCATTTCGAGATCATATACGATAATGGTCAATTCAAGCACCTCAAGGACATTCCGATAATATTTCGTACCTTTGTTATTATAGTCTTCCGAGAAGCATTTGTCAGGGCAAAAAAATTAACCAATCAAAAACAGACGTTAATCATGACGTGCGAACTGCTGGGGTTGAGTCACATTCTTAAAGCAAACTTTATAGGATTGACATAAAATGTACGCAACCATATAATCATTACACACGGTGTGCAATTAATGATCTTGATGTAAAGTCAATTCGAAATGGAGGGACAGCGAGTATGGCAGCTTCTGAGAACAAGGAAGCAGAATCATGGACGAAATGGGTCATTATCCCCGTAGGCTTACTCTTAATGTATGCGCTTAAATTACGCGCGCTACTCTATCGCTATAGGCCGGCACCACTGGAACGGAAGTATGGGGAGCCGGGCCCTTACCGCTCTGCAAGCTTTGTAATAAGCGACGAGACAGGGGGGCCGTTATACAAGCTGATCTACCCAGACAATCGGTCCGAAGCGAGCCCGGTTGTCGTCTTGGGCAATGGAACCAATGCTCAGCCTGAGCATTATGAAGGGCTTCTCGAGCATCTAGCCACATGGGGCTTCACTGTCGTAACTAATTATTGTCTAAATACGGGAACGGGCAAGGAAATCGCCGAAACCGTTAAGTTTGTCTTGGAAGAAAACAAAAAAGAAAAGAGTCCGTTATACGGAAAGCTGTTGGTGGATCGTTTTGGCGCAGTCGGTCAATCACAAGGTGCGACTGGCGTGTTAAATGCTAACAAGTATTTGGATCAGCCCCTTCAAACGATCGTCACAATTGCGCTGCCTGCTCTTAAATGGTGCAAACCGAAGGATATTTACGAAACTGAGAATTTGGAATCCTCTTTGTTTCTTATGGCAGGAACACATGATTTTATTATTTCTCCGAAGTCGACAAATATGGAAGCGCTTCTTCGAGCCAATATGAAGCTGCCTACTGTCATGGCGATGACGAAGACGGCGGATCATTTGGAGAGCATGGGGAACGGCGGAATGCACAGGGGTTACTTAACGGCATGGCTACGCTATCGACTGGCCGATGACAGCATTGCCGCCAATGTGTTTATCGGAAAACAGCCAGAGCTCGCTCGCAACAAAGGATGGAAGCATATCCACACCAGAAATTTAACATCATCTAATCAAATACAGGAAGAGGGGAAATTGGCATGAGCACATTTAAGAGAGCCATTTTTTATACCATTGGTGTAGTTGTACTATCGTTTGTTTACTTGCATCACTATTTAATTAAGAGGCCAAGCAGGCGGCAGAGATTTGAGCAAACGAAGCTTGGAAAATGGAATAAAGCAAGGCTCAGCAAAAGGACAACGGCCACCGACGGCTCGAAATATTTCTTGTATACACGAAAAGGCAACAGCCGCAATCTGATGGTTTATTTCTCAGGTGGCGGTGGTTGCTGGAACGGGGAAACGGCTAATGTGCCTTTGTCCCTGCGCTCCTACCTTAAGCATGGCCAATTTGGATATTATTTTGCCCGAATTCCCTTCTATATTCTTAACATGCATGGAGGCATGTTTGATAGAAAACCAGAAAATCCATTTTCGGAATGGAACGTTGTATTTATCCCTTATGCATCTGGAGACTTTCATGTTGGTGATACTAGCGCTAATTACGTTCGAGCCAATGGTAAGGGCGCACGTCATATTCGACATAACGGAAAGAATAACGTTGAGGAAGCCCTTAAGTGGGTCTATGATAATTTTGAAGCCCCAGAAAAGCTATTAATTGCTGGCTCCAGCGCTGGTGGCTTTGGCTCTGCTTTCTATGCGACTCAAATTGCAAAGCGATATTCGAGCTCAGAAATTTATCATCTCTCGGACAGCTCTTTTCTGGAATCTGAAAGCTGGCCGGATATCGTGAATAAAAACTGGAATGCCGATTTTAAGCGTCGCTTTTCCTACCCTATGGAAGCCGATATGATCGGTGCTGCATTTATGGGGAACGCCAGATCTTTGCCCAACAATGTCGTCCTGCTGCATGCTTGCACCGTATACGACAAAGTGCTGACATCATTCCAGGGCAATTTGGATGTCAAAGGGGATGATGTGGGTCCGGAAAGGACGGAGGCTTGGACCCGTCAATTACGTGCTTCAACGCGGCGTCTAGTTGAGCATATCCCTAACTTTCACTATTTCCTCACTGACTATGGCTACGATGAAAAAACACATACGACTCCGCATACGCTGCTTCCAATGAAGGCCTTCTATGAGGCGCAGGAAGAAGGAGTAACACTAGTCAACTGGTTAGATGGTATTATTAACAGAAAAAGCAGGGTTTCACTAGGCTCCCGTTTTCTTAAAGAGGGGGAAGGCTCGAATTCAGGTGAGACAAGTGCGCTTAGAAATGAGGCTTAACAATGAAACTTAGGGAGAAGCAGCTTCAACTTACCCGAGGGATGATAAAGGATGCGGCACTAGAGGTGTTCTGTGAAAAAGGCATCGAAAGCTCGGACCTGGTTCTAATTGCTGCGCGCTCAGGTACATCAAGACGAACATTGTACCATCACTTTAAGGATAAGGAGGAGCTGGCTACTGAAGTATACATCGACAACCTTAGACGTATGTTTGGTAGACTGCTTCTCGAATTTAATTTCCAGTCTCCACGCGCTTCCGTGGAGGCTATTCTTAACAAGTATTTGTCGCTAAGAGAGAACTATTCGGATTTGCTTTATTTTGACGCTTTATTTAACGTTTACTTCGCTACTATGGGCAAAAACCCAGCGGAGCTTCCAGAATATAAACAATTGATTAGCGAGGAAACAGATTTGTCAGTAAGCGCTTTTTCCTTGGAGTCGGATATTAAGGAATCAGGGCAGAAGCTCGCTTTGATTGAACGGACCCAAATGGTTCTACACCTATACTTCTGCTACCTTCAAAAGTCGGTATTTAGCACAAGACAAAATCAAGGCATCTTAAGAGCTGCCGAGCAGGAGCAGGATATACGTTATCGGCAATTTCTATTAAGCCTGTGGGAAGGAAAATGAATCTTCCTCGCAGCAGGCTCAGACATACGATTCGTTTCCGGCTGATCGTTGGCGTTGCAGCAATACTTATACCGCTAATTGGTCTATTGAACTTCAATCAATATTATGCTGCTCAGGTCGTCCGAAAGCAGGTCGCGCAGAGCAATCAAAGCTACATCTCATTGTATATGAATCAGGTCGATGGACAACTGGAGGACGTTGAAAGCTTCCTGATGGGAATGATTGTCTCCGATCTAAATCTTTCGATGCTTGATAAGCATTTAGACGAAGCGGATTACGCGCGACTTAAGGTGCAGCTGTCCAGAAACCTGACAAATGAGATTGCGCGTTATGATGCAGTTGATGGATTTCTGATCTATTCCGCTTTTGACGGGGGGCTCATCGAAGCTTTTAGCACGCGCTTGCCTTATCCTGAACGACAGGCGGTTGGTGAAGAGATAGTCCGCTTGCTCAACGAATTTCCTGAGCAACAGGGAATTAGAGGTAGGCAATGGCTTACGCGTGAAATAGAAGGTAGCTTCTACATGCTTCGGCTGCTTCAAGCAAATGAGGGCGTTTTTGTTGGCGCTTGGGTTAAGGCGGATAGTCTTATCGTTCCACTAAAGCTGATCGATCTCGGAGAAAGTGGCTTTTCCCTATTCGTCACCAATGAGGGGCAGCCAATGATGCACTCTGAAGCTGTTCGTAACAACAACATAGATCTGAGCTTTGCTTCAGGGAGTTATAGTGTAACTGGCAGTCCTGATCGCTACTTGACTGTAGGGGAGCTGTCCCGCAAGGGAGGTTTCCGTCTTGTCGCCATTATTCCAGAGCAAAGCATATTGAAAAGCCTATTTGATCTCCGCCAGTGGAACACGGCTGTCTCAGTCGGGTCTATTTTACTGTTGCCTCTAAGTCTCCTATTGCTGCGTAAAACCATTATGCTTCCGCTTAGAAGACTGCTATCAGCGATGAAGCGGATTGGGGAAGGGCATATGCAGGGTATACCTGAGCAGGACTCGTCCACCGAAGAGTTTCGTGTCGTGAACGATAATTTTAACCTCATGCTGTCTCAAATACAGGAGCTCAAAATTAATGTGTATGAAGAGCAGCTAAGTAACCAAAAGGCTGAGCTGAAGCAGCTTCAAAATCAGATCAATCCTCACTTTTATTTGAACTCCCTTAACATCCTGCATAGTCTAGCGGTCGTTAGAGACTACAAGCTCATTCAGGAAATGTCGCATTGCATGGCCGATTATTTTCGCTATATTTTCCGAAGTGGTACCTCTTTCGTCTCTCTTGGGGAAGAACTGCAAAATGTAAGAAATTATATTCTAATTCAAGAGCTGCGATTCTCTAACCGTCTAAGCAGCACTATAGAAGTACCGGCTTATCTATTCCAATTAGCTGTTCCGCCACTTATCGTCCAGACATTCGTTGAAAATGCCGTAAAGCATGTGCTATTACTGGATAAGCCGTTTACGCTCGCCATTCGTGGAAAGCTTGAGTCTGGTGAACGAGAGCCTTATGTTCAGCTTATTATTGAGGATACAGGCTGTGGATTTAGTGATGAGGTGCTTTCTGTTTTGTCCGAAGGGGCGAGCTTGGAACGCGAGGATGGGACCAGACACGGTATATGGAACACACAGCGTAGACTCGAATTGCTGTATTCCAATCATGCCGAATTGAAGTTCTCTAATCGTGAGGAAGGTGGCGCGCGGGTCGTTATTCGTCTGCCGATGAAGATGTGCTCTAAGGAAGGAGAGGAAAATAATGCTTAATCTTCTCATTGTCGATGATGAAATTCATTTCGTAGAAGCGATTAAAAAGCTTGTTGATTGGACACAGTTCGGAATCTCGGACGTCTATATCGCTCACCATACATCCGCCGCTGAACAAATTTTCCGAACGCATGACATTGATGTGCTATTGTGTGACATCGAAATGCCTCAGGAGAGCGGGCTTGAATTGCTTTCGCGGATGAGGCGCGACGAGCTGCGGACAATACCTATCTTGATGACCTGCCATGCTGATTTTCAATATGCTAAAGAAGCTGTGAGACTAGGCTGCTCTAATTATTTGCTTAAGCCGTTGTCCAAGGAAAAGCTCGAGGAAGCGATAGGCAAGGCGACTGAAAGTGCACTCAGAGAGCGTGAGCTGGAAAATGCATTACAGCACAGGAGATGGTGGTCGCGCCATCAAGGAGTCCACTATGAAAGATTTTGGACGGATCTATTAAATGAGACAATTCCTCCGCACCGCGAGGCGGTCATTCGTGAAGCAGAAGCTAGACAAATTCCCCATTCTCCTGAGGCAGCCGTTCTTCCCATACTGTTGAGTGTGAGAAGCTGGCATCAGGAGTTTTCAATGAGAGATAGGAAGCTACTGGAATATGCTCTGAAAAATGCGGGTATGGAGCTAATAGGAAATATAAGACCAACGAGCATTATTGTACCCGTCGGTACCGAGTCGTGGCTTCTTATTATGCCTGCCTCACAGCAGGACGGATTGAGCAGTGGAGTAGAGCAGGTTTGCGGTAAATTTACAGAATATTGCAATATTCATCTATATTCAGAGGTGGCTTGCTACGTAGGAGAAGCCGTACTGTCGCATGAAATTTCTGCTTTACTGCCTACACTGTTGGAGTTAGACAAGCACAATGTGAATGGAAGCTCTTATGTAGATTTAGTAAAGGTAAAAGGTAAATTCAAATCTCCTCCTCCAGTACCGGATATGGGTGGATGGGCAACGATGCTGCGTCAAGGTACGAAGGATTTGCTGCTTAAGGAGGCAGTGTCTTTCATACGCGGGCTTCGTCATCAACAGGGAATTGATGGCCGTTATTTGCTCGCCTTTAAGGAAGATTTTCTTCAGATGGTTCATTCTGTACTCCAGCATAAGGGGGTTCAAGCCCATCTTATGTTTTGTGATAGAGAAAGTTTACGCTTGTCCGATGCTGCGATACGCTCGTTGGCCGATTTAGAGCGTTGGCTTGAACATGTTATCACACAGGCGACGGATTATACAGAAGTCTCATCAATCCGGAATGTTGTTGACAGAGCAACTAGTTATATATTGTCTAACCTGGAACAGAATCTTTCTCGTGAGTCTGTGGCGAGTCATGTTTATTTGCATCCCGATTATTTGACTCGGCTGTTCAAGAAGGAGCTGGGCTGTACGATTCCCGAATATATGCTCCGAGAGCGTATCAAGCTGGCTAGGCAGCTTCTTGTTCATTCCGAGCTACCTGTCAGCACGGTAGCAACGGCGATAGGATACTCTAACTTCTCCCATTTTGCGAAGCTTTTTAAGCAGCAGACAAGCATGACCCCGATAGACTTCAGACAGTTTAACCGTGAGGGCAACGCGAGTAAAGTCGAGTTTGCGTCAGATAGTAGTCGAAGTTGAAGCAGAAGACAGGGGCAAGCCGCCACTATAATGACAATAGAAAGCCAAAGAAGCTAGGGGGAGACACAATGAGCAAGAAGGTATGGTTATCAGGATTTATGGCGATTTGTCTATTGTTGCTGGCGGCATGTGGTTCTGGAGGAGCGTCAAAGGAGACGGAAAGCGCCCCTGGGACACAAAATCCTACTGAAACTGTAAAAGGCGATCCTGTTAAGCTGAATGTCGCATTTCTTAGTGTGACGGGAACACCACCGGATTTGAAATTAGTTGAAAGTGAGATCAATAAACTCACTCAAGCAAAGATTAATGTAACTGTAAATTTAATTCCGATTAATTACGGTGCTTACGCGCAGCAGGTAAATCTGATGCTTACGAGCAATGAAAAGCTGGATTTGATCTTAGTAGGCTCGGCTTTTGGTTATAGCTCGCAGGTATCTAGAGGTCAATTACTGCCTCTGGACAAGCTGCTGGATGAGAATGGACCGAATATTAAGAAAGCGCTTGATCAAGCTTACTTGAACGCTGGAAAAGTAGACGGCAAAATTTACGGTATTACTTCCATAAGGGACTTGGCCAGTGCAAATGGCTTTACGATGCGCAAGGATTTGGCTGACAAGCACGGTATCGATGCAAGTAAAATCCACACCTTTGACGACGTGGAAGCAGTACTGAAAATTATTAAGGAAAACGAAAAGGGAATTACACCGCTTATTCCAAGCGGAGCGGGCTTCTCTTTCTTGTCAGGCTACAAGTGGTACGATGGGCTTGGAAATGGGCTGGGAGTTCTTCCAGACTACGATAACAATCTCCAGCTAGTAAACAGCTATGCGTCTCCGGAATATGCCGAGCTTCTGAAAAAAATGAGAAGCTGGTACCAGGCTGGATATGTATTGAAGGATGCAGCGACGAATAAAGCAAGTCAAATTGAGCTGATTAAGGCAAACAGAGGATTCGGCTATTTGTCTAAGCTTAAACCGGGCTTTGATGCTCAGGAGTCTAGATCTATTGGTCAAGAAATGATCAGCGCCACATTGTCGGAGCCGGTCTCTATGACCGATGATGTAACGAATATTATGTGGGGTATTCCTCGTCAGGCAGAAGATCCTAGTGCCTCTATGAAGTTTCTGGATTTGTTGTATGGGGATGCTGAAGTAGTTAACCTGTTCGACTGGGGTATTGAGAACAAGCACTACGTCAAAGTATCAGATAATGTGATCAAATATCCGGAAGGCATTAACATGCTAAATAACGGCTACAACCTGAATATGGGCTGGCTGTTCGGCAATCAATTCCTCTCTTATGTGTTCGAGGGCGAGGATCCAGAAATTTGGGTAAAAATGAAGGACTTCAACGATAAAGCTATTAAATCCAAAGCGATGGGCTTTACGATGAACCCTGAAGCTGTGAAGACGGAAATTGCTGCCGTTACTAATGTCATGTCTCAATATTATATGGTTTTGGAGACGGGCTCTGTTGATCCTGACAAAGTACTACCGGAATATCTCAATAAGCTCAAGACAGCGGGTATTGATAAAGTCATAGCAGAAAAGCAAAAGCAGTTGGATGAGTGGGCCAAGACTGAGGGCTTAAAATGAACGGAAAGTTAAAGGATTTACTTGCTGGGGAGGAACGGAATTATATTATTCCGTTTCTCTGGCAGCGAGGAGAAACGGAAGCCGTCATTCGCGAAGAGCTCACCCGCATTCGCGAAGCAGGCATCCGTGCGGTTTGTGTCGAGGCTAGACCTCATCCGGATATGCTCGGCCCACAGTGGTGGAGAGATATGGATATTATTATGGACGAAGCCAGACGACATAGCTTGAAGGTTTGGGTATTCGATGATGATCATTTCCCAACGGGTCATGCCGCGGGCAAAGTTAAGGAAGCACCGCTTGAGCACCAAAGACAATTTATGTCTGAGCGCCACATCGATGCGAGGGGACCTGATCCAGAAGCAACGTTCCTGCTGCGTCCCTTCTCCATTCTCGATGGGGCAAGACCGGTTGGAGCAGTTGCTGCTAGACGCGACCCGGTAACTGGGCAGCTTGATGGAGAATTGATTCCCATTGATTTAAGTACCTCTGTACAGGATGGCGTGCTTTATTGGCCGGTTCCTGAGGGCTACTGGAGAATCTTTCTGTTAATGGTTACCCGAGAAGGGGGAGACGAGCGACGGAAGGATTATTTGAACCCGATAGTACCTGAATCTACGCAAATATTGATCGATACGGTATATGAAGCCTACTATGCCCGCTATAAGGATGATTTCGGCGTTACATTCGCAGGGTTTTTCTCTGACGAGCCAGGTTTCTACAATAGTAAAAATTCCTATGATTTTGCTTCGGGTCTAGGTCAAGCCAGCATGGCTTTGCCGTGGAGGGAGGATCTTCTGGAGCTGCTTGAGGCAGAATACGGTTCAAATCTGCGGCAGCATCTGCCTTTGCTCTGGCATGAAGGTGGTCCACACACACATGCTGTTCGTTACGCTTATATGAATGTAATCAGCAAGCTTTACGCTGAGCATTTTAGCGGGCGAATTGGAAAATGGTGCACGGAGCATGGTGTGGAATATATAGGTCATTTAATTGAAGATAACAATGTTCACGCAAGGCTGGGCTGCGGCGCGGGACATTTCTTTAGAGCATTAGAGGGACAGAATATGTCGGGGCTGGATGTTGTGCTATGGCAAATCGTACCCGGATTTGACGAGATGTCCTTCTCTTGGATGGGTGGGGAAACGGATAGCGTGTTCTTCCAATACGGAATGACGAAGCTTGCCTCCTCGCTCGGACATATTGATCCACGCAAGCGGGGCAGAACATTTTGTGAAATATTCGGAGCTTACGGTTGGGCAGAGGGTTTGAAGCTAATGAAGTGGCTGACCGATCATATGCTCGTTCGGGGCGTAAACCACTTTGTCCCGCATGCCTTCTCCCAGAAGGAGTTTCCGGATTGGGATTGTCCGCCTCACTTCTATGCACGGGGGCGCAACCCTCAGTTTAGGTACTACAACCTGTTGAATCACTATACGAACCGACTTAGTCATTTGCTATCCGATGGACGGCATGTGGCAACCGCTGCAGTGCTTTATCATGCGGAGGCTGAATGGTCTGGACAATATATGCTTTTCCAGGAGCCCGTTAAGCAATTGATGCAGCACCAGATTGATTGTGACGTGCTGCCAGCTGATATTCTACTGACCTCTTTTGCGACGGAAGGCGAGCTTGCCATAAATCAGGAACGTTACAGTTGTCTTATCGTTCCTTATTCGGAAGCATTGCCTGTCGAATTGATTAGCAAGCTGATTGAGCTTGCCGCTTCGGGCTTGCCGATCCACTTCGTGGACGCGCTACCGACTCGACTCAGTCAGTCTATAGCTTCAACGGACTTGCTTGAGCAGTTGAAGGCAGGCTCCAATATTTCAGTCGTTCCATTATTAAAGCTGGCTGACACGCTTCGCACTAATGGTATGTATGAGATCGGTACGACAGACTGGCAGCCGCATTTGCGGACTTATCAGTATCGACATGAGCAAATGGAAGTATTGATGCTGTTTAATGAGCATCCTTCAGATCAGCTTGAAACCCATGTGAAATTGCCAGGAGAAGGCTTATGGCTTAGCTACGATGCCTTCAGTAATGAATTGGAATATGTCGGTGAAGGAAGAGATTATGGTCTTGATCTCCGTCTCAGCGCTTATGAATCATTCATTCTACTGCGGGTTACAACAGCTGATGTTGCGGAATTGGCACTTCGTTCTAGAAGCGCTCTTCCTCCACAAGCGACCAGCAGTAGGCTAGTCGAACCAGCGGAGTGGCAGGTGTCCTTAGCATCGTCGGAGTCTTATCCTGTGTTCGATAGCTGGGGAGCATTAACAAGCTTGCGTAATATGAGCTCACGAGAGCTGCTACCTCGTTTTTCAGGCACAATCAAATACGAGTGCGAGATTGCATGTGTGGAGCCGCACGGCCCATTGTGGCTTGATCTTGGACAAGTATATGAGACGGCCGAGGTTTGGGTTAATGGCAAAACAGCAGGCGTTAAGCTTTGTGCTCCATATGTATGGGATATCTCGGAGTTCTGGATGCAGGGAACTAATGCGTTAGTAATCGAAGTGACGAATACTTTGGCGAAGGATCAGCAAGACTGGTTTTCCAAGTTCGTACAGCAGGAGCCCTCCGGTATGCTCGGCCCGGTTAGGCTAATAAGGCCATAAGTGATAGGAGCGGTGAGTAAGATGGAACAAACCAAACGGCCTCGTCGGAATAACAAAGTGCGCAAGTATGGTGTGCTGCTGTTCATGATGTTGCCGGGACTGATCTATTTACTAATTAACAATTATCTTCCAATGTTCGGACTGCTTATTGCCTTCAAGGATTTCAACTTTGCGAAGGGCCTTCTCGGCAGCGAATGGATTGGATTAAGAAATTTTGAATATTTATTCAAAACACAGGATGCCTACATCATTACTCGTAATACCATTTTGTATAATTTCACCTTCATTATACTTAACACAATTGCGGCCGTCGGAATCGCGATAGCGTTGAATGAAATACGTAGCCGTATTATGTCTAGGTTTTACCAGAGTGTGCTGCTGTTGCCTCATTTAATTTCGATGGTTATTGTCAGCTATCTCGCATTTTCTTTGTTCAGCATGGATACGGGGTTCATCAATAAGACCATTTTCCCGCTTCTCGGCATTGAAGAAATCTCATGGTATAGCGAGGCCAAATATTGGCCGTACATTCTGACTATGATCAGCATGTGGAAGGGAGCTGGCTTTCTGTGCGTCATTTACTTGGCGGCAATCGTCGGCATTGATCAGGAATACTACGAGGCGGCTAAGCTTGATGGTGCTTCAAAATGGCAGCAAGTCCGCAGCATCACGCTGCCTTTGCTATCACCCATTATTATTATGATGACTCTTCTCGCTATCGGTAAAATTTTCTACTCGGATTTCGGCCTGTTCTATCAGGTTCCGCTTGCATCCGGGGCACTAAACGATACAACGCAAGTAATCGATACGTATGTTTATCGAGCACTCATGAATCTGGGAGACATCGGGATGTCTTCAGCCGCAGGGCTTTACCAGTCATTAGTCGGCTTTGTGCTGGTGCTGCTGTCGAACTATGCGGTACGCAAATTTAATAAGGACAGTGCATTGTTCTAAAGACTGGAGTGGTGAGGCATGAATACAATCAAAGGGGAAAAGCAGATCTGGCTTCATTTGCCTATGCTAATCCTGACAGCAGTCAGCGTATTGCCCTTCCTGCTGCTTGTCATCTCGTCAGTTTCAGACGAGGGCTCAATTTTGCGGCAGGGGTACACCTTCTTTCCAGATAAATTCGGTCTGGAGGCCTACCGATATCTGTGGAACCATTCGGAGCAATTGGCTCGGGCATATGGGGTAACCGTGTTTATTACAATCGTGGGAACGGCGTCGAGCTTGCTTATAACCGCGATGCTGGCCTATCCGATGTCCAGGCAAGACATGCCATGGCGTAACGCAACTGCTTTTTTCGTATTTTTTACCCTGCTGTTTAATGGGGGATTAACACCTACTTATTTAATCTATGTGCAATATTTTGATATTAAAAATACGATACTTGCGTTAATAGTACCAGGGCTTCTAATGAGCGGCTTTAATGTACTGCTTATGCGAACCTTTTTTATGACGACCATTCCTCCAGCATTAATTGAAGCAGCGCAAATCGACGGTGCGGGGGAATTCAAAATTTTCTGGCGCATCATCCTGCCGCTGTCGATGCCTATCGTAGCAACTGTTGGCTTGATCCAGACGATTATTTATTGGAATGACTGGTTTAACGGGATGATTTACGTGACGGATTCTAGGCTTTTCAGTATTCAGAATATTCTGAATCGAATGCTGACAGACATTCAATTTCTGAGTGAGAGTAAATTCAGCTCCCAGCTTGGAGAAGCTGCAGCAAGTTTGCCAAGCACGACGGTCAAGATGGCGATTGCGGTCGTTGGGGTGCTTCCGATAATGGCGCTGTATCCTTTTTTCCAGAAGTATCTTGTTAAAGGAATAACGATTGGCGCAGTTAAGGGCTAGGATGGCAGAGGGAGGAAAACAGAGAGATGAATCAAACGCAGGCACAGCAATGGCTTTCGAGCATGACGCTAGAGGAGAAGGCGGCGATGTGCTCGGGAAGAGACTACTGGAGAACGAATGAACTGGAGAGGCTTGGCATTCCGTCTATCGTAATGATGAACGGTCCTCATGGCTTACGAAAGCTGGACGAGTATGAGGTCAACTTCGATGTAAGCGAATGTGCACCGGCGACTTGTTTTCCATCTGCTTCAGCGCTGGCAAGCTCATGGAATATGGAATTGCTAGAGGAGATAGGCATAGCCTTGGGCAAGGAGTGCCATGCGGCTAACGTGGATATACTGCTCGGACCGGGCGTAAACCTTAAGAGATCCCCGTTGTGTGGGAGAAATTTTGAATATTTTTCAGAGGATCCTTATCTGTCCGGCCAGCTCGCCAAAGCTTATATTATTGGTGTTCAAAGCCAAGGGGTAGGCACATCGTTGAAGCATTACGCCTGCAACAATCGAGAAGCACGGCGGATGACAACGGATGCGATCGTGGAGGATAGAGCTTTACGGGAAATGTATTTAGCGTCCTTCGAAGAAGCAGTTAAGGGGGGCAAGCCGTGGACAGTGATGAGTGCGTATAACCGGGTTAACGGCTCTTATTGCTCTGAGCATCCGCAGCTGCTTAACGGGATTCTGAAGGAGGAATGGGGCTTCCAAGGCGCGGTTGTTTCAGACTGGGGAGCGGTTAATATCCTTTCAGAAGGTATCCGTACAGGGCTTGATTTGGAGATGCCTTCAAGTGATGGTCTAGGCGCTGATAATATCGTGCAAGCGGTTCGCGCTGGGAAATTGAGCGAAGAGGCACTTGATAAAGCTGTAGAAAGATTGCTGAATTTGGTTATTCGCTCGATGGCACGTAAGGGGCTTCCCGTAGATTGTGATTACGATAGACATCATCAGTTGGCGAGGACGGCAGCCGCGGAAAGTATCGTTTTGCTGAAAAATAAGCAAAGCTTGCTTCCATTGTCCAAGGGGCAGCAACGGATTGCGCTTATTGGAGCGATGATCCAGGCACCGAAGATTCAGGGTGGAGGCTCTTCACATATGAAGCCGACGCAGGTGGATGATGTGACAGAAGCGATCGCATCTAAATTGGGCGAAGGTGCAGAGCTTGTCTATGCACCCGGATACGATCTGGAAAGTGAAGAGAGTAACCTGCTTTGGGTGGAGGAAGCGCAGGCAGCTGCAGCTAGCTCTGATACAGCAATCGTTCTTGTGGGTCTTCCGGAAAAATATGAGTCGGAAGCCTACGATAGAGACAATTTGCGTATTCCCTCAAATCAAGAGGAAATTATCCGTGCCATGGCTCAGGTGCAAAAAAACGTTGTCGTCGTATTGTGCAACGGCTCCCCGGTGGAAATGCCATGGGCTGATGATATTAATGGAATCTTGGAAGCTTATTTAGGTGGGCAGGCGTTCGGAGGGGCACTAGCAGATGTTCTATTTGGAGATGTAAATCCAAGCGGTAAGCTAGCGGAGACATTCCCAGTGGATCTTCGGCATACCCCAGCTTACTTGAGCTTTCCTGGGGAAGAAGATCGCATCGAGTATCGGGAAGGACTGTTTATCGGCTACCGTTATTTTGACGCCAAAAATATTGAGCCACTGTACCCGTTTGGCTTCGGATTAAGCTATACTTCATTCGAATATAGTGGGTTACAGGTGGATAAGCGTGAGTTGAGCGATGTTGAGACGTTGACCGTCCGATTGAAGGTTAGAAATTCCGGCGATAGAGTAGGGAAGGAAACGGTTCAGCTGTACGTAAGAGACAACGAGAGCCGCTTGATCCGTCCTGAGAAGGAGCTTAAGGCGTTCGCGAAGGTGGAGCTTAAGCCGGACGAGGAGAAAGAGGTTGTGTTTACGCTGGACAAGCGGGCTTTCGCCTACTACGATCCAGAGCAGGCTGATTGGATTGTGGAGACAGGAGACTTCGACATTCTGGTAGGCCAGTCCTCACGGCACATCCTGCTTGTTGAGACGGTTCATGTTCGCTCTACTTCCCGAATCGTAAGAAAATACAATCGGCAATCGTCTTTGGGGGATTTAATTGCTGATCCCTTGCTTACACCTATCGTCAGTCAACTGATAAATGGTATGGCAGATTCTAAGGAGAAGCATAACTCCGAGATGATGGCTATTTTTATCCGAGAGATGCCACTGCGATCATTAGTCGCTTTCAGTAAAGGCACCTTTACCGACGAAATGCTGGATGGACTCCTACAGCAGGTTAATGCGGTCGGAGCAATGTCACAAGAGGTATAGATTAATTGTAGAGACACTATAAACAAGCTGGCGGAGGTATATGCGCCAGCTTGTTTGGCTTATCCGGGGATAGGGGCTAGTTGCTCGAAGAAATCGTACAACGCCCACCAAAAGAGTCGCATTCGGGACTCGTTGCTCGAAGAAATCGTACAACACCAACATGATGAGTCACTTTCGGGACACGTTACTCGAAAAAATCGTACAACACCGACCAAACGAGTCACTTCCGGGACTCGTTGCTCGAATAAATCGTACAACACCGACCAAACGAGTCACTTCCGGACTCGTTGCTCGAATAAATCGTACAACACCCTCCAAACGGGTCACTTCCGAGACTCGTTGCTCGAATAAATCGTACAACGCCGACCAAATAGTCACTTCCGGAACTCGTTGCTCGAATAAATCGTACAACACCGACCAAAAGAGTCATTTCCGGGCTTGTTGCTCGAATAAATCGTACAACGCCGACCAAATGAGTCACTTTCGGCCCTCGTTGCTCGAATAAATCATACAACACCAACATGATGAGTCACTTTCGGGACACGTTACTCGAAAAAATCGTACAACGCCGACCAAACGAGCCACTTCTGGCCCTCGTTGCTCGAATAAATCGTACAACACCCACATAATGAGTCACTTTCGGGACACGTTACTCGATATAATCGTACAACGCCGACCAAACAAGCCACTTCTGGCCCTCGTTGCTCGAAGAAATCGTACAACGCGACCAAACGATTCACTTCTGGACCTAATTGCTCGAAATAATCGTACAACACCGACCAAATGAGTCACTTCCGGCCCTCGTTGTTCGAAAAAATCGTACAACGCCGACCAAACGTGTCATGAGAGAGAATATAATGCCTATATATGGATGAAGGACAAAGAAATCGAGCTTGCCTTGATGTAGTAACAATTTCTTAATTAAGAGGTGTATAGGATGGCCAAACGTTGGACTCGTGAGGAGAACGAGCTTTTCATTCATCTATTGCCGAATTATCGTAAAACTACTGAAAATCAGAGCAAACAGCAAATGAAACAGATTACGGATCAATTCGTTACGGATCTAATGTCTCACTCATTGTTGAAGCATCGGTCTATGCAGGCAATTTTCGAGCATCTTACTTACCTAGATGATTTACTTGAGGGAATTGGGAAGACAGGGAATTATTCAGCAAGTGATGCTATTTATTTCGGTCAACTAAAAAGTGAAAATCGCACAACCCAGAATCCTCTTCGCGTGCTTCGAAATCGTTCTTATTATTTAACTCCCTAACGCATACCACCAAAACAAGCGCCGAAGTTACTTCTCGGCGCTTTACCTGTACCCTCATCCAATCACCGCTTAGCCTTGTAAAACTCATGATAAAGCTTCATCAAAGCCCTCTTCTCAATGCGAGATACATACGACCGCGAGATTCCCAGCTCCCTAGCTATTTCACGTTGTGTTCGCTCATCTCCACCGCCATCGAGTCCAAACCTTCCACGAATGACCTCTTGCTCACGTTCATCAAGAATGTCGAGATTGCGGTATATTTTACTTTTCTCAATTTTCAGTTGAACTTGTTCAACAACATCATCGGCCTCAGTCCCCAGTATATCTTGTAAAGTGATTTCATTCCCTTCCTTGTCGGTTCCGATCGGGTCATGCAACGACACATCTTTTCTTGTTTTTTTCAGCGAGCGCAAATGCATAAGGATTTCATTCTCAATACATCGAGCTGCGAATGTTGCTAGCTTTGTACCTTTGCCTGTTTGAAAGCTTTCAATCGCTTTAATCAGTCCGATTGTTCCGATGGAGATGAGATCCTCTAGGTCTTCACCGGTGTTGTCGAATTTTTTGACGATATGGGCAACCAAACGTAAATTGTGCTCGATAAGCATATTGCGAGAAACGGGGTTACCCTCCGCAAGCCGTTGCAAATGCAGCGACTCTTCATCATCCGTTAGCGGCTGTGGAAAAGCATTGTTTTTAACGTAAGAGACAAGTAACGATAATTGTTTGAGGAACAAGGCAATTGATGTGATAAAACCAGGCACGGGAAGGCCACCTCCGGAATTAGGGTCCGCTTGCAGGAAAGAAGCATTACCATTGTATGTGGGTAAATGCCCAACCGTGCCTGTTCCACAGCATTTAACTGATTTGGATAAGAGAAAACTGGAAATGCAGAATGTTAATAACCAACTTTGGGAAATAATAACGCAACAAAGTAATTGAAATCCCAGTAGGAGGTGCATAAATGACCGTAAAAAGTTCCGGCAGTGGGGAGAAGAGCTATAAGCCTGTTTCCATGTCATCTAAAGAGTATCAAGCGTTCGCTAAAACGCGTGAGCCTTCTCGCTCCATTTTGACCAATTGTCTCAAGGCTTTCTTGGTAGGGGGAATCATCTGTACCATCGGTGAGGGGGTGCAGAAGTTTTTCATGGCTGTGTTTCATATGACAGCTAGAGAAGCGGGAAATCCGACAGTTGCCATTATGATTCTGCTCGCAGTTATTCTGACAAGCCTAGGTGTCTATGACAAAATCGCACAGTGGGCAGGGGCAGGGAGTGCCGTTCCGGTAACAGGCTTTGCCAACTCTATGAGCTCTGCAGCAATCGAGCATCGGAGCGAAGGACTGGTGCTTGGAGTAGGCGCTAATATGTTCAAGCTTGCAGGCTCTGTCATCGTATTTGGTGTTGTGGCGGCGTTCGTGGTTGGTATCATATACTGGATTTTCGGAATCGGGGCTTGGCATGATACTACAGGGTAAACGAACATGGGTATACTCCAAGCCTCCTGTCATCATAGCGACTGGGACTGTTGTTGGGCCGGATGAAGGTCAGGGCCCATTAGCTTCAGACTTCGATCTGGTACACCCCGATTTAGAGATGGGTCAGCCCACATGGGAAAAGTCTGAGAGATTGCTCATGGAGCAGGCCACAGATATCGCACTACAGCATGCTAAGCTATCGAAGGATGAGCTTAACTTTTATATTGGTGGAGATTTATTGAATCAGATTATTAGTAACACTTTCGCTGCCCGTACGCTTGGAGCTCCCTACCTCGGTGTGTTCGGAGCGTGCTCCACTTCAATGGAATCGCTAGCGATTGCCTCTCTTATTGTGGCTTCGGGTGCAGGTAACTACGCGATGGCGGGAACTTGTAGTCATAACTGCACTGTGGAAAAGCAATTCCGCTACCCAACGGAGTATGGCTCTCAGAAGCCACCAACAGCTCAATATACGGTAACGGGAGCAGGAGCCTCTATCGTAAGCCGTGAAGGGAATGGCCCCATTGTTACTGCGGCTACGATTGGCAAAATAATGGACCTCGGAATTAAGGACCCATTCAATATGGGAGCTGCGATGGCTCCTGCTGCAGTTGACACTATTCAAGGTCATCTTCAGGATACTGGCAGGGATCCAGGGTACTACGACATGATTGTGACAGGTGATTTGGCGGGCGTCGGTCATCCTATTGCAAATGAAATGCTACGAAGAAACGGAGTACCTATGGATCAAACACAATTTCTGGATTGTGGTCTGATGATCTATGACGTGGAAAAGCAAAAGGTGCAAGCCGGTGGTAGTGGATGCGCGTGCTCGGCAGTGGTCACTTATGGACATCTCTTAAAGCGAATCCATAAGGGAGAGCTTCGTAGAGTACTTGTCGTTGCTACGGGGGCGCTCCTTAGCCCGCTTACTTTTCAGCAGGGGGAAAGCATCCCGTGTGTGGCACACGCTGTAGCCATAGAAGCGCAAAACTTTGAACAGCAAGGAGGCACTGCTCTATGATGCCTTATGTATGGGCGTTCATTGTCGGCGGAGGGATTTGTGTTGTTGGTCAGCTGCTATTTGATGTTGCTAAGCTTACTCCGGCGCATACGATGTCATTGTTAGTTGTAATCGGTGCTCTATTGGATGCAGTAGGCTGGTATGATCCGCTTATTGATTTTGCCGGAGCTGGGGCAACTGTTCCGATCACGAGCTTTGGAAATGCGCTTGTGCACGGAGCGTTAACTGAGCTTCATGAAGTCGGTTGGATTGGTGTCATTACGGGTATATTCAGTGTGACAAGTGCAGGTATTTCCGCAGCGATTGTGTTTTCTTTCCTGGCAGCACTAGTCGCTCGACCTAAAGGTTGAATGGACACAGAAAGTCATTAAATAACTACTTAACAGCCAAACTTATACAGGTTTGGTTGTTTCTCTATTCTTTTTTGGAAAAAACTAAAATTTACGGCAGCATCCAAATTCCGGTATAATAAAAATGGACTATTAGATAGATCATCAAAGTAGATTCCATAGGAGGAACGGGAATGGATCACCATGCCGCGATGCAGCTACTAGATAAAATTAGACATAATATGGAATCGTGTATTTATGGAAAAAAAGAAGAAATATCCTGGATGTTAACCGCAATGCTTGCAGGAGGGCACGTACTGATTGAGGATGTTCCTGGTACCGGAAAAACTCAAATGGTCAAGGCACTCGCTCTTTCTATAGGGGGAGTATTTCACCGAATACAATGCAATCCAGACCTATTGCCAACAGACATTACAGGAGTTTCCATCTATCATCCTAAATTAGAGGAATTCGTGTTCAGACCAGGTCCGATAATGGCCAATTTATTACTCGCAGATGAGATCAATCGTGCCACTACAAAAACACAATCTGCCCTGCTTGAAGCGATGGAGGAAAGAAGAGTTTCCGTAGACGGAGAGACCCATATTCTGCCCCATCCGTTCATGCTATTTGCCACCCAAAATCCGATAGAATTCGAAGGAACATACAGCTTGCCTGAAGCACAATTGGATCGTTTTTTGATGAAAATAAAGCTTGGGTACCCTGATGAAGCATCGGAAAAAAGGCTCATTCTAGAGCCAGGTGCAAGCCGTGCTGCTGAATCCTTGAAGGCGGTTGCAACCGTTGATGATGTTGCTCAAATGCAGAGATTAGCACAGAGCATTCATTTAGAAACGACCGTGGCGGATTATCTTATCGCTTTAATTCGAGGTACACGCAAGCATGGGGGAATACTGCTCGGCGCAAGTCCACGTGCCGCTGTTGCACTTTCTTCTGCAGCTAAAGCTTATGCATTCTTCAATCATCGCTCCTTCGTATTGCCCGATGATGTCAAAGCGATGGCTCCGTTAGTTCTTAGTCATAGACTGCACCTGCGTTCGGAGGCACGGATGCAAGGAATAACAACCTTACATGTTCTTCAAGATGTTCTTCGTCAGTTGCCGGTGCCTGTCGGAATGGAGCGTTAACATGACGCGGTTGCAGTTCCCACGGGCCTGGTGGTTATGCGCGATTTTATATGTAACAGCAATATGTTATGTGTTATTCCAAGGTGGTAAAACCTCGTTAATGCTATTTGTAATCCTCAATGCGCTAGGCTTATATTTACTGCTTGGGCGTTGGAGTGGAATAGGTGGCATTAGGGGAATACGTTTAACGGATGCAGGGCAAGGAAGTCATGCTTTCCTGACAGCAGGAATGAGACTACAGGTAAAGCTTCGTATGCAGATTCCTGGGTTCTGGCCGCTTCCATACATTATTGTAAGGGAAAAGCTTGTTCGTTTATCAGGTGGAGAATCACAATTATACGAAATGTCCTTCGTGCCAGATTATCGTCGAAGAGGCGAGGTTCAATTCGAGACGGCTCCTCTGCGTAGAGGAAAATATGAATTTCAAAAGACAGACTGCTCTACGAGAGATATTTTCGGCTTGTTCGAGCACCGCGGCTCCTATTCTCAACCGCTTCACATTCAAGTTCTGCCTCGGACCATCACTTTGAAGGACTGGAGATTGTTCCGAAGGTCTCAGAGAGGGGTGTTTCAACATACGCTTACTTCTCTGTGGGCAAGAGAAACTACCCAAATTGATGGCGTTAGGGAATACATTCATGGGGATCGGCTTTCTCGTATTCATTGGAACGCCACGGCCAAGACTGGGCAATGGAAATCGAAGGAGTTCGAGAGGGAAGCCCTTCCACGTGTAGTATTTGTTTTGGATCGTAATGAGATTTCCTACCCTGGAGCGGAGCAGTTTGAGCTAGCGGTATCTGTTGCGGCCTCCTTGATTGAATTAACGATAGCTAAGGGAATGCCGGTAGGATTTGTTTCTTCAGGTCAATCTTCTTCTTATTGGTTTGGTCAAGGTAGAACACCGGTCTCACGGGACGAAGTTTTTCAGCATCTGGTAGAGGTCGAGGCCGATAGCCGTGAAACGTTAGGAGAGCTGCTTGGTCAAGTAGCAGAGCGATTTGAAACGGGCATTCATATCGTTATAATAGGGTCCTCAACTGACAATCAAACCGTCGTGGCGATGAATGCCCTTGAAAGCAAAAGGATGATTCCTAGTATCATTCATATTGCAGACAAGCATCATCACGCTGACGAAGCAGCTAGACTACGGCAATGGCAATTGCTATGCCAGTCCAAGCAGTGGGAATTTTGCTCAGTATCCCAATTGGATCATTTGCCGCAGGTTCTGGGGGTGGTACCTGCATGAAGATAAGGATTCCTAGAGATTTCTGGAGGCGACTTGTACTTGAGCGTCTTCACAGGGTTCTTGCTATTATTATCGTATTGCAGCTCATTCAATGCTTTAGTGATTACTGGTGGGATGAAAACTACACCATTATTTATGGAGTCTTTACGGTTACAGCGATAGTTGAATTGTTAATGACACGTAAGCTCTGGCTAAGGCTAAGTATTCAATTTCTTTCTGTAATTGGAATGATATTATGGCAGATTCCAATGGAGTGGAATGGATGGCCGGAAAGCTGGCGTAATTGGAGCTATGTAAGTGAGTTTGTTTCGGTTCATGCTGTACAGTTTCATCCGTTTATTGAAATCATTGGTGGTGTCTTGCTATCCGTTCATGCTATTGCGTGGTTAGGGTCAAGGCGCGCGGGCGCAATATTTGTTATCGTGTCATCCATTGGCGTAATGGCTGCTATCGATTCCTTTTACCCTCTGGAGCTGTGGCATAATATCGCATGGATTGTAGCTACAGGACTAGTGTGGCTAGTTGTGCTTCATTTACGTCAGCTTCAGGTTAGGCATCCAGATAGCTGGGAAGCTTTGGCGGAAAGACCATTGGATATCGCTTTCCCAGCTATAATAATAATTACTATTGTGATTTTGACGGGTATTATTATGCCTCGGGCTCCTGTGCTTTTTGAAGACCCTTATACGATATGGACAGAAGCACAAGGTCGAGAGGTTCCTGCCTTCTCTGGTGAAGGTGGGGCACAGAAATCAAGTAGCTCTGGAGTGACTAAGGGCTCGTCTCTTTCTGGCTACAGCAGGGATGATCGGAAAATCGGCGGGGGCTTTGAATTTGATTACTCTCCCATTATGACGATTACGACAACACAGCGTAGCTACTGGCGTGGCGAAACGAAAGCAGTCTACACGGGCAAGGGATGGACTGATCTCAAAAATCCAACATTGATTTCTTCGGTATTCGGCAATAAAGATGCTCTACCGTTAGATCCTCCGCGTGCTAAAGGGGTAAAGACGTTAGAGGTCGTTCAGAACGTTACTGTGCTTCGTAAGGATAAAATTCCAGTACTGTTCGCAGCGGGACCTGTCTCTTCCGTATCCACACTCAAAAGCGACAACAATGCCGGTTTGCAGTGGGACCCAGAAGAATGGGAGCTGCGATGGAGCAAGCCTTCACGTGTACAGTCCTATTCTGTCGTATCTGAGGTTACTGTTCTGGATGAGGATGCTATTCGTAAGTCTGCTCCTTCGTCAGAGAGCAGTATAGATCTGACTCCATATCTACAGCTACCGGATTCCTTGCCTAAGCGCGTAAGCGATTTAGCTAAGGAACAAACTGCTAGTGAGACAAACGATTACGATCGTGCTAGGAAGCTAGAGAAATATCTTAAAGGAACTTTTACGTATACGAATACTCCAGACCTTACGAAGCTAACAAATCGCACAAATGGCGATTTTGTAGATGGATTTTTATTTGAAGTACAAGAAGGCTATTGCGATTATTTCTCCACATCATTCGTAGTAATGGCACGTTCGATTGGATTGCCAACACGATGGGTCAAAGGTTATGCGACAGGTTATGATCCCGCCGCAATGGAGCGTGAACGCTCCGGTAGACCTTATAACATTCCTGATGTTGCTGGCGCAGGCACGTACACGGTTCGGAATGCAGATGCGCATTCATGGGCAGAGGTGTATTTTGAAGGCTATGGGTGGATTCCATTCGAGCCTACATCTGGCTTTGCAGTTCCTCAGCTTTTGTCTGAAGGTGAAACAGTGCAGCCAGATACTGATGTTGCGGAATCGACTGCTCCTGCTGAAGTTGGGGTAGCGGAACGCAACAAAGATTGGTTGGTCCCTGTTGGTGCGATCTGTGTTGTACTTATTATTGTTGGCTTCGTATTTATTGGATATCGGAGCAGACGCGCACAGCAGCTATGGAGCCGCATTCGAAACCGAGGCAATACGCCTAATCAGAGGGTCGTGCGTGAAATGGAGAGACTGCTATCGTATCTTCATCGTCAAGGCTTTAGAAGAGAAGAGCATGAGACTATCCGCGAAACCTTTACTAGTTGGGGAGATAAGTTTTCTTCATTGCGAAGCGAATTTGATAGAGCTTTATCTACCTTCGAGAAAGCTAGATATGGTTCTGACTCGGGG
The DNA here is from genome assembly GCF_004295585.1 of Cohnella abietis. Taxonomy (NCBI): domain Bacteria; kingdom Bacillati; phylum Bacillota; class Bacilli; order Caryophanales; family Paenibacillaceae; genus Cohnella; species Cohnella abietis. The sequence goes on along the minus strand of NZ_AP019400.1, from coordinate 4,657,087 downwards.
AATCCTCAGCTGCTGCAAGAATTTAACGAAACTGTAGCTCAAATACGTAAAACTTTATGAGTTATATTTATTCCTTAATTTGTTAATAAGGAAGTGAAAAGAGAAGGCCTTTAGTAACAGGGCTTTCTCTTTTCTATGTACGAAAGAGGTGTGCTGAAGGCTTCCATTTTAATTGGAAAGAGGAAGTCGTTTTACTTGATCGGGTGGGGTATGGTATATTTTGATGAAGTATAGCCATTAACAGACAGGAGTTTTTGTTAAAGATGTTCAAGCGTTTAATTCCTGATCAAATCGTTAATACCGTATTTGATATTGATTTGGATGAATTAAAGGCCCGTGGAGTTCGGGGCATTATTACGGATCTCGATAATACCTTGGTAAGTGCCAAAACCCCGCTTGCCACCCCTGAATTGGTTGGATGGCTGGATTTAGTTAAAGACCAAGGCTTCAAAGTTGTCATTCTTTCGAATAACAATAGTACCCGTGTGTCTAAATTCGCGGAGCCATTAGGTATTCCATTTATTCCATCGGCCCGTAAGCCAGCAGGTGCTTCGTTTCACAAAGCTGCAAAGCTAATGGAGCTGTCTAATGAGCAAGCTGTCGTCGTGGGCGATCAGATGCTAACGGACGTTCTTGGTGGACGACGCGCGGGTCTGCATACCATTTTAGTTACGCCAATTGCACCTCGTGAGGAAGGCTGGGCAACACAGATCAATCGCAGAATTGAGAAGATTGCACTAGCCCGGTTGCGCAAAAAAGGACTTTGGCCAGAAAAGGGAGGACACTAATATGACTCAAGATACAATCAGACCTCCTCGATGCGCGGGCTGTGGAATTCCGCTGCATAGCGAAGATCCTAAGAAGCCGGGTTTCGTGCCTGTTTCATCTCAAGATAAAGAAGAAGCAATCTGTCAGCGCTGCTTCAGGATTAAGCATTATAGTGAAGCTTCTTCTGTTACAGTAGATCAAGATGAGTTTCTTAAGCTGCTTGGAGGGATCTCTTCAACAAACAGTTTAGTTGTTCATATTGTTGACCTATTCGATTTTCAAGGCAGCATAATTTCAGGCTTGCAGCGTTTTGTCGGCAACAACCCGGTGTTGCTTGTTGTAAATAAGATTGATCTGTTCCCGCCGGTCACGAACTGGAATCGACTGCGCAACTGGGTTCAGAAGCAGGCAAGTGAAGAAGGCTTGAAAATTGTCGATGTGGTGTTATGCAGTGCGCGCCGCAATATTGGTTTTGATCGGGTAGTTGAGGCGGTCAATACTTATCGGCAGAATCGGGATGTCTATGTTGTCGGTGCAACTAATGTCGGCAAAAGCACTTTGATTAACCGTCTAATTTCGGACTATAGCGATTTGAAACGCGAGCTTACCGTTTCCCGATATCCAGGAACAACGCTTGATGCGGTTCATATTCCTCTTGATGATGGTAAAAGCATCATAGATACGCCGGGTATCGTCTATTCTTGGCGGATGTCGGAGCTTATTCCCCGCAAGGATTTGGCTGCCCTGCTTCCGGATAAGCCTCTTAAACCGCTAACCTATCAGTTGAATGAAAAGCAGACATTATTTTTCGGCTCATTAGCGCGGTTTGATTTTGTAGAAGGTGAACGTCAATCATTCACTGCATACTTATCTAGCGGAGTGCCTATTCATCGTACGAAGCTGGAGCGCGCTGATGAATTGTATGAACAGCATCGTGGTGTCATGTTGACTCCGCCTAGCTTAGAAGATCTAGACAGTATCCCGCCATGGACAAGGCATCGTTTAAGAATCCCGCCAAATTCTAAGCAGGATGTGTTTATTTCAGGAATCGGCTGGATCCAGACAAATGGTAAAACAGGAGCAACAGTTGATGTACATGCTCCGCGTGGAGTTAAAGTGATGCTAAGGGAAAGCATCCTATAATAATAAGCCGCTACGGGTGGGGAGTACGTACTTTGATGGATAGTAATACCGTATTATTTGGGGTCATCGGAGACCCTATTCGACATTCCAAATCTCCAATTATGCTTAACAGGGCTTTCAAGGAAAAGGGCATTAACTGCGCTTATGCCGCTTTCCATGTTGCGCCAAATCAATTGGAGCAAGCCATTGCAGGCGTTCGTGGCTTAGGATTCAGAGGATTAAACGTAACGATCCCGCACAAGATCGAAGTAATGGCGCTTCTCGATGAATTAAGCGAAGGCGCAAAGGCTGCAGGTGCAGTAAATACAATCGTTAATGAAAATGGTCGTCTAGTTGGCTACAACACAGACGGCATCGGATACGTGCGTTCCTTGAAGGAAGAGATTGAGCCAAGCCTAACCGGCAAAACAATTATCGTGTTAGGTGCGGGAGGTGCGGCTAGGGGAATAATATGGGCTTTAGCTCAGGAAAACCCGGCTGCGATCATTATTGCTAATCGCACGGAATCCAAAGCATCGGAGCTTGCGGCTTCCTTTTCCCTAGCTGGTAAGGTAACTTCAATCCCATGGAGCGATCTTCAAGAAGCTTGTAAGCAAGCGGACGTTGTTATCAATACGACTTCAGTAGGCATGTCTCCTAACATTGAGAAGGTGCCGCTCGATCCATCTTGGCTTAGGATTGGATCGGTCGCCAGTGACTTGATCTACAATCCACTTAAAACCGAGTTTCTTAAGCAGGCTGAGTTGCAGGGCTGTCGTATTCATGGAGGTTTAGGCATGTTCATCTATCAGGGGGCCTATGCTTTCGAATATTGGACTGGCCAACCAGCCCCCGTTGAAGAGATGCGCGCAGTAGTTATGGAGTCTCTATCGATAAAATAGAACGGATTGAACTAACTAGGTAATTCAGAAGTTTAGGGCAATTTTCACAATAGAAAGCAGGAAATTATATGTTAACAGGAAAACAAAAACGTCATCTTAGGTCGCTTGCTCATCACCTAACCCCAATTTTCCAAGTGGGTAAAGGCGGTACGAATGACCATCTTATTCGTCATATTGTGGAAGCCATTGAAGTACGTGAGCTGATCAAAGTATCAGTATTGACGAATTGCTCCGACGATCCTCGCGAAATCGGTGCTGAGCTGGCAGAACAATCTGGCTCCGAGCTTGCTCAGGTTATCGGCAAAACAATCGTTCTCTACAAAGAATCCAAAGATCACAAACAGATCGTGCTACCACGTCGCTCTAAGTAACGAAAGGGCGTGAGATTATGCGTAAAGTTGGTTTGCTCGGAGGAACGTTTGATCCAGTTCACAACGGCCATCTGCTTGCAGCGCAAGCGGCCTGTGAAGCAGCCAAGCTTGATGAAGTATGGTTTATTCCGACCTTGTCTCCCCCTCATAAGCCCCAGCCTGGAGAGAGCAGTGACAATCGCCGCCAAATGCTGGAGGAAGCCATTGCGACTAATCCCGCTTTCCGGGTAGAAGATATCGAATTGCAGCGCGAAGGCACTTCGTACACAATTGATACAGTTACTGCTCTGCAGGAGCAGTATCCCGATATTATGTTCTATTGGATAGTCGGATCCGATATGGTAAAAGACTTGCCTAATTGGCGGAAAATTAATGAGCTTGCCGAACGGCTGTCTTTTATCGGCTTAGAACGACCGGATCAGCCCGCTGATGATACTATGCTTCCGGTCTTCATTAGACGACGACTGCTAAGAGCGTCAATGCCTCCAATGGGCATTTCCTCCACCGACATTAGGCGACGGGTTAAAGAAGGGCGCTCCATCCGTTACATGCTCCCTGAGACGGTAATTGATTTCATTGTAAGGGGTCACTTATATGAATCTTGAAGTTTTAAGGGAAGCTACACGGCAGCAAATGCCTGAGAAGAGATGGAAGCATACACTTGGTGTTGTCGGGTCGGCTATCAAGCTTGCAAAGCGTTATGGTGGTGACCCGGTCAAGGCCGAGCTAGCTGCTCTATTGCATGATTACTCCAAAGCCTGGGCGATTGATCGGATGGAAATCATCATTCGTGAGCAGAATTTACCGCAGGATCTTCTCATTTATGATAAAGAGCTGTGGCATTCGCATGTAGGGGCATGGGCAGTACAGTCTGAGCATGGTATAACGGATGAAGAGGTTCTTGATGCGATTCGTTACCATACTTCTGGGCGGGAAAACATGACGAAGCTGGACAAAATCGTTTGTTTAGCGGATTATATAGAGCCGGGCAGAGATTTCCCTGGGGTGAGTAAGATTCGCGAACTCGCTAAACATAGTATGGAAGAAGCTTTAATTACAGCTTTTGGTTCGACCATTGAAGTGTTGATCGAACGTGGGAAACGTATTTTTCCATTAACCGTATTAACACGAAACGATCTTATAATGCAGTTAAAACAACAACAATCAAATAAAGATATAGAAAACGGAGGCTGAGACATGGCAGGAAGCTCAGAACAATTATTGAAAGCGGTGCTTAACGCAGCAGAAGAGAAAAAAGCACACGATGTCGTTGCCTTGAACTTACAAGGAATATCACTGATCGCGGATTATTTTGTTATTTGTCACGGAAATTCGGATACACAGGTGTTATCAATCGCATCTGAGATCCGCAAGAGCGCAGAGTTAAGCGGCAAGAAGGTGCGTATGGAAGGCGTTGACACGGCACGTTGGGTGCTAGTGGATATGGGAGATGTCGTTGCCCACGTATTCCATCGCGATGAGCGGGAGTATTATCATCTGGAACGTCTATGGTCCGATGCAAAGGCAGTTGAAACGGTATGAATCTGACAGCCGGAACCTTACAAGAGCTGTGGGTTCGTCGGGAGGTATCTCCTCATGGCTGGTTTCTCGGTTTCGGAGCGGAAGAAGGGCCGGAAGTTCTTCTTCCTTACGGCGAAGTTATCGGAGATAGACCACAGGTTGGTACGGAGATTGAGGTATTTCTGTTTCATGATGATAAGGAGCGCATAACGGCAACCTTGCGTAAGCCATTGCTCGTGTTAGGTGAGATGGCGAGGCTTAAGGTTGCGGATTTTCATCCGCATTTTGGATTTTTCCTAGAGATGGGAATTGGAAGACAGTTGCTGTTGCCACTAAAGCAATTTCCGTTAGAGCGTAAAAATGTCTGGCCGCAAACTGGGGATGAGCTGTTCGTCGTTATGAAGCAAGACAAAGAAGGGCGTATGCTTGCACGTCTTGCCAAGATCGACGATTTTGCACCACATATATTCAGAGCTCCAACCTCTTGGCTGCATGAATGGCGAGAGGGCTGGGTAACTGACGTTTATCGTGATGGTGTATTCACGCTCATTGATGGCGGAGTGGTCGGGTTCGGTGCACTAGGCTACATACATGAAGGCTCTATGATCCATCCGCTGCGTATTGGTCAGAAGTTCAATGCCCGGGTTACGCAAGTTCGTGAGGATGGTCGGGTTTCCTTAAGCGTTCGCGCCAGTAAGGAAACGGGTCGACTTGAAGATGCTGATCGGATACTTGCGTTTATTAAAGAGCGTCCAGGCGGAGCTATGCCATATTCCGATCAGACAAGCGCAGATGATATCCAGCGCAGATTTCAATTGAGCAAATCTGCGTTTAAGAGAGCGTTAGGTAAGCTGATGAAGGAAGGTCTTATCACGCAAAAGGGTAATTGGACGCATCTTGTTGAAGCTCAGCAAGCGGACAAGCCAGACTCGCAATCCGAAGATGATAGCAATTAGTTTAATGATATAGACTAGGGAGACTACCATGCGAACATACCGACAATTTTCTGCCGTCTATGACCGTTTGATGGAAGAAATGCCGTATTCCGAATGGATGAGCTTTGCCCGTCAGTGCTGGAGTAAATATGGCATACCGAAGACGGTTGTTGATCTTGGCTGCGGAACAGGCAACATGTCAATTCCACTTGCCCGGTCAGGCTTTAGTGTTTTCGGCATTGATTTATCGTCTGAGATGCTATCTGTCGCTCGCAGCAAGTGGGATGAACCGCCGGGGCGTGGCTACCGGGAAGAAGCAGGTACGATTCGCTGGCTACAGCAGGATATGCGAGACTGGGAGCTTCCTCAGCCTGTAGATGCTGTTATAAGCTTCTGTGATTGCTTGAACTACCTAACTGAGCCCGAGGACGTAACGGCGGCGATACGGCAAACCTACGCAGGTTTAGCGCCTGTTGGATTGTTCTTATTCGATGTTCATTCGCCGAAGCAATTGGAGCGTTATGCGGAAGATCAGCCTTTCGTCTATGATGAGAAGGACGTAGCTTACTTATGGACATGTGAATACGACACGGATCGTATGGAAATCGAGCATTCGCTTACGTTTTTCATTCAGGAGGAGTTCACTTCGGGTAGTGGCAGCGGTCGCTCGCTGTATAGCCGATTTGAAGAGTCACATGTACAGAGAGCTTATGATCCATCGTGGATCTCTCAGCAGCTTACGGCGGTGGGATTTGAAATTCTGCATCATTGTGCCGATTTCACTTGGGACAAGCCGAACGAGGAATCGGAACGATTATTCTACGTCGCACGTAAGCCGGAATAATAATGAATAATGGGCGTCCCCGTCAGGGGGCGCCTTATTTGTGTTCGGGGGCGCGGCGCTTAAGCTGTAGGGGTGTAAGGAGATATGAGCAGGTAGATGCGTAATTAAGGCGTGTCTAGATGAGCAAGTAAGCTGCATGCAGATGAGCAAATGAAGCCTATGTAGATGAGCAAATGAGGCCTATGTAGATGAGCAAGAGCAGATGCTCAAGGAAGCCACAGGTGGATAGCCGCAATTCTAGCGGCAAGTAAGCTCGTGCTGATTTGTCTCCGTTTATTCAATATCCCGTCCGCTCAGGAGGCTGATTAGTGGGAGTTGCACGAAATTATGGAGAGAGCTAAACGAAATTTTCGAGTAACGAGTCCCAGCGGAGGTACGATTGGAGAGAGTTACTCGAAAATTTCGAGCAACAGGTCCCAGTGGAGGCCTGATTGGAGAGAATTACTCGAAACTTTCGAGCAACAGGTCCCAGCGAAGGCACGATTGGATTGAGGTACTCGAAATTATCGAACAACAGGTCCCAGCAGAGGTCCAATTGGAGAGAGTTACTCGAAATTATCGAACAACAGGTTCCAGTGGAGGTCCGAATAGAGAGAGCTACTCGAAATTATCGAGCAACGTGTCCCAGCGGAGGCGCGGTTGGAGAGAGCTACACTAAATTTTCGAGTAATAAGTCCCAGCGAAGGCACGATTGGAGAGAGGTACTCGAAATTATCGAACAACAGGTCCTAGCAGAGGTCCAATTGGATTGAGGTACTCGAAATTATCGAACAACAGGTCCCAGTGGAGGCGCGAATGGAGGGAGCTACACGAAATTTTCGAGCAACGAGTCCCAGTGAAGGCGCGATAGGAGAGAGTTACTCGAAATTTTCGAGCAACGAGTCCCAGCGGAGGCCTGATTGGAGTGAGTAACTCGAAATAATAGAACAACAGGTCCCAATGGAGCACGGGTGGAGGAGATGATCAAGTTTTGATGTAGAGTGTCCACTTTTTCTTCTGGAGCAGGCTGTAATTGCTCGCGCTGTAGATTCCAGAAAATACGTACTTGTGCGAATGAAAATCGGTACTCACGGAAGCATCTCAAGAAACCGCCTCGATGCGGCTGAGAGAGGGGTGCCACGATGTGTCGCGATTCCAATGTGACGCGCGGGAAGAGCTGGCTCCAATGGAATTTCAATTAGCTTTTCCGTTGATAATTCTTCAAACACATGCTCGCGAGCAACAAATGCAAGCCCAAAACCGCTACGAGCAAATTGAACGAGAAGGTCAATGCTGCCGAGTTCAAATTCCGGCAAAAGCTTAATGTTCATCGACGAGGCATACTCGTCAAGAAATCGGCGTGTGCTTCCCCCTTGCTCTAACATTAGCAGTGGAAACGAAGTAATAGCTTCAAAGGTCAAGGGAGAGTTAGCTAACGATGCATAAGCTTGCCCTGCAACGAGACATTCTTGTAGTGAGGAGCTTTCACGGAAGCTTACTTTCGGATCCGATATAGGCAGGTTAACGATACCAAAGTCTATTTTTCCTTCCTTAAGCAATGCTATCGTCTCAGGCGATGTTCGATTAGTTACTCTGATTCGGACACCGGGATGATCAATATGGAATTTTTCCAAGTAGGGCAACAGAAAGTACTTACATAACGTGTCACTCGCGCCGATATTGATTTCCCCGCTATTCAAGTTATGCATCTCAGCAATTCTCTTTTCTCCGATTTCCATGAAGCTGAACGCTTGCTCCACATGGTTGAATAGAACATCGCCTTCCGTCGTAAGTACAACTCCCTTTGAGGTGCAAAAAAATAGCTGACCACCAAGCTTGCCTTCGAGCTGCTTGAGAGTATGGCTCACTGCTGGTTGCGTAATATGAAGCCGCTCGGCTGCTCTAGTTAGGCTCCCTGTCTTAGCTGTCCAATAAAAGACGCGGTACCACTCCATATTAATGTCCAAAGTCATTATCTCTCCTTATATCTGATATTAGTAATATCAATTATTCTAATGTGATGCTGTAGATTTATAATAAGCCTTATAGAACAATAACGAAATAGGAGGCTGGGAAATTGACAGTAATGGCGATCGTTGGAGCGAATTGGGGAGACGAAGGAAAGGGCAAGATGGCAGATATTCATGCGGCAAACTCAGCTTACGTAGTAAGGTATCAAGGAGGAAGTAACGCAGGACATACGATCATTAACGACTATGGAAAATTCTCTTTACACATGCTACCTTCTGGTGTATTCAATCCTAGTGTCATTAACGTCATTGGCCCGGGAGTTGCTTTAGATGCGGATGAGCTGCTGCGAGAACGGGAGACTTTGTTAGCTAGGGGCGTACCGGAACCTCAAATCAAGATCTCGGAGAGAGCACAGATCGTATTGCCTATACATCGACTGTTCGATGAGTTGGAAGAGGATAGGCTTGGAGCAAGCGGATTCGGCTCTACGAGACGGGGGATTGCGCCATTCTATGCTGACAAATACGCTAAGCTGGGTATTCAGGTGGCGGATTTATACGATGTTAAACGGCTGAGTAGCCGGATTGAACGATTGCTCGCCATTAAGAACGTCTTACTCGTACACCTATACGGTAAGCAGCCAATTCAAGTGAACGAACTTTTGCCGAATTTAATAGAATTGGGAAAAAAGCTAAAGCCCTTTGTCTGTGATACCACGAAACTCCTGCATAGCGCATATGCAAAAGGTGAGGCGATATTGCTGGAGGGTCAACTCGGAGCGCTTCGCGATCCTGATCATGGCATTTATCCATTCACTACATCATCATCGACATTGTCTGGATTTGCGGCGGTTGGTGCCGGGCTTCCACCGTATGCGATTACGAATGTAATGGCAGTGGTTAAGGCTTATTCATCGTGCGTCGGTGCGGGCCCTTTTGTCTCCGAGCTGGATAATAGGGAAGCGGATGAGCTTCGCCGGCGAGGCGGAGATGCGGGAGAGTACGGAGCAACAACGGGCCGTCCCAGACGGATGGGATGGTTCGATGTCGTAGCGACCCGTTACGGCTGTAAATTGCAAGGAGCTACTACAGTTGCTTTGACCAATCTTGATGTCCTCGGTTACTTGTATGAAATCCCAGTGTGCGTTGCCTACGAGCTCAATGGAGGAATCGTTACTGATGATTTCCCAATGACTTCTGATCTGGATCACGCAAAGCCTGTTCTGCAAAGTTTACCAGGTTGGAAAAGTGATATTTCAAATGTCAGAACGTTCGAAGATCTACCCGAGGCTGCACAGCAATACGTTAATTTTGTTGAGTCGTCTATTGGTGTTAAAGTTTCCTGTATATCCGTCGGTCCGCATAGAGATCAAATAATCGAACGATAGAATATAGAAAAGGGGCTAGCCGGAGTTCAAAATCTCCCGGCCAGCCCCTTTAATCTAGTTACTATTTTACCACACGAACAGGTTCCTTAACCTCTTCAAACTTGCCAGGCCAGAATGACCAGCGACCCAGAAGCAGAGTGATGGCAGGCACTAAAAATGGTCGTACAACGAATGTATCAAGCAATACTCCAATAGCCGTTATTACCCCGAATTGAACGAGAACCTGGATTGGAAGAGTTGCAAGCACGGCAAAGGTTCCAGCCAGAATGAGCCCCGCGGAAGTGATGACAGCCCCTGTTTCGCCTACACCTTCTTTAATCGCCTGTTTAAGGGGCATATGCTTTCTTTTTTGCCAAATACTTGAGATCATGAAAATATTGTAGTCTTCACCTAAAGCAACTAAGAACACAAAGGAATAGAGCGGAATCGAGCCTTGAATAGCATCCGCACCAAATACATAATGAACGATTAGCCATCCGAGTCCGAGCGCTGAGAAATAAGAAAGAATAACCGTCAGGACGAGATAGAGGGTAGCTACAATTGAACGTAAGTATACGAGAAGTAGTAAGGTAATCAGTCCGATGACGAGTGGAATGATAAGCTTCGTGTCGCGTTCGCCTGTTATTTTCGTATCATACTGCTCTGCGGTTTGTCCGGCTACCCATGTACGATCATCTGGACTGGATACACCTGCTGCGACTAAGGCTTGCTCAGCGGCAGTATGCAGATCAGGGATGTGCTTCAGAGCTTCCAGTGAATAAGGGTTTACATTGAATTGCACATCGTAAGCGACGATCTGGGCGTTGTGCTGACCTTTTTGTGGTTCGGACACCTCACTGATAAAAGGTAGAGAAGCGAGCGCTTCACCTAGTGCAACTGATTTTCCTTGTGTGTCGATAATGACTTTAGCAGGCGCGAGCTCGCCAGGAGAAAACTTTTCTCCAATTGTAGCGAAGCCTTCACGGGATTCCATAGTTTTAGGGAACGAGGACATGATATCGTAGGTGAATTTAATCTGAGTGGTAAAGACCGCGAGTCCACCCAGTACGACGATACTGATGGTAACAATTAACCATGGCTTGCTTACAACCGTTCGGCCTACCCAATTGCGTGGCTGTTTGTTTGTGACAATAGAGGTGGACTTCCCTTTCTTCTTTGCACGCTCCTGCTGCATTTCTGGAGTTCTAGGAACGAAGGGGTAAAAGGAAGCGCGACCGATAATAGCTAACAAAGCGGGAACGAGAGTCAGGCTTGCAATTCCCATAATAAAAATGGCGATGCTGAAGGGAGCAGCAAACCGGTGATACGCACCGTATTCAGCTACCAACAAAGCGAGCAGAGCAAGAACGACTGTTAATCCGCTCATAGCGATAGCCCCAGAGGAGCCAGTTATTGCCCCAAGTAAAGCTTTACCTCTGTCCCTCTCCACCTTCAACAGCTGACGGAAGCGGGAAATAAGGAACAAGCAGTAGTCAGTTCCGGCTCCGAATAATAGGACAGTCATAATGGAAATAGCTTGCGCATCAACGACGATCCAGCCTTCATGTGCCATCCAACCGAGAATAGGATTGATGACTCCATATGCAAATCCAACAGCGACGAGTGGAAGAAATGCTAATATGGGTGAACGATAGATGAGCAATAAGAGAATTAGCACAAGTAAAACGGTTCCCACCAGTAAAGATACATCGGCGTTCTTGAATAAACCCGTAGCGTCGATTTGAATGCCAACAGGCCCAGTTACCCGGACGCTTAGCTGATCGGAAGAATCTTTAGAAACGGCGAAAGGATCCTTTCCGAACAGCTCACCAATTCTTTTTTTAATTTGGGTTATACCTTCTTTTAATTGATCAACGTCATCCTGCTTTCCGAAAAAAACAGGTGTAACAAGCGTGCTTCCATCTTTGGATAGCTCAGCTTTAATGGCTGCTAGCGGCAATTGATGCAAGGGTGGAATTGACGTCTGATAGGGAGCAGGAGACTCAGAAAGCTGCCCAGTAAGCTCCTGAACTTTAGTAAGATCGGAGTCGGTCAATCCTCCTGCTCTATGCCACACGAGCAAGGCTGGGATATCAGAGCCGCTAGGAAACTCACGCTCAGAAATAACATCAGCTTGAACAGATGGTTTGGAGCTTTTTAGATTAGGAGCATTATTAATTTCTTCCTTTTTGACGGACGGAAGTAGAGCGCTTAGCAATCCAGCAGCAAGTATCCACACGATTAAAGTGACCCACTTGCTTCTTTTCCCAGCAACCCATTTGGTTAAGCCTCGATTTTCATGCATAGTAGAATGTGCCCTCCTACAATAATATTTCGATGAAAGCATGAAGCGTTTAAGATATAATCGGATAATAATAATGTTGAATTTAATTATATATACCGGAAGGTTAATTATGCAATATGATTTTGTATAAACGAACAAGGTGGGGATTCATATGACGACACCGCATTCTAAACGATCTCCAGGCAGACCTAAGAACGGTGCGGATCAGCCCTCGATGCGCGATAAAGTGTTGAATACAGCCTCGTCCTTATTCATGGAGCTAGGATATGAGCCTGTATCCATTAATATGATCGCTGAACGAGCAGGAGTAACTAAGGCTTCCGTATATTATTATTTTACGAATAAAGCGGTCCTCTTCACCGCATCTGTGACGGAGATGATGAAGCGAATTTCTTTGGTTACTCTTAGAATAATTAATTCTCACGACGATATCCGGACAAGGCTGGAGCATATTGCTATCGCCAAAATGTCAAAAACACACGTGGAATTCGAGAGCCTAATGCGTGAAGCTATGCCATCTCTCACAGAGGAGCAACGGGATGATATCCGCAAGGCGGAGCATTCGATTCATGAAGTGTTAGCTGCATCCTTCCGTCAGGGAATGGATGAGGGGCTTATCGTAGAGGGTAATCCGATGCTGTTATCTCACGCATTTAGTGCGCTTATGATGATTGGGAATAGGGAGCATATCGGAGAGACAGCCTATTCTGGTCATGAGCTATCCATTGCAATTGTTGATTTATTCTGGAAAGGAATATCTACGCGATAGACTGAGTTGTCAAATGCGGTTAGCTGTCATTTGTGCTCTGCTTGACATCATTTGCGTATTTTGGCTATAATCATGGCATACTTTGGCTGTGATAAGGAGCAGTAGTTGTTACACGTTATCCAGAGAGCCGGCGGTAGGTGCAAGCCGGTTAGCGTAGACAATGAACTTACCTTGGAGCCTCCGAGCTGATCGGATTTGCCTGTATTGCGGCGATTCGAATAGGTTAGGCGTTCACCTCTCGTTACGAGGCACAAGTGGGCGGACATCCAAGCAGGATAGCCGTCAACTAGGGTGGTACCACGGGAAATAATCCTCTCGTCCCTAGCGACAACGCTAGGGGCGGGAGTTTTTTGTTTGTATACCAGCTCAGCTGAGAATAAGTTGATATGAACCTAAGGGAGTTAATTCACATGTCGCAAGAAAACGTGCAAGGCTATCAGCCGCTTAAGATCGAACCAAAGTGGCAGAAATTCTGGGATGAGAACGAAACATTCCGTACGAAGGAAGAAGCAGGGAAGCCTAAGTTTTATGCTTTAGATATGTTTCCTTATCCGTCAGGGGCGGGCTTACATGTAGGTCACCCAGAAGGCTATACAGCAACGGATATCGTAAGCCGCTACAAGCGTATGAAGGGATATAACGTCTTACACCCGATGGGCTGGGATGCATTCGGATTGCCTGCTGAGCAGTATGCGCTGCAAACAGGTCGTCATCCTCGGGAAATTACGGTAGAAAACATCGATAATTTCCGTCGTCAGATTAAATCTCTTGGTTTTTCTTACGATTGGGATCGGGAAATAAGCACGACGGATCCGGATTATTATAAATGGACACAGTGGATTTTTATCCAGCTGTACAAGAAGGGCCTAGCATATGTTGCTGAAGTGCCAGTTAACTGGTGTCCTGCCCTTGGCACGGTGCTTGCTAATGAGGAAGTTATTGACGGCTTAAGCGAGCGAGGGAACCATCCTGTTATTCGCAGACCGATGCGTCAGTGGATGCTTAAGATTACGGAATACGCAGAAAGATTGCTTGAGGACTTGGAAGAGCTGGACTGGTCGGAAAGCATTAAGGATATGCAGCGCAACTGGATCGGCAAGTCTACTGGGGCTGAGGTTGAGTTCGCTATTGACGGGCATGAAGCGGCATTAACGGTGTTCACAACCCGTCCGGATACTTTATTCGGTGCTACTTATTGCGTTCTTGCGCCGGAGCATGAATTGGTGGGCGTTATTGCTTCCGCTGATCAGAAGTCCGCTGTTGAGGCCTATGTAGATCAGGCTTCTCGCAAAAGCGATCTAGAGCGCACCGATTTGGCAAAGGACAAGAGCGGAGTTTTCACTGGTGCTTATGCTATTAATCCGGTGAATGGTGCAAAGGTTCCGATCTGGATTGCAGACTATGTGCTTGGTGGATATGGTACCGGTGCAATTATGGCTGTGCCAGCACACGATGAGCGGGATTGGGAGTTCGCCAAGAAGTTTGACTTGCCAATAATTGAAGTTGTTGAAGGCGGCAATGTTACTGAAGCAGCTTACACAGGTGATGGCAAGCTGGTCAATTCCGACTTCTTGAACGGGCTTGGAACAGTAGAAGCGATAGCTACGATGATCGCACGCTTGGAGAAAGATGGTAAAGGAAAAGGTAAGGTCACCTACCGCTTACGTGACTGGTTGTTTAGCCGCCAACGTTATTGGGGTGAGCCTATCCCAGTATTGCACTATGAGGATGGCACGATGGATACAATTCCGGAGGAGGATCTTCCGCTGTTGCTGCCTGACGTAGAAGCCATTCAACCTTCAGGTACGGGAGAGTCTCCGTTAGCTAATGTTACGGATTGGGTTAATGTAATAGATCCTCGTAACGGTCGTCCTGCGCGTCGGGAAACGAATACGATGCCACAATGGGCGGGAAGCTGCTGGTACTATTTGCGCTTTATCGATCCCCATAATACGGAAGAAATTTGTTCAGCAGAGAAGCAGCGTGAGTGGCTGCCGGTTGACTTATATATTGGTGGTGCTGAGCATGCGGTGCTTCATTTGCTCTATGCTCGGTTCTGGCACAAGGTTCTATATGATATCGGCGTCGTGAATACGAAGGAGCCTTTCCACAAGCTTGTTAACCAAGGCATGATCTTAGGCATGAACAATGAAAAAATGTCCAAATCCCGTGGAAACGTTATTAATCCGGACGATATCGTAGGAGAGTTCGGCGCAGATACACTTCGTGTATACGAAATGTTCATGGGACCTTTGGAAGCAACGAAGCCATGGAATACGAACGGAGTAGAAGGCGTATATCGTTTCCTTTCCCGTGTATGGAGATTGTTCGTTGACGATAGCGGCAGCCTGAATAGCAAAATTCAGGATGTTGCAGGCGATGATGCATTCCGTCGTACATGGCATAAGAGCCTTAAAAAGGTTGGCGAGGATTATGAGGCATTGCGATTCAACACAGCCATTAGCCAAATGATGATATTTGTTAATGAAGCTTACAAAGCGGAAACCTTGCCGAAGGAAGCGATGGTGCATTTGGTTCAAATGCTGTCGCCGCTTGCGCCACATATCGCGGAAGAGCTGTGGGAGAAGCTAGGCTTCGAGGGTTCTGTGTCTTACGTCGCATGGCCTCAGTTCGATGTAGCTCTTACGGTCGATTCCGAGGTTGAGATCGTCGTTCAGGTCACTGGCAAAATAGCAGACCGTCTGAAGATTCCTGCTGACCTCGACGAAGCGGGCATGCAAGCACTTGCGCTCGAATCTGAGAAGGTGAAGGAGCTTATCAAGGGCAAGACAATCCGCAAAATTATTGCGGTTAAAGGTAAGCTAGTTAACATCGTTGCTAACTAAAAATAAACTTAGTTAACTTCATATTTCGCTGCGTGAAGAACACGTCGCTTGTCTCCATATTTGGAGCGGGCGGCGTTTTGTTCTTTTAAACCTATTTTGAAATTGTTAATGGAAGAGGAGGAGTGGGGATGCTTGAGATGCTAAAAGGGGGCCTGTCCGCTGCGAAGGTGCTTGCTTATTTTTTAGCTGAAGGATGGAATATACATAGGAGAAACGTAATTATCCGAAACGCGCATGTCCAGAGTGCACATAGGTGGCATTCGCCGCCTATATGCACTCTCTTGGGAACAAGGAGGAATCGACCCGGTCCAGGTCCTCCGCGAATTTTTCGTGTGTGGTGTGGAGCACCTGCAAGAACGCGCCTTGAGTGGAGTTTTGCAGCACCTCTAAAGCAACTGCGGTTATGCCTCCAGGTACGGACACCCTTGCCTGTAGCTCTTCTGGGGAGCAGGGATACTCCACCATAAGCCTTGCCGTTCCTAGCATCATTTCACAGGCTAGTGCTGTCGCTGTCTCCCTTTCCATTCCTGTGGACACCACAGCAGCTTCGATAAATTGCTCTAAGAGATTAGCAAGGAAGGCAGGGCCACAGCTAGACAAATCGGATGCGACTCGAACTTCTTCCTCCAATATTTCTATGGGCTTGCTAATAGTAGAGAACAATTCCCACAATGCCGTCTTATCCTCTGTAGTTAATCGTGTTCCCCACATAAATAAGGAGGCACCGCTTCCGACGGCGTTGACTACGCTTGGTATGATTTTAGCAATTTTACTAGGAATGAGCTCTTCAAGAGAAGCAATTTTTACAGGACTAGTAATGGAAATTACAATTTGGTTTGACTTAAGAACAGGTGATATTTCGTTGAGCACCTTGTGGAAGTCCATTGGCTTTATACACAAAAATAAATAGTCAGCCCAGCTTGCCGTTTGCTTGTTATTGCTAGCAATTTGTAGACCAGGATACTGTTCTGCAAGGCTGGATAACTTTGAAGACGTTCGGGAGCTGACAGTAATATCGTCCGGGCGTATTGCTCCTGCGCGTATGAAGGCACCCACTAATAAGCTTCCCATGCTGCCCGCACCGATAAAGCCGATTTTCATCCATTGTCCCTCCCAAGCCATTAATCTACTTCCCCCATTATATGAACCATTGCTTGGTCGTCATACCGTTTTAATTTTGAAAAGCCAAAAGATACAGGAGGAATCAGAGATGATTATAGACAAAATCAAAAAAGTATTTCCAAGTACAAAGAGTTATTTGGTCACAGCATTACTAATAACAGGAGGAGGACTTCTAGTTTACGCATTATTTCACGGTTCAACGAAAGCGGCTATGCCTGAGTGGACAACCGTGAACCAGCCTTTAAGGGCAGCAGTAGAGAGCTTATCCTCGGAGTCAAAAGCTTCGCCTGAAAGGGACTCTGTAGTGAAGGAGGAGGTTGTTAAAAAGGATGCCGAGCCTGTGAAGGAAGCTGCGCCTTCAGCCAGTCAGCCAGGTCAGGAATTACTGAAGCCTGCTGCAGAGGGCACAACGGAAGCTGAAGCACCAGCAGCTCCAATCTCTAATGGACAACCGGCAGCTGAAGTATCGCAAACAAGCTCTAATCTGCTGGATATAAACCAAGCGAACCAATCCCAGCTGGAAACTTTGCCAGGAATCGGACCATCCAAGGCAAAGGCTATTATTGCATATCGAGAGAAGCTTAATGGTTTTAGTCGGAAGGAGCAGCTGCTTGAAGTGAAAGGAATTGGGCCGAAAGTTTTTGACAAAATGTCCGCATTTATTAAAATACAAAAATCGAATTAAAAACAAAATCCATCATGACTTTTACATTCAGCAAAAATGTGAGAAAATGAAAAGGAATTCATTTATTTACCTATCAGGAGGCTGATTAAAATTAGTAACGATTACTCATTAGAAACCCTTGCTGTACATGCTGGACAACAGATCGATCCAACGACAATGTCGCGTGCTGTTCCTATTTATCAAACAACATCTTACGGATTCCGTGACACTGATCACGCCGCTAACTTGTTTGGACTTAAAGAGTTTGGAAATATCTATACTCGTATTATGAACCCAACTTCAGATGTATTTGAACAACGCGTAGCAGCTTTGGAGGGTGGCGCAGCAGCGCTTGCAGTTGGCTCCGGTCAAGCAGCTATTACATACTCCATCCTTAATATTGCGGGCGCAGGAGATGAGATCGTTTCTGCAGCAAGTCTGTATGGCGGTACTTATAATCTGTTCTCGATTACTTTAGCTAAGCTAGGTATTACTGTGAAGTTCGTTGATCCTTCAGATCCTGAAAATTTCCGCAAAGCCATTACACCGAAAACTAAAGCGGTTTTTGCAGAAACAATTGGTAATCCTAAAGGCGACATCCTCGATATCGCAGCTGTTGCAGCAGTCGCTCATGACAATGGAATTCCGCTTATCATCGACAGCACATTTGCAACTCCGTTCCTATGCCGTCCATTGGAGCACGGTGCGGATATTGTTCTTCACTCGGCAACGAAGTTTATTGGCGGTCATGGTACTTCTATCGGTGGTATCGTCGTTGATGGCGGAAAGTTCGATTGGAAAGCTAGCGGCAAATTCCCTGGCCTAACTGAGCCAGATCCAAGCTACAACGGTGTTGTTTATACAGATGCAGTTGGACCAGTTGCGTATATTATCAAAATGCGCGTTCAGCTTCTTCGCGATATGGGTGCAGCACTTGCTCCATTTAACTCCTTTATGTTCTTACAGGGCTTGGAAACCCTTCACCTTCGCATGGAACGTCACAGCAGCAATGCATTAGCTGTTGCTAAGTTCCTTGAGACTCACCCTGCAGTAGAATGGGTTAGCTATGCCGGTCTGGAAAGCCACCCTTCCTATGAGTTAGGTCAACGTTATTTGCCTAATGGACAAGGAGCAATCCTGACGTTTGGAATTAAAGGCGGTATTGAAGCGGGTAAAAAGGTTATCAACTCCGTTAAGCTATTCTCACATTTGGCAAACGTTGGCGATTCCAAATCATTAATTATTCACCCAGCGAGCACGACGCATCAGCAGCTTAGCGAGTCGGAACAGATCTCAGCTGGCGTTCAGCCGGGAATGATTCGTTTATCCGTTGGAACAGAAGGTATTAAGGATATCCTTAATGATCTAGATCAAGCATTCGCTGCAAGCCAGAATTAATCGGCACTGTTAGCGTAGGCGGAGGTTGTAACAAATGACATCCCTGCGTAAAGACTGGGATACGTATTTTATGGACATTGCTTTTATGGTTTCTACGCGCTCTCGCTGTCCCCGTCGTCATGTAGGGACAGTGCTCGTGCAAGGGAAGAAGCTTCTTGGTACGGCATACAACGGGGCGCCAATGGGCGTGCAGGACTGCTCAGAAGCCGGTTGTATGATTGTAGAGGAATTTGAGCCGGCGATAGCTGGCTCAGCCTCGACTGAGATGATTAAGAAGCAAAGGTGTATCCGTACTATTCATGCTGAACAGAATCTTCTGCTTTTCACAGACCGTGTGGATCGCGAGGGCTCAGTCGTGTATGTGACAGATCAGCCTTGCTGGACTTGCGCGAATATGCTTGCTAACAGCGGCATTGTGGAGATTGTATATTATAGGCCCTATTCCAAGGATGATGGCAAAGTAACCTCCCTTATGGAGCAAAGAGGCTTGCTATTCAGGCAGCTAGACAATTATGTTCCTCCAGCGGATACAGAAGTGCAGGATGGATCTTAGTCGCATTGAAATAGGATAAGAATACGTAGCTAGAGGAAGAACCTCTTTACCGATATGATGTCGGTGAAGGGGTTCTTTTCTTTGTCGTATGTTGGAGAGAGGTGCGGGATATATGAACAGAAGGCCCCTCGCTGCAGTTTCATGCTGCTGGATAGCGGGAGTTTCTATATTGTCTTTATGTCAGGGACTGCGTGCTATCCTAGTGCTAGGTGCTCTAATCCTTCTTCTCGTAGGCCTTGGTGCAGCGGGTAAATTAAGTCCGAGGCTTGCGCTCGTTTGTATACTAGCATTGATATTAGCTAGCGCTGAACGGCAATGGGTGGAGCTTCACAAAACAACGGATATTGAGAATATGGACGCTACTATAGGAGCAGAAGCTATTCTAGAAGGCTATATAAGCTCGGTAATTGAAGTGGATGGCGACTTGGCTACATTTAAGCTTAAGGCATATGGGATGCAACTTGCAGCCACTGACAAAATGGAGAAATTGACAGATACAGTAATAGTCAGAATCAAGTTAATTGAACAGGCACAGCAGGAGGTCGCAGCAAGCTGGCACCAAGGAGATTGGGTCCGACTGACTGGGAATATGGAGCTTCCAGATCAAACGGGTAATTTCGGAGCGTTCGATTATCGAGAGTTTTTGAATAAGCATGGCATCTACTGGCAGATGTCAATTAAAGGTACGGATAGCGTTTCTCTCTTGGATAAGCCTGTCCCGCTTACAATTAAACCAATGAGAGAGCTTGATCGGATGAGGGATTTGATTGGAGGGTTGATGGATCGCCTATATCCTACTGGTGATTCGGGTTACATGAAGGGTCTTGTTGTCGGTATTCGCTCAGACCTTGATCCTGAACAATTCGATTATTTTGCTAGGCTTGGGCTTACACATATATTGGCCATTTCTGGGCTTCATGTAGGTGTTGTTGTATACCTCCTGTTGCAGCTTGGCGCATTGTTAAAAATGACACGGGAACGAACATTAGATGTGACAATCGCTATGTTACCGTTTTACATGATGATTACCGGAGGCTCTCCTTCGGCCGTTAGAGCTTGCTTAATGGCTATGATTGCGCTTTGGTTAGCACGTCGTCATGCATTGAAGGATGGGTTACACCTATTGCTTGCAGCAGCATTAATCATGCTAATATGGAATCCCTCACTTATTGAAGAAATTGGCTTTCAGCTTTCTTTTATTGTGACGGCTGGCTTAATTCTTTTCGTTCCTACGGTAACCGCATCTTTGCCCATTCCATGGAAATGGCTCCGAGGACCGGTAGCTGTTACATTGACTGCACAAGTGGTTTCTTTTCCGCTTACGGCTTATTATTTTCACACTTTTAATTTGATGTCCTTGCCGGCGAACTTTGTGCTTGTTCCTTTTATTAGCCTTATCGTTTTGCCGCTTGGGATGGCATCTATCGCATTGGGTAGCATTTGGCTTCCATTAGGAATTATTCCGGCTAAGCTAGCTACAGCAGGTAACAATTTGACCTTCTTTTTAGTGGAATGGTTGAATGGTTATCTTGGTTTGAGAACGGCATGGCAGCAAGTTTCCTTAATGTGGATTGTCATTGCATATTTGCTCATGGGCTTGGGAATAAAATTGTTAAAAAGAAGATTAGCCTCAGTGAAGGAACGGGAATGGTGGAAGAAGCACACGAAAGTAGGAGTGGTGGAGCATACAAAGGAACAGGACACCGTGCCTTTAATAATTGAATCTGTCGGGTGGCAAAGCACGAGTAAGCTGACAAAGGCTCTTAAAGGTGCGGGGATTGCAGTCATTGTTGCAGCTTGGCTGCTATGGGGATATCAGCCTGCATGGTTGAATCGCAATGCGACCGTTTCTTTTATTAATGTCGGCCAAGGGGATAGTATCCTGATTCGTACTGGGCAAGGCAAGCTTGTCTTAATAGATACAGGTGGTACGATCAGCTTCCGGAAGAAAAATGAAGAATGGAAAAACCGCAGCGATCCTTATGAGGTGGGGCGCAAATTACTTGTTCCGTTGTTGAACAAGCGTGGAATCGGCAAGCTGGATGCTTTAGTTTTGACTCACTTAGATGCTGATCATATTGGGGGCGCAAAGGCGGTTATTGAAAATATTCCTATTCGTACGCTATTGTTTAATGGGACGATAAAGAACTCGCCGGTAGTTCTATCATTATTTCAACTAGCACTGAACAAAAACACCTCTATTTATTCCGTTCATGAACCAATGGAGTGGGAGATAGACTCATCAACTAAAATAAAAGTTTTGTATCCTACAGTTGCACAGGCGGGATCGACGAATGATATTATGCTTTGGGGCAATCAGAATGCCCGCAGCGTTGTTTTACTTGTTACTGTATACGGGAGAAGCTTCCTGCTTTCTGGAGATTTGGAGGCTGAGGGAGAACGGGAAATCGTTGAAGCTGAATTAATTAAAAATAACCTGAACGCGACGACAGTGCGGCGGGTAGATGTATTAAAGGCAGGACATCACGGTAGTAAAACGTCTACGACTAACGAGTGGGTAGACTACTGGAACCCACAGGATACGATTATTTCGGTCGGACTTAACAATAGCTATGGTCACCCTTATCCAGCAGTTATGGAACGTTTAACGGCTTCGGGTACAAACATTTTTCGTACAGATTTAAATGGGGAAATTCAATATTTAGTTCGCCCGAATGGAGCAATGGAAAGAAGAATGTTGCGCAAGTGAAAGAATGAATGTATGATCATTTAATTCCAACCTATTAGACGGTATAAGGTGCCATTCGGTTTCATATATCCAAGATAAAACATTATGCCTTTTCGTACATTTTTGCTAGACTGAAAGTATTAAAGATAAAATTACCTGAAATTCCCTAGGGGGGATTGCAACCTTTATTCAGACACTAACGTCTGTGAAGGTGCAGGGGAGGAGGATCTTCTGTGGTGGAGCCGGCTCTGATCAAAGCCGCACAAGCGGGCGACCGGGAAGCTCTCGTTACGCTACTCCGCGAAATTGAGAATCAAGTATATCGTACGGCTTATTATTTATTAAATAACGAGCAAGATGCCCTGGATGCATCTCAGGATGCACTCATCCGTATTTATACAAAAATTGATTCTTACGAGGAAAAAGCTCAATTTCGCACCTGGGTACAACGAATTGTAACAAACATATGTATTGACAAATTTCGGCGCAAAAAGCCTTCCGTATCCATCGATGAGCACGATATGGTTTTCCATGCGGGGGATAATGTTGAAACCGAGGTTCTTTCCGCATACGCTGCCGAGGAAATACGTGAAGCGATCGGCAAGCTCCCAGAGCATCATCGAACGGTTGTCGTGCTCCGGTATTTGCAGGATTTTTCGTACAATGAAATTGCCGACTCTTTGAATTTGCCACTTAATACTGTTAAATCGTACTTATTTAGAGCCCGGCAACAATTACAGATTCTTCTTCATGACTATCAGAAAGGTGGTGTCCGGGGATGATTTGCCAAGAGGTGATGGAACTCATGCAGCGTCACATTGATAGTGATTTAGATCAACAAGAAACGTCGCTCATGATGGATCATGTTGGTCAATGCCCGGATTGCGCCGCCATGCTAACAAGGCTGCAAAGGCTGTCCAATGAATTGGAGCAGCTGCCGCGGGTAGTACCCAAGTTCAGTCTTGTAGATGCCATACTTCCCGAATTGGAACGACTTCATGCTGCAGATTCGACAAGTGATTCCCGACTTAATGAGGATAGCTCAAACGATAAGCCTTCTTCTGCAAGGTCACATCGTCCGTCTCGGCATTTATTTGGTAAAATATCGGGTGTGGTCGCTGCTGGCGTAGTTGCGGGGCTATTGATATTTAGCAATCCAAGCCAATGGATTTCAGGTGGGAGTGGCAGTCATAATGAAGCCGCTGCACCATCCCCATTTTCTTCTGTAGCTTCTTCTTCTGGGAATGAAGCAGGTTTATTATCAGACTCGATGTCTAGGATGAAGGGAGCAGAAATTGAAACCAACAAGGAATCAGCTTCCAGATCGATGGCATTGGAGCAATTTGATGACAAGTCTACTGTGCCAGATAAATCTTCGGTAAGCAAAGTTGAGCCAAGTTTAACCGCACCGCAGGAAAAAGATTCTACGGATATGGGTAAACAAGGGCTCAATGCTAAGGATCAATTTGGAGCGATTTTAACTGAGAACCCTAAGGCAGATATTCCTAAAGCGGATATTCCTAAGGAACCTTCAATGCTGATGTCCATCCCAGCCGCACTATCGTTTTCACCAGATGAGAAGTGGAGAGCTGTTGCGGTTGAAGGAGCAGGAACGTATCAGGTGTACAATACTGCTG
This sequence comes from Cohnella abietis, assembly GCF_004295585.1. Taxonomy (NCBI): domain Bacteria; kingdom Bacillati; phylum Bacillota; class Bacilli; order Caryophanales; family Paenibacillaceae; genus Cohnella; species Cohnella abietis. Next base: position 4,633,325 of record NZ_AP019400.1, on the reverse strand, counting down.
ATGATAGCCAGGTGTTTAATTCCGAGGCTCGTGAGGGTAAGATAAGCTTTCTGAACTGGAATGAGGATAGCACGATTCTTTATTTCACTTTCACGGATGCCAACGGAAATCAAACCCAGTGGCAGTTTGATACAATTAATGTTAAAGAAACATCACGCTAACCTATCCTCACCATTTGCGAGCTGTTGCATATAGTGTACAGATGGAGTTGACGTTCGTCTTCGGGCGACGTAGCGGTCGTTCGCGCACGGCACCATGGGCCGGCCGGCGAACGTTGATATAGATGTCCGAGCGCAAAGGGATTACATCTTCCTAAAGGTGTGATCTCTTTGTTGTTTGTTGTACAATGAAACAAACTACAATGTCTACATAGGGTTGGGGGATTTTAACATGGACGCTAAACAAGCTTTTCGTTTAATTAAGCAAGGCAGCATATCCCCGATATACGTCTGCTACGGAACAGAATCTTATTTGATGAATGAATTTATAGAGCGATTGCTGGAGCAGGTAGTTGAACCTGACCACCGGGAAATGGCTATCGTTCGTTTTGATACTGGTGAAACATCACTTGATGTCATTATAGAAGAAGCAGAAACTCTTCCGTTTCTTGTGCCAAGCAAAGTTATACTCGTCAGGGATAGTGTATTGTTCGCCTCGGGAAAAGAATCCAGTCGTATCGAACATCATCCAGAGAGACTGCTTACTTATATGGGGCAGCCATCCGAAACGACTATTCTTATTTTCCTAGTGGGTCACGAAAAGCTGGATGAACGTAAGAAGCTTGTCAAAACCGCTAAAACAAATGATTCCATCATTGCGTTCACGCCATTGCAGTCTGAAGAGCTGCTGCAATGGCTGAATAAGCGTGCAAGCAATCAAGGTCGTACAATGGGCAGCTCAGCTGCAGAGGAGCTTCTGCGTCGGGTGGGTACGGATTTGCATGCATTGGCTGCGGAGGCGGATAAGCTTTGCTTGCATGCGGGTCAGGGAGGGACAGTAACTGCACAATCTGTTCAAGAGCTCGTGCCGATGGCAACCGAGCAAAATGTATTCAAATTAACAGAGGAATTAGCTGCGCTCAGAACTGCGGCCGCCATTACGCTTTATTATGATTTGCTTAAGCAACGTGAGGAGCCGATTAAGCTGATGGCGCTCCTTGTACGTCAGTTCCGTAACATGCTTTATGTTAAGGAGCTTGGAAGTCAAGGCTACACTCCTCAACAAATGGCCACACAGATAGGGCTTCACCCATATGCAGTCAAAATTACAGCCGAGCAGGCGCGCAAATTCAGCCAGGAACGTCTGGCGACGATGCTTTCCGATCTTGCTGATCTAGACTATGCGATGAAAACCGGTCGTATTGAAAAAACAATAGGACTTGAGCTTTTTTTACTGAAGACAGGCTCGTCTGGAGCAAGCTAGAAATAGTTCGGGCACGACTTAACTCTTTTATAGACGGTACCCTATATTCATGGTACGATATCAGCGAATAACAGCTCGGACGTGAAGCACACGCCACTCGTTCTCCTACATGGAGAAACGGGTGGCGTTTTGTGTTTTATGGTACATATCTTCAGCTGCAATTGGAGGGAGAAACGAATATGAGTATTGATCACGATCGTTTATTCAAAGAACTGCTTCAAATCTTCTTCAAAGAGTTCATGGAGCTATTTTTTCCGAAAGCTTGCTCGTTTATCGATTTTTCACATGTAACTTTTCTTTCTGAGGAATTGTTCACGGATGTGATGGGAGGCGCAACAGGAAGGGTGGATGTTCTTATTGAGACTAGGCTGTTGGAAGAGGAAGTCGGTAATCGGGGAGGTATGGGTGATACGGATAAGGCATTGATAATTGTACATTTGGAGCCGCAGTCTTATTACCAAATTAATTTTTCTGAGCGAATGTTTCTGTATTCTAGTAAGCTCTACGAGAAATATCGCCGGCGTATTTTGCCGATTGCGATTTTTAACCATGAACGTGAAGCACAAGAGCCTGACAATTTTAGTTGGCATTTTCCTTTTCTAAGTGTGATGACATTTCGTTATTTTACGGTACAATTAAGTAAGCACAATTGGCGGGAATTTCTTGATAAAGATAACCCTGTTGCCGCTGCGCTCTTGAGTAGCATGGGATATAATAAGAGTGAACGAGTGATGGTGAAGCTTGAATTTCTACGTATGATGATGAAGATGCAATTGGATCCGGCACGAATGAGGATACTCACGGTATTTTTCGAAACTTATCTGCAATTAACCCCTGCTGAAAACATTCAACTACAGGAAAATATAGAACGAATATATCCGCACGAGGAGGAGAAGCTGATGGAATGGATGACCTCATGGGAGAAAAAAGGCAAAGAGGAAGGGTTGCAGGAAGGGCTATTGAAAGGTAAAGAAGAAGGCATACAAGAGAGTAAACAAGAAATCGCTCTAAAAATGCTTGAAAAAGGACTTAACCCAGAGATAATCGAAGAACTGACAGGATTAAGCTCTTCGCAGATCAGCAAGCTTCAAAAACACTGACGCCATTATGTGATGGACTTTGTCCATTTCTGAAAATAAAAACCCTCCTATGGAATCATTCTTCTACGAGGCTTCGAAAACCTTTAGATTTTTAAAAATGAAATTCATCAAAAAAAGCCATCCTATGTAGGAACCCTACAAGGGATGGCTTTTTCCTGGCTGCTGCCTTATGAGGGGCAGGTCAGCCGCATATGCGTCAGGCACAAGACTTAAGCTTGCGCGGACAATGCGTTGAGTTTTTTGGCCAGACGGGACTTTTTGCGAGCAGCTGCATTTTTGTGAATGAGCCCTTTTGTTGCCGCTTTGTCCAACTTCTTCTGAGCCGCGCCGTAAGCCGCTTTAGCAGCGTTTACGTCTGTTCCAAGGACCGCAACATCAGCAGTTTTAACAGCTGAACGTAGAGCGGACTTGCCCGAAGCATTACGTTGACGACGTGCTTCGTTCGTTTTAGTACGTTTAATAGCGGATTTGATGTTTGGCATTCTTTTCACCTCCAGCAAAAACAGAAGTATTTCTCCACACAACTTGTAATATTCTATCATGCAAGGGGGTAAAAAGCAAGCTGATATCCCACCATATTGCACAAACGAAAGGGGTTTTATTTCACATGATGAATGCAGATTTATCTAAGTATAACGTACGTACTGATCTTGCGCTAGAAGCGCAGGAAATGGCGACACAGGGGCAGCAAAATGGACAAGTACCCGGAGTATGGTCTGAGTCTGAAAGTGCGGATGGTATTACGATATCACGTATGGAGATTAAAGACGAGCAAGGGGCTCAGCAGATCGGGAAGATGATAGGCCACTATGTTACTTTAGAGGTGCCAGAGCTACGTGAGGGAGATACGACACTCCAGGATAAGGTTGCCACTTCGTTCGCTCGGGAATTCGAAGCATTTCTCAAACGGATTGGAATTAATAAGACAAGCAGTGTGCTAATAGTGGGTTTGGGAAATTGGAACGTTACCCCAGACGCTCTTGGACCAATTGTCGTAGAAAATATTATGGTAACTCGTCATTATTTCGAGCTTATGCCGGATCAGGTTAGTCCAGGCTATCGACCGGTTAGTGCAGTAGCACCTGGTGTTCTAGGGACAACAGGGATTGAATCAAGTGATATTGTACAAGGGATTGTGGAGAGAGCTAAGCCGGATCTTGTTATTGCCGTCGATGCATTGGCAGCCAAGTCATTAGATAGAGTAAATACGACCATTCAGATTGCCGATACGGGCATTCATCCCGGCTCAGGCATCGGTAATAAGCGTAAAGGTCTTACGAAAGAAATATTGGGTGTCCCCTGCATCGGTATAGGAGTTCCGACCGTGGTTTACGCATCGACGATCGTTAATAATACGATGGATATGGTATTTGAGCATATGAAGAAGCATACTCCGAATACAGATCCGTTGTTTGGCGTTTTTGGCAAAATGGAGGAAAATGAGCGGTTAGAGCTTGTTAAAGAGGTGCTGAATCCGCTTGGTCACGATCTTCTTGTCACTCCGAAGGAAATTGACAAGTTTATGGAGGATATCGCGAATGTTATTGCGAGTGGCCTAAACGCCGCGCTTCACGAAGCAGTAGATACAGACAACGTTGCAGCATATACCCATTAGACTAAGCAGCCAGCTTCCCTAGGGAGGTTGGCTTTTTTACATTTCTAACCTCAGACTCTATTAACCTCTGAATGGTGTTCTATCATTCTCGATTCTCTCATATGATGGGATACCTTTAGAAAATGAGAGAAGGAGCCTCCGTTTGCTCGAGGCCCCGGGGAGGGTGAGTATGAAACGTATTATCGTTTCCGTGAATTGGCCGCTAATACAAGCCAAGTGGCGGAGAATACTAATTACCGGACGTGCGTATTTTATCTTAAGTGTGTGCTCTATGGTGTTGTTCGTTTTACTAGGCTTGGGAGGAATGGTGCAACAATCTTTGGCAGTGTCTCCCGTCCAATCTATGAAGGGCTTCGCTGCTTCCTTGTCAGGACACTTTTTTCAATCTTTGTTGAGCATGGAGCTTCCACAGATGGAAGCGAAGGAAGGTTCCCCTCTTCAGACAAGCCGCGTAGCAGCTTTCTTGCTGCGGTTTATGACCGATATGAATCCGGATGATCCCAAAAGCATGCTTGCATTGGAAATGCCAGGTATGGAAAGGGACCAATCCGTTCTTCTTCGTCCTGGATCTGGCGGACCTGAAGCACCAGAGGATCACGGTCCACTTGAAGGGGACGGACAGCATCCTGAGGACGGTAACGGAGAGATTGATCCAGGTAAGATTACAGAGCAAGGTGGAAAAAATAGTCCACCAGAACAAACGGCATCTCCGGAGCCTACTCCGCACAATGAGTCTGTGCCGGAGAAAACGGGAGGGCAATCAACTGGAGGCAAAAAGGTTGTATTTGTCTATCACTCCCACAATCGTGAATCGTTTTATCCTGAGCTCAAGTCGAATATGAAGGACCCAACTTCAAATACTATTAACGTTACGCTTGTTGGTAAGCGTCTTGCTGATCAGTTGGAATCGCTCGGTATAGGGAGCAGTCACTCTTCGAAGGATTATCCTACTACAGTTGAGGGCTATAATTGGAATTATTCGTATAAATATTCGTTGCAAACTGTTCAGAAGGCTTTAGCGGCAAACAAGCAATTACAATTTTTCTTTGACATTCATCGAGATTCTCAGCGGAGAAAGAAAACGACAGCTACGATTAAAAATAAAGATTACGCTCAGGTGTACTTCATCATAGGGCATCGTAATCCAAACTGGCGGGAAAACGAAGCATTCGCTAATCAAATTCACGAGCAAGTAGAAAAGAAGTACCCGGGGTTATCCCGAGGCGTATGGGGGAAGACAGCGGCAAATGGCAATGGGGAATATAACCAGTCGGTTGCGCCGGACAGTGTACTGATTGAAATAGGTGGCGTCGACAATACGTTACAGGAATGTTATCGCACCGCAGATATACTCGCCAAGGTTATTGCTGATTTGTATTGGGACAATGAGAAAGCTGTCAAAGTAATGGCCAAAAAGTAAACAAGAGGAGGGAACTAACATGCGTCGGGATTCATTTAAGCTACTTATTTTTGCGGCAATCGTGGGCTTTGCGATTTTATATGGAATGGAGCTGTCTTCCAAAGGAATTGCAGATGTACATGGCCCGCTGAAAAATGCACCGCTCAGTATTGAAGATCAAGCTGGTTCTGAAGGGGATTGGACGCTCCCAGCAGCTGGGACAGGGAAGCGCAACAATGCCCCTACTTCTAAAACACAGCAATCTGCGGAGGATATGCCTTATTACTGGGATGACGAAGAGTTCAGCATTCCCCGGAATGACCGTGAACCCCTTGTGGATAGGGTTTCAGGCAAAACCGGGGAGGTGCTGCACGACTTATCTCGAACTGGAATCCGAATAGTGGTTTCGATTTTCGATAAAGTACTGGGATGATCAGGCTTGACGATGGCTGATCACCTCTTCTATAATGAAATCAATTACGTTCTAAGGGGAAATTTTGATGTTGGTATTGGTTCTGAACTGAATTATCTATAAGTCGCGAATAGGCAAGGGTAGAAACCGTCTGTAGGATGGTTTATTCCGTAATGCTCACTCGCGGCACTGATAACCAGTGAAGAACCGGTCAAGACCGCCCCTTACGAAGATATTTCGGGGAGATCAGCCGCGCTCATTCAGGGTGCGGTTTTTTTGTGCAAATAAACGGATGTGATCGCTTATTTGCGCTACTCTTACGAAATGAATCGACAGGCTGCGAGCTTGCGCCGATGGCGCGCTTGTGGCCTGTTTTTGTTGTGCGTAAAAAAGAATAGATTTTATTTTTTATTAAACAGGAGGTAATACCCTTGAGACAGCATTCACTTAATAAATTGGAATACAACCGAGTTATCGAAAACCTTATGGATTACGCAGTAACTTATATAGGCCGGAGAAGTATTGAGAAGCTTCAGCCTATACAGGATCGTGAGTTAATAACACACAGGCTGGCGGAGACGTATGAGGCAAGTCAATTGTTAGCTAAGGGCGGACATCCACCGCTGCCCTCACTCGAAGGCATGGAAACGATAATGGGCCTTCTTGGTACGGGCTACATTATGGAAGAGAAGGATTTTGAGTATATTGCCCAGTTTGCCCGTAGCTGCGAGCAGTTGCGGAGCTACATGATTTCTAAAAAAGCGGATGCTCCAATAGTTGCAGCTTACGGAACCTCGATGTTTGATCTGAAACCATTGCGAGAGGCTATTACCGAATGTATAGACCGAGGGCGAATTGTGGACTCGGCAAGCACAGAGCTGCATAAAATCCGCAAAAAAATCCGGACTGCTGAGGAACGGCTGCAGAAGAGGCTTGAAACCCTGCTTTCACGGTATTCTGATTCTTTGCAAGAGAGGTTAGTTAGCCAGCGTTCTGGAAGATATGTGCTTCCCATTAAGAAGGAGTATCGTCGAAGAGTACCGGGTACTGTACTGGATGAATCATCAAGCGGACAAACGGTATTCGTCGAGCCGTCAGAGGTGGCTGGATTGCAAATGGATTTAAGTGCCTTAAGGGCAGAGGAATCACGGGAGGAAACGCAAATATTGGCTCTGCTGTCAGCTGAAGTAGAGAAGTATTCCTACGAGCTGTCGATTAGCTTGGAGACAGTCGGTCACTATGACTTCTTATTCGCCAAAGCCAAGTGGGGACTGGCAATAAGGGGTATTGCACCTGAATTAAACGAAGATAGGATTATTGACTTGCGTGAAGCCCGGCATCCCTTGTTGGCCTCACAGCCTGTGCCTTTGAATATTCAGTTAGGGGATGGTTATCGAGCATTGCTCATTACTGGACCGAATACAGGAGGGAAGACGGTAGCTCTAAAAACCGTTGGATTATTAACACTCATGGCACAGTCCGGCTTGCTTATTCCAGCTGCGGAAGGAAGTCGTCTAGCTATTTTCCGTTCCGTAGAAGTAGACATTGGGGACGACCAAAGCTTGGATTCGTCGCTTAGCACGTTTTCTTCTCACCTTCGTAATGTCATTGATATACTGGCGCATGTGAGGTCGTCTGCTCTAGTATTGCTTGACGAGCTGGCAACGGGTACAGATCCTGGAGAAGGGGTTGGACTTTCTATTGCTGTGCTGGAGGAGCTTTATCGGAGAGGGGCTGTCATTATGGCGACAACTCATTTTAACGAAATCAAGGAATATGCACGCAAGACAGCAGGCTTCCAGAATGCCAGAATGGCGTTCGATGAGGAAACGCTCAGTCCGTTATATCGGTTAGATATGGGAGAGGCAGGAAATAGCTACGCATTCGTAATCGCAGCCAAGCTAGGAATATCTCCGGACATCGTAGAACGGGCAAGGATGATTGCTAATAGCTTGAAGTCAGGTAGTGGAGCTGCAGCTGGAGCTAACATTCCTGCCATACGAGAGGAATCAAGCAAGTCAGTGAGGGCAGGATCACCATCTTCCCTGAAGCCCAAGGCGAAATCGGTCAATTCTAATCAAGAGCCTCCAATCATCTGGTCCATCGGTGATCTCGTATTTATCCCTTACTTGAAAAAATCAGGAATTGTCTACCGTCTGCCTAATGAAAGTGGGAATATGATTATTCAGGTCCAGAAGGAGAAGCTGTCGATTAACCATAAGAGAATTCGCAAATATATCGACAAGAAGCATCTTTATCCAGGGGAAGATTACGATATGGATATCGTGTTCGATTCTGTAGAAAACCGTAAGAAGCGCCGTTTGATGGGCAAAAGACATGTTGAGGGGCTGTCCATTCAGAAGCCTGCGGAAGATTGAAGGGCAGACTCATTGATGCCATGAGTATACGCTGTTATAATGAAGTGATCGTCATTTGACGCATGGAACCGGCTGGAGGTACTTATTGTAATGGCAGAAATCACTTTTAAACAAAGCCACATTCGCAATTTTTGTATTATCGCGCATATCGACCACGGCAAATCAACATTGGCCGATCGCATTCTGGAATATACGGGGACGCTTACCTCCCGCGAGATGCAGGAGCAGGTTCTAGATTCTATGGACCTCGAACGGGAGCGCGGAATTACGATTAAGCTGCAAGCTGTTCGTCTGCTTTATAAAGCGGATGATGGGGAAACCTACATGCTTCATCTGATCGATACGCCGGGCCACGTAGATTTCACGTATGAGGTTTCACGCAGCTTGGCTGCTTGCGAAGGCGCTTTATTGGTCGTCGATGCTGCTCAAGGTATTGAAGCTCAAACGCTAGCTAACGTGTACCTTGCGTTAGAAAATAACTTGGAAATTGTTCCGGTCATTAACAAAATCGATCTTCCAAGCGCTGATCCGGAGAGGGTTAAGAAGGAAGTCGAGGATGTTATTGGTCTCGATACGAGCGACTCCGTTTTAGCTTCGGCAAAGAATGGTATTGGTATTAAAGAAATATTAGAGCAGGTTGTAAAAAAGATCCCTGCACCTCAGGGTGATCGTAATAAGCCGCTTAAAGCGCTTATTTTTGATTCCCATTATGATCCCTACAAAGGGGTTATCTGCTACATCCGGATTATTGACGGAACGATTAAAGCGGGAACCCGCATGAAATTCATGGCTACTGGAGCAAACTTCGATGTTGTTGAAGTTGGCACCTTTATGCCTCGTCCAACTTCCGTTTTGGAGCTTGGACCAGGAGATGTTGGATTCGTATGCGCTTCGATAAGGAATGTTAAGGATACTCGTGTAGGGGATACCATTACGGATATGAAGAACCCAACGGCAGAAGCCCTTCCAGGCTACCGCCGAGTTAATCCAATGGTGTTCTGCGGATTGTACCCGATCGAAACGACTGATTACAACGATTTGCGGGATGCACTAGAGAAGCTTGAGCTTAACGATGCTTCGCTTCGTTACGAGCCAGAATCCTCGCAAGCGTTAGGCTTCGGCTATCGTTGCGGATTTCTAGGTATGCTTCATATGGAGATCATTCAGGAGCGAATTGAACGCGAGTTCAATATCCCCCTTATTACTACGGCGCCAAGCGTTATTTATAGGGTAACCTTAACGAATGGTGAAGTTTTGGAAATTTCCAATCCTGCGGATTATCCTGAAGCGGGTAAGCTAGAGCATGTTGAAGAGCCTTACGTTAAGGCATCTATAATCGTACCGAATGAATTCGTAGGGGCGATTATGGAATTGTGTCAGGGCAAACGTGGAGAGTTCATAGACATGCAATACTTGGACACTAATCGTGTAACCTTGAAATATAACATGCCATTGGCAGAAATCGTCTATGACTTCTTCGATCAGTTGAAGTCAAGCACGAAGGGCTATGCTTCCTTCGATTATGAATTAACAGGGTATCGTCAATCTAGTCTCGTTAAGATGGATATTTTGCTTAATGCGGAGAAGGTTGATGCGCTTTCCTTCATCGTGCATAAGGACAGAGCTTATGCTCGTGGCAGAATTATTTGTGAGAAGCTTAAAGAGCTTATCCCGCGCCAAATGTTTGAGGTGCCTATTCAAGCGGCCATTGGGCAGAAGATCGTTTCCCGTGAATCGATTAAGGCCATGCGTAAGAACGTTCTGGCAAAATGCTATGGCGGAGATATTTCTCGTAAGAGAAAGCTGCTTGATAAGCAAAAAGAAGGTAAGAAACGGATGAAGCAGGTCGGTAATGTTGAAGTACCGCAAGAGGCATTCATGGCAGTGCTTAAACTCGATAGCGATTGATAAGTTTAATTATAGAATAGCGGGCTGAGTTTCTGGCTCGCTATTCTCTTTTGGAGGTGAATAAGGCATTGAGCGATTTAGCGAAAACAGTAAAATCAGCACCCCCAGTTCATCAGTGGACTCCACGGGCGCTTTATATTCATATCCCTTTTTGCACGAACAAGTGCTTTTACTGTGACTTTAACTCTTACGTAGCTGCTGGTCAGCCTATAGATGCTTATTTGGATGCATTGGAGAATGAGATGAAGCTGACGGTAGAGGAGCTGCCTCCAACGGTAATTGACACCGTATTTGTAGGAGGCGGAACACCAACTGTGCTTACACCACCTCAGATGACCAGATTTCTTCAATCTGTGAAGAAATACTTTCCCCTCGCAGAAAATGTAGAGTTCACAATGGAAGCGAACCCGGGAACGACGGACTTGGAGAAGCTACGGGCGATGAAGGAAGGTGGCGTTAATCGGATTAGCTTCGGTGCGCAAACCTTTGATGATGGTCTGTTAGCCACTATTGGTAGAATTCATGCCGCCCAAGATGTTATACAGAGCATAGCGAATGCTAAGGAAGCGGGCTTCACTAACCTGTCCATTGATCTCATGTTTGGCTTGCCAAATCAAACTCTACAGCAGCTAAAGGACAGCGTAACGAAAGCACTTGAGCTAGATCTGCCTCATTACTCCCTGTACGGATTAAAGGTGGAGGAGAATACGTTGTTTCACCGCTTGTACCAGCGTGATGAGCTCCCTCTCCCTGAAGAGGATGATGAGCTTGCTATGTATGAGCATCTTATGGAGCGTTTGGGAGCGGCGGGATATCGGCACTACGAGATCAGCAACTTTGCGAAGCCAGGCTATGAGAGCCAGCATAATAGGACCTATTGGCACAATGAGCCTTACTATGGCCTTGGGGCAGGTGCACATGGTTACGCGCTTGGCATGCGACATATTAATATTAAAGGCGTACAGCCCTACATCGATTCGGCGAACAAGAAGCTTCCGAGATTGGAAGAGAATGCTGTAAGCATTGAAGAAGCGATGGGTGATTTTATGATGGTTGGCTTACGTTTGCAGGAGGGAGTCACTCAAGAAAGCTTTGGCCGTCAATTTGTTGGGGCAAATCTTGAAGCGACTTTTGGAGCTGCTTTATCGAAAATGTGTAGTCAGGGTCTGCTTGAGAAGGTGGAGCAGCCTGCGGGTTATCGCTTAACTGCAAAAGGCATATTATTCGGCAATGATGTATTTGGAGCTTTCGTATAGGTCCAATTAATAAAGATCCGCTCTTGGCGATGCTTAGCGTCTGCCTTGGGGCGGGTTTTTTGCTTTAAATTTAATAAAATAATAACGATCAACGTACATTAAACAATTGACTATTGAGAGTTCATTCGTTTTGTTGTATATTTATTCATACATTATTGTTGCATGAGAGAAGGGATTTATATGTCGGTCATCTGCCGCAAAGCGTTGCCGCAGGATGTTGAAGCGTTATTCGAACTTATACAGGGTTATGCCGCTAATGGTATTATGCTCCCGCGTTCTCGCGAAGCGTTGACCCGAAATATAGATACCTTCATCGTTGCGCAGGACGGAGATCGTCTTATCGGCTGTGGTTCACTTTGCCGTCTAGGCGTTGATTTAGTGGAAATTCGCTCGCTGGGTATCGTGGATGGATACAAGGGGCAAGGAGTTGGCAGTCGGCTCGTTGATGCTTTAATAGAAGAAGCCAGAGTGCTCGGAATTCCTAAAGTTATGGCTCTCACCTATGAAGCTGCTTTTTTTCAGAAAAACGGCTTTCATATCGTAGAAAAAGAAATTTTTCCGGAAAAAGTGTGGACGGATTGCGTTAATTGCCCGAAACAGCACTGCTGCGATGAAATCGCCGTAGTGAGGCTTATAGAAGTACCACAAGGAAATGAAAATTTAAGTTTCGCCCAAATCTGATTGAACAAGCCAAATCTAACCGGAACGTCCTTGACACGACCGGATCGGTTTGGTATTTTTGTATTAGCCATTAGCACTCACTCATATGGAGTGCTAACGAAATGGTGGGTAAGCTACTTAAGGAGGAGTCTCGGATGCTGAGTGAACGCCAGCGAATGATTTTAAGTGCAATCGTCGATGATTATATCCGTTCCGCGGAGCCGGTTGGTTCCCGCAGCATTTCCAAGCGCGGAGACGTAACCTTTAGTCCGGCTACAATTCGCAACGAGATGGCGGACTTGGAGGAGCTGGGCTTGCTTGAGCAGCCTCACACCTCTGCAGGGCGCATTCCATCCATTAAAGGCTACCGTTATTATGTAGATCATCTTGTTACATTGGACGGCGCCGGAGATCAGGACGTCAGGAAGCTACGTACTTTTTTCGCAGAGAAGATGAATCATTGGGAAGGTGTAATTGGCCATGCGTCGACTATATTGTCGCAATTGACCAACTATACATCGATAGTGCTCGGACCGGAGATGTTTAGTACTACATTAAAGCATTTTCAACTCATTCCGATTAATGATGTTTCTGCGGTAGCAATTATCGTGGCTAATACCGGACATGTTGAGCACAGGACAATTTCCATTCCAGACGGAATATCGATGGATGACATGAGTAAAATCGTCAACCTGCTTAATGAGAAGCTTACTGGAGTACCCTTCTACCGAGTTAAATCTGTGCTACACAGTGAAATTGCCAAGGAATTAAGCCGCTATATTGATCATTGTGAGGACATTCTTACTTTACTTGAGAAGACTATTACCGAAGAGCAGGAGCCAAAGGTTTTTCTGAGTGGGGCATCCAACATGCTTACTCAGCCTGAATTCAAGGATGTCGACAAAGCGAAAAGTATTTTAGGGATGCTTGAAGAAACACAGCTGCTAATGCAATTGTTTCAATCTAATCCTAATGGTGGAATTCAAGTTAAGATTGGTACAGAAAACGCAATGGAAGCCATTAATCAATGCAGCTTAATTACGGCTACGTATTCTTATGAAGGACAATCGCTTGGAACGATAGGAATACTCGGACCGACGCGTATGGAGTACGGCAAAGTAATTAATCTACTGAACTATTTATCCAAGGATATTGCCTTATTGATGTCCCGTTGGTATAAGTAAGGCTTTGCATAGCCCTATTAAAGGGTGTCATGGTAAGGAGGTGAATGCTGAATGAGTAAGAAAGAGACGAAGGAGCAAGAAATCATGAACGAGCAGCAAGAGGAAATTTTGGAAGAACAAGCAAATGGATCTGAAGTGAATGAGACTTCTTCTGAAGAGGTGGAACATTCGGCAGAGGTTAACGGAGCTGAGAATGCTGTCGTAGCCGAGCTGCAGCGTCAGGTGGATGATAATCATAGCCGTTATTTACGGGCGCAAGCGGATTTCGATAATTTCCGTCGGCGTACTGTAAAGGAGAAAGAAGAATTAACGCAATACGCATCCTTAAAGGTGATCGGTCAATTACTTCCTGTTCTGGATAATTTCCAACGGGCGTTATCGGCGGGTACTGAGGTAGCGGAGGGCGAATCTTTTGCCAAGGGCGTGGATATGATTTATCGTCAGCTTTCCCAAGTGCTTGAAGCGGAAGGCTTGAAGCCGATGGAATCAATTGGTCAGCCGTTTGATCCAGAACATCACCAAGCTATTATGCAGGTGGAGAGCGAAGAATACGAAGAAGGTATCGTTGTTGAAGTTATCCAGCAAGGGTATTGGTTGAAGGACAAAGTAATCCGTCCTGCGATGGTTAAGGTTAGCGGATAATTACAACTATTTAAATATCGTACTTATATAAAGGAGGAACATACAGTTATGAGTAAAGTAATTGGTATCGACTTAGGTACAACAAACTCTTGTGTGGCAGTAATGGAAGGCGGCGAAGCAGTCGTAATCCCTAACGCGGAAGGAAACCGTACGACCCCTTCGGTCGTAGGCTTCAAGAAAGATGGCGAGCGTGTTGTTGGTGAAACAGCTAAGCGTCAAGCTATCACAAACCCAGACCGTACTGTAAGCTCAATCAAGCGTCATATGGGAACAACTCACAAGGAAACAATCGAAGGAAAAGCTTATTCTTCTCCTGAAATTTCTGCTATCATTTTGCAAAAACTTAAAGCTGATGCTGAAGCATACTTAGGTCAGACTGTAACGCAAGCTGTAATTACAGTTCCTGCCTATTTTAACGATAGCCAGCGTCAAGCGACTAAGGATGCCGGTAATATCGCTGGTTTAGAAGTTCTTCGTATTGTTAACGAACCAACAGCAGCAGCATTAGCTTATGGTTTCGAGAAGCAAGAAGATCAAACGATTCTAGTATTCGACTTAGGTGGCGGTACTTTTGACGTTAGTATCCTTGAGCTTGGCGATGGATTCTTTGAAGTAAAAGCAACTAGCGGAGACAATCACCTCGGTGGCGATGACTTCGACCAACTCGTTGTTGAATGGCTTTCTGGTGAATTTAAGAAGGAGCATGGCATCGATTTGTTGAAGGACAAAGCAGCTGTGCAACGTCTTAAGGATGCCGCTGAAAAAGCTAAGAAAGAATTGTCCGGCGTTCTTACGACAACCATTTCCTTGCCGTTCATTACTGTTGTAGATGGCGTTCCTCAGCATTTGGAGCTTAACCTTACACGTGCCAAATTTGATGAATTGACGGCTACATTAGTAGAGCGTACAATCGGACCTACTCGTCAAGCCTTGACTGATTCCGGACTTAAAGCTTCTGAAATCGACAAGATCGTTTTGGTTGGTGGTTCTACGCGTATTCCTGCCGTTCAGGAAGCCATTAAGAAGCTTACTGGTCAAGACCCTCATAAAGGCGTTAATCCGGATGAGGTAGTTGCTCTGGGAGCAGCTGTTCAAGCAGGCGTTCTAACAGGCGAGGTTAAAGATGTTGTCTTGCTTGACGTTACACCATTGTCCCTCGGTATCGAAACAGCTGGTGGCGTATTGACGAAAATGATTGATCGCAACACAACGATCCCTACAAGCAAATCTCAAGTGTATTCCACTTATGCAGATATGCAAACACAAGTTGAAATCCACGTCCTGCAAGGTGAGCGGGCGATGGCAAAAGACAACAAAACATTGGGACGTTTTATTCTTAATGATATTCCAGCTGCTCCTCGCGGCGTGCCTCAAATCGAGGTTACTTTCGATATCGATGCGAACGGTATCGTTAACGTATCCGCGCTTGACAAAGGAACAGGTAAGAGCCAAAAAATTACGATTACATCCTCTGGCGGCTTGAGCAAGGAAGAGATTGATCGTATGCAGCAAGAGGCTGAATTGCATGCTGAGGAAGATAAAGCACGCCGCGAGCTCGTAGAAGCGAAAAACGGCGGAGATCAATTGATCTACAGCGTGGACAAAACAATTAAGGATCTTGGCGATAAAGTCGATGCTGGCGAAATCGAGAAAGCTAATGCTGCTAAAGAAAAGTTGACTACAGCGCTAGCTAGCGATAATCTTGATGAGATCAAAACAGCAACCGACGAATTGACGGAAATTGTTCAACAGCTTTCCGTTAAGCTTTATGAGCAAGCTGCACAGCAAGCTCAAGATGGGCAAGGCGGCGCTACTGAAGGCGGAGAAAATGCGGGTCCTGCCAGAGAAAATGTAGTTGACGCAGATTACGAAGTAGTAGATGAAGAGAAGAAGAACTAAGATTTGTTGAAATAAATCGAAAGTCAAAGTTGATTTCCTCCCTTGGGCGGAATCACTTTGACTTTCCTTCATGAGGAGGTGGAGAAGTGGCAAACAAAAAAGACTTTTATGATGTGCTTGAGCTGCAGAAGGACGCCTCCCCCGAGGAAGTGAAGAAAGCCTATCGCAAGCTGGCACGTCAATATCATCCAGATGTTAATAAAGCACCGGATGCTGAAACGAAGTTTAAGGAAGTCAAGGAAGCTTACGATGTGCTAAGTGATGATCAGCAGCGGTCCCGTTATGACCAATTCGGCCACCAAGACCCGAATGCTGGATTCGGTGGCGGCGGAGCAGATTTTAACGGTGGTGGCTTCGGAGACATCTTTGATATGTTCTTTGGCGGCGGAGGCGGTCGGAGAGACCCGAATGCTCCACAAAGAGGTAACGATCTTCAATATACGATGACGATCGAGTTCAAGGAAGCGATATTCGGTAAAGAAACCGATATTACTATTCCTCGGACGGAGTCTTGTGATACGTGTCATGGTAATGGTGCTAAGCCAGGCTCGAAACCGGAAACTTGCTCGGTTTGCCGAGGCTCAGGTCAACAGGAAGTAGCTCAGAATACTCCTTTTGGTCGTGTTGTTAACCGCCGTGCATGCTCTTCATGCTCTGGTCGTGGAACTATCATTAAGGAAAAATGCCCAACCTGCTATGGTAACGGCCAAGTTAAGAAGCAACGCAAAATACACGTTAAAATTCCTGCTGGTGTCGATGAAGGCGCACAGCTCCGGGTAACTGGAGAAGGGGAAGGCGGAGTTCGTGGCGGCCCCTCGGGTGATTTATATATCGTTCTAAGAGTAAAATCTCATGAGTTCTTCGAGCGTGAGGGTGACGATGTTTATTGCGAGATTCCACTCACCTTTACTCAAGCAGCTTTAGGTGATGAAATTGAAATTCCTACCTTGACGGAGAAGGTGAAGCTGAAGGTGCCTGCGGGCACTCAGACCGGAACCTATTTCCGTTTGAAGGGAAAAGGAGTTCCAAAGCTTCGCGGTTACGGGCAAGGGGATCAGCAGGTTAAGGTGACAATTGTAACTCCAACTCAATTGAGTGAGGATCAGCGTGACCTGCTGCGCGATTTTGCTTCCAAAAGCGGAGAATCTACGCATGAGCAAAGTAAGTCGATCTTCGAACGCATGAAACGCGCCATATTAGGTGATTAATTATATTTAATAAAACCGTCCAGGATTTTTCCTGGGCGGTTTTATTTTGTATAAGCTTGCAACTGAAGGTGCAATATATGTAAATCATTGCTTTTGCGGTGAGTCATGATTAAAGATGAGAAGGAGAAATGATTAATGACAGACAATCATAAGAAATTACCAGTAGCATCAGCAGAGGATGTAGAGTTCGCAGAGGAGCTTGCGGACGAGGAAGATAAGGAAGCGCAGCAACGTGCGGAAGCGGCTGATCAGCGGGCTACTGTATCTGAAGGAGAGTGACACAATTGGATATGCAGCCCCTACAAGCTAAATTCGCAACCCAGGATCAGGCAGAATCAGCTATTCGTAAGTTATCCTCACTCCGAAGCGACTGTTTTCGATTGGAGAAGATTGGTCCTTACAGTGGCCAGATAGAAACTACAGAGGCGGATGCTCTGCAAAGTATAGATGGCTTAACAGCTACTGCGTTAGAGGGTTCCATTTCGTTAGGTAGCCCTGAAGCTGCATTTACTTTATCCGCTAGTGTTCCTGGCTTAGCCACAGATCAGGCTAGATCTGTCATCCTGCAAGCGGGTGGCGAGATCATATAAACGAAGAGGGCGTGTCACTGTTTCTGGTGATGCGCCTTTTTACATTTTTCTGAAGTATTCAGAATGTGTATGCTCATTATTCCCTTCGCTCAGTAAAATCGATGGATCTGAATGAAGGGGATAGTGGCTATAGTGCTCCCAGGTTAAAGTGTTCCATCGTTTTTTGCTCCTGCAAAACAGTACGTGTATAATGAAAATCATTGAGCAGCCAGAAGGCTGAAAAGATGAATGTTAGGTAGCGACGGAATACCAATATAGAGGTTTCGCGCAAATTCATCGTATAAGGGGAGGAAATGTTTTGCGCTGGCATGAAATTACGGTTCTGGCGACGGAGTCGTCTCAGGAAATGGTTACTCATTATCTAACGGAGCTTGGAGCAGGTGGCGTTTCTGTAGAAGAAGCTTGGTCGGAGGATAAACCGAGAGATACTTCTTTTGGTCAATTATACGATACGCCTTTGAATGACATTAGGCCAGGATATGCAGTATTCAAAGCCTATTTCTCAGAAGATACGTTAATGGAGCCCTTGGTTGCTGAATTGGATGATCTGTTGCGTGGGCTGCCGGAATATGGGTATGACGCAGGAGAGTATCAGATTGAGATTGGTGACGTTCATCAGGATGATTGGGCGGATGCTTGGAAGCAATATTTCAAGCCAATTGCAATAACGGAGCGATTGACCATTAAACCAACTTGGGAGGAATATACTCCTAAGGCAGACGAGTTGGTCATTGAGCTTGATCCTGGTATGGCTTTCGGAACAGGGACGCATCCCACAACTGCGCTTTGTTTGAAAGCACTGGACAACGCCATCTCTGGTGGAGAGCAGATCATAGACGTCGGTACAGGTTCTGGTGTACTTGCTATAGGAGCAATGAAGCTAGGAGCCTCGAAGGTGCTGGCGCTCGATCTAGACCCCGTTGCGGTAACCTGTGCGAAAGAAAATATCACACTGAATGGATACGACGATGACGTTGAAGTAAGACTAAGCGATCTGTTAGGTGTTCTGCATGAGAAAGAGAATAATGCAGAAGTCACACCTCCTGTTGACCTGGTTGTGGCTAATATTCTCGCTGAAATTATATTACTTTTCCTAGCGGATGTAATGAAAGTACTTAAGCCTGGCGGAATTTATATTACCTCTGGCATTTATAAGAACAAAGAAATGGTTGTGCAAGCTGGCTTGCTAGCAGCAGGTTTTGAGATTGTTGATGTGTTAAGGCAAGAAGAGTGGGTGGCGTTTGTTGCTGGTAAACCGAAGGGGGATGGCGAGTGAGCTTTTTTTGGTTTCCTATAGAGGATATTCCTGTAATCCTTCTCGTCATGCTTGTTGCCTTTAGTGTACATGAGTTCGCTCATGCTTGGACAGCATGGAAGTTCGGTGACGATACAGCCTACAAGGAAGGGCGAGTCACTCTTAATCCGATGGCGCATTTAGATTTAATTGGGATGTTGTTTCTACTATTGGCCGGTTTTGGCTGGGCTAAGCCAGTGCCAGTCCGTCGCAGTAGATTTAAAAACCCACGTTTAATGAATATTCTTGTATCTGCTGCTGGACCTATCAGCAACCTGATCCTTGCTTTTCTTATTTTATTTGTTATGGATCTATTGCATTCTTTCAATGTAATCGATAATATTTCCTCACAAATGCTTATCTTTATATCGTATTGGGTTAAAATTAATTTGTCCTTATTGTTATTTAATCTAATTCCTATGCCACCTTTAGATGGATATAGAATCCTTGAGGAATTTCTACCTATCAGAATAAGAATAAAAATACAGGAAATGGCGCAATGGACGACCTTTATTTTTCTTCTTATCATATTTATCCCGCCTTTGCGTGCTATTACGATAGGACCCTTAATGGATTTGCGAGGACCTATTATGGAAGGAATGGGCTGGCTATTGGACAGCATATTTTCCTCAGCTGGAGGAAGTATGTTCTATCGGGTTTAACATTGAAAGTAAAGTTCGGTAGCGAAACGAGCCAGAACACGGTATGATGAAGGATGGAAGCTAAGCAGGAGGCTGTTAGACATGCAGCGTTATTTTGTGCCTGAAACGCAAATGGGGGAAACCTCCGTAAAGCTGGATGGCGAAGACGCCCGGCATTTGGCCGCCGTCATGAGATCTAAACCTGGTGATTTCTTCATTGCTTGCAATGGATTAGGTCGCGACGTATTAGCAAAGATCGTATCAATTGATAAAGATAATGTGCAAGCGGATATAACAGAAGTATTAGAGACTCATGCGGAGATGGCCTGGAAGGTGACAATTGCGCAAAGCTTACCCAAAGGGGATAAGCTAGAGATTGTCATTCAGAAGGGGACGGAAGCGGGGGCTGTGGCTTTCCAGCCATTCGTATCGCAGCGTACTGTTGTCCAATACGACGAGCGCAAGGAAGTAAAGCGACTGGAGCGCTGGCGTAAGATTGCTAAGGAAGCTGCCGAGCAAAGCCATCGTAGCGTTATTCCGCAAATACATGCAGTCAGTACTTGGAAATCTTTACTCAAGCAGTTCTCAGAGTATGACCTTATCTTGTTCTGCTATGAGGAGGAAGGTCGATCTGGTGCTGGGCTACGTGATGTACTTGCAAAGTATCGTAGCTCATCTTTAGCTGAGGCCCCGCGAGTATTGGTCGTAATCGGACCAGAAGGTGGCTTTGCTCCACAGGAAGCGGACGCTGCCACTGCCACTAACGCACATTTAATTGGTTTGGGAAAACGAATATTACGGACGGAGACGGCAGCGTTGTTCGCGCTTGCCTGTCTCGCTTACGAGTCCGGAGAGTTGGGAGGAATCTAAGATGCCGAACGTGGCATTTTATACACTTGGCTGTAAAGTCAACTTTTATGATACCGAGGCAATCTGGCAACTATTCAAAAACGAAGGCTACGAGCAGGTGGACTTCGAGCAGACGGCAGATGTTTATTTAATTAATACGTGTACGGTGACAAATACAGGCGACAAAAAAAGTCGGCAAATTATTCGTCGTGCGGTCCGTAGAAATCCGGATGCTATCATTGCGGTCACTGGCTGTTATGCGCAAACATCACCTGCAGAAATTCTTGCTATTCCAGGTGTCGATCTCGTTATTGGAACTCAGGATCGCGAGAAGCTGATGACTTTTATTACAGACATTCACAATGACCGCAAGCCGGTTAACGCTGTTCGTAATATTATGAAGACTCGGGAATTCGAGGAGCTTGATGTACCGGATTTCGCTGAGCATACACGTGCATTCCTCAAAATCCAAGAGGGCTGCAACAACTTCTGTACTTTCTGCATTATTCCTTGGTCTCGTGGGCTTTCACGTAGCCGCCAGCCGGAAAGCGTTATTGAGCAGGCTAAGCAGCTTGTTAGCTCCGGGTACAAGGAAATTGTGCTCACAGGTATTCACACTGGTGGATACGGTGACGACTTGGAAAACTACCGCTTAGCAAATTTACTTGCCGACCTCGATAAGATCGAAGGCTTGGAACGGATTCGTATTAGCTCTATCGAAGCGAGCCAGATCGATGAGAAAATGATTGCCATTCTTAACAGCTCACCTAAGATGTGCCGCCATCTCCATATTCCTCTTCAAGCGGGAGACGACGATATTTTGAAGAGAATGCGCCGTAAATACACGACGGCAGAATTCGCAGAGAAAATTCGTTTAATCCACGAAGCTATGCCAGGAGTAGCAATTACGACAGATGTGATCGTTGGCTTTCCAGGAGAAACACAGGAGCAATTCGAGAATGGCTTCCGTTTTATGGAGTCGTTGAAATTTGCTGAAATGCACGTGTTCCCTTATTCCAAACGGACGGGAACTCCTGCGGCGCGTATGGACGAGCAGGTAGACGATGAAGTGAAGAATGAGCGTGTGCACCAGCTTATCGACTTGTCTGAGAAGATGCAAGCCGCCTATGCCCGCGATTGGGTAGGCAAGGTGCTTGATATTATTCCTGAACGGGCAGCAAAAGGCATGGAAGAAAAGGGCTTAATATCGGGTTATACGGACAACTATCTTCAAGTCGTTCTTAAAGGTGATTCATCGTTGCATGGTAAGCTCTGCCGCGTCCGTATTACGGACTCCGGAGTTAATGAATGCCAAGGGGAGCTTCTTGAGGTGTTGGAGTCAGACAATCACGAATTAGCAATGCAAGCATAGCAATTAATTAAGATTTCATCGAAAGGGCAGGAAGGCACCCATACCTCCTGTCTGAGATGAGATCTTTTTATAATGGGAGAATCATAGGGGGGATTGTTGGAATGAACATTGAAATTTCTGCAGGTGGCGTCGTGTTTCGTCGGCTTGATAGTCAGCTAGAAATCCAGCTTATTGAGGATCGTTTCGGTCGAATGACTTTGGCCAAGGGGAAGATGGAGCCGGGAGAAACAATAGAGCAAACTGCATTGAGGGAAATTCAAGAGGAAACGGGTGTTACAGGAACTCTCGCTGCTCCTTTGAACATTATTACATACGTATATGAGCATGCTCAGCTAGGTACGGTTCAGAAGGAAGTTCACTATTATTTAGTTGAGGCTGGTGACGATCCACTCAAAGCGCAGGTTGAGGAAATATCAAATGTAGCATGGTACGAGCCATTGACAGCATGGAAGCTGCAGCAGGATTCCGGCTATGATAACAACGATGAGGTATTCCGGCTTGCCTATGATAAGCTCGGAGTTGAAATCGTATAGGCTAACCAATATCATTTTGCAATTAAGTTGCATGCGGATTTGATGAGCGCCAGATAGGCAAGTATGCTATAGGTAAAGCAATTAGAGAACAAATGACATTAAAAAGTGTCTGAGCATGTGCGATCTGGGCCGAAGGATCATCGGGAGAAATAGAGGCTGCTGCCGTGTGCAGGAGCCCAATTAAGGGATAAAACAACAATGCGCCACTTATGTTAAGGGCAAGCTGCGATAAGGCGACAAAGCGACCACCAGAGCCACCGCTTAGAGAGGCGACCAATCCCGTGAAGCAGGTGCCAATATTCGCCCCTAGAACGATAGCGATGCCAGCTTCAGGGGTAATTGCACCGGTGGCTGCTAGTCCCATACACATGGCAATTACAGCAGCACTGGAGTGGACGAGTGCAGTTAGTACAGCGCCACCGATGATCCCCCATAGCCAATTGTTGTTAGTGAGTCGCATAAGGGTGTCGAAGGTATCATTTTCCTGCAATGAAGGACCCATTCCTTGAAGTAGCTTAAAGCCGATTAGTAGTAACCCGAAGCCTGCAAGCGCTACAGATACATAACGTAAGGAAACTCCCCAACGAGGAGCAGCCGAAGGTGTTCTCAGCTCATTCTGAATGTATGTAATTGTCCATACTATAGAGGCAATGATGAGAATGGGAAGGCCAAGTTGGTGGAGCTGAAGGCTCATGAGCTCAGTCGTTAAGCAAGTTCCTACATTCGTCCCTAAAATAATGCCAAAGCTTTGGGAGAAGGAAAGCCAGCCAGCATTGACGAAGCCGATTGTGAGGACAGTTACCGCTGTGCTGCTCTGGAGCAATGCTGAAGCGGTCGTGCCAACTGCAAAGCCCCGAAGGGGCGTCGAGGTTGAACGAGAAATCCAAGTGGACAGTCTATGGCCTGCCCAACGCTGAAGAGAGATTTCCATGACCTTCATGCCAGATAGCAGCAGTGCAAAACCTAGCAATGATGGAATAATAAAGTTTAATATCATAAGGACACACCTCACAATAAGACTATGCAAAGCAAGGACAAGTTTATGATTGAATAAGGAGTGGGTAGTAGTGAGCATTCAAGCATCGGTTTGGTTAAATAAAGGACGGCGCCCCCGTTTGGAGGAAGGTCATCCGTGGATTTTTGCTAATGAAATTGCTAAGACAGAAGGTGAACCGACACCGGGACAGCTAGTTGAGGTAAAGGATCATCGAGGGCAGCTACTCGGAACGGGCTATTGGAATCCTGCTTCTCAGATTACAGTTCGCATCGTTGCTTATGGAGCGCTGGAAGCTATGGATACTTCATTCTTCCACAATCGTTTTGAGAGGGCACGTGCACACCGTTCTCGATTCCTTGGTGAAGAAACCTCATGCCGCCTTGTATACGGAGAAGCGGATTTCTTGCCAGGCTTAGTTGTTGACCGTTTTAACGACATATTGGTTGTACAGGTACTTACGCTTGGAATGGAGATTGCGAAGGAAGCCTGGCTTGCTGCTTTGATAGAGGTTTTTGCTCCTCGTGGCATCTATGAAAGAAGTGATGTGGGAGTTCGTACATTGGAAGGCTTGGAAGAGAGAACTGGTGTGTTGTATGGGGAATGCCCAAGACATGTCGAGATCGTGGAAAATGGCTTGAAGGTGCAGGTTGATATTGAAGCTGGGCAAAAAACCGGCTATTTCTTCGATCAGCGTGAGAATCGTGCGTCCATCAAGCCATTAGTAAAGGGCTGGGGTAGCCGGAGCGGCATTAAGCTTGTGACTCAAGTGTCGGATGACGGGGTTAGTCAAACGATTCCAGTCAACGAGAAGGGAAGTACAGTCACCTTCCCTTATTGGGATGGGGCAACTGTGCTAGAATGCTTCGCCCACACGGGCAGCTTCACTCTGCATGCGTGCGATTACGGCGCGAAGAAAGTTACCTGTCTCGACATTTCTGAGCATGCTTTAGTAACGGCCCGTCATAATGTGGAAATAAACGGCTTCACGGATCGCGTTGAGTTTGTTGCGGCCGACGCATTTGAATATTTACGTCAGCAGGTAGCGGGACGTGATGAACGTCAGACGAGAGCGAATGCCAAAATTTCTGGTATTAAAGTAGATACCTCCAAGCCGCTTGCTTCTGAGGGTAGGACTTGGGATGTTATAATTCTAGATCCTCCTGCATTTGCGAAAACGAAACGGGCTGTTGAAGGTGCTTGTCGTGGCTACAAGGATATTAATTTACAGGCGATGAAGCTGCTTAACGAAGGCGGTTATCTTGTAACAGCAAGCTGCTCGTATCATGTTCGGCCTGAGCTTTTTCTGGAAACAATCCAAGAAGCAGCGAAGGATGCGGGCAAGATCATCAGACGGATCGAGTGGCGGGGAGCAGGGAAGGATCATCCTCAGCTTGCTGGGGTCGAGGAAGGTCATTACTTGAAATTTGGTATTTTTGAAGTGCGTAGTCGCAAGGAGCTTTAATACGGTCAATGTATATTGTTAAGAAAATGTTAGCGAAAAGAAGAATGGATTTAACTCGTTTCGGGAACATTTCTAACGTCTCTAGATTATCTTAATAAATAGAGGCACGGAACGGGAGGGTTTTATATGGTGCATGAGGTTATATTATTCGGGAAACGTGCTGTTCCATTAGAAAATAGGGCTAAAGCACTTAGCAGCCGGAGCAGGTTCAACAACCGTATGCAGGATATGAAGGGTGATCTTGAATTTCGCCGTCGCTGGAAGCATGTAAGCTATATTGAGCTTTGGACAGACGCAGCTATATTTAAATATGATGACGGCAGCAAATGGTATATGAATATTTCATAAACGATGCATAACCGTTAATTAATATAAAGAACACATCACCTATAAGAAGGGGGTGTGTTCTTTATATTGCGAGCGAACGCCTGTGCGCCTTTCGGTGATTGTGGTACAATGAATGTCATATGAGATTAGCTGTTCGGAGCTAGATGGAGGTTTATTAAATGTCACTTCGGCTTATTACGGGACGTTCCGGAAGCGGAAAAACAACATATTGCTTGGACGAAATACGGGGCAAGCTGCTGCAGGATTCACAAGGTGCACCCTTGATTTTACTTGTCCCAGAACAGGCAACGTTCCAAGCCGAGTATGCCATGGTAACGACTCCTGGACTTAATGGATTCATGAGGGCGCAGGTACTGAGCTTTCGCAGGCTTGCCTTTCGGATTATGCAAGAGACGGGTGGATCAGCAGTCATCCCGATTCATGACAACGGTAAAGCGATGCTTTTACATAAAGTGCTGGAAGCTCGTAGAGAAAGCTTACGTTTATTTCGTGGTGGCAAGGCAGAGACAGGACTTATTTCTCGCATTAATGACCTTCTAACCGAGATGAAGCGTTACGGCATAAGCAGTGCCAAGCTTTCAGAGCAGGCGGTGGCTGCAGCGAATCAGGCTGAGCGTCATAAGAAGACATCGCTTTTAGCGGACAAGCTGCATGATCTTTCTATGATTTACTCCGAGATGGAGCAGCAGCTCGTCGGTCATTGGCTAGATGGGGAAGATATGCTGGGCTGGTTGGCTAAAGGCGCAGAGAGCTCCTCCTTCTTGAAAGGATCAGAAATATGGTTGGATGGCTTTCATGGCTATACCCCTAACGAATATGCTGTTATAGAAGCTCTTGTTAAGAAGGCGGACAAAGTGTCCGTCACTCTATGTTTAGATCAGCCTTATGGAGCGGGAGAGCGACCAGACGAGTTAGATGTATTTCATCCGACAGCAGAAACCTCAGCTCAATTGTGCGAAATAGCTCAGTTGGCTGGAGTAAAGCTAGAAGCGCCCCTCGTCCTTAATCCAGAAGTGCTTCCACGCTTCAAGGACAATCCAATGCTAGCTTTTCTTGAACAAAATTGGAGCAACCGTAGACAATGGAACGGGGATGAAATGCTTTTGCAGCCTGAGCATCCTCTGTGTGGACTTTCATTGCATGCAGCAGTCAATCGTAGGGCAGAGGCTGAAGCCGTTGCCAGAGATATGCTGCGCCGAGTTAGGGAAGAAGGAAGCCGCTGGCGGGACATGGCCTTATTCATTCGACGTATAGAGGATTACGGAGATTTGTTAGCTGCCGTTTTCGGAGACTATGGTATCCCTTATTATCTTGATGGGAAAAAATCTGTCTCTCACCACCCTTTTGTTGAGTTTATCCGTTCAGCTCTAGAGTGCGTAACCGGCGGCTGGAAAGCGGAAGCTGTATTTCGCTGTGCGAAGACAGATTTACTTGGTACACCTGACAGGCTAATTACCCGCGATGAAATCGACCGATTGGAAAATTACACTTTAGCGGCGGGTATTGATGGATGGCGTTGGAAGTCCCCCCAAGCTTGGTTTTCGTTGTATCGAGGAGATTTGGAGGAAGAAGGAGTCTCTAGTCGTGCCGAGGAGACGATGAAAGAGCTGCTAGAGGTTCGGGACGCACTGTTAAAGCCATTGCTTTCCTTGGAGGAAAGAATGAATTCAGCGGGCTCTACAAGAGAGCTTTGTGAAAGCTTATATTATTTTCTTGAGGATACAGGTGCTGCGGATAAGCTCGAAAGCTGGAGTAGAGAGGACAGCTCCGACGGTAAGCCAGGTAAAATGGCGGTTCATCGTCCTTTATGGGATGGGGTCATTCATTTATTAGACCAGCTAGTGGAGCTAATGGGTGAACAATCCCCAGATTTGCCTCTGTTTGCTGGAATGGTTGACTCTGGCTTAGAGGAGCTCAAGCTAGGCGCCGTTCCTCCGTCATTAGATAGTGTCTTGATTGGAAGCCCTGAGAGAACTCGCTCTGATCGCGTTCAGGTCGTTTATTTGCTGGGCGTTAATGATGGCGTGCTCCCGATGCGTATTTCAGAAAATGGATTGCTCGCGGAAGAAGAGAGGGACCAACTGGCGGTGACGGGACTGTCCATGGCTCCGGACTCGAGAAGACGGTTGTTAGACGAATCCTTCTTGGCTTATTTAACCTTGACGACTGCATCCCGTCACCTGTGGGTTAGCTATCCGTTAGCCGATGAGGAGGGGCAAGGCTTGCTTCCGTCGGAGTGGATAGGGAAATTAAAGAAAAGGTTTCCCGGCATCCCCGTTCAGAAAATTGCAGCTGAGCCCCAAGAGACGCAATCGGATGCTGAGCAGCTTGATTTTGCTGTACATCCGGGAAGAGCAATTACTCACCTGCTAACTAGATTAAGAAGCTGGAGACAAGGGGAAACACTTACCGCTGGTTGGTGGTCCGTCTATAACTGGCTCAGGGAGCAGGAGGGCTGGAAGCATCGGCTGAGCTCTCTTATTTCATCCTTGAATTATACGAATGAAGAAAAGCCTCTTGCGCCGGAAACAAGTCGGTTGCTTTATGGGGACAGGCTCTTGGCCAGCGTATCCCGGATGGAACGTTTTATCGCATGTCCATTCCAGCATTTTGCCGTGCATGGCTTAAAGCTGCAGGAGCGTCGTCTATTTCGGGTTGATTCTCCAGATATCGGTCAGCTGTTTCATGCTGCTCTTCGTCAGACAACGGAGAAGCTATTCGCAGAAGGACAAGCGGGGATGGATGCCTTACGCTGGCAAATAGAAGCCGCTGCAGCAGTAGACAAGCTGTTACCTCGCGTTCAATCACAGATCTTATTGTCCTCAAACCGGCATCAGGTTATGGCGCGCAAGCTTCGTGACATTGTGATGCAAGCTTCCACCATTCTGGGTGAGCATGCTGCATTGTCTGCTTTTAAGCCAGTCGGGCTCGAGATGAGCTTTGGTCCGCAAGGCCTGCTACCAGCATTGTCGTTCGAATTGGACGGAGGTCGCTGGATGGACATTGCAGGTAAGATCGACCGAGTTGACGCGGCGCAGTCCTCATCAGGTCTGCTCTTGAGAATTATGGATTACAAGTCTAGCGCAATGAAACTGAGACTTGATGAGGTTGCTCACGGCTTATCCTTGCAAATGCTGACCTATTTGGATGTCGTCGTTTCTCATGCGCCGCATTGGCTTGGGCAGCCTGCCAAGCCTGTGGGAGTGCTATATTTTCACGTGCAAAACCCGCTACTGCTTACACCTAACGGAATGCCTAAGGACGAAGCCAAAAATGCTTTGTTCCGTGAATATAGAATGCAAGGCTTGTTATTATCGGATGGAGAATCCGTTAAGCTAATGGACGAATCTCTGAATCAAGCTAACAAATCAGCGGTCGTGCCTGTGGAATTCAAGAAGGATGGTACCTTCTCGGCGCGATCGCAAGTTGCGAACCAGAGTGAATGGGAGGTGCTGAGAGGGTCAGTACGCTCGCAAATTCGCAGAATTGGCAAACGAATTATTGATGGGGACGTTGCTATTACACCGTATCGGCTTGATAAACGTAGTCCATGCACGTATTGTGATTTCCGACCTGTTTGCCATTTTGATAGCCAGGTTGAAGGTAACGCCTATCAGTCACTACATAAGCCCGGAAGCCGGGAGGAATTATGGCAGCGGCTCGCGAACGAAGCGCAAGGGAGGGAGCCTTATTGAAACAGATGAGAGAATGGCCTATTAAGCCAGAAAATAGTCGTTGGACGGATGAGCAATGGGCGGCCATTAACGCAGATGGTTCTAACCTGCTTGTAGCAGCAGCAGCTGGTTCTGGTAAAACAGCGGTGCTCGTTGAGAGAATGATATCAAGAATAGCGGATGAGAATCGGCCATTGGATGTAGATGCTATGCTCGTAGCTACCTTCACAAAGGCAGCTGCAGCTGAGATGAAGGAAAGAATTCGGCACGCTCTGGAGGAGGCGCTGGAGAAAAATCCGGATTCCCGACATTTGCGCCGGCAGATTGCTTTGCTTCCAAGAGCATTTGTGACGACGTTACATTCCTTTTGCTTAGAAATAGTAGAACGTTATGCCCCACTTATCGAGCTAGACCCCGGCTTTCGAATGGCGAATGTAACGGAAGCGGAGCTTCTACGCATGGATACACTTGATGAGCTGTTTGAGCAACGCTATGAGAGCGAAGGGGAGTTAGGACCGCTGTCGTCACTTGCTGACCGGTTCGGTGGGGAGAGAAGCGATGAGCCACTCCACCGCCTTGTGTTGGAGCTGCATGAATTTGCTGGAAGTCACCCTTGGCCTGAATATTGGCTACAGCAGATGGCAAGTCAGTTTGAGGAAGCTCAAGCAGATACGCTACTTCACTCATTATGGGTCAAAAGCTTGCGTGATGATGCTGTTTTATTGCTGCAAGGAGCGCTGCACATGTTAAGAGGCGCCTTGCGAATAGCTCATGAGCCTGGTGGCCCGGAGCCGTATATCGATACTTTATTTGCCGATATTGACGGTCTTGAAAGAGTCGCTGAGGCATTTTACCAAGGGACGTGGGAGGATTGGCAAGCCGCTGCTGCGGACATCTCTTTCGGACGGTTAAAAGCCTGTAAAGGTGATGAGTATGACGTTAGCTTAATTGAGCGAGTTAAAGGTTTGAGAGATGCCGCGAAGAAAGCCGCAGGAAGGCTATCTGAGGAGTGGCTCGTTCGCTCTCCGGAGCAATATGCTGCAGAGCTCCATTCACTAGCTCCTGCAATGGAACAGCTGGCTGAGCTGGCTGTACAATTTGGTGAACGCTACGAGCAAGCAAAGCGGGCGAAGGGCTTATTAGATTTCGGGGATCTGGAGCACTATGCGTTGCGTATTTTGCGTGATGCTTCTTCGACGCCGGAGCAAAGCGTACCCTCATTGGCAGCGCTCAATTTCCGCGATCGATTCTCAGAAATTTATTTGGATGAATACCAGGATACGAACGAGGTTCAGGAAGCTATTGTTGCCCTTATTGCTAGAAAAGAGCCAGGCAATGTATTTATGGTTGGCGATGTTAAACAGAGCATTTACCGGTTTCGGTTGGCGGAGCCAGGTCTGTTCCTAAACAAATACAAAACCTATGAAGCCTTTACTTCGCTATTTTCGGAGGAGGGTAATGCTTCTACTGATTCAGGCTCCGAAACGTTCGCAAGCGATCCCGATGGATTACGCATTGATTTGGCCAAAAATTTCCGAAGTCGCCGGGAAATCGTCAACGCGGTTAATCATGTGTTCCAGCTTATTATGCATGAGCCTGTAGGGGAAATGAATTACGATGAACGAGCTGAGCTCATCTATGGGGAAGGCTACCCTGATGCGGATAAGTCAAATCCATACCGTGTAGAATTGATTTTGTTGGACTCAGCAGCAGTGAAATCCGAAAATAGCTCCCAGGGGCCTGCTGCTGAGGGGGCAGGCACTGAAGCTGGTGAAAGTGGGGCGTCCACGACCGAGGGGATAACGGAGGAAACAGAGGACGTAGAAGCGGCACAGCTAGAGGCGAGATGCATTGCCGAGGAAATACGTAAGCTGATGGTAGCAGATGGTGATGACCAGCAGCGATTCGCAGTCTATGATGGCAAATCGAAGCTGTATCGACCAGTGCAATATAGAGACATCGTTATTTTGTTGCGTGCGGTAACAGCGCTAGCTCCTGCTTTCATAGACGAGCTGAAGGCTGCAGGCATTCCTGCTTATGCTGATTTAGCGACGGGTTATTTTGCCGCTACTGAGGTGGATATTCTTTTAAGCTTGCTTTCAATAATTGATAATCCTCATCAGGATATTCCTCTAGCAGGTGTACTAAGGTCGCCAATAGCAGGCTTTACGGCTGAGCAATTAGCCCAAATACGTCTGGCTAGACGAAATGGCTCGTTCTGGGAAGCTGTTCAAGCTGCCTCCAGATCGGGAGACGATGCTATAGACGAAGATGGACACAATGTGTATGGAGAAGGACTGCATCAGGCTCTCGCAGCATTCGTTCGCAAGCTGGATGAATGGAGAGACTTTGCAAGAAGAGAACCATTAGGTGATCTGCTTTGGATGCTGTACCGTGAAACGGGCTATTATGACTATGTAGGCGGGCTACCGGGCGGAGGGCAGCGGCAAGCCAATTTGCGGGCTCTTGTTAATCGTGCAGTCCAGTATGAGCAGTCCTCTCGATTCAGAGGCTTATTCCGGTTTCTACGCTTTCTGGGGAGGATGCGAGATACCGGGGCTGACTTAGGTGCAGCGCGCGCACTCGGAGAGAGTGAGAACCTCGTACGTATCGTATCCATTCATAGAAGCAAGGGGCTTGAGTTTCCGATTGTTTTTGCGGCAGGACTTGGCAGGAATTTTAATCGAAGAGATTTAAATGG
This sequence comes from Cohnella abietis, assembly GCF_004295585.1. Lineage (NCBI taxonomy): Bacteria > Bacillati > Bacillota > Bacilli > Caryophanales > Paenibacillaceae > Cohnella > Cohnella abietis. The sequence continues at coordinate 4,601,781 of NZ_AP019400.1, read as the reverse complement.
AGCTTTCCTAAAGCACAAGAAGCTTGGCTTTGGTCCAAGAATGCTGGAAGCTGACACTCGTGTCACTTATCCGACGTTGCCTCAGCTAGCGATCCGTCGAAAGCTTGCGGCAGAGATGCTGGCAGAGGAGATGCGGGTGCTCTATGTGGCGCTTACACGCCCTAAAGAGAAGCTGTATCTAGTAGGAACAAGCAAGGATGCCAGCAAGCAATGGGAGCAATGGTGTGAAACCGCGGCAATGGCTGATAAGGGACTCCCTCCTTATGCTGTGGCGGCGGCGAGCAAGTACTTAGATTGGTTAGGACCAGCGGCTGTCCTAGCAAGTGAAGTTGCTGATCCTATGCGGCAATGGGTGTGTCGTATCGTGCCTGCGGTTACTTTTACCCGTCAGGTTGAAGAGAAGCATGATTCGAACCCAAGCGAGGGACAGCTTTGGAATACTGTTTTAGACGGTGAAAAGGTTGAATTGACCGAAAATGAGACGTCTGACCAAGTTGCCCGTATATTATCTTGGCAGTACAAGGATATAGCGGCTTCACAGGTCGCGGCAAAGACTTCCATTACGGCCATGAAAAATCAAATTCAGCTTGCGAGCTCAATGCCTTACTCATCGGTGTCTTCACCTGATGATTCGCAAGAACGGCATGAAGCAGAAGGGTGGTCGGAGGAGGATGGCCAGCTTCCGAATGTTAGGGGGCCATCTACCTTTCAATTACGTCGCCCAAGATTCATGTCTGCTCGCAAGATGACTGCTGCGGAACGGGGAACGGCTTTTCATTTGGTTATGCAGCATCTGCCGATTGAAGAAGGAACGACGGCTGAACATATAGCATTGCTGCTTGAGCGGTTAGTGGAGCGCAAGATTCTTTCAGCAGAGCAGCGGGAGGGTGTAGACGCTTCCGCTGTAGCAGGCTTTTGTCATACGCCTTTGTATAATCGCTTGTGCAAAGCATCTAGGGTGTGGAGGGAAATTCCCTTTACTTATGGTCTTGAAGCAGACCGGGTCTATCCTGGTTTAATCGAAGCGTCGTCTGAGGAAACGGTCATCATTCAAGGGGTAATAGATTGCTTATTCGCTGAGGATGAAGGGCTCGTGCTTATAGATTACAAAACGGATGTGCTTAAAGGCTCCAGTGCTTTGGATGCAGCGGAGAAGCACCGGTTCCAGGTAGAGAGATACAGCGAGGCTATTGGACATATTATGGGTATTCCTGTTAAAGAGGCTTACGTCTATTTCTTTGACGGTGGGGAAACCGTACGTCTGAAGTAATTGGGCAAGGGGAAAATAAGAGCTATTATTTGATTGCGGGGGAAAGGCATGTCGGAAAATAAAAAGCGTTCTTACACAATACCTGTTTTATACATTATCATTACAGTGTTATCAACGTTCGTCATTTTATCTTATTCAAAATATTTATTAGCACAGCAGACACACACGACAGATCAAGGGCAAAGGTTGTCTGAGCAATACAACTATGCTTCACTATTTGCTAAGCGGCTCCACGATGGGGCAGAGGGACTACTTAATGCTAAATCTGAAAGCGATCGGCTACATGCAGTAAGGCAGCTGGGAGAAGCAGCAATGGCTTCAGGCGAAACAGTTGAATTGCTAATCGAGGCGGCGTACTTGACTCCGGGGCAATCCAAGAAAAAGGAAGAAGCCGGTAAGCCCGTAGTAGAGGCAATGAAAGTCATTATAGGTGAAAATGGCCCTATGTCTAATATCGGGGAGCATGAGGGACCTCTAACTGGGGATGAGATTGCTGCATTGACGCTCATTCGTGATGGAGTTGCGCAGATGGATGAAACCCTCAAGCGTTTTCGACCTATTCTAGGTGAAGCTGGCTACCGTCAAATGATAACGATGGGCGAATGGGTAGCTGTTGTCAACGAAGCAAGCCAAGGTCTTCAGCAACTCGCTGCTAAGCTATAAATACAAGGAACTTTCCCTAAGTAATCAACTTACGGGGTCGTTTCTATAGGAGATATATCCCTCTCTTTCATCATCGAATGAGGGGGAAGCTTTTCTTTGTCGCGTTGCTCGACAATTTCGAACAACACTAACCAATCATGCCCTTTCACAATTCCGTTGCTCGAAAATTTCGAACAACCCCCACCAATCGTGCCCTTCTACAGCCGCGTTGCTCGACAATTTCGAACAACCCCCACCAATCGTGCCCTTTCACAATCCCGTTGCTCGAAAATATCGTACATCTCCCGCCAATCATGCCTTTCACAACCCGGTTACTCGAAAATATCGTACATCTCCCACTAATCCCTCCCTTTCACAACCCAGTTACTTGAAAATCTCGTGCATCTCCAACCAATCGTGCCCTTTCACAACCCCGTTGCTCGAAAATATCGTACATCTCCCGCCAATCATGCCCGTTCACAACCCCGTTGCTCGAAAATATCGTACATCTCCCGCCAATCATGCCCTTTCACAACCCTGTTACTCGAGAATATCGAGCAACACCAACCAATCATGGCCATTCACAACCCCGTTGCTCGAAAATCTCGTGCAATACGAACCAAGCATGCCTTTCACAACCCAGTTACTCGAAAATATCGTACATCTACCGCCAATCATGCCCTTTCTCAGCCGCATAACTCTAAAGATTGGCTCATTGAATGGAGCCCAAATATATTACCTCCTTGAAGTAGCCATTCGCCCATATTTGCATATGCTGTGGAAAAGGCGCCCAAGGAGGGAATGCTCATGGAGAAAACAAAACCGGCTCAAACAGCACCGCAAAACCACCACGTAACTAAGCAGCCGAATCAAGCTGTCACTCAGCCCGTCGTTCAACCCGTTGAAGAAGCAGTACCTATGCCGGTTAAACCTGCAACGTATCCCGTCGTGGCTAAAAAAGTAACAAAAGCATTTTGCGAATCTCATATGCATCGGTACGTGGAGGTACAGGCTGCAGATGGATTTTGTTATGACGGGATTGTAGAGCATGTTGATGATGAATGGATTTGCTTAGCAGTTCCAGGCGCAGTCGATCAAATGCGAGGCTTCTTCCCGCATCCGCCGCTGTACCCCCCAGTTGGTCCGTTTTATCCGTATCGTCCAAGAAGGTTTAATCGACTTGTTCTACCTTTAGCGGGATTGGCTGGACTGGCACTTTTACCCTATTATTGGTGAAAAATGAAACTAAGCTGTCTCAAAGGTGATAAAACTTTTGAGACAGTATTTTTTATGAGTTGCTATTCACATGGATAATCAATTGAGAAGAGACAAGGTTGGACGAAGCAGGCGTGAATAAGTTATGATACTAATAAACGATACTAAGGGGTGCTTCCGATTATGGATTGCATTTTTTGCAAAATTGTTCAAGGCACAATACCTTCACGCAAAGTTTATGAGGACGACTTAGTGGTCGCCTTTCATGATATTCAACCACAAGCACCAGTACATTTATTAGTTATTCCGAAGAAGCATATTGCGTCAATGAATGAATGTGAGGCTGAAGACCGTAGTGTGCTTGGACATGCTTTATTAGTGGCACAGCAAGTTGCACGGGAAGCTGGACTTGCGGAAAATGGCTACAGAATCATAAACAATTGTGGAAGCGATGCGGGGCAAACGGTGTTTCACCTGCATTTCAATATTCTCGGCGGTGAAAAGCTAGCCCCATTAAGCAATAAAGCGATTAGTTAGTTGATTTGAGACGAAGGAAAAAAGTAGTGTCAATTTAATCGGATTTTCCGGAATACTAAAGTTGACACCCCCTTTACTCATCACATATAATATAGTTTGATAACCGTGTTGTGGTCTATTGCGGAGGGAGGGAAAACAGGTGGCAGAAACGAAAGTAAGAAAAAATGAAACAATCGACGCTGCACTCCGCCGCTTTAAGCGTTCCATTGCCAAAGACGGCGTTCTCGCAGAAGTGAAGAAGCGTAAACATTACGAGAAACCAAGCGTGAAGCGGAAGTTGAAGTCCGAAGCTGCGCGTAAACGGAAGTTCTAGGAGGAATCCGCACTCATGAATCTCGCGGAACGTTTGAATGAAGATATGAAGCAAGCGATGAGGGATGGGAATAAATTCCGCCTTCAGACCATTCGCATGGTTCGTGCTTCAATCAAAAACCAAGAAATCGAGCTGCGCCGCCCGCTTGAAGAAAACGAGACGCTTAATATATTGAGCCGTGAACTCAAGCAGCGACGCGATTCCCTCGAGGATTTCAAACGAGGGGATCGAGAAGATTTAGTAAGTAATGTCACTGCAGAAATTGAGATTATCTCCGAATATCTTCCACAACAGCTAACTGAAGAAGAAGTCAAAGCTATTGTAGCACAGACCATGCAAGAAACCGGTGCTTCTTCTAAAGCCGACCTGGGGAAATTAATGGGTGCACTTATGCCCAAGGTGAAGGGCCTTGCTGATGGTAAGCTCGTCAACGCAATTGTCCAGCAATCTCTGCAATAATCCGACGTGAACGACAGGCATCTCCTTAACGGGAGGTGCTTTTTGCTTTGTTTAGAAGTTGATGTGGCTGCTTTCGCTGCGCATTAATACACTCAAACCCAGAAGTGTTGGAGAGACTGTGCGAACGGTGAGGGAGCATACTTTGGAGGGCAGGTCAGTGGTGGGCTCGGAACGTAGTAAGCTTGGAAATTATAGCTATTGCTCCATTCAACGCGGCTGGGGATGCATTTAAGCATACATTCTATAGCTATTGCTCCATTCAACGTGGTTTGGGAAGCAGTAGCCATACATTATATGGTTATTACTCCATTCAACGCGGCTGGGGATGCATTTAAGCATACATTCTATAGCTATTGCGCCATTCAACGTGGTTTAGGAGGTAATAGCCATACATTATATGGTTATTACACCATTCAAGGCGTGCGCGGGGATGTAGCTCGAGACACTGTAAGCATAAATTCTATAGCTACCGCTCCACTCAACATGATAAAAGGTGCAGTAAGCTATCTTTAAACCAAGGTGCTCAGCATCACTTCAATTGCCCCCATTTTTCAAAAATGGGGGTAATTAGGGCATAATTAAGGTATTATGAAACCTAAGGTGTGTCGAAACGTAGTATATCTTAATGTGGAAAGAAAAATTAGAGGAGGAATAAACTTGGGTGTGAAGGATCCAAACCGTAAAAGGGTTTCTGGTTGGATTAAGATAGTAAGGCTTGCCTTGCTGCTTATGCTTATAGGAATTCCCGTTCTCGGAGCAGTCACTGAAAGCGCTCGCGCAGCTGAAACGCCGCCAACGGGGGGACATGTATATGTCATTCCGGTGAAGCAGACGGTTGAAAGTGGATTGCTCTCCTTTCTGGAACGTGTCATGAAGGAGGCAGAAGAAGCTAAAGCATCGCTCATCGTGTTGGATATCGATACTCCCGGTGGAAGATTGAAGTCTGCCGAGGATATAGGGAAGCTTATTCGAGAGTCAACCGTTCCAACAGTTGCTTTCGTTAGTGGTAAAGCAGCTTCTGCGGGAGCATATCTTGCCCTGAATGCGAATGATATCGCTATGGCTCCGGGTACAACTATCGGGGCGGCGATGATTGTGGATGAAGAGGGTAATGCAGTAGAAAACCCGAAGTATGTTTCCTTCTGGAGCGCAGAGATGGAAAGCGCTGCTGGGCTGAATGGACGTAATCCAGCTATTGCCATCAAGATGGTAGATCCTAATGCTGAAATCGAGCTTAAGGAAATAGGAGAAAAGATCGGAAAAGGTCAAATCCTATCTTTATCGGCAGATAAGGCTCTGAAGGTTGGTTATGCAGATACGGTTGCCAAATCAGTGACGGAAGTCATTGCATGGAAAGGCTTATCTGAACGGACTGTCGTCGAATTAAAACCTTCACTTGCCGAAAGAGTTTCGGAGTTCGTAACGAGCCCTGGCATTGCCACGCTACTCCTTATTATTGGTATCGCAGGCATAGTCATTGAATTGCTAGTTCCGGGATTTGGAGCGCCGGGAATAACAGGCTTGATTGCTTTCGGTTTGTATTTCTTTGGACAGTCGATCGCGGGGTTTGCGGGGATGGAAGCCATTGTTCTGTTTATTATCGGGATCATTCTTCTCGTCTTAGAGATGTTCGTTCCTAGCTTTGGTATCCTGGGCATACTTGGGACAGCCGGAGTTATTACCGGAATTACAATGGGCGCTTATGACACAGGTAATGCTCTAAGGTCATTGGGAATCGCATCACTTGTTGCCCTAGCCGTGGTCATTATTTTCGCCTATATTTTCCGCAAAAAGGGAATATGGAATCGATTTATTCTGAGCGAGCAGCTTACAGCCGAGAAGGGCTATGTTCCACAGGTTTCTCGTGACAAATGGGTCGGGCAAGAAGGACAGACGTTATCTATGCTGCGTCCTTCCGGCTTAGCGGAATTTGATGGACAAAGACTTGACGTCATAACTTCTGGCGAATTTGTTGAAAAAGGTAAGTCGGTACAGGTAATCTCAGTAGATGGAACTCGCATTCTTGTAAAGGAAATATAAGCAGGAATAGCGAATTAACTTATGTGGTAGTAAAAGCTTAGTTGTTTAACCCAATAACCTGTCGGAGGTACAAAATGGAAAACGTTGACGTTCAGTTTTTAGTTATTATTGCAGTAGTAGTTATTGCGGTTAGTGTATTTATGAGTTTTTTCCCTTTCATGCTATGGATTTCTGCAATAGCTTCAGGAGTTCGAGTGGGCATTATTACACTAGTGGCTATGCGTCTACGTCGTGTCGTTCCTAGCAGAATCGTAAATCCTTTGATTAAAGCAACTAAAGCTGGGCTGGGCTTGAATATTAACCAGCTAGAGAGTCACTTCCTTGCAGGCGGTAATGTTGACCGTGTTGTTAATGCTCTTATCGCCGCACAGCGTGCAGATATTCCACTTGTTTTCGAAAGAGCGGCAGCAATTGATCTAGCAGGACGCGACGTGCTACAAGCGGTACAAATGAGTGTTAATCCCAAGGTTATCGAAACACCTGTCGTTTCTGCAGTTGCTAAAAACGGGATTGAAGTTAAGGTTAAAGCTCGTGTAACGGTACGTGCCAACATTGACCGTCTTGTCGGTGGTGCTGGTGAAGAAACAATTCTTGCACGTGTTGCTGAGGGTATCGTAAGTACGAACGGGGGAGCAGATTCTCATAAGGATGTTCTTGAGAATCCTGATCTTATCTCCAAAACTGTACTAAGCAAAGGCTTGGATGCTGGAACAGCATTTGAAATTTTGTCCATTGATATTGCAGACGTTGATGTTGGGAAAAATATCGGTGCACATTTGCAAACAGAACAAGCGGAAGCTGATAAAAGAATTGCACAAGCTAAAGCAGAGGAACGTCGTGCAATGGCTGTTGCTCATGAGCAAGAGATGAAAGCCCGCGTTGTTGAGATGCAAGCGAAGGTTGTTGAAGCAGAGTCTGAGGTGCCGCTTGCGATGGCTGAAGCATTAAAATCAGGTAAGCTAGGTGTTATGGATTATATGAACTTGAAAAACATAGAAGCGGATACGCAAATGAGGGGATCCATCGGCAAGAACACTGATTCGTCTAGTGGAGATGGACACCAGAAGGCGTAAGCTTTGACAGGACAAGCTTTTTACCAAGGTTGACGAATTGATCTGTAAGGCTACTAGCTGCTCAGATCATTTCGAACCTAGCAAGGAGTGTGAAATGTGGACGATTTAATTTCATTCATCTCTAACAATTTTTATTTTGTCATTGTAATTGTGGGGATTATCTATTCGTTGTTTTTCCGTAAATCTCCACTGGAGAATAAGCCTCCTAACCGGATGCCAGACTTCGGAGGAGACGGTCAGCAACGGCCTAGGCGGCCAGGGGAGACCAGACCTCCGGTAGTTGAGACCTCGCATGGTGAGCCCGTAGACACCCGTTTACCGGCTCCACAGCGGCAAGCTCAGCATCCGGCTCGGAGTGAGGCGGCTTTGAGACTAGAGCGGGAGCTTCAACCAGTGCGGTCAATCACTCTTCCTGAAGTGGAGCACAAGGTGGAGGATTATTTGCCACAACAGTCAACTAGAGCCAGATCCTCTGTAAATACGAGTAAACCAGTCCCATCTCGTGCTGTGAGCTCTAACACACTAGGAGTCACTAAAGAAGATTTAACGCGTGCAATTGTTTGGGCGGAGATTCTTGGTCCCCCTCGTGCGAGGAAACCTTTTCGCCGCTAGGAATGTATCAAGTTTAATGAAATAGTATCCCATCAGCGAGTCCTTAGGGGCTCGTTTTTTTTGTTGCAGCAGCTACCTTTCAGCAGCTTGCCCTTAGTTGGCTTCATAAATTGCGTAGGTTGCGCATATGTTTACCCCATAGGAGGGAGGACCGCCCAATGATGCGTGTAAGTCGGAAGCTGCGCAAATGGACCGCAACGATTCTCGACCTGCCGCAGGATGTGGTGCTGGACTTGCCGCGCATCACAATGATCGGGGGCCTTCAGTTAACGGTTGAAAATCACCGCGGCGTGCTTTATTTTTCTCCAGAGTCCCTGAGATTGGCAATGGATAATGGGGAAATGGAAGTGACGGGTCAAGATTTGATTATTCGGAATATCGGATCAGAGGAAGTGTTCGTCGAAGGGAAAATATTAGGGGTCCAGCTGCACCCCAAACAAAAGCCATAAGGCTAATGGATACCTACTCATTTAATCGCATGATATAACACACTGCTCGCCGTCCTATGGACGGCGAAGCCATTTTACTGCAGGGACAAGCCCAATGCTGGGAGGAGAGAACAGGAATGAAGGGTACATGGTTAGCGATGCTGCGAGGTTACGTGTGGGTCAAGCTTATAGGGGGAGAAGCGGAGAAATTTCTAAATGCGGTGATGAATGAGCGAATTACGCTTTGGAATATTTCATTCTCGCCGAAAGGGGAATTAACCTTCGGGGTATCTATTCCCGATTTTTTTCGTTTGCGTCCCTTGCTGCGCCATAACGGAAGCCGGACACGAATCCTTTCCCGTCACGGGCTGCCCTTCCGTCTTGCGCGCTTATCAAGGAGAAAAACCTTCGCCGGAGGAATCCTTTTTTTCATAATCGCTCTATTTCTTCTCTCTACTATGGTTTGGAATGTGCGCATCGAAGGGAATTCTGCCATTCCGGAAGAAAAAATATTGCTAGCAGCTAAGGCTGAAGGCATATTTCCCTATCAGTGGTCGTTTCGGATGCAGAACGCAGCAACTATCTCGCAGCGATTGTCGCTTCTTCTCCCTGAAGCTGCATGGGTGGGAGTGGATAAGAAGGGGACATCCATTACGATTACTGTAATCGACTCCATTAAGCCAGATAAGAAGCCATTAGAGGGGCCTAGGGACCTCGTTGCCAAGACAGATGCGGTAATTACACGTATCATAGCTGAAAATGGACGTCCGAAGGTTGAGCGGAATGATCGGGTCCGCAAGGGAGATGTTTTGATTTCTGGCATTCTTGGTGATGCCGTACATAATAAAGCTGTAGTATCCAAGGGGAAGGTCATGGGCCTTGTCTGGCATGAATATCGCATAGCGTCTCCGCTAACTACCAAAACCAAAAATCTCACCGGCGTCTATCAGGAGCGTAATTACTTACTTATCGGCAATCGTGCTCTGCAAATTTCAGGCTATCGAGGTCAAGATTATGAAGGCTCGCAAACCTATACAAGTATAAAAAGAGCACAATTATGGAAGCGAGTACTGCCGTTTGGAACAATGAAGGAGCATGAGTCAGAAGTTGTAGAAATAGAGAAAAAGCTTACCCCCGCTGAGGCAAAGGATGCAGGATTAGCACAGGCAAGAGCGGAATTATTGACGAAATGCGGAAAAGAAGCAACAATCAAAGCCGAAAACATTTTGCATGAACATACCGAGAATGGTAAAGTATTGTTAACTGTTCTTTTTGAAGTGGAACAATCTATCGAGGTCGAACGTCCAATAGGATAAGCAAACATTGTTTAGGGGGAATGAGGCTTTTTGACTGAGCTGAAAGAATATACGACAATCCCGCTGCGCAATGCGGCTGAAAGCTTAGCCCTGTTCGGTCCGCAGGACAAGTTCCTGCGCCTAATTGAGAAGGAAACAGTATCTCTTATTCATTCGAGGGATGCAGAAATATACATTGAAGGACCTGCAGAAGAAGTGCGTTCCTTGCAGCAATTGTTTGACACCCTGCTTCAGCTTATCCAAGGAGGGTTACAGCTTAACGAGCGTGATGTTCGTTATGCGCTTGAATTGTCTCGAGAGATGAAGGCGGATGAATTGCTTTCTTTGTTTAAGGGAGAAATTACTTCTACCTTCCGCGGGAAACCCGTCATTCCGAAGACACTCGGTCAGAGGCATTATGTAACCACGATTAGGAAAAAAGATATTGTATTCGGAATCGGGCCTGCTGGCACAGGAAAGACGTATTTGGCTGTTATGTGCGCAGTAGCCGCTTTGAAAGAAGGTAAAGTGAAACGTATTCTTCTCACTCGTCCTGCAGTTGAAGCGGGAGAAAGCCTTGGGTTCTTGCCTGGCGATCTTCAGGAAAAGGTTGATCCTTATCTGCGCCCGTTATATGATGCGTTAAACGACGCTTTAGGTCTAGAAGGCGTAGCAAAGGCGATGGAGCGTGGACAAATCGAAATCGCTCCGTTAGCTTACATGCGTGGAAGGACGTTGGACGATTCATTCGTTATTTTGGACGAGGCTCAGAATACGACTCCCGAGCAAATGAAAATGTTTTTAACCCGGCTGGGCTTTAGCTCACGTATGATTATTACGGGTGATGTGACTCAAATCGATTTACCTAAAGGTAAGAAGTCCGGATTAATCGAAGCTGAACGCATTTTACGTGAGATTGAGGAAATAGGCATGGTATTTTTCACAGATCAGGATGTAGTCCGGCATGCACTCGTGCAAAAGATTATACAGGCCTACAACGCTAACAGCGAATAATTAAGACTATAACTATAGGGAAGGGGAGAGCCAGATGAGTCGGAATAATAGCGGCCCGCCTAGCCACCCGCTTACCTTATCAAGGGCAGCGGCAGGATGGAAGAATAGCGCAGCGATGCGCTGGCTTCTGCTCCTGCTCTTTGTATTTTTGTTCTATTTTAGTATCGCACCAAGGCTTGTTCCAGAAACCTATGACCTTAAACTGAATGGTAAGAGCGATAGGGATATTAAAGCACCACGTCAGGAGATAGATGATAAAGCGACCTTGCAGGCTCAAGATGAAGCTGCGGACAAGATAGGTCCCATCTATTCGATCGTTGCTCTGAAGTACGAGCCACTTATTAATGAGATTTTCACCAGAATTGAGCAGCTTAATCTAGACGATCAGATTACAGAAGCGGATAAAGTAGATATTTTTCGCCGTGTTATCCCTGAGCGTGTAGATCAATACATTAGTAATTTTGTTAGCACGAACAAAGGCTCGGAAACATATTCAGCAGAGCTGCTTGCGGAGATGGAGAAGGTAGTCCTCGCACAGAAATATTCAATACCTGAGGAAACTTACTACAAAATTCCGAGATTAACAGCAGATCAGCTTCTGGAAATGCGAGCCGTTGGACGAGAGGTTGTACGCAAGCTAACTAGCGAGTCTTTGACAGAAGCGGAGACAGCTAGAACGAAGGTAGCTGAACTCGTTAATGCGAGCTCACTTTCTTTTAAGACTCAGAGGGAAATTGTTCAAGAGCTCGCTAGGCTGGCCATTCAGCCGAACAAATTCTATGACAAGCTGGCTACTGAAACCGCTAAAGTCGAGGCTAAGCAAAATACGCCCCCAGTTCTCATTAAGCAGGGTGACATTGTTGTTAAAAAGGGTCAGGTTATTACAGAAAACTTATACAATAAGCTAGACTCCCTTGGACTGCTCAAGGAACGCAAATCTTATTTACCTCAGCTAGGTGTTCTTCTATTTGCTGTTTTTTTCACTTTAGCTTTATATGGTTATGGGGAATTAACATCGAGTGCCTCTACGGCAAAGAAGAGAACCAATGTTCATTGGCTAATGATGCTTATTATATTCGCGTTAAACCTACTATTTATTCACCTGGTCGCATTAACACATACTGAGCAATGGTCGTTTATTGGCTATCTAGCTCCTATAGCAATGGGGAGCATGTTGGTTACACTGCTCCTTGACCTGCATCTTGGCCTAGTGAGTGGTTTCTTATTCACTTTACTCGCCAGCATTATTCTAAATGTAGATCAAAAGCATGTGTTTGATTTTCATTATGGCTTTATAGCAGCTGTAGTCTCCTTCACTGCTGTGCTAGCCATTCATCGTGCAAGCCAGCGCTCGTCCATTCTGAAGGCGGGAATTATGGTAAGCTTGTTTGGTTCAGTCGCCGTGCTTGCGCTAATGCTTGTAGACCCGGAGCCTAACACACGCTTAGATTTAATGCAGGCCGTTATATTCATGCTTTCAAGTGGCTTGCTAACTGCCGTGCTAGTTATTGGGATAATGCCTTTCTTTGAAATTACATTTGGTATTTTGTCTGCGTTAAAGCTCGTGGAGCTTTCTAATCCGAATCATCCTTTGCTGAGGAAGCTTCTGACCGAAACGCCAGGAACCTATCATCACAGTCTAATGGTAGGGAATCTATCGGAGGCAGCTGCGGAATCAGTTGGGGCGAACGGGCTACTATGTCGTGTAGGCTCTTTCTATCATGATGTTGGTAAAACGAAAAGACCGCTTTATTTTATCGAGAATCAGAATTCTGCGGGAAATCCACACGATAAGCTTGATCCGAAGGTTAGTGCATCTATTATTATCGCGCACGCCAAGGATGGCGCCGAAATGCTAAGAGCGCATAAGCTACCAAAGCCAATAAGGGACATTGCTGAGCAGCATCATGGGACAACCTTTCTTAAATATTTCTATTTTAAGGCCGTGAAGCAAGCTCAGGAGCAACAATTGGAAAATCAGTTTACAGAGGATGACTATCGTTATCCCGGTCCCAAGGCGCAGTCTAAGGAAGCCGCAATCGTTGGTATTGCTGACTGCGTGGAAGCGGCGGTTAGATCACTTAACCACCCTACAGTAGTGCAAATTGAGGAAATCATCGGAAAGATTATTAAGGACAGGTTGGACGATAATCAATTCAATGAATGTGATATTACACTAAGAGAGCTAGATAAAGTCGCAGAGACGCTTAAGGAAACGGTTATTGGGATGTTCCATTCCAGAATTGAGTATCCGGACGACAAGGAATTGAAAAAAATGAAAGAAGCAAAGGAGATTAAAGTATGACTTTAAGTATAGAGTGGATCGACGAACGAGATGGCGGAGCAGGTGCTCGCGAAGAGCAATGGATTGATTTGCTGGAGAAGCTGCTGCAAATCGCGGGACCTAAAGAAGAAATAACCGTAGGGGTCGTTACGCTCACTTTGACGGATGATGAAGGAATTCGGGAATTGAATCGCCAATATCGCGGATTGGACAAGCCGACCGATGTATTGTCATTTTCTCTGCTCGAGGGAGAAGAACCGGAAATTCATTACGAGGATGAATATGAGGCATCTGAAGAAGGCGATGAGGAGTGGAAGGATGAGGACAAGGCTTCGAATCCTTTCGCAAACCTACTTGGCGATATTGTAATTTCTGTACCTAGAGCGGAAGCTCAAGCGCAAGAATACGGGCATAGCCTAGAGCGTGAGCTCGGATTTTTGTTCGTTCACGGCTTCCTTCATCTGCTAGGCTACGATCATGATGATGCAGAGCAAGAGAAGGAAATGTTCGCTAAGCAGGAAGAGGTGCTGAAGGAAGCGGGGTTAACCCGGTGAGCGGCTGGCGTTCGCGTGAGGTTCAATCCTTCCGTTACGCTCTCACAGGCATCATAGGGGCTTTACGGCGTGAACGCCACATGAAATTTCATTTTTTTGCAGCAGCTATAGTTATTTTGCTTTCGGCTTGGTTACAAGTGGCTAGAATGGATTGGCTATGGATTTTAGCAGCAATTGCTGGTGTATGGGTTTCGGAGCTATTTAACACGGCAATTGAGCGAACAGTCGATTTGGCATCTCCCGACCTGCATCCTCTTGCTAAAGCGGCTAAGGATACAGCATCTGGAGCAGTATTGGTCATGTCTTTATTCGCTGTAGCAGTGGGAATAATTGTTCTAGGCCCGCCACTATGGGAAGCCTGTTTTCAATAGTTAGCCGACTCGGAGGGAAGCTTAGTGGGTATTAAAGATATTTCTTTAACGATAGAGCAGCTCTTAGACGCGGCCAAAGAGGCGCGGAAGCGTGCTTATGTGCCCTATTCTGGCTTCTCTGTAGGTGCCGTACTACTTGATTCGCAAGGGCAGCTGCATTATGGCTGTAATGTAGAGAACGCGGCTTACAGCCCAACTAACTGTGCGGAGCGGACTGCTTTGTACAGTGCTATAGCAGATGGATGTAGGCAGGGCGAGTTTCAAGCTATTGCGGTTATCGGCGAAACAGAGCAACCGATTACACCATGCGGCGTATGCCGCCAAGTGCTCGTAGAGCTCTGTAAGCCGGATATGCCTGTTGTTTTAGGTAATATGAAGGGTGAGTATCGCGTAACTACGGTTTCAGAGCTCCTTCCGGGTGCCTTTACTTCACAGGATTTGAATAATTGATTGTACTGAAGGAGATTAGGTTATGCAGAAGAAAGGCTTCAAGTCAGGGTTTGTAGCCATCGTTGGTCGTCCGAATGCGGGCAAATCGACGCTAATGAACCAAGTAATCGGTCAGAAAATTGCTATTATGTCTGACAAACCACAGACGACACGTAACAAAATCCACGGTGTTTATACGACGGATGATGTGCAGATTGTTTTTCTCGATACGCCAGGTATTACGAAGCCCAATTCAAAGCTTGGTAACTACATGCTTAAGGCAGCGGAAAGCGCCTTTAACGAAGTGGAAGCTATTCTCTTTCTGACGGACGTAACAGAGCCGGTCGGAGGCGGAGACCGTTATATTATTGAACAGCTTAAGAAGGTTAGAGATACGCCAGTCTTTCTCGTTCTTAATAAAATAGATAAGATTCATCCGGAAGCGCTGCTACCTATTATTGATAAGTATCGGAAGCTAATGGATTTTACGGAAATTGTACCGGTATCGGCGCTTCAAGGCAACAATGTGAATGCATTGTTAGAGCAAGTGTCTAAGTATTTGGCGGAAGGTCCTATGTATTACCCTGCTGATCAGGTTACGGATCATCCTGAGCAATTCGTATGCGCAGAATTAATTCGTGAGAAGCTACTGCATTTGACTCGTGAGGAAATTCCCCATTCCATTGCTGTTGAAATTGAAAGCATGAGTGTGGCGGACAATGGTCTCGTTAATATTGGTGCGGTTATCTTCGTAGAGAGAGATTCCCAGAAAGGGATTATTATCGGCAAAAATGGTGCGCTCTTGAAGGAAGTGGGCAAGCTGGCACGACAGGATATGGAACGTCTGCTTGGCTCCAAAATATTCCTTGAATTGTGGGTAAAGGTCAATAAGGATTGGCGTAATCGCGATTCAATCTTGAAAACGTTGGGATATCGCAACGATTAATGGCGGGTCGTAAAAAGTGTCAAGCATAGCACAACTGTCTCCGTGACATGCTAATCCGTAGAAAGTGCAGTTCATTTTCTCCCGGAGAGGATGAGGCGTTGTGCGGGATTTTACGTGGCAGGTATTTACACAAACCGGCGATGTCGAGGCTTATCTGCTTTATAAAGAAGTAAACAATCTTGCGGCTTCCGAGCTTGGGTTAAATGCCGGCTTAGAAGCAGAAGAGGGTAATGCTGCGGACGAGGAATGAGAGCCGATGTTATATCGGGTAGAAGGTTTAGTTATTCGCAGCACCGATTATGGAGAAGGAAATAAAATCATTACCCTGCTTACACCATCTTATGGGAAGCAGGGCATTATCGTGCGCGGAGCCAAAAAGCTAAAGAGTCGTTATGGTGCGCTTGCTCAATTATTTACATATGGTGATTACTCCTATTACAAAGCAGGTACACTCGGCACATTAAACAGTGGTGAGATTATCGAGTCATTTCGAGAGCTCCGCGAAGGTCTAGAGGGTCCTGCTTATGCCGCCTATGCTGCTGAATTGACGGAGCGGAGCATTAACGACGATGAGGCTGCGGCGAATTTGTTTCATCAGCTCAAAGCTTGCCAAAACGCGCTTGTAGAAGGCAAGGATCCGCAGATCGTGCTGCGTCTATACGAGATGAAGGTAGTTATTGCTGCCGGCTATGCTCCCTTATTAGACGAATGCGCGAGCTGTGGAAGGCAGCAGGGGCCTTTCCGTTTCAGTTGTAATGCTGGCGGGGCACTATGTACATCATGTAGACATCGAGATCCTACAGCAATTGAGTTGGACGAAATCGTATGGAAGCTGCTGCGTGTGTTCTCTAATCTAGATATGCGGCGCTTAGGTAATATTATGGTCAAGGAAAGCTCCAAACGTCAGCTGCAGCTGGTGCTGAGACGTTGGATAGATACTTATATTAACTTAAACCTAAAGTCCCGGAGCTTCTTAGATCAATGGGAAAAGTATGGTGATATGCTAGGCGAGCGAATGAAACGGCCGGAGCCCTTATCGGAAACCGAGGCTGGGGACGGAATGGTTTGACAGTGCGCGTTGCGGTAGTTTAGAATGTCATCATAATGATTTTTCTCTATGAAGGAGAAAGTAGCCAATTATCGTTAGCAGTTTCAGCGAGCCGGGGATAGTGAAAGCCTGGAGATACGAATTGGTGAAGGGCGCTCTGGAGAGATCGGTAAGAATGAGGAGGGTTATCCTTTCCGGCGAATTCGGCATGTTAGCTGAATCGGCAAGGACAGCCAAGTAGGGTGGAACCGCGGGAATTTTCAGCTCCCGTCCCTATGTCTGCGAAGGCAGACGTGGGACGGGGGTTTTTTAGTTGTTCATAATACTGAAGAGAAGATCAAAAGGAGCGATTACGAATGAACTTTCAGCAAATGACGTTAACCCTACAGCAGTTTTGGGCTGATCAGAATTGCATCGTTGTACAGCCGTATGATACGGAAAAGGGCGCGGGTACGATGAACCCGATGACTTTCCTACGCACAATCGGTCCAGAGCCTTGGAATGTTGCTTATGTTGAACCGTCTAGACGTCCAGCGGATGGACGCTATGGGGAAAATCCTAACCGTCTTTACCAGCATCATCAATTTCAAGTTATTATGAAGCCTTCGCCTGATAACATTCAGGAGCTTTATCTTGAAAGCTTGAAGAAGCTTGGACTTGACCCTCTTCATCACGATATTCGTTTTGTTGAAGATAACTGGGAAGCTCCAACTCTCGGTGCTTGGGGACTCGGCTGGGAAGTATGGCTAGACGGTATGGAAATTACACAGTTTACGTATTTCCAGCAGGTAGGTGGTATCGATTGCCATCCAGTGGCGGTAGAAATTACGTACGGTATGGAAAGATTAGCATCTTACATTCAGGATAAGGAAAATGTATTTGATCTGGAGTGGGTAAACGGTGTAGCTTACGGTGACGTATTTAAGCAGCCGGAATACGAGCATTCCAAATATACATTCGAGATTTCAGATACGGCAATGCTGTTCCAGCTGTTCTCAACTTATGAGGGCGAGGCTAAACGGGCTATGGAAGCTAACCTCGTATTCCCTGCCTATGATTATGTGTTGAAATGCTCCCACACGTTTAATTTGCTAGATGCAAGAGGGGCGATTAGCGTAACGGAGCGTACGGGCTTTATGGCGCGTGTACGTAACCTGGCACGCCAGGTCGCGGCTACTTATTTACAGGAACGGGAGCGGCTTGAATTCCCGCTGCTGAAGAAAGGGGCGGTTAACAATGGCTAAGGACCTGTTGCTGGAAATTGGTTTGGAAGAGGTTCCTGCTCGATTTGTCCGTGGAGCTATGGAACAATTAAAGGAAAAGACAGAGAAGTGGCTGACGGAAAGCCGCCTGACGTTCAAAGAAGTTGAAGCTTTTGCTACACCTCGCCGTTTGACGGTTATCGTGAAAGATTTAGCGGACAAACAAGAGGATATCTCAGAGGAAGTTAAAGGTCCCTCCCGCAAAATCGCTTATGATGAGAACGGGGCTTGGAGCAAGCCAGCACTTGGTTTTGCGCGTAGTCAATCTGTAGATCCTGATTCCCTTTTCATTCGTGAAGTTGCTAATGTTGAGTATATTTTTGCTAAGAAGAGCTCTTTAGGTGTGGAAACAGTAAGCCTTCTTCCTGAAGCACTGCCTGCTCTAGTTACCTCTTTGACTTTCCCTAAAAATATGAGATGGGGAAATTATGAGCTGCGTTATGTACGTCCGATTCGCTGGCTTGTGGCATTGCATGGTACGGAGGTTGTGCCATTTGAAATTACCGACGTAGCAACGGGTAACGTGACACGAGGACACCGTTTCCTAGGTACAGAAACCGTTGTAGAGGAGCCTAGTGTATATGTTGAACGTTTGCTTGCTCAGCAAGTAATTGTCGATGTAGAACAACGTAAGGCGGCTATTCTCACAGGGATTCAAAGCTTAGCAGCTGAAAAAGATTGGGATATAGCGATTAAGGACGATTTATTGGAAGAGGTACTCTTTCTAGTCGAAACACCTACAGTGCTTTCGGGCTCTTTCGATCCATCCTTCCTGGAAATTCCACAAGAGGTGCTCATCACTTCTATGCGTGAGCATCAGCGTTATTTTCCAGTATTCGATAAATCAGGCCGTTTGCTTCCCCATTTTGTAACCGTGCGAAACGGAGACCAAGTTTCTTTGGACGTAGTTTCCAGAGGGAACGAGAAGGTGCTTCGCGCAAGATTATCCGATGCTAAATTTTTCTATGAAGAAGATAAGAAGCTAGTTATAAATGATGCATTGGCTAAGCTTGAAAATATCGTATATCACGAGGAATTAGGTAGCATAGGTGACAAAGTCCGTCGTATTCGCATTGTGGCAGACCGAATTGCTCAGCAATTGCGTTTGGACGAAGCGAATCTTGCCGATGTTAGCCGTATTGCCGACATATGCAAATTCGATCTTGTTTCACAAATGGTCTACGAGTTTCCAGAGCTGCAAGGAATTATGGGAGAAGATTATGCTCGTAAAGCTGGCGAGCGTGAAAGTGTTGCTCGCGGCATCAATGAGCACTATTCTCCACGTAATGCGGGTGACCGTCCTGCCGCTTCATTAGTTGGAGCAATCGTTGGTATTGCCGACAAGCTGGATACGATAGCTGGATGCTTCTCAATTGGAATTATTCCGACAGGCTCTCAGGATCCGTATGCTCTTCGTCGTCAAGCAGCAGGAATCGTTAGTACATTGCTTACGCATGAATTGGATATTACATTGACGGATTTATTCCAAATTGCTTTGGAAGTTCATGGAGCAAGAGGATTGAAACGTGAAGCCTACGATATTATTAAGGATATGCAAGAATTTTTTGCCTTGCGGATCAAAAACGTATTGTCAGAACAGTCCATTCGATATGATGTTGTGGATGCTGTTCTGGGAGCGGGAGCGCAAGATGTTCGCCGTACAGTTCTACGGGCCCACGCTTTACAAGCTGTAAGCACAGAAAGCAGCAAAGCGGAGTTCCGTCCTGCGGTTGAAGCATTTAATCGGGTATGTAATCTTGCTGCAAAATCAGACTCTAAGCAAGTAGACGTGAAGCTATTCGCAGATGATGCGGAAAATCAGCTTTATGTGGCTTGGCAGAATGCGCATGGCGAATTCCTGAATGCTAGTGCTCAAGCGGATATGACAGCAGTGCTTGCGGCGCTTTCTTCCTTAAGCGGTCCAGTAGCAGCCTTCTTCGAAGCTGTTATGGTTATGGCTGATGATGAGGCGATTAAACGTAACCGTTTGGCTGTATTGACGCTAATTGCAGATGACGTTAAGCAATTCGCTGATTTCTCTAAGCTGTCAGGGTGAGCATTGTAAGGAAATCAGCCGGAAGGAGCATGTCCCTATGTCTCAAGTTAGCGTGACTGTATACGTAGTATCTGATTCAGCAGGGGATACAGGAGAGCTTGCAGTTCGAGCTGCAGCAGCCCAGTTCCATCCATTGTCCGTGCACATTCGGCGAGCAGCCTTTATCCAAAGCCGAGAAGGTATAGATTCCATTCTTAGCTCCGCGCAAACGGAGAACAGTATTGTGCTCTATACGCTGGTCATTCCGTTCCTCCGCGATTATATGGTGGATCAGGCAAGCCAGATGAATTTGAAGGCAGTCGACTTGCTTGGTCCGCTAATCGGAACTCTTGAGGGCACGCTTGGTCTTGAGTCGCGTCATGAACCTGGCTTAAATCATGTTCTTAATGCTGATTATTTTCGCAAGGTAGAAGCTGTAGAATTTGCTGTTCGTTACGATGATGCAAGGGACGTTTCCGGTATCCTCAAAGCTGATATCGTACTAGCAGGTGTGTCTAGAACTTCAAAAACACCGCTGTCGATGGTATTAGCACACAAAACCTTCAAGGTGGCTAACGTACCGCTTGTTCCGGAGCTTGTACCTCCGAAGGAGCTTTATCTGATCCCTGCCCACAAGGTAATCGGTCTTACGATTAATCCTGATTCGCTAAATGCAATTCGTAAGGAAAGATTAAAGGCGCTAGGATTACCAGATTCAGCTCCATATGCTACTTCCGAGCGAATTCTTAAGGAATTGGATCATGCGAGAAATGTGATGGAGAAAATTGGATGCATTGTTATTGATGTATCCAATAAAGCAGTAGAGGAAACGGCTAGCTTAATTCTCGAGCATTTTCAACGGTAGACATCTATAGATGTGTACGAGGTAGGGGGAGAACCGAGAGGTTCTCTTTTTACGATGCTAGTTACTTATAAATATAGGACAAATGATCTATAATAGATCTAAAGACTCATATAACAGATCATTTTGTGATCATTTTATGAACGATTATTGCTAAACAAGCTGTTTTTATCGTTTTTCTGTATGATGAAATATAAATATTTTTGTCGAAAAATGTATAAATGTGCATGAAATGAAGGCGAATGTAACTTAAAATCCTTTAAATACGTATAAATATAAGGAATATGATGAGAATATTCTCTTTTGCGACTGCTGAGTAAGTTTCAAAGGCAATGAAATGGGGAACATAAAAATTGATAAGGGTAATGCAGGATTTTGATTACAGTTAGCGTATATAATATTACGGCAAACTTTAGTTGAATCGTGTGGTGATGTCGATGACAGTCCTACGTCATCGGGTAGTAGTTGATGGCGATGCTTGTCCGGTTAAGACGGAAATTGCCAGAACGGTGAGGAGCTGCGGAGCAACAGCGCTGCTTGTCTCGAGTCATGCTCATGTCCTGGTACCGGAGCCATCTGTAGAAGTAGTTACTGTCGACGCAAGTGATCAAGCAGCAGATTTGTATATCGCTAATGTTCTGACCAAGCAAGATATTCTTGTTACTGGCGATTATGGATTGGCTGCACTGGGGCTAGCGAAGGGTGCTGCTGTATTAACGCCGAGAGGTAAGCAAATTCGGGAATCCGACATCGAAGGCTTATTGGAGCAACGTCATTTTTCGGCGCGTCTGCGTCGAGGTGGTACGCGTACTAAAGGCCCGAAGGCGTTCACCAATGAGGATCGTGACCGATTTCAACAAAAACTGACAACTCTGCTGCGAGGGTTGCAGGAGATTCCCGACCTTTAGCGAAATGTAATAGGTGCAAGAAAACGATTGAGTGGATAATCACTCTGAGGTATGTGTTCGGTTCCTCTGCACTGGGAAGATAAGGTGGCTTTAATGAATTACGGAATGATACCCCAAACGGTTATTGATGAAGTGCTGCGTCGCCATGAAATTTCGGATACCGTAGGCAAATATGTTCATCTGACCAAAAACGGCAAATACTTGAAGGGTCTCTGTCCCTTTCATTCCGAAAAAACACCATCGTTTACGGTCACACCGGAGAAACAAATTTTTCATTGTTATGGCTGTGGCAAAGGTGGTAATGTAATAAAGTTTGTGATGGAGATGGAAGGGGAAACGTTCCCTGAGGCAGTCAAAGCGCTAGCAGAAGAAGCTGGCATTCCCATTACGTGGACGACTGCTAATACTGAGGAGCCCTCTGCCTTCCAGAAAGAAAAGCAAACTTTACATGAAGCTCACGATTACAGCTTGAAACTGTATCATTATCTTCTGAAAAATATGGAAGTGGCAAAGCTTGCAAGAGAATACTTACATTCACGTGGCTTTAATGATGCTTTAATTGAGCATTTTGGGATCGGTTATGCTCCAGCTAGATGGGACACGCTTACGCAAGCGTTAGAACGGAAAGGCTATAGCTTAGCTGAGATGGAGGCAGGCGGATTACTGTCTCGCAGACAGGATGCAGAAGGTTATGTGGATCGCTTTCGTGATAGGGTTATTTTCCCGATTCATGATACAAGTGGAAATACAATAGCTTTTGCGGGACGACTAATGTCGGACGGACAGCCTAAATATCTTAATTCTCCAGAAACCCCTCTTTTTAATAAGAGCCGAACGTTGTACCGATTGCATGAAGCTCGACCGGCTATACGCCGAGCAAGGCAGGTTGTATTATTCGAAGGTTATGTTGATGTCATCAAAGCATGGTCCGCTGGTATTCATAACGGGGTAGCTACGATGGGGACAGCACTAACTGGAGAGCATGCAGCAATGCTTAAACGTTTTGCGGACGAGGTTATACTATGCTATGACGGAGATGATGCAGGACAAGCTGCTGCACATAAAAGCATACCTTTGTTAGAAGAGGCAGGTTTCCGTGTAAGGGTAAGCATACTTCCTAATCGAATGGATCCAGATGAATATATATCTTCATACGGACCAGAGCCTTTTGTTCGGGAATTCATTGACGGGGCGGTTTCCGCAGTCAAATTTCAGCTTATATATTTAAGGAAATCCCATATACTCCTAGAAGAAGATGGGAAGATTCGCTACTTGCGCGATGCGGTTAGAATCGTAGCAAGGAAAGATTCCCCTACGGAACGCGAGTTATTGCTTAAAGAGCTAGCTCAGGAGTTTGGTGTATCCTTAGATACACTCAAGCAGGAAAGCCTCGAATTCAGACAGCAGGAGAAATTGGGAAACGTAGGGGATATTCCAGCCGGATCGTGGAATAATGTATGGAATGAAAACAGATCTACCTCGAAGAACCCGCCACTTGGTGCGGCAAACGTGAATGCGGAACGTCAGCTGCTTTCTTGGATGATGCAGGATAAAGAAACGGCACTCCTTGTACAGCAAAGGCTTGGCGAACGTTTTCTAATTGAGGATCACGCGGCTTTAGCTGCTTATTTATATGCTTATTACGCTCAAGGCAATGATCCTGATATAGGCCGATTCGTTACGGTACTGCAAGATGACCGTTTAGAACGTTCTGCCAGTGCCATCGCTTTGATTGAAGTCCCATATGGCGAGAAGGAATTGGAAGATTTTCTGCGCACGATTGAAAGAGCTTCTGAATCAAAGGGTTCTATTGAGCAGAAGTACGAAGAGATGCGCCGTGCAGATCGAGCCGGAGACAAATTACAGGCGGCACAAATTTTGAAAGAGATTTTATCCCTGGAAAAGCAGCGTAAGCAATTGTAATACGCAGGCTGATCAGGGAGGAGGGAGTCGGCAATGGCAAACGATCAACACACCGGATTGGAAACGGAAGCGACACTAGAACAGGTTAAGGCTCAGCTGATCGAACAAGGTAAGAAGAAATCTTCCTTGACCTATAAAGACATCATGGAGAAGCTGTCTCCATTTGATCAGGACCCCGAGCAAATTGACGAATTTTTCGAGCAGCTGGCGGATATCGGTATCGAGGTTTCCAATGACCACGATGAACTGGGACGCGAGAGACCACACGGTCATAACAATGGTGAAGAGGAAGAGCGTGACGAATTTAATTTCGACGACGATCTCTCGCTTCCACCAGGTATCAAAATTAATGACCCCGTGAGAATGTACCTTAAAGAAATCGGACGAGTGCCGTTGCTTGGTGCAGATGATGAGGTTGAACTAGCCAAGAAGATTGAAATTGGCGGACCTGATGGCGAAGAAGCCAAAAAAAGGCTGGCAGAAGCCAACCTTCGTCTAGTCGTCAGTATCGCGAAGCGTTACGTTGGACGGGGTATGCTGTTCCTGGATCTTATTCAGGAAGGGAATATGGGTCTTCTTAAAGCGGTCGAAAAATTCGATCATGATAAAGGATTCAAATTCAGTACTTATGCCACATGGTGGATAAGACAGGCGATTACACGGGCTATCGCGGATCAAGCGAGAACGATACGGATCCCTGTTCATATGGTCGAGACAATAAATAAACTTATTCGAGTATCTAGACAGCTGCTGCAGGAATTGGGTAGAGAGCCTACACCTGAAGAAATTGCTGAACAGATGGAGTTAAGTGTAGATAAAGTTAGAGAAATCATGAAAATTGCTCAAGAGCCTGTCTCATTAGAAACGCCTATCGGTGAAGAAGATGATTCCCATTTAGGGGACTTTATCGAAGATCAGGAAGCGTTGGCTCCAGCAGATGCTGCCGCGTATGAGCTTCTCAAGGAGCAGTTGGAGGATGTTCTGGACACGCTCACTGAGCGTGAAGAAAATGTTCTTCGTTTGCGTTTTGGATTGGATGATGGACGTACTCGTACGCTTGAAGAGGTCGGTAAAGTATTCGGCGTAACACGTGAGCGTATCCGTCAAATCGAGGCTAAAGCGTTACGTAAGCTCCGCCACCCGAGTCGCAGTAAACGATTGAAAGACTTTTTAGAATAATAAATAGTATTTGGATGATAGAGGCCTTTGCCGTAATGGCTGAAGGTCTTTTTTTTCAATCGAATAAGGGGGATCGTCGGCATGGCTGCTTTGGATGAAGAGAAGCGCAATTTAGTCGTTAAAGAAATTGAATCTTGGCGCCGCAGCAAGCTACTGCCGGGGAAGTATTGCGATTTCCTGGAAAACCTATATTTAGATGATTTGAATGAGCGGCCGAAAGGCTTTATGGAGACAACAATTAAGAAAATTGGTCAAGCATCGCGCAAGCAATGGTTCCTTACTTTTGGAATTTTTACCTTGATTTGTTTTGTTGTACTTCATTTTAGCGCGTTTCCAGTATCATTGCAAATAGGTTTAACAGGCGCTGTTACAATGGCTTTTATCGCATACGGTGGCAAGCAAAGGCATAATAATCCGCTTCGAGGGTTGTTATCATTAGGCATAGGAATGGTATTCCTGATTGGGGCAGGATTCGGTATTGTGCAGTTAAATGGCTGGATGGGCGGTATAGGTCCTATGCTGCTGCTTGGATTCTGCTCGCTAGTGTGGATAGGCATAGGTATATTAATGAGAGTCCCTTTGCTTCACTGGTTTGGTTGGATGGCGGTTGTCGTGTTCTATGCTTTGCTACTGGCTAGACATGTTCCTAATCCCTCTCTATTCGAGGTTCAAGTATTTTGGATACCAGCGGCGTTGTTGTTTGCTTGGCTGAGCTGGTATCTTCATGTTCGCTTTAAGTCTGTTGGGGCGGTTTTCTTTGCTTCTGCGTTAGTGTTATGGTTTATGCCTGAGGTTTACTCAGCTCTGTATGGAATTCAGACGAATTGGATTCAAATAGAAATACTTTTCAAAATTGTAATTGCCGGAGTAGCAATGTTTCGACTAAGAAAACAATGGATGGAATGGGTTGCTTAACAATGAAAAACAATAATGAGTTAAGTAAGAATATTGATGGAGTAGAAATGAAATTGTCCCGTCGCTTGTCTGCATTGGCTGAGTGGGTTCCTGAGGGAGCTCGTTTTGCTGATATCGGGACAGACCATGCGTTGCTGCCGGTTTTTCTAGCCAAGACGGGGAAAATTAGCTATGCAGTTGCAGGTGATGTGCATGATGGACCTGTAGAGGCTGCCAAACGCCAAGTATCCGAAGCTGACTTGGGGGATATCATTTCTGTACGTATAGGAGACGGGCTGTCCGTACTCGAACCGGGTGAAGTGGATACAGTGACTATTGCAGGCATGGGTGGAAGCCTGATGGCAAGAATTTTGGAGCAAGGTAAAGAGCAGCTGAAGGGTGTCACAACGCTTGTGCTCTCCCCTCATGTCGCTGAAGATGCAGTTCGGCAATGGTTAGTAAAGCATGATTACGTAATAGATCGAGAAATCCTCCTTGAAGAGGACGGAGTTATATACACGCTTATGCGTGCGACTCTAGAAACGGACAGTGGATTAGCTCAAGCAGAGCAGAAGCGATTATATGATGAGGCCATACTTGCCCCAAGCTTATTAAAGATTTCATCAGCGTTATTATACGAGATGGGTCCACTGCTGCTCAGAGAGCCGACGGAAGCATTCCATCTTAAGTGGGAGCAGGAGATTGCTAAGCGGGAAAGAGTTATATTGCAATTGAGCCATGCTACTGCTTCAGAAGCTGCTGAGAAAGCGAGAGAATGGGAAGAGGACGTGCGAGAAATCCGGGAGGTGTTGTCATGTTTGCCCGTGGAGAAACGATAATCCAATTAATGGAGCGACTTGCACCTAAGCATTATGCAGTTCCCGATGACAAAATTGGTTTGCAGGTTGGTTCAGTCGCTAAAGAAATTAAGCGTGTGCTCGTCACATTGGATGTTACACCTGCAGTGGTGGACGAGGCAGCTACTTTGGGAGCTGAACTCATTATTGCACACCATGCCGTTATATACAGGCCTCTAGCACATCTTCGGACAGACACTCCAGCAGGAGCATTAGCTGCTAGCTTACTGCGTAAAGACATTGCTGTATATATATCGCACACGAATTTGGATACCGCAGAAGGCGGAATCAATGATTGGATGGCAGAAGCACTTGAGCTTACGGGACGAGGCATATTAGAGGAAATACATACAGACAAGCTATTTAAGCTTGTTGTGTTTGTGCCTGAAACGCATCATGAGATTGTGCGAACCGCTATGTTCTCAGCAGGTGCTGGATGGATAGGGAATTATAGCCATTGTAGCTTCAATAGCGAAGGTACGGGTACATTTTTGCCTCAGGAGGGCAGTGATCCGTTTGTTGGTAAGCAGGGCAAGCTAACGCAGGTGAAGGAAGTAAGGCTTGAGACAATTGTCCCGCTTAGTTCTCGAAAGAAAGTAATAGCTGCTATGCTGAAGGCTCATCCTTACGAGGAGGTAGCTTATGATTTGTATGCCTTGGATCTGAAGGGTCGCTCCTTTGGGCTAGGCAGAGTTGGTACCCTACCGGAAGCGGAAAGCTTGGACCAATTTGCCGAACGTGTTAAAGCGGCCTTTGATGTTCCATTCGTGCGAATGGTAGGTGACGGATCAAGACAGGTACGTAAAGTGGCTGTGCTGGGTGGAGCAGGAGCAAAATATATTCGTCATGCCACATTTGCCGGAGCAGATGTACTTGTTACGGGAGATATTGATTTTCATTCCGCGCAGGACGCATTGGCAGCGGGTTTAACGATTATCGATCCTGGGCATCATGCTGAGAAAATAATGAAGCCGAAAGCCGCTGAATGGCTTGCAGAGCAGCTTAAAGCTAAGGGATATGCAACGGAAGTATTTGCTTCAAAGGTAGATACGGAGCCCTTTCAACTACGATAATTTTACCAAAAAGTATGAACTCTGACATAGACTCCATTCATTTACGTTGTCAGCGAGGACAATTCGAGTTATACTAGTCGTTGCAAACCGGAAAGTTTGACAGACAATCGCTGGTGGCTTCGCGCCACGAGAGGAAAGTCCGGGCTCCACAGGGCAGGATGCTGGATAACGTCCAGTCAGCGCGAGCTGAAGGACAGGGCCACAGAAATGGACCGCCGATGGCTGCTTACGCAGATCAGGCAAGGATGGAACCGTGGTGTAAGAGACCACGAGGGGCACTGGTGACTTTGCCCCTGGTAAACCCCATTTGGAGCAAGACCGAGGAGAACGCGGAGGCTCGTGAGAGTCTCAGCCCTAGCCCGGGGTGCGTTCGGGTTGGTCGCTTGAGCCGTATAGCAATGTACGGCCTAGAAAGATGATTGTCGCTTCCATCGTGGGAGGGTAAGCGCAAGCTGCCCGTTACTACCACCGGAAGTACAGAACCCGGCTTACGGCAAACTTTCCGGCTTACTACGAAATTAAACGAGGGGCTGTCCCATAAGGTAACTTATGGGCAGCTTCTTTTTTATATCGACGTTTATGTCGGAGGTTACTCCGAAATGGATTGAGCAACATATGGCTTACCAACTCAGTAACTCTTATTTGATCAAAATCTAATGGTTTTATTTTTTAAAGAACTCCACACATCTTATATCCAGTAAAGTAGCACCGCTCCTCCCATATTTCCCCCAATAGCGCCGCTGGAATTCGTAAGAACAAATAAGTAGTCAATTTATTGATAATAAGCATGATACGGTTTAGCTAGGACGCACATTTCCCTCGTGCATGCGCGATGGGATACTTTCTTTTCTAATCAAACTCTCCCTATACCCTTGGCAAGGCAGCATGTTACCATATTACTGTTGTCCAAAAATTTTCCAATAACGGGGTATCTTAATATATGAGTATTAACTTACAAGAGTGGATTCAGGAAGTCGATTTGGTGGGCATGCAAAAGGCAATGTCTTCAGGTGAATGTACATCCGAAGCTCTCGTGCTTGCATATATCGAACGCATTCATAAGTATAATCCTCTTGTCAATGCCGTATTAGAGATCAATCCAGATGCGCTTGAAATAGCAAGGAATCTTGACCTTGAGAGAAATACAATAGGTAGTAGGGGGCCGCTGCACGGAATTCCACTCCTGCTCAAGGATAACATCGATACGCATGACCGAATGCATACGAGCGCTGGTTCAATCGCATTGGCTGAGTCGTTTGCTTCTAAAGATTCGTTCATAGTCGCAAAGCTCCGCGCTGCCGGCGCAGTTATTCTAGGTAAAGCCAATATGACCGAGTGGTCGAATTTCATGTCCAACCGTATGCCAGCTGGATACAGCTCCAGAGGCGGGTATGTATTGAATCCATATGGACCTGGTAAGCTCTTCGTCAGTGGATCAAGCTCAGGATCGGCTGCAGCCGTAGCGGCAAGCCTGGCAGCAGTAGCGATCGGGACAGAAACCGCGGGTTCGATAATTGGGCCGGCCAACCAACATTTTCTTGTTGGAATAAAGCCTACTGTAGGGCTAACTAGCCGCAGCGGCATTATCCCGATCTCCATAAGTCAGGATACACCAGGACCCATTTCCAAGACAGTGACTGATGCAGCGATTCTACTGGGGGCAATCGTTGGGATTGACGAAAACGATAAGGCAACACGGACTAGCCCGCATCGTACTTTTCATGACTACACAGCTTATCTCGACCGAGACTTTCTGCGTAAAGCTCGTATTGGGATTCCCAGACATTACTATCGGTCGTTGGATGAAGAAAGACTTTCCATCATGGAATCCGCCATCGAAGTTCTGCGTGAGCAAGGTGCTACAGTTATCGATCCTGTGGACCTCCATGTGGAACAGCATCCATGGAACAATGATGTTATCTGCTACGAATTCAAAACAGGTCTGAATCGGTATTTATCGAAGTTGAACTCGGATATGCCTGTGCATTCTATTCAAGATCTGATTGATTATAATCAGAAACACGCTGCTTCCGCATTGAAGTTTGGCCAAGACAATCTGATTCGCTCGGAACAAAATGTTTTAACCAATATAACCTATCAATTTAAACGTCAAGAATATAACCATTCGGCTGTAACGCAAGGGATTGATTATGCACTCGATCAACACGGCTTAGATGCATTAATGTTACCCGGTGATATTGATGGCATGTACATTGCTGCCCGATTAGGGTATCCCCTTATTACGGTGCCCGCCGGTTATTCAGCAAAAGGAACAATTGATGCGGATGGCGATTCGACGCAGGGTCCATTTGGTATTGTCTTTTCCGGGAAGGCTTTCAGTGAGCCCACGCTAATCAGCCTCGCTTATAGTTTTGAGCAGGCAACACTTTTCCGTCGTCCGCCAGATCTAGGTGAATTCTTGTTCTAAATATCGTATATCAAGCTACAAAATAACGTAATAATCCCCGCATACCGTCATGTATGCGGGGATTACTACGTTAACAGGTAAAGATTGTTGAAATAAATCAACTGCAGTCTAAGACTTTATTTTTTATTCAACTGACTTAGCTCTCGACGAACCTGCTGCGGGTACAGCTGTAAAGAGGTATTTATTCCGTTAGCGGATAGCAATGCTGATCTAACATCAATCTGTCCGTAACCAAAATCTTTATCTTTACCGCTTTTCCCCAAATCTCGTGAGGTGCGACGAAGTAAGTCCATAATCTCGATATTGCTTAGCTTCGGGTTGGCAGCTTTAACGAGTGAAGCAAGGGCTGATACGTGAGGGCAAGCCATGGACGTTCCAGATAGGGCGGCATACCTGCTTCCGGGATAGGTGCTAGGAATAGAAGACCCTGGAGCAGCAACATCAATGTAATCGCCGTAATTAGAATACTCTGCTCGCATTTCGTTCTGATCTGTTGCTGACACGGCGAAAACCTCAGGGTAAGCGGCAGGATAACCTGGGCGATCTGTATTATCATTCCCGCTTGCCGCAACTAAAACAACGCCGTGTTCATAAGCATATTTCAGAGCATCATGCAGAAACTCGGCCTCAGCATAATTACCCAAGCTCATATTAATAATATTTGCGCCATGATCAGTAGCCCATATTATTCCTTGAGCGACGGAATAGGTGGAGCCAGCACCAGAGCTGTCGAGTACTTTAACTGGCATTATTTTAGTAAACCAGGTCATACCTGCTACACCTTCCTTATTATTAACATTGGCCGCAATTATTCCAGCAACATGAGTACCATGACCAACATCATCCTCAGGTGCACTAGAGGGATCAACAATGTTTACGCCTTTAACGAGTCGCCCCTTCAAATCAGGATGATCCGCTTGCACTCCTGTATCCAATACAGCAACGATAACATCCTTACTTCCCTTCGTAACATTCCATCCGGTTTCTGTAGTTATTTCTGGCAAATTCCATTGATATTCAGAATAGAGTGTATCGTTAGGCACTATGATTTTACTGTCTGTAGCTGATGTTCCTTCCGATTCGTTAGTCATGTACAGGTAGTGAGGTTCTACAAATTCAGGGTTCCACTTGTCGATGAAATAAGCTTTCAAATGACTGGTTTCATGCTTCGTCGAACGAAATACATAAGTTTTTCCTGTGTGGCGCACAACCGATAAATTAAGCTCTTTACGAAGCTGCAGCAGTTGCTTAGCGGTCAAGGGCTGACGGAATTTTACAACGATTTCATCAATAGAGTAATGGCTAGCATTTCCGTTATCTTCGCCAGTTCGAACAGTTGTTTCTTGATTTGAGCCTGGAGTGACAGATTCTATGCGATATCGCCCTTCAGGAGGGTAAGGGATTATACGAAGATTTCTCTTCTGGTGCCGTTCAACGGCTTGAATGATTTCCGTCGACACAAGTGCTACAATGCTTTGCTTAGGCTTAGAGGTATGTGCTTGCGACAATACGAAATAACTTTTCCCACCATAGGTAAAAATAGGGGAGGAGTAGCTGCTACCTTGGACAACCGATTTGCGAGCTTCTGCAAGATAATGCTTAGAAATACCGCTTAATTCATTTTTGATTTTACCAACAGTATTTTTTTTCTGACCGTCGACCCATTCTACCCATAGAAGCTCTGGGTGAATGTTTAACAGCTCCTTGAATTTCCGCAGAGCATCTTTGTTAGAATCTTTATTGTTCAAAAACTGTTTCATATCCCGTGTTACCTGTGATCTAGCTAATCGCTCTGTAGCTGCCATATCCTGTTGTATGGTTTGCTGCTTGTAAATAGCTTCTTTCTTAGCCGGATGTACTTCAAGTGCCTTAGGTGGAGCATGATGTACATTTTTCAAACTAGGTGGCAGAAGAGGAATGGCAAACAAAACGACAGCGAAGGTAAATAAAGCTCCTAGCAAAACATTCCGACGCAAGGCACACCTCTCCTTTTTCATTCCCTATAACAAGGGAAGCTTATGTCATTAGGATGAGGCGAGATGAGAAAAATATACTTGCCAGTACCGTTTCATTCCGATTTATGTTACTATGAGGAAGGTTTCGCGGGTCAAAGCGGGACTATTTATCTTGATACCCATAAAATGCCATAAGGTTATGCTTCTGTACAATGGAAAGGGGAACAATTTATGCCAGCTATTAATATTAAAGCGCTCGCAGAATCCAGTCGTGAGAAATTAAAGGCAGCTATTGATCCGATTGAACAATTTCTTAATAATCACGCACTTGAACAACTGGTTCAAGCAGACAATCCCGATAGTTCAGCATTTTATAGCGGATTGCTGTCCGATTTACGTCATTTGCTTGTATTCTCCGAGGTTGCTTACGAGAAGCTAGGAGCGATCCTACGCCGTCCGAACTTGGACAATGACCTCGCTGAACGCGCACTGTATGAAGTGTATCATAATGGCGTGAATGCCTTCTTTTATCCTAAAAATGAATGTTATTCAGAGGATGGACGATACGCATATACAGGTCAAGATGCTATTCGCTTCCGTATAAAGCCTATTCGTCCAGCGAGAGACATCATTCTTAGCATTTCTCGTCTTTATGAGGAGCTGCGAGATGATTTGTCTTATTACGAAAGTGATTATCTGACTCAGCGTCGGATGCAAAGTCAGTCCAAATAACAATTATGTCTAAAAACTCCACCCCTCTGTCTGCATACCTGTCTATTCAGGGTGCACAATAGACAGGGGGGTGATTTGATTGCCGAAAGGTGTAGCTTGCAGTGTCAGTAATTGTTCCTTCTGGAATCAGGGAAATCAATGTGGAGCCCAAGAAATAACTATTGAAGTGGATTCGCATGCTGAGAACAATTGGAATGAGGAATTTTCCGATGAATTTTTCACTCATCAAGATGTTGCCAAAACCTCATCAGTTACTTGCTGCTTGACCTTCCAGCCTAAGGACAATAAATAGGTCTAAAGAACGGAAGAACAATTCCTTGTCGGGACTAGTCGGACTGCGGTAGTTATTGTACAATAAAGAAAGCTTACAATTTGACTACCGGGAGATAACCGACGTGAATGTAACGACGGATCCAAGATTATTAAAGCAAATGCTTTTGACGCAATGGATGACGGAATTAAATCCTTTAAGTAACAAAGCGACGAACGTATCGGCAAGTGATTCAACGGGACTTTTTGATATATTACTAAGCCAATTAAATACAAGCTCATTGCAGGAATCAACGAGTGGAGAAACAACTAATTCCATGAAGGTTTCTGGATTGTCCGTGCCAACTGCTTCTTGGAGAGGAGCATTGACCAGCGATAGCGGTTCGTCCTCGGCCTACGATGATCTCATCTCCGCCGCAGGAGCCAAGTATGGTGTCGATCCGGCTCTGATTAAAGGCGTAGTCCAATCGGAGTCATCGTTTAATCCCAATGCTGTTTCTTCGGCAGGCGCCAAAGGACTTATGCAATTAATGGATGATACGGCGCGAGGTCTTGGAGTATCGGATTCGTTCGATCCAGCCCAGAATATCGATGGAGGAACAAGGTTCCTCTCCTATTTATTGCGGAAATATGAAGGTAATGTTTCGACAGCATTAGCTGCCTATAACGCAGGACCAGGGCGTGTGGATCGACTTGGTATCGCCAATGATCAGGATATTGCGTTGAATCTACAGAAGCTGCCAACTGAAACGCAGAATTATATTCGTAAGGTTCTGGATGCATCCAGTCGTTGGGGCGCTTAGATCAGTAAGATAGCATAAGGATGAAGGGGATCAAGACGGGAGCATGACTCCCGTTATTGGTCCCTTTATTATGGAATGATTAAATACATTCCTTAGATAGAAGAATGGGGAATTAGAAATGAAAACTTATTATTATGATCATTGTGCATCAACCCCAATGCTGCCAACGGTTATTGATACGATGAGCGAGCTGATGAAGCTTCATTATGCGAATGCATCCGCCTTACATCAAGCCGGCGCTGAAGCGATGAAGCTAGTGGAAAGGGCTCGCACAAGCATCGCTGCAAGAATGGGGGCTTCCTCGAAGGAGATTGTTTTTACTTCGGGTGGAACAGAAAGTAATAATTTGGCCATTAAAGGCTCGATATATAAAGTAACAAGGGTATCCAAACATATTATTACGACTGCAATTGAGCACGCATCGGTGTATCAATCAGTTCGTCAGCTTGAAACGATGGGAATCCAAGTGACAATACTTCCAGTCGATCATCTGGGCAGAGTAAATCCAGATGATGTGGCGCAAGCCATTCGGAAGGACACTGTGCTCGTTAGTATTATGCAGGTTAACAATGAAACGGGTGTCATTCAACCCATTCAAGAGATTGGGAAGATAATCTCAA
Organism: Cohnella abietis; assembly: GCF_004295585.1. Taxonomy (NCBI): domain Bacteria; kingdom Bacillati; phylum Bacillota; class Bacilli; order Caryophanales; family Paenibacillaceae; genus Cohnella; species Cohnella abietis. The sequence continues at coordinate 4,567,450 of NZ_AP019400.1, read as the reverse complement.
AGCATTCTCATGTAAGATTTCATGTGGACGGGGTTCAAGCGATAGGCAAGGTGCCATTTGATTGGGCGGGCTCGGGCGTACATTTGTATACCGGCTCGGCGCATAAGTTTGGTGGACCTAAAGGAATGGGGTTCCTTCTTGTTAAAGAGGGAGTCGAGCTTGCTCCTCTGCAAAGCGGTGGAGATCAAGAGCAGGGCATTCGATCAGGCACGCTTAATGTCCCCGGAATCGTAGCTATGTCACAGGCACTAAGATTGACGATAGAGAGCAGGGAAAACAGAAGGCAACGAATGTACGAGATGAGACGACAGCTGCTTGAACTCGTTAGTCGAATTCCTGAGTTAGTATTGAATGGACTCTCCTCCTCAGATAAACAATTTAATGAAAATGATTATGCACCTCATATCGTGAATTTGTCCTATCCAGGGATGAAGCCAGAAGTCATTGTTCATATGCTCGAGAAGCATGGCATACAGGTGTCTACCCAATCAGCCTGCTCCTCCAAGAGTCTGAAGCCAAGCCGGGTACTTCTGGCTATGGGCTTTGATGCAGATCGAGCATCTGGAAGCATTCGTATTAGCTTTGGCGATGAGCATTCAAAGGAAGATATCGAAATATTAGGGGAAAGGCTTAAGATGGCTGTAGCCAAGCTAAAGCCGTTAGAGAGGAAGCAGTAAATGGAATACGAACTCATTATGGTACGTTTCGGAGAAATAACGATCAAAGGGAAAAATAGACATCGATTCGAAAGTCTGCTTGCTTATCAAATTAAGACGGCTTTAAAATCATTCCCAGCGCTTACATATGAGAAAACGCTTGGTCGATTGTACATCCGTCTCAATGGAGAAAGCTACGGGCTTGTTGGGGACAGAGTAAAGGATATATTCGGCGTTCTTTCATTCAGTCCTGTAGTAAAAGCAGAGCAGAGCCTAGATGCGATTCGTGACAGTGCACTTGAGCTTATAAGTGGATTAACACCAGCCCCTAAGACATTCAAAGTATCGGTGAAGCGCGCATGGAAGCAATTCCCGCATGATTCCGTGGAAATGAATCATCTAGTAGGTTCTCATGTTCTACGGAATACTCCTGACCTGAAGGTTAACGTACGCAATCCTGAAGTGGAGCTGAAGATTGATATTCAGCATGAAAATACTTATTTGTACTGTGAAGTCGAGAAGGCTGCAGGAGGCTTCCCACTGGGCATGAATGGGAAAGCGATGCTTCTGCTCTCCGGAGGGATTGACAGCCCTGTAGCCGGGTGGATGGCGATGAGGAAGGGACTTGTTCTGGAGGCTGTCCATTTTCATAGCTATCCGTTCACAAGTGAGCAAGCCAAAGAAAAGGTCATTACACTTGCGCAAAGATTGGCCTATTATAGTGGTAAAATAAAGATCCATCTCGTTCCATTCACGGAAGTACAAACAAAGCTAACTCAAACGGGTCACGATAGCTTGATCATTACGCTGATGAGAAGATATATGCTTAGAATAACGGAAAAGCTTGCTGAGCAAACAGGGGCGCTCGCTATTGTAACCGGTGATAGCCTTGGACAAGTGGCAAGCCAGACACTTGGAAGTATGAATGTAATTGGCCGTGCAGCAGCACTGCCTTTGCTTCGCCCGCTAGTAATGATGGACAAGATAGATATTATTAAATATGCAGAAACCATCGGCACATTTGAGACATCCATACTGCCCTTCGAGGATTGCTGTACCTTGTTCGTGCCTAAAAACCCGGCAATTAATCCGGATTTGGATCTAGTTGAGCGGATAGAGGCTCATTTAGGGGAAGAGATGGATCAGTTGGTCGATAAAGCCGTACAGGAAACTGAGACATTAATTTTAAGAGAAGAAGGAATTTCGCAAAAAGCTGAACAAAAGGAAGACGAGTGGTTCTGAGTATAAAATAAAAAGCCATGAAGCGCAGGTTAATGCGGCTCATGGCTTTTTGTGTACTTAACTATTTATGCTTAGTCGAAAGAACAGGCTTCTGTTTATTACGCTGAATTTTGCGTGCTCTGATAGCGTTTGTCCAAACTCCGGCTACAATAACGAGCACAACCATAATGGCTAAGAATATCCAAGTAAATTCAGGGTTGCTATCGAAAAATCCCTTAAACTCACCTTCATGAGTAATCATCTTGGCAGCAGTAAATGCCAGAACACCGGAGCCCAAGTAAATAATCCATGGATATTTCCCGATAATTTTGATGAACAAGGTGCTTCCCCACACAACAATAGGAATGCTTATCAGAAGTCCAAGTACGACAAGAAAATAATCTCCATGAGCCGCACCAGCTACTGCAATTACATTATCCAGCCCCATAGCTGCATCTGCTATGACTATTGTTCGTATAGCAGCCCATAGTGTTGAGCCTGCTTTAATATCTCCATGTGCGTCCTCTTGGACGAGCAGCTTGTATGCAATCCAGATGAGTAATACGCCACCAATTGCAAGCAGGAATGGGATTTTGAGAAGGGAGACGACGAGCATAGTAGCAACGATACGAATGATGACTGCCCCAGCAGTTCCCCAAACGACAGCTCTTCTCTGTAAATGCTTTGGTAAATTTCTTGCCGCGAGACCAATGACAATAGCGTTGTCACCAGCGAGTAATAGATCAATAAATACGATTGTTAGCAACAGAGACCAGAAGTCTATGCTCAGTAAATCCCAGCCAAACAATTCCACGTTAATCCCTCCACAAGCTTTAATAAAAGGGTAATACGTAAACTTTTTAAAATAGATTCAAAAATGTTCCTACATTCATATCCTCTTCAGCTTGTACATAAAACTGGTAAGAGGGGGTGTTTGTATGGGAACGATGGAAACTCTGCTTGTCTTCCTGGAAATCATAATGATTAATTTACTTTTAAGTGGTGATAATGCCATTGTTATTGCAATGGCAGGACGTAGGCTGCCACCGAACCAAAGGAGAAGGGCAGTCTGGTGGGGGGCTATTTTCGCTATAGTATTAAGATGTGTATTAACATTAGGTGCTATCAAACTGCTACATATCCCGTTCCTTCAGACCGCAGGAGCGATATTGCTGTTCGTTATTGCCTTGCAGCTATTGTTAGACAATAAGGAAAAGTCCCATGATAACAAGGCGGCATCTACGCTTGCAGGAGCGGTATGGACCATTGTGGTAGCGGATTTCGTGATGAGTCTTGACAATGTGCTAGCAGTTGCAGCAATCGCAGGTGGAGATACGGCTATGCTAATAATAGGAATTGTAATGAGCATCCCGATTATTATTTGGGGTAGCTCCTTTATTATCAGAGTGCTAGATCGATTTCCTGGCTTACTTTACCTAGGTGGCGGGTTGCTAGGCTATACGGCGTCCGAGATGATGCTTGGAGATGCGGGATTAAAGAAATACATTCACATGTTACCTTCCGAATTCGACAGGTTATTTCCCATCATTATGGTCATGTTACTTCTGGTTGCAGCACTCATCCTTCGACGTCGTTCATAGTTTTCATTTCAATATTAAAAAATAATCATTATTAAACTTTAGGTAAAATTTTGCATGCACGAACTAGTTTTTTCCTTCAACTTACATTAAACTAAAGAAAAAGATGTCACAACCCATTAGGGTATGGGCATTAAGAGTATGGGATGAAGTGGGGGATCCATCGTGAACAGACAATCCGCCGCAGTCGGAATTGGAATCGTGGCTGTGGGGTTGATTATTCTTTTGGGTAAGCTGGGTGTGTTTGCTTACATCGGTGCTGTGTTTTGGCCGCTGTTTATTTTAATTCCTGGCGTGTTGCTGCATGTGCTCTATTTTGGTCGTATGCTGCCTTCAGCAGCTTTGATTCCAGCCGGAATCTTGACGGTCGTTTCAGTATTACTGTTAATCGGTAATTGGTTTGGATGGGGATTAATGAAATACTTATGGCCGCTATTTCCTTTTGCAGTTGCGGTTGGACTTTATGAATTTTACGTATTCGGCTATAGCCGCTCCAAGCAGTTATGGACAACGGCTGTCGGGCTTGCAGTATTATCCCTTGTCGCGTTCTTTATGACGTTGCTTTGGACATGGGGAATATACTTATTGGCTGCTGCTCTCATCGGTGTTGGGGTGTGGCTCGTTCTACGTCGGCCTCGTACGTGGTAGTGCTGTGATTTTTTAACTTATAGTTGGCTTTTGATTAATTGTAGCGTATAATAGAAGGGATGGAGACTGGCGAGAGTTGTTGTACTAGCGCTATGTCAAACGTACCGGTGATGCAAATTAACGTCGGCCTCGTGTCGACGTTTTGTTTTGTGGATTTAGAGAACCCTATAATTAGGGTTCACAGATAAATGAGGAGTGGAATTATGCATTCAAGAGACCGTATTCGTAATATCGCTATTATTGCCCACGTTGACCACGGGAAGACGACCCTTGTTGACCAATTGCTACGTCAGTCTGGAACTTTCCGTGACAACGAGCAGCTTCAAGATCGTGCTATGGACTCCAATGATTTGGAGCGGGAACGTGGTATTACTATTTTGGCGAAAAACACTGCAGTACAGTATAAAGATAATTTGATTAACATTGTGGATACACCAGGACATGCCGACTTCGGTGGTGAAGTTGAGCGGATTATGAAGATGGTTGACGGTGTTCTTCTGGTTGTTGATGCTTTCGAGGGCTGTATGCCCCAAACTAAATTCGTACTTCGTAAAGCACTACAGCAAGGATTGACTCCTGTAGTTGTTTTGAACAAAATTGACCGTCCCGCAGCTCGTCCAGCTGAAGTGGTGGATGAAGTGCTTGAATTGTTCATCGAGCTTGAAGCTACTGATGAGCAGCTAGAATTCCCGGTAGTATATGCTTCCGGTTTGAATGGTATTGCTGGTAATACCCCTGATGATCTGCAAACGACAATGGAGCCTTTGTATGAGATGATTCTTGAGCACATCCCGTCTCCGAAGGAAAATCCGGATGAGCCTTTACAATTCCTGGTAACTTTGCTTGATTATAATGAATATATGGGACGTATTGCGATCGGTCGTGTTAATCGCGGTCGTATTAGCCAAGGTCAAGTCGTTGCGGTTATTAACCGTGAAGGCCAGATCAAGCAAGCACGTATTGAGAAGCTGTTCGGATTCCAAGGTCTGAAGCGGATAGAAGTTGAAGAAGCTGCAGCTGGTGACATTGTTGCTATTGCGGGTCTAAGAGAAATCAATATCGGTGAAACGATTGCTGATCCAGCTAATCCGGAAGCTTTGCCAGTACTGGCTATTGATGAGCCTACACTGCAAATGACTTTCCTAGTTAATAATAGCCCGTTTGTAGGCCGTGAAGGTAAATGGGTAACATCCCGTAAGCTACGTGAGCGTCTGTTCAAAGAAATCGAAACAGATGTGAGCTTGCGTGTAGAAGAAACCGATAGCCCAGATGCGTTTGTTGTTAGTGGTCGTGGTGAATTGCATCTAGGAATTCTGATTGAGAATATGCGTCGTGAAGGCTTCGAGATTCAAGTATCTAAGCCTGAGGTTATTCTTAAGATGGTTGACGGTGTGAAGAGTGAGCCTATCGAGCGCTTGCTAATTGACGTGCCGGAAGAGAGCATGGGAGCGGTCATGGAAAGCCTAGGAACGCGTAAAGCGGAAATGGTTAACATGATCAACAATGGAACAGGCCAAGTTCGTCTTGAGTTCTTGATTCCTGCTCGTGGCTTGATCGGTTACCGCACGAACTTCCTTACATTGACTCGTGGTTATGGCGTTATGAACCATGCGTTCGACAGCTATGGACCAATGATCGGTGGACAGGTTGGCGGACGTCATCAAGGCGTGCTTATCGCGAGCGAATCCGGTAAAACAACGATGTATGGAATGATGTCTGTAGAAGATCGCGGTATTCTTTTCTTGGAGCCGGGACTTGATGTTTACGAAGGTATGATTGTAGGCGAGCATACTCGCGATAATGATATTGTCGTTAACATTTGTAAAGAAAAAGCTTTGAACAACATTCGTACAGCTAACAAAGAGGAAACAGTAAAGCTGAAGTCTCCGCGCCTGATGTCTCTGGAAGAAGCTTTGGAATATTTGAACGACGACGAGCTTTGTGAGATTACTCCTAAGAGCATTCGCCTTCGTAAAAAGTTCCTGAACAAAAGTGAGCGCGAGCGTTCGGAAAAGCAACGTCGTACAGCTGAAGCTGGAGTTTAATCGAATAACAAAAGAAATTAGCCGTCCCTCGGACGGCCAATTTCTTTATACTTAACTTGCAACTTTGTAGTTTGCTCATACGTTATATCGTGAAGGAGTGTTTTCTATGCAGCAGTGGTTCCATGATCACATAGTGATTTCCTATCTGCTCATCGTCGCCTGTACGATTTATATTTTTAATGCCGTATTCAGAACAGGTAAGCTTCCAATTCTCAAGGAAATACTCGTTCATGTTGTTCTGGCGCTTGGCTGTTTCATTCTGCTCTTGCTCCAGCTCGACAAATTACCTATTATACAGTGCATGGCTGTAGCGGTAGGAATGATGCTTCTTCTTCGGATGAGACAGTTTTACGACAAACGCAAAGCATACCGCGATAATAAGAAGAACGGTTCACCTCGTGTGAATTCAGCAGATTCTCAATAAGCTAGTATTGTTTTTACTGGTACCCATCTAATTAATTGCTGTTTTACTTGGAGGGGGAAGCGGTTATGTCGTTAATGGATGCTTTGTTTTATTGGCTGCAGATGAAGTGGGTTTCCTCCGCCCGACCTGACGATGAGGCGGCAAGGGAGACACTTCTCTTTTTTGCGCAAATTTTGTCGGATGACCACGAGCTGACGTCATTTGATGTCACTTCGGAGGATGCGGGGAAAGTTCATGTGACTTATTGCAAGACAGATGGATCCACTCGTACTGTATGGTTTGACCGAGAAGCCGTTGAGCAATTAAATCGGGATATGTTCGGTCACTCCTATCATGTTTCCGACACTGAGGACGAGGAGGAAAGCGTTTGAGTCACGATACACCGTTAGAGGGGAGAAATTCCCGTCGCAGCACAGCCCCTAAAAAAACGAAGAAGCCGGGTAAAAAATTTCGTTGGGGACGAGCTGTTTTCATTTTTATTGGCTTAGTTATTGTAGCGTTAGCCATTTACTTAGGGTACTTATATAACGTTGGTAAAGAAAATATAGAAAAAATAGCTGATCCGGATCCTAAGAGCAATGTCATTCCGAAGGAAGAACGTGCACAGGTTAAGCCAATTGCCCTTGTACTTCTCGGTCTGGATACTCGATCTGAGACAGGGAGTATGAATACCGATGTTATGATGGTTGCTGCTTTTAATCCTAAGAGTAAAACGGCGACGGTAATTTCTATTCCTCGTGATAGCGACTTTCAGCTGGATGGCTATAAGAAGCACAAAGCGAACGGCTATTACGCTGCTTTCTATTCTAAAGCACGTAAAGACGATAGCTTAGGGGACGATAAGAATAAAATTCTAGGCTATGCGCGTGACGAAACACGTGAGATGCTGTCTAAGTTTTTCGAGGTCCCGATTAACTACACAGCTGTCATTGATTTTCATGGCTTCGTAGATGTTGTTGATGCACTCGGAGGAGTTAACGTTTACGTTAACAAGGACATGCGATATGTTGATACGGTAGATAATACAGACATCAACCTTAAAAAGGGTGAGCAAAAGCTTGATGGTGAACAAGCTCTTGGTTTCGTCCGCTATCGTAAATCTAATCGTGGTACAGCAGAATCAAGCGATTTTGAGCGTAATGAAAGACAAAGCCAAGTGCTCGGTGCCATTACGGATCGTTTGAAATCCTTCGGTACTGTGACGAAAATTGATGAAATCTTAAATGCTGTTGGAAACAATATGAGAACTGATATCCCTAGTGTGCAAATTGAGAATATGATCAAAACATACTTTGGTATTAACCGTTCAGATATTCGCTTTATTCCTTTGGCTGGCACATGGAAGAGTCCTTATGTTTATTTAGACAAAGAGAAGCTAGAAGAGGCTAAGCAAGCGTTGAAAGAAGAGCTCAGCTCGGAAGGCCGTCATGTTACTACACCGGAAAGCACACCGGTTGCTTCTTAGTAAGGGTATTCTAACACTGTCTCAAATTCGATCCTTATGATATAATAAAGCCAGTAATCCACTTAGGGGGGCTGCTGGTGGCAGGAACGAATACCGCTCTTGTTTACATTGATAGTCGTTCGCAGTTTAATACAGAAGTGAGAATTGCTATGTACTATGGCACTCGTCTGTCCATGCTTCCTGAGTATGAGAAAACCAATAATATAAGAGCCGTAGACTGCTTGGATACTCAAGTGTTCGAAGGCAATGAGAAAGCCCAGTGATTTTTCACTGGGCTTTTTGGCACCTATGAAGCACTAATCTTGTTGATTAAGCTACACCTTTTTACTTCTTGAGTTTGTTCAAAGAGCTAGTTCCCGTGTTCTCGGGGGTACTCGGTGGCATAATGTTACGAGGAATTTGGGGGATAACTCGCCCTACAATATCGGCAAGCTCTTCCGCAAATCCAGCAAGTGGGCGGCCGTGTCTAATGTCAGCTCTCATTTCCCGAAGTCTTTGGGAAAGATCAATATCTGCAGTGACAACGGCATCGATTCCGTAAGGGTCTTTACGGAAAGCCTCTGCTACCGAATATTTGATTGTACCGACACGAGATCTTTCCATTTTTTCATCGACATCTATGCCTACAATGGCATACTTACCGAATATGACGCAGTTGGCGTCCTTGACACCATTAACGCCACGAGCCAGCATCTCTAGATGAGCAGCTACCTTCTTCGGATTGTCGATTTTTTTGGAGGTACCATGTATTGCTTGTGTCTTGAGATGGTTATCAGTTGGCATTGGTGCTGAGTGCTTTTTACTACAGCCTGCGGAGCCCATTGTTAAAGTCAACAATAAGAGCAATGTGGTTCCGTAAGCGATAATTCTATATTGCTTCAATGAAGTTCACCACCCTGGCTTGGAGGGATGCCCACATTAGCCGAGAAAAAGTTGACTTCTCTTGGCTATCATAGGAGAAAGCGTTCGATGAAATTATTGTTCCCTGACATCCATGCACTATGTAAAAGGTTATAAGGAAAAACATTACACTTTAGCCCAAACTCAAAAAATGTCCGATTGTGGAGGGAACAAACATGCGAAAAATTTACGTACTCGATACGAATGTGCTCTTGCATGATCCGCTCTCCTTGTTTTCTTTTGAAGACAATGAGGTTATTATTCCCTCTGTAGTATTGGAAGAGATTGACTCTAAGAAGCGACTGGCCGATGAAATCGGGCGGAATGCACGTAATATTTCCCGAGAGCTGGATAGTATGAGAGCATTAGGTCAACTGCATAATGGGGTGACGCTTCCTAATGGTGGGTTATTAAAGGTGGAAATGAATCATCGCCGCTTCGTGAAAGTGCAGGAAATGTTTGGCGATATGACCAATGACAACAGAATACTTGCAGTGGCGCTGAATTATCATATAGAAGAACAGGAGAGTGGCGATCCACGCCCCGTCATCATCGTAAGTAAAGATGTACTTGTTCGAGTAAAGGCGGACGTACTCGGTATCATTGCTCAGGATTATCTTTCAGATCAGACTGCTTCGGTATCGGACCAATATACAGGACATTTAACGCTGCATGTCCATCCTTCCATTATTGATGATTTTTATTCAACAAGATTCCTTATTGTCAATCAATTGGGTATTAAGACCACCTTAAACCCTAATGAATTCGTTATACTGCGGGATGAAATGGGAACATCTAAGTCTGCACTCTTAAAGGTTACTTCCGATGGACAACGGTTAGAGCCACTGCATATGAGCAATGATCCGATCTGGGGCATAACAGCACGGAACGCACAGCAGCGAATGGCGTTGGAGCTGTTACTCAATGATGATATTCCATTAGTTACATTAACGGGACGTGCTGGAACAGGTAAGACGCTCATTACACTTGCTGCGGGCTTGATGAAGGTGGAAGATGAGCATAAGTTCAAGAAACTCCTTATCGCTCGTCCTGTCGTCCCTATGGGCAAGGATATTGGTTATTTACCAGGGGAAAAGGAAGAAAAGCTGCGCCCATGGATGCAGCCCATTTATGATAATTTAGAATTTTTATTTGATACGAAAAAGTCTGGCGATCTTGATAAAATATTAATGGGCATGGGGAGCATACAGGTAGAAGCCCTAACCTACATTCGGGGCCGTTCCATCCCCGGTCAATTTATCATCATCGATGAGGCGCAAAATTTAAGTAAGCATGAAGTGAAAACAATTGTTTCTCGCGTTGGGGAAAATAGCAAAATTGTACTGCTCGGAGATCCTGAGCAAATTGATCATCCGTACCTCGACTCCCAGAGCAATGGTCTCACATACTTGGTAGAACGCTTTAAGGCAGAGGGCATTAGTGGGCATGTCACCTTGGAGAAGGGTGAGCGCTCTCGCTTAGCGCAATTGGCAACAGAGAGATTGTAAATATAGCAAACCCCAAGCTTTAAGGTGTTGGACGGGGGTTCGAATCCCTCCTGGGACGTCATATATTCAGTTTGCAGCCGGGGCGGTATCCTATCCGCTCCGGCAATTTCTTTTAGAATCTGAGGTACAGTAGTTTAGAATTTCTACTAATAGTAAGTCTTTAGTATTATAAGCCAATAAAAGCGCTTTCTAAAAAAGGGAGACAGGCTCGCATTGTCCTGTTATCATAAATAATAACGTTAATAATGAAAAAGGTGACGATGTGGCACGTCGTAAATCGGCCTTGGTGTTCGTTTTACTTTGCATTACTGCTTTGGTAATTTCACCTTGGGCAGATGCGCCTTCTCCTAAATATACTCCTTCTCCTGAATCTCCCGTTGCTCCCGTAACAAAGGGAGAGCCTTTTGCGAGCGAAGAACCTGCAGTCGCAGAAGAAATCTCGCACATAACCGTCGGGGTTGCTTTGGGGGAGCAGGAGTTTAATGCGCTGGCTGATCAGAACAAACAATTTTTACTTAATAATAAGGATATGACTGTAGACTTGCTCAGAATTGATCCGGAGCAGTCTTATTCGATATATAGGAAGTCCTCTCAAATGGAGGAAAGTGCTGACGTTATGCTCCTGTCCAACGAGTGGGTAAAGGAATTTGCTGTTTCAGGCTATTTACTTCCTGCTGATTCTGCATTCGTAGGGAAAGCTTTGGCCGAGCAATTCGATGCGTTACTTGCACCGCTTAAATGGAACGACTATTTGTGGGGTGTTCCACATGATATGGATCCATTCGTAATCGCGTGGAATACAGACGTGTTACACAAGTGGCTCGGAGAAGATGTTACACTTCCTCTGACACTCGAGCAATGGGTTACATTGTCAGCTAGAAGCGCAGAGCAGGAAGGAGCAATCTCATGGCTAACGATTGATCCTAACGATCCACTAGCGCTTCTTGCATGGCTAGAGAACGCCACAGGTGAAAGAAGCGATGAGTGGTGGTCCGATGAAAGCAGTCCATTGGATAATATAGCCGTTAAACAGGCATTGTCATTGATTGAACAGCAAAGGGCTGGGGTGAGTTTCACTAGCAATGCTGGAGAAGCTGCCAGATTATTAAATGACGGCACAACACTTGCTGCAATTGTCCCCTATTCTTTAGCCGCTACCTGGGAAGCTGAGCCTTGGCTTGTCAATGAAGCAAAGATTGAGATCGACCATCAAGCATGGAAGCTTCCCTTTGTATGGCCACGCGGAAATAGCTTTGTTATTTCCGCGAATACCAAGGAGGAGGAGGCGGCTTATAAATGGATTGCCGAGATGACGAGTGATCAGATCCAACTACATAATATGGAGAAGCAGAGAAAGCTTCCTGTCTACAGATCTATCTACGATAGCGACAGTAAATTGTCTAACCTTCTGCCCGGAAGAGCAGGTAAATCCTTTCCTAACCAATCTCCGCTTTATATGGGACCGGATATGGCTGATCAGCTTAATGTATTGGGAAATCTGTGGCGCAGGCTTGCAAAGGGAAATTTGACATTAGAAAATTGGAAAGAAGAATGGCATAGCTAGCCAATCTTGAGCTGGACAATGAGCTTGCCATCTTCCATTTCCACGCTTTGAGCCTTCACATATTTAATAAGCTTTTGCGGGTAGAAGCCTAGGTCATACTCTCTCTCCAAATCTGCTCTTGTTGTGTCTGGTAACGCCAAACCATTAAAGATTAAAGTGTCCACGTGGAAACGGATTGCATTTTCAGGCTCATTTTCTATCGTATATCTTCCTTGAATTTTGACCGTAATATTTCCATTGTTGCCTTCCATCGTTAAGAGACCATTGTCGAATTTGAAAGCAAAATCATTAAAGCGGCTGTCCTCTCCTCGTAAAAACTCGTTTAGTTGACTGTCCGTTATTGTAAGCTTTGTTTTTAATCCATTAGATTGAATGATGCCAGGCGTTTTCTTGACGAAATCAGGCAGGTTTTTCATGGCATTTGCCAGTGCCCGGAAATGCTGTTTAACCTCATATAAACCGACGTTTTTCCAATAGGCTTGTAGCTCATCCATAAGACGTTGCAGCATTTTCTCGTCATCGCTTGTTGCAAGTGCTTGATCTAACTCTTTTTGCAAAGTAAGAATGCGCTCCCGTTGGGCGATGAGATCTAGCTCTACGGCTGAGAGATCATTTTTTTCATGCTTTAATTGTTCATAGCCCTTTTTTAGTATTTTATAATTTTCGGCATAATCTCCCATCGTGCTATGATCAGCCTCTAGAATCATATCCATCGTCTCCCAGACGCGAATAAGATTAGGAAGGGAGCTTGCGGACAAGAGAGAGGATAGCCAGAAATCCTTATAGCCCATATAATAGGAGCGCAGCACGCGACCTGCTTTTTCTCTCTGAACAGCAATGGCTATTTCTTGCTCAGCAAGCTGTTTCTCGCTTTTCTCAATATGATTTTGGGTTTTTCCTTTAAGTCCAGAAATACGCTCAATTTCTCTGTCTAGCTCTACTACAGACAAGCTCTTTTCTAATAATTTTCTTGTTTCTTCAGGCAAAGGTTCTGCGTATACAGGCAATATAGCTACTGTCCGAGAGAGTGTTAGTAGCAATATGGAAGCCACCAGCATAGCCGTTATCAGGCGACGCATAGGAGGTCCCTCCTTTCGGTAATGCAGTGCAATCATGGAAGGCATGGTCAATTGACCCTATGCTATTATAATATGACAAACGAGCGCGGGGAAGGTGTGGGACGTATTGAAAGCTGATTTAACAGAATCGCCTTTAACCGCCATCATAAGAAATAAGATTCTAGCCAGTCTCGAGACCGGACGACTAGACGATGGTAGGGACTTGCCCGCTATTCCCTTTCATCAGTATATGACGCTTTGTCTCTATCATCCCGAATTTGGTTATTACCGTGCAGGATTTTCTCGAGTTGGTCGTGAAGGTGACTTCTATACTAGCTCTTATGTCGGTGAAATGATGGGCGAGCAGCTTGGAGAAGAGCTAGTAAGGCTTGCTGGATACTATTTTCCTAATGATGAACGTATAGCAGTTTTTGAATGGGGTGGAGGTACTGGGCGTTTGGCTCGGCAAATGATGGATGTGTGGTATTTGGCGAGTGACAGGGATGGGAAAATGCAGGATCAAGAAAAGGGGTTTACGTTAGCCCTTGTTGAAGGAAATCCTGAGCATCGAAGATTGGCAATTGAGGAATTAGATGAATATATACAGACGGGAAAAGCACGTGTAGTAACGACTGAGGAGGCGGAAGATCTACTTCAATGTGAGCAACCCGCAATTATTGTAGCTAATGAGCTATTAGATGCATTTCCAACGCATCGGCTTGTTAGGAGGGGCGAGCTCATATTGGAATGGGGGGTCACTTGGGAGGAAGGAAAAGGTTTGGTTTCCTGCTTGCTGGAGCCTATAAGTGCTCAATTGAACAATTGGATTCAAGAAGAAGGGCACTTATTGTCTAACAATCAAACGGTTGAAGTGAATTTGGATGCAATGAATTGGATTAATAACCTCACAGGTCGATTGGATCGAGCTATGATGGTGCTTATTGATTATGGTGATGAAACAGAGGAATTAATATCTCCGCATCGGATGGAGGGTACATTGCTCTGTTATTATAAGCATCGAGCGCATAGTGACCCTTACTTAGTGCCTGGGGAGCAGGACTTGACTTCCCATGTCAACTTCAGCCATATCCGTCAAACCGCTCAGAAGAGTGGCTGGAAAGAGATAGAATATGTTAATCAGAAAAATTTTCTTGTGAAGTCTGGAATATTGGATAAGCTTAGCTCACACACCATTTCGGACCCATTTCATCCTATTGCTCGGCGGAATCGAGCGATACGTCAGCTTCTGCTCTCGGATGGGATGAGTGAGCTGTTTAAAGTACAAATATTAATTAAGCAATAAAAAAGAGGCTGTCACCAAGTCTTTAATCGACATGGGATAGCCTCTTTGCTTGCTTTTTAATTCATTTGGTTATGTACGTAGTGACCACAATCCTATCCCTATACCGGTATGCCCATTTCGAACACGGACCAATAAGTGAATCCAAGGAATGCCAGCACCATATATCCCCAGAACATCAAGAGATACGTTTTTTCAGTAAAATTCAAATACCCAAGCAAGAAGAAAACAGCGGTTTGCATAAAGAACAACAATGCAAATTCGTACATGTCGCCTGCAAACGCCATTAGGGCAATTACCAGTGTCCAGAAGCCGAGCACCCTAAACATACGTGCCATGTTAAATTCCCCTCTCATACACATAAGACGATTTCTAAAGCATATTATACCGTTTGAACAAAAGGGTGTAAACAAACAAGTCGTGACGAAACGGCAAACTTTTAATGTTTTTATAATATTCCCACCCTGCAACTAACTATGTATTCGGCTTTTAGGCACACTGATTTGGTACATAAAGGTATAGTGAAACGGAAAATGGATATAAATAGAAGTATCCGATAGATTCTATGAATTCTACTACGGGCATAGAAATGAAGAAAGCAACAAAATATACGTGATACCTAAGGAGGAAAGGCACCCATGACGGCTGTCAGACAAGACGCATGGAGTCCGGATGATGATTTGATATTGGCTGAGGTTACCCTACGCCACATCCGTGAAGGCAGTACCCAATTGTCCGCATTTGAGGAAGTGGGGCAACGAATTGCCCGTACTTCTGCAGCTTGCGGTTTTCGATGGAATAGTTGTGTTCGCAAAAAATACGACGACGCTATCGGAATGGCAAAGCAACAACGCCAAAAAAGGAATTATCTTAAAAAACAAGGTATTTCCACGATCTCTGCAGCGGATCGTCTAGTAGTCGAAGAAGGAGACGGTGTGAAAGCGGAGCTATTATCTGCGGAATCCATGTCTTTGGAAGCGATTATTCGCTATTTGCGCCAATGGAAAGGCACTGTACAGGAAATGAGCCGACAAATCCGTCACCTAGAAAAGGAATTAAAAGATAAAGATGATCGGTTGAGTGAATTCCGTGAATTAAATGAACGCTTATCTAAAGAGGTTAATGAAGTGCAAACGGATTATCGAGTTGTGAACGACGATTACAAGGCGCTTATTCGCATTATGGATCGTGCACGTCGGCTAGCTTTCCTATCTGAGGAAGTAGACGAGGATCGTGCGAGATTTAAGATGGATGCTAATGGGAATCTTGAACGTATTGAATAGCTTGGCTTAAGTAGTAAGCAAAGCCCGCGGGGGACTATCCTCGCGGGTTTTGCTTTGGTATGGTAATAGAAAAAGCGAGAAGAGGATTTTTAAGATGACTACAATTGCAGTATTGGGCGGAGGATCTTTAGGACTGCTGCTCGCCGGCAAGCTCAAAGCTTCCGGATGCAGCTGTGTTCTGTGGACGCGAACTGATAGCCAGGCAGCCCTTGTGAATAGTGTTGGAATTACGATAGAGGATCATACTGGAAATTCGTTAAACAGCGTTACAATTCATGCTTGTTCGCTAGAAGAGGTAACTTCTTCGGACAATAGAGTTGTCCTCCTCGCTGTTAAGCAAACAGCACTTACTTCGGAGCTACTTACAAAGCTAGCCTCTATCATTCCGGTAGGTGGAGCGCTTGTTCTTTTCCAGAATGGAGTGGGACATGTGGAGCTGCTGGAGCAGGCTTTGCCTGGAAGAAGATTGATTGTAGCCGTTACAACAGAAGGAGCACATCGACTAGACGCGACGACTGTGCGCCATACTGGGCACGGTGAAACTCGTTTAAGTGATAATAGTGATATTGATCCACATCTATTATCATTCCTTGAACAATCATTGAAACAGGCAGGATTTTCCGCTTTTTTGTCGAAAGAGTTGGGAGAAGCTATTTTGCGGAAGCTGTTAATCAACGCCATTATTAATCCGCTTACTGCAATCATGCGTATTCGCAACGGCGAGCTAACCAAATCAGCTGCTCGCTTAGAGCTAATGAAGGCTTTGTTCGATGAAACGTTGGACATATTAAGAGACTATGGCTTGGGCAAGCAATCTGAAGCTGAACTATGGGATACAGTATTGAATGTGTGCTCTGCAACCAGTCATAATGAATCCTCCATGCTGCAAGACGTTGTCCTACATAAAGAAACTGAGATTGAATATATTAACGGCGCGATTTGTAGGATAGCAACCCAACAAGGCAAGCAAGCGCCTTGGAATGAAGCGGTTACAGCCCTTATCAAAGCCATCAATTAATTTTAGGGAAGGGGTATAAACGATGGGCCCCATATGGAAATCGCTAGCACAGTCGTATGCGTATCTGGCCACCATTCCTTTTATTCCGTTCCTTCTTGTCTACTTCGTATCTTATTATCGTCGGGGAGATAGGAAGCGTGCTATTCGTCTTGCGATGGATGTAACAAATGTATTTTTGATAGGATACATTGCAATGTTAATTAATTTGCGCCTGAATACAGGATTTGGGCTTTTCTTCATTTTCTTATTGATGCTAATAGGTGCAGGCTTGATTGGAAACGCGCAGAACCGCATGAATGGGAAAGTGGATATAAACAAGGTGACTAGGGCCATATGGAGAATATCTTTTTTCGGTTTAGCCTTTCTCTATATTCCACTTACGCTGCTGGAGCTGTTCTTTCCTTCCGGCTAGTTCCTTTTATGTGACCGATAGCCCAAGCATTGCGAAGACCATGGACGTATACTTGAGCAAATACGATGCAAAATCTCCCTCTATTCCTCTAACCCTTTATTATTATTTTAAATCTATACCAATAAGTAATCATTTTTGGATGTAAAACTTTTGACGAGCTATCTGCTGTTGTGTACAATCAAATTGATAACACAACGACAGATCGGGGGGAATTCTCCCTTTGAACATCTCATTTCTCACAGAGCCCAATCGTACCTCCATAGCGGAGCGTTACAGATTAGGTGACTCTGACGTCAACGAATTATTTGGTAAACATCCTTCCCAAGATGACGATTGGGTGGAAAGAGCTGCAAACCTAGACGAAACAATTTCGTCGCGCGCAGATTTGCAGCAGGTAACAAAAGCATTAAGAGCTTACCAAGAAAAGCTTCCTTATTACGCCGAATCGGCTAAATCTCTAGATAAGCTAGATCAAGCGAATTGTCTAGTCGTCGTCGGGGGCCAGCAAGCCGGCCTGTTCGGCGGTGCTTTGCTCATTTTTTACAAGGCACTATCGGTTGTGCAAACCGCTCGTGAAGCGGAAAAAAGATTAGGAAGACCCGTCGTGCCTGTATTCTGGATTGCAGGTGAGGATCATGATTTCGATGAAGCGAATCATGTAAATATACAAACCTCTGAGGGCGGGGTTCGACGAATTCGGATTGAACGTCCGGAAGGACCTCGGCTTGCTGTTAGCAGGACTTCATTGACGATGCAGCATTGGGAAACGGCCTTGCAGGAGCTAGCCGCCCAATTACCGGATACCGAATTCAAGCCTGCCTTGCTGGAACGTCTACAAAGCCACGTTACGGATGCCCCTTCTTTAAGCTTGGCGTTCGCACGTTTGCTGGCAGATTGGTTCGGCAGTCAGGGATTGGTTCTGCTAGATGCAGATGATTCCAACCTGCGTACACTAGAAGGGCCGATGTTCCGTGAGCTTATTGTAAGGAACTCTGAGCTAGAGACTGCACTGAAAGCTGGCGAGAGTCAGGTTCAGAGCCGTGGCTTCGAGCTGCAGGCAGAGACGGCTACAGGCGGGGCTAACCTGTTTCTTAACCATGATCGGGGTAGGCTGCTGCTGCATAGAGAAGGCGATCGCTTTATCGATCGTAGGGGCAATGTTTCCTTCACTCTCGATCAAATGCTGGAGCACACCGACCATTGTCCTGATCGGTTGAGTACAAATGCGCTATCACGTCCTCTTATGCAGGATTTTCTACTCCCTGTGTTAGCAGTCGTTCTGGGTCCTTCTGAGTTGGCTTATTGGGCGATTCTTAATCCTGCGTTTCAAGAGTTCGGCATGTCTATGCCGCTGTTAGTGCCTCGTCAATCCTTTACTTATTTAGAAGATAACGTTACGAAGCTCCTAGATAAATTCTCACTAACTGCAGAAGAAGCAATGAGCGACTGGGAGAATAGAAAATCAGAGTGGCTAGGTAAGCAGGATGAATGGAATTTAGATTTGAAATTCCAGCTCGTTAAGCAGCAATTCATAGATTTATATGAGCCAATCATGGCTACAGTGTCATCTCTTCAGTCCGGTCTGGCGACTTTGGCTGAGAAAAACCGAGACAAAATATTGGAGCAAATGGCTTATTTAGAGTCACGCTCAGTAGATGCGATTGCCAAGCAGCACGAGGCATCAGTTCGTCAATGGGATCGCATCCATCAGTCTCTCAAGCCATTGGATAAACCCCAAGAGAGAGTATATGGAACCGTACATTTCTGGAATCGTTTCGGTACGGAATGGCTCACACGTTGGATGGAAGTGCCCTACGAGATAACTGGCGGGCAACGATTGGTAGAAGGCAAGACTAACGGTTAGAAAACAACTTGGAGGAATTAGGATATGAAAACGGCACTAACTAGCATTGTGCGTGACCCTTCATTAGCACCAGAAGGCAAGCTGAAAATTGATTGGGTGCAGGCCCACATGCCGGTTCTAAACCAAATACGTAAGGAATTTGAGCGTGACCAGCCGTTCAAAGGGTTACGTGTTGCGATATCGCTTCACTTGGAAGCAAAAACAGCCTATTTAGCTAAAGTCGTTCAAGCTGGCGGCGCAGAGGTTGTCATTACCGGAAGTAATCCGCTATCCACTCAAGATGATGTATGTGCTGCTCTTGTAGAGGACGGAATTGCAGTATACGCCAAATACAATCCAGAGCCGCAGGAATATAAAGACTTAATGGTCAAAGCTTTGGAAACAAAGCCGGACCTTATTATCGATGATGGAGGAGATCTTGTGTCGATTCTCCATTCAGAGCGGCAAGATCTACTCGCTAAAGTTCGGGGCGGGGCAGAGGAAACGACAACAGGGATTTTGCGTCTTAAAGCTATGGAAAAGGACGGCTCTCTGAAATTCCCTATGGTAGCTGTTAACGATGCCTTCTGTAAATACTTGTTCGACAATCGCTATGGTACTGGTCAATCCGTATGGGATGGAATTAACCGGACAACTAACCTTGTTGTTGCAGGAAAAACAGTCGTAGTAAATGGATATGGCTGGTGCGGTAAAGGTGTTGCTATGAGAGCTAAAGGTCTTGGAGCAAACGTTGTCGTTACTGAGATCGACGCCATTCGCGCTGTAGAAGCCTATATGGATGGCTTTACTGTTCTGTCGATGGAGGAAGCGGCGAAAGTTGGCGAATTCTTCGTAACAGTGACAGGCAACAAGGACGTCATTCGCGGAGAGCACATTGCTAATATGAAGGATGGAGCTATCCTTTCCAATGCGGGACACTTCGATATCGAGGTTAATCTGGTGGAGCTGGCAGCATTGTCCGTCTCCAAGCGTGTCGTCCGTAAAAATATCGAAGAGTATGTCTTGAAGGATGGACGTAAAATATATGTTCTTGCTGAGGGACGTCTAGTTAACCTGGCTGCAGGAGACGGACATCCGGCTGAGATCATGGATATGACATTCGCGCTTCAAGCCATTGCACTCAGATACGTTAACGAAAATTATGAGAATATCGGAAGCAAGGTTGTTAATGTCCCTTACGAGCTTGATGAGCTAGTCGCTCGTACGAAGCTGCAATCCCTCGGTATTCAGATTGATACATTGTCAGAAGATCAGAAAGCTTACTTAGACAGCTGGGCATCGCACTAATAAGCCTACTAATAAAATAATTGAGAACGTGTATTCCATCGTTAACATTCGATGGAATACGCGTTCTTTTTTTTATTTCCAAAAAATATTGACAATGATTCTCATTATCATGTAAAGTTCTAATTGAAAATGATTCTCACTAAGTGAACGTTATGGTGCTGCAAGATATAAATTAAGCATCCGGATATAGCTAGGATTTTCAACAAAAAAACAGGGAGGAGCTGAAAGGATGAATTTAATATCACGTAAGCCGTTCGCGTCCATTGAGACTGAGCTTGTATGTGAGTTTATAAGCGCGGCCCATGTGGATCTTCAGAAAGTAGAAGAAATGCTGGATTACGAGCCGGGCTTGCTGCACGCATCGATGAATTGGGGTGGCTCAGACTGGGAAACTGGCCTGGGAGCTGCTGCTCACGTGGGTCGGCGAGATATCGCAGAGTATTTATTGCGACGAGGTGCGCGACTGGATATTTTTACGGCGGCAATGCTTGGTCAGTTAGAGATTGTGAAGCTTATGATCAAGCAGTTCCCTTATATGGCTGATGCACTCGGCCCACATGAAATACCGCTCATCCGACATGCTGCAATAGGCGGTGCGAGAGCCAAGTCTGTATATGAGTATTTAGCACAATTAGAAGCAAACAGCTTTGGGAATTTAGTAAGGAGGGCTAGTCTATGATCATAGTAACCAATACGATTCAGGTTAAGCTCGGGTATGGAGGCTTCATTAGGGAACGATTTAAGACACCGAAAAATGTGCATACATTTCCTGGCTTTGTAAGAATGGAGCTACTCCAAACTGAGAGTCTAGAGGACCACGAGGAATATCAGGTTTGTACGACTTGGGACAACAAAAAGGCATTCGATGCATGGGTACAAAGCGATTCGTTCAGTCATGCACATGCCGAACGTAAGGAGGGAGACAATAGCGAGATGGTCATCGCTAATAAAATTACACTCCATGAGGTTATTGTCTCACATTTGCCAGCTGTCTCATTAGAATCCAATTAGAAATTGCTTAATTCTTGATTTAATATCATTTCAGGAAACATTTCCCTTTTTATTTGCGTCTATGCTGTCAGATAGCAAAAGGGGGAAATGGCGATGATGGGGAACTTGGTTCGAATGGTACGAAGCAGTATTTTGTTACTAATGGCTGCTTTACTGTTAGGTTTGACAGCATGCAGCGGGAGCGGCAATGAAAATGCATCCTCATTTACGGAAAGAGGAGTAGAGTCAGATAGCAACGCAATGGATAAATTGAGTCGAACAGATTCTTATCAAACCAAGTCACTCTTAACGGCGAACACTGCCAATGAAGCTCCGTCAGAATCGTCTGGGGCAGTAGCGGTTAAGGGAGCCTATTCAAGCTCTGCCAGTCCAAGTACAGCGTTAGGAGGAATAGGTCCGATTGCGGATGCGAATGCAGGCTATGGCCGTAAGGTTATTTATCGGGCGAGCCTAGTTATGAAGGTGGAGAATTTTAAGACGGTGGAGGAAGAGTTGCTTAATCTCATTCATTTAGGCGGAGCGTATGTGCTGCAGTTTTCGGATAGCCGGAATAAAGATGAGGTTGGTGCGACATACGTCATTAAAGTGCCATCCGAAGGCTTCTCTCCCTTCCTTGAGAAATTACAGAAAATAAAAAGCTTAAAGTTCGAGCGCGAGGTTGAGGGAAGCGATGTGACAGAGGAATTCGTGGATCTCGATGCTCGTCTTAAAGCGAAGCAAGTCGTTGAGTCTCGAATGCTAGGCTTTATGGACAAAGCAACGAAAACGGATGATCTAGTTAAGTTCTCTAACCAGCTTGCGCAAATCCAAGAGGAGATCGAGCAAATTAAAGGACGAATTCGGTTTCTAGATCAGAATGTTTCCTTCTCCACAATCAACCTGCGTCTCTACCAGCCAACAGGCTTAACAGAAATTGCAGAAGAAAAAACAGACAATGGAAAAAGCTTTGGTCAACGCTTGTCCGATGCCTTATCAGGTAGTACTAAAGCTTTAAGACAATTTGGTGAAGGGCTAGTCGTTGTTGTTGCCGCAATACTTCCCCTGATAATTGTTGTTGCAGTCATTGGAATCCCAACGTTCTATTTCGTGCGAAAGCGTAAAGCGACAATGCGGGAAACCTCAGAAGAGAGAAGAAAAGCATGGAATAGAAGGGATATCACCTTAAACGAGGCTGGATCAGAGGTGCCAGAAACTTCAGCGGATAACAAAATGCATTCAGAAGAGCAAGAGCCTAAAGTCGAGGATCGTTAATCTCGTAAAATAAATTTTATTAAAATCCTGCTTATGTAGCAGGATTTTTATTTTGTGGCGCGAATATCAACATAAGTGGTTTAAAGTGGTGGAAAGTGGTGTGAAATGGGGGAGGTGCAAGGAGCTTATGTTTTTAGGCGAATTTCAGCATAGCATCGACGATAAGGGACGCATTATTATTCCGGTGAAATTTCGCGAAGCTCTGGGCACCGATTTCATTGTCACTCGTGGATTAGACAATTGCTTATTTGTTTATCCGCGCGAAGAGTGGGCACAGCTTGAACAGAAAATTAAAACGTTGCCCTCCATGGCTGCCAACGCAAGAGCTTTCTCAAGACTACTTTTCTCTGGTGCTTCCGAATGTGAGTGGGATAAACAGGGAAGGGTAAACGTACCGACTCACTTACGTGCTTATGCCAAGCTGGATAAGGAATGCACAGTCATTGGAGTATCAAGTAGGGTAGAAATATGGGACAAAGCGACATGGGAGGCATATTCTCAGCAGTCTGAGGACTCCTTTAACGAAATCGCTGAGAAGCTGGTCGATTTTGATTTTAACTTTTAGCTTGTTTACAACTTATAGAACTATACATAAAAAGAAAAGACGGGCCCATTTGAGGGTGCCGGGAGGCAGTAAATATGTTTCATCATGTAACCGTATTGAAAGAGGAATCAGTTAAAGGCTTGAACATACGTCCAGACGGAATATATGTCGATTGTACACTAGGTGGTGCGGGACATAGTGAGCTCATCGCTTCACAGCTCGGACCACAAGGTAGGTTGATCGCTTTAGATCAGGATGAGGCCGCCCTCGCCAATGCGCGTGAGCGATTAGCTGCTTATGGCGATGTCGTCACTTTGGTGAAAAGTAATTTCCGGCATCTGAAAATGGCGCTTCGCGAAGCAGGAGTTCCAGAGAATAATGGTGTTCCCCAAGTCGATGGCATTCTGTTCGATCTTGGAGTATCTAGCCCGCAGTTGGATGAAGCTGATCGTGGCTTTAGCTATAACCTGGATGCCGAATTGGATATGAGAATGGATCGTGAGCAATCCCTAACAGCCAAAGAAATTGTGAATGAGTGGGATGAGCGAGAAATCTCTAATATTCTGAGGGATTTCGGTGAAGAGAAATTTGCTCGCAAAATAGCGGCGAATATCGTTAAAGCGCGCACTAAGGCTCCGATAGAAAAAACAGGTGAGCTAGCTGAGCTAATTAAATTATCGATCCCAGCGGCGACTCGGCGTACGGGTCCTCATCCAGCTAAACGTTCTTTTCAAGCATTAAGAATTGCAGTGAATGATGAGCTTGGAGCTTTCAATGATGCACTGGAACAAACGATTGATTGTTTAAGCCCTGGTGGAAGAGTAGCCGTAATTACGTTCCACTCTCTGGAGGATCGTATATGTAAGACGGCCTTTGCTAAGGAAGTTGCACGCTGTAGCTGCCCAACGGATTTTCCTTTATGCGTGTGCGGTGGTGGAGAGGGAAGGCTGAAGCTGACACCTCGCAAGCCGATATTGCCTACAGAACAGGAACTGGAAATTAATCCTCGGGCAAGGTCTTCCAAATTAAGAATCGCAGAAAAACTCTAATAGGATGAGTTTCAAATAGAGATTAGAAGAGAGAGGGGTACAGGGAACAAATGGCATATTACGGCAACTTGGCGCTTCGTCCGGAGCGCGTAGAGGAACAAAAGGTTCAACCACCCATACGCAATAATAATATGGGGAAAAATAAAGTCCCAAGCCGCCGCCCTATTCCTCTTGGAGAGAAGCTTATTTACCTTGTAACTATTGCAGTAGTTGTTATGGTTGCAGGTTTTATTATTTATCGTTACGCACAAATCTACCAAATAAATGGACAAATCCAAACGAAAAATAAAACCTATGAACAGGCAACGGTTCAAACTAAAGAGCTGCAAAGAGAAGTAGAAAAGCTGAGCGATCTTGACACAATCAAGAAAAAAGCGACAGCGTTGGGTTATGTCCCGGTCTCCGAGAAGATTGTAGTTTCAAAAGACGATCCAAATGAAGTGGCTATAAAGCCATAAGCGGGATCGGGAAAAAAAGAGGTCATAGCTATGACTAAACGAATAAAACTGCGGACGCTGCTCATGGGAGGGATATTTTCCCTCCTTTTTATTGGTTTAATTTTTCGAGTATATTGGGTTCAAGTCGTGAAGGCCGACTTCTGGTCAGAACAAGCTATGAAAACTTGGATCACAAGTGAATTTCTCCCGCAGGAGCGGGGTATGATCTTAGATCGTTCAGGCAATGTACTGGCAGCAGATGCTAGAGCTTATACGATTGCACTAGGACCTAAACAAATTGCTGCTTTAGAAGCCAAGAACCCCGAATGGAAGCTGACAGATCGTATTGTGTCTAAACTCCACATTGTATTAGGTACGTCTGAAGAGAGGCTGCGAACAATTATTACCGCAAAGAAAGATGATGGGATTACTTATCTTGTCCAAGCGGAGGTTCGTCCAGAAGGCTGGAAGGTAGATAAAGAAGTAAAGGATCGATTAGATAAATTCCGAGAAGAGCTTCGTAAATTAACTAATAATAGTGACGTCGGTCTATATTTTATGAATGAGAAGAAACGTTATTATCCTAATGGGATGCTTGCTTCTCACATTCTCGGTTACGAGAATAAAGAGGGCCAGGGGATATTAGGCTTGGAAAAAAAGTTCAACGACGATTTGAATGGACTGCCTGGGTTTATCAAGTACCAGAAGGATGGTGCTAGAACGCAGTTACCTGATGGGCAGGTAGAATATAAGCAGCCTGTGGATGGTAAGAATGTTACATTGACAATTGATAAAGAAATTCAATTTTATATCGAAGATGCGCTGAGAACGGCTTATCTGAAATACAAGCCTATCAGTATTACTGCGATTGCTGCAGATCCGGATACGATGGAAATTTTAGGAATGTCTAGCATGCCTGATTTTAATCCGAATTCGTATGGAGATAAAAAGTATGAGAACTCGTTCAGAAATCATGCGATTCAGTCTGTGTATGAGCCTGGCTCGACCTTCAAAATCGTGACTTTGGCTGGAGCGGTGGAGGAGGGCTTGTTTAAGCCTAATGACATCTATAAATCCGGTTCAATAAAGTATAGCTCTAAGGATAAACCTGTTAAAGACCACAATGGTGGTAGAGGCTGGGGGGTAAATGGAGAAATCACTTACCTTGATGGTCTAAAGCATTCTAGTAATGTGGCGTTCGTTAAGCTAGGCTACGAGATGCTTGGTAAAGAGAGATTAATTAAATATATTAATAATTTCGGTTTTGGTCAGAAGACGGGAATAGATCTTCCTAATGAGGTGTCTTTACCCTACAGCCTCGACTTCCCTTCGGAGGTTGCTACGGCAACCTTTGGACAAGGTAAGGTGTTGGTTACTCCAATTCAACAGGTTGCGGCAGTAGCTGCTGTTGCTAATGGTGGTAAATTAATGGAGCCTCACATTGTAAAGTCCATTACTGACACGAATACAGGAGAGAAAACAATAACCGCGCCTAAGGTCGTTCGTCAGGTTATCTCGGAAGAGTCATCCCGTAAAGTTGGCGAATATTTAGAAACAGTAATTAGTGATCAACAAATCGGTACGGGGCATATCGCTTTTATTCCAGGTTATCGCATTGCTGGAAAGACGGGGACGGCACAAAAGGTAACAAAAAGCGGCAAGAGTAAGAGTGAGGGGTATTCTACAAATCGATACGTTGTTTCTTTCATTGGTTATGCACCAGTAGAAAAACCAAAGATTGTCCTTTATGTCGTAGTGGATGAGCCGCAAGTCGATAATGCCGGAGGTGGCTCGGTAGCTGGTCCGATATTCAAGGATATTATGGGTAAGTCTTTACTCCGCCTGGGCATTGAGCCTAAGCTTTCTCCAGCCGAGGGGGGTGGCTCTGCAGAGTCGCCATCTCCAACTCCTGCTAAGGGTGTTGAGGTGACAGACACAGTACCTAAAGTGACTGGTATGACTGTTGTGCAGGCGCGTGAGCTGCTTAAGGAACGGTCCTTTCCTGTTGGTGTCCTTGGTAAAGGCGACAAGGTGCTGCAGCAATTGCCGCAGGAAGGGAGTGTTATCCCAGCTTCGCAGCAAATATACCTGCTAACAGATACAACACCTGGCAACGTTCCTGATTTGAAGGGATTGTCACTGCGAGATGCGTTAAAGATGTGCTCTCTCCTAAAGGTTGTCTGTACGGTTGAGGGCGAGGGCTATGTCGTAAGTCAAAAAGCAGTTAAAACGGACGGGAAATGGATTCTTCAACTAAAGCTTGCCCCCCCTGGGGGCTGAGAGCTTGTTCTAACCCACTTGTCCCGAGAATAATCTGAAACTAGGCGAAAGCACGTTCAGATGTTCCCGGTAAAGGGGGTTTTTCATTTTGAAGGTATCACAGGTAACGGTTCGGAAGAGGCTCTACTTCGCATTAATAATTGCGGTAATTGCCTTCAGTGCATTGGTGTTAAGGCTTGGTTATGTGCAGCTATGGATAGGCGGGGAAATTACGAAGAAGGCCGAGGACTCCTGGAGACGTGATATACCGTTTCAAGCGATGCGGGGAGAAATTGTAGATCGTAATGGAACTAGGCTTGCTTATAACGTTAGCTCACCGACGATCATGGCGATCCCGGTGCAGATTGAAGACGCCCGGGGAACGGCTCACAAGCTGTCTGTGCCACTAGGCATGTCTGAAGATCAGCTATATAAGCTTTTAACCAAACGGAAGGCTAATGTAGAGCTCAAGCCCGGAGGTCGAAAGCTTACAACGGAGAAAGCCCAGGAAATTCGCAAGCTAGCACTCCCAGGAATCGTTGTTTCAGAGGATAATAAACGCTACTATCCTTATGCGAATTTGGCGTCGCATGTGCTTGGCTTCACAGGTAGCTATAATCAGGGATTGACGGGCTTGGAGCTGCAATACAACGAAAGATTAACGGGATTAAGAGGAAGCGTCTCCTATCTCTCTGACGCGGCAGGCAGGAAGATGCCGCAATCCTCTGATAATTTTGTTCCACCGCAGGATGGTTTGAATTTGCAATTGACTATTGATCAGACGATTCAATCCATAGTGGAGCGTGAGCTTGACCAAGCTATGCTTCAATACCAAGCGAAGAGTGTCATTGCTATAGCAATGAATCCGAACACGGGGGAAATCTACGCCATGGGAAGTCGCCCGACCTTCCAGCCTGACAAGTATCAAGAAGTATCTTCTGAGGTGTATAATAGGAATCTTCCAATATGGATGACCTATGAGCCGGGTTCAACCTTTAAGATCATTACACTTGCAGCTGCCTTGCAGGAAGGAAAAGTTAATTTAGAGCAGGAGCACTTCTATGATCCTGGGTCTATAGAAGTGGCAGGAGCAAAGCTGCGCTGCTGGAAGAAGGGTGGGCATGGTAGCCAAACCTTCCTAGAGGTAGTTGAAAACTCCTGTAACCCAGGGTTTGTAACGCTTGGGCAGAGGTTAGGGAAGGATAAGCTTTTCTCGTATATTTATGATTTCGGATTCGGTAAGAAAACCGGAATCGATCTGAAGGGTGAAGAGAACGGGATTATGTTTAAGCCTAAGCAGGTCGGACCTGTGGAGCTTGCCACGACCGCTTTCGGTCAAGGGGTTTCCGTTACTCCTATACAGCAAATTACTGCCGTATCGGCCGCGATTAATGGGGGGAAATTGTTTAAGCCCTTTGTCTCTAAATCTTGGATTCAGCCGAATACCGGAATGATATTAGAAGAAACGAAGCCTGAGCTTGTCAGGCAGGTTATTTCACCGGAAACGTCCAAGAAAGTAAGAGAGGCACTGGAGAAGGTAGTTGCACAAGGGACAGGGCGTAATGCCTTTCTTGACGGCTATAGAGTTGGAGGGAAAACGGGGACAGCTCAGAAGGTTATCAATGGCAGATACTCGAAGGATGAGCATATCGTGTCCTTCATCGGGTTTGCGCCTGCCAATGATCCTCAGCTAATCGTTTATGTTGCCGTTGATAATCCACAAGGTATTCAGTTCGGGGGGGTTGTCGCAGCGCCGATTGTGCATAATATTATGGCAGATGCCTTACCTTTCATGGGGGTTAAGCCTTCGACTGATCAAGTGGAGAAGGAATATAAATATGGCAGCGGAGAGCCACGGGTTGTTACGGTGCCGAATCTAGTAGGTAAGACAGTATCTGACATCTATGAGGACATGAATTCCAACTTTCATTTAGCAAGTTCTGGAAGCGGGACGACCGTTGTACGTCAAGCCCCCGCAGCAGGGACGCGGGTTGATCAAGGTTCGGTCATCCGTATTTATTTAGGAGCAGGGGACTAAAGTTAGTTTTTCCCCTTGAATGATGAGGATATATTGGACGATAATGAGTGTACATTGTAGATGAGGTCGATAGGAGGCCGGTTTCTTATGAACTTACTTGAACTATCCCAGCAGCTATTGCTAGCTCGAATAATCGGCGATCCACACGTAGGCATTGAAAGCTTGGAAGTCGATTCGCGTAAGGTTGTTCCTGGCTGCTTGTTCTTCTGTTTGCCTGGGCATACAGTAGATGGACATGATTATGCGGCTCAAGCTCTGGAAAGAGGAGCTATAGCCCTAGTTACGACTCATGAGCTGCCTGTATCAGCCAAGCAGCTCATTGTGCCGGATACTCGGCAAGCTCTTGCGTTAATCGCTGATTTTTACTATGGTAGACCGTCTCATAAGCTTCACCCAATCGGGGTTACAGGCACAAATGGCAAAACGACGGTATGTTATTTAATTGAGCAGATTTGGTCTGATGCAGGAGTATCTGCAGGGGTTATTGGTACAATTGAAACCCGTTACGGGGGTAAGAGCTTTCCTATGTCGGGAACGACACCAGATGTGCTTGAGCTAGAGCAAATCTTTCATTCAATGGTTTCTGCTGGTACCGAGCGCTGTGTCATGGAGGTATCTTCCCACGCACTAGATCAAGGAAGAGTCAAAGGCTGTAGCTTCAGAACAGCTGTTTTTACAAATCTCACACAAGACCACCTTGACTATCACGGGACAATGGAAGCTTATGAAGCAGCAAAAGGACTTTTATTTTCAAGACTTGGCAATACATACTCCAATAATCCTTTAGAGCGAACTTTTGCAGTACTCAATAATGACGACGAAGCTTCTACCCGTTTGGCGAAGTATACAGCTTCTGAGGTTATGACCTATGGAATTGATAAGCAAGCCGATCTTAGAGCTTCTAATGTCAAGATAACAGCTAGTGGAACTTCTTTTGTATTAGATTCCTTCCTAGGTAGGCGTCAGGTCAGCCTGAGGTTAGTTGGTAAATTCAATGTATATAATGCTTTAGCTGCTTTAGGGGCAGCATTGTGTGAAGGCATCGATTTGGATGGGGCTATTAAAAGTCTAGAGAAGATTGCCGGAGTGCCAGGACGAGTGGAGCTTGTGAATGAAGGGCAGCCTTACGCCGTTATCGTTGATTATGCTCATACTCCTGACGGACTGGAAAATGTTCTGAAAACCGTTAATGAGATAGCTACTGGCGATGTCATTTGTGTGTTCGGTTGTGGAGGAGATCGCGATACGACAAAGCGTCCCATTATGGGCCGAATCGCGTCCGAGCTAGCTAATAGAATAATTGTTACTAGCGACAATCCTCGTAAAGAAAATCCGCTTGCTATCTTAAGCGATATCGAAGTGGGCATAAAGGAAGCGGGCCTGTCATCTGACCGATACGAGCTAGAGCCTAATAGGCGCGAAGCGATTAAAAAAGCGATTGATATGGCAAGCTCTGGCGATGTAGTATTGATTGCGGGGAAGGGTCACGAAACCTATCAAATAATAGGTGCGGTTACCCATGATTTTGATGATCGTCTCATAGCAGGCGAAGCGATAAGGAGTCGAAGCCAGTGATGCAGGCAACGGTTCGCGAAGTAGCCGAATGGAGTGGCGCGGAAGGAATTCGCAGCTATTCTGACGAGAGTGACAACATATTAACGGGCGTTTCAACCGATACACGTACAATATTGCCGGGACAATTGTTCGTACCTATACAGGGAGAGCGGTTCGACGGGCACGATTATGTTCAAAAGGCAGTGGATGCCGGGGCAGCTGCAGCTTTGTGGAATGCCAGCATCCCCACTCCAACAGATATCGATATACCTTTTATTTTAGTGGATAATACGTTAAATGCTTTACAAGCTCTATCTGTTGGTTATCTTAATAATGGCTTAAAGGCTAAAGTTGTGGCAGTCACAGGGAGCAATGGAAAAACAACAACTAAGGACTTAATTACCTCCGTTTTGTCGACAAGTTTTCTTGTACATAAAACAGAAGGAAATTATAACAATCATATCGGTCTGCCGCTTACCATTTTGAGTGCAGCAAGTAACACAGAAATACTCATACTGGAAATGGGGATGAGCGGACGAGGGGAAATTTCTTTGTTATCCTCTTTGGCGAAGCCTGACGTGGCAATTGTTACGAATATCGGAGAATCCCACTTGCTCCACCTTGGGTCTCGAAGAAATATTGCTCGTGCAAAGCTCGAAATTACAGACGGGTTGAAGCCGGGAGGCCAACTCGTCTATTATGGTGATGAGCCGCTGTTAGCTGAAGAGCTTGCTGCGTTGAACCTTGATAAAGAGATAAAATTAATTACCTTTGGTGAAAATTCGGATAATGACTGGATAGCCCGCTATATTAGGGTTACAGCTGAAGGAACACAGTTCTCCGTGGCAGGGGATGCGGATACGAGCTACACGCTGCCAGTGCCGGGTAGGCATAATGCGGTGAATGCTCTTGCCGCTGTTGCAGTTGGGCGATTGTTCGATATATCGTTCGCCAGCATTGGTGAAGGGCTCAAATCCACCAAGCTAACGGGCATGCGTATCGAACGGAGTGCAGCGAAGAATGGAGCAACGATTCTCAACGATGCTTATAATGCTAGCCCGACATCCGTTAAGGCGGCTATTAATCTCGTTGCTGAGCTATCAGGCTATCGCCGCAAGTGGATCGTGCTGGGCGATATGCTTGAGCTAGGAACGGATGAGGTTGAGCTTCATGGAGAAATCGGGCGTTATCTAAATGAATCGAAGACAGACTACGTTCTCCTATTTGGTCCCTTGTCGGAGCAAACCTATCGGGAAGCGACACTTGGGTTCCGTGAAGGTAATGTGCTGCATTTTCCAGATAAGGACTCGTTAGCCGAATATTTACTCGAGCATTCGGAAGCTGAAGATTTAGTACTCGTTAAAGCATCCAGAGGAATGCGATTAGAAGAAATCGTATCCATACTGCAGAAAGGAGCCAAGGAGTAACGGAATGGACTATACATTAATTTTTTGGACATTAGGAGTTTCCTTTGTACTTTCAGTTTTATTCGGACCTTTATTTATTCCACTCCTGCGAAGGCTCAAATTTGGACAGCAGGTAAGAGTAGATGGACCTGAATCCCATTTGAAGAAGACTGGCACACCAACGATGGGCGGCATTATTATTTTAGTTGCTCTAGTTCTCGCCTTCTTGAAGTTTGCAGATCAAGGACCAGAATACTGGGCATTGCTAACAGCATGCATGGGATTCGGTCTTGTCGGATTTTTGGATGATTATATTAAAATCGTCTTTAAACGCTCGCTTGGCTTGACCGCGAAGCAGAAGCTAATTGGACAATTGTTGTTTTCTGCCATTTTTTGCTTTATTCTGTATCATATGGATCACAGCACCGTCATTAGTGTCCCAGGCACAGACTGGTCTTTCGATCTTGGCTGGTCGTATTACCTATTAGTTGTTGTGATGTTTCTGGGCTCGACTAATGCAGTTAATTTCACGGACGGTCTTGATGGGCTGTTGTCCGGGACAAGCGCCTTGGCATTTGGAGCATTTGCTGTTATCGCAGTGGAGGCTACGCAGCCACAAGCAGCCGTATTTAGCGCAGCAGTCGTGGGCGCGGTTCTAGGCTTCCTTGTTTATAATGCGCATCCTGCAAAGATCTTCATGGGAGATACGGGCTCACTCGGTCTTGGAGGCGGTATTGCTGCCGTCGCTATTCTAACGAAAACAGAGCTGCTGCTCGTTATTATTGGCGGTGTATTCGTCATCGAGATGCTATCTGTTATCATTCAAGTTGCCTCATTCAAAACACGTGGTAAGCGGGTTTTCAAAATGAGTCCGATCCATCATCACTTCGAGCTTTCGGGGTGGTCGGAGTGGCGGGTTGTTACGACTTTCTGGCTTGCGGGTTTACTGTTAGCAGGAGTCGGGTTACTCTTATATAAGGTAAGCTAAGCGCGGCAAATAATATAACGCTTGCGTTACGATTTGTCGCCTCGAAAAAGGGGCTATAACGTGATGATGCAACTTACATCCTACCGAGGGCGGCATGTCGTCGTTCTCGGCTTGGCAAGAAGCGGCGTTGCAGCTGCCAAGCTGTTTCATAGCATTGGCGCTGACGTCGTTGTTAACGATATGAAGGCAAGAGATCTATGCCCTGAAGCTGATGAACTATCGGCTTTGGGCATTTCTGTTGTGTGCGGAGGCCATCCAGAAGGGCTTGTTACTCGTGAGACGGCGTTATTAGTCAAGAACCCGGGCATTCCCTATACGGCAGAACCGATCGTTGTCGCACAGCAGCTTGGGGTTGAGGTAGTAAGCGAGGTGGAGGTTGCGGGCCAAATTTCCTTGGCTCCAATTATCGGTATTACTGGCTCCAACGGTAAAACGACTACGACGACTTTAACGGGAGTGCTGCTGGAGGCTGCTGGACTTAAACCGCTTGTTGCAGGTAATATTGGGCGGCCTCTAAGTGAAGCTGTTAGTGAAGTGTCGCCGGAAGGCTGGCTTGTCGCGGAATTAAGCAGCTTTCAGTTAAAGGGAACCTCTGGATTTCGACCGAGTGTCGCATGCTTGCTTAATGTTGCGGAGACTCATTTGGACTACCACGGTTCCATTGAGGATTATGTCGAATCTAAGGCGAAAATGTTTGAAAACCAGACGATTGAAGATGTGGCTATCTACAATGAGGACGATGAAACCTGCCGACGTTTGGCGAAAAGGTTTAAGGCCAGCTTGTTACCTTTTTCTTTAACGCGATTATTGACGCAAGGTGTTATGGTTGATCCTCCCTACCAGGCCGTTCGTCCTGAAGAAGGCGAAATCGAGCTTGAGAGATGGATCATCCATCGCAGTCCAGAAGGAATAGAGCAGAGAATTATTCGTGTCGATGAGCTAGGCATTCTGGGGCGTCATAATACAGCGAATGCGTTAGCAGCAATTGCGATTGCTCTAGCAGCTGGGGCTGAGCCGGAGAAGCTGGTTGAGCCGCTACGCAATTTCCGCGGTGTGGAGCACCGTTTGGAATATGTTGGAACCTTCAACGGTGTAAAGTTTTACAACGATTCCAAAGCAACTAATCCGGTAGCGACGATAATGTCGATTTTATCCTTGCCATCCCCTCTGATCCTTATCGCAGGTGGATTGGACCGGGGCTCTGACTACATGGAGCTTCTGCCGATTTTCCGAGATAGGCTCAAGGGCTTAACGGCAATTGGCGAAACAAGAGAGAAGATTGGCAGAGTAGCAGCTTTATCTGGTTTAACGAACGTTAAAGTCGTCGAACCTATAGATAACGCTGAGCTTACGCTTCGCCGTGCCGTAGAGGAAGCAGCAGCCATGGCTGAGCCTGGAGACATCGTTCTCCTGTCTCCTGCGTGTGCTAGCTGGGATATGTTCTCTTCCTATGAGGATCGGGGTCGCATTTTTAAGCAATCGGCGCATACGTTGTAGAAGGGGGCTTGTCCCCACTTCTGCTTACCGTGAGGTGCCCGGTTCATGGCCAAAACTCGTTCCGTTCCTGATGTTTGGATGATCGCCGCTACACTTGGTATACTGGCCATTGGCGTGGTCATGGTGTATAGCGCTAGCGCTGTCGCAGCTTTTCATGATTATGGAGATTCCTATTACTATGTGAAAAGGCAATTGGTGTTCGCTGTCTTAGGTCTGGTAGCTATGTTCATTACGATGAATGTAGATTATACCTTCTGGAAGAAATGGGCGGGACCAGCTTTACTTGTCTGCTTTGGAATGCTCGTTATCGTTCTAATACCAGGCCTTGGCGTAGTCAGGGGCGGAGCCCGCAGCTGGCTGGGCATCGGTTCATTTGGTATTCAGCCATCGGAGTTTATGAAGCTAGCGATGATTTTATTTTTGGCGAAGCTGCTATCAGAAAGACAAAATCAGATTACCCATTTTACAAAGGGTCTACTTCCACCGTTGAGCATTATCGGAGCGGCGTTCGCGCTTATTATGATTCAGCCGGACTTAGGTACAGGCACTGTGATGATTGGCGCATCTTTGCTGGCCATCTATGTTGCGGGCGCGAGACTCGCCCATCTTGGGGGATTAGCTTTGATAGGTGTCTTTGGCCTAGTTGGGCTAATAGCAGCTGCCCCTTATCGACTACAGCGAATAACGGCATTTTTAGATCCTTGGCAAGACCCGCTTGGCGCCGGATACCAGTCTATTCAATCTCTTTATGCCATAGGTCCGGGAGGGCTGGTCGGTCTTGGACTAGGAATGAGCCGTCAGAAATATAATTATTTACCGGAACCGCAGACGGATTTTATTTTTTCTATTCTTGCCGAAGAGCTTGGCTTTATCGGCGGGGCCTTGCTCATTCTATTATTTTTGCTACTTATTTGGCGAGGAATGAGAACGGCTATTACACTTTCAGATCCGTTTGGAAGCTTGCTGGCTACTGGAATCGTTGGTATATTTGCAGTCCAGGTTTTAATCAATATTGGTGTCGTTATTGGCTTGATGCCGGTTACGGGTGTCACTTTGCCTCTCGTTAGCTATGGAGGGTCTTCGTTGACATTGTTGTTGACGGCGCTTGGCATTTTACTTAATTTATCCCGTTATTCGAGGTGACGTTTATGCGTGTTGTGTTGACCGGAGGAGGCACGGGAGGGCATATATACCCCGCGTTAGCTATAGGTCGCGAGGTAACGGAAAGACAACCCGGTTCGTCTCTACTATACATCGGGACGAGTCGCGGATTAGAAAGCAGAATCGTGCCGGAGCAAGGAATTGCCTTCGAGGATGTTACGATTACAGGCTTCCGTCGTTCTCTTTCTTGGGAGAACGTGAAGACTGTCGTAAGATTTGTTCAAGGTGTTCGTCGCTCTAAGCAGTTACTCAGAAAATTTAAACCAGATATCGTTGTAGGTACTGGAGGATATGTATGTGGACCAGTTGTATACGCAGCCTCAAAGCTTGGTATTCCAACACTAATCCACGAGCAAAATGTGATACCGGGGCTTACAAATAAGTTTTTAAGTCGCTACGTGGATGCAGTTGCGGTAAGCTTTGCTGAGTCAGTGAAGTACTTTGATCGTTGCTCCAATGTTATACACGCAGGGAATCCCTGCGCGTCAGCAGTCGTTCATGCTGAGCGTGACAGAGGCTTTGCCTCTTTAGGGCTTAATCCAGGTACGCCTTTTGTTCTCATCGTAGGTGGAAGTCGGGGAGCTAAAGCACTCAATGATGCACTGACAGAGATGATGCCGATGGTGTCAAATTTGCCTCAGGTTCATTTTGTGTTCGTGACAGGTGACAGATTTTACGAAGCTACTTCCTTGCAAATGAAGCAGCTGCCTTCTACGATTGCCAAACGAGTGCACGTCGTTCCTTATATTAACAATATGCCTGAGGTTCTTTCAGCCGCATCGCTTGTCGTCAGCCGCGCTGGAGCTTCTTCTCTTGCGGAAATTACTTCGCTAGGTATTCCATCGATTCTGATTCCTTCGCCCAATGTGACGAATAATCATCAGGAGCCGAACGCTCGAAGCCTTGCAGATGCAGGAGCCGCTGAGATGATTCTAGAAAGAGATTTAACAGGCGGGCTATTATATAGTCATATTAATGCGATTATGGGCGATAGCGCTCGAAGAAGCTTGATGGCGCATGCCTCACGTGAATTAGGGATGCCGGGAGCAGCTAGTGCGATATATGATCAGATTACTCGGGTTAACCGGAAAAGATAAATTCATCTTGTCCTTCAGATAGCTTGCTAGTGGGCATTTGTCACCACCCCCGCCCAGTTGTCATAAGATACTGCGTGATCGTGACTGTCGCTCTTAAAGCACCAGTAACGACGGCAACGTGCAGCCCTGAAGGACTTGCAAGGAGGATAAAGCCATGCAACAGTTGGTCGCTGAGCTAGAACAAGCACGAATCGGCCATGTGCGCTTAAATGAGCCGCTCGCTGGATATACGACTTGGAAAATCGGCGGACCTGCGGATCTATTTCTAATCCCAGGAACTGAGGAAGAGCTTGCAGCATCGTTATCTTTGCTGCATCGCCATGGTGTACCCTGGTGTGTGCTCGGTCGGGGCTCCAATACTTTGGTGTCCGATAAAGGGGTTCGAGGAGCTGTCATTAAGCTAGGTGACGGTTTCGACGAAGTACGTTTTGAGGGCGAAACGGTGATCGCGGGCGCATCGTATTCGTTTATCAAGCTGTCGGTCATGTCCGGCAAGCAAGGGCTAACTGGTCTGGAATTCGCGGGAGGAATTCCTGGAACGGTTGGCGGTGCCGTATACATGAATGCTGGTGCGCATAGTTCGGACATTTCACGTATCCTACAGTCAGCCGACATTATCTGGGAAGACGGTAGTCGGGCAGTACTCGGGAATGAGGAGATGGGATTCTCCTATCGGCACTCCATTTTACATGAACGGCGGGGTATTGTTACTCGTGCGGTATTCCGTTTGGCTAACGGAGACCGCATGGAAATCGCGGCGGCGCTTGCTTCTTTTAAGGACCGCAGACTGCGTACTCAACCGCTTCAAATGGCTTGTGCGGGCAGTGTTTTTCGCAATCCACCTAATGATCACGCAGCACGGCTAATAGAAGCGGCGGGATTGAAGGGGTTACGGGAGGGTGCTGCTGAAGTTTCTGAATTACACGCTAACTTTATCGTTAATCACGGTGGTGCAACGGCTGAGGACGTCCTCACCCTCATGCGACGAGTTCAACAAAAGATTGAACAAACCTATGGAATATTATTAGTGCCGGAGGTTCTCATGTTGGGTGAGCGGTAACCCGGAGGTGAAACCCTTGGACAATTTGGTGATTGAAGGCGGACATCCGCTTTCGGGCACCATTCGTATCCACGGCGCCAAAAATGCCGCTTTGCCGATTTTGGCCGCCAGCTTGCTCTCGGAAGGAAAAGTGACAATCCGAAATGTTCCCCGGCTGCTTGATATTGAGGTCATGCTGGACATTTTGCGGGATCTCGGGTGTAAAGCCCGACATCAGGATACGGTGGTGACGGTTGATACGTCAGTCGCAACATCCTCTCACATTCCGGAGACGCTGATGCGTAAAATGCGTTCCTCGGTGTTCTTGATGGGGCCACTTCTAGCGCGTTTCGGAGAAGTTCAGCTTTATCAGCCTGGAGGATGTGCTATCGGTGAAAGAAAGATTGACTTACATCTTCGCGGTCTTGCGGCACTTGGTGCGAATATAGAAGAAAAGGGCAGCAGAATCGTTTGCTCTGCCCGTCGTCTCATTGGAGCCGAAATTAGCTTGGATTTCCCTAGTGTCGGAGCTACAGAAAATATGATGATGGCTGCTGTTTTGGCTCAAGGCCGGACAACAATCATTGGAGCAGCAAGAGAGCCTGAAATACAGGATCTGCAGCAATTCCTTAATCAGATGGGTGCACAGGTAAAAGGGGCTGGCACCGATACGATTACGATAGACGGAGTGAGCTCGTTGTACGGCTGTGAATTTGAGGTTATTCCAGATCGAATTGTTACCGGCACTGTTATGGTCGCCGCTGCCGCAACTCGAGGAGAAGTTACCTTAGAAAACACACAGCCTGGACACCTGACTTCTCTCATTCACGTTCTACGACGCGCAGGTGTTCAAATTGAGGTAGGCAATGATATAATAAATGTAGGTGGGTTACATCGCCCACTTGCGGTTGACCGTATTGTAACTTCACCATACCCAGCGTTTCCGACCGATCTGCAAGCTCAGGTCATGACGCTTTTAGCGTTAGCGGATGGTGTAAGTGTGATGAAGGAAACGATTTTTGAAGGTAGATTTAAGCATGTCGATGAATTGTGCCGTATGGGTGCCGATATACGGGTCGACTTGAACAATGCTTTTATTCGAGGAGTTCCTCAGCTTTACGGTGCAACAGTCGAAGCAACCGATCTGCGAGCAGGGGCAGCGCTTGTCATTGCGGGATTGGCCGCTCAAGGCCGCACAATTGTGGAGCAGGTGCACCATATTGACCGTGGATATGATCGAATAGAAGAGATGTTCCAACAGGTTGGTGGGAATATTACCCGCGAGGTTAACAAGAGCAGGGTTTATAGCTAACGGTGATACGTCCCGCCGCAGAAGCTTTCTTCCGCGCGGGGCTTTTTTATTAAATAATAGGGACAAGACTTGATAGAGTTCGTACGAGGTTGAAAGCTATCACGCACCGTCACACCTCGCGAGAGGTGCCCTACAGTAAGTAGGCTCGAGGAATAAAGTAGTTTAGGTAGATAGAAGAGAGGGGGGCGGATAATGACCGAACGAATACCTGCACTTAAACGGGAAGATAAGGTTCCGAAAACTCGACGTGAAAAAAAATGGCTTAGAATATTAATTGCTCTCCTGATTATTGTTCTTATCGTGTTGTTTTTCCGTTCCCCGCTAGCTAAATTTTCGGAAATTCAAGTAACGGGTATGGTTTATTTAACCAAAGAAGAAGTGACGAAGGCTCTAGGGGTAGCTCCAGGCGACTCTTTCTTTGTACCGGGTACGGGGAAGCTAAAGAAAAGAGTAAGCTCGCTAAAACCTATTGAGAGTGTAAAAATAACGAAAAAATTTCCAAGTGTGCTTCGTGTAGAGGTTAAGGAATATCCACAAGTAGCTGTGCAGCTTGCAGCAGATGGTAAGGTGCTTGCAATACTTTCTAATGGATTGTCATTAACAATACCAGAAGGCCATTTGCTGGATAAGCCAATACTTTCTGGGTGGAAGCCGAATGATCCTATCTTAAATGCACTTTGCGCAGTGTTAAATGAGCTTCCAGCCTATCTTCTTGCAGATTTATCGGAAATTCATCCTGCTCCTTCAGCGGCGTACCCTAACCGGATTAAGCTCTTTACCCGTTCCCGTTTTGAGGTCGTAACAACGGTAGAAAGGTTGCCGGATAAAATTACCTATCTTAGTGATATTGTGCAAAATCGGGAGCCTGGTAAGATTATTATGTTGGAAGCAGACACTTATTTGCCGTATTCAGCAGAAAATGTAACAGATGTAATTCAATAAGCCGATAAAACTAAGGAAAAGGACACTACTCAATACACAAAAAGAATGCTAAACTTTCATATACGGGTGAAAAGGGGATAATTATTGAGAGCCTTTCATCAAATATAATAAGCTACTAAAAAAAATGTTGAAAAAAGAGGGAAAACCTCGTGGATGTGGAATAAGTAGAGGAAGCATCCCTTGTACGCAGCCACTTTCATCAATACGGGAGGTGCCACCGTTTGAGTAACAATGACCTCATTGTCAGCCTGGATATAGGAACATCGAAAATCCGGGTGATTATCGGGGAGATTAGCAACGGGGCCATTAACATCATTGGCGTAGGATCTGCAGATTCCGATGGAATCCGTAAAGGCGCCATTGTAGATATTGACCAAACCGTGCAGTCCATCCGTAATGCCGTTGATCATGCAGAGCGCATGGTCGGCATTGGAATTAGCGAGGTTTACGTCGGGATTTCCGGCAATCATATTGCATTGCAAAGTAATCACGGAGTCGTCGCTGTTTCCAACGAAGATCGAGAGATTGGCGAGGAAGATATTGAACGTGTTTTACAAGCTGCCAAAGTGGTTGCCTTACCACCTGAACGAGAGATCATCGGACTTGTTCCTAAGCAATTTTTAGTAGACGGGCTGGCGGATATTCAAGATCCGCGCGGCATGATTGGCGTCCGACTCGAAGTCGAATGCACGATTATTACAGGTACTAAAGCAGCTGTACATAACTTGATGAGATGTGTTGAGAAGGCGGGTCTACGTATTTCTGGCCTTATCCTTATGTCTCTAGCATCAGGAATGATGGCTTTAACCAAAGACGAGAAGCAGATGGGTACGGTTCTTGCCGATATTGGTGCAGGATCTACTACACTTGCAATCTTCGAGGGAGGAAGTCTTGCAGCGGTTTCTACGCTCCCGATCGGTGGAGATTACGTGACTAGCGATATTTGTTACGGACTTAAGACCCAGACGGAACATGCGGAAAAAATTAAGCTGAAGTATGGGTGTGCCCGTACGGAGGATTCTGCAGATGACCAGAAGTTTAAGGTGATGAGGGTTGGCAGTAATATGGAGAAGGAATTCTCCCAATTAGATTTAGCCAACATTATTGAGCCTCGTATGCAAGAAATTTTTCAGATGATCCGTCAAGAAGTGAAAAGACTGGGATATCTTGAAAAAATTAATGGGTACGTTCTAACTGGTGGATCTGTTTCTTTACCTAGCGTTCTTCCATTGGCTCATATTGAGTTGGAATCCAATGTTAGAATTGCTGTGCCAGATTACATCGGTGTAAGAGACCCTTCTTTCAGCAGTGGTGTTGGCATGATTCAATATGTAACCAAATACGTTCGAACACGCGGCGCAGTTGGAACCAAACGCTCTCCTAAAGCCAAAGCTAGTGGGAGTACGAGTGCGAGTACGGCATCCAAACCTGGCATAGTTGAATGGTTCAAAAACATGTTCAAGGAATTCATTTAAGCCGCCGCTTATTAGGAACCATTCATGCGAAGCAAGGAGGAGTAAATAAATTATGTTGGAGTTTGATTTTGAGATGGAACCACTTGCAAAAATCAAAGTCATCGGAGTTGGTGGCGGCGGTAGCAATGCTGTAAATCGAATGATCGAGAACGGCGTTAAAGGTGTCGAGTTTATTACTGTTAATACAGATGCGCAAGCATTGCATTTAACGAAATCCGAACAAAAGCTGCAGATTGGGGACAAGCTTACTCGAGGACTCGGTGCGGGGGCTAATCCGGATGTAGGTAAAAAGGCTGCTGAGGAGTCTCGTGAGTTTATTACGAATACACTTCGTTCAGCGGACATGGTATTCGTTACTGCTGGTATGGGTGGCGGTACAGGGACTGGAGCAGCTCCTGTTATTGCCGAGCTGGCCAAAGAATGTGGAGCTCTTACCGTTGGAGTTGTTACGCGGCCCTTTACTTTCGAAGGACGTAAACGGTCTGCACAAGCAGAGCTTGGCATTGAAGCACTGAAGGAGAAAGTGGATACTCTTATCGTTATTCCTAATGATCGACTATTGGAAATCGTAGATAAGAAAACGCCTATGCTTGAAGCCTTCAGGGAAGCTGACAACGTTCTACGTCAAGCTGTACAAGGCATATCCGATCTAATTGCCGTTCCAGGCTTGATAAACCTTGACTTTGCGGACGTTAAGACAATTATGTCTGAACGTGGATCAGCGTTAATGGGTATTGGAATGGCATCTGGTGAGAATCGTGCGATGGAAGCAGCGCGTAAAGCAATCATGAGCCCATTATTGGAAACATCCATTGAAGGCGCTCGTGGTGTTATTATGAATATTACTGGCGGCTCTAACTTATCCCTCTATGAAGTCAATGAAGCTGCGGAAATTGTTATTTCTGCTTCTGATCCGGAAGTTAATATGATTTTCGGTGCTATCATTGACGATAACTTGAAGGATGAAATTAAAGTTACCGTAATTGCTACCGGGTTTGAACATAAAGGCCCAACTCGTCGTACTGCCGCACCTATTGCTCCACCTATTTCCTCAGAGACAGCAACAAGCTCAAGCTCTGGAGAAACTCGTCAAGCAGGAAATCTGCGCCCTTTCGGTAATCAAAATCTATCAAGTGATCAACTGGACATTCCAGCATTTTTACGAAATCGTCCTCGTGGAGAACGTTAGATTTAATAAATGATTAATAACATCTTTTGCTAAACTCCGATTCCCAGCTGTGGAATCGGGGTTTTTTTGTGTTATTCAGTAAGTATAAGTATTCACGCTTATCCATTTCTGAATAACCTCTTAGTGATAGATTTGGCTTACTTATATCGACAAAAAAAGGTTTTGAAGGTCGGCAAGATTAGACAGACTCCGAATATCAAAGCGATTATACTAGGTTCATCCATCCCGGCCTGTGCAATTAGAGAGTTTACGGGCGACTTAGGGTGGGGGGTAATCATATGATCGTTTATGTTGATCTGGTGTTCTTTAACAATCTGGCTGTTGATGGAATGGTACTGCTAGCAACAGCAAAAGTACGCCATCTTCGACCGTCGCGTAGTCGCCTGTTTGCAGGAGCATTTTTAGGTGCATTTTATGCGGCTGCGATGTTTTGGGCTCACTTTCCGTACATGTATTCTTTCGGCGCCAAGGTTTTAATTTCCCTCATAATGGTGTTGCTTGCGCTCGGGTATGGCGGTCCATTAGCCT
Organism: Cohnella abietis; assembly: GCF_004295585.1. Taxonomy (NCBI): domain Bacteria; kingdom Bacillati; phylum Bacillota; class Bacilli; order Caryophanales; family Paenibacillaceae; genus Cohnella; species Cohnella abietis. The sequence continues at coordinate 4,524,422 of NZ_AP019400.1, read as the reverse complement.
TCATTCGTAATTTTGGAGCCTTTTATTTGGTGAATTTCGCCACGCTAGGAGGGGTAATTGGGCTAAGCTACTTACTGAAATCCGCAGACTCGCCATGGAGGGGGATGCAATATACGGCAGATGGTGGCCTTATTCTCGACTGGCAAATGCAACTGGGCTTGTACATAGTAGCCCTTTCGCTGTCATTTTGGTTGTTTAAGAGTACATCGGAAACCCGTGTAAGGCGGCAGGAGCTGGAGCAACTGTTTTGGGACATTGAAATCAAGGTGGAAAGTGGTAGCTGGGCTGTTAGAGCTCTACTGGATACTGGAAACCGTTTATACGACCCTTTGACCCGCATTCCCGTCATGATAATGGAAGCTGCTATTTGGAAAGCTGAATTGCCAACAGGCTGGTCCGAGCGGTTAAAGGCTGAGCCTCCAGATAAGCTTATCGCTGAAATGGATACAGATCATACCGAAGGTTACCCTTGGGGAAATCGACTTAGACTTATTCCCTATCGTGCCATTAATGGCAACACTCGTCTTATGTTGGCCATAAAACCCGATATTGTGCTGTTATCTCGGGAAGGACATACCCCCCTTCGAGTGAGCCGGGTTCTCATTGGTTTAGATGGAGGCACTTTGTCTTCCGAAGGAACTTATCAAGCCATTGTCCATCCGGATATGGCAAAAGCCGAGCCTGTATCGTCGGCTCCATCTCAGCCTGCGTGACAGGAGGTTAGCAGAAATGTTCGTTAACATGAAATTAAAGTCCCAGTTATCTTTTTATCGCCTGTTATTCTGGTTTGGGTGGAAAAGCGAAGAGGTCTACTACATCGGAGGAAGCGAGGCTTTGCCTCCGCCGCTTAGCCGAGAAGAGGAAGAATATTTGCTTGAGAGGCTCTCAACAGGAGACGCAGCAATTCGTGCTATGCTTATTGAAAGGAATTTAAGGCTCGTTGTTTATATCGCCCGTAAATTCGAAAATACAGGTATTCATATCGAAGACCTTGTCTCAATTGGGGCAATAGGACTAATTAAAGCAGTTAACACCTTTGACCCTGAAAAAAAGATTAAATTAGCAACTTATGCTTCTCGGTGTATCGAGAATGAAATTTTAATGTATTTGCGTAGAAATAGTAAAACTCGAACTGAGGTTTCATTTGATGAGCCGTTAAACATCGATTGGGATGGTAATGAGCTTTTGCTCTCTGACGTGTTAGGCACCGAGAACGACACCATATATCGTAACATTGAAGAACAGGTCGACCGTAAATTGTTGCACAAGGCACTTGATAAGCTAAGTGAAAGAGAACGGACTATTATGGAATTAAGATTTGGTCTTGCGGATGGGGAGGAAAAGACACAGAAGGATGTAGCTGACTTACTTGGTATATCCCAATCCTACATTTCAAGGCTAGAAAAACGTATTATTAAGCGGCTGCGTAAGGAATTTAATAAAATGGTGTAGAAGTTGCGCGAAAATTCGTACATTTCACACTTTTCCCTCTTGTACCAGAAGTCTCAAAAAGCGGAATAAAAAACCCTTCCCCGGAGATACTTTACATTAATGCTGCTCCCCGGGAGGAATTGCCTTGACCCGCAATAAAGTTGAAATTTGTGGAGTGGACACCTCAAAGCTGCCCGTTCTAACCAATGCCGAAATGAGAGAATTATTCCTTGCACTGCAAACTCGAGGAGAGCTCTCCGCCAGAGAAAAGTTAGTAAACGGTAATTTACGCTTGGTCCTAAGTGTCATACAACGCTTTAATAACCGTGGGGAATTTGTTGACGATTTATTTCAAGTCGGTTGTATTGGTTTGATGAAAGCAATTGATAATTTTGATTTAGGCCAAAATGTTCGATTTTCAACTTATGCTGTACCTATGATTATAGGTGAAATCCGTCGTTACTTGAGGGACAATAATCCCATTCGAGTTTCCCGCAGCTTACGTGATATCGCCTATAAGGCGTTACAGGTAAGGGACCAGCTAACAAACCAGCATTCTAGAGAGCCCACTATTCTAGAAATTTCCCAAGTTTTGAATGTGCCCAAGGAAGATATCGTATTCGCTTTGGACGCTATTCAAGATCCGGTATCCTTATTCGAGCCAATCTATCATGATGGCGGAGACCCGATTTTCGTAATGGATCAAATCAGTGATGAACGAAACAAGGATGCTCAGTGGATCGAAGAAATAGCCTTGCGCGAAGCGATGAGGAAGCTCAACGATCGTGAAAAAATGATACTTTCCATGCGGTTTTTTGAAGGAAAAACCCAAATGGAGGTAGCGGATGAGATAGGTATTTCACAAGCTCAGGTTTCAAGGTTAGAGAAATCAGCCATTCAGCAAATGCAAAAGCACGTAAAAACTTAAAACAGCATCAATAAGAGGGTGAAGATAGCTTTCATCCTCTTTTTTACCCCCTATGGCCACTATCCCCCTCGCTCAGCTTCGTTCGGCTCCCGTCTCGTTGCCCAACATGCTCTTTCGAGTGTGCGCCGCTCCCCCTGCCTCTCTGCCGTCACCATGCACCTTACCGCCTTGCACCTTGCTTCCTTTGCCCACTGGTCTCCCGATTCCTCAGTCGCACTGTTCCCTTGTCCTCGGGTCTCCCAGCTCATTTGTCCCTCTACCGCCTAGCCCTTTGGTCTCCCGGCTCTCTGTCTCGTGTTATCTCCCTCTAGCCCTCCCTGCCTATAAGAGGGTTACACAGCCCCTACAGCCATTATCCCCTTCACTCAGTCCATTGGAAGTAAAATGCTTTCGCGTAGACAGAAAATAACAGCCATACAAATCCAAGCGATGCTAAACCGTTCATACGGAATCAAATCAAACGAAACAATCCCAGTAACGAGAGCAGAGAATACCAATCTCAAGCGAAATAATAACGCAGCTAAAAGAGACCAACTCATACCATGTCCGATCAAATGAGATTGAGGTATATCAAACTCAAGTGAAGCAACGCAGCTAAAAGAGACCGACTCATACCATGTTCAGTCAAATGAGATAAAGACATACCAAGCTCAAGCGAAACAACACAACTAAAAGAGATCGAGTCATACCATGTCCAGTCAAACGAGATAAAGACATACCAAGCTCAAGCGAAACAACACAGCTAAAAGAGATCGAGTAATACCATGTCCAGTCAAACGAGATTGAGACACACTAAACTCAAGCGAAACAATACAGCTAAAAGATACCGAGTCATAGCAACCACAGCCAAACTAGATGGGGCTATAGGAACCGTTATGATTCCAATGTTCAGTGATAAATAATTGACCTTACGAACCTAGCAACTAACGAATATAATTCAGATGGCAAGCAGACCGTGAGCAATCGCAACCGCAACCGCAACCGCAACCGCAACCGCAACCGCAACCGCAACCGCAACCGCAACCGCAACCGCAATAATTAGACGGGTAGGATGAAATGCGATTATTATCAGAAATTTTTCGTTTAACTACCGGTAGGACTAACAATAAGTTATTCGAAGAAATCAACTTACCTTTTGGAGAAGTCCGGTATACTCTTGTTTATGTTTTATGGAGTTATTTTCTCGACAAATCAATGAAGGGTAATTTAACGTTGGGGTATTTGCACAAAGCTGCACAAGGTATTCAAAAATATTTGTTTTCAGCTTCAAATTATTGAATCCGAAACAAAACTGATCTAGATAAGATTGCAGATGTTTAGGTCCTATTCCATTGAATGTGTTATTAATCCATTGGGAGGCTTGCTCGCACATTTGAATTAATGGTCTGTACCTATCCCGACTAAACTTCAAATTAACAACGAAGACTTCTTTTGCTGAAGGGTCAACGTATCGATTTCTAAAAGCATGAGTGCCCGATGAAGTGATGCGATCATAGATTAAATGTTCATCTGGTACTTGTTTAATAACTAAATTTATCATTTCCTCGTCTTTGCTAATTGAGGCGCCGGCAAGCAGGGGGTGCTCTTGAGGATGACGAAATATAGTTGGATTATGAGGTTGTCCATAGACCCCCCAATTAATACGAACTAGTCCGTTAAGTAACACTTGGGATTCTGAGCAGGACATAGCATGACGAATTTTGTGACATATGAGCCAGGCTGTTTTGTACGTTGTGCCGATGGTAGAGGCTAATTGTTTAGCGCTAATGCCTTGGGGGCGTGCGTGTAAAAATAAGGCCTGAAACCATAGTCTAAGAGGAGTCCGGCTTCCTGAGAGAACCGTGCCAGCTATCAATGAAGTTTGAAAATGACAAGAGTTGCATTGATATAACGGTAATCTTCTAGAACGAATTATACAGAATTGCCTATGAAGGCAACGAGGACAACAATATCCGTCAGGCCATCGGGCAATAAATAAGGCTTGAATACAAGTATCCTCACTAGCAAATGACTGAGTAAATAGTTCAAACGTCATAAGATCGCTCATTAATAACTCCACCACCTAACGGGAACATGTGTTCTGTTTTTATTTTACATAAAATTTGTTAAAAGATCAAGTTTTTTAGTTGGGTTTTTATTCATATTTTTGACTAAATGACAGGGGGATTTAGCATAAGGAACGAGCTGTGAAGTTCTGCTGAGCGACGGGGATAGTGGTTGTAAGGGTAAAAAACAGGGTTCTGCTGAGCGACGGGGATAGTGGTTGTAAGGGTAAAAAACAGGGTTCTGCTGAGTGATGGGGATAGTGGTTGTAAGGGTTGAAAAATAGGATTCTGCTGAGTGACGGGGATAGCGGTTGTAAGGGTAAAAAATAGGATTCTGCTGAGTGACAGGGATAGTGGTTGTAAGGGGAAAAAATAGGGTTCTGCTGAGCGATGGGAATAGTGCTTGTAAGGGGTGAAAAATAGGGATCTGCTGAGCGACAGGGATAATGGACGAAGATAATACACTGGAGTTACAAATGGGCTAATAAAGTGAATTGGGTATGGTGGCTAATATATTGTTGCTGAGGGGCTGGGTAACTTCGTACATTTTTCGAAACTGGCTCATATATTTAGTAATAGGGTACGAGTGCCCGGGTGATTGGGGGCGAGGGAATGAAGATTTCGGATTTTCAGACGAAGGATGTTATCAATATTGTTGACGGTAAGAAGCTGGGTCAAGTAAGTGATTTGGAGCTGGATTTACGTCAAGGTAGAATTGACTCCATCGTGGTACCGACATCTACCCGTTTATTTGGAATGTTCGGTGGGGGTAACGATGTTGTGATTCCGTGGAGGAATATTGTGAAAATAGGCACGGACGTTGTGTTGGTTAGACTGGACGATGCTAAGGTATATCGCCTTGAGGATGGGGAACATTCCGGAAGATAGTGCGCTACGGCGCCTTTCTTCCGATTATTGCTAAGCTATGGTAAACTGGGAACGGGGGTGTAAGCTCTTGGAACCGTTTCAATTGCAACTAAACAATGAAAAATCTTCATCACTGTTATTGCTACAATCTTGGTGCGAGCTGAATGGTGTAACCGCAGGTTTTACAACAAGGCAATCTGATAACACGGCACTTCACGTTGGGGATGATCCCGACGGTGTAATAAGCAACCGCAGAAACGTCATGGAACAGCTGGACTGGTCTTTTGAAGCATTCACATGTGCGGAGCAGGTCCATAGCAATGAAGTGCACGTCGTAACCCTTGAGGACATAGGGAGAGGCCGGGCGAACAGAGAAAGTGCCATACAACATACAGATGCGTTAATAACGAACGAATCGAATGTGCTGCTGGCGATGTATTACGCTGATTGCGTTCCTCTGTACTTCTATGATCCTGTAACCGATAGTATGGGACTAGCCCATGCTGGTTGGAAGGGTACAGTTTCTGAAATTGCAGTCAAAACCGTTGAGAAAATGAAAGCAGTTTATGGAGTTCAGCCACAGAATTTACTGGCGGCTATTGGTCCGTCTATAGGTGGTTGTTGTTATGAAGTGGATGAATCCGTGCTGAAAAATGTGCGCCCATTGTTGGACTCTTTTTCGACAAGTGAGCAAACAATAGATGCTTCTGAGATTATAAAGCCACAGGCACAAAGTGACCGTGCGCTCCTTGACTTGAAACATTTAAACCGACATCTTATGATAAAAGCAGGAATTTTGCCGAGCCGCATCGAAATGTCATCATGGTGTACTAGTTGTCGTACAGATCTGTTCTTTTCCCACCGTAAGGAAAATGGTGTAGCAGGACGAATGATGAGCTGGCTAGGCAGGAAATAGAGGTGATCGTTTCGTGACATTACAGAGCCGTCTACGAGACGTAGAAAATCGGCTGGAGCAAGCTTGTTTAAGAAGCGGCAGAAAACGTGAAGACATACAGATAATTGCAGTCACAAAGTACGTTTCGCTTGAAACGGCTCAGGCTGTTGTGAGAGAAGGCATATCCCACATCGGAGAAAACCGTTGGCCGAATGCTAAAACGAAATGGGAAGCGTTAAAGGAGCAAGCTGTTTTTCACTACATAGGCTCCCTGCAAACAAACAAGGTAAAGGATGTCATCGGAAAATTTGATTACATTCATTCCTTAGATCGTCTTTCTTTAGCTGAAGCCATTCATAACCGTGCACAGATGCTTGATATACAAGTTCCTTGTTTCTTGCAAGTGAATGTATCTGGCGAACAGTCAAAGCAGGGCTTGGTCCCAGAAAATGTCGAGCAATTCATTCTTGATATCAAGCGTTATGACAGGATTCGGCCTATTGGATTAATGACTATGGCTCCTTATGAAAGTGAGCCAGAGTCAACAAGAACAATCTTCCGTGCGCTTCGACACCTTAGAGACAAGCTAAATGAGTTGTCCATTCTTGATGAGCCAATGTTAGAGCTTTCAATGGGAATGTCAAATGATTTTGAGGTCGCGATTGAAGAAGGAGCGACTTCGGTGCGTTTGGGAACGGTATTGGTAGGGAAAGAAGAGATGGAGGAGGGATAGTTATGGGTGTTATGAATCGCTTCTTGAATTATTTAGGTTTGCAGGAGGAACAAGAGCAGGAGCAAGAACGTGAGCGACTGGCTGGGCAAGAGGAACAAGAAATTGAAACCCCTACGTTTGATTCACGTAAACAATCAGGAAAGAACAATGTTGTAAGCATTCATTCGCAGAAAAATGCTCGAGTCGTTCTAACTGAGCCGCGCTCATACGATGAGGCACAGGAAATCGCGGATCAATTAAAATCGCGTCGTTCTGTCATTGTGAATTTGCAGCGTGTAAGAAGAGATCAAGCAATAAGAATCGTAGACTTTTTAAGCGGTACCGTTTATGCGCTTGGAGGTAATATCTCTAAGCTTGGCTCAGACATCTTCCTCTGCACGCCGGATTCGGTGGAAGTGTCGGGAACGATAACGGAAATGCTAAAAGAGGAAGCCGATGACTACGCCAAAATGAGGTGACACCAGGTTGGAACAAATAGAAGAATATATTTGGATCTTGTATACCATCTATCGCTACATGTTAATTATTTACGTACTTATGTCCTGGTTGCCTACCGTTAAAGAAAGCTTCGTAGGAGAGCTTCTCGGTAAGCTAGTTGAGCCTTACTTAAAGCCTTTCAGACGGATAATTCCACCAATTGGCGGAATGTTAGACATATCGCCGATTATTGCTTTCTTTGCATTAGGGTTCCTTGCTCAAGGGCTAATCGCAGTTCTGAACATCGTTTTCTAAGATTGAAGGTGCATTATGTCTCATAAAGAAATATACGAGCATTTTCATCCGGATGAAAAAGCATTTGTGGATCGCGCTTGGGAGTGGGTCGAACGTGCCGCTGAACGTCATGAGACGAAGCGGACCGATTTTCTCGATCCACGCCAAGCGCATATTTTATTTACACTTGCAAATCGCCATCCAGATGCACAGGTTCTACTTAACGGCGGTAGCGAAAAGGCTGAACGTCAACGAGCTATAGTAGCACCGGATTATAAGGTGCTGGATGATATCGATATGGGTATAGTAATCTTGGATATTTCTTCGGATGACCGCCGAATTTCGGAGTTGGATCACGGAGATTATTTAGGTGCTTTACTCGGACTTGGTATTAAACGAGATAAAATCGGGGATTTACACGTTAGTGAGTCAGGCTGCCATGCTCTTATTGCTGAAGATATTGGCAATTTCTTACTGGGGCATATGAAGCAAGCTCACCGTATAGACGTGAATGTGTCTGTGAGGCCGCTGGCTGACCTCCGAGAGGTTAAAGTGGAGCTTGTGGAGCAAGTGCTCTCTGTTGCTTCTATGCGTCTTGACGGCGTAGCTAGCGATGTCTTCAGATTGAGTAGAACGAAAATTGTTGCTCCGATTAAAGCAGGCCGTTGCCGAGTCAGTTGGAAGCCGGTAGAGGATCCCTCTTTTCAATTGAGGGAAGGTGACATGGTTTCGATGAAGGGTTTTGGTCGATTTAAGGTGCTCGAAGTGGAAGGCGTGTCAAAAAGTGGCAGAGTTCGAGTGCGAGTCGGTAAATTTGTGTAGAAGTCTAGGAGGATTTCCACAGCTTGCGTCGAATTCAGTCAATGAACAAGCTACGTGGTTATTAGACTCTAGGAGGTGCGCCAATGCCACTTACTCCATTGGACATCCATAACAAAGAATTCAGCCGCAGGTTGCGCGGTTACGACGAAGATCAGGTCAATGAATTTCTTGACCAGATTATCAAGGATTACGAAGCCATTATTCGCGAGAATAAGGAATTGCAAAACCAGGTCGCCGCTTCGCAAGACAAGCTTGGCCATTTCTCAAATATCGAGGAAACGTTAAGCAAAACCATTATTGTCGCACAGGAAGCTGCAGATGAACTAAGGGGCAACGCGAAGAAGGAAGCCCAGTTAATTGTTAAGGAAGCGGAGAAAAATGCCGACCGCATTATCAACGATGCTCTTTCCAAGTCCCGTAAGGTAGCTTTGGAAGTAGAGGAATTGAAAAAGCAGGCAACCATTTACCGTGCGCGTTTCCGTGCATTGATTGAGACGCAAATGGAGCTTCTAACACAAGATGGTTGGGATTCCTTGGATAACCGTGAGCCAAGAGGTATTGAAGCCTAATCTCTCCAAGCAAGTCAAAAAAAGGTCCTGAGAGGGTCCTTTTTTTGTTTACATGAAAAAGTGGGTTTGACAAATGCTTCGGCAAAAAGTATAACAGGGATATAAGATTAATCCATATGAATGTCGCAGACGGGAAGCAGTAAGCATGTATCTGAAATCCAGAGAGTTGGCGATTGCTGCGAGCCAACATGAGGAATGTGCTGAATATCGTCCCCGAGATGCGCTGCTGAACCCCTTGATTACTTAAATCAAGTAGATACTAAGCAGTGCCGGATGTCCACCGTTAAAGGGAACACGCATAGTTGCGAAACAGGCTTAAGCCTTTAGCTTTCTTTGCGTTTCGAGTTGTCGTCTAGCTTTCTTTAGGAAAACTTAGACGGAACAAGGGTGGTAACGCGAGCTAACCTCGTCCCTTTCCAGGGATGGGTTTTTTTATTTTAAACTATCGTCGTCCAAAGGACGGCGAAGTCGTTTTTACTTGGTCAGGAGAGAGGAAGAGGGAATATGCAAAGAGTCGACGTTAAAGAAAAAGCAAGATCGCGCGAGCAGCGCATTTTAGACGAATGGAAGAAGGACGGTACGTTCCGTAAATCAATCGAAAATCGTGAGGGCAAGCCGAATTTCGTTTTCTACGAAGGACCGCCGACTGCTAATGGCAAACCACACATCGGTCACGTTCTCGGTCGTGTCATGAAGGATTTCGTCGGTCGCTACAAGACGATGTCGGGTTACCGCGTCGTTCGTAAAGCCGGTTGGGATACGCATGGATTGCCGGTCGAGCTTGGCGTTGAGAAGCAGCTTGGCATTTCGGGCAAGCAAGAGATTGAGAATTATGGCATTGAGCCATTTATAACGAAATGTAAGGAAAGCGTGTTTGAGTATGAGCGACAATGGAAGGAACTGTCGGAAGGTATAGCTTATTGGATTGACATGGATGATCCGTACATTACTTTGGACAATAATTATATCCAAAGCGTATGGCATGTTCTTGCGACAATTCATGATAAGGGTCTGCTGTACCGTGGACATCGGGTAAGTCCATATTGTCCAGATTGCCAGACGACGCTAAGTTCGCATGAAGTTGCGCAGGGCTACGAGGACGTTAAGGATTTGACGGCTACTGCTAAATTCAAGCTGAAGGATAGCGGAGAATACATTCTTGCTTGGACGACAACACCTTGGACACTTCCTGCGAACGTAGCACTTGCGGTGAACCCGAAGCTGGACTATGTTAGGGTCCTTCAAGAAGGCGAAGTTTATATTGTCGCTGCAGCATTGGCTGAGAAGGTCATGAAGGGTGAATACGAGACGCTAAGCACTGTAAAAGGACATGAGCTAGTCGGTGCGGTATATGAGCCGTTATTCCCCTACGTGAAGGTAGAAAACGCATACCGAGTCATAGACGCGGATTACGTCACTGATTCAAGCGGAACGGGTATCGTTCACATTTCTCCGGCTCACGGGGAAGACGATTATCGCGTAGCGCGCTTGCACGACATTCCGATGCTTATGGTTGTTGATAACGCCGGTAAATATATTGCAGAAGTAACGGATTTGGCAGGACGTTTCGTCAAGGATTGCGACATTGATATTGTCAAAATGCTATCCGAGCGTGGCCTGCTGTACCACAAAGAAAAAGTGGAGCATAGCTACCCGTTCTGTTGGCGCTGCAAAACACCGCTTCTCTATTACGCAACGGAGAGCTGGTTCATCAAAACAACCGCAGTTAAAGATCAATTAATTGAAAATAACAAAACAATTAAATGGTACCCTGAGCATCTTCGCGATGGACGCTTCGGCAAGTTCCTTGAGGATCTAGTTGACTGGAACATTAGTCGGAATCGCTATTGGGGCACACCGCTAAATGTGTGGACCTGTGAATCGTGTGGAACAGAGAAAGCACCTCATAGCATAGCTGAGCTTCGTGCGCTCGCCATTGGCGAAGTTTCGGAAGATATCGAGTTGCATAAGCCATACGTAGATGCTATTCATTTACGTTGCGGCTGTGGTGGTGTGATGAACCGTGCATCTGAGGTTATTGATGTTTGGTTCGACAGTGGCTCTATGCCGTTCGCACAATACTTCCATCCTTTTGGGGATGAAAAGAAATTCGAACAGCAGTATCCAGCTGATTTTATTTGTGAAGGTATCGATCAGACTCGTGGATGGTTTTTCAGCTTGCTAGCGGTATCCACGCTTTATAACGGTAAAGCTCCATATAAATCAGTAATCTCAACAGGCCATGTACTTGATGAGAGCGGTCAGAAGATGAGTAAATCCAAGGGGAATGTTATTGATCCTTGGGAAATCATCAACGAGTTCGGTACAGATGCATTCCGTTGGTCGTTGCTTGCAGATAGTGCTCCGTGGAACAGCAAAAGGTTTTCCAAAGGAATTGTTGCTGAAGGAAAATCCAAAATCGTCGATACGTTAGTTAATACACATGCTTTCTATGCTTTATATGCAACGATTGATGGTTATGTAGCTTCAGAGCATGCCAAAATTAAATCGGACAACAAGCTGGATCGTTGGATTTTATCTCGATTGAATTCTTTGATCAACGAAGTTGTGCGTGGGTTGGAAGCTAACGATTTCTTGAATCCTGCTAGAGCAATCGAGGTTTTTGTTGATGAGCTGTCCAACTGGTACGTTCGACGCTCGCGTGATCGTTTCTGGGGAAGCGGGCTCACTGACGTTAAGCTATCTGCTTACCAAACGCTTGGTGAGGTTCTCTTGACCCTATCCAAGTTAATTGCTCCTTATGTACCGTTCGTCTCTGAGGATATTTATAACAACCTAGGCGGAGAAGGAAGTGTACATCTAGCGGATTATCCGAAAGCGGATCAATCAGCTATTGATGTGGAGCTTGAGCGCGATATGGCAACGGCAAAAAATATGGTTGAGCTTGCACGGAATATCCGCAATGAAGCAAGCCTTAAAACACGCCAACCGCTGTCTGAGCTGCTTGTTTCCTTAAGCGGGGAATTCGATCTAGCGGGCTACGATGATATCATCAAGGATGAAATCAATGTTAAGAAAATTTGTGTCGTTAACGATGATAGTGGGTTCGTTAATTTTAACCTCAAGCTTAATCTTAAGGTTGCAGGGAAAAAATACGGCAAATACGTTGGGCCGATTCAAAGTGCGTTTAAGACTTTGACTAATGAAGAAACTCGCAACATTGTCAAAACGGGTCAATATAGCTTCACTTCCGCAGAAGGTGAAACGCTAACGATTGAGCTGGAAGAAATTCTGGTTGAGAAGGAAGCGAAAATGGGCTTTGCAGCTGCTTCTGGCGGTGGGGTGACGGTTGCGCTTAACACTGAAATTACACCAGAGCTTGAGCAGGAGGGCTGGGTTCGTGAAGTCATCCGTGCAGTACAGGATACTCGCAAGAAGCTGGACTTACCAATCGAGAAGCGTGTTGATCTTGTGCTTGATGTTGATGCTGAGCTAGAGAAGGCTCTTCTAGCATTCGATAATGTATTGAAGGAAAATGTTCTAGTTAATCATGTTTCCTTCGGTCAAGCAGAAGGTATGGAAACGGTGCAAGCCGGTGAGAAGTCCATCGGAATTGCTATCGTTACAGAAGCATAATTTAGCCTGTAACAAGTTAACTTAATAAAGAGAGTAATAAGACGAGCTCTTTCCCAGTAGTCAGCATTTAATTAGCTGCACGGGGGGAGCTCGTTTTGTATGAGGGAAATTGTGGTATATTGAGGAAAGGACGCCTGAAGGGATGTGCACATATGGGCGATAATTCAAATCAAGATAAGCACAATAAAGATAAGCACAATCAAGTGAAAGTAAAGCTGTCTCCCGAAGCTACAATAGAGTCGACAGATCGGCTGGCAGAAGAAGCGGAAGAATTACGAGGGACGTTAGGATTTTTGACGAAAAAGCTTGAACGTCTTTCCGTTGATATGGAGAAGGCCCAGCTAAAGGAATATGTAAATTTAATGCAACGACCATGGCAGCTAATTTGGAAAAATTTCCTTTCTGGACTTTCGCGTGGTGTTGGTATTGCGTTAGGATTTACCTTTTTTGCGGCGACAATTGTTTATTTACTGCAGTTCCTCGGGGCACTTAATTTGCCTATTGTGGGCGATTACATTGCGGATATTGTTCGGATCGTTCAGCGGCAGCTTGAAATTAATCCCTATTGATAACAAATAACAAATGAATGCTCAATATAATCCGAATCTACGCAAATAAATATCTCTCAAGTCGAGTCCTCTCCACCCATTGCCCTGATGAAGGTGGCAATGGGCTTCAAGAGGCGATCACAAGCTTTTTCGAGAAAAATATTTACTTCGACCCGGCTGCATCATCCGAAAAGCTCAAACGGCTAATTTCACTGCTCATCCACAAGCTCATCAGGCTCAAGAAGGTGGTCACCTTCGTTACTTGCCATATAATGGCGATAAGCGCGATTACGGACGACCGTGACATTATGGCCAGTAATATCGGTTGCGAGAAAACTTTCAAGGGACTCGACGAATCCATCGTTTTCATCGGCCTCGATACTCATGGAATCATAGCTGTCGATGTTATTTCCTTCTGCCATAGCAGGGCTGTTAGAGCTTCCCCAGGACTCTACAATTTGCCATGCGTCCTCGCCATCAAAGCCATTCTGATCATCGCGCTCGTCTAGACTAGTGCGTCCGAACGGGGGCGAAAGAAATTCCTCTTCGATAGGTCTGTTGTTAGAGGGCTCTTGCCTTGGCTCATGCTCCAAGCAATAGATCGCTGTGGGAAGAGCATCTAATCGATCTAATGGAATGAATTTGCCGCAGGTTACACAATGTCCATATTCACCAGTATCCATTCGTTCCAGCGCAGCATCAACACGCTCTAGTCGGAACGCCTCCTTTTCCAATAAAGCCAAGTCTTTGCTACGCTCGAACATTTCCGTTCCCGCATCTGCAGGGTGATTATCAATACCGGAAAGCTCTCCAGTTGAATCACGAAATGACGCAGCTAAGCCAAAGTGCCCGTTACCTTTAACACGCTCTTCTAAGTCGCTTCGCTCCTGTAGCAAACGGCGTCTAAGCGCCTGAATTCTTTCTTGATCTAACGGAATAGGCAAGATGTCCACTCCCTTCATCTTTCTGACTGGATGTAGTTTTCTCGAGTTTGGCTCGTTTTACGTATGACATGGTGCGGGCAAGTTTGGAGATTCTGTCGTAATTTACTTGCAGTTCATGGACGCTCCTTAGCGCAATGTGATAAAATCAACACGCAGGAGAAACAGATGAAGGGCGGAAAAAGCCGATGCAACGTCGTATTTGGCCGGTATGGGCCTATTATGTAGTAGCAATTGTCGTATTTCTGATCGATTATGTGAGTAAAAAAATAATTGATCGTACGGTTGAGCTCAATACGGAAAGAATTCCGGTATTGGGAGATTTCTTTATCATTACTCACATTCGCAACAGAGGTGCGGCCTTCGGTATGCTACAGGAGCAACGGTGGTTTTTCCTCATCATTACCGTTGTCGTAGTAGTTGGAATTCTGTGGTACTTACACCGTTCTTATCGCACAGGAAGTGCATTGCTAATGTTTTCGCTTGCGATGATTCTAGGCGGTGCTATTGGAAACTTTTTGGATCGTGCGCTTTTTGGCGAAGTCGTAGACTTTCTGCAATTTAATTTTGGTTCGTATACATTCCCGATCTTTAACCTTGCTGACTCCGCAATATGTATTGGAGTAGGGTTAGTTATTTTGGATGCGTTACTGACTATGAAACAGGAGAATAAACCGCATGACAATGGAGAACAACAGCAAGAACAACCAACCGTCTGAGGATTTGGCATTAAGTTCGATTGAAGAAGGCGAGAGTAACCAGGTTGGATGGATCGTAGAGGAGCATCAAGCTGGAGTAAGAGCGGACAAGCATATTGCTGAGGAATTGGCGGATCAATCTGTTTCCCGTTCCCAAGTACAAGAATGGATTCGCATAGGTGCTATTAGTGTCAATGGGAATCAAGTGAAGGCGAACTCCAAGCTTGCTGAAGGCGACCAGATTGTCGTTGTTATGCCAGAGCCGGAGCCGCTAGAGGCACAGCCAGAAAATATACCTCTAGAAGTTGTGTACGAGGACAGTGACGTTATCGTCATCAACAAACCGCGAGGAATGGTCGTTCACCCTGCAGTCGGTCATCCGAATGGCACAGTCGTTAATGCATTACTTTACCATTGCAAGGATCTCTCGGGCATTAATGGTGTAATGAGACCCGGTATCGTGCATCGGATTGACAAAGATACTTCTGGGCTATTGATGGTAGCTAAGAATGATTTGGCTCACGCATCGCTTGCTGAGCAGCTTAAGGAGCACACCGTTACCCGGAAATATTTTGCATTGGTATATGGCGTTATGCATCATGACAAAGGGACTATAGATGCGCCAATCGGGCGGGCTAATCATGACCGGAAGCTTTACGTCGTTACCGAAAAGAACAGCAAGCATTCCGTTACCCATTTTGCCGTTCTGGAACGATTCGATGAATACACATTGCTTGAATTGAAGCTTGAAACGGGCAGGACGCATCAAATTCGAGTACATATGAAATATATTGGCTTTCCTTTGGTGGGCGATCCCGTGTACGGAGGCAAGAGCGGGCGAACGTTGGGGATGAAAGGGCAGGCTCTGCATGCAGAGGTGCTAGGCTTTAAACATCCGCGCACAGGGGAGTATTTAGAATTTACAACCCCGATTCCGGAAGACATGCAGCATTCACTAGATATTCTTAGAACACGCTAAATATTGTTTCTAGACTAGCGGCGATGATTTCTGCAAATGATCTGCGTAAAAATCCATGGAGGATAGCGGATTTTTAAGTCATAGTATGTAATACTATTGGACTTAAGGGAGTGTCGTAACGTGAGTGTAGAAAAATATCAGGCGACCTTTATTCAGAATCAATTCGCAAGCCGCATCGGTGGAGCGGACTATGGCAAGGATACGAATATTTACAAGTTCGAAAAAATTAAAAGAGCTAAAGCTGCGGCGAAAAAAGCACATCCAGATGTTGAATTGATCGACATGGGTGTTGGTGAGCCTGACGAGATGGCGGACGCTGGCATCTTGGCCAAGCTTGCAGAAGAAGCGGCTAAGCCAGAAAATCGCGGTTACGCTGACAATGGTATTCCTGAATTCAAGGAAGCTGCAGCTAGGTATCTGAAAAATGTATTTTCTGTTGATGGAATTGATGCGGAGACAGATGTTCTTCACACGATCGGCGCAAAGCCTGCTCTGGCCATGCTTCCGACAGTGTTTATCAATCCCGGTGATGTAACGATCATGACTGTGCCTGGATATCCGGTATTGGGAACCCACACAAAATATCTCGGTGGAGAAGTGTATAACATCAAGCTGACGAAGGAAAATAATTTCCTTCCCAACATTGATGCGATTCCTGAAGATATTGCTAAACGTGCTAAGCTTCTGTACCTGAACTATCCGAACAATCCTACTGGAGCTGTGGCTACGGTTGAATTTTTCGAGAAGGTCATTGTATGGGCGAAAAAATACAGTGTAGTCGTCGTGCACGATGCACCTTACTCGGCACTTACTTATGATGGTGTTAAGCCATTCAGCTTTCTGTCAGTGCCAGGAGCGAAGGATGTAGGCGTTGAGCTGCATTCCTTGTCCAAGTCATTTAATATGACGGGTTGGAGAATTGGTTTTATTGCTGGTAACCCATTAATTGTTAAAGCCTTTGGGGATGTCAAGGATAACAGTGACTCCGGACAATTTATTGCTATCCAGAAAGCTGCGGCATATGGCCTCGACAATCCGGCAATTACTGAAGCTATCTCGGAGAAGTATTCCCGCCGGCACAATAAGCTCGTTGCAGCTCTTAACGAAATCGGGTTTAGTGCTGAGAAACCTAAAGGCTCCTTCTTCTTATACGTTGAGGCTCCTAAAGGGATCGTAGGTGGACAGCGCTTTGAGTCTGCTGAAGACTTCTCGCAATATTTAATTCGTGAGAAGCTCATCTCCACCGTGCCTTGGGAGGATGCTGGTAAATTTGTCCGTTTCTCCGTAACGTTCATCGCTGAAGGCGAAGCGGAAGAGGCGCGCGTCATCGACGAAATTAAGAGACGGCTGACTGATGTAAAGTTTGAATTTTAACAGGCCAGATTTCCTTGACACTTCCTGTCGAACATGGGATAATAATTGTTAATGAACGGGTACCTTTAACTCAGTCCTGAGAGACTGGCAAGGTGGCGCAGAGTTGACATATATCTCGGGTTATTTGACCTAACATGTCGTAATGTATTGCTGTTATGGACATGTTGTGCGAATCTGAGAATATCCTCATCTGACTGATTCCTCCTTGCGTACACGCAGGGAGGTTTTTTATGTGCAATTATCGCATGAAGGAGGGGTTGATATGTCAGACTCCCGCGTCATCATGGATGAATCCGCTATGCGACGAGCCCTTACCCGGATCGCTCACGAAATGGTTGAGAAGAACAAAGGTATTCAGGGCTGTGTCCTAATAGGCATTCGTACTAGAGGTATTTATATTGCTCATCGTTTAGCAGAGCGAATTCTGGATATTGAAGGGCACCCGATTTCGGTCGGAGAGCTGGATATAACAGGATACAGAGATGATCGTCCTTATTCGGAAGAAGATATCCGAGTCATACCGGGTGGAGAATTATCACTTTTGGTAAAAGATAAACGAATCATACTCGTAGACGATGTGCTGTATACCGGACGAACGATTCGTGCAGCGCTAGATGCTCTTATGGACTGTGGAAGACCTCAATCCATACAATTGGCTGTACTTGTTGACAGGGGTCATCGCGAGCTGCCGATTCGCCCAGATTATGTTGGCAAGAATGTGCCGACCTCTCGGCACGAACAGATAGATGTTTCGTTAAGCGAAATTGACGACAACGATTGTGTCATGATCCTGCATCCGCGTGAAGCGGAAATCGGACGATAACATCTTAATTAAACAACAGAAGAGGAGGCCAAAGAGAATGTCGACTACCTGGATTATTAACGCAAAGAAGCTTAGTGCAGATACAGGTGAAGCGGAAATAGCACACGTACGAGTGGACAATGGCTTAATCGCTGAGTGGCATTACGGAATTGAATTGCCCGATACAGCAGGAGCAAAAATCATTGACGCTCAGGGGAAGCTGATCTCACCAGGCCTTATTGATATGCACGTACATCTACGTGAGCCTGGCTTTGAATACAAGGAAACGATCGCAAGCGGAACAGAATCGGCTGCTAAAGGCGGATTTACGGTTATTGCTCCTATGCCTAACACGCGTCCGGTTATGGATACTCCTGAAACCATTAACCTCGTGCTCGATAAAGCGGCAACAGAAGGCGTTGTAAGAGTGCTTCCTTATGCTGCAATTACAAAAAACGAGCTCGGCCGCGATTTAACAGATTTTGCTGCATTGAAGGAAGCGGGAGCGATTGGATTTACCGATGATGGTGTCGGCGTACAAAACGCACAAATGATGAAAGACGCAATGGCGCTGGCTAAGTCGCTCGACATGCCGATTATCGCGCATTGTGAGGATGACACGCTGGTCGTAGGTGCGGCAGTATCGGAAGGCGCGTTCTCTCGCAAGCATGGACTTAAAGGTATTCCTAACGAGTCCGAGGCCATCCATGTAGGCCGTGACATTCTTCTCTCGGAAGCAACTGGCGTACATTATCATATCTGTCATGTGAGCACTGAGCAGTCTGTTAGATTAATTAAACTCGGCAAATCAGTTGGAGTTAAGGTTACTTCTGAAGTATGTCCACATCACTTGCTACTTTCTGATGAACATATACCGGATAGCATGGATGCCAATTGGAAAATGAATCCTCCTCTGCGTACGCCTAAAGACGTGGAAGCTTGTATCCAAGGACTTGAGGATGGAACGATCGATATTATCGTAACCGACCATGCTCCTCATAGTGAAGAGGAGAAGGCACGGGGGATGGAGAGAGCGCCATTCGGAATCGTTGGGTTTGAAACGGCGTTTCCGTTGCTATATACGAAATTCGTTCGTACAGGACGCTGGAGTCTGGACTTCCTGTTACGCAGAATGACTAGCGACCCAGCTAGAGTTTTCCGTCTTCCTTATGGAACGATGGAAGTAGGTGCACCGGCGGATCTTATCCTTATTGATTTGGAGAACGAGCGGGAAGTAGACCCTGCAACGTTTCTCACGAAAGGCCGTAACACTCCATTCACCGGATGGAAGCTATATGGCTGGCCAACATTAACAATGGTTAATGGCAAGATTGTTTGGACAGAAGAGAACGGCATTAACCGCTAAGGAGTGATTGGGATGCAAGCAAGATTATTGTTAGAAGACGGTACGTTATTCACCGGTCAGGGCTTTGGCGCTGAGGGCGGATCTGTTGGAGAAGTAGTATTTAACACTGGAATTACAGGCTATCAGGAAGTATTGTCCGATCCATCCTATTGTGGGCAAATCGTGACGATGACATTTCCTTTGATTGGGAACTATGGAATTAACCGTGATGATTTCGAAAGCATTCGTCCTTATATACACGGTTTCGTGGTTCGTCGCCATGAGACAGTGCCAAGCAATTGGAGGGCACAATATACAATTGATCAGTTACTTAAGGAATACGGCATTGTCGGCATTAGCGACATCGATACTCGTATGCTTACTCGGATTCTCCGTCAGCACGGTACGATGAAGGGGATTCTTACAACGGGTAATGAGCGGATAGAAGAGCTGAAGGAACGTCTTGGAACAAGTGCGTTGCTTCGCGATCAAGTAGCTCGTACTTCAACAAAGAGCGTATTTTCCAGCCCTGGCGAAAAGGAACGTATTGTACTCGTTGATTACGGCGCGAAGAGCGGTATTTTGCGCGAATTGACTAAGCGTGGTTGTGACGTTGTCGTCGTTCCTCAAGATACGACTGCAGATGAAATTCGTCGGTTGCACCCAGATGGTATCCAGCTTTCTAATGGCCCTGGAGATCCTAAAGACGTGCCGCACGCCGTTGAAACAATCCGTTCGCTGCTTGGAGAATATCCGATTTTCGGCATTTGCTTAGGCCATCAATTATTCGCACTAGCTTGTGGTGCGGACACGGATAAGCTGAAGTTTGGACATCGTGGTGGTAACCATCCCGTTAAGGAATTGGAATCCGGACGTTGCTTCATCACTTCCCAGAATCACGGATATACGGTTAAAGAAGAGTCCGTTGTCGGAACTGAGCTTGAAGTGACACATATCAACAACAATGACAAAACGATCGAAGGACTGAAGCACAAGACTTACCCTGCCTTTTCGGTGCAATATCATCCGGAAGCGGCTCCGGGTCCTTATGACTCCAGCTATCTGTTCGACCGTTTTCTAGAAATGATTCGTGATAATAAGATCGCCAACCCTGAACGGCCGCGCCAGGCACAATTGTCGGAGACGCTGAGAGGAGAGCTGCAGTATGCCCAGAAATAATGACCTCAAGAAAATTCTCGTAATCGGCTCCGGCCCTATTGTCATCGGACAAGCGGCAGAATTTGATTATGCCGGTACGCAAGCTTGTCAAGCGTTAAAAGAAGAAGGAATTGAAGTTATCTTAATTAATAGCAACCCTGCTACGATCATGACGGATACGAACATTGCGGACAAAGTATATATCGAGCCTATTAATCTAGAGTTCGTGTCCCAAATTATTCGTCAAGAGCGTCCAGACGGCTTGCTTCCTACACTAGGTGGACAAACTGGACTTAACATGGCGGTTGAGCTTGCCCGTGCAGGAGTTCTTGAGCAAGAAAATGTAAAGCTTCTAGGAACACAGCTTGATGCAATCGAACGCGCGGAAGATCGCGATTTGTTCCGTGAGCTTATGCGTGAGCTAGAACAGCCTGTACCGGAGAGTGTTATCGTTACAACGGTTGAAGCTGCGGTCGAGTTTGCTAATGGACTTGGCTACCCGGTTATCGTTCGTCCTGCTTATACACTAGGTGGAACAGGCGGCGGTATTGCAGCGAACGAAGAAGAATTACGTGAGACGGTAACTAACGGAATTCGTTATAGCCCGATCGGTCAATGTCTAATCGAGAATTCGATTGCTGGCCTGAAGGAAGTGGAATACGAGGTTATGCGTGATGCGAACGATAACTGTATCGTAGTTTGTAATATGGAAAACTTCGATCCAGTAGGCGTTCACACAGGCGATTCCATAGTTGTGGCTCCAAGCCAGACGCTATCTGATCGTGAATACCAAATGCTTCGTTCGGCTTCGTTGAAAATTATTCGTGCACTTAACATCGAAGGCGGCTGTAATGTTCAGTTCGCACTGGACCCACAGAGCTATCAATACTATGTCATTGAAGTTAATCCACGTGTTAGCCGCTCGTCGGCACTTGCTTCCAAAGCAACGGGCTACCCGATTGCGAAGATGGCAGCTAAGATCGCCGTTGGTTACACGCTAGATGAAATTGTTAACCCTGTAACGGGACAAACATACGCTTGCTTCGAGCCAACATTAGACTATCTGGTAGCGAAGATTCCACGTTGGCCGTTTGATAAATTTACATCAGCTAACCGTAAGCTCGGTACGCAAATGAAAGCGACTGGCGAGGTTATGGCAATCGGTCGTACGTTCGAGGAATCGATCCAGAAGGCTGTTCGCTCCCTTGAGATCGGTGTTCATCGCCTCTATCTGAAAGGCGCAAATGAGCTTATAGATGAAGTTCTTACTACGCGACTAGTTAAACCGGACGACGAGCGTATCTTCTTAGTAGCGGAAGCGTTCCGCCGTGGTTGGACATTGCAGCATATTCAAGACCTAACCAATATCGATTGGTGGTTCTTGGATAAGATCGAACGGATTGTTCAGTTCGAGGATGTTATCCGCCGTGAGCCTGTTCTTACCGCTGAAACATTGCTTGCTGCGAAACGTAATGGTTTTACGGATCGCGCAATTGCTGAGCTTCGTAGCGAAGGACATCCGGGCAGTGCGCTCACTATCGAATCTGACGTACGCGCTCACCGCCTAGAGCAAGGAATTAAGCCAGTATACAAGATGGTTGATACTTGCGCGGCTGAGTTTGAAGCGACTACGCCATATTATTATTCGACTTATGAGACTGAGAACGAGGTTCTTCCGAGCACGAAGGAGAAAATCATCGTTCTGGGCTCTGGACCTATCCGAATTGGACAAGGGATCGAGTTCGATTACTCCACGGTACATGCTGTATGGGCAATCCGCAATGCGGGTTATGAAGCCGTCATTATTAACAACAACCCGGAGACTGTTTCAACAGACTTCAGTACTTCAGATAGATTGTACTTCGAGCCGCTGTTCTTCGAAGACGTTATGAATGTTGTAGAGCAAGAGAAGCCAATTGGTGTTATCGTACAATTCGGAGGTCAAACGGCGATCAACTTGGCTGCACCATTGTCCAAAGCTGGCGTACGCATTCTAGGTACTTCACTTGAAAGCATTGATGAAGCTGAGAACCGTAAGAAATTCGAAGCTTTGTTAAGCAAGCTAGACATTCCACAGCCGAAAGGTACAACGGTTACTACAGTTGAAGAGGCAGTAGGTGCTGCTGATAAGCTTGGTTACCCAGTACTTGTCCGCCCGTCTTACGTTCTTGGCGGTCGCGCAATGGAGATTGTTTACTCCGATGAAGAGTTGCTATCCTACATGGAGATTGCAGTCACGATTAACCCTGAGCATCCGGTACTTATCGACCGCTACATGCTAGGTAAAGAAATTGAAGTCGATGCGATCTGCGACGGAGAAACAGTTGTTATCCCGGGAATTATGGAGCATGTAGAGCGTGCGGGCGTCCATTCAGGCGATTCCATCGCTGTATATCCTCCGCAATCCCTATCCGATGATATTAAGCAGCAAGCAATTGACATTACGATCAAGATTGCTAAAGAGCTCAAGACGATTGGATTAGTCAATATTCAATTCGTTGTATGGCAAGAGAAGGTTTATGTAATCGAAGTAAACCCTCGTTCTTCTCGTACAGTACCTTTCTTGAGCAAGGTTACTCGGATTCCTATGGCTAACCTGGCAACTCAAGCTATTCTTGGTATCAAGCTGAAGGATCTAGGTTATCAAGAGGGCTTGTGGCCAGAAGACGAGTTCGTTTCGGTTAAAGTTCCTGTGTTCTCCTTCGCCAAGCTGCGCCGTGTTGACCCTACGCTGACTCCGGAGATGAAATCTACGGGTGAAGTTATGGGACGCGATCGTCAGTACGCGAAAGCCTTGTATAAAGGATTAATTGGTTCCGGAATGAAAATTCCGACCTCGGGAGCTATCATTGCTACGGTTGCTGACAAGGATAAAGACGAAGCTATTGAAATTCTTAGAGGCTTCTACAATCTCGGTTACAAGCTGATCGCCACTGGCGGTACGGCGGATGCCATCCTTAAAGCGGGACTGAAGGTTCGTCGTGTGAATAAGCTGTCTGACGGTTCGCCTAATATCGTCGACCTGATCCGTACAGGCCAAGCACAGTTCGTGGTCAATACCCTTACTAAGGGTAAAGAGCCTGAGCGTGATGGATTCCGTATTCGCCGCGAAGCTGTAGAGAACGGAGTCGTCTGCTTGACTTCATTAGATACAGTAAGTGCATTGTTAAAAATGCTACAGGCACTTCGCTTCTCCAGTGAGCCTATGCCAGCATTCCAAAGCTAAAATCGTAATACTGCCCGATCTCCTGCGAAGCGTATGGAGATCGGGCTTCTGTATGAACTTTGAGTCAATGAGGGAGGCTTCATAGTGCCAATACTAACGCTAAAGGAAGCAGCGAACAAAATCATGGTAGCTCTGGATAAACCGGATGCAGCAGCGGCGTTGGCACTTGCAGAGCAATTACAGGGCAGAGACTGCTGGATGAAGGTTGGAATGGAGCTGTTCTATGCAGCTGGTCCATCCATAGTACGAGATTTGAAGTCACGGGGCTTTCGAGTCTTTCTCGATTTGAAGATGCACGATATTCCTAATACCGTCCGCGGTGGCGCACGTAGTATTACTAGACTTGGCGTTGACCTGTTTAACGTTCACGGAGCTGGCGGCGTCGCAATGATGTATGCAGCAGCTGAAGGTGTCAGAGAGGCAGTTGAAGCAGGAGATGCACAGCATGCTCCTCTTGTCATTGCTGTGACGCAGTTGACAAGCACTAGTCAAATCGTTCTTAATAAAGAAATCGGTATTACAGGTCAACTTGAAGATGCCGTTGTTCATTACGCGAGGCTTTCTCGCGAGGCAGGACTGCAAGGCGTAGTTGCCTCCCCACTAGAGGTTGCTGCTATAAAGGCAGCGTGCGGTACAGGGTTTATTACGGTTACACCAGGAATTCGTCCGCGTGGAGCAGATGTTGGGGACCAATCGCGCATTACAACGCCTAGAGACGCTGTTGATGGGGGTACCGATTATCTCGTCATTGGACGCCCAATAACAGCCTCTCACAACCCAGCGGAAGCGCTGGATAACATTCTGAAGGAGATGATTGAACAATGAGCAATATATCTGTAGAACAATTACCAGCATCGATAGCTGGCAATCTGCTTGAAATCGGGGCAGTTAATCTTCGTCCTAACGATCCCTTTACTTGGACCTCGGGAATCATTTCCCCTATCTATTGCGACAATCGCTTAACGATGAGCTACCCGGCTATTCGGGAAGCTATTGCGGAAGGCTTCGCTACGGTGATCCGGACCCATTTTCCTGACACGGAGGTTATTGCGGGTACTTCAACTGCTGGCATTCCCCATGCGGCATGGGTAGCACAGAAGCTGAACCTTCCAATGGCATATATTCGCGACAAGGCGAAGGGACATGGCAAGCAAAATCAGATTGAAGGTATTATTACTGAAGGTCAAAAGGTAGTAGTCATCGAAGATTTGATTTCTACTGGAGGAAGCTCGCTTAAGGCAGCTCTTGCGGTTATCGAAGCAGGTGGTGACGTACAAAGCGTGCTGGCCATCTTCACTTACCAATTCGCTTCAGCGGCGGAAGCTTTCCGAGAAGAAGGAATAGAGCTTCAAACACTGTCTAACTATACTGCTTTAGTTGATGAAGCACTTCGTCGTGGCGCTATCAGTGAAACAGATGTTGCTCTATTGCAAGCTTGGCGGGAAAGCCCGCAAACATTCGGCAAGTAATACATAAAAAGGTTGTCCTTAGGTGTTATACACCAACGGGACAACCTTTTTTTGTGCGATCATAATGTATGGACTTTATTAGCGCTAATAGGACCTCTTATTTAGTCGCAGATCACCTACATACGATTTGATTCTGATGGAACGGAGGTATCCTGAGATTGGTCAGGGCTAGTATTCGATGGCTCATTATTTCTATTGTCATTATTTTTAGTGTTCGATTTCCCTCTCAGGAAACGCCAGAGGCCTGCGACAGCAGCTACGATAACGATTCCGAATTTCTTGACAAGTACGACAATTACAGCGATTAACCCGGCCTTTTTGGCGACGACAAGGCCAGCTCCCCCGAGGATAAGACCCGTTAATCCGTAACTAGCCTTTTTGTCTGTAGACTCATTAAAGTCCTCATAACGTTGACCAGGTTTGATGTTAAGCTTGTCCAATACCAATTGCTTCATGGAAGCTGCATCCTCTTGTAGATGCCCAGGGTCGGTGACAAGAATGACTGACATGTTTCCCTCACGGGTAAGGATGCGGACATTTTGATTTAATAAAGGCTCGTTATTACTTGTATGCATTCGTAAAGTCCAGGTTAACGCCCGCTGGACTTCATCGTAATCTGGAGCACGTTCCCATCCTTCAACGAACAGGTGATAAGTGGGATTCTCAAGCTTGCTATTCTGATTTTCTGTTCCTTTCTTATAACTCTCTAGCAATGCGTCAGCATCAATGTTGTCCTTCTCATCATCTTTAATGTGACCATCATCAAAATATTGAAAATAAACAATCCAATTGGAATCCATGGGGTAAACAGCTCCTATGTCACTATCGGAGGAGATGTTTCCATTATCGTCTAGAAATTTTCTAGTGTTCTCGGCGTCCAAATAGGCCATGGAAGGGTCGAGTGTGAGATCGGCAATTGCTCCGATGGACACCGTCTGCCCCGAGCCAACGACAGCATTGTAGGGGTTCTCCCCGTTGATTTCTTCTACTTCTTCCTTTTCTGCATAGGCTAAGGCTGGTGCAATCAGAACAAAAACCAAAACAAACGCGAATACAAGACGATTAAGCTTAGCCAAATGAATTCTCTCCCAATGAATAATTAATGAAATAGTAGAGCAAGAACCAAATATCAGGAAAACCAAATATTAGAAGAACCAAGTGGATTATAACCTTCATTTATGTAAGATTCAAGAAGAATTTTGGAGGAAGATGTAGAATTAGCTCGGACGTATAAACGATGCTTCTCCTCCTTGAGACGGAGTACAAAAGCATGCTTTAGACTGTCGAGAATAGCAGCTATCTGAGCTACAATATCGCTGAGATAGATTAATTGGAAAATTGAAGGAGAGGAATTCATTTGTCCTTATTAGAAGTAAAGGGCTTACGTAAATCATTCGGATCTGTTAAAGCAGTCGAAGAAATCAGCTTTGAAGTGAAAGCGGGAGAAGTATTTACGATTATAGGGCCCAATGGAGCAGGTAAAACGACAACTTTGGAAATGATTGAAGGTTTAATAGCTCCAGATGCCGGCACGATTATCATCAATGGACTGAACTGGGATACAGATGCAGATAAAATTAAATATCAGATTGGTGTTCAGCCACAATCAAGCGCTTTATTTGAGCTTTTAACCGTCGAAGAAAATCTTGATTTGTTCGCTTCTTTCTATCTGCGGCCAAAGAAGGTAGATGAAGTTCTAGAAATGATCAGCATGAACGATAACCGCAGCAAGAGAGTGAAGTCGTTATCCGGCGGACAACGACAGCGGCTGGCAATTGGTCTTGCGATGATAAGTGATCCCCAGATTATTTTTCTCGATGAGCCAACGACCGGGTTAGATCCCCAGGCTAGACGTAACATTTGGGATATTGTACTTAAGCTCAAAGAGCTCGGAAAAACGACAATACTGACAACGCATTACATGGAAGAAGCGGAGAAGTTAAGTGATCGGGTATGTATTGTCGACCAAGGCCGTATCGTAACGACAGATACACCTGCAGCGCTTATTGATCGTCTGACGAAAGAGCGTGAAGTTCGTCTTTCGTTCATTGATGGTGAAGATGCTGCCATACAGACTGAGCTTCACGCTCAAACCCAGCCGACAGTTGTACGCACAGTTAGGGAAGGCATGGCACTGAAACTGTGGTCTATCCAGCCAGAGGAGACTCTATATGGTTTATTTGGCTTCACCAAGGAAAAGGGCTATCGGGTGGAACAGGTATCTATTCGCGAGATGAGCTTGGAAGACGTATTTATTGCCTTTACCGGTAAAGAGTGGAGGGACTAAGGTGAGCAATGGGAAGCAATTAGGTAAATTGTTCGGCGCGCAAATCAAAATGATGTTTCGAGAGAAGCAGGTATGGTTTTGGAATCTTTTCTTCCCCATTATTCTTATGGTCTTATTCATGATTATTTTTGGCGGTGGAGGCTCGAGCGAGTTCAAAGCAAAAATTGCAGTTGTCAAAGAGCAGTCCAATGCTACCTCAAATATGCTGGAGGAACATCTACGCCAGGTACCTGTGTTTGAATGGAAATCAGAGCAGCCTGTTAGCGCAGAGCAAGCCGACAAATGGATAAAGGATAAAGACGTTGATGCCGTTATTGTCCTCCCAAAGACGGAAGATATTAAAGCTGTTGAACTAGTCGTGAACAAGGAAAACGAGCATGGGGCTGATGCACAAGCGATAAGAGGTATCTTGGATCAATTTATTCAACAAACAAACTTCGATGTAGCTAAAGTGCAACCCACTTTTAAGTTAAATATGAATGCCGTTTCCAATGGTAGCGAGGACTTAACTTATGTGGATTTTCTCCTTACGGGTATGATTGCATTATCAGTTGCTCAAGGTGGATTGTTCGGTATGGTAGATATGGTGGATATGCGCCGTAAAGGATTGCTGAAGCGGTTACGGATGACTCCGGTAAAAATGGGCCTTTTCGGAATAGGGGGGATGCTAGTCCGTTTCGTGCTCGGTATCGTTCAAATTACTATTCTTACTGTAATCGGAGTATTTGGATTCGGAGCGAACCTACATGTGGATGTCTCAACACTTGTCGTATCTTTCTTTATAGGCGCGCTGGCCTTTAATGCGATAGGTTACTTATTCTCATCATTCAGCAAGTCGATAGAGGCTTATATGGGAATGGCAAATATTGCTAGCTTCTTGATGATGTTCCTTAGTGGTGTATTTTTTCCTACCAGTGGGTTCCCGGAATGGTTAGTTCCCGTGTCGCATGTACTTCCTCTAACTTACTTCGTTAATGGGATGAGGGATGGACTGGTGTACGGTAGTGGAATTGCAACAAGCGAATTCTGGACGGGTATAGCTATATTAGGCGCTTGGGGTGTTATTGCTTTCGGTATTGGAGCACTAATATTCCGGAAAGGTAAGGTCGAAGCTCGTTAAAGTAAAGAAAAGCTGTCCAGTGGGAATTTCCCTGGGCAGCTTTTCTTTGCCGGGCTACTTCATTATAAGGATCTGTGGGAATTCCATAGCCTATATCCTTATCCCTTTCACTAAGTTGAAGTAGGTGGAAAGTGTGCAAGAAGTCTGAAGCCTATATCCAATATCCCTTTCGCTCAGTTGAAGTAGGTGGAAATGATGCGAGAGGTCTGAGCCTATATCCAATATCCCTTTCGCTCATTTGTAGTAGATGGATATGATGCAAGAAGTCTGAGCCTATATCCAATATCCCTTTCGCTCAGTTGTAGTAGATGGAGTTTATGCAAGATTATGCAAGAAGTCTGAAGCCTATAGCCATTATCCCTTTCGCTCAGTTGTAGCAGATGGATATGATGCAAGAAGTCTGAGCCTATAGCCATTATCCCCTTCGCTCAGTCACAGTAGATGGAAATTAAGCGAACAGTACTGAGACAAAGGGATAATGGTCGCACATGAGCGAAGGGGATAATGGTCATACGTGAGCCAAAGGGATAATGGCCATACATGAGCGAAGGGGATAATGGTCATACATGAGCGAAGGGGATAGTGGCCAAACATGAGCGAAGGGGATAATGGTCATACGTGAGCCAAAGGGATAGTGGTCATACATGAGCGAAGGGGATAATGGCCATACATGAGCGAAGGGGATAATGGCTATACATGATCGAAGGGGATAATGGTCATACGTGAGTGAAGGGGATAGTGGTCGTGCATGAGAGAAGGGGATAGTGGCCAGACGGTGAGCGAAACGAGAGGAGTGGTCTCGGCTGCACCTGAAAGGCCACTCCCTCTATTCTAAAGCTTCTTCAGCCATTGGCGTATAGCGTCGTTCGGTAGTTCATCTTTGGCCGGGACAGGAATGGGGGAATCAGAAAGGTCGTATTTCTGTTTCAACGTTAGGATTCGTCGTAAGCTTTGGTCGATTTTTGCTTCTTTTATTTTACCTGTGGCGACGGCTTGAAGAAGCTTGTTAAACACTTTCTTCGTGTTATTGTAGCCGTGTGCAATAAGGATGATGTCACTTCCTGCCTGAACGGACAAAATCGCAGCATCCTCAATACCGTAGTTATCGATAATGGCACCCATAGTCATGTCATCTGTAATGACGACTCCGTCATATCCGAGTGTGCCGCGGAGCTGGTCATTAATGATGACTTTAGACAAAGAAGCAGGTGCATCTGGATCGATTAAAGGGAAAAGGATGTGTGCGACCATAACAGCGTCAGCCTTATCTTCGATTGCTGCACGAAAGGGAATCCACTCGAGCTTCTCGAGCTGGGCTGTTGTCTTCTGAACGATTGGCAAATCAAGATGAGAATCTACAGCGGTATCTCCGTGACCTGGAAAATGCTTGACGACGGCAATAGTGCCGTTTTCTCTTAATCCATTCATCTCTGCAATTCCCATTTTCGTGACAATACTGGCATTATTGCCGAAAGATCGGGTACCGATGACAGGGTTTTTAGGGTTACTGTTAATATCAAGCACAGGGGCGAAATTAACGTTAAAGCCGACTAGCTGTAGCTCCTTGGCTAAAAGCTCGCCCATTTCCTTTGCAAGCTCTGCATTGTCGGTACGTCCAACCTTGGCTGCATCAGGAATGGCTACGAAGTCCTTCGGTAATCGACTCACCTTGCCGCCCTCTTGATCGACACTCATAAATAACGGAGCGGGATTTCCCTTGTTGGCTGCTTTTAGCTCATTTACCAATTGTACCGAGCCATTCAGGCCGGAAAAATTGTTTTTGTAAAAAATAATGCCACCTACGTGTTGCTCGTCGATCATTTTTTTCATATTTTTATCGATAGTTGTCCCATCAATGCCTGCCAAAATCATTTGACCGACCTTCTGCTCTAGGGTCATCTTCTTAATTATGCGCCCGATCTCATCCTGATCCGAGGGCTTTGGGCTAGCAGATGGGACTGTTGGGGATGTCGAAGGAGTAGCGGAAGGAGTAGCGGAAGGAGTCGTTGTTGAAGATTCAGTAGGGCTTGCTGAAGAATTCGGTAAGGATTCAGTGGCGCCCCCTTTTCCAGTCAAACCACAGCCTATGTTTAGTAGAAGAAGCAGACTTACACTGAGACCGCCCACATATCGCATGACATTAGACTTCATTTATGCTGAAACCTCCTTATTTAACAAAAGGCTCCTGCATTCCCGATAAAGGGGCAACAGGAGCTTAATTCTCAAACATAAACGTTGAGCGCCATGAAAGGACGGCGTCAGCAGTTTATGCTTGTTATTAAACGTTATATTACAAAGGAGCTCTTCAAAGATACGATACGATTAAAAACAGGGTGCTCAGGTGTTGAATCCTTAGGATCGACGTTAAAGTATCCGTGACGGAAAAATTGAAACTTATCTCCGCCAGCTGTTTCCTTCATCCCCGGCTCTACAAAGCCTTCCAGAACCTCAAGTGAATTTGGATTCACATGCTCTAAGAAAGATTTGCCGTCATCATCGGCTTCCTCCGTAATGAGCGGCTCGTATAGTCTGAATTGTGCAGGAACAGCATGGGAAGCGTCCACCCAATGAATGGTACCCTTTACTTTGCGGCCGGTAAATCCGGAGCCACTCTTGGTCTCAATATCGTAAGTGCAATGTAATTCAATAGCATTTCCGTTGTCATCATGGATTACTTTTTCACACTTTATGAAATAAGCATGCTTGAGGCGAACCTCGTTACCAGGGAACAGGCGGAAATATTTCGGCGGTGGGTTATCCATGAAATCGTCACGTTCTATATAGATTTCCCTAGAGAACGGAATTTGACGATTGCCCATTTCTGGGTTTTCTGAATTATTTTCCGCTTCGAGCCATTCTGTTTGTCCTTCTGGGTAGTTCGTAATGACAACCTTCAAGGGCTGAAGCACAGCCATTGTGCGAAGTGCTTTAAGCTTAAGATCTTCTCGAATAAAATGCTCCAGCATCCGTTCGTCGACGATTCCGTAGCTCTTAGTTACACCGATCTCACGACAG
Organism: Cohnella abietis; assembly: GCF_004295585.1. Taxonomy (NCBI): domain Bacteria; kingdom Bacillati; phylum Bacillota; class Bacilli; order Caryophanales; family Paenibacillaceae; genus Cohnella; species Cohnella abietis. The sequence goes on along the minus strand of NZ_AP019400.1, from coordinate 4,492,862 downwards.
AAGGTACGAATCGCTTCAGGTGTATAACCCTTACGGCGTAAACCGGATATTGTCGGCATGCGGGGATCGTCCCAGCCGTCTACAGCTTTCTCATCGACAAGCTGCTTTAGCTTTCTTTTACTCATCACGGTGTTTGTGACGTTAAGGCGAGCAAACTCATATTGATGCGGGGTCCACTTCATCTCACACTCGCGAACAACCCAGTCGTAGAATGGACGTTGATCTTCAAACTCCAGCGTACAGATGGAGTGGGTGACACCTTCAATAGCATCCTCAAGCGGATGAGCAAAGGCATACATCGGATAGATACACCATTCATCACCAGTGTTGTGATGATGAGCGTGAACAACCCGATATAGAATCGGATCTCTCAGGTTCACGTTAGGAGAAGCCATATCGATCTTGGCGCGCAGTACTTTCCCACCGTCGGGGATATTCCCTTGCTTCATTGACTGGAACAGCTCTAAGTTTTCCTCAACGGAACGATTACGGTAGGGACTTTCTTGTCCTGGAGCGGTTAACGTTCCGCGTGTCTCGCGGATTTGATCCGCGGTTTGGTCATCGACATATGCGAGTCCTTTGCGGATGAGGATAAGAGCACGATCGTACATTTCTCCGAAATAATTCGATGCGAAGAATAGACCGTCCCACTCAAATCCAAGCCACTTAACATCTTCCTTAATTGACTCTACATATTCGATGTCTTCTTTTACAGGATTCGTATCGTCAAAACGCAAATTAGTTCTACCCTTGAACTCGGCTGCGAGCTCAAAATTAAGGCAAATTGATTTGGCATGACCGATATGAAGGTAGCCGTTCGGTTCTGGTGGGAAGCGAGTAATGACTTCCTTGACCTTACCAGAAGCGATATCCTCGGTTACGATGCTCTTAATAAAATTCGATGACGACGTCTTTGTTTCCAATCGGACCAACCTTCCTCACAGTAGCAAGTATATCCTTTCATAATACACAAAAATCATCATGCTTATAAAGGGTTCAACAAAAAATGTTGAAATGTTGGAGGGAATAGGAGGTTTTTTCGGCTTGAATTATGTTTTTCTCCTAAAAAAATGATAAAGGTTTAATATTTCCGTAACTTTTCTTAATAATCTCTCGTTATAATCAATGAAGAGATTGGTAAGGGAGGAAAAGGAATGTTGACCTGGTTGGGTCGAGGCTCCACTGCGGAAAAGCTCAGTGAAAAAGTTGAAGCTCCTGGGGAGAAGACAGAAGCGGTAATCAAGGAATCGGTGCAGAAGCCGCTGTTGACTGTTCGCAATGTAGAACGATCATTCGATGTTGGCAGCCAGAAAATCCGCGTATTAAAGGGGATAAACCTAGAACTGTTTCCGAGTCAGCTCGTCATGCTCAGGGGCAGATCAGGTTCAGGCAAAACAACGCTTATGAATCTAATGGGAGGACTGGATACGCCCACTGAAGGTGAAATTGATTTCAATGGACGTCCATTTCATACTTGGAATGACGATAAGCGCACAGAGGTGCGTCGCAAGGATATTGGTTTTATTTTCCAAGCGTATGCTTTATTGCCTTTATTGTCCGCCTACGAGAATGTCGAGCTGTCGCTAAGAATGGCGAAAACACCTCGAGCGGAGTGGAAAGCAAGAATTACCTCCTGCCTTGATCTGGTAGGCTTATCGAAAAGAATGCATCATCGTCCCTTCGAGCTATCTGGGGGGGAGCAGCAGCGGGTAGCGATTGCCAAAGCGATTGCCCATAAGCCCAGCCTGCTGTTAGCTGATGAACCGACGGCGGAATTGGATAGCCAAATGGCCGCACAGATTATGCAGGTATTTAAGGAAATCGTTGCTAATGAAAATGTGTCGATTTGTATGACTACACACGACCCTACAATTATGGAGGTAGCTGATCATGTCTATGAAATGGTGGATGGCGTATTCGTCAAGTAATCAGACGAGTATGAGGCGAAGAAGCCGGAAGAGTGCGGGGGTTATTGCAGTATTGGCTTTATCTGTTGCCATAACTGGATGTAGCTTGCTCCCGAGCGAACCGGAAGAGGAAGATTTGTCAGCTATTGAGCTGCCGAAGATTTCTGAGAGGCCTAAATACGACGTCGAAACCAAGACATTGGAAACGACAGTACAAGGGTCAGGCAAGGTCATGTCTACGCAAGAGAAAACTTTATATTTTACATTAGAAGGCAAGAGACTCAAGAAATTATACATACAATCTGGAGAAACAGTTAAAGCTGGCCAGGCTATTGCCGAGCTTGATGTCGATGACATGAAGAAAACACTTCGCAATCAAACTTTGGCTTTTAAGCAAACCGAGTTAACGATGAAGGATACGTTGCGTAAGAAAGATGAGATGGAAGCGACAGAGTTTGAACAGAAAATGCTCGCTTTCGAGGAAGCGAAGCAGGCGCTTGTTGATATGCAGGAAGATATCAATAAAGCCGTACTTACAGCACCATACAGTGGTACGGTTGTAGCCGTAGCTGTGCAAGAAGGCGCTGCGATTAAAGCGTATGATACTATCTGTGTTATAGCGGATCCTAGTCAATTGGTTGTAACTGCAAGCTTCTCAAAGGATGACTTAGAGAAGGTCACTGTGGGGATGGAGGTCCGGGTAGATATCAACAATGCGGGCCAGTTAAAAGGCAAGATTAAGCAGCTTCCACTACCTTCCACTGAAAATGAAAATGGTGGTAATGGCGGCAACGGTGGAAATGGGGGTAATGGACCTGGTGGTTCCGTCGAAAGTCCAAGCAAATATATGCTAATCGATGTAGGCGCTTTGCCAAAGACGGTAACTAGGGGAACTAGGTTATCTGCTACTGTTATCGTTAATCGTAAGGAAAACGCAATTGTTATTCCACTTGCAGCTTTAAGAACTGTTGGTGCTAGAACTTATGTTCAGGTCGCTGAAGCCGATGGCAGTAAGAGAGAAGTGGATGTAGAGGTCGGACAACAGACATCAACGGATGCGGAAATTTTGAATGGTTTGACAACGGGACAGAAAGTCGTAGGACGCTAAACGATGAATGCACTTATTCGGTTTCTCTTTCGCAAAATGTGGAATACGCGGTGGCTGACACTTAGCACACTCGCAGGATTATTCGTTGCAGTCGCTTTTACAACGAGTATCCCCATGTACGCCGACGGTGCCCTCAAACGTGTTGTTTCCCAATCGCTTAAGGAAAATAGCGAAGGGCTACCAGCAGGATCTATGCTAATCCGATATCAGTCTACTGATGGTAAGACAGATATGGACGGCTTTACTAAAGTCGATAAGTATATCCTTGAAGATGTAAATAGCAATATCGGCTTTCCTTTAGAAGCAAGCCAACGCAGCTTGTCATTGCGCAGCGCAGAGGTGTCTCCTGAGGATCCGCAGAAGGTAGATGCAAGCCGGACGCGTAAGCTGACGATTGCAGCCTTTAGCGGACTGAAAGATCAAATAGAGATGGCTGGCGGTAAGTGGTTTGCCGATCACGCCGAGGCCGATGGTACACTTCAAGCAGTCATGCTGGAAGAAGCGCTATTCCGTAATGACTTGCACGTAGGAGATGTACTACTCTATCCGATATCTGGAGGACTTAATCTCACTCTCAGAGTACAAATCGTAGGTTCTTTCAAAGCGACCGACGAAAATAGCCCTTATTGGTATCAAGGCTTCGAAGGGCTAATGAGTAACATGTATATCGCTGATTCTGCGTTCGTGGAGGATTTGACTGGCAAGCTGAAAATCCCTATGCAAACTGCTAGCTGGTATTCAGCTTACGATCTTCGCGAAATCAAGACGAGTCAGCTTTCTCCGCTCACAAGCCAATTAAACCGTGTCGATATTGAAGTATACAAGAAGCTTAAGGACACGCATTTGGAGCTATCATTTGCAGATATGTTAAATGATTTCCGCCGTCAAAGCATCCAGCTTCAGACGCTTTTATTTACGCTTGCAGCGCCTATGATCGCAATGGTGTTCTACTTCATTACGATGAACTCTCAGCAGGCGCTAGAGAAGCAACGCTCCGATATCGCGGTATTACGGAGTCGTGGTGCGAGTACAAGACAAGTATTTATGTTGTTCTTGCTGGAAGGCTCATTGCTTGGCATCATTGCGCTATTGGTTGGACCTTTCATAGGATGGTTCATGGCTAAGAGTATCGGCTCGGCTAGCGGGTTCCTACAGTTTGTGGACCGTGAGTCTATTCCGGTAGGGTTCTCTACCGATAGCATCTATGCAGGTGCTGCAGCTGTAATCGTTGCAATAGGTGCTGCCGTTATTCCGGCGTTGGTATTTACACGTACTTCTATCGTGGATTACAAACGTCAATTGGCACGCGGAGATCGCAAGCCGTTCTGGCAAAGATGGTATTTAGATGTAGTCATGTTAGGAGTAGCAGGCTACGGTTGGTATTTATTTAATGAACGGCAGATGGTGTCATTCACAACAGGAGCAACTACCGACCAGTTAAATGTACAGCCGTTTCTATTTTTTGTACCGGCAATCAGTATTTTTGCAGCAGGACTCGTGTTCTTAAGATTATTTCCACTTCTGCTTAAGCTGTTTAACTTAATGTGGAAGAAAATTTTGCCGGTTTCCTTTTATTTGACGCTTACTCAGCTTTCACGTTCTTCTAAATCGTACTACCCGCTCATGATTTTACTTATTCTGACGTTAGGGCTAGGGGTATATAATTCTTCTGCTGCTCGTACAATCGGATTAAACTCTGAAGAGCGAACGATGTACAAATATGGTTCAGATGTAATTGTGAAAACGGTATGGATTGGGCAAGGGGAGTATAAGAATCCGACTAAATCACCAGGTAATGGCGGCTCGGGTGGTGGTTCTGGTGGCGGTAATGGTGGTTCAGGCGGTGGATCTGGTGGAGGTGGCGGGCAAGGATCGCGTCCTACACCGACTAAGATCAATTATAGTGAGCCCCCTTTTGAGATTTTCCGTACTTTGCCTGGAGTAGAGCACGCGGCTCGAGTGCTTCAAACCAAAAGCAGTCTCACCATTTCAGGTAAAACCGCTGGTCAAGCGACAATAGTAGGAATAGATAACGTCGATTTTGCTCGTGTAGGTTGGTTACGTAAGGATATGTACCCAACGAGTCCTTATAAATATTTGGAATGGATGGGCAAGGTTTCAGAGGGGGCACTTATATCCTCCAATGTAGCAAAGAAATTTGATCTGAAGCGTGGAGATACGGTATCTACGGTTATACAGGAGCAATTAATTGAGTTTATTATTCTCGATATTATCCCTTATTGGCCTGGTCAGTATCCCGATCAGTCTCCTTTCCTGATTGCTAACCTTGATTATATTTATGATCAAGTTCCTATCATGCCTTATGATGTGTGGCTGAAGATGGAGCCAGGGGCGAAGACTCCGGATATCATTCCGGTGCTTCAAGATAAAGGAATTGAAATTGCATCTATCGACAGCATGAGAAGTGAGCTCGTTACACAAAGCAAGCATCCTGCTAGAGGCGGCGTGTTCGGCATTCTGAGCTTAGGCTTCATGGTTACAATCATTGTTACCTTAGCGGGTTATATCCTTTTCTGGTTCTTTAACCTTTCAAGGAGAGTTGTACAAATCGGGATATTGCGAGCGATGGGACTTTCGCGTAAGCAATTGACCGGCATGCTGTTATTAGAGCAAGTCTTTACCGCTGGATTATCCATTGGTCTTGGGATTGGAATTGGAAAGCTAACTAGTATTCTATTCCTTCCTTTCCTGCAGACGACAGATAATTCTGCGAACCAGGTTCCGCCGTTCCGTGTTGTATTCGATGCAGCAGATACAATGAAGCTGTATATCGTTGTTGCCGTCATGATGTGTATTGGTATTGCTCTCCTTGTTACACATATTAGGCGACTTAAGGTTCATCAGGCTGTGAAGCTCGGAGAGGAGCGATAAGTCCATGATTCATTGTGAAGGTCTAGTCAAAATTTACAAAGCCGATGACTTGGAGGTTGTAGCTCTTCAAGGACTGAATTTGTCCGTTAAACCCGGAGAGATGATGGCCATTATCGGTAACAGCGGAAGCGGGAAATCCACGCTCCTGAACATACTGGGAGGGCTTGATCGCCCTTCCGCTGGTCAGGTGCAAGTCGGACCTTGGAATCTTCTCAAGGTTAATGATGAGGATTTGGTGAAGTACAAGCGCGATACGGTTGGATTTATCTGGCAGAATAATGCCCGCAATCTGCTACCGTTCTTAACTGCGCTGGAGAATGTTGAGATGCCCATGATGTTCTCGGGCAAGCTGGACCGCGTATATGCTAAGCAATTGCTAGAGTGGGTTGGTCTTAAGGATCGGATGCACAACAAGCTTCAGCAGCTGTCAGGAGGCGAGCAACAGCGGGTAGCCATTGCAATCTCGCTTGCAAACAAACCACAGCTTCTGCTAGCTGATGAGCCGACAGGCTCAGTTGATTCTCGTACATCGGATGTTATCATGGATATTTTCCGCCGATTTAATCGGGAATTAGGGCTAACAATCGTTATTGTTACTCATGACTTGTCACTTGCAGGAAAAGTAGACCGGGTTGTCGCCATACGTGATGGCTTAACTAGTACTGAATTTATTAAAAGAAATCCGAATCTTGATCTATCCTTACCTTTATCAGAGGGTCAAAACGCTGAGGAAATACACGAAGCTTATATCGTCGTAGACCGGGTAGGGCGCTTGCAGATTCCTAAAGAATACTTGCAGGCATTAGCAATTGGTGACAAGGCAAGCATGGAGTTTGATGGAGACAAAATTGTTATTACAAAACCGAAATCATTAGAGGGGGATCAGTCCGCATGAGCAAGCCAAACAAACGTATCCACAAATGGGTCATGACAGGTCTAACACTATCTTTATTAGTTCCAACACTAGCGGCATGTAACACAAGTAAAGGAGGAAACTCCGATACAAGACATACACTACGTATTGGAACGATGTACGGAAGCAAGCAGGATGAGCAATATTTCCGTCAGCAATTTACTGATATGTTTGAACTGACTCATGATAAAATTGATATCGAGGTAGTACCGGCGATCGATTACTCAGAAATGCAGTTTGACGATCAGTCTAAGCAGCAAGAGCAGCCTAATCCGCTTGAAAAAGTCAAAGCTATTATGACTGGATCCAATCCCGTAGACGTCATGATTTTTGATATGAGCATGCTGAGTCAATTGGTTTCTAATAACCTATTGAAGCAGCTGGATCCATTGCTTAAAAATGAAAAGATGGATATAAATGAATTTGTACCTGCTGTTGTTGAAGGGATTAAAGACGAGGGTAACGGATTTTTATATGCTTTAACGCCAACCTTTAGTCCATCTGCCTTATATTATAATAAAAAGCTATTTACCAAAGCAGGCGTCGAGCCCCCTAAGGATAATATGAGCTGGGATGATGTGTTTAACTTAGCTAAACGAATGAAATCCGGCAAGGGTAAAGAAGCTGTGTTTGGATTTTCTTTTAACCAATGGGGATCCAGTGAAAACTTCTGGGACGTACAAAATTTCGCCGCGCCGTTGCAATTAAAAATGTTCGACGACAAAGGCGAAACGATGACCGTAAATACGCCACAATGGGAAAATCTTTGGAAAACCGTAACAGACCTTTATAAAGATCATGTCACACCACATCAGGATGACATGCAGTATGATCAACCACAGGGTGAAAACTACAGGTATAACCCTTTCCAAGGTCAATTGTTCTTAAACGGTAGAGTAGCAATGACGGTTGGCGATTATGGTTTGATCAACCAAATTCAGCAGATGAATGATAATAGCGAAAAGCTGAAAGTTGAAAAGCTGGATTGGGATGTTGTTACTATGCCATTCCACCCGGGTAATGAAAAAGTCGGAGGAAGTATTTATCTGAACAGCTTATCTGGCATTAATGCGAATGCAGCTAATTCTGATGATGCATGGGAATTCGTGAAATTCATGAATGGTAAGGAATGGGCTAAGCTGAAATCCAGAAGCACGTATGAAATGTCTACTCGTCAGGATTTTGTTAAGCCACGCGAAGGAATGACATACAATATAGCTGCTTTTACAAAGATGAAGCCTGCACCATTCCCACAATCTTCTGCTAAAGAGCAAGCATTATATCTTGAAAAACCGAATTTGAGATTGGTGACCGATCTAGCATCGAGAGCTTATTCAGATGTTATTCAGGGGAAAAAATCAGTTAAGGAAGCTCTAGCGCAATGGGAATCAAAAGGAAACGATCTGCTGCAAAAAATTAAAGCGAACCCGAAGGGGCAGATTGACGGCATTTTCGATGACGTCTATGGCGACGGTGGCATGTCAATAGAGAAGCAACGTTTAATGGAGGCAGCAGGAGAGGCTGTTTCTAGCACGTCTGAATAAGACCAATCATATAAAGCTGAAGCGATCCACCACAATGGAGGGTCGCTTCAGTTTTTTTGACGATTCAAAATGGTAAAGTCCGCGCATGCTATAGACAATATAAAAATTTATTCTAGCGGAGGGAACGAGATGAAATGGATTTATTGGTCGAGGCTTTACGACAGCAAGTTTCAAGCGGGATGCCTTGTTCAGAGAATGGAGCACGACAGCTGGGTGTTTGGTGTAGATGTCCCTCAGGAGATCGAGGTGTTCCGTTCACGGAGAGGGAAGTATGGGGTGCGCTATTTACCTTAGGCGGTTTATGCTGGCAACAAGGGCGATCCTGTGCTAAGCTGAGTCCTAGGAAATAGAGGATGAAGGAGGCACTACAATGAGGAGAATGCCACTATCAGCCGACACGGCTGTAAAGCTTGCGGAATATATGAAGGTACCCTTAGAGCATCTGATGCACATGCCGCAGCACATTATGATACAGAAGCTGGCGGAAATGGCGAAGGGACAAGTTGAGGAAACAAACACAGAAAAAAAAGAAAGTTAAAAAAGTTCTTGACGATGGGGTATGTAATGTTGTATATTATTACTTGTCGCCAATAAGAGCGACGTAAGCAAAATGTCGCGGGGTGGAGCAGCCCGGTAGCTCGTCGGGCTCATAACCCGAAGGCCGCAGGTTCAAATCCTGCCCCCGCAACCAACCTTTTCTCTGGACCGAGACGGGGGCCTTTAGCTCAGTTGGTTAGAGCGGTCGGCTCATAACCGATTGGTCGGGGGTTCGAGTCCCTCAAGGCCCACCATTAAGATTTACCTGGAATTATTCGTAGTACATACGCACCCTTTGGACATGTCTAAACAACAATGTTCCTTATGCCGGGGTGGCGGAATTGGCAGACGCACAGGACTTAAAATCCTGCGGTAGGTGACTACCGTACCGGTTCGACCCCGGTCCTCGGCACCACTAACGTTTACTTATTGTAGTGTTAGTATCAACCCATAATACATAAGAAGTCCTGTGTGGTAATTTATCACATTAGGGCTTTTTTTCATTCGCAACTTCGATATTTTCTCATTTCACCCCAAGTTGGGTGTTTTGTTTTATTGGATGCCGAAAAATTATTGTATCAATTTGATGTAGAATTATTGTAGAATAACTAATTGGTAGCAGATAACACCTATGGATTCCATGAAAATGATACTTTTGCGCCAAAAATTTTCAAGTGAAGGAAGCTGCATATGTTATTGGAAATAGCTACCACGCAAGTGCTGAATGAAAAGGCTGTACTTGCCGCATTAGAGCAATCACTTGCTATGATTGAATTTAATATGCATGGTGATGTTCTTTGGGCAAACGAGAACTTCGCTCGTGCGATGGGCTATCAGGTGTCAGAACTGACGGGAATACATCATCGAAAATTTTGTACACCAGATTTCGTCAGAAGTCCGGATTATGAGACGCTTTGGGATAACTTGAGAAGCGGTAATAAATTTCAAGATAAAATCACACGAGTGTCAAAGGAAGGTGTTATTCTGTTGCTTGAAGCCACGTATATGCCTATTCTCGGTGAAGATGGACAAGTGGTGGCAGTCTTGAAAGTAGCAACTGACATAACAGCACGGGAAACCGCCACAAACCAAGTAACTACCGAATTGCAGAAAATGGCGGAAAATTTACTCATTCGTACAGAGAAAGGTATTACACGCAATCAACAAGTGGCTTCGGCAATTGGTCGTGTTATGAATGACAATGAGAGCAACCTAAACTATCTTCACGACTTGGAAAAGCAGACAATAGCCGTTCACCGCATTGTGCAGACGATACGGGAATTCGCATCGCAAACGAATCTGCTCGCCTTGAATGCGGCAATTGAAGCGGCACACGCCGGAGAGCATGGACGTGGCTTTAATGTGGTAGCAACCGAAGTGCGAAAGTTAGCGAAGAACGTTCAAGAAGCGGCACAAGAGATTCAAGTCACCGTTGAGGGGATTTCCAAGCAGGTTAATAGAGTCAGTGAGGGAACGAAAACCTCCCAAAGAGCAATAGTCGATAGTCAGCATCAAATTCAACAAGCAGTTGATGAATTTGCAGGTATTGGCGAAGCTGTTGGCAAGTTAGATGTTCAGGCTAAAGCTTTGAGCCAAATAATGTAACAGAGAAAGTGGGAAGTGGGGTGAAAAATCATAGCAGAGGAAGTAATTTAGGGTTGCAATCGCTCCCTAAACATGGTATATTAATTTTCGTTGTCGATACACAGGAACTGCAATATTGAAAAAAAATGTACTATTGATTTGCTTGCCGGAGTGGCGGAATCGGCAGACGCACAGGACTTAAAATCCTGCGGTAGGTGACTACCGTACCGGTTCGACCCCGGTCTTCGGCACCATTTACTTAATTAACGAATGATCGTGAAGTTCCTCAGCCGAGGAACTTCTTTTGCTATACAGACCCCGTGATGTTCTTGAGTGGGTATCTCTTTATTTTTAATGAAGAGCAAAGAGGTGGAAGGTATGGATAGAAGCTTGCGAGTAAGGTTGGATAATGAGTGGGGAAAATTGTTGAGTGACGAACAAGAGAAGCTATACTATCAGGAGCTTGTTCGTAAAGTAGAGGAGCAGTATCTGGAGAACACCGTCTATCCGCCTCGTAGCGACATTTACCGAGCGTTAGAGCTAACTTCTTATGAGGATGTTAAGGTCGTTATTCTGGGGCAGGATCCTTATCATGGGGCAAATCAGGCGCATGGTCTAAGCTTCTCGGTTCAGCCCGGCGTTAAGCTGCCTCCGTCGCTTAGAAATATATTCAAAGAGCTGCAGGATGATATTGGCTGTCCAATGCCTGAGCACGGATTTCTGGAGCACTGGGCGAAGCAGGGAGTGCTGCTGCTGAACAATGTGCTGACGGTTAGAGAGGGTCAAGCTAATTCTCATCGCAAGCTGGGATGGGAGAAGATGACGGATAGAATAATAAGCTTGCTTAATGAGAGAAATAAGCCTATTGCCTTTGTATTGTGGGGTAAGCACGCGCAGAATAAAGGGCGCTATATCGATCAGTCAAAGCATTTTGTCCTTAATTCTGTGCATCCCAGTCCATTGTCGGCCTACGGGGGCTTCTGGGGAAGTAAGCCCTTCTCCCAATGTAATGCTTTCCTTAAAGCCAGTGGCCAGGCTGAAATCGATTGGGAGCTCCCTAGCCTGTAATGGGAGGCAAAAAATCAGCGTTGCAGGGAAGCTTTCCTGCAACGCTGATTTTATTATTATGCTAGAGACTACTGTTGCTTGCCTAAAACAGCTTGGTAGCTTGACGGTATATAGGTGACAGCGTTCACTTCGGTAGTTATTTGAATGTACACCTTATCGGGATCAGGAAGCACCGTTTTATAATTAATAGTGGCAGTGCCCTTCTCGAATTTAATGCTTGTTATCTCTATGCCATAGCCAGGATGAGGAGCTGTCGCGGATATCGTAACTCGTGTAATAGCATCAGTTTCCTTATCAGAGGTTAGTTTGACGTCAGTAAGTATCGGTGTTGCAGCAGGCTGGGTATTTTTAATGTATTTAGCTGTTCTTTCGATTACTGTTACTGCGAAGGACTTTGTGATGTTGCTTTTTGGATAAAGCTTTTGTTTGTTGTCTAGTGTGATGATCTTGGCGCTAAGAAGCTTCTGAATGCTATCCATATATTCTTTGGTTACTTGATTATCATCAGAGATTTTTTGGTATACCTGTGTCCATACATAATCTTTGTTATAGCTCATGGCTCCAAAAAGCCATTTAGCGAATTGCTCTTTCGTTACTTTTGCGGATGGATTAATATCTTTGGGCAGCCCAAGCCCATTATGAGCCGCGATTATGAAGCTCTGAGCATAAGGAGCATTATCTTTAATCTTTGAAAAGTAGTCGCTAACTTGAGGTGCTTTAATAAATCTTAAGTCTCCAAGGTTTAAATCTAAGCCTTTCACAATTAAGCTTACGGCAGTAGCGACGTCTATGCTGTTCTTCTTGTTGCTCTGGTTGCTGTGTGCGAATGCGGATCCGCTAATTGTCATAGTGAAAACGACGATTAGTAAAAGCAGGGTGATTGGTTTTTTCAAAATTTGATTCATGAATGTCCCTCCGTGTTGTTAAAGATTTCCCATGGTTAATTCTATAGACGAGGTTGGTTTGGAAAATGTTGCGCTGATGTAAGAGATGTTTATGTACTAAGTGAGCCTCTGAACAAGAAAATCCCAGCGAAGCTCAGATGAGCCTTGCTGGGAAAGGGGCGGAAGAAAGCTTAGATTCCGCCAGCACTTAAGATAATAACCAAAAGACGAATATAATAAGTGCAAATGCAGCTCCAGAACCTACACTATCAGTAACAGGATAGCTCATACTTTAACCACTGTAAGTCATTGTGATTATCCATTACTAGATAGCTTGTCCCGGGAAAGAAGTAGGAACAGTACGTTGGTACATGAGATTTCCTTTGTCCGCATATGCATTCTTATTAACGACGGCCGGAACGACCGCCAGAGCGACCACCAGAGCGACCACCAGAACGACCGCCAGAGCGACCACCAGAACGACCGCCAGAGCGACCGCCGGAGCGACCACAAGAGTGACCGCCAGAACGACCACCAGAACGACCGCCAGAGCGACCATCAGAACGACCGCCAGAGCGACCACCGGAGCGACCGCAAGAGTGACCGCCAGAGCGACCACCAGAACGACCGCCGGAGCGACCGCCAGAACGACCGCCAGAGCGACCGCCGGAACGACCACCAGAGCGACCACCGGAACGACCACCGGAACGACCACCAGAGCGACCACCGGAACGACCACCGGGGCCTCCAATTCCACCGGGTCCACCTGGCCCGCCGGGTCCTAAGTTACTTAGTTCTAAACTCATATCATTACACCTCCATTGTGTTAGGATGGTATAGTGTATGATGGATCGATGGTTATCGAAAGGGACAAGTGTTGCTCTCTATCAAAACAGGCCTTTCACTCTATTTGCTATTCGAATAGCTCATCCATTAAATCCTTTATTTCTTTCTTTCTCTTGGTTGTTTCCTCGGTATCTAAACGAATTTCTCCAGCTTCGATTTCTACGCAATCTCCAGCCTTGCTTCCCTTTGGTAAAGAAGCTTTAGGGAATTCTCTCGTGATCCCGTTAATTTCAATAACAGCAATGTTTCCCTCGAACCGATCAATTATTCCCTTTTCCATATTATTTCACCTTTATAAAAGTAATTTTTTTACTATCGCTTACAGCAGTAATTGTTCCGTTCAAATCTGTTCTGTAGATTGTTGCTTTAGCTGTTTCAAGTCTATTTAAGATTGTTGCAGCAGGGTGCCCATAACTGTTCTTACCTACACTAATGATCGCATATTTGGGAGCAACAGCTTTCAGAAAAGCCGCGTTCGTAGAAGAAACTGAGCCATGGTGTCCTACTTTTAATACATCTGCTTTAAGGGTCTGGTTATCTGCAAGCATATCTGCCTCTGATTTTTTCTCGGCATCGCCGGTGAAGAGAAACGTATTGCTGCCATGAGTCAGATGAAGGACTGCGCTCCAATCGTTCAGATCGTCTCCATAAGTCTTTACGGGTCCAACAAATTTGGCTGTTACGCCTTTCAAGGGTAAAGCTACCCCAGCCTTAGCTTCTTTAATGGTTAAACCTTGTTTTTTTACAGCTACCAGAAAATTTTTGAAAGTATCAGTCGTGTGTGAAACCTTAGGTGCATATACCGCCTTGACCTTGAAGTTTTTCAGAACGGTATCAAGTCCGCCAACATGATCCGCATCAGGATGAGTGGAGATCATGACCTCGATATCATCGACACCAAGCTGCTTAAGATAATTGACGACAATTTCTCCAGCTTCTTTCTTGCCGGCATCAATAAGAATATCATCTCCGGCAGCAGTCTTAATATAGGTAGCATCGCCTTGCCCGACGTTCAAGAAATAGACGGAAAGCTTACCCTTAGCTGGAGGTTTAATTTTATCGGCCTTAAGTGCTGTGCTCTTTGAGTCGTTTGAGCCACTTGGGCTGCTTGGGCTACTTGAAGGGGCTGCTGGAGTAGATGTCGTGCCACCGTTGTGATAATGGTATTCACCATCCTTGAGACCCCATTTCGCACAATTTGTGCGGCACGTATGACCGCCATTAGCATCCGTTCTTCCTGGGTGTGCCATTGACACGCTTGTGTTGACAAAAACAATTGAAAGCATAAGTAGAGCGAGGCCTAATTTGCGCAAGGGAGTTCTTCTCCTCTATTCGTGTGATAGCTTAAGCTTACAATGATTGGCAAAGAATACACAGGAAATAATTCTCAATTTCATACAAATATGTGATAAAGGTTTGCAATAACAACAAAACCCGAAATGTTATTCAGGTTTTAGTAATTATTTATGATTATTTAAGTCAGAAATCTATAAAGAATTCGCGTGTAAAAACCACTATAATAGTAGAGGTGCCTCACGGGTGCACGATCAGAGGTGCTTTTTGCGTTGCTGAAGGTTTGTTTTTGAACAAAGGATTATTTTCCGCATATGTTTAAAGAAACATTGAAGGGCTTCGAGGAGGAAACTGATACTATGCATTGGATTACGATTATTGTTATAGGTATAGCTGCGAACTTGGATAATTTGGGGATTAGCCTAGCCTATGGGGTTAAGCAGACGAAGATTCCGATATCATCAAACATAATTATTGCTCTTATATCTGCGATTGTTACTTATATTGCCGTAATAGCTGGTGGTACGATTATTGAATATATATCACCATCTACTGCCAGTCTTTTGGGTAGTCTTTTGTTATGTGCTATTGGCTTATGGACTCTCTTGTCTAATCTATTTTCTAAACAGGAGTCATTAAAAAATCCCGACCTGATTGATAAGGACAAGAATCATATTATTTCTTCCAGAGAAGCGATAACTCTTGGTTTTATTTTATCTGCAAACTGCTTAGCAGGTGGAATAGGTATTGGCGCAAATGGCATTTCAGCTACGTGGACAGTTATTTCTATTGGATTGTTCTCGATATTAACCGTTGGAATCGGTAGCCACTTTGGATATATGCTTACTAAAACTTTTATTGGAAAATATTCAAACTACATTTCAGGGTTTATGCTAATTTTGATTGGTATATATGAGATTTTCGCGTAAGACGGGAATACCCCACCAACCAAATTTGGTTAATGGGGTTCTTTTTATTATTATGAAGGAGGGGGACTGAGATTCCTTTGCTTCCATCATTCTTTAGACTTTTTGGATAACAAACGTTGGTATTCATTTAAAATAGAATCAAGCATCTGGCTTGCCACAACGACTTCCTGATCGGAAAAGCTTTTACTGTTAATCAATTCATGAAGCTCGTGTCTCATCTGCTCGATTTGTCGGAGCAATTCCTCAAGGTTTTTGGTCACGGTAGGACTCCTTCAATTAGGGGTTTTTGTTACCTTTCCCACAATTGAGTAGTCCATGAAGACCAAGTTATTCCATTGTCTATATGAAGTAGAGGAAGGGGAGTAATTTAAAAAAGTTCAGAGTGCAACGAATCGCCCTCCAAATTGTCATATATAGTAGAAGACTGGATAGTCTTCAAATAAAAACTTATGGAGGAATAATTTATGAAAAGAAAAGTTGGTTTGCTGATTATGAGTGTTGCAATGATGCTTGTATTTTCACAGTCTGCATTCGCAGTTACCGGAATGTATGATAGTGAGAGCTCTGCACTAGTAAGACCAAGCGGAACATCAGTGCTGTCTTCAGAGTTGGACAGTGCCTCAGATGAGGATTGGTACTATTACAAGAACACCACAACCTCGACTCAATATTTCTCTACTCATCTTTCTTCCTCATCCTATCCGAATTACTTTAAACTTGAAGCGAAAATTGTATATGACGCTAGTCACACATCAACCTTGTTCCGGGCTGCTAAATCAGGAACGATAGATTATTTATATAGTGTGCAATTAACCCCCGGGGCAACTATTTATCTTAAAGTGTCTACTGAAAATTTTGGAGGGACCAGCCAAAAGTATTCACTTAGCACTTTCTTTAATTCATAACGCTTAATTCACTTTGATCAAAAATGACGTTCAAACGAAAAGGTGTTGGTGCAGGAGGTTAATCCTGTGCCAACACCTTTCGTTTTTGATCAACTTCTGCTTGCTTAAGCAGATTATGCCTAAACGAAAGCCAATCAACCTTTAGGCTTACCTTCGGCAGGTCACGAAGTAGGAAGCGACGAAATTCCCTGTTTTTCTTGAGGTGTCCAAAGCTAAATCATAGGTTTTGTATTTTTCTTACTGTAATCGATAAGAAAAGAGGGGAAGTATCTCCTGTAGGAGCGAAGCGTTTGTCTTTGAGATCGTGAAATCTCCTTGTTACGAGTTTACCTATTCAGATTTCACGATCTCAATCAACAACCGGAAGGAGATACTTCCCCGCAAAAACTATAATCGATATACATTTAGCAAGAGGCTGCCCCTTAAGTTACCTTATGGGACTCCCTCTTTCAATTTTTGTAAGTTCTCGATTTAACAAATGTTAGCAATTTAGATAATCTAGCGCAAATAGTCAGAATCTATACTTTAGTAGGGTAGAAAGCAACAAGATTAAAGAGAGAACCCACAATAATCCACATGGGAGTGAGAGAGAAATCATGAAACATTGGTTAAAGAAAGAATTAGCTGTCGGTCTTGTTCTATCTGTACTCGTTCTAATGCTTGCTGCTTGTGGGAGTAATAACAATAAGGAAGTGGAATCAAGTGCGGGGGCTGAAAAAATTTCAGTAGCTGATCTTGAGAAGAAAGCCAAGGAAGAAGGCACCGTCGTAAGCGTCGGTATGCCGGATACGTGGGCAAACTGGAAAGACACTTGGGGAGATTTGCAAACTAAATACTCACTCGCTCATACAGATACAGATATGTCGAGTGCCGAAGAAATCGCTAAGTTTGAAGCTGAGAAAGCTAAGCCAACTGCGGATATAGGTGATGTTGGTATTGCATTCGGATCGGTGGCCATTGATAAAGGAGTAACGCAACCTTATAAAACCTCGTACTGGGGTGAAATACCCGACTGGGCTAAAGATAAGGACGGACATTGGATAGTAGGTTATCAAGGATCGATCTCTTTCTTAACGAATACTAAGCTTGTCCAAACGCCACCTAAGAGCTGGGAAGATCTTAAAAATGGCGATTACAAAATTATTGTCGGTGACGTAACGAAAGCTGCGCAAGCTCAAATGGCTGTATTGGCCGCGGCGATTGCTTTTGGTGGAGACGAATCGAACATTGAACCGGGAATTGCCTATTTTGAGGATCTCGCGAAAAAAGGCCGTCTGTCCAATGCAGAGGCATCACTCGCGAATATCGAAAAGGGTGAAGTTCAAGTAACACTGTTGTGGGATTTTAACGCGCTTAACTACAGAGATCAGCTTGGCAAGGATCAATATAACGTAGCTATTCCGAAAGAAGGCAGCGTTGTGAGCGGGTATGCTACCATTATTAATAAATATGCCCCGCATCCGAATGCGGCAAAACTTGCTCGTGAATATATTTTGAGCGATGCAGGTCAGATTAATTTGGCAAAAGGTTATGCTAGACCTATTCGTGACAGTGTGAAGCTGCCTGATGACGTAGCAGCAAAGCTTCTACCTACTGCAGATTATGCTAACGTTAAACCGGTTGGCGATTTCAAGGTGTGGGAAGCTACAGCGAAGACGATTCCGCAGCTGTGGCAAGAACGTGTTCTTGTACACATGAGCTAATCAGTTAAACATGCAAGCATTAATGTAACGTGTATCACTAGTATTGGGGCGTCTTCTTGTTCATGCCGAAGGCGCCCTCTCTTATTTATGTAGGAAGGTGAGTGGGCGGTATGAAGCGTAGAAATCGATGGGTTTTTCTAGGGCTAGTCCCTTTTGCGATTATGGTGATCGCATTTCAATTTGCCCCAATCTTATCTATGCTCACCGGTAGCTTAAAGCCAGAAGCGGGCTCGGGTATTTCCTTTGATTTTTACACTAAAATTATTAATAGTAAGTATTATTTACAGGCCATTAAGAACAGTCTGCTCATCTCTATTTTTTCGAGTGTAATCGGTATTATCGTTGGACTTATTTGCGCATATTCGATTACACGCTTCTCGCCAAGGGTGCGGGATCGACTTCTAATGCTCTCCAACATGACTTCGAATTTTGCCGGTGTTCCGCTCGCATTCGCTTATATTATCTTACTTGGTAGCAATGGGGTATTTACGCTACTGTTTAAGCAATGGGGCTGGAGTGTGTTCGCCGATTTTAATTTGTATAGCTGGTCGGGGCTTGTTCTAGTCTATGTATACTTTCAGGTTCCCCTCGCGTTGCTACTATTATATCCTTCCTTCTATGGCATTCGGGAGCAGTGGATGGAAGCGGCGTCTCTACTAGGAGCTAGTAAGTGGCGATTCTGGACAACAATCGGTATTCCGATTCTGACGCCCGCCGTGTTCGGAACGTTGGGAATTCTTTTCGCGAACGCGATGGGTGCCTATGCAACGGCCTACGCTCTAGTAGGGGGGAATTACAATTTACTGGCTGTTCGGATTGGCTCGTTGGTGTCGGGTGACGTGGTAAATCAGCCTCAGCTTGGTAATGCGCTCGCTGTTATTCTTGCGTTATCTACCTTACTGGCGGTGTACCTCAATCATAAAATGACTCAGCGTTCTCAGATGTTTAATTCCACTCACGCATTTGCTAGAAAAGCTCGTTCTCGTCGTAAGCTATTGCGACCATGGGGTGCATCATCTGTGAAGGAGGAGCTGTAATGGGTACAAAGAAGAAGACAGGCTGGGCACACCGATCACTTATGCTCGTGCTCATGATCTATTTGCTGCTTCCTTTACTTGCGACTACCATCTATGCATTTGCTAAAGATTGGCAGGCAACCGTGCTTCCTGAGCGGTGGACGTTAGAATGGTTCAGTGGAATGTTTCAGGATATTCGTTTTCTGGATGCGCTATGGACTTCTCTGTATTTGTGCGGCATAAGTGTAGCGTTTAGTTTAGTTATTATGCTTCCTGCTGTATTTATCATTACGGTTTATTTACCTAAGTGGGAGACGTTCATGAAAGGTCTTGTTGTGCTTCCCTACGCTGTACCTGGGGTTGTAGCGGCGGTCGGACTCATTCGTGCCTATTCCTCTGGACCAATTAATATCACCGGAACGGCTTATATTCTAATCGGTGCCTATTTCATCGTTATTTTACCTTATATGTATCAGGGGATTCGCAATAGTCTATTAACAGTTTCGGCGGTAGAGCTTCTTAACTCGGCAGAGATGCTAGGTGCCACTAGAATTAAAGCCTTTAGGAGCGTCGTGCTACCAAATATATGGCCTGGGGTTATCATTTCAACGTTATTATCGTTCTCTGTGCTATTTGGGGAATTCGTGCTGACTAATCTGCTAGTTGGGGGGCATATCCAAACGATTCAGGTTTACCTCTATCAACGGGTCGGAGAAAGCGGACACTTGGCGAGCGCCATTGCGATTTCATATTTCGTATTTATTTTGTTGCTGTCCATGATTTTAATGAAGCTCGGCCAAAAAATGAACAAGGGGGTACAGGGATGAACGCGTATTTGGAGCTGCAAGGCATTCGTAAGCAATTCGGGAATACGAGCGTGCTGAACAATGTGGATTTGAAAATCCGAGAAGGAGAGCTCGTGACGTTACTCGGACCTTCTGGCTGTGGAAAAAGCACGCTTCTTCGCTGTATAGCAGGTCTCACGGAAATAGATGGGGGACGGATGCTGCTAGAACAGAAGGATATCGTGAATCTTCCCCCACGAAGTCGAGAGATCGGGATGGTATTCCAATCCTATGCGTTGTTTCCCAACTTAACGGTCAGTGAGAATATTCAATATGGGATGAAAATGAGAGGTGCCTCCAAGGAAGCTAGACGCAATCGGTCCGAGGAATTGCTTGTACTTATTGACTTAGAGGACAAACGCGATGCATATCCCCAGCACCTATCCGGCGGACAGCAGCAGCGTGTAGCGCTTGCTCGTTCGCTTGCTGTTCAGCCCAAGCTTCTATTACTTGATGAACCGCTTAGTGCATTGGATGCTAAAATTCGTAAAAACCTGCGAACGGAAATTCGCGACATCCAGAAGAAATTCAATATGACGACAATATTCGTAACCCACGATCAGGAGGAGGCGTTAACCTTATCCGATCGGGTATGTCTTATGAATAAGGGAAGTATTGTTCAGGAGGGGACCCCGGAAGCGGTATATACGACTCCGAGAACGGAATTTGTTGCTCGTTTTATGGGAAGCTACAACGTGCTAACAAGGCCTGAAGCGCTCAGGCTGTTTGAACAGCTGGACAGTGCGTCGGAAAGCTTCGCTATTCGGCCCGAATCGGTCCTTCTCCTGAGTGAGGAAACCCGTTCCGATGCCGTACATGCAGGAAAACGAATCGTAGAAGGTACGGTTTATTCGGTCACAATTCTAGGCAATATCATTCGGTACTCAATTGATGTTGCAGGTGTGATGCTGACGATTGATACCCTTAATGATGGACGTTCGCTGCGAATTAAAGAGCGAAGCCTTGTTAGCTTAGCCTTAGATGGGTCACAGCTCTTGCACCTCGACAGGGAAGGGGCGTAAGGAGTGTGTCCATATCATCGGAAGAACGCAAACGAGTCATCATGGATCACTTGAAGCTGCAAGGGCAAGTCAAGGTGCCCGAATTATCGTTTCGTTTGACCGTCTCGGAAGAAACCATACGTCGAGATCTTCTCTTATTGGAAAAGGAAGGGTTAGTTAAACGTGTATATGGTGGAGCTGTACTTACGAAGCCGTCTAATTACGAGCCTCCCTATTTGCAACGACAGAAGGTAAGGATGGAGGAGAAGGAGCGAATTGGACGAGTGGCGGCTGATCTCATCGAATCGGGTGATACGATTGCTATTGATGTAGGTACGACGACTTTAGAGCTAGCTAAAGCGATCGTTGGTCGAGAGCGGCTTACCATTTTAACCAATTCTCTTGCTGTTGCTTATCATTTAATGGAATCTCTGAATAGCGGTCGCTTCACTGGCAAGATTATCGTCATTGGAGGGGAATTGAACCCCGAGCAGCAATCCATTTCTGGTAGCCTCGGCGAGAACTTAATGTCACAATTCCGGGTCGACAAAGCCTTCTTGTCCGTTGGAGGGGTTTCCTTAAAGCGGGGAGTTAGCGATTACGATCTAGGCGAGACAGCCATGTCCCGGCGGATGGTGGAGGCAGCCAATCAAACCATTGTGCTGGCGGATGATTCCAAGCTGGACAAGGAAGCATTCCTAGAAATTATCCCCCTTCGCAAAGTGCATACCCTCGTTTGCAATGCTGCACCTCCAAGGGATTGGGTACAACTGATCAAATCCGAGCATCTAAATTGGATAGAAGCAAAATGAAAGGGGAGAGTCAATTGACGAATGCATCAGCTAAGCTAGTCGTTGTTGTCTTGGATGGATTGAGATATGATTCGGCCCGCAAGTATTTAGGTTATATGGAACACCTTGTGGAACAGGGGGAAGTAACTTGTTACCAGGTTCAATCCCAGCTGCCCAGTCTCTCTCGCCCGCTCTATGAAGTATTGCTTACCGGCACTCCGGCTGCGAGGAATGGGATCACGGCTAATCATATCGTGAGAGCAAGCAAGGAGCAGAGTGTATTTCATATTGCTACGGAGTCCGGATTAAGAACGGCTGCAGCAGCGTATCATTGGGTTAGTGAGCTGTACAATTCTGCTCCCTTTAACCCTATTGTGGATCGTCATCAGCATGACGACAGTAAACCGATTCAACACGGAGTCTTCTACTTCGAGGATCATTATCCGGATAGTCATCTCTTCGTTGACGCTGAATATTTGCGTTCTACCTATGACCCTCATTTTCTGTATATCCATTCCATGAACATAGATGATGTAGGTCATAAGCACGGAGGGGAAAGTAAGCAATATGAGGCTGCCGTTCGAGCGGCCGACGGAATGCTTGCAACTCTAGTTCCTTCATGGGTAGCTCAGGGCTATGAGGTTATTGTGACATCCGATCATGGAATGAGCGACTCCGGCCAGCATGGAGGCACGGATGTAACCGAGCGTAACGTTCCTCTCTATATATCCGGAAGGTCGCTTATCCCTCAAGGGCAGAACAGCGTTGAGACGTTATCGCAGCTTATTCTTGCCCCGTTAATGTGCCGTTATCTCGGGCTTACTCCTTCAGAGGCAATGATTCAGATTGACTAATCAGCTTTATAAAGTTTATTCGTGATTAACTAACAATCAAGCGGGAGAGGTCGCCAATGAAAGTTGATATGCATTTTCATCTAGAGGAAGGTCCTTATTCGTTGCGCTGGTTATCGCGTACCTTGCAGGCCTTAGCTGCCACGGAGCCGAAGCCGGATCAGGCACTTGGACATCATACACTTCAATATGCCGAGGAAATGTCAAAGCTGATGAATAACAGGCTTCATGCGGGAAGCTTTAGTGAAGAGTGGTTGGATCGGTATTTGACCCTAGGTCGTGCGAGAGGCATTAAAGCATTCGGTGTAGTTGATCATTTGTACCGCTTTAAGGAATGCCGGCCTTATTACGAGAAGCATATGCTGTTAGATGACAGTCCTATCGGCAAGCTGCAGCAAGCTTGGCTGGATCAGGTTTGCGTGGCTTCGCTCTCCGATTTTGTTAGATTTGTGACAGAGGCGAAGAAAACTCGTCCGGATTTAGCGTTAGGGGTAGAGGCGGATTTTTTCCCAGGTGGAGAAGATGATCTTCGAGCTCTATTAGCTGAATATGAGTGGGATTATATTATTGGTTCAGTTCATTTCATTGAAGGCTGGGGCTTTGACAATCCAGAGACACAAGCTGAGTTTAAGAAGCTGGAGCCTCTAGAAACTTACGCTCGTTATTACGAAATGCTTCGGCAAGCCTGTATGTCGGGTTTGTTTCAAATAATAGCCCACCCAGATAATCTGAAAGTATTTGGCTTCCGTCCAGCTAATGAGGACGACTTGCTTCCCTTTTACAGAAAGGTAGCAGAGGAAATGATACTTGGTGGAGTTGCAACAGAAATTAATACCGGCCTAGCCTATCGATTTCCAATTGCCGAAAGCTGCCCGAGTCCCTTGTTTTTGTCCGTTCTAGCCCAGTACCATGTGCCGCTTACTTTGTCCTCTGACGCTCATTTTCCTGATGATATCGGAACGTTACTAGACGAGGCGAGGGCAGCTGCAATAGAAGTGGGATATACGGAATTGACTGTATTCAGAGACCGTAAGCCGATTAAGGTGCCTATCGGAGCCTATTAGGCTTTGGTTAGTGGGTCTGATTATAATCATCTAGCATGTTTTGCAAATAAAACAATCACTCCACGATAGAGTGATTGTTTTATTTATTTGTGTATTATAGCTTCGGTGTGCTGGATGGAGCTACCCGATGATGTGTCGCTTGCTCGTAGTTGTAAGCATAGGAGAGTAGTTCTCCTTCTGAATAAGGAAGGCCCAATAGAGAGAGTCCAACAGGAAGGCCGCTGGATGTGAACCCTGCCGGTACAGTTACGACTGGAAGACCGAGGCCGGAGGCCAATGCGGACCATGCATCATTATGGAATTTATCATCCCCGGTTATTTTGGATGCTGTTATTGAATCTGTTGCATAGACAATGGCATCAAGTCCTAGCTTTGTATACAAGGCCTTGAATTTTTCTAAGTTGACAGATTTGCGTGCGACATCTTCCTCGAATACTGAAGGTTTGCTTGCTGTTAGCAACCAGTCCTTGGAATCTGCAATCTCCTGGATAGCCCGGCCATCAGCAATATAGTCGTCTAGGGTCAGGGCGTTAGTAGGCTCGGCCAATTCGGCAAGATGATTCGGCCAATTCGCTGGGATCTTTGTGAACCAGTCATCAATATAATATTTGATGCTATCCCATTCAATGTGATTCCACATTGAGGAGAAATCAGACTCCTTGATAAGTACCACTGTTGCACCCTGCGCCTCGATGTCGGCTTTCGCCTGATTGATTAACACTTTGACCCTATTGCGTTCATCAGCGAATTTCGCATAGGTTCCGTCAGGATCATCGGAGAGGTCAACAAAGCCTATTTTCTTGCCTTTAAGTGAACTATTACTAAGCGAACTCGCATAGGATCCCAATTTCTTACCCTGAATGGCGTTTGTATAAGGATCTTCTGGATCATACCCCGCAACCACGTCAAGCAGAATTGCAGCATCTGTGACGCTTATTGTCATAGGACCTGCAGTATCGAGGTAAGCTACTTGAGGCGTTATGCCTGCGGTGCTCACCAAGCCTTTAGTTGTACGGACCCCGACGAGACTCTGGTGTGCGCTTGGATTACGAATTGAACCATACGTATCCGATCCGAAACCAGCAGCTCCCATACTTGCCGATATTGCTGCAGCCGTGCCACCACTTGAGCCACTGGATGTACGCGTCTGATCGTAGGGGTTCCGTACTTCTCCCCGGATGCTGCTAATGGAATCTTCTCCGGACCATGCGAACTCGGATAAGTTGGATTTGGCTAAGATAATGGCTCCAGCTTCGCGCAGCTTGTTAACGATAGTCGCATCTTTATCGGTCTGGTAATCCGCGAAGGCGATAGACCCATTCGTTGTCGGCATGTCTTTGGTTGCGAAGTTGTCCTTAATAATTAAGGGGACGCCGTGTAAAGGGCCACGCAGTGTGCCGGCAGCACGTTCTTCATCAAGCTGTTTCGCTTCGTCCAATGCATTCTTATTTACGGTAATAATCGCATGCAACCCTGGTTCGGAACCGTATGCATCATCGTATGCCTTAATTCGAGCCAAGTAACTGGATGTAAGCTCGAAGGAGGTTGCATCTCCACTTTCAAGTAAAGCGAGGGAGCCTGTGAGTCCTAGTTCAACAACATCGATAGAACGAGGTGGAGTAGGCTCAGTCTGTACATTTTCAATTTTTTCATCCTTGCTGCATCCAACGAGCAAGCTGCTAACCGCGAACGATATAGCAATGATGGCGAAACTTGTTTTCTTAATTGTCTTGTTCATCTGGTAAGTTCCTCCTATCATTTATGACAACTTAGATTAAACCTCACATTGTTAGATATATTTTTCTATTATGAATGTAACTATGTGTCGATTTCTGTCGAAAATCGATTAGGTTGATGTCATTATAGCGTTATTATTTAATCTTCGCAACAATTTGTGTTATGTTATATAACATAAATGAAGGTGAAAATCCTTTTTTTTCTGTGTTCGGACAAGTGTTGGATTTTTTGTGTTAGAAAACATAACTCATCTCCACCGGGCGTTATGCTTTGGCAGTAACAGTTTATTTCTCTAAATGATACTATTAATTGTTCTGCGAAAATAATAAAGAAAGAGCAGCGGGCTATTATGCCTGCTGCTCTTTCTTATTGTGCTGGTGCCTTATATTCTAAATGAAGTAGAGGAAAGGGCTGTCCTGAGCTGTCCAACTCAGACCGTCCTGTTTGTACAAAACCAAATTTCTTATAAAATCCGCATGCTCTATCGTTTTGCTCGTTGACATCAACTTGGAGGGGGCTCCCTTTTATTTTTTCGGCATGCCTTATTAGTCGGCTCCCAATTCCCTTCCCGTGGTAATTTGTATCCACGAAAAGCATTTCTATTTTTGATCTGTCAAGTCCAATAAATCCCGTTGGTTCTTTGTTTTCGTTAAAGTCTACCCAAATCTCAACTTCTTTTAACGCTCCATTTTGAAGCATCTGATGGTAAAATTCAATATCCTTCTCTTCCAAAAATGTGTGAGTAAGACATACTGCTCGATACCAAATATCAACTAATTTATCATGCACGTTCTCTTGATAGGGGGAAATTGTGTTTAGCATGACTAATCCTCCATAATTCTGAAGTTTATTTTATTGTACCATCGAATAATGCGTACAAACCTAGAATAAAACATTATCGCTGCCAATTTCAATAAGATAAATCCAATTAAGATTTGGGATGGATGAATACATAGTTATGTTCAGGGGAAGATATTGTTAGATTTAAAGTCATAGATGCAAAGGAGGATATTATGAAAATACTCAATATTGTGGCGCTTGCTTTGTTAATTATCGGTGGGGTTAACTGGCTGTTGATTGGTTTATTTGAATACGATTTAGTTGCTGGTATTTTCGGGAAGGCCTCCAGAGTTATTTTTACAATTGTAGGAATATGCGCTCTCTATGCTTTGAAGTTCTTCAATGATGTGGGTTCTGAAGAGTCGGCTAGATAATGTGTTACATTCCATATTTGTAAAAAGCGCACCATACCTGTGTATAGTGCGCTTTCTTGGTTGAATCAATTAATTACACTTTGATCTACCGACGAACCCCGAAGAGCTAAGTATTATTTAACCTTAAACAACAAACTCCACAAACACAGGCTTCCTAAGCAATCCCGTCCGTGTCCAACTCCGAAACTTAACTCGCGCATTTATTTGCGGTTTCACATAAACAAAATTTCGGTCTTCCCCAGTTAATAATACCTTTGAAACTCCGAAGAATGCATTCTTATGCGCTGAAGGAACAGCAACGTCTAGGATGCCTACGTTTTTTCCTCTATACTCCAATAACCATCCGAATTGATTTTTCCGGTACCCGACAATCTGAACTACGGCATAGTTGTAGTTAATGATTTTTATCCAATTATCTTCGGGTTGGTCAAAGTATTTGCTTACCTTCTTTTTAGCAACAATACCCTCAAGCTCCTTGCCTTGAATGGCATCAAATAAGGAAACTCCAGTATTGTCTACGCTCATGAGGGGACTTATATAGTTGTTGGCACATAGCACCTCTCTCAGGAGCTTCTTGCGTTCTACAAGCGGCCATCCACGTAAATCCTCACCTTTATATCTCAAAATATCAAAAACAAAAAAGTGAACCGGCAGGAGGGTTATTGCTTCTCGTATTTGCATTGGTTTCTTCAATGTCAATCGTTCCATAACCAATTCGAAATCAATAGATCCCGATTCTGGATTAATACAAGCAACCTCGCCATCCAGGACAAAATCGGAGTTATCCTCAATCGGTACATTATAAAGCTCTGGATATTGCCGAGTGACATCATGATTATGGCGGGTATATAGTCGGACTGCGCCCCCCTCCATAGAGAGGGTGAGGCGGTGCCCATTAATTTTAGGCTCAAATATGTACCGCTCATCATCAAACGGTTTTTCACGTTCGTCCAGTTGCGTTGGAGGAAGGAGCATCTTGCACACCACCTGTATATCAGCGTTGATATACTAATTGTAACATTCAAGATAAAGAGGTGATCCCAGTAAATTTATGCATAGGAGGAAAAGAAGGGAAGCATAATATGTGGTAAATGATGGAGGTGATACATAATGGCAAATAATCGGAGTTCAAATCAGCTCGTAGTAAACGAGGCTCGGGCTGCGCTAGATCAAATGAAGTATGAAGCGGCTCAAGAATTGGGGATCAATTTCCCGAAAGATGGGTATCACGGTGAATTACTTTCCAGAGACGCTGGACGTATTGGTGGTAACATTACCCGTCGTTTGGTCCAGATGGCTGAACAACAGCTTTCAGGGCAATCGAACAGCTTCAGATAATGCAGAAAGAGCAGTAGGCTACAACCTATTGCTCTTAACTGAGGTATCTCTTGTTCGCACAGTTGAATTAGCCATATCTTACTCACGACCGCTTCCTGTATTTAAAGGGGGCGGTCGTTTTTACTGTTGGTTAGGCTGTATATCCCTTCTGATTCAGTCGGTCCAAGACCAGGTAGACAGCGATGGCATCATCTAGATAACCTACCGGAAAGATATAGTCAGGAATGATATCCGCTGACAAAATAAAGTATAACAATGCGCTTCCCAGCAAAGTTCGATAGTTGCTAGGTGTGTTTTCATCGCAGTATCGCATATGCATTTCTTTCAAATGCTCGATGAATGGCCCGACGCCGTTTACTTGGTTTACTTTGGCAGTAAATTCGTGACAGATCATGCGGTGGCCTTCTTCTGTCTGCGCATATTGCTCATACTTGACCAATTCTTGTTCGATTAGCGCTGTCGTAATTTGAGGATCGAATAATTTGGAATTCCCAAGTATTTTCCCTATCTCATCAAGTGAATTCAGG
The DNA here is from genome assembly GCF_004295585.1 of Cohnella abietis. Taxonomy (NCBI): domain Bacteria; kingdom Bacillati; phylum Bacillota; class Bacilli; order Caryophanales; family Paenibacillaceae; genus Cohnella; species Cohnella abietis. The sequence continues at coordinate 4,464,365 of NZ_AP019400.1, read as the reverse complement.
ATCCCCATATCGCGTTCTTTTTTTTCGTCAACTATGTCATAACCGGAAGCTTCAATCAGTTTGTCCAATGAAATATCTAGATGTTCGGAAAATTGCTTCAGATGAATCAGCTTCGGTTGTTGTTTGCCGTTCACTATCCTTGAAATGGTAGCGGTGTCCATTCCACAAAGACTGCTAAGCTTGCGCATGGAGAGAGAATGCTTTTTCAATAGATGCTTGATCAGATCTCCGATCTGGTGTTCCTTTGATTGATCTAACTTTTCCATTCTGCCGCCCCTTTCCTAAGATCATTTATATGATAGTATATGAGATCGCGTTGAGAAGTTTTCCTTATACACGATCCAAAACAGAGAATCGTTTGTTGAGTTTTTCTCATGTACCTGCACCTTTATCTCAACACCACATACATTAATAGCAAATTGAACAACATGAGGTGGTTTTATGGCTTGGCTGCTCATCTTAGGTTTCACGATTTCATCCAGTCTCGACAATCTTGGAGTAGGAATTTCTTGCGGGATAAGGAAGATCCGGATCAGCATCATCTTCGTCACTGCTGCTAGTTTGAACAGTATTGATGAACTCTTGATGATCCGCACAATACCCATCATTGCTTGCTTCGTTAAGAACAAGAAGTATAAATGCCCCTAGAATTACTGTAACTACGCCGGGAAGTACGGCAGAGATCCATTTTCCAAACCAAATCCCCAAATAGCTGAACAAGAAACAAACAAAGGCTATCAACAAGTTCGAAGGAACTATAATAAACAGGAGCTCTTATTTATTAAGTTACGATGGTTCCGGAGTAGCTGTAGCCTTAATCAAAGAGGACAAAACAGGCACAATAGGAAATCAAATAAATCATATAACAACATCAAATGTAAGTTCTTTTAAATTGTCGGCACAGTTACAAGGGGCGAATGCTAATAATACAAACATCTATACACAATTAAAAATTACGGGAAACAAGTATAGGGCAACACCGTTGTAGGACGATATTAGATCATATAACCCTAAGAAGTTCCACGTCTGCTCGGTCGTATGTTTCTCTTATTTATATTATGGAAATCTGGAGTTTTGTGAAAAAATGTATTACTATGATGATTGATGTGGAATTTCGTGGGGAGCTGTTATCATGATTGAATTTGCAAATCGAACTGGTAAATATGTTTTCATAATTGTTTTAGCTTGGCTAGTCATAGTATTCCCATCTGTTTATGGGTCAACTTGGTTCTACTTAGATATGCCAACAAGCGTTTTGATTGGCAAAAATATCTTTCACAGTAACGAATGGATTAATCCAAATATCAGTTCGGGCAGATTTGTTCCTGTCTATTGGCTATATCAAAGAATAACTTTTCTCTTAGCCGGAGGACAGCCGTTCGGTTACTTTTTAGTCCAATCTACAGTTATCTTGGGATCTGCCATTTTAGTATTTTTAATCAGCAATAAATTAACGAATAACAAATGGTCCGGTGTTTTGGCAGTTTTACTTTTTTTGACGGGATCACCAATTGCAGAAAATGCTTTTACGGTAGGGAAACCGGAACACTTGGTTATATTTATGATGCTCTTATGTGTGTGGTTATTCCTGAAAATTAACAAGCATAGTTATTTAACTTTCGCCGGCATTGTTGTCATCACTGTTCTCTCAGTTTGGTCAAAAGAAACCTCTATGGTAATAATTTCCTTTGGTTTAACTTGCACATTACTTTCCTATGTGTTTGTAAAAGAGATGACAAAACGAATATCTTTATTTACTTTTGGCAGTGTCCTAGGCGTACTACTTGCGAGATCACATTATTTATTTAGAGATTCAAATGCTGAAAGTTATTATACATCTACTTACAAAGTTACTTTCCAATTGATAAAGGATAATTTATTGTATTACCTCAAACAGCAACCGGACGTATTTATTATTTGTCTGGCATTACTCCCTTTTTTATTCTTTCTTTTGTTCACTATGAAAAATAAATCAGTAGAAGAAAAATTAACCGTCATTTATTGCATTGGGTTGTATGCTTTGGCATTGGGATATATTATTGGATTGCTAATTTGGCGATGGCCGTTTGGTTATTATTTATTAGTGTCTTCATGTATATTCAACTTATTATCTGCAGTCTTTATATTTAAATTTATCAGCAAAGGCAAGATGAGGTTCATTTTTACGCTTATCTTAATACTATTAATTCTATTGTCGAAGTTATATTCGATTCCTTATAACTATTACGTTTCTACCACTCAAAAATCGATGGATGTAGTATATTCAGGGGCTATCCAAGAATATTCGAAGTTAGCTAAAGATAATCAGCGTTTATTTGTGGAAAATTGGTCCTCTTACGAAGAACCAGTGATTCAAAGTAATCTACTACTAAAAGAACTGCTGAATAAGAAAAATTTAGAAGTTGTTGGTATGGCAGATTTGTTTAATACTGCCTCATTAACAAACGAAGTCAAATCACTTTATCAAGTGAAAAATATATCAGACAGAAATAAAAGGCCGCAAATTGGTGATTTCGTTCTTGTGATAACAGGAAACAAGCCAGCATATTGGAATATTCGCGGAGTTGCACCTTTTAATAACACGAAATCGATTTTGTTGAATACGGGGTGGGATTTACAACTATCGGCGTCAGATCAAATAAATAAATCTCTATTTTACATGGATATGCATGGTAAACCAAAATACGGATTAACGTATTTTGGTTACCAGCTATACAAAATAACGGGCGAAGGTGTTTTATGGGAAGGGAGATTTGAAGACGGCTGGATTGGTAAAAAAGCAGAATGTAGCTTTTTATTTGATACAACTTCCCAATCATTTAAAATTACTGTACCAAATGTCAACGTACCTAATAAATTATCAATACTGAATAACAACCATTTGATAAAAGAAATCAAAATTACTAACGAAGGGGTTTCTACTTTACAATTCGAAATAGAATCACAACCAGGAGAAACGGTTAATTTACAATTTGTTTTGGACAAATCTTTCATTCCAAAACAAATGGGCATTAATAATGATGATAGAACATTAGGAATTCAAATCGAAAAAATTAAAACAAATTAGACGGAAACTCTCTAATAAATGGTTTTGGTATTATAATTCATGAGCATTAGGACGATGTTTGATTATTACTCTGCTAGAAATGGATGATGTACATGGAAGTTCGATACATGAATGTCGCTAAAGGTATAGGAATTATTGCCGTTGTCATTGGCCATTCAACAACGAATATTAATTTGTTGAATTTTATCTACCTTTTTCATATGCCGTTATTCTTTTTTGTTTCAGGATATTTCTATAAGGACAAAAATACTCTTTCGCCCTGGGAGTTCTTTAAGAAAAAGGTGACAGGGTTATATGTCCCATTTATAACATTCGAGCTTATTTCTCTCGTTCTTCACAACGCATTTTTGAACTGGGGCATATACACGTCGCAAATGACAAATAATTATTCCATACAGGAATTCATTGCGATAGCGCAGCAGATTTTAAGTTTCAACCATACGCAAATCATGACATTTACATTTTGGTTTTTCCCTAGCCTTTTCTTTTCGAGTATGATGTTTCTAATGATTAATATGGTAGCAAATAAAGCAGGAAGATATTCGGAAGTATGCAAACTCATTATGGTAGTAGCAATATCTGCTGCCGGCTTTATATTAATTAAGCATAATATCGTTTTAAGTTGGAGTTTGAGAACATCGATGGTGGCAATTGTTTTATTTTATTGTGGCTATCTGTTTAAGCGCTTTGAGGATAAGATTAAAAGTAATATTGGAATCGCAATCTTTTGCGCAGTTGTTTTACTTTTTAATATGGTCAAAAGAGTTGATATGAGTACGGATGTGTATATTAATCCTGTATTTTTTTATATGAATGCTCTTATGGGGATATATTTGATAATCTTTATTAGTAAGTTTATTTGCAGAAAATATGGGAGCTTGAACTTTTTGAATTATTGCGGTAAAAAAACAATCATAATAATGGCTACTCAGTATTTGGGACTATACTATGGAAGGATGATTACTTCCTATATTGAAGCAAACATTTATAGCAAAATGCAAGTAAGCAGCGTTATAGTAAGCAACACATGGGTCATTGTTGCCTTATGTGGACTGTTCGTACCGTTGGCAATCCAATATATTATCGACCGTTTGGTTACTTTGAAAATGAATGCTCGAAAACAAGCTATAACATTAAAGGTGTAGGGCTCCTGCAAATTTTTATACCATAATTAATGAAATTCTGGACGATTGCGCTCAACAACCAGCCCCGTAAATACGGGGCTTTTTATTTTGGAAAGGAGCTGCTCCATGTTTAACCGTGGTGCATTCAATCGTTTTCTATTTAACCGAACTTTTTCAATAGATATACTCGCTTCGTTCACATGGGATGGAATCGGATAACTAAGTATCAACGACATCCGGGAGCGCCTAGCGGCAATTAACTGGGAATTAGCGCTTCTGAGCATCGTGCCGAATGCAATCATTGGCGGGATAATCAGGGTTAACTATTTAATATCTCCCTATGCAGGCTATTGGTCAAATACAACCAACACCTATTTTTACTGAGAGATCATTAACCAGGATATAGAGTACCCATTAGAGCTTCTTAAGGCAACGCGAGCTGCACTTAGGGAACAGGGAGTACCAGCAATCGATGTGGACTTAAACTCGGCTGATCTGCACCGGATTGACCCAACGGAGCCCATCGTCGAGCTTGGCGATACAATTCGGATGTTTGACGCAGATAAATGATATCTCAGCTCGGGTGATGGAGTTGCGTGAACCACTCTTTAATCCAGATAAGCATCCATCTTTTACGCTGACCAACTATTTCCTTCGAGACTACAACGACAGTATTGCCGACTTGGACAAGTCAAAACAAATTGTTGATAGGATCATAAGCGGAGGAAAGGTTGTTACTTCAGCGCTTGAAACATTTGCAGCTCAAGCAGTCTCCGACATTAACAACCCTAAGTCAGAGGTCATCTACGATCCAAGAGGTACTGTCCTCCTGAGCAAGGTTAATCCAAATGATATTGTTGTATTGTCATCTAAAGGGCTGCAGGATTTTCATTTGGACCAAATGGCCATGTTTTGGATCCTCATAATTCTGCTCTTGTTATCTTTGTTTATCTCGAAACACCATGTACCTAATGTATAAATAATGAACATTAGTTCTTGTTCGCCCAATACCTGCTGATAATTACATTAATGAAATTAATGAGTTCTCCTACTGTAGAGTCCTTGTTTTAGTTTTCTTATATTCATTTTCAAAGTCAGCATCTGTAACATTTATAACTCCGTATAGAGAAGCATAAGGAAAATAACTATGTTTTTGCCCTTTGTATGTATACATTACTTTAGGTCGGATAATGTAGAATTTGTATGAACGATCACCGATAGTAGCAGGAATCTTAATTTTAACATTACCAGATGAATCAAATTCCAATGCTGATGGCTTATCTATTTGTACTTCTTTTAGATTAATAAGTAGATCGTTTATTGTGGCATTTCCCCCAGACATATTTTTCAGATTAATTAAATAGCCATCGAAAACAGCAGAGACAATTGCGTAATCTTCTCCCATTTCAATTGGCGATTTGTCTAATGAATCTTTACTTTCAACATTAAAAAACCAATTTCCAATTTTATAGCTTTTACTTGATTTGTCCTTAAAAGTAATTTCTAGCTCAGTTAAATTTTCTTTGCCTAGGTTAGTGAAATGCAAATTCAGTTCAATATTTTTAACCTTATATACCTTTGAAGATTCACTGTCAAAAAAGTTGAATTTTTTGATTTCTACATTTTTTGCGTCTTTAAAACGAATGGATTCAACTTCTGAAGGGACCAGGTAATCATTCGAATTTTTATTAATTAAATAGTTAAGGACGAGAGTGTAATCGGATTCCTTTTCTGCATAGAAAGAAGTATTGTAGTGTATAAAATGTGGTTCTTCGTATTGTTTTTTCGAAGAACATGACACTACAAATAAAGTAACTAACAATATCAAAAGTAATAAACTTTTTTTTCGCATACAATTAGTACAACTCCATTTCATTATTCTTTACATTCACCACCCCTCATGAGAGGTGGTGAATGTATTTTAAAATGGTTACTGATAATTCACAATAAGATAAGAATTAGCTGTAGGTTCAATGTAGGTAGTTTCGGTCCACGTAGTATAACTTTCCCAGCAAGACGCAACATTACAGGTAACTAATTTTTTTCTATATTTTACGTATTGTTTATTTAGATCCATATTATAGCTTAGTTTACTAAATTTAGTTTGATCTGCAGGGATGCTCGTCCCAACAGAGTACGTCGATGTATAACTACCAGCAAGTCCGAAATTGGCTTTAATCGCTTTTGCTACATCAGTTGCTACAGAAGTAGTGAAAGAAAGTGAATAGGATTGCGACTCTGTCCAGTTATATTTATCTGCTTTAGACCAACTTGATGATAAGAATCTAATAAATGCTTTTGAATCGACGTACTTTGCACCAAGTGCACTAGTTTCAATCGTTTCTCCGCTGGCAAAAGGACTAATAATATTTGGCTCGGGGTCTCTTACAGCTTGAACAGCGAGTACGTCCTTGCTAGTTTCATTTGACGATTCTGCATATGCAGCATTTCCAATCGATAAAACAAGTGTTAAAACGAGAAGTAATTGAAACAACTTTTTCATTATGAAACCTCCGTATTTTTATTTTGTCAATAGAAATTAAAAACTTTGAATTTCTATTGACAACTAAATAATACCATTTTTGTATTTTATAAACTATGAGAAATATAGCTTATTTATTTTGTCGAATTGTATTAATTTGTCGAAAAACTCGAATCAATTCGCAATAGTAAAAATGGGAGAACTTGAATGGATGGTGAAATTTTGAAATGGGGTGAAGTCGTCGTTGAATTGGTGAATGGGTAGAAAAGGACAATTTGATAAAGTCGGGTATGCTGCTGAATATCGCTATAAGTGAACGGTCGGTACTATTTGAAGGCGATGCTTGGGCTACTGCTAAAAAAGACATTGTCAGACTTGACTGACGACCTCGGATGAGGGGTTTTTCGGTTAGGGCACATCTTTGAAGCCTGACACAAGTACTTCATGAAGTTTTTTCTCAGTCCTGCCTTTTACGAGATATGAAAGAAACATATCTTGGGATAATTGATGCTGCAGCAGAAAAGGCAGGGGTGAGCAGGAACGACTATGTGCTGGAAGCCATCGAAGAGAAGATGAAGAGGGACGGAATTGAATATCTTGATGATGACCTCGGAGAGTGAATCCGGGGTTTTATTTGTTCATCTAGCACCCTCATTCGTGATACCGGTGGTGATACCGTTTACCTTATATAATAGAAGAAACACATCAAAAATACATTGCGCGTTACTGTGTAAACAGCGTTATATTGCGCCATTTGCGGTTTAACACGTCACATCGCTATCGAAATGGAAGGTTCTATTGGGTAATAGCAAGCAGTTAAAGGCCGATCCTCTTAACGGGAATCGACCTTTTTGGTGTGCCACGCATGGCGATTAACTAGGCGGTGAAAGTCTGCTGTGGGGGCTTGTAGTTGCCAATCGCTAGCCAAGAGTGAAGGTGTACGAGGGGTGTGCGGGAGCGCACAGTCTTGTGGTGTGGGAGGTTGGCCGCTCAACTAATGGGTAGCCTCCTGCTCTATTTTGTTGTTATAAAAGGAAATATTATATATTGTTGGGAGAATTGTGTTCAAAAGGGTCTTTAATGAAGGTGAGTTAGGTTTCTCAATAGGTGCCGGATTAGCTATATTTGTGATAGCGGCATAACTAAATAATGGGTTTGGATTTATCTAAGAGCGCCTTCGGGTGCTTTTTCTTTTGTCAGAGCTACAAAATATCCTGACCAGAAAGGTCATAAATCTCTAATGCCAACAGCTTTTTCCGATTTATAGCCATATAGTTATTAATTTATCGACATAAAAACACAAACTTCGACCGCAAATAGAAACTTTCGCCCCATTTCCAATAAAATTAAAAAATAGTATATTTTAGGTGTCAATATATAATTCAAAAAAATGAATTTATATTGACAAAGTGATTTTTATAGTTATACAAAACTAGAATTGGAGGAATTAAAATGAAAAAGTTTGTAGTACGTGTAGGGTTGATTGCGATGATTATGAGTTTATGTTTTGCCGGATCAGCATTTGCCAACACCTACACCCAAGCCATACCCGTAGAAAACACTCCATTTGGTCAAACAGGTACTGCGACGTTCGGCAAACTCACTGATTCAGAAACCATCCAATGGTATAAATTCAACGCAGCTTCGGTGAATGCTTTGCAAAATGTGCTCGTAGTCCCTCCAAGCGGACAAACAATAGGTTATGCCATTTATGATGCGGCCCTGTATACGCCAGGGTCGACCGTAGGGCATGTCTTAAGTAGAGTTAATGTGTCAGCTCCAGATTTCTCCTCCTTCGTTTCTCAAGCAGGTCATAGTTATTTACTATTTATTTATGGTGCACCAAGCGGATCGAATGAATTCATGATCGTACTTTATTACGAAACTTAATCAAATAGGCTTTGATGAAGGGGGCGTCCCAAAAGTCATTTTACATGATAAAGGGATACCCCTTTTTTTGTAGAAATCGTTGGGGAAGAGCCTTCAGACCATTGTAGAGGAATGAGCAAAGGAAGCGGAAAATTAATGAGTGAGCATACAATCCAAATGAGCGAGAGTGTATATGACAAAAATGAGTTTTTAGTTTTAATAAAAAGTATTCTGTTAGTAAATGGGGTCACTGAACAATGTGGGATCAAAGTATTCATCCCGTTTGAAGAAGAGACAGTGCTAATTATATAAATTAATCTGAAAACAGGTCAAACAGGTCATTGCCCCCCCCGATTGCCCCCAAGCAGCGAAATACTAGACAGGGAAAAGATTGAAGATTGTATATAAAAAGAAAAGAAGCCTTATGTATCAAGGCTTCTCGGAGTTTAAGTATGGTGATCTGAACAGGGATCGAACCTGTGACCCCTACCCTGTCAAGATAGTGCTCTCCCAGCTGAGCTATCAGATCATATTTTTTGTGGCGACAAGTAATATAATAACAACTGAGCGGAGTAAAGTCAACATAAAAATTGATATTTTTTATAGGGATGTTTCTCGACCACTCGACGTACAAATGTATTAATGGGGTAATCGAGCGGGAGGAACTGCAAATGAGGGACGCAGCTTTACTCATGGTATGGCTAGTCGCGCTATTTGGGTTAATTGGAGGCGTAATGGCAGCGGTGGCAAGATTCGTGAAAAGAGACTCCATGAAATATGACAAGCAATTTACTTGGAGCTCATATCCGTTTTGGAATAAAAATCGGAATGATAATCCGATAGATGATCCGAACATTGATGACAACTAAAATTAAAGCAGTCCGCAACATCCTTACAACGTAGCTCATCCGCTGTGTTTATTCGTCTTCTTCCCACTTACGGGAATATGCTTTTTTAGTGACCCAGAGAACGACCCAGATGAGCAGGACGGTAAAAATAGCGGCAAAAATGTAAGTAGCAACCACGTTATGACTTCCTTTCTAGCGTGTGTTACTCCATCATAACCCTTTTTCGGGAATTGTTAAATCATCTAAATCGTATATGCGATGCTGTTCAATGAATGTCATTTGTCCTGTATGTCCAATAAAATCCGGCTGGTCGTCGCCATAATGCATAAGAAACACGTGCTGCTGAATAGCTATAGGTAATGTAAGTAGCTGAGGCAGGCAAGTATGAACAACTCCTGGCGCGTGCAGCTGGCAATCATGAAAGATGACCCGAACACCTCTGGAATTAACTAAGGAGTCGAGTAAGTCTGGATCAAATGTGGTATCTCCCGAATAGTAAAAGAAGTCGTTAAACAGCAGAGAATAGTTTGGTTTGTTGGGAATGTGCCGAGTAGCAATTAATTCAAGCTTTAAGCCGGGTAAAATCTCTTGGGCTTGTCCTTCGGATAGAGGACGAACTTCAAAAAAGTCCTCCAACGTTTCGTTCTCTTCCTGCTGAAGGCCACCCCTTAAAGAATTCTCCCAAAGCGGCGCCACCAATGTATCAGCTAAGTATAGTATCGGTTTGCGTTTGTATATGAATTTCATTTGAAAGGCGAGCTCTTCCAGCCCTCCAATATGGTCAGCATGCATATGTGTAAGCAGTATCGCGTCAAGATCATTGAAGTTATACCCTAGCTCGTGCAGCGCTTTTGGTGCGGTAATTCCGCAATCTACTAGAAGGGTTAGACCATCGATCTTAAGCAAAGCATTGTTATTGTTAAAGGTTTTGGCAAACGCACTGCCAGTTCCCAGCATTTGAATTTTCAAATCGATGCCTCCGTATTTGGATGCGGTCCCGCTCCAAGATTTGCTCTAATCAATGTACCATAATTTTACTTACTAAGTAAGGTGGAAAAAACATATTGGATATTGTGACGGTTTGGGCTGATTTCGCATAGTGTGAGGGGAAGTTATATACGCCTTTGCGCTAGCGAGAGGAAGATTCCAATGTCTAAGGTGAACAAGAAAAAGAAAGCTGCTGCGATTGAACACAAGAGAGCGCAAATGAAAATCGTTACATCAGAAACCTGTGTCGTTTGTAAATCCCAATGCAAGAGAGGGTTAAGCTACCTGGAAAAAATGAGCTTGCCCGGTGCGGTCGGAACCGGCGTACCCTGTGTACTAACCTTGCCTGGGAGAAAAGCATAATAAGCCGAACAAGAACAAGATATTAAACGCGACTATATCGTTATTTCCCAGGCGAGCGCAAGACTCGCCATGAAGTGACAAAATCTCTGTAGGGCACTCCAATAATAAACGTTAAGGAATTTTAATGTTCAGCGCAACTTTCTACCTGACAGTCGGTATAACCAAATACAGACAAGAATTAGAGTCGGTGAAGACGGAGGATGCTGATCATGAAATTCCGTAAACTTATCTTATTAACCTTAGTATTTACCTTAATCTGCACAAGCGCTGTCTATGCAGATTCTGTTACTCAGAAAATCAAGTTATGGGTAATCAATAATAAGAAGGTCGAAGTGGCAAACGGAAGCATTGTTGTAGATAACAAGCTATATATATCTTCTGACGTCGTTTCTGATAAGCTGCAGGCTATCGTAATATGGGACGAAGGCGATAAGAAAGCTACGATCTATAAGCCTAACGTGCATATGATTACTAGCGAAGGAAGCAGAATATTTGGAGATGTGAAGCTCAAGGATAAATTCAAGTTTAATACTTTTGTTCAGGTTGACTCATTGAAAGCAGATATTAGTGCACTCAAGCTAACAATATCTGATCCTTACGGAGACGATACGCTAATTGAGTCTCGTAAATCCGGAGATAGCGATTTCCCTGATGGTAAAAATGATTTCTGGATCACGATGAAGGATATTTCGTATAATTTCGATTCAGTCGGCTCGTATACGCTTCGTTTTTGGGTGAAACCAGTAGGAGCTTCCTCTTTCCAGCTTATTTCTGAGAAAGTGATCTCCTCGAAATAATAGAGAGTGAAACGTCTAGGCCGAGTTATGTGGCTTAGGCGTTTTTTTCGTTTGACCCTCGAAACCGGAAATGATACTATACGTGGGTAGGTAAATCTATTGATTGAACGGAGGTTCGCCATGAGCGATCATGTCCACGACGAGAATTGCGAACATGACCACGATGAGGAAGCCGTATTCATCGTAACGGACGAAGACGGCAAAGAGCACGAGATGGTGCTCGTATACACCTTCGAAAATAACGATCGTGCATACGCTGTTCTGTTGGACCGCAACGACCCAGAAGATGATGGAGTTATTTTCCGCGTTGAAGAAGAAGGCGAAGACGAAGTCCTAGTCAATATCGAAGACGATCAGGAATGGGAAACGGTCATGAAGGTATATGAAGAGCTAGCTGCCCTAGAGAACTCTGAAGGATAAGCTATCATTCATTAAAACACAGAAGCATTTCCCGGATTCTTATGGAGTCCGGGAAATGCTTCTTGTTTATTATCTAGTTATAGGATTCTTATTATTTACGAGGATTAAAATAAATAGTCCGCCCGTTAAACATCTTCACTTCGGCTTGCAATTGCTTACCAATCCACTTGCAAAGCTCATTGGCCTTAGACTTGTCTCCATGGGTAGAATCGTCAGGGAGGACAAGGTGAATATAAGGGACGGAAGCTCCAGCTTCATCCCGCTTACCTGTTCCGAACACGATATAACGATATTTCGGATTAATTCCTTTAAGATAAAACCATTCGTCTTTGGATTCGGGTTTATTCTCGATGCTGTAAGGAAAAGCCGCTTCGGCGTAATCCCAGCCCAATTGCTTGCCGGTTAAGGACATCTGTTCCCGATAATGGTGAAGCTGCTCCTTCACGCCATTCAGATCAATCTCTGCCACGGTCGAGCCTTGAACAAGAGAAATATATGCACTTTGACTCATCGGTTCCACCCCCACGCCCATGATAGCATTTCCATATTAGGTTGGCAATGATTACCTAATTGTCTCAAACAAGCTCTCCATGTTAAAATAAACATAATATTCAGAAAATTTGATGAATTCGGGAGGGAAGCCTATGCTTGAGAACCTCTACGACGTAATCGAATCGTCTAACGTCAATTTTGTTGGCTGTATTTCCGAGGAGAGTCGCTTTGATTTCGCTATTGTATACACGAGCCATTTTTTCGGCAAACCACTTGTCATTTGTATGCAAACCGGACGGTCATTGCCGCTTAGTGCCGATGATCTTGGGGACACAGATTTGCTTAGCTCACGTTTTCTTGTTACAGAGGAAGCTGCAATTGAGCTAAGGAGCTTGCTGGGGAGTCGTTTACCGAATCTTGAGATGAAGGATCAGTATTAAGCTGAGTTTGCTACTGAAATAAATAGAAAGGGTCTGATTTCAGTAAACGAAATCAGACCCTTTTTGGGCGCTTTATGAGATTGCAGTTTCTTCTAAGATGACCTTAACGTTAGTAACTGATCTATCCTCGGGACCTTTTACTGGTAGTCCTACTTTCAGATGATCAACAATATAGTCAATATTCTCTTGCGAGATGACTTCACCAGGAAGTAGGATCGGAATGCCCGGTGGGTAAACGTAGATGAACTCAGCAATGATCTTGCCCGCAGATTCTACGAAAGGTACAAGTTCGGTTTCTCCATAGAAAGCATCCCTAGGTGTTAACGCGAGATGGGGGATTTCAGGAATCTTGACCACTACATCGAGAATTTCCCTTGAATCCGCGAGATAAGCTTTGGACATTGCTTCTAATGCTTCAAGCAGAATCGCAATCGATTCTTCGTTATCGCCAGGAGTAATAAGACAGAGAATGTTGTACATGTCGCTCAGCTCAACTTCTAGACGGAAGTTCTCGCGAAGCCAGTTTTCTGCATCATACCCCGTAATGCCTAAATGCCGGACATGAATGGCCAGCTTTGTCGGATCATGATCGTAGGTAGCTTCCTCGCCTAAGAGCTCCTCTCCGAAGCTATGGAGACCCTGAATTTCGTTCACCGCTGCTCTGGCTTTATTAGCTAAGGCTAAGGTTCTGTTTGCGATTTCTTTACCGTTAATAGCGAGCTGTCTCCGTGCGGTATCTAATGAGGCAAGCAACGGGTATGAAGTTGACGTGGTCATGAGTAAGCTCAGAATCGTCTGTACTCTTTGCGGGTTGACCAAGCCTTTGCGAATGTTAAGAATCGAGCTCTGAGTCATTGAACCACCGAGCTTGTGGATACTTGTTGCGGACATATCGGCACCTGCCTGCATAGCAGATAGAGGTAGCTCGTCGGAAAAATGAATTAAAGCACCGTGCGCTTCATCAACAAGAACCGGAATATCATACTCGTGCACGAGATCAACGATTTCTTTTAGATGGGTACATACTCCGTAATAGGTTGGATTAATAATGAGAACGGCTGCAGCGTCTGGATGGCGCTCCAGTGCTCGTCTTACCGATTTCGTAGTTACCCCGTGGTCAATACCCAAATTCGTATCGCGAACAGGCGACAAGAATACTGGGCGGGCGCCAGCGAAGATAATGGCTGATAGAATTGATTTATGAACATTGCGAGGCACGATTATTTTATCTCCATTGCTACATACCGATAATATCATGGTCATTATGGCGGTACTGGTGCCTTGAACAGAGAAGTAGGTTGCATCCGCGCCGAAAGCATCTGCTGCAAGCTGCTGCGCCTCTAGAATAACGCCGACAGGCTGATGAAGATCATCTAGTGGAGCGATGTTAATTAAATCGATATCCAGAATGTTTTGCCCGATAAATTCACGGTATTCGGGGTCCATTCCGACACCCTTCTTATGTCCCGGAATATGAAACTGCACCGGATTTTGCTCAGCGTGGGAGCGTAATGCATCGAATAAGGGAGTACGGTTGTGATCCAAGAGACAATCCCTGCCTTTCTCAAACGTTCAACTAAAGGGTTGAATGACGTTATTCAAACAAGCATGAGTATAACAAAAATGGGGGGGAAATCAACTGCTCTCTGTTTAAAGTTGAACTTGTCACGAAAACGTCAACAGATCTTATTTGGAACATTGCTCTCGTTATGCTACCATCAGGTATAGATTATACGAATAAATTATGCTCTTGATTGTTCTAGACAGAGGAGAGAGAACTACCGTGAAAAGCAAATTAGCCATTGTCGGACTCATGCTCTTTACGATTTTTATCGGATTCGGCATCATTATTCCTGTATTACCACAATTGGTCACAGAAGCCAGTGATAAATCAGCGAATTGGCACACTGGAGCCATGCTTGCTATTTATTCTCTCATGTCATTTTTGCTCAGCCCTTTATGGGGTGCGCTTTCAGAGCGAATCGGTCGTCGCCCCGTTATTATGACAGGTGTATTAGGCTTCGCTATTAGCTTTCTAGTGTTTGGTTTTTCAGGAGAAAATCTAGCCATTATGTACGCATCTCGTATACTAGGTGGATTATTCTCTGGCGCAGTTGTTTCTTGTATCGTCGCCTATGTCGCGGACATTACGACAGAAGAGGAACGCACGAAAGGGATGGCTGTAGTAGGCATGAGTATCGGACTCGGCTTTACATTCGGACCTGGATTTGGTGGGTTCTTAAGTGAAGTTTCGATTCATACACCCTTTTTCGCTGCAGCAGCGTTATCCTTTCTCGTATTTGTAGCAGCGTGGTTTAAGCTTCCAGAATCACTTCCGCCAGAGCGACGAGCAACCGGAGGAAAAGGCAAAAGAGTTTCACGTTGGCTTGCATTCCAAGGGCCGCTGAAGTATTTGTATGTGCTGGCCTTCTTCGTAACGTTCTCTTTGGCTATATTGGAAGGAACCTTGCAGCTGTTCGGAATCAAGAAGTTTGATGTTACCCCTCTACAGATTGGGATGATGTTTTTCTTCTGTGGTATTGCCGGGGCGCTCGTGCAGGGCGGCATCGTTCGACGTCGTGTGAAGCCGGGGCAGGAAGGAAAGTATATTGCCATTGGGCTTCTTATATCGGCTGCAGGATTTTTCTTAATGCTTACAGCTAATAGCTGGAAAATGGCGACGGTTTACTTATGCATATTCGGAATTGGTAACTCGCTCATTAAACCATGTGTCACTTCTCTAATTACACAGAAGACAACTGTCGGACAAGGTATAGCATCTGGGCTTAGCTCTTCTATGGATAGCTTGGGACGTATTGTCGGTCCATTGCTAGGAGCAGCATTGCTAGGAGCGGTGTCTTGGTTACCGTTTGTTGTATCAGGTATTCTTTCCATTGCAGCGCTTGGATTACTAGCGAAATTCCGCAGTGAAGATCGCCAGAGGGCAACGGTATAATCACGAAATAGTATATTACAGCGTTTGACCAAAACTGGGGGCAACTTCTCCAGTTTTTTTGCTGTCTTTTTCGGGGTGACGGTTCGTTAATTAAAGATGGGTCGGGTTTACTTCAGCGACTTCAGTCTGAATCAACATCAGTCTTTAGTCTAGTATCAAGTCCGGTCTGCAGCCGTTTATCGAGGGGCAGTTGATTCCGTTATGCTAATGCTATCAAACAAGAAACAATGGAGTGGAAGGGGAAAAACGAAGTGAAAAGTATTATTAACGGTGCTTTCCGTAACAAGGCTGCAATGATTATTATTGTGATTATGGTTTTAGCTATGGGGGTGCTTAGCTACACCAAGCTACCTATGGAGTTTCTGCCAGAGGCAGATAATCCACAAGTAACTGTCTCAGTCATCGGACCGGGGTATAACGCTTCCTCTATGGACAGAGCGGTTACAGGGCCACTTGAGAAATCATTATCCGCGATTAAAGGGAAGACGAATACCTTCTCATCATCGGGAGACGGCTTCTCACAGGTCAATCTGAATTTTGATTCTAACACGAATATGAAGGAAGCAAAGCTGGAGGTTGAGAAGGCTGTCAATTCCGTTCAGCTTCCAGCTAACGTATCGCCGCCGTATGTTGTACAATTTAACACCTCAATGATTCCTATTTCCTTCGTCACTCTGACCTTCAACGATGGTGTTAGCGACGCGCAGAAAGAAATTCTGGAGCAGCAGGTGCTTGATGAATTCAAAGCCATTGACGGCGTTGGTGAAGTCCAGCTGTCCGGCAAGTCATTGCCGAAGGTTAGTATTATTCCTGATGTAGAGAAGCTTGCAGCCAGAGGTGTCCCGCTTGAGGCGCTTTACGGCGTACTTCAAGGACGTGACGCGGCTGCCTCCATTGGCGAGAGCACATTGGATGGTCAAATCGTGAACTTGAATGTCTCGGCAAGCCTACAGGATTTGGAATCCGTAAAGAAGCTTCCAGTTGCTGAGGGAGTTAAGCTGGGCGATGTAGCTAACGTGACTTTCAATAATGCGAAGGAGAGTCTCTTCCGGATCGACGGTAAGGATGCGCTGGAATATGTCATCTCCAAAGGAGCTAACTCCAATGCGGTGAAGGTTGGCCAAGGCGTAGACAAAATTATCGAGAAGTATAACGAAGAAAACAAAGCGGTAAACATGAAAGTCATGGTCAGTACATCTGATCAGGTCGTACATTCAGTCAATAGCATGATGAGAGAGGTTCTTCTCGGTGCGTTGTTCGCTACAATTGTCATTCTAATCTTTATGCGCAATGTGCGTGCTACTCTTGTCACGATCGTATCGATTCCGCTATCACTAGCGATGACACTATACTTACTTGATTTGTCCGGAATTACGCTTAATATTCTCACGCTGGGCGGGGTGGCAGTTGCTGTCGGACGTTTAGTCGATGATAGCATCGTTGTCATTGAAAATATTTTCCGCAGGCTGCAGAAAGAAAAGTTCTCTTCAGAATTAGTTATCGATGCAACCAAAGAGGTTGCAAGAGCGATTACGGCATCTACTCTGACTACGATTGCTGTATTCTTGCCGATGAGCTTGCTTAGGGGTGGTCTGCAATCGTTCTTGCTCCCGTTTGCTTTAACGATGACCTACTCATTGTTGTCCTCTTTACTTGTTGCTTTGACACTTATTCCTCTCATGAGTGCTGGGGTGTTGAGAAATTCCAAGATCAAAGAGCACCAGCCGTCCCAACGTTTCGTCCGTTTGCTCGAATGGAACTTACGTCATAAGTGGTTGCCAATTATCGGAGCCTTTGTACTCTTGATCGCTTCCATTGGGACATACGTGGTAATGCCGAAAGGTGCGATTGATACATCAAGTGCAGAGAACCTCACGGTTAGTCTGGAATATAAACCGGATACGCCAGTTGCACAAGTATTGGAGAACGGTCATAAGCTCGAAACCTTTCTGATGAACCGGGAAGAGGTTGACTGGGTTACGATGGGGAACGGTAATAGTGCGGATGCTGCCAAATATGGCTCAGTATCATCCCCAACGCTTGTATCGTATATGTTGAAAATGAAAAAGGGCGCTGATGCCGCGAAGGTTATGGAGGCAGTTAAATCGGAGGGTGCCCATTACCCAGGAGCTGAGCTGATTACTGCAACCGGTGGTTTCATGTCAGGAGGAAGCTCCACTCAGGTTATTGTCGATATTACCGGTGATAATCTAGAAATGATCGGTAAGACGGCAGATGAAGTCATAGCTAAGATTAAACCGATCAAGGATGTTCTAAAGGTCGAGAGCAACCAGCAAGAGAAGAAAACGGTATATACGCTCGAAGTCAACCCGACAGAAGCCAAAGCCGGGAATATTGCAACACAGCTGCAAGGAATGCTTAACTCCATTCCAGTAGGCTCAATTACGTTAGATGGTCAGATGGTTGAAGTTCTGCTCGAGCCAAGCTTGAAGCCCAAGTCTGAAAATGAGCTTTCCTCGCTTACTGTTATGACCGATGCGGGGCCTAAGCCGATATCGAGCGTGGCAAAGTGGGTTAAAGAAGAGCAAGCAACAACATTTTTCCAAAAGGATGGCAAAAGCTATGTTCGCGTATCCGCTTCTGTGGAGCCGTCACAGCTGTCTAAGGTTGGAGCGGAGATCAATAAGCAATTAAAGGATGTTAAGCCTCCAGAGGGCGTTAAGCTGAATGTAGGAGGGGCGTCCGCCGACCAGTCAGCAGATATTATGAGTCTCTTCATGATGATGCTTGTGTCTGTAGGGATCGTATACTTGATTATGGTATTTACTTTCAAAACATTAAAAGCTCCACTCGCTATTATTAGCTCAATCGCGTTCGTTCCGATTGGTGCTGTGCTTGGTCTTATTGTGACAGGAGTGACGCCTGACTTTACTGCTATCTTTGGTGTCGTCATGCTCATCGGTATCGTTGTTACGAATGCGATAGTACTCATTGACCGTGTGAAGCATAACGAGCTAGAGAGAGAGATGACCATCCGCGCTTCGTTGCTAGAAGCTGCAGGAACTCGTATGCGCCCGATTCTAATGACAGCAATTGCAACAGTCGGTGCCATGCTACCACTTGTCTTCGGCTCAGCAGAGGGTGGGAGCATTGTCTCTCAAAGCCTAGCTATCGTCGTAATCGGTGGTCTGGTCGTTTCAACACTACTGACGCTTGTTATCGTACCGTGCCTTTACGAGCTGCTGTATTTCCGTAAGTCTGCTCGTCAACGTAAAGAAATCGCTACTAAACAGAATATTGCGGCATAGTCGGCGGGACACACAAAGTCAAAAAGGCGTTGGTACGGGTATAATCTACCTGTACCAACGCCTTTTTGGGTATTCCAGTTGTGAAACATATACGCAACTCTTACCGATCAGGCTGTTTCCAGCCACGTACCTCGAAAAATTCGCACAACGCCCACCGATCAAGCTGTATCCAACCGAGTAACTCGAAAATATCGTACAACACCGACCAATCAAGCTGTATCCAACCGAGTAGCACGAAAAAATCGTACATCTCCCACTAATCAAGCCGTTTCTAGCCACGTAGCTCGAAAAAATCGTACAACGCCGACGGATCAAGCTGTATCCAACCGAGTAGCTCGAAAATATCGTATATTTCCCACCAATCAAGTCGTATCCCAACAGAGCAGCTCGAAAAAATCGTACATCTCCCACTATTCAAGCTGTTTCCAGCACTTAGCTCGAAAATATCGTACAACGCCCATCAATCAAGCCGTATCCTACTGAGCAGCTCGAAAAATTCGTACATCTCCCACTATTCAAGCCGTTTCAAGCCACGTAGCTCGAAAATATCGTACAACGCCGACCGATCAAGCTGTATCCAACCGAGTAGCTCGAAAAAATCGTACATTTCCCAATAATCAAGCCGTTTCCAGCCACGTAGCTCGAAAATATCGTACAAAGCCGACCGATCAGGCTGTTTCCAGCCACGTACCTCGAAAAATTCGCACAACGCCCACCGATCAAGCTGTATCCAACCGAGTAACTCGAAAATATCGTACAACGTCCACCGATCAAGCCATATTTCACCGAGCAACTCGAAAAAATCGTACATCTCCCACTATTCAAGCCGTTTCATGCCACGTAGCTCGAAAATATCGTACAACGCCGACCGATCAAGCCATATTTCACCGAGTAGCTCGAAAAAATCGTACAACTCGTACAAAACCGACTAAAAAGCCATCCGATACAGCGGAAGAAGCGTAGAGAAGGTTTCCTCAGCACGTTGGATGAACGCATCGCCGTTCTTAAGCAAGTCATCTGTCCGTCCAAGATGGATACCGCAGGTGAGCTCAGAGGCTTTTACTGTTTTTAATCGGGTAAACAGCTCACTTAGCTGTTCGTCGGATAATTCACCGTGAACCATCCCTGTCGGAACCATGTGATCCTTAGACCATACGAAATGAGGAGGTACGGCACTTCTAATGGAATCTAGCTCGGCCAGAGCACGCTCTGCAAAAATATTTTTGCTAGGGCATTCATAAATGATTGCAAATTGAACGAACACATGTGTAGACCAAAGCCCGATTTGAAAATGCGGATGCGCTTTGTACCCGCGTTTGTTGTTGGCGTAAGCTACCCAAGTGTCATGTGGCGGGTTGACGGTACGGCGAGCGTGCTTAGCGACATGGGCAAACATTTCTTCCCCACATGCTTGCGAGAGGTACCGAGCAAGCTGATCTCCGAGCGAATTTAACTTAGGGCGTACCCGGTCAATTAAAGCTTCCATACGGGGCTCCAGTCCTTCAATTTCAAAAACATCAAAATCATTGCTACTAAAGCCCGTAAATAGGGCGGTGTCGATTGCACTCATTGTCTCATTTCTCCTAGTAGTTATTTTTTCAAATAAAAAATAGCGATTTGCGTACGGTCGCGTAAAGCTAATTTGCTTAATATTTCGGAAATATAGTTTTTGACAGTGCCTTCACTTAAGAAAAGTGCGCCAGCAATTTCTTTGTTGGAATTACCCTCTGCGATCAAACGAATAATGTCTTGCTCGGCTGGAGTTAAACCAAGTGCTGCCAGATCTTTTTCAGTCTTATCTGGTTTAGATGCTTGTTCAGCATGGCTTCCGCGTAAATCGAGCATGCCTGCTAGCTTGCGTGCAATATCGGGATGGATCAGATGATTGCCTTCGAATACTGATTTAATGCCAGAAATAATTCGTGCTGGGGGGACATTTTTAAGTAAATAGCCATTCGCGCCATTGCGAATAGCTTGAACGATATATTCATCATCATCGAAGGTAGTGAGAATAAGCACGGATGGTGGTTTATCCAGCTGCTTGAGCTTTCGCGTACCTTCTACTCCGTCGCAAATGGGCATTCGGATATCCATGAGTACAATATCAATACCCGATTGCTGCTTAGCGAATTGATAGGCTTCCTCACCATTTCCGCAAGTCCCAACGATTTGTAACTCGGGATCAAGATCTAATATGACATTCAGGCTTTCGCGAATGAAGGGATCATCGTCAACTATGAGTACTTGTATCAAGGGCTATTCTCCTTCTATTGGTGGCGTTGTTTCATGGTAGGGCACAATAGTCGTAATGACAAATCCGTGTTCTAGTGACACAACAAGCTGGCCGCCTAACAGGGTTAGTCTTTCCTGCATCCCTCTTAGACCCATTCCAAATGCAACTGCATCTGGAAGCTTGCCGTTGTTCGTAATGCTCATTGTTATTTGATCAGAAGTGAAATCAACTACGATTTCAACAGTTGATGCACCGCCATGTCGGACGGCGTTGGTGATGGCTTCTTGTGCATTCCGGTACAAAACATATTCCACGCTCGGATAAAGTGGAAAAGGCTTGCCCGTTATGTCGAAAGAAACATCGATTTGCAAGTCTCTTCCAGCATCCTCAATTAATCTATGTAACGCGTAACGTCTTGCATTGCTTGCTTCCTTGGGCTGGAGCTTCCGAACAGTATAGCGCATATTGTTCATACTCTCTTCCAATTGATCGCGAACCTGCTCAATCATATGGTTAGCTTTCTTAGGATCCCGTTCCAGGAGCTGTAGCGCCGCTTCCGTCATCATCTTAACGCGAATGAGTCGGTGGCCTAAATCATCGTGGAGCTCAGTGGCAATGCGGCCACGCTCCTGAACCTGTGCATAATCCTCGATCTTCCTAGCGTACTCCAGCGTTCTTGTAAGCTCCTGTTCAACAATATCTTGCTTCAAGGATAGTGTTTCATAGCTGCGCTCAAGCTGAAGCTGTTTGCGTGTCATGGCTTGAATGGCCACTAACAGCAATGTTAGTGCTAGCCAAGTTAAATTCACAATCCAAATATGAAGCGAATCTTCTTGGTGAGAAGCTACGTTCAACGCAACATTAGTGAGAAGTACCAAGGACACAATCTCAATAGGTCTGCGAAAATAGAGGAAGATTGAAACTAAGCTGGAATAGAGAAGAAAAAATAACAGTCCGCCGTAGGTGTAGGATAACCATCCGAAGCCTATTATCTCAATAGGTACTAGCAAGTAACTAAATCGTGGTGCTAGCTCAGTAATCCTTACGAGCAGAAGGGCAAACAACAGATAAGCTACATAAGTAGCTATTGAAGGTATGGATATTACGTAAACGGTGGCAATGGCAGGCAGCACGATGAGCAGATGCTGCAACCAGACAAGCAGCTGCCGCATGCAGGCGCTCCTTCCGGGATCAGGGTTGAGAACATTATAGCATTCAGTAAATGACTTTTGTCACCTTATAACGATTAAGAAGGTGACTCAGTGTACCTGTTGGATGAGATGCTGTCGTTTACAATGGAATAAATAAGGTTGGAGAGGGGCTTTCCGTTATGGCATTGGTTGAATTCAAAGGAGTCGTTAAAAGATACGAAACAAATATAAGTGTTAATCATTTAAATCTAGAAATTACTCAAGGTGAAATATTCGGGCTATTAGGTCCTAATGGCGCAGGCAAAAGCACGACAATTCATTTGCTTGCTGGGTTACTTTCACTTGATGGCGGTGAAATTACGCTCGATGGATATTCCACGGCAAAGAACCCGCTTGAGGTTAAACGGCGGCTTGGACTTGTGCCACAGGAGCTGGCGATCTACCCTTTGTTAACTGCGCGTGAGAATGTAACCTTTTTCGCTAGACTATATGGGCTTAAAGGTAGCCTGCTGAAGGAAAGGGTAGAAGAGGCGCTCGAATTTACTGGGCTACAGAAGTATGCCAAAGATAAGCCGCAGTCCTTTTCCGGAGGGATGAAGAGAAGATTGAATATCGCATGTTCAATTATGCATAGGCCCAAATTAATTATTATGGATGAGCCAACGGTCGGCATAGACCCTCAATCCCGTAACCATATTCTAGAATCGGTTAAAAAGCTTAACGCCATGGGGTCGACTATTATTTATACGAGCCACTACATGGAAGAAGTCGAAGCCATTAGCACCAGAATTGGGATTATGGATCAGGGTAAGCTTGTCGCACATGGGACAAAGGAGGAGCTTATTCAGCAAGCCGGGCTTAAGGAACGGTTGATGCTGGAATGCAACCGGTTCACGGAGGAAGCCGCAGAAGAAATTCGCACGCATCCACGGATCACTTTTTTCCAACGGAGAGAGGATAGCAAGCTGGAGCTCGTGCTACAAGAGTCGCAGACGTATCTTCAAGACATCTTGTTCATTCTAAGTAAGCATGGTCTGGCACTACAGAAGCTAACTCGGGTAGAGCCGGATTTAGAAAGCTTATTTTTGTCCATGACTGGGCACACCTTGCGTGATGGGGTTTAACGACTGGGAAGAGGAAGGAGGAATATAATCATGAGATTAGTGCTGTTAATGGCATGGAACGAGATCAATCAGCTTATTAGAATTCGTACTGTTATTTTAATGCTGCTGGTGCTTCCTTTATTGCTCATTTTTCTATTAGGCAATGCTTTGGATGGTGATACTAGGGCTGTGAAGCTCTCTATATATTCAGCGGAAAATGATGAATTAAGCTTATCGGCTAAGCAATATTTAACATCTGCTGAGGTTAGCTCTTATTTGGATTCTCGAATACGCGATAGTGTGGATGAGGTTCAGGATGATTTGCTCTCGGGTAAATCAGATTACGGATTTGTGGTAGTGGAAGGAGAGATCCACCTCTATCCAGGCAAATTCACGGAGCGTAATATGATTGCAGAATCGATGCTGAATCGGTTTATAGCGGATAGGAACATCATCCAATCGGCTCAAATACTGCTTCCGCAGCTGACACAAGATCAGGTTAATAGCAGTCAGAAAGAATTGGCTAGCTCTCGCTCCTTGGTTCAAATCGGCAATCTTGTTTCAGGCGACATAACAGATTTCAATAAGTTTTCGGCACTTCAGTACAATTCAGTTGCTTATTTGGTTATGTTTATGTTGTATTCGGGAATGACAGGAGCGATTGGGATTACGAAAGAGAGGGATACAGGAACATTACTAAGGCTGTATGCGATGCCAGTATCTCTGAATACGATGCTGTTAGGCAAATTAATAGGGGTAACAATGTTTTCCTTTATCCAAGCTGCCTTTATTATTTTGTTCACTAAAGAGATATATGGTGTGAATTGGGGAACGGATTATGGAGGAATTGCACTCGTTTGTGTACTGGTTTCTATGGCAACGGTGAGCTTTGCGATTATTATCTCCTCGTTCATTAGAAGCCGCAGAGGGATTGAGTCTATTTTCAGTCTATTGATTATTGTAATGACCTTCCTAAGCGGGGGGATGATTGTTGATTTAGGGGCTAGCATTCGGAGAATTGGAAAGTTCACCATCAATCATTGGGCCAATGAAGCGCTCCGCCGCATGATGGCTGGAGGAAGCTTATCTGAGAGCTGGCAGGCTGTCACAATCTTAAGCGCGATTACGCTAGTACTTATTGGATTATCAATTGTAAGATTTCGAAAGGCGGTGGCCTTGTCATGAACAGCTTATTTATTGCAAGGCTCATTATTAAAAGAACAATTGGTACTCGTAAAAGCATCATAATGTTAGTTCTCTTACCCATTATCGTTATTTCTGGAATTATTGGTTTGTTCGGTAAAGCATCAGATGACAAGGCTCTAATTGCTGTTCTAAATGAAGATCAGAGTTGGATGGGCGATCGCATTATACAATCTGTTCAATCCATTGATAGCTATCAAATTGAAATGCAGGACCCTAGTACAGCTAAACTAGAGCAACTAAAAAATAATGTTTATGATGGCAAATGGGCTGGGCTAATCCATATACCTGCTGGCTTCACGGAGAAAATGCTAGCTGGTGATCCGATAGAAGTTAATCTGTTTCGCAAAAATGAACAGCTATGGAGCGCCTCTCTTGGGATTACGCTTAAGGAGGCAACGGGGAAAATAGCCCAAAGCGTTCAGCTCGTTTCACTATCCGGAGAAGAAACGCAGCGGAAAGATCAGCTAGTTCCTGAGCTCCTGCAACAGCAGGAGGAGTGGGGCATCCCTGTCATCCATACGAAAATAGTTAATACGTACAATAATGCCTTTGTTCTGGTAGTTGGTCTAACACTTTTGTTCATTATGATTTTGGCTAATCAATCGATACACGGCATTATGGAGGACCGGGGTAACCGGACGATGGCAAGAATGTTCACTGCACCAGTGAGGGCCTTTGAGATTGCACTTGGTAACTTTCTAGGCTGCTTAATTCTCGGGACGCTACAGTTGGTTCTAATATTAGCTGTCACTCGCTATGTCATTGGATTTGATTTTGGACTTTCGTTTGGTAAGCTGCTCATTATTATGGAATTTTTCTTGCTCGCAGCAGTTGGCATCTCTTCTGCAGTTGCTGGAATTGTCAAGAATAGTGCCAATCTAGGGAGCATTAACAATTTGGTGGTCATCCCGACGTGTATGATCGGAGGCTGTTTCTGGCCGGTGTCGATGATGCCTGAATTTATGCAGAAGCTCTCAAGCTTCACGCCACAGAGGTGGGCCATTGTTGCTATGGAGCGAGCTTCATTCGGTTCCACGTTGTCTGATATCGGCTTGGAGCTCGGTATATTGCTTCTTTTTGCAGCTGTGCTGTTGGCATTTGGTTCCTATGTTCTAAGACCTGCCCAAAGCTAATACTAACTCGTTAATTTCGCTTCGGTTATACCGGAGCGGAATTTTTGTATAAAATGTGCGAGAAAATAGTCAAGAAACCAAGTTGCCATTACATAAGATGGAGTATAAGATATAAGTAAGCGGCAATAGTCAGACAATTCGGTCAATATCTCAAACCATGCGATAAAAGCAGGAGGGGGGATGGCCGTGAATCGCAGTCATGAAGTGGAATATTGTAATCTGGAGCTTCGATTTGATCGTCGCCAAATTCAGAATTTGATTCGTGAATTGATTCAGGAAGGCTATTCCTTGTACTGGAACGAGAGCGAGCACCAATTTATTGTTTCCATCCGGACAGGGCGGAAGCTGCTCAAGCTTAAATTTCTAAGGGTACTGGGTCGCTACAAGATGGTTGGAGATTATTTGGTTAAGGATGAGAAGCTATCGCTCTGGATTGAGAAGCTAATCAATGATTCTCGAGGTCATGCTGTTGTAAAGAGAATTCATGACCACCAAGTGCTTAGGATCGAGAACATCATGTTCGGTGAAATTATCCGTCTCGTGGAGGTGTCCGGCATGGAACATCGGATTATTTTTCAAAAAAGGCCGCAAGTTACAGTTGAAGACATGGTTCAGGCTTTCAAATCCAAAAGAGCCGAACAACGTGCGGGAGTTATGCGTCTAGAAATTGATTATGAGCTTGCAGTTCTTCATGAGGCACTTGTGAATGGATGGTCGGAAACGATCGAAGCAAGTAAAGAGAGACTGAAGGGCATGCGCACGGAGATGTTGCTTTTGGAGCTGTGACGAGGGCAGTAACTCAATATACAACAAAAGCGGAGTTCCCTGTATGGGAGGGCTCCGCTTTTGTTTATGCTTGTTTATCCTTGAGCGAACTCAAGCTCGATGTGAATTTTGATCGCATCACCGATGAGAATGCCGCCGGTTTCAAGTGCAGCGTTATAAGTAAGACCGAAATCAGAACGATTAATAATTCCATCTGCAACGACTCCGAATTTTGAGTTGCCCCACGGGTCCTTGGCAGGACCTGCGATTTCAGTATTAAGCGTAATCGACTTGGTTACACCAGCAATGGTAATATCGCCGGTCAGCTTGTAATCTTCTCCGCCTTTGGCTTCGAGTGAAGTTTTCTTGAAAACAATTTGTGGAAATTGCTCGACATTGAAGAAATCAGGAGATTTCAAATGGCCGTCGCGTCCATCGTCCTTAGTGTTAATGCTGTCTACG
Organism: Cohnella abietis; assembly: GCF_004295585.1. Lineage (NCBI taxonomy): Bacteria > Bacillati > Bacillota > Bacilli > Caryophanales > Paenibacillaceae > Cohnella > Cohnella abietis. The sequence continues at coordinate 4,437,198 of NZ_AP019400.1, read as the reverse complement.
TTGATGGATAAGCTTGCTTCTAATGCGGAGAGATTATCGCTGTCTGCTAATACAACAGCATCGAATTCATTAAAGCTTCCACGTACGTTAGTAATCATCATGTGACGTACGCTGAAATTAATTCCGCTGTGTGACTTATCCAGTACCCAATTGCTTGCTGCCATAATGAACACTTCCTTTACTTTTTATATTTACTATTAAATAATAAGTAACAAAAAATAGCAAGAGAAATTTTAGGGAAACGTTGGAAAATCTCAAAGAAGACAAATGATGGTTTTCATCTTTGTGTAAAAAGAGTACAATAGTTCTATTGTGAAAATTTTGTTCTAAAGGATGAAGATAATCATGTCTAATGCAAACATTGGTGTAGTCGGCTTAGCTGTAATGGGTCGTAACCTTGCTCTTAATATTGAGAGCCGTGGATTTACTGTTGCGGTATACAACCGCTCGAAAGAAAAAACAGATGATTTGTTGAATACAGACGGACAAGGTAAGAAGCTTGTTGGAACGTATTCTGTTGAAGAATTCGTAAACTCCCTTGAGAAGCCTCGTAAAATTCTTATCATGGTACAAGCAGGGGCAGGAACGGATGCGACGATTGAATCCTTAATTCCACATTTGGATCAAGGAGATATCATCATTGATGGCGGTAATGCATACTTCCCGGATACACAGCGTCGTAGCAAGGATTTGACGGCAAAAGGTTTCCACTTTATCGGAACAGGCGTATCTGGCGGAGAAGAAGGCGCGCTTAAAGGCCCATCCATTATGCCAGGTGGACCAGAAGAAGCTTACCGTTTAGTCGAACCAATCCTTACTGGAATTTCCGCTAAAGTGAACGGCGATCCTTGCTGTACATACATCGGACCTGACGGTGCTGGTCACTATGTTAAGATGGTGCACAACGGTATTGAGTACGGTGATATGCAGCTTATCTGCGAAGCTTACCAATTGCTGAAAGACGTTCTTGGAGTTTCAACGGATGAGCTTCACACTATCTTCGCTGAGTGGAACAAGGGTGAGCTGGATAGCTACCTAATCGAGATCACTACTGATATTTTTGCTCAGAAGGATCCGGAAACTGGCAAGCCTATGATTGATGTCATCCTAGATGCTGCTGGTCAAAAGGGAACAGGAAAATGGACGAGCCAAAGCGCGCTTGATCTTGGTGTTCCTTTGTCGATTATTACGGAGTCGGTTTTCTCACGTTTCCTTTCCGCAATGAAGGAAGAACGGGTTGCTGCAAGCAAAGTGCTTAAAGGACCTAAAACAAACGCATTCCAAGGCGACAAAGCTGCATTCATTGAGAGTGTAAGAAAAGCATTGTTCGCCAGCAAAATTTGCTCTTATGCACAAGGGTTCGCTCAAATGCGTGCTGCTTCAGAAGAGTATGGCTGGGACTTGCGCTACGGCGATATCGCGATGATCTTCCGCGGTGGTTGCATCATTCGTGCACGCTTCTTGCAAAACATTAAAGATGCCTATGACCGTGATCCAGAGCTACGCAACCTTCTGTTGGACGAATACTTCAAAGACGTTGTTGAAGCGTATCAGGATGCTTGGCGCGAGGTCGTATCTACGGCTATCGCTTACGGAATTCCAGTACCGTCGTTCGCGAGCGCTATTGCTTATTATGATAGCTACCGTTCTGAGCGTTTGCCTGCGAATTTGCTTCAAGCTCAACGCGACTACTTTGGTGCACATACATTCAAACGTTTGGACAAAGAAGGCTCCTTCCACCACAACTGGATTAATTCTTAATTCAGTCGTGGGGAAGAAGCTCGTTCAACATCGCACGGAAGCAGGCGGTTTCTTGACCGCTTGGACTGCGCCGATGTAGGAGAAGTAAGGCCATATCCGCGAAACAGGCGAAATGGGCAAGCAGCTGTGGCCGATCGAGCCCCGACCATTCGGGAGCTCCGTCGGCCACTTTTTTCTTAATGAAGCCGAGTGCCCACAGCACATCCTCCCTGCATAGCGGGTACGAGGGGTCGAGTAGACGGCGGAGCGATTGATCGTTTTGCGGAAAAACAGGTTTATATTCCAAATGCAGCATCACCTTTGGGGATAAGTTTGTACACTATCAAAGTTACGGAAAAACTCGTCGTTTTATACCACTAGATCGATATGCTATGATAGATAAAGCGTAAAATTAAGGAATGGGGAACTTTTTTTGAGCGGAAACGACTCAAGCCAGAATATTATTATTGTTGGCTTCATGGGGACGGGCAAATCTACGGTTAGCCGTTTGTTGTCTGACCGTCTTGGCTGGGAAAGTGTGGATACGGACGAAGAAATTGAAAGGGTAGCCGGTCGATCCATTAAACAGATATTTTCCGAAGATGGAGAAGTCATCTTCCGCGACTGGGAAAGTAAGGTTATAGAAAATGTTCTTAACCAGGGCAAGCGCGTAGTGGCGACCGGAGGCGGAGCCGTGCTGCGTGAGAGCAATCGGCGCAAGATGCTAGCTGGAGGATGGGTTGTAGCACTTACAGCGGACAAGCAAAGCCTTATTCGCCGTGTTACGAGTGCAGCCGCCGCTGGAACAAGACCGCTTCTGGCAGGCGATGCGGAGGAACGGGTCACCACCTTGCTGGAGACGAGGCGGAATGCCTACGATTTCGCGCATGTGATGGTGGACACGTCCAAGCGTTCGCCTTCCGAAGTGGCTGATCTACTTATACAGTGGCTGCCTAAACCGAGAGGTTAGGGCTGATTCGCCCAAGCAAGCATACCGCCGATAAGATTGGTTACCCCTGTATAGCCTAGGGAAGATAAGTATTGGCATGCCTGATCGCTACGGTAGCCGCTGCGACAGATAAATATAACCTCTTCGTCCCGTGGAATTTCTTCGAGCTGCTGAGGTACTTGACCGAGGGGCATATGAATAGCTCCCGGAATAATTCCTTGTGCGACTTCTTCTGCTTCGCGAACGTCAATGAGGTGAATTTTTTCTCCTGCATCGAGCCTTGCTTTCAGTTCCTCAACTGTCGTTGTAGAGTATGAGCTCATGATCGATCATCCTTTCTTATTGCCTAGCATCATCATAAGAAACTGTGGATGGGAATGTCAATGTAGGGGCGAGGTTTATCATGAGAATTGTACTCGGTATTGCCATAGCTGGCTTTCTTGGGACGATAACCCGTTATGAAATCGGCTTATTGTTTCCACAAAGCACGAGCCCGCTGTCCTTTCCCTGGGCAACCCTTTTTATTAATTTATCCGGCACCTTAATGCTTGGTTATTTATTCGGAAGGTTGTCCCGTCTGCGTATGCCGGAATGGGTAGGTGAAGTCGTTGGCACCGGTTTTATAGGCTCTTATACGACGTTCAGCGCATTTAATGGGCAGTTGTGGGAATTGCTAGAGCATCATGCTTATGTTTATTCAGCAGCCTACGTCTTATTAAGTGGCGTTGGTGGCTGGCTGCTTGCAGTTGCTGGCTTAGCTTGGGGAAGGGGCAAGCCTTCATGAGCGATATAGCTGTAATGGCTCTGGTTGGAGTAGGTGGAGCAATCGGTGCGCTGCTGCGTTATGGAATTGGTCGATGGGTTGTTAAGAATAGACGACCTAGCTACTATGGCACCTTAATTGTTAATCTTGTGGGCTCATTCGCGATAGGTGTATTTTTAGGACTCCAATTCGAACAGGAGCACCTTATGGCTAATCGGATTGCAGTCGTTGGCTTGTTAGGTGGATTCACGACTTATTCTACTCTCAACGTACAGAAAGTGACGATGAGGGATAGGGAGTCCAAACGTACAATTGGGATTTATTTAGCTGCTACATACATTGGAGGATTTGGCTTAACGGCGTTAGGTGTCGGATTAGGTTATCTTCTACATACATAGTTTACAAGGAGCGTGTTTGTTAATGGATATGATCGTTACCCCTACAGGAAAGCTCAATGGTGAAATACAAGCCCTATCGTCTAAAAACTATACGACACGTTATTTGCTTGTGTCTGCATTATCTGAAGGGACAAGCACAATATTGTATCCCGCACACAGTGAAGATGGAGAAGCGATGCGTCGCTGTATTCGTGATCTGGGAGCTGTGGTGGAGGAAGATTCAGAGAAAATTGTTATTACTGGCTTTGGTCGTAACCCTCATCCTACGAAAGAGCTTGATGTAGGTAATGCAGGTGCCGTTTTACGGTTCATTATGTCCATTGCTGCATTGCTGCCAGAGGTCAATTTCATCAATGCATACCCCGAGTCTCTAGGCAAAAGACCTCATGATGACTTAATTGTCGCTCTAGAGAGCATGGGCGTGGAAATTGAGCATACGAATGGTCGCCTGCCGATGACAATTAAAGGTGGAAACCCTCGTGGTGGTAAAATAAAGGTTTCGGGTCACGTAAGCTCCCAGTTTCTTAGCTCTCTCTTGTTCTTGACACCACTTCTTGATGAAGACAGCGAGATCGAAGTGTTACATGATCTGAAGTCTAAGGTCGTTATCGGTCAAACCTTAGAGGTGCTTGCTCAAGCAGGTATTGTCATTGAAGCTTCCGAGGATCTTATGCATTATAAAATTCCCGGCAAACAGAAGTACAAGGCGCAGACCTATACGGTGCAAGGAGATTATCCTGGCTCTGCAGCGATATTAGCTGCTGCTGCAGTAACGGAATCCGATGTTGTCGTTCACCGTCTGATGGAGGAGAGCAAGCAAGGGGAGCGCGCAGTTGTTGATGTACTTCGTGCTATGAACGTTCCTTTAACACATGAGAATGGCGTTGTTCATGTTAAAGGTAACGGACGATTGACGGCAGTTGAGTTCGATGGAGATGAATTCACAGACGGCGTGTTAGCGATGGTTGCCGCTGCCGTATTCGCAGAAGGAACCTCTCGTTTCTATAATGTTGAAAATTTGCGTTACAAAGAGTGTGATCGAATTACCGATTATTTAGCGGAGCTACGTAAAGCGGGAGCGCGAGTGGAAGAGAAGAAGGATGAAATTATCGTCCATGGTCGACCAGAAGGCGTAGAAGGCGGCGTGGAAATTGATGCTCACTACGACCATCGTGTTATTATGGCGCTCACGGTTGTAGGTTTGCGTTCTGCTGCTCCGATTCGAATCAAGGATGCACATCATGTCGCTAAATCGTACCCCATCTATTTTGACCATCTGAAAGCGCTTGGCGCTAAGGTTGAATGGGTAGACTAAGCGGATCTACCAACTACAAAGGGAGGCAATGAGGCTATGTCGTACGTTCATCCATCACGCGAAGAAATTAAACAAATATTGTTGGATTCTCCTACAATAGCAGTGGTCGGATTGTCTGATGATCCTTCCAAGGTTTCATACATGGTTTCCGAGGCTATGCAGAAGAAGGGCTACCGAATTATCCCGGTTAATCCGAAAGCAGCATCTATACTCGGTGAAACCTGCTATGCATCGCTAAAGGATATTCCTCATCCTGTTGATATCGTTAATGTTTTTCGTCGTCCTGAGCATACTCCTCCGATTGCGGAGGAGGCTGTTGCTATCGGCGCTAAAGTGCTGTGGCTCCAATTAGGTATATTGAATGAGGAAGCGGCAGAGATCGCCAGCGCACGCGGGCTGCGCGTTATTATGGATCGTTGCATCAAAGTAGAAGATTCCATTCTTCTTCCGAACGGTAGGGCGACACTGTAGGAGACTAAGTTATCATTCAAGAAAGAGTTGCATCCAGCAACTCTTTCTAACGGAAAGGAGGGGAAACGCTTGTACGGAATTGGCTATCTCCAGAGGTTAGGAAGGGCTATGATGCTGCCGATGACGGTGCTACCTGCCGCCGCTATATTTCTAATGCTGGCTCGATTGCCTTGGGATTCCTTCGGATGGCCACTAGTGCCCGAGCTTCTTCATGCTGCGGGAATGGCTATATTTCAATATGTTCCCTATGTATTTGCGATAGGCATCGCACTAGGAATGTCCAATCAGACCGCGACCGCAGGAATGGCCGCGTTAACAGGGATGTTTATTTTTCATATTGTAACTCATACCTATGATCCGAACGGCGTACAACCCTCCATGTTTGCGGGAGCAATCATTGGGGTTCTTTCCGCTTGGGCTCATGATCGGTTTAAATCGTTTCAGCTACCCGAATTTTTGCAATTTATTGGGGGCTCGCGGTTTGTTCCGCTTTTCATGAGTGTCGTCTCCTTGCTATTCGCTTGGCTTATGATCGGTGCAGGTGAAGGACTTAAGAGCTGGGCAGCATCAGCAGGCACGCTTGTTTATTCTGCAGGTGGCTTTGGTGTTTTTTTATATGGCTTTTTACATCGAATATTAGTAGCTTTTGGTCTTCATCATATATTGAACCATTTGTTCTGGTTTCAGGTCGGGCAGTATGAGGACACGAGCGGTGCGATATATTTCGGTGATTTGCCGCGTTTTTTTGCAGGAGATCCTACAGCTGGAACGTTCATGGCAGGGCTCTATCCTGTGATGATGTTTGCTTTACCAGCGATAGCATTTGCAATTATTCATGAAGCCCGAGAAGATTTGAAGCCAAAGACAAGCAAGCAATTTAGAGTAGCAGCGCTTGGCTCTTTTCTTACAGGAATTACAGAGCCGGTTGAATTTGCTTTCTTATTCGTGGCCCCCTATTTATTTCTTATTCATGCGCTTCTTTCGGGGGGGATCATGTGGCTTGTGTACGAGCTTGATATCCATCATGGATTTACCTTCTCCGCGGGGGCGCTTGAATACCTAGTTAATATGCCGCTAGCGCACCGAGGATGGCTATTGCTTCCGATAGGTGTTGCGGTAGCACTGATTTATTATGTATTATTTCGCTGGAGCATCAGGCGCTTTCAACTGGCTACACCTGGGCGGGAAGACGCGACAAGGCTGGACGATTGGGCTGGACATATTCCGTACCGCGCGCCTTTAATCTTGCAGGCACTAGGCGGTAAGGAAAATATGATCAGGCTGGAGGCTTGTATAACTCGACTTCGGCTTACGTTAGAGGATGATCGCAAGGTGGATGTACAATCGCTGCGTCATCTAGGCGCGGCAGGAGTTATTCGCCTTGGGGGCGGTAATGTCCAGGTTGTGTTCGGCACCTTCTCTGAACTTATTAGAGAAGAAATTCATAAGCATATGCAGATGGACGTTCAACAGGTACAATTCCACTCTCCTGTTCAAGGAAGAATGATTCCACTTGAAGAGGTGGACGATCCGATTTTTGCTCAGCGATTGGTTGGACGTGGAGTCGCATTTATTCCCGATAAGGGAGAGTTGGTCGCACCTGTTCAGGGGAAAGTCATTCATATCCATCCTTCCTTGCATGCTATCGGCTTATTAACGAAAGACGGGCTGGAGGTTCTCCTTCATGTAGGAATTAATACCTCGCATCTAGAAGGAAAAGGTTTCACCATTCTAGTCAAGATGGGGGACGAGGTATCACCAGGACAGCCCTTACTTAAATTCCATCTTCCAACCTTGAAGAAGCATGCCAAGTCATTAGCCACGCCGATGGTCATTACAAACAGTGATATCGTTAAATCCTGGCGCTTCGCACCATTTAAAGTCGTTAAAAAGGGTCAGGCTGCGGTGATGTCGGTTGTCGTGAACGAGAGAGAGAACAAGGGGGCGGAGAAATGATACAAGCATTAGGTGCCTCGCAGGGGATAGCCATTGGTAAAGCATTCGTACTACCGCATTGGGAGTGGGAGCTACCGGATCAAAAAATTGACGTTGCAGATTTAGCGAAGGAATTCGATCGACTGTATGAAGGGATTCGTCGTTCTAAAACGGAGATCAACCAGATGAGAACGGAGCTAGACGAGGTTGTCGGCTCCGAGGAGGCTAGTATTTTCGATGCACATCTGGCCATTCTTGAGGATCCTGTGTTCATGTACGAAATTCAAGGGATCATTCAAAGGCAATATAAAGTCGCCGAAGTAGCCGTTAAAGAAGCGATTGATCATTTTGTAACGATGTTTGATCTTCTGGATGATGAGTATATGAAAGAGCGTGCGCTTGATATTAAAGATGTAGGTAATCGTCTTCTTAAGCATTTGCTAGGAGCACCTGATATTTCATTGCCCGAGGATACACAGCCCTTCGTTCTTGTCGTACGTGAGCTGTCACCCTCGCAGCTTGTCCATTTGAAGCCGGATTTGGTGCTTGGAATAGTTACGATGGTTGGGAGTCCAACGTCCCATTCTGCCATTATGGCTAGAGCGTTTGGGATTCCAATGGTTATGGGACTAGAAGGAAAGCTCGAGCAAATCATTGGAACAGGAGACCTGCTTATTATTGATGGCGGGACTGGTGTTCTACAGGTCGATCCGAGCTCGGAAACTGTAGCTCGCTATACAGACTTACGCAGACGCCAAATATCCCAAAGGGAGCAGCTGCTGTCGATAGCGGAATTACCTGCGGTTACGAAGGATGGAGTGTCATTGACACTTGCGGCTAATATTAGCTCATTGAAGGAGCTAGAGGCGGCGCTCAGCAATGGAGCCCAAGGCGTGGGGCTATTCCGTACTGAATTTCTGTATATGGATCGTAACCAGTTTCCTTCAGAGCAAGAGCAATTCGAGGTTTACCGTGCAGTTGTGGAGAAGATTAAGGGCGAGACTTTAATTATACGTACTCTCGATATTGGGGGAGACAAACAGCTTGATTATTATGAGCTGCCAGAAGAAGAAAATCCTTTTCTCGGCTTCAGAGCCATTCGCTTTAGTCTGGACCGTAAGGATTTATTCAAGACGCAGCTTCGTGCCATTCTCCGAGCCTCTCATTTCGGTGATGTGCAAATCATGTATCCGCTCATCGCTTCCGTTGACGAGGTTCGAGAAGCGAATACCGTATTAGCCGAGGCTGAGCGTGAGCTGACTGAGGAGGGCATACCTCATCAAGCTAATATTAAAGTGGGCATAATGATTGAGGTTCCTGCTGCGGTTGCCATCGCAGATATGCTTGCGGAGGAAGTATCATTTTTCAGTATCGGTACGAATGATTTGATTCAATTCACTTTAGCGGTTGATCGGATGAACGAGCAAATTAGCCATTTGTATGAGCCATACCATCCCGCTATATTGCGTATGCTGCGCACAGTGGCTAATGCGGCACATAAGAACGGAATTCCTGTTAATATATGTGGTGAGATCGCAGGGGATGTAAACGCACTGCCGATCTGGCTAGGACTTGGTATTGAAGAATTAAGCTTGTCTGCGCAGGCGATACTTCCGGTCAAAGAGAGTATGCTTCGTACAAAGGCTTCAGAGAGCCGCCAGCTACTAGAAGAAATGTTCCGATGCAAAACTGCGGCTGAAGTTCGAGCGTTAGCTAGTCAGTTTCATATGGAAGCGGCTATGGCATTGGGGAATATCAAACCTTTAATTTAACTAGAAAGTGCCTCCACGCCATTAACTCGGGAAGCCCGGCAGCGTGGAGGCACTTCTTATTTCTAGACTAGCGATTGAACACTAAATCGCAGAACGCTTTAGCATAAGGTGGAAGATCTGGCGGTCTGCGTGCGGATACAATGTTGCGATCAATGACAACCGCTTCATCAAGCCAAACGGAACCAGCGTTTTCCATATCATCTCTAATACCTGGTGTGGAAGTAACGGTTCTTCCTTCTAGAATTTTGGCAGAGATGAGCACCCAGCCGGCATGGCAAATTTGCCCGATCGGCTTATTAGCATCGTTCATACTGCGCACAAAATCAAGAACACGGGGATCGCGGCGTATTTTGTCCGGTGCCCAACCGCCAGGTACTAGCAGACCATCGAACCGATTTACATCTAGATCGTCATAAGAAATATCGGCCACAGCAGGAACGCCATATTTGCCGATATGCTTGCGCCCCTTTTCTGGGCCGGCATATAGAACTTCGGCACCTTCTTCACGTAAGCGATATACAGGGTACCATAGCTCTAAATCTTCAAATTCATCATCTAGCAAACATACTACGCTTTTGCTTGCTGCCATTTATGCAGTCCTCCTATTAATAAGCATAATAAAATGTTGTCGTTCAGGAATCTATTGTACCAAATCATTGGCATTCCTTCACGTTATTATCGGCATTGAGAGGAGCGAGATCTATTTTGGTAATCAAATCCACCAGCAAGAATCAATCTTTCTTTATGAAAAATTGGAGATACATCCCTGCTTTAATATGTATGATAGCTATATTCATTAGCTCATCACGGAGCGGCGAGCAATTGGACAGCTATTTACCATGGGTGCAGAAATGGTTGCCAGGTTTAAGCGATTTTAACCCGATGCACTATGTGGCCTATTTTATTCTCGGATTAACGGTTGCCTTTGCACTCGGAAGACGGGCTGGAACTTGGCTGGGAGTGTTGTTAAATATTGCTTTCTGTGTGCTTTATGGCTTGTCTGATGAGTGGCATCAATCCTTTGTACCGAAGAGAAGTCCCGATCCGCTTGATTTGCTGCATGATGGAATGGGGGCTGCTGCGGCAAGCCTGCTTGTGTTCCTTATCTTTTCTCTAGTAAATAGGAAAAAATCCAAAAATTACAGAGAGGGATAAAGCAGGATTTAATAGTCGTCTGAACGAATATAAATCGGGTAAGCTCTTTGAATATAAGGAGAGAATCCCGTGCTTAAACGCTGCTCTTGCGGAGGAGATATGAGTCTCATGCTTCGCACTGTTATTTTCGCCAAAAAAGTGAATATCAACAATGTTCCGGTATATAATTGTTCCTTCTGCGGTCGTAATGATGTGTTCCCTGGCGTTAAAGAGGACGTTGGAAAATTGGTCGGGAAATTGGGAAACCAGCCAGCACCGGGCAGTATCCCCTTCGATCAGGTGCATGAATGGGCAGGAGTACTGTCCAAGGCATCCAATCTTTCAGATCCATTGCAGGCTTCTGTTATCACTAGAACAGCGGAGGAAAGAGTTAATCAGCTGTTAGATCTGTTGTTGATTGCTACGTCGCTGCAGGATGAGGAATGGAAGAAGGAGCTACATAGTAGATTATCTCAACTGAGCGGGCATAATGTGTCATAGCTTAAACCATGGGTCTATCAGCTCCTTTTTTTGCGAATGGAACTTTTTTCTGATACGATTGTAATATGAATTTTGAAGGAGGCAGCATGAAATGACAAATATCCAACAATTAACTACAATAGAGCAGTGGGATAATGCGCTTAAGGGAACTTCAGATAAGCCTTTATTGGTTTTCAAGCACAGTACTAGCTGCTCCGTTAGCGCAGGCGCGCATGAAGAATTTATGCATTATATTAAAGATGCACAGACAGCTCCGGTCGAATTTGCAATTGTGCATGTGATTGAAGATCGTCCTGTTAGTAATGCAATAGCCGAGCAATTGGGAATCAAGCATGCTTCCCCACAAGCCATTCTAGTTAAGGATGGACAGCCGGTTTGGGATACTTCCCATTGGCATATTACTTATGCTTTCTTATCCGATAAGCTGGGTTCTCCTACGAATAATTCGTAATTTTAGGCTCAAATCTTGTATAAACCTCATGTCAGATTGCTAAACATACGCATTTATCGTATGATTACCTTAATAATCCATGACCGGACAAGCTTTTAACATCCGGTCACGAACATTGGAGCGAATCATTGTGACGGTAACCATTTACGACGTGGCACGCGAAGCAGGGGTTTCAATGGCGACAGTATCTCGTGTCGTCAATAACAATCCGAATGTCAAGCCGCAAACTCGCAAGAAAGTATTCGAGGCTATTGAACGTCTCGGCTATCGACCAAATGCGGTAGCACGTGGTCTAGCCAGTAAGAAAACAACAACGGTCGGTGTTGTTATCCCTGATATTGCTAATGCTATATTTGCAGAAGTAGCCAGGGGAATCGAAGATATTGCTAATATGTATCATTACAATATTATTCTTTGTAATGCGGATAAACGCAAAGACAAAGAGATTCGAGTAATAAACACGCTATTGGAGAAACAAGTCGATGGCTTGCTATTCATGGGCGGTGCAGTGACCGAAGAGCATGTTCAAGCATTCAAGACTTCTAACGTTCCAATCGTGCTTTGTGCGACGACTGATGAGAAGTCTACAATTCCATCCGTGGACATTGATCATGAAGCTGCTGCTTTTGATGCGGTTAACCGACTGATTCAAGAGGGTCATACCTCGATTGCTATGATTAGCGGTACTTTGCAGGATCCAGCGAACGGCTATGCACGTTATCAAGGCTATAAGCGCGCAATTGAAGAAGCGGGTCTACCCTATCGGGAAGAGTTTGTCCGCGTTGGAAATTACAAGTATGAATCGGGTATCGATGCCATGCAGTATTTCCTTGATTTGAATGAGCGTCCAACGGCAATATTCTCGGCAACGGACGAAATGGCAATTGGAGCTATTCATTGCATCCAGGATGCTGGATTAAACGTCCCAGAGGATGTTTCCGTTATTAGTGTAGATAACAGTCGCATTTCCTCTATGGTACGTCCTCTTCTAACAACGGTTGCGCAGCCGATGTACGATATTGGTGCGGTATCCATGAGACTTCTTACGAAGCTGATGAAGAAGGAAACGGTAGAAAATGCTAAGGTAACATTGCCGCACGAATTAATCACTCGTCGTTCTGTTACAGGTCCTAAAGGCAAATAAACCTATTTACAAATAGTAAGCCCTGTAACGGTTCTTTTATGACCGATGCGGGGCTATTTATTTAGAGGCTTGGAAAGGGAAGGTGACCATGGCATTTGGAACTATTGGCATTATCGGAGCAATGCAAGAGGAAATAAAATTGCTGCTTGCTAAATTGGATAATAAAGCGAGTGAGCAGCATGCAGGCATTACTTATTATCGTGGTGAGTTTGAGGGCAGGAAGGTCGTCATAACTCGTTCTGGTGTAGGTAAAGTAAATGCAGCGGTTTGCACTCAGGTTCTAATCGATCGTTTCGGTGCGGATGCTGTCATTTTTACCGGAGTTGCGGGAGCAGTCGATCCAACGCTTAATATCGGCGATATTGTCATTTCTTCAAGCAGCCTGCAGCATGATGTGGACGCTACACCGCTTGGTTTCCCGCGAGGTACGATTCCCTATCAGGATGTTTCGGAATATCCGGCTGATAGTAGACTTATTCAATTGGCTGAGGAAGCGGGCCAGAGGGTATTTCCGGGTCGATGTATAACAGGTAAGGTATTGTCAGGAGATCAGTTTATTGCTGACCGTGCTATAGTAAAGGGATTATATGAGGAGCTAGGCGGCGCTTGTACGGAAATGGAAGGGGCGTCGGTTGCACAAGTATGCTTCATGAACGACATTCCGCACGTTATTATCCGTTCTATGTCTGATAAAGCCGATGGATCAGCAGATGTTAATTTTGCTGAGTTCACTATTGAAGCTGCTAATCGATCTTTTGCGATTGTTGATGAGATGATAAAAGGGTTGTAAGTCAAAGCAGTATAGCCATACAAAAAGCCTTCAATGCCATCGCTACAATGGCTTTGAAGGCTTTTCACGCAATATATAAGAACGTATAAAACCATTACCCTATTTAGAGAAGCTAGACAGTTTATTATCTACCGTATCCAACCGCACCCCGCCGCATTCCACTACTTTGCCCAAACCAATTACGACCTTGCTTACGGCACCTCGCATCCCGCTACATTCCGGATACCGATTACGACCTCGCTTACGGCATCGCACATGCTAGAGGGAAGGTGTGTCCTAGCTAACGAACCCTATTGTGCTTATTACCGACAAATTGACTACTTATTTTTTCTTACGAACTCCAGTAGCGTTATTGAGGTAAATATAGGGGGAAAGGTGCTATTTTAGTGGATATAAGATGTCTGGAGTTCTTTAAAATATAAAACCATTAGTTTTTGATCAAATAAGAGTTACTGAGTTCGTAAGCCATATGTCTCGCGATCCATATCTGAATAACCTCAGACATTTGAGGTTGACAGCCATCAAGCACCGTTACACCTCGCGCGGGGAGCTGCGCAAGGTGCCAAAAAAAACGTTGAACGCCGCAAAAGGACGGCGTTCAACGTGTATGCTTGGTTATTCCAGTGCTGCAATTAGAGCATAATCATCTAACGTGCTGCAGAGCTACTTCAAGCATTTGTTTATTTTTAGCGGTTATCTCTGCTCTTCTTGGCATCGGTTCCCAAGAGGCGACATCGTCCAGCCATGTGGTAGGTAATGGAAACTCTGATTTAAGATTTGTTTGGATAAGAGGCCAGTTCTCTGGGAGGAGCCCCCCTTGGGGGTTCGAGTCAATAGAAGAGAGCAGGGGGTGCTGACTCATTTCAAGCCATAGCATGCCCCAGGCTCTTGGTACGACCCGCCAATGGTCATAGCCTCCTCCGCCAAGTGCTACCCATTTGCCCTGTGTATGGCGATCTGCGAGCTCGTGAATGATTCTCGGCATTTCGCGATAGATTTGCATGCTGCATTGAATGTGAGCAAGTGGATCGAAAGCATGAGCGTCACAGCCATGCTGGCTGACGATAATGTCAGGTCGGAAGGAAAGGGCAACGCTTTCCACAGCCTGTGTAAAACAATCAAGCCATGAGGCATCCTCGGTATAGGGCTCCATCGACAGGTTAAGACAAGCGCCGTATCCTGACGAGTCGCCTCTCTCATGGACGAAACCGCTTCCAGGGAAAAGGAATTTGCCTGTCTCATGTATGGAGAGCGTGAATACCTCTGGATCCGTGTAGAAAAACCACTGAACGCCATCTCCGTGATGAACGTCTGTGTCGATGTATAATACCCGTGCATTATATTGCTGACGCAGATAGGAAATAGCTGTAGCAGCATCGTTATACACGCAGAACCCCGAAGAGCGGTGCGGGAACGCATGATGGAGCCCGCCACCCAAATGTAAGGCGCGATCCGCACGCCCCGACATGACGGCGTCAGCTGCCGCTAGCGAGCCCGCAGTGATGGCTGTAGCCGCGTCATTCATCCCAGGGAAGTATGGCGTGTCCCCATCAGCTTCAAGGCCATACTGCTCTGCAAGGCTAATGATATGCGGGCTAGGGTTATGAGTGCTTAGAGCGTTAACGGTATCCATATAATCCTTCCGATGAATATTCCGGATGGCTCTCTCGGCTTCTTCCTGCGAGAAGGGTGCTGTCATTTGAACATTATCCAGCGCTCCACATTTACGTAGAAGATCTTCCGTCAATTCCAGGCGTACGGGATGAAAGGGATGATCATCGGAAAAAAGATAACGCCCGGAAGCTGCATTATTGATCCAAATCGTTCTGGAGGACAGAGAAGGTCGCCTGCCTTTCATCTAGTACATGAAGCGTTGCCGAAATCTAACCCTATCAAATTGTTCTACGGATGAGAGGGGTACGTCTTTTCCGATAGTTACCATTAGGCAATTGGCAGGATGGGCACAGATTTCTGGATCGTCAGTCGCGAACCATACCATGCCGACTGATTTCATAAGACGTTCCATCATCTCACGATATTCCCATACATTTAATCCGCTAGATTCCAAATCCCAATGCCAATAATATTCCGTCGTAAATACGATCATATTATCCAATTGCCCATTTTCAAATGAAGTAAAAATAAGCGCTTTCCCTAGCCCGAAATTACGGTATTCATCCGCAACTTCTATGGCTCCAAGCTCTACTAGGTCTTCCATGCCACCCTCAGACCAGCGTTCCATCTCATCTGGATAGTGGAAGGTTACGTAGCCGACGATCTCATTTTCTTCTCTAGCAATAATTATTCTGCCTTCTGGCAGCCCTGCAATCTCAACCAATGCTTCATGCTGGTCTTTCGGTCTCCGAAATGCATCCAGCTTCGGATGCAGAGTTAGGCTTTTTAATACCTCAGGACTTACGGGGCCTTCAACAATAATAGACCGACCGTGTCGTTCTATCGGATTGCGGACATAAGACTTGATATGCTCCATGCCGTTCTCCCTTCAGCCTATTAGAACTTCGAAGTCCATTATACACCAATTTTGAAAGTGGAAGAAACAGATTTGAGGGGCGACTAAGGAAAAATGTCCCTTTTGCAGTAGAAAAAGTGCTTTCCCCCTATGCCTAGCGCACACTCACTGTGGTATAATGTCAAAGGTAGATATACAAATATTTCAATATAATGAAAGCGCATTCGGACTCGGATGTCGGCATTCCAATGGGAAGGTGATGTAATCGTGACGTTTCAATCAGATGAGAAATTAGAAGTTACAGCTACCGTATCTAACATGCAATCGTATGAAGATGCTGTAGAAAGCTTTAAGTGGGCAGATGTAGAGAACCAATTCTCATGGGCCACAACAGGTAAGGTTAACATGGCTTACGAAGCGATTGATCGCCATGTAGTCGATGGTCGCGGTGACAAAATCGCGTTACACTACAGTGATAACTCGCGAGAAGAAAGCTATACCTTCGCGGAACTGTCGAGGCAATCCAACAAATTCGCCAATATTTTGCGCGGATTAGGTGTGAATAAAGGCGATCGTGTTTTTATTTTTATGCCTCGTACTCCTGAATTGTATTTCGCTTTATTCGGAGCGCTCAAAGTAGGAGCAGTAGTTGGACCTTTATTTGAGGCATTCATGGAAACGGCCGTAAGGGATCGCTTGCTGGATAGTGGAGCAGTTGCTATCGTCACGACACCATCCTTACTCCCGCGTGTACCACGAGCTGAATTGCCGGATCTGAAGCAAGTCATCGTTTACGGTGATAACATAGAAGCCGGTAATGGAATTGTTGACTATCGTTCCGCAATGGTGGACGCTTCTGAGGAAGCAGAACTCACTTTCCTTGACCGGGAAGACGGCCTTATTCTTCATTATACCTCTGGTTCAACTGGAAAGCCTAAGGGAGTATTCCACGTTCAGAATGCTATGCTTCAGCACTATCACACTGGAAGAGTCGTTCTTGACCTAAGGGAAGACGATATTTACTGGTGTACGGCTGATCCGGGCTGGGTAACGGGAACTTCATATGGTATTTTCGCACCATGGCTGAATGGCGTTACTAATGTTGTTCGCGGCGGAAGGTTCAGCCCACAGGATTGGTATTCAACGATACAGAAATATAAAGTAACGGTGTGGTATAGCGCACCAACAGCTTTCCGCATGTTAATGGGAGCAGGAGACGATGTTGTTAAATCGTTCGATCTGTCCAGCCTACGACACGTACTAAGCGTTGGAGAGCCGCTTAACCCTGAGGTTGTTCGTTGGGGTAATAAAATATACGGACAACGCATCCATGATACATGGTGGATGACAGAAACAGGTGGTCAGCTCATCTGTAACTATCCAAGCATGGAAATCAAACCTGGCTCTATGGGACGTCCTATACCTGGCGTTCAAGCGGCAATCATAGACGATCAAGGCAACGAGCTTCCGCCGTTCCGGATGGGTAATCTGGCGATTAAGACTCCGTGGCCATCTATGATGCGCACGATATGGAACAACCCAACTAAGTATGCTGAGTACTTCCACATCCCAGGATGGTATGTATCTGGAGACTCCGCTTATCAGGATGAAGAAGGTTATTTCTGGTTCCAAGGACGTATCGATGATGTTATTAATACGTCTGGTGAGCGTGTAGGTCCCTTCGAGGTAGAAAGCAAGCTCGTTGAGCATCCTGCTGTAGCAGAGGCGGGTGTCATTGGTAAACCTGATCCTCTACGTGGTGAAATAATTAAAGCATTCATTTCTCTCCGTGAAGGCTTCACGCCTTCTGATGAGCTAAAAGCGGATATTTCCAAGTTTGTGAAGGAAGGGCTGTCTGCCCATGCCTCTCCGCGCGAAATCGAATTCAAAGACAAGCTTCCAAAAACCCGTAGCGGTAAAATTATGCGTAGGGTGCTTAAAGCCTGGGAGCTAAACTTGCCAACAGGTGACTTGTCCACGATTGAAGATTAGAACGAAACGGTACAAAAAAAGTGATGCTTCAGGAAATTTCCTGAGGCATCACTTTTTTTAGTATATTCAGAAGCTGGTAAAGTCGATCTAAGCTTTTGATTTCACCTCTACCGAACTAGTAGGGGGTGACTCTCCTGAAGCGTTTATAGCAACGATACGATACCATCCAGCTGACATAGGAGCGATGTACTCGAAAGCTGTTAATTCTGTTGATCCTAACAGCTTATATTTTCCCTGCTCAGTAGTGCTGTACCACACTTGATATTGTGTTACAGCATCACCGCTGGAATTTGAATTCCAAGAAAGTGTTACGCCGATTTCTGTTCCTTGAGCGTTTAGTCCAGTTGGCGCCGTAGGATTTTTGCTAACGTTTCCTGGGTTACCCGGGTTACTTGGAATTACTGGATCAGTATTGTCTACTGGAGTTTCTCCATTAGGAAAAAGAGGATCTCCGCCGCCTTGCCCGCCGTCGCTTGAAATTTTCTCGCTTGGCACTGATTCGTTGCCTGCAACATCAACTGCTGTGACGTAATACACATAGGAATGGTTTGATGCAATAGAGCTGGTGAATTTTGTTTCGTCACCAGTTGGTACGGAAGCCTCAATCTTCTGGAACACACCACCATCGACAGAAGCGTAAAGTCTGTACCCGACAACGTCCGTCTGCATAGAAGGCGAGAAGGTAATCCGCGCCGTGTTGCCTACCGATTCCACCGTAATATGAGCTGGAGGACTCGGAGCAGCACCATCATCGACTCGTGGATCGATTTTTGAAGGCGCGCTTTCGGCTGCATCCTTCGGTAAATAGTAGGAAAGTGATTTACGAGATTGAGCGGATACTTTTGCAAGCTTCGCCTGAAGCTCCTCGATAAGCTTATCGAGCGGCGATTCGCGAACGACCATGACAGATTCACGTAGGAAATCTTCAGGTGTTTCGGACTGTGGCAAATAGTTTACGCCATTGTAAGAAATATATTTAACCCTGACGAGTGCATCATCTTCCGCAGTCGGAATGAATTTACGGTTAAAGATATCGGTCACAAGCTTGCCAGCTGCCCTAGTTAATTCGGTTGGCAGCTTACCGCTAACACTGGATACGGTCATAGATACAATGCCTTCTGGCTTCTCAAAAGTCTTAGTTGGGAATAGCTCAGGCTTAGCTTCCGAAACCTCGTTCATTATTTTAGCCCATATGGATCGAGCTCGACTGTGACTATCAGTGGATAGAGTATGGATGACCTTCTCATACCCGGACCATACTCCTAAAGTGATATCGGGAGTGTATCCTTGAAACCATACATCACTATAGTTTTGAGTTGTTCCTGTTTTACCGACTACAGGGATGGTTTTGTAGTTTTTGAATTGTGACATAATGGATGTTGCTGTACCATTCGTAACAACTGTGCGCAGCATGTCGGTCATGAGATAAGCCGATTGCTCGGAAACGATTTGTTTTGGAGCAGGCTCATGCTTGTACACTATTTTATTATCGGCATCACGAATACTCTCGATTAAGTAGGAGTCATTGTATACACCCTTGTTAGCGATGGCTGCATAGGCATTGGTTAATTCTTCAACAGAAACCCCGTACTTTAATCCCCCGATTACTCCTGTTTGGGATTGATCATCCTCTTTAACTAGTGTAGTAATTCCGAGCGAACGGGCAAATGCCCATGAGTCCTTAATGGTCACCTTATCTAAGAAAATTTTCAAAGCAGGAATGTTGTAAGAATTGTTAAGCGCTTGACGAGCGGTTACTAGACCTGAGTAACGATTATTAGAGTTTTTCGGAATATGATAACCGCTGTTTCCGTTCTTTAGAATGATAGGTGAATCATCAAGAACACTTGCGGGCTGAATAAGTCCCTTATCAATAGCAGGCAAGTAAGCAGCTATCGGCTTCATGGCAGAGCCGGGCTGTCGAACCATCTGAGTTGCGAAGTTCATCTGCTCGATATGAAAGTCGCGTCCTTCGATCATACCCAATATAGCACCAGTTTTCTGATCGATCATAACTGCTGATATTTGTTCGACACCTTTAACGGGATGGTCAGGAGCAAAGTTATCCGGATTCTCAGCAACCTTATGCATAAGGTTGTACACCTTTTTATCAATGGTAGTCTTTACTTTATACCCATTGCGCAGTAACTGACCACGTGCCTCTTCGATAAGGGCGTTGTTTGCCTTCTTTTTCAAATCTGCAGGAGTAAGCTCAGGGTTCTGCTGAAGCACCAATATTTCAGCTGCTTGACGTTCTACTTCAAGCATTAGGTACGGATAGGTATTGTAGGCTTTCTCACTAGGCTTGGCCAGGGAAGCATATAGATCGAACGCTAGCGCTTCATCAAGCTCTGTCTTAGTGATCTTTTTTTCCTCCAGCATACGATTAAGAACTAGCTTCTGCCTGTTAACCGCACGCTTGAAGTTTTTCTCGTTAAAATCGCCTTTACCGTTAAAGGCGGAATATAATGATGGCAATTGAGGTACCCCTGCTAAATAAGCAGCTTGGGCGATGTTTAGTTTTTCTAATTTATCAATGCCGAATATACCTTTGGCAGCAGCCTTAATACCGAACAACTGATATCCGGATGAACCGTTGCCATAAGGAACTTTATTTAAGTAGGCCGTAATAATTTGCGGTTTGCTTAGAAATTGTTCGAGCCTAAGTGACAAGAATATTTCTTTGGCTTTACGACTGGATGTTTGATCCAAATTCAAGAACACGCGCCGTGCCAGCTGTTGGGTAATCGTACTACCTCCGGTTTGTACGCTTTCGTTCAGCAATTGCTGCTTAACTGCGCGTAATAAGCCATTCGTATCGACACCGTTATGCGTTTCGAAGTTTTTATCTTCTATTGAGACAACAGCATCGATAATAATAGATGGGATTTGGTCATATGTAACTGGGCGGCGATCTTCTTCAGTGCGTAATTGCCCGATAGGAGTATTGTCATTAAAATAGACAAAACCTGTAATTGCATTTTCATTGATTTTCTGTTCAATTAATTTTTGGCTACGTATCGGATCATCGTGTACTAATGAAGCAATGTATCCAGTTACCGCACCTACGCCTACAAGTCCGGCAAGCAATCCGAACAAGATGAGCCAGAGTACGGTGAAACCTGCAATCTTCCCCGCTGTCTTGAAGCCTTCGCCTTTAGGCTTTGGCTCGGAAGGGGGTTGTTTAGTATTCGTCATTAAGAAAGCCTCCTTCAACAAACAGAACTATTATAGCACATTTACCCATTGTCTGACTTCCTCTCAATAGGAGGACTATAGCCAAGCTAAATATTTATAAGATCATGAAAGCGATATCATTATTGGTAGATATGGATTTTTTCGATAGAGCATCGTTAAAAAATATGTTATATAAAATTTGTAAATCTCATTCTAAGATGTAAAAAAAGTATGCTTTTAATATGATTTTTTATTAAAAACACACAAAAATGGCTGGATGCAGACTTTGTCTGCCCAGCCATTAATAAAAGGTATAGAAATCCGCGAGCTCATCTCTTATAGAGCAGGGGGGGTGAAGCTGCGCAGAGCGAATTCCGCATCCATCATGAAGAAGGCGTTGCTATCCTTGTCAATACGTTTAAGCTTGTTGATGATGCTATCGAACATAGCTTCTTCTTCAACTTGCTCATCAACAAACCATTTTAAAAACTGCATTGTAGCATGCTCCCGGTCATTCAGTGCTAGATCAGATAGGTGATAGATCCGGCGTGTAACCTCTATCTCATGCTCATACGCGTGCTCAAAGGCATCTAAGATGGAAGAATACTCGTTATTCGGCGTATCCATTCCCGCCATTGTGACGCGCTGGCCACGATCGTTTAGAAATTTGTAAATTTTCATAGCATGAAATTTCTCTTCTTCTGCTTGAACCATAAAGAAGTTAGCGAATCCATCCAGGCTCTCACCTGAACAATACGCAGCAATAGCCAAATAAACATGAGCAGAATAGAGCTCGAAATTGAGTTGATCATTTAAGGATTTACTTAGAGATTCATTTAACATGTGGCTATTCACTCCCTTGGTGATCACTAGAATATACCCAAATTGTAACACAAATAAACGGGTCATCCTATCCGGTGTTTTATTTTTTCGTAAAGAATTTGAGGGGAGGGGGCCAGAATGATGTCTGTTTTACCTATTAAGACCATACATTGCTTAGTGCAAAGCTTGCATTCGCCTAGGCAATCTTTTTTCTTTTGCTTCATATCTGGAAACTCGGCCTTTAGCGTTTTGTAAACGTCTTTGGACCCGTGCTTAAAATTTCTGCAGCAATATTTAATTTTCCTCATGCCGGACCAGCTTTCGTGGAAAATTTGATTTCTGTCTTTGATGATATTAATTCTCATTATCATTGTCAATGGGGAATGAAGAAAAAAATCATGCATAAACAGCTATCGCTGCCTTTTAGATAGCGAAACTTATACATTCTGAATAACACAAAAAAACCACCCCAGCTTAGAGCTGGAGTGGTCTGTTTTCCGTTAAAATTAACGGCTGTAAAACTCAACGATTTGTTTAACGTCAACGTCTTGAGTTAACTCGCCACGATCTGGAAGACGAACATACTTACCTTCCATTGCGTTAGCATCGAATTCAACGTAGCCCGGCAAGTGATGACGGCCTTCTGAAGCTTCTTTGATCGACTTCAGGGAGCGGCTACGCTCACGAAGACCGATGATGTCGCCAACTTGTACAAGGTAGGAAGCGATGTCGACTTTCTTGCCATTGACAGTCACGTGACCGTGAGAAACCAATTGGCGGGAACCGTAACGGGAGTTAGCCCATCCAAGACGATAAACGAGGTTGTCGAGACGGCTCTCAAGCAGGAACAGGAAGTTCTCGCCCGCGATACCTTGTTGCTTGGATGCACGATCGAACAAGTTGCGGAATTGCTTCTCGTTCAAACCATACATGTGACGCAATTTTTGTTTTTCTTGTAGTTGCATACCGTAACCGCTGATTTTGCGGCGTTGGTTAGCGCCATGCTGACCTGGAGGGAAAGCACGCTTTAATTCTTTGCCCGACCCGCTTAGAGAAACTCCAAGACGGCGACTTAACTTGAACTTAGGACCTGTATATCTTGACATGATTGAAAAACTCCTTTTTCAAAATAAAGTTTTGAAAATGGGTTTCGTTGCGCGGATTTCACCATAACCGATTAATCGGTTCCAGAGGGATGTTCAGCCGCAGCCGACTGGTGGTTTGTCCGAGAGGGTGTCACAAGAGCTAAGCCCAGTATTCAACAAGTTATATTATATGAAACTGTACACAAATGTCAAGAGTAGAGCTCTTATTTTATTTTTGAAAAAATAAGGTTATAAGCCTATGGACTTATTAGAACCTAGTGCAAAATTCACTGTTTCATTGTATAGTTAAAGAAAGAGAGGACATCGGGGGCGGAGGTGTCGGGCATGGTCAATAAGAGAAAAACGCAGCAGCACCAGGAATTACTGGAGGATATCAAGAATCCATCCCGCACCCGCCAGCAGTTGCCTCATTGGCTGCAGAAGCAGGACTTTACAGAAGCGGACCTCCCGTACATCCATGCTTTACTGGTAAGTAGCTTCGCAGATTGGCAAGAGGAAGCAGATGGATTTCCTTGGTTAGACGGCCAATTAATATTGCTTCATCCAGATGGAACGAGTATATCACTCGACGGATTAGTAGAAGACAATGAGTCACTTCCTGTTTCATGGAATAGAGAGATTATAGGTCCTAATGCCGCTAACACGGCTCTTGAAACTTGTCGTCCTACATTAATGCGTGCTGAGGAGCACCATCATCCTAGATTTAAAGCGTTTGATTCGATTGCTGTTCCTATTTTTACGCGTACTGCGGGATTTCCATGCGCTATCGTCGCATGTCTGCTTCCGGCGGGGACAGCTCAAGCTGGAGATCTTAAGTTGCTACAGGCTGCTGCGTTACATATACGTAGCTGTATGTATCGACATTTTGAAAACCTCTTCGTTGGTGGTCTACTAAGAGATCAGAAGCTCTCGAAGAAAGAAGAGAGCCGTAGAGATATTTTGTTTGATGTAATGCGTAGGCTGAATGATCATATCGATGTTGAGAATGTGTTGTCCGAGGTGCTTGATAGCCTTGAAAAGCTCTACCCAATATGTAAGGCGGACTTGTTTTTGTCTCAGGATTACAACAGTCCGAATGAGAAAGTTAAGCCGTTGGCCTTCCATCTGAATGACATGGATCTATGTAAGTCTGCGTTTGTAGACGGACAAATTCGCGAGGAACGATCTGTTGGGCGACATCAGCTTGCGCTTCCGCTATCAGGGAAGCAGGGTGTTTACGGAGTGCTACGGTTGGATTTGCCGGAGCATGTATTCGATGATGCGGACATCAGTTTCTTGACGATGTTAGCTGGAGCTGCTGGAGCTGCTTTTGAGAAGGCGAAGCTTCACGAGCAAGCGAATATTCTAGTCGGTGAGTTACGCCTTATTAACGAGTTGACTCAGAGGCTTAATAGTAGCTTAAAGCTGTCGGATACGATGCAGTTTGCTTCTGCGGAATTGTTGAATATATTTAAGTCCGATTATTGCTGTATCCTTCAGGTTGATTCCACGTCACATGAATTTGTTGTCATGTCGTCTAACGTGGAAGAGATGATTGGAGAAACCTATCCATACGAATATGGTTTCTGCGGCGTCATGTGGTCTACGAAGGAACCGATTATTTTATCAGATTACTGCTCAGCTACTCCTGTATCTTCTAAGCTGATGGACATTACGAACTCTCGCTCACTTTTAGCGTCACCATTGCTGCTTAATGGTGAGGTAATTGGGGCTGTGTTAATTACGAAGGCCGAGGCTAATCATTACTCCTATGACAATTACAAGCTGCTTCAGGTGCTATCAGCGCACCTTGGGCTCGCTATGTCTAATGCAACGCTTCATGCTGAAGTTAGGAGAATGGTCATTACCGATAATCTAACTGGTCTGTATGCACGCCATTACTTGAACGAGAGAATTCGCAGAAAACAGGTTAAGGACAGCTCCGGGTCGCTTATTGTAGTTGACATTGATCATTTCAAAAAAATTAATGATACTTTTGGTCACCAGGTTGGGGATGACATCCTCATTCAAGTAAGTGGAATTATTCGCACGTCGATTCGGGATAGTGATATTGCCGCACGTTGGGGTGGAGAAGAGCTGGCGATTTACTTGCCATTGCTTAATCTTGATCAAACTGAAAGAGTCGCGGAAAGGATTCGGTATCGGGTTGAAACAGAAACTAATCCTAAGGTTACAGTTTCCTGCGGTATTTCAGAATGGCGAGTAATTGATGACAGGGTCAGTGTAGAGTCATTGTTCTACAAAGCGGACATGGCGTTGTACGAAGCTAAGCATCATGGACGAAATTGTATTGTAGTTGGATAAACGGGTACTAACGGGTAAAAACGGGAGCTTGCTTGAAGTCGTCAGACTTTGGGTGAGCTTTTTGTGTTTTTCAATTAGAAAATGGGGCAGTCTAGCGCCATGTTTATCGATTGCGGTAAGTGAAAGCCTGAGAGAGGGGCAGTTTGATGGGAGGTGAACGAAAATTTCGAGTAACGCGACTGCGAGGAGGCAGGATTGTAAAAGGTGTTCGAAAATTACTAGTAACGGACCTGGGAGAAGGCTTGTATGAAGAGAGATGTACGAAAATATCGAGTAACGCGACTGCGAGGAGGCACGATTGTAGGGAGGTGTACGAAAAATTCGAGTAACGGACCTGGGAGAGGTCTGTTTGAAGGGAGATGCTCGAAAATTTCGAGTAACGCGACTGCGAGGAGGCACGATTGTAGGGAGGTGTTCGGAATTTTCGAGTAACGGACCTGGGAGAAGGCCAGTTTGATGGGAGGTGTACGAAAATTTCGAGTAACGTGACTGCGAGGAGGCAGGATTGTAGGCAGGTATACGAAATTTTCGAGTAACGGACCTGGGAGAGGGCCAGTTTGATGGGAGGTGTACGAAAATTTCGAGTAACGCGACTGCGAGGAGGCACGATTGTAGGGAGGTGTACGAAAATTTCGAGCAATGGACCTGGGAGAAGGCCTGTTTGAAGGGAGATGTTCGAAGATTTCGAGTAACGCGACTGCGAGGAGGCACGATTGTAGGGAGGTGTACGAATATTTCGAGTAACGGACCTGGGAGAGGTCTGTTTGAAGGAAGATTTAGCTTCTGAGAGGGGCTTTTCGTTTGTTTGTGCATATAGACGGAGAAAAGGGAGACGATACGGACAAAAGGGGTGGTAATGTGCGGAATGAGAATAGCTTGCGTAGTTTATTTGGCGGAGTCATGTTGCTAGTGATCTTCTTGCAAGGATGTACAGCTTCAACAAAATCAATGTCAGCGGAGGAAGCATTTGCTTTGTCAGCATCCGCTTTATCGGGAAGTGAAAATTATAGCATCGATGGAGAAATTTCCGTTGTGGATCCGGCAGGCTTTGTCGGAAAAAAAGCAGCCTATGAAGGGGAAGTGACTTCCCATGGAAATTTGAAGCTCAGCTGGAAAGCATCCAATATTGCTTCTAACAGTGAGTCAAACCCTGCACCTAATAACGCCTCCAATAATTCGCCCAGTACCATTAAGAATGCTGCTCCTTACGCCGAGTCCTCCTCCGCAACTACCGAAAACATGACAGCTTACCAGCCATTACAGCTACTAAAATCTTTGAGCGGTAAAACCGCTGTAATTTCTTATGCTAAACCGGCAATTTTGTCACAAAACGTCAATTTTCAAATCAAATTGGACGATGCAGTGGCAAGGGAACGGATAGTTGAAGGGCTTAGGGAGGAATTTGCGCTTCTGAGGCGCGAGAGCGGCCTTCTGGGCGGCGATTCTACGGGGGCTGAGAAAATACTCGGTAAGGCCAACAAACGGCTGGAGGCGGCTTTATCGACGTTAAAGGTGAAGACGACATGCTACTGGACAGCAAATTCGAAAAATTGGTTTCCCAAGCAATTAAGAGAAGAGACGGTTTTGACTTATAGCTGGGAAGGAAAGGCGCTCCAAGAGATGCGGTTATCGAAAACGAATTTCCTCCACAATACTCAAGATGGTACAATAAGTAAGAAAACGAAGCAATAATGCACAAAGGAGATAAATAACGATGAGAGATCCGCGTCTGCAAAAATTAGCTGCCAATTTGGCAGGTTACTCTATCAAGGTACAGCCAGGCGATAATGTTCTTATCGAGATGATTGGTTCAGAGAGAGAATTGTTGAAATGTCTTATTGAAGAAGTGGCTAAGCTAGGTGGTAACCCATTTATCGAGATTGAGGATCGTTCCGTAACTCGCACGCTACTTAATAACTCAACTGATGAGCAATTGGCAACCTGGGCAGCTTATGATTTGGAGAGAATGAAGAAGATGCAAGGCTACATAGGTATTCGTGCGGGTGAAAACGTGAACGAGCTTGCCGATGTTCCTGCTAATAAAATGAAATCATATGATCGGATTCATCGTCATCCCGTTCACATGGAGCAGAGAGTCAAGAAAACTAAGTGGGTTATTTTACGCTATCCGAATGCATCGATGGCCCAGTTGGCGAATATGAGCACGGAAGCATTCGAGAATTTCTACTTTGATGTTTGTAACCTTGATTATGGGAAAATGGATCGTGCCATGGACCCGCTGCAGGAACTGATGAGTAAAACAGATAAAGTAAGAATTGTTGCGCCGGGGACAGATCTGAACTTTTCTATAAAAGGTATTGGAGCGCAGAAGTGTTCTGGGGAAAGGAATATTCCAGATGGGGAAGTGTATTCTTGTCCGGTTCGTGACTCGGTAAACGGTACAATCTCTTACAATACTCCAAGTGTATATAATGGCTTTACTTATGAAAATGTAAAATTCACATTCGAGAACGGTAAAATTGTTGAAGCAACCGCTAACGATACGGATCGAATCAATGCTCTCCTAGACAGTGATGAAGGGGCTCGTTATATTGGTGAATTCAGCTTAGGCTTTAATCCTTATATTTTGCATCCGATGAAAGATACTTTGTTTGACGAGAAGATTGCAGGTAGCCTGCACTTCACCCCTGGGCAAGCCTACGAGGTAACCGATAATGGAAACCGTTCCTCCATACACTGGGATCTTGTGCTCATCCAGCGGCCTGAATATGGTGGTGGTGAGGTTTATTTTGACGATGTATTAATTCGAAAAGATGGTATTTTCGTTATTCCTGAATTAGAAGGGCTCAATCCTGATTCCTTGAAATAGTGTATATTCCCCCTTGCGTGAATTTGGGGGAACAAGGTATGATGTGAAAGAAATCTAAATGCCTAAAATTTAGGAGGGTATCCTATGTCGAACAATGCGGCTATTGTAGAATTGTCCCAAGCAGCTAACAAATACCGTTCTTCTATCGTTCTTCAAGCGGAAAGTAAGTACATTGATGTAAAAAGTATTCTGGGACTGTTCACTACGCTAGTGGGCAACCTTTCGTATGAGCTTCATGTTCATGGACCTGATGCTGACGAAGCGAAGAAGGAACTTGGTGAAATTTTCGCTAAGCACAGCTTGAACGTTAAAGTTGTGGAATAGTAAGACAATTCAGAGAAAATATGGGTTAAAAAAACACCTCAACTATAGTTGAGGTGTTTTTTTCGTAAATACGGGGCGACGTGATCTTGTACTTCTGTCCAATATCGTCTAATATAAAAGTGATAGCTAGACAAGTCGTGGAGTTAAAGTTTTAACATTGACGCAACTGAGCGTTTTTTATTGGGAGTTTGGGCACAGGGGGAGTGGGAATGGCAGCATCGGACACAATCATCGATCTGAATCAAAAGGCAGCACGTCTTCTTCAGGAAGATGCCGATAAAATTGAGAAATTAATCGCCATCCAGATGGAGAACCTGACAACCCGCAAATGCCCGCTATATGAGGAAGTACTGGACACCCAGATGTATGGCTTCTCGAGAGCGGTTGATTTCGCGGTAAGGACAGGATTAGTTGAAGAAGGCGCGGGGAAATGGTTAATAAGTCAGCTGGAACGGAATCTGGCGATTTTATACGAGGCATTAGAAAGAAAAGAAGAGTAGCAACCCGATGGGGTTGCTTCTCTTCTTTTTTTCGCCTATCAGAAAGTATGAAATCACATAATGAGTACCACATACCATTGTCTCCCGCATCCCGCGTTCCGTCTCCTGCGTTCCATACCCCGAGTCCGCGTCCCACATTCCGGCACCACATCCCGTATCCCGCACACAAGAGGGAAATGTGTGTCTTGGCTAACGAACCGCATCGTGCTTATTACCGATAAAATGACTCCTTTTAATTTCTAAACGAACTTCAGCGGCGTTAATGAGTCATATTTAGGAGGAACGAAGCTACTTTGCTGGATATAAAGTGCTTGGAGTTTACAAAATAAAAGTATTACATTTTGAGTAAATAAGAGTTGCGGGGTTCGTTGGCATATGCATCGTCACTCCGACAAAAACGTTGAACGCCGTGAAGGATGGCTTTCAACGTTTTTGCTTGGCCTGTTAATGGTTCTGAAGCTTTAAATTACACGAAGTAGAAGGAAACGCCCAGAATGACGTAGACGATAAGCAGCAGCTTTCCCTCAAACCATGTTGTTGCGCCGTCTCGAGAAATAGAGGTGGCAATCAGTACTGCAACGCCGATAGCGGCAAGCTCTATCGTAGAGAATATTAAATTCATTCCATCTCCGAAGAGCAGGCTGATGAATACGAGGACAGGAGCTACGAACAAAGCGATTTGTAGACTGCTGCCAACAGCGATCTCTACTGCGGCGCCCATCTTGTTCTTCAGAGCAAGCATAACCGCTGCGCTGTGCTCAGCGGCGTTGCCGACTATCGCGACTACAAATGCACCCACGAATAATTCGGAAAGCCCAAAGCGCGAGGAGAACGTGTCAAGCGTATGTACGAGCCATTCACTAATGAATGCGACCATTACTGTAGCGACAACGAGATAGAAAATGGACTTTCCACGTGACCATGCGGCTACTTCACCATGATCGGCTTGCGTATCTACGTGATCCTCTAGCAAGTCTTTATGCGTGAACATGGAGTAGACCAACCACCCTAGGTAGGCGAAAATAAGAAAAGCAGCAACAATGATACTAATCGTCAGCGTATTTTCTGTAGAAATATGCTCTGTTTTGACGAAGATTGCTGGGATGAAGAGGGCAATAATGCCAAGCAGCATTAAGGAAGCATTCTGGCCAGCGAGGTGAACGTTGAATTTCTGCTCTTTAAATTTTATACCACCTATTAATGCGCTTGCTCCGAGGACTAGAAGCAGGTTACCGATAATTGCTCCGGTCAAGCTGGCTTTAACAATGTCGAACAATCCTTCTTTGATCAGGAAGATCGCAATAATGAGCTCGGCCGCGTTGCCAAATGTGGCGTTAAGAAATCCTCCAAGCCGCTGTCCTGCGTAATGCGCAACTGATTCGGTCGCTTTACCGAGAAGACCCGCAGCGAATAAAATCGCTAAGCCAGCTAACGCGAATTCAATTTCTGCTCCCCATTTCATGAAATGAGATAGAGCACTAAGCGCAAAAGTAAAGATTAATAAAGGGAAAAACATTTTTTTCATCATACTGACACCCCATCAGCTGGCAATTTTAGAATGCAGATTTAGCATTTCCTACTATACCCAATAAGTATTATGAAGTAAACGTACATATTTAGATAAAATAAAGAGTGGGATATGCTGGCAATCCTTTCGGTTGCTTCTCGCTTATTCATCCTTTACAATGGAAACATACTAGGTTCGGGAGAGTGAGCCGCCATGACGGAAGAGCAGCAGCAAGGTTTAATTCGTATTTCAGATGATGTAGTCGCTACCATTGCAGGATTAGCGGCATTAGAGACACCCGGAGTCGCCGCTATGTCGGGCGGAATTTCGGAAGGCTTGGCCAAACGACTTAGTGGACGTAACGCTCAGAAGGGTGTGTCCGTAGAGGTTGGGCAAGTAGAGGCAGCCATTGATCTAAGAATCGTAGTGCAATATGGTATTCCGATTCAAGAGGTTGGGCGCCGACTGCAGGATAATGTCCGAGAAGCGGTTGAGAATATGACTGGACTTAACGTTGTTGAAGTGAACGTTAAGGTTGAAGGCGTAGCATTCAAGGATGACGAAACAGAAGAGGCACATCGAGTAAAATAGGCCTTATCAACTAAAAAACGTGACCAAGCTGATTTATAAAGCAGCTTGGTCACGTTTTTTTTAGCCTTGCTTGGAAAAAGGGGCAGTTTGTTCTTTTTCTACACGATTATACTCTCTTGATATACTAAGCAGTACTCCCATGCCCATTAGCAACGTTAGCATAGAGGATCCACCATAGCTAACGAAGGGTAAAGTGACACCTGTAATAGGAATGGCGCCACTAACGCCTCCCATATTGATTAGCGCTTGGATGGAGATTAGCGATACTAAACCTACGCCAACTAGAGTGCCATAAATATCAGGGCATCGAAGGGAGACGATTAGCGCTCTCCAGAGAAATATAATAAAGAACAAGATAAACAAAGTCGTCCCGATAAAACCGAGCTCTTCCCCAATGACGGCAAAGATAAAGTCATTATAAGCATAAGGTAAGTAAAAGAGCTTCTGCACGCTATGGCCAAGTCCTGCTCCGGAGAAGCCTCCATGACCAAATGCTTCAAGAGAACGGGTTAGATGATAACCTGTCGCCTGCTGATCCGCGAGAGGGTCCAGAAAAGCGGTAAAGCGTGCACCCCGAAACCCGAAGCTGGCATTGTCGTTAATGAGAAAATAAAAGCTTGTCCCAAGTGCTGCAAGACCGAGCAATACTCCTGCAGACAATAGAACATGCTTCAAATTCGAGCCGCCAGCGATCATCATGGCAGATGCGCACATGACGAGTATGGCACAGGAGCCGAAGTCAGGCTGGAGCATGATCAAGAAAGCAAAAAAGCCTACTACGATCATGACGGGAAGCAATCCGCGCTTGAATTCGCGGAACTTCTCATCTTTCTTAGCAATAATGGCTGCTAAATATAAAATGATAGCTAGCTTGGCAAACTCAGTCGGTTGCAAGCTAAAGCTACCAATTTCGATCCAGCTTTTCGCTCCATTTTTCTCAACACCAATAATAGCAACAAGAAAAAGCAGAACGAGTGTTCCGATGAAAAATAACTTAAATAGCTTCTTAAACCTCTGGAAATGGATATTCATCATGACCAGCATGACGAACGTACCTAACCCGACCCATATTAATTGACGCTTCACAAAATATAGAGCGTCATTGTTATATACGGATTTAGATACTGCCATGCTGGAGCTGGCGCTGAATACCATAATTAGTCCGAAAGCCACGAGAAGAAGCGTTAGAATAAGCAACAGAAAATCAGGTGTGCCTCGCTGTTTGCTTTCCAGAGTCTTCATCTCTGTTTCCTCCGTGCCGTCAAGAAAGCAGCTTTTTTAAATCCTGTGTACGCTGCGTTGCGGCATTCAAAATCGGTTGGGGAATTGGTGATTCATAATCTAAGCCATGAGGGAAGGTAGCGCGACCAATATAGACCGCTTCCACTTCAAGTATGGCATCCGGATTCTCAAGCTTTCCTTCTATAGCCCTAGTCGTAATGCGTAAGAAGTAATCTTGCCCGTTCGTGCGATCATGCAGCTTAAGATCATATGTAGCACGGCGATATTCCCACTGCCAACGTACGAAGCCTAATTTGTCTCCGGATTCGTCCAAATGTCCAAGGTCGCTGCGCATTCCGTTTAATCCTGTATTGTCGAGTAACATTGATAATCCTCCTTTGGAAGGTCAAACAAGCATTGTTCCATTACATGATAGACGGTTTACGAACCTTCTGCAAGCCCACAACCGTCCCAAGTTAGAACGTTCATTGACATTTATCTCCTACTGTAGGTAGGCAAGGTTACGTGAGGGCATTCTTTCTGATACAATAGTACAATAAACAGAGCACGTTAAGGGAGGCGTCATCATGACAGTTCATGAACAGACACTGCTGTCGCTATACGATGATATGGTGACTTGGCGCCGTCATTTACATCAGTACCCAGAGCTAAGCTTCGAAGAACACCAAACATCTCTTATGATTGCTAATTTATTGTCATCCTGGGGACTTGAAGTCCGGCGTGGCGTTGCCGGGACTGGAGTTATCGCTAAGCTAGTTGGGAAATTACCAGGGCGCACGATAGCGCTTAGAGCAGATATAGATGCCCTACCGATTCAGGATGCCAAGAACAGTTCATATTCTTCCACTGTTCCTGGTGTAATGCACGCTTGCGGTCACGATGGACATACGTCTGAACTGCTAGCTATAGCCCGATATTATAGCCTTCACCAGAATGAAATGGTGGGAACAAGAATTTTTATTTTCCAGCCAGGCGAGGAAGTATTGCCTGGCGGCGCTATACGCATGATCGAAGAGGGTGCTCTTGAGGGCGTAGATTGTATCTATGGCATTCACCTCTGGGCACCAATGCCCTATGGTACGGCTGCAACACGTCCTGGTGCGTTTATGGCTACTCCGGATGAGTTTGAGATTGAAATTATCGGTAAAGGAGGCCACGGTGGCCTTCCTCATCAATGTAAGGATGCGCTTGTGGTCGGATCCTCTCTGGTTATGGCTCTCCAAACGATTGTTTCGCGAAGCGTTAACCCTTTAGATGCTGCTGTCGTATCAGTAGGAAGATTTAATGCAGGTTCCGCGAATAATGTTATTGCGGAGAGATGTAAGCTAAGTGGAACGGTTCGGTCCTTTAATAAGGAAGTTAGGAGCCTTACTAGAAGAAGGCTCGAGGAAATTGTGAAGAGCACATGCGAGATGTATGGGTGTGAGTTTACCCTGAAGTATGTGGAAGGCTATCCTCCAGTTGTGAACGATGTGAATGAGGCGGGTAGGGTGCTTCGCATCATATCCGAATGGTTACCGGAAACGGATCAAGGACCTTGCGATCAGATTATGGCTGGGGAAGATTTCGCTTATTACCTAGAGCAGCGTCCCGGTTGCTTCTTTTTCGTAGGTGCAGGCTTACAGGACGGTGCATCGCCACCACATCATCATCCTATGTTCGATATAGATGAGCGGGCAATGCTTATTGCGGCAAAGCTCCTAATTGCTGTATCAGACGATGCGGCTAAGGAAGCCCGATAAGAAAGCCTACTTTGTACTAAAAGGTCCATTTTCAAACTTGCTCAAACTCATACAATTGCTACATTAAGGGCTTTCGCCACAGGTCATCTTGACCTAATGGGAAGGCCCTTTTTATTTGTTTTGGATAAAGATGCATTAACAAATTTGGGAAGGGAAGGCTGATGAGGGTAAGGAGGGTTGCCAGATGAACAATACAAGACCTTTATGGGTTCAATCCGATGGCACGTTATTGCTAGATGAACGCCATTCTGAATATGAAGAAGCACGAGATTTCCTAAGAGGAATTGCTGAGCTTCAGAAGCGTCCCGGTGCTTGGCACACGTATCAAATAACCCCGGTCACATTATGGAATGCTGCTGCATCCGGATGGAGTTCATCGTCTGTTTTACAGCGACTAACTGAGCTATCCCGATATGTGCTACCGAGCAACGTACAAGAGGACATCCGAAAGCATATGGACAGCTATGGTCAAATCCGCCTTGTTCACGATGATGGTGGGTTAATGCTGATTGCTGAAACAGCCGAATTGATGGAGCACTTGTGCTTATGGGGGGAGATTGCTGAGGTTTTCTTGCAGCCCCCTTCGGGTACCCATGTCCACATTCGGGCTGATTCACGTGGCTGGATTAAACAGGAGCTTGCTGCTAGAGGATATCCCGTTAAGGATGAAGCGGGTTTTCATGCGGGGAAAGCATTAGATGTGTCCTTGCGAACTCATATGGATTCTGGAGCCCCTGTCACTCTGAGAGATTATCAGCTGGAAGCGGTCGAAGCCATGTTAGGGAACCAGGCATTGGATGGCGGCAGTGGTGTTGTGGTATTGCCCTGTGGAGCAGGGAAGACATGGGTAGGAATGGCAGCAATTACGCGACTAAAGTGTGAAACGCTTATTTTAACTCCTAACGGTGTTTCCGTCTCTCAATGGATTTCAGAGCTGCTCAAAAATACAACACTAACGGATAATGATATCGGGGAATACTCTGGACAAATCAAAAACGTGAAGCCGATAACAGTAGCAACATACCAAGTTATGACCCACCGCCGCTCTAAAGAAGATGATACGTATCCCCATCTGCAGCTATTCGTTAATCGCGATTGGGGACTAATTATATACGATGAGGTTCATCTTTTACCGGCTCCGGTATTCCGGATTACAGCTGATATTCAGGCAACTAGAAGATTGGGATTAACAGCTACCCTTGTGCGCGAAGATGGACGAGAAGGCGATGCTTTTGCTTTGATTGGACCTAAAAGATACGAAATTCCGTGGAAAACGATGGAGAGCAGAGGATGGATTGCCGAAGCCACCTGCAAGGAAGTGAGGGTTCCGCTTGATCCCGAATCTGCGATAAGCTACTCTACCGCTCCTAAAAGGAATCGCCACCGTATAGCTGGAGAAAATCCGCGTAAAACGGAAGTAGTTAGAGCATTATTGAACCGCCATTCGGGTGTGCCAACTCTTGTTATAGGGCAATATTTGGACCAATTACATGAGCTATCTCGAGAGCTGTCGTTGCCACTCATAACAGGCGAAATGGCGAATCGTAGTCGGAAGGAATTGTACGATCAGTTTAACCGAGGGGAAATTCGCGTGCTCCTTGTTTCCAAGGTTGCTAACTTTGCAGTAGATCTCCCGGATGCGTCAGTTGCCATTCAAGTATCGGGGAGCTACGGCTCAAGACAAGAGGAAGCGCAGCGGCTAGGGCGTATTTTAAGGCCCAAAAAGACAGGCTCGGGAGCAATCTTCTACACACTAGTAAGCGAGGGGACGGATGAAGTGGAATTTTCCCGCAATCGGGGGAGGTTTTTGCTGGAGCAGGGCTATCCTTATAGTGTTGATTTATGGGATGCGCAGATAGCAGAAGTGGAAGTGGAAGTGGGAGATCAGCCAAGGCAGGTGCATTCATGAACTTAAAAATGTCCGTAGAGCGACTCTCAGATTCCATTCGCGAGTTAATCATAACTGAACCAACAATAAAAAATAGACTTGAGCTTGGTGAAAAGCTGGAAGAATTGCTAAGTAATGCGCAATGGGCAAAGGAATGGAAGCTTCAATCCTCCGATACCATTCAATTAGAGACTGTTAAGAGAATACTTTTCCGATTCGGGGCGCAGCCCTTTGAGATTGAAGCTTTAATAAAAGCACAAGAGGACGTCTCTGCAATAACCGGGGCTGAAATTCGAGTTGCTGTCGCACGACTGAGAAGATGTGGTATTTTGTTTGCCGTTCGCAAGGCGTGGGGGGATCAGCTGGTATATTTGCCTACAGATAATATTTCTCTTTGGCAGCACTTGCTGGCTCCGATAGAAGGCAAACCACTTACACATCTTGATCCGAGAGAAATTAAGCTTTCATCCAGCGCCTTTCGTCTACCGCTTTCTTTGGAATTGCTCTCAGTCTGGTTTGAAATGGACGGTTATCCCATCTCAATCAATGCTAAAGGTCAATTAAATTGTTCCTTTGTTACCCGAATGAAAGCTCAAATGCGGCTCACAGCCGAAGAACTGCGGAGCTTATACTTGAGCTACCCACAGAATGATCAGATTCCTGCGAATGTGGCTTTGGCACTTGATATTGGATTATGCTCTGGCATTTTGCGGAAAATGGATAAAGAGATAAGGATTTGCGAGGATGGACTTAAAGAATGGTTAAAATGTACACCTTCTGAAGCAGATAACAAGCTGTATGATCTGATCATGACAAGGTACTGCTCCATTAATCCGGAAATCCATTTAATAGCTTCGGCAATTTCTACAATGACCGCATCAGAGTGGTATTATGACGATGCTTTGTGTGAGGTTGGAAGTGCAGGAGCAATCAATGAATGGCTTGAAATACTGGAATCGTTCGGATGGCTTGAACGGGGTAGCATAAACGGGCAAGCGATATTTAGAAAGAAGATAGACCATGTAGCAGCAACTCGGACATCTGCAGTAGATGCAGGAACTATTTTCATACAACCTGATGGGGAAATTCTGGTGCCGCCTGAAATAGGCTTAGGACAGCGTTGGGTGCTTGGGGAAATCGCGGAAAAAGTGACGGCGGATGCTGTGTTCGTATATCGATTGACACGGGAATCTTGTATTAAGGGATTCGATGCAGGCCATACTCTACAATCCATGATTATTTTTCTTGAGCAAAGTTCACAGCAATGTCTTCCAGATCCTGTGCGGAGAGCGCTGGAGGATTGGTTCTTTTCAATTGGGAAAGTAAAGTTTTCAGAGGAAATGTTGCTTAGGACGGAAAATGGAGCAGTGGCAGCCTTGCTTAAACAGGATCCAGAAATATCGGGCAAGCTGCTGGAGCAATTGGGTGAGCGCGATTTTATTGTAGATGCTTCATCCATAAAGTTTTTGCGGGCGAGGCTAGTAAAGCTAGGGTACCCACCAACAGATCAAAAATTAAATAAGGTTATGTTGGAAGAGCTAGGGGAGAAGACAGCTGTAGAAAATCGGCTTGCAGAGCAAGGATTTATTAATAAACGCCATAAGCTGTCGCTATTTGAAGCAGATCGATTACTGCCTAGCAAAGACGAGCTTTTTCCGGGAATGTCCAGCATCCCGACAGCTTGGCTGAGTAGCTCTCGTGCTTACCATTGGTCTACATCCAGGGAGCTGATGCAGCGGGCTATACAATGGCAGGCGTCTGTGCAAATGGAGCATGGAGGAGAGAGGAAAACCTTTGTCCCACACGCTATTGAGGAGGAGGAAGCGAGATGGTCAGTACTTGGGCACTGGCGATCGGTTAGTGATTTTGATAGTAAAGGAAGCGGACTTAGACCAGTTAAGATTCGGGTGGAAGAAATTGATGAATTAATGATTGTGCTTCCTTCACTTGCCTATATTGAAACCAATTGACTAGATATCGTCAATATGTGTTATTATTATTGGGTATGGCAAAGCCGAAAGGTGAGGTGAGGCCGATGGCCAGTATGACACAAACCCTCTCTACGGCAGAACAAGGTGTGAGGGAGAATACGCCTGCTGACATGGCGTTACTCATATCCCGCGCCTTCGAGCTGGGAGATTCACTTAAGCAGTCCGCTTACGTAGCGGAGTATATTTATTGGAAAGAGCAAGTTCATAATGACGCCGAGGTACAGAGCTTAACAAAGCAATTTGCCAAGGCGAAAGAGAAGTTTGCAGAATGCGAACGTTTCGGAAGATTCCATCCGGATTACAACGCTGCATTGGATCAGGTTTATGCTGCTGAGGGCCGACTGGATCAAGTGGAGTCCGTACGTAAGTATAAAGCAGCAGAAACTTTTATGGATGAATTGCTTAACGATATATCCCGGACTTTGGCTTATGCAGTCTCACAAAGCATTAAGGTTCCGGACAACAATCCAAATCCTAAAGCTTCGGGCTGTGGAAATGGTGGTAGCTGCTCTTGCAGTAGCGGCGGCGGAGGTTGCGGTTAAACATTTTGAATGAAGCCGGAGGTTATACATGTTTGCCGAGCGGACAGGTTATATCGTATGGTTTAGCGATTCGAAAGCGGCCAGAGGTTTAGATAAATACGGAACGTTGCATTACATGTCTCGCAAAATGCAATATGCCGTTATGTACATGAACGCTGACGTAGCAGAGGAAGCGGTTCGTAATTTGCAGCGTCTACCCTTTGTCCGGAAGATCGAGCGCTCTTACCGTAACGAAATTAAAACCGAATACGAGAAAAATGTACCAGACAAAACCCAGTTTTACGGTCTATAGCGCATTTTTATTTAAAATGGATAGCCCATTATCGCTTTATTGCAGAAAAGTCCCCTCACTGGGGACTTTTTTTGCTTCCAATACAGCATAACTCCGCATCAAC
The DNA here is from genome assembly GCF_004295585.1 of Cohnella abietis. Classification (NCBI taxonomy): domain Bacteria; kingdom Bacillati; phylum Bacillota; class Bacilli; order Caryophanales; family Paenibacillaceae; genus Cohnella; species Cohnella abietis. The sequence continues at coordinate 4,398,412 of NZ_AP019400.1, read as the reverse complement.
TGTGCCGGTGGCGGTGAGTTAGTCGTAGATGCCGCTTAAGTCCGCTCCAAACTACGCTGGTGGCGAGGAGTTAGTCGTAGGTACCGCTTAAGTCTGCTCCAAACTACGCTGGTGGCGAGGAGTTAGTCGTAATAGATGCCGCTTAAGTCCGCTCCAAACTCTGCTGCTGGCAAGGAATTAGTCGTAGATGCCGCCTAACTCCGCTCCAAACTAAGATGCTGGCGGTGAGTTAGTCGAAGGTGCCGCTTAAGTCCGCTCCAAACTACGCTAGTGGCGAGGAATTAGTCGAAGGTGCCGCATAACTCCGCTCCAAACTACGCTGGTGGCGGTGAGTTAGTCGTAGGTACCGCTTAACTCCGCTCCAAACTGAGCTGGTGGAGGTGAGTTAGTCGTAGGTACCGCGTAACTCCGCTCCAAACTGAGCTAGTGGCGGTGAGTTAGTCGTAGTTGCCGCTTAACTCCGCTCCAAACTCCGCTGCTGGCGGTGAGTTAGTCGAAGGTACCGCTTAACTCCGCTCCAAACTCCGCTGCTGACGAGGAGTTAGTCGTAGGTACCGCTTAACTCCGCTCCAAACTACGCTGCTGGCGGTGAGTTAGTCGAAGGTACCGCTTAAGTCTGCTCCAAACTACGCTGGTGGCGGTGATTTAGTCGTAGGTACCGCTTATCTCCGCTCCAAACTACGCTGGTGGAGGTGAGTTAGTCGAAGGTGCCGCTTAAGTCCGCTCCAAACTACGCTGCAGGCGGTGAGTTAGTCGAAGGTGCCGCTTAACTCCGCTCCAATCTACCCTGCTGGCGAGGAGTTAGTCGTAGATGCCGCTTAAGTCCGCTCCAAACTCTGCTGCTGGCAAGGAATTAGTCGAAGGTACCGCTTAATTCCGCTCCAAACTACGCTGCTGGCGGGAAGTTAGTCGTAGAAGTCGCTGTGTTGCTGAACGAAGGGGATAATGCCCACAGAGATAATACTAGACAATAGAATGAGGATGTTTGTTAAGGACGTTGGAGTAGGTTTTGAGGATGGAGCGTCAATCCGAGCGAGGCGGAAATAGGGCTTCCCATACGCTAACAATCTATGTCAATATGGCTATCAGTTCATCATTACAGACATGTAGGATTAAAAGTACATCTATTGTGATATACATATTTAACATCTGAAAAATGGATTAGGGAGATTCAATATATATTTTTGTTGAATCCTCGGGAATAAATGGGGTAAAATGAACTTAAGTTCCTATTTATGTATGGAATTAATATGATTCGGAAGACCTAGAATCGGGAAGGGGATAGCCCGGTGAAGGATAAACACACGGAGCGATGGAACACGTACGAACCCTTTCATGTTATTCTAGGGGATAAGAAGGTCGTCGATATCATCATAACCAACCATGCTCGCACACGTTGGACTGATCGGGTGGAAAGCGAGAAAACGGGTTATTCTGACATTGCCGAGTATATGTGGGAGTGCTTGAAGGAAGATCGCATCGTATCTTATTATCGGAATGAACAAGACGTATATACAATCGACGATGATCTTGTATTTGTTGCGGAGTTCTCTATTAGTGAGACAGATACAGACTTACTCGGAAATCCCTTACACAAAATGATAGTCGTAACCTTCTTAGGCAGAATGTCCGAGACAATGGAGCTACGCGATTTGAAAACGTATTATTCGTGGCTACGGCATTCAAGGCGCATGACCTTAATTAAAAATAACCGTAAACGCCGTTAAAGCGTATATATTTCGACAGCCGGGCTGGAGGGTAACCTCGCTCGGTTTGTTTTATTTTACGAAGCTTGAGTTTCTGGAAACGTGATTTTTTAGCTGCGCAGCGTCTGTAAGCTTTACGCTCATCCATCCCTGAATAACCAGGGACAGCTGTTTAAGCTAGCATGTGGTATAATTTTGAAATCAAATATCGAGCGGAAGGCGGAACATGCATGGCTCTGAACGTACATCAATTACACATCTTCTACACAGTGGCGGAGCGAGGCAGCTTCTCGGCCGCGGCTCAGACATTGCATATGACTCAGCCAGCCGTAACGATGCAGGTGCAAGCTTTAGAGGAGAGATTTGGAACAAAGCTACTTAATCGTACGACAAAGAAGCTCGAACTAACGGAGGCTGGCTATCGGTTATTGCCGCAAGCACGTAAAGCCGTTGAGCTGATGCGGGATACAGACGTGCTTATGATTAAATTTATCGAGAATTTAAAAGGTCGATTGCAATTTGCTGCCAGCTTAACGATAGGGGAATACGTGCTGCCCAGATTGCTCGGTTCATTCCTTCGCCGATTCCCCGAGGTTTCGGTGGACATGAAGGTAATGAACACGACTGAGATTATAGAGGCTGTTGCTCACCAGGGGCTCGATTTTGGAATTATAGAAGCTCCCTGCGATGTTCCCGGGTTCGATACTGAGCCGGTTATGAACGATGAGTTGATGCTTGTGACACCAACAAATCACCCTTTTGCTTCGCGGACTGAGGTTACGCTTGCGGAAGTTATTGCTGAACCATTGGTTCTGCGGGAGAAAGGCTCTGGAACCCGTCAGATTATGGAGGAAGAGCTGTTGAATCATGGCGTTACAGAAGAGCAGCTACGTGTCGTTAGCGAATTCGGAAGTACTGGCGCGGTCAAATCTGCAGTGGAAGCGGGATTGGGATTGTCGATTATTTCAATGTGGACCATTAAGCATGAAATAGCACTAGGCTTGCTGAAGCCTGTGAAAATAAGCGGTGTAAGCTTTAGAAGGCAGTTTTTTGCCGTCAGGCTGCAATCATCCTTACTTCCAATACCTGCTGCAGCATTACTTCATGACCTTAGGGAGCTCTCACATGAACAATAAGGCGGATTTGCATTCACACACAACGGCATCCGACGGTATGTTCAGTCCAACGGAAAATGTACGTATGGCTAAGGAGCTAGGTTTAGATGCACTCGCCATCACCGATCATGATACATTGTCTGGAATTGAGGAAGCGCTAGAAGCTGGAAAAGCTTACGGAATTGTTGTTGTTCCGGGAGTAGAAATTAGCACAGCAGATAATGGCAAGGACATTCATATTTTGGGCTATGGCATTTCCCATGAAGACTCCCAACTGCAAGATAGACTATTATCTCTTCGAGATGTTAGAAATCGACGTAATGCGGATATTCTAGCTAGGCTAAACCAATTAGGTATGAGCATTTCACAAGAAGAGCTAGAGGTAGCAGCAGGTAAAACACAGAACAGTGACGGATCGGTTGGCAGACCGCATATTGCCCAGGTTCTAGTCGATAAAGGTTATGTCGATAATATTAGGGATGCTTTCGAGAAGTATATAGGCGAAGGAAAGCCAGCATTTGTTAATCCGCCAAGAATTACGCCAAGCGAGGCGGTTGCATGGATTCATGAAGCAGGAGGAACAGCCATTATTGCACATCCTGGTCTGTACAATGATGATGATCTTGTTCTATCTATTTTGGATGCAGGGGCTGATGGATTGGAAGCCTATCATTCCGATCATGATCCCCAGATGGAGCAAAGATATAGGCAATGGGCAGAAGACCGAAGTAAGCTTGTAACTGGCGGATCGGATTTCCATGGCATCAAGGATGGAGTAGCCTTTCATGGAACCATGGGAAGTCGCTGGATAGATTCGTCAATTGTTAATCGGTTCATATAAAAGTGTGAAAGAGTCAGCCCCTTTGGTCTTATTTGACCGAAGGGGCTGACTCTCTTACTTACTCGCTATTTGATTGTAGAAGGCATTTGCTGAACTAGTGCTTCGTCCGGTGTTACGAACAATGTTTTCTGCCCGTCGTAGATGACGAAGCCAGGCTTAGCTCCACTAGGCTTGCGGACGTTACGAATTCGAGTGTAATCTACTGGAACGCTGCTGGACACTCGCGCTTTACTGTAATAGGCTGCGAGCACGGCTGCCTCGTGCAGGGTAGCCTCTCCAAACTCCGTGCTGCGGATGAGCACGTGAGAGCCGGGAATGTCTTTCGTGTGGAGCCACGTATCAGACGATGAGGCTAGCCTATTCGTTACATAATCGTTCTGTGTATTATTTTTACCAACATAGATGGAAATCCCTTCGCTCGAAGTATAACAAAGCACAGAAGGGGTACCTTTCTTTTTCTTCTTCATGCCCCGTTTAAGACCGCGTTCCCTAATGTAACCTTGCTCGACAAGCTCCTCGCGGATTTCACCAATGTCATTAGGCGTTGCTGATTCTAAGCCTTGCAATACGGATGCCAAATACTTAATTTCAGCCTCTGTTGATTCCATTTGCTCGGATACAACAGTGCGGCTATTCTTAAGCTTGTTGTATTTGCGGAAATAACGCTGCGCATTCTCGTTTGGCGTGAGGAGAGGATCTAGTGTGATCTTTACGGTCGGCTGATCTTCCTCGTAGTAATCAGTCACCTCAACAGCTTTGTCGCCCCGCTTATAGGCGTGCAAATGTGCGGTAAGCAGCTCACCCATTCGGCGAACGAGATCCGCTTCATTCGCTTCCGTTAGCGTGTCCTGCAGCTTTAGTAGCTTTTTCTCATTTTTGGCGACTTCATTCAGCAAAAATCTATTCAGATCCGTCGTACGTTGCCGCACGATGTCCCTTGACGCTTTGTCTCGATAGAAAGCATCTATGCATGAATGAATCGATGTGAAGCTCTGAATCTCTCCTTGTGCATGTGTTAATGCTAAGGCTGAGAACAATGCTTTGCCATCGTCCATTAAGACGATATTCGGCTCATAGGCTTGCTTTGTAACCTGCTCCATCATAGCTGTGAAAATAACCCATGGATCAGCCTTTTGCGTCTGCGCCCTATAAGCGATCTCTCGTGTAATCAAAGGACTTAATCCGGTATAGGCATTCAGCAAGGATGAAGAAATTGCGTTCGAGTATTGCTCATCATCATTATCATCAACATTAGATACTTGCTCCATTACCGATGCAAATTCAGCCTCAGTAGCCTCCAGAGGGTTTACTTTATCTTGAGAGGGTGGAGAAACATAGGCGGTCCCTGGCAGGACGACACGATAGCTGCTGATAGCCGGAGTTACATGGCGGATTCCGTCATGAATAATTCCAGTTGCGGGATCGAGCAAAATAAGATTGCTATGCCGTCCCATAATTTCCAGCACAATTGTTTTGAAGGACGAATCCCCTAATTCATCGCGATGCCGGATGTCGATATGTACAATTCTTTCTAGACCGACCTGCCGGACGGCTTCAATAATTCCGCCTTCACAATATTTGCGCAGCAGCATACAGAACATCGGGGGCTCCTGAGGGTTTGCCCAAGTTTGTTCCGTCCAATGAATGCGCGGCATAGAAGGATGGGCTGACAAAAGTAGCTTTCCGTTTACCCCTTGTCCGCGGATATGCAAAATCAATTCATTATCTGTAGGTTGATATATTTTGGGAATACGCGCTTTGACGCAAGCTTGCAGCTCGTGTACGAGCGCTCTAGTTACGATACCGTCTAATGACATGATAGCTGCTCCTGTTAAATCGCAATCGCCTAGATTGCGATATTTTCTGTCCTCTTATGATGCCATACATCCTGATAAAGGGAAAGTCTTCGGGTAGAGCTCCTTATAACCGAGGGGATATTTCGCAGCTTGTCTGAATACATATAGGTCAAAGCGCGGATAAGACGGAAGGGGATGACCGGGGTGGAAGGAAAGGCTTGGCATCAGCTTAGCGAGGATCAGCTATTAGAGGTATTGGATTCAAATTTAACAACAGGTCTAACACTTGATGAAGCGGCGAATCGTTTGCAGCAGTTAGGCCCTAATGAGCTTGAAGAGAAGAAGGGGGAATCCCCGCTTAAGCTATTGCTTAATCAATTCAAGGATTTTATGGTGCTGGTGCTGTTAGGGGCAACTGTTATTTCTGGTTTGCTTGGTGAAATGCTGGATGCTCTAACGATTGTTGCTATCATCATTATTAATGGTGTGCTTGGCTTTTATCAAGAATTTAGGGCTGAACGATCATTGCGTGCGCTTAAAGAGCTATCTGCACCTTATGCTAAAGTTATTCGTGGAGGAGAGTATCACGATATACCTGCTCGAGAGCTTGTAGCGGGGGATGTTGTATTACTGGAGAGTGGAGATCGCGTGCCTGCGGATCTCAGGTTTACGGAGTGTAATCAATGCTCAATCGACGAGGCAGCACTAACAGGAGAATCAGTTCCGGTAGTTAAAGAAGCTGCGCGAATAGCTGCAGATGAGTTACCTCTCGGGGATCGTAAAAATTGTGGCTATTTGGGCACGATGGTTACACGCGGAACGGCAAGGGGGGTTGTTACCGTCACAGGAATGAATACTGAGATGGGTAAAATAGCAAACCTAATCCAACAGACGGAAGAGGCGGATACACCGCTGCAGCATCGGCTAGAGCAGTTGGGTAAAATATTGATTATTGTTTCCATCATACTGACGGTAGTTGTCGTTCTTGCAGGTATTCTGCACGGACAACCTATGTATGAAATGTTCTTAGCAGGAGTTAGCTTAGCTGTTGCTGCTATTCCTGAAGGCCTTCCTGCCATCGTAACGATTGCTCTTGCGCTTGGCGTGCAGCGTATGATTAAACGAAGGGCAATTGTTCGTAAGCTGCCATCCGTTGAGACGCTTGGTTGTGCATCTGTTATTTGCTCAGACAAAACAGGCACGCTAACGCAAAATAAAATGACGGTCACCCAAGTATGGCTTGGAGGTAGGGCGATTGAAGTATCAGGAGAAGGGTACGAGCCAGTAGGCAGCCTTCGGGAAGGCGGGAAAGGAATCGATGCCAAAGGCGATTCCTCACTAAGACGGCTTACCCAAATCGCTGCATTGTGCAATAACTCGGATTTGTCTGAGCAAGAGAAAATTGAGGATCCCAAAAAGCGTAAGGCTGGCAAAGGGGAACAAACATTAGGGCAAGCCAAAGAATGGAAAATCAAAGGAGATCCAACAGAAGGGGCATTGCTCGTACTCGCCGCGAAAACGGGGCTGCATAAAACCTCGCTACAAAGCCTATATACGAGAGTTAAGGAATTCCCTTTTGACTCTGAGCGCAAACGGATGTCTGTTCTCGTATCCCATCAGGGCGGGAAGCTCATATGCACCAAAGGAGCACCTGACTTACTTGTAGGGCAATGCTCATATGTACTATGGGGGGATCAGGTCGTTCCTTTTACAGCAACATTGAAGCAAAAGGTCCTTTCAGCGAATGAAGCTATGGCGAAGGATTCCCTGCGTGTGCTGGGATTGGCTTTCAGAGAGGTTAAATCTTTTGACGAGTGTGATAGTAATGAGCAAGCGGAAAATGGACTCATATTCGTAGGTTTGACAGGGATGATGGATCCGCCACGACGTGAAGTCAAAGAAGCAATTGCAAAATGTCGTCAGGCGGGCATTAAGACGGTTATGATTACCGGTGATCATGGTACCACTGCTGAGGCGATCGCTAAGAAATTAGGTATTATGGTGCGCGGGGGTAGGGTAGTTACCGGTGGGGAATTGTCCAATATGGACGATAACGAGCTTGAAGCGATTGCGGATGATATACAGGTATATGCTCGTGTATCACCAGAGCATAAGCTTAGAATCGTCCAAGCCTTACAGCGACGTGGGCATGTAGTGGCGATGACGGGTGACGGGGTTAACGATGCCCCTGCTGTAAAAGCTGCAGATATCGGAATTGCAATGGGCATTTCTGGAACGGACGTAACAAAGGAAGCATCCGCACTCGTGCTTGCAGATGATAATTTCTCCAGTATTGTTGCGGCTGTAGAAGAAGGGCGCGGCATCTATGAGAATATCCGTAAATTTATTCGTTATTTGCTCGCTTCCAATGTCGGAGAAATTATGACCATGTTTATGGCGATGATGGCAGGGTTTCCGTTGCCGCTAGTGCCTATTCAAATCTTGTGGGTGAACCTGGTTACCGATGGATTGCCTGCTATGGCACTTGGTGTGGATCAAGCAGAGAGCGATCTGATGCAGCATAAGCCGCGTTCTGCTAAAGAAAATATTTTCGCTCGCCGCCTTGGATGGAAGATAATTAGCCGTGGCATTCTCATAGGTATCTGCACATTAGCCGCATTCGTTCTAGCACTCAATGAAGGAGCGGGACATTCACAGCAGCTTATTCATGCTCAAACCGTTGCTTTCGCGACATTAGTTATGGCACAGCTCATTCACGTATTTGATTGCCGCAGCTCGCGCTCAATTTTCCATCGCAATATGTTTGAAAATAAATTTCTAGTCGTGGCGGTTTTATCGTCTCTTGTGCTCATGCTCTTGGTGTTATATGTGGAGCCGTTGCAGCCCGTATTCAAAACCGTTCCGTTAAATTTACGTGATTGGGCACTTGTCATTGTAGCCGCTGGTATCCCAACCTTTGCAATGGGAATCGGAAGCGTGTTTGGCACAGCGAAGAAAAAGAGAAATCGCAAAATCACTTATGGCAGAAGCTCTGCCCCACCTAATGTAGCTAGATAATATGAGCTTGTTAATGATCATTAAACGTTGCTAAGAAATACTACCCTGTGCCGGAGCTTATCTCGGCGGGGTAGTTTTTATTTTGACCAAAAGACAGCGAAAGCCGTTTGTGCTTACTTGGTGTATAATGGACGATATTAAATACAACTTGGAGGAATTGGCTCATGTACATAGGTAAAAAACTGCTATTGCTCGGATCAGGAGAATTGGGTAAAGAAGTTATTATTGAGGCGCAGCGACTAGGAATTGAGACAATAGCAGTAGACCGCTATGATCATGCGCCAGCGATGCAGGTTGCTCATCGCAGCTACGTTATCGACATGCTGGATCGTGAAGCTCTTCGAGGAGTCATAGAGAGGGAGAAGCCAGATTTAATTGTTCCAGAGATCGAAGCCATTGCCACGGCGGAGCTCGTCAAGCTTGAGGAAGAGGGCTATAAAGTCATTCCTACTGCAAGGGCGGCACAGCTTACAATGGATCGTGAAGGTATAAGGCGTCTAGCATCCGAGACACTTGGACTGCCAACGGCAGGCTATCGATTTGCTGATACTTATGAGCAATTCGGACAAGCGGCACGAGAACTGGGCTTTCCATGTGTTGTAAAGCCTCTTATGAGCTCATCTGGCAAAGGACAAAGTGTTTGTCGCTCTGAGGACGATTTGGACCGCTGCTGGTCAATCGCGATGGAAGGTGGCAGAGTACAGCAAACGAGAGTTATCGTGGAAGCTTTTATTTCATTTGAATCGGAAATTACACTCCTTACTGTCCGTTCTGAGAATGGAACGTCTTACTGCCCTCCTATCGGTCATATTCAGAAGGACGGGGACTATATCGAGTCTTGGCAGCCACACGAAATGACAGAGGAGCAGCTGGTGGAATCGAAAAGAATAGCTGGCGTAATTACGGATGCATTGGGTGGATTGGGCATTTTTGGAGTAGAGCTATTCCTATCCAAGGATAAAGTATATTTCAGCGAAGTATCTCCAAGGCCTCACGATACAGGTCTGGTAACATTAGCTAGTCAGAATATTTCGGAATTTGCTTTACATGTAAGGGCGATTCTAGGCTACCCTATTCCAGAAATACAAATTGTTTCTCCGGGTGCTAGCAGGCCATTGAAAGCGGAAACGGAGTTAAGCGATTATCGAATAGAGGGCATTGGAGAAGCTTTGTCTGTCCCGCAGACGCAAATTCGTGTGTTTGGTAAGCCAGTTACCAAGATAGGGCGGCGTATAGCAGTGGCCTTATCTACTGCAGGAACTGTAGAGCAAGCTCGCGAACGAGCAAAAAAAGCATTGGATCACCTTAGTGTTTTACAAAAATAAACCCAACCCATAGTCGGAAAAGTGCAAATAAACAGAGGATTGTTGTATGCTCATCCCGCTGAATGACCGTTATGATTAAGAAAATGGATTAACGGATTTTAGCGGGGGGCAGAGGACAATGGAATTTACTAAAATGCATGGCTTGGGCAATGACTTTATTATCGTAGCGGGAGAACATGAGCTTCCTAATAACGTTGCGGACTTGGCTATTCGATTATGCAATCGATTTTTCGGCATTGGAGCTGACGGTTTAGTATATATTCTGCCATCGGACAATGCCGATTTTCGGATGAGAATTATCAACTCTGATGGCTCAGAAGCAGAGCAGTGTGGAAACGCGATTCGCTGTGTAGCTAAATATGTATTTGATAACGGGTTAACAAGTCAAACGGAGCTTACCATTGAAACGCTAGGTGCGGGTGTTCAACCTGTACGATTGACGACGGAAAATGGTGTAGCTACGCTCGTTACTGTTGATATGGGACAACCGATTCTGAATGGATTGGATGTTCCTACAACGATAGATGCCAATCCTGTGATCGGCCATTCCATTACAGTAGATGATCGTGAGTTCGCTTTTACAGCTGTTTCTATGGGTAATCCTCACTGTGTCATTTATGTAGACGATGCAGCCAACTTTGATTTGGCGACTTGGGGTCCTAAGCTGGAGAAGCATCCCCTTTTCCCGCGTAAAATCAATGTGGAGTTCGCTAAAGTTAATTCCCGAAACCAAGTGGATATGCGGGTATGGGAACGTGGTGCGGGACCGACGCTCGCTTGTGGCACAGGCGCTTGCGCAACTTTAGTTTCCTCTGTCTTGAACGGATTGACCGACCGCAAAGCGACGATCTCCCTAGCCGGTGGCGATCTGTTAATTGACTGGAACGAAGCAAATAACCGCATTTACATGACAGGTCCTGCTGCTTTCGCATTCACAGGAACAGTATAAGTTGAGAATGTTAGAAGAGGCTGTCTTTAGCAGGTGGATATTCATCTGCTGAGGCGGCTTTTCTTTTCTTTGCAAATTGGATTAATGTTCAGTTTACATCTCGAAGGAATTGTGCTAGTCTTTAATTCGATAGATATAGAAATATACAATGCGTATGCCGAGGTGAAGAAGATGGTTGAGGATAAAGCAGATATCCAGCAAGCAGTTAAGGTGTACAAAGCACTTGGGGAGCCGACAAGGCTAAAGATTGCTTTGCTGCTGACAGAGGAACAAAATCTATGCTGCTCCAGTATAAGTAGCAAGCTGGAATCCGTAGCTGGCTCAACATTATCGCACCATCTGAAGCAGCTTACGGAATGCGGATTGCTTACCCTACGTAAGGATGGCACGTATATTTATTATAGTGTGAACCGTAAGACTGCGGAGAAATATGCGCCTTATTTGTACGATCAGGAAGTATAGACTTCAATGTCCTTATACTCATCTGATCGCTCGACATAAACGTTGAACGTCGTGAAAGGAAGGCGTCAGCCGTTTATGCTTGTTAGTGTAATTTTTTTGGGTTATATTTCTATATTTTTAGAAATATAAAATTAGTGAATGTAAGTATGTGAAGGGAGCTAGAATAAGGTTGTCAAATTCGTGGAAAATTTATGTGCTGGCTATCGTCAGCTTTCTCGTTGGAACGTCAGAAAACATTATCGCAGGTATATTGGACATGGTTGCAGAGGATATGGGGGTATCACTTGCCGCAGCAGGGCAGCTCATTACGGTGTTCTCACTCGCCTATGCATTCGGCACTCCGATTCTCATGGCCGTTACGGCACGTGTGGAGCGAAGGAAGCTAATGTTAGCAGCACTTTCTGTATTTTTTGTAGGGAATATTGTAGCTGTGACGGCCACTGGGTATATTTCCCTCATGGGGTCAAGAATAATATTGGCACTTAGCACAGGGGTATTCGTTGTTGTTGCTTTGACGGTCGCAGCTAAGCTTGCACAGCCAGGGAAGCAGGGAGCCGCCATTGCAACACTAGTAATGGGCTTCAGTACTTCATTAATCATCGGGGTCCCGCTAGGGCGGGTTATTGCATCCGCATATGATTGGAAGTTGATTTTTGTAGGAATTGGGGTACTTGGCTTGCTAGGAATGCTTATTATCCTACGTACAATTCCCAAATCAGAAGGGGAGGCGCCGGTGCCCGTTCGTGAGCAGTTCAAGCTGCTTAGAAATCCGCGGATTGCCCTCGCCCTATCAGTCACCTTCTTCTGGATATTCGGCTACTCCATCGTCTATACCTATATCTCTCCTTATTTGCTTACGATTACCCATATGAGCGAACGGGCCGTAAGCATCGGGTTATTCGCTTTCGGTGTGGCGAGCCTTATTGGTTCAAAGCTTGGAGGGTACGGAACTGATAAGTGGGGAATACCGCGAACCTTGATCGGTGGGCTGCTACTTCATTGTGGAGTGCTATTCCTTCTCACAGCTTTTTCTCAATCAGCTGTTCTCGTATTTCCTTTGCTTATGCTATGGGCGTTCTCAGCCTGGTCTTCTGGACCGACGCAGCAATATTATTTAATGACCTTGTCGCCTGAAGCGTCTGGCATTATGCTGAGCTTAAATTCTTCCGTGCTCCAATTGGCCATGGCAGCGGGAGCTGGCATTGGCGGCATTATCGTGGAAAGTGTGTCATTGTCAGCGATTAGCTGGATTGGAGCGATCGGAATAGCGATTGCCGCCACCTTGACTGCGATGTCATTCGGTTTACTACGCAATAAATCCAGAGTAGCTGGGCACGAATTAGGACGGGTTGATGTAAAGCCAGAAGCCTCTTCCTCCTGAAAATAACGTAATTCCTTACAACCCGATCGAATATGGTCGGGTTTTTCCATTTTACCGGAGACGAATTTGTGCTACATTTAGATTACTTTATAGATAGAATGGATGGGGAAGCTTCATGAAACCGGACTTACGTACGGCATTAGCCCAAAGGCCCATTGTTGGCGACGGTGCGATGGCTACTTACTTATATCAGCTTGGATTGCCCGTTGGAGTGTCGTTCGAGGAGTTTAATCTGCTTAAGCCCGACGTCATCGCCGATGTTCATCGCCGATATGCAGCCGCGGGGGCAGAAGTTATTGAGACTAATACTTATTCCGCACAACATAATAAGCTGTCCAAATATGGATTAGAGAAGAAAACCGAAGAAATTAACGCTGCAGGCGTTGCGATCGCCCGTAAAGCCGTCGGACATGACGCATATGTCATTGGATCTATTGGAGCTGTACGTGGCGGCGCCGGTAAAAATGTGAGAACAGCCGTCGTTAAAAGGGACTTCGAGGAACAAATTGGTGTTCTTCTTGCAACTGGAGTGGACGGCCTACTGCTCGAGACCTTTTTTGATCTTGAAGAGCTATCTTTGGCGTTATCTATTATTCGTAAGAAAAGTGATATAAGCGTCATCTGCCAATTTGCAGTTGAGGATGCAGCGAGAACTCATGACGGAATTCCTTTACCAGAAGCTTTCCGAAGATTGAAGGGTGAGGGAGCAGACGTTATCGGCTTTAATTGCCGCAGCGGTCCTAACGGCATTCTACGTGCAATTGAGACGATTCCTGGGGATCTAGGCGTACCTTTAAGTGTATTTCCTAATGCCGGAATACCGGATTATGTCGATGGTAAAGTTATTTATTCAGCGTCGCCTGAATATTTCGCATCCTCTGCTATTAAGTTCGCTGATGCGGGAGCGCGGTTAATTGGAGGCTGCTGTGGTACGACACCTGAACATATTTCAGCAATGGCCAAAGCGCTCCAAAGCTACTCGCCGCTTGTACACGTAAGTACTCCTTCTGATGCGCCGACAGTGGAGCAAGTAGAAGTGATTGAGGTGAAGGAGGATCCATCTCATAATGCTGCTAGCACTGAACCGCCGCACAATGCTGAGCCTAGTATTGTAGACCTTGTACGCGAAAGGCATACAGTAATAGTAGAATTGGATCCGCCACGAGATTTGGATATTACTAAGTTCATGGCAGGCGCACAAGCCTTGAAGGATGCAGAGGCGGATGCGTTAACGTTGGCGGATAATTCACTTGCTGTCACAAGGATGAGCAATATGGCGCTAGCCGCACTCTTGAAGGAACGAGTAGGCATTAAGCCGCTTGCGCACATAGCCTGCAGAGATCGCAATTTGATCGGTACGCAGTCTCATATGATGGGCTTTGATGCACTTGGCATAGATCACGTGCTTGCGGTAACTGGCGATCCAGCCAAATTCGGAGATTTGCCAGGCTCTAGCTCGGTATACGATTTAACTTCTTTTGAAATCATTCGAATGATTAAACAATTAAACGAGGGTATTGCCTTTTCCGGTAGACCTCTTAAACAAAAGGCTAATTTCATTGTTGGTGCTGCCTTTAATCCGAATGTTAAGCATTTGGATAAAGCCGTACAGCGATTGGAACGGAAAATATCCGCTGGAGCGGACTACATTATGACCCAGCCCGTATATGATCCTGATCTTATTGAACGTATTGCGGAGTCAACAAAGCACCTTAGCATTCCGATTTTCATTGGGATTTTCCCACTCGCTAGTGGTCGTAATGCAGAGTACCTTCATAATGAGGTTCCGGGTATCCAGCTCTCAGATTCGGTACGTGAGCGAATGAGTGGGCTAGAGGGTCCAGCGGGACGCGCGGAAGGCGTTAAGATCGCGGAAGAGCTGCTCGATGTTGCCATGAAGCATTTTAACGGAATATATTTGATGACCCCTTTCCTTGCCTATGAAATGACAGTATCTCTTACTAAATATGTGAGAGAGAAAAGTAAGAGCATGGTTTCCGGCAAGTAACCTGTCTCATCCTCTTGTCCACCTTGGGGATTTGAAGTACAATGAAGCAAGAAATCAATATAAGATGAAAATAGGCATTTTCAAGCCTACAGTATGCGGTGGACAGCTTTCGGCAACAATGGAAGCGTAGTTCGGTTCCCCTTATCTGTTTGGTAGGAATGACCGGAGGGAAAGTGCTAACTATGGCGATCAAGCTGATTAATATCGGATTCGGCAATATCGTTTCAGCTAATCGGATTATTTCTATCGTCAGCCCAGAGTCGGCGCCGATTAAACGGATTATTCAAGAAGCACGGGATCGGCATATGTTAATCGATGCCACTTATGGCCGCCGTACCCGAGCTGTTATTATTACTGACAGCGATCACGTTATCTTGTCGGCTGTTCAACCGGAGACGGTTGCTCACCGGTTGTCTACCAAAGACGACGAACACGATGAATGAATGGGAGAGCACCATGAGCAGAGGCATATTATTCGTACTATCCGGTCCTTCCGGAGTTGGCAAAGGAACGGTGTGTGCAGCATTGCGCCGCAAGCTTCCGCAATTAATTTATTCCGTATCTGCTACTACCCGGTCACCTAGGGAAGGTGAGCAGGACGGGGTTAACTATTTCTTTAGATCACGGGAGCAGTTTCATCATATGATAGAAACAGACGCTCTTCTGGAACATGCGGAGTATGTAGGCAACTATTATGGGACGCCCCGTGATTTTGTAGAGAAGACATTATCTGAAGGTAAAGATATTATTCTTGAGATTGAAGTTCAAGGAGCATTGAAGGTAAGGGAGAAGTTCTCCGGGGGCGTGTTTATTTTCCTAATGCCTCCCTCTTTGAATGAATTGAAGCAGAGAATCGTAGGAAGAGGCACGGAATCCCAGGCAACTATCGACAATCGGCTATCGGTAGCTGTTGAAGAGATGAATTTGCTGCACCATTACGATTACGCAGTCGTCAACGATGAGATTGATCAGGCGTGTGACCGAATTAGCTCCATAATTACGGCAGAGCATTGCAAACGGGAAAGATTTCTAGGAGAGCTTTTCCCGCAGCTTGAAGCTGTTAATGCCGCCGACAACGTCTGAAAGAGGTGAAAATCAAATATGTTATATCCATCTATTGATGAATTAGTTAAGAAGGTAGACAGCAAGTACACGTTAGTTGTTGCTGCTTCCAAGAGAGCGCGTGAATTGCGTGAAGGTGTAATGTGTAATCTAGGTGCTCCTAAGTCGCACAAATACGTTGGCGTCGCGTTGGAAGAAATTTACCACGAAGCCATTAAAGTTGAGCATCTGAAGACAAACACGTTGAATAGAGACTAAATCTAGAATGCGTGAATTAGATAAGCTCGAAGGAAGGACAACCCCTGCGGTTGTTTTTTTTCGACTATTAGAAAGTATAAGTTTTTTGGTACCGTATACTCATCTAATCGCTCGATACAAACGTATACTGCCGTCCCAAGGACGGCGAAGCCGTTTTACTTGTAGCGGTTATATTTGTAGGAGGGGAAAGCATGGACAAGCCGCTCACAGGGAAGACAATTTTGCTAGGTATAACGGGTGGGATTGCTGCTTATAAGGCAGCTACACTATGCAGTCGTTTAGTTAGCTTAGGTGCTTCTGTCAAGGTTATTATGACCGAAGGAGCGACGAAATTTATTACTCCGCTAACGCTGCAAATACTTACTCGCCATCCTGTGGCAACGGATGTGTTTGATGAGCGTGATGCTGCGGGTGTCCAGCATATTGATTTGGCGGATGCAGCAGATTTAGCGGTTATAGCTCCTGCTACGGCGAATATTTTATCTAAGCTGGCTAACGGTTTAGCCGATGATATGCTTAGTACGACTTTGCTAGCTACGACAGCGCCGCTCTTAATTGCACCAGCCATGAATGTTCATATGTGGGAGCACCCTGCAGTAATTGATAATGTCAACAAGCTTGCCTCGCGCGGAGTTACTTTCGTGGAACCAGGGACGGGTCAATTAGCCTGCGGTTACGTAGGTAAGGGACGTCTTGCTGAACCGGATGAAATAGTCGGTGCTATCGTTAACATGCTAGTAGGACCCAAGCCCTTGCAAGGGAAACGAGTGCTCGTAACTGCAGGAGGGACGATCGAAAGAATCGATCCCGTTCGTTACATTACGAATGACTCGTCTGGAAAAATGGGGTTTGCTATCGCCGAAGCGGCTAGAAATCGTGGAGCAGAAGTGACGCTCATATGCGGAAGGACAGACGCGGCAGCCCCTAACGGAATGCGTATTGTTAGGGTTGATTCTGCGCTGCAGATGTACGATGCCGTTATGTCGAATCTTCCGAATACAGATGTCATCGTTAAAGCTGCGGCAGTTGCCGACTATCGCCCCTTACATCAGGAAGAGCATAAAATGAAGAAAACTTCTGAAGCGTTAACGCTAGAGCTTACTCGAAATCCTGATATTTTGCAGGCGGTTGGGGATTGGAATGCTGATCAGCTAGATGCGGACAAGCTGTTCGTCATCGGATTTGCCGCGGAAACCATGGACGTGGAGAAGCACGCTTTAGATAAATTAAATCGCAAGAAATGTGATCTTATTGTAGCTAATAATGTAGCAGCAGCGGGTGCGGGCTTCGGAACAGAGACGAATATCGTCAGTGTCTACGCATCTGAGGGGCTTGTTGAGCATATTCCGCAGATGACTAAGAAGGCTGTCGCAGAGCGGCTTTGGGATATCGCACAAGCGAGAATGAATCGCCTGAACGATCAGGGAGACGAGAAAGGAACGAAAGGATGACGGTTGCTCGGGTTATCGTGGACGTTCCGAGCCGTGATACGGATCGTACTTTTGATTACTTAATTCCAGACAGGCTAACAGGGTGGGTAGAAATCGGAAGTCGGGTAGCTGTTCCGTTCGGACCCCGCAAGCTTCAAGGCATTGTTACGGGTTTTGCGGCAGATGCTGAGGTTGAATATGCGAAGCTGAAGCCGATAGAGGATTTGTTAGACGCTATTCCACCGCTTTCTCCTGAGCTAGTGGAGCTTGGAGTGTGGATTAGTAAGAGATGGTTATGTCCACTAACAATTGCCTTACAGGCTATGTTACCGGCGGCGCTTAAAGGGCGCTCGGAGAAATATGTTTTTGCTGCCTCCGGCGCACAATGGTCTGAGGAAGAGACCGCACAAAGTGGCGGTCTTTTGCTTGCGCTCAAGAAAGGGAAGCCTTTGAAACTTACTAGCTTGCTGCAGCAGTATCCTGAGCAGGGGCAGCTGCTTAAGCGGTGGCTTCGTCAAGGGAAGCTCGAGGAGCGTCAACGAGTGGAAGACCAATTGTCAGTCAAAACCGTTCTAACGGTTTTTCCCTCGGATTCACCGACTTTATGGCAGGCAAGTGAAGAGCTTCCGGCGAGAGCGCACAAGCAAAAGGAAGTGCTGCGTTACTTGGCGGAGAATAATGAACCTGTCACGGTAATTAAGCTTGCAGAGGAAGTAGCAACAACAACGTCGACGATACGTGCTTTGGAAGATCGTGGATGGATTTCTATACAGGCGATTACTGAGGATCGAGATCCTTATGCCGGTCGGGAATTTCCTGCTTCCTCGCCAATGACATTGACGCCTGCTCAGGCTAGTGTATTGGCCCCGATCCAGAAGGCATTAGATGACAATATCCATGAGACCTTTCTTCTGCACGGCGTTACGGGAAGCGGTAAAACAGAAGTGTATTTACAAGCTATTCAGCGATGTCTTGAGATGGGCAGAGAAGCGATTGTGCTTGTACCAGAAATCGCCCTTACGCCACAAATGGTCGAGCGCTTCAAAAGTCGATTCGGAGCACGAGTAGCTGTTCTGCATAGTCGCTTATCCCAGGGAGAGCGTTACGATGAATGGCGTAAAATAAGGGAGGGTCGAGCACAGGTAGCTGTTGGGGCTCGTTCTGCTATTTTTGCACCATTCGCTAGCATTGGACTTATCGTAATTGATGAAGAGCACGAAACTTCTTATAAACAGGAAGAGAGCCCGAAATATCATGCTCGAGATGTTGCGGTAGAGCGAGCGCGTCTTCATGGAGCAGTAGTTGTACTTGGCTCTGCAACTCCTGCACTCGAAACTTACGAAGCAGCAGTTCATCGCAGGCATGACACGGACAATGTTCAAATGAAGTATATCGAACTACCGGAGAGGGTGGCGAATCGGCCATTGCCGGGTGTTGAAATTGTTGATATGCGTGAGGAGCTCAGGCTTGGTAACCGGGCAATGTTCAGTAGATCTTTGGCAGATGCCATTAGAGATCGTCTGGCTAAGAATGAGCAGATCGTTCTGTTGCTCAACCGCCGAGGGTATGCAACGTTCGTTATGTGCCGCTCTTGTGGCTATACTGCAGCTTGTCCGCATTGTGAGATATCACTTACACATCATAAGGGATCGCAAAATCTCCGTTGCCATTATTGCGGCTATTCAGAATCGGAGCCGAAAACCTGTCCAAGCTGTGAAAGTCCGCATATCCGTTTTTTTGGGACGGGCACACAAAAGGTAGAGGAGTCGCTGGCAGAAACCTTTCCCGGTATTCGGGTCATCCGAATGGATGTGGACACAACGACGGAAAAGGGCTCTCACGAAAAATGGCTCACGGAATTCCGGGAGCGAAGAGCGGATCTATTACTTGGAACTCAGATGGTAGCCAAAGGGTTAGATTTTCCTTTTGTAACTTTAGTTGGCGTTCTTGCGGCAGACTCTGCTCTCAGATTGCCAGATTTTCGAGCCTCAGAGCGAACATTTCAGCTGTTGACACAGGTTGCAGGGAGAGCTGGACGCCATGAACTACCGGGGGAGGTTATTATTCAAACCTATGATCCCGAGCATGAATCAATTACCTCTGTCCAAGGCCATGACTATAAAGGCTTCGTGGAGAGGGCGCTGACTTTACGTAGACAGCTTGGTTATCCACCATATAGCCGGCTCCTGTCTGTGACCTTTTCTCATGAATCGGTCCCAATGCTGCTTTCCACTGGGGAAAGATTTGCCACAGGTATGCGAGAAAAATCAGCGGCATTGGGTGTTCGGAGGGATTTTGATCATGGTGGCGGAACGGCGCTGGAGGTATTAGGTCCAGTTTCTTCGCCAATTGCTCGATTGAAGGATCGCTACCGTTTTCAATGTATGGTAAAATATCGGGGAGACGTTGACGCAAGCCTTGTGACTGCACAGGTGCTTGAGGAGATGGGGGATGCGGTTAAGCGCAACGGCGTGCAAATTAGCGTCGATGTGGATCCGCAGATGATGCTTTAGCGAAAAGGAAGGATGCCGTTATGTCAATTCGATTAATCGTGAAACACCCTGATGCTGTGCTTCGGGAGAGGGCGCAGGAAGTGACCAAGTTCAATTCAAACCTGCACAAATTGCTAGACGACATGGCAGATACAATGTATGATGCCGACGGAGTCGGGTTGGCTGCACCTCAGGTAGGAATATTGAAACGTGTCATTGTTGTGGATGTGGGGGATGAACATGAGCTTATCGAGTTGGTTAATCCTGAGATCATTTCTGCAGAAGGCGAACAGCTAGGGCCGGAAGGCTGTCTCAGCATTCCCGGGCTTCAAGGAGATGTTCGACGTGCGAACCGGATCGTTATTCGGGGCCAGGATCGCAACGGTAAGCCGATACAATATGAGGGTTCGGAATTTCTGTCCAGGGCGTTTCAGCATGAGGTTGATCATCTGAACGGCGTATTGTTCATTGATACGGCGGAATCAGTCTATGAAGCTCGTAAGCCAAGTGAGCCGGGTGAGCAAGAGCAGGATGGAGAATAGCATGAAAATTTTGTTTATGGGAACACCGCAATTCGCTGTTTCTTCTTTAGCACTTTTACTTGATCAAGGCTATGAGATTGCAGCTGTTGTCACGCAGCCGGATCGACCAAAGGGACGCAAGCGGGAGCTGACTCCATCGCCTGTAAAAGCTTATGCGTTGGAGCGAGGGCTCACCGTATTGCAGCCAGAGAAGCTACGCTCGCCGGAAGGCGTTGCGGAGGTTACTGCGATTGCCCCTGATATCATCATTACGGCTGCTTATGGACAGATACTGCCTAAGTCTGTCCTTGATCTGCCTCGTTTAGGATGTATTAATGTGCACGGTTCGTTATTGCCACGTTATCGTGGAGGAGCCCCTATTCAGCGATCCATCATTAATGGTGAGTCAGAGACAGGCGTGACCTTAATGTACATGGCCGAGGGCTTGGACACCGGGGATATGATCTCTAAGGTAGAGGTGCCAATTACCGACGAGGATACAGCAGGCTCCATATTTGAGAAGCTGAGCGATGCAGGGTCTAAGCTACTCATCGAGTGGCTGCCGCGTATTGCTGAAGGCTCGATTACACGAACGCCGCAAAACGATGCCGATGCGACGTATGCTCCGAACCTATCCCGCGAGGACGAGAAGCTGGACTGGCAGCATAGCTCCCGCCAGCTGTTTAATCGGGTAAGAGGATTGAATCCAATGGCAGGTGGATTCACATACTTAGACGGCGAGGTGTTTAAGGTTTGGGGCTGCCGCATACCGCAAGCCTCAGACAACGAGTTGAGTCCTGACTGGATGGCCGCAGTGCCGGGCTCAGTGCTTGAATTGGGCGCTGTCGGCATTCGTGTCCGCACGGGGGATGGCAGCATTGTATTAACAGAAGTTCAGCCAGCCGGAAAGAAGGCGCTAGCGGCAGCAGAATTTGCCAAGGGCGCGCGGCTTACTCCCGGTAAGGTGCTCGGGTAACCCCGGGCTCTTTTTTATACGAAAGTATAAAACCACCTCCGTTGTTAGGAAATAGGAATCGGGACCAGTAGTTGAACTGCATATCACTGCCTAAGGCTTTTCGCATACAAGAGGGAAGTGTGTGTGTTTTGGCTAACGAACCCTATCGAGCTTAAGACGGATAAATTGACTTCTTATTTTTTCTAACGAACTTCAGTGGTGCTATTGTGCGATATTTAGGCGGAATGGTGCTACTTTGTTGGATATAAGGTGTCTGGCGTTCGTTACATCTTAAAAACAAGTGATTTTGATCAAATAAGAGTTACTGAGTTTGTAAGGTGAAGCTCAATTAGGCCTTCGACATCTAATTGGCAGAAGAGATGAATAACAACGCTAATGTGACTTCAAGCCCACCTCGAAGCACGAAGTACGATCAAAACATCTTAGTATCGGAGCCGTAACGAGCAATTGAGTAACATCTCATTCAGAAGCAATGAAAAACATCGTAGTTTCGTCAGCACCACAGCAGCGCATGTCGTTTTTGTTGCTAGAAAGTATAAGCTTTTTTATAGATAAGGATGCGAATAATGAATAAACCGAATCGCCTGCCCGGCGGCAAGCCGCAAGGGGCAAGAGAAGTCGCTATGAGTGTGCTGCATAACGTTGAGATGAAGGGCGCATACAGTGGTCTTGAGCTGAATCAGGCGCTGCAAGCGTCAGAACTGTCCCGACCGGATGCAGCACTTGCAACTGAATTAGTCTATGGAACCATTCAACGACTGAACACGATAGATTATGATCTAGCTAGTCGAGTAAAAGGGTGGCCGAGGAAGGTTGAGCCTTGGGTGCGAAGCCTGTTGCGTATGAGCTATTATCAGCTGAGATGGCTTTCCCGCGTGCCCGCTCATGCCGCAGTGGACGAAGCTGTGCGTATCGCTAAGAAGCGTGGTCATGCAGGAATTGGCGGTCTTGTGAATGGCGTACTACGAGGGCTACTGCGTGATGGATTTGATAGCCCATTACCAGAGGGCATGCCCGAGGCTGAGCGAGTTTCTCTTGTATATAGCCATCCGATTTGGTTAGTAGAGCGCTGGATTTCTGAATTCGGCTTGCAAGCGACCGAAGAAATATGTGCCGCTAACAATGAGCATCCTCATGCTTCCGCACGTGTTAACCCTATACGTGGTTCGCGTGATCAGATTGTAGCGGGTATGACGGATGCGGGGATGGAGGTCGCTGCTTCTCCGTTATCTCCATCTGGTATTATTGCGACTAAGGCAGGAAACCTTGTCCATTCTGATTGGTTTAAGGAAGGCTTTATTTCCGTTCAGGACGAAAGCTCAATGCTCGTTGCAGCGGTTGCTGATCCGAAGCCAGGAATGCAAGTGCTCGATTGCTGTGCCGCTCCCGGTGGAAAAACAACGCATTTAGCTGAAATTATGCGTAATGAAGGTAAGATCATTGCCAATGATGTACATCCTCATAAAGAAGCGCTAATTAAGCAGCAAGCGGAACGTTTGGGCTTATCGAGTGTAGAGACGATGACGAGCAATGCTATTGAGCTTGCGGATAAATTACCTCAACAATCTTGTGATGTTGTCCTGTTAGATGCTCCATGCTCTGGACTAGGGGTCATTCGCCGCAAGCCGGAGATCAAATGGAACAAAACCAATGAGGATATTACAAGCTTATCCATTCTTCAAAGCGAGCTGCTGAGCAAGGTTCAATCCCTAGTTAAGCCAGGGGGGACGCTTGTGTACAGTACATGTACAATTGCAGTAGATGAGAATGAGAATACGATCAGACGGTTTCTGGAGAGGTTCCCTGAATTTACTCTGGATGCGGATTGGCCGAACGAAGTGCTAGCTCCTTTGCGGGAGAAAGGATATTTGCCTGATGCCTTTACAGGTATGCTCCAGCTGCTTCCTCAGATGTTCGGGAGCGATGGGTTTTTTATAGCCCGCCTGCGGAAGCAATCCCTTTAATTTTATGGTAAAATAGAACGAATGGTGGTGACGAATTTGGATATTGAACTAAACAAGCCTTTTATTTATGACTTAACGTTAGAGCAAATTCAAGACTGGACGAAGGAGCAGGGAGAGCCTGCATTTCGTGCTGGACAAATATTCGATTGGGTGTACGTGAAACGGGTAGGCTCCTTCGAGGACATGTCCAATTTGCCAAAGCCCTTAAGGGATAAGCTGCTCGCAAGCTTCCGTTTTATAACTTTGACGGAAATTGCGAAGTTTGAATCCAAGGATGGCACGATGAAATTTCTATTCGGTCTGCATGACGATCACGCAATAGAAACAGTCATCATGAAGCATAGTTACGGCAATAGCGTATGCGTAACAACTCAGGTTGGCTGTCGGGTAGGTTGTACGTTCTGTGCATCTACGTTAGGTGGTCTTAAACGAAGCTTAACAGCCGGAGAAATAATTGCCCAAGTCGTGCAGGCGCAAAGAATTCTTGATCCTCATAATGAGCGTGTTTCGAGTATTGTCATTATGGGCATTGGAGAGCCTTTCGAAAATTATGAAGCGACAATGCAGTTTCTGCGTACGATGATTCATCCGAAAGGGTTGAATATCGGAGCGAGGCATATCACTGTTTCAACAAGTGGAATCGTTCCTAACATGCTGAAATTTGCAGATGAGAACACCCAGATTAACTTAGCCATTTCTATCCACGCGCCTAATGATGCGCTCCGTTCGAAGCTAATGCCGGTCAACAGACGCTTTCCTTTTGTTGACGTTATGAATGCCTGCAAATATTACATTGAAAAAACAGGTCGGCGAATTACGTTCGAATATGCTCTTATCGGCGGTGTTAACGATCGTCCGGAGCACGCGGAGGAATTGGCAAATGTACTTCAAGGCATGCTGTGCCACGTCAACTTGATCCCAGTTAATTATGTGCCTGAGCGTAACTATGTCAGAACTCCACGGGACGATATTTTTGAGTTCCAGCGCATATTGCAGAAGAATAATGTGAATGTAACGATTCGCAGGGAGCAAGGCCATGACATTGCTGCTGCTTGCGGACAACTGCGAGCGAAGCATATGGAGAAGACGACGGGGTGATGTGGGTATGAAGACGGTATTACGTAGTCATGTCGGCAAGGTAAGGCAGGTCAATGAGGACAAAGCATGGAGTGGCGTTTTGTCTAGTGGACTAACGGTCGCTATCGTTGCTGATGGAATGGGCGGTCATCGTGCTGGAGACGTAGCAAGTGCGTTAGCTGTTGATAGCTTGGTTCAATCATTGAACGCTTGGGAGGAAATCTCTTCTGTTAAGGAAGAGGTTTCTCAGCTCAAAGAAATGATTCGTAAAGCTAATACCGTCGTATACGAAACAGCGTCCCTGAACGACCAATACCATAACATGGGGACAACAGTAGTTATGGCTATCTTGGACGGAAATAGCGGAATAATTGGTCACATCGGGGACAGTAGAGCTTATCGGCTTCGCCGAGGGCAGCTGGAGCTATTGACAGAGGATCACACGCTTGTGAATGAGCTAACGAAGTCGGGGCAGCTAAGTCCGGATGAAGCAGCACATCACCCAAGGCGAAATGTATTAACAAGAGCACTAGGAACAGACAGTGAGGTCGACGTGGACGTGCAGGTCATCGATTGGCAAATCGGCGACCTGTTATTGCTATGCAGTGATGGATTGAGTGGTTTAGTGGAGCCTTCCTTACTCAAAGCAACCTTAGAGGACCCTGATGCTGAATTAGAGCAACAGGCTCTTAGGCTTGTCGAATCCGCTCTTGATGCTGGTGGAGACGACAATGTAACCGTCGTTCTTATATCGGACAATGACGGGGCTAACGGCGTAGGAGGGGAAACGGCATGATCGGATTGACGCTAAGTGGGCGTTACGAGCTGCTGGCCCGTGTTGGCGGCGGGGGAATGGCGCTAGTATACAAAGCGCGTGATTTATTATTGAATCGATTTGTAGCGGTAAAGGTATTGCGGCAGCAGTTTACGCATGATGATGATTTCGTAAAACGGTTCCGTAGGGAAGCGCAAGCGGCAGCATCCTTGTCGCACCCGAACATCGTAAGCATATATGATGTTGGACAAGTAGAAGATACACATTACATCGTTATGGAGTACATAGACGGTGCTAACTTAAATGAAATTATTCGCGATAGAGCTCCTCTTCAGGCGGATGAAGCTGTTAGAATAACAGCGCAAATTTGTGATGCCCTAGAGCATGCTCACCATAATCAAATTATACACCGCGACATTAAGCCCCATAATATACTTATTGGTAACAATGGACGGGTTAAGGTAACGGATTTCGGTATTGCCCGTGCAGTTACGTCCTCGACGATAACACAGACGGGATCTGTTATTGGTTCTGTGCACTATTTCTCGCCAGAGCATGCTAAAGGTGTGGCCACTGGGGAGAAATCTGATTTATATTCTTTGGGAATCGTACTTTACCAAATGCTAACGGCCCGATTACCTTTTCTAGGCGAAAGCCCGATTAGCGTAGCTCTTAAGCATCTTCAGGATCCGTTTGATCAACCACGTAAGGTTAATCCTTACATCCCACAAAGCGTGGAAAATATCATTCTCAGAGCTATGCGCAAAAATCCTCATGAGCGTTATCAATCTGCGCGTCAGATGCATGCTGATTTAGAGACCTGCTTGCAGCCGCAGAGATTAAATGAGCCTCCAGTTCATTTTACAAGTGATGAAGAAAATGAAGAGGATAAGACAAGGGTAATGCCTGCTATCCGACCAGATATGCGTAACACGATCGAAGCTCCTGCTATTAAGAGCATGAGCAACCAAGATCGCTGGAACTCTGATGGGACAGATAAACCTAAGCGCAAATGGGTTGTCCCTATTGTTCTAGGGGTATTAGCGTTAATATTAATTGGAGTATTGATATGGGCGGTATCAGCACTAAAAGGCGTTAGTCCTAAAGATGTGCAGGTGCCTGATGTGATGGGCCATGAGAAGGTAGAAGCAATCGATATATTGACTAAAGCAGGCTTTACAGTAGATCCCGTTTTGGAGGAGCCTAGCTCTGAAGAGGATAAAGGCAAGGTCATTAAGCAATCGAAGCTCAACATGGTCGTTAAAGAGGGCTCACAGATTGAATTAACGATAGGAACAGGTGTCGATCTTCCTGCTATGCCTGATTTTAAGGGTAAATCCTTCGAAGAAGCGAAAGATACCTTAATCGGCATGGGTGTTCACAAGGATAATATTCTTCCATACGAAAAGTTCTCAGAAAGCGAACCAGGGACCGTACTTGATCAATTCCCTAAGTTCGAGGCGCTATTTGATCCGAGCAAAGATACCGTTACACTGACAATCAGCAAAGGTGAGGAAACGATTCCTATGCCAGATCTGATTAATAAGAAGGAAACCGAAGCTAAGGCAATAATAGAGCAAAATAACTTAAAGCTACCTGAGAAAAATATTCATCGAGAGCCTAGCTACGCACCAATCGGAACGGTATTTAAGCAGTTTCCTGTCGAGCCGAACGAGCAGGTGCAGCCTAAGAGCGAAGTGTCAATCTGGGTCAGTAGCGGTTTTCCAGATGATTCAAGGCAGCAAAAGCTTAGTGTAAGCATCTCGCCAGCGCAAGAGGGCAAATCGAGTAAGATTAGAATCGTTTATTTCGATGCTAGAGGCGATAATATTGAGTGGGGTACGCAAAAAATAAGCACAACGACTTTTATAGAAGTAACGTTAGTGTTGTCTCCTCAAAAGGACGGCAAAATCCAAATCTTCCGTGACGGACAATTTCTGCAGGAGGAAAAGGTGCCTTACCTAATTGTCCCTGTTATATCAACACCTGAACACCAACCAGATCCAGGTACTGGTGAAGGTAATAGCGGTACTGACAATACGGGGGCTGAGGGTACTGATCCAGATACAGGTGAGTTAACAAATCAATAAAGAGCAAATGAGTAATGAGTGACTACTGGAGCCTAATCGGGCTAGGAGAAGGAGCTGTTTCCCAATGCCCGAAGGCTTGATCGTCAAAGCTTTAAGTGGTTATTACTATGTGCAGGATGCTGAAGTCGGAAGTCTTGTGCAATGCCGTGGGCGCGGTATATTTAAGAAACGGGGCGAATCGCCGCTAGTCGGCGATCGTGTCGTCTATAGCAATACGGAAAACGGAGAAGGAACGGTTGAGGAGATACTGCCTCGACAATCAGAGCTTATTCGTCCTCAGATCGCGAATGCAGATCTAGCTGTTCTTGTATTTTCCGTTGTACGGCCTGAGCTGAGCTTCGTGCTGCTAGATAAATTTCTAGTGCATACTGAGCATGCTCGTATGAATGCTTTGCTTGTTTTTACGAAGATGGACAGAATTCCTGAGGGCGCAGAAGGCGAGAGCATCCGTCAGACAGTGGAAGCAGCTCGCTTGCTGTATAGCTCTATCGGCTATCAGGTTGTGCTTACAAGCGCGCACGAAGGAGAGGGGCTGGAGCAGCTACGCTCAGCTCTTGCAGGGCATATCAATATGCTCGCAGGACAATCCGGAGTAGGTAAGTCCTCGCTAGTGAATGCGCTTATACCCGGACTGAAGCTGGAGACGAATGAAATTAGCGTTAAGCTTGGCCGCGGAAAGCATACGACTCGTCATGTAGAGCTTGTTGCGATTCCTGGAGGTGGCTACATGGCAGATACTCCAGGCTTTAGCCAGCTCGATTTCGGTGAGCTCGGTATTGAT
Source organism: Cohnella abietis (assembly GCF_004295585.1). Classification (NCBI taxonomy): domain Bacteria; kingdom Bacillati; phylum Bacillota; class Bacilli; order Caryophanales; family Paenibacillaceae; genus Cohnella; species Cohnella abietis. The sequence goes on along the minus strand of NZ_AP019400.1, from coordinate 4,370,385 downwards.
GAAATAAGCTCGTGCTTTCGTGAATTCAGAGAGCTACCATCCTCGTGCAAATTTCGCGGCTGCACGCATACCCATGAGCCGCATTGCGCTGTTCTGCAAGCTAAGGAACGTGGGGAAATAGCCGAGAGCCGTTACAATAACTACGTTAGCTTCATGACAGAGTGGAAAGAAATCAAGCGGAGGTATTAATATGACTATAATTGCACCCTCAATCCTAGCTTCAAATTTCGCATCGCTAGGAGATGAGATTAGGAGTATAGAGGCAGCCGGCGCGGATTGGGTTCATATCGATATCATGGATGGACATTTTGTTCCCAATCTTACGTTTGGACCACCAATTGTATCTATGATCCGCCCAGTAACAAAGCTTTTCTTTGATGTTCATCTGATGGTGGAAGCACCTCAGCTATTGTTCCCAGCTTTAGCTGCGGCAGGTGCCGATCGGATCACTGTACACCCCGAGGCTTGCGTCCACCTTCACCGGACGCTGACTGAAATAAAGGAGCTTGGTATTAAGGCGGGAGTAGCATTAAATCCGCACACACCTCTGTCCGTGCTGGAATATATATTGGACGAAATTGATCTTATATTGATTATGACAATCAATCCAGGATTCGGAGGCCAATCTTTCTTGCCTGCTATGCTACCCAAGCTGCGTGAGCTAAAGGAGATGCTGGAACGACACGGCCGAACGGACATTCACATCCAAGTTGATGGCGGGATAAACGCAGAAACTGCTGCATGGGTTAGAGAAGCAGGAGCAAATTCTCTTGTTGCTGGTACTTATATTTTTGGTCACGAGGACAGGGCAGCTGCAATTGCCGCATTACGCTAATAGCCTTTCAAATAAAATTGTCTCATCCTTCCTATTTGTCTGGTATAGGACAAAGTGCTTGCTGCATACAAATGAATCAATAGCGCACTTCGATTGTAGAAGTCGGTAAGGGTTCAGCCTGCGGAGGAGGGATGGGACGATGAAGTTTTACACCATCAAGCTGCCGAAATTTTTGGGTGGCTTCGTCAAAGCAATTCTCAATACATTTCACAAAAATTGACGCCTTTAGGCTGTTAATCACAAAAAAAGAACCGTCAGGAGAACCTGACGGTTTTTTCTTCATAACCCGTTAATCGAGGTTAATTATACGCGTGTTACTGCTCCGGACTTCAAAGCGCGGGTGCTAACATAAACACGTTTAGGTTTACCGTTCACCAAAATGCGCACTTTTTGTACGTTAACCCCCCAAGAACGGCGGGTAGTGTTATTCGCGTGAGATTTGTTGTTGCCGGAACCCGGCTTTTTCCCTGTAATATAACATTTACGAGCCACTAAAAATACACCTCCCTACCACGTCCATACAAATACTACACTATCTTAGCATAGCAAGTAGTTTGATGCAATGAAAAAGTGGATATGATTGAGCTTTTAATGCTTATTCGTCTGATTTTCCCAGATAACGACTTCATTCTCCCGTTTTTTTATAGTACAATTAGGTATGGTCCATAATAAGGCATAAAGGAGTGAATTTCCATGCCTCTGCAGTTGGTCTCAGAGAACGGGAAGATTGACGTGGCCGATCAGGTCATTGCGGTAATTGCTGGTTCAGCAGCATTAGATTGTTATGGTCTTGTTGGCATGGCCTCCCGCAAAGGCTTTAAGGATGGCATTGCGGAGCTTCTAGGCAGGGAAAACCTGTCCCGGGGTGTAGAGGTTCGTCATGAAGGGGAGCTCGTACACCTTGATCTGTATGTTATTGTTAGCTATGGAACCAAAATTTCTGAAGTAGCTCATAATATTCAATCTAAGGTTAAATACGTTCTGGAAGAAGTCGTTGGACTTAAGGTTGATATCGTCAACGTGAATGTTCAAGGAGTGCGAGTGTTGAAGTAGCTTATTAGGAAGGGGAATATCTCATTGAGTAAGCGCTTCTTGAACGGTAAGGAATGGACCGCCATGATATTGGCGGGCGCTGAGCGTTTGTCCGGCAATGTTGAGCAGATAAACGCACTGAATGTGTTTCCCGTGCCGGATGGCGACACGGGAACAAATATGAACTTAACGATGTCGGCCGGCGTGGCCGAATTAAAACATAAGCCCTCAGAGGAAGTCGGTCGCGCCGCGGAGGTGCTTTCCAAAGGACTTCTAATGGGCGCCAGGGGCAATTCGGGAGTTATCCTCTCCCAGCTTTTCCGTGGGTTTGCGCGGGCAATTTCAGGTCAACGTGAGCTTACGGTGCCTTTGTTTGCGAATGCTCTCCAACAAGGTGTTGATACCGCTTACAAGGCGGTCGTTAAACCTGTAGAAGGCACTATTCTGACCGTAGCACGAGAAGCTGCGCGTCACGGCCTAACGGCTGCACGTCGGACCTCCGACCTGACTGAATGGATGCTTGAGGTACATGCTAAAGCTCTTGAGACTCTTGCACGCACACAAGAAATGCTACCTATCTTAAAACAGGTAGGCGTTGTCGACTCGGGTGGGCAAGGACTCGTGTATATATATGAGGGATTTGTTTCGTACTTAAGTGATGGGAATTTTACGATTAGCACTCCAGAGCCTATCGAAGCAAAGCCTGTTATTACTCAGAAGAGTACCGAGACGTTGGCTCCTCGGCTATCGGGAGCGACAAATGTTGCAGCACAATCCAAAATTACAACGGAAAGCATTGCATTTCCTTATGATATGGAATTTTTTATTCATCGTAGTTCCATTTCGTCGCCTTTCCCTGAACGAACCTTCCGTCAGTATCTTGAGAGGGATGGAGATTCGATTATTCTCATTGAGGATGAAGGTATTGTTAAGGTTCATGTTCATTCTCGTCGCCCTGGCGATGTTATGAATATGGCACTTACGTATGGCGAAATAACTCATATTCATATTCTTAATATGCAGGAGCAGCATCGTGAGCTGCTTGCTCAGAAGTCCCATTCAGAAACAGGAATATCTTCATTGGCGCAGTCCAATACTCAAGAGTCCAGTGTGCCCATTGTGGATTATTCATTGCCAGGGGTTGTTAATTTACCTTCTATAGCTGCTGCTCCAGAAAGCGAGCCCAACCCTGATGTGTATGAATTGGCACCTTACGGCATTGTTGTAGTTAGTGTAGGAGATGGCAATGCAGAGCTATTTAACAGTCTTGGTGTGGATATCGTGCTTTCGGGTGGACAGAGCATGAATCCGAGCACGGAAGATTTGCTAGGGGCTATCCAATCCTTGTCGGCCCATCACATTTTCCTTCTGCCCAACAATCCGAATATAATAATGGCTGCGAAGCAAGCAGCGGAGCTGGCGGACAGGCCGGTTACAGTCATTCCTACCCGCACATTACCACAAGGAATGGCTGCGATGCTGGCCTTCCAAGAAAGTGATTCCGAGACTTCAAATACCGAACGCATGACGAAGGCGTTCGAGCAAGTGGTCACAGGCTCCGTTACTCAAGCGGTAAGAGATACGGAAATGGATGGCTTGCAAATAAAAGCCGGTCACTATATTGGCATTAAAGATAAGACAATCGTAGCGTCGGCTCAAACTCAAGCGGAAGCTTGCCGAGATCTCTTAACTGAGTTACTTGTATCAGGCGGGGAAATTGTTACGATTTTAACGGGCGAGGACGCCGATGCGGAGCAAACGGATCAGCTGGAGCAGTGGCTGTCTGAGAAATACCCAAATGCTGAAGTCGAGGTACATGAAGGCGGTCAGCCGTTATACCCTTACTTGTTTGCAGTAGAGCCATAGTAATTAAATGAGGCGATGGAGGGACAAGCAATGGCATCTGTTGTTCTTGTAACGGATAGTACAGCGGATATTCCACTCGAGACGAGAAATAAGCTCGGGATCTCGATGGTGCCTTTAAAGGTGAATTTCGGGGATGACAGCTATTTGGATAGTATTACGCTACAACCAGCCCAATTTTATGAGAAGCTGATTGCATTTGACGGTCTTGCTACTACCTCTCAGCCATCTCCTGCAGATTTTTACGAGGTATATAAGAAATTAACGGATGAAGGGCATGTCGTTATTTCTATTCAACTATCCGGGGCTCTCAGTGGAACCTATCAATCAGCAACAATTGCGAAATCTATGCTCGACGAGGGTGCTGACGTAACCGTCATTGATTCTAAATCAGCCTCCTACGGCTATGGCCACATAGTCGTTGCTGCGGCTCAAATGGCAAAAGCAGGGGCTTCTAGAGATGATATTGTTGCAGAGGTACACCGTTTGCGTTCGGAATTGCGGCTCTATTTTCTAGTAGATACGCTTGAATATTTACGAAAAGGGGGCAGAATCGGTAAAGCATCGGCTGTACTGGGTTCGCTCTTAAACATTAAACCGATATTATCCGTAGATAATGAAGGCACTGTGTACTCGTTCGATAAAGCTAGAGGGCAGAAGCGTGCGATGGCACGTATTGTAGAGGTGTTGAAGGCTGATCTGAAAGATCGTCCTATTAATCTGACGATTGCAGTAACCCCCGGTCACGTCTCTGGAGTATCAGAAGTGGTTGAGCTTGTGAAGCAGCACCTAAATGTGCAAATCAGCCATGAGACTGAAATTGGTCCAGTTATTGGCACTCATACGGGCCCTGGAACGATTGGGCTGTTCATATTTCCGGTCGATTAATCGAGATTATGCAAGTATAAAGAGGTTGGTCTAATGTCCATTCATTTGTTCCAAATCTCTCTGACACAACTTCAAGGCGTGGGCCCCCAGAAAGCGGAGGAGCTCCACGCCTTGGGTATTTCTACGGTCGGAGATTTAATTGAATATTACCCATTCCGTTATGAGGATTACCGGGTTCGTGAGATGCACGAGATTAAGGATGGAGAAAGAATTACCATTCAAGGGACTATAGCTTCGCTACCTACGATGCAGCGGTTTGGCGGTAAAACCCGGTTGATTTGCCGCGTTACAGTAGAATCAATGCTAGTAACGGCAGTGTGGTTTAATCGGGCATTTCTGAAGGAGCAGCTGACACCAGGGCGGGAAATTACGTTGACTGGGAAGTGGGAGCAGCGACGTCGGCAAATGACAGTGGCGGATTCGGAATTTCCTGATAAAGGGGGGGCGAAGACAGGTACGCTTCAGCCCGTCTATTCGGTAGGGGGGAGTCTTACACAAGCCTCGATCCGGAAAATGATCAATCAAGCTTTGATTCAATTCGGAGCGCTAATTCCAGAGATTTTACCTGCTGAGCTTCTAGAAAAGCATGCTCTTCTTCCCCGTAGATCAGCCATTACACGGATTCACCGTCCGGAAAATACGCTTGAAGGTCAGGAAGCTAGACGTAGAATGGTATATGAAGAGCTGTTCCTATTTCAGCTTAAACTACAAGCTTATCGTGCGACCCACATGAAACAAGCTGACGGTCTAGTTCATCCCGTTAACAATGAAGAAATTCGCCAGTTCGTTAGCAGGCTGCCATTTGAACTAACAGGTTCTCAGAAACAAGTCATTAACGAAATTCTTCATGATATGAAGCAGCCCTATGTTATGAATCGGTTGCTTCAGGGAGATGTAGGCTCAGGCAAAACAGTAGTTGCCGCTGTAGGCCTCTACGCAACTGTTAAAGCAGGACATCAGGGAGCGCTTATGGTTCCAACGGAAATATTGGCGGAGCAGCATACACGCTCACTCGGAGCTATGTTTGAGCCTTATGGGATTCAGGTTGGCTTGTTAACGGGAAGCCTGACTGAAAGGAAGCGGCGGGATCTCATAGCATCGTTGCAGATGGGCTTGCTAGATATCGTAGTGGGAACTCACGCACTCATACAGGAAGACGTTTACTTTAGAAGTCTGGGTTTAGTCATTACAGATGAACAGCATCGATTCGGTGTGAATCAGAGAAGTATTTTGCGCCGTAAAGGGATGAACCCTGATGTGCTTACGATGACTGCTACCCCCATTCCTCGGACACTTGCGATTACTGTGTTCGGTGATATGGATGTATCAACGCTAAGAGAACGTCCGAAGGGTCGGAAACCGATTAAAACCTACTCGGTTAAACACAATATGATGGATCGGGTGCTCGGTTTTATTCGCAAGGAAGCGGAGCAGGGGAGGCAGACCTTTTTTATCTGTCCGTTAATTGAAGAATCTGAGAAGCTTGATGTGCAGAATGCGATTGATTTACATATGCAGCTTACTCATGCTTTACCAGAACTAGCAATTGGCCTTCTACATGGCCGAATGAATGCGGCGGAGAAGGAAGCTACAATGGCGACATACGCGGCGGGGGAGACGAATGTACTCGTCTCGACTACGGTTATTGAAGTCGGCGTAGACGTGCCGAATGCGACGTTAATGATTGTTATGGATGCTGACCGGTTTGGCTTGTCCCAGCTTCACCAATTGAGGGGGCGAGTTGGTCGAGGTGAGCATCAGTCGTTCTGTATTCTTATTGCCGATCCGAAATCGGAGAATGGTCAGGAAAGAATGAAAGCCATGACGGATACGGATGATGGCTTTGAGATTTCACGCCGCGATCTAGAAATAAGAGGGCCGGGTGAATTTTTCGGAACGAAGCAGAGTGGTATGCCGGAATTCCGGCTGGCGAACCTGGTGAATGATTTCGAGGTGCTGGAACAAGCTCGGGACGACGCTGCTGCATTAACGGCTAGTGAGTCTTTCTGGTCTTCTCAGTCATACAAAGAGCTTAGAGACAACCTTAATCGTGATGCTAAACAGCAAACGGAGCCATTGGATTAGGCCCAAAGAAGCTGAGTTGGGCTTGAAAGATTGTCATTACGCGTCTTCTGCTGGCATATGATGTACCGAAAAGCTGCCAAAAGGAGTGTGACCCTCTTTGAGCCCAAGCTGGAAACAGTTCGGCATTAAGGCCGAGTTTGTGGAACGCGTTAAAGTGAAGATGAAAAACCCGGCGACCAAAGAGCGGATTAAAGGTCTGCTGGAGGGCATCACGAAATACGATTTGCAGGATCGTGCAAAAGTACGCAAGTGGGCTAAGACATTTGCGAAAATCTTAAATGAACCGTTAACAGAAACGCAGGAGGATCAGTTAGTTAATTTCATTATTGCGCAGAAAATCGATCCGAATAACATGCTACATCTAATCAAGCTATATACGATGTTTAGATAAGAGCACTTAAGAGGACTGCCGCCGTGATCTCTACGGTGTGCAGTCCTTTTCTGTTAATGCTTATCCACCGAAAATGCACGACTGCCCCCTGCAGTTTGTCCAAGCACGAAAGGAAATCAGACATACACTATACCAACTTCACAAAGAAGGAGGTAATGAAAAATGGGAAGTTTTCTAGATTTACGTAGCTCGATGAACGCGGGTTCGACTGGTTTTCCGGGAACACCGATTTCGGCGACACCTGCTTTGTTTGGTGTAATTGGCTTGCAAACGAATAATGTTGTTAATAAGGTTATTACACTTACAGGAATGGTAGGGGTTAGCTCCTTTGTAATCGGAAGCACATTTGCCATTCAAATTTGTCGTGGTACTACAGTGTACAATCCAGCGAACGTCATCTATACGGCTGTGCAGCATATTCGCCTATCTGTGTTCTCTGACACTTACACGTTCACAGCACAGGATTTACTTGCTCCAGCTGCAGCTGAGACGATTTATTCGTCCTTTATTTTTGGAGGAAGCTTACTTGGTCTGTTGTTTACCGGCGAGCGTACTGGTCCAGAGGTTTTCTGGGGCATCGCTTCGCAAAGCGCTCCGGGCTGAGGAAAGAGTTATCAGAAGAAGAGTCGACAACTTATGTTGTTGGCTCTTTTGTGCTTCTACTGGGGCTGTACCTCCATCAGCTGTCCAAGCGGAGCAGATGCAAGCAACATAAAATGGGACAGAGGTTGTATGTAGAGGAGGATAAGCGTGGCTAATATCAGCTTATGTATGATAGTGCGTAATGAGGAAGAAGTGCTAGCGCGTTGTTTGGATTCCGTGAAAGACTTGATGGATGAAATCATTATTGTAGACACGGGCTCGACGGACAGGACAAAGGAAATCGCAATTCGTTATACGGATCGGATTTATGATCTGGAGTGGACGGACGATTTCGCGGCCGCCCGCAATTATTCATTCTCACTCGCAACGCAGGAATATGTAATGTGGCTTGATGCTGACGACTTCTTACGGGAGAAGGATAGCGAGAAGCTGCGGGAGCTGAAGCAGACGCTTGATCCGGAGATAGATTCAGTAGTGATGGAATATCACTTGGCTTTCGACGGCTATGATAATCCAATTGCAATGTCGCGAAGAAACCGAATTGTTAAGCGTAGCCGACAGTTTACTTGGTATAATCCGGTCCATGAATATTTGTTTATTGAAGGCAATGTCTATTTGACAGATATTGCTGTCACTCATGGTAGAGTCCATCAGAATACAAAGCGAAATTTGCATATTCTCGAGAAAATAATAGAAAAAAACGGAAGTGTTGAGGGCCGTGATGTTCTCTATTATGCCAATGAGCTAGCGGATACGGATCGGCTTGTTGAAGCTGTGGAGCAATACCGTCGATTTTTGGAAAGCCCTGTCGATTTTTTCGAGGATAATCTTATGGCTTGTGCCCGGTTATCAGCATGTTATCATCAGCTAGGAAATTATGAATTGAAGCTCCAAGCCTTGCTGCAATCGATGGCTTATGATATTCCTAGAGCAGATTTCTGCTGTTCTATCGGTCAATGCTTCGTTGACAAAGAGGAATTTTCTAAAGCGATTTACTGGTTTAAGCAAGCTATTGCTCAGGATGAGGTACCGAACCATTTTGGAGTGTTAAACCTTATTTGCTGGACCTGGTATCCGCATTTTCAGCTCTGTATTTGCTATGGGATGGAAGGCGAGCTGGAGCTAGCTTATGAGCATAACGAAAAAGCCTTAAAGTATTTACCAGACGATCAAAATTTGCTTGAAAATAAAAATAAGCTAGAGCAGGCACTGGGTATGGGAGGCAAACCGGGATGATAACTAGCATAATCCTAGTTACGCATAACCAACTAACCATGACCAAGCGCTGCATTGAAAGTATCCGAAAGCATACGCCAAAGGAAGATTACGAGCTAGTCATCGTGGACAATGCTTCAACGGATGGTACCGTAGCTTGGCTAAGGCAGCAGGAGGACGTAAAACTGCTGGAGCAAAGCAAAAATACGGGCTTTCCAGCGGGATGCAACATTGGTGTTGCTAACTCCACTGGTGATCTAATATTGCTGCTCAATAATGATACCGTCGTGACCCCGCGCTGGCTTAAGCAATTGAAGCTCGCTATCAACAGCGACGATAGCATTGGTGCTGTAGGTCCCCTTACTAACTTTGCAGGGTATGGGCAGATGATCGAAACATCGTATCGCACGTTAGATGATATGCAGCGCTTCGCAGAAATATATAATGCCTCCTCACCTAACCGATGGGAGGAGCGGCTTAAGCTTATCGGATTTTGCATGCTTATTAAGCGTAACGTATGGGAAATGGTCGGACCGCTTGATGAACGCTATGGGTTAGGTAATTATGAGGATGATGATTGGTGTGTGAGAGCGAGATTAGCGGGACATAAGCTATTACTGTGTATGGATACATTCATCCATCATGAAGGTCATGCTTCCTTTAAGGTTGTGAAGGACGCTTATAAAAAAGTGATGCAAAAAAATGAGCAGCAGTTTATAAGCAAGTGGGGGTTTCATCCGCACATCGCCACGAATATACGAGAAGATTTTCTTCAGTCGCTACAAGCGATAAAACCGGGGATGAGTGTGCTAGAGATCGGCTGTGGCTGCGGGGCGACATTGCTTAAGCTTCATAATCGTCATAATAATATTCGACTATATGGATATGAAAGCGATGAATCTACTGCACGTGTAGCAGCATTGGTAACTGAGAAGACATGGTGGGGTAATGAAGAGATTAATATTCCTACGGGAACGAAGGGCTTTGATGTCATTATACTGAATGACATTCTATCTGTACCTGTGCCGATAGCGGTTTTAGAACAGATCCAGAGACTGCTTCGTCCAGGAGGAATTGTTGTTACAAGTGTTCCTAATAGAATGTTTATAGAATATGTAAAAGCCTATATAAAGCCTATAAATCGTGTGCCTTCGGATGCTTTGCTGTCTAAAGAAGAAGTTACAGAACGATTACAAAAAACTGGCTTTGATAATATCGAATTTACTTCAATTACTTCGGAAGAAATACAAAAGCATGAGGTGGATGCTTTAGGCGTGCTAGTAGGCCAGGCTCGGAGGGAAGAGCTTATGACCATGTACTTTATCGTGAGGGCATTCAAAGCGGTTGTAGGTAAATCAAATGCCATAAAGCAGCAGCCCATGCAGAGGGAAGCTACTTTTGCTAAAAAAGATGTTAACCCGGTGCTTCGCCCTAACCCGGCGTCTGTGGCGCCCAGTAAATTATTAGAGACGGCGGTGACAGATATGGCCTATTTGCCGAAGGCGCAGGAAGACGTTGCTTTTACGGGAGAAAGACTCATTCTCAGCTCTGCTGTTTCCGGCGCGCACCCCGACGTATTAGCTGAACACGTATATCGATATCGGCTAGCTCAGGCTTATTGCTCCGGAAAAGCAGTACTGGATGCCGCGTGTGGTGCGGGGTATGGCGTACGAATGATGAAGGATGGCGGGGCTAAAAGTGTCACTGGAGTGGACATAGATGCTGCTTCAATCCATTTGGCCAAGCGTGATTACGGTGGGGAGGGCGTTGATTACCAGATCAGCGATGTATTGCAGCTTCCATTCGTTAAGGAATCGTTCGATGTTGTTGTGTCATTCGAGACGATTGAGCATGTCCCGGACGGTTCAGCTTGGCTGAGAGAGGCCGCACGTGTTCTTCGTCCAGGAGGGCGCTTAATTGTTTCAACACCAAACCGGGAAGTAACGAATCCTGATCGGCTTTTTGGTCAACAGGTACGCAATCCCTACCACTGCTTTGAATATAGTTTAAGTGAGTTTGTTGGTGAGTTATCGGCTCTATATGATATTGAAGGGTTATATGGTCAAACATTCGTTGGTCCGAATGGTCATGTGGCTCCAGAGTGGAGCAACATTGAGGCTGCTGTTGGGGCTGCGAATACGACGATGGCGGGATTTAATCCTGATATTATTCGTTATTACGCTCCCGCTTCCCTCGCCAGTATAAAGAACGCTCGGCCCGCATATGTGATTGCCGTATGCCGCAAGAAATGAACGGAAGGGGGAGCAGTACGATATGCGCATAAGAAAGCCGCCAATGGCCGCAATAACCCGTCATCATTCCCAGCAAGACCGATTGGCACACAGGCTTGCGGAACAGACTTTCCGTTCTTCGCAAACTTCTCTTATTAATAAGCTGGAGGCATTCCCTCGGTTCGCAACGAAACGAAGCGTGGCCCGATTTTTGACCCGATATGAGATTTATAAGGAGATCTTGCATGTCAACGGGAGCATAGTAGAATGTGGTGTGTTTAATGGGGCAGGATTTTACTCTTGGGCACAGTTTACGAATATTTTTGAGCCTTCTAATCACTCCCGCAAAATTATTGGCTTCGATACGTTCGCCGGCTTCCCCTCGCTTGCAGAGCAAGATGAAGATTCGGAGAAAACATTCGAGACGGGAGATATGCGGGGGGATGATGTAGAGCAATTGCGTGCTTCCATCGCAAAATATGATGCTGAAAGGCATCTGTCGCATATTTCTAATACCGAGTTCGTCCAAGGAGACTTTACAGAAACGGCTGCCCCCTATTTGCATGATCACCCTCACCTGCTTATTGCACTGCTATATTTGGATTTTGACCTATATGAGCCTACTCGCAAAGCGTTGGAGCTGTTCCTCCCGCGTATGCCTAAGGGCGCCATTGTTTGTTTTGACGAGTTAAATTGTTCCGCTTTTCCAGGAGAAACCGCCGCTTTATTGGAGATGCTGCCTATCCGGGACACCGAGCTGCGTAGATTTCCGTTTGACCCGTGGATTTCGTATTTCAAAGTGTGAGGAGGGGGCGAAATGGAGGGGGAACTGTCACAGAGCGCACCTTCGTTTTATTATCTTGGACAAAATGCGGTTTTGGAAGCACCAGGGCTATTACACGGAAATGAAGAAATATCAATTGGACAGGAAGCGATTATTAGCTCAGGGCATCGACTCATCGTAACAACTCCTATTAACGGCTCAAGGCCCAAAATTATTATCGGAGACGGCGTTCAAGCTGATATTGGGCTTATCATAACAGCGGAGCAGCATGTCGAGCTGGAGCGACTTGTATGGTGCGGTCCTCATGTATATTTGTCAGACACCGAAGCGGAATACCGCCAAACAGGGCTCCCCATTTCTAAACAAGGCTCACGCAAGGGCAGCAGGAATCGCTTGTTTATTGGTGAGGGGACCTACTTAGGTGCAAACTCCGTCATCGAAGGTCCTATTGTTATCGGAAAAGGCTGTGTAGTAGGCGCAGGTAGCGTTGTTCGGGGAGATGTACCCGATTATAGTGTTGTCTCTGGCGTTCCGGCAAAGCTGACAGAGATGTTCGATACGATTGCTGAGGATTGGATTAAAGTTGACACAGAGACTGACATAGCAGAGGTACTGCAGCGTCGTCGTGATCATCCCCTGTTATCCATCTGCATTCCTACCTATAATCGGAGCAAAGAGCTCATAGAATGCTTAGAATCCGTTATGCCGCAGACGAGTGCTAGTGGATTGATTGAGGTATGCGTATCCGACAATGCCTCCGATGATGCAACGCCAGCTATACTTGCTGAATATGTCATGAAGTATCCACAATTAAGGGTAGTTAGGCAAGCAGAGAACATCGGTGGAGAGAGGAACTACTTGGAGATTGTAAAGTTTGCCCGAGGAAAATATGCAAAGCTGCACGGGGATGATGATTATTTTGTACCTGGTGCCGTTCAACCGATCTTGTATGCTTTATTATACAAAAAGTGCCGATTCCTCTTCATTGATGTATTAAGGAATGACGGAACCGTGGAAGTTATGGAGGGGATGGATACTCTACTTAAAGAGCTATCTCTAGCTACTGGCTTCATAACCTCCATAGTAGTGGATCGTGAGGCTTTGCTTAGCCTACCTGACTTGGACCGATTTATTGGCACAAGCTTAAATCATATTTATTGGCTCTACGCACTCCTTCAGGAGGACCCTCGTTTTTGCTTGCTTAAGCTGTCGATGTTTCGTTATGAGTTTAATGCTCCTCGAGGCTATAACTATGGAGATGTGGCTATAAGAGGGTACTTGGAAATCTTAAAGCATTTTGTTGGCAAAGGCATTACGGAACAGGTATACGTTGCAGAGAAGAAAATACTGCTTGATCGTTTCGTCCTGCCACGCTTGGAATTAATGATCGAAATCGGCTTCCAATTTGATTATGAAGGGTTCGAAGCTGTGTTTACAGAGCATTATGACCAAGAGCCCTACTATGAGGAGTATTTGACTGAAGTACGCCGAATATTGGCCGTTGTACCGAGAGAAAATGAGGGAAGTAGCTTGTAATAAAGGAATAAGTGATAGACAACTCCAAGTTGTTTGCTATAATAAGGAATGAAAGAATTGGGTTTCAAATAATTGAATAAGCCCCGGGGGAGCTGGAGTAAGGCCGGCTGAGAGTGCATCCCATTGAAGATGCAGACCCTTAAAACCTGATCTGGTTAGTACCAGCGTAGGAAGGTGGGAACACGACGGAAGTTTCATTGCTGTCGTGTCATTCGTCCGTATATTTAGGACGCCCTCCGGAATCGGGGGGCGTTTTTTGATTTGAAGAAGCCCTTTCTCATCACAAGGAAGACAGAGAGGGAGAGAAAGATGAATAAGAGAAGTAAGGTTTGGCAGGGTTTAGGGATTACGATGATAGCGGGTGCAATTCTGTTGACCGGCTGTGGCAACAAAAATGGGGCTAATGCCTCCGAGAATCCACCAGCTACAGCAACGGGCAGCCCTGACACTTCTGCTAAGGAGCTTCAGAAAGTAACGCTAGTATTGGATTGGACGCCGAACACGAACCACACCGGTCTTTACGTGGCGAAGGAGCAGGGCTTGTGGGAAAAGCAGGGCTTGGATGTAGAAATTATTTTACCACCAGAAGCGGGAGCAAGCACTTTAGTAGCTAATGGTAAGGCTGAGTTTGGTGTCGGAGTTCAGGAGAGCATGATATTAGCACGGGAGCAGGGGCTGCCGCTCGTATCAATCGCTCCGATCATTCAGCATAATACGTCCGGTTTCGCATCGCCGGTTGATAAAAATATTAAAGAGCCTAAGGATTTCGAAGGTAAATCATACGGCGGCTGGGGATCTCCTGCAGAGCAAGCGGTTATCGAATCGATGATGAATGTGCAGAAGGCGGACGTTAGCAAGGTCAATTTTGTTAGTGCAGGTTCGGCTGATTTCTTCACGGCTGTGAAAAAGGGAATCGACTTTGAGTGGATTTTCTACGGATGGACGGGAATTGAAGCCGAGCTTCGCAAGGAGCCAATTAATATCGTCTATTTGACTGATTACAGCAAGCAATTAGATTATTACACCCCGTTGCTGCTTACTAACGAGAAGCTAATTAAAGAAAAACCGGAGCTTGTGCGTGCATTCCTTGCCGGAGCATCGGAAGGCTATAATTATGCAATTGACCACCCGGAGGAAGCTGCTGATATTTTGATTAAGGCTATTCCAGAAATAAACGCTGAGCTCGTTAAGGCGAGTCAGAAGTGGCTAAGCCCTAAATACAAGGATGATGCACCACGTTGGGGAGAGCAGAAGCGTGAGGTTTGGTCTGGCTATGGGGATTGGTTAAAGCAGAATGGATTGTTGAAGAAAGAATTGAATTATGACGATATGTTTACAACAGAATTCCTACCACAATAAAAATAAACTAACGAAGAGGAGATGCTGTTCATGGCTCAAGCATTATTAAGCATTCAGATACTACCGAAGGTTAAGCCTGGTGAAGAGGTTATTCCATACGTTGACCGGGCGATTGAGATTATTAAGGAATCAGGAGTTAACTATCGTGTGGGACCATTGGAAACGACAATAGAGGGCGATCTGGATTTATTAATTGACATTGTTAAACGGATGAATGCAGCTATGTTCGAGATGGGCAGTCCTTCAGTAATGTCACAAATTAAATTGGTGGTCGATGGACAAGAAGGCGCTTCGATCTCCAAGCAATTGCTAAAGTATCCGGATGGGCAATAGAGCGCTTAGAGGAATACTGCTGCCTGTTGTGACGATGCTTGTCTTTATCGGACTGTGGCAAGCAGCCTGTGCTATTTTCGAGATTAAAACCTTTACATTACCGTCCCCTTGGGATATTGCACTGACTATGTACGAGGATTCCGCTTTGCTCTGGAAGCATGTGCTGGCTACTCTGTATCTTGCTCTCACAGGGCTTGGCTTGGGTCTAGGTTTCGGAATTATTGTTGCCGTATTTCTTCACATTGTTCCTATATTGCGCGAGGCATTTGCTCCGATATTAGTACTGTCCCAGAATATTCCGATTATTGCGCTTGGACCATTGCTGATGATCTGGTTCGGCTTTGGTGTAACACCAAAATTAATCTTACTTGTCCTTGTATGCTTTTTCCCGATTACGCTATCCATTCTTGTAGGCCTTGGTCAAGCTGAGCCTCAGCTACGTGAGTATTTAGGAATGATTGGTGCCTCGAGGTGGGAGAGATTGAAACGGCTGGAGTTTCCGGCATCGCTCTCCTATTTGTTCTCAGGGCTCAAAATAGCCGCAACCTACGTGGTATCATCAGCAATGGTAGCGGAATGGTTAGGGGCGAACAAGGGCATCGGTTATTATTTGAAGCTCAATTCTAACGGCTACGATCAGCCAGGCGTGTTCGGCTCCATTGTCTGTGTAGTTGCGCTCAGTCTGCTGTTCTATTACATGGTCGTTCTAGCAGAGCATCTGATCATCAGATGGAAACCACGTCCGAGCAGGGACTGGAAGGGGGCTTCCTGATGAGTAGACTCATTAAGAGCAAGCTAGAGCTTAGTGGAATAACAAAAGCATATATGCGTGGCAAAAAAAGAGTACCGGTGCTGAATAACATTTCCTTACACGTTGGCGAAGGAGAGTTTGTCACGTTAATTGGACCTTCGGGCAGTGGGAAATCGACACTCTTCCGCCTGATTGGTGGAGTCGAGAGACCTGATACTGGGCGGATTGTCATGGAAGGAAAAGAAGTTACCGGTGAACGTGGGCTGATCAGCTATATGCCGCAGCAAGCGGCGTTGTTCCCTTGGCTTTCCGTAGAGGACAACATTTCATCAGCTTTGGTTACTACGGGAACCTCCAAGAAAGAAGCCAAGGAGCAGGCTTCCGAATGGCTGCGTAAAATTCAATTAGATAATGTAGCTAAAGAATACCCACATGTACTATCCGGCGGGATGCAGCAGAGAGTTTCATTCTTGCGGGCATTGCTTATGCGCCGCGATATCATGTGCTTAGATGAGCCCTTCGCAGCTTTAGATGCTCTAACAAGAGCAGACATGCAACGTTGGCTTCTACAATTGTGGGAAGCAGACAGGCGTTCGGTATTGTTCGTTACTCACAGTATCGAAGAGGCATTGATGCTGTCGGATCGCATTTATGTGCTATCTCCGGCACCTGCTACTGTCCTGAGGGAAATAATCGTTCCATTCAACCGTCCAAGACAAGTTGATGTATGGACCGATCCAGCATTCGTCGAACTCAAGCGGGAAGTGCTGGACTTGTTGGAGAAGGGGGAAAGATCCATTGTGTGAGCGAGGCCTGGAATGCCTTCTCTACTAAGCTCACATTAGTCCACCAGAGAAGTAACAACCATGAAGGGATCTCGCACAAGCGAGGTCCTTTTGTCTTCTTCGTATAAGCTTACTTAATCATCAGCTGCTTACCGCCACCGACTGCATTATGCATACCGAGTACCACCTCGCCTACAAATATCCCGATCCCACTGGCGTCATGCATACCGAGAACCATCTCACTAGTATTCCGCCGTCTGTATCATGCATAACAAGTACCACCTCGCTAGTACCCGCCGCCCGCTGCATCATGCATACCGAGTACCACCTCGCTTACAGTATCTCGCAAGGAAAACGCCATGTGTAAAAGCTAACGAACCTAATTGAGCTTATTTTCGATAAAATGACCTCGTATTTATTCTAAACTCCACTGGTGTTATTGAGTATCAAGTAGGCGGAATGGAGCTACTTTGCAGGGTACAAGGTGTCTGGAGTTTACAAAATAAAATCATTACATTTGGAGCAAATAAGAGTTGCTGGGTTCGTTAACCTCATGTTCCGTTTTGGAACAGATAAGTTTTAGCTACCAACAAGCAGAAGCGATGAAAAACATCGCTAATCGTACTTCAAGCCTGCCCGCAAGCAGCAAGTACGATAAGAACCATCGTATTTCCGTCGGTACCACATTTAATTAAAATTTTGCGAATGTATATTGAATAGTCTTCGGGCATCAGGGAACGATTTACATATCTGACTTACAGGGACTGTGAGCAATTATGGATATGTTCTCCAAAAACATTAGTGAAAATTTGTCCGAGCTGGAATCTGTTTATGCTTCCTGCGAGGATTTAATTATTCGAGAAATAATTAATTCTGCTGGGGATAAGGCGATAGTTGTATTTTTTGAAGGGATTACAGACGAGGAACGATTAAACGAAACCATTATGAAAATCAATTCATCTCAACCATCATTGGAGCCTGCCAGCTATGTTCAGAGAGTGCTAGAGGTTACATCCTTTAGTGAGCTTATCGAAAAGGTTTCAATTGGTAATCCAGTTATGCTAACAGATGGCTCGGACCGAGGGATGTGCTTTGTATTACCGAAGGTGGATAAACGAGCAATAGAGGAGCCAATCGCGGAATCTGTTGTTCGAGGACCTAGGGAAGGATTTACGGAGACGTTAACAGTTAATATTTCATTATTGCGTCGTAGATTACGTACTCCGCTTCTAAAGGTTAAAGCAATAGAGATCGGAACCTATACGAAGTCAAGGGTTAATGTAGCTTATATTGAAAAATTAGCAGAGCCAGAGCTTGTGGACGAAGTTATGAAACGTCTGAGTGCTATCCAAATTGATGGAGTACTCGAAAGTGGAAATATCGAGGAATTAATTGAGGACTCTCATTTCTCTCCCTTTCCACAGATGCTGAGCACGGAGCGTCCGGACAATGCTATAGCCAGCCTGCTTGAAGGGAAGGTCGTCATACTAATTGATGGCACTCCATTCGTATTAATAGCTCCGACGGGGCTATTCTCATTTCTTCATACGCCAGAGGATTCTTATCAAAGATTTATGATCTCTATGGCGATTCTTTGGCTACGCTATATTTTTTTCATGGTGGCCTTGCTTGCTCCATCTGCTTATGTAGCCATTCTAACCTATCATCATGAAATGATTCCAACTGCCTTGCTTTTGAGCATTGCCAAATCAAGAGAAGAGATTCCTTTCCCTGCGGTTGTAGAAGCTTTTATTATGGAAATCACTTTCGAGGCGCTTAGAGAAGCAGGGGTGAGATTGCCGAAGCAGGTTGGTTCCGCAGTGAGCATTGTAGGCGCTTTGGTTATTGGACAAGCTGCAACTTCTGCAGGGCTTGTTTCTTCTCCCATGGTTATGGTAGTTGCGATAACGGGCATTGCATCCTTTATGATACCGAATTACACAATGGGAATTCCTATTCGGCTGCTTCGTTTTCCAATTATGATCCTAGCAGGGGTTATGGGTTTATTAGGGTTATTGATGGGAGTTATTGCTGTCGTTATTCATCTGTGCTCACTTCGTTCATTTGGAACCCCGTATTTGATGCCCTTAGTTCCTCTAAAGAACAGCAAATGGAAGGAGGTATTGCTGCGAATACCCCTTTGGAGTACGGACAAACGGACACAGGTTTCCACCTTTCGAGATAAAGGAAGGAACAAATAATGGGCATTCATTTAATAAGCTATAAGTCCAAGTTTTTGTTGCTTCTGGGCATGCTTGTGTTTCTAATAGGCTGCTGGGATCGCGTCGAAATCAATGATATAGCCATTGTTCTAGCTGCAGGAATTGATCAGAAGGAAGGAGGCAAGGTTGAGCTTTCTGTCCAGGTGTTTGTTCCATCCGGAAAGAGCAGTAAGGGAATGTCAGAAGGCGGGGATATTGGTAAGGAATCAAGCAGCGGTCAAACACTTGTTAGTAGCGCCTTAGGAATTTCACTTGCAGATGCCATGGCTCATTTGCAGGAAAATTTGTCACGCCGGTTGTTCTGGGGGCACGATGATGTTTATATTTTCGGAGAAGAGCGTGCAAGGGCTGGTATTACAGAAGATCTTGATTTCCTGCTGAAGTTTGCCCAGATGCGGGAGAGAGCAAACGTATATGTAAGCAAGGGGAAAGCTATTAATGCATTGCGAATTAATCCGCAGCTTGAACGTAGCTCCGCGGAAATATTCCGTGAGATATCTAAATCTCAAGTAAGCACAGAAGTTACGCTTAAAGACATTATTAACGATTGGCTGGGGCAAAAAGGGCAAAGAAGCTTTTTTGTTCCTTTGATTTCCAATCAGGATATTAAGTCAGATATGAATGATCCACACTCTAACTCCAAGCCCTATTATACCGGCGCTGCTGTGTTTAAGGAGGGTAAGATGGTTGGTGATATTAATTCCAATGAAACAAGAGGAATATTATGGTTAAACGAAAGGATTAAAACTTCCATTCTAACTTTTCGTGTCAACTCTGCAGGCTCCACGGTATCCATGAATTTGTCGCGCACTAAGGTAATGTTGATACCGCATATTCAGAGTGAAGATATGTGGACCATGGATGTAGTCATTAGAGCGGATGGGGATGTCATTCAGAATACGAGTCAGTTAGATTTGATGAAGCCTTCAGATGTTGCGGTTGTAGAAACCGGGATGAATAACTTACTAAGAGGCCGTATTGAAGATGCGTTGGAGCAAGCTCAGCACAAAATGAGAGCCGATATCATTGGCTTTGGGGATGCCTTCAGGCGCAAATATCCTAAGCAGTGGCGGAAAGCCTCTGACCAATGGGATGAGCGCTTTTCTCGAATACATGTGAACATTCAGGTGCAGTCTCATGTGCTTCGACCGGGAACGGTTAATATAAATACGGCCTCTGGCAAGAGAAAGGCGAACGAGGAATGAGCTGGAGTGAAGTGGTCATGATTTGGCTTCTCGGAGGAGCAATCGGCTTGATGGAGCAAGGCAAATTGAAAGGTAAGCTCAAAGAAAAGGTACTCTTATTATCATTAATAGGAGCATGTTATGCCATTAGCTTGGCGCTTGTATGGGTACATGAACTGCCGGGTCCTACTCAATGGATAGACACCTTGTACAAGCCGTTAGGTAAATTACTTGAGAAATAGATCAGAATGGATAGAAAAGAGGCAGAAAATGGATAAAAGCCGGATTACCTCCTGGCAATTAGGGATGCTGATGTACCAGCTGATTCTTGGCTCGTCTATTTTGCTCATGCCTGCCATTACGACTAAATTATCTGGGCACGATATGTGGTTGACACCTATCGTTGGTTCAATTGTTGGTTTTGCTATGGTTTGGTTATGCTTAAGGCTTCATCGTTATTTTCCACATGCTACATTTCCTCAGATGGCGGTCAAGCTTCTAGGGAAGGTGCCGGGGAAAATAATGGGGTTTATTTTTGTCCTATTTAATTTACACGTATTGGCCGTTGGAGTGAGAGATTACGGGGAGTTTGTAATCGGTAATTTTTTCTTCAAAACTCCGTTGCTTATGATCATCGGCTCCATGCTACTGCTTTGTGCCTTCGCAGTAAGAGGGGGAGTGGACGTGCTAACGAGAAGTGGACAAATATTTATCCCTTTTATATTTCTCTTTACGGTGCTTACGTTAGTATTTCTGATACCCGATTTAAAGCCTGCACAAATACTACCGATGTTCGAGAAGGGTATCGTACCTACTCTGAAAGGTTCAACCATTGTAAGTGGATGGTTCTGTCAATTAATCGCAATGATTTACTTTCTGCCTTATGTTAAAGATAAGAAAAACGCAGGGAAATGGGGGTATCTTACTGTTATTGGGATTACTCTTACAATGTTTTGCGTCAATATAGCAACTCTAATGCTGTTTGGAGATAGCACAGCCTTCTATAATTACCCCGTTTTTATGGCGGCTAGATACATACAGCTTGCTGATTTTTTTGAGCATGTAGAAGCCATCGTGATGATGATCTGGGTATTAGGGGCATATGTTAAAATTAGTGTTGGTTTTTATATTACTGTTATCACGACAACAGAATGGATCGGAATCAAGGATTATAAATCGAGTGTATTTCCCCTCGGTCTTCTCATTTTAGTGATGTCAATTTGGATTGCTCCTAACTTTCAGGCGATGGCAGGCTTTGTTGCAACTTCGGGGACCTTTTACATCCTTACGGGCTTTGCCGTAGTCCCCTTTCTCATGCTAGCTGTCGCTAGAATGAGACTAGGAGCGCTACAAAAGAAATAATCAGTTCAATTATAGATTGTGGAAAGATAATTTAGCTTTTCAACGATTTTATCTTCAATGTTCTCTTCAAGGGGAATGGCCTCTGTTGCATATTGTGCAAGCTCTTCATGATATCCAATCATAACGGAATGAGCAGCGTTCTTAAACATCGAAATGTCATTGGCATCATTGCCAAAAGCGATATATTGTTCTCGGCCTATGTTTAATTTTTTTAATGCTGCCCATTTATGAATGTTATTTGGGCTAATATCAAGTACATTTTCATTTCTGTGCGTATGAACAACTACATCGAGTAGCGTTATTTTATCTGCCAATTGTTCCATTGCATTAGCAGTCAGAACTAGCACCTTTACAATAGCCTCATGAGCTTCCAGTGGTACCATCTTTGCTAACCGTGCTGGGTCAACTTGAGTAAGAATAGGATGGTCTGGAGAACCGGTATAGGAATAGTCCCACTCTCCGTCTATTAGGTATGTAGCGTCATACTCATTTAGAAGTGATTTAATCGAATGGGTTTGATGGGATGTAAAAGAAGTAGAATAAGTTAATTGACCGTTCTCAGATACAAGCGACCCGTTCCCACCAATCATTGTGTAAGCATGAAACCGTGGATTCAAAATAGGCAGCATATCACGAATTGGCCTTGCGGAAGCAAATATGACAGTATGTCCGTTTACTTGAAGACATTCTAATACATGTAAAATCTTTTCTGTTATGGGCTGCCCCTTGTAACAAATCGTTCCATCTAAATCAAACACGAAAATCACTTTTATTCACTCCTGTTGGGCCATATTCGTTTTATTTTACTACAAAGTGGGTTGAGTAGTTAATCATTAATTGTTATTACCCCGTATCAAGAACAACCCCGCCTGGCCAATTGGCTGAGCGGGGAGCTTTTATTCGCCATCTGAAATACGAAGCATGGGGAGATAAATTGTTATTTAGTTCTTTAACAGACTCCAGTACCAGCTTTAAGGATAATTACGAGCAAGATAAAGAGTACAAGTACAAAAGCAGCTGCGCTCATTCCGCCGTGTCCAACGTGTCCGCCGCAACCAGCACCACCAACTTCAGATGGGTATCCCATGTATATCACCACCAATATTTATTGTGATGATGTCACATCACCTGCTTAGCTTATGTAGCTGAGCATAAAGCGACTGTGCATATAACCAGTGAATAAATAAAATGAAATTTATGTTTAAGTTGATCTTAATGGAGAGAAAGAGACAGGCGGCACGGATGACAAAGTGGGTACCGGCCGCTGTTAGATTTATCCTACTGCCACTGGAGTATACCAATGGGTATTATCTAGAAAAACTTTACCAATGAGTATAAATACCAAGAGGATAAAAATAACGAGTACGAATAGGGCTACAACCGAAATGCGCATAGATTCACCGCCTATTGGAATTTCGACTCATTATATAGCCCGTCAGTCTCTTGAAGAGGATTAGGTTGCTATTGATCACTTGTTAGCTTATGTAAAGGTGAATATACGGTCAGTGCATATGTACAGCTAATTCTATTTTCCGCGATTAAGAAAATAAGTATATTAATTTCTAGGGGCCCAAAGTATAATCGAAACTCCAACAACGCAAATAGCAGCACCGATCCAATCGTACATATCCGGTGTCTTTTTATCGACTAGCCAGCCCCACAGTACAGCAAGAACAACGAAAACACCGCCATAAGCGGCATAGACTCGTCCAAATGACGGGAAGCTCTGTAGTGTTGGGATAATGCCATACAGGATGAGGGTTATACTTCCAACAATACCATACCAAAGGGGTTTGGATTCTCGTAGCCAAAGCCAAACGAGATAGCCTCCGCCAATCTCAGCTAACCCCGCAATTACAAAAATTAAAATAGTTAACAACAATTATATTTGCTCCTTTTCTCAGTACAAGTGCTTATGCTATTCATCATTATATCGTATTACCGTGCATCTAGAAATTTTTGCTGCTTAGATCGCTATCGTATCGCAGGTGTCTTCGAGTCGAAATAAATGTTACGCTAGAGGGATATGTCGTATAATGAACAAACTTACATCAGAGGAGCAAGTAGAATGCCACCAGTGGAAAAACCAAAAAAGAAATATAAAGATAAAAGACCTACTCGAGATGAAGCCTTGTTGGAGGAATTGGGCGAAAGATTAGTGGAGGCCAAGGAAGAGGAGAGCGAGGTCGTTCTGACGATATGGGGACTGGATGAGTCTATCCAAGGTCGAATCGTCGTGTTAGATGCGAGAACAAGACTGGTTCATGTTCAGACTACCGATGGAATAACCAAAGTGCCTTTCATGGATATTATGAAGGTAGATAACCCGGATTATTAGAACCTGGTATGAAAAGAGAGCCTCGCGTTGGCCATATGGCTGGGCGGGGCATCGTTATTTTAGAAATAGCACATTATTTCGCCCACTCCAGAAATTAGGCATATGCATATGATGGTTTTGATAATAAACCGAGGAGTGGATATTTTTGTATCAGCAACACCCAAGTCAAGTGAGTCCAGCGCAGATTAATCCTAGCCAAGTACAGACTGTTTCATTAGTTGACCCCTACGTAGTCGAAGCCCTGAGAAGACTTATTGGATGTTACGTCTGTTTTGAAACAACACGTGGAAGAATCGTGGGTACTATTATAGATGTGAAGCCTGATCATGTCCTCCTTCAAACACATAAGCATCAGGTATGCGTCCGTATTGCAGAAATTGTTTGGACTATGCCCTTGTAACCTTTGCAGAAGCTGCTCACGCAGCTCCTTTTTTTATGCCTTGCGTTTGAATAAAAAGTGATCCTATAGCAAATGATGAGTTGGTAATGAACCCCACTTAAAGGAGCTTTACCAATGACTGAAAATAACCAATTCCTTGACCCGCCAATTACTCCGCAAAACCGCAGCGACGAGCCTGAAAATAATGAAAAAGAAGAGGTTGAGCTTTGCGAGCTTATTGACGACCTACACCAGAATGAAGGATATCAATCTATTTGTCGGGAATAATCGCCGGTTGGATATGACGAAAAATCAAAGAAAGAGCAGAAGTGGTAACCTTGGGGTAACCTCACTGCTCTTTTTATCATCTAAATATTAAGCTGAGGGCACATTGCCTAATTGCTTTTCAAAACAAAGGCTAGATTCGCAATTCACATACTCTCCATATCGTTCGATCTCATAATAGCCATGCTTCTTATAAAAATGAATTGCCTCAGGCTGTTGCTCTCCTGCCTCAAGTCGAAGAATGCTGTAGTTTAAGTCGCGGCCCTTTTCTTCGAGTTGGTTGAGGATTTTTCCGGCGATTCCTTGCTTTCTATATTCTGGCTCTACATAAAATCTTTTTAATTCAATAACATTACTTTCTATTGGCCGGATGGCTCCACAGCCAACAGGTCGTTCATCATCATAAGCGATCATAAAAATGGTATCAGAGATGCTGCTAGAATCAGTAAAATCAATGACGAACACTTCATCCGCGGGATACCTTTCGAATAAGTATTGATCCAATTTTTCTATAAGATTTAGTAAGTCAGCATTATTGTTAGCATCAACTTGACGGATATTAATGGCCACTGCACGATCATCTCCTTATTGTTAATGGTTCTTAACAACTTAATAATATCTGTTCACCGTAAAAGCTTTGCATAACAATGTCGGGATTTTCCGTTGTACATTGGGCGAGTGAATTGGAGTATAAATCCTTCACTTTCTAAATTTTTGATGCTGACTAGATTTTGTGGATGAACTGTTGAATAGAGATGGCGGTAACCATTTTCTCGAGCGCGTTGTTCACGTAGCCTATGGAAATATCGTTGTAGACCCAAGCCACGAGCCGATTCGTGGACAATTGTTGCGTCCAAGCTTGCGACATAAGGCAGCTCTTCCTCTGGCACTCCAAACTCCCTTCCGAGATTACTTTCACTCAGTCCAGGGAACGCCAAAACGGAATAGGCAACAAGCTCTCCGTTAAGATAAGCGCCGTATATTTCACCTTTTTCTTGAATGTGAGTGTACAGATATTGTTCATCGTCCATTGCAAAAAGATCCTGAGAGGGGAGACGTGATACTACGTCAACCATAAGTGCCATTATATCTGAAACTTTCGTCTGATCTAAACGTCGGATATCCATATTTGTTCCTTTTCTAAGTAAAGCCCGGGAGGACTATTTTTATAATCGTGATGGGTATTTTTTATTCTTTCGGCGCATTATTTCTCTAGTAAAATAAAAGGAAGCTCCAACAGAGAATAAAAGAGAAAGCAAGTAATATAGCTGATTTTCGGGTAAAAGAGTGGATAAGAATGCTCTAATTATTACACTAGAAAACATTAGTATTACAAAATAAACCGCAATGGTATAGAGTATTTTTCCAGGTTTAAAAGGCATGAGATCAGCTCCAGTGCAAATTAAGCTTTAATTGTTGTTCAAATATTCACACTTATAAATATAGCTTCTTCTAGCGCAGCATTCCAGATTTTTCTGATCATATAGACAGTGTTATACAATCTTGTGAGAGATCCTTAGTGAGAGAAACTAACAAAAAGTCGACCCCCGTCTCTCGACGAGGGCCTGTATGGGAGTGTATGATTTCCCCATCAACCTTGAGTATAAATTTAGAGGGTAATACCTTCCCCTCGGTAGATATACCAGAATCGCATTAGGCAATTAGCTTTATTCTACTGTCCGAGTTTCACGGTGTGCTGGAATAGCCGGAATTGGAGGAGACGTTGGAGGTATGGCTGGAGTAGGTGGTGTTGGTGGTATCGGTGGTATCGGTGGAATAAAAGGCTCAGGTGGTATCGTCCAAGGAGGGAATGGAGGGAATAAGGCCATATCGGAATCACTCCCTCCTAAAATTGATTTACTACAGAATATTCCTTATAGCAATAGATGTGAAAAGAAGACTAAATGGAAATATGAGCAGGCAGTAAATTTACACCGATCACCGGTTGCTTAAAACAATCGCTTCGTAAATTAAATAAGCAATTAAAGCCAGAAAAATATATCCAATTGATCTGAAGTATTTTGGATGTAGCTTGGAATGTTGTTGACTCAGCTCGGTTAATCTTTTTGATTTTTTAATAATAATCGGCATACCAAAGCCGAAAATAACGCCGATCAAGGCAATCTTAATCGTTTCTAAATTAAGTTCCCAAATGTTGTCCATCCAGTTGCCTCCTAAGCTATTTATTGGCGAGTATGTACTGGGTTACTATAAAAGACACAACCAATAATACTAGCAGAAATATAGCAAAAAATACTATGCGCTTAGTAGTCCATCTTTTCATATCCGTCACCTCGATGGTAATACGCGAGATGTCGAAAAAAGTTACTTTTTAACAAATTTAGAAATTAAGAGACGGACGATATATCCAATATTTTACACACATAATTAGCTTAGGGGCAATACAAATTTTGAGAGGAAGGAATAGAAGAATGAAAGCTATAACCATACATCAGCCTTGGGCGACATTGATTGCTCTTGGAGAAAAGAAATATGAAACACGCAGTTGGGCAACGAAGCATAGGGGGCCGTTAGCCATACATGCGGGTATGAAGATAGATCGTGAAGCTTGTGAACGTGAGTCCATTAAATCTACTCTAGCAAAGCATGGATACACTGCGGATAACCTTCCGACAGGCGCAATTGTTGCAATTACAAACCTAAGAGAATGTTATAAGGTGCATCGAGATATATTGGCCGGTCTTGTGCTTCTCCATGCAGAGAGTACGAGAACTTATCTTGAAACATTGTCCAACGAATATCACTTTGGAGATTACGGAGTTGGTCGTTTCGCGTGGCGGATGAAGGATGTTCGGAGGCTTATTGACCCCGTTCCAGCCAAGGGGCAGCAAGGTTTATGGAACTGGAATTATACATTTTAACTGATGGCCTAAGATTTTGAAAAAATAGATTAAACTTGCATAACAACTTTGGAAAAACGAGAAAGAGTACAAGCACGAAGCTTGAGCTCGGGGCTTTCTTCTATATAATATGTGGCTACTTTAAGGTAGAAAACGATTGGATATGATGGGCATTGAGGAATTTGGCTACCCAGTGGCTACCAAGGCTGAAATTTTGCTCTTAATGATCGATTATTTCCAATGGGTATCAAGAGGATAAACTTATAGGTGTCAAGAGGATAAACTTATAGGTGTCAAGAGGATAAACGCATATAGGATAAGGGTTCGTGGAAGGTAATAAACAAAAAGTCGACCCCCGTCTCGCGACGAGGGCCTGCATGGGAGAGGAGAAACCGGACGAAGAACTTATGGGGAAACGTAAGTCTTCTCCGCGGTTGTCCCCGACACCTCTCGGCGCCGGTACTATCATTGTGACCTTGGTCGAGAAAAATATACGCTAGTGTGGAAAAATATTCACGTTTTGTGTAAATTCATCTAGTGGACGAATGTTCACACTTTTGTAATGAAGGGGATTGTGGTAACATAACACCAGTTAACTATACAGATAATAATTAACATGATTAGCATCACAAGATGGGGTTGAGAAATTGCGAGTCATATCAGGACAAGCCAAGGGTCATCCGCTCAAATCGGTTCCCGGTAGCACTACCCGTCCGACGACGGATAAAGTAAAGGAATCGATGTTTAGTATTATTGGCCCTTATTTTGATGAGGAACGTGTGCTCGATCTTTTCGCGGGTACAGGGGGACTAGGAATTGAAGCACTAAGCCGTGGGGCGGCGAGTGCGGTTTTTGTTGATTCGAGTACGCAAAGTATAGAGGTTATCCGGCAAAATTTGAAATCAACCAAATTAGCTGAACGGGCGGAAGTTTACCGTAATGACGGGCTAAGAGCGTTAAAGCTGCTAGGTCGTGCGGGACAGCCCTTTGATCTTATTTTTCTTGATCCGCCTTATGAAATGAACAACTGCGATGCTTTGCTATTGGATATGATAGCTAAAGGTTTGGTGGCCGCTGACGCCATAGCTGTTGTAGAGCACCATCATAGGGTCGTTTATGGTGATGAGATTGGTGGCTTTCGGCGTACACGATATGTGACTTATGGTGAAATCGCATTGTCGATCTACCGTTATGAACTAACAGACGAGGCGGAGCCAGTCACCTCCTCGGAGACGAAGGAGGCTACTGAATAATGAGTCCTCAAGCCCGCATGGAGCACGAATTTCGGATTGCGGTATATCCCGGGAGCTTTGACCCTGTTACGCTTGGTCACTTAGATATTATCCGCCGGGCAACGAAGCAGTTTGATCGTGTAATCGTAGCTGTTTTGAATAATACGGTAAAAAACCCGTTGTTCAGCGTGCAGGAAAGAAAGGATTTACTTGCAGAAGTAACGCGCGATTTGCCAAATGTGGAAATCGACAGCTTTAGAGACTTACTCGTACGTTATATGCGCTCCCGTCAAGCACAAGTAATCGTTCGGGGCATACGCTCGGTGACGGACTTTGAATATGAGCTTCAGATGGCATCTACGAACAGACAATTGGATGAGGGCATCGAAACGGTTTTTATGATGACTAATCCTAAATATTCGTATTTAAGCTCAAGCATCGTTAAAGAGATCGCTAAATTTAACGGTCCTGTTAAAGATTTGGTTCCACCTGTCGTCGAATTGGCGTTGCAAGCGAAGTATGTCATTCCTGATGATTCTGTTGGGATTAGGTAAAATAAGCCAAACTACATAAGGCTAACTACATTGAAAGAGCTCTTTACCATAAACATGGGCAAGAGTTTTTTTTGTAGTTGCTCCGAGGATTGCATGGAGTTTACCGCAAACCGAATGCCTTGAAACGAGTGCCGCAAAAATAGTACCGCAAACCGAGACCGCAAACTAAGTACCGCGAATCGAGAACCGTATCTGGTATTCAAGCGGGAACTGTGTGTTTTTAGCTAACGAATTGTACCGTGCTTATTGGTGGTAAAATGGCTTCTTATTTGGTCTAACGAACCCCAGTGGCTCTATTGAGTCATATACAGAAGGAAAGTTACTACTTTACTGGATATAGCGTGTTTGGAGTTCGTTGCAACATAAAACCATTACATTTTAGTCAAATAAGAGTTACTCAGTTCGTTAGTTGTATGTTCCGTTTATGGAACAGATAGGTTTCATACTAATAATTTGAGGTAGCGATGAAAAACATTGAAAAACATCGCTAATGGAACCTCGAGCCGGCCGCGAAGAAGGGAGTACGATTAAAAACATCGTAATTTCGTGTATGCAGCAATCTTTTGAGTAACATCCCTCGCAGAGGCGATGAATAACATCGCTAATGAAACCTCGAGCCCGCCGGCAAGCAGAGAGTGCGATTAAAAACATCGTAGTTTCATGTATTCAACAATCATTTGAGTAACATCCCTTGTAGAGCGGTGTCCCGCGCTGCACCGCCGCACTACTGAGGTGAAGAAGGCGGGAGGGTGTTGTCTCTTTTTTTTGGCGTTTTCGGACGGATGAGTAAGGCGAACAAGGCGAGCAGTAGAAAAACTGCAAAGCTGGCCAATGCTATTATAATATTTTCAGTGAGGTGTCCCCAGCCGCTAGGCAGAGGGCCTGTTGTCGTCCAAGCTTCTAGAGCAATCCAATGATTAGGCCATATGCTTGTCATAAAGCTTTGCACTGGGCTAGATAGGGCAGCCAACGCGAGCGGGTAGGTTATAAGCAGGGCGATAGCACTGTGGAGTAGACGACTTGCAATCACTTTGCCCCAAGGGAAGTCCGAGCCTGCTCTGAAGGCTGCACGAGCTTGTAGTAGGCCGCTCCAGCCACTCCAGGCTAAAGCAGCAGCAAGTAGAGCCGCTCCTTGCTCAGGGGCAGAGGAGAACAGTGCGGAGCGGCTGCTTTCGTAAGCGCCGAGATGCATTTCATAGAACCCTGGTACTGCAAGCCAAATGTCATTGCCAGGGAAGAATAGTTGAATTAAGCATACGACAACAGCACTCATCATCATGAGTCCGCCGATTGTCATAAGAGATCCCACTGCATTCGTAACGGAATCGGCGAGCTGCTTACCAAGAGGGCGACCATCATCTCTTCGTGCATCTGCTGCTGTACGCAAGGCTCTTTTTAGTAAGGCGCGGGGGTGATTTAATGGGATCTGTGGCACTTTGGGCTTGCGAGGTTTAGCAATTCTGGCCCATATAAAGCCGGTTACAACTACAGAAAGCCAAAGTCCTAAAGCGATTGCCCACCCAAGCTCCGGGGATTGTAGAAACGCGCACCCAATAACGAGTACAACCAAGAATGGGCTCGGCAAATGAGAGACAAGAAGAACAGTATCCACATCATCCTTCTCTATCATGCCGTCCTCAAGTAGGCGAGCGGTCTCTTTGGCGCCTGCTGGTACACCTGCCGACCAGCCAAAGGCAATCGCCCAGCCGGATGCACCAGGCAAGCGGAATAAGCCTCGTGTTAGCGGCTCTGTCAATGTAGCTATGCCGTGAAGTAAACCAGATGCAGCTAGAAGCTCTGCTAGCATTAAGGGTGGCAGAAGACCAGGGAAAACGTTCTGCCACCAGATTTGTAAACCTGACAAGGAAGCACGAAAGGCTTCGCCAGGTGAATGGACGATTCCAGCTACGACAAGCAATGCTGCTGTGCCGAGAATAATGGAAAGGAGGGCCGACCCTCTTCGTTTCCAAACTTTAGCCATAATATGTCGCCTCCCACGGACAAGTACAATACAATGTACGCCTTGTTTGGGAGGGATAGACCTTCTTGTCCAATTTGGAATCAGCTTAGTTAAATACGAATTGGCGGTTTAGTATAATCGCGCATTGCTGCGGCGGGGCTATTATCCTGGAATGCAAGCGAATATACGGCAGATGCACGCGCATCTAGAGAGAGATAAGGCAAGTTTCCCTTTGCAGCGGAAGTCACAACCGGAACCTTCGCCTTTTTACGCATGTCGTGGAGCAGTCGTTGCCCTCGTTCTGTAAATCCAAGCACACGAATATATTCGACTCCCGTGGCCAATCGGTTGGCGTTAAGCAGCTCTTTGTGATGACCGAGCAGTATACGTAGAAGCATTCTCTGTAGCTTTGTATGAGTATATCTTTTGGTTTTTAATGCTTGAAGCAGTGAGGTTACGGTCATTTCTGGTAAGCTAGTCAACACGTTTTTGATTCGATGCTCTAGCCCTTCTGTTACTTCGGCGTAAGTCTCAAGCTGAGACGGATGCTGGCGATATAATTCATGAAAGAGCGGGCGGGTGAAATGTCCCCAGTGAATGGGTGCTTGTCCGGCAGCGATTTCCCTCTGTAAAATATCGATTGTGGATGGTGGAACATAGGAGACGAGTTGCTCTAATGAGCCGGTATCGCCTAGTAAGAGCTTACGTAGAGCAGTAGCGCTGGCGATTTGCACATCTGTTATGTTGGATTGATTATATTCAGACTTTTCGCGGCGAAGGGTGAATGGGGTAATTGGACTATTTATTTTGCGTAAAGCCATTAAATAATGGAGCCCGAGTGTATGATTAGGCTGCTCAAGGGAGAATGATAGACTGTCCATTCCTTTAGCTTGTAAATAAGCTTTAGCAGCTGCTGTAAATGCCGATGGATAGGGCAAACCTTCTTTAAGCTTTGCAGACAAAGCAGAAGTAAACTCCGGTGGTTCGTCCGCAAGCAATGAAGCCATGATCTCAAGTGATTGCAGATCCCCGCTCTCACTTCCGAAGCAGATACTATCTACGACGCCGGTTGCTTCTAATGTTGCAATGGATCCATAAGCGAACCACTGCGCAGGTTGTGAGCTGTAGGCTACTGGCAGCTCAAGAACAAGATCGCAGCCTGCGTGCAGTGCCATTTCGGTACGAGCCCATTTATCAGCCAATGCGGGTTCGCCGCGCTGGAGGAAATGACCGCTCATAACCGCTACGACATTGTCCGAGCCCGTTATTTTCTTGGATTGCTGCAAATGATAAAGATGTCCATTGTGTAATGGGTTATACTCTACAATAACTCCGACTGTTGACATGCCAGTCTCCTTTTGATCGTTTTACGTAACTTCACAAGCCCCAAAAGAGCAGAGAAAGCTGTTTATGCTTGTACGATCACACAGTATAATTTACTATATCCTTATACTCTTCTGTTCGTTGGTACAAGCTTATAGCTATTTTAAGGACGTAAAAGCTGTTGTACCTGTT
This sequence comes from Cohnella abietis, assembly GCF_004295585.1. Taxonomy (NCBI): domain Bacteria; kingdom Bacillati; phylum Bacillota; class Bacilli; order Caryophanales; family Paenibacillaceae; genus Cohnella; species Cohnella abietis. The sequence continues at coordinate 4,337,802 of NZ_AP019400.1, read as the reverse complement.
TGCCACAATATAACATGCAGACGTCTTCAAGAGAAGATTACTTGATAAGTCTCTGAAATTGTTGACAAAGACCCCCTAATCTCGATATAATAATTTTTGTTTGTTTGGAGTGATTTTATGTTGTTAAAAGTTCAAGAGCTTGTATCCCGGCAGCAGCCGTTAGAGCTACAAGGAACTCTCGACATGACGGACATGTTCCGGAACAGCCCGGAATACAGCCCGCTCGAGCCTATGAAATACGATTTAGTCGCAGAAGCTGCTGACGATCGAATTCTGGTGTCGGGTAATCTCACCTGTAATGTTCGAATGCAGTGCTCGCGCTGCTTGGACATCTTCGATGAGAACGTTCAGCTTTCCTTTGAGGAGCAATTTCGGATTGCCAAAGATGGAGAAGCTGAGTTGAATGAAGATGATGAAGCCGTACTGGTAACGGAGGAACGGATCGATCTTTCGCCATATTTGGCGCAGGAGCTGGTGGTCCAATTGCCGTATGCACCCCTATGCAGTGAGGATTGCAAAGGCTTGTGCCCGGATTGCGGGATTAACCTGAATGAACAATCGTGCGGTTGCAATACGGGGAAGGTTGATATCCGTATGGCTGCGCTTCAGGATTGGTTTAAATCTCAGAAAGAATAAGTTCGGCTTGTAAAGCCGTAACGAATTTGGACCTGATAAGGAGGTGGCAGCAATGGCAGTACCTTTTGCAAAAACATCGAAAGCCCGCAAGAACAAGCGCCGGACACACTTTAAACTGGTTGTTCCTGGTATGGTGAAATGCGAACAGTGTGGCGAATTGAAAATTTCGCACCGCGTCTGTAAAGTATGCGGTACGTACAAATCGCGTGAAATTATCAAGCAATAAAGCTTAGGACGCGTCTGGATTCACGACGGGGAAACGTAATCGATTGATTTCTAGCGATTATGACGTTACTTGCGGTCGTTGCATACGGGCGCGTTTTTCTTTAGCCTCTTTTTGGCACCAGGTATTAAAGGTTATCTACAAGAAAGCGGTGGTGCTCTTGGAACGCCTCCCGAAACGTCAGCGCCATCAAAGGCTCAGTGAGCTATTGGACGAAAATCCATTTCTCACCGACCGCGAGCTGACTCGTCAACTGAAGGTTAGCATCCAGACCATTCGTTTGGATCGATTGGAATTGGCCATACCGGAGCTTAGGGAAAGACTGAAGCTAATGGCGGAGAGATCACATGATTCCGTTCGATCTCTGCCCTTACACGAAGTCATCGGTGACATCGTGGATCTGCAGCTAGATAAGAGTGGGATTTCTTTATTTGAGATTAGCGATGAGCATGTTTTTTCCCGATCAGGAATTGCACGGGGACATCATGTATTTGCGCAAGCGAATTCACTCGCTGTCGCTGTTATCAATGACGAGATTGCTTTAACGGCATCCGCAGATCTTCGGTTTATTCGTCCCGCTCGATTCGGGGAAAAATGTATAGCGAAGGCTTATGTTAGAGCTAGTGGTGAACAAAAGGGAAAAGCTAAAGTTGAAGTGTTTACATATGTAGGGGAAGAAATGGTGTTTCAAGGAAACTTTATCATCTATCGGTCCGCAGGAGAATCGAAAACATAAAGGAGTGAAGCTCATGCGGATTGCGATTGATGCTATGGGCGGTGACAATGCGCCACATGCTCACGTCGAGAGTGCGTTGTCTGCAGCAGCGGAATGGCCGGATACACAATTGATTTTAGTTGGTAATCCAGAGGTGCTCCAGCCTTTGTTGGGAAAGGGAGCTCCTAGTAATATTACCATTGTGCCTGCTTTAGAAATCATTGATAATACAGACGAGCCTGTAAAGGCTGTCCGCCGCAAAACGGATTCATCCATGGTTGTGGCTGGACGACTGGTCAAAGAAGGTAACGCAGATGCTATGATATCAGCAGGGAATACTGGTGCCCTCATGGCGACTGGGCTGCTAGTATTAGGGCGCCTTAAAGGAATAGAACGTCCAGGTTTAGCGGCAATTTTCCCTACATTGGATAATCAGGGTGTGCTTGCTCTCGATATGGGAGCAAACATGGATGCGAAGCCAGAGCATCTTCTACAGTATGCGCTAATGGGAAGCCTCTACCGCAGTAAGGTTCACGGTATTAGTAAGCCGAGAGTGGGCTTGCTTAACGTGGGTACTGAAGCGGCGAAAGGTAATGAGTTAACGAAGGTTGCATTTGGGTTGCTCGAGCAGGCGCCGATTAATTTTATAGGTAACATTGAGGCGCGTGACGTATTGGATGGGCAATGTGATGTTATTATATGCGATGGTTTCTCCGGCAATATTTTGTTGAAAGCTTTAGAAGGAGCAGCCTCGACTATTTTCAAGCTGCTTCGCGAGGAACTAACTGCATCTTTTACTTCTAAGCTAGCTGCAGCTGTTCTTAAGCCAAGCTTTCGCCGGGTTCGAGATAGAATGGATTATAATGAATATAATGGAGCGCCATTGCTCGGTGTTAATGGATTGGTCGTTAAAGGGCATGGATCCTCGGATGCGAATGCAATGAAGACGGCAATTCGGCAAACACGCACGGCAATCGGCAATAGGCTAATCGCGGCATTAGCCGATGAATTCAGCGGAAAGTGAGACGAGACGCATGAATGGAATTTCCGTAGGCATTCTTGGAACGGGTAAATACGTTCCGGACCGCCGCTTAACAAATCAAGAATTGGAACAAATGGTGGAAACGAACGACGAGTGGATTGTAACTCGTACCGGAATTCGGGAAAGAAGAATTGCCGCTCCGGAACAAGCGACTTCCGATCTTGCTTATGAAGCTTCCATACTCGCATTACAAGCGGCCGGAATTACGGCTGATGAGCTCGATTTAATTATCGTCGCGACGATAACTCCGGATATGTTTTTTCCGTCAACGGCATGTTTGCTGCAAGAAAAGCTTGGTGCCAAGAAGGCGGCTGCCTTTGATTTGTCTGCTGCCTGTTCAGGATTTATTTACGGGTTAGCAAATGGGACTGGACTTATTGCAACGGGAATGTATCGTCATGTACTCGTTGTCGGTGCTGAGTGCTTGTCTCGTATAACAGATTATACGGATCGCAATACGGCTATTCTTTTCGGAGATGGTGCTGGTGCGGTTGTTCTTGGTCAAGTTCCAGAAGGACGTGGTTTTAAATCGTTCAAGCTCGGAGCTGATGGTGCTGGTGGGGATCTGCTTCGAATTTGTGGCGGTGGCTCTAGGTATCCATCAACTGAGCAGTCTGTAACAGACCGACGCCACTTTATTGAAATGAACGGTCGGGATGTATTCAAGTTCGCCGTTAGAATAATGGGAAGCGCAGCAGAGGAAGCTTTGGCTGAAGCCGGGTTAGAAAAGTCCGATATCGACCTGCTTATTCCTCATCAAGCCAATATTCGTATCATTCAATCCGCTTTGGAAAGATTGGATCTTCCAGAAGAGAAGGCAATGATCAATCTTGACCGTTATGGAAATGTTTCAGCCGGCTCCATACCGATTGCACTTGCTGAAGCAGTGGAACAAAATCGCGTTAAGGAAGGCGATACCCTTGTACTTGTCGGATTCGGCGGCGGATTAACTTGGGGCGCTTCTGTCTTGGTTTGGTAAGTTTATTTTTAATGTTTATGCCGCGTGGCTAAGGGAGGAATTACTTTGGGTAAGATTGCATTCGTATTTCCCGGACAAGGTGCGCAAGCGATAGGCATGGGTAAAGATGCTTATGAGAGCAATCCCGCAGCACGAGCTATATTTGATCAAGCTGACCTAACACTAGGGTTCTCGATATCGAAGCTGGCGTTTGAAGGTCCTGATGAACAACTGCGTCAGACAGCTAATACGCAGCCTGCGCTTTTGGCAACAAGCATAGCTTTGCTTGAAACCTATAAGAGCCAGGGCGTTACTCCTGATTTTGTTGCTGGACATTCCTTAGGGGAATATAGCGCACTTGTAGCGGCAGGAGTATTATCCTTTGAGGATGCGATTCGACTGGTACGGTCTCGTGGTCAATTTATGGAGCAAGCTGTACCTAGCGGGGAAGGTGCGATGGCAGCGGTGCTTGGCGCAGAACGTGAAGCCTTGCAAGCACTATGCACAGATATATCTGCATCGGGAGCGCTTGTGGAGCTAGCTAACGTCAACTGTCCTGGTCAGATTGTTGTATCAGGCTCCGCTCAGGGAGTTGCGGCAGTTGTTGAACGAGGCAAAGAAGCGGGAGCTAAGAGAGTAATACCGCTTGATGTGAGCGGACCATTTCACTCTTCTCTTATGCAGCCTGCGGCTGATAATTTAGCGAGTGAGCTGTCGAAGATATCATTCAATGTCGCTCAAGTGCCTGTTGTAGCTAACGTACATGCCTTACCTGTTACATCTGGTGAAGAGCTTCGCGAGCTGCTTGTGAAACAAGTTGTTTCTCCCGTTCAGTGGGAGGATACGATAAAGTTTCTGATCGGTGAGGGAGTCGATACCTTCGTGGAAATCGGTTCGGGCACTGTGCTGGCTGGATTGATTAAGAAAATCGACAAATCAGTGCAAATCATCTCGGTGAACACTGCAGCGACCGCAGTTGCACAATGAAGCTGAAACAGCGACAATGGACGAGAGGGTGAATCTAATATGGCGATGTGGGACTTGAGTGGTAAAAGTGCGCTAGTAACCGGGGCATCCCGTGGAATTGGCAGAGCAATTGCGATTGCTCTCGCGGAAGCTGGAGCAGACGTAGCCGTTAATTATTCCGGCAGCGAAGCAGCAGCAGCAGAAACCGTTAAACTGGTTGAAGCGCATGGTCGTAAAGCCATTATGGTGAAGGCCAATGTAGGTAAGGCAGCTGAGTTCGACGAGATGGTATCCCAGACTATTGCAGCATTCGGCAAACTGGATATTCTCGTTAATAATGCGGGCATTACTCGTGATAATCTAATTATGCGTATGAAAGAGTCGGAGTTTGACGAAGTTATCGAGACGAACCTAAAAGGCGTGTTCAACGGCTTGAAGTCCGTTACAAGATCGATGATGAAGCAACGCTCCGGACGCATTATTAATATTTCTTCGGTTGTTGGTACGATTGGTAATGCAGGACAAGCTAACTATGTTGCAGCCAAAGCGGGTGTAATTGGTTTGACAAAGTCAGCCGCTAAGGAATTAGCGTCGCGTGGTATTACAGTTAACGCAATAGCCCCTGGTTTTATTGAATCGGATATGACCGATAAGCTTCCTGAGGAATATAGGGTAAAGCTGCTCGGAGAAATCCCGATTGGAAGAATGGGCCGTCCCGAGGACATCGCGGCGGCCGTGATTTACTTAGCTTCAGATGCGGCATCCTATATGACCGGCCAAACGATTCACGTCGATGGCGGGATGTATATGTAGCTTTGTTTTACATGGTATCCATGTGAGCTTGCATTTGAATGCCGCGTATAACGCGGCTTCCTCGGATGTACAGATTTGCACGGCTTCCGCGTAATGCATCTATGGCTTTTTGTCCATGATTCACGTATAATACGTTAAGGGAGGTGAACCGGATGTCAGATGTACAAGAACGTGTAAAACGCATCGTTATCGAACGCCTAGGTGTTGAAGAGGCAGAGGTAACAGCCGAAGCATCCTTCAAAGACGACTTAGGCGCTGATTCTCTCGATGTGGTAGAGCTCGTTATGGAACTCGAAGACGAATTCGACTTGGAGATTTCAGACGAGGATGCAGAGAAGATTACAACCGTGGGAGAAGTCGTTAAATACATACAATCTCATGCGTAATGATCGACCGAGTCCCGTTATTGCGACGGGACTTCTGCACATTTAGGCACCGCTTCACACTAGGGGAGCGAGATTGAAATACCCTGAAGAGGTGAATGGTTTGACACAGCGTGTTGTTGTCACAGGTATGGGGGTCGTAACGTCCCTCGGATCCGATTTGCCTACATTTTGGAGTAATATATTAAATGGCAAATCAGGAATTAGTCAAATAGAAGCATTCGATACAACCGAATATACAACTAAGATAGCTGCAGAAATTAAGGATTTTGATCCTAGCGCATATATCGATAAAAAAGAAATACGCAAGATGGACCGCTTTGTGCAGTTTGGAGTTATGGCTAGTAAGCTAGCAGTTGAAGACGCAAACCTTGTTATTGGCGACAATGCAGACCCAGAACGTGTGGGCGTTGTTGTTGGCTCAGGTATCGGTGGTTTAGGTACTTGGGAAGATCAGCATACAATATTGATGGAGAAGGGCCCGCGTCGCGTAAGCCCATTCTTCATTCCGATGATGATTGCTAACATGGCAAGCGGACAAGTGTCTATTAGCACTGGAGCCAAAGGTCCGAACTCCGCAGCGGTATCAGCTTGCGCAACAGGAACACATTCCATTGGTGACAGCTTTAAGATGATTCAGCGTGGAGATGCCGACGTTATGATCTGCGGCGGTGCCGAAGCTACGATTCGCCCAATTGGTATGGCAGGCTTTTGTTCGATGAGAGCTATGAGTACCCGCAACGATGAGCCCGAGAAAGCTAGCCGTCCATTTGATGTGGATCGTGATGGTTTCGTAATGGGTGAGGGTGCAGGTGTTCTTATTCTTGAATCGCTAGAGCATGCACAACAAAGAGGCGCTCGCATTTATGCTGAAGTAATCGGCTATGGAATGAGCGGCGATGCCTATCACATGACGGATCCTGATCCGGATGGTGCGGCTCGTTGTATGAAGAAGGCGTTGAATGACGCTGGAATCGAGCCTGAGGCTATTCAGTATATTAACGCTCACGGAACATCAACAGGAGTTGGCGATAAATCTGAAACGACTGCGATTAAGAAAGCTTTCGGCGATCACGCTTACAAGCTTGCGGTCAGCTCGACTAAATCAATGACTGGGCATCTTCTTGGAGCTGCTGGTGGCGTTGAAGCGGTAATATTGGGATTGACGCTGCAAAATGGTGTTATTCCTCCAACAGTTAATTTGGATAATCAAGATCCTGAGCTTGATTTGGATTATGTTCCGAATACAGCGCGTGAAGCGGATGTGCAAGTGGCTTTGTCGAACTCCTTTGGATTTGGCGGTCATAATGCGACCATAATTATGCGTAAATACGAAGCCTAATAAGCGCGTGAACGTCGACGCAGGCGGCCTATGCTGCCTGCGTCGATTGTTTATAAGGGCTGAGCTTGAGGTGAGAGATATGAAGGATGTATTTCAACAATTGCAAGAACGTACTAAGGTGACTTTCCGCAATTCCGCCTTGTTGAAGCAAGCTTTCACGCATGCCTCCTATGTGAATGAGCAACGAGGAGCCCGCATTGAAGATAATGAAAGATTAGAGTTTCTTGGCGATGCGGTGCTGCAGCTGACCGTATCCGAATATTTATATCGCCTCTATCCGGATTCTCCGGAAGGGGAAATGACCCGTTTGCGGGCGAGTATCGTCTGTGAACCATCGCTTGTCCGTTTTGCCGAGGCGCTCGAATTCGGGCAGGTCGTGCTGCTGGGCAAAGGGGAGGAGCAAACGGGAGGCCGGACTAGGCCATCTTTGCTTGCGGACGCTTTTGAAGCGTTCTTAGGCGCTCTTTATTTGGATCAGGGATTAAATGCTGTTCGTGCGTTTTTAGATCGCTATTTATTTTCTTTACTTCCTAGGGACAAGCAAGCATCACTCAAGGATTTCAAGACGGAGCTGCAGGAGAAAGTACAACAATTGTCAATGGGAGCGCTTGATTACCAGATCGTGGAGGAGCTTGGGCCCGCTCATGATCGGGAATTCGTAGCTATTGTTGTTGTCGGCAAGAAGCAGCTCGGCAAGGGGATCGGACGATCAAAGAAGGAAGCGGAGCAGCAAGCTGCTTCTGAAGCGCTGACAACGTTTGCGAAGCAATATCCAGAGTAAGGGCCGACTCGAGAGGGGAATTTATCCTTATGTTTTTGAAAAGAATCGAGCTGACTGGTTTTAAGTCATTCGCGGACCGGACCGAGTTGGAATTTGTGCGTGGTATTACTGCGGTGGTCGGACCAAATGGGAGTGGAAAGAGCAACATTTCCGATGGCATTCGTTGGGTGCTCGGTGAGCAAAGTGCGAAATCCCTTCGCGGTGGCAATATGCAAGATATTATTTTTGCCGGGAGTGATTCTCGTAAGGCTGTTAACTTTGGGGAAGTCTCTTTAACGCTAGATAATATGGACAAGGCGTTGCCACTAGACTTCAGCGAGGTTACGGTTACGCGTAGGGTTCATCGGAATGGTGAAAGCGAGTACTTAATTAATAAGCAGCCTTGCCGACTGAAGGATATTACTGAGCTGTTCATGGACACGGGTATTGGACGTGAAGCTTATTCTATTATCGGGCAAGGGAGAATTGAGGAAATCTTAAGCACGCGGTCTGAGGATCGGCGGGGGATTTTCGAAGAAGCTTCAGGAATCGTGAAATACAAAAGCCGGAAAAAGGAAGCGCAGAAGAAGCTTGAGGATACAGAGGGCAATCTGCTGCGGATTCACGATTTGGTTAGCGAGCTTAAAGGTCAGATCGAGCCGTTGAAAAATCAATCGGAAAAAGCCGAGGCTTATAAGCAATTAAAAGAGGATTTGAAAAATAAAGAAATCGCAATGTACGTTCATCAGATCGAAGGAGTTCATACCTCCTGGTCGCAGACGAACGAACGGTTAGCGGTTCTTCGTGATGAGCAGCTCGGTTTGTCGACTTTCGTTAGTCAGCACGATTCGATACTGGAAGAAGAACGTCAGGCGTTAGTTCATCTTGAGGAGCTGTTGGAGAAGCTTCAGGACGAATTGCTGCGCTGCAGTGAGGAAACCGAGAAGTCGGAAGGGTATGTCGAATTGCTTAATGAACGTCGCAGCAATCTCGAACGCACTCGCGAAGGCTTGCAGCAATCGTTGACATCTGCGGAAGAAAGATTCGAACAGGCCTCCGCCGAAGAAGTTGTTCTGAAGGGTAAGCGTGCAGAGCTTGAAGCTTTACTGAAGGAGCAGTCTACTAAGCTCTATGAGGAAGAAGAAAAGCTTGCGTTCGCAGATGGAAGCTCTGAGGCTGAAGAGCGGCTGAAGGCTGAGCTATTCGACACACTTAATGCTATGGCCCAAGCACGTAATGATATCCGTTACGGCGAAGGACAACGTGAAGTGTTGGAGCGTCGGGTTTCAAGGATTAAAGAAGAAGAAGCTAAATGGATGGAGCAATTACAGGCGCTAAAGGACAAGCGTGCTCAGCTGGATCAAAGGCATGAGGCAGTCAAACTGGCATTGACTGAAGTGCGTGATCGTTATGTTGCAGAGGGTGCTCGTTCGTCCGAGCTTCAGCGCAAGCTTGAGGAATTGCAAGCGGGAGTGCGCCGTTTCGAGCAGAAACGTGAAGCGTTAGTTTCTCGTCGGGATACGATTAAAGAGCTGCAAAACGATTATGACGGCTTCCAACACGGTGTTCGGGAAGTGCTAAAGGCGTCTAAACGCGGCAACCTGCATGGTGTTCATGGGGCGGTAGCGGAGCTAATAAATGTACCAGCTCATCTGGAGGTCGCTATCGAAACGGCGCTAGGTGGAGCACTTCAGCATATCGTTATGGAAGACGAGAAGCTTTCTCGTACGGCTATCGCTTATTTGAAGCAGCGCCAGTCAGGTCGCGCGACCTTCCTTCCATTAGATGTTATCCGAGCAAGGCATATGTCAGATAGTGATCGCCGTTCTCTGGAGCAGGCTGATGGCTTTATCGGAGTGGCATCTGAGCTTGTTGGTTCAGAGCCCAAATATGCAGCAATCGTCAGCAGCATGCTTGGAAATGTACTGATTTCAGAAACATTGGAACAAGCTAACCGCATTGCTTCGAGGCTGCAATACCGGTTCCGCGTCGTTACTCGTGACGGCGATATTGTAAATGCCGGCGGGTCAATGACAGGGGGTAGCCTGTCGAAGAAATCTTCTAGCTTGCTTGGCCGTCAGCGGCAGCTTGAAGAATTAGAGCGGGAGATCAAGGAAGCCGAAGTTGCCCGCGAGCGTTCGAAGGCAGAAGTGGACGACTTGAAGAAAGAGCTTGTCATAGCAGCTCAAAATATTGAACAGCTGCGTAATCAAGGCGAGCAGGAACGGTTAAATGAGCAGCAGGTTTCAGGTGAGCACCAGCAGCTTCTACAGGATGAGAAGCAGTTAGATGAGCAGCGCGCCGCGTTGCTTAGTGAGAAGGCCGCCTTTGATATCGAAGCGGGAGGGCTTAATTCTAGCCGGGAAGAAGCCGAAATCCGGCTTGCTGCGCTTACGGAAGAAGAAGGGCGAATTCAGAAGCGAATTGCCGAAGCGGAGGAATTACGCCGTAAGAGCCAATCCGCTAAAGAAGAGCTTCAGGCGACCCTCACAGATATGAAGGTTTCAATAGCACGTATGGAGCAGGACCGGAGTGCGCTGGATGAGCAAGCGAATCGCCAACGTGCTGATTTGTCTCGTTTGACTGTGGAGAGAAAGCAGTTCAAAGAATCTATGGAGCATAATGAGGCAGAAACTGTGCGCACAAATGCAGAATCTGTAGAGCACAGAGAACGGCTCAATGAGCTCCGTATTCAGAAGAAACAATTTACGGAAAACATTGAATTCAAACGTGCAGATCGAGCTGAGAAGCACCGTGATTTGGAGCGCAAGGAAGGCGAAACGAAGGATCAGCGCGCGAAGCTGAGAAGCGTTGAGGAAAGCTTGCGTCAAGCTGAGATTGCGGTTAATAGGATGGATGTAGAGCTCGACAATCTCCTTCGCAAGCTAACAGAGGAATACGAGATTGGATTTGAGCTCGCGAAGGAACGTTATCCCGTTCCTGAGGACATTGTGACTACCCAGAATGAAGTCCGGGATATGAAACGTAAAATAACGATGCTAGGCGAAGTAAATCTAGGGGCAATTGAAGAATATAAGCGGGTATTCGAACGGTTCGACTTCCTATCCGTGCAAGAAAATGACCTTATTGAAGCGAAGACAAAGCTTCACGGCATTATCCGCGAGATGGATGAGGAAATGTCCAAGCGATTCCGCACGACGTTCGAGGAAATACGCAAGCATTTCGTAGTCGTGTTTTCTCGTATGTTCGGTGGCGGTCGTGCCGATCTTGTTCTTGTTGACCCAGATCATCCGTTAGATACAGGTATAGATATCGTTGCACAGCCACCTGGCAAGAAGCTAACCAATTTACAGCTTCTGTCGGGAGGAGAGCGGGCACTTACAGCTATCGCATTGCTTTTCGCTATTTTGAACGTCAAGCCAGTGCCATTCTGCGTATTGGATGAAGTTGAAGCGGCGTTAGATGAAGCGAATGTAGCCCGTTATGCCCAGTACATGAGAGAGTTTTCCGATTCGACGCAATTCATCGTCGTTACTCACCGTAAAGGTACGATGGAGGAAGCGGATGTGTTATACGGGGTTACGATGGAGGAAGGCGGAGTTTCCAAGCTCGTTTCCGTCCGTCTTGAGGACAGCGAGGAACTAACTAGTACAGCTACGGCGTAATAAAGAGACAGATGGTATGCAATAGGAATAGGTTGGAGGAATCGGGTATGAGTTTTTTTAAGAGGTTGAAGGAAAGCATTGCCTCCAAGACGGAAGCGGTAACGAGTAAATTTCGTGAAGGATTGGCGAAAACACGTGATGCGTTTGTTGGTAAAGTAGAGGAACTATTCAGCCGCCGCAAAAAGATAGATGAAGAGTTTTTTGAAGAGCTGGAAGAAATACTGATTGGGGCAGACGTCGGCGTAAATACGGTTATGGGCTTGATCGATGAGCTTCGTGCGGAAGTGAAAAAACGCAAAATTGAAGATCCTGCTGATCTCAGGCCGATTTTGTCAGAGAAGCTAGTGGATATGTTGCAAGGGGAAGACCAAGATATAAATCTCAAAGAAAATGCAAATGGAATTACGGTAATTTTGTTTGTTGGCGTTAACGGCGTTGGTAAAACAACGACAATTGGTAAGCTAGCGTGGCGCTACAAGCAGCAAGGAAAGAAAGTGCTTTTGGCAGCTGGAGATACTTTTCGTGCGGGTGCGATTGAGCAGCTAGAGGTTTGGGGCGGACGTGTAGGGGTTCAGGTTATTAAGCAGGAATCCGGCTCCGACCCTGCAGCGGTTATGTTTGACGCAGTACAAGCTGCGAAAAAGCAAAACGTGGATGTACTGATCTGCGATACGGCTGGGAGATTGCAAAATAAGGCGAACCTTATGGAAGAGCTCGCTAAAATTCATCGGGTTATTCAACGGGAAATTCCTGGTGCCCCACATGAAACCTTGCTAGTGCTTGATGCTACGACAGGTCAGAATGCTCTTCAGCAAGCAAAGCTGTTCGGAGAGAAAAGCGGTGTTACCGGATTGGTGCTTACGAAGCTGGACGGAACGGCAAAGGGTGGTATCGTCATCGCCATCCGCAATGAGCTTTCACTTCCGGTGAAATTCGTTGGCTTGGGAGAGAAGATGGATGACCTGCAGCAGTTCGATGCGGATCAATTCGTTCATGCCCTGTTTGCGGGTTTAGCTGGTACGGATGAAGAGGAAAATACCGAAACGAATTAATGAATAAGATGTTAAGGGATTTCCCTTGACATCTTATTTGCTTTTGAGTAACATAGTGAGAGTAGTTAGGTTGTAAAGGTATTTCCCTTGACAATGAGATTGCGGGTTATCGCAAATGCGATCAAGAACGATTTTTCCGCAGGGGAATGAAGGGGGCAGCCATTGTGGACGGGGAGAAAGCATTAGAAAAGACGAACCGAATCAATGCGCTGTTTGATTTTTACGGACCACTGCTCACTGACAAACAGCAAACATTCTTAAAATGCTACTTTCACGATGATTATACGTTGGGTGAAATTGCAGCCGATTTTCAGATTAGCCGACAAGCAGTGTATGAGCATCTGAAGCGGGCAGAGCAAGTGTTGGAGGATTACGAATCCAAGCTTCAGCTTGCGGACAGGCATGGACGGTTACATGCAGGAATTGATCTGCTGGAGTCGCAAATTGCTGGATTACCGGAACAATGGCGACAGACGTTTGCCGAAACCGCCGCTAAGCTGCGGAGTAGCGAATGAATCGAACAACCCAAGAACAACGATAAATACGTAAAAAACCGTTCCGAAGGAGGGATGGGAATATGGCATTCGAAGGATTATCAACCCGGCTGCAGAACGTATTCGGCAAGCTGAAGGGTCGAGGTAAAGTAAGCGAGGATGATGTTAACGACGCGATGCGTGAGGTGCGTCTTGCCCTCTTGGAAGCTGACGTTAACTTCAAGGTTGTTAAAGATTTCATCGCCAAGGTGAAAGAACGTGCCACTGGCCTAGAGGTAATGAAGAGCTTTACACCTGCGATGGTCATTATCGACATTGTTAACAAAGAATTAACCGAGCTTATGGGCGGCACACAGGAAAAGCTGATTAAGGCGAATAAGCCTCCTACAGTTATTCTAATGGCGGGTCTACAGGGTGCGGGTAAGACAACCTTAACGGGTAAGCTAGCCAAGCTACTGCAATCACAGAATCACAAGCCTTTGCTTGTTGCAGGCGATATCTATCGTCCCGCAGCTATCAAGCAATTGCAAGTGCTCGGAGGCCAGATCAGCGTTCCGGTGTTCACGCTTGGTGACGAGGTTAGTCCTGTCGAAATTGCAAAGCAAGGTGTTCAATTAGCTAAGGATCAAGGTAATGATTATGTCATAATCGATACTGCAGGCCGATTGCAAATTGATGCTGAGCTTATGCAAGAGATCAAAGACATTCATTCTGCGGTCAACCCTGATGAAGTATTACTCGTCGTTGATGCAATGACTGGACAAGAAGCGGTTAATGTTGCAAAAAGCTTCCACGAGCAGCTAGCGCTTACCGGAGTTGTTCTGACTAAGCTTGATGGAGATACTCGTGGTGGTGCTGCGTTATCTGTTAAGGCTGTAACCGGCTGTCCGATCAAGTTTGCTTCAACAGGTGAGAAGATTGATCAGCTTGAAGCGTTCCATCCGGATCGGATGGCTTCGCGAATACTCGGTATGGGTGACATGCTGTCACTGATAGAGAAAGCCCAGACGAACATGGATGCGGAGAAGGCAGCCGAGATGGAGCGCAAAATGCGCACCGCGGATTTCACCTTTGACGATTTCCTTGAGCAGATGGAGCAGGTTCGCAAGATGGGGCCGCTAGATCAGCTGCTTGATATGATGCCTGGAATGAACAAGCTTAAAGGTAATCCGAACTTCAAGATCGATGAGAAGCAAATCGCGCGTACTGAAGCGATTGCTAAGTCAATGACGAAGGCAGAGAAGAAGAAGCCGGATATCATTAACTACAGCCGACGTAAGAGAATAGCGGCAGGTAGCGGAACGACCGTTGCTGACGTTAATCGACTGCTGAAGCAATTCGAGGATATGAAGAAGATGATGAAGCAGTTTTCCGGCATGATGGGTCCTAAAGGACCTAAGGGCGGCATGAAGGGCCTGAAAAACATGTTCGGTGGCGGCAAGAATATGAAGTTCCCGTTCTAAAATAGATTTTATTCTTTTCAAGGAGGTGAAAGTTAAATGTCAGTTCGCATTCGTTTGAAACGTATCGGTGCTCATAAAGCTCCGTTCTATCGCGTAGTTGTTTCGGATTCCCGTTCCCCTCGTGATGGTCGTTTTATTGAAGAAATCGGCGTGTACAATCCGGTTGCTCAACCAGCCCACGTACAAATCGACGAGGAAAAAGCTTTGAAATGGCTGCAAAACGGCGCACAAGCGTCCGATACAGTTCGCAACCTTCTTAGCAAAGCCGGTGTTTTGAAAAAGTTCCACGATTCCAAGCTCCAGAAGTAATCGTCATTAAACCGGAGGGCTGAGCCATGGAACAATTGATTCGGGTCATTGCCCGAGCGTTGGTGGATCATCCGGAAGACGTGCAAATTCAGGTCAAGGAAGACGCGAGAGGCCTGGTGTACGAGCTTTCCGTTCATCCCGACGATGTCGGCAAAGTAATCGGCAAGCAGGGACGTATCGCTAAGGCGGTACGTACGGTAGTCTCTTCCGCTGCAGTTAAGGAGCGGAGGCGCGTCATCGTGGATATTATTTCAGAATAGTTTGGCAGAGGGGCCGTACCGTGCGTTATTGCATGGTGCGGCTCTTTACGAAGGGAGCATATTCCATGTCTGATGAGCGTTTGCTTAATATAGGTAAAATCGTCAATACACACGGTATCAGGGGAGAAGTAAAAGTATATCCGCAAACGGATTTCCCTGAGGTTCGGTTTAAGCCAGGCAATAAGCTGCAAATGTTTCCGCCAGAAAGCGGCGAGCCGATAACAATCGAGATTGTGTCCTCCCGTGAGCAGAAAAAAATGTATGTGCTGAAGCTAAAAGGCTTCGATAACATCAATCAGGTGGAGAAGTATAAGGGCTGGGAGCTGAAGGTGAGCGATAGCGATCGTGTTCCTTTACCTGATGGAGAATACTACTTCCGTGATATTGTCGGCTGTGAGGTTGAAACCGAAGAAGGTGAGAAGTTGGGCACCATTACGGATATCCTTTCTCCAGGCGCCAATGATATTTGGGTCGTTAAGATGGCTAAGGGCAAGGAGCTGCTTCTCCCAGTCATTGACGATGTCATTCTTGATGTAGACATTACATCCCGCAAGGTTAAAGTGCATCTGATGGAAGGGCTGCTTTAAAAATGCGTATTGATGTATTAACTTTATTTCCAGAGATGTTTACAGGTGTATTCGGCTCAAGCATTCTTGGCAAAGCCCGGGATAAGGGAATCGTCTCGCTTAATACTGTGAATTTCCGTGATTTTTCCGGCAATAAACATAACACCGTCGATGATATGCCTTATGGGGGCGGTGGCGGGATGGTGCTTAAGGCTGAGCCGATTTTCGGGGCTGTTGAGCATTTGTTGAAGGACGAAAGCGTTGAAGCTATCTCACGACAAGTCGAAAATGTAGATGAGGATCAGGTTCGTGGCAAAAAACCGCGTATTATTCTGATGTGTCCTCAGGGCGCTCCCTTCTCGCAGAAGATCGCACAGGAACTGTCAGGGGAATCGCACCTTATCTTCATTTGCGGCCATTACGAGGGCTATGACGAGCGTATACGGGAGCATCTTGTGACGGACGAGCTGTCAGTCGGAGATTACGTGCTTACTGGCGGCGAGCTGCCCGCTATGGTAGTCATAGATGCAGTTGCAAGGCTGCTTCCCGGCGTACTCGGAAATGATCAGTCTGCGGTTACCGATTCCTTTAGCGACGGGCTATTGGAATATCCGCATTATACTCGTCCAGCAGAATTCCGGGGCTGGAAGGTGCCAGACGAGCTATTGTCTGGTCATCACCTGAATATCGGAAAATGGCGAAGAAGACAGTCTCTGGAGCGAACGCTTCAACGACGGCCGGAACTGTTGGATCATGCGGAGCTCTCACCGGAGGAGCGAAAGTGGCTGAAATCGGTGCGTATAGAGCAGGAGCAGGAAAAGCATAGGAAGTGAAGGTTGTAATTTCATCGCGGATATGGTAAAATTTCAAATGTTGTTTTGTGTTGAATCTCCGCAAGGAGTAAAGCACCCCCAACACAAGTAGGACGGTCCGCTGCACGCCATGATCCGAATGATAGCATTCGGGGAGCGGGGTACGAACGTCTGTTATGGAAGGAGTGAAAACTCTATGAGTAACCTTATTCAAGCGATTACACAAGAGCAATTGCGCAAGGACATTCCTAATTTCCGTCCCGGCGATACGCTTAAAGTGCACGTAAAAGTCGTCGAGGGTTCCCGTGAGCGCGTACAATTGTTCGAAGGCGTTGTTATTAAACGTCGCGGCGGCGGTATTAGCGAAACATTCACGGTTCGTAAAATTTCTTATGGCGTTGGTGTTGAGCGTGCTTTCCCAGTACATTCCCCACGTTTGGAGAAAATCGAAGTGGCTCGTCGCGGTAAAGTTCGTCGCGCGAAACTGTACTACCTGCGTAACCTTCGCGGTAAAGCAGCACGGATCAAAGAAATTCGATAATTTGCATCAAAGGAGGGCTTGGCGAAGTTCAAGTCCTCCTTTTTGTGTTATTCAGAGTTTATAAGTATTCTCTAATAGAAAGCTTGAGGCGATTGCGAATGGAACAACATCGGAGTGACAAACCAAACGAATTTGCCGATCAAGGGACAAATGCTGTCGCCAATGAACCAGCAATTCGTGATCAACAAATCGAAGGCTCACAGGATGTACAAGCTAACGGCTCGGATTCAGGTGCATCAGGCCCGACTGGACCAAGAAAGCGTAAGTCTCGAGCAGGTAATGAGTTGACAGAATGGATTAAGGCACTGGCGATTGCAGGCTTACTTGTATTCGTTATTCGCTTTTTCCTCGTAAGTCCTTTTATCGTTGACGGTCCATCTATGCAACCGAATTTCTTGAACAGGGAAAGAATTATCGTCAATAAAATCATTTATGATATCCGTAGCCCCAAACGCGGTGAAGTTATTGTATTCCATGTGCCTGATGAAGGAAGAGATTTCATCAAGAGAGTAATTGGGGTACCTGGCGACACAGTTAAGGTAGACGGGGATACCGTATACATAAACGGACAGCCACTAGCAGAGAATTACTTAAAGGAAGCTTACGAGAAGGCGCACGCTGAAGGCACCTTATACAATAGGAATGACGGTGATCGCGCTAATTTCCCGAACAATGAGTTTCCAGATGGTGTAGTTCCAGAAGGATCTGTGTTCGTTATGGGGGATAATCGCTCTAACAGTGAAGACAGTCGGATGATTGGTTATATATCTACCGATCGTATTGTAGGTCGCGCAGATCTGATATTCTGGCCAATTAAAGAATTTAAATTGGTTTCACATTAATAAGAGCGCGAGGGATTCCCTCGCGCTTCGCTCTGCATGAGAGGTGATTTACGATGACAATACAATGGTTCCCCGGTCATATGACCCGGGCGAAACGGCAAATTGAAGAAAAACTAAAGTTAATAGACGTCGTATTTGAGCTACTGGATGCGCGTATTCCGCAATCAAGCCGCAATCCGATGATTGATGAAATAACAGGGTCAAAGCCCCGTCTTATTTTGCTGAACAAGGCTGATTTGGCTGATCCAGTGCAAACAGAAGCATGGGCTCGTTATTTTCGGGATAAAGGACATGCAACGCATGCGATTGATGCCAATATAGGTACCGGAGTTAAAGATCTTGCTGGCAAATCGAAGGAGCTGCTACAGGAGAAAATCCAGCGTCAAATAAGCAAGGGGATGAAACCTCGGCCACTACGTGCGCTTATTGTTGGTATTCCGAATGTAGGTAAGTCTACACTGATCAATCGACTTGCTGGACGTAACATTGCTATTACGGGTGATCGTCCGGGTGTCACGAAAGGTCAGCAATGGATTCGTTTCGGTGGCGAGCTAGAGCTCTTGGATACCCCTGGTATTCTGTGGCCTAGGTTCGATGATCCTGTAGCGGGATTTCGATTGGCTGCTACTGGAGCGATTAAAGAAGAGATTCTTCATATTGACGAGGTAGCTTGCTTTGTTCTTAAAATATTAGTCGAGCGCTATCGTCCTGCTATGGAAGAGAGATATGGGCTTGAAGATCTTCCTACCGAGCTACCGGATATGCAAGCTGCCATCGACGTGCTGGAAAACATCGGGAGGCGCAGAGGCTGTCTAGTGAGCGGAGGAAATGTAGATTATGAGAAAGCAGCTACGCTGCTGCTGCGTGATCTACGGTCTGGCAAGCTAGGGCGGATGACGTTGGAAAGTCCTGAATAAGCGCATTAAATTGGAATAGAAGCTTGCTTTCAATAAGCTGCAGCATGAGTGGTTTTAGACGCTTGTGTTGCAGCTTTTCGTGTTACAAGCGCCAATAATATGTTAAATTACATTATAAATCACAGTATTAATGACAAAGGACGGTACAGGATGCTCTATTATTTTGCGGTGCTTCTTGCGGCCGCCTTTATTCTACTCGCCAACAATCCCAGAAGCGAAATTAATCGATGGGCGGCTGTATTTCTCAGCTTTGCATCTATTGGAGGCTTATCCGACGAGGTTCGGAATGCTGGGCACGAAGGATGGGCTGATGCGATACAGCTCATGAATTTAACGATTACTCCTTATGCCGTTTTCATCTTCTGCATCGCGTATTCGGAGCTTCTGAATGAGGGTAGGCGGAAAGCTTGGCTAAAGGGATTGCTGTTCATTCCAGTCGTCGTGACTGCGGCATATACAACTTATACACCCGAAATGCTTGTAAGCTATGGGCTTATATTGGCATGGGCTGCTCCATATTACTTAGGTAGCTGCTGGTTTTTGATTTGGTCACTCCTTAAAGAAAACAACCGTAGTAGAAGGAGGAATCGATTAGTTACTACACTAATTATCGTTCCAACCTTACTAGCAGCGTTGACGTTTATTTATGTCGCCAAAGTCGTTTATCCAAGCTTCGAGTTTTTTGAGTATGTCTCTTACTTTCTTATCTATTCTTTCGTGGTTGCGTTGCTCTGTGTATTCCTCTACGGGGTGCTCGGCGTTCGGCTCAGAATTGAAAGGGACCCGCTGGACAATGCGATGAAAGCCGTTAGCATGGGATCTAAGCTTCTAAACCATACTTTGAAAAATGAAATCGGCAAGATCGCCATTAGCTCCGAAAATTTGAGAAGGACCATTCCTGGGGACGAGCAGTCTCGGCAGCAGCTACAGATTATTTCGGATTCCACGGATCATATGCTTGCAATGGTTGATCGGATTCATAGCCGAATGAAAGATATTGTGTTGGTAGTGCAGCCTTGCAGACTCGATGAGCTGGTGGAGCAATGTATAGAGCACAATCAGCCTCGGTTGGACACCCAAGGGGTAACTATCTATAGAGATTTTTCGGCAAAACCTAATCTATCGTGCGATCCCGTCCATATTAAAGAAGTTATAGGTAACCTTCTCGTTAATGCTATGGAATCGATGAAGGATGGTGGCGAAATTCGTGCCGCAATAGCTGAAAATAATAAAGGGATTTCAGTAAACATAGAAGATACAGGTTCAGGGATTGCGGCGGATAAGCTGGCCCATGTGTTCGAACCTTTTTATAGCACGAAAAGTAATAGTCGCAACTTCGGTCTAGGCTTATCCTACGTGTACAATGTAATGCGGAAAAGTGGAGGATCTGTCGATATTTCTAGTCAGGTGGGTGTAGGTACGCGGATTACGTTACATTTTCCAAAAGTGAGCAAGCGATAAGGAGGGATTCCATGTCAAAGGAAGAGTATATCAAAGTATTGTTAGTGGAGGACGATCCGGATTGGATCAAAGCGATGACGGCTTTCTTGAATCATGAGGAGGATATGCTCGTCGTTGGAGCGGCCATGCAGTCCGATGAGGCGATCAGGCTTGCCAAGACGCTGGCGTTCGACGTCGTGCTCATGGATATTCAGCTAACTGATGGCGGAATGGAAGGAATCCTTACCGCAGTAGAAATACATGAAATTCATCCGGCCAAAATTATTATGCTGACATCGGTGAATGAAGAGAGCGTCATTATGCAGGCTTTTACGGCGGGTGCTGTTAATTATATTGAGAAAACACGATTCAAGGAAATTCCACAAGCGATTCGTAGTGCCTATCACCATCCATCGGCGATGGATGCATTGCTAAAGGATTACGCTAGGCTTAAGCGTGAGGAGCAGCTAAAGGAGCTCACTCCGGCGGAGCGCGAGGTGTTCGAGCTGATCGAAGAGGGCTACACGCAGCCGCAAATGGAGCAGAAGCTGTATAAGGCGGAAAGCACGCTTAAAAATCAGGTGAACAAAATATTGAAGAAGCTTGGCGTGAGGAGCAGTAAGGAAGCGGTCGAGAGGGTTCGCAGGAAAGGGTTGTAGGCGGCGGCTAGATCGGCCATAGCTCGCTCGGCTCTCGAGGACTGTTGGAGAGGGCGAGCTTAAAGTAGCAATTTGCGACGATGGTGAGGAGTTTGTTTGAGAGGGCGAGGTTAAAGTAGCAAATTGCGACGATGGCGAGGGGATTGTTGGAGAAGGCGGGCTTAAAGTAGCAAATTGCGACGATGGCGAGGGGTTTGCTGGATAAGGCGAGATTAAAGTAGCAATTTGCGACGATGGTGAGGGGATTGTTGGAGAAGAGGGCCTCAAAGTAGCAATTTGCAACGATGGTGAGGGGATTGTTGGATAAGGCGAGGTTAAAGTAGCAATTTGCGACGATGGTGAGGAGTTTGTTGGATAAGGCGAGCTTAAAGTAGCAAATTGCGACGATGGCGAGGGGATTGTTGGAGAAGGCGGGCTTAAAGTAGCAGCAATTTGCGACGATAGTGAGGAGTCTGTTGGATAAGGTGAGGGATTTGGCTGTGAAAAGGTGCTGAGGGTACTACGATCCGTAGTACCTTATTTGTGTTTCTACCTTGAAAGTTGGAACTGAGCAAATGTGGGAAACCGGTCTAAAATAAAGATAACGAGAGGGGGACGTGCGATGAGGGATAGGGAGAACCATTTCAAAGAGCCTGTTATCTTATTGATCGATGGCCAGTGTAATTTGTGCCATGGCATTACTAGGTTTGTTATAAGGAGAGATCCGAAAGCGTTGTTTCGTTTCGCATCGCTTCAGTCTGTGCAGGGGCAAAGGCTGTTGCATAAAGGCGGCTTATCTCTGACTGATCTAGATACGTTCGTTATGATCGAGAACGGTCATTATTATATTAAATCCACTGCAGCACTACGTACCTGTAGGGAACTCGGAGGGTTATGGCGATTGTTGTACGTCGGGATCGTTATTCCTCGAGGGCTTCGCGATAGGGTGTATGACTTCATTGCTAATCGAAGATATCGTTGGTTCGGTCGACAGATGAGCTGCATTGTTCCGACGGACAGCATCCGCAGGCGATTTTTGGAAGGCTCATCGGAGGAGGTGCAGGATGAACAGCAAACCGATCTACGTTGAAATTAAAATGATGACGAATATGGACGAGCTATGGAAGCATACGCAATCGCCCGATCTTCATCAGCAGTGGGATTTAAGATTTTCGGAAATCACGTATTTACCTCGCGATGATGGGGACAACCGTCAAACGTTTCTCTATCGGACAAGAATCGGCTTTGGGCTGAATATAGCTGGAACTGGCATAACGAAAGCTATGCGGGAGGAACGGACAGGTGAGCGAGTATCCGCCTTGGCTTTTGGATCGGATCAAGCCGTGTCATTAATTCGAAAAGGCGGCGGATACTGGAAATACAAGCCGACTGATGTGGGCGACGGTGTAACCTTCATTACGCAATATGATTACCGGACTAGGTTTGGAGCATTTGGTGAGTGGGTAGATCGGATAGCCTTTCGTCCTCTGTTCGGATATGCGACTGCTTGGAGCTTCGATATGCTGAGGATTTGGCTGGAAAAGCAAGTTTCGCCAGCGGTGAGCTTACAGAGAGCCTTCATGCATTACTTATCCGTAATTGTGCTCGCTTTGACGTGGCTATATCAGGGCATTGTGCCTAAACTGCTATATCCGGAGTCCGGAGAAATTGAACTGCTTCGGCAAACGGGTTGGTTTCCAGGCTTGGAAACGATGGTGTTGCCATGCGTAGGCGTAGCGGAAGTTGCGTTTGCCTTACTTCTATGTTTACAGCATCGACGTAAATGGGTTTATCAGGTACAAGCTTGGAGCCTTATCCTACTGGGAATTGCCGCTGTTTGGGGAACTCCGGAGCTTTTGCAGAGCCCTTTTAACCCACTTACGTTTAATTTGTCCCTGTTTGTATTAAGTTTTTTTGCATCAAGAACAATTGAAGATCTACCGGATGCTTCGAGATGCAAGCGCAAACCGGATCCGAAATGAAGTAAAAGATAAGCGTAACATTGAGGAGGAGATAAGGATGGCATCGATCTACCAGCAAGTATTAGGTAATGATTTTCAGAAGCTCCACCCCCGCATACAGCAGCGTTTCGGTTTCAATAGTAAGGATCGAGTTGCCTCGATTGGATACGGTGTGATGGAACGGATTTGGTATTCTAAGTGGGCGCTTCTGCCGTTGTACCTCGGTACGCTTCGTAATATTATGTTTCCGCAGGGCGGGGAACAGGTCCCTTTTACAATTGGAAATTATGCTTATGTAGATTCCTTTGGTCGGGAGACGGTAACCTGGAGTCGTAAATTCAAATTCCCTAGAGCGATTCGTTGCTTCGATGCCACGATGATATACAGCCAGGCTCGGGATAGAATTGTTGATTATTTAGGAAGCAAGCAGCATCTTGCGGTCGATTTACAAATTTCGGCACAGGAAAATGGAGGCATCAAAATCCGCTCCGGCGAGCAACGGTTTTATGAAGGTGGCATTAAATTCAAGTTTCCGTCCTTACTGACAGGTATCGCTGATGTGTGTGAATGGTACGACGACGAGGAAAGCACGTATAAAATATCTGTCGAAGTGAACAACCCCATTCTCGGCACCATTTTCCGCTATAGCGGGCGGTTTCAGGCTAGATTTGAGGAGATGGACGATGTGGCAATACCCTTAGATGTTAAGCCTTTACGTGAGGAACGGCGGGAGTAATTGACTGTTAAGGCTTTCTTCAGAACATGTTGGGCGGCTGTTTACAAAATAAGACTTGGCATTCGGCGATTCATGTCGGAAAATAGGAGGATGGAACGGCTTTAGGAGGCATTTTGTAGATGGCTAAAAAGGATGAATTAATTGAGATCAATCGCCTAGCTTTTGAGACGGCGCTTTGGACGCAAGGGTTGACCGCTGTTGCAGGCGTGGATGAGGTTGGAAGGGGCTGCTTGTTCGGGGATGTTGTTGCTGCTGCAGTTATTTTGCCGGTAGGGCTCGTGCTTGAAGAAGTGAATGACTCGAAGCAGCTTAGCGAGAAGAAGCGGGACAGGCTGTACGACCAGATCGTTGAAGAGGCTGTTGCATGGTCGGTTGCACGCATTGAAGCATCCGTTATTGATTCAATTAATATAAGACAGGCGTCAAGGCTCGCTATGAAGCAAGCGATAGAAGGTTTAAGCGTTGCACCTGAGCACTTGCTCGTTGATGCGGAAAACGTAGACTTGGCTACTGAACAAACGGCGATTATTAAAGGCGATAGCTTAAGTCAATCCATTGCTGCTGCTTCGATTCTAGCGAAAGTTACGCGAGATCGCTTATGTGTGGAAGTGTGGGATGTATTGTATCCAGGCTATGGAATAGCTGTACATAAAGGCTACGCAACGAAGGTGCATCGGGAAGCTTTACTAGAGCTAGGTCCGACACCTATGCATCGAAGTAGCTTTCTTAAAAACTTGTTTGTGGAGCAGCAGGAGCTATTTTAGTTAGAAATTGAGAAGAAATTCATTTATCGTGAACCGTTAAAATGCCGATACATAACGATATAAGGCTTGTCGCAAGGGGGAAACGGTATGGGCATGAATATTGGCCCGATGATGCGGGCGTTAATGGGCGATGCCCAGCCAACGGATAGTCGCTCGCTGGAGCTTAGAATCGGTCAGATTGTTAGGGGAGTGCTGGTCGAGCTACTCGATAATCAAGAGGCTATGATTAATATTAATGGTGTGCAAGTGAAAGCAAAGCTAGATGCGGAGATGCTGCTTGGAAAAAGCACTCTTCTACAGGTGCAGCCAGGAGGAAGCGGAGGATTAGTCACCTTAAAGCCTCTTACGGATACTTCGGATGCCTTACCTGAGGAAGGGTTGAAGGATATATTGAAATCGTTCGGGCTGACGGATCAGAAGTCATCCATGGAGCTGATTCGTGGTTTGAAGCGGGACGGTTACCCGATAGGGAAGGAAACCGCGGCTTTTTTTAATACGGCTGCTTCCTTAAAGCCTGCTGGGGTAGATGCTGCTTCTTGGTCTAATGCGGCTGATGTGGCTTTTCGACGTGGTTTAGCACCAACCGAAACGACTTTGTCTTCGCTTCGTCAAGCTTTGTTTGGTCAGCCTATTCATGAAGAGCTAGCGAATATGAAAACTGAGCTCGGTAATTGGCTAGGAGGCGCAGGGGCACGTTCCCCGGAAGCTACTGCGTTAGGTCAGCGTTTACAGAGCCTTTTAGCGCAAGGTAACGCGTTAATAGCGGAAGGAGAGGCTCAGCTAGCGGGCAAAGAAGGCTTGAACAATGCTGCGACCTCTAAGGGGACGGAAGGCGATAAGGCGCAGATTAAGGACGCAGCTGTCGGATCGAGGATGGTAGGCGAGTTTGCGAATCAGAGCTCGGATGCGGCTGCAGGTAAAAGCAATGATGGGAGTGCTGGGCGGGCTAATGGGAATGCAGCGCCGTTGGGTACGGGGGCGCAAGGGCAGGGTCAAGGTCAGGGCCAAGTGCAAGGTCAAGTGCAAGGGCAAGGGGCATTCGCAGCAAATAGTGCTGCGAATGCGGCGGGGCAGGGCGCGCAGGCTGCTGCCCCTGAGGGCAACGCAGCGACGGCGAATCGCGTCGCTGCTGTAGGTGCAGGCGCGGCGGAGAGCTCCGCAGCCGCGCCCAAGCAGGCTGACGCTGCGCAGCCGTCAGCCCCTAAACCGGAAGCGGCATGGATTGGCCGCTTCCTGCAATGGCTCGGCACCGGGCATGAGCGTCAGCTCATGCATGGCGCCGAGGCGCGGTTGCCCGGCGATGCCGCCGGGCTTCCTGCGGGCGGAGCCGCAGCTCTAGCGCCTGGGGCGGATGCCCCCGGGCAAGAGGCGCGGCATGCGGCCGCGGATACGCTCAAGGGCGCTTTGCTCGCCCTTGCGGCGCATGATGACGTCCCCCCCGCTCTGCGGGAGGCGGCGCAAACGCTGGCCAATCAAGTGACCGGCCAGCAGCTTCTGCTCTCCTCTGACCGGAGCAACGTTGCTCCCTTCAGTCATATGACACTGTTTGTGCCAATGAAAGGGCAGGACGGAGAGACGACGGCCACCATTCATGTGCAAACCCGACGGAGCCGTCGGGGCGAATGGGATGTGGACAATTGTCATCTCATGTTTGATTTGCGAATGCGTAATCTTGGCGATACGCTCGTCGATGTTCAAGTTGTCGACCGAATTGTGTCGTTAAAGCTGCTAAGTGATTTTTCTGGCATGACGGATTTGCTTGAACATGCAAGAGAAGAGCTAGCATCAGGCATGACAGATGCAGGCTTCCAGCTGCTGTCGCTGACAACTGCTCCTCTCCCACCATGGAAGAATGGCGCTATTTCTTCAACGCAATCCGCTGCTGGCACAGATACTCCAGCGATTTCCAGCACATACACGACTAAGCCTTATAAGGGAGTCGACTATAGAGCATGAACTCACCGTATAAGAACAAAAGAAATATACCTAATAAGGCTGTAGCCCTTAAATATGATCCAGCCCAAGGCAGCGCGCCAACCCTGATAGCTAAGGGGCAGGGAGTTATTGCGGATGAAATTATGCGTCGCGCGCTTGAGCACGGCATTCCGGTTCAAGAGGATCCTTCGCTAGTAGAGGTTTTGTCCAAGCTCGATTTGGACCAAGAAATCCCTCCAGAGCTTTATAAGCTTGTTGCTGAAGTGCTTAGCTTTGTTTATCGTTCAGACCGCAGGGCGGGGCTTAACAAGAGCTAGTTGCAAGAAGATCTTACCTTGAGGAGGTGCGTGACTCATGGAAGAACATTCAACCTCACCCATGCAAGGCCCAGTGAAATCGCGACATTCCGTTGCTAACAACAGTCGTCGGGCAGTCGGACTTGCGGGTGAGGAAATCGCAGCAACGCATCTACAGCAGCAATCCGGTTATGTCATTGAAGAGCGCAATTGGCGTTGCCGGTCTGGTGAGATTGATCTTATCGCATTAGACGGTGACACTTTGGTGTTCATAGAGGTCCGTTCGCGAACAAACCCTACTCGCTATGGATCGGCGGTAGAAGCTATAACCCCACGAAAGTGCCGTCAAGTCCGTGAACTGGCTGTTATTTATCTCAAGCAGCGCAAGGGCAATCCACTATCGATTAGATTCGATGTCGTAGCTGTAACGCTCGATGCGGAAGGAAAGGCTACAGAAATCAAGCATCTACCAGGTGCCTTCTGAAATAACTAAATATACGATTTCATCTTAACAAGCCACCCTTTTTGGGTGGTTTTTTACAATGAATTATAAAAACAGCACCCTATCAAGCGAGGTCAGACAGTTTATTATCTACCGCACCCCACCACAGTCCACAACTTCCACTACATACCGATCACGACCGCGCTTCCGGCATCTCACATCCCACTACAATCTGCATATCAATTACGACCGCGCTAATGGCATCCCACATCCCACAACATTCCGGATACCGATCACAACCACGCTTCCGGCATCTCACATCCTACTACAATCCTCATACCGAATACGACCTCGTTAATGGCATCTTACATCCCGCTACAATCCACATACCGAATACGTCCGCGCTTACGGCATCCTACATCCCACTACATTCCGGATACCGATACTCCCTCGCTTACGGCATCCCACATCCCACTACAATCCGCATACCAATTACGACCTCGCTTACGGCTTCGCACATGCAAGAGGGAAATGTCTGTCCTAGCTAACGAATCGAATCGTGCTTATTATCGATAAATTGACTACTTATTTGTTCTTACGAACTCCAGTAGCGTTATTGAGGAAAATATAGGGGAAAACGCGCCGCTTTGCTGGATATAAGATGTCTGGAGCTCGTTAAAATATAAAATCATTAGATTTTGATCAAATAAGAGTTACTGAGTTCGTAAGCCATATGTCATGCAAGCCATATGTCACGAAATCCATTTCTGAATAATCTCCCACATAAACTTAGAACGCCGTGAAAAGGACGGCGTCAGCCGCTAATGCATGGTTATTCAGAACGAATAAGTTTCACGAAATCCATCCCTGAATAACACAAACATAAACATTTTTTCGCTACCCAAAAGACAGCGAAAAATGTTTATGCTTGTTTTAATACGTTTTTCCTGAGGATTTTGGCTATTTTTATGAAACGTAAAGTGTTCTGTTACGTAACAAAGAAAGATATGAAAGCTACATCAGGGAGGGGTATCAGTCTATATGGAACTTGTTCACAATCAAAAAAAGCCAGAAAATCCACTTGATTTGCCGCCAGGATTACTTAAGAAAATTGGTTTAGGTGTTATCGGCGTACTCGTGGCACTAATCGCGTATTCATCATTTTACACCGTTCAAGAGCAACAGAGGGCAGCTATCCTTACATTCGGAAAGTATACAGGGGAGTCGACAGCGGGCCTTCATTTCAAATGGCCTTATCCGATTCAGCAGGTTATTCTTGTGCCGGCAGAGCTTACACAACGTATTTACATAGGTTATCGTCTAGATAATGACATCTCAACCCCGGTTGAAGAGGAATCGATGATGATAACCGGAGACGAGAATATTGTATCCGCTGATGCCGTTGTACAGTGGAAAATAAGCGATGTTCAAAAATACTTATACAATATTAGCAATCCGGAGCAGTTCCTGCGTAATGCAGCTAGCTCATCCATTCGATCCGTTATTGGTTCGGAAAAGCTTGATTATGCAATTACAAACGGAAAAACTGAAATTCAAGATAAAGTTCGTGAAAAGCTAATTGATCTTCAAGCGAAATATAATACAGGAATTCAGATTGTCGATATTAAGTTTCAAGATATAGAACCGCCTAGTGGTCAAGTAGAGGAAGCGTTCCGCGCGGTTACGAATGCTCGTGAGGAAAAAAACACGAAGATTAACAATGCAGCAAAATACGAAAATGATAAAATACCAAAAGCTCGCGGAGAAGCGCAAGCTATGCTTGAGAATGCGGAAGGTGTGAAAAAATCACGTATTCTTAATGCTGAAGGGGATGTAGCCCAGTTTAACGCTATTTTCGTAGAGTATTCTAAAAACCCTGGCGTAACTGAAAGCCGTTTGATTGTGGAAACGTTGGAGAAAATATTGCCGAAGGCCAAAATCTTCATCTCCGATTCGGGTGGCGACACCGTCAAGTATTTACCGATAAACGAGCTCCTTCGTAAAACAGGAGTGACAGCGGGAGCAACAGGTAGTGCTTCGGGTAGTGCGGGTAGTGCAACGGGTAATGCAGGAAACGCAGGGGCTGCGCAAGGAGGTACAACGCCATGAGTAAAAAACTAATTGTTGGACTGGTTTCATTTTTAGCAGTAATAATCATAGGATCTGCTTCTCTATATGTCGTAAAAGAAGGCGAGTACAAGGTTATCCTTAAGTTTGGAGAGGCCGTTCGAGTTGAAGGAAGCCCGGGGCTGTACTTTAAGATACCTTTTGTAGAAAGTGTTTCTAAATTGCCGAAATATCAAATGACTTATGAAAGTAATCCAACATCTATACTCACAAAGGATAAAAAACCGATAATCGTCGATAATTATACCGTTTGGCGAATAAAGAGTCCTGAAAGCTTCTTGAAAACAGTTCAAACCGTTAGTGTTGGTGTGCAACGTATTGATGAAGCCGTGTATAACTCTGTTCGCCGGAAATTGTCAGAAATTAATTACGATAATATTATCAGTGAGAACACAGAACGTGGTAACATAAATGATGACATCACCAAAGATGTTTCCACCGCGCTTATACGGGATAATTATGGTATTGAAATCATTGATGTAAGAATTAAGCGTACAGATCTCCCGGAAGGCAACAAGCAGAGTGTTTATAATCGGATGATTTCAGATCGTCAGTCTATCGCTGCGCGTTACTTGTCTGAGGGAGACGAAGAATCGCATAAAATTACATCAAAAGCTGATCGTACAGCAACTGAGTTACTTGCTCAGGCGGAAGCGGATGCCAAGAAAATTATTGCGCAAGGTGAACAGGAAGCCGCAAAAATATATAATGAATCGTATGGCAAGGATCCTAAGTTTTACAGCTTTTATCGGACGCTGCAAAGCTATGTGACAACGCTTGAGAATGAGCCTGTCATTATGTTGCCGATCGATTCTCCCTATACCCGTATTCTATTAGGGAAATAAGCCGATTGATGAAGGGTGATTAGTTCTGAATAATCAGATGGTGCAGCTAGAACAATTTAAAAGATTCAAAGAAGAAATCACCCGGTTTATGATGATGTACAAATTTGCTCTTGATTCCTTAGAGACGAAGATTGATATTCTGAAGGAAGAATTTCAATTCCTGCATGATTACAATCCGATTGAGCACACGAATTCTCGTTTGAAAACACCTGAGAGTATTCTAAATAAAGTATTCCGTAAGCAATGTGACATATCGTTCTCCAGCATCAGGAGTAACATAAAGGATATTGCTGGATTGCGGATTACATGCTCATTTGTCTCGGATATTTACCGTATTAGCGAAATGCTTCGCAGCCAAAGTGATCTCAATATTATAGAAACGAAGGACTATATTAAGCAGCCTAAGCCTAATGGATACCAAAGCCTTCATCTACTCGTAGAAGTGCCGGTATATATGTCCGATCGACATGAGAATGTATGCGTAGAAGTGCAGATACGGACGATTGCCATGGATTTCTGGGCAAGCCTGGAGCATAAAATCTTCTACAAATATAAGCAAACTGTACCTTTGAGATTGCTACAAGAACTGAAAGAGGCGGCAGATTCGGCTGCAGCTCTGGATCGTCAGATGGAGAGACTGCACAAAGAGATTGCTGAAATTAAGGAAAACCAAGAGGAAGAAGAAATCGGCAGCACGAAGCGGATTGTTATTCGGAATCAAGAATTCCAATTACCTGCAGCTTTGATGGAGCTGATTGATTTAGGGCAAAGCAACGAATAATGTATTTTGCATGCAAATGGAAATTCATTGACAGCCCAGCATAATCGGAGTACTCTAATTGTAAATATGGCTCGGAGAGGAAGCACCTTCCCGTCAGATTAAACATCGACGGAGGAAGGTGCTTTTTTGTGTATGTCAAAATCATGAGCGCTAGTGTGCTTGGTGTGGAAGGTCGTTTTATTGAGGTAGAAGTTAATATTTGCTCGGGGCTTCCTCAAGTTTCCGTTGTTGGCTTACCTGATTCTGCTGTGCGGGAATCTGTTGAACGTGTAAGGGCTGCGATCCAGAATGGTGGAATGAAGTTTCCGATGGATCGCATCACAATAAATCTCGCACCTGCGGACCTTCGCAAGGAAGGCAGTGCATTTGATCTCGCTATTGCTGCCGGTATACTGTGCGCGAGTGGGCAGGTTGAAGCCAAATTGCTTGAAGATACGTTGTTTATCGGAGAATTATCATTAAACGGTATGGTTAGAAGTGTGCCTGGCGTTTTGCCAATGACTGAGCTGGCAAGAAGTGCGGGAATAGGTAGAGTTGTCGTCCCTCATGCCGCTGTTGCGGAGGCATCCCTTATATCGGGAATAGAGGTATTCGGCATTTCATCTCTAGCAGAATGGATAAGCGGATTTGCTGGCGAAGAAGAAGCAAGCAGTCCTTCGCGGAGTAATTCGGGATTTAGCACGAAACGATTACGATTGTTGAATCGATCTGGCTTGAATTCGAGTACACCGGAAAGCGAGATCGACTTGTCCGATGTTATTGGTCAAGAGCTAGGGAAACGCGCGCTCCTGATCGCAGCTAGTGGCATGCATAATCTAATGTTCATTGGTCCACCCGGCACTGGTAAAACGATGCTCTGCCGCCGTCTCCCAACGCTTATGCCACCACTGGACGATGAAGAAGCGTTATCCGTTACTAAGATACTAAGTGTTTGTGGCAAGCTAAGTCATACTCAATCTCAATCTGGACTTATCCGCCAACGTTCTTTTCGCGCACCTCACCATACAATCTCAGCAGCTGGCCTAATTGGTGGGGGCTCCACTCCCAAGCCGGGTGAGGTGACACTGGCCCATCATGGCATTTTATTTTTGGATGAGATGCCTGAGTTTTCTCGTGTATGCCTAGAAGCGCTGCGCCAGCCTCTGGAGGACAGGGAAGTAACGATTGGGCGAGCACGAGGTGTGTGTCGTTTTCCAGCACGTTTTATGCTGGCAGCTTCAATGAATCCCTGCCCCTGTGGTTTTTTCGGGGGTGGGGTCGATGATAGGCCTTGCACGTGCTCACCTGCTGCGATTGCAAGATATCGAGCTCGTATGTCTGGTCCTCTTGCTGATCGGCTGGATTTGCAAGTGGAGCTGCCTCGCCAATCGGTCAGAAATAACTCGGAAACGGGAATGTCCTCCGCGGAGGCTAGGGAAATCGTAATGGAAGCGGCCCAGCGACAAAAATTTCGATACGCTAAGCATGGGATTCATTGGAACAGCCAGCTTCAGGGACCTTTATTGAAGAAGTACACTAAGCTTTCTCCCGATGCTGAGATGCTGCTTCAGCAAGTATATGCACAGCTTGGACTTAGCTTCCGAGCTCATGACCGAATTCTAAAGATGTCACGAACGATTGCGGATTTAGCCGGACGGGAAGCCATTCGATCCGAGGATGTAGCGGAAGCGATTAGTTATCGATGCTTGGATCAGGCTACAGAATAGTAGCTGACAGGTTCCATACTCTCTGAAGGCAAATTGTGATTGAACAAGGTTGTCATCGGTCATACTACTTGAGAATAATAAGGCGACAAATAGCAAAAGTTATATGTGTTTGCCTTATTTCCATCTCAATTTGAGATGAAACCATTGCCAAATAAGACTAATAAATTGCTGAAAAAGTGAGGAACCGTTTAATAAATAGTGTTACAATGGTGAAGGTTTTGTTACATAAATAGCTTGTGTGACAGCTACGGGCGATGCAGGCATCGCTAACTGAAAGTCACCTGTGACGGCTGCGTAAGATAAAATCTATTAAGCGATCAGCCGCACTCGATATTAAAGCGCACAACGGGAGGATGCCAGGTCATGAATATTCATGAGTATCAAGGCAAGGAAGTCTTGAGGCAGTATGGCGTTAACGTGCCTCGCGGCAAAGTGGCGTTTACCGTCGAAGAAGCCGTAAGCGTCGCGAAAGAACTCGGAAGCTCGGTAACGGTCGTTAAAGCCCAAATTCACGCAGGTGGACGGGGAAAAGCGGGCGGCGTCAAAATCGCTAAGAGCGTTGATGACGTAGCGGAGTTCGCGAAGGAATTGCTAGGTAAAGTATTGGTTACACACCAAACTGGACCTGAAGGTAAGGAAGTTAAGCGTCTTCTTATTGAAGAAGGCTGCGACATTAAGAAAGAATATTACATCGGCGTAGTTGTAGACCGTGGTACAGGTCGCGTTGTAATGATGGGTTCAGAAGAAGGCGGCATGGACATCGAGGAAGTAGCCGCACATTCCCCTGAAAAAATTATTAAGGTTATTGTCGATCCAGCTGTAGGATTGCAAATGTTCCAAGCTCGTCAATTGGCTTATGACATTAAAATTCCTGGCGAACTGGTTAATAAAGCAGTTAAGTTCATGCTGGCATTGTACAAAGCGTTCGAAGAGAAGGATTGCTCCATCGCAGAAATCAATCCACTCGTCGTTACTGGATCCGGTGATGTTATGGCACTTGATGCCAAGCTGAACTTTGATTCCAATGCATTGTTCCGTCACAAGGATATCGTTGAGCTTCGTGACCTTGATGAAGAAGATGCTAAAGAAATTCAAGCGTCCAAATTCGATTTGTCATACATCGCCCTAGACGGCAACATTGGCTGCATGGTTAATGGAGCTGGATTAGCTATGGCGACGATGGACATTATTAAATATTTCGGAGGATCCCCGGCTAACTTCTTAGATGTTGGCGGCGGTGCTACGAAGGAAAAAGTAACCGAAGCATTTAAAATTATCCTTTCAGATCCTAACGTCAAAGGGATATTTGTTAATATTTTCGGCGGCATCATGAAGTGCGATATTATCGCTGAGGGTGTTGTAGCTGCGGCTCGTGATTTGGGACTTGACCGTCCATTGGTCGTTCGTCTCGAAGGCACGAATGTTGCTTTAGGTAAAGAGATTTTGAATGGATC
The DNA here is from genome assembly GCF_004295585.1 of Cohnella abietis. NCBI lineage: Bacteria > Bacillati > Bacillota > Bacilli > Caryophanales > Paenibacillaceae > Cohnella > Cohnella abietis. The sequence continues at coordinate 4,303,957 of NZ_AP019400.1, read as the reverse complement.
TGGCCTTAACATCGTGGCTGCTGATTCGATGTCCGACGGTGCGAAAAAAATCGTATCGCTTGTGAATTGACTAGGGAGAACCTACCGGGGAGTGTATAATCATGAGTATTTTGATCGATAAAAACACCAAGGTGATCACCCAAGGCATCACGGGCGCAACGGGAAATTTCCACGCCAAGGGTGCATTGGACTATGGTACGCAAATGGTCGGCGGCGTTACGCCGGGCAAAGGCGGTACGAATGTAGACTTCAACTTGGAAAATGGCACAACCGTTTCTTTGCCGGTATTTAACACGGTACTTGAAGCTGTCAATGCAACAGGCGCTACTGCGTCGGTAATCTATGTCGCACCTCCGTTCGCAGCTGATGCGATCATGGAAGCGGTAGATGCCGAGCTTGAGCTTGTCATCTGTATTACAGAGGGCATTCCGGTTCTTGATATGGTTAAGGTTACGCGCTTCATGGAAGGCAAGAAAACCCGTCTAATCGGACCTAACTGTCCAGGCGTTATTACACCTGGTGAAATTAAAATCGGTATCATGCCGGGTTATATTCACCAAAAGGGCCACGTAGGTGTCGTTTCCCGTTCCGGGACATTGACATACGAAGCGGTTCATCAATTGACTTCCAACGGAATCGGTCAATCGTCTGCTGTAGGAATCGGTGGCGACCCGGTTAAAGGTTCAGAGTTCATCGATATTCTTAAGCTCTTCAATGAAGATCCGGATACTTATGCGGTAATCATGATAGGCGAAATCGGTGGTACAGCTGAAGAAGAAGCAGCTGAATGGGTTAAAGCGAACATGACTAAGCCAGTCGTTGGTTTTATCGGTGGCGCTACTGCTCCTGAAGGCAAACGTATGGGACATGCCGGTGCAATTATTTCCGGAGGCAAAGGTACAGCTGCTGAGAAAATTTCTGTGCTTGAAGCGTGCGGTATCCGCGTTGCTCCTACGCCATCCGACATGGGCGCGACGCTTGTTGCCGTGCTTGAGGAAAAAGGCCTGCTAGAAAAATGTAAATCCTAATACGGATGTAATCCATATATACATTTATGAAGATAGTTGAATGGTTATCTTTGTGAATCGGTAAGGCAAGCAGCCTTCCGCCCCCTCTGTTGAGGGTGTGGGAGGCTTTTTTGTTTTCAAATATACAGAAACGAGAAAGGGCGAATCCATTAGATGTCCGAGGACAAGGTTAAGATCGTGACGAGGTCAGAAGCGCTGTTAACAGGTATTACCAGGGAAGTGTTAATTGGACTACATGAGACTGAAGGGGTAGGTCGAATTTCGATCGCCACTATATTGATGTACGGCGCTATGAAAGGGCAGGGCTCCTTAAAGCATGTTTCGGATTTTTTGGCAGGTGACTGGAGGGATATGGGACTTAACCAAAAACAAGCTGCTGCAATAGTCGCCAACCTGCGCCCAGAAGCAATCATTCGGATGGAGCGTAGGCATGAAGAGCGCGGGATGCAGGTTGTTACCTATTTGGATGAACAATATCCTGAATTACTCGTTCAAATCGCAGATCCGCCTTGGGTGCTTTATTATAAAGGGAATTGGGAGCTCGTTCATAATCCGGCAATTGCAATTGTGGGCACCCGATTAGCAACTGGATACGGGCGCAAGGTAACAGAAGACATTGCTGCAGGCTGTGCAAAGCGTATGACGGTCGTTAGCGGATTAGCGAAGGGAATTGATACGGCTGCGCATTCCGGTGCTTTACGGGCGCCATACGGGACGATTGCGGTGCTAGCAGGAGGCGTAGATGTATGCTATCCACCTGAAAATAAAGCGTTATATCACGAACTGGCCGCTAAAGGCTTGATTTTATCGGAGAGCCCGCCTGATACTACGCTTCGACCTGGCTTATTTCCTCTTCGTAATCGGATTATCGCTGGATTATCTTATGGCGTAATTGTTGCGGAGGCAGCGCAGAGAAGCGGGGCTCTCATTACAGCAGATTTAGCGCTCGGGTACAATCGGGATGTCTTTATTGTGCCGGGACAGATAACTTCACCCCGAAGCATTGGCGCACTTGAGTATTTCAGAAAAGGAGCGATTCCGGTATTGGATGAGACCGATATTTTTCAATCCTACGTCTATCGGCTGCCTGAAGCTTCTACTGCTCTTATTAAAGAAGAAGGCTCTGTTGAGCCTCGTTTAATTCCTACTCCATTAACTCCTGATGAGGCGAAAATATATGATTTTTTACTCGATAACCCCTGCTCTTTGGACGAGCTGACGATACAATCCGGGATGACATTTGGACATTTACACTCTGTTCTGCTATCTTTACTATTAAAAAGACGGATTCATCAACAACCCGGTTCTGTATATAATGTCCTTTAAATGGAGACATAAGCACATAGGCATGAGGACTTGTCGACCGTAGGAGAGGAGGAATGGACGTGGCGGATTCACTCGTTATCGTAGAATCACCAGCAAAAGCCAAGACGATTGGTAAATATTTAGGAAGCAAATTTATCGTCAAAGCGTCCATGGGCCATATTCGTGATTTACCAAAAAGCCAAATAGGCGTGGAGGTAGACAATGATTTTGAGCCCAAATATATTACTATTCGAGGTAAGGGGAGTATCCTTAAGGAATTAAGGGATGCAAGTAAAAAAGTTAAGAAAGTGTATCTCGCGGCTGACCCCGACAGGGAAGGCGAAGCAATCGCCTGGCACTTGGCACACTATCTAGAAATAGACGAGAAGGATGCTTGTCGTGTCGTATTTAATGAAATAACGAAGCAAGCAGTTAAGGATGCATTCAAGAGCCCTCGTCCTATCGATATGGATTTAGTAAACGCGCAGCAAGCGAGACGGGTGCTTGATCGACTCGTTGGGTACAAGATAAGTCCATTGCTGTGGAAAAAGGTTAAGAAAGGCTTGAGCGCTGGTCGTGTGCAATCGGTTGCTGTAAAGCTGATTTATGATCGAGAAAATGAGATAAGCGCTTTCATCCCTGAAGAATATTGGAGCATTACGGCGCATCTTATCAAAGAGAAGGCGACATTCGAGGCCAAATTTCATTCCCTTAATGGAGTGAAGAAGGAGCTTACGAGCGAAGAAGATGTTAAAGCCGTTCTAGCTCTAATGGCTAGTGAAGATTTTGTCGTTGGTGAAGTGAAGGAAAAGGAACGCTTGCGTAATCCTTCGCCTCCCTTCATTACGAGCTCTCTTCAGCAGGAAGCTGCCCGCAAGCTTAATTTCCGTGCATCGAAAACGATGCAGATCGCCCAACAGCTATATGAAGGGGTCGATCTGGGCAAAGAGGGCACGGTTGGTTTGATTACCTACATGCGTACAGATTCACCAAGAATATCTCCAATAGCTCAGGAAGAAGCACGAGAATATATTGTAGGTAAATACGGAGACAAGTTTATGCCGGATACACCACGTGTGTATACGAAGAAAAACGCCAATGCACAGGATGCGCATGAAGCGATTCGTCCTACTTCCATTCTTCGCGACCCGGATTCTGTCAAAGCTTTTACTTCTAAGGATCAGTTTCGTTTGTATAAGCTAGTCTGGGAGCGTTTTGTAGCTAGCCAGATGTCATCTGCAGTGCTTGATACGATGACTGTAGATTTAGGAAACGGACCGGTAGTGTTCCGTGCGAATGGCTCCAAATTAAAGTTTGCTGGATTCATGAAGGTATATGTTGAAGGTAATGATGATGGTACGACGGACGAGGATAAGCTACTGCCTGCGCTCACTGCGGGTGATGACGTTAAGTCCAATCAAATCGATCCCAAGCAGCATTTTACACAGCCGCCACCACGGTTTACCGAAGCGAGACTGGTTAAAACCTTAGAGGAGCTTGGTATTGGTCGTCCAAGCACGTACGCACCGACGCTGGAAACGATCCAGAAAAGAAATTACGTCGCGATGGAAGAGAAGAAGTTTATTCCTACCGAGCTTGGAGAGCTTGTTATCCAGCTAATGGAGGAGTTCTTTCCAGAAATTCTGGATGCCGAGTTCACCGCTAACATGGAAGGTGATTTAGACCATGTAGAGGAAGGAACGCAGAATTGGGTTAATGTCATTGGAGATTTCTATAAATCGTTCGAGGTGAGATTGAATTTCGCCGAGGAAGAGATGAAGGAAATTGAAATCAAGGATGAACCATCCGATGAGGTTTGCGACAAATGCGAAAGTCCTATGGTATACAAAATGGGTCGCTTCGGTAAGTTTCTCGCATGCTCCGGCTTTCCGAATTGCCGGAATACGAAACCCATCGTTAAAGATACGGGAGTTCATTGCCCGAAATGCGCCGAAGGACAAATTGTCGAGCGACGGAGTAAGAAGGGACGTATGTTCTACGGCTGTAATCTCTATCCTGGCTGTGACTATGTATCCTGGGATAAGCCAGTTGCTAAGCCATGTCCTAGCTGTGGCGGGATGATGATCGAGAAAAAGGTTAAAGGCGAAATACAATATCACTGTACAGCATGCACCCACTCGGAGAACGTCGAGGATGTCGAAGAAGCGGCGGAATGATGCGTAAAGAAAGGTAAGGAGGTTTCTGCTTTGAGTGAATTACAATCCGTGACGGTTATCGGCGCAGGTCTTGCAGGTAGCGAAGCTGCCTGGCAGATCGCCAAGCAAGGAGTACCCGTCACTTTATACGAAATGCGACCAGTTAAGCGAACGCCAGCCCACCATACGGATGGGTTTGCGGAGCTAGTGTGTAGTAACAGCCTTAGAGCAAATGGTCTAGCCAATGCGGTAGGTGTTCTAAAGGAAGAAATGAGAAGACTCGACTCGTTAATATTGTCTTGTGCCGATCTACATGCTGTTCCTGCTGGAGGAGCACTTGCTGTTGATCGTGATGGATTTTCCGGAGAAGTCACGAAGCGGCTTCGGGAGCATCCATTAATTACGGTCATTAATGACGAGGTCACGGACATTCCTAAAGACGGCATTGTCGTAATTGCTACGGGGCCATTAACTTCCCCTGAGCTCTCTAATAGCATTAAAGAGCTGATGGGAGAGGAATACTTTTATTTCTTTGACGCAGCGGCACCAATTGTTGAGAAGGATTCTATCGATCTGGATAGGGTATTCTTGGCTTCTCGGTATGATAAAGGGGAAGCAGCATACTTGAATTGTCCCATGACAGAAGAGGAATATGATCGTTTCTATGAAGCCCTAATTACAGCGGAAACGGCAGAAGTGAAAGACTTCGAGAAGGAAATGTACTTTGAAGGCTGCATGCCGATTGAAGTCATGGCTAAGCGAGGGAAACAAACACTGCTGTTCGGTCCTCTGAAGCCGGTAGGATTAGTCGATCCGCGCACAGGCATTCAATCACATGCGGTTATACAGCTTCGTCAGGATAATGCGGCGGGTACGCTTTATAATCTTGTTGGCTTCCAAACCCATCTCAAGTGGGGGGAGCAGAAACGAGTATTTTCATTAATTCCTGGGCTCGAGAATGCGGAGTTCGTGCGCTTCGGAGTTATGCATCGGAATACATTCATTAATTCTCCTAAGCTGTTGCACCCGACCTATCAATTCAGAGGCAGAGAGAAGCTCTTCTTCGCAGGTCAAATGACGGGTGTTGAGGGATATGTTGAATCTGCTGCTTCAGGTCTTATCTCGGGCTTAAATGCCGGAAGATTGGCAAAAGGTCTGGAGCCGTTAACTTTACCTGCACATACAACTCTTGGGAGCATGGCGCAGTACATTACAACGGCGGACTTTAAGCATTTTCAACCGATGAACGCAAATTTTGGCCTCTTCCCGCCCCTTGGGCACCGGGTTCGGAGCAAGAAAGAGAAAAACGAAGCTATTGCTGCAAGGGCACTGGAAGGCATCGATGCCCTAAGCTTGGAGATGAAGCAAAATTCCGAGTTGTAGTCCATGAAGCAGCGGCAGCACCTGACCTACAGGTTGCTGCTTTTGCGGCTTTATACAACTAATTACACTAGGGGGTTTAGTCCATGGATATGAGCTTTCACGCTACGACGATCTGCGCGGTCCGCCATAATGGAAAAGGTGCTATCGCGGGTGATGGTCAGGTAACATTCGGTAATAGCATGGTCATGAAGAATACCGCTAAAAAAGTACGTAGGCTTTATCGTGGGCAAGTCATTGCTGGCTTCGCAGGCTCTGTTGCGGATGCTATTACATTGTTTGAGAAGTTTGAAGGTAAGCTTGAGGAGCATCATGGCAATCTGCAGCGTGCTGCAGTTGAGCTAGCGAAGGATTGGCGCTCTGATCGTGTATTACGTCGTTTGGAAGCGATGATGATCGTTGTGGATGCAACAGGTATGCTACTGTTGTCTGGTAACGGAGAGGTCATCGAGCCTGATGATGGCATTCTTGCTATCGGCTCAGGCGGAAGCTTCGCTTTAGCGGCAGCGCGTGCCTTAAAGCGTTATGCGCCTAATATGGATGCTAAAGAAATCGCTCGTGCTGCTCTGGAAACTGCCTCCGAAATTTGTGTATTTACTAATAACAACTTGGTCGTTGAGGAAATCGGATGATCAAGATTGCAAAAGGAGAGAATCCCATGAACGATACGCTGACTCCCCGCCAAATCGTGGCTGAGCTAGATAAATATATTGTAGGTCAAAAACCAGCTAAGCGTTCAGTAGCTGTTGCTTTACGTAATCGTTACCGTCGCAACCGCTTGCCAGAAGAAATACGTGATGAAGTTGTGCCTAAAAATATTTTGATGATTGGACCAACTGGTGTCGGTAAGACGGAAATCGCACGTAGGCTGGCTAAGCTGGTTCATGCTCCATTTATTAAAATAGAGGCGACGAAATTTACTGAAGTCGGTTACGTAGGCAGAGATGTTGAATCCATGGTTAGGGATTTGGTTGAAACAGCTATACGCATGGTGAAGGAGGAGCGGACAGAGAAGGTTAAGGACAAAGCTGAGAAAGCTGCCAATGAGCGACTTGCTGTTTTACTGGTCCCATCTCCATCCAAACCGAAATCACAGAAAAACCCTTTAGAAATGTTGTTTGGCGGCATGACTACCCCAAGCGATGAGCCAGAGCCAGTTGATCCTAGTCTTCAGGACAAAAGACGAGAAACCAAAGCTAAGTTGGATGCCGGTAGCTTGGAAAATGAAACGATAGAGATTGAGGTTGAAGACAACTCGCCGAACATGATGGATATGCTCGGAGGCCCTGGACAAGAGCAGATGGGCAATATGCAGGAAATGCTAGGTCAGTTTCTACCGAAACGTCGTAAAAAGCGTCGTCTTACCGTCAAGGAGGCGCGCAAAGTATTGATCGTCGAGGAAGCTAATAAGCTGATTGATATGGATGATGTTATTTCCGAATCTGTTAGAAGGGCTGAGCAATCGGGAATCATCTTTATTGATGAGATAGATAAGATTGCTAGCCAGGGACGCGGACAGGGGCCTGACGTCTCTCGTGAAGGGGTACAGAGGGATATTCTACCTATCGTAGAGGGATCGACTGTCATGACCAAGTACGGCCCTGTCAAAACTGACTACGTGCTCTTCATAGCAGCTGGAGCATTTCATGTGGCTAAGCCTTCGGATTTAATTCCAGAGCTGCAAGGGCGCTTTCCTATTCGTGTTGAACTTAGCAGCCTGACAGATGAGGATTTCATACGTATTCTGACTGAGCCTGAGAATGCATTAACGAAACAGTATACGGCGCTGCTACAAACCGAGGGGATCAAGGTGACCTTCACTGATACGGCGATTTCTGAGCTGGCTCGTATGGCGCAAGAGGTCAATCACAATACGGAGAACATCGGTGCGCGCAGACTTCATACGCTTCTTGAGAAGCTGCTTGAGGATTTGTCCTTTGAAGCACCAGAGCTGCAGCTTGAAGAGATGGAGATTACGCCGGAATACGTACGTGAGAAGCTAGCAAGTATTGCAAGTAATCGTGATTTGAGTCAATATATTTTATAACTATAAACGTGTACCGCCGTCCTATGGACGGCGGAATCGTTACTTGCTCGTCGCATTAGGAGGAAGCTGAAATCATGACGCTGTTGATGAAAATTCGGACGCTCAACAAAGTTCTGCACAAGGCCGCGGGTAAGCCGCTTAGCTTTCGTGAGATGGCTGAAGGACTGCAGGAAACGATGCAAGGGAATGTATTCGTGCTCAGCAGAAGAGGAAAAGTATTGGGAACAGCGCATTCTGTCGAATTTTCAGATATGTGGCTACGTAAGGATAATTCTAATGAATTAAGATTCCCAGTAGAAACGAATGAACGATTATTACGTATTTTTGAGACTGCCGCTAATATTTCTGCGCATGAAGGTATTCTATCCCCACTTGAAGCCGCTTTTGATAATGGCATTGTAACCATTGTTCCGATTATAGGTGGCGGAGATAGACTTGGTACTTTAGTCTTATCTAGAAAAGTTGAATCTTTTGGTGACGATGATCTGATTTTGGCTGAATACGGCTCTACAATAATAGGTATGGAGATACTTAGAGAGCGTATAGAAGAGAGAGAATCAGAGGCGAGAAATAAAGCGATTGTGTCTGTTGCGGTTAACTCTCTTTCCTTCAGTGAGATGGAGGCTGTCGAGCAAATAATTGAGAAACTTGAAGGAAAAGAAGGGCTCCTGGTCGCTTCTCAAATTGCGGATCGAGCAGGAATTACTAGGTCAGTAATTGTTAATGCTCTTCGAAAGCTAGAGAGTGCTGGTGTTATTGAAACTCGTTCTCTAGGTATGAAAGGAACATATATTCGCATTCTGAATCCTCAATTGCTTTTGGAGCTGGAGCACCGAAAAAATTAATTGATTCGTTCACTAAATGTTAAAGAAGCCCAATCTTAATCCAAAGATTAGGGCTTTTTTCTTATTGTCACGAGACTCTATGTCGTAGATGATGTTCTTAGAAAATTTTAATATGTCACATTGTGTTGTAATTATGATTAAAACAAGAAAATTGTCGACTCTAGCAGGAATTTGTAATCTACGCGTGGAATTACAAGTTTGATGAATTATGATGAAGTTCTCATGTAAGAGTGAAGGGGCGATAGAAATGGAATTATTAGGCGGCGCTGCTTTTCATCGCTTAGAAGGTGCAATTGATGCCGCAGCCATGAGACAGCGGGTACTTGCCAACAATATTGCAAATAAGGATACTCCATATTTTAAGAGATCTGATGTTGCTTTTGAGGAAGCATTAAGCCAGGCAATTGGCAGCCAAGGTACGAAGGCTCTTGCAGGTAAAATGACAAATCCGCTCCATATTCCAATCAATAACTCTTTCCGAATCCAGTCTCCGCAAGTCATTACGGAGCAATCGACCTCTATTACTAATGATCGTAATAATGTTGACGTAGATAAGGAAATGTCTTTGCTTGCGGAGAATCAGCTTCGTTACAACCTAATGAGTCAGCAGGTTAACCACGATATGAAGATGATGAAAATCGGTATACAAGGGAGTGCTTAATGAATGAAGCTTGGCGGATTTGATATTAGCGCTTCGGCTTTGACTGCCCAGCGGCTCAGGATGGACGTTATATCGGCCAATATCGCGAATGCGGAAACGACTCGCGCAGGATATGTAAATGGTCAATTCGTCCCTTATCGGCGCAAGATGGTTGTCATGGATGCGATGCAGCCTAAGTTTCAAGATTTATTGAATGCGAAGATGAATGGAACGTCTGCACAAGGAGTGCGAGTTACGGCCATTAAGGAAGATTCTTCACCATTCAAGCAGGTTTACAATCCCTCACATCCCGATGCAGATCCGAATGGTATGGTCTATATGCCTAATGTTGATATGTTGAAAGAGCAGGTTGACCTATTGGAGGCCTCACGCTCCTATGAGGCGAATGTAACAGCGCTTAACGCCAGGAAGTCTATGTTTATGAAGGCGTTGGAAATGGGTCGCTAATTTCTTACTACTATTCGACTACGAAATGAAAGAGGGGCTTTAGCGTGATTACGAACTCAATAATTTCACCTGTTGGGATATTACCCAACATAAATACAATTCAAACAAAGGCAACTCCGGCTGAAGCAACAGAGAGCTTTGCTACTTTTCTAAAGAGCGCGATAGACGGTGTGGCTGCTCAAGAAAAAAATGTACATAAATTAAACGATCAATTTCTAATAGGCGAAGTTGATGAGAATAAAGTCATCATGGCATCCATACAGGCTGAATTAAGCTTGTCTTTAACTTCCCAGGTTCGTAATAAGGTCGTAGAGGCTTATCAAGAAATCATGCGTATGCAAATGTAGTGTTTGAACGATGTAGTAAACACGCAACAGGACGAACGCGGCAGGGTCCGCTTCTCTTGTTGTGCCAACCGCAGGTGAGGTGAAATTGTGAACGAGAAGTGGGCACAGGTTCGAGAAAAAGTAGTTAGTTTCTGGAACCAGTACAGCAAAGCGCAAAAATGGGTTCTGGCGTCAACGGCAGCCCTATTGTTATTTGCAATCATAATATTAACGTATTTGTTCACAAGAACAGAGTATGAACTCGCCTTTCAGAACTTGGACAGCACCGATGCAGCTGCCATTATGGAGTATTTGGACGGCAGCGGAATCAGTTATAAAATGAATGACGCTGGAACAAGCATTTCGGTTCCTAGCGCTTCTGCTACTAAGGTAAAAGTTTATATTGGGTCGCAAGGACTAATTCAGAACGGATCCATCGGGTTCGACGATTTAAGCAAGTCTTCGTCTACGATAGGTACAACGGATCAGGAGTTTAAGGTTAAATTCCGTAACGCTTTGAATGGAGAAATTCAGCAATTGCTCTTAAGCAAGCAAGGGGTAACTAGAGTCAAAGCTATCGTAACCTTACCTGCGGATTCCGTATTTCTTAACGAATCAGACAAAGATAAGGCGACAGCAGCTGTCGTTATGACCTTTAAGCCGGGCTTTCGTCCTAAACAGGAAGAAGTAGATAGCTACTATAATCTTGTTAAATCGGCAGTACCTAAGCTAGATGTTAAAGACATTACGATTAGCAGCAGTACAGGGGATTTGACCCCTTCCAACGGAATGGGTGGATCAGGAGTTGGGGGAGGCCAAGTATTTGAAACCCAATTTGCAATCCAGAAAGAGTTTGAGAATAGTCTGAAAAGAAATATTCAGCAATTTCTATATCCGATTGTTGGTATGGATAACTTAGTTGTAAGTGTTGTTTCCTCTTTGAATTTCGATAAGAAAATTTCGAAGGAGGAGCTAGTTCAGCCACTGCCCGACAATGATAATAAGGGAATTGTTATTAGTGAGCAAAATTCTAGCGAGACGTATACCGGGCAGGATGGACAAACTGGTGGCGTTGCAGGCACTGGGCAAAATGATATTAGTAACTATCCAGGTAGCGGTGGTTCTGGGTCATCATCCTCGGAGAAGGTTTCAAGCACTCTAAACTTTGAAGTCAACCGAATTACTAATAATATCGACTTTGGTCCTTATAAAGTGAAGGATTTATCGATATTTGTTGGCGTCGATGATGGGAAAATGACTCCTGAGAAGCTAGCCGAAATTCAAGGTCTACTTCTACGGAGTGCGAGAGTACTTCTTGCCGAGTCAGGTCTAGATTTGACTGACGAAGCTTTGGGGCAGAGAGTATCCGTTCTTTCGCAATCATTCTCTGGCAATGATGTGTCTAGTGGTGGAATATCATCCTCGACATACTGGTTGGCGGGTGCAGGTTTACTTGCTCTTGCTCTGCTTGGCGGAGGCGGTTATCTTGTGTCTCGTCGTCGTAAGGAGGCACGGGAAGCGGCTGAGCTTGCCGCTATGCCACGAGTTGAGATGCCTACTATCGATATAGACAATGTTTCCAATGAGAGCCAAGTGCGCAAGCAGCTGGAAAGCTTAGCCAAACGTAAACCGGATGAATTCGTTAACTTACTCCGGACATGGCTAGTGGATGAATAGAGGTGGCAGTTATGGCTAAGGGAACCCAATTAACCGGTAGGCAGAAAGCAGCCATTTTGCTTATCACGCTCGGACCGGAAGTGTCCGCGCAAGTGTTCAAGCACTTGCGCGATGATGAGATTGAGCAGTTGACGTTAGAAATTGCTAATGTCCGTAAAGTAGATGGCGGAGAAAAGGAAATGATTCTTAGCGAGTTTCATCAGATATGCGTCGCGCAGGAATACATTACCCAAGGTGGAATTACGTACGCCAAGGAAATATTGGAGAAGGCACTTGGCTCTCAACGAGCTTTGGACATTCTCAATAGGTTGACAGCAACTTTGCAGGTACGTCCATTCGACTTTGCCCGCAAAGCTGAGCCTTCACAAATTCTAAACTTTATTCAAAATGAAAATTCACAAACAATAGCATTGGTCCTTTCTTACTTGCAGCCTGATCAATCATCTGCAGTGCTATCATCGCTACCTCAGGAAAAACAAGCTGAGGTTGCTCGTCGAATTGCATTGATGGATAGCACTTCACCAGAAATTATCTCGCAAGTAGAAAGAGTGCTCGAGCAGAAGCTTTCCGCTACAGTTACTCAAGATTACACTAATGCGGGCGGTATAGAGGCTATCGTGCAGATTTTGAATGGCGTAGACCGGGGTACGGAAAGAACGATCTTGGACTCGTTGGAAATTCAGGATCCGGAGCTGGCAGAGGAAATCAAGAAGCGGATGTTCGTGTTCGAGGATATTGTCAATCTCGACAACCGTTCCATTCAGCGAATCGTGCGGGATATCGAGACTGCAGATCTTCAATTGGCGCTTAAAGTGGCAAGTGAAGAGGTTAGAGAATCCATATTCCGTAACATGTCTAAGCGGATGGCCGAGACATTCAAGGAAGAGATGGAATACATGGGACCGGTGCGCTTACGCGATGTAGAAGAAGCACAGACTCGAATCGTAGCAACTATTCGCAAATTGGAAGAAGCCGGAGAGATCATTATCGCTCGTGGTGGAGGAGACGATATTATTGTCTAATCTCATCAAGTCCTCTCACGTAATCTCATTAGATGACCTTAAGAGACTAGAGATCATGCAGAGAATTCTACCTGTTTCGCAAAATATTTCCGAATCAGGTGTCGACAGCGAAGGAAATCCGACAATAGATGTCGAAACTCAAACATTAACAGATCGAATTATTAGCGATGCGGAACAAACGGCTCAACAGATTTTACAACAAGCTCAAGAGGCTGCAGCAGGCATTCGTGCTGCTGCTGAACAGGAAGCTGAAGCTTGGTGGCAATCCCGCAGAGAAGAAGATGAGCTCTTCCGAGAAGAGGTCAATCGTCAGGGCTATGATGAGGGCTATCACATCGGAGTCAAACAAGCGGAAGAAGATCTTAAGCTCGATTGGGAGGCTCGCTTACATAGTGCTCAAGCAATAGTAGAGAAAGCTTACGAGACCAAAGAGACTTTAATTACTGAGGGCGAATCCTTTCTCGTAGAGCTTAGCTGTTCAATTGCAGAGAAAATCATTAACCGTAAGCTTTCCGAAGCACCTGAAATGGCCATGAAATTGTTTGAACAGGCTCTTTCACGTAGAAAAGAGCAGGGAGTTATCGTGCTTTGTGTATCACCTGCACAATTCGCTTTCGTGCAAGCTGCGAAGGATGAATTGATAGTTACATTGGATTCTCAGGCTGATCTGCAGATCGTTCCAGATTCATCGGTTAAAGATGGGGGCTGTATCGTTCGTTCATCGTTCGGTAGCATTGATGCGCGGGTGGATACGCAATTGGAAGCTATAAGAGAGCAACTGCTTAAAGTTGCCGCTCATGGTGCCGAGGAGGCAATGCACGATGCCAATCCTTGATATTAATCGGTACACGGAAACGCTTCGATTAATGGATCCTGTACGGGTGAATGGCAAGGTGACCCAGATCATTGGATTGACCGTAGAGTCGGAGGGGCCGGATGCCAGTATTGGCGATGTGTGTACAATCCATCCGGTAAAGGGCGGCAAGCCGGTTTTAGCGGAGGTTGTAGGCTTTCGTGATAATCGGGTGCTGCTCATGCCTCTCGGAGATCTTCATTCCGTAGGGCCAGGCTGTGATGTGGTTGCCACTGGAGGACCGCTTACCGTGCAGGTTGGCTCAGAGCTGCTTGGCAAGGTGCTTGATGGACTAGGTAAACCGTTGGATGGATCTGCCTTACCGGTCAGAATGCCTCATTACTCCACACATAATACACCTGGTAATCCTCTTAAACGGCCGAGAGTAACAACTCCTCTAGGAGTCGGCGTTAAGGCGATTGATGGATTGCTTACAGTAGGGCAAGGGCAGCGGGTAGGGATATTCGCTGGTTCCGGTGTGGGTAAAAGTACCCTGCTTGGTATGATAGCGAGGAATACTTCAGCAGATGTTAACGTTATTGCCTTAGTCGGTGAGCGTGGACGTGAGGTTCTGGAGTTTATTGAGAAGGATCTCGGTCCAGAAGGCTTAGCAAGATCAGTTGTCATTGTTGCAACATCGGATCAGCCTGCACTCGTTCGGATTAAAGGAGCTTTGATCGCCACTACGATCGCGGAATACTTCCGTGACCGAGGGATGAATGTCATGCTCATGATGGATTCGGTTACACGTTTTGCAATGGCAAAGCGCGAGGTCGGCTTAGCGATAGGTGAGCCCCCAGCAACTCGGGGTTATACACCATCGGTGTTCGCAGAGCTACCGAAGCTACTGGAACGTGCTGGAACAGGGCCTACCGGCTCGATAACAGCATTCTACACAGTGCTAGTAGACGGAGATGATATGAACGAGCCAATTGCGGATGCAGTTAGAGGGATATTGGATGGACATATCGTACTTCACCGTAACTTAGCTAATAAAGGTCATTTTCCAGCCATTGATGTTCTCTCTAGTGTGAGTCGTGTTATGAAAGACATCATAAGCGATGAGCAGCAAGGGGCTGCTGAGCAACTAAAGAGGCTGTTGTCGGTCTATCGTGAATCAGAGGATTTAATCAATATAGGCGCGTATCAACGGGGATCAAACCCAGAAATTGATAAGGCGATCCAATACTATGATTTAATCAAAGCCTTTACCCAGCAACGAACGAACGAGAAGGTTACGCTGCAGGAAGCGCAAGAACGGTTAGTTATCGATTTCTACAGGAGATGAGAATAAGCCAATATGTCATTTCGATATCCTTTGCAGAAAATCGTAGACCTGAAGGGCAGCGAGAAGTCGATGGCGGAGTGGGAATATGCTGCTGCGCTTGGGATATTAAGAAAAGAAGAAGAACGGCTTGCGGATTTACGTAATGAAAGAAGGGAAACGGAGCAGGCTTTGCAGGAAATTTCTATGAAGCCTACCCCGCTCACTAGTATAGTGCTGCTGCAGCGATACATTGATATCCTGGATGAAAGGATTTTCAAGCAGCTAGAGGGCGTTCGTTCAGCCGAGATTCAAGTCAGAAAGTGCCAAGGTCATCTGAAAGACAAGATGGTTGACGAGAAGGTATGGGTTAATGCAAGGGATAGGGCGCTTGAGCGCTTTAGGATCGAAAGATTAGCCAAGGAACAGAATGAACTGGATGAAATCGCAATGGTTCGGGCTGTTGCATCCTCTCGAAGGTAAAGCAATAGCTAAAGAACAAATTGCAGGAGAAGGGAGGGAGAATCGTGGCGAGCGCGGATGTGGAAAAAAGTAGTTACAGCGGCTTCGAACGATTTCTCTTTTTTGTTACCCCGATCTTGTTTACCGCTGTTTTGCTAGGCGTACTGCTCTTAATGTTTAACCCTGATTGGAGAAATGCTGCGCTCGAGATAGGTAATAAGATTCCGGTTATTAAATCAATCATTCCGGAACCGTCCAAGCCTGCTGAAGCTAGCACCAATACAGATGAACAACTGACAGTAAGCAATGCCAAAGCAAAAGTGGAGGAGCTGAACGCGCTTCTCGCGGATCGGGATTCGGCACTAAAGCAAGCAACGGAACAAACCGTACAGCAGAAAAAACAAATTGAGGATTTGCAGGGTAAAGTCGATTTGCTTACTAAAGACAGCTCAGAGAAGACCATTACAGCTGATGCTTATCATGCTCGTATTTCTTCACTAGCAAGTATGTACGCAAAGATGACACCAAGCAAAGCAGCACCGATATTTGAGAATATGACGTTGGATGAATCAGCACTCGTGCTTGGGGCAATGTCAGTTGCAGAGCGCGGACGTGTTCTTGAGCGAATGCAGCCTAAGAAAGCGGCTGACGTGACGATGAAGCTTAAGGATACCGACACCGTTGATGACCGCGAGGTTGCTGCCTTGCAATCGCGAATCAAGGAGTTGGAGCTTAAGGCAAGTGAAGGCTCATCTACATTGGACAATACTGAGCTCAATAAGACGTTCTCAGCAATGAAGCCTAAGAATGCGGCAATCCTACTCCTTCAGCTAGCAGGAACGAACCAATCCAAAGTGCTACGTATTCTAGGAGTACTGGACGATAAACCTCGTTCTGATATTTTATCGGCTATGTTAGATATTGATAAGAAGGTAACTACTGGGCTAGTTAGCAAACTAACGCCGGCTAATCCTTAAACATTCATCTGATAATGAGAGGAGGTGAAAAAAATGAACATGTCCATCACTTCAAGTCCATTATCATCTACTAAAGCTGTAAGTGGTTCATCCGGAAATGCATCTGGTTCTGCTGCGGGAAGTGGATTTGCAGGAGCATTAGTTCAAGCAATCGATGGAAGCAGTAATTCCAATGCAACTAAAGGCTCGACTTTACCAGCAGGATTAGCAGGCTTACTCGGCCAATTGAACTTGGAATCTTCTAGTAATACGTCGGAGGATTTGCTAACCATGTTAGCCAAGCTAGTCGATCAATTGCAGCAGCTAGAGCAGAGTGAAAAGCTTCCACAAGAGGCTGAGGATCAATTAGCATCGTTATTTGCTTCCTTACAGGGCTTAATGCAGCAGCAAGGACAAAGCCAATCTTCAAATGTACTTGTGCAAGAAATTGCAGTCACTACTCAAGCTCCATCAGAGCAGCCAATAACTCAAGGATCAAAGCCTGTTGTTCAAGTTCTTCGTGAAGCCTTACAGCAGCTATCATCGGTTATTGCATCTGGTAAGGATAGCTTGCAGTTACCTTCATCTTTTGCTGAAGAGCTTAAGAACGTATTGGATAAGCTGTTGCCTCAAGCAGCTAACGCTACTCCAATTAATGAAGCAGGAGCTGACAAGCTAACAACAGCTACGACTGCGACTAAATCCTCGACTGCTTCAGATTCGGGCACTGCCGTTCCGAAGGATGCACTAAACCAAACAGCAGCAGTAGTTCAAGAGCCTCGCCGTCCAATTCCAGCTCTAAGAGAGCCGTTATGGAGGGTCAACGTTGCGGGTGTTAACGAAGTTAAGGGACAGGAGAGCCAGCCGGCAATCGTTACGAATGTGGCAGCAGTAGAAACTGTAGCTAATTCTGAATCGCAGCCAGCATGGACCTTCATGCAAGGTGACTCGTTAGCGAACACTGATGTGGCTGCGGATAAAGCTACCGTTCCAGCTCAGGTTCCAGTGCAGCAATTCGCCCAGCAGATGGAGAAGTTTCTAGTTAAACAATTTCAATTGTCACAAGGCAACGGAGTATCTGAAGCCAAGCTTACTTTAACTCCAGAGCATCTTGGACAGGTTGACATTCGTATCGTCTTGCACAACGGTCAATTAACGGCACAGTTTATAACCGATAATGCAATGGCTCGCGATATGATCGAAAATCAAATGGCGCAGCTCAAAACAGCATTAAATGGTCAAGGCTTGCAGGTTGAAAGGCTTGAGGTTGTTCAGCAGCCTGCCTCTACAGGCACAGCTTTCATGCAGCAAGATAACCGCAATTCCAATTCTGGTAACGGAAAAGGATCTAATGGCCAAGAAAAAGGAGACTCTTACGAGGATCCAGCATTGTTCGCTGCAGAGCTTGAACGAACTTCCTTCTTGAAGGAATTCGGTTACGGAAGCTCATTAAATGTTACAGCGTAACATCGGCAAAGGAGGTGAATCCAATGGCTGGTAACAGTATTGGAACGTCTAATATTTGGCCTTATTATGCTGCACAGAACGTTAAAGCAGCGGCCAGAGAACCAGTAAAGCAGTTAGGCAAGGATGAATTTTTACAAATTCTCGTTACACAGCTGCGAAATCAAGATCCTATGCAGCCGATGCAAGACAAAGAATTCATCGCTCAAATGGCGCAATTCTCTTCCTTAGAGCAAACGATGAATATGGCTAAGGAAATTACCGCTCTTAAGCAATCGGCGGGAATGTCTGCGGGGCTAATAGGTAAAGAGGTATCGTGGACCGAAGAAGTTAAAAACGGTGTTGTCCAGCATACTGGAACGGTAAATTCGATTCTTTGGCGTGAAGGTGTTCAATATGTAAAAGTTGAGGACATTGAGGTGCCAATGAATAAAATCATTTCCATCGCTGAGCCATCTAAGGGCAGTGAGCCGGAGGTGAATGGGAATGAATGACCGGATCCTCGTTGGCCATCTGTCAACGGGTCGTACGGGACCGATTCAAGATAATCGCATAGCAAATCAGAGGAAGCAAGAAATAGCGAACTCGATTTCATTCCGCGAAATACTTAGCCAGCAGCAGTTGAAGTTCAGTCATCATGCCGAGCAGCGATTGCAGCAAAGAGGTATTGAATTGTTACCGGATCAAATCTCGCGAATTGCCAATGCCGTAGATCAGGCAGCAGCTAAAGGCGCCAAGGATTCATTAGTCTTATTTCAGAATATTGCCATGATCGTGAATGTCCCTAATCGCACTGTTGTTACTGCAATGGATGGCAACTCGATGAAGGAGCATATTTTCACACAAATCGATAGTGCAATAGTTGTAAGTTGAACCGGATGACGGGGCTGGTCCTGCCAAGGAAGCCCAAGGCCGCCGACCGATTGAAGCGGACCTATTCCAACCACTAATGGAGGTAGGCAATTCATGATACGTTCTATGTACTCAGGTGTTTCAGGTATGAGAGGTTTTCAAACAAAGCTTGATGTAATCGGTAATAACATTGCCAACGTAAACACTGTCGGGTTCAAAGCTGGACGAGTTATGTTCAAGGACATTTTGAGCCAATCGATGTCAGGTGTAACAGCTCCAGTAGAGGGAACTACAGGTGGTGTTAATGCGAAGCAAGTAGGGCTAGGCGTGGCGGTTTCATCTATTGATACTGTCCATTCAGCTGGGAGTGCAATGACTACCAGTAATGCCACGGATCTTCGTATCGATGGCGACGGATTTTTCATGGTTAAGACTTCTGCCGAGCAAGCTGTTCCTTATCTCACGAGAGCAGGAAACTTCACTCCCGATGCAGCTGGACAATTGGTTAATCCAGATGGAATGTTGCTTCTGAGCTTAGATGGAGAACCGATTACTCTGCCACGGGAAATTACTGCATTCAATATTTCTCAAGATGGTAGAATTATTCAAATCGATGCAGATGGTCTTGCAACGGACAGCGGTTTCCAAATCGGGCTGGCAAAGGTTTACAACCCGAATGGGTTGGAGAAGGTCGGAGGCAACATGTACCGACTAACACCAAATGCCAATCTTGAAAGTGAATTAATTACAGGAGCACCTTCCGACCCTGAACTTGGACTAGGAGCTATCATCTCAGGTCAACTTGAAATGTCTAATGTTGACTTAACGAACGAGTTCACGGAAATGATTGTTGCACAGCGCGGCTTCCAAGCGAACTCCAAAATTATCACGACATCTGATGAAGTATTACAAGAAATTGTTAACCTGAAACGGTAATTGATCTCCTACCTAGGGAGGGCTTAGCTCTCCCCCAGGTAGCATTGGGGGGGGCCCTGTAGTGATTTATGTCACGCGCCTAAATGGCAGCAAGTTTCATATTAACTCGTTATTGATTGAGACAGTGGAAGAAACACCAGACACCATAATTACGCTTACGACTGGAAAGAAATTTATTGTTACCGAAAATTCTTCGGATGTAATTCGGGAAACCCGGAATTACTTGCGCAGTATCGGTGTCTTAGGGGCAATTGTAAGCCCTGCGGACTCGCAATCGGAGGGAGCTACGTCATGAAAAAATTGTTGCCATGGCTCGTTTCGCTATTATTAGCGATTACGTTGATTGTCGTTGTCACCTTTTACTTCTGGACCACATTGTTCGGGGACAAAAAAGCTAAGGATCCTGACCAAGCGGCTAAGGAAATGGCTGAGAATGTACAAATCGAGCCGATATCTGCGGATGAATTGATTAATCGTACATCCGATTTAATAGATATCAAAACAAATCTCGCAGATAAAGACTATATCGTACAGATTAGCTTCTCGTTTACATTTAGCAGCGAGAAAACAAAAGATGAGTTTAACAAAATCAAAGAAAACAAAATCAAGCCGATCGTTAACCGTGCACTGTGGGTTATGTCCCCTGATGATATGAATGGAACTAAAGGTAAGGATCAGCTTACCGCTGGCCTAATTAATTCTATTAATGCAGTGCTGACAGAAGGCAAGCTGATGAATGTTGGAATTACCGATTTTATTATGATGCCTGTTTAATAGGGAAATCCCGCAGCATTGACTTTTGTCGGAACACTTTGGCTAATAGATGAAGCTTTTGTTTCACTAATGGTCTAAGAAAGGGGTGAGAGGTTTGGTAGATGTACTTTCGCAGAATGAGATTGATGCGTTGTTGGCGGCGCTCTCGTCAGGTGAAATGGATGCGGAAGAGCTCAAAAAGGAAGATACACAGAAAAAGGTCCGTGCCTATGATTTCAAACGCGCGGTGCGTTTTTCCAAAGATCATATCCGGAGCTTAACTCGAATACATGAGAATTTCGCACGATTTTTGACTACGTATTTCTCTGCACAGCTCCGAACATTTGTTCAGATTAACGTTGTTCAGGTTGAGCAGCTTCCCTATGACGAATTCATCCGTTCCATCCCTAAGATGACTGTGTTAAACATCTTTGAAGCGGAGCCGCTTGAAGGCCGGATGGTTCTAGAGGTACATCCCAACGTCGCTTTCGCCATGCTAGATAGGCTGCTTGGTGGTGGGGGAACCGCCCCTAGTAAGATCGGCAGCTTAACTGAAATTGAAACAATCATCATGGAGAAGATTTTCAGCAGAGCTCTAGAAAGCTTGCAAGAAGCTTGGAAAACAATAATTGATTTGCAACCGCGGTTAGAGGCATTAGAAACGAACCCGCAGTTTATGCAAATTGTTTCCCCTAATGAAACGATTGCTCTCATTTCTCTTAGCACGAAGATAGGCGACACAACAGGAATGATTAACTTATGTATACCGCATGTTGTCATTGAACCGATTATGCCAAGACTGTCAGTGCATCATTGGTTTGTATCCCAGAAAAAAACACGGGCTCCGGAAGAGCAGTTGATGCTTGAGCAAAGAGTGAATAAAGCCAAGCTCCCAATTATCGCTGAACTAGGTTCTTCCAAAATATCCGTGCAGGAGTTTCTAAACCTCTCTGTTGGGGATGTCATTGCCCTGCATAAGCCAACTGGTGAAGGTCTTGAAGTTAAGGTTGGGGACAAGGTGAAATTCATTGCCAGCCCGGGTACGGTGCGCGACAAAATGGCGATTCAAATCAACGAAATCGTCAGTGAAGGGGTAGATGAAATCCATGACGAGTAAAGACTATTTATCTCAGGAAGAGATTGATGCACTATTACGTCAATCCTCAGGCGGGGAAGATGAGGCACCAGCCGCTTCAAATGATACGACGCTTTCAATAGACGACTATTTGACTCCTCTAGAGCAGGATGCACTTGGAGAAATTGGTAACATCACTTTCGGAAGTGCCGCTACAGCACTCTCAACGTTGCTTGGTAAAAAGGTCGATATTACAACACCTACCGTTTCTACTATTCACCGTGAGGAGTTCGAGTCTGAGTTTCCTAAGCCTCATGTAGCTGTTCATGTTAGTTACGTTGAAGGCTTCGAGGGAATTAATTCTCTTGTCATTAAATCTCATGATGCACAGGTTATTGCCGATTTAATGCTTGGTGGGGAAGGTAATGTAACCTCTGAAGAGTTAAATGAGATACATATTAGTGCAGTGCAAGAAGCGATGAATCAGATGATGGGTTCTTCGGCTACTTCAATGTCGACGATTTTTAATCGAATGGTTAACATTTCGCCTCCAGGCATTGATATTATGGATGTCCGGAATAACTCCGGATTAACTAATATTCCGCAGGAAGATGTATTTGTTAAAATCTCCTTCAGACTTAAAATTGGGGATTTAATAGATTCATCCATCATGCAGCTATTGGCAGTTTCGTTCGCAAAAGAATTGGTCCGTTCATTGATGGGAAGCGTGGAGGATACATCCTCACAGCCAGTCGCTCAACCAGCAGCGCAGGTGGCACAGCCTGCCTATGCGGCTCCACCGACACCAGCACCGACCCCGGCACCAGCGCCGCCTGTGCAACAAGCGCCGCCTATGGTCGCAGCTCCGCAACAAGGTTATGCTGCTCCAACGCCTTCGTACCCGCAGACATTGGGTGGTGGAGTTAATCGGAATGTTAATGTTAACCCGGTTCAATTCGCCAACCTCCAAGGTGGGGGTTATACGCAAGGAGAAGAAACAAATCTTAATCTGTTGCTTGACATTCCTCTTAAAGTGACGGTAGAGTTGGGTCGCACCCAGAAACAGATCAAGGATATTTTGGAACTGTCCCAAGGCTCAATTATTGAGCTAGACAAACTGGCCGGCGAACCCGTCGACATCTTAGTAAACAGCAAACTGATCGCCAAAGGCGAAGTCGTCGTTATTGACGAGAATTTCGGTGTACGCGTAACCGATATCGTTAGTCAATGGGATCGAGTTCAAAAAATCCAATAAGCTCATCGGGAGGAAATTGATATGGCAAACCGCATTCTTATAGTAGACGACGCAGCATTCATGCGTATGATGATTCGTGATATTTTAACAAAAAATGGTTATGAGGTTGTTGGAGAAGCACCAGATGGAGCTCAAGCAATCGAGAAATACAAGGAACTAAACCCGGATCTTATCACAATGGATATCACCATGCCAGAAATGGATGGAATTACAGCTCTGAAGGAAATACGTAAGCTGGATACGAATGCTAAAGTCATTATGTGTTCTGCGATGGGGCAGCAAGCAATGGTAATTGATGCAATCCAAGCTGGAGCCAAGGACTTTATTGTTAAGCCTTTCCAAGCTGACCGCGTTATCGAAGCCATCAAGAAAACACTGGGTTAGGTTAAAGGCAGGAGTGTTGAGGATTCATGCGCACTTACGGGCTAGTAGATGAGCTTCCGGTATCGGGCTTCGCATCAGCTTGGGATTTAATCAAAATATTGTTCGTTCTCGGCCTTATAGTCGTCCTGATTGTTGTCACTTTACGGTTTCTGGCTAAACGCAATCGCGGATGGGGAATGAACAATTCGCTTCGTTCACTGGGAGGGTTTCCTCTCGGTTCGAACAAGTCGATGCAAATCGTAGAATGGAACAATCGGATTTATGTGCTTGGAATAGGAAATGACGTGACGCTATTGGAATCTATTACTGATCCTGATATTGTCGCTGCTTTGCTGGCTGAACACGATACTATGGCGGCCAATAGCGGAGTCGCACTACCTGAATGGCTTCGCAAATGGGCTAGTCGCAACAATCCGCCCACTGATGATGTTCCTTCCAAGGATGCAGGCGGCAAAGTAAGTTTCGAGCAAACCTTGGAGAACCGACTTCGCCAGGTTTCAGAAAGAAGGCAACGGGTGGAACAATTGTTGGAGGATAGCCGTTCTGGAGATGGGACGGACAAGCCATGAGAAAAAAACTTATTTATAGCTTTTTTACCATTCAAGCCTTACTGCTCGGTTTTCAGGCATCTGCATACGCTGATCCCATTATCGGTGTCACTCTTGGTGATGGGTCAGAGCCTGTTGGTGCTTCTGCCTTGTCCATGTTACTTCTCATTACAGTTCTTAGCTTGGCGCCTGCCATACTCGTGCTGATGACAAGCTTTACTAGAATTGTAATTGTACTTGGATTTGTACGGACATCACTGGGTACGCAGCAGATGCCACCGAATCAGGTGCTGATTGGATTAGCGCTCTTCATGACCCTATTCGTTATGGCACCGACGTTTTCAACTTTAAACGAGACAGCGTTGAAGCCATATCTAGCTGGTGAAATAAGTCAAACGGAAGCTTTGGAGAAGGCATCTGTGCCAATGAAGGAATTCATGTATAAGCATACTCGTGAGAAGGATTTATTGCTCTTCATGAATTATACGAAAACAGAAAAGCCGGCAACCTACCAGGACATTCCGATTACTGTACTTGTTCCAGCTTATGCAATAAGCGAATTAAAGACGGCTTTCCAGATGGGATTTATGATTTTCATACCATTTCTAGTTATTGATATGGTCGTTGCCAGTACACTAATGGCAATGGGGATGATGATGCTTCCACCCGTAATGATTTCGCTACCGTTCAAGATTTTGCTTTTTGTGCTAGTCGACGGATGGTATCTAGTCGTAAAGTCGCTGTTGACCAGCTTTAGCTCTTGATGCGCTGCGTAATCGTAAGGTAGGAGGGAGTTCATGAGCTCCGAGTTTATTATTGGATTAGCCGGTCAAGCATTGTTTACCGTGCTAAAGGTAAGTGCACCTATGCTTGGGGTTGGATTGATTGTCGGATTAATGGTCAGTATTTTTCAGGCGACGACGCAGATCCAAGAGCAGACCCTTGCATTTGTGCCCAAAATCATTGCTGTTTTCCTTTCTCTACTCATTTTCGGTCCATGGATCCTTAACATCATGATTGATTTCACGAGTCGGCTGCTAGGAAATCTTGCGAGCTACATTGGGTGACGTCGGATGGAACTAATCATGCAGGTACTCCCTGGCTTTCTGCTCGTTTTTTGTCGAATATCATCGTTTTTTATCGTCGCACCCATATTTTCTTCTAGAACGTTTCCTACTTTTATCAAAATCGGTCTAGCTTTCTTCGTGTCATTGATCGTCTTTTTGACTGTCGGGTTCGATTCTAAGGTCTTGGTGGATGCTACATACATATTAGCTATATTACGTGAGGTTTTTGCCGGACTGCTTATCGGATATACCTCTTACATTTTCTTTACGATTGTCCAGACTTCTGGTGCGCTTATGGATATGCAGATGGGTTTAGCGATGGCGAATATCGTGAACCCGGTTACGGGAACCTCGTCTCCTATTATGGGGAATTTGAAGTATATGCTGCTGATGCTTGTGTTTCTATCCATTAATGGCCATCATTACTTGCTTGCTGCCATCATGGATAGCTACAAATGGCTGCCGCTGGATAATCAACTATTTCAAATTTATTACGGGGGCCAGATTACGGAGTTTCTTGCAAGAACCTTTGCTGATACTTTCTTGGTAGCCTTGCAGATAGCAGCTCCAATTGTAGTTGCTATGTTTTTGACGGATTTTGGTTTGGCGTTACTTGCTCGAACCGCTCCGCAGTACAATGTGTTCGTCATTGGAATTCCTATCAAAATATTGGTCGGGTTATCATTGATGGTTCTTCTTCTTCCGGGCTTTAGCGCCCTGTTCCAGATTGTGTTCGACAATATGTTTGGCGCACTTGAAAAGCTTTTTACCCTCTTGAAATCATCCTCTAGAGCATAGGTGAACAGATGAGGAGGTGGTGTCATGCCCCGTAATCGCTTAAGGATGGATCTCCAATTGTTTTCAGGCGAGAAAACGGAGAAGGCGACACCGAAAAAGCGTCAGGAAAGCCGTAAAAAAGGGCAAGTAGCCAAGAGCTCTGAAATTCCTAGCTCACTTATTCTGCTTATGAGCATTTGCTGCTTGTTAATGCTAGGACCGTTTTTGCAGAAACAAGTGATCGTCATTTTCAGTGATATTTATTTGCACCGATTGAACATGGATGTAACAGAGCTTAATGTTCTTAGTCTATTTAATCATTATGCGATACAGATGCTTATCCTCTTGGCGCCTATTTTTATTATGGTTGTAATCATTGCATTTTCGGCTTATTACGTTCAAATCGGGTGGTTGTTCACTTTTGAGCCGTTGAAGCCAAAGCTTGAAAAGCTGAGCCCGTTAAAGGGCGCAAAAAATATTTTTGGTATTCGCTCTGTCGTTGAGTTTCTCAAAAGCTCAATGAAGTTAATTTCGGTGGGGCTCATTGTTTTTACAGTTCTATGGTCTCAAAAAAAGCGGTTATTGGATTTAGCTCATTTACCTGTCGAAGACATCTTCGCCTTTGTAACGAGCTTGACTGTTCGAATGGGAATATTCGTTGCCGCGCTCTTATTCATTCTTGCAATTGGTGATTTTATGTACCAGCGCTACGAATTCGAGAAAAACCTCAGGATGAGTAAGCAAGACATTAAAGATGAATACAAAAATTCTGAAGGTGACCCCTTAATTAAAGCGAAGATTAAGGAGCGTCAACGAAGAATGGCTCTTATGCGCATGATGCAGGAAGTGCCGAAAGCGGACGTTATTATTACAAATCCGACTCACTTTGCAGTAGCTCTTAAGTACGATAGTACCCAGATGGATGCACCTACAGTAATCGCTAAAGGACAAGACTATCTGGCCCTGAGAATTAGGGAAATTGCTAAACAAAACGATGTCATAATGATGGAAAATAAGCCGCTCGCCCGTGCGCTGTTTGAAAGAACGGAAGTAGGACAAAGCGTTCCCGGAGACCTCTTCCAAGCAGTAGCGGAAGTGCTGGCATACGTATATCGGCTCAAGGGCCGGCGTTAGTGAAGTAATAAGATCGGCTGGCTTACGAAAGAATGCAGAGGAAAAGGAATTGTCACGGAAAGTTTACGGCCGTCTTTAAAACCGAGTTGTAACCGACTAATAATTTCAAAAACAACTTGGTTTTAACAACGGTGGAGTGGCAATCCTTTTCTGTCGCATTCTGCAGCGTAAGAGGACGATTTGAGGGGGGGCGTATCATGAAAATTCGGGACTTAAGCATACTGATAGGCGTCATCGGCATTGTCCTGATGATGGTCGTTCCAATTCCCAAAGGACTTTTAGATGTTTTACTTATCCTAAACATTTCGATTGCGATCATGATTTTGCTCATCGCAATGAACACACAGGATGCGCTTCATTTTTCCATATTCCCTACGATCTTGTTGCTCACAACGATATTCAGACTCGCGCTTAACGTCTCCACGACACGCCTAGTACTTTCCAAAGCCGATGCCGGACATGTGGTAGAAACCTTTGGTAGGTTTGTGGCAGGGGGACAAATCGCTATAGGGTTCGTCGTATTCTTAATTCTCGTCGTCGTTCAGTTTATCGTTATTACTAAGGGCTCGGAGCGTGTTGCAGAGGTTGGCGCGCGGTTTACTCTCGATGCCATGCCCGGTAAGCAAATGAGTATTGATGCGGATCTTAACGCAGGCTTGATTAATGAGCATCAAGCAAGGGAACGCCGTGAGAAGATTGGTAAGGAAGCGGATTTCTACGGAGCTATGGATGGTGCGAGTAAGTTCGTTAAGGGGGATGCGATTGCATCTATCATTATCGTTCTTATCAACTTGATAGCAGGCTTCATTATCGGTATGGCTGTACATGGAATGGATGTTATGACTTCATTGGAAAAATACTCCATTCTTACTATTGGTGATGGACTCGTAAGCCAAATACCCGCACTACTAATAAGCACAGCAGCAGGTATTATTGTTACAAGAGCAGCATCCGAGGGGAACATGGCGGATGATCTAAGCAAGCAACTGCTACGTTATCCTAAATTGCTTTACATTGTCGCAGGAACAGTAGCGTTACTTGGACTTGCAACTCCAATTCCTATGATTAGTACAATTCCTTATGCTGCCATCCTTGCTATAGCCGGTTATCGACTTCAGAAAAATCTTAATAAGAAACAGCAAGAGGAAGAGTTGTTGGTTGAAGAGAAGCATATCGAGGAAGTACGCAGCCCCGAAAGTGTCATTAGCTTGTTGCAGGTTGATCCAATCGAGTTCGAATTTGGATACGGATTGATTCCTCTTGCAGATACTTCCCAGGGCGGGGATTTACTCGACAGAATTATTATGATTCGACGGCAATGTGCACTAGAAATGGGATTAATTGTCCCTGTTATCCGAATACGCGACAATATTCAACTAAAACCGAACGAATATGTCATAAAAATGAAAGGAAATACAGTAGCTCGTGGCGAATTATTGTTACATCACTATCTTGCCATGAGTCCTGGTTTCGATGATGACTCCGTTACGGGGATAGAGACGCAAGAGCCTGCATTCGGATTACCTGCATTATGGATAGATGAAGCAACGAAGGAAAGGGCAGAAATGGCCGGATATACGGTTGTTGATCCTCCTTCGGTAGTGGCAACTCATTTAACTGAGGTCATCAAGAAGTATGCTCATGAGCTTATTGGTCGCCAAGAGACTAAGGCATTGATCGAAAGCGTTAAAGAAACGTATCCTGCTCTGGTTGAAGAGCTTATCCCTTCTATTCTCTCTATCGGAGATGTTCAGAAGGTACTATCGAAATTGCTTAAAGAGAAAATATCGATTAGAGATTTAGTAACTATTTTTGAAACATTAGCTGATTACGGAAAGTTTACAAAAGATCCGGAAGTGCTAACCGAGTATGTTCGACAAAGCTTATCAAGGCAAATTACGCAGCAGTACGCTAATTCCTCTGAGCCTCTCAAGGTTATTACGGTTAGTCCGGCCATTGAGAAGAAGATTGCCGACGCAGTGCAGCAATCTGATCAAGGGAGCTATCTGGCGATGGACCCAGCTTCTTCCCAAGCGATCTACCAACGCTTGACGGAACAGGTTAATCGGTTGGTTCAGTCGGGGCAGCAGCCTATTATTCTAACTTCTCCGACGATTCGTATGTATCTGCGCCAATTACTAGAACGAAGCTTACAGGATATTCCGGTCATTTCTTATAGTGAGTTGGAGCCAAGCATTGAAGTGCAAAGTGTTGGGGTGGTGAGCGCATGAAGGTAAAACGTTATATTGTCGATGATTTGCCTGAAGCCGTTCAGATGATTCGAAGCGAGCTAGGTTCAGACGCTGTAATTCTAAATACGAAAGAAATCCGCATCGGCGGATTTCTTGGCATGTTCCGCAAGAAGCGTATGGAGGTCATTGCTGCAACGGATGAATCTGCTAAGAAGCCGCCAGCTCGCGTACCGCAGCCTGCGCGTCCTTTTGAAAGAAAGCTAGCTGCTCCACCAGTTGAAGAACCTTCCATTTCATTACCCTCTATGCCCTCTAATGCAGTTAGAGAAAGATATACTCAAGCTCCCTTTGCGGATAGCGGAAGAACAATGGCTGCACCCAAATCCGAACCTAAGCGAGTTACTGAACAGTTGACCTTCTCACAAATGGCTAGCTTCCAGTCTACTTTAGAGAAGGCAAATGCTGTGCATGAAAGTGAAGAGTTTCAAGACCGAAGCTCCGAGCAGCACATCGATACTCAAGCGGCGACACTCGCTGCTGCGGTACAACACTTAGATGCAAGAGAGAGCAGAAACGCCAAAGATGAAACCTCAGCCCTGATGCAGGAGCTTCGATCGATGAAAGACATGATGACTAAGATGTCGAAGCAGCAGGCTTTCCGAAGTATGCCAGAGGCCGTCATGAAGCTAAGTCGGCGAATAGCTGAGCAAGGAGTAGACCCTGCTTATGTTGAACAATTCGCTGAAGCTGTTAACAAGCAATTAGAGGAGAAGGGTGTGGCGGATTGGGATGCTGCCTACGAATGTGCACGCATTTTACTGCTCTCCTGGCTTGAAAATGCTAAAGGCTCTGGCATTGCCAATTCAACTAGAATTGTTCACTTCGTTGGTCCCACTGGAGTAGGGAAAACAACGACAATTGCTAAGCTGGCAGCTGAACAATCCTTTAGTCATCAGAGAAAAGTAGGCTTCATTACGGCAGATACCTATCGTATTGCGGCTGTAGATCAGCTCAGAACGTATGCAGATATTCTTAACGTTCCTCTAGAGGTTGTATTTTCTCCAAGTGAGCTAATGCGTGCTTACAAGAAGCTAAGTGATCTTGATCTTCTATTCATGGATACAGCAGGGCGAAACTATCGGAATGAGCTATTTGTCTCAGAAGTGAATAGCCTGCTGTCTCCGGGAGAGCAAACGGAAACGGTGCTCGTTCTAAGCATGACACATAAATATAACGACATGAAGCAGGTTGCTTCCCAATTTGCGAAATATGGAGTTAACCAGCTACTGCTGACCAAATTCGATGAAACGGATTCTTTCGGGGCTATTATAAACTTAGTGAAAGAGTTCGATTTCAGAATTTCCTATACAACGTGTGGTCAGGCAGTACCTGACGATATAAAGCCGTTTGATCCTGAGGATTTGGTAGGACGCATTCTGGGGGCACCGACTGATGAATGACCAAGCGCAGGCCCTAAGGCATTTGGTTCATTCCAAGGATACTCACACTGCTCGTTCTACTCGGGTTATTACGGTCACTAGTGGAAAGGGCGGTGTAGGTAAATCCAATTTCAGCCTCAATTTCGCTATGGCTTTGCAAAATCGGGGATACAGTGTACTTGTTTTCGATGCAGATATTAGCTTCGCGAATATCGATGTTTTATTGGGGACACCCGCCAAATACAATCTCATTCACTTGCTTAAAGGCGAGAAAAACATTTGGGAAATTATTCAAATCGGCCCAGGAGGCTTGCAATTTATAGCAGGTGGGTCAGGTTTTCAAGATTTGGTTCGATTAAGTGATCAAGAGCTAGAGTATTTCTCGACACAAATCGGTAAACTTCATGGTCATGTAGATTTTATTATTTTTGATACCGGTGCTGGCTTATCGAAGGAAACGGTACGATTCATAACGGCAGCGGAAGAAACGATTGTCGTAACGACGCCTGAGCCGACATCAATAACGGATGCGTATGCACTTATTAAGATGCTGAAGTCAATGGGACATCAAATCTCATTTAAGCTAGTCGTGAATCGGGTTACTAATGATCAAGAAGGTAAGCAGACAGCAGATAATATTCAACACGTAACAGACAAATATTTGGGGTTAGATATATCGGTCCTTGGCTTTATCCCAGATGATGCCAATGTGATGAAAGCAGTTAAGAAGCAAACACCGCTATCAATCGCTTTTCCCGATAGCTTAGCAACAAGAGGCATTGATCGAATTGCGTCACGTTTTCTTCTTGAAAGGGAATCCAATCCAGCCCGTGGATTATCAGGCTTCTTACAACGAATGAAGAGACTCTGGACCTAAGCTTATAGATGAGCATGATATGCAGCAACAAGGAAGCCACGACTACAACTAGATAAACGGGGAGGGTCGCCAAATGTCGGGATTTAAAGTGTTAATTGTAGATGATTCCCCATTTATGCGAAAGGTGTTCAGTGATGTTATTGATGCTGACGCTGCCTTCAAAGTTCTGGCAACTGCCGCTAATGGCCAGGAGGCTGTCGAACTAGCGCTAAAGCTCAAGCCTGATATTATAACAATGGACTTGGAAATGCCGCAGTTAAATGGAATTGAAGCTTTACAGAAAATTATGTCTTTGCAGCCAACTCCAGTTATTATGCTGTCTGCCGTTACAGATAATGGGACTAGGGATACGATCAAAGCTCTGCAATACGGGGCTATCGACTTTATCCGCAAACCTGACGGCGCAGTTAAGCTGGATATCCATCAGGTAGGCGGTCAATTGCTGGAGAAATTACATATCGCAAGAGAATCAATGAGTAAGGGAGCATTCCGAATGCTTCCGGCTGTCGAGGAAAAGGTAGAAATACCACCTCAGACAGCACCACCACTTACTAAAGCTGACTTAACTGTTGCTGAAGAGGCTAAGCTAGCGGAGCGTCCTCCTGATAACAAGCCACCTAAGATCAGCGTGGAAGCTAGGAAACCTTTGACAGAGTCGCGAATACCTAAGGCTCCGGTAATCCGTCCTGAGCTGAAGAGTATGACTCAGAAAAAAATTCCACTAGATGAGGTTCCTTCGATTAACGCAGATAAAGCTTCGAACGCTAAGCCAGCTGATCCTTTAGCACCAGTGCGAAGCAAACAGCGGCAGGAGCTAAAGCCATCCGCGGTAACTGAGATAAGGGAAGTAGTCGCTAAGCGGCAATCTAAAGCAACTGCAAGCACCAGCAAGTTGGTCCAAGCAAAGCCAATTGAATCTTTACCTAGTAAGACATCGACCACATTTACAAACATTGTAGCTATTGGAACGTCAACGGGAGGCCCTAGGGCTTTGCATGAAGTACTGACTGGAATTCCTGCAGATTTCCCTGCACCTATTCTTATCGTTCAGCACATGCCTCCTAAGTTTACGCACTCACTGGCACAACGATTGGATAACTTTTGTAACATCCATGTTCGGGAGGCTGTTGACGGCGAGCCTGTTGAAACCGCTACAGCATACATTGCTCCTGGTGGAAAACATATGTCATTGGCCAAAGATGCAGCTAACAAATACCGCATTAGATTGTCGGAAGAAGGCCCTAGAAGCGGGCATATGCCATCTGTAGATGTGTTGTTCGAGTCATTGATCGGGCATCAGCAATTAAAACGGCATGTCGTCATTATGACCGGAATGGGAAGCGATGGGGCTAAAGGCATGAAGGCACTGCAGCAGGATGGTGCCGTAACTACGATTGCGGAAGCCGAGCAAACCTGTGTCGTCTATGGAATGCCACGTTCCGCTGTAGAGCTAGGTGCTGTATCGCATTTACTTCCGCTCCAAAGTATTGCTTCTGCTATTGTTCAAGAAGTGAAAGCGCGTAAAAGCTAAGATTGTCATTGAAAGCTCAGCCAACAAGGAGGTGTCCGGCCTGTGGAAATGAATCAATACATGTCTATGTTCATTGATGAGTCAAATGATCACTTGCAATCACTTAACGAAAATATGCTTCGGCTGGAGCAGCAACCGGAGGATATTAGCATCGTTCAGATTATTTTCCGTTCCGCGCATACGCTGAAGGGAATGTCCGCGACGATGGGGTTTGAGGATCTCGCAGCGCTGACCCATGAGATGGAAAATGTACTGGACCTCGTGCGTAATAGCAAGCTCAGCATGAATGGTAATATTTTCGACACTCTATTCAAATGCTTAGATGCTCTAGAGGCTATGGTTCAGGATATTATTAACGGCGGTGCGGGTAAAGGTGATGTCGTCGATCTAGTAGAGCGCTTAAAGGCAATTGTCAAAGGCGACGTAGAGGGTAAAGGTGCTACCAAAGGAGCGAAAGCTCCACAAGCTATCTCGGCATCTCTCGTACTGGATCAGTATCAGCTCTCGATTCTGGATCAGTCGTTGGATAGTGGACATAAGGCTTATTATATTGAAGTAAAGGTAAGAGAAGATTGCTTGCTTAAAGCAGCACGAGCATACATGGTTTTCGATGTGTTAGAGCGAAACGGAGAAGTAATCAAATCATTCCCATCCGTGCAAGAGATTGAGCAGGAGCAGTTCGATCGTGGCTTCTCGGTTTACTATATTTCTCAGGCAGAAGAAAGCTTGCTACGCGATCAAATTTCAAGAGTTTCTGAGATTGAATCCGTTGTGTTGACTTTAGTTGACAGGGATTCTCTTGCTGAATTGGGTCATTCACAAGACAGCTCTACACCATCAGAAGAGGCAGCTAGTGAAGTTGCAGCAGCGGCAGAGCCTGCTGTTGCTATTTCGCCTACAGCGCCAAGCGCTGCTACAAGTGCGGCTCCTCGGACCCCAGCAGCAGCAGCTTCCTCAGGCAATGCGGCACCACGAACCATTCGAGTAGATATCGAACGACTGGATTCGCTTATGAATTTGTTTAGTGAGCTGCTCATAGATCGCGTTCGCCTTGAACAGCTTGCTTCAGAGGTTCGCCGCAATGATTTGACGGAGACGGTAGAGCATATGGCACGAGTTAGCGCGGATTTGCAGAATATCGTTCTGAAGCTGCGCATGGTACCCGTAGAGAGTGTCTTTAACCGTTTCCCTCGGATGGTTCGCGATTTGGCCAAATCACTAGATAAGAAGGTTGATCTGGTTATTGTCGGAGCAGAGACAGAATTAGATCGTACAGTTATTGACGAGATTGGGGATCCACTCGTTCACCTCATCCGTAATGCTGTCGATCATGGTATAGAGTCAATTGCCGATCGGGTCAAAGCAGGGAAGTCAGAAGTCGGTACAGTTCATCTGCGAGCTTACCATAGCGGAAATCACGTTTTCATTGAAATCGAAGAGGATGGCAAAGGTATTAACCGTCCTAAGGTGTTGGAAACTGCGATTAAGCGCGGTGTCTTGTCAGCAGAAGAAGCTAAAAATCTAACCGATGAAGAAACAAACATGCTTATATTCGCAGCTGGCTTTAGTACAGCAGATAAAGTATCGGATGTGTCAGGCAGGGGCGTTGGGCTTGACGTAGTTAAATCCAAAATTTCTTCACTGGGCGGTCATGTTACCGTGCACTCGAATTGGGGTACCGGTACAAGATTTTCTATTCAACTCCCGCTTACCTTATCCATTATTGCAGCAATGCTCATCAAGCTAGGCTCAGAGAAATATGCTTTCCCGCTTTCCTCTATCGTAGAAACAGGATCTGTTAAGAGATCAGATATTCGAACGTTACATGGAAACCGAATGATTGATTATCGCAACTCTATCATTCCAGTTGTATCATTGGCTGTTCTGGTAGATTCTCCTGATTATAGCGACGAGGAAGAGAACGAGACGGAAATGCTAGTCATCCGCAAAGGGGACAAGCTCGCTGCTATTCTAGTAGATGAGTTCATAGGGCAAAGTGAAATCGTCTTGAAGCCGCTTGGAAAGTATATGGCAGGCACCGTAAGCGTCGTCTCAGGAGCGACTATTCTCGGAGATGGTCAGGTTGCTTTGATTGTAGATCCTAATGCACTAATTAAATAAAAATACCGGATTGTAAGGGAGGATTTATCCATGGCAGAGGAAATAAAGGTCATCGTATTTACGCTAGCGCAAGAGGAGTACGGTATCGAGGTGGATAAGGTTCGCACGATAGAGCGGATGGTTCCCATTACACGAGTGCCGAAAACGCCTGTATTCGTTAAGGGAGTTATTAACCTACGCGGTATTGTTATTCCAGTTATAGACTTACGTGGACGTTTTGGACTTGTAGAAGCTGAGCAAACCGAAAACTCACGTATTATTATTGTCGCTGCTAATGATCTAGAGGTTGGCTTTATCGTTGATTCTGCCAATGATGTTATGGATGTGATGAGCGACGCCATTGAGAATCCACCGGAGGTGTTAGGTGGAATCAAGGCGAAGTACATTAGCGGAGTTGCCAAAATTGGTGAAAGCCGCTTACTCATTTTGTTGAACCTGGTAGAGGTTCTAAGCCGTAGTGAAATCATCCAATTAGAACAGTTCGGAGAATAAGCCAGTGAGCCTTTTTAAGAATAACGCGGATTTCAAGATGGATGTGCTTAGGGAAGTCGGAAATATCGGAGCAGGCAATGCCGCAACTGCATTGTCGACTTTACTTAACAAGCCGGTAGATATGGCCGTACCAACGGTCAACTTTATTCCATTTGAAGAGATTGCAGATCGTGTTGGAGGCTCAGAAGCTGTAGTTATCGCCATTTTCCTAAGGGTAGATGGCGACGCTCCTGGGAATATGTTCTTTATTATCAATCGTGAGCCTGCTCGACGCATTCTACAAGGCTTACTTGGCTTTAATGCAGCGGAGAACGATCAATACAGCGAGCTAGAATTATCGGCACTTAGTGAAATTGGGAATATTCTGGCAGGCTCCTACTTGTCCTCCCTTGCCGATTTCACTGGTCTACATATGTCGCCAACGGTTCCATCACTAGCAGTCGATATGGCAGGCGCGATTTTGAGTTTTGGCTTACTTCAGTTCGGCACGATGGGCGAAGATGCCCTTCTCATCGATACGACATTTTTGGAAGGACATCAAGAAGCGGAAGGTCATTTCTTCCTCATTCCTGATCCTGAGTCGTTCGATAAGCTATTCCGTGCGTTGGGAGTGCCAATCTAATGATGGAAGGCACCCTTGTAAAAGTAGGGATGGCTGATTTAAACATTGCACATGATGGCTCGGTGCTAAAGACTACTGGCTTGGGCTCATGTGTTGGCTTAGCTCTATATGACCCTCAGCTGCGGATTGGTGGGATGGCCCATATTATGCTGCCCTCATCAGATATTGCCCGCGAAGGACAGCTGAATCTTGCCAAATATGCAGATACGGCTGTGCCTGAGCTACTGCAGCGGATGAAAAGCAAAGGAGCGATCACGGCGCGTTTAATTGCGAAAATGGCTGGTGGAGCGCAGATGTTTGCTTTCATGGGTGGCTCCGATACGATGCGTATTGGTCCACGCAATGTAGAAGCTACGAAGCTGGCGTTGGCGCATTACTCGATTCCTCTTGTTTCAGAAGATACTGGAGGAAGCTATGGTCGCACGGTTGAACTGAGCATTCAGACTGGTATATTCAGCATTCGAAGCGTTCAGTTCGGAGTAAAGGAGATTTAATATGGTAGGTTCCTGGCGCTTAAATATCGGATTTGGTGTATTCGGTGCGATATTGACCTTTTTGTTTTCCCTATCGAACAATCCTATAGGTACGACTTGTATTCGTAGCTTTTATGCGTTTCTAGTATTTGCAGCGATAGCATTCGTTGTGCGACTTGTATTTGGGCAACTGATGAATCCGGTGAAAAAAATGGAAGCAATAGATGCTCCCGAAGAAGATCGTGGAACAGTACTTGATATCTCAACCCCCGATGATGGTGATTCATTATCAGAAATGATGAAGGAACAATGGGCAGAAGGCAAGGGCGAAACAGCAGCTAGTGGTTTCGAGCCCTTGCAGCCCACGCGATTGGTCTCTCTTGACAACCCCAATCCACAGGAAGTGGTTCAGGCGATTCGTCGTCTGACGGACGAATAAGGATGGTGAAGCTAGTATGGTCGATCAAACACGCTCACGGTTATCCCATCAAGATTTATGGCAGCGTTGCAAAGAAGACGATGATCCGGATGCGAGAAAACTTCTGATCGAGCACTATTTGCCACTCGTGGATTATGTATCCAGTCGAATGGCTGTTGGCTTGCCCAAAAATGTAACAAAGGATGACCTGGCGAGTAATGGCGCCATGGGCTTAATCGATGCGATTGCGAAGTTTGATCATCGTCGAGGGCTTCAATTCGAAACTTATGCCTCGTGGAGAATCCGTGGTTCTATTATAGATGGCCTTCGCCAAGGTGATTGGGTTCCTCGTTCTGTACGTGATAAAGCGAAAAAAATGGAGGACGCTTATGCAGTGCTGGAGCAGATGAATTTACGATCGGCTTCGGATGACGAAATATGCGCCTATTTGAATATTAGCGACAAAGAGTTTCAACAAATGCTGCAAGAGGTTGCAGTTGCTGCGGTTTTTTCTCTTGAGGATCCCATTCGTGAGGAAGAGTCGGAAACGAGACTATCTCTTCTTATAGATGAAAAGGCTGTAAATCCCGAGTCAAAGGTCCATGAGACTTATCTGAAGGACTCCTTGTTATATGGCATTCAGAAATTGACTGAGAAGGAACGCACGGTAGTTTCTTTGTTCTATTATGAAGATCTCTCCTTAAGTGAAATAGCCGAAGTTATGTGCTTATCACCTTCACGCATATCACAGCTTCACTCTAAAGCTATTCTTAGGCTCAGAGGAGCGCTTGCCAAGCAGAAGGAGCAACTGCTTCATAACGGATAAACGGACACAATAAGGGGGCGCAATTCATGTCTAGCAATGAAAGCTTTCCATTGGCGGAATGTCTCCAGATCACTATTTCTGAAGATAGAATGCAAGCTTATTTAACTTTTAAGCGAGTGGAAGGTGACTTAAAGCTAACCTCTCGGCAATTGGAGCAACACCTATTGTCACAAGGGGTTAAATTTGGGATTCAGACGGATACTCTTTATTTAATTTCTCAAAAGCCTCAGGATTACTACTTTTCACAAAATATCGTTGCTATCGGAGTCCCGCCACAGCCAGGTAAGGATGGCTACGTTAATGTTCTTTTCGGGGAATCCAAAGGTGAAGGGCACCGTCCAACGGAGAGAGAGGATGGCAGCGTAGACTATAAAGAAGTTACGCAGCTGGCTAACGTAAGAGCAGGACAATTAATAGCTGAGAGAGTCGAAGCCATTCATGGTATTCCAGGTAAGGCTGTCACAGGTGATGATATTCCGCCTAAGGAGGGCCGCGACGCCCAATTTAAGATCGGGAAAAACGTTGTCGTTAATGCTGAAAAAATAGCGATGTATTCCGCCATTGACGGACTTGTGACCAAGACCGACAAAGATAAGCTGAATGTATTTCCGGTGTTCGAGGTAAACGGAGATGTCGACTACAGTGTTGGTAATATTGATTTTGTAGGAACCGTTGTTATTAGAGGTAATATTCTAACCGGATTTAGAGTTAAAGCTTCAGGAGATATTCGGGTAACCGGGGGTATCGAAGGGGCGGAGGTAGAGTCTGAAGGATCTATCGAAATTTCAGGCGGTATCATTGGCAGTAATAAAGGGCATGTCAAGGCTGGACGTAACATCCGCTGTTCCTTTATTCAGGAAGGGAATGCAATAGCGGGCGAGGATATTCTTGTCTCGCAAAGTATTATGCATTCCAATGTTCGTGCGGGAAAATCGGTTAAATGTGTTGGATCTAAGGGTCTTATTGTTGGAGGAAACATTCAAGCTGGAGATCGTGTTACCGCTAGAATGATTGGCAACTCAATGTCTACGGCAACGGTGATTGAGGTCGGCGTGCGTCCGGAGATGCGTCAGGAATTAAACGAGCTGAAAGTAACTATGAGGCAGTTAACGGATAATGTGGATAAATCTGAGAAAGCGCTCACTATGCTAGATCACATGGCATCTCTGGGGCAGCTGCCCCCAGATAAGCTTGCTTTGAGAGTGAAGCTATCAGCAACAAAGCGTCAGACTCTTGAAGAGCTTGTCATAGCGAAGGAACGTGTGCTAGAGATTGAGAAGACGCTAGAAGATGCCACGACAGCAAGAGTGGATGCTGTTCATACCCTTTGGGGAGGCACTAAAATTGTTATAGGGAGATATACCCGTTTTGTTAAGGATGCTTGTCAAAGAGTTTCCTTTCGGTTTTCGGATGGAGATATTGTGATGGTCCCCTATTATTAAACGTTAAAAGGATCAAGATCTTCCTATTAAATATGTGCGAGGTGAACTTGCGATGAGCTATAGGCCGATCGATTTACAGGTTTCTATGCCCCGCTCTATGGAAATGACGCCACTTCAACACCAACAGCAGCAGCGTTCAGCGACTGAGCAAACTTTGTTAGGCCAGCAAGCGGTAAAAACGGCAGAGGAGCAGGCCAAACGAAGCGCGAAGACGGAATCGACGTCGAATGGAACAATTTCTGAGCGGCAGCCTCGTAATCGCAATAAACATTCCTCATCAAAGAAGCAAGAAGGGGATGAAGAATCCTCTGAGGAAAGTAAAGGGACTGACCACCCTTATAAAGGAAAGCATATCGACTTCATGGGCTGATTTTTCTGGTTAGAAAGGGGTGTCAAAGTGAATTCTCCGTGGATTACCATTGTGCTGATAGGCATAGCCATTACAGGTTATGCATTTTTGATGCCCAAGACAAGCAATAAAGAGAAAGAGCAACAATCAGATTTCTCAAGCGAAGCAGCCTACAATCAATTGCTTGAAGATCTTGAGGATGAGAATCGAGAGCTGCTTGATGCGGTTGCTAAGTTCAAGAAGGAACAAGATGATACTGTAGAAAAGCTAGGGCGACGTATCATCGATATGGAGCAGCAAATGAAAAATTGGTCGGGGCCTTCAAACCCAGCTATAGTACCCGATTCAAATCCTTCTACTACGGAAAAACACTCGACGTCTCCCTTTAATGAGTTATTCGTGGCACCAAATGATATAGAACATAAGATGAGTAACTCTGATGCTTATCCTTCCGCTACAGCTGAGGAAATGACCGCTACTGAGGAAATCATGTCCCCGCCTACTACAATTCGCGGTAGGTATAGGGAATTACTTGAAATGCACGATAAAGGTAGTTCAATCGATAAAATAGCTAAAGCAATGGGCATGAACAAAGGAGAGGTGCAACTAATCGTGCAGCTTGTTCGTCGGGAGGAACAGCAGCATGCGTAAATATCGGAGCTTATTGATGGGACTAGGAATGGGATTGGTTTTGGGAGCATCGATGCTACAATTCATCTTATTCGCCCAAGAGCAATCGGGAAAGCTAACTGATGAAACCTTAACTCAGGAGCAATTGAGTAAAGAAGCACAAAAATCAGGCTATGTTATTGTGCCAGCTAATGAGGTTACTTACACACAGAAGCAGCTGGAAACGAAAATTGACGAAGCAGTTGCCACCGCTCTTGCAAATCAGAGTACTATAAAAGATGAAGCTGTGAAGGAAGAGTCGAAGCCTGCTGAGCAGAATAAGGAAGGCAGCGAATTGCCAGCTGCGAATACTTCGGACCTAGAAGCCTCTGAAGCTGTGACCTTATATGTTCGTCATATGATGACGTTAACAGAAGTTGCGAAAGAGCTAGTGAAGCTTGGTGTTATTGACGATACTGACGGTTTTATTAATAAAGCAAGGCCAATATCGAAAAAAATGAATATTGGCACAGCGGTATTTACCGGAAAACCGACATATGAGCAGATTATGACCGAGCTTACACGCAAAAAAGAGTACTAAACTTACGTTTTTTCAAGGAAAAAACGTCTTTATTGCTCTTCAGCCATTGCGCAAGACTACTCGATGTGGTATATTATTTTTCGGTGTAAAAAACACACGCATTTCAATTTCGTTAATGGTGCTCATCTTGTGAGAAACGAGAGAGTTTTGACGAAAGAAGCGAATTGCGGCGGAGATTCACCAAAAACCATTAGGAGGTGCAGGAAGATGGCAGTAATTTCCATGAAACAACTGCTCGAAGCAGGGGTACATTTCGGTCACCAAACACGTCGTTGGAACCCGAAAATGGATAAATACATCTTTACTGAACGTAACGGAATTTACATTATCGATTTGCAAAAAACAGTTAAAAAAGTAGACGAGGCTTATAACTTCGTGCGTCAGCTTGGAGAGAACGGCGGTACTATGCTGTTCGTAGGTACGAAAAAGCAAGCTCAAGATTCCGTTAAGGAAGAAGCTGAGCGCTCCGGTCAATACTACATCAACCAACGTTGGTTGGGTGGTACATTGACTAACTTCTCCACAATCCAAAAACGTACAGATCGTTTGCACCAATTGGACAAATGGGAACAAGACGGTACATTCGAAGTACTGCCTAAGAAAGAGGTTATCATTCTCCGTAAAGAGAAAGAGCGCCTTGAAAAATTCCTCGGCGGTATTAAAAATATGCGTAGACTGCCTGATGCTTTGTTCATCATCGATCCTCGTAAAGAGCGTATCGCTGTTGCTGAAGCACGCAAGCTTGGTATTCCAATCGTTGGAATCGTGGATACAAACTGTGATCCAGATGAAATCGATTATGTTATCCCGGGTAACGATGATGCAATCCGTGCTGTTAAGCTTTTGACAGCTAAGATGGCTGATGCAATCGTTGAAACGCGTCAAGGCGAAGACAACACAACAACGGCTTAATAGCCACTAACATCTATAAAAAAAACTAGCAAAGGGTGGTCAGAAGAGAACCTTCTCACCGCCCTTTTTCTCAAAAAATATCGAGTTGCTTGTCGCAATGGCATGAGCCAGCGAGAGCAGCCGTACAGGAGGAATTCACGTGGCAGTTAATGCAGCAGATGTTAAATCACTCCGCGAGAGAACCGGAGCAGGCATGTTGGATTGTAAGAAAGCGCTGGAAGAAGCTAACGGCGATTTGACCAAAGCAGCTGAGCTTCTTCGTGAGAAGGGTCTTGCAGCAGCAGCTAAGAAGGGCGATCGTATCGCAACTGAAGGCATTGTTGAATCCTATATTCACGCTGGCGGTCGTATCGGAGTTCTTGTAGAAGTTAACTGCGAAACGGACTTCGTTGGTAAAACAGAACAGTTCCGTTCTTTCGTTAAGGATATTGCGATGCAAATTGCTGCAGCTAATCCTAAATTCTTATCTCGTGAAGAGGTTTCCCAAGCCGAGCTAGACAAGGAAAAAGAAATTCTTCGCAACCAAGCGCTTAACGAAGGCAAGCCAGAGAAAATTGTTGACAAAATGGTTGAAGGCCGTATGAACAAATACTACGAAGAAAATTGTCTTATGGAGCAAGTGTTCGTTAAAGATCAAGACAAAACGATCACAACTTTGCTCAATGAGAAAATTAGCGCTATTGGAGAGAAAATCTCCATTCGTAGATTTGCTCGTTATGAGCTTGGCGAAGGCTTAGAGAAAAAAGTCGATAACTTTGTAGAAGAAGTTATGGCTCAAGTTAAACACTAATACAGCTAATCTAGGGGGCACAGTGTGTTCCCTATTTTTTAAACTTAAGACATGATGGAGGTACAAACGTTGCAACAACCTGTTTATAAACGTGTAGTATTAAAGGTGAGCGGAGAGTCGTTATCTGGATTGAACGGGTACGGCATCGACGCGACGACCATCTTGTCGATTGCCGAGCAGATCAAAGAAGTAGTAGCATTAGGTGTTGAGGTTGCTATTGTATGTGGAGGCGGAAACATCTGGCGTGGAATTGCAGGCAGCCAGAAGGGGATAGACCGCGCAACAGCCGATTACATGGGCATGCTGGCAACTGTCATGAATTCCCTAGCTTTGCAGGATGCTTTAGAGCAAATGGATGTACCTAGTCGTGTACAAACGTCCATTGCTATGCAGCAAATCGCCGAGCCTTACATTCGTCGTCGCGCCATCCGTCACTTGGAAAAGGGGCGTGTCGTTATCTTCGCTGCTGGTACAGGCAACCCGTTCTTCTCGACGGATACGACTGCAGCGCTTAGAGCTGCAGAGATCGAGGCTGAGGTCATTCTTATGGCCAAAAACAAAGTAGACGGCGTATATAGCGCAGATCCATTTAAGGATGCTACTGCAGTGAAATATGAGCAGCTTACTTATATGGATGTATTGAACAAAAATCTAGGCGTAATGGATTCTACCGCTTCCTCGTTATGCATGGATAACAATATTCCTCTTCTCGTATTTGCAATT
This sequence comes from Cohnella abietis, assembly GCF_004295585.1. Taxonomy (NCBI): domain Bacteria; kingdom Bacillati; phylum Bacillota; class Bacilli; order Caryophanales; family Paenibacillaceae; genus Cohnella; species Cohnella abietis. The sequence continues at coordinate 4,260,866 of NZ_AP019400.1, read as the reverse complement.
ACCGAGAAAGGAAACATTAAACGTGCCATTTTAGGTGAGAAAATCGGCACAATCGTGAAGGGGAGTATCGACTAATGCCTCAGGAAATTAAGAAGGATGCAGAAGAGCGTATGGAGAAAGCGCTAGGCGCTTTGAAACGCGATTTGACAACTTTAAGAGCAGGCCGTGCATCAGGAGCAATGCTTGATCGGATTCAAGTTGATTATTATGGTACACCAACGCCAATCAATCAGATGGGTTCGATTAACACGCCTGATTCACGTACACTGATTATTACTCCTTGGGATAAAACTGCTTTAGCCGCTATAGAGAAGGCGATTCAGAAGTCGGATCTTGGCTTGACGCCTGCGAATGATGGTTCCATCATTCGTCTTAATATTCCGCCACTTACGGAAGAGCGTCGCGCTGACTTGGTTAAATCAACGAAGAAATTCGGCGAGGAAGCAAAAGTAGCTATTCGTAACATCCGTCGTGATGCTAACGATGAAATTAAGAAAAAAGAAAAAGGCGACATCTCTGAGGATGAATCGCGCCGTCACCAAGAGGACGTTCAGAAAATAACGGACCGCTTCGTTGCAGAAGTCGACAAAATCTTGGTTGCCAAAGAAAAAGAAATCATGGAAGTATGATTTGAACTCGTAAGACCCCTCCGACAGGTGGGGTTTATTCTCTTTTGGTTAGCTAGCGAGTGAGCATTGCCTCGCTCTTAGGGGGAAGAACCATGAGTTTGTTCAGCAAATGGCTCGGTAAGCTACGTTTCGGAGTTTTCACAGAAAGCGATATGAATCGCAATCAGGTGAAAACAGAGGAAGAGCCAACAGGAGACAGCATCCCGGGACATATCGCCATTATCATGGACGGAAATGGACGCTGGGCCAAAGCAAGAGGATTACCTCGTATTGCTGGGCATCACAACGGGATGAAGGCAGTTAAACGAATTACAAAAGCCGCTAATCGTGTCGGTGTAAAAGTGCTGACCTTATATGCTTTCTCGACAGAAAATTGGAAACGTCCGAAAGCAGAAGTCGAATTTTTAATGAAATTGCCGCAGGAATTTTTATCATTAGAGTTAGATGAGCTGGTCGAGAACAATGTCCAAGTTAGAATGATGGGTAACCGAGAGCTATTGCCGGACCATACCATTCATGCTATTGAGGAAGCCGTGCGCAAAACAGCTCATAATACCGGATTAATTCTTAATTTCGCTTTGAATTACGGCAGTAGAGTAGAGATGGTGGAAGCGGCTCGAGAGCTTGCACGTAAAGCTGTCGCTGGAGAAATAGATCCGAATGAAATAGAGGAAGCTGATTTTGAAAGCTTATTGCTGTCCAGTGGACTTCCTGATCCAGATTTACTCATAAGGACTAGCGGAGAATTAAGGTTAAGCAATTTTATGCTCTGGCAGGCTGCTTATAGTGAGTTCTGGTTTACCGATGTGTATTGGCCAGAATTCAGCGAACAACATTTATTCGACGCGATTCGCGAATACCAGCGGCGTGCGCGCCGTTACGGGGGGCTATGACATTATGCGTCAGCGTTTAATTACCGGAGTTATTGCCGGCGCGGCGTTCATCGGTCTGCTTGCTGCCGGAGGCTGGTATTATACAGCCCTGCTGCTCCTTATGGCGCTTATTGGCTATTGGGAATATGCACGGCTTAATGGACAAGCCTGGACTCGTCTGGACGTACTGATAGGGTTCGCAGCGGTAGCTTTAATTACTTTACCAAAACTCCCCTTTGAATGGGACATGCCTTCCTTTACAACGATAGCCTGGCTTCTAATGTTTGTTCTACTTTGTGGAACGGTATTCAGTAAAAACCGTATACAATTAGAGCATGTAAGCATATTGTTTCTAGGTGCTGTCTATGTAGGCTCGGGCTTTCATTATATGGCGCTAACTCGAGAGCTAGAGCACGGGATATTCTGGTCTGCTCTTACCTTCGCTTGTATCTGGGCATCGGATGCGGGAGCTTACTTTGTCGGGAAAGCGATTGGAAGAACGAAGCTTTGGCCGTCAATTAGTCCTAATAAGACGATTGAAGGGGCTTTAGGTGGAGTAGTAATTGCTGTTATTACTGGCTTGATCTTGGCTTACTGTCAACCGGACTGGCTTGGTTATGGTCAAGCGGTGCTTATCGGCCTAACAGCAGCGGTTGCAGGTCAGCTTGGTGATCTTGTTCAATCCGCATACAAGCGTTTCCGCAATATTAAAGATTCTGGTCAATTGCTGCCAGGTCACGGCGGAGTGCTGGACCGGACAGACAGCTGGCTAATCGTCTTTCCATTAGTGCATTTGCTCGGCCTTCTAACGTAATTATTTATTTAACAAAGAGTACATAAGAGCAGTGGAGGTTCCCATCCATGAAAAAGATAACGGTGCTTGGGAGTACAGGGTCGATTGGGACTCAGACGCTAGACGTCATCTCTCGCCATCCTGAGGACTTCGAGGTTGTGGGACTGGCTGCGGGTAACAATATATCTTTGTTACTCGAGCAGGTACGGACGTTCAAGCCGAAATGGGTTTCTGCCGGGACTGAAGCTTTAGCAGATCAAATCAAATCCCAAGTACCCTCGCAGGTGCGTGTTGTGTACGGTGAAGCAGGACTAATAGAAATCGCAGGAAATTCTGGTGCGGACTATGTCGTATGTGCATTAGTAGGGAGCTTAGGATTAACATCGACCTTGGCAGCTATTGAAGCAGGCGCTAATATCGGTCTAGCTAATAAAGAGACCTTGGTGACCGCGGGTCATCTGGTCATGCAGAGGGCGAAGGACAAGGGTGTGTCGATTGTTCCAGTTGATAGTGAGCACTCTGCTATATTTCAATGCCTCAACGGAGAAAGTCATAAAACGATTAAGCGACTAATGCTGACAGCCTCCGGTGGAAGCTTTCGGGATCTTACGCGTGATCAATTAAACAACGTAACAGTAGAAGATGCACTAAAGCATCCGAACTGGAGCATGGGCGCCAAGGTAACGATCGATTCGGCAACGATGGCGAATAAAGGTCTTGAAGTCATTGAAGCTCGTTGGCTGTTTGATTTGGACTACGACCAAATTGATGTAGTCATTCACCCAGAAAGTATCATACACTCCATGGTGGAGTTTGTGGATACTAGCGTGATGGCACAGCTTGGTAATCCGGACATGAGAGTTCCTATTCAATACGCACTAACTTATCCAGAGCGTAAGCCTTCACCGGCCTCAGCTTTAGATTTGCTTAAGCAAGGAACGCTACATTTTCGGGAGATGGATTTCAACCGCTATCCTTGCTTGCGGCTAGCTTATGAAGCTGGGCGAAGCGGAGGGACAGCTACAACTGTATTTAATGCAGCCAACGAAATTGCGGTAGCTCGGTTTCTTAAGAGAGAAATCCCGTTCCTGGCGATTGATCGTATTATCGAAGAGGTGCTTTCCCGCCATACGAAGATTGCTGCTCCTGACTTGGAAACCATTCTAGAGACAGATGGATGGGCTCGTCTGGAAGCTGCAGCGTTAGAATAATGTGCAAGCTGGTATTCTCTTGTATCGCCTCGGAGAATAATGTTAATCTAAGATCAGTTGTACAGGAATAAATTAGAGCTTCTTTGTTCTTGGACGGGCACATACGTTTGTATCTAAACGATTTAGATCAGGATACAGAAAGGCGTATACGTTCTAAATCGTTTTAGAAGGGGTTGGAAGGATGGAAAATATACAGGTCGCTCTCTTGACCGTGCTAATGTTCTTTTTACTGGTGTCGCTTCATGAATGGGGTCACTTCTATTTTGCTCGTAGAGCGGGGATTCTGGTACGCGAATTCGCAATTGGATTCGGGCCAAAGCTGTTCTCCATTAAGCGTGGAGAAACGCGATACACCCTTCGTTTACTCCCCATCGGTGGATTTGTACGAATGGCGGGTGAAGATCCGGAAATAGTAGAGGTTCAGCCAGGGCAGACATTAGCTGTTCGAGTGAAGGATGACTTGGTTACCCGCATATATTTAGATCGCCTTGATGAACGCTCAGGTGTTATGCGCGGAGAAGTGAAATCGCTTGATCTGGAGAGGGATCTATTCATTACCCTTGATGTCGACGGTGAAATAGAACGTTATTCCATCCACCCTCAAGCTTTAATTATAGCCAGAGGCCGAGAAACACAAATTGCACCTATCGACCGTCAATTCGGACATAAGTCTGTTGGTAAACGTGCACTTGCTATTTTCGCGGGACCGGTTATGAACTTCCTATTGGCATTCGTGTTATTTGCTACCTACTTGGTCTTACAAGGCGTTCCTGTTGAAAACTCATCTAAAGTGTTTATTTCGAAAGTCCTGCCCGATACTCCGGCGCAGCAATCGGGTCTGGTAAACGGGGACTGGGTGAAATCTATTAACGGTGAGCCAATTGGCGGCGATGTTGATAAATTCGTCAAGCAAATTAATGACTCAGCGGGTAAGCCAATGAACTGGATTGTCGAGCGGGACGGTACTGAAGTTACTCTTAAAGTGACTCCAGATGCTCAAACAGGTAAAATCGGCATCTATCCTACGGGAGAGATGAAAAAGCCAAGCGCAGGCGAGACGATAAGCTTCGCAAGCAAATCCATGGTTGAAATGACTAAGCGGATTTTCGAAGGCTTCCGGAAATTGATATTTGGTGAATTTAAGCTCGATGATCTCGGCGGACCAGTGAAGACGACGAAGGTTACTGTTGAAATCGCCAAAGAGGGAATTGACCAGCTGACACTTTGGGCTGCCGTGTTAAGCTTGTACTTGGGGATTTTCAATCTATTGCCTATACCTGCGCTCGATGGAAGCCGGCTGCTTTTCCTTGGCTTGGAAGCGATAAGGGGAAGACCGATTGATCCGAACCGAGAAAGTATGGTACATTTCATCGGGTTTGCCATGCTCATGCTCCTTATGATTGTAGTAACCTATAACGATATTATAGGATTGGTTAGAAGATAAACCGTTTAAAGCGTTTCGTAAGAGACGCACTATGTAAGCATAAGCCGGGAGCTGGAGGGCCATCATGTCGAAGGATAAAGGATTTGTAACGGAAATTACGCCACAGAGCGAGGACTTTTCCCGCTGGTATATTGACGTCATTAAGAAAGCGGAATTAATGGATTACTCGCCCGTTCGTGGCTGTATCGTATTCCGTCCAGACGGATATGAGCTGTGGGAGAATATGCAGAAGGAGCTTGATCAGCGCTTCAAGGATACTGGTCATCGCAATGCTTATTTCCCTTTATTCATTCCTGAGAGCTTCTTTCAGAAGGAAAAGGAGCATGTTGAGGGCTTTAACCCTGAGCTGCCTTGGGTAACGGAAGCGGCTGGAGAGAAGCTGGAAGAGAGACTTGCCATTCGTCCAACGTCTGAGACGATGTTCGGCCATATGTATGCGAAGTGGATTAATTCCTATCGCGATCTGCCCCTCTTAATTAATCAATGGGCTAATGTCGTGCGTTGGGAGAAAAGAACACTTCCATTCCTAAGAACAAGTGAATTCCTCTGGCAGGAAGGTCATACTGCTCATGAGGATGAAGAGGATGCACGCAAAGAAACGATGCAGATGCTCGAGGTTTATACGGATTTCGTGCAGAATGTTCTAGCTATACCTGTTATTAAAGGCCAGAAAACGCCATCTGAGCGATTCGCTGGTGCTGTAGATACTTATTCTATCGAAGCAATGATGAAGGACGGGCGCGCTGTTCAAGCGGGTACATCTCATTATCTCGGCACGAAATTTGCTGTGGCATTCGATATCAAATATCTTGATCGTGAGAATACACAGCAGTTTTGTCATACGACATCATGGGGAGTTAGCACCCGTCTAATTGGTGCTCTCATTATGGTACATGGTGATGATCGCGGTCTAGTTCTGCCGCCTAAGGTAGCAGCGACACAGGTCATTATGATTCCGATTGGACCGCCTAAAACTCGAGATGTCGTTATTGCTAAGACGGACGAGCTATATGCCCAATTAAAGGCTGCAGGTATCCGCGTTCGTGTGGACGATCGTTCTGATGTATCTCCTGGCTGGAAGTTTAATGAATACGAGATGCGGGGAATTCCAATTCGTCTGGAGCTTGGACCACGTGACTTGGAAAATGGTCAATGTGTGCTTGTCTCCCGTGTAAGTGGAGAGAAAAAGTCGGTAGCACTTGATAATCTTGTGGCGGAGGTTCAGTCTCTGCTAGCTCAAATTCACGATGATATGTTTGAGCGTGCATTATCATTCCGTGAGGAAAACTTCTTCTCCGTCGAAACGTTGGATGAATACAAGACTGCGATGGAAGAGAAAAGAGGCTTCGCATTGGCTGGCTGGTGCGGATCTGAAGCTTGTGAGAAGCAGGTCAAGGAAGAAACGGGAGCAACAAGCCGGAACATTCCGTTCGAGCCTGCCGAAACCAAGTCCAAGTGTCTAGTATGCGGTGACGAATCTCAGCACACGGTTGTTTTCGCTAGAGCTTACTAAATGAGATGAATATGAGCCAGCACCCTGCTTCTGGGGTGCTGATTTATTTTACCATCAATATACACAACTAAATGTCGATCATTGTCTATTGATGGGATACACGTCATAAGGTAAAATGAGTTACAGCGTATGAGCAGCTTCCGAATTAATGCAGGTCCCTAAGATGCGCTGTAAGCGCAGGGCCACTTAAGCCGGGAGCTTTTTTTAACGATTCATTCCTACTTTATAGCTTTTTCATTTATGTATAAACTTTTAAATGCGGTAAGGATTGTGGGGAGGAAAGTAATAATGCAGCCGACGGATGATAGGCGCAAACGGTTCGAGGTGCTTCTGCAGCAAGCGGAATTGCCGACCGAGTGGTTGGGGCAGCATTTTCGAGATGGGTTTATTGAAAAGGTGGAAATTCACCGTTCCCGCAAGGAATGGACTTTTTATATTGGTAAGGAAACGTTATTGCCTAAGGCCATATACGTAGGATTTGTTGAACGGGTAAAGGCAAAGCTTGGGCACCATGCGGCTATTAAAAAAGTAATGCAATACGGACAAGCAGTATCCACACAAAGCATTGTGGAGGAGTACTGGCCGGTGTTCGTGGAGTGGATGCAGCAAGAGGTTCCATCGGTCAATGGGTGGCTGGGCAAAGCGGATTTGGACGCACAAGGTGATCTTGTTACCATTACACTGTTGAATGAGACGAACATTGAGATGGCGAGAAAGAAAGAAGTGGATATTCACGCTGCACGATTTTTCGAGGAGCGATTTCAGCGGGTTTTTCGTGTAAAGCTTGCCGTCGGTGAGGTGAGCCCCGAAACCTACACAGAATTCGCTCAGAAAATAGAGCAGGAAAATCGCGATGCGATTCAGCAAATGATGGCTAGCGTCAGAGAAGAAGCCCCTGTTGTAGAGGGAGAGGCCCCGCAAGTGCTACAGCATGGCTATGAGATTAAGGACCCTGCTCTTCCTATTCAGGAAATTCGTGAGGAAGAGAAGAAGGTTACGATTCAAGGCGTTATTTTTGGATTGGAAACGAAAGAGCTTAGGACGGGTAGCACGCTTTTTCAATGCTACGTTACGGACTTTACGGATTCCTTGTCGATTAAGATTTTCGGTAAGAACAAAGAGGACATTAAGATGTTAAACCTGCTTGCCAACGGCAAATGGGTCAAAATGCGAGGAAAGATTGAATATGATCGGTTTCTTAATCCTCCTGAGCTCGTTATGTTTCCAAACGACATTCGTGAAGTTCTGGCCCCGCCTGAGCCTAAAGATACGGCCGAGGAAAAGCGCGTAGAGTTTCATTTACATACGACAATGAGCACGATGGATGCGGTAACCCCAGTAGATGCCTATATCAAAACAGCTGCTAAGTGGGGGCACAAGGCCGTAGCTATTACAGATCATGCGAATGTTCAATGTTTCCCGGACGCTGCGAAAGCCGGTAAAAAGCATGGAATTAAAGTTATATATGGCGTGGAAGCTAACGTCGTCAACGACGCTGTTCCAATGGTCATTCAGCCTAGGCAACAGAGCTTGGCAGATGCCGAGTATGTCGTATTCGATATCGAGACGACAGGATTATCTGTCACGAACAACAAGATTATTGAGCTAGCCGGTATTAAAATGATTAACGGCCAAGAGGTTGACCGTTTTGAAACCTTTGTAAATCCGCATGAACCGATTCCTTATAACATTCAACAGTTAACGAACATTACCGATGAGATGGTAAAGGACGCACCTGAGCTTGAGCCGAAGCTGAAGGAATTTATTGCTTTTATCGGAGATGCTGTACTTGTAGCACATAATGCTCGTTTTGATATTGGGTTTATGCAAGAAGCTTGCAAACAACACGGGCTGCCTCCATTAAAGAATCCGGCTTTAGATACGCTTGAGCTGGCAAGATTTCTTCATCCTACGATGAAAAACCATCGTTTGAACACATTGGCATCCTTATATAAGGTTTCTCTAGATAACCATCATAGAGCTATTGATGATACGATTGCGTTAGGTGGAATTCTCGTTGGATTGCTGAAGGAAGCTTTGTTACGCGGGGTTACTGAGCTGGAGTCTTTGAATGAAGTGAATGGGAATAGCTGGCGAACGACTCGACCATTCCATTGCGGGATTTATGCTACGAATGCGGTTGGAAAGAAAAATCTTTTCAAATTGATCTCATTATCTCATACCGATTATTTGAACCGCGTTGCGTGCGTCCCTAAGAGCAAATTAATTGAACACCGAGAAGGCTTGATCGTCATATCAGGCTGCGAGAAGGGCGAGTTATTCGAGACTGTTCTGAATAAGTCGCAGGAAGAGGCTGAAGATGTTGCTGCATTCTATGATATTCTTGAGGTTCAGCCAATTGATTTCTATATGCATCTCCTTGATAAGGGGCTAGTCAGCAGTCGTGCGGCATTAGAAGATGCGCTTCGTCGGATTTGTCGAATAGGTGAGAAGCTCACTATCCCGGTAATCGCAACAGGTAATGTCCATTACTTAATCCCTAGGGAGAAAGTTTTCCGGGACATCACGATTAACGGAATTACGGGATTTAGCCCGCTTAAGGATCAGCGTAAGCCGGATGCCCACTTTAGAACGACTGCAGAGATGCTCGAAGCCTTCCAATTCCTTGGTAATGAGAAGGCATATGAGGTTGTCGTGAAAAATACGTCTGAGCTGGCAGATCGGTTCGAGGAAATCAAGCTATTTCCAGACAAGCTGTTCACTCCGATTATCGAAGGTGCAGACGAGGAAATTCGTACGACCTGCTACGACACGGCTAAGGGGATGTATGGAGAGCAGCTGCCGCAGCTTGTCATTGACAGACTAGAGAAGGAATTGGTTCCGATCATCAAGTTTGGTTTCTCTGCCAACTATCTCATTTCCGAGAAGCTGGTTAAGAAGTCCAATCAGGATGGATATCTCGTTGGGTCCCGGGGTTCCGTTGGCTCGTCTGTCGTGGCAATGTTCCTTGGAATCTCTGAAGTAAACCCTTTGCCAGCGCATTATTTCTGCCTAAATTCAGAGTGCAGGCACAGTGAATGGTTCCTCGATGGTAGCGTGCCAAGCGGTTTCGATCTTCCAGACAAGCTGTGTCCGAATTGCTCCCAAAAGATGAAGGGCGAAGGTCAAGATATTCCGTTCGAAACCTTCCTCGGCTTCAAAGGCGATAAAGTTCCCGATATCGATCTCAACTTTTCTGGTGAGTATCAACCGCAAGCACATAATTATACGAAAGTACTATTTACCGAAAAATGTGTATTTCGTGCAGGTACAATTGGAACAGTTGCGGAGAAAACAGCATTTGGATATACGAAGAAGTACGAGGAAGAGCAAGGTAAATCTTGGCGTGGTGCGGAGCTTAATCGTCTTGCCTCTGGTTGTACGGGGGTTAAGCGTAGTACAGGTCAGCATCCTGGGGGTATCGTTGTTGTTCCTGATTACATCGACGTAGAAGATGTTACTCCAGTACAATTCCCTGCAGATGATAGAAACTCGGAGTGGAAAACGACTCATTTCGATTATCATGCCTTTGAGGATAATTTACTTAAGCTCGATATTCTTGGTCACGATGATCCGACGATGATGCGGATGCTGCAGGATTTAACCGGTGTTGATCCAACGACCATCCCTATGAATGATCCTAAAGTAATGAGCCTTTTTAGCTCCGTGAGCGCACTAGGTGTTTCTCCACAGCAAATCCGTTCTAGCGTCGCGACCTTCGGTGTGCCGGAGATGGGTACCCGATTTGTTAGACAGATGCTTGAGGAGACGAAGCCGTCGTCCTTTGCCGATCTTTTGCAAATATCAGGCTTATCACACGGTACAGGCGTATGGATTGGTAACGCTCAAGAGCTCATTAAAAATAACACTTGCACAATTAAGACGGTAATCGGCTGTCGGGATGACATCATGCTATTCCTCATTTATAAAGCAGGTATGGACGCCGCATTAGCGTTCAAAATTACGGAGAGCGTGCGGAAGGGAAGAGGGCTCACTCCGGAGTGGATCGAGGAGATGAAGCGATGCAAGGTACCGCAATGGTACATCGATTCTTGCTTGCGCATTGAATATATGTTCCCGAAAGCTCATGCTGCTGCTTATGTTATTTCGGCGGTAAGAACAGCGTATTTTAAGCTATACTATCCAATCGAATATTACGCAACTTACTACTCAGTACGTGCTGCAGATTTCGATGTTGAGCTGTTCTGTCAAGGCTATGATGCCATCCTCAAGATGCTGCTTGAAATCGAGGAAAAAGGCTTTCAAGCAACAACGAAGGAGAAGAGCATGATATCCATTCTAGAGATGGGTCTCGAAATGACAGCTCGCGGCTTAAAATTCAAGTCGATAGACTTATATAGGTCCGACGCTACACGGTTTATTGTTGATGGTGACAGCTTAATACCGCCTTATGGAGCTATCGCTGGAGTGGGCGAGAATGCTGCTCGCAACATTGCTGCTTCACGGAATGATGGTGACTTTTTATCCATTGAGGATTTCCAGCAACGCTCAAAAGCAAGTAAAACAATAATAGAAGTTTTGACCGGTTTAGGTACCTTCCGAGGGCTGCCTGAGTCCAATCAGCTCATGCTGTTCTAGGGGTTTAGTTATACCACACAGAGGAAAGTTGTGGTTGCCAGTCGCTTTAAGGTTATGTTATATTAATTTTGGTAATCATGTGGATATCACTGTCTGCAGAAGAGTGGGGAAACCCACTCTTTCCGTTTTGTCTGCGGGTCTTACGAGTTGTGACAGACTGCAGGAATCCATTTGGAGCATCGGGAGGTCAACCATTTTGAATGCACCGAAAATAAAATCCATAGTAGAAAACTTCGCAACCTCCTACTTAGAGGAGAACGGGTTTGAGCTAGTGGACGTGGAATACGTGAAGGAAGGCAGCAACTGGTTTTTGCGCGTTTATGTGGACAAGGAAGGCGGCATCGATATCGAGGATTGCGGCATCGTTTCCGAATTCGTTAGCGCAAAGCTAGATGAACTAGATCCTATCGAAGAAGCGTATTTCCTAGAAGTAAGCTCGCCAGGCGCCGAAAGGCCGCTTAAGAAGGCAGAGGATGTCACGAAAGCCGTCGGCAAACATGTGTTTGTGACGACATACGAACAGATTAACGGGGCCAAAGAGTTTGAAGGAAGGCTTGACGGTTTTGACGGAGAGACAATAGTCATTGTCATCGGACGCCGTAAACATGCCATCCCTTACAATAAAGTGGCCTCCGCACGGTTGGCCATTGTTTTCTAAAACTATTTCAGTGACGACAATCCCAGCGCATTAGTAGCGCAATTAATCGCACATTAGGAGGAATAATCAAGTCATGAGCATGGAGTTCATCGAAGCGCTGTCCGAAATCGAGCGCGAGAAGGGCATCAGCAAAGACGTCCTGATCGAAGCTATCGAAGCGGCACTTATCTCCAGCTACAAGCGTAATTTTAATACAGCTCAGAATGTTCGTGTCGACATTAATCGGACAACAGGGCAAATTAAAGTTTATGCGCGTAAGACGATTGTGGAAGAAGCTCTCGATCCTCGTCTGGAGATTTCGCTTGAAGCATCAAGAGCTATAAATCCACATTATCAATTGGAGGATATAGCAGAAATAGAAGTAACACCTCGGGATTTCGGACGGATTGCAGCGCAAACGGCGAAGCAAGTTGTCACACAACGGATTCGCGAAGCAGAACGCGGTCTCATTTATCATGCTTTCGTGGATAAAGAGCAAGATATTGTTACGGGTATCGTGCAACGGATGGACCTACGTAATTTATACATTGATCTTGGTAAAGTGGAAGCTGCGCTGCCGTTGACTGAATTGATGCCAACTGACAAGTTCAAGCAGGGAGATCGTGTTAAATCCTTCATTACGAAGGTTGAAAATACGAGCAAAGGCCCGCAAATTATTCTTTCGCGGACTCATCCAGGACTGTTAAAGCGTTTGTTCGAGCTTGAAGTGCCAGAAATTTTCGATGGAACAGTAGAAATTCGTTCCGTTGCCCGCGAGGCTGGGTTTCGCTCTAAAATTGCGGTTCATTCACGCAATGAGGAAGTTGATCCTGTAGGCTCTTGTGTTGGACAGCGCGGAATTCGTGTGCAATCTATCGTTACTGAGCTTAAAGGCGAGAAAATTGACATTGTTAGATGGTCTGAATCTATCGATGAATATGTTGCTAACGCGCTAAGCCCTTCTAAAGTACTTGAGGTTATTGTTTTTGAGACAGAGAAGATGGCTCGCGTAATCGTACCTGATTATCAATTATCTCTCGCGATCGGTATTAAAGGCCAGAACGCTCGTTTGGCTGCAAAGCTGACAGGGTGGAAAATTGATATCAAGAGTGAAACGCAGGCTGAGCAGGAGTATGGACGTCCGAAATCTACTGGAACAACCATGCATCAGGACAGCGTATCCATCGACTAAGGGGGATCAACCTTGAGACCGAGAAAGATACCTCAGCGTAAGTGCGTGGCCTGTCAGGAAATGATGCCTAAGAAGGAATTGATTCGAATCGTACGTTCTCCGCAGGGAGAAATTCAAATCGATCTGACCGGCAAGAAGCCTGGCCGCGGCGCCTATTTATGTGGCAAAGTCGCTTGCTTTAAGCTGGCGAAAAAGTCAAAGGCGTTCGAGCGTGCCTTGAAAACACCGGTCGGTGCGGATATATACGATCGTCTGGAAGCCGAATTCATTCAAGTCGAGGACGAGTTTCAGGCAAGCAAGGAGCTTGAGGACGATAATGACAACGGTAAATAAGGTGCTATCCCGATTAGGCCTGGCTACGAGAGCAGGCAAGCTAGTCAGCGGAGAAGAAGTTGTGTTGAAGGCTGTTCGTACGGGAGAGGCTAAGCTAGTCTTGCTTGCAGCGGATGCTTCGGATAATACGACTAAGAAAATAAAGGACAAATGCAAAAGCTATAACGTGCCTTTGTTAATAGGATTTACCCGATTTGAGCTGGGATCTGCCGTAGGCAAGCCCGAGCGCGTTCTATTCGCGGTAACAGATCGGGGATTTGCCGACATGCTAGCAGTCGGTTGGGGTCAACATTCGGAGGTGGAGAATATTGAGTAAACAAGATAATACGGATAAGCTAAGGGTTTACGAATATGCCAAACAGCTCAACATGAGCAGTAAAGAGGTTATCACAATATTGAAAAGAATGAATATGCCGGTCAATAACCACATGAGCGTTATGGAAAATGGAATGACCGGAGCGGTGGAAAAGTTTTTCCGCGATGTAAAAGCGAATGCGGCTGCGAAAATGGCCCAAGCGTCCAAGCCAGCAACTTCAACAGCAGCAGCGCCAGCAGCCGATCGCCGTCCACAAACGGGAGCACCGGCTGTTTCGAGTACGCCTGCTCAAAGCTCACCGCAGCAGCAAGCGCCACAGTCTAGCCCGGCTGCATCTGCACCTGCGGCACCAACTGCGCAAGTTTCGCAAGCATCAGCTACTCCGCCGCCAGCAGAATCTGCACCAGCGGCGAATAATGCTACTGCACCTGCGACACCTTCAGCAGCAGCTCCTTCCAGCGCGCCAGCTTCTTCCCAAGGTCAAGCACCACGTCCGCAAGGTCAAGGTAGCTACAACCAGCGTGAAGGTGGAAGCCGTCCGCAAGGTCAAGGTGGATATAACAGCGGTGGTGGAAACCGTCCGCAAGGTCAGGGCGGAAGCCGTCCACAAGGCCAAGGCGGAAGTCGTCCGCAAGGTCAAGGTGGATATAGCAGCGGAGGCGCACCGCGTCCGCAAGGTCAAGGCGGATATAGCAGCGGAGGAGCACCGCGTCCGCAAGGTCAAGGTGGATATAGCAGCGGAGGCGCACCACGTCCGCAAGGTCAAGGCGGTTATAGCAGTGGCGGCGGCCAAGGTCGTCCGCAAGGTCAAGGCGGTTATAGCAGTGGCGGCGGTCAAGGTCGTCCGCAAGGTCAAGGCGGTTATAGCAGTGGCGGCGGTCAAGGTCGTCCGCAAGGTCAAGGCGGTTATAGCAGTGGCGGCGGTCAAGGTCGTCCGCAAGGTCAAGGCGGTTATAGCAGCGGTGGCGGTCAAGGTCGTCCGCAGGGCCAAGGTGGATATAGCAGCGGAGGCGCAAGTCGTCCGCAAGGTCAAGGTGGCAGCAGTGCAGCCCCTAGCCGTCCAGGTCAAGGTACAGGCGCAGGTCGCAGTCCAGCAGCTGGTGCTGCAGGCGCACGCGGCGGTCGTCCTGGTGACAGCAATCGTCCAGCTGGGCGTGGAGATGCTAAGGGTCGTCCGGGCGAAGGCGGAGATTTCAACCGCATTGGCGCTGGTGGTCCGGGAGCAGCTGGCAAGCGCAAGGATAGTCGTTTCGATGATAGCAGAGGCGGCTTCAGAGGCGGTAAAGGCAAGGGTGGTAAGAACGCGCGCAAGAGCAATCAGCCGCCACGTGAGAAAATCGACAACACGCCGAAGAAGGTTATCGTTCGCGGTAACATGACGGTTGGCGAATTGGCGAAATTGTTGCATAAGGATGCTTCTGAGGTTATCAAGAAGCTGTTGCTGATGGGCGTTATGGCAACAATTAACCAAGATCTCGATTTGGATACTGTACTTCTAGTCGTTACTGAATATGGTGTTGAAGCCGAAGTTAAGATCGCGGTAGAAGATACTCAATTCGAAACGATTGAAGAGAACGATGATCCGGATGCTTTGGTTTCCCGTCCTCCTGTTGTTACAATCATGGGTCACGTTGACCACGGTAAAACAACATTGCTTGATGCAATCCGTGAAACGAAAGTAGCAAGCGGAGAAGCAGGCGGAATTACTCAGCACATCGGTGCATACCAAGTCGAAATCAATAACAAGAAAATTACTTTCCTGGATACACCGGGTCACGAAGCGTTCACAACGATGCGTGCTCGTGGTGCTCAGGTTACTGATATTACGATTCTTGTCGTTGCAGCAGATGATGGCGTTATGCCACAAACCGTTGAAGCAATCGCACATGCGAAAGCAGCTAACGTGCCGATTATCGTTGCCGTTAACAAAATCGACAAGCCGGGCGCTAACCCCGATAAAGTAAAACAAGAGCTTACTGAATATGGTCTTGTTCAAGAAGCATGGGGCGGAGATACAATCTTCGTTGAATTGTCAGCTAAGCAACGGATTAACCTTGACGGTCTTCTAGAAATGGTTCTTCTTGTCGCTGAAGTGAATGATTATAAAGCTAACCCAGACAAACGCGCACGCGCTACTGTTATGGAAGCCGAGCTTGACAAAGGAAAAGGACCTATTGCGCGTATTCTCGTGCAGAACGGAACGCTTAAAGTCGGTGATGCATTCGTTGCCGGTGACTGCTTCGGACGTATTCGTGCAATGACGAATGACCGTGGTCGTCGTATTAAGGAAGCTGGTCCATCAACACCGGTAGAAATTACTGGTTTGACGGAAGTTCCTCAAGCAGGCGATCCATTCATGGTGTTCGAAGACGAGCGTAAGGCACGTGAAATTGCTGATAAGCGTTCAATCAAGACTCGTCAGTCTCAGATGAAAGCCAACCAAACGGTTACGCTGGAGGATCTGTTCAGCAAAATCAAGGAAGGCGACATCAAGGAGCTTAACGTTATCCTTAAAGCAGACGTTCAAGGCTCACTCGAAGCGCTCAAAGGCTCACTCGAGAAAATTGAGATTGAAGGCGTACGTGTTAGAACAATATATAGCGGTGTAGGTGCGATTACTGAGTCCGATATTATATTGGCTTCTGCTTCTTCTGCGATCGTGATCGGCTTTAACGTACGTCCAGAGCCACGCGCGCAAGGTATTGCAGAACAAGAAAAAGTTGACGTTCGCTTGCATTCAATTATCTACAAGGTTATTGAAGAGATCGAACAGGCTATGAAGGGAATGCTCGATCCGATATTCAAGGAAAGAGTAACCGGTCATGCCGAAGTACGCGAAACATTCAAAGTAACGAAGGTTGGAACGATTGCAGGCTGTATGATTACAGACGGTAAAATCGCTCGCAACGCTGAGGCTCGCCTTACTCGTGATGGAATCGTTATTTTCACAGGAAAAATTGATTCCCTTAAACGATTTAAGGATGATACGAAGGAAGTTTCGGAAGGCTATGAATGTGGTATAACTCTAGATAAATTTAATGATCTCAGACAAGGCGATATCATCGAAGCGTTTGTGATGGAGTCTGTAGAGCGTTAACATCATTAAGGTGGGATCAGCATGGCCAAATTCCGAGTCGGACGGGTCGGCGAACAGATTAAGAAGGAAATCAGCTCCATCATTCAGACGGAGCTGAAGGATCCCCGTATCGGGTTTATTACAGTAACCGGCGTTGATATCACGAACGATCTTTCGCTTGCAAGAGTATACATTAGTATTCTAGGCAGCGAAGAGCAGAAAGAGGAGACCCTCAAAGCGATTGGACGCGCAAATGGATTTTTGCGCTCCGAGCTGGGTCGCCGCGTGAAGCTTCGCCATACTCCCGTTATGGAATTCCGTTTTGACAGCTCTATTGCTTACGGTAGCCATATCGAGGCACTGCTACAGAAAATTAACCAAGATTCTCTGGGGTCTTAATATCGGCTAGGGGGAAAAGGCATGTGGGCCAAGGATTTGAAGGAAGCCGCGACTTTCATCCGTGAAAGAGACGATTTCCTGATTGTTTCTCATGTGCAGCCCGATGGTGACGCGATTAGCTCTACGGTTGCCGTAGCTTGGCTGCTGGAGAAGCTAGGGAAGAAGTTTACGATGCTGAATGAGGGTCCCGTGCCCTCTCGGCTTCATTTTTTATGGAAGAGCTCGGAAATCCTCACTTTGGATGGCAATGAGTCAGTAAAGCAATATCGTAACGTTATTTGTGTAGATTGTGCTGATTTCGCACGAGTAGGCAGAACGCACCTTTGGTTTGCGCCTGATGCGGAGCTGCTCAATATCGACCATCATCCAACGAATGACGGCTTTGGACGTGTGAACTTAATGAAGTTTCACGCAGCGGCCACTGCCGAAATTTTGTTTGAGTTATTGGACGAGCTGGAGATGACATTAGACGTTGATATTGCCACTGCGATTTATACTGGCTTACTGACAGATACAGGTGGCTTCCGATATTCCAGCACTAGCCCGCTTGTAATGGCGATGGCTTCAAGATTACTTGAAGCTGGCGTCAATGGTCCTGAACTGGCTGAGCATCTATTGGAGCGTATGACGATAGGGCAGCTTGGTGTTATTCAAAGAGGTCTCTCAAGACTTGCCTTCACTCCTGATCACCGCATTGGCTGGTTATGGGTGAATTCAGAAGACTTGGAGGAAACGGGAGCAACTAATGAAGATTTAGAAGGTCTCGTAAACTATCCGCGTAACATCGAAGGTGTCGAGGTCGGAATTCTTTTCAAGCAAAATGGTCAGGAATCCGTTAAGGTTAGCTTGCGTTCGGCAGGACGAGTTAATGTCGCCGCTGTTGCGCAGCACTTTGGCGGTGGAGGTCATGTTCGAGCTGCAGGCTGTCGGCTTACAGAGCCTCTCCCTGAAGTTATTAATAAGGTTGTTAGCATTGTACAGAAAGCGTTGGATAGCGAATGAAGCAGCAACCGGATCAAAATTTAGATGGTGTTCTTGCAGTATGGAAACCAGCTGGCTGGACTTCCCACGATGTTGTGGCCAAGGTCCGGGGGATGGTCCGCGTTCGGAGGATAGGACATACGGGTACATTAGATCCTGCCGTGACGGGGGTTCTTCCGCTTTGTATCGGACGTTCAACGCGCTTTGTTGAATACTTGCAAGAAATGCCTAAGACATATGAAGCAACGCTACGGTTTGGAATCGCAACGGATACAGAGGATTTGAGCGGGAATATCACCGAGCAGAAGGATGCTTCGTTTTTGACGGAGTCGATGATCGTTGATGCTGCTCTATCTTTTATTGGAGAGATTGATCAGACCCCTCCAATGGTATCTGCGGTTAAAATCAATGGCAAGCGACTCTATGAGTTAGCGCGTGAAGGGATTACGGTCGAAAGACCCTCTAGACGCGTTAGCATTTATGAAATTCATATATTGAAAGTATCGATGGCTGGAGAACAGCCTGAGCTTTCATTTTCTGTTGTATGTTCTAAAGGTACTTATATTCGTACGTTATGCGTTGATATAGGACGTAAGCTAGGAGTTCCCGCGGTTATGTCTGAGCTCGTTCGTACGGAAAGTGCTGGGTTAAATCAGGAGCAATGCGTTACACTCGAGGAAATTCCTGAGCTGTTAATGCAGGATCGTCTGAAGGAGAAGCTATTGGCTCCGGATGTGATGCTTACAGAGCTACCCTCTGCCATAGCTTCACATCCTGAATCCTTGCATGTTCTTCAGGGGAAAGTGGTGCAGGCTTTGCGACTGCAGCCGCCGCCTGATAAAATAGGTTTGTTGAAGCTTTATCGATCGGATGGGGTTTTTCTCGGATTGTTCTCTCTTGATGAGAATGGGGAAACGGTCCGTCCGGAAAAGGTATTCCACGTTCCGGAAGGCACGTAGAGCCTATAGTCAGTCCGATTGAGCAGGAGGGCATCAGGTGGAACGGTATGATCTATCAGTAGCGAATGTAACAGGTGCTCTACCTATAGGAGCATCTAAGGCAAATGGAATATCGCTGGCGATTGGCTTCTTCGATGGTGTCCACCTTGGGCATCTTGAGGTTGTTCGTCAGGCGGTTTCTATAGCGCGTGAGCAAGGTCTGGTACCTGCAGTTATGACCTTTAATCCGCACCCAAGAGTAGTGCTCGGTCACGGCTCGCAGTATGAGACCGTTCTTACTCCGCTCTCGGACAAGCTGGCCCTTCTTTCGGAGTTAGGCGTCGAGGCGGCATATATTATTCACTTCGATCAAGCCTTCTCTGAAGTGACGGCTGAGCAATTCGTTAAGTCGTTTATTGTCCCTCTGGGAGTGAAGACAACCGTCGTTGGCTTTGATTTTGCCTTTGGGCATCGTGGAGCCGGGAATGCGGATGCATTGCGTATGTATGGAAATGGTGAGATCCAAGTACATGTCGTATCTCCGGTCTATTTGGATGGGGAGAAGGTAAGCAGCACTCGTATTCGTGATCGACTAGCGGAAGGCGATAGCAGCGAATCTTCTAAGCTTCTAGGACGGCCTTATGAGATCAAGGGCTTAGTCGTTCATGGGGATGCTAGAGGTAGGCTGTTGGGGTTCCCAACGGCGAATGTATTGCCTGAGCAGCCCTATGTGATTCCTCGGTCAGGGGTATATGCTATAGACATTGACGTATTATCTGATTCTGGATCACGCGAGAGACGTTACCAAGGTGTGCTGAATGTTGGCTATCGGCCCACATTCGATGCACCAGGGGGAGCGTTGAGGCTTGAAGCGCATCTGTTCGATTTCGACGGAGATCTCTATGGACGTCAGCTTTCGTTGACGTTACATTCTTTCTTGCGGTCGGAGAAAAAATTTGAATCAATTGAACAGCTAGTTGGTCAAATTACGAGCGATGCTGCAGAAGCTAGAGAAATTCTTAGTGTGAGAAAGTAAGATTTAGTCGGCAATGATAGCTTTTCCTGCTGGTTTAGCATTGTATGTGTAATGCACATTATGCTATACTAGATCACGTTGCAGAGATCGGTGCATAACCAGATCATCTGTAAACAAGAACCTTAGCTTGGCAGAGCGCCCTCACCGACGCCTGCGTGGCTAATGGCGATTCTATTGAAGGAGGTGAACAAGGATGGCATTGACACAAGAGCGTAAACAAGAATTGATTGAAGAGCATAAGACACATGCAACGGACACCGGATCTCCGGAAGTTCAAATTGCTATCCTTACGCAGAACATCAACAATCTGACAACTCACTTTCGGGAGCACAAGAAAGATCATCACTCCCGTCGTGGTCTACTCAAGATGGTTGGTCAACGTCGTAAGCTACTAGCATATTTGAAAAACAAAGATGTTAGCCGGTACAGCGCCCTAATTGCAAAATTGGGACTTCGCCGTTAATTTTCTACCGCACGAAAGCAACCTGGCCGCGTCGAATAGAGCACACCGCTCTTTTCGGCATCAGGTTGCTTTTTCCCATATAAGGGAGATCAATTCCTATCTCATAAACAGCGGCAGTTGTTTTTGCTTGAATGCCTAAGCTAGGGCTAGGCAGGAAATAATGGGAAGAGTGTCGAAATTACATAACGTGAAATTAGAAGGAGGGAATCTGTTTGGAACATCGCGTGCAAATGCAGCTAGGCGGCCGTTCGTTTGAATTGGAAACGGGACGACTCGCTAAGCAGGCGAATGGAGCAGTTGTCGTTCGCTATGGAGATACAGTTGTTTTGTCCACTGTTACGGCTTCCAATGAGCCGAAGGATCTTGATTTTTTTCCACTTACCGTAAACTATGAAGAACGTTTGTACGCTGTAGGTAAAATTCCCGGAGGATTCATTAAACGGGAAGGACGCCCAAGTGAGAAGGCTATCTTGTCCAGCCGTCTGACAGATCGTCCGATTCGCCCGTTGTTCTCGGAAGGCTTCCGTAATGATGTTCAGATCGTTAACCTTGTACTTAGCGTAGATCATGATTGTGCACCTGAAATTGCTGCAATGATTGGTACTTCAGCTGCATTAGCTATCTCGAATGTGCCGTTTAACGGCCCTGTTGGAGGAGTTATAGTTGGTCGGATTGATGGTAAGTATATTATCAACCCTACCCAAGAGCAAGAGGCTGTAAGTGACTTGTTCGTTGTTGTATCAGGAACGCGTGATGCGATAATGATGGTTGAGGCAGAAGCCAATGAAGTATCTGAGTCCGACATTCTAGAAGCAATAATGTTTGGACATGAGGAAATCAAAAAAATTGTTGATACCATTGATCAATTGGTAGCAATAGCTGGTCAACCGAAGATGGCAGTGAAGCTGCATAGTGTAGATGCTTCTGTTGAGGCCGATGTTCAAGGCTTCGCGAAGGCTCGCTTAGTACAAGCTGTTAGCATTGCTGAGAAGCATGCGCGTCAAGAAGCTATTGATCTAATCAACGGTGAAGCAGTGGAACACTTTAGCAACGTGTACGCGGAGACGCCGAGCAAGCTAAAGGATGTTAAAGAGATTTTGTACGATATTGTTAAGAACGAAGTCCGTCGTCTCATCACGCATGATAAAGTGCGCCCAGATGGTCGTGGACTTGCTGAGATCCGTCCAATATCAAGCGACACTTCCATTCTGCCGAGAACGCATGGTTCTGGGTTGTTTACTCGTGGACAAACACAAGCTCTAAGTATCTGTACGTTAGGACCACTTGGAGAAGTTCAAATTTTGGATGGGGTTAGCCCGCAAGAATCCAAACGCTTTATGCACCATTACAACTTCCCGCCATTCTCAGTCGGCGAAGCTCGTCCTTTGCGTCCGCCTGGTCGTCGTGAAATTGGTCATGGAGCACTCGGCGAGCGAGCACTATTGAAAGTATTGCCGTCTGAAATAGAATTCCCATACACAATCCGTCTTGTTTCCGAGGTGCTGGAATCTAACGGCTCCACTTCCCAAGCGAGTATCTGCGCTAGCACGCTTGCTATGATGGATGCAGGTGTTCCAATTAAAGCTCCGGTTGCTGGTGTAGCTATGGGATTGATTAAAGATGGTGAACATACATCCATCCTCACTGATATTCAAGGGCTGGAAGATCACCTTGGCGATATGGACTTCAAAGTAGCTGGAACAGCAGCCGGCATCACCGCTATCCAAATGGATATTAAAATCGACGGAATCGATCGTCAGATTTTAACGGACGCACTGCAGCAAGCCAAAGAAGGACGTTTGTTCATCTTGGGTAAAATGCTTGAAGCGATTCAAGAGCCGCGTAAACAATTAAGCAAATATGCTCCTAAAATTATTTCGCTTAAAATTCATCCGGACAAAATCCGTGATGTTATTGGTTCTGGCGGTAAAATCATCAATAAAATCATCGAAGAAACCGGCGTGAAAATAGATATTGAGCAAGATGGAACTGTCTATATTGCCTCGACGGATGAAGCGGCGAATCAACGCGCTCGTGGAATTATTGAAGGCATCGTCAAAGAAGTTGTCATTGGCGAGGTATATACGGGTACGGTTAAGAGAATCGAGAAATTCGGTTGCTTCGTAGAAATTTTGCCGAACAAGGATGGGCTCATTCACATCAGCCAGCTTTCTAACGAGCGGGTTGCTAAAGTGGAGGATGTCGTTAACATCGGCGATCAAATCGAAGTGAAAGTTACGGAAATCGATAATATGGGTCGTATTAATTTGTCCCGCAAAGCTTTACTTAGCTCTGAGCAAGTTTCCGTATAACCATCTTTGTTTTGAATTGAATAACAGGTATGACAAAAGAGACTCCAATAAGAAGGTCTCTTTTTGTTTTGTATAAATAAGTAAAGGAATGGGAAGCTCACTCATAAACTCCGTTATCGTGGCATAGTATGATGCAGGGCATCGGGACAAGACGGGGGTGAGCCATATGAATAGAAAGTCGTCTTACACATTGCTAGCGTTAATGCTGCTATGCCTCTTAGCTATACTATTAGCTGGGACAAGGGGTCCAATAAAGACTTATGTACAAGCGGTTAAGTTACAGATGGTCTCAGCTGAAGCACTAGGTCAGGATAATTCCAATGATCAATTAATGATCTGGATTAAAGCGGAAGCACCCAAGCATAATGAACTACCGGTCGACGCTGTCATCGACCGGATTTGGAAGGCAATTCCCGGTTACAACGGCAGAGAAGTAGACGTGGAAGCGACTTACAGCAAGGCTAAAGCGCTTGGTTTAACTACAGGTGGTGAACACGGTTTTCCATGGGTTTATCGCGTTTTGAAACCAAAGGTAGATCTGAAGGATTTACCGCTCCAACCTATTTATCGAGGGAATCCTGCCAAACCAATGGTCGCTTTAATGATAAATGTGGCTTGGGGAGATGAATTTCTGCCTCCAATGCTCGCAACATTAAAGGCAGCTAATGTAAAAGCAACCTTTTTCTTTGACGGGAAGTGGTTGTCTAAAAACTCGGAAATGGCTCAGAGCATTATTAAGCAAGGTCACGAGGTTTCTAATCATGCGTATTCTCACCCTAATATGAGTCAACTTGGGATGACCCGACAACGCGAGGAAATAGGCAAGACGGAAGCGCTTTTGAAGAAATTAGGCGCATCTAATGTGTGGTTCGCACCTCCTTCTGGAGATTATAATTCAAATACGGTTAAGGTAGCTTCTGAGTTCGGGTTAAGAACGGTTTTATGGACATTGGACACGGTTGATTGGCAAAAACCTCAATCATGGACAATAGTCGATAAAGTATCCAGAAAAGTTGGACCAGGTACAATGATCTTGATGCATCCTACAGCTGCCTCGCAAGGAGCATTAAAAGGCATGATTAAGGCAATTAAGGCAAAGGGATATGTACTAGGGACGGTTTCAGAAACGCTCTCCCCAGAACGGATAGAGGAGCGGTTGTGACAGCTGTCGGAATTTGATATAGTGGTATCACTGTTTGTTAAGCTTTAAGTAAAGGGGGAAATCGGATGAACAAATATGAGCTCAAAAACGGCTTGCGCGTGATGATCGAACAGATACCAACCTGCCGGTCAGTATCGTTTGGAATATGGGTGAAAACAGGCTCCCGTTATGAGGATCTAAATAACAACGGAATTTCCCATTTCGTTGAACATATGCTTTTCAAAGGGACTAAGCGCCATAGTGCGAAGGATATAGCAGATTTATTCGATGGTATTGGTGGCAATGTTAATGCCTTTACCTCCAAGGAATATACTTGTTATTATGCTAAAGTGCTGGATACACATTTACCGATTGCGGTAGATATTCTATCCGACATGTTTTTTGAATCCCAGATTGCGGACGGGGAATTAGCTAAAGAAAAAAACGTTATCCTCGAAGAGATATCGATGTATGAGGATACTCCAGACGATACCGTTCATGATTTGGCTTCTCGTGCTGCCTATCAGGACCACCCGTTAGCCTATTCCATTCTTGGGACAGTCGAGCGTCTGAATGCCATGGGGTCTGCGGATTTACGAAAATATATGGGTGAGCGATATAGTATTGAAAACACGGTAATAAGCGTAGCAGGAAATGTAGGGCCAGAGGTACTGGAGCTGCTTGAGAAGCATTTCGGCAGATTTGATGTACATAGCAAGGATGTATCCCTGGAAGTTCCTGTCTTTCATTCTAAAGCATTGTTTCACAAGAAGAAGACGGAGCAAAATCATCTATGTCTAACCTTCCCAGGCTCAACAATTAAATCGCCTAATCTGTATGCCATGATTTTATTGAATAATACGATTGGTGGCGGAATGAGCTCGCGGTTGTTCCAAGAGGTTCGAGAAAAACGTGGGCTTGCTTATTCTGTGTATTCCTATCATTCCTCTTATGCTGATAATGGTCTGTTTACGGTATACGCAGGAACAGCGCCGAAACAAACGCAGGAAGTTTATGATATAACGATGGAATTACTTAATGAACTTGCCGCTACGGGTATGAACGAACAGGAGCTCCATCGTGGCAAGGAGCAACTAAAAGGCAATCTGATTTTAAGCTTGGAGAGTACTAGCAGCCGCATGAACCGTTTAGGAAAGAACGAGTTAATGCTTGGCCGTCATTATACTTTGGATGAGATGCTAGAACGGATAGACCAAGTCGAGCTTTCTGATGTTAAAGCAATAATGGAAGATATGATGGCCCAGCCTTGTGCTGTTGCGCTGGTAGGCGCCAATAAGAAAGTGCTGTCGGGAAGCGGGAGGGAATTCATTGTATCCAATTCAGTTGAAACGTCTGCCGGGGAATGAAGATGTACAGCTGCCACGCCAAATGTCGGAATGGGCAGCTGGATTTGATGTGCATGCAGCAGTAGGTGAGCCTGTTATTCTAAGTCCGGGAGAGCGGGCATTAATACCGACCGGTTTTGCAATGGCAATGCCCAGAGAGCTCGAAGCTCAAATTCGACCTCGCAGTGGATTGGCCTACAAGCACGGGATTACCTGCTTAAATTCACCTGGAACAATTGATGCTGATTATCGTGGTGAAGTAAAGGTTCTGCTCATTAATTTAGGCCAGGAGCCATTCACCATTGAACGCGGCGAACGCATCGCTCAGATTGTCTTCCAACGCGTACCTCAAGTAACTTTAGAGGAAGTCCTAGAGCTATCAGATACAGTCCGCGGTGAAGGCGGCTTCGGACACACAGGCAAATAATTGTATACATCATAGCTATTAATAGCAGCAGCCTAACTTGGAACAAACTCCATGTTAGGCTGTTTTATTGTATTCTCGCTCAATTTTCGCGTACGACCGCTGTCTCCTCCGCTCAGTGATTCCCCATTCAATACCACCTAATTCTCTTATACAGCCACTATCCCCGTGACTCAGTGCACGTATTGCGGTTATCCACCTAATTTTCGCGTATGACCACTATACCCTCCGCTCAATGCTCCCACGTTCAAGTCGACCTAATTTAATTATCTCGTACAGCTGCTATCCCCATGACTCAGTGAACGCATTGCGGTTATCCACTTAATTTTCGCGTATGACCACTATACCCTCCGCTCAATGCTCCCACGTTCAAGTCGACCTAATTTAATTATCTCGTACAGCTGCTATCCCCATGACTTAGTGAACGCATTGCGGTTATCCACTTAATTTTCGCGTATGACCACTATCCCCTTTGCTCAGTTTGAAGTCTATGAGGAAGAACTGCATGAAGAAAAAGGGAGTCTAAAATCAATAAGTGATTTTAATATCATTAAAACATATATAATTCAATGATCAATAAACCAAACCAATTCGAAGAATGGTTTAATAAACCGACTACTAAGTCAGATGAGACAACAAGAATGAGGAAAGAGGAATGAGATTAAACGGAATCAAAATAGAGTGTAAGAATGTCCAGTATTATTTTAAAACTAGCTTACAGATTTAAGGTAGTTGGCATACTGAACTCGCAATTTAGGTTTGATGTTTGATTTGCGGATGAGTTCTGGATAAATTATGGTGGCTGTTGATGTGCAGATTTTCAATAAATGCTGTAATCCTTGCTGGTTTTGCACAGAGCGATTGAAATGATAACAATATTGATCTAGATATGCTTGTAAATGCTTGGGTCCAATGCCCATGAATAAATCATTAATCCAGTTGGAGGCACTGTTGCAGATTTGTAGGAGCTGCCTGTTTCGATTTTTACTGTATTTAAGGGTAACCGCAATGATTTCCTTAGCGGTGGAATCGACATGTTTGCGAATAAAGGGATGTTTGTCTAAGGGGCAAGTAAATTGGGAGTAAGAACACTCTTCAACCGCTTGTTTTATTTTAATATGTGCGTATTCGCCCTGTTCGTTTATTGTAGCGCCGATGAGTAGAGGTTGCTCTTGAGGGTGTCGATAGATGGTTGGGTTATATGGAGTGCCATATTGAGCAAAATTAATGCGGACCAGTCCCTTTAATAAATCAGATTCATCTGATTTTGACATCGCGTGGCGAATTTTATGACAAATTAACCAGGATGTTTTGTATGTCGTTCCTATAATAGAAGCTAATCTCAAAGCATTGATACCTTCTGGCTGAGAATGAAGGTGTATTGCGAGTAACCAGAGCCTAAGTGGAGTGCGGCTTCCTTCCATAATTGTTCCTTTAGTTAAAGAGGTCTGCACATGACAGGAGCTGCATTCATAGAGAGGGAGCCTACGAGTAAGGATCGAATAGGCATGACGATTGCCACAAGAGGGACAACAAAATCCATCTGGCCATCTTGCATTATAGATCATCTGTACCCAAAACTGCTCATCTGTAGAGGATAGGCAAAGTGTTTGAAATGAAGCGGGCTGATCCATTAATATCCCTCCTGAGTGGAACGTATGTTCTCTTTAATTATACCAAACGCATGTTCTTATTTAAAGTAATTTATTGAAAAAAATTACATAAATCCAATTAGTTTTACAAGTGTTACTGAGACAAAGGGATAGTGCTTATACGCGATAAAATAGAGAATAGAGTTGGGGGGAGAGAGTTAGAAGAAAGGGGACGCTGCAAATTGGAAATAGATATGCTCGAACTGAGGTAAAGGGATAATGACTAGAGCAATCTATAACAGGAAGGAAACTATGGAGGTCAAACTGACGGGAGGGATAATGACTAGAGCAATCTATAACAGGAAGGAGACTATGGAGGTCAAACTGACGGGAGGGATAATGGCTAGAGTAATCTATAACAGGTGGGAGACTATGGAGGTCAAACTGACGGGAAGGGATAATGGCTAGAGCAACATATAACAGGAAGGAGACCATGGAGGTCAAACTGAGCGAGTGGGATAATGGTTGTAAGATGTAGACGATAGGGAAGTCACCCCATGGTAGGCGTATGCATACGATGTGCTATGCAAGAATGCCGAAAGGAGGGGGCTGCAATACTTACAGGAGTAAACATTGTGCTCGCTGGTGGAGATGCCCGGCAGTTGGAAGTGATTCGGCGGTTGACGGAGTTGGATGCCTCTGTCACGATTGTGGGCTTCGATACGTTGGATACTCCTTTTAGTGGTGTAGTTAAAGCGGAGTGGTCACCGGATATATTGAAGCAGGCAGATGCGTTAGTATTACCAGCGGTTGGTACTGATGACGAGGGAATTATACCATCACTTTTTACCAATCGGGAACTAAAGCTTACTGATGCTCATCTTGCTGAGATTCCCACACACTGCAAGGTGATAACGGGTATGGCTAAACCCTTTTTGCGTGTGCTTTGTGAAAAATACCATCTGGAGCTCATTGAGTTGTTTGAACGAGATGACGTGGCTATCTATAATTCGATTCCGACGGCGGAAGGCGCATTGATGATGGCTATTCAGAATACTGATATTACGATCCATGATTCAAAGTGTATCGTGCTTGGTCTTGGGAGAACAGGGTTTACAATGGCACGGATACTTCAGGCAGTTGGTGCACACGTCAAGGTTGGAGTGCGTCGCGATGAAGCGTTCGCGCGTGCGTTTGAGATGGGTTTTGAGCCGTTTTATATGGCTGAATTAGCGCGTCAGGCGGGGAATATCGACTTGATTTTTAATACAATTCCGACTATGATAGTCACAGCACAAGTGATCTTACAACTTCCCCTGCGCGCCTGTATTATCGACCTGGCATCAAAGCCTGGAGGTACTGATTTCCGTTTTGCCGAGAAGAGAGGAATTAAAGCATTGCTCGCTCCCGGACTACCCGGAATTGTAGCTCCAAAGACAGCCGGTCGAATCATCGCGAACAGTCTAACCCAGATTATTCTGGAAGACAACCGATTACGGGGGAATAAACCATGAATTGGCACGGGATTACCGTAGGCTATGCGCTGTCAGGTTCTCATTGTACGTTAGAGGAAATTATGCCGCAAATTCAGCGGTTTGTAGACGCAGGTGCTAATGTTGTACCAATCGTTTCCTCAACGATAATGACTACAGATACTCGATTTGGAACATCAAATCATTGGCAGGAATCATTACGCTCCATCACAGGAAATGAGATCATTTCCACTATTGTAGATGCTGAGCCATTAGGTCCTTCTAAACGGTTGGACATTTTGACGATTGCACCTTGTACCGGTAACACTACTAGCAAGCTAGCTAATGCTATGACAGATGGACCGGTGCTGATGGCGGCCAAATCGCAAATGCGGAATCAAAGACCTTTGGTGCTGGCCATATCGACTAACGATGGCTTAGGTCTAAACGCTGGTAATATCGCTAAGCTGCTGAATATGAAAAATATTTACTTTGTGCCGTATGGACAGGATAATCCAATTGCTAAGCCCAATTCTCTAGTTGCTAGAATGGATCTTGTAATGGAAACCTGCGAAGCTGCACTAAAAGGAACACAATTGCAACCATTACTCATAGAGCGTTTCTTACACGCTTGAGATATACTTTGCCGCATCCGAGGGGAGAAAATACTAAATGTCGACACAACAGTTGTTTAATGTCGCCGTCGTGGGAGCGACCGGTGCCGTTGGGGAACAAATCCGCAGATTACTTGAAGAACGAAACTTCCCGATTGCCAGCTTAAAGCTATTATCGTCTGCTCGTTCAGCGGGAACAAAGGTTGAATTTAAAGGAGAACCAATAACGATTGAGGAGGCCACACCGGAAAGCTTTCGTGGGGTGGATATTGCCTTATTCAGCGCTGGCGGGGATGTGAGTAAAGCCCTCATTCCCCATGCCGTTGAGCATGGTGCTGTTTGTATTGATAATACAAACGCTTATCGTATGGATCCGGAAACACCGCTTGTCGTTCCTGAGGTCAATATCGATAAAATCAGCGAACACAAAGGTATTATTGCTAACCCGAACTGCTCTACCATTCAGATGGTGGCAGCATTAAAGCCGCTTTATGATCGCTTTGGTATTTCGAGAATTATTGTCTCGACATATCAGGCCGTGTCTGGAGCTGGAGCTTCAGCAGTTACTGAATTGCTTCGCCAAACCGGTGAGGTTCTGGCTGGTAATGATTCCAATCCAGGTATCCTACCTGTTTCTTCCTTACCTGTGAAGCACCAGATTGCTTTTAATGTTATTCCACAAATCGACAAGTTCCAAGATAACGGCTTTACTTTGGAAGAGATGAAGATGATTCGTGAAACGAAAAAGATTATGGGCGACGAAGCATTGGAAGTAACTGCGACATGCGTACGAGTTCCTGTCACATATGGTCACTCCGAATCCGTATATGTTGAATTAAAGAACGATTTCGACGTTGAGGAAATTAAAGCATTGTTATCTGATTCTCCAGGAATTACGCTTGTCGATGATCCTTCTGGTCAGCAATACCCACTAGCTACGGATGCAGCTGGCAAGAACGATGTATTCGTCGGTCGCGTGCGCCGTGATCTATCCAATCCTCGTGCCTTAAATCTGTGGATCGTATCCGACAATCTCCTTAAGGGTGCTGCTTGGAACGCGGTACAAATTGCGGAGTACATCGCAATTCCTAAACAATAATAGCTAATTGCAGCATTGGTCCTCTTCTTTTCTTACTCTTATCTATCTCATTTGTGTGCTAGCAGAGCGGAGGAAGAAAAGATGGAACTGATCGTGCAGAAATTCGGCGGGACATCGCTATCAGATGAGCAAGGTAGATATCATGTCCTTCGACATATCATTCGTGAGTATGAAGCTGGCCTTAACATCGTCGTTGTCGTCTCAGCAATGGGACGAAGCGGTGAGCCCTATGCGACAGACTCATTACTTGAACTTGTACGTCATAATGGCAATTCATTACCCTCGCGGGAGCGGGATTTACTGCTCTCCTGCGGGGAATTAATATCTGCTACTGTGCTTTGCAGTCTGCTCCATGCTAAAGGTTTTTCTTCTGTTGTTCTAACTGGAGGACAGGCAGGGATTATGACAGATGATCGCTTCGGTTCCGCTCGCATCATTGATATTAAGCAACATAAAATGAGGCGCCAGCTTGAAGAAGGCAAAATCGTAATAGTTACTGGATTTCAGGGGATGACGACGGACGGCGAAATGACTACACTCGGCCGGGGTGGAAGCGATACGACAGCTACTGCTGTAGGAGCCGCTTTAAATGCAGACATTGTAGACATTTATACCGATGTAGATGGAATACTTACTGCGGATCCGCGATGGGTTAGCGATGCCAAGCCTCTAGCTGCCGTTAGCTATGAAGAAATTTGTAATATGGCGCAAAATGGGGCAAAAGTAATCCATCCCAGAGCTGTAGAAATTGCAATGAAAGCCGGAATTCCGATCCGAGTTCGCTCTACTTTCTCTGAGGGAGAAGGAACACTGGTCACTCATACTCAAGCTCTACGAAATAAAGGGATTTGGTTTGATCGAACAGTAACTGGACTTGCTCATGTACGAGGTGTCACGCAATTAGGTGTAATAAACCATGATGGTTTGGCAGATTTGCAATTACGAGTATTTCGCGCTATGGCCAGACATGAAATCAGTGTTGATTTTATTAATGTCATGCCAACGGGCGTTCACTATACGGTTTCTGAAGACGACACACCAATGGCATTGCAGCTGTTACAAGGTTTAGGATTTGAGCCACATATCCGTAAAGGATGTGCCAAAGTATCCGTTATTGGAGGCGGCATGAACGGAGAGCCTGGAGTCATGGCTGTCATAGTAGAGGCTTTAACAAACTCCAGCATTCCAATTTTACAATCCGCAGATTCCAATACAACGATTTGGGTGCTTATATCCGAAAATGACTTGGCTGAAGCGTTGCAAGCCTTGCATACAGCTTTCGGACTACATCTTACTTAAAAATGGCTAGATAGATTTATTCATTGGGAATAAGGAGGAAATAGTAATGAGTTTCGGGCGATTAATTACTGCAATGGTAACACCGTTTGACGAACAATTAAATATTGATTGGGAAGCGACCGGACGGTTGATTGATTATTTAATTAACGAACAAAAAACCGATAGTCTTGTTATTTCTGGTACAACGGGCGAGTCCCCTACCTTGACTGATGAGGAAAAGGTTGCACTGTTCGATTTTTCCGTTAAGTATGCAGCAGGTCGCTGTAAAATTATCGCGGGTACGGGTAGTAATGAGACTGCGCACTCGGTGAATTTAACGAGGAAAGCCGAAGCAGTTGGCGTCGATGGGATATTAATCGTTGCCCCATACTACAATAAGCCAAGCCAAGAAGGCATTTATCAGCATTTTCGTGCTATCGCGGAAGCGACTACTTTACCGATAATCATATATAATGTTCCTTCACGTACAGTTGTGAGTATTTCAACAGAGACTACGCTGCGTTTGGCACAAATTCCAAATATCGTGGCTACCAAGGAATGCGCTAGTTTAGAGCAAATGACTGAAATCGTTAGTGGTGCTCCAGAAGGATTCGTCCTATATAGCGGAGACGACGCGATTACACTTCCCACCTTATCAGTAGGTGGATTCGGCATTATAAGCGTCGCAAGTCATTTGATAGGGGCGCAAATGAAGGATTTAATTG
Organism: Cohnella abietis; assembly: GCF_004295585.1. Lineage (NCBI taxonomy): Bacteria > Bacillati > Bacillota > Bacilli > Caryophanales > Paenibacillaceae > Cohnella > Cohnella abietis. Next base: position 4,228,431 of record NZ_AP019400.1, on the reverse strand, counting down.
CAACTTATTTGGAAGGCAATGTTAAGGAAGCAACTGCGCTAAATGCAAAGCTGTTTCCAGTCTTTAAAGGACTATTTAGTTGCCCGCATCCGGTTCCAAACCCGGTTGCTGTCAAATACGCACTTTCCTTGCGCGGTTTACCTGTTGGCGGAGTACGGTTGCCATTAGTGTCAGTAAATGATGCGGAAGCGAGTTTCCTGCAAAACCTGTTTAAAGGTAATTAAGGGGTCCGTCGGTCGCTCAGTCGTTAATTTGCGAAAACCGATATCCTCAGGATATCGGTTTTTTTAGTACGATAAGACAGTATAAATTTCAATGTCTTTATACTCATCTTATCGCTCAATACAAACGTATACCGACGTCTTGAGGACGGCAAAGCCGTTTTTTATTCAAGGAAAAGATAAAATCGTCGATCTTGTATTTCTTGTTTTGCTTCATGTATAATGATTGAGAGTGATTGGGTGCGGCTAATATTTTAGCAAATTGAAAATTTCATATCGATCGGGAACGTCGAATTGATTTAGGAGGTACTAGAGGTGTCAAAGAAAAACAACACAGATAAATTACTGATTTTCGCGCTCGGTGGCGTTGGCGAAATCGGCAAAAACATGTATTGCATCCAGTATAGTAACGACATCGTGGTCGTAGATGCTGGTCTGAAATTTCCGGAAGAAGAGATGCTTGGAATCGACGTAGTCATCCCGGATATCAGTTATTTATTAGAAAATCGCGATAAAGTTCGCGCAATTCTGATAACTCATGGACATGAGGACCATATTGGTGGCCTTCCTTATGTACTGAAGCAGCTTAATGTTCCGATCTACGGAACTAAGCTCACGCTAGGCTTGATAGAAAACAAGCTGAAAGAAGCGGGATTGCTGGGCGATACCAAACGTCATTTGATCAATGAATCATCGGAATTGACATTGGGTACGATTAAGGCCAGCTTCTTCCGTACAAATCACAGTATTCCGGATTCTGTGGGCGTGTGCTTGGAAACACCAGAAGGCTTGGTTGTGCATACAGGTGACTTCAAGTTTGATCATACTCCAGTTAATGAGCAATTCGCCGATCTGCAGAAGATGGCTGCTATAGGTAGCCGTGGCGTACTAGCTCTATTGTCTGATAGTACAAACGCTGAACGTCCAGGATACACACCTTCAGAAAGCAATATCGGTAAAGAATTCGAGTCGCTATTCCGCAGTGCCAAACAACGTGTCGTTGTTGCAACCTTCGCGTCTAACGTACATCGGATTCAACAAGTTATTAACGCTGCCGCAGAAACACGTCGTAAAATGACTGTAATCGGCAGAAGCATGGTAAACGTAGTTAGCATTGCATCAGAGCTTGGCTATTTGACCATACCTGAAGGTATGCTAATCGAGCCAGAAGAAGTAAACAAGCTTCCTGCTGATCGCGTTGTCATTCTTTCTACGGGTAGTCAGGGTGAACCGATGTCTGCATTAACGCGGATGGCTCGTTCTACACATCGTAAAGTAGACATTTTACCAGGTGATACGGTCATCATTGCAGCTACTCCGATCCCAGGTAATGAAAAGTACGTTGGACGAACTGTGGATGAGTTAATGCGTTTAGGTGCAAGTGTCATCTATGGTCCAGGCTCCGTATCAGGCGTTCACGTATCTGGACATGGTAGCCAAGAAGAGCTTAAGCTCATGCTGAATCTTATGCGTCCGGAATATTTCATACCGATTCACGGTGAATACAGAATGCTTCGCCATCATGGTCTGCTTGCTGAAGCCGTAGGAATTCCTAAGGAAAATATTTTCCTCTTAGACAATGGGGATACGGTTGAAATTCAGAATGGTTCTGCTCGGAAAGCAGGGAAAATTCCTGCAGGTAATGTACTGATTGATGGATTAGGTGTGGGCGATGTTGGTAATATCGTACTTCGTGATCGTAAGCTATTGTCTCAGGATGGAATTCTTGTTGTCGTCGTAACGCTTAGTAAGCAAGATGGCACAATTATGTCGGGACCAGATATTATATCACGAGGCTTTGTATATGTTCGGGAGTCAGAAGGACTTCTGGAGGAAGCTAACCGCATTGTAACGAATACTTTGCATAAGCTCATGAATGAAAACGTTAACGAATGGGCATCGCTTAAGACTAATGTCAAAGATGCGCTAGGACGTTTCTTGTACGAACAGACGAGAAGAAGACCGATGATCTTGCCGATCATCATGGAAGTGTAGAACATTTAACCCCACACTCATATAAAACCGTTTTCCACCGTCTATACGGTAGGGAAGCGGTTTTTGTTTATGCAATGAAGCTCATGAGGATAAAGTAGGGTGGAACGCCCATACTATGTCAAGCCGCGCATACTAGGAGGCCATATCATGAGTGAAAATGAAGCGAAACCAGGGGATGGCGCAGAGCAGCCGAATGTCTCCGAAGAAGAGCGTAAAACAGATACAGTAACAGAATCCATTGTTCAGCTAGGCCAAACCTCCCTTCCTTCAGGGGAAAGCAACATTTTTTGTCTGACGATTATCGGTCAGATTGAAGGGCATCTCATGCTCCCACCGCAAAATAAAACGACCAAATATGAGCATGTTATCCCACAGCTTGTAGCTGCCGAGCAAAACCCTAAAGTGGAAGGGCTCCTCGTCCTGCTGAATACAGTAGGGGGAGACGTCGAAGCAGGGCTGGCGATTGCTGAAATTATTGCCTCCATGACTAAGCCTACAGTGACAATCGTGCTTGGAGGCGGTCACTCCATCGGTGTGCCGATTGCTGTCTCAGCGAATTATTCCCTTATTGCCGAAACTGCTACTATGACCATACATCCCATTAGGATGAATGGGCTTGTAATTGGAGTACCTCAAACATTCGAATACTTGGATAAAATGCAGGACAGAGTAACCCGTTTTGTAACCCGTCATTCTCGAATTTCAGACGAGACCTTCAAAAGCCTTATGTTCAAAACGGGGGAATTGACGAGGGATATCGGAACAACTGTCATTGGCGGGGATGCAGTTAAGCATGGATTAATTGATGCGGTGGGTGGGCTTGGAGAGGCGCTAAGAGAGCTGAATCGGCGAATTATGGAACGTAAGCAAAGTAGCGTATAGGGGGGGGACAGAGATGACTTTATATACGGCAATGCCATTGGAGCTAGTGCTGGACGGGATTCAAAATACTCCTGGACCTTTTGTAGAAGTGACCATACAAGGGGTAACCTTACAGCTAGTGCCTGTCGCGCCGGGAATCGGACGCATTGAGAGATTGCTGTCGGCGCCACTAAACAGTTATTTGCAATCCCACTTCACACCGGGTCAAACGATCTGTTATTATCCGACTTCAGAACCCTCTGCAGCTATTGATTTTTCCGGGTTTGGGATATAAGAACTGATGTAAGCTAGGATATCTGCCAACCTCCCACCAACTGTGATATAATGTTGAACCGGGAGGTGGCAAATTTGGCCAAGCGCAAAAAGAAAAGAGCTTCGTTCGGATCGGGCTTGAAATATGAGGTTTACGGTATTCTTTTAATTACATTATCTGTTATTGCCATCTCGGGAGAAGCTGCGGTTGGTCGTTCACTTTCCAAGCTATTCGGGTTTTTACTGGGCAAGCATTATTATTTGCTTGGTTTGGCGGGCATATGGATAGGGCTATACGTCATGATTAAACGAAGTTGGCCAAGAGGCTGGACGTCAAAGCGTTCTGGCTTTGTTTTAGTTTCATTGGTCGTTTCATTGTGGAGCGCTATGGCAGCTATTGATAATAGCTTTGGGGCCATCGAATCTGTAGCCCTGACTCCTGCAAGCATCGTTAATCAGACAATGGCTCAGCTTAAGGAAATGCTTTGGCAAGCGCCTTCCTCGGCAAATCTTAAAGTATTTAACGTAGATGTTGGCGGCGGGATTGTCGGTGCTCTGCAATATTCTGTACTTTATTGGTTGTTTGGGTACTACGGTGCCAAATTTGTTCTTATCATCGAAATTGCGATTGCTATCATGCTTATTACAAATCGTTCTTATGTTGAAATTGGGCGAAGCATACGTTTGTTCATACTTAGAGTTATGCCTTTACTAGCAGCACGCCTGTCATCTGGTCGCAAATTGCTTGCTGTGAAAGCTACTCCTGTGAAAAAGACTGGAAAAGCTAATAAATCGCCAGCACAAGCAGTTGTCCCGATGTTGCCTGTGGATGATGAGTTGGACGAGCAGACGCTTACACCTAGAGTGAGAAAAACACCGCTATTTTTCCAACTGTTCCATGGCAAACCTGAGAGGGAAGAGGATGCTACGCAAGAGGAGACTTGGGACGCTGATGAGCCAACTGTTTATTCTGGCAAACCGGCAACAGTCATAGGCTTTACATCAACTAAGAAAAATCAAAAGGATATACCGATGCCTGAAGAAATTCCTCAGGACGAGGAAGAGGATGAGGCTGAAGAGCAAGAAATCCAACAGCCTGAAGCGCCGAGGTTTACAGATTTTACAGCACAAAGCTATCCCGACCCAAAGTGGGACGAGGATTCTGAATTAGGTCAGCAGTCGTTGCCACTAGAAATCGAGTCGGACACTCCACTTCCTAATGCTGAAGCCGATCTCGATGCAGACTTGGACGTGGAGCTGGATAAGGATGAAGTATCGGCTGCAGCGGTAGTCGTCACTCCAGAGCTGAAACCAGTGAAGAAAATACCTAAGCCATATCGTTTACCTGGGATGAATTTGCTCGATAAGCTTGCTGGCGGAAATAAATCAAGCAATCCAGCTGATTATATGAGCATAGCTCGTAAGCTAGAAGCGACTCTAGAAAGCTTTGGAGTTAGGGCCAAGGTACTGGATGTTGCCCGTGGTCCTGCGGTTACCCGCTACGAGCTGCAGCCGGATGTTGGGGTAAAGGTTAGCCGAATTGTTAGCTTGACGGATGATATAGCCTTAGCACTTGCAGCCAAGGACATTCGGATGGAAGCGCCAATTCCAGGGAAGGCAGCTATTGGAATTGAAGTTCCTAACAATGAAGTTAGCGTAGTAACCCTTCGAGAAGTGCTGGAGACTCAACCGTTCCAAGAATCTACAGCGAAGCTGACAATTGCTTTTGGACGAGACATTTCAGGTCAGCCTATTGTCGGTAATCTGGCTAGAATGCCCCATCTACTCGTTGCGGGGGCGACTGGATCTGGGAAATCCGTATGTATTAACGGAATTATTACAAGCTTGCTTTATAAAGCAAACCCAGACGAAGTGAAATTTCTTATGATCGATCCTAAGATGGTTGAGCTTAATGTGTACAATGGCATTCCTCATCTGCTCGCTCCTGTCGTTACGGATCCGCGCAGAGCCTCTCTTGCACTTAAGAAAATTGTAGTGGAGATGGAAAAGAGATACGAGAAATTTTCCAAATCGGCGACAAGAAATATTGAAGGCTACAATGCTTTAATGCTAAGCGGCAACAATCCAGACGCTGTGCTTCCCTATATCGTAGTTATCGTGGATGAGCTCGCAGATTTAATGATGGTTGCGGCGGGTGATGTCGAGGATGCGATTTGCCGACTAGCCCAGATGGCGCGGGCATCTGGTATTCACTTGATAATTGCGACACAAAGACCTTCGGTTGACGTTATTACAGGGGTTATCAAAGCTAACATTCCAAGTCGTATTGCATTTGGTGTATCCTCGCAAGTCGATTCAAGGACGATTCTGGATATGGTCGGTGCGGAGAAGCTTCTGGGTCGAGGAGATATGCTATTCCTACCTATGGGAGCTTCCAAGCCTATCCGTGTGCAGGGAGCATTCTTATCCGATGGTGAGGTAGAATCGGTAGTCAGCTATTGTCGTGGTCAAGCCGAAGCGGAATATGTTGATGATCTTGTTCCGGAGGTTGACGATACATTCGGAGACTCTGCGGAAGAAAAATTGGATGAGCTGTTCGATCAGGCGGTTCAAATCGTGCTCGAAGCTAAGCAGGCCTCTGTATCACTGCTTCAGAGGCGCATGCGTATCGGTTATACGCGCGCGGCGAGACTTATCGACTCGATGGAGGCTAAAGGCATTGTCGGCCCTTATGAGGGCAGCAAGCCCCGTGAGGTTCTTATGACGATGGAGCAGTACCAGCAACGTATCCCATCCTAACTAGTAAAGCCCGTTTAACCTAAATTTTTGGGTTGCGGGCTTTTTGCTTGCAATTATGGGTATAAGAGCCTTTCACCTTTCTCATACTAACGTTCGAGAACACACAACATGGACCCAGAAAGGCGTGACCTCTAGTGAGTTATCGTCTAGTGATTTTGACATTTTGCGTTGTATTCGGTCTTCTTGGCCTATACACGCTGCAGCACAGCTCGCAAAGCCGTGAAACATTCAGTAGTGCCATTCTCAAAGAAGGCTCAGCCGGCAAAGATATTTATGAGCTGCAAGGAAGACTGAAAGCACTTGGATTTTTTAATGGAGCGGTAGACGGTCAATTTGGTGCGAGTACCAAAAATGCGGTTACCTGGTTCCAGTGGAAGTTCGGAATGAAGTCTGATGGAGTCGTAGGTGCAAAGACAAAGCTGAAGCTGTGGACAGCGACGAAGGATTGGAAGCCTACGGCTGCAGATTTACCACAGACTGGGGGTAACACTGGAGGCGCGCCTTCAACAGCGCCAACAGGTGGGAACGACAATAAGCTACCTGCATCTAACAATCTCGGCTTTACGGAGAAAGACCTTAAGATGATGGCTAATGCCGTTTACGGAGAATCGCGAGGAGAACCGTATGTCGGTCAGGTTGCGGTAGCAGCGGTTATTATTAATCGTGTAAAGTCATCGCAGTTCCCGAATACGGCATCAGGCGTTATATACCAGCCGGGCGCCTTCACAGCAGTAGCTGATGGTCAGATTAATCTTGAACCCAACGAGACTGCCAAAAAAGCGGTCAAAGACGCTGTTAGTGGTTGGGACCCAAGTGATGGCTGCCTCTATTACTTTAATCCAGAGACAGCTACTTCCAAATGGATATGGACTCGTCCACAGTACAAGACAATAGGCAAGCATATCTTCTGTCGTTAGTATAATTAACAAGTGCGACCCCCATTAAAGATTGACCATTCAGGGTTGCGATCAAGCCATGCATTTCCAACATTTGCTTCCTGCTTGTCCAATCGGTTAGAATGGGGCTGAAATAACACGATGGACGCTTTCGAAGCGATTATAGCCAAAGGGGCTTGAGATGATGTCGGAACAGTTCCAGAGAGGTACATGGGGTCGGTTACGTCTGCACGTATTGCCGACCAAGCGGTTTAAAACATTCGCATTGTCTCTGTTTGCAGGAGTACCATTGTCCAATGCCGGGGTAACGCCAATTGCGCTTACCCCTTTTGTTCTGAGAAGAGGTACAGAGACCTACCCGGAAACGATCGCTTTCCGCGAGCGCCTGGATGATTTATATGGCGCGGGATTCGGCTTTGACTTGTACAAACGGGGCGAGCATCAAATCGTCCAATTTCGGCTGGATATTATTAACGATAGGTTTGTCTCTGTAACGGATTCCTTACTAGGCGAAGCATTAAGCTTCCTAGGTGAGGTTGTGACTTCGCCTGCGCTAGATAGTAGTGGCAAGTTTCGGAGCAAATATGTTGAGGCTGAGAAAACAACAGTAAGCAAACGGATTGATGCGATTATTAACGATAAAATCCGTTATGCTTCTGAGCGCTGTGTTGAAGAAATGTGCAAAAATGAGCCGTTCAGTCTTCCTGCTCTAGGACGCAAGGATGAGCTGGCTGCCTTAAACGCAGATTCTCTTTATGAAGCTTATAAGAAGTGGCTGCAAGAGGCTTCCTTCGACTTATATGTTTCGGGAGATACGACTCTAGAAGAGGTTCAAGCTTTAGTCGCTAAGTCCTTTAAGCTGCCGTCAGGACAGCCATCTAGCTATACAGCACCGGAGGTAAAGCCAGCACGTTCTGAAGTTCAAACCATCGTAGAGCGGCTTGATATCGGTCAAGGAAAGCTAAACATGGGCTTGCGTGTCGGAGTAACCTATGGAAGCGAGCAATACGCAGCGTTGCTTGTCTATAACGGTTTGTTGGGTGCTTTTCCGCACTCTAAGCTGTTTGTTAATGTACGAGAGAAGGCAAGCTTGGCCTATTATGCATCCTCTCGTTTGGATGGTCACAAAGGTATTCTCACGCTCCAATCGGGCATTGAGGTTGCCAACTATGAGCGTGCTGTAAAAATAATACGTGAGCAGCTAGAGGCAATGAAGGCTGGAGAATTCGCTCTGGACGATCTCAAACGTACAAAAGCGATGATTACTAATCAGCTCCGTGAGCTGCAGGATTCCGCATTCGAAAGAATATCCTTTGATTTCAGCAGTATCCTGTCAGGTGTGGAGCGCTCAGGGGAAAGCTTTATAGCCGAAATTGAAGCGGTCACACCGGAGATGGTTAAGGCTGTCGCCCAAGACGTCGAGCTGGATACGATATATTTCCTGCGTGACCGGAAGGAGGAGAGCTAAGATGTCTACAACACCTTATCCTAAGCTGCAAGAAACTCTTTGGCATGAGAAGCTTGATAACGGCTTAGAGGTATTCATCCTCCCGAAGCCGGGCTTCACGAAAACCTATGCGACCTTCACGACACGATTTGGTTCCGTGGATAATCGTTTTATTCCACCAGGTGGGCAAGAGATCAAGGTGCCGGATGGGATCGCACATTTTCTAGAGCATAAAATGTTCGAGGAGCCAGAGGGTGATATTTTTACCCAGTTTGCTTCCCAAGGGGCTTCAGCCAACGCTTACACGAGCTTTGACAGAACCGTCTACCTCTTCACAGCTACACATGAGGTGGAAGCGAATTTGGATACGCTGCTTCACTTCGTGCAAAATCCTTATTTCACAGATGAGAATGTGGAGAAGGAAAAGGGGATCATTGTTCAGGAAATCGATATGTACAGGGACAATCCGGATTGGCGTGTTTACTTCGGGTTGATTGAGGCTATGTATCAAAAGCATCCTGTGCACATCGATATTGCGGGTACAGCCGGCTCTGTGAGGTCCATTACTAAAGAGATGCTGTACGACTGCTACAATACGTTCTATCACCCCTCCAATATGACTTTGTTTGTTGTTGGTGGTGTAGATCCACAGGAGACGATGGACCGGATTAAGCAAGATCAGGCAAGCAAGACCTTCTCTCCGGGAGGTACGATCGAACGGTTGTTTGAAGACGAGCCCGTGCAGGTTAAAGAAGAAAAGAAGGTGCTTGAGCTTCCTGTTTCTCTTCCGAAATGTTTGTTTGGTTTCAAGGAAGAAGCTGGAGATGCTGAGCAGGACGCGGTTCGTCTTGAGCTAGCGACTAAGCTTGCTCTTGAGGCTTTGCTGGGTGCGAGCTCAACCTTGTATCAAGAGCTCTATGATGACAACCTGATATCGGACGGCTTCGGCCACGAGTATAATACAGGACCTGGATATTCCTTCTCGATTATTGGTGGTGAGACGAGAGATCCGGATGAACTGGTTACACGAGTAAGCCAGGCGCTGTACGATGCAGCAGCACAAGGCATTTCCCCAGACATTTTTGAACGGACGCGGCGGAAAAAAATAGGGGCTTATTTGCGGATGATGAACAGCCCTGAATCCATCGCAAGTGAATTTACCCGTTATCGTCACAAAGGCGGGGATTTGTTTAATTTGGTTGAAGTGTACGAGAGTCTGACACTTCAGGAAATTAACGCAAGGATTAAGGAGCATGCTAATCCGCAAAGACGAGCGATATCTATCGTGAGGAGCGGGACGGATTGAAGCGGATTGCACTTGTGACGGGGGCATCGCGGGGGATCGGAGCCGCGGTGGCCCGTCGTTTGGCAGCGGATGGCATCGATGTTGCCATCCAATACTCTGTAGCTTCAGCTGCTGCTGCAGCTGTAGCAAGAGAGTGTAGGGAATTCGGTGTGAGAACGATCGAGCTGCAAGCTGATCTTCGAAATAAGGAATCTGTTGGACAGCTATTGCAGCAGATACAGGAGTCGGAATGGACACCTAATATTGTCGTCCATTGTGCTGGAATTACTCATTATGGGCTTCTGGAAGATATGGATGACCAGCTGTGGGACGATATGATGAATGTAAACCTTAAAGGCGCATATTATTTAACACAGTGGTTTGGTCCTTCTATGAGGTGGCAGAGATGGGGGCGGTTTGTCCATCTCTCCAGCATATGGGGTGCTGTTGGGGCATCTGGTGAAGTGGCTTATGCAGCCTCCAAAGGCGGCTTAAATGCTTTTACCAAGTCGGTGGCTAAAGAAATGGCGTCGTCAGGAGTAACAGTCAATGCGATTGCTGCTGGAGCGATTGCCACAGATATGCTGGAGGCGCTGGAGCCATCGGACCTAGAGCAACTAAATGCGGAAATTCCTCTTGGGCGGCTCGGACAGGCTGATGAAGTAGCGCAATTGGTACGATTTCTTATCTCGGACAATGCCAGCTATATTACAGGACAAATTATTGGCTTAAACGGTGGTTGGCATATGTAATGACCTCGCTAAAAGTGGAGGACTGCTCGCATACTTAAGGACTCATACGGACATATTACTGTTGAGCTTTTATCCCCATTTTGTTAGGAGGCTACTTCATGTCAACCGTACTCAGTAATTTCGATACATGGAAGAAGTTTTTGGGAGATCGCGTCGAGGCGGCCAAGAAGCTAGGCATCAATGAGGAAGCCATTTCCAAGCTTGCTTATGAAATTGGCGAATTTCTCGATCAGAAAGTAGATCCGAAGAACAACGAGGAGCGCGTTCTTAAGGAGCTATGGGATGTTGGTGACGAAGCCGAACGCAAGACAATGGCTCGCCTGATGGTGAAGCTAGCTGGAAATGATAGCTAATTTTAATCGAAAAATGAAAGAAAGCCTCCTTTTGGGGGCTTTCTTTTCCAATAAATAATTTATAGGACTTTTGGAGTAATAATCGGTTTTATTTTGCAGGATAATGATGAGCGTTGTAGAATAAAAAGAGTAAGAGGACATAGGTTTTATTTTTTGTTATTTGAATGAGGTGTAGGATGGAACCCAAACAGTGGTACATGGAGTACAAAATCCACAAAAATCGCCCCGGGCTGCTTGGCGATATCGCTTCATTGCTTGGGATGCTGGAAGTTAACATTCTAACGATTAATGGCGTGGAAGATAGAACCCGAGGAATGCTGCTACAAACCGACGATGAAGAGAAAATTGAGCTGCTTGGCAAAATGCTTGGCAAAGTAGAAAACATCACCGTGAATACGTTACGCCCCCCTCGTCTTACCGATATTTTAGCGGTTAGGCATGGTCGCTATATTGAACGCGATTCAGATGACATGAAAACCTTTCGATTTACTCGCGATGAATTGGGGCTTCTTGTAGATTTCCTGGGTGAGCTGTTTAAGCGGGATGGCAATCAAACGATTGGACTTCGAGGGATGCCTCGGGTTGGGAAAACAGAATCAATTATTGCAGGAAGTGTGTGCTCTAACAAACGATGGGCGTTTGTTTCCTCTACGTTACTTCGCCAAACAGTAAGAAGCCAGCTGTCAGAAGAAGAAATGAATCCTAATAATGTATTTATTATCGATGGCATTGTAAGTACAATTCGTTCTAATGAGAAGCACTATTGTTTACTTCAGGAATTAATGGCGATGCCTTCAACGAAAGTAATTGAGCATCCTGATATTTTTGTGCGAGAATCTCAGTATGATTATGATGTTTTCGATTGTATCGTGGAATTACGTAATACGCCTGATGAAGAAATTTCATACGAAAAATTCACAACGGCTGGTTTAACAGATGATTTCTAAACTTACATACGCCAACACCATATTGGGAGGTGAAAGGCATGTCCGATTTGGGCGCGTTGCTTCGCAAAGCCCGCGAGCAGCGCGGTTATACGCTTGATGATATTCAAGAGTACACGAAAATTCGTAAAAGATACCTAGAAGCCATTGAGGCAGGCGAATATAAGGTGCTGCCGGGTTCCTTTTACGTGCGGGCTTTCGTGAAAACTTATGCGGAGACAGTCGGATTAGATGCGGAAGAGGTTTTACGTCTTTACCACAAAGAACTACCTCAAGCGCCAACTACAGAAGTGGCTCGAACTGAGCCTCGAATGAAAGTGGGAAGACGGAGCGTACAGCATAATGACCGACTAGGAAAAGTGGCCGTTTCATTACTGATGTGGGCATTCCCTATTTTGATTGTCGTTGTTGTATATGTATATATATCGAATAACAAAGCGCCTGACACGAAAGAATTAAACCCGAATCCGCCTATTTCAACAGAAACGTCAACGCCTAGCCCTTCAGCATCTATTGCTCCAAGCTCAACACCTCCACCAAGCACACCGCCGCCTTCTGTAAGCACGGCTGCGATTACGTTTAAAGAAAAAAGAAACGGTATCAATTATTACGATGTGATAGCCGGTGCAGGGAATCAGCTTAAGCTGGAGTTTACTGGAGAATGCTGGGTTGAGATTAAAGAGAATTCAAAGAACGGGAAGACCATTTTTTCGAAAAAGATTACTGATCCTCAATCGCAAACCTTTGATTTAACCGTACCTTTATACGTAATTGTTGGTCGGACAGATCATGTAAAGTTCTATGTAGAAGACAAGACATTTGATAATGGAACGACAGCTGGTTCCACCAAATACATTTTCACACCAGTGAAAGAAACTGCGGAATAAGCTTTGATTTATGCGATGAGCCCTCTTCGAAGGGCTTTTTGTTTTAATCCATGGGCATACTCATGCTATAATAATGAATAAATTGGGCAATAGATGAAAGGAAGAGGTTTTAATGGCATCCGAATACTCTTTTGACGTAGTATCCAAGGTAGATATTCAAGAAGTGAACAATGCGGTTCAGCAGGCGCTTAAGGAAATCGAAACGCGCTTTGACTTCAAGGGCAGCAAAAGTAACATCACACTAGAGGACGAGCAGCTTGTGGTTGCTTCAGATAGTGATTTCAAGCTCAAAAACGTAGTCGATATTTTACAATCAAAGCTGACTAAACGAGGAGTACCTATCCTCAATATGGAATTTGGTAAAATCGAGCCTGCTTCAGGCGGTACAGTTCGTCAGAACATTAAGATGAAGCAAGGAATTGATCAAGAGAATTCTAAGAAGATGAATATTCTGATTCGGGATTCCAAAATCAAAGTGAAAAGTCAGATTCAAGGTGACCAGCTGCGGATAACAGGGAAGAGCAAGGATGACCTGCAAGCTATTATGACATTGCTAAGAGGGGCAGATTTGCCTTTGGAGCTGCAATTTATTAATTATCGTTAATCATTTACCATTTTGACACGTCATGTGGGTTCGATTATACTGTTGTGAATAGTAACGGACGAACGTTTGGGGGAAGTCATCAATGATAGAGAAAGTCAGCGTCGTCACGCTAGGCTGTGAGAAAAATTTAGTCGACTCCGAGATTATGTCGGGACTCATTCACCAAAGAGGATTCTCATTGGTTGAAAAGCCGGAAGATGCGACGGTTATTATTGTTAATACATGTGGCTTCATCGATGCTGCGAAGGAAGAATCCGTAAATACGATTCTTAATTTGGCAGAATTGAAGGATACGTCACGTCTGAAAGCACTCATTGTGTCGGGGTGTTTGACTCAACGCTATAAGAAAGAATTAATGGAAGAAATGCCGGAAATCGATGGGATTGTTGGTACAGGCGATTTTCATCGTATTAATGATATTATTGACGAGGCACTTCGTGGGCGCAAGCCGGTCTATGTAGGAAACCCCGTTTTTAATTATGAAGAAAACCTGCCACGACTTTTGTCGACTCCTCGTCATACTGCGTATGTAAAAATCGCAGAGGGCTGCGATAATGCGTGTACCTTCTGCAGCATTCCAATTATGAGGGGACAGTTCCGCAGCCGTTCAATAGAGTCTATCTTGGCTGAAGTGAAAATGTTGGCGGATCAGGGTGTTAAGGAAATTAGCTTGATCGCTCAGGATTCCACTAACTATGGTACTGATCTGTATGAGGGCTTTAAGCTACCAGAATTGCTTAATCGGGTTAGTGAAGTACCAGGGATCGCATGGGTACGACTTCATTATGCATATCCGGGCTTCTTTACAGATGAACTAATCGAGGCGATCTCGAATAATCCTAAAGTATGTAATTATATTGATATGCCTTTGCAGCACAGTGAGGATTCTATCTTAAAAAGAATGCGCCGACCGGGACGCCAACGCGATGTTCGTGAGCTCGTAGGCAAAATTCGTTCTCGTATTCCGGAAGTAGCTCTACGCACGTCTATGATCGTTGGTTTTCCTGGTGAGACGGAAGAGGATTTCGAGAAGCTATGTGAGTTTGTTCGCGAGATCAAGTTCGACCGCTTAGGTGTGTTCACCTATTCTCAAGAAGAAGATACACCTGCGAGCCGTTTGCCTAATCAGCTATCAGATGAAGTGAAGCAGTTCCGTCAGAATACGTTGATGGAAATCCAACGTGAAGTCGCTAAGGATAATGCTTCTAAATATGTAGGACGTACGATAGACGTTCTTGTAGAACGTTATGATGGACGTAGTGATGTCTTTATTGGGCGTAGTCAGTTTGATGCTCCTGAGGTTGATGGAGAAGTCTATATCTCGAATTGCCCAGTGCAAATTGGTGAAATAAGCAAGGTTAGAATTACGCATGCTTACGAGTATGATTTGTCAGGGGAGGGAATTGCGTGAACCTTGCTAATCGGATCACGCTTGTAAGGATTTTTCTAGTACCTGTGATGACGATCTTTCTTTTAATCAAATTAGACGTTGAACCACTTTCCATAGGTAGTTATTCCATCTCCTATAATCAGGTGTTTGCTTTATTAATTTTTATTATTGCTGCGAGCACCGATGGGTTAGATGGTTATATTGCACGTAAACGTAAGATCGTGACGAATTTAGGTAAGCTGCTGGATCCGTTAGCGGATAAGCTGCTCATGGCTGCAGTACTCATTGCACTAGTTGAGATGGAGAAGCTAGGTGCTTGGGTTGCCATAATCATTATTAGCCGTGAGTGGGCTGTTACAGGCTTGAGGCAGATAGCTTTGCTGGAAGGCACGGTGCTTGCTGCGAGTAAATGGGGTAAGTGGAAGACTGCTGTGCAGATCACGATGATTATAGTGCTTCTGCTCAATAATTTCCCGTTTAACTTCATTGATCTGCGTATCGACTTGTACGTCGTGTGGGCTGCTGTATTAATTACGGTCTACTCTGGTGTCGATTATTTTGTGAAAAATAAAAATTTAATCCCGGTAGATTAAGCTTAGTCTTAGACTAGACCGGACATATCGAGGTGCTTTACAAGCATGAGAGCAGAAATTATAGCTGTCGGCACAGAGCTACTCCTCGGTCAAATCGTAAACACTAACGCCCAGTATCTGTCACGTAGTTTGGCAGAGCTGGGTGTTGATGTTTATTATCAGACTGTGGTGGGTGACAACAAAGAGAGATTAAAGCAAGCAATCGGCATTGCTCGTGATAGAGCGGATTTGCTCGTATTTACGGGTGGATTGGGACCTACGCTTGATGATTTAACGCGTGATGCGTTAGCAGAATTTCTTGGCCTTGGTATTGAATTGCATGAGCCTACTATGGCAAAAATTATGGAGATGTTCGCTAACCGAGGCGGTGCCTTCGTCGAAAGTAATCGCCGTCAGGCTTTGCTGGTTGAGGGTGCAACTCCGTTGCGTAATGATACTGGGCTAGCTGTGGGCAATGCTTTGAATGTCGATGGAACTTGTTATTTGCTGCTTCCGGGACCTCCACGTGAGATGAAGCCAATGTTCGATAATGATGGAACGGGGTGGTTGAAGGAACAACTAGGCCCCGCATTAATGCTGCATTCGGTTATGCTCAAATTCGCTGGCATCGGAGAATCCGGTCTAGAGGATTTGTTAATTGATCTCATACGTGACCAGCAGGATCCAACGATCGCTCCCTACGCCAAAGAAGGGGAGGTTGCCATTCGGGTATCGACGAAAGCAACGGATTCAGAAGAAGCCTCTCGGAAGCTTGAGGGTGTACTAACTGAAATCCGCGGTCGGACAGTGGCTTACTTGTATGCAGAAGAGGACATCCCTATTGAAGCTGCGATAGTGCGTTTACTATCCGAGAAGCAGCAGACATTAACATTGGCTGAGAGCTGCACGGGAGGTATGGTATCTGAGCTCATTACCACAATTCCTGGCAGCGCAGTTGTTTTTCTTGGTGGGATTGTGACCTACAGTAATCAAATGAAAATGCAGCAAGTGGGCGTTCCTGCTGAACTGCTTGAAGGGGACGGTGCACCGGGGGCAATTAGCTCGGAGACTGCTGCGGCAATGGCGGAAGGTATGCGACTTGCTGCAGATTCTGATTTTGCATTGTCCATAACGGGCAATGCAGGTCCTGCAGCGGCTGAGGATAAGCCGGTTGGACTAGTCTATGTGGGCCTAGCTGAGCGGGAACGTGAGACTCGGGTTGAGAAGCTTCAGCTATCCGGTGACCGCGAGGGCATCCGCCTCCGTGCAACTAAGCGGGCTCTCTACATGCTGTGGCTGTCTCTAACCGGTCGTGGCTAGGTTAGAGAGATGTTGGTAGCTTAGTCGGTTGTGGCAAGGCAAGAGAGAAGTCCTGGTTGCATAGTCGATCGTAGCTAGGTGAGAGAGAAGCGATGATAGTTTAGTCGGTCGAAGCTAGGGAAAGAAGTGTTGGTAGCCTCCCTAGCTTAGTCGGCTGTTGGAGTTTTCCTCTTATGCCCATTATCCCGTTAGCTCAGGTTAGCTATGAGGGTTGTTGATAATGCAGGTGGCGAGGTTGAAGGCTAGCATCGGTTATTTGCGGCTTATTTCCATTATCCCTGAGACTCAGGTAACAAGCCCACCAACAAGCCCACCAACAAGCCCACCAACAAGCCCACCAACAAGCCCACCAACAAGCCCACCAACAAGCCCACCAACAAGCCCACCAACAAGCCCACCAACAAGCCCACCAACAAGCCCACCAACAAGCCCACCAACAAGCCCACCAACAAGCCCACCAACAAGCCCACCAACAAGCCCACCAACAAGCCCACCAACAACCACCAACAAGCCACCAACAAGCCCACCAACAAGCCCACCAACAAGCCCACCAACAAGCCCACCAACAAGCCCACCAACAAGCCCACCAACAAGCCCACCAACAAGCCCACCAACAAGCCCACCAACAAGCCCACCAACAAGCCCACCAACAAGCCACCAACAAGCCCACCAACAAGCCCACCAACTATCTCGACCACGTATGTCCATTATCCCTAAGGCTCAGTTGATGTCCTCGTCACTAATAGTCTTTTTATATTGGAAGTTCGCTTGAAGCAAGGGCACAGCTTGTCTAATTTCTACATAGAGCATTGAAAGCTACTTATGGACTCCTCGTCGAAATAGCGCACTGAGGGTTACTAAGGTAGCCGCAAAAACTCATTTTTGGCCGAATAACGCACTGAGGGCTACTAAGAGTGCCGCAAAAACGCGTCCCTGGACGAATAACGCACTGAGGGCTACTAAGAGTGCCGCAAAAACGCGTCCCTGGACGAATAACGCACTGAGGGCTACTAAGAAAGTCACAAAAACGCGTCTCCGGACGAACAACGCACTGAGGGCTACTAATAGAGCTGCAAAGGCTCGTCCCCGGACGAACAACGCACTGAGGGCTACTTAATCCGTCGCACCGGAGCTTCAGCACTGAAATAGAGAACTGCCAACTACTTATCTTTCTCCAAAGTGGCTAATACGCAAACGATATGGTACACACTCCAAGTAAACTCGACCCATCGAAACCATTTTAGTAGAAATGCATATATAGTGTGTACGTTCTGAGTTAAGGGGATAATGTGAATACGAGGTTGGAGATAGGGGTTTGCTTGGCACATTAGGTGTGTTGCTGGGAATATGATTCTAGTTTTTCTGTTGTGAAAATTGTCGATAGTTGTAAAAATTTTGGAATTGTGATATGGTTAAATAGAAAGTTGCGGAAGAACCGTGGCGAAGTTTAACTTTGCTGCGGTTCTTTTTTTGTAAAAAATCGAACAAATGTTCTTAAAATGCTTGGCAAACGTTTGGAAACAAGGTATGATAAAACTATCAAAGAAAAGGATGTGGGTGTCTTGTCAGATCGTCGCGCCGCATTAGACATGGCTTTGCGCCAGATTGAAAAGCAGTTCGGTAAGGGTTCGGTAATGAAACTTGGAGAGAATGCACAGCTCGCTGTTGAAACGGTTTCCAGCGGAGTTCTCGCGTTGGATATTGCTCTTGGCATAGGCGGATACCCACGTGGGCGTATTATAGAAGTGTATGGACCAGAATCATCAGGTAAAACGACAGTTTCCCTTCATGCGATTGCTGAAGTTCAGCGCGCTGGTGGTACTGCAGCATTTATTGATGCAGAGCATGCTCTTGACCCGGCATATGCCAGGAGTCTTGGCGTCAATATTGATGAGCTATTGCTATCTCAACCGGATACAGGTGAGCAAGCCTTAGAAATCGCTGAAGCCCTCGTTCGTAGTGGAGCAGTCGATATTATCGTTGTTGACTCTGTAGCAGCATTGGTTCCTAAAGCGGAAATCGAAGGAGATATGGGTGATTCCTTCGTTGGTTTGCAGGCACGTCTAATGTCACAAGCTATGCGGAAGCTTTCTGGAGCTGTTAGCAAGTCCAAATGTCTTGCAATCTTTATTAATCAGCTTCGTGAGAAGATTGGCGTTATGTTCGGTAATCCAGAGACGACTCCGGGTGGACGAGCTCTGAAATTCTACGCAAGCATACGTCTCGATGTTCGTCGTGTTGAAGCTATTAAGCAAGGCAATGATGTGGTCGGTAACCGGACTAAGATCAAAGTCGTGAAAAATAAAGTAGCGCCGCCGTTCAAACAAGCGGACGTTGATATTATGTATGGTGAAGGCATTTCCAAAGTAGGTAGCATCATTGATATTGGTGCTGAGCAGGATATTATTCAGAAGAGCGGGGCATGGTTCTCTTATAATAGCGAGCGTCTCGGTCAAGGTCGCGAGAACGCGAAGCAATATTTGAAGGATAACCCAGAGATTTCTGAAAAAATTGAGAAGCAAATTCGTGAAGCCCTTCTGAGCTCCTCGATAGTAGCTCAAGCAGGTTCATTAGCAGCAGATAATGTTGATGATGATAGTGAATTTGAAGAAGAAAACTAAGTAGCAAGAAAGCACTATAGCAAGAAAGCACTATAGCAAGAAAGCACTATAGCAAGAAAGCACTATAGCAAGAAAGCACTAGCACTTAGCATTCTCAGAACTGAGAAGTCATTATTTATAACATGTAAGGCGGCGTATTTTTGCCGCTTTTTGTTTTAAATGGAATTGGAGGGGGATCGGATGAATATACCCAAACGCGCAAGCGGACGCAAAAACTGGGGAGATGGTCACGGGGAAGACGGATTGCCTACAGGGGAGGCAGCTAACTCTAAAGCTAGCAGATGGTCTAACGCTGGGAATGTTGGCCAAACTGGCCAAACTGGACAAGGTGGATATGGTAGGCATAGCGGAAATGCTGGCCAAACTGGACAAGCTGGGCATAGTGGGAATGCTGGAGAAGCTGGACAAAGTAGATATGGTGGGCATAGCGGGAATGTCAGCCAAACTGGATATGGTGGGAATGCTAGAAATGGTAGGCGTGGCGGATATGGCGGATATGGCGGATATGCCGGAAATGCAGGAAATGCCGGAAATGCTGGGAATGCTCAGAATGATGAGGGATCGGCAATGGAAATGTCTGTGGTCGGAGCTGAAGTGATAGCGATTGAGGTGCATCCTAAGAAGCCTCATATGTATCGTGTAATATTGAAGCTGGAATTTGATGAATCACAAGATGAGGAAATGGGGGGAATTGAGACTGATTTAGATGTCGTGCAGGAAGGGCAGCTTACCGTGGTTTGGGCGGATGAGGTGGATGCTCTTATTGCAGGTGCTCAAGCTGCTGGGAAGAGTAGCGGAGCGGGAGAGACTTTAGTAACTATTCATGAGGATACGCTTGTTAGCTGGCGACTACTTAAAGGTCGGCGGTTGACGGCTGAGGAATATGAAGTATTAAAGCTAGATGAGCAGAAGGAAGAGGCTTATCGGTCATCGTTGATGATGTTGGAACGCAAAGCGAGGACAACGGCGGAATTGTCCAAGGCGTTAAAGCGCAAAGGATACGCCCCAGAGGTCGTAGAAGGTTGTTTACAGCGTCTGCAATCCCGGAGGATGTTAGATGATACCGCCTATGCAAAACGCTTCACGGAGCAGCGTGCAGTGGGACAGCGTAAGGGTCGTATGCTGATTAAGCAGGAGCTTATGCAGCGTGGAGTAAGACGTGAGGATGCAGAGGAAGCAATCGGAGAGTTAGATGAGCAAATTGAGCACAATTCGGCACTCGCATTAGCGCGAAAAAAATGGCCTAATATTAAAGGAATTGACAGGGAACGAAGGCAAAAGCTGATGACGATGCTTCTGCGCAGGGGATTCTCTTTAGGGATTGTTAAAACCGCGGTACAGCAGGCCATTTTGGAGTTGGAAGAGGAAGCTGTGGACACTGATTATGAAGAGGGTGGGCTATTCGAATCGGAATATATGGAAGATTAATGGTACAAGGCTCATCGGTGTCGTAAGTTACATATGAACCTTGCTTGACAATCTAATTTATCAAAAGATAAAATGAATTTGTAATTAATCTTACCAACTGAACGTTTTTTCCTTCCAAAAGACGATTCGGAACGTGTTAATTCGACCCATTATGCTTTGTTCAAATGTAATCAAGCGGTTTGAAAACCGGACAATCAATTGAATAAGTGTCCCCAAGCGATTGCCTTGGTGATGCAACGAGGAGGTGAAAGACCATGATAGATTCATGGATCTGGATCGTAATTATTCTCGTTGTTGGCGTCCTTTGCTTTGGGATCGGTTATGTCGCACGTAAATCCATTGCGGAAGCCAAAATTTCTAGCGCCGAAGCGGCTGCCATTCAGATCGTTGAAGCTGCCAAGAAAGAAGCGGAAGCCGTTCGTAAAGAGACGGTGCTGGAAGCCAAAGACGAGGTGCACAAGCTCCGTAATGAAGCGGAACGCGATATTCGCGAGCGCCGCAACGAAATTCAACGCCAGGAAAGGCGACTGCTGCAAAAAGAAGAGTCGCTGGATCGCAAGCTAGAGGCGTTGGAACGTAAAGAGGAGCAAGTCGCCAGCAAAGAGAAACGGGTTGAAGAAACCCAAGATCAAATTGAATTGCTACACAAACAACAGATGCAGGAATTGGAGCGCATTTCAAACCTAACGACAGAAGATGCCAAACAGATGATTTTGTCGAATGTGGAGCAGGAAGTGCGTCACGAAACCGCGCAGCTGATCAAGGAAATCGAGCACCAAGCGAAAGAAGAAGGCGACAAGAAAGCTCGCGATATTATCTCACTAGCTATTCAACGTTGCGCCGCGGATCACGTGGCGGAAACAACGGTATCCGTTGTAACGTTGCCTAACGAAGAGATGAAGGGTCGAATTATCGGTCGCGAAGGCCGTAACATCCGTGCACTTGAGACGTTGACGGGGATTGACCTCATCATCGATGATACGCCGGAAGCGGTTATACTATCAGGTTTTGATCCGATTCGACGTGAAATTGCACGGACTTCACTGGAGAAATTGGTGGCAGACGGACGTATTCATCCGGCTCGCATCGAGGAAATGGTGGAGAAATCCCGCAAGGAAGTCGACGAAAGAATTCGCGAGTATGGCGAGCAAGCTACTTTTGAAGTAGGCGTTCATGGTCTGCACCCAGACTTGATCAAAATTCTCGGTCGTCTGAAATTCCGGACGAGCTACGGTCAGAACGTGTTGAAGCACTCGATGGAAGTTGCCTATTTAACTGGCTTAATGGCTGGAGAATTAGGAGAAGACATCACGCTTGCTAAACGTGCCGGCTTACTTCACGACATCGGCAAAGCGCTTGACCACGAAGTGGAAGGCTCGCATGTCGAGATCGGCGTGGAATTGGGCAAGAAGTACAAGGAACATCCCGTGGTTATCAACAGTATTGCGTCCCATCATGGCGACGTCGAAGCTACTTCGGTTATTGCAATGCTTGTTGGCGCGGCTGACGCGCTTAGCGCCGCTCGTCCGGGCGCACGCCGTGAAACTTTGGAGACTTACATCCGCCGGCTCGAGAAGCTGGAGGCCATCTCCGAATCGTTCGAGGGCGTCGAGAAATCGTACGCAATTCAAGCCGGACGCGAGGTTCGCGTCATGGTTCAACCAGAGAAAATCGATGACACAGAAGCTTTCCGCTTAGCTAGGGATATTACGAAGAAGATCGAGGGTGAACTGGACTATCCAGGACACATTAAAGTTACGGTCATTCGTGAAACACGTGCTGTGGAATACGCGAAATAAATGACGTTTGGCAGGAAGGGTGAAAAGTGGCTGCGGCAAATGCAGCCACTTTTCCCTTTTTTATACCGAAAGTGAAAGAGAGAGTGAAAGACATGAAAGTCGTTTTTATTGGGGATATTGTCGGCAACGTTGGACGGGATACCGTTAAGCGGCTGCTGCCTTGGATCAAGGATAAATACAATCCACATATCATCATCGCTAATGGGGAAAATGCAGCCGGGGGCCGCGGTATTACGGCATCGATCGCTCGTGAGCTTTTTGAGTGGGGCGTGCATGGTATAACGATGGGTAATCATACTTGGGATAATCGTGAAATATTTGAGTTTATAGATGATGAGCCTCGAATTATTCGACCGTCGAATTTGCCGCCAGGCACACCGGGACGGGGGAGCATGATTGTAAAAGGAAACGGCAAGGAGCTTGGTGTCGTAAATCTTATTGGGCGTACTTTTCTACCTCCAGCAGAATGCCCGTTCCGAACAGCCGATGATGAAATTGAAGAGCTACACCGCCACACAAAATGCGTGCTTGTAGATTTTCATGCGGAAGCAACGAGCGAGAAGATCGCAATGGGCTGGCACTTGGATGGTTATGCCTCTCTGGTAGTTGGCACACATACCCATGTTCAAACCAATGATGCACGGATTTTGCCGGAAGGAACGGCTTATCTAACGGATGCAGGGATGACTGGCCCGCGCGATGGGGTGCTTGGAATGGATAAAGAGGTTGTGCTTCGACGCTTCATTACCGGAATGCCAGGTAGGTTTACCGTTGCCGATGGGAAATGGACATTAAACGGCGTGTTTGTAGATATTGATGAAGCAACGGGGAAGGCTGTAAAAGTTCAGAATATAACAGTGGATGAGGATTCTTGGATCGCAGTTTAACCTTGATGTAATTGTTTTTAAATATTTATTGCTTCCATGACCAAACGGCTTGGGAAAAGAAGGAATTATCATAGGGTTTACCGAATAAGTATGGCTTAGTGAGCCTATCCTTTGATTTCCGCTTAATACCGATGCAACCGCCGTAGCTGCACCCTGTGTAGCCCTCAGTTGTCATCCCCCGATGCAACCGGAGACATATGCAGGTTGTCATAAGAGGAGGTACTGGTCATGGAAGTATTAAAGGTTTCTGCAAAATCCAATCCCAATTCCGTAGCAGGAGCGCTAGCAGGTGTGCTTCGAGAACGAGGTGTAGCCGAGCTGCAAGCTATTGGCGCTGGAGCGCTTAATCAAGCAGTTAAAGCGGTCGCAATTGCCCGCGGGTTTGTAGCACCAAGTGGAGTAGATCTCATCTGCATTCCGGCTTTTACGGATATTGTGATTGATGGTGAGGATCGGACAGCAATTAAGCTTATTGTAGAACCGAGATAAACTAACAGCTTTGAAGTATGTTGACCTGTTCCAGGATGAATGACGCAAGTAACGCGATGGACGTTACCGTGTAATTTCATCGATGCAGCAGGTTTTTTTGTACGAACAGAAAGCAGATTGATATGTGCTGGGGTGAATAACGTGAAGATAGCCGATTTGCATGTAGATGTAATTTGTAAAATGCTTGAATATCCAGATGCCAAGTGGGGAAAATCTCAGCCTGAGGGGCTGTTCGATGTTACTCCTGAGCGTTTAAGGGAGAGCGGTGTGGAGCTGCAGGTGTTTGCGATTTATTTGCCAGACACTATTCCGAGTAATCCTGAATCTATTTTCCGCGCGGCGGAGCTTTTTTGGAGTGAGGTTCTGTCGGTTCGCGGGATGAAGCTGATTCGCAGGGGCGAGGACATTCAGCATGCACTGGAAGCCGGGAAAATAGGTGCTCTGCTTTCCCTCGAAGGTGTCGATGGACTGCAAGGGAATCTATGGGCGTTACATCTCTTATATCGTTTGGGTTTGCGATTGTTAGGCCCCACATGGAATCACGCCAATTGGGCATGTGATGGCGCATTAGAGCCTAGAGGAGCTGGCTTCACGAAGGCGGGAAAACAGCTAGTTACAGAATGTGAATCTTTGGGCATCCTAATAGATGTGTCACATTTATCTGATAGGGGCTTCTGGGATGTGGCCGAGCTTGCTACAAGGCCCTTTTTTGCTTCGCACTCTAATGCACGTACAATCAAGGATAACCCTCGTAATCTAACGGATGCTCAAATTCAGACGATTATAGCGGCTCAAGGCATTATTGGGCTAACCTTTGTGCCTTGGTTCGTCTCTTCGCCGGAGCCTGCAAAGATTGATGATTTTATACGTCATGTCGAGCATGTGTGTGAGCTTGGAGGAGCGGATCATATTGCGTTCGGCTCTGACTTCGACGGAATATCGAGACATGTTCAAGGGCTGGAGCACCCGGGCAAATACCCTGATTTGATAGAGGAGCTATTAAAGCATTATTCAGAAGATAGGGTAGAAGGATTTATGAGCGGGAATGCAATCCGTTATTTTACAAAAAATCTCCCTAAGTGAACCTTTATGTTTGTACCCATCTCGGAATGGCATTGATCTGATCGCAAAGAACTATACTTCGTTTACACGAATATATCTTGCAATTTATTCAGCTAAAACATAATATTTATTAGGGTAATAAAAATATAATATAGGGTTATTCTGTCGAAAATCGACGAACCGGAGATTAAGAGGAGATGGGCACTGTGATCAGTCAACTGTCATGGAAAATTGGCGGCCAGCAGGGGGAGGGCGTAGAAAGTACGGATCGTATTTTTTCTACTGCATTGAACCGTCTGGGCTACTACCTGTATGGGTACCGACATTTTTCCTCGCGGATTAAGGGCGGACACACGAATAACAAAATCCGCATCAGCACGAATCCGATTCGAGCGATTTCCGATGATCTGGACATTCTAGTTGCTTTTGACCAGGAAAGTATTGATCTGAACGCAGGTGAGCTTCGTCCGGGTGGTGTTGTTGTCGCTGATGCGAAATTTTCCCCGACGATCCCTGAAGGTGTGCAAGCACGACTTTTCGCAGTACCTATTACGGCAATTGCAGAAGAGCTTGGCACTTCCCTCATGAAAAATATGGTTGCTTCCGGCGCTTCCTGGGGGCTGCTTGGTTTACCGATGGAAGTATTTAATACCGCAGTAGAAGAAGAGTTCGGACGCAAAGGTCCGGCAATAGTAGAGAAGAACATAGAGGCTGTTCGTCGAGGCGCTGAATTTGTTCTTGAGCAAGCAGGTGGCCCGTTAGACGAATTCAAGCTTGAGGATGCAGACGGAAAGCAGAAGCTGTTCATGATTGGCAATGAAGCGATGGCACTTGGTTGCGTTGCTGCAGGCTGCCGATTAATGGCCGCTTATCCGATTACTCCTGCCTCAGAAATTATGGAATACTTAATTAAGAAGCTTCCCAAGTTCGGCGGAACAGTCGTTCAGACGGAGGATGAAATCGCGGCGGTCACAATGGCCATCGGCGCTAACTATGCAGGTGTTCGTACGATGACGGCATCGGCTGGTCCAGGGCTTTCTCTAATGATGGAGGCAATTGGACTATCTGGTATGACGGAAACACCACTTGTTATCGTTGATACGCAGCGCGGCGGTCCATCTACGGGTTTGCCTACTAAACAAGAACAATCAGACATCAATGCGCTTATCTACGGTACGCACGGCGAAATTCCGAAGTTAGTAGTTGCGCCGAGCACGATCGAAGAATGCTTTTACGATATGATAGAGGGCTTTAACATCTCGGAACAATACCAAATCCCTGTCATTATTGCGACAGATTTGCAATTATCCCTTGGAAAGCAAACATCGGAGGCTCTTGATTACGATAAGATTGTCATTAATCGTGGCAAGCTGCTGACGGGCGAATTACCAGCTAACGAGGATAATCGTTTGTTCAAGCGTTACGAGCTGACGGAGGATGGAATATCTCCTCGTGTCATTCCAGGCATGAAGAATGGCATCCATCACGTAACGGGAGTTGAGCACGACCAAGAGGGCAGACCTTCTGAGAATGCGCTTAATCGCGAGAAAATGATGGACAAACGCTTAGGAAAAATCAGCGAGCTTCGTGTTACTAACGCGATTAAAGCGGATGCCCCGAACGAGAATCCAGATCTTCTTATTATTGCGATGGGTTCCACAGGGGGTACGATTGAAGAAGCTCGTATCCGCTTGACAGCTGACGGCATAGCGACGAATCAGATTATGGTTAGGCAAATGCACCCTTTTCCAAGTGAATTGCTGGAGCCGTATCTTAATGCTGCTAAACAGGTTGTAGTGTTAGAAAACAATGCAACTGGTCAGCTATCTAACTTAATTAAGCAGAACATCGGGTATCACGATAAAATCCGTAATCTACTTAAATATGATGGAACTCCATTCCTGCCTTCGGAAATTCACAAAGCCTGTAAGGAGCTGAACTAGATGGCAACTTTTAAAGAGTTTCGTAATAATGTTAAGCCGAACTGGTGCCCGGGCTGTGGTGATTTTTCCGTGCAGGCGGCAATTCAACGTGCAGCGGCTAACATAGGCTTGGAGCCTGAGCAGCTAGCTGTTATTTCGGGAATAGGCTGCTCTGGTCGGATCTCTGGTTATATTAACGCATATGGATTACATGGTATTCATGGACGTTCACTTCCTATCGCGCAAGGCGTAAAGCTTGCTAACCGTGAGCTTACCGTAATCGCTTCTGGCGGTGACGGAGATGGCTTTGCAATAGGAATGGGTCATACCGTTCATGCGATTCGTCGTAACCTTGACGTCACATACATTGTAATGGACAACCAAATTTATGGATTGACTAAAGGACAGACTTCCCCGCGCAGTGCGGAAGGCTTCAAAACAAAGTCAACTCCGGAAGGGTCCATCGAATCGACTTTGTCTCCACTAGAAATTGCGTTGTCAGCCGGTGCGACATTCGTAGCGCAATCGTTCTCTAGCGACTTGAAGCAGCTTACGGCGCTCATTGAAGCAGGGCTGCAGCACAAAGGCTTCTCGCTTATCAACGTATTTAGCCCTTGTGTTACTTTTAACAAGGTGAATACGTATGACTGGTTTAAGAGTAATATCGTTAACCTAGAGCAATTCCCAGATTATGATCCATCGAACCGAATCGCTGCGATGACTAAGATCATGGAAACGAACGGGATGATTACGGGTCTGATCTACCAGAACAAGGAACGTAAAGCTTACGATGAGTTAATTGTTGGGTTCAAAGAAGAGGGACTTGTGAAGCAGGATTTACAGCTGTCCCGTGAAGACTTTGACAAACTGTTGACGGAATTCAAATAAGTAACGTTAATAAGAGGCGCACGGGTTTGTCCCGTGCGTCTCTTGCGTTATACTAAAGGGAGGAAAGTAAAGGAAAGGTTGGGTTGCTCATGTCTACATCTTCATCTTCGCTCTTGTCTGAGAGTAAGAAAGTACCCGTCGGCGTATCGGCTCGTCACATTCATCTTGCACAGGAGCATGTGGAAATCTTATTCGGAGCGGGAGCAGTGTTAACGGAATTCAAACCGCTGTCACAGCCAGGTCAGTTCGCCGCTAATGAAACAGTTGCTATTTTCGGACCGAAAGGTTCTTTTCCTAAAGTTCGTATTCTTGGCCCTGCACGTAAAGCGACTCAGCTAGAAGTGTCTCGGACGGATGCTTTCTCTTTAGGACTTAAACCGCCCTTGCGTGAGTCTGGCAGCATTGAAGGCACCCCGGGTATACGCATCGTCGGACCTGCTGGGGAAGTTACGGTAGACAAAGGGGTTATCGTCGCTGCACGTCATATCCACTTCCATACGTCGGATGCTGAGCGTTGGGGTATAGCTGATAAGCAATTGCTGAAGGTTCGTGTTGGTGGTGAGCGCGGCATTGTATTCGAGCAAGTATTAGCACGTGTCTCCGATGAGTTCGCTCTAGATATGCACATTGACACAGACGAAGGAAATGCGGCTGCAGTCAACACAGGGGACTTTGGCGAGATTATGGAATAGGGATAAAGTGTTTAAGGGAAAATATCTGAAATGAAGAAGCCAAAACATAGTGTTTGGCTTTTTCTTTTTTTGCAGCTGCTCAAATTAAAGAAGAGCAGTTCTTTATCAAAGTGAAGACATAGAGATCTCCTTTTTTCTCTATTCATTTCCAATATGTTTGTGTACAGTAAGCGGTCTGAATATAACCCATGCTTACTTCGTTAAATTCTGCTGACAGTCCCCTGATTGATCAATGGATTAGTCATGAGGAATGTGGTATAATTTTTCATTGATACTTTTAAAAATATAGATAATTGCATATTGCCAATGAAGATAAAGGGTGTGAAATACTTTGACGAAGGAGACTGAGAATTCACCAGACTTAAAATCTGGCAAGGGTTCAGACAAGGACTATTCCAAGTACTTCGACTTCTCTGATGCGAAAT
Organism: Cohnella abietis; assembly: GCF_004295585.1. NCBI lineage: Bacteria > Bacillati > Bacillota > Bacilli > Caryophanales > Paenibacillaceae > Cohnella > Cohnella abietis. The sequence continues at coordinate 4,199,658 of NZ_AP019400.1, read as the reverse complement.
TGTTGAGCGAAGAGGATGGGAAGACAACTTACAGAATAAAAGGCCGTAATGTCCAAATTAATTCTGCCCCTAATTATAGAGATGAGAAAAAGCGGGGCAAAGAAGAAATTCAAGTCCACTATGAGAATGCCGTAACGGACGAGCTAAAGAACCTCGGAATAGGGAAGAAGTATTTGATCTATACGTACGGCTGCCAGATGAATGAGCACGATACGGAAGTGATGCGCGGTTTATTCGAAGATATGGGTTACGTGTCTACGGATGATCGCATGGAAGCTGATGTCATCTTGTTCAACACTTGTGCAGTAAGAGAAAATGCAGAGGATAAAGTGTTCGGCGAGCTTGGGCATATGAAGGTGCTTAAGCAGCAGCGTCCGGAGCTTATACTTGGTGTTTGTGGGTGTATGTCGCAGGAGGCTTCTGTCGTCAATCGGATTATGCAGAAGCACGCTCATGTAGATATTATTTTCGGAACGCATAACATCCATCGTCTTCCGTATTTATTGCAGGACGCTCATTTCGGTAAAGAAATGGTCATCGAGGTGTGGTCCAAGGAAGGCGACATCATTGAAAATTTACCTAAGAAACGTAACGAAGGATTGCGTGCTTGGGTGAATATCATGTATGGCTGTGATAAATTTTGCACCTATTGCATTGTTCCTTATACGCGTGGTAAAGAAAGAAGCCGTATGCCTGAGGATGTTATTGCAGAGGTTCGTGATCTGGCGCGCCAAGGCTTCAAGGAAATTACGCTGCTCGGACAGAACGTCAATGCATATGGCAAGGATTTCGTGGATAGAAGCTATCGTTTCGGCGATCTCATGGATGACATCCATAAAGTTGACATTCCGCGTATTCGGTTCACAACCTCTCATCCTCGAGATTTCGATGATCGCTTAATTGAAGTGCTTGCGAAAGGCGGCAATATGATGGAGCATATCCATCTGCCCGTACAATCAGGAAGCACAGAAATTCTGAAGCGGATGAGTCGGAAGTATTCGCGAGAATTGTATTTGGAGCTAACTAACCGTATCCGGAAGGCTATCCCGAACGCTGTGTTAACGACAGATATTATCGTTGGTTTCCCAGGAGAGACTGAGGAGCAGTTTGAAGAGACGATGACGCTAATGCGCGAGGCTCAAATTACTTCTGCGTATACGTACATTTACTCACCGAGGGAAGGTACGCCGGCGTTCGATATGGCTGATGATGTGCCTCTAGAGCAGAAGCAGAAGCGGCTAGCTCGCTTGAATGCTCTGATTGGAGAGCTATCGCTAGCTTATCATCAGGGTCTTATTGGACAAACCTTCGAGGTGCTAGTAGAAGGCGAGAGTAAGAATAACGCGAATGTCCTCTCTGGGCGGTCGCGCTCGAATAAGCTGATTCATTTTGAAGGGCCCAAGGATTGGATTGGCAAGTTCATTCAAGTGCGGGTAACGGCTGCTCAAACCTGGTACGTGAAGGCGGAAGCAATAAGTGAGCCTGCGCTGGCTAGCCAAGCAGTATAAACGGATTACGAGAACAAATCGAGCAGGAGGAAAATAAAATGTCTGCAGAAGCACATGATCACAATCATAACCACGGGGACGGCTGCTCAGTACCAGTATTCGATAATCGGGAGCTGATTGTTCGTGAGGATATATTAGCACGCGCTAAGGAATTGGCTCATCTTATTACGACTACGGAAGAAGTAGATTTGTATCAACGCTCGGAGAAGCTTATTCAAGGTCACGAGAAGGTTCAGGGACTTATTACTACCATTAAGAAAAAGCAAAAGGAACTGGTAGCCTTCGAAAAGACGTTCAAAAACCAAACCATGGTTGATAAAATTGGGGCGGAGATTGATCTTATCCAAGATGAATTGGACAATATTCCGATTGTACAGCAGTTCCAGCAAAGCCAAGAAGATGTGAACTACTTGCTTCAATCAATTGTTTCCATCATTCGTGATTCAGTTGCGGAGAAGCTCGACGTGGAAGCAGCGACTCCTGCTGAAGCTCCGGAAGAGTGCGACTAAGATCATAATAAAGAGAAAGGACCACGCTGGTTGCGTGGTCCTTTCTCTACTTAAGCCCATCCTTGGTTGGTGTATGAGGAGCAAGGCTTAAGGTTGAGTTTCTCTGGTCGAATTGTAAGGAATAGGAGTGATTCGCTCTCAGCCTCCACTTTTGAAACCAATAGGAAGAAAGCCGGAGCCTATCATCCGACAAATTGGCAGGGACTATCAAACGAGTACGAACAACGTTTCGACCTTGACGAACTTTAATAAGAGCACCTTGGCGCTCAGGTATCCCCAGTCTGGAGAGCAGCTCATAGCCTACAGACAGTGCGCTGGGGCTTAATGTATTCGGTGTAATGACCGCAACAGTCTCGCTGAGCGGTGAAGGACTAATGGTGAGTGTCTGATCGTTAGCATTATATTCGAGAGTATATCTGCGAAGCGCGTATAGCTTAAATCGACGTGCTAATGTGTAATTCATTTCCATGAAGTCTGCGAAGCATTCCCGTCCTTCCAGGAATTCAACCTGAATTGCTTGCTTGAGTCCACCGCGTTTAAGGTAAATCTGCCTATTGCGGGGAATGGCATTAAGCTCTGAAGCAGGATCCGAGTAATTGAGGGTGAGCACGACGGTATGGATGGGCAGCTTGGCGATAAATAGGTCTAGCCTTCCGCTAGCCATAGAAATGAGACACACTCCTTTAAGGCAGTAAATCAGCGCCATATAATGACTTAATAAGAGCAGCTGATGAGCATTTTGTTAATATTGAAGGGACCCTATTACCTTATGCAACGAGCATAAAGCACGTTTGTACCATCGTCCTGAAAAAGAAAAAAGGACTCCCGTAAGTGACGGGAATCCAGTAAAATGAATATTATTTCTTGCTTTTGCTAGGGCGTATAGTGGGAAGTACAGGCTTCAGAGAGAGAATAACGAGAGTGGCAACAACTGTCTTAATGGAATCACCTGGAAGGTAAGGGTAAAATCCTGCTCTTAAGGCTCCTGTTACTGTATCATATTTAGCGCTATTTACGACATGTGCGAGCCAAGGAACACCCGTAACGAATGGCAGCAAGCCACCAAAAGCGAAGACACTCAATAACAATAGTAGCTGTTGCACGCGATTGAGCTTCTTGCGCTGTGCGAAGATTCGATCGCTTGCCCAGCCGATAAGAAATGCGGATATCGGAAACATCCATATGAAGCCGCCGGTTGGTCCGGTTATTTGAGCTATTCCGCCTGATCCGTTCATGAGCGGAAGACCGATTGCCGTCAAAGCGACGACGATGAATATACTCCAAAATCCATAAGTAGCGCCCAGTAATCCGCCTGCAAGCATGATGGTGAAAGTTTGCAGAGAAATCGGGACGGGTGTAAAGCCTATGTTGATCTTGATAAAGCTTCCTGCAATGAATAGTGCGCCGAATAGGGCGGTGAACACAATTCCCTTGATCCATTGGTTGGCCGGTGTTGCTGTTCGAGCAGATGGTACAGTTGATGGGTTGGACATTGTCAAAAAGCCTCCTGAATGTTAACCTATGTTTATGATTTTGGTTAACAATTGAGATTGTAGCACGAGATCGACAGATTGAAAAGAGGGATTTTGAAAAATGAAGCGACAAGCAGCGGATGATCTGGTCCTGAGCGATGTATCTATATATAGTCACAACGAGCTCGGCGAGTCTTCCATTCGCCTTGAAGAGGTCAATATAACGATAGTAGCGGGCGAATGGATAAATGTTGTTGGCGTTAATGGCAGCGGGAAATCCACGCTGGCCAGAATCGTTGCGGGGCTTCATCCAGAGGGTATCACTGGAGAGATCCGACGTGGATTTGCCGGAGATAGAGGTGGACCCATTGTACTTCAGCAGCCGAGAGCTCAATTGTTCGGAGAAACACCCCGGGAGGAAGTATTGTTTGCCCTGGAATGGCGTGGCATTGCGTCTGAATTAATTATGCAGCAGGCAGAGGAAGCATTAAGGAGAGCTGGTCTGATTGAATTTGCAGATGAGCCTTGGGAAAGATTATCTGGAGGACAGCAGCAGATGGCGGCAATTGCAGCCTCGACAGCTTGCGAAACACAGCTACTCGTTCTAGATGAAGTTACTTCTATGCTAGACGAATTCAATCGGAATGCTGTTCTGCGTATGGCACAGGATTTACATAGCAAGGGAACGGCGATTGTATGGGTTACACAGCGATTAGATGAATTGGCACCTGATTCGCGCGTCGTGGCGCTCGGGGAGGGTCGAATTATTTTCGACGGGGATGTTCAGGAATTTCTGTATGGGGAAGAGGACGAGCTATCTCCACTATCCCCTTGCCTCAGGGTGGGGTTAAGACTTCCTTATCTAGCGGCGATGGCGCTGGAGTTAAGGCGGCTAGGAAAGCTCAGTAATCCGTTGCCGGTGACGGCGGAGCAGTGGCGAAAGGTGTTGGGGAACGGTGGGAGCAGGGAAGCGGATAACACAACGAGATAATAATGATAAGCAAGCTTTGCCGCTTCTCGTGAACGGGATCGCCTGGCGTTTGGGAGAAGGGGATGAGCATCAAGACCCGGCTGTGCCATTAGAGCTAGCTCCAGGTAAGATTACATTGCTCATGGGACCTAATGGAGCGGGAAAAACGACATTGTTAGAAAAACTTGCTGGACTTAGGTCTCCTGAGGGCTTGCAGATTAGCTATGGCTTGGAGCCGTTATGGCGGGTAAATCGATTCGGAAAACTACGATTAAATGAAAACGCGCTTCGTCAATATAGCTATGCTTGTCAGTCGCCGGAGGAAGGTTTATTCGCGCGTAGCATCAGGGAGGAATTGGTCTATTCTCTTAAGCCATATTCCATCTTGGAGAATGAACGTGAGGAGCTAATAGATTCCGCGTTGGCAGCGGTTGGTTGGGATTCATCGTGGTTGAGCCGAGATCCTTATCTCATGAGTGGAGGGGAAAGGCGTAGATCGGCGCTAGCTTCAGTATTCGTGACGCCTGCCTCTTGGTTTCTATTGGATGAGCCAACGTCAGGACTAGACGGCGCAGGACATGAGACGGTTGCAAGACAGCTACTAAAAATGAAAACGAGCGGGTCCGGTATTCTACTTGTGTCGCATGACTCTGACTGGGCTTTGCCTTTGGCTGATTGTGCCTTGTTGCTTAGTGCGGATGGGTCAGTAAGAATGTGCACCCCGGAGCAGCTGCTGATGCATCCTGAATGGCTGGCAGAGACAGGAATGCAAATTCCGGAATGGCTAGAGCTGGCTCATTTATTATGGCGAAGTGGAGTAGCTTCAGACAAAGTGTGGAATCCTGTGGAGGCTGCTGCCGAGCAGAAAGTTTTGGGGCATCCTGCAGAAGCGGTAGCCGAGCAGATTAAGGTAAGGGATTCAGAAAACACATCCTCATTGCAATCGGATATTTATCTTCCGTATTCCCGTTCAGTGGAGTTGGAAAAAAGAAAACGAAGTGTTAGCAAGGTTAAGGCGCATCGATTGATTGGATTTGATCCTAGATCTGTGTGGCTTGCTTATGTTATTTTATCGACTGGATTATTCTTTCTTAAGGATTGGATTTCTATTCTAGTAGGTGCGATTGTTGTAATCGGACTTTTGATAGTGGGGAGAATATCGCTGTTACGTTGGCGTGGCCTAATTATTAATTACGCGGTATTCTCAATTGTAACATCGACTATTTTTGCTTGGGGAGCGAGCGGTAATAGTGGAAGCATTATCGAATGGGGAGCGTTCACGGGCACCTTGTTTACTTTTACACGGACTATGCTCATTCTACTGTTGGGCTTAGCCATTCCGCTGGTAATGACGCCTTTATCTCTGAGAAGATCCTTGGAACAAATGATTTCGTTTAAGGGAACAACATTAGGCTGGGCGCAGAGCTTTATATTGACGGTTACACTAATAATGCGTTTCGTTCCGGTTTTACTTGGCTTGTGGGGGCGTTTTGTCCGGATATTCCTTGCGCGGGGCAAATCAATAGCACGAAACCCATTGGCTATAGGCAAAAGGATTCGCGATGTATCTCTTCCTTTTCTATTGGCTTTGTTTCGACTTGGAGATGAAGTGGCGCTTGCGCTGGAAAGCCGGGGAGTCGGCTATGGTGTGATACCGACTCGCGCTATCCGATTAAAGTGGAGGAAGCAGGACTATGGACTTGTAGCTATGTCCCTGGCTCTAGCAATTGGTTTGTGGCTGTTTACTAAGCGTAATTTATAAGGGAGCGTAAACATGGGAATCTAGCTAGGTGAATGTATCTAAGTGAATCTAGTTAACTAAATCTATCTCAGCACCTTAGGAATCGAGCTCTTTGTTTGTAGAAAGGAAGGCTGCGATTAAACCTAAGACTGAACCGAACAGGAAGCCAATCTTTAATCCGCCGAACGAGTTCAAAGCCCCAGCTATATAAGGACCAAGGAACATCCCCATGGAATAGACGGCTTGGTACAATCCCATTGCTGTAGCTCTCTCGGTTGGAGCAAAGTTTCTAATAGCCAGGCTTAGTAAAAGTGGGAAATAAAGCGCTTGGGCGGCACCATTAAAAATTTGAGTAACGGCAAGCCAGTATAGATTCGGGCTGAAAGGGATAGCAGCTGTAAAAATAGTAGCAGCTATAAATCCAATGATCATGATTTTGCGAGTTCCGAAACGAGGAGCTAGATAACGTCCAGTCCATAGCGAAACTAAGGCGTGAGGAACCATGAAAGCAATGACGATTCCGGTTAGCTGAGCTCCCTTAGCTCCTAGCTCTGTTGCTTGAAGCGGGGTAAAGCCAAACATCGTTATGAACAAAATTCCATGCGCGAATAAGGAAAGGATCGATACTTTCCATAGCATGGATGAGCGAAGAACACGTTTGAGCACTGTTTTTTGTCGGGAAACGGGTGGGGCTTGGGTGTTCGTTACTAGATTCTCCGCACTTGGTTTGCTTGCTTGAGAGAGCGTCACGGATTTCGGCTCATAAATAAACGAAGCTACAATTGTTCCGACAGCGGCAATTCCAATCCCACATAGGAAAGCATAATTCCACCCTCCAAGAGAGGAAAGCCAGCCGCTTGCGCTCATGCCAGCCAGTTGACCGAATATGGTCAGGAAGCTTAAGGTACCCATCGCTTGGTGGGTTTGGTTGGTCGGATAGTACGAGGCATACAGCACCGTGAATGGCACCCAAGTAGCCGCACATAAGCCTGCCATGAGACGTCCCGCGAGCGGTCCTCCCCAAGTTCCAGGAAACATAAAGAAAATACAGCTAATAAGTCCGGCTATCATGCCTGCAATGAGAAAAGGCTTACGCCGGGACATGACGTCGGAATACATTCCAAGTGGCAAACGAGTGATAACTTGAGTTAGACCATAGCTGCCAAGAATGAAACCGATCCAGCCCATGGATAGGCCTCGGTCTTGTAAATAAGGGCTTAATATTGGTACATAGATATAAAGTGTAGACCAGTACAGTATCGTGGCAGCTGCGAAAATGAGGTGCCTACGGCTGAACGGATGCACGCTTTCCTGTGTTTGAAGTAACTCAGATGTATGCTGCATGTGATTGGGAAGACCTCCAGGTCGACTGTGGAATGTTGTTGAAGCTACGTTCTTTTCACTCTACCGGATGGAGTAGAAATTGGGAAGAAGATTTGCTCCTATTTTTTGAAAAATTAAATGATTTATCGCCAATTTGCTTGCTTATTAGTAGGAAACTTTTTCCTCGGCAAGATCGTTAATATAGATAAATACTTTTCAGCAAATGAGGGAGAACACTTGGTCAGGGACAAGAAATAAGCAAAAAACGACTAATAAGGCTTGATATACCAGATGAATATCAGTACATGGATGATGAATTAATTGATATATTAAAGACTAGAGTATCGGAGTACATTGAAGTTCCTGATCTCGATGATGAGATTAGTAGGGGGAAATGAGAGTAAGCCTCCGCGAAAGGCAGGGTAATCCCATGAAAAGGTTAATCTTGGTTGCCCTATGTGCGGCATTGATGATGCTGGCAACGGGATGCGAGGGATGGTTTAATTCTTTTCCAAAAGATACGGTTATGAAGAAGAAAATAACTAAAGAACACCAAACGAATGAAGTAGAGTACGAGGGTGTTCTTTCTCAGGATAGTGTGAAGACTCTCAGTCTGAATGCGGTCAATAAATATTATAACGAGAATTTGAAAATGGACGAGCTGCAATTTGAGCTGATGTCTATCGATCAGAATAAGCTTAAGGAATTATTGCAGGAGGCTCATTACGTTACTCCAAAGCAACAATTAAATCCGCAGCTTAGCTTTGATTACAAAACTGAGCTGGATCATATTCCGGGTGGTCTTTATTATGTGACCCTGACCTCGTCTACTGATCTCAAAAGTATTTACGATATTGTTCTGAATGCTAGAGACGGCGATGTTATGAAAATCTCCAAAACAGTAGCAGCGCGCGTCCTACCAAGTGCTGTGGGTGAGAAACGGGAGAAGGTTTTTGACGTTGCGGATCGTTTTGTTGAGGAGAAGGGGAGCTATCCGTTAGACGAGCTGACTTTTGAACCGACAATGATCAACTGGGGCAGCAGTGTAGTGGAAATGTATTATACAAGCAAGGATAGAAAATCTATTAAATACTGTGTAATGATCAATGCGAGCTCAAATGAAATTATCGGCTTCAGTAAAGATGTAATGGCACTACTCAGCTACTCGAAGCGGTAAGCTATTCTAGTCATTTTTACAACTTCTATATAAGTCTATCTCATTTTTTATATATTCTCGTACTATAATGATAGAGTATCATAGAGAGATGTTAATAATCGATGCAGGGAGGCGAGTCTCAGCATGAACGGGAATAACAATACACCTTTTCAAAAACGTAAAACAGCTTACATGCTAGGAATCGTTGTATTAGCGGGAGTGGTTCTATCCGCATATGGACTTTCTTCTTCTCGTACTTCTGCCAATATTATTGTGCCTACGAAAAAAACAGTAGCTCTAGTGAACAAGGTCGAGGGTAAGGCATTAAATCAGCCTGTATCAGAGCGTCACAAAGTGGTCATTGATGCAGGACATGGAGGCAAGGACCCTGGGGCGGAAGGGGTTAGTGGTAGTCTGGAGCGTGATTACACACTGGCTATATCACAAAAAGTATTCGATCTGCTTCAGCAGGACCCCGAGTTCGAACCGTATATGACACGGAGGGATGACACCTTCGTAGAGCTAGTCGATCGTGCGAGAATAGCAAATGATCTCAATGCGGATACCTTTATTTCAATTCACGGAAACACCTACACAGATCCTAAAATTTCTGGAACAGAAACATATTATTATGACGAAGGAAGCATTCCGCTCGCAGCCGAGGTGCACAAGCAGCTTGTTAAGGCAACCGGATTTAATGATAGAGGGGTAAAAAAGGAAGGCTGGCAGGTGCTTAAGCAAAACAACAATCCCTCAATTTTGCTTGAGGTAGGGTTCCTCACCAACCCGAGCGAGGAAGCATCCATGCTAAGCGAGCAACAGAAGGATAAAGTGGCTGCGGCTATTGTTAAAGGGATTCAGTCTTATTTTTCTATGAAAATTGATTAGTAGAAGGATAAGGTATCTAACGGTGCCAAAGTGTCAATAGATGTCTTGGAATCAAATCCTCGTGGCTTAAATTTTTGGAGAAAGTTTGGATTTGAGCCATCCTATACACACATGAAGCTGTCGAAGTGAGAATAATATTCTACTCAAACCCATCATTCTTGGTGGGTTTTTTCATGGTGTGGCAAAAAATCTTTTGTGTATGATGTCGTGATCGGCTAACGAAGGTTTCTACCAGGAATGGGAAGATCGTCAATTACCGTTACAATGGAGAAAAATCACTTTTGGGTGAAAAGAATGGTAAAAATGTATACAATGGTATGTAACTGGGAAATGGAATTTATTCGCTTGGTAAAGGGCTCTCTGAAATTCCTAATTTACTATAATAATAATTTCAGCAGAAATTGAGTCGTTTTTACTTACTACTGATAATATTGATTTGAGACCCTTTATAGGTTTTTACAGTTTAAAATAAAGTATGTCGTTCACTCCATGTGGTTTTCTTTTTTGGTTAGCTTGGATGACCCTGCTAGATAATAATAATCAGTGGAATATTTATAAAACGATAACGGGAGGTCCAAATTTGATACTGATTATATTGTTTGTTTACTCCATATATTTTATTGGATTATGTTATTTTGTTTATGATTTGTTTTCTTTAGTAAATTCGGATATCTGGGAGAATATTATTGATAAAAATTCAATAATCTATCATCCACTATTTAAAGTTGTTATTTTCTCCGAGCTTACATTCAGTATATTATCTATTATTTTTATATTAGGTATTTCAGTATTTTTAATTCGAAAAAAGAAAAAAGTTCGAACAGCATTTATTTATTTTCACCTTGGCACTCTTTTTTTTATTTTTATTGACCTCATTTTATCTAGTTTTGTTCCTTATTTAGCAATTGAGCTTAAAACAAATTTTCAAGGATGGATTACTGAAAATGTTTTAAAATTAGTTTTTTCAATAAGTATGGTTATATTTTTTGTGCGATCTACTCGAATTAAAGAAATATTCTCAAAGTAAAAAGAGGGGTGTTATTAATCGTAAAATATTTAATAATTGCTATAGGTTGTTTTCACTTATTCTTTCCTGTTACTGCAATTAAATGGGGATCTTGGTGCTATAGATTTATGGGTGTTAATCATATTATTTGGGAGGATGAAGGAGGAAATAATATAAACAAAGGTAGTATTAAGAAATACAGGTATATTGGAGCAGTCATAATAATAATAGGAATACTTTTAGGAGTAAGATATTAATTTTTCTTAGCTATGGAAATAGGTTAAAGGGCATTGACATGAAAATCCAAATGCTGAGTTTACGTATGAACGGGATGTCCAATTAATATCAACAGACAAATTAAAAAGTAGGATGTGACGACTTGAGTGATTCCTTTCTCAAAGAAATAGAAGAAAGATTGTCAGGCTGGGAAGCTTCTGGAACAAAAAAGATAGCAAACGGGGCAAAGCTGATTTGCCCCGTCCCGAGTGTGGCACCCGAAGCTTGGCTGCACACTCAATTCGGTGCATTAAATCTTGAACAACTAAACGACCTTCAAAATCAATTGGATGTTACGATCCCTAGCGTGTATCGAGAGTTTCTCATGTGGTCAAACGGATTAAACCTGTTCTCTTTTTCATTAAGGCTAATGGGGTTAAGGTTCTCATATTCGAGAAGTGGTGATGAGGCGAGACAGCCTTTTGATATCATAGCACTGAATGATGATCGCCCGATGAATGCACCGAAGGAATGGTTTTACTTTGGAAGCTATGAATGGGACGGCACCAAAGTATTCATTGATTTGTCCGAGGGTCTAGATACCACTAGTGTCTATTACTGTGAAAGGAGAACAACTAAAATTTTGAATCGTTGGCCCGACTTTAAAAAGTGGTTGATTGATGAGAATGACAGGCTTAGTGCTTTATATGACTATAACGGTATATGCATTAATGACTCGGTACCAACAACACCTTAATTCGGTAACTTCGTCGAATCCCGATTAATTAATCATCGGTATTCGTATCTTGAGGAGGAGAAAACAATATTGAAAATACCGGAATCATTTCGAAAACAACGGGAACAATGTGAGATTGACAGCTTTTCTTTTGGTCTATGTAACATCATTATTTTTAGAATTGAGCAATTGGAAGCTGCACAAGTTGGTTATGCAGAGACGAAACACGGCGATGCGCTTTATGGTAAGGAGAAAGGGGATTGGCAAAATGAATGGAAAGTAATTGGATATGAAGATTTATGCGGCGATCCTATATTTATTGATGGTTCTTCGGATCAATTTCCTGTATATACAGCAAGTCATGGGGAAGGGACATGGAGCCATGTTCCAATAGCTTCTTCGTTTGCGAACTTTGTGGAGATTTTAAAATTGTTAGAGCAGAACGCAAAAAATTATTCGGATGGAGTATTTAAAGCAATTTTGAATGAGAACCCCGATATTGATATTAATTTTTGGAGATCGATCTTAGACTGATTTAGCATTCTCATTTTATATGGGTAAGCGTTTGCTTCCACAAGGAACAAATCAAAGACAGGGCTACCGCCGGCAACACAACCGTTATTGATCGATGCTCAGCCGTCAGTGCCAACGGATTCCGCACCTTTGAGGGGTACCCGGGCAAATAAAATAAGCTTGATAAATGGTTTGAACCACATGTGAGTGTAACTCCTTGTGGCTTTTATTGTGCGGCGTGTCGAGAGGGACGCATTATCTAGTTGTGAGAGTCCAATCGAAGGAGAAGCGTATCGACAAAAGTCCCCGTCAGAGACAGGGTGAGCAATGCTCCAGGCCGTAAAATCAAGTGAATCCTGCCGCGTCGTCAAAAAGGCTCGCAAGACAAAATAGAGGAAGTCGAGTCCCGTGCACATAGACGAAACCGTGGAAACTGTGAAGAACTCGCATGAATGGTATGTCCAGTTAACAAGGGTCTAGTTGGATTAACTTAAATTCAAGGGATGGATACATCAACTTTTGACGATATGAAAAAATATAACATTAAATGAGGGTTGAAATATTTGTTACAAGCAAACATTATTGTTGAAGTCTCCGACAAAGATGATGCAATCTCAGTATTATTTGATTTGTTTGATTTTTTTGATAGTGACAACGTAGAAGTTGTGAAAGTGGAACAGTATTGGAAGGAGAATCAATTGTATAAAGTGCTTGTAAATTTTAATATCGAGCAAGTTTTAACAAAGGAAATCGCTGACAAGTTCTTAAGTGCAATAGGTAATAAATGGGTATGGAATCACGGCGGTTATGAAGCGCATGCAAGCTCAGAGGTTGAAGGTACAAAATTTAAGAATCAACGAGTTAGATTTATCAATATTTGGTTTGAAGATTTGCAAAAAACGTGAATATACTTTCATTAGAAACCCCACGTAATCCCCAAAACATAACCATAGTGACAGGAGGGCACGTCGTGAATACAGGAACGTTATCTGAAATGCCCTAAGAACAGAAATAGGAGTGATAAACATAGATATCGAAACTAAATGTTTTAATATGAACAATAGACTCGTTTCAATTGCATTTGTAGACCAAAGAAGTATCGGGATAGAGAATTCTGTATTTCTTGAGACTCAAATAAATATTTATGGAGACAGTAAGTCACTTTATATTTTAGGTGCTTTATTCAATCTTATTCAAAAAGAAAAGAGCATTATCGTCTATCTTCAAAGATCATCAAATAAGGCATCAGATATTGTTCTTTTTCATGGAACAAGTAATCCAATTACTTATAGTGACTGTGTCAATTTAAGAAAAAAAGCATACAAGGTGAAAACAAACAAGAAGTATTCACTAGAGATCAATGAAGAAACGAAGGCTGATAAATTATACGAATCTTGGAAGTTTAAAGATCTGTATTCTATAAGGTCTAATGGACAATTAATACTTATGAGTTGTAACTTATTAGGACTTAGACTTGCCGAACTAATATGCAAATCATTAATAGATACCAATGACGGACATACCCATTTTGATGATATGTCAACAAAGGAAAGTCTTGAACTTATAATAAGGAATAAGGACACTGATATGATATTTCAATGAGGGTACTTCACGAGTTTGGGTAGGCTTATTAATGAGGATACGTATGAGGGGCAGATTACGAATCCACTGAGTTTGAACCAGTATACTTATGTGCATAATAATCCGTTGAGATATGTTGATCCTAGTGGGCATGATCGAGCAGAAATTGCATTAATGCTCAAGCATGCCGGGGAGTTTGAAAAGGATTTAAAGAAAACCTTCGGTGGCATATACAAGAATGATACGAACCAATATACATATTTGTATAATATGGCTGCTGGGAAAAATGGAGTTAACGAGGGTCAGCAGAAGTGGGCAAGGGTTCAATTGCTAAATGCGCTGGATGCTGGACAAGCAAAATATAGTCAAGTAGTAGAAGTAGCGTCAACATTCATAGATTTTTCATCTGGTTTAGGTGCTTCAAAAGGTGTTAAAATTGTGGGCAAGATACTGAACCTTTGCAATTGTTTTACGGCAGGCACCAAGGTTCAGACAGACGAAGGGGAGAAACCTATCGAGGAAATTGAGATAGGGGATAAAGTTCTTGCTAAGTCTGACGAGACTGGAGAAGTGGCGTATAAAGAGGTCTTGGGGCTGTTCCAAAAACAAGCTGACGAAATCTACTATATCCATATCGGTGATGAAATCATTGAGGTTACTGGTGAGCATCCGTTTTGGTTGGACGGCAAAGGATGGACCTTCGTTAAAGACCTGAAAGTTGGCGACTTGCTTGTTACGAGCAGCGGATCTACACTGGTAATAGACAAGATTGAGAAAGCGCCGCGCGAAGCAACGGTTTATAACTTTGAGGTAGCGGATTTCCATTCTTACTTTGTTTCTAACCTTGGAGTTTGGGTTCATAATTGTGCTGTTAATAGACTTTTAAACAATATGCCTGAATTTATTGGTTCTAATAGAGAAAAATTGTTATCTGCTGTTAAAAGTGTAGATCTCAGAGGATTCATAAATGAACTTTATAGACCTGGTGCAAAAGTTGGAGATGGCGGAACTGCTGCTATTCTTACAAAGGAGTTTTACGAGGGTTCTTTAACTCATCTACAAAAAGCTCAGGATCAGTTAAGGGGGTTAAATAACCTAGCGAAATCCGGGAAACTTAGCCTTAATGATTTAGATATACTTGATGCTTTAGCAGATGATTTAGAAAAGGCAATAAGACTGTTTAAATAGAGGAGTTGGTGGATATGAGTAAAAAATCGGAAGAATTCTTTAGAATAATGTTAGATTTCTTACCGTCGGCTGAAGATGAGTATAGAGAATCAATCGAGTATTACGGTGAGGTGCTAGAAACTATCATAATTGAGAGAGTATTCATGCCGAAAATAATTAAATTATTGAGCGAGGAAAAAAACATCAATTTGCTAGAAAGTATCTTTAAATATTTTGAGGAAGTATCTACTGATAAAGATGTTCACTTAAAGAGCATTTTTTCAACTACGGTGTTGGAAGTACTCGGAAATGACAGATTGATTTTAGGGACTGCACAGAAGTACATGGGAACCAAAACGATACGACTTCAAATAGAAGCTGATAGAGCATTAGGTAGAATATAGTCAGCAAAGACTTATAAAATATTCATTGACCTTGAGGGCGGCAATCCTCAAGGTTTTTCTTTAGCCCCACCCAGTGCCGAATGAAACGGGCGGCTGATTGTTAGAGTTCAAATAGCCACATGGAACCGTAACAGCTCCATGTGGCTCTCTTGTGCGCTTGGCAGCGCAATCGACTAAGGGGTGAAAGTCTCCAGTACACCGCGAGGTGGCGGAAGTACATAGCAGACGCATAGTGCGTAGTCCGTGAGGATAGGTGCGGAGGATGCGAAGGCAAAGCCCGGAACAGGCGGCATACCATGTTGGCTGACGAAGTCGGATAACCCTGCAAGAGACGGGAAGGTCCAATACCACCAAAGGCTTCGGAAGTTAGGAGGACTGGATTCGGGGGAAAGTCGGTTGACGTGACCCAAGAAGGTCTCATCGTTCCCGCAGACAGCGGTAAACTCTTGCTAAGATCGTGACGATCAAGGCAAGAACTACGAGTGGTGAGAAGTCAGACGTAGGGATAGTAGTGATGAAACTTGCCGGAAAGGCCGCAAAGGCAAGTGAATCGGCACAAAGATGTCGATGCAAGCACCGACTCAAAAGGCGGAGACTTGCGTGAAGCCCGAAACCGTGGAAGATGAGGGATTGAGGAGAGCCATGTGCCAGACAGGAGCCGGGGAGCTAGGATGTGCGTAGAACCGGGGAACGAACATAAGGAGAAGCCGTCTGGGGCGAGTACCGACAGTAAAGCGGAGATTGCCAGTGGCTACAAACCGCTAAGCTGAAAGGGAAGGAGAACGAGCATGGGGGAACAAGGACAAGAAAATCGCTCACGTGAAGGAGTAAAGAATCAGGCAGAACGAAAGTGGTACAGCCTAATTGACAAGATCTGGGCAAAACCAAACCTGGAGGAAGCGTTCAGAGAGGTCAAACGGAACCGTGGAGCGGCAGGGATCGATCAGGTGACCATTAAGGCATTTGAATCGAAGTTGGAACACCATCTAGAAGTGCTTCAACAAGCGTTAAGAAGTAAAACTTACCGGGCTAAGCCGGTAAAGCGCGTATATATCCCGAAAGCAGATGGAACGCAAAGACCGTTGGGCATTCCTACCGTGGGAGATCGAGTCGTGCAAGCCGCGGCAAGAAGAATATTGGAGCCGATTTATGAAGCACATTTCATAGACTGCAGTTACGGCTTCCGTCCTAAGAGAAGCGCACACATGGCACTGGAAAAGATCCGGAGAGATCTAAACGACGGATATCGGTATGTCATTGATGCGGAGCTTAAATCGTATTTTGATACTATACCTCATGAGAAATTGCTAGGGATGGTAAGAGAAACGGTTGTGGACGGTAGTGTGCTGAGTTTACTGGAAAGCTTTCTAAAAGCAGGGATACTAGAAAGCGGCAGTTATCACCTGAACGACCAAAGGACACCGCAAGGCGGAGTCATCAGTCCTTTGTTAGCGAACATCTACCTCCACCCTCTGGATAAGACGATGACCGAGCGAGGTCATCGGATAACGAGATATGCGGATGACTTTGTCATTTGTTGCAGGAGCCAAAAGGGTGCTGAACGCGTGTTAAAGTCTGTGATTCAGTTACTGGAAAGAGAAATGGGACTGAAAGTACACCCGGAGAAAACGAAAATCGTGAACAGCAAGAGGGAGACATTTGTATTCCTAGGGCATGCTTTTAAACCGGGAAAACGAATGGTTCCATCCAAGAAAGCGGAAACGAAATTCAAGGAACGGGTGAAGACGATTACGCGAAGGAACCAGACGGTGAGTGTGCAAAGACTGGTCAAGAAAGTGTTGAACCCTTACTTACGAGGATGGGGAAGGTATTATGGAACAGGTGATATAGGGAGCCGATTCCGGGAATGGGATGCATGGATAAGAAGAAGACTTCGAGCCGTACAGTTACGAAGCTGGAAGAAGCTGAGGAAGCTCCATAGGGAGATGCGAAGACGAGGATGGGACAACAAAGAGTTGCCCGGATTGCGCATGACAGCATGGAGGAGTTCCCATTCCACGTATGCCCAGTATGCTATGCCGAATAAATGGTTTAAAGAAATCGGTCTAAGTAGTCTGCTTGATATTTACAGAGAACTTCATCCCCAAAGGGGATAATCACTGGAGGAGCCGGATGCGTCGACCCGCTTGTCCGGATCTGTGAGAGGCCCATGCAATTGCGCATGGGCCTACTCGATTGGTAACCTCCCGCGAAACATTCGATAATAGCGTATACGGGGGTGCGATTTCACGAGGAGCGGGGTAATCTACGAAGAGGGTCTCACTTGTGTTTGGCAGTATCTACTGCTACTAAAATCTCTTTCGCTACCCGGAGAACCGTAAGTATCTCGTTGGTGTTTCGCTCCACGAGAAGCGAGTTAAGCGCGTCGAGAGCTACCGTTCTATCCGTCCTTTGCTCATTAACATCTAATGCATGAAACTGGAAAACCTCCAGCGGCACCACGTTGAGCGCGTCGATGATTTTCTCTAACGTTTCGAGTGAGATATTCCGGTCAGCGTGTTTAATACCGGAGATATAGCTGTAATGGATGCTCGCCTTTTCAGCAAGCGCTTCCTGCGTAAGTCCCTTTTCTTTCCTCAATGAGCGAATCCGCTCCCCTACTTGCTTTAAGAAGTCTGATGACATAATTGAATTGAATCTGTAAGTAATCGAAATGAATTATTTTTCCTTCGCAGAGAAGGTGGAGAAGTGCCCCAACTCTAAATACACATAGCCCGAGTAAGATAGTGAGAGCGGTTAACTAATAAGCGAATTTTGATCCGCAACTACCAAGACATATATAGCGATAGTTATCGTGAGAAAACGATCTGGTAACGTGCCAGTTGGCATAGAACAGGTAAGGTTCGTTCAGGCAAGCCACCTTTCGATTTCATAGCGACAATCGGCGATACAAACAACGACTATAGAAGGAAGGTAAAGAAGATGAATGATTTCTGGTTGACTAAGAATAACAAAGCTACTAATACTTACATGGACGAGGTTGCCAAAGAGAGCAACTTTACGGACATTACTTGGGATTTACCCTTTTGCCGCATAAACATTTATCGGTGCTATGGGGAGAGCGATATGAGTATGATGTTTTATACCAATACTGGATAGATAAATGATATAATTGGTGGTAACTGGAAAAAATTTTCCATCATTAATTATAAGAATGAAGCGTTAGTTATAGTTAATTTCGTCTATGCTACAAGCAGTTGGCTAAGGGATGATAGTATTGACCAAGCAAAGAAATAAATAGACAACATTAATGGACCAGTTGTAACCACCACAATCAGTGTTTTTGATCCTAATCCATATGCTCCAGGATGGGTCTCAGGTTTTACTGTAGCTGATGCCAGAAAAAAATAGGTAATAGAAGGTGAATCATGGATAAAGGAAAAAAAAGTATTATTGTAAATAATGTTATATTTCTCATTCTTTTGTTTGTTTCTTGTACAATGGTATTTAATGATATTGGAAGTATGCTAATGAGTATTTATTATTCTAAAGACACAATTCAAGATTTGAACTTTTCATATCATGATATAACCGTTTACACAGCTAGTGAGACGTATCATTTAGGTCTAAACATCCCACTAATAATTGTTGGTGTCGGCATTGTTAATAATCTTCTATATTTATTAGTTTATTACCTGAAGAAGTAAACTTCACTAGTCATGTGTTATAGGAATAAAGTTTTATAATCGTAGTACGGCCTTTCAACCACATGCGGGTGTAACAACTCTATGTGGTTTTCTTTATAGTCCTTGTTCCTTGAAGTCTGCCGAGAAAATTCTAAGCATGGTGCAAGAAGACGGTAATACGAAACAGGATTCTGATAGAGACTATATTATTCAAGTCATATTAGACGTATCCGAAACTGTAAGTTGCCATCATTTTTTATCCGAAGTGAACGGTTTATAAACTAGGATACGTATGGAGAGAGTAGTTTAGATTAATTACAATTAATATTTTTTGAGATGAGAAGACAGTGCATCATTTGTTTGGGATAATTCTAAGGGGGCTGTGAGGGAAAATGAAAAAATTGGTTATTAGTGTGGTCGTAATTACTATATTGTTTCTTACTTCTTGCAACGGATATTACGGAGATAAGGGACCACTAGTCGAAACAACTAGACAGGTCATTAGTAAATACAAAGAAAAAGATGAGTATTATATTGAAGTGACCAGTAAATCCAGGAAAAATGAACATATAAAAATTGATAAACTAGATTGGGAAAAAATTATAATCGGTAATTATTGTACTTTCATTGTTAGGGATGGCCATATTTCTGGAATTAAAAAAACACAATAGTGTTTAGCTAAGAGAATTTTTCCACAAATTTATATGACTGAAGTGTAACGGTGCGTACAAAGCTAATCCTATTGTTCAAAAGTCCTATGAATGTGACAAAATGCAAGATGGGCAGTTGACAATGTTATGGCGTAAATGGGGAAGCCGGAGGGAGTATCGGTGTTGTAGGAGAACTTCCATAGTACGATACCGAAGGTAATATTATTTCAGACAACAATTAACGCAGCACCTAGTTAACCGTTGCGCTATCAAGAATTATCATTTAGGAGGGAAATAAATGGGTGACAGAATTCTTTTCTCATGTTTTGCGTTTGTCATTCTAATTATACCAGGGCTAATTGGGGTATTTAATCCTGAGTTATCTTATAGAATGACTGCAACTAATACCCAAAAGAAAAAACCATCAAAGTCAGCAATAAAAAGATACAAGTTCAGTAGTTATGTATCTATTGTAATAGGAGTAATATTCATTTTATTAGTTCTCCTGGTTTTACAAAAGTGGGAAATTAAGATCGACGTTAAACAAAGAAAAATCAAATGGGAATCGTGGCATTATAATTGGGGCACTTCTACTAGTTCAACAAGTGTCAAAATGTTCTAAAGGTTCTTTTAGAATTAAGCGGGGTGAGTAAGCTGCTGAGGCTGTTAAAGAAACTTTATTTGAAACATACAATTTATTGCCCGAACTGTGAGAACGAGTTGTATTTTGATGCTACTTCCGCTGAAATAGATTGTTTGAAATGTAAGAATGTGTCATGTTTGTCGTATTTTAGTAAGAACAAGGGTGGAAGGGATTTACAAGAACAAAGGTCGTATTCTACCGTGCTCAGTGAATTAGAAAAAAGGGGCCTTACCGATTGGCCTGGCATTGCAACAAGTATTGCTTACAAACCAAGATTATTCAAATTAATTGAGCGCTTGGTGTTTAGAAATTAAGAAGGCAGTACCTTTAGACTTCAAAGTAAATTTAGAAATCAAACTTTGCATGAACTGTATGACAGGCATTCTGTGCGCAAATAGCAGACTAAACGAGGGTCTACTACGAGTATTACATAACAGGTAAGTAGGATGATATAATTGGTTGTAACTGGAAACTTAGTTGTCTTTTTTTTATCCCTAGTCAACACTTTAATACCTATAAAAGCAGATTCAATTATTCCGGGTGGTGAGTCACAATAAATAAATTTAGCACCACAAAAATAAATAACCTGATCATAGGCAATACACTATCCTGTGAACTTTCAAGCTCCCATGAGGAAACACGTTCATTTTTGACAGTGAGCGCAGTGGGAAGTAATCTTTATATTAACACCTCTAATCCTACTACTATGGTTTTTTGGTTAAGGAAATATGAAGTCCCTGATGAATATATAGAAAATGATTGGGATGTTTCAGATGATGAGCTCACCAACTCCATTCATGTTATAGGAATTGTTGGGATCGAAGCTTTAGAAGAAATCGTAAGTAAGTATTTGAACGATATTGTTTTGCTTGATGTTGATTGGAAATGTGATAATCCGTTATAGTGAGCGAGAACTTGTAAGATAGTAAAACCGATATAGACTGTGAAGGGACTTAAATAATGATAACCATCTCATGCACAAAGAAGCTTTTTGAAGTTAGCTCTTTTATTGAAGAACAAAATGATGAGTCAATTGATGAATTGTTTAAGTGGCATGCAAATATATTCCGTCTGGAGAGAAAGAATAATTTGATTGTTATTAATAATAAAACCAGATATGGCTTTATTTTATTTGGCGTAAAGAAAGAACATTTTAAGAGATTTAATGAGATATTTATTAATTCACTTGTGGAGAACTTAAGAGCGGAGGGAGTAGAGGATTCTATAATTAGTAAGTACGTGAGCAGGATAGATCATATAAAGTTTGCCAAGACGAATGATAGAAGTGTCATAGGTTCAATGGTTGATGTGGTCAAAATGACTGAAATTATAGTGGGAAAATTTTTACCAATCAAAGAGATGAATATCGTCGAACTTAATAAAAATAATAACAAATGTCCAGTTGTAAAGCTGAATATATTTCCAAATGATTACATGAAAGAGACTCTGAATAACTATTTTGGTCCAGCTGATTTGAAAGGATGATATAATGGGAAATTCACTTAATAAGCAAGAGATATTAATTACTAATGCTGGGAAAATAGCGAGGGTCTTATTCTTTGTCCTACTCTTTTTAGGAATAGTGAGCTGCTCAAATCAATCACCTAGTGTAGAAGCGCTAAAAGACGAAGATTTTAGTTTTAAGTATTATTCAGTAGAAATAAATGACAATGTAAATGTTGACTGGATTAGATTACTTCTAGGATCGGGTGAAAACTTTGAGGATAACCACAATGGCTTCATTAGTGGCGATAGTAACTCAAGAAGATGGCAGGTTGAATACCCAAACAGTGAAGATATTAAATTACGACTGGTGTATTTAACAAACATAAAAGAAACCTATCTAGTATTTGCCGACTTATACACTTTAGAGACACATAGAGGGATTAAGGCAGGGGATTCCTACGAAAGTGTAATAAATAAATATGGTGAGCCTCATTCGAGATCCAAGCCATATGAAGGCGTTGAAGCACTACGTTATACATACGGGGATAAATTTATTGATTTTGTAATTAATAATGAAAGCAAGGATGTTAAATACATATCCATTGATTACAATTCATATCGAGCCGATAAAGAACAGAAATTCGATGGAGAGTAACTCGAGGTATATACAATGACTGACATACAGTTACTAGAAAAACAGATGGAGCCTGTTATTCATAAGATTATTGTAGACTTGAAAATAGAAAAAACAATAGATTATTCGGCAATTAATAGTTTAAATGATCTATTAAGTGATTACAGAAAACAAATTAAAGATCAAACCCTATTACCTCGATCTTTCGTTGGAAAACTATTTTATTTGTTTAGCACAATGGTATTGCATGCCCACTATGTGAATTATAGAGGGGATATAATGACAGAGGTTTTTCGTTTGAGGGTTTACCTTTTAAGTGTCTTTGACGAGACCCAATTCAATAATAATTGAAGAATGTTAGGGCCCATCTAAATCTAAATACGGTGTAAAAAAAGCATCTACAGCTCTCACGAGTCGCAGATGCTTTTTCACGTCAGTATGGGTATCTGGGCGCATCGCTTAAACTTTCACCGTACGGCTTTTTAATGAGGCTGCATTATTTGCTATGTGTCGTGTGCCCACAAGAAAGGATAAACCAAAGGCAATCGCCAGCAATGCTGCTAAGGCTAAGAAAATGATATTTGAGTTGGATAGCTTGAGCAGTTGAAGCGAAAATAGGGGGCCAATGGATGCTCCACAGAACAAAACGAAGGAGTAAAGTGTAATGCCCGCTGATCGGTAAGGAACTGCTAATTGCCCAACCACTGAGATTAAGGAAGGGATTTGAAGTGAAACCCCGGCTACGAAAATGACACTAGCTCCAACTAATAAAGGTAAGCTTTGGACGGAAAAAATCCCTAGAAGCCCAACTATTGAGAGCAAAATTCCAGTTCTAAGTAAAGTAAACACACTCCATCTACGACTCAGGACACCTGCAAACGGAGAAAGCACCATCCCAATTACACCTGCTGCTCTAAAGGAAAAGAATTGATTGGAGGATAGTGTGTTGGGTGATTGGCTAAGATTGATGTTAAGTGCAGTATACATTCCGACGAAGCTAAGAAGAACGGTAAAAGTAATTGCGTAGCAAACGAGAAGCGCCCGGTTCTTTATTAGAGCATTAATCTGTTGATGCAAGGGTGCAGGCGCAGTTTGATTAAGCGTACTAAGTGCGTTGTCCTTATTATTCTGAATATATTTTCCAAGTAAAATGGATGAGAGTAAATAAACGGCCCCCAATCCGAAAAATACGATCCTCCAGCCAAAATGTTCTGCAATGAAGCCGCTGTAAAGCTGACCGACAATTCCTGCGATAAGAAAGCCGGTGCTGATGAAGCCGATCGCCGTTGTTCGGCGATCGGCTTGGAAGTTCGCAGCTACATAATTAAGCACGGACGGGGCGAACATAGATGCTGCAAGCCCTTGAGCGACGCGCAATGAGACAAACAGAGAGAAGCTGTTTGCAAAGCCTGCTAGTGAAGTCGTTATAGCTAATGCTAGAAGACCATATAGCATCATACGATGATGTCCAATACGTTCGGCTAACGGGCCCAATAACAGGAAACCCGCGGCATAGGCAATAGTGAACGAACTTCCAATCCAACCTGCGGAACCATTGCTGTTTTCCCATGCCTGTGCAATCGTTTGCGCGATTGGGATGGTAACATACACATTGGAAACGACAGTCAGGCTGCACCAAATCAGAATAACAAGTCCCTTTGCGTTCACTTATTTTGTTTCCGTTGCAGCTGCCCGGCTCTTGTTCAGGAAGTCAGGATCAGAAGCAACTACGCCGCCGTTCCCCCAGTTACCTAATTCAGTCTCCCGTAAAATGACCGTTATTTTATCCGTAGGAATTTGGAACAAATTATGAGTTGTATCAGTAAGCGCTGTGATCCATTGTTTCTTCTGTTCATCGCTAAAGCCTACCCAATGATCGACTTGAATAACTGGCATAGTCGGTTCTCTCCTTAGTAATTGTTTTATTTTTACGTTGGCGCCAACCTACCCAAATTGTAACAAATCTACAATCGTTGTCAATATGTTTATTTGTGTTGAGAGAAATATTCAAATCGCGTAAAATATTACTAAGAGCTTATACCGAGAAGAGGGGATTTACTTGAGCGAGCCAACGTCGGCAGACAATGTGTTAATGGATTTTGATTTGTTGAGAAAACTGATCGTAGGAATCGGCGAAGTCGCGGATATTAGCGGTGTTCCCCAACGTCAAATTCGCTATTGGGAAGACAAAGGGATTATACAATCAGTCAAGGAAGGCGAAGGCACGACTAGAAAATATGATTATTTGAATATTAAAAAGGTGTTACTTGTTAAAGATCTGCTCGATGACGGGTACACGCTGGATGCCGCCGCCCGCAAGGTGGAGGAACGTATGAAGACGATTAACGAGGTTTTTGCCCGGCTATCAGCACAAAATTCTACGCCATAATACAAGCAGCCACACAAACGATTACACCAAGAGCATCTCTCTGGGGTAATCGTTTTTGTTATTTCTGAAGGTACATCTTAATATCTTAAATAATGATTCATAGTTGAGGGGGAAGATATATGAATTGTTATTTTCATCCGGAAATGAGCTCGGAGGTTCAATGTAAGAGTTGTCGTAAAGAGCTTTGCGGTGAATGCCATGACCCCGAAATTCCTGGGTATTGCTTCTTCTGTTCTTTAGAATATAGAAACAATGAATTTGATAGATTGACAAATAAAAGTGAAAGTGAATTAAATGTACATAAAATAATAGGCTGGTATGAAATTATTGGAGGGATAGTGGGGTTACTCCTAATTATTTTTGGTGGTAAAAGAGAAGAAATATTGGACAACGCAGTGACTACCACTTATTTCATCCTTTTTATATTGTTATATTTGATTTCGATTTTAGCGGGTTTGCTATTATTGAAGGAAGACAAGATGGGGAAAAGGCTTTCGATATTTATTCAGTTTTTGCAGGCACCTCATTTTTTTGTAAGGGGAATATACTTCTCATTTGTGGCAGGAGCGCATTTGTCGGTTCAATTTTTTTATGGATGGATTTTTCAGATGAAGTTCGGTATTGTAAGTGAATTTCATCTTAAGACGGGATCCTTTTTTTATATACCATCGGTTGCAATAAACCTTATCCCAGTAATTATTATTTATTTGCTAATAAAGCCGCGAAAGGGTGCGGATTTATGAGGCTTTTACGACTAATTGGTGCTATTGAGGCAAGTATGGGGCAGAGTTGAGCGGAGGTGCCGACTAAATGGTGCAACCGAGGCAAGCAAGGGGTAGAGTTAAGCGGAGGTATCGACTAAGTGGGGCAGCTGAGGCAAGTATGGGGCAGAGTAAAGCGGAGGTACCGACTAAATGGTGCAACTGAGGCACGTATGGGAAGTAGTTAAGCGGTGCGGTCGACTAATTCTCGCCAGCGGGCTGATTGGCAACGAGATAAGCGGAAAGTTCGAATTGACACAATTGTCGTTTTCTATCAGAATTAACGGATAACAATTGATATGGAGTGATCCCAGTGCTGGACGCCTTCACTAAGAAGAAACTTGAAAAAGTGCTAGATAAATTTATTGATAGACAAATTCCAATACATCTTAGAGAAGAATTGATGATTAAATATAAGTTCAGAGGCGACACGTTAACACTAGTCCAAGATAGACCATCCTTCGTACCTGGGCATCGAGTGGAATTGCCAGTAGCACAATTCAGGTTTGAAGACAAACTATGGAAGGTTTATTGGAAAGACAGTAAGGATCGTTGGCATTTGGTTGAAGACATTGAGCCGGATGAGAATTTTGAAAAGCAATTAAAGATTGTGGAACTTGATAATAGAGGATTATTCTGGGGCTAAGTAAATGATAATCTTTAATCCTTATTGATAATAGTTCTCAATAAGAGTATTATAAAGATAATAATAGTGTAAAACAAACGACAGTGGAGGATAGAAAAATGAATGATTCGATACATGATGAATTTCATGATCACTATCCTCGGTATTTAAATATATTGAATGCGCTTGATGCTCCAATAATAGATCGAATTGAGATCCCCGAACTAATCGGTAGTGGGGCTATTACACGTACAAGGCTTCGTCCCGGAATGGAGCTAGTCATTGCAGATTGTCACCTAAATCAGAAACAGAAGATTCGCTTTCAATCCGATATCCCAATGATCGAATTGAGCTTCTGGATAAAAGGCAACAACGATGTTACTTTGTCTGGCAAGCCTCTTCATATCCGTGATAACCATTGCCAGCTTGCTTTCATGCAGCATTTGGATGCGGAGATGTATTATTCAGCTGGTGAGCCGATGCTAGCATGTGAAATTCGGCTGGAAGAATCGGTCTTTATTGATCTGATTGAGACATTAGGTGGAGATGCTAGTTTAGATATCAAGAGAATTCTGGCTAATGAACCAGTCCGAATTTATCAGCAAATGATTCAACCCACAGAGCAATTGCTTGTCCGACAATTGTTGAATTGTCCGTATGAGCCGCCTTTAAGGAAAATGTATATTGAGGGAAAAGCTCTGGAATTACTAGCGATTTATCTCCAAAAATGCTTGTTTGACAATGTTAGTTCAACCGCAAGACGCGGGAAGGGACTGCGCCGTACGGATTTAGATAAGATTCGCGCAGCTGCTGATATGCTTGTGGCTCGGATGGATCAGCCGCCTTCCTTGCTTGAATTATCCCAATTGGCCGAAATTAGTGATTTTAAGCTGAAAACAGGGTTTAAGGAGCTTTACGGTACGACGGTATTTGGTTATTTGCGCGACAAGCGAATGGAGCAGGCACTGCTTCTGCTGGAGACGGAGCGAGTTAGCGTATATGAGGCAGCCATTGCAACGGGCTATTCTAACCCGAGTCATTTCGCTTCCGTTTTCCGGGAGAAATATGGCGTCAACCCAGGGCAATGGGGAAAATGAGAGGAAAGAGATATAGAATTGAAGACTAAGAAGTAGCGGAAGCAGCCTAACAAAGGGCTGCTTTTTTCAACAAGCATGACGATGAAATGGACATAGCGGTTGGCGGCAGAGGTAGCCACTTGTCGGTATTGGAATCGGTTTGATCATCCAGCCTAGTCCATGTCACAAAATTGTTTTCCCTAGGGAAAGATTTTGTTGTATAGTAAACTATTTTGGTGTAGGATAACATTATAGCGAAAAAAACGGTTTTTTTTGAGCTAAATTGGTTGCATTGATGCAACAACTTTAGCCGAGGGAAAGAGGGTGTCGAATGGAAATAGCTTAACCGACAAGGAAATTAATAGAAGGCATATACATAGTTACTCTAGTACAATCATTACCCTTAAATAATAGGACGAGGAGAAATGAAACAATGAGATTCTCAACAAACATAAGATTCGGCAGCTCGGTTCAAAGGTTGTTTCTTACAATAGTATGTATAGGTTGCTTGGCCATCATGTCTGCATGTGGCACTAATAATGCCCCATCGGGTACTGAAGGAAAAATCAAAGTAACGACTACGATTGGAATGATATCCGATGTCGTAGAGCAAGTTGGTAGAGAGCACGTGGAAGTAACGGGACTTATGGGAGCAGGGGTAGACCCTCATTTGTACAAAGCGTCCCAAGGCGATATCAAAAAATTAGAGAAGGCAGAAATCATTTTTTATAATGGTCTGCATTTGGAAGGCAAAATGGTCGAAATTTTAGAGAAAATGGCCAAAAAGAAAACAACCGTTGCTGTATCAGACAACATCGACCGCGCTACGTTGAGAACCGGGGCTGAGAATGGAATGGATACCGAATACGATCCACACATTTGGTTTAATGTGAAGCACTGGATGAAGGCAACGGAATCCATTCGCGATACGCTCATCAAACAGGATCCAGATCATGCCGCAGATTACACAGAAAATGCCGAAGCCTACCTCAAGCTATTGCAGCAGCTTAATGATGAAGTTGCTGAGAAGGTCAAAACCATTCCGGAAAAAAGCCGCGTACTTGTGACGGCTCACGATGCATTTGGTTATTTCGGAGATACCTATGGTCTTAAAGTTATGGCGTTGCAAGGTATGAGCACAGCTTCTGAAGCTGGCACCAAGGATGTAACGGATTTGCGGGATTTTCTAGTCGAAAACAACATCAAAGCGGTATTTATCGAATCAAGTGTTCCTCGTAAAGCAATCGATGCCGTCATTCAGGGCGCCAAGCAAAAAGGGCATGAGTTGTTAATTGGCGGCGAGCTGTTCTCAGATGCCATGGGTGAAGCGGGAACAACGGAAGGTAGCTACATCGGAATGGTCCGCCACAACGTGGAAACGATCGTAAATGCTCTGACATAATAGACATTAGGAGATATAACTATGGAATCAAAACCTTTAACCATTCATAATATGTCGGTCGCCTATCAGAAAAAGCCGGTACTCCGAGACATTAGCTTTGAGGTGCCGGAAGGTAAACTAATTGGCATCGTTGGTCCAAACGGCGCAGGGAAATCAACATTGATTAAAGCTGCACTCGGGTTGATCCCCAGTCTGTCTGGCGAAGTATCCATCTATGGCAAACCATACGCGGAACAGCGTAAACTGGTCGGTTATGTTCCTCAGAGGGAATCCGTTGATTGGGATTTTCCGACGAATGCTCTTGATGTCGTAATGATGGGTCGTTATGGACACTTGGGTTGGTTTAAACGCCCGGGCAGCTCCGAAAAGAGAATCGCTATGGAATGTCTTGCGAAAGTCGGGATGTCGGATTTCGCTGATAGACAAATCAGTCAGCTTTCCGGGGGCCAGCAACAGCGAATCTTCCTTGCAAGAGCACTGGCTCAAGATGCGAAGCTATATTTTATGGATGAGCCCTTTGTCGGTGTCGATGCAGCCACGGAAAAAGCAATTATTACTCTACTTAATGAGTTAAAGATGCAAGGGAAAACGGTACTGGTTGTCCACCATGATCTAGCTACAGTCAAGGAATATTTCGATTGGCTCATGCTATTAAATGTAGAGATTGTTGCCTTTGGCCCTACGGAGCAAATTTTCACTGCGGACAAATTACAGCAAACGTACGGTGGGAAACTAACGATGCTCGATCGCGGTAACCAATCAAGCTTGATTATGAGCGGGAGCTGATGACGATGTTCGAGTGGTTAAAAGTATTTCAGGACCCCAATGTGCAATGGATTCTCTTCGGCTGCATGCTGCTCGGTGTGAGCAGTGGAGTGATAGGAAGCTTCGCCTATTTACGTAAACAGGCCTTGATGGGTGACGCCTTATCGCATGCCGCCCTTCCCGGTGTTTGTATCGCCTTCATGCTGAGCGGATCAAAATCAATTTTTTTCTTTCTGATTGGCGCAGCAGCCGCTGGTATTGTGGCAACCTTCGGTATTGGCTTTATTACACGTAACACAAGGATTAAACAGGACTCTGCCTTGGCCATTGTACTTTCAACATTTTTTGGCCTCGGTATCGTCTTGCTCACACAAATTCAACATAGTGGAAATGGAAATCAGAGCGGTCTGGATAAATTCCTATTCGGTCAGGCCGCTACCATGATGCTATCTGATGTCATCATCATAGCCGTTATTTCAATCGTTTTAATTAGTATTTGTGCACTATTATTTAAAGAGTTTAAGCTACTCAGCTTTGATCCTGGATTTGCCCGCGGTATCGGTTATCCCGTTGCTTTCTTAGATCAGCTGATTATGTTTCTAATCGTAGTTGCGGTAGTTGTGGGCATTCAGGCCGTGGGTGTTGTGTTAATGGCCGCCCTTCTAATTACTCCAGCCGTAACGGCAAGGTACTGGACGGAAAAGCTTGGTCTTATGGTCGTGCTTTCCGGACTATTTGGCGCCATTAGTGGGCTAGTAGGCACTTTTATTAGCGCGCATGGAAGGAATTTACCAACCGGTCCGCTAATCGTGCTTGTCGCAACCGCCATCTTCGTCATTACGGTCATAGCAGCGCCACGTCGAGGTGTGTTATCCAAAATGATGTTGCGTGCTTCTGTCCGCAAACAAGTGAGGCAAGAGCAAACTATGCTTCAATCGGATCGGAGGGAGAAAGCGCTATGAGTACATTTTGGATTATTTTAACCGGCGCACTTGTTGCAAGCACCTGCGGAATTGTGGGTTGTTTCCTCGTACTGAGGAAAATGGCGATGATTGGGGATGCGATAAGTCATTCTGTGCTACCGGGCATTGTGATCGCCTTTCTGATTAGCGGATCGAGGGGCTCCTTGTTTATGCTGCTCGGCGCAGCAGTGCTTGGACTAATTACGGTTTTTCTGATTCAACTGTTCCATCAAAGCGGCGTTCAATCAGATGCTTCGATAGGCGTCGTATTCACTGCGCTTTTTGCTGTTGGAGTCGTTCTAGTCAGTATATATACGAAACATATTGATCTAGATCTCGATTGTGTGCTCTATGGAGAGATCGCCTATGTGCCTTGGAATACAATCCATGTGGCGGGAATCGATATTGGACCAAAAGCGGTTTGGGGGGTTGGACTAGCGTTGCTCCTCAGCATTGTTGTTATTTCTGTTTTTTACAAGCAGTTTAAGCTGTGCTCTTTTGATCCAGCGATGGCTGCGGCAGTGGGAATTCCGGTGGCCCTATTTCACTACTTGCTTATGGGACTCGTTTCCGTCAGCACAGTTGCTTCTTTCGAAAGCGTTGGGGCGATTCTCGTTGTCGGTATGTTAGTTGTTCCCCCGGCTACAGCGTATTTGCTTACGGATAAATTAGGTCGGATGATCGCTTATAGTGTTGTGATTGGCTGCTGCAGCTCCATCATTGGATATTATGTAGCCTATTTACTGGATGCTTCAATTGCGGGAAGTATGATTAGTGTCGCTGGCGTTTTATTCTTAATTGCTCTATTCTTTTCACCGACGCAAGGCGTATTATTTCGCAAGTTCAAGCAGAGACAATTGATCTAGGGAAAGAACCGATCAGCTTTCAGAGAAGGCGCATGATTCCTATATCGTGCGCCTTCTTTTTGTTACGCAGAGAAAACAATTCACCTACACAGTATACCTATGAAAATGAAGCAGTTTGAGAGAAATCACCCTAAATAGGCAGATATTAACCGTACAGCAGCGGACTTTTCAAGTTGTAAATGATAATCTTTCTCATGTAGGATATTCATGTACGACTTGGAGGAAATAAAATGAGTGATTACAAGGTTACATTACAAGCCACGACGGCTTTTCCGCAAAAGAAAAGACGTTGGAAAACAAAGGATATTCTAGTTGCTGGTATGATCGCGGTAGTGTTCGCTTTTGTACAAATTGGTGCTACTTATGCGTTCATGGCTATGTCTTCGTCGGTAGGTCCGGCTTATGCCCGACTTCTGAACGGCTTCTGGTTTATGTCTGGATTCATGGCTCTGTCGATTATCCGTAAACCTGGCATCGGATTCGTAGCACAGGCGATTGCTGGTCTTGTGATGACACCGCTCACCCCATTTGGAATTATGATTTTAGTAGGGACGCTGCTTAATGGTTTACTTATTGAAATGGTATTTTTCCTTACTCGATACAAACGTTATACGTACGCTGTCATGATCATTGGAATGGGTGTACTCAGTCTCTTATATACGCTCTTTGAATATGGTCCTTCGGGCTATGGGGGTCTAGCTTTTCCCGTCCAGATCGGTATTCTTACTGCTAGTGTGATCAGTGGCGCAATAGGCGGTTGGTTATGCAAGAAGCTAACAGATTCACTTGTCAAAACAGGGATGCTGTCGGGATATTCTAATGCACAAGCCTAAATCAGCTGCGGAAGGAAAGCCCTGGATAATTGAATTGGAAAGCTTCTCGTTTACTTATCCAGGAGACGATAGCTTGTCGGACAACGGAATGAGCCTGCAGATTAAGGAAGGCGAGACTGTTCTGCTGCTCGGTCCCTCCGGTTCAGGGAAAAGCACACTAGCACTTGGCTTATGTGGTCTTATCCCACATGCAGTTGCAGGAAAGATGAGTGGTGTTGTACGCATAGCCGGTCTAGATACCAGGGAGACAGAGCCGGGCGAACTGGCAAGAGTAGTGGGTACAGTGTTCCAGTATCCAGATGCGCAGACGGTTATGATGACAGTTGAGGATGAGATTGCATTTGGACTGGAGAACATTGGTGTTCCCCGAGTAGAAATGGAAAAGCGCATAAGAGAAGCACTGAAGACAGTAGGGTTAACCGTGCAAGGAAATCAGCCTGTTGATCAGCTCTCTGGCGGTCAGAAGCAGCGGCTTACGCTGTCTTCTGTTCTCGCTATGGAGCCAGATGTGCTTGTGCTTGATGAACCGACGGCTAATTTAGATCCAGCGGGAACGGCAGAAGTATTTCATACACTTCGCCGATTGAAGGCGTCCGGACATTATACAATCGTGCTAATCGAGCACAAGCTGGATGATTTGGTCGACCTTGTGGATCGTGTCATTGTTATCGATAAGAATGGAGAGCTGGTATGCAGTGGAGCACCGGAATCCATTTTCTATGATTGGGCAGCTGAGCTGGAGAGCCTGGGGGTATGGTTTCCACAGGCGGTGGAAATAGCACGCAAGCTTCAACTAGCGGGCGTCCCCATTGAGAGCAAGGTGCTTTCGATGAAGCAGCTTGCTGAAGCACTGCGAGGTTTCGAGCATTCCCCGCGTGTTGGTGGAGAGTGGAATGATGCTCAGGAAAAGAGTCCTGATACTTCTGAGTTAGATGTTACCTCAACAGCTCTCCATTCCCATTCCTCACCGCCTTTGCTTGATATTCGACCTGTTGGACCTCCGGGACGAAGTGCTGGATGGCTACGGCCAATAGAGCTGCAAGTACGGAGAGGAGAGTTCTGGGCAATTGTCGGAGAAAATGGTGCAGGGAAAACGACGCTAGCACGCCATATTATAGGCTTACTGCCTGTACGTCCGGGAGTCATCTTTATTGATGGAAATGATGCAGCGGTTTATCCCGTCTATGAGCTTGCCCGTCGCATAGGTTTTGTTTTCCAAAACCCCGAGCATCAGTTCGTGACAGAACGGGTCTGGGATGAAATAGCTTTCAGCTTAAAGGGAATGGGATTACCTGAGGAGGAGATATCGACTCGAGTGAACCACTTGCTCGAGCGATTCGGATTAAAGGGTTATGCAGATGCACATCCATTCTGCCTGAGTCACGGCCAGAAATGACGATTAAGTGTGGCGGTCATGCTCACCAACGGGCAAGAGCTTCTTATACTCGATGAACCGACATTTGGACAGGACAGACGTCATGCTGTGGAGTTAATGGGAATGCTCAAAGAACTGCAGAACGAAGGCCGAACGATTCTTATGATTACACACGATATGACCTTAGTCGCTGAGTATGCAGATCATGCCGCTGTTCTATCCGGTGGAGAGCTGCTTGCAACTGGAACAGTTAATCAGCTCTTTACAGATCATGAGCTTATGCACAAAGCAGGATTGAAGCCTCCTCCTGTTGCGATACTATCCCATCTTCTTATTGATGAAAGCTCTCTTAGGAACGACTTTCCGATATTCACAGCGGAAGGGTGGGTGCGGCATTGGCTGAAAGCATCAGCTGCATTTAGAGAAGGAGTGCATTACTGATGACAGGGTTGTACAATTGGCGCGATTCGGCGCTGCACCGGTTGAATCCGTTAATTAAACTGGTCGCCGTCTTGCCGGCGATTCTTTTTTTGACGCTTGTCACTGATCCATGGATACCGATGGCCCTTGCCATTGCCAATAGCATTGCAATTATGTGGCTTGGCCGCATTTCACCCCTGCAATTTATGCGTAGCAGCATCCCGATGCTGTTTATTGCCTGTGGGATATTGCTTTCTTATTCATTACTTGCAAGCTCCCGCGTGACAGATGGCTCTGTCGTTTGGTTTACATTAGGACCGGTCACGGTGTATAAAGCGGGTGTTCTTTATGGCGCGGCTACTGCACTACGTCTATACGCGATGTTCGGCGTAACGCTTATGTTTGTTATGACGACGGAACCAGCAGACTTCATCCGTGCGATGATTCAGCAGTGGAAGCTGAACGAGCAATTTGGCTATGGAACCTTGGCTGTATTTCGGTTTATTCCCGATTTGCGACGTGAGCTGGAAGCGGTGAAGGCAGCCCATAGGGTACGCGGAATGAGTGGTCGAGGCTCCAAAGGTAAGTTTTCTGAGCGGCTGCGCAGGTATATGATTCCGCTTCTGGCTGCTGCCATTCGAAGAGCTGAACGAACGTCTTATGCGATGGATGCAAGAGGATTTGGTTCTTCTACCATTCGTACCTATTACAGACACTATTCCTTTGGTACGCGTGATTGGGTCTTTTTGGCCAGCTACTGGTTGATGACCTTGGCTATTATTGCCGTAATTGAGCGATTTGGCGGGATGGGGACGCTCTCGTTCTTAAAATTATTCAATTGAGGTAGGTGGAGAAGGAATTGGACATCGCAGATGTGATTCGAGATCGAAGAACAATTCGACAGTTCAGCGAAAGACAGTTGACGACTGATACAATCCTTGAGCTTTTGGAGGTAGCCAAATGGGCGCCTACCCATGGGCTTCGTGAGCCGTGGAGATTTATTTGTGCCGCAGATGAGAAAGCAAAGGAAAAGCTGTCTGACCGAATCATTGGAGCCCTTGAAGAATTCAATCGGTATAAGTGGCTGCCTGGGAAGATCAAGGAGATGTACAAGAAGAAGCTCATGCAAATTCCGGTTATTTTATTCGTCGTTGTGAAGGAGGAGAAAGGCAAGCTGAAGCGCGAGGAAGATTTTGCAGCGAGCTGCGCGTTAATCCAGAATTTACAGCTGTACGGATGGGAAAAGGGGATCGGAATGATCTGGTCGATAGAGGATACACTGTGCGGCAATCGAACATTTTGCGACAGCATTGGGATTCAGAAGGATGAGCGCATCGCAGGTATGCTGTACATGGGCTATTATGACCGGGTTCCTAAAGCAAAGCAGCGCACCTCAGCAGAACGGAAGATGACGTGGCTATGAATTGGCTTTATATACAGGGTGGAGAAAAGGAGGGAAATAAGTGACTCAAAAAAAAGGAATAGCAAGATTACTCGAAATGACTGGAGAAAAACGAGGGCTGCTGATCGTCTCCGGCTTGCTTTCTTCGCTGAGTGCGGTCTTCATGCTGGTACCATACGCTTCGGTCTATTTTATATTAAAGGAACTACTGGAGCACGCGTCTAATCCTTCCTCAGCCGATGGTGATTTCATGATTCGCTGGGGTGTCATTGCCTTGATTGGTCTACTAGCGAGCTTGGTTACGATGTATGCAGGAGGAATGGCTTCTCATATTGCTGCTTTCCGAATTTTGTACGGCTTGCGTGTGCGACTGACGACTCATATTGGTCGATTGCCGCTCGGTTGGCTGAATGGCAAATCAACTGGATCCGTAAAGAAAACTTTAGAACAAAATGTGGAAAAGGTAGAAACGTTCGTGGCCCACCAGCTTCCCGATTTGGTGCAGGTTATCGTTACGACTATTGTAACGATTGCTGTCATGTTCTACTTAAACGTGTGGTTGGCGGTTGCTTGCGTATTACCTATTCTAGTTGGCTTAAGTGTTCAGATGCTGCTACTGAAAGGCTCGAATACCCAATATAACGTTAAGGGGTATTATGATGCTTTGGATCGAATGAGCGGATCAGCTGTTCAGTACATAAGAGGAATGCCGGCTATTAAAGTGTTCGGGCAGACTGTACATTCATTCCGTAAATTTTATGCAGACATGATCCATTACCGGGATTTTTGCGTGAAATATACGGACCAATTCCAGAATGGGTACTTGATCTTTAAGGTTATTCTCGGCTCGTTTGCTGCGTTCATTCTTCCTGTTGGAGTCTTTCTCCTTAGTCGTGATTCGGGGAGCGTAGCTTTTGCTTCTGTGCTTTTATTTTTTCTCATTATGGCACCTGGTGTTTCGGCTCCAATGTTCAAAATAATGTCGCTTACTTCAACGCTTCGGGATATAGGCGAAGGTGTTAACCGCATGGATAGCATATTTGCTGAAAAGCCGATACCAGAGCCAGTAAACGCCAAAAAACCAGCTACATTTAATATTCGTTTCGACAATGTTTCGTTCTCGTACGATTCAGCCCAGAAGGAGACAAGCAGTGAAGCGCTCTCGAATGTGACCTTCACAGCTTATCAGGGACAAGTGACGGCATTGGTGGGTCCATCGGGCGCTGGAAAATCAACGGTAGCGAACTTGGTTCCGCGTTTCTGGGATGTGAAGGAGGGGGCGGTTTCCATCGGAGGTGTCGATATACGAGAAATGGCAACGCCGGATCTGATGGATACTGTTGCTTTCGTGTTTCAAGAGACATTCCTTTTCTACGATACGGTGTTTAACAACATCGCTGTTGGGCG
The DNA here is from genome assembly GCF_004295585.1 of Cohnella abietis. Taxonomy (NCBI): domain Bacteria; kingdom Bacillati; phylum Bacillota; class Bacilli; order Caryophanales; family Paenibacillaceae; genus Cohnella; species Cohnella abietis. The sequence continues at coordinate 4,163,165 of NZ_AP019400.1, read as the reverse complement.
TCCAGATGTGAGACCGGAGGAAGTGTATGCTGCGGCAAAGGCTGCACAGTGCCATGATTTTATTAGCAGGCTGGATCAAGGGTATGAAACGCTCATTGGTGAAGGGGGCGTGCATCTGTCTGGTGGCGAGGAGCAGCGAGTTGCTGTGGCAAGGGCCATTCTGAAAAATGCCCCGATACTTGTGTTAGATGAAGCGACTGCTTTCGCCGATCCCGAGAATGAATATGAGATGCAACTTGCATTGAAACAGCTAACGAAAGGGAAGACGGTCATTGTCATTGCACATCGGCTTTCTTCTATTAAGGATGCAGATCAAATCATTGTGTTAAATGAGGGTAGCCTCTTCGAGCAGGGGAAACATGGCGATCTTGTTGCCGCAAATGGTTTGTATGCAAAAATGTGGCGTGCTTACACAGGCGCAGATAGATGGGAAATGGGTGAGGAAGGGGAGTTGGAACTTGGCAACAAACATGCTACAGCATATAACGGCGGGTAACCCGCGAGCATTGGTTAAGCCCGTGTTCTATACGACTATTGCTAATCTAGTAGGACTTCTACCCTTTGTGCTGCTAGTTGAAGCTATTCGTCTCATCTTCGTACCTTTCGTAAATCCAGGCACGCTAATAGATTTAACCCGTTTGTGGTGGGGGTGTGGAGCGATGGGCGTTGCGGTTCTACTTCTATTTGTAGCTGAGATTCCAGCATATCGGACCCAATTTCGCGGTGCTTCAAGTGCAGCAGCAGAGGGAAGATCTCGACTGGCCGAGCATTTACGAAAGCTTTCACTCGGCTTCTTAAATAAGCGCGATCCTGGTGATCTGGCTAATATGATGATGGGCGATTACACGATGGTTGAGCATGGCATATCCCATCTTGTTCCCCAAATGTTCGGTGCGTTGATTATGCCAGTCCTCGCTCTAGCGGGTCTATCCTTTCTTGATTGGCGTATGGCCGCTGCTTTATTCGCAGCATTTCCAATTGCCATTGTCCTTGTATTACTGACCTCGGGCATTCAACGTAAGCTCGGAGCCAGTCACATGAGGGCTAAAATCGATGCTGGCAATCGTCTGCAGGAGTTTTTGCACGGTATTCGTGTCATTAAAGCATATAACCTGACGGGTGAGCGGTTCGTTCGATTAGAGCAATCATTCAAGCAATTAATGAGGCACAGTATTCGTATTGAGGGAATGCTTGGTCCGATTATCCTTAGCGCAATTGCTTTTATCCGAGCAGGGCTTACTCTAATGGTCGTTGTCGGTGTGAATTTGGTGCTGGGGGGTAGTCTGGATTTGCTCACGTTCGTCACCTTTCTCATTATCGGAACCCGGATTTTTGACCCAATGACAACAGCGTTAGTTAGCTATGCAGAGTTTCGTTATCACGAGCAAGCCGGCGAGCGTATTGTGGACTTGCTTAAGGAGCCTATCATGCCGGGGGAACAAGAGCCTCCTAACAATAGCAAGCTCGAGCTGCATCAGGTTACGTTCGGTTATCTTGAAAAGGCAGTGCTGAAGGATGTAAGCATAAGCTTTGAAAATGACGCATTTACAGCGTTAGTAGGTCCTTCAGGGAGCGGGAAGAGTACAATTTTACGTCTGCTTGCTCGATTTTACGACCCTAACGAGGGGACGGTAAGAATGGGTGGAGAAGATATAAGCAAAATGGATCCAGAGGCTTTACTGCGCAAGGTCTCTATGGTGTTTCAGGATGTATATCTTTTCCAGGACACGATTGCTAACAATATTCGATTTGGAAATATAGACGCTTCACAGCAGATGATAGAGGATGCAGCGAAACAGGCCTGCTGCCACGAATTCATTATAAAGCTGCCTAATGGCTATGATACGTTGGTCGGTGAAGGCGGCAGCACACTATCGGGCGGTGAGAAGCAGCGAATTTCCATTGCTAGAGCAATGCTTAAAGATGCCCCGATTGTTATGCTCGATGAGGCGACGGCTTCTTTGGACCCTGAGAATGAAGAGGAAATTCAGAAAGCCATTAACCGACTCATTCGGGGGAAAACAGTCATAGCGATCGCCCACCGGTTGAAAACAATTCAAAAAGCCAATCGTATTATCGTCCTTAACGAGGGACAGATCGTCGAGCAAGGACGTCATGGTGAGCTACTGGCACTTGGTGGCCTATATGCTCGGATGTGGTCGTTGCAGCAGGAAACTAGCGGATGGGGAATATCTAGTAAGCAAGGGTAGATGGGGAGAGTGTTGCTGCACTTCCGTTAAGCCTTTTTGTAGGTAAGTTGAAACGTACGGATGCTGTAAAGTTTGAGAAACAATTAGTATGTGGGAAGTATCTCCTTCCCGTTGCGGCTCCACCTCGGAGACCCCGAGGTGGAGTCGTTATACATAAGAATACTCGCTCGTACACTTCCCACTGATCCAGTCACTCCCGGTCACGTTGCTCGAAATATTCTTACTACACTAACCAATTTGCGCCTCATTCAGACACCGTTGCTCGACAAAATCGTATACCGCCCACCAATCCAGCCATTCCTCCTCCACGTTGCTCGAAATATTCTTACACCACTACCAATTGCGCCTCATTCAGACCCCGCTGAAGACAAAATCGTATACCGCCGACAGATCCAGCCATTCCCCGGCCTCGCTATTCAAAAAAATCGGTACATCTCCAACTAATCCTGTCTTTTCCGATACTCTACTTCGAACAGAAGTCGAGATTGCCGCCAAAAGCGTTTGTTAGTTAAAAGATGACGGGGTGGTAGTATGGAAATGACACTATAGTAGCGAATAAAGAGCCACTTTTTAATTAAATGGTTTATAATACCAATTATAAAGCCTGCATGCCTTCCATATTCGCAGAACGCCATAACGGCGGGGGAGAATGAAGCGAGCCGCCCATCAAAGTAGCAAAACGCGACAATGGTGGAGGAGTCGGAACAAACAGCCCATCAAAGTAGCAAAACGCGACAATGGTGGAGGAGTCGGAACAAACAGCCCATCAAAGTAGCAAAACGCGACAATAGTGAGGGGATCGGAAGCAAACTACCCACCAAAGTAGCAAAACGCGACAATGGTGGGGGAAACCGAAGCGAACCGCCGCTTAAAGTAGCAAAACGCGACAATGGCGGAGGAAACGGAAGCAAACCGCCCCTCAAAGTAGCAAAACGCGACAATGGTGGAGGAAACGGATGTAAACCAACTTAATCTATCATTTCTGGAGGGATATAATGAATAATATCAAAGCAATTATTTTTGATTTGGATAATACGATTCTAGATCGAACGAGTACCTTTATAAGGTTTACTAACGCATTTTTGAGCTATTTTTTTGACCATTTGGAAAAGCCAGATGATATCTTTAATCGAATCATTCATCTTGATCAAGATGGGTACAAAGATAAACAGGAGTTATTTTCGGAGCTATTGGAAGAGCTGCCTTGGAAAACAAAGCCCTCATTAACCGAGCTGATGGAGTTTTATAGCACTGAGTATGTTAGTAGTGCTGTACTAATGGAGCAGGCCAGAGAAATTGTGCAACACGCACGAAAGAAGTATAAAACAGGATTAATCACAAACGGGAAGACACTAATTCAATATGGGAAAATCGATCAACTAGGGATTAGAGATGATTTTGATCTGATTATTGTTTCAGAAGAAGCTGGAGTTAAGAAACCGGATCCAAGAATTTTTGAAATGGCATTACAGCAACTAGAATTGAGCCCTGAAGAATGCGTTTATATTGGAGACCATCCTGTGAATGATATTGAGGGAGCCGCCAAAATAGGAATGAAAACAATATGGATGAAAGTAAATCAACCTTGGAAAGATGGGATAGCTACCAAACCATTACATCAAATTGATAAATTAGGTGCGCTGTATGAGCTTATTTAGAAAAGGGGAAACATCCTGACAACTACAACGATACATAAGGTTGAATATCATCAGAAATCTACTTTAAGGAACCTTATTGAATTATATAAGTATGATTTTAGCGAGTTTGATTCGGACGACGTGAATGAGAATGGCCAGTATGAATATATGTATTTGGATCATTACTTTACAGAAGAGGGCAGGCATCCTTTTTTTATTAGGGTTGATGGAATGTTGGCCGGATTTGCCTTAATTAGAGAGATTGGGACTAATGAGAATAATGACATTATATATTCGTTGGCTGAATTCTTTGTAATGAAGAAATATAGGCGTCAAGGAGTTGGTCAACACGCTGCAGTTGAAGTATTTGATTTATTCTGTGGCGAGTGGAAAGTTGCTCAGATAGCTGCCAACAAACCAGCTCAAATATTTTGGAGAAAAACAATTGAAAGCTATACAAAGAGTAATTATCAAGAGATTACAGAAGAGGATTGGGCAGGGCCGATTCAAACATTTTCATCGAGGAGGCTGAAATGACTACGAATCTATCTAATGAATTTATGATCATTTCAAAACATAGGATGAAGAGCCATTACTACTTAAAATTCAAAGCTTGTTTAGAATCTCTGAACAATAGCCAAATTATTTTCAAAGAATCGGAATCTTCGAATAGTATCGGAGGCATTGTTATCCATGTTATTGAACATATCAAAAGGAATACTCAGCGTTTAATAAATCCTGATATAAAATACGAATCTGGGATAGAGAACTTATTTACTGATCCTGTGCAGGATAAAGAGATTTTGATTGAGCATCTTCAACAAACATTTGCGGAATTTGATATTGCGATTAGTGATGCAGCTTCTTTGGATATGTACAATATATATCACCTTGTAGAGCATACAGGCTATCATCTTGGACAAGTTGTAGATAGGACACAAAGGTTAACGGGGGTGAAATTCCAATTTGTTCAAAATGGTATTGATGAAAAATCATTAAAGGAAGCTATTGATAAAGAACTAGTCAAAAATATGAAATAGTACTGAAAAATAAAGTGTAATCCGGAACTTAAATATTCGTTTGGAAATAAGCGCAAGCCCAAAGGGAGGGGCTATTTTTGTATCATTTTGCTGGTCTAGAAGGAAAGAGAGTTAAATTGATACCCTTGGAAATTGAGCACTCGATTCCTTTATTTGAATGCTCTAGGGACCCGCTAATATGGGCTAGCTATCCCGTGCAGATCAATACCATTGAAGAAATGGATAAGTTTGTTTATAAAGCATTAGAAGGTCGTGAAAGGAAAGAACAATTTCCTTTTGCTGTTTTTGATAAAGAGCTTAATGAATTTGTAGGAACAACACGATTTCTTAGAATTTCAGAAGAGCACGGTAATTTAAATATAGGATCAACCTGGTACTCGCCCAAAGTGTGGAGAACAAGAGTGAATTCGGAAACAAAGTTTTTGATGATTAGGTATGTATTCGAAGTTCTAAATACAGTTCGGATTGAAATCGTAACAACAACGGAAAACGTAAGGTCACAAAGGGCAATAGAAAGATTAGGTGCAACGCGAGAAGGACTATTAAGAAAGAAATATTACAATAAGGATTATTTCATATATAGTGTTATCAAAAGTGAATGGAATGATGTAAAGAGCAGACTTGAAGGGTTTCTCACAGAGGATAGATACACTGAAGAACAACATCATTACGTTAGGGAGGAATCGAGATGAGTGATCTTCCAGCAGGACTAGCTAAACCAGCCATTCGTGCACTTACCAATGCCAACTTGTTACAATTAGAGCAGATTTCAAAGATCAGCGAGGCGGAGCTTAAGCAATTACATGGTATTGGTCCAAATGCTGTTAAACAAATTCGCAATGCTCTAGAGGCGAAAGGTCTAACTTTCTCGAAGTAGATTCCCCACACAGAATAAAAAAGACTAAATCTTTGTCATCTTTGATGACCTAGGCTTAGTCTTTTTTTTATTTTATGCCGGCTTCAAATTTTACAACTTCTATATAAGTCTATCTCACTTATCATATATCTCCCCACTATACTGAGACAGTACCGCAGAGAGAAGAGGAGCGACATATTGGCAAAATGGCTTCTACCGACGGGTGACCACGTTTGGCTAAAAAAATAAAACGAAGAGTACGGAAGGAAGATAGCAATGAAGAGAACCCTGTTTATTCTGTTTACTTTGATTTGTATCATTATGGCTACTGCATGCAGCAACGACGGAAATAGAAGTGGAAATGAAAATGTCACTACAACACCTAATGTAGGCGAGACACCGAAAGATGGCCAGACGACCGAGCCACCAGCAAAAGGGGGGACTGTCGGCGCTCCATCAACTACGGAGAAAAAGACCGTTGTGTTTTCTACCTTTTTCCCAGACGAATTCTTTAAAGAAGCAAAAAAGAGATATGAAACTAAGCATCCCAATATTACGATTGAGCTGAAATCGGTCTCGACGGACGATGCACAGCTGGAAGAAAATCTAGAGAAGTTCGTCAAAACAACGAACACAGCGATGCTATCAGGTAAAGGTCCTGATCTTATGGAGATGGATCAATTGCCATCCGGGGATTATATAAAAAAGCATTTGTTGACTGATATGAGCGACCTAATGGATAACGACCCTACCTTCAAGAAGGACAATTATTTCACTAATGTATTGGACGGTTTGAAGGTCAACGGAGGAAATTACGGCATGCCTATGGGTTTCTTCGTATTTGCTTTACTCGGTAATGAAACCTTTATTGAGAAAAGCGGAGTGAAGTTCGATGACAAGCATTGGAACTGGAGTCAATTTGCTAGCGTAGCCAAGGAACTGGTGAAAAATGCGGACAAAGATCACCAATTTGCATTAGGAAGAAGCTTGCCCGAATATATGATAACCCAACGGGTAAACGATCAATTTTCAACCTTTGTAGATCAGGTCAATGGGAAGGCAAATTTTGATTCCGTCGCTTTTACGGATTTGCTCAAGGAAGTGAAGTCCTTATTTGATGATAAAATCATTAGCCAAGAGATGGGATTCCCGATCTTTAACGAGGCACAAATTAATTCCCCTGCTGATTATATTCGTGAATTAAAGCAAAGCGAATTTTTCCCTAACAATCTTGCTTACAAGTCCAAGCTGTATTTTAAGCCAAATGCAAATGGACAGCAAACAGGAAGCTTCTTTAGAACCTATAAAACAATTGGTCTTAATGATCGCTCAGCTGTAAAAGCCGAGGCTTGGGATTTCCTTAAATTTATGCTGTCTGATGAGATGCAGGATAAATCAAAAGGGGCCGGTTTCCCGTTAAATAAAGCTTCATATAAGAAAACAGCGCAGGATCTGTTGAAAATAGGGAAGGTGGAGTCTGTTCAGCCAATCGGACCTATGAAAGGTAAGGTATTTGATATTACGCAGAAGGATATCGACGATTTGGACAAGTTTCTGACCGGGGCGATCTATCCCGTACAGTTTAAGCCCTCCAAGATCGACGAAATTCTCAGGGAGGAATCCCAAGCGTATTATAGCGGTCAGAAATCTCCAGAAGCTGTGGCTAAGTTAATTCAGAATCGAGTGACTTCGATTTTGAATGAATAGCTGGCTGCCTCCGAGGAACCTTGAATAGATATTCAAGGTTCCTTCATTCTAAAGCAATCCATAGGAGGTATGAAACGTGGAAGGTAAGCAAGGCAAGCTTTATTGGGGCAAGCTGACCAAGCTAATGCGCAAAGATGGGGTAGTTGCTGTTCTTTTCTTGGCGCCGAGCTTGATTGGCTTTGCTATTTTTTATCTTATCCCGTTTGCCATGGGTTTTCTTTATTCCTTTCAAGATAGCACGGTTGATGGTTCTTTCGTCGGATTGGACAATTACAAGGCATTGCATGCGAGCTCATCCTTTCGCAAAGCAGCGGCAAATACTTTCCTGTTTACCGGTGTAAGCGTGCCGCTCATTATTGCGCTTTCCTTATTATTTGCACATTTGCTAAGCCAAAAGCTGTTTATCCGGAACTGGCTTCAAACTGCGTTTGTAATGCCTCTAGTGGTACCTGTCGCTTCTATTGTTATGATGTGGCAAATTTTATTCGACTGGAATGGCACATTAAATGTTTGGCTGCAAAGCTTGCATATAGAACGAATCGACTGGATGAAATCAAATTGGGCAACCGGAGTTTTAGTTATTGTTTATATCTGGAAAAACATCGGGTATAACATCATTTTGTTTTTAGCTGGGCTGCAAAGTATTCCGAGGGATTATTATGAGACGGCTGATATCGAGGGCGCAAGTAAGTTTCACAAATGGATTCATATTACGCTTGTATATCTAACTCCAACGATGTTTTTTGTCACTTTAATGTCCATTATTAATTCGTTCAAAGTGTTCCGTGAAACTTACCTAATAGCAGGCGATTATCCGCATGACAGTATTTATATGCTTCAGCATTATATGAATAATATGTTTCTATCGCTTGATATTCAGAAGCTGACAGCTGCTGCTACCTTGATGGTTGGCTGTATTTTGATTTTAGTGAGCTTGTTGCTTGCTGTAGAGCGTCGCTTTCGGAATTTCATGGATTAAGGCAAGTAAGGATGGTGAGAAAAATGGCATTATTCCGCAAGCTAGCACTGACGATTGTGATGGGTGTAGTCGCTACGGCGATGCTATTTCCCATTATTGTCACCATTACAAATTCGTTAATGACCGAGGCCGAGATTAACTATAATTACAGTCTTATTGGCAAAATGGTCAATACCGCAGCAGGGGAGAAGGAGCGATTTATTAATCTGAAGCTGATCCCAGATTGGGTGTCCTTTGGCCAATATGCGGAAGTGTTTATCCATAAGCCGGTATTCCTCCATATGTTCTGGAATTCTGTCTATTTAGTTGTACCGATCATTATCGGGCAAGTACTGGTCGCGTCATTGGCTGCTTATGCGTTTGCTAAGCTCCGATTTTGGGGAAGGGATAAGCTGTTTGTCGTTTATTTAATGACGATGCTGATGCCATTTCAGGTCACTTTGGTGCCCAACTACATTATTGCGGACAAGCTTGGACTGATGAACACCAACTCAGCTATTATTTTACCGGGAATATTCAGTGCGTTCGGGGTGTTTATGCTGAGACAGTTTATGCTGCACATCCCTTATTCCTATATCGAAGCGGCGAAAATGGATGGAGCGGGACATTTGAGAATTTTCTATCAAATAATTGTCCCCCTTATTCAGCCTGGAATTGCAGCGTTGGTTGTATTGCTGTTTGTGGACAATTGGAACATGGTCGAGCAGCCGCTCATTTTTCTGGAGGATTCCTTTAAGCAGCCCTTATCGTTGTATTTATCGCGTATTAACGAAGGAGCGTTTGGTGTCGCTTTTGCCGCTTCTGCTGTATATATGGCCCCGATGGTGCTGTTGTTTTTATATGCAGAGTCCTACTTTATCGAAGGCATTCAGCTATCTGGGATAAAAGGTTAGTCAAATTTACGGGGTGAGCATAGTGGAATTGCAATCTAATGAGCAAGCGATTTCTCGACGGAAACGAAGGATTCGCCTCATTTTTGGTTTGTTTATCGGGCTCCTAATTGTTTTTACGTTGTTTAGTAGCACGTTAATGAAGCTGACCTTACCGAAGGTAACTTTAACTACGTCGAGTCGTGGTCAGCTTGTTCATACATTCGTAGGCAGTGGGGTAGTGAAATGGAAGGCAGAGGTGGCATTAACGAATAGCACGGGGTGGAAGGTAGAGAGAGTTAAGGTCAAGGTAGGGGATCTGGTAAAGAAAGGCCAGTCGTTAGTAACCTATGACAACAAGGCTGCGGAGCAACAAATTCTGGATGAACAAGCCAGTGTTAAGAAGCTTAAGCTCTCGATTGAAGAGCAGCAGAAAAATTTTATTGAGGCCTCGCACAGTGGGGATGAGAAGAGCATCGACAATGCTAAGCATGCTATGAAAATCAGTGCGATAGATTTGGATGTTCAGGAGCGCAGAGTAAAGAAGCTTCAAGAGGATTTGATAGCAAATCGTGAGCTGATTGCCCCGTTTGATGGAATTATTATTAAGGCTAATGCAATAGAAGGGCTTGCTTCGGGTGGTGGGCCTGATGTGATTATTTCCAATCGTGAGCTTGGATTCGAGTTTAGTTTTCTGGCTCCTGCTGATGCGGTCGCTCAGCTTGAGATTGGGGCAAAAATGGGAGCCCAAGTGGCTGGAAGTGATGCCCGGCAAATTGAAGGTCAAGTTGAAGATATTAGGGATGTCGAAGCGGGTGATGGCACAGAGACTGGAGCGAATAATCTGATGAAGCGTATTACGGTTAAGCTGAAGGATGAAGCGGTTAAGGGGGGCGAAAGAGTTCAAGTCGAGCTAACAAAGACGACAGATGATGTCATCCTAGTACCCAATAACGCTATTCACGACGAAGGAGGCAAGAAGTATGTCTTTGGTATTGAGGAAAAAGACGGGCCTCTCGGAAATACATTTTATACTCGTAAAATATTCATAACTATCATAGATTCAAATGAATCCTTATCAGCCGTATCTGAGGGTTTATTTGATCAGGAAAGCATCATCATCGAGAGCAGCGAGCCGCTTCAGGACGGTGACAAAATTCGGCTTTGATCGGTTTAAGCTGAGCTAATTTGAGATGCCAAATTAGCTCAGCTCGCATGCATTAGGTAATATTAATTTTTGTTATTGATTTTTATTAAAAATAACCGGCAGTTTAATACAACGCTTAAGGGATCCTCCTGTGGTATTATTTGATTAACAAAAATTAACTTTTTGGAGGATCAACTTGAATAAGTTTCGCGGTAAAAAAAGATATTTCATGAAACTACGGTCATTAGTCGGAAATAATCAGTTACATGTTTAGAGTCGAAACATTTTCGATTGACGAAGGAAGAAATATTGAACGGGCAGAGTAGGCCATTAATTAATGAATTTGTCAATTTTAAGGTATATTCATCCAAAACCTCATATTTCGAAGTATTATTTACTTGGAAAGACAGTTTTCACTTCAACCCTCATAAGCCAAAGAATTGCGGACGTTTGATTACATATGCAATTGCAAATGGGTGGGTGTATAGTTTAGAAAAGAAAACGTTGAAAATCGAACAAGGTGATTTTCTAATTGAACAATTAGGATTGGATGTTTAATCTTCAGATTAAGCAAACCGAGAACGAGTGCTGAATAATGACACACGAAACAGTCGGTCGCAATGATCGGCTGCTTTTGTTCAACTAAGAGGCAGTTTTCTTGAACACTTCATGCTAAGATATGGATTAAAGGATGTAAGTGAAGAAAACAAATAAAAAAAGGAAATTAATTTTATGACTGATTCAAGATTCAAAGATACTGGCGAAATAATTTACGATTTTTTATTCGAACATAACATTCTCATTGAGTGTCCCCATTGTATGAAAAGCGCTAAAGGGATAAGAAAAATTGAAGGTAAATTCGGATATATTCTACAATGTAAACGTTGTGGTGTTTTGAGTGATCCGATGATTGGAACGTGGGGAAACGGGACTTTTATGGGTCTGAATCTTTGGATGAGGACTAATTGCTGCGGAAATTTGCTTTGGGCTTATAATATAGAGCATTTAGATTTTATGGATGGTTATATCAATGCTTCGCTACGTGAAAGAATCCCCAATAAAAATCAGAGTTTGGCGAGCAGGCTTCCTGATTGGATTAAGAGCGGAAAGAATCGTAACGAACTTTCAAAAGGAATTGCAAAATTACGAAACAGACTTGAATTGTGCGATTAAAGTATGAATCATTAAACTCTAACGGGGAACTATTGTTGATTATACATCGCAGACGAGGTTGCCGGCATGGATCGGCAGCCTCGTTGCGCTAAATCGATCGTATAAGGGGGGATTCGGTTATATTATCTCACGTACATAATTGGCTCTAGGCTCACGTTTTTCCTTGTTTCTAAACGTGGGATTATCCTGTATTAAAAGGAATTTGAAAGTGTCGAACAATTTAAACAAGAGCTTTCTAAATATATTGATTATTACAATCACAAGCGAATCAAAGCAAAACTAAAAGGCATGAGACCGGTACTGTACCGGTCTCATGCCTTTTAGTTTTGCTTAATAATATAACTTAACTAACTTTATGGGGGCACTTCATGTATGGTTGTGGATTTTGCTTTTCAACGATAGCCGGAGCAGCCTACAGTTTGAATTTCAGCACCGCTTCTTCCAGGCCGGTCGTCCTTGTCTCAAGCTGCTTTGTCGTCTCGGCAATGCGTTTCGTGGCCTTTAACTGATTGGCCGACATCGATTGGATCGCCGTCGCGTGTTCTGCAGCCACTAAGGAGATTTGAGAAATTTGCTCGACTGATGCAGCGACTTCCTCGGAGCCGGCCGATATCTCTTGGGCAGCCGCCGTAATATCTTGAATCTGGCCGTTGACGATCAGGAACCGATCAGCCGTATGGTTGAACAGCGATTCCACTTGATTGAATAACTCTGCGCTTTTCGCCATCTCATCGCTTTCCTTCAGCATCCATGCTCCGATTTGTGTGGATTCCTGTTGGATTTGGTGTAGAAGTGAAGTAATATGCGCCGTAGAAACCGAAGAAGCTTCCGCTAGCTTGCGTACTTCGCCAGCAACGACGGCAAATCCCGAACCGTGCTCGCCTGCTCTAGCCGCTTCAATTGAAGCATTAAGCGCAAGCAGTTTGGTGAGGTCGGCAATGCTGGCAATGGATTTGAGGACAGGCTCGATCTCTAACATGTAAGTATTAAGCGCTTGCACGGAGGTTGTTGTCTGCTTGACGACATCGGACATGAAAGAGACTTGCTCCTTCAATCCATTGATGGAGCTACGCCCGTGCTCCACCGTATCCAGTGCTTCGCCGGAAGCATTGGATACGTCGGCGGAAGCCTCGGACACCCGTTGGATGGCATGCGTAATTTCCTCCATAGATTTTGCGCTATCTTCAGACGCGATACGTTGGTGTTGTGCTCCATCTGCAAGTTCCGTCATGGATTGCTCGAGCTGTTGGTTTAAGGAGACCAGTTGGTTTACCTCCAAGCTGAACTGCTCGGTGGAATGGACGAGATCATCCGTCGTTTTCGTAATATTACCAAGGACATCTCCAAGGGTACCTCCCAGTCTCTCTAGCATCTTATTCATAGCGGAGTATGCTTGTCCGATTTCATCGCCGGACTTCACGTTCTTGGACAGTAGAAGCGTCTTTGCTTCTGCAAGATCGCCGCGAGCGATTGCTTCCGCGCTGCCTACGATAAGACGCAAAGGCCGCAGAGAACGGGACATGAACCACGCGATTAGAATAAAGACAAGTAAGGTTAAACTTCCCATCAGTATGAATAAGGGGATGCTATTCTTCATGACTTTCTGATGAATAGCGGACGCAACGGATACATCAGTATCAATTCCTAGCATTCCGATAATCGTTCCATCCGAATCGCGAAGAGGCACATAGGAAGAAATATAATCCCCGTACATGGGGTTGTGGATTACGTCGGTCTTCGACGATTTCCCGCTCAGCAACGCACTAATAGATGCATTTGGCACATCGGAGACTTCCCCGATCGGCGATGCGGAATCCGATTCTTTTGACTCACCGTCAATGAGCAGGATAGATTTCTTTTCGTCGTCGATCATAAAGGTGTACATATACAGCGCGCCGATCTGCGAGCGGAATTGATCCAACTCTGCGCGAATGCTCCAATACAGATCGTTCTCTTTCGGATCTTTCAGGAATTCTTTGTAGGCTTTCAAGTCGAATCGTTGCGCGTAGGCTTCGGCTACGTGAATACTGAAGTTGCCGATCGTTTCATTGCTAGCCTTCTTGGTGTTCTGAATTTGCATGTAAATGAAAGTGGCGGACAAGATGATGAGTAGCACCAGAATACTAATGGATAATTTTACTGCCAGGTGGTTTTTAAGTTTTATCATGAAGCAGTTCCTCTCCCTAGGCGTCCTAGTTCCCTGAATGTCATTCGACAAAATACCCCTAATTTCAAATGTTGTTCAATATTACTCTCCATTATCCTACAGTTTCCTTTGATAGTTGTCGACACATATTCTCAACTGTTCGATTTGCGACAAGTAAGAGGGCGAATTGTGGATTTATTATGTTAATAGCACTGGGATATAGCTAACGCTTTGAACACCTACTGGGACAACTCCACGGCTGCGTTTATGGTATGAAACATCAATAAAAATTTGGCTAAATTAGGTATACTCACGGTACAGGCCAAGAGGAGTTGATGATATGGTAACGGTTAGAATTGAAAACAAGAGAGAATTCAAGATTTATGGTCGTAAGATCTGGGTAGAACAGGATAACGCAATGTTCAGCCAATTTTGGGAAAAATGCAGACAAGAGGGTTTAGTAGAGTTATTTCATAATAATCATAATAATCTTGCAGAGACGGTCACTAACAGTTATTGTATAGGTGTTTCACGTGTGGAGAAGAATCCATTAAATATAAGTTTCTGGTTTTACGTCGCGACCGAGAGTGGCCATGCCCTGAAGGGTTGGGACTTGGAGGGATTTACGGTGCCTGCTTCGACCTGGGCAATCTTTGAAAATTACGGAGAAACTGCTGAAGCCTTAATTGAGGCTGAAATGTATGCCTTTGGGGAGTGGCTCCCCAATTCCCTGTATGTTCATGCATATGTACCGGAAATAGAAGCTTACCCGCCCAGAAAATCGGATAAAGGAAATTGTTGTGAGTTTTGGCTTCCAATTAATGAAAAATGAGTGTAACTGGATGATGATATGAATTACTACGATAAGATAATCAAAACAATTGATTTCATTGAAATACATTTAAAAGAAGATCTCAGCCCAAATAATCTTGCAGAGCAGGCATTTTTTTCGGTTACTCATTTTTATCGGATTTTTCGAGGCATGGTTGGGGAATCAGTGAAAGAATATATTCGTAAACGAAGGTTAAGTCAGAGTGCAATTGAATTGCTTGCCAGCGAAAAAAGAATCATTGAGATTGCCATGGAGTACGGTTTTGATTCACAAGAAACCTATATCCGTGCTTTTATGAAAATGTTTGGAATAACACCTGGCAGGTACAGAAGATGTAAAGATAATATTGTTCTCTATGAAAAGGCCAATATAGGACATCGGTTACATCAGAGACGAGCAGACACGTCATCATTCTCGGTTGCTCAATCTGACCAAGTCCCTTTGGGGATGATAAAAAGAACGATTCCAAGCTCAAAGTATGCGGTCTTTACTCATTGTAATTATAAGGATCACTTAAAAGACATCTATCAATATATATATGGAGTTTGGTTGCCTGATTCGGGCTATGAGGTCGCTGAACTGGATACCATTGAGTGCTACGAGTTTATAAAAGGCCATTCCACCAATGGGCTGGATATATATATTCCAATTAAATAGGAGCACCGTATTAGGTGCTCTTGTTACATTCTAATTAATCAACGAAGCATACACCTTTTCAAGGTAAGCAATAGAAACATGTTCCGCTTCTTCTTTTACAAGCACATTAGAATGTTGACGCAAGCTTTTATATATGTGAATAGTGCTTTTTAACGCATGGTAGCAACTCTCGAAATCGTGTAAAGGGATCGTCTTTTTTAGTTCTTCTATTTCGATGATGCCATGTTGTTCCAGCTTTCTAACGCCTCTAGGAAGCTGACCATTTTTCATTAAAACCAATGGGCCTATTACAACACTACGAATGAATGTAATATTGTCGATTAACTCAAACCATTCTCCTCTCCCTAACTTCGTTGCACCGTAATGGATCCAGACCCAGAAGCGGTCCTCAATCCATTGTGCACTTGGGTATGGATATGAGGGGGAGGTTTCTTCAAAAATTTTACTGATTTCCTGATCTTTCTCCCATAAAATAAGAGGGTTTTCGATTCGTATTTTAAGCTCTTCCAATGTAACGAACTTGAGATCGACATGCAGAGGTTCTGGTCCGTATAAGCAAATTACCAAACGAGGCTCACCAACGTGTTCACCAGTGAATCCAGAAAGCAACTTGCCCAATTCCTCTGCAATGAGGAGCCGCTCATTCATGATTTGTGCTTGGTATGCTGAGTCATATACGATGATAAGGTCTAAATCGCTATACTCATCCATGGTCTTCGTCATCATGGAACCACCAGCAAGGAGACCCCAAACTCGTCGATCTTGACTAAGTTTTTCTTTTGCTTGATTTACGAATCGTTCGTGTAAAGGTAAAAGCATATAAAGCCCCCCTCATAACATGACCCATAAAATGGGTAATACGCCAAATTATCATCTCAAAAGAACTTTGTCAATTATAAACGTGGCTCTGCTAAGGTGACATCAAAACCGTGACTACACCCGTAGATGCCTGTGTGGCGATATTTTCGGATAGGGTTCGGCTCCCCTCGCCTCCACCAACCTTACTTTACTAAAAACGAATAAAATATACTTAGTTGGTGGATTTGCAGTCACACTTTGGTCTAGTTAATAAAAGGACAGCTAGGACGATTAAATTGCCTTAGCTGTCTTTTTATTCATATACATAAGGATATTTAATTAAGTTAAAGGGCAGGGTGGTTCCAATAAGTGATATTATTATTTGTGAAGGATAGTACGCCCTAATTGATAATTCATGTATGCTCTATCGAAACGCTTGAATTCGAACGGGACACGATAGTTGAATAAAGATATCGCTGTAGCAGACTAGACTATTATCTGCCATTTTGATTAATGTTAATGGGCAATTTAGGACATATATCTCTAGTATAAATGAGGTGAGATTTATGAATAAGCCATTTGAAATTCAACCATTAAGATTACTGGGAGAATGGACAGTAGAATTTAATAACTTTTATGAATGCGAACCTGATAACTGCAATGATTTTGGTGCATATTTTGTTGAAGATTTATTGCAACTTACCAATAGTAAATATAATCTTGTTCTTGACTTGGGTTGGTATCCAGATAGCGATAAAAACGGTACATATAAACTTTTATTAATTAAGGATTATAATTGGGAAAAACCATTGGAATATTTTTTTGGGGGTAGGAGTACAAAGGCAATTGTTGAAAAAATCGAGTATTGGACAAACTATGGTTTTTATCAAAAGTATCTATAATGCGGCTGGCGAGAGGTGATGAAATGGACATCAAGAAACACTACCTCTCTACGGGCTTAGACGCAATTCAAGTTATTATAGAGAGGAAATACGCCTTTTAACTGAACGATACATACAACATAAAGATTACTTCGCAGCATGTAATGATTAAATGAGTTAAGATAAATAACTTTTCCTTTTTTTCAAATGTATAGGCAGTTTAATAGATAACTATTCTGAAATGAGTAGGAAAATTATTAATCTCATAAATTGTTTCAAAGCAGGTATGCCCACAGCGGTATGCCTGTTTTTTTATGCCCGAAAATTTGCTCGCTGAATAGTGAATGCGTTTGTTTCCGGTGATAATTGTGCGCTTGATGCTGATTAATGATTCTAGAATATTTAAGGGTATCGGAGCTTGTTGATTAGGTGCTTGTCCGACTGGGTATCATGTTCAATTGAAAGCTTCTTATGTCGTGTTTTTATTTTTTATGACATGCTTTCCGTCATTTTTTTTATAAAATAGAGCGAGTTTTTAATTGTTATGTTACTTAATATCTGTTAACCTTAAGTTAAGTAACATTATTCGGAGGGATTCTCTGTGCAATTTGTTAATCCAATTCGGGACGTAAAAACCATACAAGCGATGAAAGAGGAGTTGAGAAAACACTCTGTAAGGGATCTGTTGCTTTTTGTTTTGGGAATTAACACCGGGATTAGTCTCCTCGATTTGCTCAATCTTACTGTACAGGACGTTTGGGATGGCCAGAATGCTAAACAGTTTCTTTACCTTAAGGATGAAAAGACAGGAGAAGAAAAGGCTTATTACTTAAACAGCAAGATCGCGGAGATATTAAGCGAGTATTTAGCGAACGTCGATTGGAAATCCGAGGATTATTTGTTTAAATCCAAAAAGGATTGTCGTCCGATCACCCGTCAACAGGCGTACCGAATTATTAACCACTCGGCAAGGGAGGTAGGAATATCTGAGAAAATCGGGACGAATACTCTTAGAAAGACTTTTGGCTACCATGCGTACTATAGAGGGGTTGCCATCTCTATCTTAAAGTCCATTTTGCATCATCATTCCACAGCAGAAACGTTAAAGTATCTGGGAATTGACAGGACTGAGAAGCGGACAATTAAAGTGGATGTTAATTTATAAAAGATCTGTGTTTTGAAAATACAAAAAAATCTCCGCTTGGAACATGCGGAGAAGGTAAGTTTTATTATTAGCTTTTACTTAACAGAGTCATCCAGACCCAATGCTGTATTAATATCTACATTTGTTAGTTCAGTGACAATCCCGTCAATTACGAGAACATGTAAAGTTGATGCATCTTTCATAAAACGGAAAATTCCGTTATCGAAATCAGTATCAGCTTCTTTGAAGAAAATACCTTCATATTCTGTATCTTTTCTGTGACTGAAGGTTAGCTGATAATTCTTCCCATCTTTAATCAAATAAGCACGAATTCCCTTTTGATAATTACCTTCTTCATCCCGAATATAACGGGCTACGGAAACGATATGCAGATCGACAAAGGGAATCTCGCGTACCAAAGAATTAATGATAGACCCCTTTGTAATTTGTTCCCATCGGCTGTGCGCTGTTTGACCAAGAATGATCTGTGTAATGTTGTTATCTCTAGCTACTTCCGCAATGATCTTAGAGACAGGGCGGCTTTCATTATCCTTCATGATAAATTGAGCCGTAGCGTTAGAGTGGGCATATTCTTTCCATTGTTCGATATATAGTAATTTCTCGGCATCCAGTTCGTCGAATGGTTTCGGATCAATGGTCAATATATACAGCGGAGCTTTCATTATATTAGCGATTGCACAGCCACGTTTGATTAGTCTTTCGCTATTGGGACCATAATAAACGCAAACAAGAATGCTCTCATTATATACGTTAATCATTTAAGTATTTCACCTCAATATTAGTATTAGGACTCGATAAACTATGTAAGACTATAGTTGATGTTGCGACAAGAGTCAACCTGTATATACGGAAGCACAAGTCATGAATAAGGAGGAGTACGCTTGACTATGTTCTATACCTATATTTTTCTCCCGTTGATCAGTGCAATACTTGTTCCCTTTTTATATAAGTATTTCAATCGCAAAGTACATACGGGATGGTTCGTTTTACTAGTACCTGTGTCTATTTTTGTCTATTTGTTACAGTATATACCCGGTGTAGCTGCAGGCGACACATATAAGTATACATTATCTTGGATTCCGTCCCTTGAATTGAATATGATCTCCTATGTGGATGGGCTCAGCCTGTTATTTGGTCTACTCATCAGCGGTGTCGGTAGCTTGGTCATTATTTATTCTATATTTTATATGTCTAAGGTTCGAGAGGCTCTCCATAACTTCTATATTTATTTGCTCATGTTCATGGGTGCTATGCTGGGGGTAGTATTCTCAGATAACCTCCTAGTCCTATATGGATTTTGGGAGTTAACGAGCGTTTCTTCCTTCTTATTAATCTCCTATTGGTACGAGCGCAAGAGCTCACGCCAAGGCGCCCAGAAGGCGCTATTGATTACTGTCCTTGGCGGTTTCGGCATGTTAGCGGGGTTTATTATGCTAATCATGATGGCGGATACCTACAGCATTCGGGAAATGCTAGCTAATCTGGAGGTTATACAAAGTCATGTATTGTTTATTCCTGCGATGCTATGTGTTTTGCTCGGTGCATTTACGAAATCCGCGCAATTTCCGTTCGGTATTTGGTTACCAGATGCGATGGAGGCACCAACTCCGGTAAGTAGTTATCTCCACTCGGCTACAATGGTCAAGGCTGGCATTTATTTAGTGGCGCGTATGACTCCGATATTCGGGGGGAGCTCGGTGTGGTTCTGGCTTGTGGCGGGGATTGGTATCATTACGCTGCTCTATGGTTCTTTGACGGCGGTAAGACAAACCGATCTAAAAGCGATGTTAGCTTATTCTACAATTAGTCAATTGGGATTAATCATGTGTTTGCTTGGGGTCGGCTCTTTAGCAGTCTATTTTGGACCTGGTGAGAGTGGCACAATCTTCACGGTAGCTACATTTGCTGCCCTATTCCATCTGTTTAATCATTCGACCTTTAAAGGCAGTTTGTTTATGGTTGTCGGAATTATTGACCATGAGACAGGTCGACGGGATATTCGCTATTTAGGCGGTTTGATGCAAGTCATGCCGATTACGTTTACGATCGCTTTGATTGGCGGTTTATCTATGGCGGGATTACCGCCGTTTAACGGATTTTTGAGTAAGGAAATGTTTTTTGCAGCGGTGAATGAAGTGTCAAAAGCCGGTATTTTCGGTTTGGGCAGCATGGGTATCCTGTTTCCGATCATTGCTTGGGTAGCCAGCATATTTACTTTTGTTTATTGCATGATTTTTGTATTCAAAACCTTTGGTGGACAATATCGTCCTGAAAAATTGACACGAAAAGTGCATGAAGCGCCTTGGGGGATGCTGTTTTCACCAGCTATTTTGGCGTTACTCGTTATACTCATTTTCTTCTTCCCGAATGTATTGGGCAAGTATATACTCACCCCGGCATTAACTTCGATTTTACCGAATATGCCGACGACTCTTTACGACCTGAAAATCAGCGCATGGCATGGAATTAATACGGAGCTTGTAATGACATTCGGTGTTATTGTTGTCGGTCTCCTACTCTTCAAAACAGCGAAGGGATGGATCCAGGTCATGCGAAATTATCCGCAGGGCTTAACGTTGAATCATTTGTACAATCAAGGCTTATCAGGTACGGAGAGGCTATCTGCATCCCTAACGAGTCGGTATATGACAGGCTCGCTGAGACATTATCTGATCTACACTTTTTCTTTCTTTGTCATTGTTTTGATCAGTTCGCTTCTTTTGCTCCATGGAATTCAGTTCGATTTCACAAGTGATGCAGGCATCAGTATTTTTGATGTGGGGCTTGTGCTCGGGATGATAATTTCCGCAGGTACTGTCTTATTTGCCAGCAATCGGATTGTGGCTATTGTTGCACTTGGCGCTTTAGGTTATATGGTTTCTATGTTCTTTGTTATCTTTAGGGCTCCTGACCTGGCATTAACGCAAATGGTGGTGGAGACTGTGACAACGGTTCTGTTCTTGCTGTGCTTCTATCATTTACCGAAGCTTACGAAAAGCATCCAGAGGATTCCTTTCAAACTAACGAATCTGGTCATATCGATCGCCATGGGTCTAACGGTAACACTGCTCGCATTGTCCGCGAATGGACATAAATTATTTAAACCAATATCATCATTTTTTGAGAATGCCTTTGAGCTGGCGGGCGCCAAAAATATTGTCAACGCTATATTAGTGGACTTCCGCGGATTCGATACCATGCTGGAAATATCCGTGCTGGTCATTGCTGGACTAGGTGTATATATATTCATTCATCAGCGTTCCAAAAGGAGGGAGCAAAATGAAATCGAATGATGTGATATTGAAAAGTGTAACTCGAGTAGCTGCCGTGATTATATTGACCTTCTCAATCTATCTATTTATGAACGGTCACCATCATCCGGGAGGGGGATTCATTGGGGGGCTTAGTATGGCATCATCTATTGTCCTACTGTATCTTTCTTTTGGAATCGATAAGATCAGGGAAAATATTCGAGTGGATTTCAAAAAGCTTTCGGCGATCGGCGTATTGATTGCGATTGGAACCGGAATGGTGAGCGTGGTATTTGGCAAACCGTTTTTAACCCAGGTCTTCGGTCATTATAATTTACCGATCTTTGGAGATACCGAGCTCGCGTCTGCTTTGATTTTTGATACCGGAGTCGCTTTGGCTGTTATAGGCACCGCAGTCAATATTATTCTAAGCATAAGTGAGGATCGTTAATATGGAGACACTAATGGTCATACTGGTTGGCATTTTAATATCCATTGGAACCTATTTGATTCTATCTAAGCAACTACTGCGAATTGTGCTCGGAGCATCGATTGTGGGCCATGCGGTTAATCTGCTGCTCATCACTTCTGGTGGACTGAAGAAGGGAAGCGCCCCTTTGCTGGGAGAGAAAGTTGCGAATTTTACGGATGCTATTCCTCAAGCATTAATTTTAACTGCGATCGTCATTAATTTTGCTGTGACAGCGCTAGTACTCGTTTTATGTTATCGCGCCTATCAAAGCTTCGGGACGGATGACATGGAGCAATTAAGGGGAGATGAGCAATGAATAATTTGTTGATCGCGCCGGTTATCATTCCTCTATTGACGGGGATGCTCCTTATTATATTCCAGAAAAATATTAAGCTTCAGCGGATTCTTAGTCTGGCTGCATTGCTAGCTACCAGTGTCATTTCAGTTCTATTGATGAATCAGATCAGAGATGGCGGTATTCAAACCTTACAATTGGGTGGTTGGGAAGCGCCTTACGGCATTAGTCTCGTCGGTGATATGTTCAGTGCTTTGCTGCTTTTGGCTACCTCTATCGTCTCGGTATGTTGCTTAATTTATGCTTTTTCATCGATTGGCCGAAAACAAGAAAAACTATATTTCTATCCTCTATTTTTGTTTTTGATTACAGGTGTCAATGGTTCGTTCTTGACAGGGGACTTATTCAATTTATATGTCTTTTTTGAAATGTTTCTGATTGCTTCCTATGTATTGATCACATTGGGGGGAGCCCAGAGACAGCTTCGCGAGTCGTTGAAATATATTTTTACGAACATTATTGCATCGGCGTTCTTCTTGATTGGTGTTGCTTATTTATATTCTATGACCGGTACATTGAACCTCGCCCATTTATCGATGCGGATTGCAGAGATTGGTCAGGATGGGTTAATTACTACCGTCGCATTATTATTCCTGATCGTTTTCGCCATGAAAGCGGGATTATTGCTCTTTTTCTGGCTACCCGGATCATATAGCGTACCCCCAACGGCAATCGCTGCTATTTTCGCTGCATTGCTCACTAAGGTAGGGATATACGCCATTTTCAGAATGTTTACGCTCATCTTTTATCATGAACCGCAGATTACCCATCTGTTTATCGGGATATTAGCCGCTATTACAATGGTACTAGGCGCACTCGGAGCGATCGGTTTTTGGGATTTGAGAAAAATATTAACCTATAATGTGGTTATAAGCGTTGGATTTATTATGACTGGACTCGTCTCTTTTACAACCACCGGTCTAACGGGGTCTATTTATTATTTGATTCACGATGTGCTGATTAAGGGGCTTGTTTTCATGATTGGGGGAACGATTGTTCATCTCACAGGTACAAGCGACTTGAGAAAAATTAGCGGCTTGATTCGTCTTCACCCCCAATTAGGCTGGATGTTCTTCATTGCAGCTTTGTCTATGGTCGGGATTCCGCCGCTAAGCGGTTTCCTTGGTAAAGTATTTACGACGCAAGGCGTCTTTGAATCTGGTTATTATTGGCTTGGAGCAATCGGGCTGCTGGCCAGCTTGTTCATCCTGTATTCGATGATTAAATTGTTTATGAACGCTTTCTGGGGCGAAACGATTCTAAGCGTTGATGAGGAGAAGGGGACGACGAAAGGCTTGTTGTTTCCAATCGCTCTATTGACGGTTGCTAGTGTTGCTATGGGAATTGGCGCTGAGGCGATTACGGGTTACGTAGACCAAGCTGCGAAAGAATTGTTGAATCCAAGCTTGTATATTAAGGCCGTGTTTGAATAAAGGGGGAAACAGCCATGCCCGTTCAGGTGCTACTCAACATATTCATCGCCTACTTGTGGATGTTTCTGCTAGAGGAAATGAGTATATTAAACTTTATCAGCGGTTACTTTGTTGGTCTGTTTATTTTAATGTGCATCCGCCGATTCTTTAAAAAACCGTTTTATCTATTTACGCTAGCCGCAGTCGGCAAGCTGTTCATTCTGTTTATTCATGAGCTGAATATTTCTGCGATGATGGTCATGAAGCACGTGCTCCGTCCCAAAATCGATGTCAAGCCGGGAATTTTCAAGGTCGAAACCGATTTGGAGGGAGATCTGGAAATTACGCTCCTATCCTTATTAATTTGTTTAACGCCAGGTTCGGTCATTATGGAGGTAAGCCCTGATTCAAAGGTGCTGTACATTCACGGTCTGAACATGCCCGAATCCAAGGATTCTGTATTAAAATCAAAATCTGTTTTTGAAAAAGCGATAAAGGATGTGACGAGAAAATGATATTTAAAACGGTGTTGGTCATAGCATTATGTATTTTAGTGCTGGCCATGCTAGCCAATTTATATCGGATTATTAAAGGCCCATCCAGTGCAGACCGCGTTCAAGCTTTGGATTCCATCGGTATTATTTTGATCGCCAGTACTGCCGTATTCTCCGTGCTGCTGCACACACATGCCTTTTTTGATCTCATATTGCTAATCGGGATTCTTTCATTTATCGGTACCGTTGCCTTTGCCAGATTTATTGAAAGAGGTGTTGTTATTGAACGTAAACGGTGAAATAGGTGAAGTAGTCGGGGCCGTCCTCATTCTCATAGGAGCCATATTTAGCTTGATCAGCGCGATCGGAATTGTGCGGTTACCCGATGTGTACACAAGATCTCATGCTGCATCCAAAAGCTCTACACTTGGCGTGCTGTGCGCGCTCCTTGGAACATTGCTGTATTTCTTAATATCTGACGGTTTCTTTAGTATTCGCCTCGTTTTGGGAATCTTCTTTGTATTTTTGACAGCTCCAGTGGCCGCCCATGTGATCTGTCGCGCCGCTTACCGCGATCAGGTGCCGTTAGCCGACCAGAGCGTCCAAGATGAGTTGAAGGACTATTATATGGAGAATGAAATCGTCGAGGTAGAAGATAAGGCCGAAATAGTTAATTATCAGACGACACGAGACAAGGAGGCACTATGGATAGATCAAAAGTGATTATGGTGTTACTGGTCGTTAATATACTGGCTGTTCTGTACATTGGCTACAGGACCAATGGCGCGATTCACAGCAATGACAACAAGACTGGCATGGAAATCCGTGGGCTGCAGCAGCAGGTGCAACTGCTGGAAAGCCAGATAGTAAACGGCATCAAGCGAGAACTGACCGCCCAGTCCGACAAGGTAGAGCGGTTAGACTATGCATTAACTGAGGCTGATCTGGTGCAGAAGAAAGCGAAGGTTAGGCTGCAGGTTGCGTTGAAAGAAATGTCGTCCTCCGCAGTCATTTCGGTATCTATGCGCCACGATGGTCAGGTTGAACCATTGGAAGCGGTACTGGACCATCAAGGAGGCATGCAATACGGAACAGAGCTGGAACTGTCGCTGGAGCACAATTACGAGCTGACAGTGTGGGAGCAGAGTGACGCAGGGCAGAAGCAACTGAACGTCGAGATGCGTCGGCTGCCTCTGTTCGACGATGTGTATCGTAACCGTGTGGACAACGGGAGTACGGGCACCGGGATTTCCGATGAACGGTTGAATGCCGACTTCTCTTTTTTATTAAAGGATTTGGGAATACCCGGAACAGAACTAGAGAAGGCGCTGATTCGAATCAAAAAAGGCGGCGCAGTCTATGATGAGATCGATGTGACTCAGCAAGCGACGCCGCGTTCGGGTCAGTATGGGGAGATTGAGGATCATTACAAGGTAGCACGCGCTTCCGGTCAAATCGACAACTCTGTGACGCTGGAGCAATTTGCCCGCGACAACGGCTTCGATCCCGATCAGCATGTGCCGAGCGACAAGGCCAGCGCCGGAGAGACATCGCCGTATGTACAATACTCGTTGCTCTATACGATCGATTTTGCCAAAGATTATCCGGAACTGAAGCTCACCCGCAAATCGGCGGGACAGCTTTCCTTTGAATGGGTATTGCGGTTCAAGGACGGATACGAGCATCTGAACTAACAGAAGTGGCAACGCTGCTGGGGCCATCCCTGTTCCTGAGCAAGAATGTATAAAATGACGCGCATAGCGTTTTAACGAATGAAGAAACGTAAGGTCGCCCCGCAAGGCATTAAGCAATCTTACCAAACATCCACCAATATTATGCGATGAGACACCTTGATGGGTGTCTTTTTGCTGTGCTACTCACCAGTCGCATAGTCTTCATAGAGATGGTTTTACAAGATGGCGCAACGGTAGCTTTCGACTCCCATGAAAACCTGAGTAACAGAGACGAAACCTATGATTTTCTTTTCCAAAATCAGTATAGTATATAGGGGATTTTATCCTTTCAGTATAAAATAGTCTTGAAAGAGCCATAACCAGTAGTAAAGGCGAGTATTGGATAGGAGGAAGAACCAGATTGAACTCTCAAAACACAGTCACAGTTACTCTGCTTGGAACAAGCGATTTGCATGGACATTTCTTTCCGACTGATTATCGGGGGCCTGAAGACAAGCCACTCGGGCTTGCGAAGCTGTCTAACATCATTCGCAGGGAGAGAAGTGAGAACCCGGCGCTTCTGCTAATCGACAACGGAGACATTTTACAAGGCACGCCTTTTATGTACCACTATGCCAAAAATGACCGAAGCGGTATCCATCCTGCTGCTAGAGCTCTTAACGTCCTTCGCTATGATGTAGCCGTTCTTGGCAATCATGAATTCAATTACGGATTGGAGCTGTTGAATAAGGCAACCGAGGAGTCCTCCTGCCCTTGGTTATCCGCCAATATCGTGAATAAAGCTGACGGACAGCCGGCGTTCGGACAGCCTTACCGGATATTCGAGATGCCTGCTGGTATTCGAATTGCCGTGCTCGGCGTCACGACACACTATATCCCGAACTGGGAGGATCCATCTAATATTCAAGGTCTAGCCTTTGAGGATGCACTGGCAACGACACAACACTGGGTCAAGCTTATCCGCGAAACTGAGAATCCGGATGCGGTCGTCGTTTGCTATCACGGTGGATTCGAGCGGGACCCGGCTACTGGGGAGGCGACCGAACCACTGACCGGGGAAAATCAGGGCTATGAGATGTGCAGTCGTCTGGAAGGCATCGATGCCTTGCTGACGGGACACCAGCATCGACTGCTTGCTGGTGAACTGAATGGCATAGCGTTCGCGCAGCCTGGCAGCGCAGGACAGGCAATCGCCAAAATTCAACTTGTATTCGAGCAAAAGGCGGACGGTGGATGGGAAATTGGGCGCAAGATGGCCGAATTGATTCATGTGGATGATTCCGTAACGGCGGATGAGGACTTCTTCGCTCTGTTTATCGAGGACGAACGGAGGACTCAGGAATGGCTGGATCAGCCGATCGGTACGGCGGAGGGCGATCTGTCGATAAAGGACCCGTTCGCGGCGCGACAGACAGATCATGCCTTCACGGAATTCGTCAATCGCGTGCAAATGGAAGTAACGGGGACAGAGATTTCGTGCGCAGCTATTTTTACTAATGAGGCCAGAGGGTTCGAGCAACGGATCACGATGCGTGACGTAGTATCCAACTACATATATCCCAACACGCTTAAGGTCGTGCTCCTAAGCGGCCGCGACATCCGCGAAGCGCTTGAGCAGAATGCCCGATACTTCGTGATTGAGGAACAGACGGGCAGCTTGCGGGTGTCCGAATCTTACCTGTGGCCGAAGCCGCAGCACTTTAATTACGATATGTGGGAAGGGATCGAATATGAGCTTGATATCTTAAAGCCTGAGGGACAGCGGGTCGTCAAGCTGCTACGGCATGGCGAGCCTCTAAACCCAGATGGGGCTTATGAGGTTGTCATGAACAGCTATCGCGCAGGTGGCGGGGGCAACTTCGATATGATCAAGGACAAGCCTGTCGTACGGGAGATTCCTACGGACATGACGGAAATTCTGGCCGATCATATTATGAGGCGCGGAATTATCCGCGCCTCATGTGACCATAACTGGAAGGTCGTTTATTAAAATATGAAGTGAGCTTTTAACCGTTTATTAGTTTGGCACGAATTCGATTGGACATCCATTCAATGATCAAGATGAGAATAACCAATCCGATCAGGATGGATCCGACCTGACTCCACTTGTACCCGTTCATAGCGAAGATCAGCGGGGCTCCGATTCCTCCGGCACCAACAAGGCCCAGGATCGAAGCCTCGCGCATATTCATATCGAAGCGATAGATGGTGACCGACAGGAATATCGATAACAACTGTGGAAAAATGCCATAACGAATCTTCTCAAGTGTAGAACAGCCGATGGAAGTCATCGACTCCAGCACCCGCGTGTCCAATTCTTCAATCGCATCCACATACAATTTGGCGAGCATGCCGATGGAGGTTAAACCGACTGTCAGCACCCCTGCGAAGGGTCCCGGACCCGATACTCGGATAAACATCAACCCATAGACCAGAGCCGGAATCGTCCGGATTACGATTAGCAGAAGCCGCGTAAGCCAGGAGATCGGCTTGGGAACAATGTTGGAAGCTGCTAAAAAGGCGAGTGGGATAGATAAAATCGCACCGACAATCGTACCCAGGAAAGCAATTGCAGCGGTTTGAACTAGCAGGTATAGAATGCTTTGCTTGGATACATTGAATAGCAAATCGAGATCGGGATGTGTGATCCCTTTCAGGATATTAAGTGCAATCTTGAACCCGCTCTGATTCATATCCTGGAGATTTACAGAGGCCAATGACCAGACAAAGAGGATGAGGATGATCACCGTAACAGTCAGGATATAACGGTGGTTACGTGGCGAAGCATGTAATTGCTTCAGTACTGTCGTCATAGCGCCAACTACTCCTTAAATTAACTTTTTTCTGAAGTGCTCACTAACCATCTCGATCAGATATACGACTACGACCAACGCCAAGATAATCATCCCCACGTTCGGATAATCGCGCCAGCCGATATTTTCATTGATAAGGAGTCCTACGCCCCCAGCTCCTACATAACCCAGAATGGCCGCATAACGGACATTACCTTCGAAGCAGAACAAGGAGGTGGACAAATATCCCGGCAGCACTTGCGGCATAATGGCATAGCGAAACGCTTGAAGCCGGGTCATGCCGATCGATTCCATTGCCTCGAAGGGTCTCATATCGGCGTTCTCGATTTGTTCATACAGTAGCTTACCAACATACGAGAGAGTAAAGAGCAGTATAGCGACAACTCCAGCGGTTGGACCCAAGCCAAAAACAAAGGTAGCAATCAAAGCCGTCACAAGCGTAGGAAGTGTCCTCAATAGACTGAGAATTACTCTAAAGATAGTCACAATTGTTCTGCTGCGAATAATATTCGCAGAAGCCAAAATAGCGAACGGGAGAGCTAGCAGTGCCCCGATCATCGAGCCGAGCAGCGACATCTGCAGGGTGGCAACTAATGCGGGCCACAAGCTGGACAAATAGCTCCATTCCGGAGGGATCATATCCCCAAGAATGCCGAAGAACTTGCCAATTCTCGTAATAAGTTTGTGGAGATTAAATTCCGTTATGTTCACGGATAGAATAGTCGCAGTAATTAGTACAAGTATAATAAGCGGCATTCTAGTCCGCTTCTCAAGAACAATCTTGCCGCCGGGCAGCATAATTTTTTTGGGCGGGAAAATTTTATCATACATGGGCCGAGGACTCCTCCGACGAGGATTTCATTTCGTTCGCTTTGCCGGCGTAAATAGCGTCTAGGATTTCTTTGGTTACCTTGGCAGACTTTCCGTCAAAGACGACTGCTCCTTTACTTATCCCAATGATGCGATCAGCATATTCCAAAGCTATTTCCACATGGTGAATATTCATGATAACGGAGATGTTCATCTCTTTATTGATTCTCTTGAAGTCATCCATGACCAGCTTAGCAGTGAGAGGATCGAGTGAAGCAATCGGCTCATCCGCTAGGATAATGGCGGGGTTTTGGGCAAGCGTACGCGCCAAGGCTACCCGCTGCTGTTGCCCACCCGACAGCTGGTCCACGCGAATGAATGCTTTGTCTAGGATGCCCACCTTATCTAGTGCTTCCAGAGCTTGGATCTTGTGCTCCTTAGTGAAGATTCCAGTCAGCTTGCGCCATACGGGAAGATCCGGCACAAAGGAGACAAGAACATTCTTAATAACTGTAGTCCTCGTCACCAGGTTGAAGGATTGGAAGATCATCCCGATTCGTCTGCGGAAGCGGCGAACTTGCTTGCCCTTGAGCTTGGCTACATCTACGTCATCTACGTTTAATTGCCCACCGGTAATATCATGCATCCGATTAATGCAACGAATCAGCGTTGACTTGCCCGCACCGGATAGACCGATGACTGCTACAAATTCTCCCTGAGCTATTTTTAGATTAATATTTTGCAAGGCGACTGTGCCATTCGGATATGTCTTTTGTACATCGATAAACTCAATCATGGTAATACCCCGATCCTGTAGTTTAGGAAAAGATGAGAGCATCATTTGGAGATGATGCTCTCATCTTTGAAAGGAAAGTACCCATTTAATAGGGATTGCGATTTACTTCTTCATACTCTTGATCAGCTTCTGAGCTTCTCTCTCGCCGTCGTAGTCAGAGGATTGGGCAACTTTGTAGCCTTCATGGCTGTAGATCGCGATGACCTTTTTGCCTTCCTCCGTTTGAGCGATAGCAATGAAAGCATCTTGAAGCGCCTTTTTGAATTCATCCGTTATCTGAGAAGATTTCTTGCTGACACTGATCGTATCGTTGTAAATACCTTGCGTAACACCAATTACATTCGTCTCATCCCAGATCGAAGCTTTTTGTCCGAAGTCGGCCGTCCACTTGTCAACATAGTCTCTTCTTGCATCTGCGTAAGCGACAATGACGTCAGCTTGGCCAGCAGCAAGACGGGCAAACGAACTGCCGTAAGAATCAGATGTTACCACGTGGGACAAATCTGTGATGCTCTTGCTGTAATTGTTTTGCAACCATAAAGTCGGATAGATATAGCCGGCAGACGATGAGGTCGACATAACAGCCCAGTTGGCGCTGTTTAGCTCGTCCCAAGTCAGTTTCTCGCCTTTGTTCACTTTACTGGCCAACTCTTGGCCTTTCTTGGAAGGACCGGCGATGAACAATGAACGGTAATAAGTCGCTTGTTCTTTTGTCGGATCCGTAGGCTTGTTGTCGTTCCAATCCTTGGCATTGTCAGAATCATTCGACAAAGCCGAACGGGTAGCTGTCAGAATTACGTCCGCGCCGTCATCGTACAATGCATAGGTACCGCCCGGAATAAATCCAATGTCCGTCGTTCCTGCGATAAGCGCTTCTCCTACTGCTTCGTAAGTTGTACCTACATCTATGCTTACCTTGTCGACATTGTAGCCTTCGGCTGCCAATTGAGTCTTCAACAGGTCCTTAAGTGGATCGGTTGCTGTAATAATCTGATCCGGATCCTTGGAAGGAACAAAGCTAATTTTAAGCTCTTTGATATTTTTGGCTGGAGCTGCTGTGTCCCCCGAAGGGCTTGCGGCACTTTCCGAGGGGCTGCTGGAGCTATTATTGTTGTTCGATCCACATCCAGCGATAAGTCCACCTACTAAAGCTAAAACGACAAACGGCATCAATTTCTTTTTCACGTACGAAAACCTCCACTTTTTTCTATTTTTTAGCTCAGTCCACAAAATTCAAGAAACCTGATTTGCGACATAAGCCCATCTTATCCGTCTACTGTTTGGTAGCTGTTAATTTCATGTTAAAAGTAATGTAAACTGGGAAAGGGGTGGAAAGGGTCAATTTTTAACAAAGTTAAGGTAGAGTAGGGGGTTCGCTTTGTAAAAGAATATGAGCTGTTTAATTGGTAGTTAATTCAAATGAGTTGCCCGTAGGGATTATTCCCCGAATTAGTAAAATCGATTCGATCTCTTAATAGGATAAACCAAACTAACCCCGCCCTCTTGATTGGTTTTACCAATAAGAGAGTGGGGTTTATGCAGTAATTATTCATATTATGCAGAGCAAGCCATATGAAATTTATTTCTGAGGCAGCTGGATTGGCAGGTCAAGCCATGCAAGGCCGATATCCCGGTAAAAATGATCAAAACCAGCACCTTCGACACCGTCATAGTATAGCGCTAATTTATTTCCAAGTCGGAAAACACTAGGTGCGCCAATGATTGTTTTAGACCAGCTACACATATTGCCGTCCAGTACTAGAGCTTTGTTATTAACATCCCAGTTTTGAATGTCCTTAGTCCAATAAACCCATATAGCATCGGTGTATTCTTTAATTTCGTTAAGTCCTACATGGTTGGTGAATAGGAACCATGTTTCGGTTTCTTCCTCGTAGAAAACAGTGCTGTTCTCGATCTGTTCCTCAAGAGGGAAGAGGGGCTCTGGATCAATCGTCCATTCTTTGTCTAGATCTTTAGTGCGCGCGATGCCTAGAGTCCGCTTCGTAATCTTGTTTGCATCTAATACGGATGCACTAAAAAATTGCAAATATTCGTCTCCAGCCTTGACGATTGCACCAGAGCTTGCTGTCGTGCTGTAGTATGTGTTTTCCTTCATTCTGAAAGGAACGATATCTTGCTTAATCCACGGCCCGTAAGGGGAGTCGGACTTTGCTTTCATAGTGACATAGGGGAAATCCGGTATGTCATAGGGATGCTCACGATAGTAATCGGAGCCGATATAGAACATATGCCACACACCGTCTTCAAGATAAGTTACGCCATATACAGCACAGCTGGAATCGTCCTCGCCTTCCACCCCTAGGTTAAGAATAACACCCTTCTTTTCCCAGTTAATAAGATCCTTACTGGTTGCCAAATAATTTCTCCAGCCTGTCTTGTCATCAGAGGCATCGTAATGCATGAAATAAGTACCTTCGGATTCGAAAATAAGGGGTTCTCTAATGCCGAAGCCATCGAGCTCTTCGCTGCCACGTCTAAGAACAATACCGTAATCTTTAGCTGCTATTGTTGCATGTGTTTCCGGTCTTCCGTCTAAATATTTGTTAGTCATAACCATCACACCTTTCGTATTTTTTAGTGTCATTGCAATTGCATATGCCACAATGTCCATCATAATAACGGTTACATTCCAAACTTTCAAGTCATAAATTTTATCCTTATTTTGTATTGACAGCGATTTCAGGAGAATGTACAATTCGATTAATTGGTCTGACAACTTACTAGTTACCATCTGGGGTGATAGAGATGCTGAAATCATTAAAGAGACAGAAGCTACATGAATCCATAACGGAGGAAGTGCTTAAATTTATAGAGCAGAAGGGCTACATCCAAGGAGATCGGCTGCCTACTGAACGGTTTTTCTGCGAGCAGTTTCAAATTAGCCGTCCATCTTTTCGCGAAGCGATGAAGAAATTAGAATCCTATGGTGTAATCGAAATTAAGCCAGGCAGCGGGATGTATCTGCGTGCGGAAAAAACGATATTAGCTGAAATGGCTAACCTTACTCTTAAGGTTTCAATGGAGAAGAAGGCGATTCTTGAAATGATCGATATGCGTGAAATGATGGAGAAGCACGCAATCGAACAGATTATTAAAAATGGTCAAGCCTTCTACTTAGATAAGCTTGGGGAAATTGTTGATGAGTATGACCGCAAGATTAGTAAAGGCGGAATTCCTCGTCAAGAGGATTACCTGTTCCACCTTACCTTGTACGAAGGATCAGACAATCGCTTAATGCTCACATTGTTTCAATCCATTAAGGAGATGGATACCTTATGGGCGGATCGTGTTATTGATGTATTGGATGTTCATGTATTCGGGAGAGAGACTGAGCCGCTTCACCGTCTCATTTATGAAGCGATGAGAGAAGGCGATGCGAAAAAGGCGAAGAAGCTCATAAGCAAGCATTTTGAGATTATGCGTAACGATCTAAAGAGCATTGGAGACTAGCTTTTCTCCAAATTGTTTTGATCAAATTGGTCAGACAACTATCCAATAGTAAAATTTTGGTGATTTTTCTTTTAAGGGAGGTGAGTGAAATATTCGCAGTATGCTTCTCCAATTCATAAATCAAAATTTTCAAGGGGGATTACCACATGCTTAAGAAAGTGACAGCCGGAGTTTTAGTTGGTGCAATGTTAACGATTAGTGCTTGTTCATCATCCAATGAAACGAAGAATGGGGAGGACAAGGGATCGAGCAATAAGAAGGTGGAGATCAGCTTTGTTGACGTCTCTCCTTCTCCAGACCGTACAAAATATTTTAACGAGGTTATTGCAGCATTTGAACAAGCAAATCCAGACATCAGAGTAAAAATGGAAACGGTGCCATGGGATCAAGCCTTCAAAAAGCTAGCGATGCAAGGGGCTAGTAAAACAATGCCTGACGTCGTGAATATGTACCCTACATGGTTAAATACATTCGTTCCAGCTGGCTACTTAGAACCGCTCTCTACTAGATATGATGCTTGGTCGGATAAAGACAAGTTAACTAACTTTGTAAGCGGAATCACGATGGAAGAGCTTCAACGTAAAGTGTACAAAGAGATCTACTACATGCCTGATGCTCTGATGTCGAGTGCTCTATTCGTTCGTAAAGATTGGTTTAAAGATGCTAATCTACCTCTTCCAACGACTTGGGACGAATTGTTCACTGCTTCTGAGAAGCTAACAGATCCTGCCAAAAACCGTTATGGATGGGCTTATCGTGGATCACGTGCAGGCTTTGACCAAATTTTCGCTTATATTACGGCAGTAACAGGCGGCGAATCGTACGAGAAGGATGGTACGTCCGTGTTGTTGAGACCGGAAGCGCTCGAAGCCTTTGTTAGATTTACGGATATTTACAAGAAAGGCTTTGCACCGAAGGATGCCATCAACTGGGGCTATCAAGAAATGGTACAGGGCTTTACCTCCGGTGTCACAGGTATCCTGAACCAAACAACGGAAGTTATTGCGACAGCTAAATCTTCCATGACGGATGATAGCTGGACAGTAATTCCTTATCCGAAAGGCGCGGACGGCAAACGTTATATCGGTGCTTCAGCAACTTGGGGCTACAGCGTATCGGCAGAATCTAAGCACAAGGATGAATCTTGGAAATTTATTGAGTTCTTATCCTCTCCAGAAAATAACTTGAAGTACTCCAATGCCTTGACGATGATTCCGATCTTCAAGAATGAAGACAAGACGCTCGCTGAAGGTCCAATGCAAGGCTTTATCGACACTTTGGATGATCCGGACAGCTATTTGGTTGCCGATCTGGGTAATTTCCCAGAGCTAGGCGAATTCCGTGAAAGCTTCATGGATGCTGAGGTGCAGAAGTATTTATTGAACAAACAGACAGCTGAGCAAACGTTGAAAAACCTGGGTGACTTCTTAACGAAAGCGCAGCAGAAGTATATGAAGGATAACCCAGAAGTACCATTGCCACATGTAACGAAGCCACAAATGAAATAATAGCCAGTCAGGAAGTGGGGCAGGGAAAAGAGATTTTCCCTGCTGCTTACATTCATGAACGGCAAGGAGGATTCCTCTAATGAAACGATTTAGATCAAAAGAGCCTTACTTTATGCTAGCTCCAAGCTTTCTTCTTTTGTTTATTTTCCTAATCTACCCTTTGCTGAGCTCCTTCTTATATGCCTTTCAAAGCTATAAGCTTACCGCTCCGAATGATATTGGCTTCAATGGGATAGCTAACTTCAAAGCGGTTTTTCAAGACGCCAATTTCGGTATGGTTCTCCGCAATTCATTTCTGTGGGTTGTACTCACAGTAGGCGGGCAGTTTGTTCTAGGATTTATTTTAGCCTTGGCGTTAAGAAAACCATTCCCAGGAAGAAACTTCTACCAAGCGATTGTATTTCTGCCTTGGGCGGTATCCTCGTTCGTAGTAGGCTTAACCTTCCGTTGGTTGCTAAATGCCGAATATGGTCCAGTTAATGACTTGTTAATGAAATGGGGCATTATTGAGAACAAAATCTATTTCTTATCCGATCCTAATCTAGCACTGTACACCGTTATTCTGACGATGATTTGGTATGGAGTTCCTTTCTTTGCCATCATGCTGCTTGCAGCCATGCAGTCTATACCTGAGGATTTGTACGAAGCTGCTTCTATCGATGGTGCTGGGATATGGTCTAAGTTCTGGCATATTACTTTCAGCTACATTAAGCAAACGATTGTACTTACTTTATTACTACGGACAATATGGGTATTTGCCGCAGCTGATCTCATCTATATTATGACGGCTGGAGGACCAGCTAATTCCTCTAATATTCTTTCTTCCTACATGTTCATGAAAGCGTATGCCACTTTGGATTATGGTCAAGCATCGGCAATCGGTCTGTTCTTCATGGCGCTGTTGATCGTATTCTGCTACCTGTTCATGAGGGCGACTAAATTCGAGAAGGCGGGTAATTTCTGATGATTAGAACCCAACGCGCCTTGATTACGATATCTCGTGTATTAATACTTACTATGTTTCTACTCGGGGTCCTTCTGCCATTCTACTGGCTATTTATTACTTCCTTGAAGCCGAAACTGGATATCCTTACTACAGACATTCAATACTGGCCCAAAAATTTCACATTAGACAACTACAGAGTATTATGGCAATCCTCTAATTTCGATGTTTTTCTGAAAAACAGTGTTCTCGTGTCGTTAGGAACTGGATTATTCACAACCTGCTTCGCGATTCTAGGTGGATACGCGCTAGCACGTTATAAATTCAGAGGGAAGCAAATGGCTGTGTATGGCTTATTGCTAACCCAAATGATTCCCGGTGTAATGGTTATGATTCCAACCGTTATTCTGTTCAGCAAGATTGGTTTAATGAACAATCTAGGCGGCTTGATCATGATTTATATCGTGGGTAATATTCCATTCTGTCTAATACTCATGCGAAGCTTCTTCGATAGAATACCGGTAGATTTAGAGGAAGCGGCTTTAATCGACGGCTGTAGCAAGCTGCGGGCACTCTTCCGGGTCGTGCTACCGATTATGCTTCCTGGAATTGTAGCTACCTTCGTATTCGCATTTATCGGAGCTTGGAATGAATTGCTCTGTGCCATCATGTTTATTAGCAGTGATGAATTTAAGACGATTCCTGTTGGGCTTTCTATGTTCGTACAGAACTATGATGTCAACTGGGGAGTAATGACAGCTGGTGCTGTTATGGCGCTTGTTCCTTCATTAATTATGTTTGCAATTGTACAGCGTTTTGTTGTAGATGGACTGACAGACGGAGCTGTTAAAGGATAACACTCGATAAGTTTGAATAGATAGAGGTAGAGGGTGGAGAGGACAAGATGAGTAAGCAATTAGGCAAAAAAACCAAGGATGCAGGTATGCAGACCATTCTTGCCCACTATGGGGATGAAACGTTTCTAGGAGCGGTTGTTCCACCCGTATTTATTAATACACTTTTTACATTTGATTCGTATGAGGCATTCCAACAATCGCAATGGCAGGAAGAAACTTATTATTATTCAAGAATTTCTAATCCTACTCAGCAGATAGCAGAGAAGAAGCTAGCGGCGTTGGAAAAGGGAGAAGCGGCTAAGCTGTTCACTTCAGGAATGGCGGCGATTTCCTCTACGTTGCTTCACTGCTTGAGCCAAGGCGACCATGTGGTGTGCAGCTATCCGATATACAATGGCACATATCAGCTGCTTCAGAACTACTTGCCTAAGTTTGGTATTACTGCTGATTTCGTGGATTTCAGACAATTAGACCAGGTACAAGCAGCGATTAAGCCGAATACGAAAATGCTGTATTGTGAAGGGTTTTCAACCTTCTTCATGGATGTGTTCGATATTCCGGCTGTCGTCCAAATCGCCAAGGAACATCAATTACTAACGGTAATGGATAACACTTGTGCAACACCTGCAACTATGCGCCCCATTGAATGGGGCATTGACATCGTCATTCATTCCGCTTCCAAATATTTGTCAGGTCACAGTGATGTGACTGCTGGCGTAGTCATTGCTTCGCAAGAGCGGATCGACGCCATAGCGAACAATGAGATTGCATTACTTGGGGCTACATTAGCACCGCTGGAGGCATGGCTGCTTACTCGTGGACTGAAGACATTCGGACTACGTATGAAGCAGCATGCCGAATCCGCAATGCAAATTGCGCTTATGCTTAGCCAGCACCCTCAAGTCAGCAGAGTTAATCTCCCACTGCTGGAGCAGCATGAGCAGCATGAGCTTGCGGTAAAACAGTTTAGTGGGAGTACGGGTTTGTTCAGCTTTGAGCTACATGGAGGTCCATCTGCTGTAGCAAAGCTAATGAACAATCTGAAGCTATTTCAAATCGGCGTGAGCTGGGGAGGCTTCGAAAGTCTAATTTATTCCCCGGGTCTAGGCATTAATCCTGAACAGAAAACTCGCACCGAGCATGAAACCCGATTAGAGCACACCGCTAGGATATCTGTTGGGCTCGAGGATATCGATGATTTAATGGAAGACTTTAATCAGGCGTTAGCTAGCCTATAAAGGAAGATAGATTAGAAGAGTAGGCTACTGGCAGAGTAGCTAAACGATTTAAGCCTAATCCTGGCATATAAAAAAGCTCAAGCAGAGGTCATTCATGCTTGAGCTTTTTTGTATGCCAGGGTACAAGCTACCGCTACACCTTAATCCCTTCCAGCCTCATATAATTTGTTTGCTAAATAGGCAGGGTGGGTTTTAGCCGTTGAGATGTGATCTCCGTTTCCTTGAATGAAACGGAACAAGCCTAGTCTGTTGGACATGTGCGGATGCCATCCTACGTCATTGCCTTGAGGCAATGCTGTATCCTCTGTGAGGTAAACATAGCTACGAGGGGTATTAAGCGTATAAAACTTCTTCAGATCTAGCTTTTCGAATAGAGGCTTTGCAGGCTCAGGCGATACTTGATCATATATTTGTTGGGCTAAGCCTAAGCTAGCTAAGTTAACGAAGGTTTCACGGAAAATCGGAAAGGGCAGCATGATCGTATCGTTCTTACTGTTTTTTCTAAGCTGCTCGAAAGTTGCCCGTGTGCCCGCTTGAAATTCATCTACTACGCTCTCACCGTCTAGGAGAACAAAGGCATCTAAAAAAACAAGTCTTCTAATTCGGTCTGGAACGATTTCTGCGACCTTCTGAATGAGAGTTCCGCCAAAGCTATGTCCAACAAGGACAATATCTCTCAATTGATTCGCGATTATGAAATTGACAATAGATTTGGTTAACATCTCGTGAGTGACATTTTTATTGGGGTCAGCGCCGTGTCCGGGGTACTCTGGTGTATAGACAATATGACCCATTTGGCGCAAATGTGCCGCTATTCCGTCCCAAAAGCTGGCATCCGCCCACGAGCCGTGAATGAGCACGAAGGTAAGAGGCTGCTCACGATAGCTATAATAATGATACATCGATATTCATCTCCCTTGGTGATTCAAGTGCTACATTCTATGCGGGAAGCGCCCAAAAGGTTATTTTCATATGAAGTCAGAAAGAGAATAGGAAGGGAATGACAGCCAAATTAGATAGGGTGTGGTAATATATAGAATATTACTAGTTTACTAACATAGAGCGATGAAACGGTAGGTGTAGGGTTTGAAGAGGTTAATTATAGGCTTATTGGTTATGTGTGTCGTTCTTACGGGATGTATGGGCGGATCAGATTCGGGTAAGGTTGCTGAGAAAGATAATGTGCGGAAAGATAGCGTGGAAAAGGAAAGCAAATCTCCCATTCAGAATACAGAAGGATCTGCGAATTCCAATGGCGGTTTGACTGTATTAGATTTAAAGAAGAAATATAAAACAGAAACGAATAACGCAGTGATGCCCCTGTACAATGTCAAACGCGATGAG
The DNA here is from genome assembly GCF_004295585.1 of Cohnella abietis. Classification (NCBI taxonomy): domain Bacteria; kingdom Bacillati; phylum Bacillota; class Bacilli; order Caryophanales; family Paenibacillaceae; genus Cohnella; species Cohnella abietis. Next base: position 4,123,610 of record NZ_AP019400.1, on the reverse strand, counting down.
GCATTCAAATTTAGCTTTAAATCGGATATTACGGGCATTAAGCCCGAGGATGTTATTTCCGTTCATACAGACATCAAAGCTTTGCGCAAAAGTGAGATTGATACTCTCACAGATTACTTGGACGATAAAAATAATAAGTCGGTGCTTGAAGTTAAGCCCTTAATCGGTGTTTTGGTATCTACGGAAACCTATGGCGGCTACGATGGATATTGGGGGAATGCCCCAATCTATTACATTCGTATTAACTATGATATGGAAGCCAGCACACCAACAAAGCTTGAACAACCTATCATTATTCCTTTTACCGTCAAGTCCGAGGTTCCTGTCCCTAACCTTAGATATGAAATTAGCGCAGATGGACGTTTTAAGCTAGTATGGGATGCGATTGAAGGTGTGGACGGGTATAAAGTCTACAATAGCAACAGGGTGAAAAGTAATGAATTTAATGACGCGATTTCCGGGGCGAAGGAAGGATATGCGGATCAATATCCTTTATTATACGGTACTGTCCATAATACAGAGTATATTGATTTCTTTGGTAAGGGTAGCATTAATGGTGATGAGGACGGATATATATCGGGTCAGAACTATTCGGTCGGCGGAGATTATTATGTTACAGCCATTAAGGGGCGCAAGGAGTCCAACTTTAGCGCTGCTGTAAGCACGCATGCCTTGTCAAATAAGCTTCCGGTGGACCCAGTCGACATCGTTCATTTTACATCCTATGAAACGCTATCCGAGCTGCCTAAGAAAATGAAAGTAAAGTTCTTAAATGGCTCCATTGTCACAAAAGATATCATTTGGGAAACTTCAACGATAGAATTAGGTGAATTTAGAGAACCAAGTGTTCGTTTTCATGTGAAAGGAACGGCATTAAAGGGTTACGTGAATGTTTGGAATGTGACCAAGAAGGACAAAGAGGCATTCGAGAACAGTCATACTCAGGAGTCGAGCGCGGGGTATATTGAACCTGTCAATACGACAGATTATGTGCCTACTCCAGATTTGCCGACAATCATTGAGGATGAGAATTCTACTGATAAGGGCAATTCTCCCAAATCTGCATTCGACTTAATAGACAAGCAGAGAAATAATACGAGTAAACAAGTTAAAGAGGGAAATCAGGGAGTGATTTCTAATCCGGATATCCTGAGTGAGGTAGAGTTAAACGCGGACTCTGCAATTGAAGAGTATCTTGCCAGAAGTATGATCGCCGGACAGGAGAAGATATCACTCAAAGCTTTTCCAGAAGCACAAAATTCGGAAACCTTAATCGATACGATGCAAAAGGTCATGTATCAGAACCCCTTAATAATAGGGGTGAAAAGCTACGGCTACAACTATCGTACACTGACGCTTAGAATTAAGTACGAGGATTCCACTGATGTGATGAAAAAGAAGCAGAAGAGTGTTGTTACTGAGGCTAAGAAAGTTGTCGCTAAGGTTATTACACCAAGCATGAGCGATGAGGAAAAGCGCAAAGCTATATATGACTATTTGGATAGCAACACAAAGTACGATGATGCTGCATTAGAGAGTGCTAAGAAAAATAATTACCGGACTGTAGATGATAAGTATAATGATTCATTCACGACATACGGTATTATGGTGAACAAAGTTGGAGTTTGTATGAGCTACGCCTACTCATATAAGCTGCTTGCTGATTTAGCCGGAATTGATACCATCGTAGTAACAGGAAGAATGGGCGATGTCCCTCATGCTTGGAATAAGGTTAAAATAGGTACAGAATGGTTGAACGTAGATCCAACGAACGGACGAACGAATGCAGGGGTTCCTTACTTACTGTATAACTCCAGTGACAAAACCGCTGAGAGCTTAGATTATGTATCGGATGAATTGTATTGGCTTGATGATGAGCTAAGCGATCTTATTGGAATTACGAACGTTAATGATTACTATGTTGTTAATGATTTGGAGATCAAAACGTTGCCTGCATACAAGACCAAGCTAGCCGAGCTATTAAAGCAAGGGCAGCCGGTTATTTCCGTACGTATGTTAGCCAAGATAGATGATGATAAAATTATGGCTGCAACGAGGAATGTGTTTAAAGAGATCGCGAACGATCGATTAGAAAAAGCAACCTTATATGATATAGGTAACTATATTATTATAGAGCTGTAATCCTATAAAGGGATTAAGTGAAGGAGCGTGAAGGGACCTATTCGTAACATTCAGCAGCTACCTATTCGGTTTACCGAAGACAGTCGAGAGATTGAAGTCATCGACGTCATTCAGGTTGGAGACAGCCTCTATAGAATAGAAGAAAACCCGATATTCACAGAGCTTGTTGCATTCGGAGATACGATACTTGTCAGGGAAGAGCCAGATACTTATGTTTATCTTGAAACTGTTCGTACATCCGATTACAATCGGTTTTCTTGGCTGTTAAGTAAAGAAGCAACAGATTCGCAACAGCTTGATGCAGTGAAGAGTCGGATTACGGCTTTACATGGACGGTGGGAGCATGTGTTTGGCGGTGTGTTTATCGTCAATATACCGAAGGATGCGCCCTATGAGATCCACGATGAGATGAATAGAATTATAGGTTTATAGAATGTGAAAGATGCATTCTGAATAACAAAAAAAGCTCGCTTATGCGGGCTTTTTTTGTGCGATCCAGACTAAAAGGCACTTCGGCATAATACGTTTAATGGGTGGGTTTTCAACGGTTCTGCAAGCATTCGCATGCCCTTTCGGATTCAAATTCACAAAAGTTAAAAAAATTTAATAATTTTGCTGTGGACATGAAACCTTCTGTTTGAAACTTACGTCTAATGGATAAAGGATAGTGTGGGCAGCAAGTCCGTGCCCCAGAAGGAGAGAATGCGGTTATGGTTAACAAAATGATTCTCAGTCTTGCAGCCGTGTTGTTGGGGTTCGTGTCTCTCGGATTTATTCATGCAAATACAAGCGATTATACTCCTGTCCCTAGAAACTCGCAGACGCAAGCCTCGTACATTGATCAAATCTATCAGCAAGATGGTAAAACCTATATTAAAGCCGACTTCATAGAATGGTATGAAGGTGAGGAAGCTAATAAGGTGTTTCGCGAGAAGGAGCAGGATCCTGATATGACGGAAGCTCCGGACGGCTATTATATTGTAAATGATGACACACAGCTGCAAACATTAGAAGTAGCAGACGATGTCAAAATATATATGCAAATCTATAATCGCACGGGTAAAATTGAAGAAGCCACTACGAATTGGAATGAGCAGATTGACTTGAGTAAATTTCTGACTCTGCTCTCCGATAGCTCCGAAATGAATTTGAAAGACTACCCTTACCATCTAACCATTGAGAATAATAAAATTACGAAAATCGTACAGCAATTTATTCCTTAAGGGAATAAACGAGAGCCAACACCAGAGTAGGGGTGTTGGCTTTTATGTGTGTACCGGATGGTGTACATTAGAACTAATGAATAAATAAAGTTGAGGTGTTTTGTTGTAATGGATGATCAAGTCTTGTATTTCCCTTCACCTGCAGAGTGGCGGATCTGGCTTAATGATAACCATGAGCAAGTGTCTCATTTGTTGGTTCTATTTTATAAGAAAGGCTCGGGAAAGCTTAGCATGACTTGGCCTGAATCTGTGGATGAAGCGTTGTGCTACGGCTGGATTGATGGCGTTCGCAAAGGTAGAGACGAAGAAAGCTACACGATCCGGTTTACGCCGAGAAAAGCGAACAGTATTTGGAGTGCGGTTAATATTGCTCGTGTTGAACATTTAACTGAGCAAGGGCTGATGCGTCCGGCGGGGCTAGCAGCTTTCGGGAGACGTAAGCTGGAAAAGTCGGCTATCTATATGCATGAGCAGAAGGATGAGAATGTTGTGCTCGATCCCAAATACGAGCAACAGCTTATGGCTAATCAAAAGGCATGGGACTTCTTTCAAAATCAATCTCCACGGTATCGTAAATCGGCAATTTGGTGGATAAATGGGGCCAAGAGAGAGGAAACGAGGCTCAAGAGGCTGGCAACGTTAATTCAAGATAGTGAAGCAGGGAAGCTATTAGCTATGTTTACATGGTCCAAAAGCGCTAATTAAGTCGAATAATGAAACAAATGTCACTCTAGAGCGTCTAATGGTTACATCGCAATGTAGGATTGTAATGAGACTAACTTTGGAGGATTGTTTTATGAAGCTGTTTTACCGTATTTTGTACACTCTATTATCTATTGTCCTGTTTTTGCCTGTATTAGGAGATACCTCTTTTGCAAAAGAACCAACAGTAATACGTATTTATCTGGATGGGAATCAAATCAACTCAGAGGCTGCACCTTACATCATTCCTAAAGTAAATATTACGATGGTGCCTCTAACGGTCATAACCAAAAATCTTGGTGCAGGTGCATCATGGGAGCAAAATACGAAAACAGCTACTATTACAAAATCAGATTTAACGCTCATCATGACGGTAGGGCAGAAAAATGTGTTGGTTAACGGGCAGAGCATTAGCTTAGACACTTCCGTTCAGCTAATTAATGGTCGCATTGTGGTTCCGCTACGTTTTGTGAGTAATCAGCTGGGACTGCTTGTAGCCTGGAATCAAGCTTTGCAAACTATTAATCTTCAATCCAATAATGATATTGATAACGGTAATGGCAGTGGTAATGGAAATGGAAATGGAAATGGGGACGGCTCGACTGAGAAAAAACTTCTTAATGGAGCTTGGGTATCTACGGTCTATAACTTAGATTGGCCTTCCAGTGGATCCTATGGCAAATCGGCTAAGCAGCAACAGGAATATGTTCAAATGCTGGATGAGCTACAGGCTGTAGGGATGAACTCCGTATTCGTACAAGTACGTCCTTCTGCAGATAGCTTCTACAAGTCAGCGCTTGTACCTTGGTCGAAATACTTAACCGGAAAACAGGGACTAGCACCGGATTATGATCCCCTAGCATTCATGATTGAGGAGACGCACAAACGGGGAATGGAGTTTCATGCTTGGTTTAATCCGTTCAGAGCTAACACGGAAGTGAAGACGGAAAATCTAGCTCCTAACCATGTGGCGATTACCCACCCGGAATGGATCGTGACATCCGGCACTATTATGTACATAAATCCCGGCATTCCAGACGCACGACAGCATATCATAGATGTCATTATGGAAGTTGTAAATAATTATGACATTGACGGTGTTCATCTTGATGATTATTTCTATCCTTCTAGTGGTATCTTCGCGGATGATATTACTTACTTGACTAATAATAGTGGTTCGATTTTGAACAAGGAAGACTGGCGTCGGGATAATATTAATCAATTTGTTCAGCAGTTAGGTAAATCAATACACCAGTCTAAGCCGAAGCTACAGTTTGGAATTAGTCCGTTCGGTGTATGGAGGAACCTAGCGAAAGACAAAAGTGGCTCAGATACAAAGGCGAGCGTGACGGCTTACGATAGTATGTATGCGGACGTGCGGACTTGGATTAAACAAGACTGGATCGATTATGTCGTTCCACAAATTTATTGGAGCCTTACATTTTCTGCAGCGCGGTATGATAAGTTAGTCGATTGGTGGGTTAATGAGGTCAAAGGAACGGGAGTCGATCTCTATATCGGCCACGCACCTTACAAGCTCGGCAGCAAGGATGCAGCGGATTGGAGTAATGCGCAAGAAATCATTAATCAGCTTATTTATAATGAACAATATTCAGAAATAATTAAAGGTGATATTTTCTTCAGCGCAAATCATTTGCGGAAAAACCCGCTAGGCCTTATCCCGTTGCTGAAATCCTACTATAAGCTTTAAGAGATTTAGTGAGGAGAATACTAATACGAATAAGCTGTCCCAGAAGCGACGACTTTTGGGCAGCTTATTTTTTTTGGGCGCTCGGACTAAACCCGCAGGAGAGATGCGGTGTGGTGAAGGAGATAGGCGGAGGGACCGACTAAATCCCAAGCAGCGGGACGTTTTGGAAAGAGATAAGCGGAGGGACCGACTAAATCCGTAGTAGAGGCGCGCTTTGGAGAGTAGATAAGCGGAGGGACCGACTAAATCCGTAGTAGAGGCGCGTATTGGAGAGAAGATAAGCGGAGAGGCCGACTAACTCCGCAGAAGAGATGCGTATTGGAGAGAAGATAAGCGGAGAGACCGACTAATTCGCATCAGCGGCGCGTATTGGAGAGCAGATAGGCGGAGGGACAGACTAACTCCCCAGTAGAGGCGCGTAATGGAGAATAGATAGGCGGAGAGACCGACTAATTCCCAGTAGAGGCACGTATTGGAGGGAAGATAAGCGGAGAGACCGACTAATTCCCAGTAGCTGCGTAGTGTGGTGGAGTAGATAGGCGGAGGCACCGACTAAATCCCCAGTAGAGGCACATATTGGAAGGAAGATAGGCGGAGGCACCGATTAATTCCCATCAGCGGAACGGTTTGATGAAGGAGATAAGCGGCGAGACCGACTAAATCCCCAGTAGAGGCACGTATTGGAGGGAAGATAAGCGGAGGGACCGACTAAATCCCCAGTAGAGGCGCGTATTGGAGAGTAGATAGGCGGAGGGACCGACTAAATCCGAAGGAGAGATGCGAATTGGAGAGTAGATAGGCGGAGAGGCCGATTAACTCCCTAGCAGAGGCGCGTTTTGAAGAGAAGATAGGCGGAGAGGCCGACTAACTCCCTAGTAGAGGCGCGTATTGGAGAGTAGATAGTCGGCACCTCTGCTCAATTCTCCGCTACTGGTCGGCCAGTTGCTTGTTTAGCCAGTCACGGATGACGGCGAAGACTTCTTCCCGTCCTGTTTCGTTATGTAGCTCGTGCTTGTAGCCGGGCCATTCTAGCCAAGTGGTTAGAGCTTTCGTGTGCTCCGCAAATTGTAGGCTGGCATGGATTGAGGTTACGCGGTCATCGCCTCCGTGCATGAGTAGCAAAGGAACCTTCAAGTCCTGAGCATGATTTAATGCCCAAAGGCCGGCTCTTTGTACACCAAAGAAAAACTTCGCGGTAATTTGACCATGCCCGAGCTGATCGCTTACATATCGCTTGATCATCTCCGGATCAGTGGTAAGACTTTCCGCAACCATCGGGCGATTGTTCGTATATTTGGGGTAAATTCTTTCAATTATTTTACCAATTGTGGCTTGCAGGGAAGGGGGCTTGAATGCCAATTTCAACCACGGGCCAGTGACGATGGCTCCAGCAAGCTTTGGCTGTCTTTTTAATAAGTAATTGAGTGTAACATTTCCGCCCATGCTATGACCGTATAAGAATAGAGGGACACCCGGATACTTACGTTGTGCCTCAGCGACTAATAAATCCACACCTTCAAGCAGCCCATCATAGGAAGAAACATGACCACGCTTGCCAGCTGTTTTACCATGACCCCTTTGGTCAAATCCCAATACGGGATAGCCCTCTGAATTGAACATTTCCGCCACGTGCGCATAACGGCCCATGTGCTCACCCATCCCGTGAACGAGACCGATAACCGCCCGGGCTTCTCCCCGTGTATCCGGCGTCCATTCGCAAGCAAACATTCGAGTACCGTCCGCACAAACCCATTCCATATTGCTGCAGCTCATGCTATTTTCCCCCTAAATAAACTTCAATCGAATCAGTAACAATTACTTCTATCATAATCGATAATGCTAAAGTTGGATCAACCAATCCGCTTTTTGTGCTAAAATAATTCGTATCACTGAACTGAAAATGAATAACTTTTAGCTTCCTCATTGGAAACGAGAGTGATTTATGATTACAATAGAATAATACGACATGTTTAATTGTAAATGGAGAGGAGACTTTATATGGAAAATAACGATAACAACAAAGTCGGAGCGCAACTCGCTACATTCGCCGGAGGCTGCTTCTGGTGTATGGTTACACCTTTCGAGGAGCTTCCGGGTATTCTAAAAGTCGTCTCAGGCTATACGGGAGGACATACAGTTAATCCAACGTACGAAGAAGTATGCTCGGAGACAACAGGTCATGCAGAAGCAGTGCAAATTACGTTCGATCCAGAATTATTCCCATACAGTAAGCTTCTCGATATTTACTGGCGCTCAGTTGATCCGACCGATGGTGGCGGACAATTCCACGATAGAGGCTCGTCCTACCGACCAGCCATTTTCTATCACAATGAGAAGCAGCATGAGGAAGCGTTAGCTTCTAAAGAAGCTTTACAGAATAGTGGAAGATTTGATAAGCCGATTGCTGTCACACTTGAACCTGCTGAAGTATTCTATGCGGCAGAGGATTATCATCAGGATTATCATCATAAAAATCCGCTGAGATACAAGTCCTACCGCAGTGGTTCGGGCAGAGACGCATTCATCAAAAAGAGCTGGAACACTGAAAAAGATAAGGAAGAGCTGCGTAAGCGTCTAACTCCTATTCAATTCGAGGTCACTCAGAACAATGCTACTGAGCACCCTTTCCGCAATGAATTTTATAATAATACGGAGCAGGGACTGTATGTGGATATTGTATCAGGGGAGCCGCTATTCAGCTCACGTGATCAATTCGACGCCGGCTGTGGCTGGCCTAGCTTCTCGAAGCCGTTACATGACGGCAATATTCATGAACATCAGGATGTTAGTCATGGCATGCTAAGGACAGAGGTAAGAAGCAGAGAAGCGGACTCCCATCTAGGACATGTGTTCAATGATGGACCGAAGCCGGGCGGACTTCGCTACTGCATCAACTCTGCTTCGCTTAGGTTTATCCCGAAGGATCAGCTGGAGCAAGAGGGCTATGGACGGTATTTACCGGAAATAGACGATTAATAGTATATCCACATAACCACATAACCATATAACCAAAAAGCCTGCAAAGCCACCTGAAGACGTGGTTTTGCAGGCTTTTCGACATTTCTGAAACATCAATACAGGACACGCCACAGATAGAAGGTAGCGTAAGCTTCCCAATTCGTCCAGCCGATTGCAAGCTCTTTGATTTGCGAGACGGTTGGTTTCTGTTGAAGCTCTAGGACGGATTTAATGGCATTGTGAAGGCCTACATCGTCAATCGGGAAGGCGGCAGGATATCTCAAGCATCTCATGAGCACATAATTCGCAGTCCAAGGGCCTATTCCGCGTATCGACACAAGCATTTTTTCGGCTGTTTTGAAGCTGTCTGCTTCCAATAGACCTTCCTTACTTATCCGACCATCGACTATAAGCTGGGCAACCCCGATAAGATACTCGGACTTTTTGGAGGTCATTTTCAATGCAGCTATATCATCAACAGTTAGCTTAGCGATATCCTGAGGAGTCGGAAATAACCAATAAGTGTGTTCGCCAGCCTTTACCGGCTTCCCGAATGTTTCAACGAAGCGTCGCTTAAGGGTATAGGCAAAAGCCAAATTAATTTGTTGACCAATAATGCCCCAGCACAATGCCTCGAACAAATCGGGTATACCCATATTTCGAAGTCCGTACAATCGAGCAACAACACCTTGTAATACGGCATCTTGCCCTGACATGAGGTAGAACGGAGCCAAATCGTTATCGAGATCGAACCACTCCCTAACGTAGGCGATAATCGCTTCCTGTACCTCGATGCTCCAAGCTACATTTTCCTCAATGGACCGAATGACTAGACAGTTATTTTCCTCGCTAACTTCAAACAAAGCCGTAGAGTCCCCAACTAGAATAGCCTTATATAGCTTATCCTCGCGTATTTGGTACAAGCATTCATCGGGCGAACGGGATAAGTAATCTAAGTTGACGGAAAATAAGAATTCTGTAGGGACGGGGATTTTTATTATTTGACTCATTCCGGACACCTCCTTCAATGACATCATTCTAAACTAGTTGTACCATAAAATCTCCCCCACTCACTTTGGTAATCTTGCGCTTTCATCTCTAATAGCTAACATGTACGAATCGTTCGGGGTATACTGAATGTGGAGGTGACAGGATGAATGATGAATTGTGGCAGGCAATCGTCCTGAACGATGCCTCATATGACGGTAAATTTTATTATGGAGTCATGACAACGGGCATTTTCTGTCGACCCTCATGTAAATCACGAGTACCCGTAAGATCGAATGTTAGGTTATTTCAAAATAGTGCAGAGGCTTTATCAGCAAGCTTCCGACCCTGCAAGCGGTGTAAGCCAGATGGCGGGAGGCTGCCTAATGAAGAATGGGTAATGCAGATGATTCAAGTCATTGAATCACGCTTTGCGGAGCCGCTGACGCTTGGTAAGCTTGCCGAAATCTTTCATGGGAGTCCCTATCACCTTCAACGCACATTCAAAAGAATTCAGGGCGTTTCGCCGGCTGAATATCTTCTTCAAACAAGAATATCTAAAGCGCGCGAGCTACTTTTGAATACGACTCTCTCCGTAACGGAAATCGCCCTCGCAGTCGGGATACCGAACACGTCACATTTTTCAACCCAATTTCTAAGTCGAGTCGGATGCTCGCCGTCCTTATATCGCAAAAACAATAGAGACTTATTAACAAATGGAGGTGCACCGAATGGAGAATAAAGGAGAAGCTCCTTACCTATACTGGACATATCTAACGCAGGGCTCCGAACAACTGGTTATTGCAGCTACCTCGCAGGGTCTGTGCTACGTCGGTTCATGGGAACAGTCATTGCAGGTGGTTAAGGATTGGGCTAAGAAAAGCTATCCGAGCTATGAATGGGTTCAGGATGAAGCCCACATGGAGCCGTATCATCGACAGCTGAAGGAGTATTTGGAAGGGGAGCGAACTTCATTTTCTCTACCTTTGGATTTGCAGGGCACTCCGTTCCAGCGTTCAGTATGGGATGCGATGAGCCAAGTGCCTTATGGTCAAACAGTGAGCTATCTCGATGTGGCACAAATTCTTCACAACCCGAAATCAGTAAGAGCAGTTGGCTCAGCAATCGGCAAAAATCCCGTATTAATCGTCGCACCCTGCCATCGGATTATTGGTAAAAATGGCGGAATGACAGGCTATCGAGGCGGAATTCCGATGAAGCAGCAGCTGCTTAGTTTGGAGAGCGCGGGAAGGCATTGAAGCCTGAAATACGGATTTTCATGATTAAGTAGAGCAAAATTTCTGTATGCCTATCGGAATAGATTATGAATAGATTGCCATTTTTCTTGATTATACCTATCCATTTGAGTTATACTTTTCTCGCCAAAATAATAGATGAGGAGCAAGAAAATGAGCAAAGTATTGATCTTCGGTCACAAAAATCCGGATACGGATACGATTTGTTCCGCCATTGCCTATGCGGATTTGAAGAAACAGCTAGGAGAAGACGTTGAAGCTGTACGTCTAGGCTCTATTAGCGGTGAAACGCAATTCGCGCTTGATAAATTCGGCGTTCAAGCACCACGTCTTGTTGAGACGGTTGCTAATGAAGTTAAAGGCGTTATTCTCGTGGATCACAATGAACGTCAACAAAGCGTGTCTGATATCGATCAAGTTACTGTGCTGGAGGTTATCGACCACCACCGCATTGCTAATTTCGAGACAAGCGCTCCACTTTATTACCGTGCTGAACCAGTTGGCTGTACTGCGACTATTCTTAATAAGCTCTACAAAGAAAACGGAAAATCTATCCCTAAAGAAATTGCTGGGTTGATGCTTTCTGCAATCATCTCCGATTCCTTGTTGTTCAAATCACCTACCTGCACAGCACAAGACGTTGCTGCTGCTCGTGAGCTAGCAGAAATTGCTGGCGTTGACGCAGATAGCTACGGATTGGATATGCTGAAAGCGGGCGCTGATCTTAGCGACAAAACCATTGCTCAGCTTATCTCCTTGGATGCAAAAGAATTCCAAATGGGTAGCGCAAAGGTAGAAATTGCTCAAGTTAATGCTGTGGATGTGAATGATGTTCTGTCCAAGCAAGCTGAGCTAGAAGATGCTCTTACAGCTATCATTAGTGAAAAAGGATTGGATCTGTTCTTGTTCGTCGTGACGGACATTCTGAACAACGATTCTGTTGGTCTTGCTATTGGCCGTGCAGCTGATGCTGTAGAGCAAGCTTACAATGTTAAGCTTCAAGACAACAAAGCAGTGCTTAAAGGCGTTGTTTCACGTAAATCACAAATCGTACCTGTTCTCACGGACATCTTCAACAAACGTTAATTTGATGATGAGAGCCCGCGCTTTGCTGCGGGCTTTTTTGTACGATCAGAAAGTATAAATTTCAATGTCTTTATACTCATCTGATCGCTCGACATAAACGTTGAACGCCGTGAAAGGACGGCGTCAGCCGTTTATGCTTGTATAATTAGGTCGACGGAGAAAGGGGCGTTAGACAGCGATGAAATTGAGCGTGCTTGACCATTCCCATGTAAATGAAGGAAGAACCGTGAAGGATGCGCTGAATGAAACGGTTGCGCTTGCCCAAGAAACGGAGAAGATGGGGTATCATCGCTTCTGGGTGTCTGAGCATCATGGCTCCCAAGCTTTAGCCTCCTCAAGTCCAGAGGTTCTCATTGCACATATCGCCGCCCATACAGAATCCATAAAGGTTGGATCGGGTGGAATAATGCTCGCGCATTATAGCTCATATAAAGTTGCCGAAAACTTCAAGCTGTTGGAAGCGCTCCATCCCGGTCGCATCGATGTCGGCCTTGGTCGGGCACCTGGCGGAATGCCAATCGCGACTCGTGCGTTGCAGGAGCACAAACGTGTAGATATTGATTTGTATCCGCAGCAGGTGACGGATTTGAACGATTACCTTTACGATAGGAACCCGGCTAGTCATCGTTTTGCAGGATTGCGAGCATTCCCACAGACAGAAACGGTTCCAGAATTATGGCTGCTTGGCTCCAGCGACGGTAGTGCTAAAATAGCGGCAGAGCAGGGGACTGCTTATGCTTTTGCCCAGTTTTTCGGAGCTGCTGGCGATGAAGCGCTCCAGCATTATTTTGCCTATTTCCGACCGTCGGTTTACAATAGCAAGCCCAAAGCGCTAGCCGCTGTTATGGTTATTTGCAGTGACACGGAGGAGGAAGCTCGTCTTCTCGCTAAGAGCAATGAGCTATTTTTCCTCAAGCTATTAAGCGGACAGGAGCTTGGCTACTTGCCATCGGTGCAATCTGCAGTAGACTATCCGTATCAACCAGTAGAGCTGCAGATGATTGAGCAGATGCGGTCAAGACGGTTCATCGGCACACCTGGTCAGGTTAAGGAAGCGCTTAAGCGTTATGCGGATCGTATGCATCTAGATGAGCTGATGATCGTTTCACATATCCATGATTTTGACAAAAGAGTTCAGTCCTACCGTCATGTTGCTGAAGCCTTTGGGATATAACATTTTAGCGTTTTTTTCAACGAGAAAAGCCATCAAGCCCACACTATCGTGGAATTGATGGCTTTTTAGACCTACTCAAATGAATACTCATACAGAACCTTTCCCTCGTCGTCCATTCCTTGTATGGACTTCCAGCGATATTGATTTTCGAGCTCATTCCATAAGAATAAGAACATTCGGTCTTCCTTAATGCTTTCACGTAGCTCAATGGTCTTATTTAACTCTTCCCGCTTATCGTTAAGATAAACCATGTTTAGAACGACTGTAGTGATTTTAGGATCGGAAACATAACCGAAAAATTTCCCTAGTCGGAGCGTCTTATTAAGCTGTGAGATCTCCCAGAAGTAAGTAAGCGGTTTGCTCTTGTCGATGGCAACACCTGAAACACCCCCGCCTGGATACCACCCCATCCGTTGCTTAACAGACGTGTCCGCAGAAAACCAATCCTTGTATAAACCTAAAAAAATGACAGTATCCTTGCCATAAGGGACTTCCCTGACGATTTGGGAGGGACCATAATGATAGCTTCTTTCAGACAGCTGATGGGCTTTAGCTGCAGTTAAGCTTCCATTCATAGTGTGCCCCTCTTTGAAGTAAAGAAAGACGAGTAGGATGGCAATACACCACTCCACAGTAGTGATAATCGTTTTTCTTCTCATTTTCCCTCCCCCTCCTTATCTATTAGAGGGAGGTCTAGCGTTGCTTGACGATCATACCACTCATATTTCAGACTCAAGCTCGAGCTGGTGTTCTTTAAGGCGCTATAATAGATCAATCCTGTAGAACCCCACGGTCTCCCGTCGTTACCTGAAGAATCCATAACAAGCTCTTCTCCATTGGATTCAAATAATTTAATAGCTGAGCTTGGAAAGGACCATCCGCTTGGTTCTTTCGTGCGGTAAGTATAGTGGATGACGACCTGTTTGGGTGTAACGAAGAGAGTATCAACGGTAAATTTGTCTTTGTCTATTTCAAATGATTTATTTATTTCATACTGCGTAACGGGACCGTCCTGTGCTAATGCTTTAATATTGTCAGGGCCCCCCTTGTCGCTTTGTGGGATATATTCTATAGCTTTCGGGATCAGTATGATGGCAAATACGACTATGATTAGTCTTCTGATTACGGTTGCTACGATGGCCAAGTGCCTCATTGAAGCGCCTCCTTCTGTATAAGTAACGCAAGAAAACTGGAAAAGTTACGGAGATAGCAGGAATAAACTTGAATTGACCGTCTCAGGAGTCGATGATATAATTTATGAAGATTTGAAAACTAGGTTTTCCATAGAAAACCATAGGGGCGGATTTGCAATAGAAAAAGAAAATAAATACGGAGTCCCCGCGCTGGATAAAGCCAATCGGATCATCAATCTTGTAGCCTCACAGCCGTCAAGCCTCAAGCTGATGGATATTTCACGAGAGCTGGATATCCATAAGAGCTCGATGTTTTCCCTTCTTCACACGATGGAGAAGCTGGGCTGGCTTAAGCGCGATTTGGGTGATACGTACAGCTTAGGCTCTTTCTTTGGTCGAATTGGAAGCGTCTACTTTAGACAATTTGATCTGATCTCAGATTTTCATCGTGAGGCTTCTATAGTTAAGCAACGGGTAGAGGAAACGTTTCAGCTCGGTAGGCTAGAAGGGGATCAGGTATTTTATCTGGCTAAAGAAGAAGCACCTTCTCCAATTAAGCTGGCATCAGAGCCAGGAATGTGCTGGCCTGCGTCTGTGACTGCGCTTGGAAAGGCAATGCTTTCGGTAAAAACCGAGGAAGAGCTGATAGCGTTATATCCGGAGGAGCAGCTGCCCAATTTTACAACCAACACGATAACGACAAGATCTGTTTTACTGAACAAGCTTAAGGACACTCAGCTTGCTGGTTATGCGTTAGATCTGGAAGAAGCGGTCAATGGCTTTAGCTGCGTCGCAGCACCGATTTATGGTTCTAACAATGAGGTTATTGCGGCAGTTAGCTGCTCGATTCCTCAGCATAGATGGGAAAGCAAGCAAGAGCTGGCAAAACGTGAGGTACTCCAACTCGCAAAACTACTATCCCATCGCCAATAATAGAAAGATTATGTTTCATACATTATAATAAGAATGGTTGTGTATACTCATGAAGCTACTCACTTTCCAGCAAAATAATGACTATCGTTTAGGAATCAAAACAGACAAAGGTATTCTCGATGTTCTTTCCGCTTCAACGCAATTATCTGTAACTGAAGTTCCAACAACGATACACGAAGCGATTGAGCAAGGGGATGCGGGTCAAGCTGCTCTTCAGAAGCTCGTGGATCAAGCAGAAAGTGCTCCAGAAGCTTCTAATAGCTGGTTGGAGGAAGAAAGCTTAAAGCTGGGACCTTGTGTCACGCACCCTAACAAAATCATCTGTGTGGGTTTGAACTATCGGAAGCATGCGAAGGAAACGAACATGGCTATACCAGAGTATCCGATTTTGTTTAATAAATTTAATAATACTTTGTCTGCAGATGGCGATGAGATTGAGCTACCAAGAGTCACTGAGAAGGTAGATTATGAAGCTGAGCTTGTTATCGTCATCGGTAAAAATGCTAAGTATGTGACGAAGGAAGCAGCTTTAAGCCACGTATACGGGTATTGTAATGTTAATGATTTGTCGGCACGTGATTTGCAAATGAGAACACAACAGTGGCTGCTAGGCAAAACCTGCGACGGATTTTCGCCACTCGGACCTTATCTGGTAACCGCTGACGAAGTAGGAGATCCTAACAATCTAGAAATCAAATCATTCGTTAACGGTGAAGTAAGACAGAATTCCAATACATCCGATATGATTTTCGCTTGCGATGAGATTGTTAGCTATATTTCGCAGCATTTTACATTAACGCCTGGTGATATCATCCTAACGGGAACGCCAGAAGGGGTTGTAATGGGTTACCCGCCAGAGAAGCAAGTTTACTTGCAGGCAGGGGACTTGGTCACTATCGAGATTGAGAAGCTGGGATCTTTAACGAATCGAATGGTTGCTGAACGAGGATAAAACATTTGATCTTGGGATCTTGGGGAGATGTAGCTGTGCAAAAGGGACTTGAAGTCATCGAGGGAACAATATCTACTTTGGGAGAAGGTCCAGTATGGCTAGCAGCCGAAAAAACCTTCTATTGGGTAGATATTATAGAAAAGCAGATTCGATTCTATAAACCAGAAACTAATGAGCAATGGACAATCCAGGCTGAACAATATGTTGGAGCAGCGGTACCTGCTGGACAGGGTCGCCTATTGTGCGCATTAAAGGATGGTTTTTATTTCTTGGATGTTGTCAGTGGAAAGTTTGAGAAAATCGTAAATCCGGAAGAGCAGCTTGCGAACAACCGGTTTAATGATGGCAAATGCGATCGATCTGGACGATTCTGGGCAGGGTCGATGTCCTTGCAGGGTGAGGAAGGCACAGGAGCTCTGTATAGCTTGGAGAGTGATGGAACCGTCCGCAAGGTGCTTACAGACATAAACTGTTCCAACGGACTGGGCTGGAGCCTGGATGATAGCGAGATGTATTATATTGATACGAATTCTGCCCGTGAGGTTCAGCGGTTTAGCTACAACCCGGCTACTGGTGCCATTGCCGATAAGAAGATCATCGTTAAGCTGTCAGAGGGTCAGGGTTATCCTGATGGTATGACTGTAGACGCTGAGGGGATGATCTGGGTTGCACATTGGGAGGGCAATTGCGTCACCCGTTGGAATCCTAATACAGGTGAGCAGATTGACCAAATTAATCTACCTGTCTCCCAAGTGACTTCCTGCTGCTTCGGTGGGGAACAGCTGGATGAGCTATACATTACCTCTGCTAGAGAGGGCTTGAGTGAAGAGCAATTGCGCGAAGAGCCTCTAGCTGGCAGCTGCTTCCGCTATAAGCCGGGTGTTAAAGGACTTCCAGTTAACGAGTACAAAAGCATTTAATAACGAATATGTACAATAGGAAGCGGTCCAGAGCTAAAATTTCTAGCTTTGGATTGCTTCTTTTGTTTGATTTTTTGCTGGTGTTGCGCGAATATTTTCGTATAAGAAGTTCTTTCAGCCTAAGTTTCCAATTTGTACTTATGCTATAATAGGAGCATCATTCAAGGGCTATATGGATTGGAGCTTTGCTAAATTGAAGAAATTCAAAAAGTTTTACATCGAAATTACGAGCATTTGTAACCTTTCTTGCTCTTTCTGTCCTCCGACAAAGCGTCAAGCCAATTTTATTAAGGTAGATGCTTTTACGAATACATTGGACCAAATTAAAGGACATGCTGAATATATTTATTTCCACGTCAAAGGCGAACCTATGCTTCATCCTAAAATCGACGAGCTGCTCGATATCAGTCATCAGAAAGGGTTCAAGGTGAATCTAACCTCTAATGGTACACTGCTGCATAAGGCTAAGTCGAAGATTCTGGGTAAGCCGGCTCTGAGACAAATCAATTTTTCCTTGCACAGCTTTGACGGTCACGAGGGTTCTGTTGATAAAGAAGGATATGTAACGAGCGTTCTTGATTTTGCGAAGGAAGCCGTGGCGACCTCTGATATTCTCATTTCTTTAAGATTGTGGAATCTAACGCAAGACAATACAACTAATCTGGAAAATGATCGCAATCGTGAAATTCTGGAGAAGATTGAGAAAGCATTCGATCTTGATTATAAGATCGAGGAGCATTTTGTAAGGGGCAAGGGTATTAAGATTGCGGATAGGATTTACTTGAACCATGAGGAAGAATTCGTATGGCCAGACTTGAAGGAAAAGGAAGATGAAAGCAAAGGCTTCTGCCATGCGCTTCGTAATCAGGCCGGTGTCCTCGTTGATGGCACGGTTATTCCTTGCTGTCTTGATGGGGAGGGCGTTATTAACTTAGGTAACATAAACAAAACTCCTTTTTCCGAAATCATTGAGGGCGAACGAGCAACTAAGCTGTACGATGGATTTTCTAGAAGAGAAGTTGTAGAGGAATTATGCCGCAAATGCGGCTATCGTCAGAGGTTTAACAATTAATGTACATCAGAGAGGAAGCTGACGCAAAATGAGCAATCGACCTGCAAGTGAAGAATATGCTCCTTACTATGAAAGGTATGTAAACTTAGTGGGGGATGGAGATATCTTGGACGTGCTCCAGGGCCTTCTTGAGACGACTTCTACGTTTCTATCCGACATCCCTGAGTCGAAGGGTGATTATCGTTATGCGCCTGACAAATGGAGCTTGAAGGAAGTAATCGGGCATATCAACGACAATGAGCGCATTATGAGCTATCGTTTACTCAGAATTGCCAGAGGGGATCAAACTCCTCATGCGGGCTACGATCAAGATGCTTTGATAAAGGGTGCGAATTTCCATGCACTTACTTTAACAGAGCTTATTGAGGATTACATAGCCGTGCGTAGGTCAACAATTACGTTAGCTCGTGGCTTGAAGGAGGAAGCATATTTAAGGGTTGGCATTGCTAATGATACTAGGATTTCTGTAAGAGCACTAGCTTACATCCTTGCCGGACATGAGCTCCATCATTTGCATGTCATCAAAGAGAGATATTTACCTTAGTTGTGGCAAAGCTTAAACAAACCATCTATTTGCTTATAAGATGCACAGTAAAAACTAAAAAAGAAGCTTATTGGATATTGGAGGATATGAAGTGAATAACCCAGGCTCTGAAGTAAAGTCACAGTATAAAGATTTAGGCAACATTAAACGATTACCGATATTAATTACACTTGTCATCGGTGCATTCTTCTCCATTCTAAACGAAACATTATTGAATATCGCATTGGTTGACATGACACTTGATTTGAATGTACCGTATTCAACGATCCAGTGGCTATCAACAAGCTACATGCTGGTCGTAGGTATCCTAATTCCGATTTCGGCTTTACTGGTACAATGGTTTACGACGAGGCAGATGTTCCTTGGCGCTATGATATTATTTTCAGCCGGAACGCTAGTCTGTGCACTTGCAGTTGATTTCCCTGTATTGCTAATCGGAAGAATCATTCAGGCGTTCGGGACAGGCCTTATGCTTCCAGTAATGATGAACACAATCCTCATTCTGTATCCACCTGAGAAACGTGGAGCCGCAATGGGAAGTATCGGTCTTGTTATCATGTTCGCTCCAGCAATCGGACCGACATTGTCCGGCTTAATTCTTGAAAAGTTCGAGTGGCCATGGCTGTTCTATTTTGTACTTCCTTTTGCATTGCTTTCTGTTGTTATTGCAGCTATTTACTTAAAGAACGTATCCGAAGTAACCAAGCCTAAAGTAGATATCATATCGATTATCCTGTCCACAATTGGTTTCGGTGGTATCGTATACGGCTTCAGTAGCTCAGGTGAAAAAGGCTGGTCAGATCCAGAAGTATATATCACGCTTATTGTCGGTGGTATTGCATTGCTGCTATTCATCTGGAGACAGCTTGTGTCGAAAGAGCCGATGCTGAATCTTAGAGCTTTCTTGTCTCCAATGTTCTCATTAAGCACGGTATTAATCATTATCGTTATGATGGCATTGTTCTCAACGATGCTGTTATTACCGATTTTCTTGCAGCAAGGATTAATGATGACCGCATTCGCTGCGGGACTTTTATTGCTCCCAGGTGGAATACTTAATGGTTTCCTTTCCCCAGTGACAGGTAAGCTATTCGATAAGTTCGGTCCTCGTGTGCTTGTAATACCAGGAGCAGCTATTCTCGTCCTTGTGATGTGGCTGTTTACCCGTATTGATCTTGAAACGGGTAGTGGAACACTCATTTTCTATCACTGTATTATGATGGTTGCCATCTCCATGATTATGATGCCTGCACAGACGAATGGTCTAAACCAGCTACCAAGAAAATACTACCCACATGGTACGGCGATTTTTAATACCCTTCAGCAGGTGTCTGGTGCAATAGGGGTTGCTTTCTTTATTAGTATTATGTCAGCGGGGCAGAAAGATTATTTGGCTAATTCAGAGGATCCGACTTCAACGACAGAGCTAGCTAAAGCGTTAAGCGCTGGTATTCATAATTCCTTCTACATCGGTATGTTCTTCGCCATCTTCGCATTGGTGCTTGCCTTCTTCGTGAAAAAGACTAAGGCTCCAGAAGGTGAATAATTGAATTTAGGTAATTGTTATAAGGGCTCGGCTGTAAGATCAAAAAACCGCGCAGATTGAATTCAATCTGCGCGGTTTTTTTGCTTGTTGCCTAATTAATTTTCAGATATCGAGTAAATTTTCACTAAAATTGAGGGTTTACAAATACCACTTCCTGTCATATAGTCTTATTAGATAATTTTGCACTAAGGAAACATTTTGTCCTAAAGCCATAATATATTTTTTTGAACAATAAGTTGCCTTAGGTAAAGAATATTAGCTTGATACAAGAATGGAGAGTGTATATTTATGTCTTTTGATTCCCAGAAGCCCGTTTCTAGACGTGATATCCTGAAGTGGGGAGCCGCAGGTGCGGTCGGAATACTTGGAGCAACGGTTCTCAATCCTTCCTCCTTATTTACTAAGACAGTGAAGGCAATGGATAAGCACGATCTTCATCATCAACAAAACAGCCATGAGATGGCTCACGGCTATGATCCTTCCACTAAGATGAATAAGGGCTTACAGGCTGCAATAGATGCGTTAAGTGCATTTGATTACGGAAAAAAGAGTATTCGTGCCGATGGGAAGACAGTAAGAGAATACGAGCTTGTTGCATATGACACAGACGTTGAGATTGCTGACGGTATTAAATTCCCAGGATGGACGTTTAACGGTACGATTCCTGGTCCTACGCTTCGATGCACAGAAGGGGACTTCTTGCGTATCAAATTTATTAATGGCTCGACTCATCCCCATACCATTCATTTTCACGGTATACACCCTACGAGCATGGATGGTTTAGACCCTATCGCGTCCGGTAATGAATTCATCTACGAATTCGAAGCAAAGCCAGCCGGTATGCATGTCTATCATTGCCACATCCCGCCGCTTGCAAAGCATATACACAAAGGGCTGTACGGTAATTTTATCGTCGATCCAATTAAGCCAAGAAAATCGGCACACGAGATGAGCATGGTGATGAACGGCTTCGATCTTGATATGGATAATGAGAATGAAATTTATACTGTAAATGGTTATGCATTTGCTTATCAGGCTTATCCTATTGAGGTTAAGGTTGGGGAATTGGTTCGTATTTACTTAAGCAATATGACGGAATTCGATCTCATTAACTCCTTACATCTACATGCGAACTTCTTTCGATATTACGAGGTTGGTGCTGATCCAGAGGCACGTCCCATCTACACGGATACGGTCATGCAGTGTCAGGGGCAGCGAGGCATACTCGAGATGGAATTCCCAGCGCCAGGCAAATATATGTTCCATGCGCATCAGAGTGAGTTCGCTGAGCTTGGATGGATGGGCTTTTTCTTAGCTAAATAGAATTAGAAGGGAGCAATCATAGATGAGTCTTCAAACCGTGACAGGGTCATATCCGCGGAAATCTAAAACAGTGTGGCTATGGGGAGTTATCCCATTGGTGCTGCTGTTCGCTATTATTTTTCTTATTACTCGCTTAGGTACTGGGATAACCAATGAATCCGTGGCCCCTATTGAAGTATTAAATGTCCAGAAGATTTTGCTTACAGACAATGGCTTTAAGGTTAAAATTCTCAATTCCGGGCCGGAGGAGGTTCAGATCGCTCAGGTTGTTGTGAATGATGCGTTCTGGAATGCAAGCTATGATCCAGGTCCTTCAATCGCAAGGTTTGCACAGACAACGGTGAACATCCCTTATGCATGGGTTGAGGGTGACCCCTATGAGATTAGATTCATTACGACTAATGGATTGATTTTCAATGGTGAGGTTGCTGTAGCAATGAAATCACCCGAGCCTGGGGCCAAGCTTTTTGGAGAGTATGCTTTAATTGGCTTCTATGTAGGTATCGTCCCTATTGGTCTGGGCTTGTTATGGTTTCCGTTCATGCGTCGGTTTTCTGACAGATGGATGCAGGCTGTGCTGGCGCTAACAATTGGCTTATTGTTCTTTCTCGTCATTGACACCTTCCAGGAAGGCTTTGAGCTAGGAGCGGAGGCACCTGGGGTGTTCCAAGGCACAGGCTTGGTGTGGTTCGGTGCTTTACTGAGCTTTCTTCTTCTGCTTGCCATTGATCAAGCGAACGAGAGGAAAGGGAACGAATCTGGCATTAGGGTTTCCTACAAAATTGCTGGAGGGATAGGGCTTCACAATCTGGGTGAAGGGCTAGCGATAGGTGCCGCTTTCGCATCAGGGGAAGCGGCGCTTGGAACATTCCTTATCATTGGCTTCACGCTTCACAACATTACAGAGGGAATCGGTATCGCATCGCCCTTATTGCGGGAGCGACCGACCTGGAAGACATTTGTTAGCTTGGCTTGTTTAGCTGGAGGGCCTGCGATTCTAGGCACTTGGGCAGGAGGCTTTGTTTTCAATAACACATTAGCTGCTTTATTCTTCGGAATTGGAGCGGGGGCAATCGTGCAAGTTATATACGTTATTGGTAAAATGATTGTTAGAGAGGCTAATAAAAACGGAACCCCGACCATCTCTTGGTTGAATTTTTCTGGATTGACGTTAGGAATTGTGTTAATGTATGTGACGGCTTTGTTGGTCAAATTCTAATGAAGCATTGATACACATAGAGAGGAGTGGAAAAGCATATGCCATTAAATATTGGGTTTTCGGGTATTATACTTCTGGTATTTATCGCGTTATTATTTTTCGGACCATCTAAGCTACCTCAGCTCGGTAAAGCAATTGGAACAACCATTCGTGAATTTCGGTCAGGTACAAGAGAATTGGTCGAAGAGATTGAAGTGAATAATAACGAGAAAAATAAATGAAATAGGGTAAAGGTGATGCACTCTCTTTGCAGGGGTGCATCTTTCATTTGTTAATTCGGTTATAATTAATGTAATATCCATATCCAATCTTACTTAATGAGGTCTTAATATGAAATCGAGATATATAGCAGGATTATCGCTTGTTACGATGGGTGCCGGGTTCGTCACGACTTTATTTCTTCCTGATAATGCGTTTGTTCAGCTTTTGAAGGGGGGATTTGAAGCGGGGCTAGTTGGCGGATTCGCTGATTGGTTTGCTGTAACGGCTTTGTTCCGACATCCGATGGGCATTCCAATCCCACACACATCGTTGCTGCTTAAGAATAGAAATAAAATCGCCACTTCTCTTATATCAGCTTTGGAAAATGAGCTTCTGAATAAGGAAAGCATTACACGCAAGCTAAAGCAATTTGATTTGTTAAAGATTGTTGGATCAGCAGTGACCAAGTGGATAGGGAAGAAGAGCAATCGTACTAGCGCGATCGCTATGCTGCAAACCAATCTAACTAAGCTGCCACTCGATTCTATTGTTCCGTCCATTCAAACGGGCATTGCGTCGTTTCTTCGTCATACGGACATGAAGCCGCTGGCTGAGAAAGTATTGCATACAGCGATACAAGGGAAATGGGACGAACAGGCACTTGACTATGCTCTTAATCAAGGTAGAGCTTGGGTGAGTAAGCCGGAAACGGGTCAACTGCTTGGATCCATCGCCCAGCAGAAAATATCGGAAGCCAAGGTCGGCGGCATTATGGGGTTCGCTGTACAAGCTTTTGCTGGTTTCATGAATGAGGAGAAGCTGGGGACGATGATTCAGCAGCTTCTGCTTTCAGGAATTCAGGATCTCGTTAGACCTGATAACACGAATCGGGAAAGATTGCTTGTTGAAATTCGAAATCAAATGATTAAGATTACAGAAGATGAATCGCTGATTAATCGAGGTAAGGAGTGGCTGATTAATAAAGCTGAGTCTCCAGATAGCAAGGCATTCTTGTTAGAGCGGCTGGAGGACATTCGGACTTCTCTCCTGGCATCACTTGAGAAAGAGAAACAAGGCGGTGGACGGAAGGTCGTAACAGTCGTACGTTACGTTATACGGAGGCTGCAGTCTGAGAAGGAAATGATGGAGGGCGCTGAACGAAAGCTGCTATCTTTTATCGTTGACTTCGTGGAGGCAAACCACTATCGTCTAGGGGCTTTACTTAAAGACAACCTCGATCGTATGGATGACAAGGAATTAGTACGGATGCTGGAGGAAAAGGTCGGCAGCGATCTGCAATGGATCCGCGTCAATGGCGCGTTATGCGGGTTCGTTATTGGATTGATTTTAACTTGTATTCAGTGGTTGTAGGGTTGTTATTAAGTGTACCGCCGTCCGAAGGACTGAGAAGCCATTTCATGAAGGCCTCTATTTTAAACTTACTGAGTGAAGTACACATATGGGTTGGCAGACGGGTATGTGTAGTTCGCTCAGGAAGTCTGGGGAGGAGATGTGCTCGTGAAAATTTGGGCGGTTAAAAAGGTAAGTGAGTAAACTTGAACAGACGAATCTTAAGATTCGATGGAATAAGCTGGAAAAATTTAGCTTCACTATATTGCATTGTAGAATAGCTGATGATATATTATAGCTGTGGTCGTTATTTTTTTTTGCCTAGCTATTCTACAATGATGAATACCATACCATGCTACATAGGGAGCGCTGGGAATGAATGTACAGTTTAAGAAGGGCGTTCTGGATTTATGTGTGCTTGCTTTGACCGCTTGGGAGGACCGTTATGGCTATGAGCTTGCCGTAATGATGTCCTCGAAATTTGAAGTCGCAGTAGGAAGTGTATATCCGCTGTTGAACAGGCTGACTCTTGAAGGTTATTTTTCCACTTATCTGAAGGAGTCCGCTGAGGGTCCGGCGCGTAAATATTACAAGCTTACAGAGCGTGGACACAAGCATCTGATGGAGCTAACAAGCGAATGGCGGTCATTTTCCACATCTGTGGATCAATTAATTAAAGAAGGTGTCGAGCGATGATAAGAGATAAGTATTTGCAGCAGCTTTGGGATTTGCTTGCGCCGGTTCCCGAACCGCTACGTCGTGAATGGATGTTTGATTACGAGGAGCATTTCCGGCAAGCCGGCCAGGAAGGTAGTACGGAGGAGGAAATTGCACAGGAGCTTGGCGATCCGCGCCTTATAGCCAAAGAAATGCTGTTAGGTTACCGTGTGGAGCAAGCAGTGAGCAAAAATGGTGGGATTACGCATGTGTCGCGTGCCGTGTTTGCTGCGGTGAGCTTAGGATTTTTTAATCTGATATTCATTCTCGGGCCCTTCATCGCCCTTCTCGGTGTACTATTGGCATTATGGGCTTCATCGGTCGCTATCGGATTGTCCTCATTGGTTGCCATTTACGAAGGGGTATTCGGAGAAGCATTTACCAAAGTCCAAGGAATCTATGTAGCAATAACTCTGATAGCGGTAGGTATGCTGCTAGGAGCGTTCTCACTTTGGCTTACCCGTGTAGTCTCAAGAGTTACATTGCAATATTTGAAATTTAATTCAAGGGTGATAAGGGTGAAAATAAAATGAGAAACTGGATTATTATCGCACTTATTCTATTAGTAGTCGGGTTAGTTGGTGCAGGCAGAACGATGGGGAATGAAGGATTTTTTAATTTTGGAAGTGTAGAGATTGATCAGCAACAAGCGATGGATGCCACTGGGGTAAAGCATATTGTACTATCTTTCAATAGCTTGGATGTAACTACAGTTAAAGGTTCTACGAATGAAATTAAGGCTTCTCTTACTGGGAAAGTGAGTAAAAAATTTCTGGAATCAACTAAACTAAATATTTCTCGGAAAGCCGATACTATTACAGTTAGCGTAGATACTAAAAATGGGTTTACATTTGGATTAAGCATTCTTGATTTAGAGCTCAGACTGGAGCTGCCGGAGCAGCAATATGAATCCATCACCATGGACAACGGCAGCGGCAATATTAACGTAGCCGAGTTGGCTGCTCAAACCATCAAAATTAAGAATAGTTCAGGTAATGTGCAGCTGAATAAGTTAACAGCAAATAAACTTACCTTAAACGTAAGTAGTGGTTCCTCTCAAGTTACTAATGTTTCGGCTAATTCAGCTGAGCTGGATGGATATTCTGGCAATATTACAATCGAGAAGCTGACAGCGCAGAAGCTATCGGTGAAGGCGGGTAGCGGCAATGTTAAAATGATTGACGTGGATGCTGAGCTTGTAGTAAAAGCTGCTAGCGGCAACATTAGAGCCGAGCAACAGGATATCAAACGCCCTATGGATCTCTCAACCGGAAGCGGTAATGTAACCATTAACACAGATGAAAAACCGGCATCCGTCGAATTCAATTTTACCGCTGGCTCTGGCACATTCCGTAACCAATGGGATAAGAACTCTAACGACGATCACAAACAAAATATACGTTTCGGCGATGGCAGCACGCCAGTCCGTGTCCACACGGGGTCAGGTAATTTTACTATTGGTGGGCGTTAGGTAACAAATAAAACTTCATATTTTCCAGGCAGGGGAAAAGTAAAGAAACCACATGAGTGTAACAACTCAATGTGGTTTCTTTTTTTTATTGTCACACTACTAACTTACTTTAAGTGAGTAGGTCGTACTACTGAGAGTAACACCAAAACGATTGCCTTCTTATGCAGACATGAATGCGCAGTTATAATTTCTAGAGATATTCAGAAAGGATGGACTGCAAAAATGAATCGTATACACATTTATCTTCTTACTTAGGGTGTGTTTGTAACAGCAACATCGGAGCTGGTCGTTAGCGGTATTCTCAATATCATCGCCGATGATTTGCGTATTACCATTGCCCTCACAGGGCAACTCATAACGGTATATTCTATAGCCCTGGCCATTGGAACGCCTTTCTTGGTTTCTGTTACCTCCCGTATTGGACGTAAAAAAGTGCTAATCTGTTCACTGGTAGTTTTTATAGTCGGGTGTCTGATTTCCTTTTGGAGCGCTCAGTATTCTGTCTTGCTGTTTGCCCGCGTAGTCTCGGGTATAGCCGCAGGCGTATTCAATGTTGTTGCTTTTAGCTCGGCGGCCAAATTAGTTCCACCCGAGAAATTAGGAGGAGCAATCGGCACAATCATTTTGGGATTTAGTACTGCAATGTTGCTAGGCGTACCTATAGGGATAACGATCACCAAATGGCTACATTGGCAGAGCATTTTTTTAATCTTGGGCATCATCAGCTTTCTCATTTTACTTGGCATTATGATTTTTCTTCCGGATATTGAAGGCGATGCACCCATTTCCTTTAAACAGCAATTCACAGTGCTCAGAAATCCCATCGTGATCAGTGGTTTGTTGGTCTCTTTCTTTTGGGGCGCTGGCAATTCAGTCGCACAAACGTATTTAACTCCTTATTTACAAACAATTCTTCACATGACAACTTCATACATTGGCGCATTCATGCTTATTATCGGAATTTTCGGGATTATCGGGTCACGCTTGGGAGGTTATGGAGTAGATAAATGGGGAACAGTTCGTGTGATTTCTATCGGCTTGGCAGTACAAGCTGTATCTCTTGCATTTGTACCTGTCTTTGCTTCGATTATTGCAGTTGAATTAATATTGATAACCATTTGTATGTGTTCGATGTTTGTGACTGCTCCTGCGGTTCAAACCTACATTATTCAACAAGCGCCTCAATCGGCTAATCTTCTGCTAGGATTAAACACTCCAATCAGTCATTTGGGGCTGGCGGTTGGAGCAGGATTGGGAGGCTTAATTGTGACCGCTACGTCCTCTGTAGTTTACAATCCATGGGTTGCAAGCAGTGTGATTGCGCTTGGATTAATGACGGCTAGCATTTCTTTCTCCTTGAGCAAATCTAAGGGTTCGATTAAGGCATAAATCTTATTATCCCTATAATAATGAAAGAACTATTGCAGGAAGGGCGGAGCAATCTTTGTCTTTCCTGTAGTTTTCAACGTTGAGTATCCCATTTTATTGCATAGTTGTTCATTTCCTTTATTACGGTTTGAAAGTCGTTTCCTTTTTCCGTCAAAGAGTATTCGACACTTACGGGTACAGTAGGAAATACTTGACGCTGAACCAATTTTGTTTGTTCTAGTAGACGAAGAGTATCCGTTAAAGACTGCGTATGAATGGGGGCTAGCTCCCTCTGGAGTTGATTGAACCGTCTGGGGCTTGTATACAACTCACTGATAATCGCAAATCCCCATTTTGAGCCAAGTACTTGTAAAACCTCGCAGACATGATTATTTCTTTTCTCCTCAATCAGGGTATTCATCTTCGTCACCTTCTTATCCTTAGTTTGTTTATGTGAATATAAGTATATCTTGTGGTTCGAGTTAAAACAATTGAAGAGTAGCGGGATTGAATCGTGACATTGGTGTAAAAAAATAAGGCAGATACTGTTTTACCAGTACCTACCTTATATAAGTAACTTGCAGCGACTACTCTATGTCTAGTGAAAGATTAAGACTCACATTTAACATACGTAAGATCATGAGTAATGACTCTGATCTAGTAGCTTTAGCGTTCGGTTTGAATGATCCGTCACTCGCTCCTTTTACAATACCACTATCCGATAATTTGTTAATTGCATCCTCCGCCCAAGAACCAGAAACGTCACTGAACTTCGTTGGGTTTGAAGATAAAGTTATGTTTATTACTTTTGAAAGTATAGCCACTATTTCCGCTTTAGAGATGCTTTGATTTGGCTTGAATGATCCATCTGCGTAACCGTTAATAAAACCGAACGAATGTAATGCTGCAATTGCATCCGCTGCCCAATGCCCTCTGGTATCCTTAAAGTTCGCTTTGTCAGTAGATTCTAAACCAAGCGCTTTCACTAACATAGTTGCAAATTCTGCTCTAGTGACCGTAGCATTAGCATGGAATGAACCATCCGCATATCCCATAACGATCCCAAGCTTAGTCGCTAACTCGATTGCTTTAGCTGTTGGGGAATCTTTGGGTACATCCTTGAATGCAATTGCAGGTGCAGAGGTAGCTTTTTCTACTTGAGCCTTGATTACATCGATATTTAGCTTCTCATTCAAGACTGGTTTAGGTGTTGCAGTTGGTGCAGGCGTTGAAACAGGGCCTGTTGGTGGAGGACTAGTTGGTGGATAAACTACATCTGGTGATGCAAGCCTAACGGTAACTTTGTAATCTTGGTACGATTTATCTTCTGCATAAACTGTGTACGTAACTGAACTCGTGAAGTTATTCAATGTTACACCAGACTCCTGTGTAATATCTCCTACCTTAACGGATGTACCTGTAATCGTAAATTGTGGTGCTAATGCAGTTAAATCAGTTGCAAAAGGTACTATTACATCAACAGTTTTAGCTGTTGGACTAATAGACCCTGCGTTACCCAGTATCGAGAATGTGCTTAAATCCTTCGATGTGCTAGGTATTGGTGGTGCGGTTTCAAGACTAACAGTAACCATATAATCTTGTTTAGACCCATCTTCTGCGTAAACAGTATACTTAACTGGGTTCGTGAAGTTATTAGATGTAGTTCCTGAAACTTGTGCAGTTGTTCCTACCTTGACAGATGCACTAGCTGATACAGTGAATTGCGGTGCTAAGGTGGTTAAGTCAGTATTAAAAGGTACCTGTACATTTATAGTTTTATCTTTCTGATCGATTGACCCCGTGCTATTAAGTATAGAAAATTGTGTTATTTGCTTTTCTGAACTCGGTGCTACTACATTAACCAAGGTATTAACAATAATAGGTGAGCCCTGTATATAATCACCACCTGCGGTAACGGTACCAATATAAATGCTTAGCGCAGCAACATAACTACCTAAAGTGTCTAGAGAATCTAAAGTTACTTGATATATAGGCCCATCCTTAAAAGGAATATCGGAACGCAAGTCTAAGACTAAATACTTCGCATTGGGCGATGACATTTTAAGAAAATATGGAGCATTCATATACGTATTTTCTGTATTTAGAAGAGGTTTGTACCCCTTCTCTGTATACTCATCATCCTCGTCTATGTAAGACTTCACAGAGAACTTAGTTGGATCGAACTCCAAAGTGGTTTTAATCCTTTGGACGCCATCTGCGTTGACATTTGTAGTATTACTGGCTGATACAGTAACTACAACAGGCTCTCCAGGTTTGTAGGAAGCTTTATCCGTGGTTAAAGTTAGCGTCAAATGGGGAAGTACGTTGACAGTGACCAAGTAATTGTGAGTATTTTCATTTGATGCATTGTGTATTTTATAAAGTACAGGTGAAGAAAAATCAACAGCATCCAAACCAGATTTCTGAGCAACCCCGTTAACATCGGCGTAAGTCCCGTTGTGACTGAATTGAGGCTTAATGTTGGTTAAATCTGTACCGTAAGGTACGGTGATAGTAACACTCTCAGCACTACCATCATTATTCGTGCTAATAACACCTGCATATCCCTTGATGGAGAATGCTGTGAGGTTCATAGAAGACCCCGGTGCGCCTCCTTCCGCTGAAACCACATTACCAAACATCGTAAAAACTAAAATAAGTGCCATGAATACGGATGCAAAACGCTTTGAACTTCTTCTTACCATGTAGTTACCTCCACTGAGTCTATTTATCTTGTCCGCTATGCATAGTATCACTATCTCTAAAATTAATATATCCCCCGATTGGGTAGGGAGGGAGGGGGGAATGAAACAACAAGAGACACCACATACACTTATATTTTTAATTTTTCAGCATATTTCTGTACCTGCACTCTAACATTTGGGTGTTTTTTATCAGTAAAATTTGGTTGAGCACCATACATTCATATCTCATCTATTGATTAAGAATCATCCATAGTAAGCACTCCACAAGTCGGAGTGTGTAAATGTAACAGTGTATGAGAAGTTATTAGAATGATACAATTGGTGATAACTGTAAAAGAGCTATTGTTATTTTGCTATTGAAAGCGTTATTTAAGCGTTAAGCTAGAGAGCATTAGAAGAGAATTTCCAACGATGAAAAAGAAGGGGATTTTTAGGAGGTAACACGTTGAACAATCTTGAAAAATTCATTTCAGGAATGGTTTTAGTAAATATCATAATGTTCTTTAGATATTTGGTTTTTTCAAACTTTAATAGGGCAAACATAATAGTTTCCCTGATTTCACTGAATATAATATTTGTTGTTGGATATGTTTGGTATGATGAGCTAATTAATTTGTCGAAAACGACAACTACCTTACTGATTGTTTTACTCTTAGGGATTTTGTTCGCTGTATTCTATAACATTGAAAAAAACAAAAAATGATATTTATTCACTTGTTTGGCGGTGAGGTCATAGCAACAAATGATGAACATCGCTTTTGGATTTTTTTGTTTTGGAAAGTAGGTGGGAAAATGCAGTGAGTATAAAGGTTTATGATGTGAATTAATTAAAATCTTCTAAAAAGGGGATAAATTACTTTGTTCCTAAAGAAAGTATTTCTATTGTTTTTATTGTTAT
Source organism: Cohnella abietis (assembly GCF_004295585.1). Taxonomy (NCBI): domain Bacteria; kingdom Bacillati; phylum Bacillota; class Bacilli; order Caryophanales; family Paenibacillaceae; genus Cohnella; species Cohnella abietis. The sequence continues at coordinate 4,092,019 of NZ_AP019400.1, read as the reverse complement.
CATTATTTTTGGTTGGATGTGGGCAAAAAGAACAGAACAATCGAAAGGTCATATCTAGCTCAATTGAGAATGAGAATGTAGATGCTTCTAATGTTATGTCAAAAACTGTTGAATTCGATGGATCTCTGTATGTAGATTCCGGTTTGGTTATTAAAAACCCTTCAAAACAAGAGGCTGAACAGTACATTAATAATAGTGAAGTTTCTAATCCACTGTATCCTCTAAAAGTGGTGGAAAAAACAAATGATGTCCTAGAAGAGACAGTGTTATCCAATAAGACGATTCAAATTAATTATAATGGTGTAATATCTGAAATTACACTTAGTTACTATAAAAAAAACGGACAACAAATATTTCTAACAGATAATCGCAGTAACTACCATTTAACAAAAAGAAACCAAAATCAATATATTCTTGAGTGGGCAGAAAATTTATTTAACCTTGATGTGAGTACCTGGCAAGTTTCACAAGTCTTAAGTGATGAGGTTGGGGTTTATAAAAGATTAGACTTATTGAAAGTGAAGAAAGAAGAGCAAATCTTGCAATGGGGTACTATACCGTGTATCAATCAGGCGGGAGATATAATAGCTTTCAACTCCAATAGAGGATATTTTTATAGTGAAGATAGGAATGCATCAGGTGAGATTTGGGTGAAGAACTTTAATAATAGCGAAGAAAAGCTTATTGATAGCAGTGGTTTAATAATGGGGTGGATAAATGATGATTTGTTCTTAAAATCACCTGATCAAGTAATCTCAGTTAATATAATTACTGGAATCTCTCATGTAGTAGTTCCAGATTTGTCACCGTTGGAATCCGTTGTATTAGTAGATGATAGCTTGATTAAATATGATAATAATAGAATATATTTAATTAATCCTTTCGATCTTAGTCAAAAAATAATTTGGTCAGGCAACTCAGGAGGGAACATTGCTAACGTAATTATTAATAGTAAAAAAGAAATTGCAGTTCTTTTTCAACAAAACAGAACTGAAAGTAGAAATAAATTGATTCTAGTAAATTCAGTGACAGGGGAGATAAAAGATACCCCAGTTTCTGATGATGGTTTTATTATTTACTCTGTATCATGGCTTGATGATGGGAGTCTGATAGCTGTTACAGAGGATGTGCTATCCCAAAATCCAAAGTCTTATTGGATAGAAACATAATTAAAGATTCTACTAAGATCTCTTAAAAGCTAAATTGATATCCTTGATAAAACAAATTAAACAACCCCTGATTTAACAGAATACTCCGATCTCATATAAAGGAGTAAACCTGCAATAATAAGCACGCCCCCAATGAGTTGGGAGGAAGTAACCATCTCCTGAAAAAGGATGATGCCAAGGATGCTTGCACCGACTGGTTCGGCTAGAACAGTTATAGAAATGGTTGTAGGATTCACGTATTGCAGCAGCCAATTAAAAATGAGATGGCCGAAAACGGTAGGCACGATAGCAAGTAGGAGGAAAACACCCCATTCCTTAGAGGCATAAGTCGTCATGTTGAAATCCATCGAGAGATTGTATAGAGCGAAACAAAAGGATGCGACTGCAAAGACGATTAAGCTGTACAAAAAGGATGGCACACGTGTGAGAATTCTTTTGGCGATTAGCATGTTCACTGCTACTGCTATGGTGCCTAGAAATGATAAAATATCACCCTTAATTGCTTTACTGGATATGCCGAAGTCTCCCGACCCTACATAGAATGCCCCTACAATAGCGACGAATAAACCAAGCAGAGCAAGCTTACTTAATCGCTCTTTGAATATGAAATAGGCACCGATCATAACGAAGACAGGCTCTAACGATAAAATAATAGTGGAGCTTGCTATTGAAGTATAGTTTAATGAATCCATCCATAATAGAAAATGCAGCGCAAGGAAAAATCCTGCCAAACCTAGCAGAATCCAATCCTTTCTCGTGATGAGGCGTAATTGTGGTATTCGGCGAATTCCGAATGGTAGCATAAGAAGGACCGTGAATAGCATGCGATACATTCCTTGAACAGAAACGGGAGCACTAGAATATCGAACTAATATAGGTGAGAACGAAATTGCAATCATTCCTACAAGAAGCGGTAGAAAAGGTGCAATCGGCGGCGAGGTTTTTTTCATATATAGTTCCTTCCTGATGTTGAGAGCAATTATGCTATTGTAATGCGGTTGAAGGGTAAGATCAACAGTTGTACGAATGAAAAAAATGTAAAGCTGCGAATCTGGGAAGTCTGGGCTCGCAGCTTTGTGTTTAACCAAATATCTAACAAATGGTCTATAATACCAATAAAGATCAATTTAAGGGAATTTACCTGAAGGAGAAAGACAATATTAGAATAGGTGGTTTAACTGGATATTTATTCACGGACGGAGGTAATTTAATGGAGAAAATCGCGATCATTTCTGATATTCATGGGAATATCCCGGCATTTCACGCAGTATTGAATGATATTAAAGCACGGGAGATATCTAGAATTTTCTGTTTGGGGGATCTGGTTGGCAAGGGGCCAAGCTCTGATATTGCTGTAGATTTGGTTCAAGCAACATGTGAGAAAGTAGTTACGGGAAATTGGGATGCACATGTACCTCAACTTACTGATAGTAAAACGATAAAGTGGCACCAAAATAAGCTAGGTAAAGTTAGGCTGGATTACCTTCGTGGGTTGCCTTTTTCCATTGAATTTTACATGAGTGGTAAATTTGTTAGGCTTTTTCACGCTTCTCCTCGCAGTGTTCATGAACGAATTCAACCATGGGATTCATACGAGTCAAGACTGTCACTGTTTGAGTCCTCCGATCTCTGCGAGCAAGAGATTGAGGCCGATGTAGTTGGCTATGGGGATATCCATAATGCACTCATTCAGAACTTTAATGGGAAAACGTTATTTAATGTAGGAAGCGTTGGGAATCCATTAGAAATTCCTCAAGCATCTTATGCCATACTAGAAGGGGAGTATAACAGCCGAGAACCTTCATCCTTTAGTATTCAGTTGGTAAGAGTGCCATATGACATTGAGCTAGCTGTTAAACAGGCGCTTGAAGAAGATATGCCATCTTTAGAAGCATACATCTTGGAGTTGAGAACTGCCCAGTATCGAGGAATTAAGAAATAATGGAGGAATGAAATGGCTAATTCTGTTACTATCACACTGAATGACATATCATTTCAACTACATAAAGACAAAGATTTCGAATGGCTAAAAGAGCTAGGTAATGTGTTTTGTGTTTTCGATCAACAGGATTCAGGGAATATATCCTTTGGGGTTCAAAATGGTGAAACGAAGAGGTTTATCAAATATGCGGGAGCGCATCCTTTAGCCTATTTGGGTGATCCAAAGGACGCAGTCACTCGATTAAAGCAAGCGATACCTCTGTATCAGCATTTAAGTCATCAGCATCTCATTAATTTAATTAACCATTTTGAAGTGGAGGATGGATATGCGTTAGTGTTTGAATGGTTTGATGGGGAGTGTCTTCATCCTCATTGGTCATTTCCACCACCAGCCAAATATAACGATCCGAACTCGCCCTATTTTCGATATAAACAATTGCCGACTGAGTTACGTCTACTTTCTATAGATAGTATTTTTTCCTTTCATGTGGAAGTTGAGGCAAGTGGTTATGTTGCTGTTGATTTCTATGACGGTAGTATTTTGTATGATTTTAATACGAATGCAACAAAAGTCTGTGATATTGATGTTTATCAGAAAAAGCCCTTTATTAATACAATGGGGAGGCTGTGGGGGTCTTCTAGATTCATGTCTCCAGAAGAGTTTGAGCTTGGGGCCAGTATTGACTCGGTTACGAATGTGTTTAATATGGGAGCAATTGCTTTTGCGCTTATTGGCGGGGAGCTTGATCGTTCTTCTACGAAATGGGACGCTGGAAAAGCCTTATATGAGGTAGCGCTTAAAGCTGTTGAACCTAATCGAAATGATAGATATCAATCGGTGAAAGAGTTTTATTCAGCTTGGAAAAGTGCGTGCGAAATACTAGGTGAAGCGAGTGGAGATAATTAGTCGGTCGTGCCGCGCAACTCGGTAGGAAACCAGTGAGAATGGTGGTAGTTAGTAGGAGAGACCGCGCAACTGGGCACCAATCCGAGGTGGGTGGAGGTAATTAGTCGTTTGTACCGCGCAACTCGGTAGGAAACCAGTGAGAATGGTGGTAGTTAGTAGGAGAGACCGGCAACTGGGCACCATTCCGAGGCGAGTGGAGGTAATTAGTCGGTCGTGCCGCGCAACTCGGCAGGAAACCAGTGAGAATGGTGGTAGTTAGTAGGAGAGACCGCGCAACTGGGTACCAATCCGAAGCGAGTGGAGGTAATTAGTCGGTCGTGCCGCGCAACTCTGCGGCATAATTAAAGAAGGTCAGGTGGTTGAGCATGAAACAACTATTTCTTATGGTTTGCCTCCTTTTTATAATGGGCGCGCCTAGCCAAGCTAGGCACAACTAGCCGGTGAAAGTCCGGTCGAGGTAAGAGCCAAGTCGCCTCGTAGCTGACGGGCATCTGGTGGAGAGATCCTAAGGCTGAAGCCCCGTGACAAAGTAGCTCCGTAAAGGAGTGCGAGCAAAACAGCAGGCCGTAACATCAAGTGAATCCTGCCGCATCGTCAAAAAAGACCTGAAAAGGACAAGAGGGAGTCGAGTCCCGGTGTTATGGACGAAGACCATGGAACGCGTGAAGCCCTTGGAAGTGCAACGCGGAAGAACCCTCCGGTGTACGGGGATCGGCATGCTAGGAAAGTTGTGTTTGGAACTAGGGATATCCTACTTCGCACGAAGTTTTTTTTTCGTAAGGAGCGGACCTATAAGCCCGAAAGGTGAAATGGCGAGCTGCGAGAAGGAAGTCGGAGGGGGCAGTATTACCGATGAAATGAGGACAACAAAACCTCATGGAGGGAAGAGCCCCTGCTTTGTTCAAGCAAGTTGAGGAGGTACGAGTGAGTGAATGCAGTCAAACCTGCTAACTACGCCAAAGTAAAAGCTCAAGAACTTCAAAACAAGCTATATCTTGCCGCCAAGGAAAAATCGAAAAGAAGGTTTCATGCCCTCTACGACAAAATTTATCGGGAAGATATCCTGTGGGAAGCTTGGAGACGAGTAAAAGGCAACAAGGGCAGTGGAGGTGTCGATGGAATGACCATCGACCAAATCGTAAAGGTGCATGGGGAAGAACAGTTCGTCGAAGAAATTCGCAGACAATTAACTACAGGTGTATATCATCCGCTACCGGCAAGGAGGAAAGAGATACCTAAGCAGGACGGAAAGCTTCGTCCGCTCGGTATTCCTGCTGTCGTCGACCGCGTTGCGCAAATGGCAACGAAACTTGTAATTGAGCCAATCTTTGAGACGGACTTCAAGGAATGCTCTTATGGATTCCGCCCAAAACGAGATGCCAAAGGAGCAATCCGCCACATTCGACGTGCCGTTAAGAAAGGCGTCTACTGGGTAGTGGATATTGATATCGCCGGGTACTTCGACAACATTCCGCATGAGAAGTTGATGAAGCTTGTGGAGCAACGAATAAGCGACAGAAGGATACTCAAACTCATACGGAAATGGCTGAAGGCAGGCTTCGTAAAAGATGATCAGTTCTACGAAACCGACCTCGGAAGCCCTCAGGGTGGCGTGATTAGTCCATTACTTGCAAACATCTATCTGAACTATCTCGACACGATTTGGGAGAACAAATTCACTGAACTTGGCACACTCGTCCGCTATGCGGACGATCTTGTTATCCTTTGCAAAACCAAGGAAGAAGCGCTGAAGTCAATCGACGTATTGAAAGCAGTATTCGGAAAACTCGAACTACAGATGAATACGTCCAAGTCCAAACTTATTAACCTATGGAATGATAAGTCGGGATTTGATTTTCTGGGCATGCATCACCGAAAAATCCCGAAACAGGTCAAGGGAATAGAACGTTATATTCTGCGAAGCTACCCCTCGAAAAAAGCCATGAAGAAAATGAAAGAGAAGGTAAAGGAAGTCACTGAGCCGCGTAACCGACTATTTTGGACAATGAACAGAATGGTTGACGAACTCAATCCGAAAATACAGGGTTGGAGGAACTACTACGCTATGGATACCTTTGCTGATCTGTTTCTAAATAAAATCGACTGGTATATTCTAAAAAGATTGACATTGTTTTGGAATAAGAAACGCAATCGTCGTAAGAAGCATAGTCATTCCAGAATAGCGGGCATTGTTGCCCAGCACTCTGGACTAAAGAAACTCGTTGGATAGGAAAGTACCGTAACGCGGAAGAAAGAAGAACATCGGAAAGCCGGATGAGGGAAAACCTCACGTCCGGTTTGATGCAGGGGGAGCTGGAAAATTAAAAGGAGGGCTTCCGCCCCCCAATGAAAATTTCAGTTCTCTACTCTACGATGTCAAGGAGAGAAAGAATCTGTTGAGCTTAAGCCGATTACATTAGCAGAGGCCTATCCGGGAGATATTCTGGAAGTAAATAAAATTGAATTGCTGGATGGTTCTTCTGGAGAGAAGAAGGTTATTGAGAACCAAAATACTATCAAAGAATGGTTAGTTTTAATTAAGGATATACAATTAGTACCCGATGATAACCAGGAAGGGCGAGTCGGATATATATTCGGAATAAGCTTGTTTAAAGGGGAAGAAAATAGACTGGGATTTACCCCTGATCATATAAACAAGATTTACTATAAGTCTAATCCTGAATTTGAAGAGCAAATTAGAAAGTTATTTAATGAACAGTTTGGAAGGGAATTCTAATTGAGCGAATTGAGCAAGAAGAAGAGGAGTTAGAAGTGGATGGTCTATAAAATCGAAAAATGGATGGTCTCAGTAATTAACAAAACGGTTAAAATGAGCACAAAGGATGGTGCTAGTGTATGAACACTAACGTTTTGTTAATACTGACACTTATAGTTATGGTTTCAGCTGTAGTTATAACCCTTAAAGTAGGCTCGACCTTGGCTAAAAAAGAGGATACGAGCACATACTCCTTAAATAGAGGGCGTAAATGGGGAAGATTACTGTCCCTCTACGTAGTCGTAATAATCGGAGTATTAATTATTTTCCTAAATGTAATGAAATGATCTCATTAAAAAATCACCTAACACTGATCACTATCACCTACTTGCTATCAGCTATTGCTCTATGATAAGCTTCCGCAAGCTTTTTAATCCCTTGTTTAATCAGATGGTCATCAACCTTACTAAAGGTCAGGCGAATATGGCGGTTATCCGAACCGAGTGTACTTCCCGGAGTAAATACAACGCCGTTGTCGATGGCATAGTTAAACAAACGCTGCTCTTCCCAATCCCCACTTAAAGCACACCAAAGATGGATCCCTCCGCGAGGAATTTCGAATTGCGCATTGTCGCCGAATTCCAATCGGAGGGATTCTATCGTTAGATCGAGTTTTTTCTGCAAGCCAACTCTAAGCTTCATAAGATGGTTGTCCAAATGCTCGGAAGTAAGTAGCTGAGCTGCGATCCATTGAGGAATGTTGGAATGACCGAAATCCCATTGCTGCTTGGCATCAGTTAACCGCTGAATGACGGATTGCGGCCCGGTAATCCAGCCGATCCGAAGTCCGGATGATACGATTTTCGACAATGAGCTAACATATAAAACGGATCCATCTTGATCCATCGACTTCAAGGTGTACACCGGCTCTTGGTTATAGCTGCTGAGACTGTTTGGATCATCCTCTACAATCGCTATCCCGTATTTCGTCGATATTTCCAGCAATCTTTGCCTACGTTCATAGGATAGCAAAGTTCCTGTAGGGTTCTGATAGATCGGATTAACGAACACCATCTTAATTCGATGCTGTTTATATAAGGAAACGATCTCCTCTGGATCAATACCGTCCGCAGTAACGGGCAACCTAAAGGTTCTTAAGCCTGCAGAGTGAAAGATGGGCAGGGAGAAGGAATAGGAAGGATCTTCAATAGCAATACCGTCCCCCGGTTGTAACAAGCATTGTATAATAAGCTGCAAGGCTTGCTGCGCGCCTGAAGTAACAAGAATAGATGATGATGAGGAAGAGATGCTACGAAAGGTTTGTAGATGAATGGCAATGCTTTCCCGCAGCTTGAGATTACCTTGGATGTGTTCATAACCTAAATACTGACTTAACTCCAACTGACTATGTGCTTCTTGCATAAGGGTAACAGGAAACAAATCGGGGCTAAGCTCACCGATTGCAAAGTTTATGTAAGGCTTGTCAGAGCCTAGGATTTTGTGGATTTGGCGGGTCATGGGATCATTGCGATGTAGAAATCCGCCCTTCACATACTCTTCCCAATTAGGGATGCGTTTCATGCTTCCTTCAGCAGTTGAAGAAAGGGTTACAATAGTTCCGAAGCCTTTCTTGCGACTCACAAGCCCAAGAGCGTTTAATTGATCATAGGCAGCAATAATCGTGCTACGGTTAACATCGAGTAGGGCAGCTAGCGCGCGTTCCGAAGGCAAAGAGCTGCCCGAAGGAAATTCACCGTTCATGATTCTCATCTCCATGTAATTGGAGATTTGAATATATACCGGGATTTGCAATTCTTTATCCGGTTTCCAATCCATGATGCGTTTGCTCCTCCAGATCTGCTAATCATTAATCTTGCTTATCAGAACCTCAGTTCGTCATAGTTAAGCTTATTATAGCACAAGCCCGGATTAAGTTTGCCTCTTCCGCCGCTTGCCGGAGGTATTCCAACTGCTCAATCGCAAAAAAAGGGACTACCCCCTAGGTCTCACTTACTTAGACCTTCCGGGATAGTCCCTCTTCAAACGATTCAGATTGGTTATCATTCGCTACTTACCAAAACCAATTATTGTTTTTGTTATCGTTGTCGTGAGATGGTCGCTGATACCAAGGTTGGTGATCGGGTTTCTTATCTGGTTTCGGTTGAGTAACGACAGGCGATGTATCTACAGGCGGTTTCACAACTGGCGGTGTTACCACAGGCGACGTATCAACAGGTGGTTTTACAACAGGCGGCGTCACCACGGGCGGATTAACAATCTCAGGCTGTCCGTTAGAAGGAATTACCCGACGGGCAGTTACGTAAGTCTTATCCCAAGCGCTGCCTGAGAATTTAGAGATCGTAACACCAATCCCAACCCGGTAGGTATGCAGAAGCTGGTCGTTCCCAATATATATACTAACGTGATTAATGACACCATCCCGGTTAGTATCTGAGAAAACTAAATCACCTGGCTGTAATTGAGCACGGGAAACGTAAGTGCCAGCCTTGGATTGCTGCTTGGAAGAACGGGGAATACTGATCCCATTCTGTTTAAACACATATTGTGTGAAGGAAGAGCAATCAAATGTTGATGTGCTATTCGCTTGGGCTCCGAACTTATAATTAACTCCAATATATTTCTTTCCTAATGCAATAACGTTATCAGCGGTAGAGGATTTGGTAGAAGTGGCAGCGTATGCGGTTTGTGTGCTTGAGAGCAACGTTCCCGCGGATAAGGCTACCGTAAGACTCAATGCTGTACCTATCAACAATTTGCCGACACGAGATTTAGGAATATAATTTATATGATTCATAATGGCCTCCTATGGCTAGTTGGAATGGTAGGTGACGAGCACCTGAAACAACCATAACACACCTTTTTCATCCAACATTTACTAGCAAGAAAGTGCAACCTTGTCCGCACAAGCCATTTTCCCCATTATGATAAAATGATGAGAAACCTCACATAATTCTCTTGTTGATTCGAGAGGAATGGTGTGATTTAAATCTAACTACTAATAATAAGAACAATTTATCTTTGCTTTTGTAAGGTAGTCATGTGATAATGTCACGACACCATTTCGTCTTGGAGGCTTTCAATTGAGTAAATATCCGTTTGAATTTGAGCATTCTAAACCATTCCTTCAGCAAGTCGGAGAATGGGTTGCGGATGTGTTTTACGATATATTGCCAGAAGCGGGATTTGAAATTCGCGATGAGCAAATTTATATGGCCTTTCAATTAGAAAGGGCATTCGCTGAGAAGCAGACGATTTTCGCGGAAGCGGGAGTTGGAACGGGGAAAACACTCGTTTATTTGCTCTACGCCATCTGTTACGCTCGTTACCACCGCAAGCCTGCCATTATTGCTTGTGCAGATGAATCGTTAATTGAGCAATTGGTCAAGCCTGAAGGCGATTTGGCCAAGCTTGCTCAGCATTTGAGCTTGTCCATTGATGCTAGGCTGGGGAAATCTCAGGATCGCTACCTGTGTCTAAAAAAGCTCGATAATGCAAGATCAGGCTATGAGGATTTGGATTTGTATAAAGGTTTATATGAAGAGTTACCTTCTTTCGTCCATAAGAGTGAGGGCATGCAATCCTTCTACGCGTATGGAGATCGTAAGCAGTATCCTCATTTGAACGACGAGCAATGGGAGCGAATTAATTGGGATCCGTTCCAGGATTGCTTCGTGTGTGATCAAAGGCATCGCTGTGGACAAACGTTATCACGTGAGCATTATCGGCAATCTACGGATCTCATCATTTGCTCTCATGATTTCTATATGGAGCATGTATGGACCTATGAAGGTCGCAAGAGGGAAGGACAGCTTCCACTGCTGCCAGATCATTGCACAGTTGTCTTCGATGAAGGCCATCTATTAGAATCAGCCGCTCAGAAGGCGCTGACCTATCGAATTAAGCACGATCTATTCGAAGAGTTAATTACTAGACTTTTGAAAAATGAAATTCGCGAATCCTTAGCGGTGCTTATTGATGAAGCGATTGAGCGCAGTGAAGCTTTATTCGAGCTGCTGGAACGTCAAAGCGAATCTATTCCGGGCTCCGATCGCCGGCGGATTCACTTGAATGATAAGCTAATTCAACAGGTCAACCAATTACGTAAAGTTATTGATGGAATCGAGGAGGAGCTTGTCTTTGAAAGCGAACTGTACACCTTAGATGACTATCAGCTCCGTATTGTGGAAGAGCATCTGGAGATGATGCAGAAAGCGTTAAGTCTGTTCCAGGGCTCAAGCTCACTCATCTGCTGGGCGACGGAAAGCACCACTGGTCTCACACTCGTCGTAATGCCGAAAGCGGTTAAAGAGGTTCTACGTGAGCGCGTATTCGCTTTGAATATGCCCCTCATTTTCTCATCGGCCACCTTGTCTACGAATGGCTCGTTTGACTACTTGGCTTACAGTCTTGGGATCGATAAATACTTGTCCTTTAGTGTGGATTCCCCATACGATTATGAGAACAGGATGGAAGTATTACTGCCTAAGCGAGAGGACATTGCTTCTTTCGATGGGAAAATGAAGACAACTGCAAGGTTGCTTCAGCGTACAGAAGGGAGAGCTTTAATTTTATTTCCTTCTAAGGAGGAGCTGCGGCTTTTCAAAGAGGCGATTCCATCGTTCCCTGAATGTAATGGGATGCGCTTCGGTTTCGAAGGGGATAGTGAGATTAGTCAGCTCATATCGGAGTTCCAGCTTGATGAGCAGAGCATTCTCTGTGCGGTTACCTTGTGGGAGGGCTTAGACATTCCAGGGCCATCTCTGTCGAACGTAATCGTATGGTCTCTTCCTTTTCCCCCGCAGGATCCTGTGTTTATGGCCAAACGTGAGGAAGCAACATCACCTTATGAGGAAGTCGATTTGCCTTACATGCTCCTGCGTCTTAAGCAAGGAATTGGTCGCTTAATTCGGACCCGTGAGGACTCCGGCATAATTGCTATTCTAAGTGAAGAGATTCATAAGGATGCAGATTTACGCTCGCAAGTCCAAGGCTTGTTACCAAAGGGCGTTGATCTTAAGGAAGAGTAATCGTATGATAGATAGAGATTCATAGATACAAGGGGAATACAACATGGGAGGTAGCGATCAAATGTTGAAAGTAGCCGTTCTTATCGGAAGTCTTCGACAAGGTTCCTACAACTTACAATTGGCCAACACCATGAAGGAACGTTATATTAACAAGATTGATTTTGAAATCGCGGACATTCGATCTCTACCATTTTTCGATCAGGACATCGAATTAAATCCACCTCAAGCTGTTAAAGAGCTGTTACGCAAAATCGTTTCGGCAGACGGAGTACTCATTATTACCCCGGAATACAATTGGTCAGTACCCGGTGTACTTAAGAACGCGCTCGATTGGTTGTCGCGAGTAGATAAGGTGCTTATCGGCAAACCTGTTATGACTGCTGGAGTATCCCCGGGCATGATGGGAACAATCCGTGCACAGCTGCATCTAAGAGAAATTCTAGCAAGCCCAGGCATTCTGGCTAAGCTATTACCTCCTGCCGGCAACGAGATATATATAAGCTCCGCAGGACTTAAGTTTGATGAAAGCACGGGTAGATTGGTTGACGAATCCACTCTCCGTTTTATTGACAGAGTCGTAGATAAATTTATTGATTTTGCACGGTAGGTAACTATTGCTCGAAGTTCTCATACCTATATACTTGAATTGAAGGTCTTTGTTTGGTTCCTATAGGAATCAAGGAGAGGCCTTTTTTGTGTTAGTGCTTGGTATTCGAATCTACAGGATGTCTAAGATTATCTTTGTAGAGATCGAAATACAAGCTACCGTTCGTTCCTTTGACCGCATAGAAAACATCTGCTGCGTTCAAGCTTCTCTCATTTAATTGCTGAGATAACCACTCGAGGCTAATTCCGTCATGTACGAAGTTATCTTTAATAATTTCCCCATCCATAATGAGCTCAATTGGGAATTGGCTTCTTTTAGCCTTTGCACCACTTAGGAACATGAAGTCTTTTTGGGTAATTTGCCGATACTCGAACTTTTTTAATACAGAAAGCTTCCCGTTTAACTCTAGAACGGCATATTCCACCTCCTGAATATCGAAAATATCCTTTTCCCGCAGCTCCTGATCCAAAGTATCAAGTGAGAACTGTAATTTCTTTAGGTTTTCCTCCATAATCTTGCCATTCTCAATGACGATTGTAGGTTTACCTGAGAGCGATTTTCGGAGCTTCCTATTTTTAAGTGTAATTAGCGCGACAATGTAGGAAATTCCACCAAAGGTGAGTAAAGCAATGGTAAGCTGCGTTGTCTTGAGAGCGTAGTTGAAGGCGAGATTTCCTGTAATTGATCCTAACGTAATAGATGAGACAAAGTCATAATAAGTCATTTGTGCGAGCGTATGTTTTCCGAGAATTTTCGCGATGGTCAAGACCAAAATAAAAGAAATTAACGTACGGAGCACGATTTCGAGGGAAATGTTCAAAAGTTGAGCCTCATTTCGGTAGTTGAAGTGTTATTTTCTAGCATCGACGTTATGCGGATTTCGTATACTTTTTCATTAATGAGGCTCACAGCTAAATAAATAATTTAGAATTCTTAAGCTTTAATTAAGTAATTATTACGGGTGTCCTTAGCTTTATTCGTTATCTTAATAGGAGACAAGCAAATGGCTTAAGGAGAGTGTTCCAATACTATGAAAACCTTATTGTATATTCTGTATGGTGGCAAATCGGTTGAGCATGAAATTTCATTGAAAACAGCGTACACCGTCATTCAATCGATAGATCTTAATAAATTCGAGGTATATCCCATTTACATTACACAAGAGGGAAAGTGGTGCTCCAATGGAAAGCACAGCACGACGCTTACCGATATCTCTGATCTCATCATTCAGCCCTCCTATGGACAAGCCTCGGCTTCCTTAGGCAGCATAATGACCCAGCTATTCTCTTTAGAGGGTAAGAAGGTTGCGTTGCCTCTGCTTCATGGCTCCAACGGTGAAGACGGAACGATTCAAGGCTTGCTGGAGCTGCTGGACATTCCTTACGTCGGCAATGGTGTTCTTTCCTCCGCCGTCGCAATAGATAAGGCTGTATCCAAGGAGCTGTTGTCCCATGCGGGAATATCACAAGCCGAATATCGGACCTTCACCTATGTTCAGTGGATTAATGATCTTAAGAACTTGATTGCAAGCATTGAAAATAATATCGGCTATCCTTGCTACGTCAAGCCATCGTCCCTAGGCTCCAGCATCGGAATCAGCAGATGTATGAATGAAGCTGAGCTGCGTGAAGCAGTCAATACTGCATTCAGATATGACCGCAAAATCGTAGTAGAGAAGGAAGTCGTGGGTAGAGAAATCCAGGTTGCAGTCAGGGGTAATGATCACCCTCAAGTATCGGTTCCGGGGGAATTTATTCAAGATAAAGCATTTTTCGACTTTAACGCTAAGTACGTGGACGGCAAATTAATAATGTCCATTCCAGCGGAAATCCCTACAGCTCTGACGCTTGAAATTCAGGACACGGCGAAGCGTGCTTACCAAATTTTGAATTGCGCTGGCTTGGCCCGCGTGGATTTCTTCGTCGACCAAGAGGGGCGAGTATATCTGAATGAGATCAACACGCTTCCTGGGTTTACGAAATTCAGCATGTATCCTGTTATGTGGGAAAGAACGGATGGAACGACGTATTCGGAGCTCATTGAGAAGCTAATTGACTATGCGTTTACACGTCATGCGGATAAGCAATCCATTTCATATACGAGGTGATCCGATTTTATGATTAGAAGAACATTGCTGCAGGTTTCGACTATGTGCGAATCTTCTTTTCCAACGAAAGATCAACAGAAGATAGAAATCTCAGGAGTATCTATTGATACTCGCACGTTGAATAAAGGTAATCTGTATGTTCCAATCGTCGGTGACCGTTTTAATGGACATCAATTTGTTCAGCTTGCGATAGAAAAAGGAGCTGCGGCGGTATTATGGAAGCGGAATGAGCCTAATCCACCATTAGGTCAAATTCCAGTCCTTATTGTAGATGACACATTGCTGGCAATTCAATCGTTAGCTGCGAATTACCGCCTTCAATTGAACGTGACTGTCATCGGCATTACGGGAAGCAATGGCAAAACCTCTACGAAGGATATGCTTGCTGAATGTCTATCGAAGCAATTCAAGACGCAGAAAACACAGGGCAACCTCAACAATCATCTAGGAGTCCCCTTGACCTTGCTCGGTCTTGAGGAGGATACGGAGATGGCCGTTGTGGAGATGGGAATGTCAGATCTTGGAGAAATCGAATTGTTATCGAAAATGGCTAAGCCTGATATCGCCATTATTACGAATATTGGAGAAGCACATCTAGGTGATTTAGGGAGCATCCGCAATATTGTTCAGGCGAAGTTAGAAATTATATCAGGCTTACAGAAGAATGGAACGTTAATATACAACGGAGATCATGTGCTTCTAGCTGGTGCAGTAGAGGCTGTAGACGAGGAAATTAAGAAGCTTGCCTTTGGCTTGGAAACGCTGAATGCCTATCATCCGGTTATTGAGGAAATGGACCCCTATGGCTCATCCTTCACTATTGCAAATGACCCAACCATTCTCTATAAAATACCTCTTGGCGGTAAGCACCAAATTGTTAATGCCTTAACGGTCATTGCAGCTGCTACGGAAGTAGGAATGGATAAAAGCCGCATTCAAGCCGGCCTAGCTTATGTACGGATAACCAGCATGCGTAACGAGATCACCCAAACCGATAAATATACGATTATTAATGATACTTATAAATCTAATCCATCGAGTGCGATCGCTGCTCTAGAAGCATTGTACTTGTGGCCTGCCCATCTACAGAAAATTGCTGTGCTTGGGGATATGCAGGATTTGGGTGAGCAAGATGTTTCACTGCATCACCATGTCGGTTCGTTCGTCGATGCGGAAAAGCTAGATTATCTGTTTACTTTCGGTCCGCTATCCGTTCATACGGCAGATCATGCGAGGCGAACGATGTCAGCGGAGCGAGTATTTCATTATGAAGATAAACAGCAAATGAGCTACCAAATTCAATCGATCTTGGAATCCAACGCGGTAATTCTTATTAAAGCCTCAAGAGCGATGAAATTAGAGGAAATCGTTGAGGAGCTAGTTGGAGAAAAGGAATTGCAGCAATAAGTTTACGGAGGAGGTGGAGAATAGTGAGGCCGTCAGAAAATGTTAGGGACACTTGGGCGGAAGTAGATTTGTCTTGTATCAGTCGTAATGTTCGAGCGATCAAATCCCGTTTGCCAGCTGCAACAGAATTTATGGCAGTTGTTAAAGCGGGAGGGTATGGGCATGGAGATATACAATCTGCTCATACTGCGGTTCAATCAGGGGCTGACAGTCTGGCGGTTGCCTACTTAAGTGAAGCCATCCAGCTCCGGAGACAAGGCATTACTGTCCCAATCCTTGTTCTGACACCTATTCAACCTCAGGATGTACCTATGGCGATCAAGCATCGTATTCAACTGACCGTTACTTCCGCACAATGGTTTGAACAGGCCATGGCCTACAGAAACATATATCCCAAGCTAAAGCTAATAGTACACGTTAAATTTGACTCCGGGCTGGGTAGAATCGGTATTAGGGAAAAGGAAGAATGGGAAGCGATGGTTCCTTGGCTTAAGCAAGCCGATGTTGAGGTGGAGGGAGCGTATACCCACTTTGCAACTGCGGGCAGCACTGATACTCGTTATTTGGAGCAGCAGCTGAAAAACTTTGACAAAATGAAGGGCTGGATCGACCAATCTGGTGTAGATATCAGGCATTATCATTGCGCGAATAGTGCGATTGCTTTACGATATCCCGAATTGGCAATGGATAAAGTGAGAGTAGGAGCGGCTATGTATGGCTTCTATTCTAAGGAGCTTGTGCCTGATCTGGAATTAGAGCCAGCATTGAGCTTGCACAGTCGGCTTATCCATGTGAAAAGGGTGAGCGAGGGACAATCCATTGGATACGATAATAGCTACCAGACCTCTGAGGCAGAGTGGATCGGAACGGTACCTATCGGTTATGCGGATGGCTGGTCGCAAGTCTTTCAAAGCTCTGAGATGCTCATAGGTGGACAGCGTGCAACAGTGGTTGGAAAGATCGGTATGGACCAGCTAATGATCCGATTGCCGCAGCACTATCCCGTTAATACACAGGTCACAATCATTGGAAAGCAAGGCAATGACCAAATAACGTGCGCTCAGCTGGCTGCCTCCATAGACGGCGTTCCGCAAGAGATTTCTACGGCATTGTCAGCTAGAATCATGAGGATCAATAAGGGAGAAGAGATTATTAATTACGAACAGCATCCTATTGCCTTGTGCTGAGTGATATAGAATAATACTAACGGGCAACTTCTTGGAATATCTATCGATCATAGTTTTTGCGGGGAAGTATCTCCTTCCGGTTGCTGGCTCCACCCCGTAAAGTGAAGATAAGCTTTGTAGTTATTTCCGAATACTTTACGGGGACCCCGGGTTGAGATCGTGAAATCTGAATGGGTAAAACATTACAAGGAGATTTCACGATCTCAAAGGCAAACGCTTCGCTCCTACAGGAGATACATCCCCTCTTTTTATTATCGATTTAAGCCAGAAAAACAGGCTCAACTTCAAAATGAGTGCTTGACGGTTAGTGAGCACTAGGGCATTATTATGCTACTTTTCGCCCGATATGAGGCAAATAGCGTATGTACGAAGAGTTTTTGTCCTCAGTTAATCGACAGCCTCTGAGCGTTCACTATGGGTCGCCAATCCCCGCTTTCTTCCGAAATAAGGTACCGAGCGTTCACTATAGGTCGCCAATCCCCGCTTTCTTCCGAAATAGAGTACCGAGCGTTCACTATGAATCGCCAATCCCCGCTTTCTTGCGAAATAAGGTACCGAACGTTCACTATAGGTCGCCAATCCCCGCTTTCTTCCGAAATAGGGTACTGGGCGTGCACTTTGAGCCGCCAATCCACACGTTTAGCCGCACTCTTTGGTCAAATGGAAGTGTCGAGCAGCCATTTAAAGATGAGGTTTCTTTGTGCATTTAAAACAAGTTCCCATAATTCACCTAATGGATAGCCCTTCCGAGTGTCTTTTTGCATAATTATCCATAATTCAGAGCATTATCATTGGGTAGCAGTCTACGGCGAAAGGATGCTCACTATTTTTTGACTTACAAAGGGTATATTAAAAGTGGTATCATTATAATTCACCTCGCGGAAAGGATAGCGCAGGTGTGCACATCAGGAGGCCCTCATGTTAAGGAAGATGGAAGTCCCTAGATTGTATGTGTTCGTTATTCATGCGCTTCTGATCTTATCTTTAACAGGGATAATCATGGGCTTGCTTGGTAAATCAGTAGCTATTAATAAAATGTTTAATCCAAGCTTAAAGATCGCAACCGTTGCCCATAGAGGTGCATCAGGCTATGCTCCGGAGAGCACGCTCGCTTCTTATCAGCTGGCAGTTCGGATGAATGCCGACTATATCGAAATGGATTTGCAGCTAACCGCTGATGGGGAAATCGTCGTCATGCACGATGAGACTGTCAATCGCACTACGGATGGTAGAGGCAAGGTTATGAACCTGACTTTAGCCGAAATCAAAGTGTTAGATGCTGGCTCTTGGTTTAATAAAAAGCATCCCATGTACGCTAGGGAAGAGTACGTGTACGAGAAAGTACCGACCTTGAGAGAAGTGTTCGAAGCTCTGGGCAAAAATACGAGCTATATGCTGGAGGTTAAATCGCCTGAGGATAATCCCGGTTTAGAGGAGAAAATGTGGGCTTTAGTCGAGCAATTCGATTTAGTTGACCATATCGCGGTACAATCATTCAGTAAGGACAGTTTGAAGAAAATTCGTGAATGGGATAAGGATGTGCCCCTATTTCAGCTTATGTGGTATAGCAGGCCAGCACATATCTCAGAGGCTTCACTTAAAGAAATAAGTACCTATGCGAACGGGATCGGCGCTAATTTCCTGCGAATTAATGAGAATTACGTGCATAAAGTCAAAAATGCTGGCTTGCTGATGTATCCGTACACCGTTAATTATCAGATTAACATGAGTAAAGCGCTGGAATGGGGAGCAGACGGCGTTCATACCGATTACCCGGATCGCTTTAATGAAGTCATCGATGAATTCTCTCATCCGAATGTGTAAAAAGGGATTGAGTAGCTTTCTAGAGAACAATTAATGGAGGACAATTATTATGGCGAACAATAAGAAGAAACAACAAAGGCACCAGCCAGCTACATCGTCTGAGCAAGCGGATAAACCCGTTACCTTGAAGGATTTACTCGGCGCAGGAACGATAGCTAAGCTGAAGCAGCAGGCGGAGGACCTTAAGCAAGAAGAAGCTCAGCGTAAGGATAATGAGCGAGTGGCTGCTGAAGCTGCACGACAAGCGGAGCAGAAGCTCAAGGAGAAGGATTTCGAGTATTTATTGAACAATAGTGGCACGGTGGGCAGAAAATACAATTAATCATTTTCTACCCTGAGAAGAATGGTCTTTAAGCGTAAAGTTCATGCAGGCTTTTCCAGAAGAGGATAGGACATTCGTGCTTGGCATCAGTGCTGATTTGAATCCGAAGGCTCTGCATCCTTTAGGAAATTTCGGGTCCCATGTCACATAAAAATGGCGACATTTCATGCAATCTACTTGTTGATTGTCTAGCATATTTATCCCTCATTGCTTGCTTATTAGTAGATTTATTATACCTTATCTTATTCTTCCTGTTTCATAGAGAGGTTCGATGCACATGAAAAAAATTTTTGCTAGGAAAGTTTTACCTATTCTTATGGCGTTAACGTCAGCCTTCCTTCTTGGCGGATGTAGTGAAAGTGAAGCTAAGAATGTAACATCTACGACAAGTCAGCCTGTTATTCACGAACAAGCTCCAAGTAGTACTTTGGCTAATAGTACTGTTGTGAGCAAAGAAGTAGAATCTAAGGAAGTGATAGACACTCCCACAGATCCTATTAAAGAGGATATAATTGAGAAGAAGCGAAAGCTTCCTAAAGGCTTTGTTTACATGGATGAAGTCATTCCGGCAGCCAAATCAGAAATTCGATATTACTCGGACTACAATTTTGTAGGGAAGCGTATTGACGGCTATAAAGCACCTATTGCTATTCTAGCTAGCGACGCAGCTAAGGCATTAAAGGCTGTTAGTGATGAGGTTGAGAAAAAGGGATATACCTTGCTCATTTACGACGCGTACCGTCCACAGAAAGCCGTTAATCACTTTATTCGATGGGCTAAGGATTCCAAGGATACGAAGATGAAGGACATTTTTTATCCCGCGGTTGATAAAACAAAAGTGTTTAAACTTGGCTACGTTGCTTCAAAATCTGGACATTCTCGTGGAGGTACGGTAGATTTAACTATTATAGACAAGAAAACAGGAGAGATTGTCGATATGGGGAGCCCATATGATTTCTTCGGTGATATTTCTAGTCATGGCACAAAGCTGATTACATCCGAGCAAACTGCGAATCGCAACATCCTTAAGAATGCGATGGTTAAGCACGGATTTAGGCTCTATTCCAAAGAGTGGTGGCACTACACGCTCAATAAAGAGCCGTTTCCTAATAAATACTTTGATTTCGATGTAGAATAACTAGGGTTTCAGTAAGCCAATTTTTTGAATAAATTTAGGGGGCGTTTATATGTCATTCTTCACAAGTGTAAAGCAAGCTGAACCGGAAGATACTCAAGCGATTATGAGGTTGCTTGTCAATACAGCGGAGTGGCTGTTAAGTAAAGGCTCCTCTCAATGGAACGCATTGCTTAGGGGAGAGGATTCACATAATACTCCAGAAGCAATCGAGCAAGGTGAAGTATTTATTTTTAAGCAAGATACACAGCTCGTAGGTATGTTTATGCTCCAAAAGGAACAGAGCAAGTGGGATCGGGAGCTATGGGGTGAAGAAACTGACAAATCCTCTGTCTATTTGCATCGCTTGGCGATTAATCGTAAATTCGCGGGCAAGGGTATAGGTAAGCAGATGATGCTTTGGGTGAACTCGGGTATTCCCTATCCAGGCAAAAACACAATAAAGCTTGATTGTGCTTCTAACAACACAATACTTAATGCGTTCTATAGAGAGCTCGGCTATGATTTTAAAGGTCTAGCGGTCAATGAGTACGGGGAATTTAGTAAATTTGAGAAAAAAATATAGCTCTTCCTGTATGAAAAGCCTGATCCGAACAAGGGTTAGGCTTTTTGCATGGCTGTTTATGCTTGATCAGAAAGATGAGGATACACCTAGAGATTGAAGGAGATAACCATGAAAGAATTTCGCATGTATTTGAGGTTCGTTAAGCCCTATCGGTGGCTCGTTGCATTTACGCTACTGATCGGGATGTTTAAGTTCGCAATTCCCCTGGCTGTACCCCTATTTCTGCAATATGCTGTTGATAATATTTTGCTAGCTGACCTACCTAAGGATGATAAAATATCGCGTCTTCTGGAGCTAATCGCGGTTTCCTTCGTCCTATTCGTTATTGTTCGTTATCCCATCGAATACTTCCGGCAGTATTTTGCGCAGCTTACAACTAGTAAAATTCTATTTGATTTACGTAATAAGCTGTACGCGCATCTGCAGCGACTATCGTTACGGTTCTATCAGGAACGTAAATCTGGGGAAATCATTTCGCGGATGATTAACGATGCTGAGCAGACGAAAGCGATTGTTGAGACGGGTATGATGAATATTTGGTTGGACATGTTCACTCTCACAATTGCGTTAATCATTATGCTGACTATGAATGCTACATTGACATTGGTTGCCATTCTAGTTTTGCCTTTCTATGCCATAGCAGTCGTGAAAATGTATCGCAGATTAAAAGCCTTTGCCCGATCCCGTTCGGCTGCTCTTGCGGACATGCAAGGGTATTTGAGTGAGCATGTTGTGGGCATACCAGTAGTAAAAAGCTTCACGTTGGAGCAGCATGAGAAAGAGCAATTTGGAATTAAAAATGGGGAATTTCTGAAAAGGGCGCTCGCCTTAACGCGTTGGAACGCTTTGACTAATGCCATTATTAATACGCTTACGGAAATTGCACCGCTGTTAGTGTTACTTGGAGGCGGTTATCTCGTCATTACAGAAAGATTAACGCTAGGAGGATTCGTTGCCTTCTTCGGCTTTCTCGATCGTTTATACACGCCTCTTCGCAGACTAGTGAGTGCTTCTAATGAGCTGACTCAAGCGTCCGCATCTTTAGAGAGAATAATGGAGCTACTGAATGAGCCAGTGGATATTAAAGACGATCCCAAAGCGCTGCCGCTCTCTAAAGTGGTTGGTCGAATTGAATTTCAGCAGGTGTCCTTTCGCTACCGTGAAGAGACGGATTATGTATTACGAGACATTGAGTTAACGATTGAGCCAGGACAAACGGTTGCTTTCGTTGGAATGAGTGGTGGAGGGAAGTCTTCTCTTATTAGCCTGCTTCCGAGATTTTACGATGTTCAGCAAGGTGTAATCCGTATTGATGGCCAGAATATATCTGAAGTCACACAGCTTAGCTTGCGCTCTCAGATCGGAATGGTGCTCCAGGATAACATTCTGTTTAGTGGCAGCGTACGTGAAAATATTATGCTAGGAAATCCCCATGAAACAGAACATGCGATGCAGAATGCGGCGTTACGGGCGAATGCGCATGATTTCATTATGAGCTTGCCGCAGGGCTATGAGACCGAAATTGGGGAACGGGGCGTTAAGCTTTCTGGGGGACAGAAGCAACGAATTGCGATTGCCAGAGTATTTCTTAAAGACCCAGCTATATTAGTGCTCGACGAAGCGACGTCTGCGCTGGATCTGGAATCGGAGCACCTCATTCAGGAATCGCTCCAAGCTCTTTCAGATAACCGCACGACACTTGTTGTTGCTCATAGACTTTCAACTATTACTCATGCAGACCAGATCATTGTTATTGAACGAGGCGAGATTGTGGAAAGAGGCACGCATGATTATCTCATGGAGCTAGGTGGAGCATACGCAAGGCTATATAATGTTCAGAATTTATAGCTAAGGAGTCGATTGTGTGAAGGGCTCGAATACATTGCCATTCCATCCCGTCATTTCTTCGTGGTTTACTGGGTCGTTCGGGGATCCGACCGATGTTCAGCTCCGAGCCTGGGAGTCCATTATGGCAGGTCAACATACTCTCATTGCGGCTCCTACCGGATCAGGAAAGACATTGGCTGCCCTACTTCCCTGCTTGGATAATCTAGTGCGTTCGAAATCGCCAGGAGGCGTTCGGATTCTCTATCTGACACCACTTAAAGCATTGAATAATGATATTCATCATCACGCGCTACAATTTGTCGAGCAATTGGACGCTCTAGCTATGCAGCAAGGTGCTCAATGGCCGGGAATTCGCTGTGAGGTTCGGACAGGTGATACTAGTCAGAGTAAGCGTGCTTCTATCTTGCGTAATCCACCTGATTTACTTATTACGACGCCTGAATCTTTGTTTTTGCTGCTCACATCGGTTAAAGGACGGGCAATTCTAGAAAATGTGGAGCAGGTTATTGTTGACGAGATACACGATTTAGCAGCAGACAAGCGGGGCTCCCATCTTTCTTTAACGTTGGAGAGGTTAGCTTATCGTTGTGCGAGACCGCTTCAACGTATTGGCGTTTCGGCGACGCAAAAGCCGCTTGAGCGAGTTGCCCGTTTTCTTGGAGGCTGGGAGCTGGCGGAAGAGCCTGTCGCTATGGTTGAGAGCATTGCTGGAGCGGTGGATGGCAGAGCTATGCGTCCACGTCCAGTAAAGATCGTGGAGAGTACAATGAGCAAGAGTATTAGTGTGCTCATTACGATGCCTGATCAGAGCAGGCCTGCGGCCACTAGAGAGGCAGTGTGGCTGCCGCTTCTAGACAGAATCGTGCAAGCGATTGAAGGCTGCCGGTCGGTGCTTATTTTTGTTAATAGTAGGCGGCTATGCGAGCGGCTTTGCTTGCGCTTGAACGATCACGTTGGTTATGAAATGGCCAGGTCCCACCATGGAAGCATCTCTCGTGAGCGTCGCCTAGAGGTGGAGAGCATGCTTAAGGAGGGAAGCCTGCGCTGCATCGTCGCTACCTCATCGTTAGAGCTTGGCATAGATGTAGGTCATATTGATCTGGTCATTCAGATCGATTCGCCTCAGGAGGCTGCACGCGGGATCCAACGTATCGGTCGTGCAGGACATGCGGTGGGGGAAGCTAGTCAGGGTGTAATCATAGCTCGGCAGAAAGCTGTGCTGCCCGAATTAGCGGTGCTAGGCAGACAGATTGCTCTTCGCCAAATTGAGGATATTCGTATTCCTCATGGTCCGATGGACGTTCTATCCCAACAGGTAGTAGCGATGGTCGCAATGGATGACTGGGACACACACGCATTGCATCGCCTTATTTTACATAGTGATAGCTACCATGATTATTCGCTGGCACGTTACGAGGAGATGCTACAGGTTTTAGGGGGATTTTATCCTTTCGTAAGACCTCTTATTGAGTGGGAACGCGATACGAACCAGCTAAGAAAACGAAGCAATACAGCAATGGCATCCATAACGGGCGCGGGTACGATACCTCAGAGTGGTGGATATCCTGTTCATCATCTAGAGAGCAGAGCACATCTCGGTGAGCTTGACGAAGAGTTTATACAGGAAAGCCGCGTCGGGGATGTTTTTCAATTAGGGACAAGCTCTTGGATGATTCGGGATATCCGCAATGATCGGGTTTATGTGTCTGAAGCGGGTAATCGGTTTAGCGAGATTCCATTTTGGCGAAATGAGGCAGGAAGCCGTTCGTACGAATTGGGGAGGAAGATTGGTGAGTTCTTAAGAACACTTTCCGACCGGATGGTGCTTACGAACGATGAAGGAGTGGAAAAAGATAGCGAAGCGGAGTATAACGATGAGATCTATGAATGGCTACAGACAAGCTATGGGATGGATAGAGTCTCCTCAGAAGAAATGCTAGCGCTTGTTCGTTCCCAACACAGAGCATGCGCACTCCCTACGGATAAGCAAATTGTCATTGAGTATTATCGCGATGTAATGAATCAAACGCACGTTATCATTCATAATCATTGTGGCAGAACGGTTAATCGTGCGTGGCTATTAGCTATTGAAAGGAAATTCGAGCAGCTACTGCCTTATAAGCTGTATGGGAATGCAAAGGATAATGGCATCGAGCTCGTCATTCCTGAGTGGGATGCGTCATGGCTACAGATGATCAATCAGGTGACACCTGCTAACCTTGAGCAATTGCTTACTGAAGCGATAACAGGTTCTCCTTTGCTCGGTATCGCGTTCCGTAGGATTGCAGAGACATCGCTACTGCTTTCCCGAAGCTTTACCCGCACACCGATGTGGCAAAAGCGGCTGCGCAGCGAAGAGCTACTCAGAGGGGCGTTGCCCTATGCAGAGCACTTTCCCTATTTAAGGGAAGCGATGTCGGAATGTCTTCATGACTACTTAGGCTATGAAGAATTGAAATACCAGCTTGAGAAGCTGGTAACGGGAGAAATGTCCATAGTCGTACGCGAGACACCATTTCCTTCTCCTTTTGCTGCACAATTTTTAGCCGATTATGTCAATATGAGAATTTACGAAGGAGACGGATTGGACGAGACCATTCGTCTACAATTGCTAAACGTGAGTAAGGAGCTGGCGGGTCAGTTATTTGACATCAGCTCAACAGGAAATGCCATTAACGATGAGGTAATAGAGGAACAAAATCGTGCAATGAATGAGCCTGAGCTTTCTCCGCGGAATACCGATGAATTGGCAACACTTCTTAAGCGCAGAGGGGACTTAACTGCGAATGAGATCGTTAAGCTAGCAGGGGAATCGGCCCTTAGCTGGCTTCAGCTACTACATGAACAGGGACGGGCTATCTCGTTGAATCTTACTGGAGACGGTGAATTTCGTTGGATTTCGTCTGACGAGCGAGAAGTATATGCCGATTTTCCGGAAACAGCGACCGCTATTACATTTGTCATCGGTAGATATGTTGATTACTTGATTTCATTCACAGAAGCCGAGCTTTGTGAACGCTATCCTTCGTTAACGCTCAATTCCGCGAAGAAAGCAGTCGAGCAAATGCTCGAAAACGGAATGATCGAGCGGGCTCCGCACGCTGCAACAGAGGATGAACGGTTATGGACGAGCTCCAAGGTTGCATCACGTCTCGTTCGATTGTCTATTCGTCATGCCCGCAATCGGGCAGATCCAGTCGAGCCAGCAAGATGGTGCAGCCAGATCGCCTTTATGCAGCATGCTCTCCAAGGGACTCAGCAACAAGGCAGTGAGGGCCTTTTGACGGTTATTGAGCGGCTGCAGGGCTTATTTCTACCCTTGTCTCACTGGGAGTCTATCATATTCCCATCGAGGGTATCACCGTATCGTAAGGAGCACCTGGATACGTTATGCGCGTCCGGTGAGGTCCTCTGGATGGGACGTAAGGAGGAAGGGGACAAGGAGGGGAAGGTTGCTTTCTTCCTCACGGAGTCTAAGCCTTTGTATGCTCCTTTCATTAATCAGACAAGCGCAGAACTAGCTCCATGCAAGCATCCACGATTGTTAGAGCTTCTAGAAGTGAGTGGTGCCACCTTCTTAACTCGACTGAGTAGAGAGATGGACAAACCACCTACGGAATTGCTCGCGGATCTGCTGGAGCTCGTTTGGGAAGGCAGAGTTTCCAATGACCAGTTTGCACCTCTTCGACTTCAGATCAACAAGAAGCAAGCCAATTGGGCTAAAACAGGCTCTGGACTTGGACGATGGTATGCAACGAGTTCTCTTCAAGAGGATACGGCTGCTTCAGATAGCAATAAGACATCGGACTCAGCAGAAAAAGATTCTCCAGTGCTAATATGGACACATCATTTGCTTAAAGTGTACGGATTAATTAACAAAGAGCTGATCGCTAGAGCCTCGCCCTTTACTTGGGACACTTGTTACCCTGTTCTAAAAAGGCTAGAGGAATGGGGCGTCCTGACAAGGGGGGCTTTCATTCGAGGAATACCTTCTCTCCAGTTTACAACACGCGAGCTAAACGATTCCGTGAGACAGCCGCTACCCGATATATCAGACAACCGCGCAACAATCTTATGCTCAGCAGATCCAGCTAACCCTTACGGTCTAATGATAGACTGGCCTCAGGGAGCACAGGGAGCACAGGGAGCATCCGGAACCCCCGCTATATCGTTCTCTCGTAAGCCGGGAAACTTCTTGCTGTTGAAGGACAATCAATGGGTATTATGGATTGAAAACAATGGGAGAAAAGTATATCAGGTTTCTACAGCTGACGAGAATGAGAAGGATGTTCCAATTGATCATCTGGTGAAGCTTTTACAATCGGCTTTTCAGACGATCATTCAAAGGAGAAAGATCGTTAAGCTCAAGGTGGAAATGTGGAACGGCGAACCGATTATTGACACGGAAATGGGCAAAGCTCTTATGAAGCAGGAAGCAGAACGCGATTTACGCTCACTTGTATTCTGGTCCACCTAATTTATCTAAATCCTAATACGATTTATGGGACCAGGGATGTTTTTCTAGTGTACAATAGGACTAGAAATCATCCATTTTAGGGAGATGTTGAGATGTTAAACGAGAATGTGCTTTGGGAGGGTAAGCCTTTTAACTACGGGATTCCAAGCTTTACTCGTTATCAGATCACTGAGCGAAGAGTCATCGTGGAGAAAGGTATCTTCACTAAGAGGCGAGAAGAAATTCAATTGTATCGTATACGGGACATAACCTTGAAACGGAATTTGCTAGAGAGAATATTGAAATTTGGAGACATTACGATATATTCTACGGACACTACAACACCAACGTATATGTTAAGAAACATTCGGGACAGCATAAATGTAACAGACCTTCTGGGCCAGGCAGCTGAGAATGCTAGAGTAAAAAACAGAGCTCAGGAGCTTACTGAAATTCAAGTTCAATAATTCATCGACAGTCCGTATTCTTCATGCGGTCTGTCTTTTTTTATTTAAATTAGACAAGTACCAAATGAAACAAACCCACATTAACGTCAAACCGTTGCTTTCTTAGAAATTGTTTTTCTATGGTATTCATTAAGTGAGTAAATAGTCGAGGAGCCACTGTTAATCAGTTTGTCGATAGCCGCTGCTGGATCATATTGGTTGATACTACGGAAGCGATATTCATAGAAGTATTTATGTTTACTCGTTGGGGAGACGTGCCGGTAATGCCTTTTTATGAACAACCCTGCTTTATTAACCATTTTATGCTTTCCTTTCTTAACGACATAAGGAGTAGCATGCTTGTCGTTAGGCAACCAAAAGGAAAATAAAGCATCATATTCAGCTCGGAACATGGCGTATCGGACTTGATCCAGCAAGCGAAGCGCGGTGCGATATTGGACTTGAAGTGTTTTGGCTATTTTGCGAGCTGAGCATTGTTCACCAGAGGCAACCCAGTAGAAGGTGAGCAGCCAATAGCTGAGCGGCAGCTTCGTACGGTGCATAACCGTATTGGCTGTAATAGAAATTTGAGTCCTACAATTAGAACACTCATACAAATGACGAGTTAGAATGAGGGTATATTGGTTTTCTCCGCATTTCGTACAAATGAAACCACGCGGCCAACGAACCTGAAAGAGATAGTCGCGACAGGCTTGCTCATCCGGGAATTGCTCCATAAACCTTCGAATGGACATTGCACGCATTTTACATACCTCCGCAACTAGTGGGAACGTTTGTTTTCATTTTACCACAAGGAACATATGTTCGTAAATTGATTTTTTGGAAGTTTTAGGTGAAAAATTGGCAGACAGGTATGTGTAGTTCACTCAGGAAGTCCGAAGAGGAGAGGGGCACGTGAACGAGCTACACATATGGGTTGGCAGACAGGTATGTGTAGTTCACTCAGGAAGTCCGAAGAGGAGAGGGCAGCGTGAACGAGCTATACATATAGGTTGGTGGTAGACGGATATGTGTAGTTCACTTAGGAAGTTCGAAGAGGAGAGGGCCACGTGAACGAGCTACACATATAGGTTGGTGGTAGACGGATATGTGTAGTTTACTCAGGAAGCCTGGGGGGCGGAGAGGGGTTAGTGAAGGAACTACACATACGGGTTGGTTGGCAGAGAGGTATGTGTAGTTCACTCAGGAAGCCCGGGGAGAAGAGGGGCTCTCGCGCGTGAAAATTTAGGCGGGTAAAAAAAGGTAAAATGAGTAAACTAGAACAGACGAATCTTGATAGACCGCTTATAAATCGGATAAAGCCACTTGACTCCATTCGGAGTTAGGGTATCTGCAATGAGATGAGACGCATATCCTGCAACGGAAACAAACATAATGCCATCAATCTGAAGCTGATTCTCTAGCCCCAAGCCTATAGCTCCCCATGCGCCAAGAGCCCATAGGGTATGAGTCATTCCCCGATGCTTTAACCAAGGAGCCCATGCGATGAACAATCCAAACCCTATAAGCCAATTCTGCTGGGAATCCCAGCCTGCATATAGAAGGGTTAAACCTACCACGCTGACTAAAGCATTCCGGATGGTTCCTTCTTTAGTGACGAGTCCTAGAATGAACATGGCAACGGAGATAGTGGTGAACACCGGATAGAGCTTCTCTTGAGCGATGTACATGTAAGATAAGATGGCAACGAGGCCTACACCTGCAAACATCACGAGGTTACGCAACAGCTTGGACAGCTTACTCAATTTGCCGCTCAATAGACTAGGTCCATCGAGATCAGCACTTAATGCCGAAAAGCTAGCGATGGAAAGGTACAACAGGTCATTGTTCAAATTAAACGGGTAAA
This sequence comes from Cohnella abietis, assembly GCF_004295585.1. Taxonomy (NCBI): domain Bacteria; kingdom Bacillati; phylum Bacillota; class Bacilli; order Caryophanales; family Paenibacillaceae; genus Cohnella; species Cohnella abietis. Next base: position 4,062,467 of record NZ_AP019400.1, on the reverse strand, counting down.
TCAAACATGCGGCAGCCCCAATGGCCCCGCCAATAGCAAGATGAGTCTTTCCTTTCATAATTCCCTCCACTGACTGAACGTGATGATCATTCTTATGCTGCTAAATTACAGGTTATACAAACGTATGTTTGCTTTTGTATTATACATTCATTTGTACCATGGTCGACAGCTTAAGTGCATTATGAGAAAAAGTTAATGAAGGTAACGCGGTGAAAAGGAAGGTCTCAAAACCGCACTGCTAGCGGGTTTATTCCTAGTAACTGGACAGTTATAGGTCTCTCGGAGATACGACAAATTAACAATTAATATTCACTTAAAGAATGACAAGCATTTCATTCGCATATATGTACAATCAAGCCTATATAACTGCGATTAGCCTTCACTATTCCAAGAAAGAGGTGTCGTGATGCGTAAAAAACTCATGCCGCGAGTGTTTGTTTATTTGTTAGGTGTAGCTGTGCTGTTGACATTAGGCTTGCGATTTCAAGTCTCAAGCACTAAAGATGACAGCCCTTCAACCCAAGACCTCTATTTACAACAATCGTTATCGCCAATAAGCACGAGATTCATTCTCTCACCAAAGTCAGGAAAAATTGCTGATGTAATGAAAGGAACCCAAGTAGTAGGGGAAATACTAGCTGAACCGCAATCTGCATCAACGCCAAAGCCGAAGCAGGTTAACGAAGTACATATCGCTGCGGTGCCTAAAGTTGCAAATACATATGAGGTTACGTCCTACTACTTAAATGTACGTGCGAATGCTTATAATAAATCGAAAATTATCAACGTTATTAAAAAAGGAACATTACTTGAGATTACGGAAACGACCAAGAATGGGTGGCTAAGAATTAAGGGTGGGGGATATGTTCACGGTGACTATGCTAAGGCAATCGCACCGGAGCCGATCGTAGATCAGAATGCTGAGGATCTGCAGGTAATAGCGCCTACTGAGATTGTGGATACAATTGAGTCCTCTGGTTCCCAAGAGCCGGATCAGCCTACTTCGGCTGTCAGAACAGAATCGGGATTAAGTGAGGCAGATATTGCGCTTATTTTCGATGGAACGGCCCTGGCGGGAAATGGACTCGAAGAAACAATACTAGAGGTGGAGGAGCAGTATGGCATCAATGCCTTCTTTACTATTGCGGTAATGAAGCTCGAAAGCGGCAACGGAAGCAGTCGGCTAGCTAAAAACAAAAACAATTTATTTGGACTGAATGCATCGGGAGATAATGCACACAAAAATGCCTATAGCTTTGAAACAAAAGGGGACAGCGTACGTAAGTTTGGGCAGCTGCTTTCCAAAAACTACGTCGGTAAAGGGTACACGACTGTAGAGAAGATTGCAACGAAATACTGTCCCGTGAATTCGAAATGGTCTGGCCTAGTTAAAAATATTATGCAAAAGGATTACGGCAAGCTGGGTGTTATTTGAATCAGAGCAGGGGGTTATTTGAACCAGCCCTTTTCGTTAGAGCGCTTAATGGCTTCAACGCGGTTGCTCACGTTAAGCTTGTCCAATATGATCGAGATGTAATTGCGGATTGTCCCGGTTGTTAGATACAGCTCGTTAGCAATTTCCTTCGTGTTTTTCCCATCGGCGATCAGGCCTAGAACCTCTTGCTCTCTGTCTGTAAGAGGATTGCCACTCTCGCCGCCAAAGGCTTCGTCAACTAACTCTGGAGCGTAAACACGCTTACCGGCTAGCACGCTGCGAATGGTACTGGCAAGCTCGTCGCTCGGGCTGTCCTTCAACAAATAGCCACTGACACCGGCCTTAATGGCACGATCGAAATACCCAGTACGTGCAAAGGTTGTCAAGATGATGACCTTACAAGGATGATCCTTCAATTCTTCGGCGGCCTCAAGGCCGCTCTTTCCCGGCATTTCAATATCCATTATGCAAATGTCGGGATTATATAGGTTCACAAGCTGTAAGGCTTTCTCGCCATCAGAGGCTTTTCCCACAACCTCCATGTCATCTTCCAAATCCAGTAACGATCCGAGAGCTCCCAGAAGCATACGCTGATCTTCAGCGATTACGATGCGAATCATGTGATGTCCTCCTTATCGGGCCGATTAATGTTTCGGGGAATTCTTGTTAGAATTGTCGTACCCTCCGTCAAAGAAATCTCAAGCGTACCATTAACGAATTCCAATCGCTCCTTCATCCCTTGAAGGCCATGTCCTTGCTTGAAATTCAGCTCATCCGCATTTCCCATCCCATTGTCTTGAACCTTCATAATCATTTCTGTTTTCGTCTGCTCCAAAGTTAAGGTGCAACAAGAAGCTCCGCTATGCTTGACCACATTATTTACGGCTTCCTTCAGGCACATGCTTAGCACATTTTCAGACAGGAGAGAGACATTGGGCAACGACTGGTCTCCTTCTATAAAAAACTCAATTTGAGCTGCTTTAAGAATTTGTTTAATATGGATGATTTCATCCTCAAGTCTTGTACCACGCATCCGTGAGACTAACAGCCGGACTTCCTTCAAAGCAGTTCGGGCGGTTTGCTGCACATCCTTAATCTCTGAACGAGCTCGATCTGGATTTTTGAGAATAAGCTTGTGGGCCAGATCACTCTTAAGTCCAATAAGCGATAACTTCTGTCCAAGAGTATCGTGAAGGTCACGGGCTATACGTTGCCGTTCTTCAATCTTCACAAGCTCGGATATACGGATATTAGCATCTTTAAGCTGCTCCTGAAGCTCGCCCCTTTTGTTGCGGCTGTAGTTACCTAAAGGGATGAGAATGACTGCGAGCAGGCTTATTAAGATAAAAGGTGTTTGTGTAAGAAAAAATTTGTCCTGTAAAATGAAGCCTAGATTGACGGTAATAAAGCTGGTCACAATATGAATCGTATACAACGTAATAAATCCAGCCTTGTTCTGAATGTTTCCAATAAAGAAAGCTAGAAAAAAAGAAAAATACGCGTAGCCGAACACAAGGGTCATGGCGATGGAAATAAGAATTTGAATGCTTGTTCCTACATAAACGGGCCAACCCTTCGCATTCAAGGTCAGCCGATAGCAGTAGAAGAACAATATGATCATCAGTATTCCGGACACTATCTCAAGATCACTTGATGCCCGGAATATGAAGTAAAAAGGCAATATACTAAACATGAGAAAAACGTAAGGGCTAATGCCGGAGCTTTTTAGAAAACCCTGAAGCTTATTTAACCTCTTAGTCATCAGTAGCGCTCCTAATGTGGTTCACAGACTTTTTCTTTATTTTATCATAAACTCTAACTTGTCATGCTTAATGCACAAATCAACAACAATACTTCTAGGCTACTTCTCCACCAGCTGGTGGTTTATTTTTTGCCCGAGCTAGCGCAGCGGCTGCCCCATTCTTGCCTAGCAGATGCTTGATTTGTTTGAAGCTAACGAATGCTTTATTATCTTCATCCCACAGACGGAAGTTAAGTGCTTTGAGACTCGTTCCAAAAGTAATTGTAGTTGCATGCTGCAGCGGAGGGACAGCGTTATGGGCCTGCTCCAGATTGTAGTTAGGAACTCTAGGGCTCAAATGATGAACATGGTGAAATCCAATGTTACCTGTCATCCATTGTAGCAATTTAGGAAGCTTGTAGTAGGAGCTGCCTTCGACAGCTGCTTTCACATAGCTCCATTCCTCTTCGTTCTCAAAATAAGAATCCTCGAATTGATGCTGAACATAGAACAACCAAATGCCAAGTGCTCCCGAAAACCAGAAGATAGGTGCCTGGATAAGCAGGAAGTTCTGCCAGCCGAGTGCCCAACATAACAGACCGTATAGGACAATAATTCCTGCGTTAGTAATCCAAGTATTGATGCGCTCCGCACGTTTGGCGCCTTTGACGTTAAAGCGGTAATTGATACAGAAAATCGCAATAGGACCAATGCCGAACATGACAAAGGGACTCCGATAAAGGCGATAGTAAACGCGTTTCCAAAATGAGGTTTCGAGATACTCATCGACAGTCAATAACCACATGTCACCAATTCCGCGTTTATCTAGATTGCTACTAGTCGAGTGGTGGATCGCATGGCTATGTTTCCATTGCTGGTAAGGGAACAAAGTGAGAATTCCAGTAATGGTACCGAGAATATCATTAGCCTTACGACTCTTGAAGAAGGAACCATGACAGCAATCGTGAAACACGATAAAAGTCCGGATCACAAATCCGGAAGCAAGGATGATGAAAGGTAGAGCTAGCCAATAAGAAACTGATAAGCTGAGATAAGCTGCAGCCCATAGAATGAAAAAGGGTGGCAGTGTATTAATTAGTTGTCGGATACTCGATTTAGTATTAGATTTTTCGTAAGGAGAGACTCCTTTTTTTAACTGTGCATGGTTAGGATTGGACATTGTAGTTCCCTCCTCGAAATGTTAGCGTAGTCTAGTTAGACAGCAGAGAGTAACTACTGTAATACACATTGTACAGGTTAAAGAGAATGATGATTAGTCATAAGTGTCAGTTGTTCCATATGACAAATGTCATATGGAATGATCGCGGAGGCATAAATAGAGGATTTGGTCGGATTTTGTCTAATAAATATACTATAACAACCTAGATTGATTTCGGAGGAAAGTATCGTGTCCATTAAAACAAAGCTTTCCCTGTTAATCTCATTAATCGTAACGATTATTCTTACATTGAATATATCTATTTACTATTATTCCTCGAAATCAGAGCTTCAAGCGAATACAAAGCAGGAAATGCTTACGATTGCTAAGCAGGTTGGGACAAGCTTAGAAGCGGCGGAGAAGTCCAAGAAGTATATGGAGGATATGCTGGGTGAGAAGCTGCGCGCTGTTGCTGTTGCTGTTAAGAGCGAGCTTGATCCTCAAATCGATAACGTAACCAACGAGCAGCTCGTTGCGCTTAGCCATAAGATGGAAGTGGATCATATTTCGCTTTGGAAAAGAACAGGCGACAATATCGTTGTGCTTAAATCATCCGAGCCAGAAGAGGTAAATACGAACTCCAAAACCTGGGACTACTGGTACAAGGCCTTTAATCAATTATTCGATGACCACAATGTGACCATCCCCCAGGGGCAAAAGCTGCTCAATTATTGGTCTGGACCTTACCAATATGCGTCTTCTGATCCTTCTCATGTCAACAAATGGGGATATTATTATGACGGAACGACCGATTACATGATCAACCCGTATGTCAATGCACAGGTTTTTATCGATTATGAGAACAATACGGGTACTACTGCGCTAATCCGCAATTTGCTGCAGGACAATCCCAATATTGTTGGGATAAACGGTTTTGACCCAGAGTTTTTTGGTAAGCCGGAAATATTGAAGTTAAAAAAGGGAAGGTTAATTCATAACTTGGATGTTCGAGCGATTCCATTCGGACAATATACAAATATAGTCGGAAGCAAAGACGCGTTTCATGTTAAGCGGGCTTCACGATCTGGTAGAATGATCACAAGTACGGAGAAAATGGATGGCAAAAGTATCATTAAGAGCTTTATCCCATTAAGAGATGGAAATCCTATCATTATCGGTGTGAACTTCGACTATAGTGCGATTAAGAAAGCCTTAAACCGTCAGCTATTCATTCATTCGACCATTTCGATATGCTTGATTATCGTCTCTTGGTTCGCGAGTTATTTCATAGCAGGCTTGCTCATACGACCGCTTCGTCATATTTTGGCCAATGTTAACGAAATCGCTGAAGGAAGGTTTATTAGCAAAATTGCTATTCGCAGCCATGATGAGCTTGGGTTGTTATCCTCTCGAGTGAATGCAATGGGAGATAACCTGCAAACCTATATGGGAAGACTTCAGGATTCAGCTGAGGAGCTAAGAAGCACGAAAGAATATTTGGAATCCTTCGTCAACCAAACCTCTGATGCCATCCTTGTTACGGATCTACAAGGGAATGTGGGCCGGGTTAACAATGCTTTCGAGAAGATGTATGGCTGGCATACCTCTGAGGTTCTGGGCAGGGTTCTGTCACACATTCCGGAAGCGCAGCTCAAGGAGTATGAGGACATACTAGAGAGTATAGGTCAAGGGAAATCAGTAGCAGATTATGAAACCATTCGTCATATAAAAAGCGGTGAATCTATAGAAGTCAGTATAACGGTATCCCCGATTCACGATGTGAAAGGGGTAATCGTAGCTGTAGCTGAAATTTCAAGAAACATAACGGCGCGTAAACAAACGGAAGAGGTTATACGCCGATCGGAGAAGCTATCTGTTGTTGGACAGCTTGCAGCCGGAGTCGCTCATGAAATTCGCAATCCGCTGACAACATTAAGGGGGTTCGTACAGCTAAACAAACAGCAAGGCTCTTTATCAGATACTCATTTAGATATTATGTTATCTGAGCTGGATAGAATTAACTTTATCGTTAGCGAGTTTTTAGTGCTAGCTAAACCACAAGTCAGCGAATATGAACAAGCCGATATTCGAAACATACTTAATGATATGATTTCGTTGCTCGATTCGCATGCAAGCTTTATCAATGTTCATTTCGAAACATCGTTCGAGCAAGATATTCCGCTAATTGCTTGTGAAGTGAATCAATTAAAGCAGGTATTTCTTAATATTTTTAAGAATGCTATAGAAGCGATGCCTACTGGTGGAATAATTACTGTTAAGCTGCATTATGTTCAGTCGGATGAAGCTGTTGTCATTAGGATCATCGATCAAGGTCGCGGAATTTCCACTGAGGAGATGCCTCGCTTGGGTGAGCCGTTCTTTACGACTAAGCCTTCCGGCAACGGTCTCGGACTTATGGTAAGTCAACGTATTATCGCCAACCACAAAGGGACAATAGTTATCAGCAGCAAGCTTGGGGAAGGAACATGCGTGGAGATTAGACTGAAGGTAAATAGAAGCTAAAGGGCTTAGGGTGTGTGCTCAATCGATATAAAAAAAGCATTCCAGAAGTTGATCACTTTTGGAATGCTTTTTTATATGCTTACGCCCGAATGTGGTAAACACACTTGCTGCCGCCTTTGGCCAAACAATCAGATCGTTCCACCTTGGCATCGAGCAGAGATTTGAACAGGCTTAGCTCGCAGCTACAGGCATGATTATACTTGTTGGCAACTTGATAGATCGGACAATTATATTCAGTTAGAATATACTCCTCATGACCGCTCTTCTCCCAAGAAGCCATATACCCGTTCTCGTTCTGAATATCGGAAAGCATAGCTACCTTACCTTCAAGATCGCGACCCTGCATTTTATTTTCCAGCTTCTTCAACAAAGATATTTTCCTAAGATCAAACAACCGATTAACCATCTCTTGGCCTGAGTCGCCTTCAAGCTCTGAGAGGAGGTCGAGTGCAACCGCGTGGTATTTTTTCGGAAAAAAATCCTCTGCCTTCGCAGATAAGCGATAGACAGCTGTAGGTCTACCCATCGGCAGCCTAACTGTTGTGGATTCAATAAGCTCGTCTCGCTCCAGAGCGGAAATATGACGTCGAACGGCCATACCTGTTATCCCTAGCTGGGCGGTAATATCCTTCGTGCTTAGCTCGCCCATCGTTTTGAGCATCTGCATAATTCTCTCTCGGGTAGACAAATCCTGCTCAGCATTCACTTCTACCACCACCTGATTCTACCAATGTTATTAACTCGATGAGGCAACTGCTGCTCTATCATGTTCTTCACAATCTGTTGAGCAATAACCAAGCTTTGTCGTCTCACACTCTTCACAAACGAGATGCTGTAGATGGCAGGTATCGTCTTCGCAATTAATATATCGATCTGTTGGCTTAGCACAATGATGACATTCCCCAACAAGAATATGCTCATCGGTCTGATTAATCCGCACGGAAACCCGCTCATCAAAGACGTACAAATTGCCGTCAAAGCCTTTGCCCTGAACTTCAGGGTCTTGACCATACGTTACAATGCCGCCATCCAGCTGGAAAACATCTTTAAATCCTTCATTGATGAGAACAGCAGTGAGCATTTCGCATCGGATGCCGCCTGTACAGTAGGTTAGAATCTGCTTATCCTTATGCTCGGCAAAATTTTCACGAATCCATTCAGGGAATTCACGGAATGAATCTACATCCGGCTTGATCGCATTACGGAAATGGCCGAGGTCATATTCATAATCGCTTCTTCCATCCAGAATAATAACATCGTCTCTTTGCATATACTCGTGAAATTCCTTCGGTTTAAGTCTTCCACCACCGTCGGTATTTGGATTAAGCTTCTTGTGGTATCGAAGTGTGACTAATTCTTGCTTGTAGCGTACGAATAGCTTCTTAAATGAGTGACCTTCAGACGGATCTATTTTAAAGACAATATCAGAGAAAAGAGGATTCTTCTGAATGTCTGCCATATAACGCTCGGTTTGTTCAATCGTTCCCGATAACGTTCCGTTGATTCCTTCGTCAGCTATTAATATACGCCCTTTAATTCCAAGCTCTTTGCAATATTGAAGATGCTCTGCGGCGAAAATCTCGGCATCTGTAATGGGTACATATTTATAGAAGAGTAGAATTTGGTATTGGTTCATAATCATATTCACCTTTCAAAAATTGATTTGGAACACAGAAGGGCGGAAGAAAAAGAGGTTCCTTTCTCTTCCGCCGTGTTTCTAGGCACGTTGTCATTTATCGCTTTATTTTTATATTTTAGAGTGTTGCGCATACATAGTCAACATACAAGTTTACAATGTGTGACATAATAGTGAGAAATCAATTAATGAGAGCGTAGGCTAAAAGCAGGATATTAGTTTTTCGCCACTTGACATACCCCGTGGGGGTATATTAGAATGGGATTGTGAGGTGGTCACATATGGCTGAAGAGCACAAAGTAGACAATGTTCAAAATGCTCACGATGATCATTGTTCTGCCAATTCGAATGATAAGGATCAGGAAAGAAAAAGCCATCATTCGGATAAAATGAAGTCGAATCTCATTTCAAGATTGAATCGGGTTGAAGGACAGATTCGCGGGATTAAAGGACTTATTGAAAAGGATACTTATTGTGATGACGTACTGAATCAGATTGCCGCTGCCCAGTCAGCGCTTAATAGCGTTGGAAAGCTACTGCTTGAAGGTCACATGAAAAGCTGCGTTGTCGATAGAATCCAGTCTGGTGATCACGAGGTCATTGATGAATTGCTGATTACGGTTAATAAATTAATGAAATAATACATTTTGGAGGGATAATAGATGTCAAATATTACATTAAACGTACAAGGAATGTCCTGTGGTCATTGCGTAAGCTCAGTAGAAGGTGCGATGAAAAACCTAGGTGCAGAGGCTAAAGTGGATCTTTCCAAAGGTTCTGTCTCGATTAGCTACGACGAAGCTACAACAACTGTAGAAGCGATTAAAGAGGCTATCGAGGATCAAGGGTACGATATTGTCTAATTACATTCGGGGTCATCGTTGATGGCCTCTTTTTTTACAATAAAATATACCCCTAGTGGGTATGAAGTGAGCGAGGCTGATCATTATGAGTACAGACACAATGAATTCTTCAAATAGCGGACAGCAAGCTTCTCTGCAGATTACTGGAATGACTTGTGCCGCTTGTGCGAATCGGATTGAGAAAGGGTTAAACAAGCTTGAGGGGGTTTCCCTGGCTACAGTAAATTTGGCGCTTGAAACTGCTCAAGTACAATATAGTGCTTCATCTGTTTCACTTCCCGATTTAATTAAGAAGGTGGAGCAGCTAGGCTATCACGCCAAAGAGAAGGAGGAGCAGAGGGACATTGGCGCAGATAGGAAGAAAGAGGTACGCAGGCAGCAGCTTAAGCTACTGGTTTCGGTTCTCTTGTCTCTTCCGCTACTGTGGGCGATGGTTGGTCACTTCTCTTTTACATCATGGATTTGGGTACCAGAATTATTCATGAATCCTTGGTTTCAGCTGACGCTTGCTACTCCTGTTCAGTTCATTATAGGCTGGCAGTTTTATGTTGGAGCCTATAAAGCTTTGCGTAATGGAAGTGCGAATATGGATGTTCTTGTTGCTCTAGGAACTTCTGCTGCTTATTTCTACAGTCTTTACTTAACGATACAATCCATAGGTAGCCATCATCATCAAGTCGACATGTATTACGAGACAAGCTCTGTGTTAATTACATTGATTCTGATGGGTAAATTATTCGAATCGTTGGCAAAAGGACGTTCGTCCGAAGCAATCAAAACACTAATGGGATTGCAGGCAAAGACTGCTCTCGTTATACGTGACGGCCAAGAAGTAAATATCCCGGTCGAAGAGGTTGTAGCTGGGGATGTATTCTTAGTTAAACCAGGGGTTAAAATTCCCGTCGACGGAATAGTCATTGAAGGGTTGTCTGCTGTGGATGAGTCCATGCTTACCGGAGAGAGTCTTCCTGCTGAGAAACGTGGGGGAGATACAGTAATCGGGGCTACCTTAAATAAGAACGGGGTATTAAAGGTAAGGGCGACTAAGGTAGGGAAGGAAACGGCTCTATCCCAAATTATTAAAGTCGTTGAAGAAGCACAGGGGTCAAAGGCACCTATACAGCGCGTAGCGGATGTTATCTCAGGCATCTTCGTTCCAATAGTTGTGGGGATTGCAGTTGTGACGTTCTTGGTTTGGTATTTTGCAGTGGAGAGCGGTAACTTCTCAGGTGCGTTGGAGAAGGCAATAGCTGTTCTAGTTATTGCATGCCCTTGTGCGCTGGGATTAGCTACGCCGACGTCTATTATGGCGGGATCAGGTCGGGCGGCTGAGCTAGGAATCCTGTTCAAAGGTGGGGAGCATCTTGAGTCGACTCATCGAATTGACACGATACTGCTGGACAAGACGGGAACAGTAACGAAGGGTAAGCCTGAGCTGACGGACATTGAAGTGCTGCCTAGCTTGAAAAATGACGATAAAATTTTAGCATGGATAGCATCTGCCGAGAAAAATTCGGAGCATCCCCTGGCCGAAGCTGTTGTGAACGGTATTCAAGAGCGCGGAATCGAGCTACTAATGACAGATTCGTTCGAAGCCATTCCCGGGCACGGTGTGAAAGCCGTCATCGAGGGTCAAGAGCTACTGATTGGTACCCGTAAGCTAATGGCAGAAAATGGCGTTAATATTGAAATTGCGCTGGAGCGAATGGGCAGTCTTGAAGGTGAAGGAAAAACGGCTATGCTTGTCGCTATTAATGGATCATACGCCGGACTGATTGCAGTCGCAGATACAATTAAGGAGTCCTCCAAGCAGGCTGTAGCAAGACTAAAAGATTTGGGGATTCAGGTTGTGATGATAACAGGTGACAATGAGCGGACTGCCCATGCAATTGCACTTCAAGCGGGCATACAGGAAGTATTTGCTGAGGTGCTACCTGAGGGCAAAGCGAATGAAGTGAAGAAATTGCAAGCTAGCGGCAAGAAGGTCGCCATGGTTGGGGATGGCATTAACGATGCTCCAGCGCTGGCTACAGCTGATATCGGAATGGCCATCGGTACGGGAACAGACGTTGCAATGGAAGCTGCTGATGTTACCCTGATGCGTGGAGACTTGAACAGCATTCCTGATGCCATTGCGATGAGTCGCAAAACGATGTCAAACATTAAGCAAAACCTATTTTGGGCTTTAGCCTACAATGTCATTGGTATTCCAATAGCAGCCAGTGGATTTCTTGCTCCTTGGCTGGCCGGAGCGGCTATGGCCCTGAGCTCAGTATCCGTCGTGCTTAATGCGCTTAGATTACAGAGGGTAAAGCTTTAAACTATCGGAGGAATCCTTCATGAAGCGAGTATTGTTAATGCTGGTAACCATTGCAATGGTGTTAATGGTTATGACTGCCTGCACCAAAAAATCCAATCATAACGCTATGGGCCATGGCGCTCAAGAAACATCTACGGGACATGGGGCTCATGAAACATTTACAGGACATGGCGCTCATGGAGGAGCGGATGGTTCGGAGCATAAGGACACCACAACGGCTTCCTGGACATTCTCAACCAGTAAGCTGACAGCTGGGGAGATTACCGAGGTCACTATACAAATTCAAGACAAGGAAGGCAAAGCAGTTAAATCCTTCGATATTAATCATGAGAAGAAGATGCATTTAATTGTTGTGAGCAAGGATTTGTCTTATTTCGACCATATCCACCCGGAGTATAAGGAAGAGGGGACCTTTGTTGTTCAGACAAAGCTCCCAAGTGCCGGTAGCTACAAGCTAATTGCAGATTATATCCCGACGGGAAGCGGCGCTACTTCACAGAGTCATTGGGTTACGGTGGAAGGAAAATATTCTGTGCAAGAGGGGATAAATCCGGAGTCTAGTCTTGTAAAAAAGGTCGGTGATATTGAAGTCACACTTTCCTTTGATCAGTTAATGGCCAATATGGACGTGAACTTAAACTTTAATATGATCGATGTCCATACGGGAAAACCGATTAAAGACCTTCAGCCATACTTGGGAGCTGTCGGTCATGTCGTTATCCTCAGTTCGGATGCGGAGCAATATCTTCACGTTCATCCTACGGATGAGAGTGCTAAGGGGCCAGACGCGCAGTTTAGGACTAGCTTTCCAACGAGTGGGGTCTATAAAATCTGGGGACAATTTCAGCGTAATGACAAGCCTTTTATTGTTTCTTTTGTCGTGAAGGTTCCTTAATCTAATTTTGGGATTCCTCTTCAGAATCTTCGAACGGTACGCGATCCTCATCATAATACATGTTAGCTTCACCTCCTAAACTCTATCCTATCAGTCTAACTTTAACGGGATGTTTGCTTAATGTAAGAGGAATGTGAAAAAGACCTCCAACCCCAGCGACGATACTGCGGGGTTTGGAGGTGCTTTTTTTCTTGTCTATCATACGTTTAATTGACATAAAGATTAATAATCTCTTAAAATCATGTAAGTGTAAAGACAACTGGTTGCTCGGGAACAGGAGAGTGAGATGAACAATGATACGCAGATTTTTTTCCTATTATCGCCCATATAAAGGCTTGTTTGTGCTCGATTTTACTTGTGCTATTATCGCCGGATTACTGGAGCTAGCATTCCCACTCGCGGTTAGAAACTTCATTGATGATCTGCTGCCTGGAGAAAATTGGCCGATGATCGTGCTTGCTTGCGTAGCCCTGTTGGGTATATACGCGCTGAATACGGTGCTTAACTACGTCGTAACTTATTGGGGACATATGCTCGGGATTAACATCGAGACGGATATGCGGCGGAAAATGTTCGAGCATATACAGAAGCTGTCGTTCCGCTTCTTCGATAATCATAAGACGGGGCATCTGGTAGGAAGGGTAACTAACGATCTGAATGAAATTGGGGAGGTTGCCCACCACGGTCCCGAGGATGTTTTCATCGCGATCATGACGCTTGCGGGCTCTTTCGCGCTTATGGCTCACATCAATCTAGAGCTCGCTTTGCTTACGTTTATTATTATTCCGATCATGACATGGCTTATCATTGTGTTCGGCGGCAAAATGACGACGACTTACCGGAGATTGTTCGGTGATGTCGGCAATTTCAATGCTAGAATTGAAGAAAACGTTGGCGGTATTCGTGTTGTTCAATCGTTCGCTAATGAGGAGCATGAGAAGAAACTATTTGCTAAAGATAATAAGAGCTTCCGCGAGACCAAGCTGTTGGCCTACAAAACTATGGCTAAAAGTATATCTGTCAGTTATATGATGATGCGCCTGATTACGGTATTCGTTATGATTTGCGGAGCATGGTTTTTCATTCAAGGCAAGCTGGAGCTTGGAGAGTTTATGGCGTTCTTGCTCTTATCTAATATCTTTTTCCGTCCTATTGAGAAGATCAATGCTGTTATTGAGAGCTATCCAAAGGGCATCGCTGGATTCAAGAGATACATTGAGATCATCGATACGGAGCCGGACATTGCGGACGCTAAGGATGCCATTGCTGTTGATTCTTTGCAGGGAAACATTAGCTTCCAAGGAGTCTCATTCGGCTACGAGCCTGGCAGGAGCATTCTCAGTAACATTAGCCTAAATATTAAAGCAGGAGAGACGATAGCATTCGTTGGTCCGTCTGGAGCGGGGAAAACAACGATTTGCAGCCTGCTGCCTCGCTTCTATGATGTAGATGAGGGGACGATTACTGTAGATGGCATCGATATCCGTAAGATGAAGCTGCAGTCTTTGCGAAAGCATATCGGTATCGTTCAACAGGATGTTTTCCTATTTGCGGGTACAATTAGAGAAAATATTGCTTACGGGGATTTGAACGCTACAGAAGAGCAAATATGGAATGCAGCGAGAAGGGCGTCCCTAGAGGAGATGATTCTTCAGCTGCCGGAAGGTATGGACACCATTATTGGTGAACGGGGCGTCAAGCTATCTGGAGGACAGAAGCAGCGGATGTCGATCGCCAGAATGTTCCTGAAAAACCCTCCGATTCTCATTCTGGATGAAGCAACTTCAGCGCTAGATACCGAGACAGAAGCAGCTATTCAGAAATCTCTAGCAGAGCTTTCTATCGGACGCACAACACTAGTCATCGCCCACCGTCTAACAACAATCAAAAATGCAGATAGAATTATCGTTGTCGATGAGAGCGGCATCGCCGAAGAAGGCGGACATCAGGAGCTAATCGCATCTGGTGGAATATATAGCAGGCTTCATCAGGCTCAGTATCAGAATGCTTGAGGTTGAGTGTGAGTAAGGTAAATATTAGAGTGAATAACTAAGGACAAGAAGTAGAGAAAGCCACCGCGAGGTGGCTTTTTCTGTAGTTTTATGAATATATACTATCTCAAATTCCGCAGTACATCCATTCGGGTCGCAATAAGCATACTTTGTATAGTTACTGGTCCATGCGATGCGGTTTGGGAGACATTAGACATACATTTTATGGTTATTTTTCCGTGCGATGTGGTCTGGATCGAGGTAAGCATACATGTTATAGCTACCCTCTCTACCATCGGCTATTCCGTTACAAACCGCTGCCCGCAGAATTCCGATGACATTGCTGTTAATCCGACAAACAATCCTGTAATTCACGCAGACCGTTTGACAAGCTTCTCGGCGGTGAATAGGTACACTCTATTTGATTCTGATTTTAGGGAGGGAATAGATAGAGATGTACTTCGGAAAAAAGACCTTGATTCTAGCAATCATCCTCATTTGTACGTACCAGGGAATCGCCCAAGCCAAAAGTCTTTTTTCCTATCAGTGGGAGCAAACCCCCATTCAACAGCAAGCTTTCCCGGAAAAATATACAGAAGTAGAGGGGATATTGACCTTTCGAGGCACGAACGAGAGAAGTGCTCCTTCCTTTGGCACGACAGATATGAGTCTGTTTCAGCCTAAGATCGCGTGGACAAAGAAAACGAAATTGAGCTCTTGGGGAGGCGGAGCCGGCTGGACAGGTCAGCCCGCCATCGTAAAATGGGCTCCAGATATTTTACGTACGATGAACGTGAAGGCCAAATTTCTTACAAAGCCTGATTTTACCGAGGTGATCTATGCCTCTTTAGACGGATATGTCTACTTCATGGAGCTGGAATCCGGTGAGGAAACACGAAGTCCCATTAAGGTGGGCAATCCCATTAAAGGGAGTGTCTCGGTAGATGCTCGCGGCTATCCGTTGCTCTATGTGGGAGAGGGAATTCCCGAGAATGGTACTATCGGTTTTAACTTATACAGCCTAATCGATCAGAAAAAACTTCTTCGTGTGAACGGGAGAGACCCATTTGCCTATCGGACTTGGGGGGCCTTTGACAGCTCAGCGGTATTCAATCGCTTGGAAGATACCCTTATCGTCGGCGGAGAAAACGGATTAGTCTATCATATAAAGCTCAATACGGTGTTCGACCGAAGCAAGAAATCGATTAAGATTGCACCAGTCATTAGCAAATACCGTTACAAAGTCGCAGGGAACAATTATCAAGGAATAGAAAATTCCTTAGCAATGTACAACGATGTAGCGTACTTTGGTGATAATGGTGGTAGTATTCTAGCCCTGAATCTAAAAACGAGCAAGCCAGAGTGGTCGCTTCCTCCAATCGATGATACAGATGCCTCGATAGTCATTGAGCAAGAGCACGGAGTGCCCTATTTATATACGGGGACAGAGGTTGATAAGCAAGGGAAGTCAGGGAGTTCCTATATTCGGAAAATTGATGGGTTGACGGGCATAGTGATTTGGCAGAATAAATACCCTTGCTTCTCGCTATTAGGCGCTCATCCGGTGAATGGTGGGTTGCTAGCAACTCCAGTATTGGGGAAAAAGGAAATCAGCAACCTAGTCATCTTTACGATTGCCCGCTATGGTACTTTCAGTGGGGGATTGATGGTGGCGCTGGACAAAGAAACCGGCAAAGAAGTGTGGAGATTGCAGATGAAAAACTACGCTTGGTCCTCTCCTGTGGACGTTTACGACAATGCAGGCAAAGCCTATCTCATACAAGCAAATTCGGTAGGCATCGTATCCGTTATCTCCGCTAGCAGCGGTAAGGTGCTTGGTAGCTTAAACATCGGGACGAACATCGAAGCTTCTCCGGCTATTTTCAACAATTATGCTGTTATGGCCTCCCGAGGAGGCAAAATATACGGAATCAAGCTGGAGTAGAATAAACATTCAACTCCGAACATCCACTATGCGCCAAGGTAATTGCGGGCTTTCTCTTGTGATCCTGAAGGTATAGGTGCTGTTCCGCTCTGGCTTGCCGGGCACATTGATGGCGACAGGAAGCTTTATTTCAGCTAATAAACGATCATCTGTGACCTGATTATTCTCTTGATCCGCTTGACCACTTTTTTTGCTTGGCTTGCGAATGCGAATGGACGTAAGAGATTGCAGTTCTCGGATGAAACCAGCCAGCTTATCTTTCGGTGCATCTACCCAAACTTGGCTAAGTAGCTCTTCATCCTGCTGATACATAGCCTCAATGAAGCTTTCTGCCAATATGTCGGGAGAAGCAGCATCTAAATAGGAACGAAGATTACCCGCGGCCTTGTGGATCATTAATTGATGCGCTGGATCGGGGGTATTTGATTTATGGGATGTGCTGTCTTGAAAATGTATGCAGAAGTGGCCCGAAAAGTCGTTGTCTGGTATTCCGTCACCACCATGGGGCATGCCATTCATCGACGCCGCTAATCTTCCTTGACTAGAGTGAACGATAATCGGTTTCCGCTTCCAGCTCCAACGCCCATTATAGATTTGTTTCATGATCGCCGTATCTTCCTTGGTTAAAGGCTGAACATCCGCATGACTGCTCCCAGCTCGGCGTTGAACCTTGAAGGTTAACCCCGTTTCTAAATCCGTAACGGAGAACATGCTTTTGCGGTTTACTATATTTTTCGCGTCATCCCACCGCGTTAATCTTCCGTAGTGACTATTCCTCAATGCTGCAGCATAATTCCTTAATCGATTTACCGTAACTTGAGGGAGCAAATAATGTTCCCTTGTCGCCTCATTCCACAGATTTCCCGAACGTTCCATGCGCAGCTGCACTCCCTCTTGACCCAGCAGCAAGCTGATCTGCAAATCCGGCAAAAGGGAAGCGTCATTCAGCTTTTCCTTCTTGGGACGAGATAGAGCTCTGACTAAGTCAGGACTATTAATCTTAAGCGTACTGTATGATGTCGCGTTAAGACTTGACCGAACGGTGAGAATGAGCAGAGGTTTCGCTATTGTGGGTTCCTTTGCGGCAAAGGAAGTTGAACTATCCGACAGGAGAGTATACATCATGACCATTGATAATAGCGCTAAACCGACGCGACTTATTCGCTTCATCATCTGCTCCACTCCGATCGTCTTATTTTCGCTTCATCGTCTGCTTCACTCCGATCGTCAAATTATATTGTGGGCGAACACAGGGAGATTTATGTAGGATAATAAGCCAATGTTTAACACACGTTATAGTCATTCCTCTGACTATAACGTGAATAGGTGGTAGGTAATGTGGGGCTGCACGCAATTGTTGGCATTATGATGCTAGTTCAACAAGCTCTTCATCCAGAGAGCCTAACTGTTACTCAACAAGGGAAATCCATTGCCAGTATTCAACGCTCGGAATACGTGCTTCCTTTCTCTGGTTTACCGATAGTAAATGATGACAAATTAAGTAAGCTGATGGATGAGTTAGACAAGCTCTCGTATCGAGCTCCTGTTAATGCTGGATTAGACGGCTGGGGGCGTATTTTTCCAGGGCAATTTGGGTATAAGCTGGATCGTCGCGCATTTGCCGAGCAATTCTACAGCTTTATGATCGAGGGAACTTCGTCTAATCTAGAAGTACCGCAGAATAAAGTGTATCCCAAGGTAGATAGCGAATTACTTGAGTCCGTAAAGGAGAAGCCTATTGGCCAATATACAACCTACTTTAATTCGAACAATAAAAACCGCGCGCATAACATTCTCCTAGCTGCTCAAGCCATTAACAACCAATTCGTTTTTCCCGGAGAGTCATTCTCATTTAATCAGGTTGTCGGTAACAGAACAGAGCAGAAAGGGTATTTGCGTGCAAAAATTATTGTAAGAGGTGAGATTTCTGAAGGTATTGGGGGCGGGATTTGCCAAACCTCATCTACGCTGTACAATGCTGTAGATCGCGCCGGGCTGCAGATCGTCCAGCGATATTCCCACAGCCGTCGGGTTCCCTATGTGCCCCCAGGACGCGATGCCACTGTTAGCTGGTATGGTCCTGACTTTGTTTTTCAGAATAAATACAATCAGCCAATACTCATACGTGCCATCTCTCAAGGAGGACAGGTATCCGTTATTATCTATGCCTCTGAATCGATTAATGCGAAAAAACGTGAGGTTCCAAGCGCATCCAAGCAATTGCCACAGGAGGTACCTGATGATCAAAATGTGAATGGAATTTCGCCATGAATCATGCAAGGTAGATGTTAGCGGTGTATAATGGGGCATGAGTAGGAGGGGAGACTGATGTCCCGAGAAATTCGTACATATGAGCTAAAGGCGCTCAAAGAAATCGCGGAGATGCTGAATTCTACCAATGAAATGGACCCGATGCTGGATGCCGTTCTAAACAAGCTGCTTCAAGTTACGGGCTTATCTATTGGTTGGATTTTTCTATTAGATGAACTACCAGGCAACCAGTGCCTTGCTTCACAGAATCTCCCGCCTGCACTAACGTCTGGAGCTTATGCTGTAATGTGCGGTGAGGAATGTGCATGCATTGCAAGCTATCGCCAGAATGAGCTGGATGCTGCTGTCAGCATTGTAGAGTGCAGAAGGATTAAATATGCCGAGATGCACAATGTGGGCGATACGGAAGGTATTTCTCATCACGCCACCGTTGAGCTTAATGCGGGTAAGGACCGTTTCGGCTTATTAAATGTCGCATCAGTAGGGAAATTACATTATTCTGAGGATGAGCTGGCATTGCTACAGGCAGTGGCCTTGCAAATCGGAACAGCGATAAAGCGGATTCGACTTTATGAAGCACAAGAGCAGAGCGCAATCTTATATGCCAAGCTCGGTGATGTAATACAACAGATTAACTCCATACCGGATATTCATAAGCTACCTCTTAAAGCGGTCAGCATTATTGGGGATGCCTTCGACTGGGAACATGTATCCCTGTTTATTCATCGGAACAACGAGCTATCTTTAAGCGCCCAATACAAGGACAAGCTTGTCACCAATACATGGGAGTCCATCCCTCTGGACGAGGCTGGCCTAGTTGGAATTGCTTTTAGGGAAAATCGACTGGTTATTGATTCGTGTAAGCATAATGCTGGGAGTTCTTTGTCGGCCATAGGCATACCTACTTACGGTTCAGCTATTGCGATTCCGCTTCGTACTCGGAGTCATCCAATAGGTGTTTTACTTATTAGTAGCCCCAATAGCAAGCATTTTGACGAGTATTATGAGGATTTCATGTATTCCCTCGGGGACCATTTTACGTTAAGTATCGAAAATCTAAGGGTTTACGAGCAGCGAAGCGAGCTTGCCTTATTGGAAGAGCGGAACAGAATGGCGCGTGACTTGCACGATTCCGTTATTCAGAAGGTGTTTTCCTTATCCTTCCTAGCGAAGGGGGCTGAAGCACTGCTGGCTGGAAGAGAGCCTGTTGCCGAACAATCGTTGCAGGAAATAAGCCGTGTGTCGCAAGAGGTACTAAAGGAAATGCGATCTCTCATCTGGCAGCTGCGTCCAGCGGGCTTAGAGAACGGATTACTTCCAGCATTGAAGCAATATGGGCAAGACATCAATCTGTTTGTCTATGAGCAGGCAGAGGGAATTAAGGAATTACCTCGTGCGATTGAAGAAGCCTTCTGGAGAATCGGTCAAGAAGCGCTCAATAACGTAAAGAAGCATGCTGGCACGAACACGGCCCATATTCGATTGGTTAAATCAGATACGGACGCTAGTCTTATTATTTCTGACCAGGGTAGGGGCTTCTCAATCGAGAAGAAGAAAGGGAAGTTCACGCTGGGAATGACGTCTATGCGGGAAAGAGCTGAATCGTTAGGGGGCGAATTAACGATTACTAGCGGCAAGGGAAAACCGTCGATCGTCAAAGTAACTATTCCTATGACACAGGTAGAGGAAATTTGCAACGAGGAGAAGGAACAGCTTTGAAAATAAAAATATTACTAGCAGATGATCATCAGATTGTTTTGAAGGGAATTTCTTTCTTTCTAAGCACGCAACCAGATTTCGAAATTGTTGGAGAAGCTCATAATGGGCAGGAAGCAGTTGAACTGACAGCACAATTACAGCCGGATATCGTGCTCATGGATTTGAATATGCCCATTATGGATGGAATAGAGGCAAGTGCACTAATAGCTGAGCAGCATCCGAATGTGAAAGTTCTTGTGCTGACAAGCTTTTCCGATCGAAGTCATATCGTTCCTGCCCTTCAAACGGGCGCGATCGGTTACATGCTTAAGGAAGTCGATCCGGATCAATTAGTAGAAGCCATTCGCAGTGCATTCAAAGGGAATATCCAGCTTCACCCCGATATCTCGAATGCGCTTCTTAGCCAGCTGATTCCACAGCAGAGTGAGCCAAAGAAGCTTCCAAGAGGTGAAGCGATCGAGTCCTTGACTCCTAGAGAGCTCGAAGTGCTGGAGCAGCTTACTAAGGGACATAGCAACAAGGAAATTGCCCAAGAACTCGTCGTAGCTGAGAAAACGGTAAAAACACACGTAAGCAGCATTCTTAGCAAACTTAATTTTACGGACCGTACACAGGCGGCACTATTTGCAGTCCACCTTTTCCAACCTACTGAATAGCATTGTCCATTGATCTACATCTAAAGTCTTAAGACTCGACCTCCGCCTAATGGCGGTTTTTTTATGCTTGGATTCAGCCTAATTGCTGATGTGAGCGGAAGAAAAACTGTATATAGTAATGGTAGTTACTTTAAGTTATTAACTAACCAAAACATGAAAAGAGGTTATTCATATGAGTACTGTATTATTCGTCAAAGCAAACGATCGTGCAATTGAGCAAGCAGTTAGTGTTAAGCTATATCAAGCATTCTTGGACAGCTACAAAGCAAGCCATCCAGAAGATACTGTCATCGAGCTGGACTTGTTCAAAGAAACATTGCCATATTTGAATGCAGACATGATTAATGGTAAATTCAAAGCGGCTCGCGGTTTTGATCTTACAGCAGAAGAAAAAGCAGCAACTGATGTTTCAAGCAAATATCTTGAGCAATTCCTTGCAGCTGATAAAGTTGTATTTGGATTCCCGCTTTGGAATCTTACAATTCCAGCTGTTCTTCATACGTACATTGACTATATTTATGAAGCAGGCAAAACTTTTTCCTATACAGCACAAGGTCCTGTAGGTTTAATTCCTGATAAGAAAGTTGCTCTCTTGAATGCACGTGGCGGTATTTATTCTGAAGGTCCTGCAGCTGCTGCAGAAATGTCCTTCAATTACATTCGCAATATTATGGCATTTTTCGGTGTTACTAACTTCGAAAATGTTATTGTTGAAGGCCACAATCAATTGCCAGATCAAGCGGAAGCAATTGTTGCACAAGGTATAGAGAACGCTAAGAATGCTGCAGTAAGATTCTAATTCGCAAATATATGAATCAAAAGCTGACTTTCGCAATTATGCGAAGTCAGCTTTTGTGCATTTAAATGTTGCTTGCAATCTATACGCAAAGACACCACAATAGAGGAATAATAAGGAAATCTAATTGTGCTTATAGTCGTAAGGAGGTAGAAGTATTGCAACATCCCTATCAGGCCTATCCGATTTTGGAGCAATTATCTGCCGAAGAACTAGAGCAGTTAAATATAGAGATGCAGGAACAACGATATTTGTCCGGACAGCTTGTTATGCAGCAAGGTGAGGTTAGCGACCGTGTCCATATTATCGTGTCAGGCCAAGCACGAGTATATCTAAAGCAGGAAAGCAAAGTTGAATTAGCTATTTTACAAAGAGGGCATTTTTTTGGAGAAATGTCTTGTTTGACAGGAGATCCTGTCAGTGCTCATGTCGAAGCCGTTGATGATGTCCATACGCTCACCGTTTCTCGTAAAGGGATGCTACTGTTAATGGATAGTAATGCCGATTTCCGCAAACAAATTGTTGAAGCTATGATTAAGCGAATTCAGAGCTCCAATGAGCGCGTGTTAGAGGAGCATGCAAAGAGTCAAATCATTATGAAGCAGCAGGAAACGGAGGAGCAGGAACGTTACGGCGTGCTCATCGGTGTGAGTCCGTCTATGCAAGAGCTACTTCAGAATATAGAACGTCTAGCTGTAAGAAAAGAACACGTTCTTATTGTAGGCGAAGCGGGTACGGGCAAGATGAGTATCGCCAGAAAGCTTCATCAAACAGGATCACAAGGCCATTATCCGATTCTGACCCTCAATGGAAATAAGTTTGACTTACTTACTTGGGATTCGAGAGTACGTGCGGCTAAAGGAGGTACAATTGTTGTTGAACATGCTGAGCAATTAACAGTGCCTATCTTAAAACAAATTATAGAAACGGATACCCAGACACGTATCGTATTGACCAGTACTGAATCCTTAGATATTCCTGGCGTATATACGTTACATGTTCCACCTCTTCGCGAACGAGTAGAGGATATTCCGCTGCTGGCGACATATTTTGTGAGAAAAGAGGGAGCTAAGGAAGAAGAAACGATAATCTCGGAGGATGCACTTCGAGTACTTAGTCTCTTTCCCTACTTAACTAATAATGTGCAGGAATTACAAGGAATAGTGAAGAAAGCTTATGTTCTAAGTGGGGGTCGCACGATCTATAGTAGCCATCTGCGCTTTGGGCGAATACGTAAACCAGGCGAAAGACCAATCATTGGATTAGCTTTAGGTAGTGGTTCAATCAGAGGAATGGCTCATCTAGGTGTACTAAAGGTGTTGAAGCAAGAGGGTATTCCTATTGATAGAATTGCGGGCACTAGTGTTGGCTCATTAGTAGGCGGTGCTTATGCGGCCGGGATGCCTGTGGAGGACTGTATTCGTGTTCTATCAAAAATGCGATGGGGCCAGTTGCTTCGACCGACCTTCCCTAAGCGCTCGTTTGTGCACAATACACCTATGATTGGTTTTATTGAACAGCATTTAGGCAAGAGGCTTATTGAGGATCTACCTATTCCCTTTGCCGCTGTAGCTTCGGATGCCTCAACAGGAGAAGCCCATATTATGCAAAAAGGTTTACTTGCCAATGCGATTGCTGCAAGTACAGCCATTCCTGCGATTATGCGTCCTGTGAGCTATGAAGGAAAGACTCTTGTCGATGGAGGGGTCATTCATCCCGTACCGGCGGCTCTCGTAAAAAGTATGGGTGCTGATATCGTTATTGCTGTAAATATTTGCGCGGAGTCTTTTGCTAAGGGGACAGCTAGAAATTTTATAGATTCACTTATGAATACTATTGATATGATGAGCTCGAGGATTGTAAAGGAAGAATTACAGCTAGCGGATGTCATATTACGCCCTGATCTTGGTTACAACCAGCTTAGCTTCAAAGATTCAGCTATTTGTATCGCTGCTGGAGAAGCCATCACAAGAGAAGCAGTTAGTCGGATTAAACAAAAGCTTACTCCTCTGTCTAAATAACAAAACCGTACCTTCTCGATGAGGGGGGCGGTTTTTTTGTGCACAGATAGATCGGTTAAAGCTGAATATTGGGAAGGTAAAGGTTACATACTACCACTGAACTTTTTTACAAAATCGGAGGTACTCTATGCATCCCTTTCACGTATTCAAGCAATCCTTCCGTTACTTCATACATAAGCCGATGCTTGTCATTAGCTTTATTGCAGTTGCCTTTATACCCACCCTATATAGTGGATTCTTGATTAGAGGGACTTGGAATCCTTATGGACAGCTCAGCAATCTCCCGGTTGCTATCGTTAATATGGATCAGGGAGCAAGCTATGAAGGAAAAAGCTTAAACGTTGGTAAAGACTTTGTTGACGAGTTATCGAATAACAACAGCTTTGCTTGGAGCTTCGTCAACAAGGAAGAAGCCGACCAAGGAATGAAGGGTAATCATTATTATGCTTCTATTACGATCCCGGCTAATTTCTCTCAGGATATTGCTACATTGTCGAGTGATAATCCGAAACAGGCATCTATCCTTTTTGAATCGAATAGCTATTACAATTTCGTGGCTGGACAGATTAGTGAAAATGTATCGAAGGAGCTTAAAGAAAGGCTTTCTCATAATGTTACCGAGGCATACTCGCGCAGTATATTTACACAGTTTGAGTCGTTAAGCAGCGGACTTTCCTTAGCCAGTAAAGGCTCGAATGACTTGAATACAGGTGCCGTTCAGCTCAACGATGGCATAGTAAAGTTCAGCTCCAGTCTCGCTGAGCTTGCGAAGGGTGCGGGCACTCTGGATAGTAGCGTAGGGTTGTTAAAAGATGGAGCGGGTGCATTGCAAACGGGAGTCATTCAATTAAATAACGGGGCTTCTGAGCTGTCGTTGGGAGCCAAGAAGCTTGCTGCTGCTGGAATAGGGTTACAGGAAGGCGCATTGAAGACCGAGCAGGGGTCAACGGCTATTACTGCCGGAATAAAGTCTTCTAAGGCTGCAGCTGATCAACTAACGGCTGGCCTGCAAAGCACGGTGACCGGAAGCGGGCAGCTGAATGATGGACTGGGATCATCGTTGTCATCTATTGATGAGCTGTCTACTGGGAGCGCACAGGTTGCTACAGGGCTACAGAAGGCGATGGATTCCAATGAGAGTCTTGCTTCCGACCCTCAGCTGCAGAAGCTGTTAGCAGCTAGCCAAGAGGTTGCTAAGGGCACCAAGGAACTGCTAAGCGGACAGAAAAAACTTCAAGCTGCGAGTGGGGCTCTTTATTCTGGACAGCAGAAGCTGCTAGCTGGCAGCCAAAAGCTGAGCACAGGACAGGATTCAATGCTTCGAGGGGTAACGGAACTGCAAACAGGTCAAAAACAGATCTATGAAGGATTAAAGGAATATAACTCTAAATTTAATCAAATCACAACGGGCAGCAGCAAGCTAGCCGAAGGTGCGAAACAATTAAATGTAGGAGCAACGAAGCTACATACTGGACTAGGGCAAATGGTAGGGGGAGTAGGTAAGGTCGCTAGTGGGGCTTCGCAGCTGAATGCTGCAACTGCGCCGTTAGGTGAAGGAGCAGGAAAGCTTGTCAATGGTGCGCATGAATTGGCTAGTAAATTAACTGAAGCTGCGGATAAGACTTCAATGATTAAAGCCAATGATAAAATGATCCAAATGCTTGCCCAACCCGTCGCGATGATATCGAGTAACGAGCGGAAGGTGACGATATATGGTAACGGTATAGCGCCGTACTTTATTTCTATGGCTTTATTTGCGGGTGCACTTGTGTTTACGACGATCATATCTGCCCGAAGCAGTATCGTTGACGGGGCATCCGGAATTTCTGTATTTGTTAGCAAAACACTAACCTTCGCTTGCATTAGCTTAGCCCAGTCCCTAATTGCAGTAACAATTCTTGTCTATATACTGGGGCTTAAAGTTCAGAGTGTTCCGCTCTTCTATTTGTATACCGCTTTGGCGGGCTTTACGTTTATGTTCATGGTCCAAGCCATTGTGACGTGGTTGGATTTGCCTGGCCGATTTGTTGTGCTGCTAATAATGATTTTTCAGCTTGCGTCTAGCGCAGGCACATTCCCACTTGAGCTTCTTCCCGGCTGGGCTAAGGCGATGAATCCTTGGCTGCCCATGACCTATACGATCCGTGGATTTAGAGATGTCATATCTAGCGGGAATTATAATGATATGTGGAGCCAGGTTGCCCGATTTGCACCTTATCTGCTCGTCTCTCTCATTCTGACCTTTGTGTATTTCATTAGCAGAGGTAAGGGGAAAGTGGAGGAAGAGCAGCTTATGCCGGTGAAGCTTTAGGTTGGGCTGACTGGATAAGTCAATTAGGAAGAATACCTGAAGTAAGAAGGAAAACACCTGCAGCGATAGCTAAGATGCCACTTATTCGAGCTGAAACAAGGGCTGCTGTGCTCGGTTCAGCATTTTTGAATTGCCAACCGATACCTAGGTACCAGGAAATTCTCGGAAAGAAAACTCCAACAGCTCCTAATATAATAAAAAGGACTGGAAGCAATTTGAACATGAACATGCGTATTCAGCCTCCTATATATAGTATGTGACAAGGCGAGTTACACCTTCGTTAAATTCCAATATAATCCAATTTTATGCTGGTGTACACATTTTTGTTATCCTTTGATATTGATCCATTGATAGTTCAGGTGATAATTCACTATGGTAAATATGGGATTAATAAATTCGCTGCGCCATGAAGATATATAGAGGTTTTGAAACCAGGGCTGAGACAAGGTTAACTACCTGCTCAGTCCTGGTTTTTTGTTGCTGGAAATTAACAAACGACGCTGTCTGTCGAAAGATGAGATTGGAGGGAGATGCTCGAAAGAATCGATTAATGGCGCTGTGATGCAACACGAATGGAGTGAGGTGTACGAAATTTTCGAGTAACAGGCCCGCGAAGGGTCACGAATGGAGTGAGGTGTACGAAATTTTCGAGTAACAGGTCAGCGAAAGGGCACGTATGGAGGGAGATGCTCGAAAAAGTCGAGTAAATGGTCTGTGAGGATGCACGATTGGGGAGAGTTGTACGATATTTTCGAGTAATAGGTCAGCTAAGTGGCACGAATGGAGGGAGATGCTCGAAAAAGTCGAGTAACTGGTCTTGTGTGATGCACGATTGGGGAGAGTTGTACGATATTTTCGAGTAATAGGTCAGCGAAGGGGCGCAAATGGAGGGAGATGCTCGAAAAAGTCGTGTAACGGGTCTGGGAGGAGGCATGATTTGACGGAGGTATACGAATTTTCGAATAACGGGTCTGTGAAGGGGCAAAAATGGAGGGAGATGCTCGAAAAAGTCGAGTAACGGGTCTGTGAGGAGGCTTGATTGGAGTGAGGTATACGAAATTTTCGAATAACGGGTCTACGAAGGGGCACGTATGGAGGAAGATGCTCGAAAAAGTCGAGTAACTGGTCTAGTGGGATGCACGATTGGGGAGAGTTGTACGAAATTTTCGAGTAACAGGTCAGCGAAGGGGCACAAATGGAGGGAGATGCTCGAAAAAGTCGAGTAATGGGTCTGAGAGGAGGCTTGATTGGAGTGAGGTATACGAAATATTCGAGTAACGGGTCTACGAAGGGGCGCAAATGGAGGGAGATGCTCGAAAAAGTCGTGTAACGGGTCTGGGAGGAGGCATGATTTGACGGAGGTATACGAATTTTTCGAATAACGGGTCTGTGAAGGGTCACGAATGGAGTGAGGTGTACGAATTTTTCGAGTAACTGGTCAGCGAAAGGGCACGTATGGAGGGAGATGCTCGAAAAAGTCGTGTAACTGGGTATTGTGTGATGCACGATTGGGGAGAGTTGTACGATTTTCGAGTAATAGGTCAGCGAAGGGGCACAAATGGAGGGAGATGCTCGAAAAAGTCGAGTAACGGGTCTGAGAGGAGGCTTGATTGGAGTGAGGTATACGAAATTATCGAGTAACGGGTCTACGAAGGGGCTCAAATGGAGGGAGATGCTCGAAAAAGTCGAGTAACGGGTCTGAGAGGAGGCTTGATTGGAGTGAGGTATACGAAATTATCGAGTAACGGGTCAGCGACTGGTCATGATTGGAGCTTACGATAGTCCCTCACAGTGTCCCCCATCCTGAAGATGTGTCAATTATGGGTTTTTAGGTATTTTTTAGGAACAAATATGGTCTTACTAGCGTTTAAGTTGTAGAGGAACATTATTGTAACTGGCTGGGAGATGCTGTGAATGAAGAAATATGTTGTGGCATTCATTACTTTGGCTGCGTTGCTGATCTTGTCAGGCTGCAAAGATGAGCCAGTGATGAAGGACGAATTTACCGTATATGATTTACCAGTGATAAAGAAAATCACGGACAACCAGTTCATACATAAGATCGATGACGATAGTATGGCTATTTCCATGCAGTACGGTATTGGTTCACGGTTAGTCGTGGATGCTTCCTATTATCTGAATCATGAGGTCGCACGAGGAGATTTCATTTGTTACACAATAACTGCGAATCAAGAAGGAACTGATCAGGTAAGCCAGCAAGAGTATGCCGTTGCAAGAGTTATTGCTCTTCCTGGAGAAGCTCTACGAATAACAAAGGGGCAAATCTATATCAATGACCGTAAGCTAGACACCTTTTATGGAAATGGAGCCGTGGCGACGGATAGGAAGTTTTTATCCGAGTTTGACATTGATCTAGTTATTCCCCCTAAACAATACTATGTAATGGGAGATGTTTGGTGGCGAAGCTTCAACAATAGTATCAACAATGGGCCGCTTTCACACGATCAGATTATGGGTAAGGTTGTAGGCTGGATGCCCAAGGCTGAACGAACTGATTTAACCACAGTTAATTACAACGAGGAGATCTGGACGGCCTTAAATAGTAAAAAATCCAATAAAGCGAAAATAAACGATATTTTCACTCAAATTAACCACATTGATTGGAAAAGGTACTTAGCTACATATCCAGATAATCCAACTCAGCTGCTTGATTTTATTTTCGCTAATATCAGTCTTGTTGATGGAACTGGGACGGCACAAATAATGAAGGCCACAACGAATTTGGACGGTGCCTTAACAGAATCCTTTTCGGCTATTGTTGGCGAACTGTTCATCACTCACAAGCAACGAACGATCAAATCCTTATCAGGTATAGAAAATAAATATATCTATGCTGTAGCACCCCTCATTGCTTATTACTGCAGCAATCATAATATCAATCAAATAATTGACGAGACTAGGGTGTTATTGGAAAGTGACACTATGGATATTGTTGATAAAAGTACCATAAAACTTCTGCTTCCGGAACTGGAGAAATATGCGACTGAAAATGAAGCTGAGCTTATTGGCGATAAAGAAATGGACCAAGCGATACAAGAAGCGGCGGTATTCCTTAAATTACTCAAAGCCCGGGATGCTGAAGGCTTGCTAAAGCTATTGTCCAATACTAATTCGTATGTCACTCAATTGAAGCAAGCCAAAGAAATCATTAAAGGTTTTGAGAAAAACTTCGATCTGGCTACTTTAGAGGAAAAGATTGATCTAAGTGAGAATGGCACGCGCCCTGAGCATGGGCAATATGTATTTAGAATAACCGACAACGGAAACAATGCTCAACAACTGGAAAAGCACAGGGAAACGCAAATTTTGGTTATTATATACGATTCCAGTGGACACTTAAAAATTGATAATTCCTTTGTTACTTATTTTCCATTTTCGGAGAGCATGGCCCAGGAATACTTAAAGCTTATTAAGGCTAATAAAGCACAGGAGTTAGCTGCTTTCTTGAATTCAGATGATCTTGAAGTTCCGATAGAGGTTGCCGAGAAAACGATCAAGAAATATAAAGAGAGCATGGATTTGGACAGCGCCTCGGTTCATTATGAGAGCTGGTTTACGTATATCATTAAAGACAGCAAGAAGGTAAAGCATCAAATAAACATTATCTTCGGAGACGGGCTTATGGGAATAAGGGATGAGTATGTTCCGGATTTTCCCCAATAATATTTTACTAATGAGCATCCCTTAAACCTCTGGAATGCTTTTTTACGATAAAATCCGCACTTGCGGATGGGCATATGCATATTCTATCGAGGTAAAGTGACGGATAGATTTCAAATACAGAAGGGCAGGAAATAGGTTTGACTTCCTATATGGATTACACAGCATCAACGACGCAGTTCACCTATGATTTGAACAATAACACCCTTTTCAAGAAGAACGCACAGAATTATATCAATGTGTTGTCCATCAAGCAGCTCAATACTTTAGAAAATACATCGTTGTTAGATATTTTCCTCAGCACAGGGAACGTCATAGAACCTCATTATCATCAGAATGCCGCTGAACTAGTCTATTGTATTTCAGGAGCTGCAGTTATTTCCGTCATTAATCCGTTTACGAATGTCCTGCTACATTTCCCCCTAAAGCCAGGTCAAGTAGCCAATGTACCGCAAGGTTGGTGGCATTATATCGTAGCAACGGTTGATAACACACATTTTCTGTCCATCTTCGATGCGCCAATACCAGAGGTTATTTTAGGCTCCGACATTTTGAGATTAACACCTGCCAATATTTTGGCGCACACTTATTGTCTAGACGAAGCGAAGGTCAAGGATACTCTGTCTCCCATCAAAAGCACTGTTTTCATAGGTCCGCCTACCGACTGTAATAAAACCCAGGTTCAAGGAACAATGACGGTAGTGCCACAGCAGCAGCCACAGCAACCTCAACAAATGTATGCCCGGCAGCTATATCACAATCAAGCCTACTATCAACAAGCCAATGGGGAGTACCCTTATGGTTACTATCCTCAGCCATATCCCAATCCTCAATATTGAATGAGCTCCAAAGGAAACTTCTGTTGACAACAGCTAAATCAGCATGCAATAATCGACCTGTTGCTTAATTAAAATTCATATTTCTTTCGTATAACCTCACGAATTAAGGGTGGGGGTCTCTACGGGAAGCCTTAACTTCCTTACTACGAATATAGAATCATGTGTTGATGATTCTATATTTCTAGTAGGATTTTTTTGGTTTTACATTCGGAATCATTAGAAAAAGTGGGGGTCATCGTAGGAATGAAATACAGATTAGCCGTTCTAGTGGGAGCAATATGCTATGGCATTTTATCTACCATCGTTGTAAAAGCATATGATCAAGGATATTCGTTGGGCGAAGTCGTAGGTAGTCAGCTGTTCACTGGATTTCTAATGTCATGGGCACTTGTGTATGTCATTCAATGGCGTGAGCGGCGTAAGAAGCAATCTCACATCTCGAACCCAGACTCAGTAAAGACGCCAACGGTAAAAGTAACTTGGAAAATGAGGCTGATCCTGATGGCAGCCGGCACCCCACAAGCGATTACGGGGTTACTATACTACGAATCGTTGCGCTATATTCCTAATTCTCTAGCCATTTTACTTCTATTTCAATTTACTTGGATGGGCGTACTTATTCATGCAATTGGACAACGGAAGCGGCCAGATGGAATTATGTTACTGACGTTAGTCATTCTGTTCGGAGGTACATTGCTAGCAGCGGGTGTTGTTCAGCAAGGAGTCGATAATTTTAACTGGACTGGCGTCATGTTAGGTTTGCTGGCAGCTGTGAGCTATTCGTTATTCATTGTGTTTAGTGGAAAGGCTGTCCCTTCGGTTCACCCGGCTTATCGCAGCGGTTGGATGATTACTGGGGGAATGCTTCTTGTGTTCATTTTGTTCCCACCTCACTTTTTAGTGAATGGACTCCTATTGGAAAATTTATTGATTTTCGGTATTCTGCTTGGCTTCTTTGGCGCATTCCTTCCTCCGGTGTTGTTTGCGATAGGGGTTCCACATATAGGGGAAGGTATGACGAGCATTCTAGGGGCTTCCGAGCTTCCTGTGGCAGTTATGCTATCAGCAATCGTACTTCACGAGGATGTAAGCCTGCTTCAGTGGGTGGGAGTTGTCTTGGTGCTTCTTGGCGTGGCTTTGCCCGAAGTATTTAAGATGATGCGGCGGAGGCCTGTCCAAGCTTGAGGTGTGATAATGCTATGATGCCGACGTGCAATCGGTTGATATAGTGTGCAGGTCAGGGATCTATTAGATTTGTGTGTGAGCCGTTGAGAGCGGACTAAATGGTGGAAAACCGGAGGTCGGAGAACTGTAAGCCGCTGTGGACGGATTAAATGGTGGAAAACCGGGTTTTGGTGTGCTGCAAGCCGCTGTGGACGTACTAAATGGTGGGAAACCGGGTTTCGGAGAGCTGCAAGCAGCTGTGGACGGACTAAATGCCGGGAAACCAGGTTTCGGAGAGCTGTAAGCCGCTGTGAACGGACTAAATGCCGGGAAAGCGGGTTTCGGAGAGCTGTAAGCCGCTGTTAACGGACTAAATGGTGGAAAACCGGAGGTCGGAAAGCTGTAAGCCGCTGTGGACGGACTAAATGGTGGAAAACCGGGTTTTGGTGTGCTGCAAGCCGCTGTGAACGGACTAAATGCCTGGAAAGCGGGTTTCGGTGTACTGCAAGCCGCTGTGAACGGACTAATTGGTGGAAAACGGGTTTAGGTGTGTTGTAAGCCGCTGAGAGCGTACTAAATGGTGGAAAACCGGGTTTTGGTGTGCTGCAAGCCGCTGAGAGCGTACTAAATGCCGGGAAACCAGGTTTCGCTTAGCAGTAAGCTGCAGAATTTATAAGATTTGTGTTGCTTTCATTATGGGATATGATTATAATAGCCCCAAGCAGGTAGAATAAAATATGTAATTCGTTGAAGAGAAAGAGTACGTTATTTGGCTGATTCACAGAGAGTTGGGGTAGGTGAAAACCAACATTCAGGCGGTAACCGAAAGCCATCTCCGAGAAGCAGGCTGAAATTTGAGTAGGTTCTGCCGCATTTCCAGCGTTAGCGGGAACACGTATTGTTGGATACGTTGCAGAGTGTCGCTCCAGTTGGGGCGGAACTAGGGTGGTAACACGGGTAAATATAACTCGTCCCTTATGGGATGGGTTTTTTTGTGTTTAAAAAGGGAGGAAGAAAAATGGGTTCGTTTTCTATGGGAGAGCTTTTATCGCCACAAGTACGTGAAATGCCACCATCTGGCATACGTAAGTTTTTCGACTATACATCGGGAATGAAAGGCGTGATTTCGCTTGGTGTAGGTGAACCGGATTTTGTCACGCCACAAGTAGTAAGAGATGCGTGCATAGCCGCTTTGGATAAGGGCAGGACCTCTTACACACCTAACTCAGGCTTGCTCGAGCTTAGAGAAGGTATTGCGGAATACTTGTCTACTAGCTTTAATGTGACTTATGAGCCCTCTAACGAGGTGCTGGTGACTGTTGGCAGCAGTGAAGCTCTCGACCTTGCGCTACGTGCATTAATTACAGATGGTGATGAGATACTGATTCCGGAGCCGTGTTACATTTCCTATTCACCTATAGCTTTTCTGGGCGGGGGGAAGCCTGTTCCTGTACACACATTCGCGGAAGATCAGTTCAAATTAACGGCAGATGCGATATTGGCAAAGCTAACGCCACGTTCTAAGATTCTTGTTCTTTGCTATCCAAACAATCCTACGGGAGCCATTATGACATATGAGGATTGGCTTCCGATTGCTAAAATTGTAGAAGAGCATAACCTTGTAGTTATATCAGATGAGATTTATGCTGAGCTTACTTATTCAGGTGAGAAACATGTAAGCTTTGCCGCGATGCCGGGAATGAAGGAAAGAACGCTTTTAGTGAGCGGGTTTTCCAAAGCTTTTGCTATGACGGGCTGGAGGGTAGGTTATGTGTGTGGACATAGAGAGCTCATCTCGGCCATGCTGAAAATCCATCAATATACGGTCATGTGTGCCCCCATTATTGGTCAGGTCGCTGCTCTTGCTTCGCTTCAGGTAGGGATGGATGAGAAGGACCACATGATTAAATCCTACAACCAACGCAGACGCGCTTTTGTTCAAGGCTTAAGGCAGATTGGGCTGCCTTGTCATGAGCCACTAGGAGCCTTCTATGCTTTTCCTTCGATTGCTCATACTGGAATAAGCTCAGAGCAATTCGCCCAGAGCCTGCTACAAGAAGCGAATGTAGTTACGGTTCCTGGACATGCTTTTGGCTCAGGTGGAGAAGGATTTATTCGTTGCTCTTATGCCTCCTCGCAAGTACAATTGGATGAAGCTTTGGATCGGATTCAGGGGTTTCTAAATCGTCTCGCTGTTACACTCTGAGCTAGAAAGATTCAGCATCATTCGTTATACTAACAAGAGTAAGGGGATTATAGGTATGCCAACCTAAATCACAAATGGAGAAGGATGAGTGGCTTGAATGGAGGCGACTATTATTAACGGGATTAAATATTACCCACCGCAGGGTGACTATACTGCTTTTACTGATGAGGATGACTACGCGGAAAAAGGAAGAAGCTGGGGGCTGTTCGGTAAAGCGCCTAAGCAGCAATTTTGGTATAAAAATGCGACTTCTCAGAGCCAAGTAACTCTTAAAGGGTACGAGGAATATAAAAATCTGTGTGTCCTGGTGGTTGAATTTGAGGATGGGAATTTAACGTGCATACATCCTTCCTACTTGAAGGAAATGCAGAGCGGCAGCTTCGGTAAAGTCCAACTGGTTGAGGATGAGTTAGAGGCTGTTGGTTCACAGGCTGGGGAATTGGAAGAAGCGAACCCAGATGCGCCCGTTAAAGCAAAGGCTGCGTCCAAATCAGCTCCGAAAAAACAAAAAGAGAAAAAAGAAAAACTCGAATTACCACTAGAAAAAGTCAAATTTACGGCCAAGGTAAAAGAGTTTGCTACAAAGCCTAATCCATTCTCCGATAACGATGATGAGGTCATTTTACTTGAGGATGTTGTTGTATTGACTGAGGTTCCGCTTGTGCTAGGCGATGCTTGGTGCGGATACAGTAACACACTCAAGGCACTTGGACTGGAAGAGGGCAATTCCTTAGCATTCGAAGGAAAAGTTGTAGACAAGAAGTTTAATAAAGAAATCATCTACAAAGTAAACAATCCTTCCAAAATTACAAAAGTGTAACTAGCCCGCTCACCGTCTGCAGTATGAACAAGCGGTAAATTAGCGAAACCCCAATCAACCTGCAAAAGCTGCAGCTGATTGGGGTTATTTTGGATGTAGGTATGCCATAGTCTCAAAACACTACAATGAGCCAAGGGAAAGCCACGGAGTTCCCACCAAAGTCGCAAAACGCTACAATGAGCCAAGAGAAAGCCGTGGAGTCCCCACCAAAGTCGCAAAACGCTACAATGAGCCAAGGGAAAGCCTCAGAATCCCCACCAAAGTCGCAAAACACTACAATGAGCGAAGGAAAAGCCGCGGAATCCCCACCAAAGTCGCAAAACACTACAATGAGCGAAGGAAAAGCCGCGGAATCCCCACCAAAGTCGCAAATCGCTACAATGAGCCAAGAGAAAGCCGTGGAGTCCCCATCAAAGTCGCAAAACGCTACAATGAGCCAAGGAAAAGCCGCGGAATCCCCACCAAAGTCGCAAAACGCTACAATGAGCCAAGGAAAAGCCGCGGAATCCCCACCAAAGTCGCAAAACGCTACAATGAGCCAAGGAAAAGCCGCGGAATCCCCACCAAAGTCGCAAAACGCTACAATGAGCGAAGGGAAAGCGACGAAGTTCCCACCAAAGTCGCAAACCGCAGCAATAGGCAAGCCTTAATTATCTCATCTCCTCCCATAGTCGCTCTCTCTGAGACTAATTCCAGCCAGCGGCGCAGATTTGAAAGTAGTTAAGAGGCATCACTGACTAATTCTGGCCATGGATGAGCCTTGACGTTTACAGTCACATGATACATTATTATATTAAATGATAGAAAAAACTATCAAATAAATGAAATTAAATTCATTACCTAATCCGGAGGGATAAAATGAAAGCAAGATTAAATTCACATAAGGATACTAAACGTCTTGCTATTCTTGATGCAGCAACGGAGCTGTTGGCACTGAAACCAACCGCAACGATGCAGGAGATAGCGGATGCTGCACATATTGGAATCGCAACCTTACACAGATACTTCGATAGCAGGGATACTATGATGCTTGAGCTTGCATTTAGAGCTATTCATTTAGTTGAGGAAGCGTTGGAGGGACTTGAAGTTGATGAAGTTGAAGTGGAGAAATCACTAACAGCTATCTTAGAAGCTTTAATCCCTCTAGGTAATAAAATGTATTTCTTATGGACCGATGCCTCTCTGTATGGTCATCCGGAGGTGACAGCTGCCGAAACAAAGATACAAGCGCCAATCTTGGGTGCAATCATAGCTTGGCAAAGCAAAGGGAAGCTCCGGTCAGATATGAATAGTGAATGGGTCATCAATGTCATCTATTCTCTTCTGTTTACGACTTGGCAGAGTGTTCATGCTGGAAATATGGCTAAAAATGATGCAGCACAAATATTAGTAAAGACATTACTCTATGGATTTGCTACTCACAAGTGAAAAAAATCGGGGGAAGTAACAGTGGTTAAATGGTATGATGACAAGCTCTTGAATAAAGGGAGGCAGCCTGAGCTAGATATTGCTAAAGGGCTAGCAGTCCTCTTTATGATAGCTGTACACGTGCTGGAAGCTTTCTCTACGGCTTCTGTTATGGAATCGAACATAGGTTGGCTTGTAGAGTTTCTAGGTGGTCCGCCGGCAGCTCCGGTCTTCATGTTCTTATTAGGAATTGGCATCATCTATTCTAAGAAAAGCACAGCAAGAAATTTATTAAATAGAGGACTGATTCTGCTTTTAGGCGGTTATTTGTTGAATTTTATCCGAGGAACACTGCCCAACCTCATTTTGTACTGGAAAAATGGACAGTACTCTTTTTATGAAAAAGCGCTAGATGAGCTCATAGCCGTAGATATCCTACAATTTGCAGGGTTAGCTTTCCTGTTCTTTGCATTAGTTAGGGTTTTGAAATTAAAGAAGATTACAATAATTTTGTTAACTGCAGCTTTTGGAGTAATCAACTTATTTGCTCTAACGATAGAAACTAATCATTTCATCTTTTCTGCCTTTACTGGATTGATATGGGGATCAAGTGAAATATCATTTTTCCCTTTTCTATCCTGGATCGTTTATCCGGCTGCGGGTTACCTTTTTGGCTGGTATTTAATGAGATGCTCCGACAAAAGAAAATTTTATTTTTATCTTTTTTTAGCATCCATAACGCTATTCATCATAGCTACAATCATTATCGTTTTTATTTTTAAATATGATCTTGGTTTATCAGATCAGACCCGCTATTATCACCATAACTTAATAGGCAATATCGAGTTTACGGCGTTTGTGGTCAGTTGGATTAGCTTACTATTCTTTCTAACGTCAGTAATTCCGAAGACTGTATCTAACACGATTAAAAGATGGAGTAATAATCTTACTGAGATTTACTTCATACAATGGATTCTTATTGGCTGGATAGTTATGTTTACTGGGCATAACACATTGAATGTAAGCTATTATTTCTTACTATTTGTAGGCATTACTATTGCCAGCGATTTACTAGCATATACTTACAAAAATCGCCGTATTAAGATCAAATAATAAGAAACAAGAGGGATGCCCCACTAGATCATAAAGATCTAATGAGGCATCCCTTTTGTAATCAACTACTATTTTATACTACGCCTTGAGCTAACATAGCGTCAGCTACGCGGATAAAGCCTGCAATATTAGCACCAACTACCAAGTTGCCGGAATGTCCGTATACTTCAGCAGCTCTTACGCTGTTTTGATAAATATTTTTCATAATGCCATGCAATTTAGCATCAACCTCTTCGAAAGTCCAAGAAAGTCTCATGCTGTTTTGTGACATTTCTAATGCGGATACTGCAACTCCACCAGCGTTTGCTGCTTTTGCTGGTCCGAAGAGAACGTTGTTGCCAAGGAATACTTCGATAGCTTCCAAAGTAGAAGGCATGTTAGCTCCTTCACCGATTGCTTTAACTCCGTTAGCAACTAGTGTTTTAGCAGCTTCTTCGTCAATTTCGTTCTGTGTAGCGCACGGAAGAGCGATATCACATGGGATAGACCAAATGCCTTCGCAGCCTTCAGTGTATACAGCATGAGGATGCTCATCAACATATTCGCTAATACGTTTGCGTTCAACTTCTTTGAGACGTTTTACCGTTTGCAGATTGATACCCTTTGGATCATAGATGTATCCATTGGAGTCGCTACAAGCAACGACTTTAGCACCAAGCTGGTTCGCTTTATCGATAGCATAGATGGATACGTTACCCGATCCGGAGATAACAACAGTGCTGTCTTGGAAGCTTAAGCCTTTGGATTCAAGCATTTCGTTTACAAAGTATACGCAGCCGTATCCAGTTGCTTCAGTCCGAGTAAGACTTCCTCCGTAGATGATGCCTTTACCCGTAAGAACGCCACCTTCATGGCCGCCTCTAATACGTTTGTATTGACCAAACATATAACCGATTTCTCTTCCGCCTACACCAATGTCTCCAGCAGGAACATCTGTGTCTGGTCCAATATATTTGTACAGCTCGGTCATGAAGCTTTGTGTAAATTTCATAACTTCATTGTCGGACTTGCCCTTAGGATCGAAATCGGATCCACCTTTACCGCCGCCAATAGGTTGACCAGTCAAAGAGTTTTTGAAAATTTGTTCAAAGCCGAGGAATTTAATGATACTTGCGTTAACGGAAGGGTGGAAGCGAAGACCGCCTTTGTAAGGACCAATTGCGCTGTTGAATTGTACGCGGAAACCACGGTTTACTTGAGTTTTGCCATTGTCATCAACCCAAGGCACTCGGAATGAAACAACACGTTCAGGCTCTACAATGCGCTCAAGAATTCCATTCTTCATGTATTTAGGATGCTTAGCAAATACAGGTGTGAGGGAGTCGAGGATTTCTTTAACGGCTTGGTGAAACTCGCTCTCGTGAGGATTGCGTTTAATTACAGCTTCATAGACGGATTGTACGTATTGCTGTGCAGTTGTTAATTGTTCAGTCGTTATCGTTGTCACTATCTAATAACACTCCTTCAGATATATTGTATTTTTTGTATTAAAGCATGTATTTTTCTACTTAATGATTGTAGATTATACACTATCCTTTAGTAAATAAAAATATTTTCATAGAGGACTACTATATTTCAAAAAAGTGAACGAATGTTGTCCAGAAAGGGTTATTTTCTAGTTCAGGCATGAAGATTGTGGTTGCTAAGTAAAAATAATTCAATTACATTTATACATAGATAATCTATGTATCGAAGTTCTTTATAAGGGTAAAAGTAGGAAAAGAAAGGGAAATCGATATGAAGATAAGCAAGGAGCTCTTAAAGGGAAGTACAGTTGTGCTTATCTTAACGATGCTGGAGCGACAGGATCGGTACGGCTATGAAATGATTAAAGATATGGAGCACCAATCTGGCGGTGTATTTGTTCTTAAGGAAGGGACTTTATATCCGATTCTACATACACTTGAAGCTGAAGAGTGGGTGCAATCCTACTGGCAAATACATGAAGGTCGCAAGCGCAAATATTATCGGATAACGAATGCTGGCAAATCCAAGCTACAGGAAAGAAAACGGGAATGGAGCTTGTTTCGTACAGCCGTTGATCGTGTCATTGGGGAGGGTGGCTCATGAAAAGTGTGAAGGAGCAAGCCCTCGTTCATCGGTTTCTTGACACCGTTTGCCGACAGATTAGAGCCAGAGAGCTTCATATGGAAATTAAAGAGGAGCTTACAGCACATTTAGAAGAGCAGGTGGACAATCATATTGCTAATGGCGTCCCAGAGAAAGAAGCGCTGGAGCTCGCGATTGCCAATATGGGGGAGCCGAAGCGGATTGGTAAAGGCTTAAATAAGGCACATCGTCCACGCACCGATTGGGTTATGCTCTTGTTAATTGTTCTCCTGTCTGCTGGTGGCATCCTTGCTATGTATAGCATAAATTCGTCAGAATCGAATCCCATGAATGCTGCTAACCTTTTTGAACAAAAAATAGCTCTCACAGTTATCGGGTTCGTTGTTATGGGGCTGCTATGGGCTTTGGATTATCGGAAAATAAAGAAGTATTCGGAAATATTGTTTGCCCTCGGGATCGGGTTTCTCATGTTTGGTCCAAGTGAAAGTAATACGATGAACGGAACCTCTGCTTGGATCCCCATGGGGCCACTAACGCTTCACATTCCTACGGTGGCTATACTGCTATTGATGATTGGAATGGCAGGAATTAAACCTTCGAGGACCTGGTCATGGCAAGTCAGTCTCTTTCAGCATATCTACAGAGGTCTTTTACCCCTCATATTACTTGCGAAAATGAATACTTTAATCTTCGGTGCCGTTTATTTAGCCATATTCATCATTCAGATGTGGATGATTAGACGGAGCCTGCTGCAGCTTACGATCTTAGGGACTGGAAGCTTGGTGCTCATAGGTATATTTGCCGCTAGAGCTAAAGAGAGGATGATGGGTTTTCTGTGGCCGTGGAACGATCCGCATGGTGCTGGATATATGCTGCTCCGTGCAAGGGATGCAATGCAAGCAGGAGGCTGGTGGGGGCAAGGGCTAGGGGCAACGAATAGGACTCTTCCGTTCATCTATAACGAAGGTATGTTTCCCTATTTCATATATTGCTTTGGATGGATAGCTGGGATAGCTGTTCTCATCATCATATTTAGCTTTATTTGGAAGGCCATGGTAACAACCTCTGGTTTAAAAGAGGACTACGGCAAACGCCTTTCAGCAGCGATTGGTACTCTGTTCGCTATCCAATTCATTTGGTCGGTCATGATGATATTCGGATACGCTCCTTTTGTTGGATTAACATTGCCTTTCTTAAGCTACGGTGGTACAAGTGTTGTGTTCCCTTATGCATTAATCGGTATACTGCTTGGCATCTATCGCCGACGTGATATG
Organism: Cohnella abietis; assembly: GCF_004295585.1. Classification (NCBI taxonomy): domain Bacteria; kingdom Bacillati; phylum Bacillota; class Bacilli; order Caryophanales; family Paenibacillaceae; genus Cohnella; species Cohnella abietis. The sequence goes on along the minus strand of NZ_AP019400.1, from coordinate 4,021,611 downwards.
ATTCCAACTGGCTGGTCGACAAAGCCTATATAACAAAATGAGTAAGCAGCAAAAGACCGGATACCTGTGAGTGGGTGCCGGTCTTTTTAACGAACTGTATCGTGTTTATTACCGATAAAATGGCTTCTTATTTGGTCTAAACTCCAGTGGAGCTATAGTGTGGTTTGCAGGAGGAATGGAGCTGATTTGCTCGATTTAACGTGTCCGGAGTTCGTTACAAAATAAAACTATTATATTTTGCGCATATAAGAGTTGCTGAGTTCGTTAGCCGTATGTTGGATAGTGCTGTTTCCCGCCGACCACAATTAAATGCTGGAGATAGACTACCTAGTATGCTTGTGAGATTCACGGCAACCTAGACTTAAGTCTAGTAAAAACTAGACATAAGCTCGACAGTTTCCCCGACGAGGATCAATTGGGATTGAACCCCATCTTCGGTTACAATGGAAAAGACTCAAAGGAGATTTCGTTGTCACCAAATCAGTGAGCAAATACTCAGCATCAAGGAGCATTAGAATGGAATGGATTAATCATATTTTTGAGCAATATGGGTATTTGGTGTTGTTTCTCGGTTTGTTTACGGAATCACTAGCACTCCCTTTTCCTGGGGAGCTCGCGATGGCTTTTTCAGGGCACTGGGCAGCCATTGGTCATTTTAATCTAATAATCGTTATTGCTTGTGCGTTTCTTGGTGCTACGGTAGGTACGACGATTACTTATTATTTGGGAAAGAAGCTGGGAATGCCCTTCTTTACGAAATACGGAAAGTACATTTTATTAAATGCTAAACGACTAGAAAAGCTAATGATGTGGTTTGAAAAGTACGGAAGCAAGCTGTTATTGATCAGCTATTTCATCCCGGGATTTCGTCATTTTACAGGCTATTTCGCAGGGATGTCAGGCATCCGTTTACGTTCATTTTTATTTTTTAATCATTTAGGAGCCTTATTGTGGGTGCTGACTTATGTGATGATTGGCCGCGTCTTCAGCGATCAGTTTGAAAAATTAATAAATATGATTTCTAAATATTCGATGAGATTCGTATTGTGTATTGTAGTGGTGGTATTGCTCGTCTATTTAATCAAAAAATACACAACAATCTTTTTAGCCAAAAGAATGCCCCGAGAAAAAATATCTAGCTCTGAAAAATAAATAACAGAAAAAGACTTTAATTAAGCAAAAGGACAGCCAGCGGGAGAACCCTCTCTCAGGCTGTCCTTTTCTTGTGTCGTTTTTCTTGGATGGAAAACCATATTTAGGGAAACACTTCGCGTATATCCTTTCCGAGTTGAGGAAGAGAGGGAGATTCTAATATGGCCAAAGAAGATTCACAGAAGCCCCAGGATGAATCGCGAAGAAGGTTTCTCAAGTATTCGGGAACAGCGATTGGCGGCGTTGTCGTTGGTGGAGTCATTGGCGGAATAATCGGCTCTAGCAAGAAAAAGACGCTGACAGAGGAACAACCGACAAAGCCGGAGACGCCTATCGCTAAGCCAGAAAAAGACTATAACCAAGCTTTAATGTTCTTCTCGCAGGACCATTTCCTAATTACAGAAGCAGCTACCGAGCGGATTTTTCCTAAGGATGATCTGGGCCCGGGCGCCAAGCAGTTAGGTGTTGCGTTCTTTATTGATCATCAGATGGCCAGTGCCTATGGCATTAATGGGCGCGATTATATGATGCCACCCTTCTATAAGGCCGAGACGTCGCAAGGCTATCAGCTTAGCTTTAAGCGAAGAGAGCTTCTAACGCTTGGTCTTGAAGCACTGGACGAATACAGCGCAGATAAGAACAAGAAGGCTTTTGTTGACTTAACACCTGAGGAACAGGACTTGGTGCTGACTGCCTTCGAGAGTGACGAAGTGAAGCTGAAGGGTGTGCCGGCCTCTACATTTTTCGTTATGCTCCAGAACCTGACGCTTGAAGGTGTCTATTCTGACCCACTCTACGGGGGCAATCGCAATATGGACGGATGGAGAATGCGTAATTACCCTGGCAACCAGATGAGCTTCCTAGATGTTATTGAGAAGGATGAGTTTATTAAAATGGAGCCGCTCAGCTTGCACGATCATCTTGAGCTTGGCTAAGGAGGAATGAGGATGGCTACAACATTACCGAAGGTAGATGTCGTAATTGTAGGAATGGGCTGGGTAGGCGGCATCCTAGCAGCTGAGCTGACCAAAGCGGGCCATACTGTTGTTGGACTTGAGCGAGGTAAGAGCCGTGGCACTCAGGATTACTACCATGTCCATGATGAATTACGGTATGCCGCTCGATATGAATTGATGCAGGATCTATCTAAGGAGACGGTTACCTTCCGCAATACGGAAAAAATCCGGGCTCTGCCGATGCGCTCCTACGGTTCATTCCTACTAGGAGATGGGTTAGGAGGGGCCGGTGTTCACTGGAATGGACAGTACTACAGATTTCTGCCCTATGATTTTGAAATCTATAGTAAAACAGTTGAACGTTATGGTAAAAGCAAAATACCCGAGGGAATGGCCATAAGGGATTGGGGAATTACGTATGACCAGCTTGAGCCGTATTTCGTCAAATATGAGCAAATGTCTGGTATTTCCGGAGATAAACAGCTTCCAGACAATATCGGTAAAATGTCGGTGCCCTACGCGACTCCACCTATGAAAAAAACGCCAGGCATGAAGCTGTTCGAAGAATCGGCTACTAAGCTTGGTTACCACCCTTACGTTATTCCATCTGCCAATCTGACTCAAGACTATACGAATCCAGACGGAATTGAACGTGCAGCCTGCCAGTATTGCGGCTATTGCGAGCGTTTCGGATGCGAGTATGGGGCGAAAGCAGATCCAGTGGTGACGGTTATGCCCGTTGCCCAGAAATCCGGGAAATTTGAATTGCGTACCCATGCGAATGTCACGGGTATTATCCATGATGGCAAGAAAGCATCTGGAGTTAAGTATGTGAATACTCCGACAGGGGAGGAGTTCATTCAGACTGCGGATGTCGTCATTTTGTCTGGGTATGTTTTCACGAATGTACGGTTGTTGCTTCTGTCTAAGCTTGGGAAGCCTTATGACCCGAAGACGGATACCGGGTCAGTTGGCCGCAACTATGCCTATCAGGTCAATGGGGCTAGTACTGCTGCTTTCTATGAGGACAGGGAGTTTAATTTGGCGATGGGTGCGGGTGCTCTTGGTAGTAGCTTCGATGACTTTAACGGCGACAACTTTGACCACAGCTCATTAAACTTTATACATGGGGCGAATATCCGATTTACCCAGACTGGACTAAGGCCCATACAATACCAGGCGCTGCCTGCGGACACACCTAAATGGGGAAAAGGCTTCAAGCAAGCGACCATACATAATGCGAACCGTGTGCTTGCGGTTTCTGGACAAGGGGCTAGTATGCCGTATCGTCATCACTATCTCGATCTGGATCCAGAGTATAAGGATGCGTTAGGCTTACCCCTTATTCGGATGACCTTCGATTTCGAAGATCAGGATAAGGAGCTTGTGAAGTTTATCGCCCAGAAAACGAAGGATATCGCAGACGGCATGGGAGCTACGAAGACAGAAATGCATAACGTGATTAGGCAGTATAACATCGTACCCTATCAATCCACGCATAATACGGGCGGTACGATCATGGGCAGTGATCCTAAAACCTCTGTCGTGAACAACTATTTGCAAATGTGGGATGCGGAAAATGTGTTTATATGCGGCGCCTCAAACTTCGCCCACAATAGCGGTTATAATCCGACAGCAACGGTTGGGGCACTATCCTACCGGACAGCTGAGGGTGTAATTAAGTATTTGCAAAAAGGCGGGTCGCTTGTTTGAGCGGCAGCGGTAAAGGCCAAGGAGCTGAGACATTCGAAAGAGATGTCGTGATACACCTGTCTGAGCTCCGCAAGCGTCTTATTTATGTCGCTGCATACTTTCTTGTTGCTCTAAGCTTCGGGCTCTATCTCTCACCGAAAATCTTGGCTTTTGTTAAGGATCACTTGGGTTCAGTGCAAGTGCAGTGGAGCGTCTTCGCTTTATCGGACGGGCTCCTTGTATACATGAAATGTGCCCTTATGGTGGGAGTCGTATTGACGCTTCCGGTATTGCTCTATCACTTGTGGGCATTCGCTCGACCCGGCATGACCGATTCAGAAGCCAAGAACACATTGTTATATGTGCCGCTTTCGTTTGTGCTTTTCCTATTCGGAGTCAGCTTCGGCTACACGGTTGCTTTACCGATGATGATTCGGTTTATGATCAAGCTCAATCAGGGCATCGGAGCGATGGAGGTATACGGTATTCAGCATTATGTGTCGTTTCTGATTAGCTTCTTACTGCCAATGGGAGTTGCTTTTGAAATGCCGCTAGTGATGATGTTTCTTACGCGTCTCGGTCTGTTGACTCCGGAAAAGCTAAAATTTATCCGCAAATACGCCTATGTTGGCTTGGCGATTCTCGGCACACTCATTTCACCGCCGGATTTCGTATCCCATCTGTCAGTCACTGTACCACTGCTGATTTTATTTGAGATTAGCGCGTTTATTTCCACTCGATACCATCGTAGACGGGCTTATCTTGCTGTTCGTCCAACTTAACGGAAAAAAAGTAGAAGAAGGGAGGTGCTGTCATGTTTAACAATATTGGGGTATCTGGGCTCATTATTATTCTGGCCATCGCATTAATTGTCTTCGGACCAGCGAAGCTGCCACAGCTAGGCCGTGCTTTCGGTGACACATTAAGAGAATTCCGCAATTCCACCAAAGGCATCGTTGACGAAGATCTGGATGAAAAAGTGACTATCGTTGAGCTGGAAAAAGGAAAAAGCTAGCTGGCCGTAGTGGTATGGTTGGGGTTAGTGAGGCGGATATTGCATTCAAAGAAGCCAAGCGAATTTTGCTTGGCTTTTTGACTGTTTTGAATGATTGGAAACCGACTATTCTTATCCTAGCTCAACCTTCATAAAGTATATGGGACATGTGTTCCATACGACTTCGTGCAGGAATGGGGCCAATATATTGAAAACAATGCGCGTATACATAACCGGGATGACTTGTGCCGCTTGTTCTTCCCGCATCGAGAAAGGGCTGCAACGATTAGAAGGGGTTGAGCAGGTTTCTGTGAATTTAGCTACTGCTCAATCCGTTATCCAATACGATCCTACCAAGCTTACCCCAGCAACTGTATTTAAAAGAATTGATCAATTAGGCTATGGGGTAGAAGAGGGGCTGACAAATCCGAAGAAGGCTAACGAGGCTGAAATTCGTTCCTATCGGAACAGGTTCTTACTTGCGCTGTTACTCTCGATTCCTCTGTTATGGGCTATGCTGGCTCACTTACCAGGGTTTTCATTCGTATGGGTACCCGCTTTGTTACAGTCCTTTTACTTACAGTGGGGGCTGGCTTCGGTGTTGCTATTTTACGTTGGCTATCCTTTTTACTATGGTGCCTTCCAAGCTTTGAAACAGCGAACAGCCAACATGGATGTTCTCGTCGTTCTTAGTACGACTGTAGCTTATTTCTATAGCCATTATTTAATGTTCCGCTCTGACTCATCCAACCAGCATATCCATCTTTATTTTGATACCATTGCCATGATTATAACGGTTATTCTGCTCGGCAAGCTTCTAGAATCCATCGCCAAGGGTAAGGCTTTAAAGGATTTAAGCGAGCTTCACGATCATCGCATTCGATTAATTAGAGTGATGCATAGGAAGGCTGAAGAATGGATTCCAGCAGATAAGCTGAGAGTTGGCGATATTGTTGTTATTCAAGCTGGAGAGTGGATTTCTGCTGATGGAATCATCGAATCTGGCTGCGCCGAAGTTGATGAGTCATTGTTGACGGGTGAGGGCTTGCCTATCCTGAAATCCACTAACGAATATGCTTATAGTGGAACCCGATGCTTGAACGGAATCTTGCATATTAAAGCGACCTGTGAAACACATGAATCGCGTCTGTCACGCATGATCGCCATGGTAGAGGAGGCACAAACTAACAAACCAGCGATAGCGCGAAAAGTTGACAGAGTGGCCGCGATGTTCGTTCCTTTCATGATTGCATGTGCACTTATTACGTATGCTGCATGGTACTTTTCTTCGGCTGATGACTCATCTGAATTAGCCATTCGTTACGCTTTAACCGTGATGCTAATTGCATGCCCATGCGCGCTCGGTTTGGCTACTCCTGTGTCAATCCTTGTGGCAACCGCCTTATCTGCGAAAAAAGGGATCCTTTTCAAGCACGGAAACTCACTCGAAACCCTTCACCGGGTCAATCGAATATTGTTCGATAAAACTGGAACATTGACCGAAGGGAAACCTCGACTAAAAACGATTCAATCGCCAAGGCATCCAAGCTCCTATCTCCTTCGCATGGCGGCTGCCGTTGAGAAGTATTCATCCCACCCTCTAGCTCACGCGATTACGGAGGCAGCCCAGCAGCAGCGATTACTTATACCTGAGGCGTCAGGCCTTTTGGAAATACCAGGCGGTGGAATGAAGGGGATAGTAGAAGGGAAGCTGGTTCATGTCGGGCATTCAGCGTGGATTCAGTCTGAGGGTATTCTCCTAAAGGGGAGTTTGCCTATAAACACCGCAGTGGAAAATACGGGAAATGTGCTTTATCTATCTTTAGAACGACAGGCGGCAGGTGGCTTCATCTTTTCTGACCAGCTAAGGGATGATGCCTCAGCAACTGTTCGACAATTAAGAGAATATGCCAAAGTTTGGATGGTTACCGGGGATCAACTGGAGCCTGCTCGTGTTGTAGCGGAGCAAGTAGGTATTGAAGTGGTTCACTCACAATGCTCTCCAGAAAATAAGGCGTTGATGGTTAGTGAATTAAGGCAGGAAGGGCACATAGTTGCTTTTGTAGGCGATGGAATTAATGATGCTGCTGCGTTAGCCGCTGCGGATGTGGGAATAGCGATGGGGGGCGGAGCTAATATTGCTATGCAAACCGGAGATATTGTTTTATCGCGCAGTCAAATAACAGGGGTATTAGACGCGATAGAGCTTAGCAAGCGAACGATGCGTAATATTAAACAAAATTTAACCTTCGCATTGGTCTATAATTCCGTAGCAGTACCTTTTGCAGCGATGGGTTATTTAGATCCAAGAATCGCGTGTTTAGGTATGGCAGCAAGCTCTGTCATCGTGGTAACTAATGCATTAAGGCTCCAACGGAATCCGATAAGGAGTGGATCTTAAATTGATTTCCGCTAACGCCCTTGCGCTTGTTGCTCTGTCTGGAATTATGGGAGCGCCTCATTGTTTGATTATGTGTGGAGGTATTTCATCCTCATTCGCCATGAACGCCAAGGGAGAGCCTATTCGTTCCGTTCTTGCCTATAATGCAGGCCGAATCACAACTTACTCGCTTACGGGCCTTTTCATGGGGCTGGTGGGATCTTTCATCAACGTTGCAGGAGATTTTGTAGGCGTTCAAAGTATTGCAAGCTTTGTAGGAGGAGCTTTTATTTTAATATGGACCTATTGGCGTTATACGTTGCCGATTCCTCATCATTTTATACCGGGTAGTCGTAAAATGAACGCACGAATATCCGTCCTTCGGCAAAAATACGAATTAACGGGTGTATTTCTGACAGGGATTATGCTTGGTTTTCTTCCCTGTGGTTTGACCTATGCGATGCAGATGAACGCCGCAGCATCCGGATCTTGGTTTGATGGTTGGGTGATCATGCTGGTGTTCGGAATTTCAACTATGCCGATATTGCTGCTTGTTGCTTTGTTTGCTGGAAGCATTCGTAAGAAATGGCGAAAGGGCATGCGAAATGCTGGAGCGTCGTTAGCTTATCTGATGGGCTTTCTGTCTATTATGAAGGGCTTAGCGGCGAATGGCTGGGTGCCGAGCATTCATCCGTGGATTTGGTGAGGTAGAACTGTAGCCGAGATTTATTTTGATATAAAAGGATGCTTTACATGTAAAGTTTCGGTTGGTGTAACGAGAGTAACTGTAGCCTCCCACTTGCCTGACATCACAGGAATTCCTATGATATTGTACTTACCCGGCTCAACCTCATTCAAAGTCGTGGGGATTACACCGCAGAACATACTAGGCATCTCCAAGCTAACCTTCATATCGGGTTGGTCAAGTGGCTTCCCTGCGAGGTCGGTGAGGGTGAGTGAGAAGGAATTTTCATGCATGACCTTAGCCACTTGTTGGTTGGAGACGATCTCCATTCGTATATTTTCGTCACTAAACTTTGTGTTTAATGCGGCTTGATTTGTAGATGAAGGAAGATACATCCAGGCTCCAAGAAATGCGCACAAAATGACAAGGGAGTAGACAATCTTTTTCATTCTCACCCTTCCTTCCTCTGCGTATGCTGCTCTCAAGTGTATGAGGGCAAAGGAAAGAAAAGAAGCAGGTCAGCCCGCCATTATAGGAGGATTGACCTGCTTCTTTATTTTCAAATAACCTCCGACAAAAGCATTCTTTCGCTAATCCAAAGACATGAGAAAACTGTTTATGCTTGCGAATTTTCATCCTGTTCCAGTGCTGGTTCGTACAATTGTGTTTTTTCCTTAAACCATTTAAATAAATGAGTACCTATTACCTTCAGAATGGCATATCCAGGTACGGCTAGTATAATCCCGAGAATACCAAATAGGTTGCCAGCAGTAAGAATAACAAAGATTATCGTCACAGGATGAATATGCATGGATCTTCCCATGATTTGAGGAGAAATAAATTTCCCCTCTATAAGCTGGACGATTGTCCAAATCACAATCATTTTCAGAAGCATGACAGGCGAGGTAACCATAGCTACGATCAATGCTGGAGTAATAGCAATTGCAGGTCCTAAGTAAGGAACAATACTCGTGCAAGCTGCGATTACGGCCAGTACGAGGGAATAATCCAACCCGATTATGAGGTAACCGATGTACAGTAGAAACCCTATACAGAAGCTTACGATAATTTGCCCACGTATATAGGAGCTGATTTGATGGTTCATTTCAAGCAAGACCCGGAATGAACGTTTACGCAGGGGTGTAGGTACAAACCCAAGAACGAAAGGAGTTAATTTCCTACGATCCTTGAGCAGATAGAACAAGATGAAAGGTACGGTAACGACTGCAAGAACCGTTTCAGTTATTCTACCGAGCAAGCTTCCTAGTCCTGACCAAGTGTTACTAAGTAAACTTGATGCTCGAGATGAGAAATCATCGGCTAGCTTTGTGGAATCGAAACCGATCGTGTGCTGAAGCTGACTGAAAAACTCACTGCCGATAAGCTCCTCGGATTTTTCCTGTGCAACTCGGCTATAGGCCGGAAAGTTTTCAATTAAGCTAAAAATCTGATCGCGAAGTAACGGAAACACAATCATAACGACTAATGTAATAATCCCGATAATGATCAGATACAATATGACAATGGAATACACTCGTGGAAATCTCTTTCGTTCAAAGAAATCAACAATAGGATTTAACAAATAGAAGGCGACTCCAGTGAGCAGGAAAGGCAGAAATACAGTTTCTAAGATGACAATAAACGGGTGGAACACGTAAGAAATTTTGTTAATGACAAAGATGTTAAGCGTAAGTAAGAGAACAATAACGAGAAACAGGATGAGCTTCTGATTTAGAACCATCCATTTGAATCGATCTGACCATTTACGAGACTGTTGCATATCTCTTCCTCCTAATTCTGGTAAAAATGTGGAGAATTATTCGTGAAAATAAGGCCGTTGGTTGTCACTATGTACTGATCATAACGTTTCCGCACATGTGTATTCAAATCAAGCTGTAAAGAGACTTATTAAGAGACGTTGACATTCCAATTTATTAAGCCTAAAATTATAATACGCTTAATTTTCGAATTACGTTTCGAAAAGCGGGGGAACCAGTCTAGTGGGGCGAATCATTCGTTAAGAATGTAGGGTACCATCTTACCCAAGTCCGTCAGCTAACCTCGTCAGCAGTAGATGGGTCTGTTTCTAACTTCATTTGGAGAAACCTTCGGACCCTGTAACGGGGTTCTTTTTGTTATTTTTGAACCCTAACTGCTGGAACGTATTTGCGTTCCTTAGCTTGAGGTTCTTTTTTGTATTTGTCACCCGACAAGAAATTAATGGAGGTGAGTGTTATGGATCAAGCCCTTTCAGTAAAAAGTAATTACAATAGTCTGATGGAGCAGTCACAGTTAATCGTTCAACAGAACGTATCGAACCCCGCGTTAGATCCTAATGAGGAGAGATATGCTGTCTTGCACCTAATTATTCAAAATACGAATAGAGAGTCGCAAGATTATGATTTTGCCCATACGCAAACAGCAGTATACCGATTTATTTCCGTTATTTCTCAAATTGTTATAGGGTGGGGCGGCTTACTTATTGAGGGCAACCATCATGCGTATACAGCAATCTTCCCCTTATCGAAGCCGGATTCGAGTCTTCATAGCTGCATTTGTGGAGTGCAGATCATCAATGCTATTAATAATGTTATTCTTCCGTCTTTTGAACGTGAAGGAATAGATTCGCAGTATCGCTGCGCTGTTGGCATTAGCTTGGGGTCCGTGCAGGGTATTCAGACGGGATTAGAATCTCCTGTTCAAAGCCTTTACTACGGTGAGGGAATTAAGAGTGCTATGGAGTATGCAAGCATGTCGAACGGCCTAGTAATCGTCGATAAAATGATCAAAGACAACTTGGAGCGTTCCTATGCTGATTTGGAAGTGCAGCTTCTTCCATACCGTAAGCACGAGTGGGTAGGTTATCAATTTGTTGTCGGGCGTAATGGGTAAGTGGTTGGTTGCGCGGCTTGGGTTGGTGAATGGGCATCCATTTGTTGTAGGATTTCTCGGCTAAGTGGATGATTGCGCAGTATGGGTGGGGAAATTGGGATCCATTTGTCGCATGGCGTCGCGGTTAAGTGGATGAATGCGCAACTAGATAGGGAATTCACGTAACCAAGGCGAGCAAATCAAAGGTAAGCAAATTAAAGGTTCGCACATCAAAGCTCTTAGGAAACTCCCTTTTCAAACAAAGCTGTTGACTTTGACGTTACGTAAAGCTGTACAGTTATGTTGTCAGGAGGTGACCGCATGGAATATACGGTGCAAAAGCTAGGTCGATTGGCGGGGGTCAGTACGCGAACACTTCGTTACTATGATGAGATTGGCATTCTTAAGCCGGCAAGAATGAGCTCATCAGGTTATCGAATCTACGGTCAATCTGAAGTGGAAAGGCTGCAGCAAATCCTTTTTCACAGGGAGCTGGGGATCAGCCTGGACAGCATCAGAGAGATCGTTAATGACTCTTCTTTCGACGGTGCTAAAGCCCTTCTAGAACATCGCGAGCAGCTTCTCGACAAGAGAAAACAACTGGATCAGCTAATTGCCAACGTGGAAAAGACAATAGCTCTGAACGAGGGGAGACTTACTATGTCAGATGAAGAAAGATTTGAAGGGTTTAAGCAGAAGCTCATTAATGACAATGAGACATTGTATGGCACAGAAATTCGCAAGCGGTATGGTGATGATACTGTTAACAGGTCGAATAAGAAGCAGCTGGACATGACGCAGCAGGAGCACGATGAGCACACACGCCTTACCGAGGAAGTGCATGCTACTTTGGCAGAGGCATACAAGACGGGTGACCCTGCTAGTGATATTGCTCAGATGGCCGCAGATCTGCACAAAAAATGGTTGATGTATTATTGGAGCGAATACAGTAAAGAAGCCCATGCGGGACTTGCCCAAGGGTACGTGGATGACGAACGATTCCGCGCATACTATGACGCTGCTCAGCCAGGCTCAGCACAATTTCTAAGAGATGCGATCCACATCTATACAGGTCAGAACAAGTAAAGCTTATAATAGTGGGAGGCTGTTCCATAAGCTAAATTATGGGCAGCTTCTTTACTTTTTCAGGGAAGTATTTTCTGGGAAGTATATCTTTCGGCCGCTGTGGGCGGACTAAATGGTGGGAAACCGAGTTTCTGTGAGCTGTAGACCACTGAGAACGGACTAATTGGCGGAAAACCGGGAGTTGTTGAGCTGTAGACCGCTGAGAACGGACTAAATGGCGGAAAACCGAGTTTAGGTGTGCTTTAGACCGCTGTGGGCGGACTAAATGGCGGAAAACCGGGAGTTGTTGAGCTGTAGACCGCTGAGAACGGACTAAATGGTGGAAAACCGGGAGTTGTTGAGCTGTAGACCGCTGAGAACGGACTAATTGGTGGGAAACCGGGAGTTGTTGAGCTGTAGACCGCTGTGGGCGTACTAATTGGCGGAAAACCGAGTTTCTGTGAGCTGTAGACCGCTGAGAACGGACTAAATGGTGGGAAACCGGGTGTAGGTGCGCTGTAGACCGCTGTGGGCGGACTAAATGGTGGAAAACTTGGTGTCGGTGAGTTGCAAGCCGCTGAGAACGGACTAATTTGATGGAAAACCGGTTGTCGTAACGACTTGACCGCAGCCATTTATGCTTGTTAGCAGATGACAGTGCATGTTAAAGTAATCCCACGACACTCTACGGATTTAGGGGGGGCGAACCGGCTTCATGTCGGAGCGGCTACCAGTGCAAATTTGCTAGAAGATAAGCGCAAAGTGGTCCGACTAATTCGTTCCACCGTTTACCGACAGTGCCCGCATTTTCATCGCTAAGGATTGTGTGTGTTTTAAGTACGATGTGCAGAAAGAGGTTGGCTCGATGATTAAGGAAGAGATTATTAAAGATGGAATATGGGTTATGTTAATGACGATTACTTTCGTTATTTTCTTCTCTAAAAATATAAAAGCTAACTGGAAAGCATTTATTTTGTATTTATTGATGTTTACAGCTATGAGAGTCGTTACTAATTATATATTCGATCAGTTTGATATATAGGCAAGGAAGTGGGTAGAGCATGGCAGATTGGGAAAGAGCCAAGGAGTTATTTACATTTTATCAGGGTAGCTTTATACATATGTATCGTGAAGGCGTTCTCGACGAGTATAAGGGATTTGAAATTGCTAAAGAGAAGGAAACCGAGTGGCTCGATGAGATGGTTAATGAGTTTACTAAGCAATTATCGATTATGAGCTGGACTGGGGTAGTTGGATTGGAATCATTGGCAAGAAGCTATCCAAACCCAACAATACTTGAAAATGTAGCTACTTTCGCCTCCCGCCATCTCATGAGTGCAGATAGCGTGGTTAAACTTATCTATGCAGAGAAAATGATCAAATTGATTAAATTATTCAAGAAGGAAGTCTCAGTCGAGGTTCTCCGCAAAGCCTACACAAGTACATTAAACCTTTTAGAAGATACGATTGCCAAACCACTCATTTTAGACCCCGGTCATGAGCTAGAGCAGTTCAACCTGAAGGACAAAAAGGCTCTTAATATCGAAGCACAAAGACATATAGATGAACTTAAACAAATTTAACTACCGCTAAGGGGGCACATGTTAATGAAGGGCTTAATAAAAAGAGGAATTACCGGTTTTGCTACTGAGCAGAATGGCGTTGACCCTCAAGATGTAAAAAGTTTTCTTAGCTTTATTCATGCCATAGTAAAGGGGCAGGTGGAGTGGAAGGACGTTGATATTGTCGGTAAAAACTACTACTGGATCCTTGTTTCGACTGACCAGCAGCAAATCAGCTTTTTCTTGAACGCCTATTTTCCACTTGTTGCTATCCGAATTGAATCACCTAAGAGTGAATTTGGCTATTTGACGGCAGTTGAGTTAGAGGAGCTGTTCCCTAAACTGAGTCAATATAATTATCAAGTATTAGGTAAGGAAGATCTTGAGGAAGAGATATTGAGGGATGAAATCGAGCAATTGGATGAGATGGAAATAAAACAGGCAGAGTACTGGAAGCCACGGACGATCGAAGAAATTGTATTCAATAATTGGGACTAAGCGTTTAATTTGCTGCTTTTTGCACAACCACAGTAACTTGATACAAAGGGGCATTTTGATGAACAATTCAAGAAGAGGAACGGCATCATTAATTGCTATCATCATAATATTAATGGTTTTACTCGGCTTTTGTATAAATTCAAAAGTAAGTAGCGATAACAAAGCAGAAGCTATTCAAGATAGGATTGATAAGACATTTGTGTATCAGTTAGGTGAGGCTGCTTCAAGCTTTGGTAGGGATCTTTCAAACGATGATAACAGTGATTATGAAAACTGTGTTGCTTCTGTAGCGGCAGCTTCCTCCGTAGCTAATCTATCATCCTATGAGGACGACAATGATCTAATAGATTTGGCGCTTGATAGTTTATATAGAGCTATGTTGAATTCGGATAAGAAAGAGAATGTAATCCACAATGCTGTAACAATTAGAGAAATTTTTGTGAAGCTAAATGTAAATCCTGCAGATACAGAAGCAACGAGTGAATTAAGTAAAGTTATTGATAGTCTATAAAATAGTTCTTTTACATCTTTTGACCACTCTATACAAACGTATCGCCGTCCCGAGGATGGCGATACACGTTTGACTTGGAAAACAGTTGTCACGTATCGGTAGTTACACTATAATGTGTAGTGGAAGGTGAGAGCCATTGAATATTAAAAATTTTAAGTACAATGAGGTTGGGCTTAATCGTTTCTTCGGAACCCTGGAAGCTAAAATTATGGAGCTATTATGGGAAGAGGAAATAGAAGAGATGAGTATCAAGGAGGTTCAGTTGAAGCTCGAGCAAGACAAGCCTCTTAACTTCAACACCGTCATGACCGTGATGAACCGCTTGGTGGATAAGGGAATGTTAGTCAAGAGAACGGAAGCTAGGCACTCATTATATCGGCCGAACCAGTCTAAGGAGCGGTTTATTGATGAGCAATCCAAGAAATTGACCGAGAATCTTTACGAGGAGTTTGGTGGGCTTGTCGTCAACCATATGATTGATGTTCTTAAAGACGTGGATCAAGACTTACTGAATCAGCTGGCGAACAAAATACAACAATTAAAGAGGGACTCCGAATGATCCAATGGAGAAAGCAATCCTCTGTTGTGATGGCTGTGAGCGTTGTAGTTGCGGTGCTGGTATTGAGTCAAATGGCAATGTATGAAGCTCATCTTCTTCTAGGAGTTAAGCTTCATCGCAATCTTTTTGATATTTGTGCAAGTTTATTCCGTTCCAATCCGCTTTCCTATTATTTGATCTCTGTTCTCTTGAATCTACTTGTGGCTTACACGCTTGCGATTGGTTTGTTTAGAAGCATACAGCAATTTTACTTAATCAGAAAATTCAGGGTCAGGCTTTCCATGTTAGTACACAAACCATTAACTGCTCAAATGAATGACAAGTTCCGCCGTGCGAAGCAAGACATTATAGTTGTTAGGAATGATCAATTACTTGCACTCACAATGGGCTTCCGCAAACCGCGTATCGTTCTTTCAACCGGCTTGCTGGATTTGTTGGACGAGCAGGAGCTTAAAGCAGTTGTAGAGCATGAATCGTACCATCAATTAAACCATGACGCGGCGAAAATTTTTTTACTGCAGATGATTTCACAAGCTTTGTGGTTTATTCCAGTAACCAAATGGTCTTATCACAATTATCGGATTATAAGTGAATTGTCCGCCGATGATCATGCCATTCGTACAATGGGGAATGAGATCAGTTTAGGCAGCGCGTTGTTGAAGATGATTAAATTAGATACTAGTAAAAATGAAATGCCGGTTCTTGTTCATTTTGCCGATGTTTCTATTAATTATAGATTGAGTCAGCTAGTGAATCCGCGGCGTGCTATTCCAGTGAGGTTAGATTCCAAGTCGCTTATGATTTCTGTTTTAGTGCTGATTATTTTGATGGGGATGATTTTGCTAACAGGAGCTTAAGTTAAATATTGAAAATGGATGGGAGATACGACTATGATTTTGGGCTTAGTTGGGGTTATTTTATTTATACTCGCTATTATGGGTTATAGTTATGCTTATAAAATCAATAAAGGAAACACAAGCCAGCTGAAGAAGGAAATGAAAGCAGCATTAAAACAAAAAAGCCGCAAGATGAGCTTAATCGCTCACACGATGCTTGGGGGCGGGATCATTCTTCTGTTAGCTGCTTTAATACTGAATAATTCGAATAATTACAATATAGAAAGCCTTAATCATGATGTTGCTCTTGAGGTAACTAATGATAAGGATTATGGTGGAGGGCATTCAGAGATGCCAGTTCAGTACGAGATGAAGCTCCCGACCTCTGGTACGCATAGTCCGCATGATTTGAAGTTTGGATTTTATGAGAAAAAGCCGGCAACTGAGCTTCTTGTTCACAACTTGGAGCATGGTGACATTCTGATATACTATCGTCCAGATGCAAGTGCTGACATCATCGATGCGGTTAAAAATTTATCGCATTTCACGAAAGCAGGAGCGGGTGTATTGGCCGTGCCTAGTGAGGATATTCCCGAGGGTAAAGAGGTAGTGCTGAACGCTTGGACGAAAACGATGGAGCTTACAACTTATGATGACTTAAAGGCTGGCGCATTCATTTACCAGCATATTAACCAAGGACCAGAGAAAATTCCAGCTAATATCCGGCTTGGTGGCGGTACAATGTAACTAAAATAAATTGGGGAGAGAACCGGCCTATAGAGGTCGGTTCTTTCGGTATGGGTTAGAATAGAACCATACCAGATAGAACATATCAAATAGAACATATTAATCTCTCTTAACGAGGTGATCGTGTGGTTATTGTGACAACCGAAGTGCTCATTGATGCTCCACTGGAACATTGCTTTGACTTAGCTAGGGATATTGAAGTACATACTCAAACCGTGTGGAAGCATACGAAAGAAAGAGCAATAGAAGGTACAACTAAAGGCATGATTAGTGGAGGGGAATTCGTAACCTTTCAGGCAACTCATTTCCTCATCAGACAGAAGCTGAAGTCTCAAATTGTATCCTATAACAGGCCTTTTTATTTTGTTGACGAGATGGTGAAAGGCGCATTTAAGAGTCTTAGACATGAACACACATTTGAAGAGCAGCAGGGGAAGACACTTATGAAAGATACGCTAACCTTTGAAGCTCCATTCGGAATTATTGGGTGGATCACGGAGAGAGTTATACTTAAGCGCTACATGAAGAGATTTTTGGAGCATCGAAACCATCAATTAAAGCTATTTGCTGAAGGTAGGGGATGAACAATACATCCACCCCCCGCTTAAAGTAGCAAAACGCGACTATGGCGAGTCGAAGAGGAGCTGGGCCCCGCTCAAAGTAGCAAAACGCGACAATGGTGAGCGAAAAAGGCACTCGACCCCGCTCAAAGTAGCAAAATGCGACTATGGCGAGCCGAAAAGGGGATCGGGCCTGTTCAAAGTAGCAAAACGCGACTATGGCGAGCCCAAGAGGCGCTCGGGTCTGCTCAAAGTAGCAAAACGCGACTATGGTGTGCGAAAGAGGCGCTCGGTCCAGCTGAAAGTAGCAAAACGCGACTATGACGAGCTATGATTCTGCTAAAAAGAAATGAAGTCATATAAAGTAGTCGTATTCGATGAATGAACTCGCTCGCATAAGCAGCGGGTTTTTTCGTTATTCAAATTATCTAAGCTTTCCAAAAGACAGTGGAAGCTGTTTATGCCTACGTTGCATAGTAACGCGCACGATTTACGTAATAATACAACTCACTTTGTATACAGTTAAGACTTAATATCAGAAGTGTGAATAACTTCCAATATATGTAGATCAAGAGGTGGTGTCAGAAGTGGTTTAGGTCAAGAAATAGTAATGCCGAAAATGTTCAAAAATTAGAGGAGGCAGGTTTTCTATGACAAGCTTGTTAAAGAAAAAGTCTTTCAAATTGTCGCTATCTTTGCTAGTTGCTCTTAATTTATTGTTCGTTACGGGACTGACCGCTATGGCTGCATCTGACAACCTTGTATTTGACAATTATAATCGTGCAACATTATCGGATTTCGCAGGCGCCAAAGTAGGCGCACAATGGACTGGCGGCGATGCAGGTAAAAGTGCAACGATCGAAGACAATGCACTTAAGCTTGAATACGCTAGCAAAGGCTGGTTTGGTACTGGTGGCGGAATCGATGCTAGCGAATACAAATACCTGAAGATTACGATTAAAGGAGCATCTGGTGGTGAAGGTGCGGATTTCGACCTAAACTATGCAGTTGGCGAAACTGTTAAAACAATTGGTAAAAACTTTGCGGATCTTTCTGGTGTAGCTATAACGAAGGACTATAAGGACATTTACATTGACCTGGCTGCTAATAAGATCGACAAGGGCATCCAAGCGCTTCATTTTAATTTCCAAGACGGCAAAAGCGGCACAATCTGGATCGATGACATTTCTTTCACAAATTCGAATGGAAAGAAAGCCGAGCCTGCTAAAGTAGAACCGAAGAAAGAAGAGCCTAAGAAAGAAGAACCAAAGAAAGATGATGGAGAAAAGTCAGAACCAGCTGCTACCGATGGTGCCGGTGCTGAAGCCAATCCTAAAACTGGCGATACAATGAATGTGACCTTGTATGGTTTAATTGCATTGCTTTCCGGTGGAGCTGCTCTAGCCTTCGCTATTAAATTGAGAAGAGCAAAATCGTAATTAAATGAGTGTCGTAATCAGAAACCGCATAGTCCCACAGGGGTCTATGCGGTTTCTAATCCTTTGGTGAACGGAGGAGTAAGGTTGAACTGGAGAAAATGGGCTTACTGTGGCATACTGACAACGGCGATTGCTGTTTTTATGTTTTCTGCTGTTAAATTAACCTTATATTTCTTAGATGCCCGTCAGAGTAACGAACAAATAAAAGAAGCAAGGGAGCTATATCACCCTGTTCCGAATAACGATAGAAATATTATACCGCAAGTAACTCCTCTTAATGAGATCGGATCGGTAACCCAGACTGCTGCGACTCCCCATATTGTTCCCTTAGTGGACAAAAAGCCAGCTCAGCTGCTTATTCAAGATCATTTTAAACCTTTGCTCGAAATCAACAAAGATATTATTGGCTGGGTCAAAATTGATGATTCCAATATTGATTATCCAGTTGTTCAATCTGATGACAATAGCTATTATCTCACAAGGGATTTGCACGGCAAGAATAACGTAAACGGCAGTATTTTCATGGACTATCGGAATGCTATTGATAAAGAGGATAAACACCTGATCCTGTATGGCCATAATATGAAAAATAAGTCGATGTTCATGGCATTATTAAATTACGAGAGCAGATGGTATTTTGACCACCATTCAATTATACAGTTCGACACCTTATACGGAAATCAGAAGTGGCAGGTTTTCTCAGCTTATTATACAGACGCTAAGGACGATTACCTTAAGACAGATTTCAAAACCGATGAACAATTCAAAGACTTCGCGGTTAGTCTGCAAAGCAAATCCCTGCACAAGACAGATGTAATATTGCATGAAAATGATCCTATTCTAACGCTTTCCACTTGTTCGAATTCGCACGATGACGCAAGGTTTGTCGTACATGCGAGATTGATAAGCCCCTCAATACATGAATAGTGTAGCGGTTAGTCAATTTTAACGTCGCATTTTCTTAATTTCTGAGAAGAGGATGCTTATTCCTTCATCAATATCATCCTCTGAAACTTTAGTGATACTCAGCTTAAGTAGGGATTGCTGCTGCTCGAACAAAGGCAAATAAGAGGGCTCTATTTCTTTTACGACAACTCGTTTTTTACTTAACTTATTTAGCAAGGTTGGGACGTGCATGCGATCTGGCAATACGAGGTGCGTGTGGACACCTAATGTCAAACGGGCATGATGGATGTCCTCGGTATCATTGTAGGCGTCCAATGCTCGGTTTAGCTTTTGCATTCGATTATGATAGCTGGTCTTTATTTTTTGCTTCCTTCGCTCGAACATTCCGTTTTGGATATAGATTTCTAATGCAGCCTGCGACAGCATGGAGCTATCGATATCAGACAAACGCTTGTACGTGCTAAAGGTTTCTTGAAGGACTGGAGGGAGGACGGCAACTCCTACCCTGAGTCCTGGGAATAAAATTTTGGAGTAGCTTTTTAAGTAAACGACATGTGACGACTCATAAGCAAAGATAGGATCGGATTTGGTGTCCGACTCTAAATCAGCTAAATAATCGTCCTCTACAACGTACACGTCATAGCGTTTGGCTAACTCGCCGATCGCTTTTTTTGTTTTTTCCGAATAAGAAGTTCCTAGTGGATTATGGAAGCGCGGGATCGTGTAGAACAGCTTAATATCCCCCGTACGGAATAAATGCTCCAGCTCATCAAGATCAATGCCGCTTTCAGATCTCGTTATTCCTTTAACCGGAATGCCGTGGCACTCGAGCAATTGGATAATAAGATGATAGCTTGGCTGTTCTATGAGCACCGTACTTTTTCCGTTGGGAAAAGGCATCGTACATAGAATCGCTAAAGCCTGCTGCACACCCGATGTAATCATAATATTGTCTGGCGAAGTGAATACCTGGTGACTAGTGAGGTGCTTGCTTAGGACATTAAGCAGTGATGGAAGACCTTGCGGTGTTCCATAAGTAAACAAATGGCTTCTGTACATATCTATCGCTTTGTTGAGACAGTGCTGAAAATCCAAATAAGGGAACAGATCAGCGTCAGGTGAAGCAGATGAAAAATCGATAACGGAGGGATCAGGACCATGCTCCGGCTGCACCTTCTTGAGTACTGCATAATATCCGCTTTGTGGGATGGAGTATATGAAATGGCGTTTTTCGAGCTCTGTATAGGCACGAATAATCGTGCTTTTACTGCAGGAATAATGAAGGGACAATTCACGAATGGACGGGAGCTTCTGGCCTCCACGGATTAACCCTTCTTCGATCTGCCGCTCGATATCGATCATAACTTTAGCATATTCCTTCAAGTGTTATGCTCCTGACAGCTATCTGTACCGGTACAGATAGCTCATATTAGTGTTGTAGAGATGCTCGCTAAACCGTATGCTTTAACACATGAGCTTGCTTGCCGGCTAGAGCAACTAGAAGATTTGAAAGGTGGGAATTAAAAATGCTGGAGCAAAAAAAAGTTTATCTATTGGCTCTATTATACGCATTTATTATCGGGTTTTCCTTTTTATTCACGAAGATGGCTTTGGAATTCGCAGATCCTATTGACACGATTGCTTATCGGTTTACTGTTTCGTTTGTCGCTTTAGCTATACCCGTCATGTTTGGATGGATCAAAATAAAAATAAAAGGTCGCAATTGGCTAAAATTATTGCCCCTTGGATTAGTGTATCCTACAGCATTCTTCGGATTCCAAGCTTTCGGCCTTGCGCATGCTGCATCGTCCATTGGAGGTATTATTTCCGCTTCTTCCCCCATTTTCACACTGGTTCTTGCTTCGTTATTTTTGAAAGAAAGAACAACTTGGATTCAAAAATTGTCCGTACTGTGTTCGGTAGGTGGAGTGGTCTTCATTATTGCAATGGGAGGAGCTTCGGTAGAGGGCACAAGCGCTTTAGGCATATTTTTATTGCTCTTATCGGCATTGTTACTTTCATTATATGGCGTAATTGCCCGTTACTTAAGGGATGGCTTTACCGCGATTCAGATGACTTATGTGATGATGCTTTTCGGATGTATTAGCTTCAACGCTATATCGATTACTAAGCATGCTGTTGGCGGAACAATGCACGATTTGATTAAACCGTTAGCTGAGCCGCATTTTATTCTTTCCATTTTGTATATAGCAATATTGTCTTCACTAGTGTCATCATTGTTATCTAATTATATTTTGTCCAAAATTGAGGCGACTACGATGAGTGTATTCGTTAATCTGGGTAATCTCATTTCCATATTGGCAGGGGTCATTTTCTTGAATGAGCAGCTTGGTTATTATCATCTTATCGGTGCAGCATTGATTATTATTGGTGTAGTAGGGGTTAATTATCGGGGGAGTAAAAAAATAAATAATAAGGTCGATGCCGGGGTGAGAACAGACTCGTAATCAAATACCCAATGCCATAATGATGAAAAAGTTCACTTGCAGAATGAGATCAAAAATTTCATCATTATGGCGGGTATATTTCAAGCTTAAGAGTTCTGGTTATGCATTTGCAGCTTTTTAGCCAGGTTCGTTTTAACCCATATTCCCATTATGGCCAAACCTGCAATAGCACCGCCAACATGAGCCCAAATATTAATGTTTGGAAGTATTAAAGAATAAATCAATCCAAAGATCAGCATGCTGTATATCGTTTTACGAGACCCTTCGTCTAAATCAGCTTTACGGAAAACAGCTAAATAGAGGAATGCGCCGAATATACCATAGATCGCTCCCGACGCTCCTACTGAGAGATATACGGAACCAGCATGTACGATAGCACTTAACGCATTACCTGCAATACCAGCTAATAAGTATAGGATGAAATATCGGAAGTGCCCGACCAATCTTTCCAATGGGGGAGCAAATACGAGAATTGAGAAACAGTTAAATAATAAATGATCCCAGCCTGCGTGCAGAACAATGGATGTTACATACCGCCAAGGCTCGAATAATCCATACTTGCTAAAATCAGGGTGCTGATAGAAAACGCCCTCAATCGTTAACCTACCGTCTAATAACAAATCAGCTAAAAAAACGATCAAGTTGATCGCAAGAATGAGTGTCGTTACTGGATACATGCGGATGTAGCTCCGGAAATTTTCGTACCGTATGAATATCATGACTATCCCTCCAAATATGCTTCTCCTTAGTATATCAGACTTATCGGGAGGAAGCAGTCTGTTTAACCTCGCGTGAGTTGCGGGGTTTTTGTATTTAACTTAGGGTACAATTAGGATGATAAGATTGTTGTTTCTTTTTCAATGTAATTGGGTTAAAATGAATGGGAACAAATGTTCTTTGAGTTGAGTATGGATTTTGAATGACAAGGCTGGATACCAAACTTAGGATGAAAGGGATGTTGAATGTTGGCAAAGCTTACGCCTTACATTTTCTCCGAGGACGCAAGAGCTCAAGCTGAGTTCTATACACATGCGCTTGGAGGGGAAATCCTATCTGTTATGACACATGGTCAGCGCCCGGATGCTGCTGAAGAGATTAAGGACAAGGTCATGCACCTTAGTCTTGTTGCCGGGGGAATTACCTTTCTTATGTGTGATATTTTTGATCCAGTTGACCGAGGAAGCAGTATAAATCTAAGTCTTGAGTTTGCGACGGAAGAGGAAGCCCGAGAAGCGTTCGATAAGCTAGCTGTTGGCGGAACGATTAAGCATCCGTTAGGGCCCGCATTTTGGGGCGGCCTGTTCGGACAAATTGAAGACAAATATGGCATAGCGTGGATGATTGGTAATGAGTCGAAACAGAGCTAATATAACGATGGGGTGATAGATAATGGTAGCTAAAGCGGATAAAATTTTTGTTAACTTGCCCGTTAAAGATTTGCAGAAATCCATCGATTTTTTTACTGCAGTGGGTTTTGAGTTCAATCCTCAATATACCGATGAGAATGCAACCTGTATGATTATTAGCGAGAGTATATACGCTATGCTGTTGGTTGAAGATTTCTTCAAGACCTTCACTAAGAAGGAAATTGTGGATTCTACAACTAGTACAGAGGTTATTGTAGCCTTATCTGTGAGCAGCAAGGCTGAAGTAGATAATCTTGTTAATAAAGCTCTTGCAGCTGGCGGTAAGCCTTTTAATGATCCTATTGATCACGGCTTTATGTACACTTGGAGCTTTCAAGATGTTGACAATCATCTGTGGGAGCTTATGCACATGGATGAGAGCGCAGTTAACCAAGGCTAACATCGTCTAAAATGGCATGGTGGGTTTCAATGCGATTGATTGCATTGGAACCCGCTGTGCCTTTTTTTAATGTCGTCTTGACCCTTGGTAGGTGACAGGGCAGGACGGGATTAAGTCGGATATGCGGTTTAACTTGTCGCGCAACTGTGCTTAACCCCCGTAGTACGAACAAATCGAGTATCTCTTGCCAATTGCGTTCCACCGTGCCCTCGTAGTTCGAAAAAGTCGAGTATCTCCTGCCGAGTGCGTTCCACCGTGCCCCCGTAGTGCGAACAAATCGAGTATCTCCTGCCGAGTGCGGTCCTCCGTGCCCCCGTAGTAAGAACAAATCGAGTATCTCCTGCCGAGTGCGTTCCTCCGTGCCTCCGTAGTACGAACAAATCGAGTATCTCCTGCCGAGTGCGGTCCTCCGTGGCCTCGTAGTACGAACAAATCGAGTAAGTCCTGCCAATTGCGTTCCTCCGTGCCTCCCGTAGTACGAAAAAATCGAGTGTCTCCTGCTGAGTGCGTTCCTCCGTGCCCCCGTAGTACGAACAAAACGAGTACTGCCTTCCAAAGACGGCTTTACCGCACCCTCGCCGTACGAAAATATCTTGTAACGCCCCTTAAACGTGACTCTCCTTGGAAGGAATAGTTGGAACTGCCGCCTAACTCCCCGCGAAACAGCGCTGGTGGAGAAAAATTAGTCGGAGAAGCCGCCTAATTCCTAGCGAAACAGTCGTCGGTGCAGGTAAATAGTCGGAGCTGCCGCCTAACTCCCCGCGAAGCAGCCACCGGTGGAGATAGATAGTCGGAGAAGCCGCCTAACTCCCCGCGAAACAGCCGCTGATGGAGATAGATAACCGGTGATGTCGACTAACTCCCCGCGAAGCAACGCTGGTGGAGGTAGATAGTCGGAGCTGCCGCCTAACTCCTCGTGAAACAGCCACCGGTGGAGGTAAATAGTCGGAGTTGCCGACTAATGTACAAGCTCAACAAAAAAATGGCAACCGATTTGGTCACCATTTTCGTGAATTCATTGTACACCGGGTTTCTAGACTCTGAACTATAAGTAGCTAAGCCTATTATAGGATAGGTCCACAGGCAATACGGTTCCCTGAGTTTCCGGAAGGATCTGTTACGTAATCATCCTCTTTTTCGTGAATAACAATTGCTGTTCCACCGGGCTTCCGCAAAGAATTGGATAAGCCGGTCACCAAAGTGACGCTTTTGCTTTCCAAATCCGCTTTGACGGTTCCATCTTGCCCGACCTGGATGTTAAGTAAATCACCAGCATGAAAGCCTTGCGGATTGTTAAACCCATGCTGCTTTCCTTGGGGATTTAAATGCGCTCCTGCTGAAGTAAAATCAGGTGCTTCACATTTGCCTGTTTCATGAAAGTGAATGCCATGTATGCCTGGAGGCAGATCCTTCGCTTCTATATGGATATGGACAGAATCGGGCTTTTGGGTAATTCGTGCTGTTCCAATTTCTTCACCCTTCGAATTAATGATCTTCACCGAAGCTTGCTGCTTTGGGGATCTTGCATCTGCGTCTGTATTAACGAATACGATCCCACCTAACAGAAGAAAACCAAGAGCACCCAAACAAACTAACTTGAACAATTTTTTCATTTCCATTTTGTCCTCCTAGATGTATGTACTGTTTTTCGTTCCTGTATAGGATCACCCTTTTCTAGAAAAAGAAAACATGTGCCCTTACATAAAACTGAAAAGACTAGCCAGTACAAATAATGATGAGTAGCTTATCTGCAATTGTGGAAGGATATTCTTAATTACAACCTAGGAGTGAGCGATTATGAAGCTAACAATCAAGTCGGTTATTTCATTAACCATATTAATTAGTTTCTTATGTACCTCTATTCCCGCAAGCGCTCAAGGGAACCAGCCTTTTCATTTTGGCTTTAAGAAAAGCAAGGGAGGCAAGCTTCCGTCTATAGCCGAAGAAGGTTTTATGGGTATACTGCAAAAGCAAAATGCCATTTTCCTGGGGAATACGGGGCAAAAGGAGTTATATCTTACTTTTGACAATGGGTATGAGAATGGGTATACAGCAAAAATCTTAGATGATCTAAAGGAATTGAAGGTTCCTGCGATTTTCTTTGTCACGGGTCATTTCGTTAAGGATCAACCGGAATTAGTGAAGAGAATGGTTGCAGAAGGTCATCTCGTCGGAAACCATTCCTGGAGTCACCCCGATATGTCGCAAGTATCGAAAATACAAATCAAAGATGAGCTCGAGAAGGTAAGGGTAGAAGTGGAGAAGCTTACGGGTCAACAAGAAATGCGTTTTGTACGAGCACCCCGGGGAATATTCAGTGATCGCATGTTGGGTGTTTGTAATGAGCTTGGTTATATAAACGTGTTTTGGTCCATTGCTTATAGAGATTGGGAGCCCAAACAGCAGAAAGGCTGGAACTATGCCTACGTTAATGTCATGGAGCAGCTGCATCCAGGCGCGGTACTTTTGCTCCATTCCGTTTCCAAAGATAATGCAGAGGCGCTTAAGAAAATTATAGTTGATGCAAGGCTACAAGGATATGAATTCAAGAGCTTGAACCAGATGGAAATGAAACAATACAGGTAAAGAAGAATAGTAGTCGAGTAGGGCAAGGGACTAGATCAAGTCGTTAATGACTTGCTTCTGGTCCCTTATTGCATTTTCCACCTGCATATCGATAGAATAGGGACAATGTGATAAAAAAGCTAATTGGAATAAGCTACGAGGGAGATCGACTACTTGCATATCCTTGCTAAGGAAATGAGTGCATTTAATGAAATAACGGTTTACGATACATCCGAGCTATATGGTGAAATGGGGAGATTTCGGTGCTTACAGTTTGCCGATGATAGTATACAAGGTGCGGTAGATTTGAAGGATCGAAAACGCATTTTACTAGTGTATCAACGGGCAATCATTTATTTAATGGAGTTAAATAAACCGTCGTTTAAGCACGTATTTGTGATCGGACACGGGGTTGGAACATTTTCTAGCCATTACGGAGATAAGCAATTTAAGGTAGCCGAAATCGATGAGAAGATCGTGGAGCTAAGCAAGCTTTATTTTAACTACAGCAAGGACGATGTTGTGATTGGAGATGGGCGCCAAATTCTCAGCCAATCAGACGAGAGTACATACGATTATATTATCTTGGATGCTTTCAACAGCAAGGGTACTCCACTTCATTTAACAACGAGAGAATTTTTCCGGATGGCAAGTGAAAAGCTCGCTCCAAGAGGAGCCCTCATTATGAATCTAATGGGGAAGAGTAAAAATGACAGGCTAATGAATGCCATACATACGACGCTCAGGGAATCCTATATGTTCACTAAAGTTTTTTCATGTCCAGCAACAAGTGAGGCAGAAATAAGAAATATAATTGTTATGGCAAGCAATGCTGCTATCGAATTCGATGTGCGGGAGATGGAAGGGCTATATGAGCTTGATTTAGCGGAAGGGCATATCATCAGGGACAGTAGGCCGAATGAATTTAAGTAGGTTAATTAATCAGCCTTACTCAACGGGCAGTTTTACAATGCTGTATTAATTGGTAACTCAGTTGTACAGACTTCTCGGTGGCGAAGGTAGAAGGGATGGCATTTGAAGAAAACACCTTTCATTCAAAACACTCTTGCTGAAATGATGCTTTAATTAAGGGAGAAACGAATGACAATAAACAAAAAGAGCACCAGAAGAATATCGGTTAGAAATGACAATTATATATGGACTGTTTCTCCAGGAAGCGGATATATCGTCATGATAGCCGAACATGAAATCATTAGAGGGATGCACCTTGAAGTTTATGTTATTTCTGATATCGACAGCGCTTGGGTAAACTTCCCTAATACAGAACATCTGAATATGAAAATTATAAGACCTAGAGATGTTGAATACTTTATTTGTCAGGCGCTCGATCAAGGGTGGACCCCACAAGTAAAAGGAACGCCTGTTGTTTTTGATTTTGATGGTATGATTTTGAAGAGAAGATTGCGCTAACGAGGAATGATTGCACAACACCAAAAGGCTACCGATAATCGGTAGCCTTTTGAACGGGCAGGTTATTTAAGCTGGATATCGAATTTATAGTTTATTATCCAACAACTTTGGAGGAATCATTGATGGAGTGGTCACAATGGCTGCAAGGCGGTCCTTTCCTTGAAGTTAGTTTTTTGATGGAAATTAAAGAAGAGAGAAAGAAAACTATTCAAGATATTATTACTAAGTTATCTAAAATCACATATAAAATAGAAATTGTTGACAAAAATATTGATGAAATTTTTGATTTTTTCGAAAGAGGTTACCCTTATGATGAAGGAGACCCAAAATCATTTTACTTACACTCTTTACAATTAAGATTATTTGTTTGTTTAACAAGGAAACGAAAGGTGACATTACAAATAGAGAAGGCTTCTTCTAATGCGCTAATGGTAAATTTCTGGTTTTTTGGCTCTGTGTTTGATGCCCCAGAATGGGACCAAATTGGAATAAAAGAGGATGAAATTAAGGACTTTACAGATTTTCTAAATGAGTTATTTTTAGCTTATGAGTATAAAGTTGGTGGAATTGCAATTGAAAAAGATGTTCTTGACTTATTTAACTCTAACGAAACATTCCCTAACGAAAATTATCGTTACGAGAACGTGTCTCCTGACCATTTTCTTAAAGAACCATCACATTTTATAGATATTATATGGAATGAAAAATATAAAAAATTAAGTCATATTCCTTTTAGTCATAAAAGGCTTGATAAGGAAGGGATCCTTATTAAAACTGGATGTTTTAATGGGGAACGATAGTGCAACGACAACAAACTCTCGAATATCGGAAGGGCAGAGGCGAAATAGGATAAGGGAGGATAGATATAATGGGTTCCTCGTATCAATATGTAGAACCCTTTATGTTAACTGATTTTGTTAAATTTAGTCCGATAATCTCAGAAAATAAAGGCTATGTTTATCAGAGTCTCATTATCCTTATTATGAAAGGGTGTATCAAGATGAGGAATGTAATAATTTTATGTTTTTTAATCATTTTGATGATGGGATGTCAAAGCAAGGAAAATAAGCCTTACGTAAAGGAAGTGTCGTCCGAATTATTTACACTTCGAGTAAAGATAGAACAAATAGAAAAATCACAAATCAGAGTTTCTTCAGAATTGGTGTATAAAGGCGATAAATCCATTAAGTTTGTTCATTCAGACCCACTAGTGGGTGCAGCTCTTGGAGATGGTATTACTCGTCCAGATATCATATATAGTTTTGTAGGAACTTCGGGGACATTAGAGAAAAATCAAGTTTATAGTGATGGTAAGGAGAGGGTTTTTGAAATTGGGTCCAAAGATAAAATTCTTTACACTCAGGCATTTTTCACAAGTAATGATGAAAAGAAAGTAATTGATTTAGAAATTAATTTAGATGAAATTAGTTGAAGCTACGTCATATAATTATTTAATCAGCAGGTCTGTTACTGTAGAAAACATGTTTCTCTTGTTGTTTGATGACGGTGCTCCGCGAAACCGCGCGGGGGGACGGTTCTCACTACAATTCGCCTACCAATTACACAGCCTCGCTTGCGGCATCTCACAATCCACTACAATTCGTCTACCGATTACAAACTCGCTTACGACCCTCACGCATCCCACTATAATCCATATACCGCTTACGCCATATCGCATCCTGCAACATTCCGCCAACCGATTACGATCTCGCCTGCGGCTTAGAGCATGCAAGAGGGCAATGTGTGTCCGAGCTAACGAACCGAATTGTGTTTATTACTGATAAATTGACTACTTATTTATTCTTACGAACTCCAGTGGCGCTATTGAGGAAAATATACGAGGAAAGGCGCTACTTTATTGGATTTAAGATGTGTGGAATTCGTTAAAATAAAAAACCATTAGATTTTGATCAAATAAGAGTTGCTGAGTTCGTAAGCCGTAGTCCCGCAAGCCATAAGCCATGCAAGCCAAGTAGAAGTCCCGCAAGCCAAGCAGAAGTCACGCAAGCCATAGTCTCGCAATTATAAGTCACGCAATCCATTTCTGAAGAATCTCCGACATAAACGTTGAAAGCCGCGAAGGACGGCGTTCAACGTTTATGCTTGTACCCAAAAATATTATTAATATGGTTAAATAAATCCCAATTTAAAGCTTATTCCTCCGAACTAATAATACTTTTGCCACATAGCAAGACAAGGACAACCCCAAGGATCATGAGGAGAAACAAAAAAGTGAAGTAGAACATGTTGAGCGCCTCCCTCTCTGGTTAGTTGGGAATCGCGAATCCCCATTACCTCCAATGTAAGGCCACCTCATCAATATGTAACCATCCAATCCACCTGAAAAATGCTCATCCAATCGGCTGTTATTTTGTGATATTTTTCACAGTAAATTTCCAGCTGCGGCGTTATGCTTAACTCAACAAACAAGAGATGGAGTGATTACATGATGAAGTCACATGTCCCTAATGAGAGTAATATTCCACCAGGAGCCGGCATAAACCAATTGATGCTCGAATCGTCCATCATCCGGACTGAAGTGAGCCAAGCTTAAACGCAATTAGAAACGATTGGGGAGGAAGAACGGCTAATCGACGAGATTGAAGATTGTGTTTCATATAAAAAAGGAGGCTTATCCCTATGGCAGCAAAAGAACAAGAGCAACAAAAATTTGTTACCGCGCAAAATGAAGTGAACGGTCTTGCAGAGCGAGCTAGGAAAGCACAGGATGCTTATCTCAAGCTGGACCAAGAGAGCGTAGATCATATCGTTAAGCAAATGGCTTTAGCTGGTCTGGATCAACATATGTCACTAGCTAAGCTGGCTGTGGAGGAAACAGGAAGAGGCGTGTACGAGGACAAAATTACGAAAAACCTGTTTGCGACGGAGTACATCTATCACAGTATAAAGAACGAGAAAACGGTTGGTGTTATAGAAGACAATGCCTACGAGAGCTATCAGATGGTCGCCGAGCCTGTCGGTATTATTGCGGGAATTACTCCCGTCACCAATCCAACATCTACGACGATGTTCAAGGCATTGATTGCTGCCAAGACACGAAATCCGATTATCTTTGCTTTCCATCCATCCGCTCAACGCTCCAGCCTAGCAGCGGCAAAGACATTACAAGAGGCAGCAGTAGCAGCAGGAGCACCGGAAAATTGTATTCAGTGGGTCGAGAATCCATCCGTGGAAGCTACTCAATTGCTTATGAACCACAAAGATGTGGCACTAGTGCTTGCAACAGGCGGCTCCGCAATGGTTAAGGCTGCTTACAGCACCGGTAAACCAGCGCTAGGAGTTGGCCCAGGTAACGTTCCATGCTTCATAGAGCGCACAGCAGATCTGGATCAGGCTGTAACGGACCTCATTCTATCTAAAACATTCGACAATGGCATGATTTGCGCATCTGAGCAGGCTGTTATCCTGGAAGAACCGATCTATGATGCGGTGAAGAAGCTGCTCATTCATCACGGCTGTTATTTCTTGACCAAGGAGGAAACCGAGAAGGTATCAGGACTCGTTATTAATCCAGAAAAATGCGCTGTTAACGCGGTTATCGTTGGTCAATCAGCCGACCAAATCGCAGCCATGGCTGGTATCTCGGTTCCGAAGGGTACGAAAATTCTCATAGCAGAGCTTGCAGGCGTAGGCGAGAAATATCCGCTGTCGGCCGAGAAGCTAAGTCCAGTTCTGGCTTGCTATAAGGTTAAGAATGCAGAGCAAGGCATCGAACGTGCAGCACAAGTCGTTGCATATGGCGGCATGGGTCACTCCTCTGTCATTCATTCCAACGATCAGGCGATTATTGCCGCATTTTCCGCACGGTTGCAAACAGGACGTATTATCGTCAACGCACCTTCCACGCATGGGGCGATAGGGGACATTTATAATACTAATCTTCCTTCACTCACGCTAGGCTGCGGCTCTTACGGACATAATTCTACGACATCAAATGTTACTGCGGTGAACCTGATTAATATAAAGCGGGTAGCTTACAGAACACTAAATATGCAATGGTTCAAGGTTCCACCGAAAATTTACTTCGAACGGGGCTCCACTCAGTATCTTGAGAAAATGCCCGATATTAGCCGGGTGATGATCGTTACAGATGCTGCTATGGTGAAGCTTGGGTACGCTGAGAAGGTAGAGTACTATCTTCGCAAACGGAAATCTGCTGTCGCTATTGAGATTTTCTCTGATGTGGAGCCGGACCCTTCGACAGATACAGTGGAGCGCGGAACTCGTATTATGGCTCAGTTTAAGCCGGACTGTATTATCGCGCTAGGTGGGGGGTCTCCGATGGATGCCGCTAAAGCAATGTGGCTGTTCTATGAATATCCGGAGACGAGCTTCGACTCTCTGAAAATGAAGTTTCTCGACATCCGCAAGCGGATTTACAAATATCCGCGACTAGGTCAGAAGGCGAAATTTGTTGCTATTCCGACTACATCTGGCACGGGCTCGGAAGTGACGTCTTTCGCCGTTATTACCGACAAGAACAAGGGTAATACAAAGTATCCCCTTGCGGATTACGAGCTGACGCCAGACGTTGCCATCATCGATCCGGATTACGTGTACAGCTTACCTAAGACGGCAGTTGCCGATACGGGGATGGACGTCCTTACCCACGCCATCGAAGCTTATGTTTCTGTTATGGCTAATGATTATACAGATGGCCTTGCACTTAAAGCTATCCAGCTTGTTTTCGAGCATCTAGAAGCCTCGTACCACCAGCAGGATCCGAAGGCCCGGGAGAAAATGCACAATGCTTCGACCATTGCTGGTATGGCATTCGCCAATGCTTTTCTAGGTATTAACCACAGTCTAGCGCACAAGTGGGGCGGACAATATCATACCGCTCACGGTCGGACGAATGCGATTTTGCTACCGCACGTCATCCGCTACAATGCGAGTAAGCCAACGAAATTTGCTTCGTTTCCTAAATACGATCATTTCATCGCGGACAAACGCTATGCAGATATCGCTAGACTGTTAGGGCTGCCTTGCCGGACGGCAGAGGAGGGAGTGAATAGCCTTATTGAAGCTATTCGTAAGCTCAATCGTTCGCTCGAAATTCCAGAATCGTTCCAAGCACTTGGCTTTGACGCTAAAGATTTCGAGGCAAAGGTTGATCATTTGGCAGATCGTGCCTTCGAAGACCAATGTACAACGGCTAATCCTCGCATGCCATTAGTAACAGAGCTAGCGGATGTCTATCGTAATGCATTCTATGGGAAATTCGAATAACAAAAACGTAGCATAGCTGGGAGGCACACACGATGGCAACAACCGAAAATGATCTACAGAACACACCCCTCTCTGGCCAATCACTTGGCTGGAGAGAATTCCAACCAGGAAGATGGCAGCGGCACATTGACGTCAATGATTTTCTAGGGCTGAACCTGACGCCCTATGAAGGGGACGAGGCTTTTCTAGCAAGTCCTACTGACGAAACGAAGCAGTTATGGGATGTCGTTCTTGAGCTGATGAAGAAGGAACGTGAAAGTGGTGGTGTACTCGATATCGATACCCATACGGTATCGACGATTACGTCCCATAAGCCAGGTTATATAGATAAAGGATTGGAAAAGGTAGTCGGACTGCAGACGGATGCGCCGCTTAAACGTTCTGTACAGCCATTTGGTGGCATTCGTATGGTAATTGATGCTTGTGAAGCCTATGGTTATAAGCTTTCCGATGATATTCAAAAAGTGTTCACGGATATCCGGAAGACACATAATGAAGGTGTGTTTGATGGGTACACGAGTGAGATGAAGCTAGCACGTAAGGCTGCCATTATTACGGGGCTACCAGATGCCTATGGACGTGGACGAATTATCGGCGACTACCGTAGGGTGGCTCTCTATGGCGTGGATTTTCTGGTCACTGCCAAAAAAACAGATCTCGTTCAAATGGATTTGAATGTGATTACTGAGGACGTAATAAGAACACGCGAGGAGCTTGCAGAGCAAATACGCAGCCTTAATGAGCTGAAGAAAATGGCTGCAACGTATGGTTATGATATCTCCGGTCCTGCAACATCCGCCAGTGAAGCTGTTCAATGGCTATACTTCGCCTACTTGGCAGCAATTAAAGAGCAGAATGGCGCGGCTATGAGCATCGGGCGTATATCTAGCTTCCTAGACATCTATATTGAACGAGATTTGAAAGAAGGAGTCTTGACTGAGATACAGGCGCAGGAGCTGGTGGATCATCTAGTCATGAAGCTTAGACTTGTTAAATTCCTGCGGACTCCAGATTACAATGAGCTGTTCAGTGGAGATCCGACATGGGTAACCGAATCAATCGGTGGAATGGACAATAATGGCTCCACAAGGGTAACGAGAAGCTCGTTCCGCTTCTTGCACACCCTATACAATCTAGGCCCAGCTCCGGAGCCTAATCTAACGGTGCTCTGGTCGACAAGGCTGCCGACAGGCTTTAAGGAATATTGTGCTAAGGTGTCCATTGATACGAGCTCCATTCAGTATGAGAACGATGATCTTATGCGCCCTCTCTTCGGAGAAGATTATGGAATCGCGTGCTGTGTGTCTGCCATGCGTATTGGTAAGCAGATGCAGTTCTTCGGAGCACGCGCCAATCTGGCCAAAGCGTTGCTGTATGCCATTAACGGCGGAGTGGACGAGAAGCTCAACATTCAGGTCGGACCCACGATTGCGCCACTGACAGGTGACATTCTCGATTATGCAGAAGTCATGAAGCGCTTTGACGAAATGCTGGAGTGGTTGGCTAAGTTATATATGAACACGCTGAACGTCATCCACTATATGCATGATAAATATAGCTACGAACGGATTGAGATGGCGCTTCATGATACAGACATTGTAAGAACGATGGCGTGTGGGATAGCTGGATTGTCTGTTGTGGCCGATTCGCTAAGTGCCATTAAGCATACCAGGGTTCGTCCAATCCGCAACGAGCGAGGACTTGCAATTGACTTCGAAATTGAAGGTCCATATCCGCAATTCGGTAACAATGATGCAAGTGTGGATGACATTGCCGTTATGCTAACGGAAACGTTCATTAGCAAGCTGCGCAAGCATAAGACCTACCGCGCGGCCATTCCAACTCTGTCTGTGCTTACGATTACTTCTAATGTCGTGTATGGGAAAAAGACGGGCAGTACACCAGATGGTCGGAAATCAGGAGAGCCATTCGCACCAGGCGCAAACCCGATGCACGGAAGGGATCGGAAAGGGGCGCTTGCCTCACTGACTTCCGTCGCCAAGCTTCCTTACGATAGCTGCTTGGACGGAATATCGAACACCTTCTCCATCATTCCCAAGGCGCTTGGCAGAGAGGCGGATACCCGAGTTCTAAATTTGGTATCACTGTTGGACGGTTATGTTGCAAACAAAGGGCATCACTTGAATATTAATGTATTCAACAGGGAGCAGCTTCTAGATGCCATGGAGCATCCTGAGCAGTATCCTCAGCTAACCATTCGCGTATCGGGCTATGCCGTTAACTTCATTAAGCTGACTCGCGAGCAACAGCTTGATGTCATCAATCGTACGTTTCACGGCGCTGTATAATGCCGGCAAGTCGAAGGGAGTGAGAGGATTATGCATACAGGGAGAATCCACTCTCTTGAAACATTTGGAACAGTTGACGGACCGGGTATCCGGTTCGTCTTGTTCATGCAGGGCTGTGCATTACAATGCCGTTACTGTCACAACCCAGATTCGTGGAACCCCCAGAACGGGAGCCTGAAAAGTGTTGACGATATTCTACGAGAGATTGAGCCCTATGTCGAATACTATTTGCGATCAGGTGGAGGTATTACCGTTACTGGCGGAGAACCAACGCTTCAAGCGAATTTCGTGACAGAGCTATTTCGTGCCTGCAAAGAAAAATGGGGGCTTCATACGGCATTGGATTCATCTGGCTTCTGTGATCCTGAGCATGCCGGTGCCTTGTTAGACGTAACCGATCTGGTGTTATTGGACTTAAAGCTAATGGACCGTGAAGGCCACCGAGAGCTGACAGGTCAGCCGAATGATCGTATATTGGCATTCGCGAAGTATGTATCTGCTCGGGGGTCCAGAATGTGGATTCGTCGGGTGCTCGTACCTTCTTGGACAGATGGCGTAGAGGACTTAATGGCAATGGGGAGCTTCGTAAATGAGCTAATGGGGGTAGAGAAGATAGAGGTGCTCCCCTACCACCGAATGGGTGTGTTCAAATGGCAGCAGCTCGGCATTCCCTATCCGCTGGATGGGATTGCCGAGCCGAGCCCGGAGGAGGTGACCCGAGCCTACCGTCTGATCAATCAAGGACGTACTGTTACAGCTTAAATGCCGTTTCAATATCGCGTATTTTCTGATCGTCGATATGAATGATTGCGCCAAGGCTTTCGGTAGAGATGATTGCCTTGGCGCTATATTCCGCAACCTCTAATCTGTCAAAGGTATTTAGCAAGCTTTGGCCAGTGACAATGACACAGTTGTTCTCAACGATGGCGATCGGCGTATCCTTAGTAAACTTAGCTGCTGTACCTTCAATGTTGTTATATACCGAGTTGAAGGGAAGCTTTGGTGTTTGGCGCATGAGGATGTAGCTCTCGGGAATCGTTCTTGAATCCAGCTCATTGTCAGTTACTGCAAATGCCATAATGTTAGGCGGATGTGCGATGATGACACTGTTAATATGCGGATGAAGCTTGTAAATGCTCTGGTGCAGCAGGAAGGAACGGCTTGGTGCTTTCCCGGCTTCGACAGCTCCATTCTTAATTGTGACTAAATCCTCTGGCTCCATATATTTACGATCTAGGCCATAAGGTGTGATGATAAAGGTATCATCTGAAAGTCGTTGCGAGAATGTACCTTGCGTGCTTGTAAACAAACGCTGGTCATAGGCTCTTTTGATAAATGTACACATATCTCTCCGGATTCCGCGTTCTTGGGTATCTACTTCAGTGGCGACATATTCGTCCAAATGAACGGTATCCGCCACTTGTGCAGCTACAAATTGCTCATCGGTAATGAGCGAAGGGATTCCGATCCGATTAGCTTTTATCTCAAGACGCGCACAAAAATCAAGTGTTTCGAAGCATTGGAAAGCTTTGAAGAGGTCTAACCCACCTACAACGACACCGTGATTTTCCATCATGACAGCATTGATGCCACGTTTGAAAACGGTTGCAATGTTTTCCCCTAGCTCCTGACTGCCTGGCAATGCATAATCAGCTACAGCAATATCACCGCAAATGTGGCGTTCATTTGGCAATAGCCTTGTATCCGGAATCCTTCTGACGATGCTGAAGGATACGAGAGCTGGAGGGTGAGCATGAACAACAGCCTTCAGATCAGGCCTGCAATCATATATTAAACGATGGAAGGGATATTCACTGGAAGGCTTATGATGACCAACTACAGTCCCATCTGCTTTGACGCAAACGATGTCTCCTCTTGTAAGTGTACCTTTATCAATGCCTGCTGGTGTAATCCAAATATCCCCGGACGCATCCATGACGGATAAATTTCCGCCAGAGGTCGTCGTCATGCCGTATCCATAAATTCGTTCCATCATGAGCAGAATTTGGTCTGCCGGATGCAATAATTCCACCTTCATTGTCTCAGCTCCTTGTTATTTTTCCTTACTTTACCACATATGACTGCGGCTAACTGTGAGGGTTTTCACATCGAACAATGTAAATTAGCGTTAAAGTAAAGCTATCAACGAATTGGAGGAGTCAGGATGAATTATCATCATATTTTAGCAGCGTACGATGGTTCTAAGGCTTCTGAGAAAGCTTTAACTCATGCCGTTAAAATCGTAGGAAGCCATCCGGGTAGCAGGTTGACGGTTGCGCACGTTGTAACTCGTCTTCCTTATTCTCTTGCAGGCTATGGCTTGGTATTGACGGACGGCATTCAGGAGAAAATACAGGAATATGAGAACACACTGCTTCAGCAGATGACGGACAAAATCGAATCCTTGCCTTATGCTAGCATCGCTGTATTAAAGGGTAATGCAGCTACAGCTATTCTTGAGCATGCGACCGAGAACAACTGTGATCTGATCATCATAGGCAACCGTGGTCTCGGTCCTATCCGGGAATGGATGCTCGGAAGCGTCAGTCATGAGGTCGTACAGCAAGCGAAAATTCCCGTGCTCATTATCAAGTAGCATTAACAAACGATAAGAACCTGGAGCTCTTCTGCAAAGAAGGTTTCAGGTTCTTATTATTTGGATAGGGCATAAAGTTAGGACATCCTGTATACTGAATAAAAAGAGTAGCTATTCATCCCCCTTTTGTCGGGATATGTTAAGGAGTTCAAAATGAATTTAACTTTAATGGATGCTAGATTACGTATTCTGGTAACAGCCAAGAAGCTGTTTGCCAAGCAAGGCTATGATGGAACGAGCGTCCGGGAGATCAGTAAGGAAGCCGGAACTAATTTGGCGATGATTTCTTACTACTTCGGAGGAAAAGATCAAATTTTTGAAGCGTTGTTTGAGACCTTTATGCCTCTTGATCGTGTGGATAAAATGGGGGTCTCTCAGCAAGATGAGCCTGCCGAGGAGCTTCGCTTGCTGATGGGGGACATGCTAGAGTTTCGACTTAAGGACCCTGAGATTATTAACATTCTTCGCCATGAAATGAATTTACGGACTGTGCGCTACGAAATTGTACAGCGCCATATTTTGCCTATGTACGCCAAAATTCAAGGTGTTCTTCAGCGTGGGAGAGCAGCAAATGTTTTTCATTTTGAATCCCTC
The DNA here is from genome assembly GCF_004295585.1 of Cohnella abietis. Lineage (NCBI taxonomy): Bacteria > Bacillati > Bacillota > Bacilli > Caryophanales > Paenibacillaceae > Cohnella > Cohnella abietis. The sequence continues at coordinate 3,983,179 of NZ_AP019400.1, read as the reverse complement.
GATACGATTCTTCTCTTCGTTATGGCCTCTATTTTTGCCCATTCGAGCCGTAGCCAGATTGCTCTGATAGCGACTGAAGAAGGGCAGCCCACTTATGAAGAGCTGTTGAGAGATTTGACTGCTTATGTGTTAAGGGGCTTAGGCGTGCAACAATCCTCAATTCACTCGAATACAGTTCCCCAAATTCCTCTATCCAATTAGCTTTTTCAAGCCACTGCTAAGTCTTGATAGCGTCTGTTTTGTATGTCAATCGTATTTATTTTTAATACATATATTTACATAAACAAACGTATGTTTAATTTTTTGTTGACATCCATCGACACTAGTCTTATTCTAATAGCATATATTCATAGTGATTTACTAGGGATATGTGCTACTAGAGTATTTCCCTGCGAAGGAGAGTGTCAGACTTGAGCGTTCCAGATAAGCAGCAGCTTGGAATATCCCCCCAGCTGAAACCGACAAATGCGCCGATTGTCGTCAAGATGTCCGATGTGAGCAAGGCTTATGAAAATGGCAAAATAGCAGTCGGGGACGTGAATTTGGACATTCGCCAAGGAGAGTTCATCTCCTTCGTAGGTCCTTCAGGCTGCGGGAAGTCGACGGTGTTCCGAATGATAGCTGGCCTGACGCGACCAAGCGAAGGCAGCATCGAGGTGTTAGGCGGAACATCCCTGCAAGCAAGAGAGAGCAACTTGGTTTCCTTCGTTTTTCAGGATGCTACGTTAATGCCATGGAGCAGTGTTATGGATAACGTGACCCTTCCCTTGAAGCTTAAGGGAGTGCCCGCTAAGCTAAGACAGCTGGAAGGAAGCAAGGCACTTGAATTGGTTGGTCTCCAAGATTACGCCAAGGCGTTGCCTCGCCAGTTATCGGGCGGAATGAAGATGAGGGCATCCATCGCCCGTGCACTTGTAGCCCAACCTAAGCTGCTATTGATGGACGAGCCGTTCGGGGCTCTTGACGAGATGACTCGTCAGACGCTGCAGGAAGAGCTGTTAACGATATGGCAACGGGAAAAGGATATGACCGTACTGTTCGTCACGCACAATGTGTTCGAGGCCGTATACCTTTCGACTCGAATCGCAGTAATGACGCCAAGCCCAGGAGGAATTTCGCAGCTTGTAGATGTGCCGTTTTCTTATCCGAGGCAAGAGGAGTTTCGCGCAACAGCGGATTTCGGCGATTACGTCCGGCAAGTCTCAACAGCGCTGCATGGCACTGACAGGAGGGCGCTATAAGATGACAATCAAATGGAGAAGCTCCATTTTGCCACCGGTCATTGCTTTTGTAGTTGTCATTAGCCTTTGGCAGTTTGGCATAGCGCTGCTCGGTACTCCTGCGTATCTATTTCCGAAGCCAACCGACGTGTTTAAAGCGGCAACAGAAAACGGTCCAGCTTTGCTAGAGTCTGTTACCACAACAGCTATCGAATCAGTACTCGGTTTCCTGTTAAGTATCGTTGTCGGCGTGCTGGGAGCGATTGTGCTTGCTTTATCCAAGCCGATTGAGAAGAGTGTCTATCCTTATGCTATCGTCCTGCAAACCGTTCCAATCGTCGCCATTGCCCCCCTTATCGTCATCTGGTTTGGGTCTGGGATGAACGCGATCGTCTGTATTACGTTTCTCGTCTGTTTTTTTCCTATTTTGTCCAACACATTAATTGGCCTTAATTCAACGGATCAGGGCTTGAAAAACTTGTTTCATCTGTATTCCGCATCACCCTGGCAGACAATGTGGTCGTTGCGCATTCCTGCCGCCTTTCCCTACATCGTCGCGGGATTGAAAATCTCCTGTACGCTGTCGGTTATTGGCTCCATTGTCGGTGAATATGTCGCTGGAGTTGGGGGAGGTAAAGGTGGGCTCGGCTACGCGATTACTTTCGCAGCTATGCGTCTACAGACGCCGTATCTATTCGCCTGCGGACTAGCGGCTTCCGTGCTTGGTATCGTATTTTTTCTAATCGTAAACGCGTTATCTAAGCGCCTGCTCGGCTCATGGCATGAGTCGGAAATGAAAGTGGAGAAATAAAACTTATCTATAAACTTACATTTTCATCTACAAACCTACACCTGGAGGAATTAACTATGTTGAAACTATTTTCTCGTAAAACAATTGTGACTTTAAGCATGCTTATTCTGCTTTCTCAAGTTCTAGCTGCTTGCGGTAAAGATAACAACACTTCGCCTGCCACACCTTCGGAGACCTCATCAGCTACAGCTTCCGAGTCGCCTTCATCTTCCGCTAGCACTGAGCCGGAGAAGCCGATCGAGCTCACAAAGATTACACAAGCACTTGATTGGTTTCCAGGCTCCACTCATGCAGGATTTTACGCGGCTCAGTCGCAAGGCTTTTATAAAGATGAAAATTTAGAAGTTAGTATCGAAGCAGGAGGCCCACAAGTATCTGCTATTCAAATCGTGGCTTCCGGTAAAGCGAATTTCGGTGTGGAGAGCGCTGATGCACTGCTTCTTGCTAGAGAGCAAGGCATTCCTGTTGTAGGTCTTGCTGCTACGCTGCAAAAAGCACCGAATGCACTCTTTTTCCATAAAGGCGCAAACATTAAGGATTTTGCTGATCTGAACGGTCATACCGTACAAGCCGCGCTGACTTCTCCTTATTGGACTTATTTGAAGGACGCATACAAGCTTGATAAGGTGAAGGAGATGCAGTACAACGGCCAATATGCCAACTTCCTCAACGATAAAAACGCTGTTATTCAAGGTTATGCTACAAGCGATGTTTATACATTTGAAAAGCAGAACGTAGATGTTGATCATTTGCTAGTCGCCGATTCTGGCTACGAGCCGTACTATACGATTATTTTTACGACTGAATCTTATTTGAAGGAACACCCAGAAGTGGTCAAGGCATACCTGAAGGCAAGCGCGAAAGGCTGGAATTACTTTAAGGACAATGTGGGCGAAGTCGACAAGGTGCTAGCTGAAAATATTCAGGATGCTAAGCTGGACGAGCTTGATTATTCGGGTAATGCGCTGAAGGACTTTATTTTTGGCGGAGATGCCGCTACAAACGGCTTCGGGTACATGAGCAATGAGCGCTGGACGAAGCTGTATGATCAATTGCGTCAGCTTAATGTTCTGAAGAAGGACCTCGACGTTAATCAAGTATTTACTACAGAATATTTGCCTAAATAATTCACAACGAGAAGCGCTTGCTGGGTAACAGAGCGCTGGATAGGAGATTGCCATGAGTAAGAAAAGAATTCGCTTAAATGCAGTCGAGATGGCCAATCCCGTTCAGGATAATGCGGGTTTGTGGAGATACCCAGATAACAAAGTAGATCGCTATAAGGATTTGGATTATTGGATTGAGCTCGCAAAGCTACTGGAACGTGGAAGGTTTGACTCGGTATTTTTCGCTGACATTCTAGGTGTTTATGATGTCTATCGGGGGAGTCGCGACACAGCTTTACGTGAGGGTATGTATTCGCCGAGCAACGATCCGTCGTTTGCAATTCCTGCGATGGCTGCCGTCACCAAGCATTTGGGATTTGCGCTGACGGCGTCGGTATCGTATGAGCATCCTTATGCGCTTGCTCGTAAAATGTCAACACTGGACCATTTGACCGATGGCCGAATTGGCTGGAATATGGTCATGTCCAACCTGGAGAGCGCAGCTCGCAATTATGGGCGTGAGCATCAGCTCGATCATGACGAGAGATATGATCGGGGCGACGAATACCTTGATGTCGTCTATAAGCTTTGGCAGACGAGTTGGGAGGAAGACGCGGTCGTGAAGGATGCGGCTAATCGCGTTTACGCGGACCCGGCCAAGGTTCATGACATCGGGCATGAAGGCAAGTATTTCCGAGTGCCTGGAGTTCATCTATCTGAGCCGTCGCTCCAACGCACGCCTGTGTTGTTTCAAGCGGGCTCATCTGACCGGGGTAGGGAGTTTGCGGCTCAGCATGCGGAGTGCATTTTCCTCAATGCGATGACCGAGGAGGAAACCAAATTTTTGGTAAGCGACATTCGTGAGCGTGCAGTTCGTTACGGACGCAAGCCAGAGGATGTGCTGTTCTTTCCGAAGCTGAATCCAGTCATCGGAATTACGGAGGAAGATGCACTAGCGAAGCTGGAAAGCTACTTGTCCTACTCAAGCCCAGAAGGTGCGCTATCTTTGCTTTCCGTATGGATCGGAACCGACTTCTCCAAGTTTAGCGCTCAAGAGCTGCTCGAATTTATTCAGAAGGGGGAGAAACGCAGCGGAACGAATTATTTGCTGGAGTTTTTCGCCCGGAACGAGCCGAACAAGGAATGGCGCATTGAGGATTTGGCCAAATTTTTCGCTTTCGGAGGAGTCGGCTCTCTTGTGGTCGGTACACCGACCCAAATTGCGGACAAGCTGGAGCAATTTATGGACAATACGGGAGTGGACGGCTTTAATATCGCATATATTACGCGTCCAGGAACGTTCGAAGAATTTATCGATAAGGTTGTGCCAGAGCTTCAACGTCGGGGTAGAGTGCAAACGGAATATGGCGAGGGCACTTTCCGGAATAAGCTGTTTGGCCAAGGAGATCGTTTGCCGCCGGAGCATCCGGGATCACGTGTAACACGGGGGGAGAATCCATCATCATGAGCAAACGCAAAAGAATATTTCTAAATGCGATTACAATTAATGGCGTCGCTCCTGCTCCGGGAATGTGGGCACATCCGGATGATCGAGGCAGTCAGTATACAAGTCTTAGCTATTGGACGGAGCTTGCCAAAACATTGGAGCGGGGCCACTTTGACGCTTTGTTCCTCGCGGACATGCTTGGCGTACCTGATGTGTATCAAGGAAAACGCGATGCGGCAATTCGCCAAGCGATTCAAATCCCGCTTAACGATCCCGGGTATCTCATTCCTGCGATGGCAGCAGTTACTAAAAATCTAGGCTTTGCAGTAACTTATTCGACGACTTACGAGAATCCATATGCTTTGGCACGGAAGTTTTCTACACTTGATCATTTGACCAAGGGGCGTGTCGGCTGGAATATCGTTACCTCCGCTTTAGAGAGTGCCGCCCTTAACTTCGGTTTGGATGAGCAAATCGATAAAGTAGAGAGATACAACCGTGCAGATGAATATATGGAGGTCGTCTACAAGCTTTGGCAGCGTAGCTGGGAAGAGGACGCGGTAGTGCAGGACCGGGAAAATGGAATCTATATCGACCCGTCGAAGGTACACGATATTCGGCATGAAGGAAAGCATTTCCGAGTGCCGGGCATTCATTCGAGCGAGCCTTCGCCACAGCGGACACCAGTGTTATTCCAAGCGGGCAACTCCGAACGTGGGCGCGAGTTCGCAGCCAAGCATGCGGAAAGCATCTACATTAATACACCTACAATAGAAGCGACTCGTGCACTTGTTAAGGACATTCGTGAGCGGGCCGAACGTTATGGACGCGATCCAAGCCATATTCTCTTCTATCCGAAGCTGACGCCAATCGTAGCGAACACGGAGACAGAGGCGCAAAGTAAGTATGAGAGCTACTTGCGTTATTCTAGCACGGAAGGCGTTCTCGCTCTGTTCGGAGCCTGGTCGGGTATCGACTTTGCGAAGGCTGGCCCGGATAAGCTTAAAGAGTTCGTGAAGAAGTTCGATACACGCGGAGTGATGGCTGAAGCGGAGGCTCAGGACCCGGGACACAAATGGACGGAGACAGAGCTCGCCAACTTCTGCGCATTCGGCACCAGCTCCTTATCTATCGGTACCCCTCAGCAGATTGCGGAGCAGATGGAGCAGTTCGTGGACGCAACTGGCGTCGATGGCTTCAGTGTTGGGCAAATTGTTCAGCCAGGAACGATTAGCGATTTCGTTGATTTGGTCGTTCCAGAATTACAACGCAGGGGACTCGTTCAGTCTGAGTATGGCGAAGGCACGTATAGGGACAAGCTGTTCGGGCAGGGTCCGCACTTATTGTCGGATCACCCGGGAGCGAACATTCAGATTCCGGAGTAAATTTAATGATGTGAAGTTGGGGAGGGGATTTATATGAAGCTTTTTGCCGTATTTTTGAGGAATCAAAATCAGGAGCACGCTCAAGAGCATCTACAAGCGCACATCGATTACTTATCTGGCCTGCGTGCAGAGGGAAAAGTACTTGCTAACGGTCGCTTACTCGAGGGCTGGGGCGGAATCGTTCTGTTTCGAGGTTCTAATCTGGATGAAGTGCTTGAGCTCGTTAAGCAGGATCCGTTCGTCATACATGAAGTGCGCAGCTATGAGATATTTGAATGGGATGCGAAGTGGGCGCCGAACGTGACGATTAGCTAGAACTAGGGGAGGGTCAACGATGAGCTTGATTCAAGTGCTTGCTCCGGAAAATTTGAAAGCTAGGCTGGACGAAGGCGAAACGCCATTCATAGTCGACGTGCGCGAGGACGACGAAGTAGCTGGAGGAATTATTCCGGGAGCGATCCATATACGGCTGGGAGATTTACCTGCTCGTTTCGAGGAGCTGCCGAAAAATGAAGAGCTTATTCTCGTTTGTCGCGGCGGCAGTCGCAGCTTAAAGGCATGCGAATTTCTAGCAGATCAAGGCTATAAGAAGCTGGTCAACCTAACCGGGGGCATGCGTGAGTGGGCAGATTTGCTGCCGGAAGATGAACGGCCTACTGTCTAAATCAATATCCTCATCAATAAACGCTATTATTCCAAGGACTATTTCCGGGTTACCTAAAAACCCGTGGAATAGTCCTTTTTTCAACTTTCCAACCAAGACTTAAGTCTATTAATAACTAGACTTAAGATAATCGTCGAACCCGACGCGAAGCGATGGGCATGAGAAGTGTGCTGGGATACAATGAAAATAGAACAAAGCTGGTGGAATTGAGAACGGAATTGGCAGATGAGGATGAGGTGGGAATTGACGGTGGTTAGCAAACAGGATGCAGTGGCTGTAGCTCATAGAGTAGGAAATTCCGTACCCAAGCAGAAGCGAAGTGGGAGTACGCTAGGACAAACCTTGTGGCTTGGCTGGGAAAATGTCATAGGCTGGATGATGGCAATCCGGAGTGAATACACATTGGAATTCGGAATCTTCAAGTTGATGGTCAAGAGGCATACGGGAAACCCTATTTTATGCAAGGATGGCACTTGGATTGAGAAGGGCGACCGAATCGGCGAGCTGCATTTGAACAATCGGACTTTGCAGAAGTTAACTCGGGAAGTCGGTGCGAATCGGGCAGCTATTAAAACTGCGCGCTTAATACGAGCTTCGTTAAAGGAAATCAAGGAAGCGCTAGATACACATATAGAGCTGGCTCAGGTTAAAGCTTTGGTCGGAGTTACGCTGCTGCACAGGGGCCTTATACATGGATTAGGCTTTGAATTACACAAGCTTCCCTCGAAGCGTTTTGAGAAGCTGTCAACGATCTATTTAAGGCTGCTATTACGTTTTATGCATCCTGATGGTCTTAAACGTGTTGAACACTGCAAGAATAAGCTTACTCCATTGATGCTCATCTATACGAGAGAATCGCTGCAAAGGGCTTCCTTTTGACGTTAGGGAATGGATTGCATAATTTTATGATTGATAAAGCCTTCTAGATCGTTTTTTGATCAGGGAGGGCTTTTTTTTAACCATTTTACTTGATCATTACGAGAACAGGATAAATTTCTGGAAAAAAGCCAAAATATAGGGAAAGTCATTGTAGCAGGGATGGGTGTCGAATGGTTTTTTATCGCAAGTTTCTTAGAAGAAATCAATATTCTAACCCCCCTAAATCTGCACAAACGAATGGGCGTAAGGAACCAACAGCAGATAAAAAGCTCGATAGCCAATTATCCACTAATTTAGCAGAGATGCATAAGCTCTTTCAATTAACACCTGACTTAATTGTCCGTCATTTGCGGATTCATGTTAAAGGAGAAGAGGCTGTTCTCGTATACTTGGATGGTCTGACTGATAAGTCAACCATTAATAACGATATAATAACACCACTTATGAACGAGGTTTCTACTTATCCTGCTAATATTCCGTTCATAGTCAATGTGGGTGATATCCGTAAGGGTACACAATGGAGTCAGGTAGAAACGGCTATTCTTGGAGGAGATACTGTAATTCTCATAGATGGACGAGCAGAAGCTTTCATTCTGGATACTAAAGGGTGGCCGCAGAGGACAATTGAGGACCCGCAGATTGAAACCTCTCTTAAAGGTGCCCATCAAGGCTTCCTGGAGACGGGAACACAGAATATTGCTTTAATTCGCAGGTATATTCCAGACCGTGAGCTTAAAATCAAACAGCTATCCATCGGAACTCGGGGAAAGACCAAAGTGTGGATTCTTTATCTAGCTGATGTGGCTCATCCTGAAGTGCTGAAAGAGCTAGAAACACGGCTAACTTCAATCAACGTTGATTCCATTATTAATACTGGTGAATTGGTCGAATACATCGAGGACAATCCCTATTCTCCTTTTCCCCAATTCATACTCACAGAACGTCCGGATTCCACCGTGTCCCAGCTTCTTCAGGGAAGATTTGCTGTAGTAGTAGACGGTTCTCCGAGTGTTCTAGTTGCCCCTACTACGTTTATCTCTTTTTTCCAAAGCATAGATGATTACAGTACGCGGTGGATGATTGCTTCGTTTATTCGACTACTTCGCTTTTTGGCATTTTCTATTGCATTACTATTACCTGCGATATATATCGCACTTATTTCCTTTAATTATGAGGTCCTTCCGATTCAACTCTTGTTATCCATTGCTGAGTCGAGAACGCTTGTACCCTTCCCACCGCTGCTTGAAGCTATGCTAATGGAAATAACGCTCGAAATGATGCGAGAATCGGGAATCCGATTGCCTGCACCAGTAGGGCAAACTGTTGGAATTGTCGGCGGGATTATTATCGGACAGACTGCCGTACAGGCAGGAATCGTTAGTAATATTATGGTCATTGTTGTTGCTTCGACTGCCATTGCTTCCTTTATTATTCCTAATTATGACATGGGGACGGCTATTCGGCTGCTGAGATTTCCGATGATGATTATCGCCTTTATGTTCGGAATAGTAGGTATTGTTATTGGCATTATGATATTGCTTGCGCATCTTGTTGCGCTTGAGTCTCTAGGTACCCCTTACGGCAGTCCTCTGGCGCCATTCCGCTGGGCAGATATGAAGGATGCGTTCGTGCGGTTGCCTATTTGGTCAATGGTTAATCGACCGAAAAGCTCGCGAGCAATCCAACCAAGGCGTGCAGGGGACAATCGGGGAAATGGGGACAAACCATGAGGAAATATGCCCTGAACGAAATTACACTGATGCAGTTTATTTTCATTATTCACGGGGTTCAGGTTGGGGCGGGAATTATTTCTCTTCCGAGAGAGCTGGCAGGAAAAGCAGGAACGGATGGCTGGATGTCGTTCATTATCACTTGGGTAATCAATGTGTTGGTAAGTTTAGTGATTATTCAAGTGTTCAAGCGTTTTCCAGATGATACGGCGTATGATTTGCTCAAGCGACTTTTTGGCAAATGGCTATCTCTTATTTTCTCAATACCACTTGCGCTCTATTATATTTTCTGTGCTTGGCTCGTTCTCATCGAATCGATTCAGTATATCAAAGCATGGTTTTTACCACAAAGCCCCGATTATATCGTGTTTCTTTTGTTTTCCATCCCGACCTTTATGCTTGCTCGAAATGGTTTAAGAGTAGTGGGAAGATACAGCGAGCTCATTTTTTATATGACAGTCTGGATGCCAGCCATTCTCTTGCTTGTTCTAAATGACTGCCACTGGATACATTTCCTACCTTTCTTAAAGGAAGGGATTATGCCAGTGTTTAAAGGCGTGGGAACGACGGTATTTTTTACTGTTGGATTTGAAACGACGTTTTTACTGTATCCGTTCTTAAAGAACAAACAAAAGGCAGTACTCGGAATCGTTGTAGCTAATTCGCTAACGATACTCGCTTATCTTCTCGTTACCATCATTTGTTTCGCTTTTTTTAGTCCTGACGAAATTACTGGTTATAACCAACCCTTGCTAAGCTTGCTTAAAGTAATTCAGTTCCGTTTTTTGGTGCGATTCGACCTTATCTTTTTGGCTATCTTTTTATTCATGCTTTCGTCAACATGGATTCCTTATATGTTTTTTGCGGCATTCGGTGTAAGCCAATTGCTGCGTAAACAAGATCATAGTCCCTATGTGATGGTGCTAATCGTTGTATTCCTACTGATGGTGTTCTTCATTCATCCTTCATGGAATCAGACGAATGAATGGCAGAAGTGGCTGAATTATTATGCAATTGGAATTGTTTTTTTACTTCCTATAATGCTGTGGGCATCCATTCAGGTGTATGTAAGAGTTCGCAAGGGGGATGCACATTGAGTTATAGAAAAATAAGCAGCTTAGTGCTTATATTAGCTGTATTTCTTATGGGCTGTAGTGACCGCACTAGCGTTGAAGATGTCACCTTCTCTCTACTCATTGGAATCGATCTGGATGATGAGGATCGGCTTCTTTACTCTGTATCAAGTCCTGTATTTAGCAAAGAGGCTAAGAAGAAGGAGGAGGAGGTCACAGTCCGAACAAATTCGATGAGGCTGTCTAGAGAAGAGTTCGATCGGAGTGTGGTGGCCATGACCGTAGGGGGGAAAGTACAGGCGATCCTCCTTGGAAAACGAGTTCTTCAGCACAAAAAATGGTTTGACCTTCTGGATGTTTTTTATCGTGATAACAAAAATACAGTACTTCCGTTCGTGGTCGAAGTGGACGGTAAAGTGTCTGATATTATTAATTTTGCGCCAGATGATAAGCCGCGTCTTCCCACCTATTTATCTCAGCTGCTCATTACTGCTCATCGCAGGAATATAACTGTGAATACAACGCTACAACAGTTACACAGACATATGCTTGAGAAGGGAATGACCCCGAGTATTACGGAATTGCGCAGAGAAGATGATTTAAGGGTAATGGGAACAGCTTTATTGAGAAAAGATGGTCGCTACGCTTTCACTATTGATCCTGCAGACAACAAAATTCTCAGCATATTAAATCCTCACCGTAAAGGAGAATTTCCGTTCACTGTCAAGCTTCCTTCTCAATCGAAAAGCAGCTTCTTTAAACTCAATAAATTAAGCTTCACGGCAACAGATATTTCAACTAAAACTAAAGTGAAGTATGTAGAGGATAGATTCCGCTTTGATATTAATGTAAAAATGAGGATTAATTTATCCGAACAGCTCTTTCGCTTCAATGTAGAGAAAAATGCGGATAAATTGGAGAAGGAAATAGGGCAGCAGCTTGAGGACCAATATGAGCAGCTAATAGCAAAAATACAGGAAGCTAAAATAGATCCTATAGGTCTCGGTCTATATGCTCGGGCTAGACAGTATAAGCATTGGAAGGAAGTGAAGGATCAATGGGGGGAAGCTTTATCCAAGGCAGATGTGAAGGTAAAGGTGAATATTAGAATCATGTCGATGGGGGCTATCAGATAGAAGGGGGTATGACCGTCACCGTTCTAGGGGAATGACCATATCCTATAGGGATCGGTATACTAAGGAGTGGACAAATGAACAAGCTTACTTTGGAGACTGCCAAAAGAATGCTAGCCGCAGCGGAGCAGAAGGCCCGGCAGATGGGACTTTCCAGTGATATTGCAATTGTTGATGAGGGTGGAAATCTCATTGCATTCTATCGCATGGATAATGCTCGAATCGCTGGCATTGATATTTCACAAAATAAAGCTTGGACGAGTGTAGCTATGCAGATGCCAACGTCCAATCTTGCGCAATCGGCACTTCCTGGCGGTCCCACTTTCGGAATAAACACAACTAATCATGGCAGGCTTGTTATTCTTGGTGGCGGTATTCCGATCGTAAGTGACGGTAGAATTATCGGGGGTATCGGGGTAAGCGGTGGCTCAAGCGCCCAGGATATTGAAGTTGCCAATGCGGCTATCCAAGCCTTCGAAAGCATGCGGGGAGCGGGAGAACCAGCATTAGCTACAGCTCGAATAGGATCGATTCAGTCTATTAGATAATGAATGGCCTGTCGCGCTGAGCGGCAGGCTAAATGTTGTGCTTATACACTTAAATTAACTTGCACTTAATATTCCGAGCGATTTCTTTTAACAACACAGGTCTATAGTATTCCTTAGGAAGTAACTAAGGAGGATGATTATGAATAAGAAGTTGATTAAGAAGGTTATCCCGGTTGCACTTGTTTCTTCATTAGCGATTGCTGCATTGTCATCTGGGTTTACACCAGCTTTTGCAAAGGGTCAACAAGACAAGAGTCCTCAAATTAAAAATGTAATATTTCTAATTGGTGATGGGATGGGAGTTTCTTACACGACAGCATACCGTTATATGAAAGATAATCCTAAAACACCACTTATGGAAAAGACGGAATTCGATAAGTATTTGGTAGGAAATCAGACAACCTATCCAGAGGACGAGCATCAGAACATAACAGATTCAGCTTCTGCCGCTACTGCCATGTCTGCTGGTGTTAAAACATACAATGCTGCCATTGCCGTTGATAATGATTTTTCTGAGGTTAAAACAGTGCTAGAGCTCGCCAAGGAAAAGGGGAAGTCAACAGGATTGGTTGCAACCTCTGAGATTACTCATGCTACTCCTGCAGCCTATGGTGCTCATGACGTTAACCGTAAAAACATGGACGCGATTGCAGATGATTATTTTGACGAGAAAATTAACAAAAAGCACAAGATCGATGTACTGCTTGGCGGCGGTTTGAACAATTTTGTACGTAAGGATCGCAACCTGACGAATGAATTTAAGAAAGACGGCTACAGCTATGTGACCAATCGCGCAGATTTATTGAAGGATACGAATAAACAAATTCTTGGTTTGTTTGCTACAGGTGGCATGGATAAAATGATTGATCGCAATGACCAAACACCATCATTGCAAGAGATGACGAAAGCAGCTATTCAGCGCCTAAGTACGAATAAGAACGGATTTTTCCTGATGGTTGAGGGAAGCCAGATTGATTGGGCCGGACATGATAACGACATTGTTGCTGCAATGAGTGAAATGTCAGATTTCGAGAAAGCTTTCAAAGAAGCAATCGATTTTGCCAAAAAAGATGGACATACGCTGGTTGTTGCTACTGCCGACCATTCAACAGGTGGCTTATCGGTAGGTACGAACGGAATTTATAACTTCGATGTTGCTCCAATTAAAGCTGCTAAACGCACTCCAGATTACATGGCAGCCCAAATCGTTCAAGGTGCAGGCGTTGAGGAAACCTTGAAAAAATATATCGATCTACAATTAACTGCTGAAGAAGTTCAATCCGTTAAGGACGCAGCCGTTGAGAAGGATTTAACGAAAATCGATAACGCCATTGAGAACATCTTTAATGTTCGCTCTTTCACAGGCTGGACAACCGGTGGTCATACGGGTGAAGATGTACCTGTATATGCTTTCGGACCTGGTAAAGAAAGATTCGCAGGTTTGCTTGATAACACAGATCATGCCAAGATAATCTTCAGTATTATTAATGGCAACAAAGCTCAGAAGTAATAGTTCACTTTTATCAAAATGACGTACAAACGAAAAGGTGTTGGTTCAGGAGTCGTTCCTGTGCCAATGCCTTTTTGTTTTTTATAATTAATTAATTTTACCAATCTAGGGGATGATAGTCTGAAATGGAGATGGTGAGATAACTTGAACAGAAAATTTGCTGTCAATTTCTTAATGATTTTGCTGTGCATTCTAATAACAAGTCCCAAAGCGGTAGTTCATTCTAAGCCAAGAGAAAATCAACTGGAGGGGGCATTATTGCAACAATTGCATCCCGTTATTTTGTCTTCCCTGAGAAGTATTTACAATGAAAAGTACTCTCAATTTAGTTGCGAAAGGATATTATCAATTAATGAGCGGGTAGCTATTAAAAATAGAAATAATAAAGCAAGACCTGTCGGTGCCATACATGGAGCAAAGTATTTTGAAATAACAATCGGGTTGTGTAGACCTGACGGTGAATCGGTTGAATTGTATATAAAAAATGATACTGGATCAGTTCAATATCATCTTGCTGGTTTCAAAAAGACGAGTGCTGATTCAAGAAAGAACGATTGATTTTCGATAAGGACAATACTTGATCTCATAGCCACTTTCTTTTTAGATGGTTGTTCAACACTTCCATTTTACAAAGAGTGGTTTTTTGTATTTTTACTAACCGTAATCGATGAGAAAAGAGGGGAAGTATCTCCTGTAGGAGCGAAGCGTTTGTCTTTGAGATTGTGAAATCTCCTTGTTAAGAGCTTACTCATTCAGATTTCACGATCTCAACCAACAACCGGAAGGAGATATTTCCCCGCAAAAACTATAATCGAAAGGAATACCCTTATTTTTAGTGGAAAATGGAACAAAATAGGGTGTTGGTTGTCTAATATCATGAGGTGATCGGATTGGAGTACCTGAAAAGTGTCATCGTTACAGATAACAACGTGAATTCTATTATCGCGGATCTGATGACCGCCTATGGGAATGACGTATGGAATTACACCTTTATGATGGTTAAAAACCGTGATGCAGCTGATGACATTACTCAGGATGTATTTTATAACGCCTATAGAGGTCTTAAAGGATTTGAAGGCAGGAGCTCACATAGAACCTGGCTATTAACGATAGCTCGTCATTCATCACTTAATTGGCTCAAATCATCCTTCATCAAGCGGGTCATATTGGTTGGATTTAGCTTTCATAAAGACACGCATAGATCGGCTGAACAGGAAGTCTTGGAGCAGATGGGAATAAGATCAATCTGGCATTCGGTTATGAAGCTACCTGCCAAGCAAAGAGAAGTGTTAGTTTTAGATGCCCATTATGAGCTTTCCTACATAGAGATGGCCCAGTTGCTTAAAGTATCGGAAGGAACAGTCAAATCTCGCTTGCACAGAGCTCGTGCAAAAATGGAAATCATGCTTAACGATGAGAAGGAGTGCCTTGAATATGAATAAAGATTCAAAGCCGAGTTGGTATGATGAGCTATCAAAGCAGCCATTTGGACGTCCTCAGTGGTCTATCGAGCAGCAGGGTAGTGATTTATTGAGAAGCTTTAGTCATCCCATTCGAACAGGTCGGAAAATCCGGCGTTTATCAATACAGCTAGCTTCTTTAACGTTATTAACATCATTAATTATTGTAATTGTAGTGTTGACTCGACCAGGAGAAAATACAAACAATATCGGAATTCGAGAAGACCAGTCTTGGAATGCTCACAATGATTATTCAATCAATGGCGTTGTACAATGGGAGGTATTCCCTGGGGGAGATCACTTGATCGCGGGTAAGCCCGCAGGTGCTAGATGGCTAATTAACAAACCGATTGCGGAATTACTAGATCATAAAGTAAAAATTGTGGCTTACCATCAAGATACCGGGATGGTACTGGAGGAGCTTCCAGAGATGATCATAACTGAGCATACGGCGATTGAAATCAACAGACTAGTTGTGTCAGTGGGTGGTGCGGTTACGAAGACTCAATTTGTATCTGAAATGGCTATGCCTTTGGCCGGAAAATGGCTGTTTCAGATGGAGCTTGATGGCGCACCATTCGGTGAGGTCGTTCTGAATGTTCAGGACGGGGAGTAAGGATGTAGAACCTTTGTTGTGCTAACAAACCGTATTGAGCTTATTACCGATAAAATGGCTTCTTTTTTAGTCTAACGATTTCCAGAGGTGTTATAGTGTAATATTCAGGAGGAACGGAGTTACTTTGGTGGATATAAGGTGTCTGGAGTTCATTACAAAATAAAACCATTAGATTTTGATCAAATAAGAGTTACTGAGTTCGTAAGCGGAAAGTCCGATAACGTTGCTTGGCTGCTAAGAGTTAATTTATCTCGGCATGGTTATGAACGCATTAGCATTATCCGTTATGTAAAATCAGGTTCCTAAATGGTTTTCTCAAGGAACCTGATTTTTTTTCGTATTCGCAGAGTGGGGGTATTTATCCAAACCTTTCAAACCTTTATTACATAAATTATGGTGTGCTCTCTTGCGCATAAATCAACCTTTTTCGAGCGACCTTCATCTTTCGAGGGTCGTTTTTCTTTTCTCTTTAGAATACCCAATAAACCCAGAAGGAGAGGATGACTAAGGTGAACAGCACTGTAATTGGGATAACTATTGAAGTTACCTTCAGATAGTCAGACCAAGTAAATCTTACATTTCCTTTTTTAAGGATATGCATCCACATTAGAGTAGCAAGCGTCCCAATCGGCAGTAGGAGTGAGCCAACATCGCTGCCAATAACGCTAGCGAGATATGAAATTTTCAAGGTAAGTGGATCGAGCCCCATATTTGTTAAAGTCAGAGTGCCAACCATTAGTGCAGGATGATTATTGAAGAGATTCGATAAAACAGATAGAAGTACGCCCATAATGATACTCGCATGAAGCAAGCTACCGGATATTATTGGCTGTATAAAATGGATAAGCATTTCTGTTAAACCGATATTGTGCAAGCCATAAATGATTACATACATACTAAAGGCAAAAATAAGAATATACCAAGGCGTCTTTTTCACCATATCAAGAGGAGAAATCCTTAAGAAATACCAACGCCATGCTAGCAGGAAGGAAGAGCCGATAACAGCCATTAATGGGACTGGAAAATGGATATAAGAAGCAGCGAATAGGCTGAGACGTACACCAAAAACGAAGATTAGAATATTGCGCATGAATTTCGATTGCTTTTCTTTAGGAATGATCGAGCTTTCTTCTTTAAGCGGATGACTTTTGTTCCTCGATATTTGGATCGCATTGGGCAGCTTACGCGGAATAATACGATAGAAGCAGACAAACAGTAGCACTGCAAGTAAAACTAATCCTAATGAAGCAGGAACGAACATCATCGCTGTATGCATGTAAAGATCCATATGAACAATTTTTAAGGCAATTAAATTTACGATATTGCTGACCCCAATAGGGGCGCTGGAAGCCGTTGCAATTAAGGCGCCTGATAGAAGATAAGGTATTTTTTGATGATTTTTGAGTCCTAGTCGTTGAAGAAGCATGAGTAGAATAGGTGTAGTAATTAATATGCTGCCATCATTGTTCACGAACAAGGTCATCAGAAAGCAAAACAGATTTGTATACCAGAAAAGCCGGATGCCTGAGCCCTTGGCTCTTGCTAGCAGCTTTTCTGCGGACCAGTGGAAAAACCCGAAGCTCTCCAAGACGATTGCCATAACGATCGTAGCCATAATGGTGACGGCTGCGCCCCCAATGGTCTGGGTGATAACCCCTAGGTCATTTATCGTAACGCTGCCGGACAGGAGAACCAATAAAGCGCCAATTGTTGCAGGTATAGCTTCATTCACATTCGGACGCCAGAAAATAAATGCGATCGTGCCCAAAAAGGCCATAATCGTAATGGGTATTACTAAATCTTGCAGCATGTCCATCAACCTCTTTTCGAAAAGTTGAGCGTGCATTCAGCTTCGCCCAATGTAACTCGTTCTCTCTAATGTTCTAGTCTTGTATTTCACCACCTCATGCGACGAATATCCTCCCTAATGATTCCTCCCCCCTATCTAGTTGCCCCCTAGATTCATTTACAATATATGTAGAGTCAAGTTAGGGAGGACTAGCCGTTTCCCCTCATATTTGCAAATCCAACGATTTTCACTTGACTGTATTTATCTTTCATTGATAGTTGTCGGTTGAGGACAGAGGCCTATCATTCGAATAGGCCACAGGGGTTCATTTAAAATATTCAATAGTTTGGCGTATGAATTCTTGTGCCGTACGACCGAGATATCGATCAGCTCGATACACAATATCCATGTGTCGGACGGGAGCATTATCCGATATCCGAATGCAATGGATGTTAGGCTCGTCCATAATCTGGATAAGTGGATAAGGGATAACGGTTCCTCCGATATTCGCTTTAACCAAGCTGACTATAGAAGTGACCGAGGCGGTCTCCATTATAGCTTGTATTGTAAAACCATATGGCCGGCACCAGTTATCAATAAGATCCCTTCCGGTGAAGCCCACAGGAAACGCAACCATTTGAATATGGCGTAATTCCTCCATTAAGATGGATTCCCGATCGGCCCAAGCATGCTCTTTAGAGACGACAAGTACATACTCTTCCTTGGCTAGAGGAATACGGACGAGTCGCTCATCAGGGACAGATGACAGATCTATTCCGAAGTCAACCTCATTTTCCAGCACTTGGTTTAATACATCTATGGAGGAAACGACCTTTAATTTAATGTTTGGATATTCGGCGTGAAATTTGATTAACAAATTTGGCAATCGATAATCCAAATCAGAGGGTAAGACTCCAACAGCTAACGTTCCACGTTGCCCACTTCGGAATTCCCCAATCGCATTATGGGTATTCTCTAGAAGGTGTATCATCTGGGTGCTGTACTCTAGAAGGAGGGCCCCGGCTTGTGTAAGTATTATTTTCTTGCCGACTCTGTCGAAAAGTGGAACGTCTAATTCATCCTCTAGTGCACGTATTTGTTGACTTAATGTCGGCTGTGCAATTCCAATTTTTTCAGCCGCTCTAGTAAAATGCAGCTCTTTGCAAACGACAATAAAGCTCTCCAGCTGTCTAATTTCCATTTTTTCCACCCTTATAATCATTGTAATTTTCAATCATTATAATAGAAATCATTGTATTGTTCAATTGATCTTTCCTTACTATAATAGCTAAGTACGACTAACAGGTAAGCAACTTAAGAGGTGAACATTCGTGAGAAGAAATTATTTAGTATTTGCACTTATCCTTGCCGCTTTGAATTTAAGACCTTCCATAACTTCGATTCCTCCGATGTTAGGAACGCTACAAGAACAATTAGGCATCAGCGGTTCGATTGCCAGCTTATTAACATCCCTTCCGGTATTATGTATGGGACTATTCGCCCCGCTTGCAGTTAAATTGAACAGGAAATGGGGGACGGAGGGGGCGATCGCAGTTGCTTTATTACTCATAGGAGTAGGGACGGCGTTTCGTTTATTTGCGGGATCTATCCTCGCACTCCTTATGACCTCATTCCTTGCTGGATTAGGGATTGCCATTGCCGGTCCGCTATTATCAGGCTATATTAAGCGTCATTTCTCCAATCGAGCATCTGCTATGGTCGGCGTATATTCCACCGCTATGGTTCTTGGCGCAGTACTAAGTGTGTGGTTGTCAGTACCTTTACAGAAGCTAATGAATGGCTCATGGAATGATTCACTGGCGATATGGGCTGTGCTTGCGATCATAGCCTTGCCTATCTGGTGGAGATTAGCTTTGAGGATGAAGAAGGAAAAGGCTAAACAGACAGAGCAGACACGAGCGGTGACTATCGACACTATTCCTCTTAAGAAATACAGGGCATGGGTGCTGACGTTATTTTTCGGACTAATGGCCGCTATCTTCTATTCCGTAACGACCTGGTTTGCTCCAGCTGTGCAGAGCATGGGATATACGAAGGAGACAGCAGGAAACATGCAAAGCATGCTAACTCTTATCTCCTTGCCAGCAACCTTATTCATTCCCATGCTGGTACAACGGTTTCAGAGAAGGCTTTTGTGGCTAATTGTATGTTCTGTATTAGAGCTTATTGGTGTACTTATGCTTAATTTGTCCGTAAGTCCATGGCTTGCTGCGATACCGCTAGGCATCGGAACTGGCGGTCTGTTCCCTCTTGCGTTGATGCTGCCTATTGAGGAAACGCGTAATGCAGGGGAGGCGAACGCGTGGTCCTCTATGGTACAATCTGGGGGCTATATTATGGGAGCTGCAGGACCGTTCGTCGTTGGACGTATTCATGATGTCTCTGATAGCTTTATTCAAGCCTTTTACGTTCTTGCTGTAATGATAGTGCTACAGATAATCGTTCAAGTGGTCATCGGAAACAAAAAAGCGACGCTGAATTAACGAGCCATTGTAATAGTTATTTCAGGAGAAATGTGGGATACTATACAGGGTTATGACTACATTCTTTATGTACAAGGGAGTCTTCTGGATGACAAGTGAGCGGCGTGCTAACACTGAAAAACCGATGGTGGTTGTTACTACCCAAATCTTGTTGTATCTTGCTGCAATTGTGAATGTAGGTAACGGCATAATATCTCTAAGCAGCGATGAAACAATTAAGATTATCCTGTCTGTTGTCATGATTGCATTTGGGTTAGCAGCAGCTTGGGTAGCAGCTAGATTAGGCGTTCCTGAGGCTTCACGATTGAACACAGCCGTTACGCTTTCTGTCATTCTAATCGTACTAAGAATAGTTGAATTCAGCGTATGGCATAGCGTAGGATTTTTGCTGGGCGTTATTTTACCAGTCATCGTTATATGGAGACTGAGAAGTCCAGAGGCGAAATCCTGGTTCAGCTTATAATATGGGTTTAGGTATATGAAATAGATAAGGCTGCCCCTTCAGGTCATCGATCTGAAAGGGCAGCCTTTACTTGTAAGCAGAAAATCGAATTTAGCTTCCATTAAGGTAAGTTTAATTCATAGTACAAAAAAACATGCTATGATAATAACCATCGCTTAGTATAAGGAGCTTACATATATGAATGATGCATCGATTTTACTTGTTGATGATGAGCAATCGATTTTGGAGATTTTACAGACGGTGTTGCACAAGGAAGGCTTCTTAAATGTAGATACAGCGACAACAGGTGAAGAGGCAATTGAAGCCTGCAAAGCTAAAAAATATGACCTAATTGTATTAGATGTAATGCTGCCAGGACGGAGTGGGATTGAAGTATGTCCGTATATTCGTCAAACGACCGATGCACCTATACTGTTTCTTACTGCGCGAACATCAGATTTTGACAAGCTGACAGGGTTTGCTGTTGGCGGTGACGATTATATAACCAAACCTTTTAGTCCTCTGGAGGTAGTTGCTCGCATACAAGCTCAGCTGCGTCGATATTTGGCTACAGCAGCAAAAGGTGCCGCGGGCAGCATATCCGAAGCAAGCCTCGATAAGCCTGCGATCGTTTACGATTATGGCCGGTTTAAGGTAGATGAGACAGCCGGGGAGCTAATAGTGGAGGGACAGGCTGTTTCTTGCCCAGCGCTCGTGTTCCAGATATTGCTCTTTTTGTGTAAAAATCCTAATCGCTTATTTAGCAAAAGTGAGCTATACGGGAAGGTTTGGGGCGAGGAAGCTTTCAACGATGATAACACGATTATGGTGCACATTCATCGGATAAGAGAACGCATCGAAGATGATCCTTCCAATCCAAGGTTCCTCGTTAACGTTAGAGGACTTGGGTACAAGCTTATTAAGGCAGATCCGATTGTGATCTCTACGCCATGAATATTAAGCGTCGCTTAACGATCAAATTCGTTTCCCAGCTGGCGATAATTAGTGTTGTCGTTCTGCTCATTGCTGCTCTAATATTTACTTGGATACAGATACGATTTACCGAGATAAACATTACTCGCGATTTTGCCAAGGCTGGACTAGAGAAGGTTTTAGAATCCTCTAAGGTTGACAAGGACGGCATTCATTTTGCACCTAGCCTGCTTGAGCAAGTGAAGAGAAATAATGGCTGGCTGCAAAGCTTGGATGAGAATGGGCGGGTAGAAACCGCCTATAATACGCCTAAAGATGTACCCGAGCATTATGGACCGAGTGAACTGATTTCCTACTGGGTAGGGGAAAAGCCGTTCCCTTACGACTTAGCTCTGTGGATTCAGCGAAAGAATGATAAGCTAATCACACTTGTGTACGGCGTACCTAATTTAAATCATCTTTTAAAGCAGCTGAGTGAAGGGACATTCCCTATTGTGAAAGGGCAGCTCGTGCTTCCCGACAGCATGGTAGGAAATATTAAAGCGACTCATGCTTTTGTTCAACTCATTGATTCGACTGGTGTGGAGCTAGCCTCTTATAATAAACCGACATCTGTGCCCTCTGAATATACAGTTCCAGAGCTCGCGCTCAGAACGATGTATAGCGAACGATATGGCTTCAGTATGATTTCATCGCCTGACGATCAAACGGGTGGCACCTGGTTTGTTGGAAAGCCAAATGCTAGTGGAGGAGAATCGGGAAAGAAAAGCATCATTCCAGAAGAAATGAAGGTAGTTATCATGGGCTCGGTTGCGATGCTGGCAGCCTTGCTGGTATTATTTCTGCTGCTCTCCTTGTGGCAAGCTCATCGCTTCGGGGCACCCATGCTGCACATGCTCGTATGGCTTGATTCTATAGGCCATGCTGTGTACCAAGAACCTGTTGACCGAAAGGGCATTCTTCGGAGTCGGACATCAACGGGCAAGTGGCGAAGAAGGTATCGTGTTTTTGCCGATGTCATGGTTTCTATTGAGAAGCTCTCAGCGGCACTGAAGAGAGAACAGCAGACCCGAGAGCAGACAGAGAGCCTGCGAGAGGAATGGATTGCAGGCATTACTCACGATTTGAATACACCGCTCTCTTCTATTACAGGCTATGCCCACTTACTGGCGGAGCCAAAATATGAATGGTCGAAGGAAGAGGTACGCAAGTTTTCAACGAGTATGCTCGACAAATCAGCCCATATGGACATGCTGATTAGCGATCTTGCGATGACGTATCGGCTAAAGACGGGTATTCTTCCACCAGAGACGATGGAGGTTGAGCTGAATAGCTGGCTTGATCAAGCACTCAAACAAGCTGCTGCTGATCCTGCTTACGGGAAGCAGCGAATTGTATTTAACGCGGCACCAACCAATGTCTGGGCACAGATGTACACCCCTTGGCTTGAGAGGGTAGTAAACAATCTAACAGCAAATGCATTACTTCATAACCCGTCTCATACCATTTTGACCGTATCCCTCATAGCGGATGAGGAGGGCGAAGATATTACGGTTAAATTCGCAGACAATGGTGATGGGATGGACGAGGTTACATTAAATCGACTGTTCGAGCGTTATTACCGCGGGACGGATACAGCGTCTACGACGAACGGATCTGGTCTTGGTATGGCAATATCCAAGGGACTGATTGAAGCAATGGGTGGGCGGATTGATGTCGAAACCAAGCTCGGTGAAGGGACTAGCATTCTGTTGAGATTCAATAATCTAACCCGTCAGGAGAATTAAAGGCATGCAAAAGAAAATTCTAATCGTAGAGGACGACATTCACATATCGAAAATCATCAAAATGAATCTCAACCTAGTGAACTACGCAACAACGGAGGTTTACGATGGTTTGGCGGCGCTTGAAATCGTGAAGCAGGAAAAGTTTGATCTTATTTTGCTGGATGTCATGATTCCAAAGCTGGATGGATTTGCTTTAATGGAAAAGATTCAAGCCTACAGCATTCCAGTCATTTTCTTAACAGCCAAAAACTCGGTATATGACAAGGTCAACGGACTAAAGCTGGGGGCAGATGACTATATGGTTAAGCCCTTTGAAGCGATTGAGCTATTGGCTCGCATCGAAACTGTATTGCGCAGATACGGCAAGGACGAACGCGTGATCAAGTTTCACAATCTTCAGGTTGATCTAGACAAGCGAGAAGTGATCATGCAGGGAAAGCCAATCGAAATGACGCCCAAGGAATACGATCTACTTGTTGTGCTGCTCAAAAACAAGAACATAGCCCTTTCAAGAGAGCAGTTTATTGATAAAGTGTGGGGCGGAGACTACTACGGTGAGACGAGAACCGTCGATATGCATATTAAAACGTTGCGTAAGAAGCTGCAGCTCCAGGAGCACATAAAGACCATTTATAAAATCGGTTATCGTTTGGAGGATTGATCGATGAAATTTTGGCAGAAGATCTATTTGTTTTCGTTCATTGTTTTTGCCCTTATTTTTAATGCGGCATCCATCCTAGTCATTGAGCGAAGCCATAACAAAATGCTGGAGCAAGAAATTAATAGCGCGTTAAGCCAAAACATGAGTATCCATTCCAGCGTCGATGCCATCGTTCCGATCCTCCGGATTTTCGACTCCCTTGATTATGAGAAAACAGTATTAACGAACATTGCAAATGAATTTGTCGCTAAGAATAACGATCAACACACTTTTCTGACCATAGTGAATGATGAGAACCAATCTATTTTCAGCAATACTACGTTCCAAATGCCTGAGAATCGTGAAGAGCTAGACAAGCTTGACGTGGACGAAATTAAGTATGTGTTGCGAGACATCGACAAGCGCACGATCCTATTTACCTCGAATATTACGGTCATTAATCATAAAAATTATGTGTTTACGTACATGAAGGACGTTACCTCCTTGTATGAGGGCCGCGTGGATCAGTATCGTTTTTTTGTTCAGGTGGATTTGGCGGCAGCACTTCTCTATATGGTTATTATGTTTTTCATTAGTAGGGGACTGACGAAGCCTATCGATCAGTTGAATAAGACTGCTCAAGTCATTGCTCAAGGAGGCTTCTCCGAACGTGTTCAGCTGCAGTCCAAGGATGAAATCGGTGTGTTAGCCCGTAATTTCAATGATATGGCTTCTGTTGTTGAGGACAAAATCAATGATCTTGAGCGGAACAATCAAGAAAAGCAAAGGTTCATCGATAACTTCACCCATGAATTGAAGACGCCATTAACGTCGATTATTGGATATGCCAACTTTCTAAGAACGACCAAATATAACGAAGAGCTTTACCTCGATGGCTTGGATGTCATTTATTCGGAAAGTAAAAGATTAGAATCGCTTTCTCACAAGCTAATGGACTTGATTTTGCTTCAGGGGCAGCATTTTCAGATGAGGGAGCATGATCTGGAAGCCATTATTGCTGAAATTAAGCCTACCTTGGAGATGAAAGCGAAGGAGAAGCAGGTTGCAATTGTTACGGATTGTGTAGAAGGCAAGCTGCTGCTGGAAAAGGATTTAATCAAAACAATGATCTTCAATCTCGTAGATAATGCGCTGAAAGCCTCTAGCGAGCAACAGAGTATTACGATTCGTACGTCTTGGCACGATAATCATTACTTGCTGGAAGTGATTGACGAAGGCATTGGTATTGCTAAGGAGCATCAGGACAAAATTTTTGAACCCTTTTACATGGCAGATAAAGCTAGAACAAAGGTCAATAATGGAGCAGGCTTAGGCCTCTCGATATGCCAAAGTGTGGCAAGTCTTCACCATGCCGTCATTGAGGTTGCCAGTGAAGAGAACAAGGGTACGACGATTAGAGTTCTATTTAATCCAATGGATCAGAGCCGCAAGCTGAGCGATAAACGAATTTGAATGCAAAATGACAAAAAAGTGAGCTGCACACAGGATGCTACGTATGTAAGCGTTTTATAGGTATCATTTTCAAATCATTTAACGAAAACCCGTTTGAATGCACGTTTTACAAAGCGAATGAGCAGGCGTAATATACTATTCAGCACTCCAATAGAATATCGTTTCAGTCCGAATCCGACAGCTAACCTCAGAAGCTTTTTAATGGAGAGAGGGTTGTGTGCTTGCAATCGAACACAGTTATAACGCTGTGTTTTTTGTTTTCCAAAAATGACGGTAAGGTGGGGTTAGCATCAAGATAATGATTTGATTTATTGGGAAAAATACAAAAAAATAAACGGCGGTGACACGGACAGATGCTTTCCTCACTCAAAAGATTTCTAATCGGAAGACCTTTAAAATCCACGGAGCTAGGTGAGCAAAAGCTTATTAAGACGAAGGCTCTAGCCATTCTCTCTTCAGATGCTTTATCTTCAGTAGCTTATGGTCCAGAGCAAATATTGTTAGTCTTAATTACTGTCAGTGCCGCAGCATTCTGGTATTCCATTCCCATTGCGATTGGCGTACTGGTATTATTGTTTGCCCTTATTTCGTCATATAGGCAAATAATATATGCCTATCCTCACGGCGGTGGAGCTTACGTCGTGTCCAAAGAAAATTTGGGGATATACCCTGGTCTCATCGCTGGTGGCTCTTTATTAGTAGACTACATTTTAACTGTAGCCGTAAGTGTGTCAGCTGGAACGGATGCGATTACTTCTGCTTTCCCTAGCTTGCATCCTTATAATGTGGTCATTGCCATAGTATTTGTACTATGCATCACAATATTAAATTTAAGGGGCGTAACGGAGTCAGCTTCTATTCTAGCGTATCCCGTTTACTTGTTCGTGTTAGCTTTGTTCATATTAATGGGTGTAGGCTTATACAAGATAGCAACGGGAGCGGTGTTACCTGAGCTACATACTCCCATTGGTACTTCAGTTGCAGGAATTAGTTTGTTTTTGCTGCTTAAAGCCTTTGCCTCGGGTAGCTCTGCTTTAACTGGTGTTGAAGCCATATCGAATGCCATTCCGAACTTTAAGGATCCTGCTCCTAGGAATGCCTCAAGAACACTAATAGCGATGGGCTCTTTACTGGCAGTGTTGTTTTCTGGAATCGTATATCTAGCTTATTATTATGGAATTACTCCTAAAGCAGACGTTACTGTAGTTTCCCAAATCGCCGAGCATACCTTCGGGCGTGGCTTTATGTATTTTTTCATTCAAGGGACAACCGCATTAATATTAATTCTAGCTGCTAATACAGGATACTCCGCTTTCCCTTTACTTGCTGTCAATCTTGCTAAGGACAAATTCATTCCTAGAATGTTTACAGCTAGAGGAGATCGGCTCGGTTATTCAAATGGCATTATTATTCTAGGTCTCTTATCTATTATTTTAATTGTCGCTTTTGAAGGGCAAACAGAGCATCTTATTCCACTGTATGCGGTTGGTGTATTTATCCCGTTTACTCTTTCCCAGACAGGCATGGTAGTGAAATGGATTCGTGAAAAGCCCAAAGGGTGGGTACCGAAGCTTGTCATTAACTCAATTGGCGCAGTCATTAGCTTTATCGTTTCCTTGATGTTCTTTCTCACCAAATTTCAGCAGGTCTGGTCCGTGTTAGTATTCATACCGGCTATCATTTATCTTTTCCACAGAATTAGAAAGCACTATGAGGATGTTGGCGACCAATTAAGACTTTCAACCTGTGAGCCAGCGATACCTATTGAGGGTAATGTCATCATACTTCCCGTGGCTGGTATTACTCATGTGGTAGAGAATTCATTGAATTATGCGAAGTCTCTTTCTCCTCATCAGATTATTGCTGTGTATGTTCCCTTTGAGCGAGAGGATGAGCTGGCATTTGAAGAAAAATGGAGAAAGTTTCAGCCGGACATAAGACTGGTTACACTCCATTCGCCCTACCGAAGCATTATTCAACCACTGACTAAATTTATTGATACCGTTCAGCGTAAGGCCGGTGCATCGAACTATCAGGTGACGGTCATTATTCCACAGTTCATTCCTAAGAAAGGCTGGCATAACATGTTACACAACCAATCCAGCTTATTAATTCTTACACATCTGCTCTATCGGAAAAATGTTATTATCACCACCGTACCGTATCATTTGAAAAAATAAGGCTTATTTACGCTATAATAGAGGAAGGGGTTGGAAATCTGATTTTTTAGTTGCTTTGGGAGGATTACATCTATGGCTTTATACAATGGACTCGTAGGCTTTATTTTAATTTTGAACATTTTGTTAGCATTAGTCGTTGTCTTTCGGGAAAGAAGAGATATTGGAACGACATGGGCGTGGCTGCTTGTTCTAGTCTTTATTCCTATTGTGGGATTTGTCGTATATCTTCTGTTCGCGCAAAATTTAACTCGCTCTAAGCTCTTTAAGTGGAAAGATTTCGGCAAAAGCGAAAGTAGCAGGTTATCGGAAACTCAGAATAACCTGCTAAACACCGGACAGTTCCATGTGACTAATGCTACTGCTGCCAAGAACATGGAGCTCATTCATCTGCATGCCTTTAACAATCACGCGATTTATACAGAGGACAATCAGGTTGAACTGATTGTGGAGGGTGAAGAGAAGTTTGCCCGGTTATTACAAGATATCCGAGAAGCGAAGGTACATATTCATGTCCAGTACTACATCATTAAGAAGGATGCAATCGGAAAGAAATTAATTGAGGCTTTAACGGAAAGGGCAAGGAGCGGAGTTAGTGTTAAGGTTTTGTATGACGAGATGGGCTCTAGATCATTGACGAGTAGCTTCTTCCAAGCATTTCGTGAGGCTGGAGGGGAGGTCGAAGCTTTCTTTCCTTCCCGTTTCCGCCTCATTAATCTAAGGTTGAACTATAGGAATCATCGGAAGATGGTCATCCTTGACGGAAAGATAGGATACACGGGCGGGTTCAATGTCGGTGATGAATATTTGGGATTAAATAAGAGATTCGGCTATTGGCGTGATACGCATCTGAGGATTGAGGGTACAGCGGTATTTGCGTTACAAACTCGGTTCATCCTCGATTGGAACCAGGCCTCTCACAAGGATATTCGTTACGACCACGCTTTCTATCCAGATACGACTTCTAATGGAAGCATCGGGATGCAAATTGTAACCAGCGGTCCCGATACGGAGACGGAGAACATCAAGATCGGTTATATCAAAATGATACTGTCAGCTAAAAAATCTATCTCCATTCAAACTCCTTATTTTATTCCAGATGCAAGCTTGTTGGATGCTCTGCGAATAGCATGCTTGTCAGGAATAGAAGTGAACATCATGGTACCTAACAAGCCGGACCATCCTTTTGTTTATTGGGCAACGTTATCTCACATTGGAGAAATGCTGAAGACAGGAGCCAATGTGTATATTTATAACAAAGGATTTATCCATGCTAAGACGATTGTCGTGGATGACAAGATTTCATCTGTTGGTACAGCAAACATCGATGTCAGAAGCTTTAAACTGAACTTTGAGGTAAATGCATTCTTGTACGATGAGGAGTTTTCAAGTAGGCTGGCTCAAATCTTCAGGAAGGACATTGAAGATTGCGAGTTACTAACTCTTGAGCAGTACATACTGAGATCCAATTGGATTCGAATTAAGGAATCTATCTCAAGATTGCTCTCGCCGATATTGTAGAGAGTTCAATAACATATAAACAAAGCCACCCTCTAGCATTTAGTTGATTGAGGGTGGTTTTGTGTTGACTACCGCCTACATTATAGTATCCCTCATAGAAGACTCAATGTGAATTTAGCTAACGAACCATATCTTGCTTAATACCGATAAAATGACCTCTTATCTTCTCTAGCGAACTCCATTGGCTTTATTGAGTCAACTAAGGGGGGAATGGAGCTACTTTTCTGGATATACCGTGTCTGAAGTTCGTTACAAAATAAAACCATTACATTTTGAGGAAATAAGAGTGGTTGAGTTCGTAAGCCATCTGTTCGATAACGTCTTTAACCACAAATGACTCAGGCCCAACCATAGAAAAACACGATTAATTTCCCTTTTTTAGCTATTTGTCCATTGACACAAAGTTGACGGGTTCGAGAGGGCTACCGTTATTAAGTTCTTGAGTTTAGACAGGTCATCTTTGTGTCGTGCTTTTTCGATGTAAAGTTGACCTGTTTATCGTTTTAGTAGGCAAAGATAACCTGTTTGTCTTCTATTCCTTCTGCTAATGGGTTAGCTCGTCCAATTCCCAATTGCCTCCGTATAGTTCCTGAAATAGTAGTTAGTATCGGAACGTAATAGCGGATACCCTGTCTTTACCGATATATTGATCAACACAAGCATGGATAGCTTCTCCACCAACAACCGTACAAGATGCTTTAGACAGTATAGCAATAAGATTGCTCCCGACTAGAATATCTATATTTGGTTACTACATAAGTGGTGCATTCACTATTCATCAAGCTATACAAAAAGGGAAAAACATAGAGCGAGCATGGAGATAAAATTACACTGGCAAAATTCGGAGACTCTGATTACTCGGTTTTTGATCAATTGACTAATGATAATAACCTTGTCTTTCAAGGGATTATCCAGTTAGATGTTGAAATGACTGGGTTGGAAATAAAAAATATTGCTAAGGATAAACAAGTTTATGCAGTTGAGGTAGCGATTGAAGATTATGTTCCGATGGGTCTCTATTGGAACTTGGAGAACGCTAAGTAATAATGAAAAGGAGGTAGTTAAGAAATGATACATTTCTTAACTACCTCCTTTTCTAATGTCCAATATGATATATTTAATGAAGAAGTGGATGCCATTATGCGAATTATGGTGGGTGTATATATGAAAAGAACAAAAATACGTCGAATATTTAACTTAACAGCAATGGCTCTTGTAGTTATATATATTTCCGGAGTGATTATTTCTTTAATGTTATTTTATTTTTTTAATTTAGATGATGACTTCGAGTTCTGGTTTATTATTAATTTTCTCCTCTGGGGAGGAGTTGCTTTACTCATAACCGTATTAATATTAATGCTTACTAAAATAACAATATTAAAAGAATGATGATATGAGATTAACTTAAAGGCCAGGGATTCTTTTAAAGATATGCAGCCTTTGACTTTGAATCAGTAAGCTAACTAATCGACTTAAATAATTCAAAAAATCCTCCGCATCTAATCTGCGGAGGATTTTTTGTGTATCCGGGATTTAAGGATCTTTGTCCATGGCTTGGCCCCATGGATATCACCGCATCGAGGCGGTGATATCGGAATAGATTGTGGCCGCCACATGCACATGTCGAATACCATCTGTTCTGGCCGACGAGATGTTGGATAGATCGGCAAATTATCGACAGCGGAATCCTCTACGATGTTTCTAAAGTATTTGCGTCAATGGAGCATCGACACACTTTATCTAGAGTTCTTATTAAATGGGCGGGACCAGATGGTCGCCGCAAGTATGAGAGTCTTTCTGCGACAAAATGGATATTGAATCGAGTGCTAGGAGAATGCTTAATTCAACATTTTTATGATTGGCTTCATTTTGCTGTAGAGAGAGAAACGGCAGATCCGGTGGAGCACCAGTTCGGATACGAGATATTGCCTTACAAATATGACCATAAGACAGATTTTATCGTTAAGGTTCCTTTACACGGCCAAAAGTTCGAGCCAATAGAATTTCATTATTGGGATGATCGAAGGTGTGATAAAAAAGCGCTTCTCAATTTGGTATGGCCCTACGGAAAGTAATAAGGGGCTTTTTTGTTTATACTTAAAGTTGTGAATTACTAAAGGCTTATACTAGGTGGCACTAGTCAACTTTGTGTCGCTGGACACATTTTCAGAGGAAAAAACGGGAAAAATGAGCGTGAAAAAACTGCGTGAAATATGAATTTCACGCAGTTTGCATTTTAAGCGATGTTTTAGGTATGATGTGAATACTAACTAAGCTCAAAGTCAGCAGGAGGAACAATGAAAGATGAGTATTTTGAGGTTTCAGAAACATATGAGAGGGAGCTACGTCTCTTTTTGCTGTGGATGAAAAACAGAGGAATGACACTGGCAACACAACGAGCTTACATGAGCGATACCCGTAGCTTCCTTCGCTCCATTTGTCCAATGGATCTTAGTGATGCGGGTAAGCTTGAAATTATGGATTTTCTCTCCACATCACGCGAGCAAGGAGCAGGGGATGAGGCGAGGAATCGAAAGCTATCTTCCTTACGAGCATTGTTCAGAGCATTGATAGAGCTAGAGAGACTTAGCCATAATCCTGCTTCGGCTGTTGCCAAGTCTAAACAGGAGAAAAATCGGATTCCCGTTTATCTGGAGGAAGATCAGCTAGAGATGATGTTCGGTACGATTGAAGGCAAATATCGAGTTCGTAATATAACGATTTTGCTTCTCATGTCATACGCCGGTCTTAGGGTAGGAGAGGTTCATCGGCTGAACATCTTTGACTTGACAGAGGATGGATCGGTTCATGTTCTGGGAAAAGGGCGCAAATGGCGGGTAATTCCTTTGCCCGAACAGATTCATTCGGTCATGCGTCAATCATTAGAGGAGAGAATTGTTCCCAGGCAGAGTAAGGAGAAGGCATTCTTCGTCTCCCAATTCGGGCGCAGACTGTCCATTCGGATGATTCAGACACTGGCCGATGAGACGCTGGATAAGCTATCGGATCGGGTACCTTCATTAAGAGACAAGAAATTGTCAAGTCACAAATTGAGACATTCCTTTGCCACCATGCAAATTCGCAGAGGAACCGATATTCGCACGCTCCAAGAGCTTCTCGGACATGCTAGTATTGAGACGACCCAAATATATACGCACGTCGACAACAGGCAATTGAAGCAGGCAATGAACAATATTGCTGCTCGAATACCCATTTTCCAGTCGACTCGTTAATTGCATAAGAAAATCAAATAGAGCAGGAGGGCTAACCTAAGTTAACCTCACTGCTCTTTTTGATTATAACGATTAGCCCTTAAAGGCGCCTAATAAAGGCATAATGGTTTTAACCATGCCCATACCCATTTTAAAGGCAGGCATAGCTTTGTTCATAAAGCTCATGATCCCGCCGATACCTCCGAAGCCACTCAAAAAGCCACCACCACCGCCACCACCGCCACCAACGCCTTCTAGAGCAGCGGCTCCAGCGGGAGCCAAACCAGCAGGTCCTGCCTCCCCAACAAGGTTAGCCGGTAAGCCAAAACCAGAAAACAAATTAGACACTCTTACTTTCTTTGTTCTCAGCGAATCAGTGTGCTTTACTCGTCCCTTGCCCTTTTTCCCAGAAAGAGTGAGCTGTCCATTCTCAACATCCGTTATCCATCCGACATAATAGCTCCCGTTTTTTAAGACGACGCAAACAGGATGACCTTTCATCCGCTTGGCCTGTTTACTAATCCCTTTTTGATTATTCATCTTAGCGGTCCCCATTCCTGTAAACGTGCTACAGCATATTCAATAACTTTTCTGCTGCTTGTACGTTTAACCATGGAATGAGACATCTTTCACTCGTTAATTACCCCAATGTATATCGAATATTGTAGGAGTTATGGGGAGATAACATCAGTTCGTATTGTCCGGCTCCCTTGTCTACTATTTGACCGTCAGAGGAAATAGGAATGACCGAGCTTTGAAAGCGGAGTGTGCCTATGCCGGATACAGTCTGAATATTAATTTCATGCGAATTTGCAAACACGTGAATGTCACCTGAAGGGACAGGTACGGCACCTTCAATCCAACTCAAACCACCGAGCTTTGGTTCAATAACATACGTTTCATAGCCTGGTGTTAACGGGCGTACCCCTAAATAATATTTGCCCAAAATATAGAGAGGACTAGCACCCCAAGAATGACAAAGGCTTTTGCCGAATGGTCTACCATACATGGCATAATGCTGATCACCACTTTGAGTAGGATCGAATGTTTCCCAGAATGAGGTGGCTCCGAGATCGAGCATTCCACCCCAATAGCGCTGGATTTCACTAGTTACGAAATCAGTTTCACCGATCTCACATAAAGATGCCAATTCATAGAACCTCATATAAGGCGTAACAATCGGCTGAACAGCATCGTTTAACATAATATTTTGCTTAACCAGTTCCGCTTGATGTTCATTGAAATAACCGTAGCTTAAGGCGAACATGTTCGCATACTTGGTTATATGACTGCTCAATTTTCCGTCGTGACGGCTATGTACGAGACCACCGGCCTTCTCATCCCAGAAAACGTGCAAGATTGATTCATGAAGCTGTTGTGCTCTCACTCTGAACGATGAAGCATTCTCGTTGTCATGGAAGAGGGTAGCAAAGTCGGAGGCAACATTAAGGCTTCGGCAGAACAAAATTTGTTCAAAGCACACTTCTCCTCGGTTATCCATCTCCCCCCAGTCAACGAATATCCAATCGTCTGGAAGACCTTCCATAAACCCTGAGTCGTTCGTGCGTTCAATGCAGAACTGTAGTAAGGATACTATTTTGGGATAGCAGTCTTTCACAAAGCTCAAATCGCCAGTATGCAGATAGTAATCTTGCAGCGCCAATATCCAATAGAAGCTGTAATCCAAAATATGATTAATATGCGTCTCTACAGGATCCTTGCCGCGAAGGGCAATGAATGTACGTCGACATACATCGTTATCGAAGAAAGAATAGTAGTTCATCAGAAAGCTCTGGCATGCATCCCCAGACCATACCCAACGATCTCGCTTGATCCCATCAAGAAAAAATTCCCGTGTCGTCAGGTGTAGTGTATATAAGGACGTATCCCAAATCTCATTGATACGATCATCGGAGCAACGGAAATGGCCTCGATATTTTACAGGCAAATATTCATACAGCGCGGATACTTCACCGTACTGAACTTCTCCAACGCTTACAATCTGAACATATCGAAACGCACGAGAGTTAGGAATGGTGAATATTCGATCTTTAGGATCAGTGGACGCAGCTGGCTCATTCTCTAAGATGGTCTCGTCGAGTATGACCTCGTCATAAGTTTCGCAGAAATCTCTGGATAGCGCTTCTTCGCGTGACTCTCCATAGTACAAGCACACTTTTCCGTAACCTGTGATTTGATGAAGTCTTACGTACCCGAACGTTTCCTTGCCGAAATCGATCAGTTGAGAAGATTCTTCCTTCGTTAAGGAATTGAGACGTTCAGCCGCAATAGGAAATATCGGTTTTGTAGCCAATCGGTAACCAGAAGGTTTATCCAAAGGGGTATGATAATTTAATGTGGCAGCAGGCAACCAGACATGATTATTCGTGGAAACCTCCCACGAGCTGTCTGAAACAAACGATTGTCCCTCCAAGTAAATCGCTGGAACGATTGTTTCTGCAATAACGGAAATCATAATCAGGTGCCTTCCGGCTGGTATGGTGAAGGACTTTGGATTTCCATAAACAAAGCGATCGTTAATTGCGATATTATAGCGACCTTCGACATCGCAGGTTACTTGCTCATCCTGTATTAAATCCACCCATTTGCGGAATTTGACGTTGCTGCAGTGCGTATCCAATCGCCAAAAAGGAGGGACGATGGATAGCCGTTCATCGCGGCGCAGGCTGACCTCACGATGCAGCCAAAGCTCGAAATCTCCTGGGTAGCTGATCCAAGTCGGATTCAACTGGTGTGCAGTATCCATAGTTATACAACCTCCCTAATAGGTTAACGTTCTATGTTAATTTGCAGGGGGCAATAGTACCTCCCTCGAAACGTTCGAATTCCGTAACCCGCGACGAGAAGGTTCCTTCAGGGTTGCGATTGTTAATAATCTCAAGCAGTATTGTTACGGTTTTCGCCTTTTCCTCTTCGGAGACGTAATAGGTTGTTAGCTGAGGACTGCTGACCTTTACAAGCTCGGAAAGACCGGAGCCGACCAAGCTAACATCGTGTGGTACGGAAACGCCAGTGCTTTGAAGGTACTGAAGAGCACCGAATTGGATAACGGTATTCGCGCAGAAAATTGCAGTAGGATTCAATTGAAGCATCTCCGCTCGCTTACAGAGTTCATAGCCATTCTCATCGTTGCTTATTTGAATGAGGGATTTGTCTAAGGGAATTCCATTCGACGTATGTGCCTCACGAAATCCTTCTAAAGTTAACTGATGAATATGGTAGTCTAGGCTCCCTATAAACAATGCGACCCGAGTGTGACCAAGCGAAAATAAGTGTTCGGTAGCATGAAAGGCCAGTGTTTTATTGTCGAAAGCGATGAAATTAAGATCCTCTTCTTGGTTGAACGGTGGCATTCCATAAAAGATATAAGGAGTATTCGAGTGACGAAATAATTCAAGAAGCTTTTCGTCTACATCACCGGATAAGATGAACCCTTCAATCTCCCGATTATCCAAGTATTTGCGAAGCTTATTCAATGATTCAGGAGTACTCGAGATATTCATGAAAACTAAGCCATAGTTAAAGCTGCTTGCTTTAGCCTCCATAATTTGCAAATCTGCCATATAACGCGGATCATTGGCATCCCGATCATAGAGTACATAACAAAGCTTGGGTGATACTGCAATATCCCTATAACCAAGCTCTTTGGCTGCTTGAAGTATTTTATGGCGTGTTTCATTAGAAATTGTGCTGCTCGGGGTATTATTTAATACGAGAGAAACGGCAGTTCGCGAAATACCGAGGTGATCTGCGATCTCTTTTTTCGTTACCATAGGGGGAAATCTCCTTCTTTGAAATGCAAAATATAACGATGGGTATATTATAGCCCTTAAAATTGGTATTCGTCAATTTATGACAATGAAAAAGCTACTTTTTATGAAAATATCACATAAAAGTAGCTATTATGGCGAGTATGAAAATAACGACTGTTATTATGGCTTGCGAAGAGAAGCGGTGCCACCCGCGAAGCGCTCGAACTCCGTAATCCGCGAAGAGACCGTTTCCTTAGCATTGCGATTGTTAATAATTTCAAGCAGCATTGATACGGTTGTAGCCTTTTTCTCTGCTGAAACGTAATAGGTTGTGAGCTGCGGGCTGCTGACCTTTACAAGCTCAGATAGACCGGAGCCTACTAGGCTAATATCATTTGGTACAGAAACGCCAGTGCTCTGAAGGTATTGAAGGGCACCGAATTGAATAACGGTATTCACGCAGAAGATAGCGGTTGGCTTCAGCTGCAGCAGGTCAGTTCTCTTGCAGAGCTCATAACCATTCTCATCATTGCTTATTTGAATAAGGGACTTATCCAAAGGAATTCCATTCTTTTCATGGGCATTACGAAAGCCTTCCAGGTTTAATTGATGGATTTCGTAATCCAAGCTCCCCATAAACAAAGCGATCCGGGTGTGACCGAGAGAGAATAAATATTCGGTGGCATGCAAGGCCAGCGTTCGATCGTCAAAGGCGATGAAATTGATCTCTTCTTGAGCGCGTAACGGCATCCCATAAAAGATATAAGGGGTATTCGAATTTCGAAATAGCTCAAGTAGGTTATCGTCAACATCGCCAGTTAAGATGTACCCTTCAATCTCTTGATTATCTAGATACTTATGTAGTTTGTTTAATGACAGGGGATCGCTCGAAATATTCAAGAAAACTAAGCCGTAGTTGAAGTCACTTGCTTTAGCCTCCATAATTTGCAAGTCCACCATATAACGCGGATCATTGGCATCCCGATCATAGAGTACATAACAAAGCTTGGGTGATACTTCAATATCCCGATAACCAAGCTCTTTGGCTGCTTGAAGTATTTTATGGCGTGTTTCATTCGAAATCGTGCTGCTCGGTGTATTGTTTAATACGAGAGAAACAGCTGTTCGCGAGATACCGAGGTGCTCTGCGATCTCCTTTTTCGTTACCATAGGGGGAAATCTCCTTCATCGAAAAAGAGTATAACAATAGTTATATTGTAATCCAAAAGCGTATTAATAGTCAAAATTTAACTGAAAAGGACGTTTACTCATAAGAAACAATAAGAGTGTAAGTGTTTTCATTCCCATTAATCGATAAAAATTATGTTATTGACACCTAAATATAACGAGTGTTATGATTTCGTTGAAAATAAGTTTACCGATGTATTATCGCGAAGGGAGGGGTCAATAAACATAGTGCGTCAAATAACTGCAGTACTAGTAGGAGCCGGCGCGAGAGGGAGATTCGTATATGGGGCGTATGCGAGTAAGTATCCTGAGGAGTTAAAAATCGTCGCAGTCGCCGAGCCGAATGAAGAACGAAGAAAGCTTGCTGCTAAGGACCATGGACTCGCACCCAATCAGTTGTTCGACAGCTGGGAACAGGTTTTACATAGTACCCAAATAGCAGATGTCGCAGTGATATCCACGCAGGATAGAATGCATTGTATACCCACAATGAAGGCACTAGAGCTTGGATACGATGTTTTACTTGAGAAACCAATGTCTCCATTGATTGATGAAGTACTTGCTATGGCGGATGCATCTAGGGAGCATAACCGGTTGCTGACAGTCTGTCATGTGCTACGGTATACCCCGTTCTGGTCAAAGATCAAGGAAATAATCGTAAGCGGTGCGATCGGACAGATTGTCAATGTTCAATTAAGCGAGAATGTGGGTTACTTCCATATGGCGCACAGCTTCGTTCGTGGAAACTGGAATAAGTCCGAGGAAACAAGTCCGATGATCCTGCAGAAATCGTGTCACGATCTGGATATTTTATCTTGGTTGATAGACGATAGGTGCACGAAAGTTAGCTCTTACGGCTCGCTCTTACACTTTCGTTCTGAGAATGCCCCTCATGGATCAACGTTACGTTGTGTTGAGGGATGTGCTGTCGAGCGGGATTGTCCTTATTCGGCAGTCCGGATTTATAAGGAAAATGATCTAAAGAATGAGTGGACCCGTTTCATTACGAATGAGATAACTCCTGAGGGGATCAATGAGGCACTCGAGAAGGGACCATTTGGACGCTGTGTCTATCAATGTGATAACAATGTAGTTGATCATCAAGTCGTCAACTTGGAATTTGAAAGAGGCGCTATTGCATCATTTACAATGTCTGGGTTTTCACACGATATATCAAGAACGATACAGATCATGGGTACGTTAGGTGAAATTCGAGGTTATATGGAAAAGGATGAAATCGTTCTATATCAATTCGGGAAAGAAGCAATGAATATCCCAGTGGCCGTAGGAGAAGGAGGACACGGGGGCGGAGATGAAGGACTGATGCGGGAATTTCTGAAGCAGGTTCGCAACTCTAGTAACAACGGGGCTCAGGGACTTACTTCGGCTGAAGCTTCCGTACAAAGCCATATGATGGCTTTTGCTGCAGAGCAGTCTAGGCTAGAGGGTGGTAGTTCGATTGCGGTCGCTGGGTGGAGTGCGCGATGTATGAATTCCGTTGGCAGTTGAGCTGAGCTTTCAGCAGCTTCATATAGCATCAACTGAACAAAAAAATAATTAGGGGGTACCATCAATGAAAAATGTAAGCGCACTATTTCTATCACTTGTTATGGTCGTTGTACTGCTAGCGGGTTGTGCAGGCAACAAAAACAACGATTCAGCGAGTTCTCCGGCAAGTACGGAATCAAACGTAAGCCCGAGCGCGAGCGCTTCAAACCCAGAGGATAATGTATATCCAGAAAACGGCTTGTCTAAGGATGATAAGGTTACTCTGAAGATGGGGTACTGGGAGGCGGGCTCGGGTCGTGCTTGGATGGATCTGGCCGTTAAGAAATTTATCGAAAAATATCCGAATGTTACGTTCGATATTACTTCAACTCCAACACTATCAACCATTCTCGAGCCGAAGATCGCAGCCGGTAACGACAATGACATGTTCGATATCTTTATTCCACAATTCACTGCTATCGGCCAACTTGAGCGTCTCGCAAGTGCTGGCAAGCTTGAACCGCAAGACGATTTGTGGGAGCGCGATGTACCAGGAGAAACGGGGAAAAAACTAAGATCGGTCATCTCTGATGATGCTTATGATACTTCTCTTAGCCTTGGTTTTACAGCTAGATTACCGGTTTCAGCCTATACCGCAGGTCTCTTCTTTGACCAGAAATTGTTTGATGAGAAAGGCTGGAACAAAAGTCCAAACACATGGGATGAGTTTGTAGCGCTTTTGGATCAGATTAAAGCCGACGGTGTCATCCCTATTACGTTCCCGGGCGTATATGCGGGGTACCTTACCGATTATGTGTTTAATGTTATTCAATTCGATTTAGCTAAAGCGAATGGAACCTTCGATACTTATATTAAAAATTTCCGCAGCTTTACTGGACCGCAGCTTGTAACAACAGAAAACAAGGAAGCATGGAATCGTTTGTATGAGTTTGGAAAGAAAGGGTACTTTCCTGCAGGAGTAGCTGCACTGAATCATACACAATCACAAATGCAGGTGCTTCAGCATAAAGCTGCGCTTGTTTCAACTGGCGATTGGGTTGGCAATGAGATGAAAGAGGCAACACCAGAAGGCTTCAATTGGGGATTTATGGCTATACCAGCTACCAACGATGCTAACCAAACCGTATTTGTTAACTCTGGAGTGGGCGATACCTCATTTGTAATCTGGAAGAACAAGCCTGATCTAAATAAGCAGTGGGCGAAGGAATTCATCCTGAGCTTGTACGATTTTGAGATTCAAGAAACGATTGCTTCAGAAGCTGGAGCGTATCCATCAAGACTTGACTTCGGCGATGACCCTGCTCGTATCGCGAAGCTTCAGCCTACACAGGCAGCTGTTATGGAGTATGCAACCAAACATAAAGTAGAGTATATTTCCTATCGTCGTGAATTTGGACTTACAAGTGCTGAGCACGGCCAAGCGGATAAGATTCTAAGTGAATTAATAACAGCAGCTGCAACAGGGAAAAAAGATCCTGGACCGGTACTGGAAGAAGCAGAGAAGCTTAAGCAAATTGCAATCAAAAATGACCGTCCGTAACGGTTAGTTGTAATTGTATAGATTCGGGAGGAGTCTAGTTCCTCCCGAATATTTATTCAAGTAAGGGGGAGAGGCTTTGAATGCCAAGATGTATGGAGATGAACAAGCGGTACGTAAGCAGAAGGGATCCAATAAGGCTAGTAGACAGCGTACTGTTTTTTTGATCGTTGCGATTGCCCCCTCGCTGCTAGGTTATTTATTGTTCACCTTGTACCCTAACTTGATGTCGGTTTATTACTCCTTATTGAATTGGGATGGTTTGACCGATGCCAAGTTTGTAGGTTTTGACAACTATGTGAGTATGGTTAAGGATAAGTTCGTCTGGCGTGCGTTGTACCATAACCTGCTGTATATGATTGTCGTACCAGCGCTTATCGTGTTCATATCATTATTGCTCGCATACTTACTTAACAATAAATCGTATAAGGAAAATTCCATATATAAAGTAATCTTCTTTTTTACGAATGTTCTTTCGACCGTTGTTGTCGCATTACTGTGGTCGTTTATTTACGATGGTAGCTTCGGGTTACTTAATGGCATGCTTGAGCTGTTCGGTATGAGCATGAATGACTTTTATTGGCTAGGCGATACAAGAACGGCGATTTGGGCTTTGGTAATCCCCATGGTATGGGGAGGAGTAGGGCTTTATGTCGTTATTTTCATCAACGCGATTAGTAGTATTCCTAAATCTTTATATGAAGCGGCCTATCTAGAAGGTGCTCGTCCGATGAGCATATTGTTCCGGATTACGATCCCACTCATTCGCGGTGTCATTCGGGTCTGTGTCGTGTTTGTTATTCTTGGCTCGATCAAAGGCTTTGAGATAATAATGATTTTGACAAATGGTGGGCCGGAAGGATCTACCGACGTAATTGGGCTTTATATGTTTAATCTCGCATTTGGAAAAGAATATCACAACTACGGGTACGCTTCCGCAATAGGGATGTTTCTATTCGTCATTCTAGTCGGGGCGAAGTTGATTATCGATAAATTTTATCCGGAGGAAAATGTCGAGTATTAGCACGGGTATTAAAGGAGGCAACTAGGCATGGCTGAACGGCGAACATTCATGGATGGTGTATGGAGGTTATTGCTTCTGCTATGGGCGATATCCATCATTTTTCCTGTCATATGGATCCTCTATCAATCTTTGAGAACGAACGCTGCGTTTTTTCAAGATATATGGGCGTTACCAAAGGATATTCAATGGAGCAACTATTCTAAAGCATGGAACCAATATAAGATTGGCCAATCTCTATTAAATACGTTGTATTATGTCGGTGTGAGTCTGGTGTTAGGCACCTTTTTAACGACACTTAATGCCTATGCATTAACACGAGTGCAGTTCCGTGGCAGGAAGCTGATTTGGGGCTTGATCATGCTTTCGCTGTTTTTGCCGGGAATCAATGCATTGATTCCCCAATACATCCTAATGAAGACAATGCATCTGACCAATAGTTTAACAGGTTTGATTATTTTGGATAGCTTCGGGGAAAACGTATTTTTTCTTATGCTGCTTGGCGGCTTTTTGTCATCGCTTCCTAAAGATTTAGAAGAAAGCGCATTTATGGATGGCGCTTCGATCTTCCAGACATTCTGGCGTATTATTGTGCCCTTGTCGACACCCGGCATTGTGACGGTTGCCATCTTTAAGTTTCTCGGACTATACAATAACTTTCTAGGTCCGTTCATTTACTTGGGTGATCCATCCAAATATACGATCGGGGTCAATATGTATCAGGCAAATATGAAGATGCAGTACACGTCGGATTGGGTGACGATGTTCGCGGGAGTCATAATTGTCATGATTCCTTCTATTATCTTCTACGTCTTCTTTCAAAGAAGAATTATGGAAGGTGCGACGATGGGGTCTATGAAAGGGTAAACCTCATCTGTAAGGAGCGAGATTGATCCAATATCGGGAATAGGTGGGGTAAAGAATGGCACAATTAGAGCTTTTCATATCAGGAAAGCTGCCAAATGGATTTACCGGTCTTGAAATGATATGCGAATCGCTAAGTGTGAGGCTGTTAGATTCCGGAGTTCCGGTAACGCTGGAACAGGTGAATCAGGCAGAGCTAACGGTAATTTTCGATGGTGCCTGCGCAACAATTCGCTATGCGCAGGAAAACCATCTTTATCGGGCGATTGGGCTATTAGTTGAAGGAATGATCTCGGACAAGCCTTTCGAAATTCGAGAGGAGCCACAGTTTGATACGGTAGGCTTTATGCTAGATTGTTCAAGAAATGCCGTGCCAAAGATTGAAAGAGTCAAAGAGCTCCTTCTCAAAATGGCCTTGATGGGAATGAATGCGCTCATGCTATATACCGAGGACACCTACGCGTTGGAGGATGAACCGTATTTCGGTTATATGCGCGGCAGATACACATCGGAGGAGCTTAAGGAGTGTGATGCTTATGCATCTTCTCTTGGCATTGAGATGATTCCCTGCATCCAGACGCTGGCACATTTGGATACCTTCCTTAAGTGGGAGGCTGCTTCAAAATTGAGAGATTCGCAGGATGTTCTGTTGGTTGGGGATGATCATACCTATGAGTTCATCGATCGAATGGTGGGCAATGTATCACGTACCTATCAAAGCAGGCGCATCCATATCGGAATGGACGAGGCGCATAATTTAGGCCGTGGACGTTCGCTCGATATGCACGGATACCGTGATCCGTCCGAACTAATGAATGAGCATCTGATCAAGGTAACAGGCATTACACAATCCTATGGCTTGCAGCCGATGCTTTGGAGCGATATGAGCTTCCGGACCGCATCTGCTACTCATGATTATTATGATCCTGATGTGAGCTTTACCGAGGCTGATGCAAACCGAGTTCCTTCTGGTGCGCAGCTCGTCTATTGGGATTATTACCACTATGATCAACCCTTTTACGAGACTATGATACGCAAGCATAAGCAGCTTGGTTCGATGCCTGTGTTTGCAGGCGGAATCTGGACATGGCTTGGGATGTGTACACATTACGATCGGACCTTCAAAAGCACGAATGCTGCGCTTCAAGCGTGTAAACAGGAAGGTGTTCGAGAGGTTTTCGCAACCGCGTGGGGAGATAATGGGGCTGAGAACAATGTGTGGACTGTACTTCCAGGACTGCAGCTATTCGCTGAGCATGCTTACGCTCGAGTTCTCGATGAACAGAAGCTTAGACGAAGAACAACCTTCTGTACCGGAATTCCTTATGAGTATTATATTAGCATAGATATGCTGGATGATATTCCAGGATTAATCGTTGAGCATGGTGACACTTCAAACCCATCCAAGTATTTGTTGTGGCAGGATGTGCTGCTAGGCTTATTCGATAAACATATCGAAGGACTTGAGGTCTCACAGCATTACCAGCTGATGACGGATACTTTCTCCGAATTGGCCCAGCATAGCGCGCAAGCACTTCGTATTTTCGAGATTCCTGCTCGTTTAAGCGAGGTACTGAAATTGAAGGCAGATATGGGTGTCCGATTGAAGCGGGCTTATGATTCAGAGGATCGAACATTATTGGAGCATTTCGTCGGAATTGAGCTGCCCGATCTGTTGCAAAAAGTTGAAGCGTTGCGAATTTCGCACCGTAGACTTTGGATGAATACGAACAAGCCGTTTGGGTGGGAAGTGCTGGATATCCGTTATGGCGGTCTGACTGCAAGATTGCAGTCGACGAAGGATCGAATTCAGGAATACTTAGAGGGAGTAACGTCCAAGATTGAGGAATTGGAAGAAACCCGTTTGTTCTTTGATAATCGAGATAAACAGGGCGGGGCGGGGACGGATTATTTTTGCACCTATCATCTGATAGCTAGTCCCAATAAAATGACCTAATGTAAGCGAGTAAGAGAAGCGATGTACCATTGCTTCTTTTCTAATAAAAATTTGCGAGCAAGCAAAAGCCACCCTACATCTACATGTCAGGTGGCTTTTGTATAAGGCTATGATTTTCTTTGGATAAGAATAGTTAAGCTTACTAGTGTAACGAAGATTGTGGCTCCCATATCGGATAGAATAGCTACCCACAGAGTCAGCCATCCAGGAATGGTAAGAAGTAATGCAATAAGCTTTAATCCCATGGACACACCAATATTAAACTTAATGATGCGATTAACACGTCTTGCTACTTTTATCGCCTCAGGTAATTTGCCAAGGTGGTCTTGCATCAATACGACATCTGCTGTTTCTATTGCACTGTCAGTTCCTTTTCCCATTGCGATTCCGATCTGTGCAGATGCGAGGGCGGGAGCATCGTTAATACCATCGCCGATCATTCCTACAGTACCTTTGCTAGCGAGCTCTTTTACCTTGGTAACCTTATCTTCGGGAAGCAGGTTTCCATAATATTCAGTTACACCAACCGCTTTAGCAACCTTTTCCGCCGTCTTCTGATGATCACCCGTTAGCATGACGGTATGCCGGATGCCGTTTTTATGCAAAGCCTTGATGACGGATTTACTTTCCTCACGGATCTCATCAGAAATCCCAAACATTCCAAGGATTTGATTCTCGTCAGCAGCTAGCACCAATGTAAGACCGCTTTGTTTCAGTTGTTCAATAGTCGCTTGTATATCTTGTGGGATCGTAAGATGCTCCATACTTTTTTCATTACCGAGCCAATATTTATTTCCTTCGTAAGTGGCGACAATACCACGTCCTGATACGGCTTCTATGTCTTCTGCATCCTTAATTTCAATACCGGAACGAGCTACTTCCTTCATGATGGCTTTAGCAAGTGGGTGAGACGAGGACTTTTCAATCGCGCCTGCTACAGCTAGAAATCTTATTTCATCATAAACGACAGATTGCTCAACGTAGGGCTCACCCTTAGTCAAAGTGCCTGTTT
The DNA here is from genome assembly GCF_004295585.1 of Cohnella abietis. NCBI lineage: Bacteria > Bacillati > Bacillota > Bacilli > Caryophanales > Paenibacillaceae > Cohnella > Cohnella abietis. The sequence goes on along the minus strand of NZ_AP019400.1, from coordinate 3,938,258 downwards.
TATCAAAGGCTAGAGTGTCAATTTTACCTAATTGTTCGAGGAACACGCCGCCTTTAATCAGAATACCATTACGGGCATTGCGTGTAATACCAGCTACAATTGCAATTGGAGACGATAAGATCAACGCACACGGACAACCCACGATGAGAACGGCAAGCCCTTGATACAGCCATTCTGTCCAGTCGCCGCCCAGAAAAAGAGGAGGGACTACGATGACAAGAGCGGCAGCTATCATAATAAGTGGGGTATAATACTTGGCAAACTTATTGATGAATAGCTCAGTAGGTGTTTTCGTTTCTTGGGCTTCTTCTACTAAATGAAGGATTTTGGCCAAAGATGAATCCTCGTAAGCTTTTTCGATCCGAATGTGGATTACGCCTTCATTATTAATACTTCCACCAAACACCGGTTCATCCTTCGATTTTTCTACGGGGAGGGACTCGCCTGTAATGGCGGATTCGTTCACTGAGCTTTTACCAGACAACACCGTGCCGTCAGATGGGATTTTCTCTCCCGGTTTAACAATAACCGTATCTCCAACTTGAAGCGTAGTAATGGGAACAACCGTTTCTTTACCTTCTACTAATAAGGTCGCTTCTTTAGGCGCAACCTGCAGGAGTGTCTCCATGGAACGACGAGCTTTTTCCATACCGAGACCTTCCAGAAGCTCGTTTAATCCGAAAAGAATAGCTACCAAGGTCGCTTCTTTCCATTCCCCTATTGAAACAGCGCCTACAAGTGCGATTGTCATCAAGGTGTCGATATTAAATTTAAGTCGTATGAGATTTTTAAGACCCTTCAAGAAAGTGGAGTAGCCACTAAGTGCAGCTGCAATTAAGTATAGGGCGATGACTGAGAAATCAGATGCTTGGCCGTCCATGAATATCGCACCTACATAGATAACAGTAGAAGCAATGAGTGTTCCGATTATTTTCTTGTTGCCTTGGCTATGATCATGATCATGGTCGTTGTCGTCATCATGGTCATGTGAGTGAGTGTGGTCGTGATTATGTGAGTGGGAATGGGCATGCTCGCCGTGTGCATGATTGTGGCCAGCATGGGAATGTGCATTTTTATTCTCGATATATGCGCGGTCATTTTTGAGTATCTTTTTCACTTTATCTAAGGGTACTCGCTCATCTAAGTTTAATTTTCCGCTATTGTAGCTAAGGGTTGCTGTATCTCCATGCTCTAATTGACGAATTTCATGCTCAAGAGCTTGGGCGCAATTGCCACATGATAATCCTTTGACTCGATATTCAATCATGATGATCATCTCCTATAACAAATGAATACTTGCTCATATATTATTACTAAACTTTAACGATGTCAATGAAATATGAGCATTTGTTCATATGTTTTCTAAATCGTAAACTTTCCGATAAGCAATGAAATTGCTATAATAGTTAAAAAGAGTGGATCGAAGGTGATTTAGGGTGGATAAACAAGTCATTGAAATGTGTGACACTACGTGTGTCGGGACGGAAACAGACTTGCTAAAGATTAAACAAAAGATGGTTGATGATACATCAGCCAACGAGCTGGCTGAGCTATTCAAGGCACTCAGTGATCCTACACGCGTAAAGCTTATTGGCGCATTATTGATAAACGAATTATGTGTGCATGATTTATCCGTGTTGCTGGGTATGGGACAATCCGCTATTTCTCACCAGTTAAGATACTTACGAAACTTGAGAATAGTAAAGCGACGTAAATCAGGTAAGACCGTGTTTTACTCTTTAGATGATTTGCATATCGAACAAATATTCGTTCTTACTTTACAGCATTTAAAGCATGAATAATTTGACCCTAGTGGGCGCTCATATTAAACTATAGCTTGTAGTATGCCTGCTAGAATGGAGAAGCATTCGTACTTGGGCTATTATGGATAACAAGAGTAAACGAATATAATTGATGAGAGCAGGCGAATAATTGTGGATGAATTCGCAATGAAATGGGAAAAGAAACGTAAGATGGGCAAGAAAAAATATATTATGTGGTATGGCGTAATCTATGTGGGGATGTCTATCACATTATTGCTGTCGATTATTGATTTTTACTTCAATGGAACCGTCTCCATCGTTTATCTACTAGGCAGAATTCTTATTTTTCCTACAATAGGTTCTGTCATAGCAGATAGAAGATGGGAGAAAATGGAGAAGAAATATAGTATGCATCACGCGTTGAAAGGGACCACAGTTTAAAATATTTGTGTGAAAAGGGGAAACATCATGGCGAATAAAAATTACAAAAGCAATAAAAAAGCAAGCTCTGGGAAAAAAAATCCCGCAAAAACGCTAGTTCTATATACGTCAGTATTAATTATTCTTATGGTCGGCCTTTTTTTTGTTAATCAAGCCAATAAAGAGAAGCAAAGTATGACGCCTGTTGCCGAGCAGCCTTCTATTGTTAATCAGCCTGTTATTGGACAAGATGAGGCAAAGGTAACTTTAATAGAATTCGGGGACTACAAATGTCCTTCTTGTAAAAAATGGAGTGAGACGATATACCCGCAGCTAAAAGCAGAGTATATTGACACGGGGAAGATGAAGCTTGCCTTTATTAATACGATATTTCATGGCGCGGAATCAGAGCTTGGAGCTATGGCAGGCGAGGCAGTCTTAGCACAGAACAAGGAAGCATTCTGGGATTTCAATATGAAGATGTTTGAGGCTCAGCCAACTGTGAATCATGATGGACCATGGATCATAGAAGACAAAATTATGGAAATTGCACAAACACTTACTCCTAAAATTGATTTAGATAAATTGAAGCAAGATCTAAGCAATAAAATTACTTTGCCAGAGGTTCAAACCGATATGGCTCTTGTTAATAAATATAAGGTTAATCAAACTCCTACAATTATGATTAATGGAATCACCATTGCTAACCCGTTCGATATTAAATCTATTAGATCCGTGGTGGATAAGGAGCTAGAAAAATAATATGAGACCACAAAGCTCAGGCTTCCAGCAATATTTATTATATTTTGCATGGATTGTTTCTGTCATCGCCACATTGGGCAGCTTGTACTTTAGTGAGGTACTGGAATATATCCCATGTGAGCTTTGCTGGTACCAACGGATATTCATGTATCCTTTGAGCGTCATACTTGGTATTGCTGCTTATCATAATGAAACTTCCATTAAGAAGTACGTGTTGCCCCTGTCCATTATAGGGGGAGCGATATCGATATATCATTACATGCTACAGAAGGTGCCTGGGTTCGAAGGTATAAAGCCTTGTACTAACGGGGTTCCTTGCAATGTGGATTATATCGACTGGTTGGGCTTTATTACGATCCCATTCCTAGCTCTAATTGCATTTGTACTTATTACTATTAGCTTGCTGCTCGTGAAGACCCCGAAGGAAAATGATGGATATAGATTTGAGGACTAGAGGGAGGGATCGCTGCATGGATCATGAAAATATTGCTTGGGATGCAGGGAAATGGACGACGGCACCAGTCTCATCTCGAGAAGAGGGAAGTACTCTCGTCGTTGAGGCTGCGGAAGGTAGCGATTATTGGGAGAAAACGATGTATGGCTTCCAACATAGCAACGGACACTCTCTATTAGCACCTTGGGATGATGATTATGCTATTGAAGTGACTTTTCAGTTAACCTCGTTCACAGAGCTTTATGATCAGGCTGGGTTAATGCTTTGGCATGGTCCTACGCAATGGATTAAAGCTGGCATTGAGCTTAATGATGGAATTCCCCATCTGGCAGTTGTTGCAACCGATGAATATTCCGATTGGTCTCTCTCCGCAGTACCTGAATGGAGTGGAGAGAATATTACAATACGTGCCTCCCGAATGAACGATGCGGTTATCATTAGAGCACGTACAGACACTTCGGGATGGCGGACTATTCGTGTCGCTCGCTTTCCTTATGCAGAAGGGAAGCAGGCAGGACCATTAGTATGCTCACCAAAAAGGGCAGGATTCCAAGTGACTTTTACGCGGTGGACGAAATCAGCTCCTGATAGTGATATTCATGTAGACCCTCCTATCGATTCCTAAATAACCATTGACCTTCACCTAAGGTCATCGTTTAACCTTCTAATATCACATGATATTAGGAGGTTTTTTTGTTGAAAACAGTAATCAAAAATGTCACTATCGTTTCAATGGTCGATAATGAAAGGCCCTATATTGGGGACATTCTTATTGAAGGTGACACAATCAAACAGCTTGGAAAGGTTATCGAAGATGAGGTGGACGAAGTCATTCAAGGTGATGGAATGGTTGCTATGCCTGGTCTTATTAACGCCCATCAGCATACTCCAATGAGTCTATTAAAGGGCTTCTCCGATGATCTTAAGCTCATGGATTGGTTAGATAAAAAAATGCTGCCAGCTGAGGCAAGAATGACGCCTGACGATATTTATTGGGGCTCTAAGCTATCTATGGCGGAAATGATTAAGTCTGGAACGACTGCTTTTGCAGATATGTATATTCATATGAACGAAATTGCAACAGCGGTAGCTAAGGTGGGGATGCGTGCTTCCTTGACGAGAGGGCTAGTTTTTCTTCAGGATGATGGGGGAAAACGGTTAGAGGAAGCACTGGATTTGGTTGAGAACTGGAATGGCAAAGCGGACGGAAGAATAACAACGATGCTTGGTCCTCATGCCCCTTACACATGTCCTCCGGAGCCATTGAAGCAAATCATTAAGATAGCAGAAGAGATGGAGCTTCCTATTCACATTCATTTGGCTGAAACGAAAGAAGAAGTAATTAAAATCCGAGAACTGTACAATGAGACACCTGCTCAGTATTTATACAATAGGGGGCTTTTTGAAAAGTTACATGTCCTCTTAGCTCATGGCGTGCATCTGAATCGGAGGGATATTGGTCTACTCAAGGGAATGCGAGGAGGCGTGTCTCACAACCCAGTCAGCAATCTGAAGCTAGGCTGTGGCATTACACCTGTTGCAGAATTGATTAGCCAGGGCATCACCGTTGGTCTTGGAACCGATGGCTCAGGTAGTGCTACAACTGTCGATATGTTTGAAGGAATTAAAGCGGCAACTTGGCTGCAGAAATTAGATTATGGTGATCCAACCGTGCTCCCAGCTAGACAAACGTTAAGCATGGCCACCAAGGAAAGCGCGAAGCTGTTGAAAATTGATCATGAGGTCGGCACGCTTGAAGTGGGAAAACGAGCTGATATCATCCTCATCGACATGAGAAAACCACACTTGCAGCCGATTCATAATGTTGAATCGCTGCTTGCGTATAGTGTTAATGGGGCAGACGTCGATACAACGATAGTGAATGGGAAGGTTCTGATGAGAAATCGACAGCTATTAACGATCAATGAAGAGGAGTTGCTCTTGCAAGTAGCTCAACGCGCTAAGCGCATTGTTGAAGGGGTTTAGTGGGGGGGATGACAGGGACGAGGTGGAGCTGCAAGCCGCTGAGAACGGACTAATTGGTGGAAAACTAAGATATGGGAGGAGTAAGCCGTTGAGAGCGGTCTAACTCCCCCCGATCACTTAATCGATGGGAGAGTGTCGTTTATTTGTTAATACAGCCGTCCACTTTATGCTCCGGACATGGACCAGTGTGTTGGACGGGTGAGCGACGGAGGTAGCTTAGTAGCAGCATCACCTTTCGCTGCATTGAGCTGTGGTTGCGTGAGAAAGATACTTTCGGAAAGGTCGGCCCCGCTTAGCTCAGTGTCTCGGAAGTCGGCCCCGATGAGATCTGCTGCTCGCAGGTCCGCCCCTTTAAGATCTGCTGCAATAAGATAAGCTCCTCTTAAGTTGGCACCTCTGAGGTCAGCTTTTCTAAGATTGGCGCCCATGAGATCGGCTCCCCGACCGAAGTTTTTCTGACGTCCTTGAGTGTTCTTCTTCTGACGTTGGGCTCGCACAAGCTCACTAGTCTTAAGCAGTAGAGTGTTTACTTCTGATCGATGAGACACCACATCTATTTGGACGAGTGAGTCGGGGCTGAGGAGGGTAAGGTGTTCCGTCTTCTCGAGAGCTAATCTTAGTTCATCGTGGATGGAGCGGGCCGCTTCCAACGTTAACGATTCAGTCAGATACCAAAGCAGCTCATGCAGCTGGCGCATAATCAGAAATACCTCAAACATCTGCTCTGCGGTTTCCGGAGCTTGCCGCCAATCTTTGCCGGCGTAAGTCACTCGAGAAACCTTTTGCCCAGCGCCAAAGCAATCATAAACCGTACACCCTCGTAAGCCCTTTTTTCTAAGACTAGTGTGAATACCGCATCGAAAATTAGACTGCAAATTGTGGCATGGCGTTCCCGCATTTTTATCCATCGCAAAATCTACCGAAGCTGAGAAGGGCAGGGCTACACAGCACAAACCGAAGCAGCTCTCGCAGTCAGATTGCAAAGTGGGTCGACTATTATCACGAGAAGGCTCTGTATAATTGTGATTTTCAGACAAAGTAAGTACTCCCTTAATAAAAAAATGAAATTTCTTCAATTCATATCTATTATTACTGGTGGATAATAGGCTGTCAAATCATCTGTTATTCATGTGAAATCTGCTACAATAAGTCCATCAGTATAGTGTTGTGATGAGGATGGGGGAGCTGGCGATGTCGGGTTATTTGCGAGGACAAATTGCAAAAATAGCTAATGTAAATATTGAAACTTTAAGATACTACGAGAATTACGGACTTATTTCATCACCCATACGGTCGGAGGCGGGCTATCGTCTTTATACAGAAGAGGTGCTCAGTCAAATTACTTTTATCAAAAATGCAAAGGCATGTGGGTTTACATTGAAGGAGATCAAGAAGGCACTGACAAAGTCGGCAGATACTCCAATTAGTGTGGATGATTTTATAGCTGTAATTGATCAGAAAAGGGAAAGAATCCATTCGGAAATGGCAAAAAAAGAAGAAACTTTAACGAGGCTGGCGGAGCTTAGAGTACATTTACTAGCAACGGGTAGAAATCCTGAGGTTCAGGAAACCCTCCGAATATTAAAAATGGAATCGTAACTTGACCCTGTACCCTACTACAGGAATTAAAGTAAGGATATTAAACCCAGTAGGGAGGGATTAGATTGGAAAGCACAAGTATCGAACAGCTTAAAGCGATTAAAGACTACTTAAAGCAGACAAATCGTAACGAAAACCAAACAGTAGAACAAATCCGGCAAAAGATGGCGAAGTCCGAAGATCAACTGCCCCTGCATTCCGATGTTAACATTCAAAAGGTTACAATAGGTCATTTAGACGGTGAGTGGATCATTCCTATCGCTTCTGAATCCAAAAATGACAAGAAAGTGATTCTCTATTTTCATGGCGGCGGCTTTATTTCTGGTACGTGTGATTTTTACCGCGATTTAACCTCAAGAATTTCTAAATCCAGTGGAGTAAAAGTATTAATCATCGAATATCGTCTTGCCCCAGAGTATACTTACCCCGCAGCTAATGACGATTGCTTAAGTGCATACGAATGGTTGCTTGCTAACGGATACTCAGCTCAAGATATCGTGCTCGGTGGAGATTCTGTAGGGGGCAGTCTTGCTCTTATGACATTGATTTCGTTGCGGGATAAGGGTGGCACACTTCCTGCAGGTGCTTTTCTTCTTTCACCGCATACTGATCTCGTTCATCTAGATGGTGAATCCTATTTGAGTCGTGCAGAGCTTGATCCTACCGGAAGCCAAGAGGGGAACAAGCGGATATTGGATGTATATTTAGGCAGCCACTCCGGACAAATACCTTTGTTATCTCCATTATTGTTGAATTTGGAGGATCTTCCTGATTTATTTATCCAGGTTGGTGATCATGAAGTATTATTAAGTGATAGTACAAGGTTTGCGGAGCGGGCGAGAGAAGCCGGTGTTGGGGTTACGCTAGAGGTGTGGGAGAACATGTGGAGTGTCTTTCAATACTTGGCATACATGCTTCCAGAGGCTCAGCAAGCTATTACTAATATTGGTCAATATGTTCGAACAAGATGGTAGTCAATGATTCCGAATGGGAAATTAAGTTCAAGGGAGTACGACTAACACGTAACTCCCTATTTTTGTGCATCAGGTATGCGATTAAATAGGTGGTAAAAAAATTTTCTAATTCCGATAACGGTTGCCCGAAGAACCACCATCTTTGCGGATCACTAATGTCCTATTCCAAAAAATCCGAAACCGGACACGATATCACCTCAAATAGAATTTGTTACTAGTTATACGTTCTATATTGGATAAAAGTTACTTTTTAACAAAAATTAAGGAGGGGTGATGCGGGATTTAGGTTGTAGGTGTCCAAACCTAAGTCCCGATCCCCCTCCATTGCGGATATCAATAGGACGTGATGCGGAAACGATATTGCTAAAGACATTATCCTTTAGATTTCTAAGTTTCTTTTAATGGATCTTTCATAAACCATGAGATATGAGTACACCTTTGACAAACAAGGATGGCAGCGCTTTTGTTCGCCCAGTCAAAGCCGAAAAATGACGCGCCACTTGTATTTAACTGTCTATAATCTTTATCAAATCTGTCGTACTGGCAACAAGGACAGATTATCGGAGCACCACCAGCGTAGTATCTCATGGAAATCATCCCCTTTTCTAGGTATATTAATAAATACGGTCATTCAAGTAGAAGGTTTCAATAACAAAATTGGCTTCTGGTATGGGCATAGGAAGGTCACATTATTTTATGATATAACTGAAAAGATATCCTTAAAACAAGATTATAGTGTCAGAAGGGGAAAGAGGAATGCGAATTCAATTTGCTCAGCATGTGCCTTTTGAGAATCCAGGTGCAATAGCCAATTGGGCCGTCAAGCAGGGACATACATGCTCAGTAACTCATCTATTTGCTGGAGAAGAGCTACCGGCTATGGACACATGGGATTGGCTTGTAATTCTTGGAGGGCCGATGAGTGTTCACGATGAAGCCAAGCATTCCTGGCTGGTAGGAGAGAAAAGCTATATTGCAGAAGCCATTCGGAGTAATAAAATCGTTATTGGTATTTGCCTCGGCGCACAACTCATAGCGGAAGCATTGGGGGCGAAGGTTTACCCGAATGATCAGAAGGAAATTGGCTGGTATACCGTTAAGTGGACTTCGTCTAGCTTGAGAAAGACACTCCTCCGACATTTTCCAGAAGAGACATTGGTGTTTCATTGGCATGGAGAAACCTACGATTTGCCTGAGGGTGCTGAATTGTTAGCTTCAAGTAGTGCTTGCAAGAACCAGGCATTTGTATATGGTAACACTGTTTTTGGATTTCAGTTTCATTTGGAAATGCTGCAGGGTAATATTCAACTCCTCATTGAGAACTGTGGAGATGAGATTAAAGCAGCACCTTATATTCAGAGCTCAGAAGAGATACTGAACATGGCGTCGAATGCTGATCATTCTGTTGCCTTGCTGGATGAGTTGTTGGATCAAATTGAACTCTTCGGTCGTTGATGTTTGATATTCGCCATTTCAAAATTATTGTCGGTAATCAAACGGGTTGCTAGAATGTTCGTATATTACTCTTCTTTCAATTATTAGGTACTCCATCCTCTTGCCAGCATTTTTCAAACATATTAGAGGGAAATCCTTCCTTTTGTCGAAATTTGAAGAGAGGGAGAGGTTACTAATGGATGAAGCATTTAAAGAAATTACTAATATGATGCAGAGTGGCGCGTGGCTAATAGCAAAAATCTTATTTATTTACATACTACTACCTGAAATACTAGCTTTGATTGTCATAGGTGGAGTGTTAAGAATTAGGGGAGAACTATTCAAAATTTTAATGATGGCAGTCACGCTTTTATGTGGATACCTGTTTTATCGGTTTGGATTGCACCAATTGGTGAATGAAGTTGATAATATTACACAGTAATAGATAATTACATGGACTTTCGGGTGTTGCTATTGGAAATAAATTAAGCAGGAAAAACCTTCCTTTTGTCGAATTTTGATGAAGGGGAGGGTGAGAGATGAACAATAGAATAATGGAGTTAATCATATCGGCAACACTCGGCGGATTAATAACAGGTGTTGTCGCACCAACGTTAGGGGAATGGCTTCGGGGGTTTTTCAACAGTCATCACACCAACAATCGTAAGAAAAAGCATAAAGAAAAGATAATCGACGTGCTGCGCTATCACGTACCAGAAATTACAGAAATGGGCGTGAATTTCGACAGAATTAATTTTGAAGTATTCAAGGGCAAGCGAAAAGATTATACACTGGAACTCTTAATGGAACTTTACCGAGAGGGTCGAGTAGATAAATACGAACTAAAATCAAACGATATAGTATTACCTCTCTGGGCGTACCGGCAAGCACATACCATAAAGAGAATCGTTGAGTAGCGCCCTATTAGGTGCTTTTTCTATTGTTACTAATGAGTGAATGTTGCGTTGCGTTATTATGTGGACTAATCAGGAAAATTTACCTTGCCTGATGTTATAGTTTTATGAGTAATTGATGGTAATGAATAGAAGGTGTAACGTTACAGATATCTAAACCTTCTAAAATAGAAACTTTTGGATGTCAGGATATCGTATGGGCAGATGTTAGAATAGATGGTATGTGAGGGACTTCGCTAAAGAGATTTCGCTTGAGAGATTAATCGGAAGTTAAAAGCCGAAAACAGAAATGATCCTAAAGCTTTGAAGAAACTCAAGGGGAACCTTGATTACTTCGAGGCTTTTTGATTTGAATACATTCGAATTAAAACCAAAGCGGGGGACATCGTGCCTCTCACGCTGAATAAATCACAGGAAAAGCTGGCGCGGAGTGTTTTCGAACAAATAAAGAAGGGTAAGCCAGTTCGTATTATCATTCTCAAAGCGCGGCAAATGGGCTTCTCAACAACAACAGAAGCTCTCATCTACTATTTATCCTCGCTGCAAGAAGCAAATAATCCGGAACAGAGCTGGCAAGACGCAAGCCATGGGTAAAGGAACACTAGGCGGATGTAAAGATGATAGAGTATTTGGTTATGGTATAGCGCATCAGATGAGATTACGTAGACCGCCAAGCAAAAAACATGTGATGCTTCCATCAATTGGGAGTGTTACAATCAGGGGATCAAACACTATATGTAATCTTCTAATAGTTGGAGGCTGATTATGAAAAAATCATTTAATGAAGATATAGCCAAGTTCTTCGAAAGTCCGTCTAGAGATGGATTACGTTCTGTATTACAAAACCACTTCGGGGAACAGAATTTCTTGGATTTCAAGGAGTCGTGGCCGGATTTTTCGAAGGTTGCTAAGCATGTACTAGCAATGGCAAATAGCGGCGGAGGCATTATTGTATTTGGTGTTTCTGAAAAAGATGGTTCTCTAGAAGCGGCGGGCCTAGAAGTAGCTTTAGATAAAGCGAATATCGTTAAGGGGATCAAAGATTATTTCACTCCGGAATTAGATTATACAATATTGGACTTTTTTTATGCCGCATCAGAGTTCTCTTTGTTACAAGGCAAAAAATTTCAAGTGCTAATTGTTGACTACAAGGAAACGCATATACCGTTCATATCTAGAAAATCAGGTTCCGGGATCAAAGGGAATGCTATATATGTTAGAAGAGGGACTAGTTCAGAAGAGATCTTATACGAAGAACTTCAGAAATTAATAAATACTCGTATTGGAACAAAGATCTCCTTTAACTCCGAAATGAATCTGGAGGACCATTTAGCGCAATTAAAATTACTGTATTCACACATAAAGAAATATCACATTATTTATTCAGATAGTCCATTTACTAACCTTGGTCAAAGGATATATGAAGCTGTTCATGGTGAAGCAGAAGAAGTACTTAACGCAGCATATCCGATTGAAAGTTATGATAGTTTTATTGCGAGAATAATAGAAAATAAAAAGAAAAGAATTGAAAGACTGATCGAAACATAAACAACTTAATTTTTTGAAATGAGGGCTAAGTTATGAACATTGACTGGGGGACTTTCTTATTATCAATTCCGTTATCATTATTAATACTGGGAGGGTTTGCTAAATTCTTTATTAATTCATATATTAATGGTTTTTTTAATAAGAAACTTGAAAAACACAAGAGTGATTTGCAATTACTGATTGAAAATAATAGATTTGACTTACAACGAAAGATGGCGGACTTCAATTTATATACAAACAAAAAGCATGAAGCTTACATGAAAATATATGATTTATTTTTAATTGCCGAAGGACATGTTCGCAGTTTTATGGGAGTTAAAAAAATGCCTGATTACAATGAGTACGGACTTGAAGACATAGAAAAAAAGTTAAGGAGTTATAATTTACTTGAAAAGGTTATCCAAGATTTTTTAGCTAAATGGAGAAGTACATTCGGCAGTCCCCGTCAAGAACTACACAAAGAAATAAATGATTACCTTGCTATGATCGATATCCAAAAATCTTGGATTAAGATAGAGGAAGCAAATAATTATTTCCTAATAAACAGGATCTATTTGTCTGATCAAATAGAGGATACGTTATCATCGGTAGTATCGTTGTTGTCGAGTTACTTAAATGGTGTTGAATTCTTATTAGTGAATCGCATTCCATTCTTGGGATCAGAAAATTTGAGTGTGGAAATCGAAAATATGATTAATAGAATGAAAGAGCAAATGAAAAAAGAGTTACAAGTTGGATATTATCAATGAATGATGAGATGCGCATTAATACTTAATATTATTATAATATAGCTGTGTGAGCTAGATTATCTAGAAAATTGATATCGAGACTGAATGACAATTGCTTTTTGTAATGAAAAGAGGCCTGTCAATTGGCGGACAAGCCTCTTTTTAACAATGTCACACTTTTATTCAATCGTTATATTTATATCAGCTCTCATTTTTCTTCTATTATCAACATTAAATTCCGTACTAAGGCTATAATCAACGTATGCTGTAATAACGTAATTACCTTTTGTTAATATGCTTGGTCTTGGTATTTTACGAAAGAATTCATTGAAATCTTGAAATTCGTTTTTTTGTAAATTGTAGGAAGTAAATTTATTAGGGGAAATCGCTGTTGTAAATTCATCTCCTTCATTAAATGTACTTGTAACTAATGATAACCCTGTGAAGTCAAAGGCTTCAAAACCGTCGGAATCTCTAATTAAATACTTGATCAAGAGATCGTCGTGAAATATATCAAGAGATTGGTGCCCAGTGTAAGATAAATGAGACCAGATGTTTATAGGCTCACCCTCCGCATAAATACGTTTTTCTGAAAAAATGCCAAGTTCAAAATACTCATTTGAAACTTTTTTATTTATAGAGGATTTAGTGAGTTTAACTACGGGTTGGTCAATATAAATGGATTGATTTTTGGAATCGTAGCCGACAGACAATCCAAGTTGACCAGATAAATCTCTTAAAGGAATATAGACTTTATTGTTATACGAAAGTAATTGAGATTCTTGATTTGTCTGAACAGCATGATTATTAATGAATAATGTACCTTTGAAGATTAATGTTTTAATAGCGGAAGATGCCTGAACAGGATAGGATACGACTGCAATTGTTGAAAGAAGAATAACAGTTGCTATACACGAAATAAATAACTTTTTCATTTGCATTCACCTCATTCTGATTTTTATATACCCATCTTTTATTCTGAGAGAAGAGAAAATGAATTTGTAGATTAAGAGGGAATGTATCATATATTGTAAACTAATAAGCAGGAAAATCCAATATTGGTAAGATTATTCTTCCATTATTTTGGATTCTGCGTTTCGTGAAGCGGAGCATTTCTTGGTCATTATAGATATGTGGCGGTGTGCTGCAAGCCGCTGAAAGCAGACTAAATGGTGGAAAAGCTAGGTTTGGTGGGCTGTAGTCCGCTGTGAGCGGACTAAATGGTGGAAAAGCGAGGTTTGTTGTGTTGCAAGCCGCTGGGAGCGTACTAAATGGTGGAAAGGCGAGGTTTGTTGTGCTGCAAGCCGCTGGGAGCGTACTAAATGCTGGAAAAGCGAGGTTTGGTATGTTACAAGCCGCTGGGAGCGTACTAAATGCTGGAAAAGCGAGGTTTGGTGTGTTGCAAGCCGCTGTGAGCGTACTAAATGGTGGGAAACCGGGTGTCGGAGTGCTGCCGCTGCGAGCGGATTAAATGGTCGGAAGCCCGGAGCTTGGGAGCAGTAAGCCGCCACCAGAGGACTAATAGAAATAAGCTACCCAAAAGTTTATCACTTTGGATAGCTTATTTCTTATTCGCCCTTTACAACGAACTTCTCAACGCGAGCTTTGATGGCATCACGAGTGGCGCGGAATTGATTGAGAATTTCTTCCTCGGTGCCTGTCGCTTTAGCAGGATCTTCGAAGCCCCAGTGCCATTTGGTCACATTGGGGTTAGAGATAATAGGGCAGTGCTCGTCCGCATGACCACATAGGGTTATGACATATGTAGCACGATTTAATAGGTCTGGATCAATGACATTAGAGGTGTTGTTGGAAATATCAACGCCTGCCTCAGACATTACTTTAACAGCGCGAGGATTGAGGCCATGTGCTTCTAAGCCGGCGCTTTTCACCTCATAGAGATGTCCGCCTATCGCTGTCATAAATCCATCAGCCATCTGACTCCGACAAGAATTACCAGTGCATAGGAAGTAAACGAGTTTTTTATCCATTGTGACAATCTCCTCTGTGGTGTTAATTGATCAATCGTAACCAGAAGTAAAGGCTAGTCAGCGTGATGAACAAGACAGGAACTGTGAGTACAATGCCAACTTTGAAATAATAACCCCACGAAATTTTGACCCCCTTGGATGACAAGACATGGAGCCATAGCAAGGTAGCCAATGAGCCGATAGGTGTTATTTTAGGTCCCAAATCAGATCCAACTACGTTGGCATATATGAATGCCTCTCGAATAATACCGGTAGAGTCTGTTCCTTGAATAGCAAGGGCATCAATCAAGACTGTAGGCAGGTTATTCATGATAGAAGATAGAATAGCCGCTAAGAAGCCAGAACCAATTGTTGCGATGAAGAGTCCTTGATCCCCGAGCCATTCGAAGATCGATCCAAGCTCATCAGTAAGTCCAACATTACGTAAGCCATACACGACAACATACATACCAATCGAAAATATGACTATTACCCAAGGAGCACCTTTGACAAGCTTCCATGTGTGGATGCTTTCGCTTTGTCTAGCAAGAAGCAGGAAAACAATTGCTGCAACCCCCGCAATAATCGAGACTGGAATATTGATCCATTCACTAATGAGATAGGCAATCAGCAGCACGGCTAGGATTACCCATGAGAATCTAAACAATCTTACATCTTTAATAGCCTCGCTAGGCTTCTGTAATTGAGCTATATCATAGTTCTTTGGGATGCTTTTACGGAACATGAGGTACAGAACGAGCAAGCTAGAAGTAATTGCAAAGATAGTGGGGATTATCATGCGACTTGCATACTCCACAAATCCGATCCCGAAGAAATCTGAAGATACGATATTTACTAGATTACTCACAACGAGAGGGAGGGAAGCCGTATCCGATATGAATCCACTCGCCATGATGAATGGCAGAATCATCCGCTGGTCGAATTTCAAGGCTCTAACCATCGCGAGTACAATTGGAGTTAAGATTAATGCCGCCCCGTCATTTGCGAATAATGCTGCTACTGCGGCTCCGAGAAGAATAACGTACACGAACATTAGATTACCATTGCCTTTAGCAAATCTGGCCATATGAAGTGCAGCCCATTCAAAGAATCCTATCTCATCTAGAATAAGTGAGATTAATATGATGGCTACAAAGGCCAAAGTAGCATTCCAAACAATCTGTGTGACATCCCATACATCGCCCATGCTAACAACACCGAACATTAGTGCGATTATTGCCCCGCCGCATGCAGACCAACCGATATTAAGACCTTTAGGCTGCCAAATAACAAATACAAGAGTAACTATAAAGATGAGAGAAGCAATCGTGAGCATAAATCCTCCTAAGTTAGTCGCAGCTTTGAGAGCTTATCGCATTTATTCGGTCCTTCATGGAGGGCAATTGGGCTAAAATTTCGTTAATATAGGGCTTGTCATCAAGGTTCAACGAGTAATAAACCCACTGCCTGCGCTTTGTCTCATTAATAAGACCGCCAGTTTTCAATTTCTTAAGATGCTGGCTTATGTTTGGTTGTGTTGTTTCTAGAATCGCGACAATATCGCAGACACACATTTCCTTCTCTCTAAGAAGGGCAAGTATAGTTAATCTGCTTTTATCAGAGAGAAGCTTGAGAGATTCTAGCATGTCTTCAACATTTGTCATGAAATCAGGGACTCCTTTCCATCAAAGGTTTTTCTAATTTGTATTATACATGACTCACGATATAAGTAAACACTAATATTAGTGATGACTAATTTAATGGCATTAATAATCAACTTACTGTAACGGATTTATGGAACTGCTGTTCAAGTGTGTTAAAATGTTTATAAGATGAAATAATAGATTCAGTAAGGTAAACGGAGGAAAGATGATGCAGCTAATAAATAAGTCGGAAGTACAGACCAGAATTGACCAATTCAAAAATGTTGAAATTTACATTCATCTCGAAATGACTACAGGAGCATATGCTGCCCATTTTGACAGCTCGAAGCATCCAGCAGCTACATTTATCTCTAATGCAGTTATTCAGTTCACCCAAGGCTCGATCTCCGGCAACGGACCGTTCCGGGTAGGCTTAAAAACGCTAAAGGGCTGGGTATACTCGGAGGGGCTTACTCACTTCGAAGAGGCGGATACTGAAAGACTGATATTGGCAGGCCATGATAGTCAGGGTAAGCTGGTCGTAGCCTTGCAATTAAGCAGAGAGCCCTTCTAAACGAAAGAGGAGATGAGAAATTATATGTATAAACGTATTCTTGTTATATTGCCGCATCCAGATGATGAAGCCTTCGGAGCATCCGGAACGCTTGCTAAATATGTGAGTAACGGAGCTGAAGTAACTTATGCTTGTCTGACTTTGGGTGAGATGGGTCGGAACATGGGAATTCCACCTTTTGCTAGTCGGGTAACCTTGCCCGCTATTCGTAAGAAGGAGCTTGAAGAGGCTTGTCAGGCTATTGGTATTCAGGATTTAAGGATGCTTGGTTTTCACGATAAAATGATAGAGTTCGAGGATCAGGAGCAGCTGGATGGACGAATAGCAGCTCTTGTTAGCGAGCTGAACCCTTCGTTGGTTATTACCTTTTATCCGGATTATAGTGTTCATCCTGACCATGATGCTTGCGGAGAAGCTGTTATCCGTACAATTGCAAGAATGCCTAAGGATCAAAGGCCGACCGTTCATTGTCTGGCATTTGCCAACAATCTTGAAACAATCGGATACCCTGATGTCGTTGTTGATGTTAAAGATTTTCTTAAGCAGAAGATGGAATCCATCCAAGCTCATCGCTCCCAATTCCAAGCTGCCGAGCTGGTAGGTAGTAAGAAGCTCAGTGACAAAGAGATTCAAGAGCGATTCGGCACAGAGCGGTTCTGGACGTACTCCTTTGATTAAGAAGTCTTACTGCCTTTGTGGCGGCCTCGTATTAAAGCGACTGCTAATATTAGAAAAATCGGTAGAGCATAAGCGATGTTGTTGAGTAAAGGCCAGATTAAATTAACAAGCTCTTCAAGTGCTGACTCTGTTGTATAGGTAGTGAGTGACAGCAGTAAGCAAATTAAGGCAACAGGGAAGACCAGAAGGCGTTCATTATCGAGTCGTAGTAGCTGAGACAAATGTCGGATGAGAATGATGAGCAGGATGGCGGCTTTGAAATAAAAGCCGACAATTAGAGAGAATCCGATTACTGATTCGATTCTCTCGATAATTTCCTGAAAAAAGATTAAACGGGCAAGCTGGTATAACGAATAATTGAGATCGCCGGAAATCGGTCCAAGCACCATAATGCTGCAAATAATCGACGCCAGCAAAGTCATTGCGTTAATAGTAAGCGCGAGATATAGGTGTTTGCCTACCTTAGATGTGTCTTTGGCGCGGACGTATGGCAAAATAATGGCAAAAACTATAATTTCAGAATAGGGAAATCCATATGTAATATATGCAGCGTGAAGGACTGGTCTGATTCCATCCGGTAAGATGGGAAGAAGATATTCAGGATGATATAGAGTGCCCACCAGCACTAACACCACGATAATGCATCCAAACATGAGGGCTAATAAGACAGCCGCCATCCGGGCTATCACTTCAATTCCAGCAAGTGCGGTTAACGCTATCGTAATGAAAAGCATTGAGTTTACTGCGTAAGTAGGCGTTTCTTTTAACATGGTGCTCTTAAAAAAGATTCCAATTTCAATTACAATACCGGCTACATGCCAGAACATTACACAGGTGAATGGGATGAGCAGCACAGTAGTCAATGCATTTCCTAACGTAAGGCGACTGTATTCAATAAGGGTTTGGTTAGGAAATAATCGGTATAAATAAAGAATGCTCGTCAGTAAGAGCATTCCCATTGCATAGGCGATTAGAAGAGATATCCATGCCCCATTACCAGCAATGTTTGTCAGAGGCGCTGGGATAATGACGATCGAAGAGCCGGTTGTAAAGAAGAGAAACAGCATTGTCATCTGGAGAGAGCTAACTCGTTCGATTTTACTCATAGGTTCCTCCCAATTACAGGTTTATCATTACGAATTTGTAGGATCGAGCCATTGAACGATTTGCTTGGCTGGACTGATCAACAGATTAAAGAGTGTGTCAAGATTAGGCCATGGCTTAGCCGTTACAAATAAGAAACCGAGATACAGAAGTGGCACCAGTATCGCTCCATACATAAACCTATCGCGGCGAGAGGCTTTACTGAATCTCGGAATGTCATAGATAAGCATTGCAGAAATAAGCATCAATATGCACACTACTTTTCCAAACATGGCTACTTCTCCTTTAGTCCAAACGGAGTGCCTACACTCAAACCGACACTTAATACCTTTACTTCAACCTCGACTTCAAATCTACTTTGGGCAAAGATCTTGTCCCAGTTTTGCTCCAATTTTTTCCAAAGCTTCGGGTTTTGTCTGTAAATCTGATTTCCGACTCCAATGGCATCTAGTTTTCGCTGCTTAAAGAGTGTGATCGCATGCTGCAGTCCTTCCTCGGATCGTTCGCTGACTTTATTCTGGAATCGTTGAACATCTTCTTTTGTTTTTAAGACGGAGCACCTTAGCTCGCCCACTGTTCCCTCAATATGAACCTTTATCCTGACCGTCACTTCATTTCCTTCTACTTTGACCGTTTTGTTGCTGTCGAGAGAGAGAACCTCGAATGATTCTTGGATTTGTGTTTGTCCTTCAGTACTGCCAATGCAGTTGAAATTAATGATTCCGCTTTGATATTTGTTGGTTAGTACCATGAATGCTTCCGGATCCTTATCCTTTAGGATTTCCGCCAGCTTTCCATTTTTTATTATCGCTATTCCGGATACCATGGCTTCGTCCTTTGAATCACCTTTATGAACATAAGGAATGGCAGCTATTTTGGATGGGCTTTTCAATCCGATAGCCAACTCATATAGGGGGACGTTAGAGGTTTTGCCTGAATAAACCGCACCGTTCGTTTCCATCTTCTTGTACTGTTGGCCAATGGTCTGTTCGATGAACGGTTTAATCTCTAGAAATTCGCTGGCAGTTCCTTGCGTAACTAAAGGGAGAATCGTACCACGTGGTTCGTGATCCCGTGAGAAATAATCAAGCACTTCCCCAATATTCTGGGTTTTGGCTAGCTTTTCTCCGAGTAGAATAACGCGCATATGATCCCACTTGGCTTTGCGCCCGAACTTTGTCGGAATGTCTCTTGTCGCTTCAAAAATGGTTTCTCCGATTGTTGTGATATTAATACCTTTCTGTCCAGCTTTTGCTTCTCCCATCTCCATTTTGCTTGAAGGATTGTAGAAATGTGTAGTTAAATGGATGAGATTGTCCTCGGCCAAATCAATGGCTACTGCCTGAACGAAGCCGTATTCGTCCAATTCACTATTATCCCAGCATCCAGTGGTCAGAATGAGGATGAGTAAGGACACGAAAGTGGATAATATCGCCTTCACTTTGCTTTCTTCCCCTCTGGGATTTTTTTGTACAGGTGTCGATCTCGAGACGAATTAAGCAGCAGCCGTCGCGGCAAGATGATAAATGCATCCCGCACCTTTTTTAGGTCCAGAGGAGTTAAAGCAGACAAGTATGGCTGTCCCAAAGAGCGTAAGGTTGCCAGGTGAAGGTATATCAGTATTACTCCGACCATAATACCTAGTCCTCCGAATGTCGCTGCTAGTAGCATTAGTGGGAAGCGTAAGATACGAATGGCGATAGCCATGTTGTATTGAGGAAGCGCAAAGGAAGCAATCCCAGTTAAGGCAACGACGATGACCATAACAGGGGAAGCAATCTGGGATTGAATGGCTGCCTGTCCTATAACTAGCGCCCCAACAATGCTTACAGCGGAACCGATCGGTCTAGGCAATCGAATTCCGGCCTCCCTAAGTAGTTCAAAGAAAAATTCCATAATGAGTGCTTCAACCATCGCAGGAAAGGGAATTCCCTCCCGCGTGTTCAAGATGGCAAGAAGCAGAACGGTTGGAATGAGCTCAGAATGGAAGGTCGACAAAGCGATATAGGTGCTTGGAAGCATTAAGGCGATGATGAAAGCTGCCACTCTAATGAACCGTATCAAAGATGAGAAAACAGTTCGATAGTAATAATCCTCGCTTGTCATAAAAAACTCCATGAAATTACCCGGACAAATGAGGATGGATGGGCTCCCATTAACCATAGCGACAATTTTCCCTTCCAATAAAGCAGCCACAGCTGTATCTGGACGCTCCGTAAAACGAACCTGTGGGAAGGGGGATAAGAGGGAATCTTCTATCCATTCCTCAAGATACGAGGCCTCGAGAATTTCTTCCTTGTCGATCTTCGTTATTCTAAGCTTAAATTCCCTCAATGTTTCCGGGTTTACTGTTCCATCCATATAACCGTAGGAGATCTTTCTTTGACTTTCCACACCGGCTGTAAAAAACTCAAATTTAAGCTTAGGGGATTTAAGCAGGCTGCGCATGACACCAATATTGCGATCTAGATTTTCTATGAAGCTCACGTGAGGGCCTTGGACACTGGGCTCCGTAATAGGTTCAGAAGCTTGTCGCTGCTCAACATCAAGAGCAAGATAGGCAAGTGCTTTGTTCCATCCGTTGAAAAAAATAACTACGTTCCCGCTTAGGATGCTAGTGACGGCTTTATCGAATTGATCCAAAAGCTCGGCTGACGGAGAGGAAACACCATTTTTCTCAAAAAAACTTATCACATCTTCTACGGTAACCATCATTGCCGGACCAATCTCGTGGGTAACGAGATTTTGCAGTGCTTCTTTAAGAAGATTTTTTTCATTAGATTTAACCAGTGTGTCAAAATAAACAGAAAATGCCGTTTGATCCAGCCCAGGACCATAGTTCCAATGGAGTATCTGCAAATCATTAGAATTCTTAAATTGATCTTCTATGAGCTGCAAGTTGTCATCTAAGCAGGTAGAAATAGAATTAGAAGAGGGATCTTTTGATGTAGGTGAAGGGTTGTTTTCGCTTGTTTTTTTTCTCATGCTGCTCTCCTTATAGGAAAAGGGCGTTGAAGGTATTGATATCATTTCCACAATCAGGAATAATATTCATTTATGCCCTGCTCTGCGGTTGCGGATAAAAACACACTTGTGGTAAAATATGGGTGATACTAAATGTATCAAACGGGGGGGAAATCCCTAATGAAAAACATAGTCACCTACACGGGTCTGATTATTATTGTTTTAATATTTACGCTTGCTTATAAAGTCGATCATCTTCCTCCCAAAATCATAAAGCAACCAACTAGTGAATATAAGGATAAACAGCCAGCAACTGTTGTGGTCAATCCTATAGAGGTAAAGAAGGACCTCTATGAAAAACTTAAATCCGGCTCTTCCATTAATTATCTTGTTCTTGGCGATAGCATTGGGGAAAGTGATGGAGCTGACAATGAGAATGAGAGATGGTTCCTCGGGTTAACGAAAAAGCTACATGACGCTTACAAAGCGGACGTACTCCATGAAATAAACGGAACACCAGGAGGGGGAGCCTTCGGGGGCTGGATCGATTACCTTACGTTAGAAAAGAACAAGAGTGGCTATGATATGGTCATTCTATGTTTCGGACAAAATGATCAGAGCTCAGTTGAATTGGAAATGTACCAAGCGAATTATGAAGCATTAGTCAGAAAGATCAAAACGGATTACCCTCAAGCTGAAATTGTGACATTGGTTGAAAGCAGCTTATCCAAGGAGCCCTTTGTAGATACCATTAAAGCGATTTCCTCGCACTATGGTTTGTTAAACGTAGACACTCGAGCTGCATTTAGAGCATCAGGAAAACCTTATCATACACTTACGAACGATGGAACGCACCCTAACTCTGAAGGCTATAAATACTACACCCAATCTATATTTGATGCGATCGAGTCGAAGGTTCATTCTAGTGTGATCACCGTTTTACCACCCAAGCTTCTGTATCCTAAAGCAACATTATTCAAGTCGGGCCAGCGTATAACGAATTGGGAGAACTTGCAGGGCTTCGAGTTAACGCCTGAAGGAGGAATCATCGGTAAAGCTGGGGCATCTGCAGAGCTTTCATTTACAGGTAACTTGCTAGGAATTGAAAAATGGGCAGATGTAACTGGTGGCGCATATGAGGTGTATGTGGACGGAAAGCTTATTAACACCTCAGATAATCACGCACCCTTCAGAGTGAATTGGGAAAACCTATTATCGCATAACCTGGGACCCGGAAAGCACAAAGCTATGATTAAGGTTCCGGATGAAATTACCCCCAACGCTATTATTAATATTCCCAGTATGATCACTAATTAACAAGAGAGAGCAGCCAACTGTGGCTAGCTCTCTCTTTTTTTACAACTCCAATACAAGTCTATCTAACTTATCATATATTCCAGCACTATACTGATAGTGTGCCCCCGAGAGGAACTGAGATAAGGGAGAAAAGAGGAATACACATCATGAAGAAGCTCATCCTAAGTATCATTTTCATTTCTATAATTCTGTTAGTAGTTTGGAATCACTCTACAATTACCGGAAGCGTTGCAAATAATAAGACAGAGACAGTAGAGAGAGACTTGGAAATAACAACTGGGGAACCTGAGCCGGATAAACAACAGCTAATAGATATAGATAACACTGACGAAAAAACCATATATTTGACCTTCGATGATGGTCCAAGTTCTGCTACTAACGATATTCTGGATACATTGAAGCACTATCATGCGAAAGCGACATTTTTTATGCTTGAACCACATATGAAGCAATTCCCAGATATCGTAAAAAGGATTGTAGAGGAGGGACACTCCGTCGGTCTACACGGTGTTACCCATAATAAGAAGCTATTCTATAAATCCGAACAATCTGCACTTGATGAAATGAATAAAGGACAAGAAGCTTTGGAAAAGCTTACTGGAATAAAGTCTACTCTAATCCGGACGCCTTACGGCAGCGTTCCTTATTTGCTTGAATCCTATAGAAAAGAATTAGATAACGAGGGCTTCAAATTGTGGGATTGGAATGTAGATAGCAGTGATTGGTCTTTAGGCAGTAAAGCATATATTAACGTTACAATTAAACAAATCGAGAAGCTACATAAAGGAAATGTAACTCCTATTGTGCTTATGCATGATAAAAACGAAACGGCCAAGCATTTATCAACTCTCTTAGAGCATCTAACAAAAAATGGATTTTTATTCAAAAAGATCGAAGAATACAACAAGCCGTATAGCTTTAACTGTTACGATCGTTGCTATCGCATGGAAGACAAATAGTTATTCAAGACTTTGCATAATAGTCCATTCAAATCCTCGCATAATGACGGATTTTTTTGGCGTTATCCAATTTATCTTTCAAATGGAAAAAAGTTAAGAATGACGGATGCAACTTAGAAACATCTAGAGATAACTCAGAAATAACTGGTTGCTACACTATAAATAATCAATCTGGATTAAGGAAACCTTAAATAATGCCAAAACAAGCACAGTGGAAAGTGAGGAAGAGAGTATGTTGTTAACTTCCTTGGTTGAAAATCTTACATTTGTCCGATTACAAGGTGAGTTGAATCGCGAAGTAATGGCACTCGCTTTTGATTCCAGACAGGTGTCAGATGCTAATACGTTATTCGTCGCTATCGGTGGCTTTAACGCGGATGGTCACGATCATATTCTCGAAGCGATTGCCTCAGGAGCGACAATTATTATTGTTGAGAGGAACCTTTTAATTAATGCTCCGGTCACCTTATTAAAGGTAGATAATGCCAGGGCAGCGCTGGCCAGATTGTCTGCGAATTTTTACGATAACCCCACTCAACGTTTGAATTTGATCGGCGTTACAGGTACGAACGGTAAAACGTCTACAGCCTATTTTATTAAGTCAATATACGAACAAGCAAGAACTCCAACGGGAGTCATAAGTACAATTGGTACACAAATAGGTGATAAAAATAATAAGCATAATCATACAACACCAGAAGCCCCTTATTTGCAGCAAAGCTTTGACTCCATGCTAAAGAACAATATCGGAAATTGCGTCATGGAGGTCTCATCTCATTCACTGAGCCTACAAAGGATCGATTGTAGTGATTTCAACATAGGTGTATTTACTAATCTATCTCCGGACCATCTGGAATTCCATCACAATATGGAAGAATATTTTCAAGCCAAAGCAAGCCTGTTTCAGAGAACTAACAAGGTTAATGTTCTAAATGCCGACGATCAATACGGGCGAAGACTCGTCAAAATGAGCAAAGATTTAGGAACCGAATTTATTACTTATGGAATTGAGCAAGATGCAGATATTTCGGCCATCCATATAAAATACTTCGCTAACTACTCCATATTTATGCTTCGGACGCCAACTGGCAATCTCCATATTAGAGTGAATTTCCCGGGGAAGATCTACGTGTATAATGCCTTAGCTGCCATTTCGTGTGCATATGTAGATGGGATTCGCTTAATGGACATCAAAGCGGGCATTGAAGCAGTTACGGCTATAAAAGGTCGATTAGAGGTCGTCTACAATAGTGATGACATTAAAGTTATTGTGGATTTTGCTCATACGGAGGATGGACTAGCGAAGGTGCTGGCTTCGATCCGTCCGTTCGTCCAAGGCAGAATTATCCTTGTTTTTGGTGTATATGCCGCGAAAGGTGAAAAGGGCAACGACAAGAGGCGTGCGATGGGTGGAGTAGCTGCTCACTTAGCAGATATTGCTATAGTTACCTCTGATAACCCGAAGGAGCAAGATCCCCAATATATAGTAGATGAAGTAGCCGCTGCGATTGATGAGTTGGGTGGGAATTATTACAAGATTGTCGATCGTAAAATGGCTATAGAGAACGCAATAGACCTAAGCGAGAAGGGAGATGTGATCCTCATCGCCGGAAAAGGGCATGAAACCTCACAAATTCTGGGAGCCTATGTAATGCCATTTAACGAAGCACAAATTGTTAATCAAAAAATTCAGAGTCGCTCTAGGCATGTCGTTATGAAATAAACCCTGTTATCAAAAAATCTCCGTGTCCATTGAAGGTATATTGTCCGAATTGTTGAACTTGTAAGTAACGGATAATAAAGCCCTCATTTATGGAGATGACAATCTTATGTTTAATAGTAAAATAGTAAAAACCGTCATATTACAAACTATTCTTTTCCTATTGCTATCTTTTATCATTCCTTCATCATTTGTTTTTGCTGAGGATGGTGAAGCGAATATTGTTCTTAATGGAGGCTTCGAGGAAGTTATCGGCGATGAGCCTGCGAATTGGACTAAGGATGCTTATTTGGTTGGCGACGAATATAGCCTAATGAAGGTAGTAGAGGGAGACGCAAGAACTGGCTCTCGATACGTAACTATAGAGAATATTCAGCCGAATGATGCCAAGTGGACTCAGACGGTTTCTGTTAAGCCTGATACGTTGTACAAGCTATCTGGCTGGGTTAGGGTTGCCCAAGCAGATGAGGGTGCCACTGGGGCGAACATTTCCGTTCTTGGCATCGGTACGACTTCATTGGACTTGAGAACACCCTCAGAAAGCTGGGAGCTACTTGAGCTTGTAGGTCGGACGGGAGCAGAGCAGGAGCAGATAACCGTAGCGGTTCGACTTGGAGGCTATGGAAGTCTGAACATTGGCAAGGTCGACTTCGATGACTTTCGTATGGAACAGCTCAAAGAAGCACCTACTGGGACAGTCGTTGTGCCGTTCGATCCAGCCGTCGATCAGGGAGAGGCAGTAGTGCCTAATGCGGGCTCCTCACATTCTGCCTACTCGGGTTGGATGATTTTCTACGGACTGGCTTATGGGGTGTTAGGTTTATTTTTGATTTCAAGGCTTCTAAACTCTAAAAAGAGCTTATTGGATCGTATAAATGGAGCGGGAAGAAATCGATTATGGCTGATCATTGGTATATTCGGTGGTGCTTTTCTACTCAGAATGATCTGTGCTCCGATTATTAAAGGACATCCGATTGATATCCAAGATTTTATAGCCTGGGCAGACCATGCATATCATAACGGATTGTCAGGATTTTATAACGGGGAGATTTTTGCGGATTACCCTCCGGGCTACATATACGTGCTATATGTTCTAGGCTTTATCAAATCGGTGCTTGGTCTGGAGCATGCTTCGTCTGCGTCCTTAATTCTCATTAAGTTTCCGGGGATGGTCGCTGATCTTATTGCAGGCTGGTTCATCTACAGAATGGCATTGCGCCTAGCAGAAGAGAAAACAGCTCTGTTAGCGGCGCTTCTATATGTGATTAATCCACTCGTTTTTATAGATTCCGTTGTGTGGGGACAAATGGATTCCGTATTTAGCCTGTTCATTGTGTTAATGGTTGTCTCCCTACAGAACAAGCGGCTTTCGATAGCTTCCGTCCTTTTCGTGGTAGCCGTATTAATTAAGCCTCAATCGCTTATTTTTGCTCCGTTAATTCTCTTATCCGTTCGAAGCTGGAGAGAAGCGCTAAAAGCAGCACTATATTCACTAGTAGTATTTACGATTATTATATTACCGTTTGCTCTACAGCAGGGTCCTTGGTGGATATTTAAACATTATCAATCGATGTTTGGTTTGTATCCTTATGCTACGTTTAATGCGTTTAATGGATATGCGCTGCTTGGAGCCAATGGTGTGAATACCGATCATAAGTGGTGGGGAATCCCCTTCGCAAGCTGGGATGTCTTATTTGTTGTCGCTATCGTCCTAGTAGCAGCATTCCTGCTCCTTCGAAGCCGCAGGGAAGGGAAGATCGTCTATGTGGCCTTCCTCATTGCATTGCTCGTATTCGTGTTCAAAACAGGGCTTCACGAGCGTTACGGCTACGCAACCGTTCCACTAGCCTTGATGAGCTGGGTATGGATTCGGGATGTACGCGTGATTAGACTATTTATCGGTGTTACCCTCACGAATTTCGCTAATGTGGCTTACGTGCTTAAACACGGTCTTAGCCAAGATTATTTTATTCAGAATGGCAATGGATTCATGAACATCGTTGCATTAGGCAACGTATGTCTTGCTGTGTATGCGGTATGGCTTGGTTATGAGCTATTGATTAAAAAGCCAAGCAGCGAACCGAGTAAGGCAGTAAAACCATCGATCCAACCGAGTAAGGCAGCCAAACCATTAACCGATCCGATTACACCCCAATCATCGATGTCTCGTAGGGATTACATTACGATGACTGCAATTACGGTTGTATATGCTGCTATTGCGTTGTTTCAGCTCGGTTCGACAGTCGCGCCGCAGAGCTTCTGGAAACCGGTCATACAAGGGGAAAGTACAACAGTCGACTTCGGGAAGACGCAGCAAGTACAATCAATTGTATGGTACGGCGGCATTGGAAATGGAAGCTTTCAGATCGAATATTCGGATGACGGCCGAGCATGGCTACCGGCTGCTACAGCTGATTTGAACGATGGTGCAGTATTTCAATGGCAGAAAGCTCAAGCTGTATTCACGACTCGATATGTGAAGCTAGTAGCGACACAACCGGGGGCTGCGCTAGGCGAAATGGCTTTCCTAGGGGAAGATCAAAGAGTTATTCCCATTACTAGTGAAGTTGAACCATCTCTAGTATTCGATGAACAGGGCACGGTTCCGCAACGTATCTCCTATAAGAACAGCATGTATTTTGACGAGATATATCATGCACGGACTGCCTATGAGAATTTACATGGATTGGAGCCTTACGAGACGACTCATCCGCCCCTTGGGAAGGTGATTATATCGGCTGGAGTTGCCATATTCGGTATGAATCCGTTCGGATGGCGAATCGCAGGTGTTCTTTTCGGAATAGCGATCGTTCCTCTTCTATACCTGTTCGCCAAAAGATTGTTCAGGGATACCCGTTATGCAGCTCTAGCATCGTTCTTGGTAGCCTTCGACTTTATGCTCTTTACACAAAGCCGACTGGGTACCGTTGACACCTTTGCTGTGTTTTTCATCTTATTGGCTTACGAGCGAATGCATCGTTATTATGAAATGAGTTTTTATAGAGATAAGCTGTTTAAGACGATAGCGCCGCTTGCGATTAGTGGGCTTGCTTTCGGTCTTGCGACGGCAACCAAATGGATTGGCTTGTATGCGGGGGCGGGCTTGGCATTCCTTTTCTTCCTCACGCTGTGGAAAAGGTATAAGGAGTATCAGCAAAACCGTAGGCTTCCCTTTGCGATGCACACGCTCTGGACTGTACTTGCGAGTGGGTTATTTTTCATCCTGGCTCCATTAATGATTTATTTAGCTTCATATATTCCGTTTATGCTCGTACCGGGTTCCGGACATGGATGGAAAGACATAGTCTCGTATCAGAAGTTTATGTTTAATTACCATAGCCAGCTACATGCTACTCATCCTTTCTCGTCGACATGGTGGGAGTGGCCTCTCATTCGCAAGCCTATTTGGTATTATGGAGGCTCGGAATTAGTACATGGCAGAATGGCTAGCATTGTTGCTATGGGTAACCCTGCCGTATGGTGGGTGGGGACGATTGCGGCTATAGCAACATTTCGCATGGCTTGGAAAAAACGAGATAATAGCATGACGGTTGTTCTTGTTGGAATTGTAGCGGCTTTTCTTCCATGGGTCCTCGTCACCAGACTAACGTTTATTTATCACTTTTTCGCTTGTGTGCCTTTTATAGTGCTATGTATTGTTTATTGGATTCGGAGAATAGAGGAGAGACAACCTACCTTTCGAAAATGGACACATGTCTACGCAGGAGCTGTTTTACTGCTATTTATTTTGTTTTATCCTATTTTATCGGGTATGGAAATCGATGTTTCATACGCGGATGGCGTTCTGAAGTGGTTTAGTGGATGGATTTTTCATGGATAAGTGGGAAGCTAACTTCGATAACCGCGAGCTTGCGGGATGAAGTTAGCCTTCTCCATTTATTAACATGGAAACGCATACAGTTACAGTAGGAATGCGTCTTATATGTTGATCTCGCTGTTTCTATAATGAGGGTGTATTACAATGAAAGGAGGATTTGTAACCGCTATCATAATTGCATTTTCAGACGCACGTAGTTTCTCGCATCTCACTTTATTGAGGAGGAATATAATGCGCAACAAGTACGTCGCATGGACGCTAGTAGTAACCATGCTGATCACGAGCTTTTTTCTGTCTGTCGGACCTTTCTCACCTGACCCTGCTTCTGCAGCTGGTGGACCCAATCTAACGCTAGGCAAAACCGTAACAGCGAGCGGGCAATCTCAAAATTATGAACCGAACAACGTGAAAGACAGCAATCAAGGCACTTACTGGGAAAGCACAAACAATGCGTTCCCACAGTGGATTCAAGTCGATCTAGCTGCAAATAGAAGCATTGACCAGATTGTTCTAAAGCTGCCTGCTGGCTGGGAAACGCGAACGCAAACGCTGGCTGTTCAAGGTAGCACAGACGGCACGACATTTACGAACCTTGTCGGCTCTGCGGATTATGTTTTTAATCCAACGGTTGCGAGCAATTCTGTCACGATTAATTTTGCTTCAGCTACTACACGCTACGTGCGTCTTAACGTAACGGGTAACACAGGCTGGCCAGCAGCACAGCTATCTGAATTCGAAATATACGGCACTGGCGGCACTATGCCGACTCCGAACCCACCTACGCCTACGCCAACTCCTTTGGGCACGCCTTACCAAGCTGAGTCTGCTGCACTGTCTGGCGGAGCTAAAGTGAACACAGATCACACCGGATACTCCGGCACTGGCTTTGTTGACGGATACTGGACACAAGGTGCGACAACGACCTTCACTGTCAATGTTCCGACGGCAGGGAGCAGTAATGTGGCTCTTAAGTACGCTAACGCGAGTGGAAGCGCGAAGACGATAAGCGTCTACGTCAACGGCACGAAAATTCGCCAGTCCTCGCTGCCTAATCTAGCGAACTGGGACACATGGAGTAACAAGCTGGAGGCACTCAACCTGAATGCCGGTAATAACACGATCGCGTACAAATACGACGCTGGCGATTCCGGCAACGTTAATCTGGATCAAATCACAGTAGAGACCCCAACTTCAACACCGACTCCAACGCCGACTCCAACGCCGACTCCAACACCGACTCCAACACCGACTCCAACACCGACTCCAACACCGACTCCAACACCGACTCCAACACCGACTCCAACACCGACTCCAACACCGACTCCAACACCGACTCCAACACCGACACCAACACCAACACCGACACCAACACCAACACCAACACCAACACCGACTCCAACACCAACGCCACCACCGGGCTCCAACATCGCAATTGGTAAAGCAATTACCGCATCCTCAGTTACTCAATCCTTCGTGGCTACAAACGCAAATGATAATAACACTAACACTTATTGGGAAGGCGGCGGAAATCCAAGTACGCTAACGCTCGATCTTGCAGCTAACCATGACATTACATCTATCGTACTGAAGTTAAATCCGTCCACTGAATGGGGTACGCGCACACAAACTATTCAAGTGCTCGGTCACAATCAGAATACGACTACCTTCAGCAATTTAGTGTCTGCTCAAACGTATACGTTCAATCCTGCTTCCGGCAATTCGGTCACGATTCCGGTGACTGCGACAGTTAAACGTCTGCAGTTAAACATTACGACTAATTCCGGGGCTCCGGCCGGACAAATTGCTGAGTTCCAAGTATTCGGCACGCCTGGGCCTAACCCGGACCTGACGATTTCAGACATATCATGGACTCCGACTTCTCCAATTGAGACAAGCGCAATTACATTAAACGCAACCGTTAAGAACATCGGTAACGCTAGCGCGCCTGCTACTACAGTTAACTTCTACCTGAATAACACGCTTGCAGGATCTGTTCCTGTGGCCGCACTAGCTGCGGGTGCTTCGGCAACGGTATCTCTGAATGCTGGGACGAAAGCTGCCGCGACTTACTCGGTGAGTGCTAAGGTAGATGAGAGCAATGAGATCATCGAACAGAATGATGGGAACAACAGCTACACGAGCCCGTCATCGCTCATTGTCGCTCCTGTAGCTAGCTCAGATTTAGTAGGAGTAGTTTCATGGACACCAAGTAGTGTAGTTGTTAATAGTACAGTAGGCTTTATCGTTAATCTCAAAAACCAAGGGAACGTTGCTTCTGCAGGCGGTTCTCATGGCATTACAGTAGCTCTGAAGAATTCTGCCGGTTCAACTATTCAAACCTTTAACGGATCATACACTGGAACTTTAGCTGCTGGAGCAGCAGTCAGCGTCTCAATACCTGGGACTTGGACAGCAATTACTGGCAACTACTCCGTAACGACTACCGTTGCTGCAGATGCTAATGAATTACCGATTAAGCAAGCAAACAACGTAAGTACAACAAGCTTGGTCGTATATTCTGCTCGTGGTGCTAGCATGCCGTACACCCGGTATGATACGGATGATGCTACCCGAGGCGGAGGTGCAACTCTACAGTCAGCACCGACATTTGATCAAGCACTGATTGCTTCAGAAGCTTCTGGACAACGCTATATCTCACTTCCGTCTAACGGCTCCTTTCTTCAATGGACTGTAAGACAGGGAGAAGGTGGCGCAGGTGTTACTATGAGATTTACTATGCCGGACTCGGCCGATGGTATGGGATTAAACGGTTCGCTTGATGTTTACGTGAATGGTGTCAAAGCCAAGACTATACCGTTGACGTCCTATTATAACTGGCAGTATTTCTCAAGTGATCAACCTGCTGATACACCTTCTGGCGGACGTCCGCTCTTCCGTTTTGACGAAGTACACTGGAAATTGGATTCAGCTCTTCAACCCGGAGACATCATCCGCATCCAGAAGTCCAATGCCGATACGCTGGAATACGGTGTTGATTTCTTAGAAATCGAGCCTGTTCCTGCTGCAATTCCTCGTCCTGCCAATTCAATATCCGTAACCGATTACGGTGCTATTGCCAATGACGGACTGGATGATCTTGCAGCATTTGAAGCAGCAGTAACTGCTGCGGTGGCAGCGGGTAAGACCTTGTATATCCCGGAAGGAACGTTCCACTTGAATAATATGTGGAAGATCGGCTCTGTCGCCAGCATGATTGATAACTTCACTATTGTGGGAGCGGGGATCTGGCATACGAATATTCAGTTTACCAACCCTAATTCTGCGTCCGGTGGTATTTCATTCCGTATCAAGGGCAAGCTGGATTTTAGCAATATTTATTTGAATTCCAAGCTGCGGTCTCGTTATCATGAGAATGCGATATACAAAGGGTTCATGGACAACTTTGGGAAAAATTCTAAGGTGCACAATATTTGGGTAGAGCATTTTGAATGTGGTTTCTGGGTAGGAGACTACGCACATACTCCGGCAATCTATGCTGATGGACTGATTATTGAAAACAGTCGTGTCAGGAACAACCTTGCCGATGGTATTAACTTTGCTCAAGGAACAAGTAATTCGATTGTACGTAATACCAGTGTAAGAAATAACGGTGATGATGGTCTTGCCGTCTGGACCAGTAATGTCAATGGTGCTCCCGCTGGTGTCAACAATACCTTCTCGTTTAACACCATCGAGAATAACTGGCGTGCAGCAGCAATTGCATTCTTTGGTGGTGGTGGTCACAAGGCTACCAACAACGTAATTATCGACACCGTTGGAGGTTCCGCAATCAGAATGAATACCGTGTTCCCAGGATACCATTTCCAGAACAACACCGGCATTCTGTTCTCGGATACTACCATTATTAACAGCGGTACGAGTAAGGATCTATACAATGGAGAACGTGGGGCAATTGATCTGGAAGCTTCGAACGACTCCATTAAAAACGTAACGTTTACCAACATCGATATCATCAACACTCAGCGCGATGCTATCCAATTTGGATACGGTGGTGGATTTGAGAATATCGTGTTTAACAACATCAACATTAATGGTACTGGTCTTGATGGGATTTTAACCTCGCGGTTCACTTCACCTCATCCGGGTGCAGCCATCTACAGCTACACCGGTAATGGTTCCGCAACGTTTAATAACTTAACGACTAGTAATATCGCTAACCCTAATCTGTACTACATTCAGACTGGCTTTGGTCTAATCATTAAATAAGCATCCGTGTAAGTCTGCGGGGGGAGGCGTTTTTGCTCCTCCCTTTTTTAATCGCCATTTAATTGACCGAAACAAACGTGTACCGTCGTCCCAAGGATGGGTGAAGCCATTTTACGTGGTCCTCTAAATTAAACTTACTGAGTGAACTACACATATGTGTTGGCAGACAGGTATGTGTAGTTCGCTCAGGAAGTCTGGGGGAGGAGAGAGGGGCTCGTGAATATTTGGGTGGGTAAAGTACATAAAATAGTGCTCGACAAAAAACTCAGATCTATTATGATAGAAGTTAAACTACGCGGCATATTGCAAAAGTTTATTAATTGCCGTGTGAAAATAGCGATAGTCGGTGATTTTTCCGTTTATTCGAGCAACAGCTTGAAGGATTTCATTAGGGAGAGCAACCAAGGGAAGGATATTTTTTTCCAGCCAGATGAAGAACAAGCTATTGCCAAATTGAGCGAAGGATTGGGAGGAAGATAGAGTGTCCGATAAGAGAACGGGCTTTGCTAATTATCCAATGGTGAAAATTCCAGGGGGTGAAATAGAATTACGTGATGATAGAACAAAGAGAAAATGGGTGTCCGTAATAAAGCCGTTCCAGCTTGCCCAGTATCCTGTAACTATGGAGCTATACTATGCGATCACCAACAAATCACAACTCGCTTTAGGGGAGAATAACAAGCAGCCAGTTGTGAATATCTCTTGGAATGAAGCCGTTATTTTCTGTAATCTCCTGTCTGAGAAAGCTGGGTTTAAGGAGTGTTATTCGTTTAGTAATCAGGGTGAAACAATCTGTGATTGGGAAGCAAACGGCTATCGCCTTCCTTCAGAAGCAGAGTGGCAGTATGCAAGTAAAGCTGGAACTACGGGATATAGATACGGGGAGCTTGATCAAATTGCTTGGTATGAAGAAAATTCAGAGGGCCATATCCATGACGTAGGCGGAAAACTACCGAATGCATGGGGTCTGTACGATATGTTAGGTAACGTATGGGAATGGTGCTGGGATCTATATGACCAAGAAGTGTATGGCTCTTATCGCATTTTCCGAGGTGGTAGCTGGGCAGAAGAGGCGAGAGGCTGTGGGGCAACGTGCCGCCGTCGCAGCCACCCTACTTTTTGCATAGACGACCTTGGATTCCGAGTTGCACAGTCTGTTCAATAAAACTTATTAATTCCGATTTTTTTAGTGTGATATAATGGGAGTCATAATATTTCTACCAGTCAGCTGGAGACCTATTCCTAATTGGAATTGGTTTTTTTTGTTATCTTACTGAAGAGGAGAAGATTAAAGATGACTGTAAGCAACGATATAATTGTAGACACCGACTGGTTAGAATCTCAATTGCACAACCCCCAAATAAGAATAATTGACGTACGCAAAAATGATTATCTAGATGGCCATATTCCAGGTGCAGTAAACGCGCCGGGTTGGACCTATTTTACGGACTCTAATGCAGAAATTACAGGAAATACATCACCAGATGATTTCCGTGAGAAAGCAGAGAAGTTAGGTATTAACGATGATTCAATCGTTGTTGTGTATGACATTGGAAACCAGTATGATGCGCCAAGACTCTTTTTCCTACTTGAGTATTATGGACATCGGAATGTGAAGTGGCTGAATGGTGGGTATAAAGCGTGGGTGCAGCAAAAGAAAGAGATTCAGAAGGATAACACGGTAGTGCAGAGAGGAACTTTTACACCGATTATATCTGCACACCGTTTAGTGGACAAGGCATTTATTCTTGATAATCTTGAGAACTCCAATGTTGCGATTCTAGATGTTCGTTCATCTGAGGAATATAGTGGTGAAAAGTCAATGTCAAAGCGTGAGGGACGAATACCTCGCTCATTAAATTGGGAATGGGGTCAAGTTTTTACTTCTGAAGATGTACCATTGCTTAAGACTTCCAGTGAGATAAATAAATCGATTCAAGCATTTGAAATTAACGATAGTAAGACGATTGTTCCGTATTGTCAACAAAACATAAGAGCATCTGTTATGTATCTAGCTCTTAGGTCGGTAGGTTTTGATCATGTTCGCCCCTATGAAGGATCATGGGAAGAGTGGGGGAATGATCCAAATACTCCTATAGAAAAAGGATAAAGCGAGTCGAGCATGACAGTTACATAAAACCAATCAAAATCCCGCCTACCATACCGCTGATTACAACTGTCCATGGCGGTAGTTTCCAGAAGGTGAGCATAACAAACAGGATTGAAGCTAATGCAAAATCTGCTGGTGCTATAATCGCTGTCGTCCACAATGGGTTATAGAGCGCGGCCAACAAGATGCCGACAACTGCTGCATTAACTCCGATTAGTGCCCCTTGAATACGGGAGCTTTTGCGTAGGGTGTTCCAAAACGGTAGAGCTCCGACGATGAGGAGAAAGGCAGGCAAAAATATTGCCACGGTGGCAACGACAGCTCCAGAGATGCCCTTAGCCATTGCACCTAAATAGGCTGCAAAGGTGAAAAGTGGACCGGGGACTGCCTGAGTAGCGCCATAACCGGCAAGAAAGTCTTCTTTATTGACCCAACCGGTAGGTATCATTTCTTTTTCTAATAGCGGCAAAACAACATGACCTCCCCCGAATACAAGTGAGCCCGATCGATAAAAGCTATCGAACAACGAAAGTAATCCTGAGTTCGAGAGCTGTCGCGTGAGGGGGAGGAAGATTAAGAGACCGAAAAAGACGCTTAAACACAGCACTGCAACGTTACGGCTGATAGGAACAGTAATATTCGGAGCTTCCGTAGTTACTGTTCTTCTGTACATCCACATTCCCACTAAGGCTGCCGCCACAATGAGCAGCACTTGGCTGAACATTGTTTGCCAAAGTAGGGTAATAGAAGCCACGATTACCGCAAGTGTAGCTCGTTTTTTATCTGGGGTTAGCTTTTGTCCCATACCCATAATGGCATGAGCCACAATGGACACCGCAACAATCTTCAGCCCGTGAATCCACCCCGCATTGCTAATATCGATTCCCTGCAGTAAGAAAGCGAACAATATTAAAGCAATAACAGATGGAAGCGTAAAGCCCACCCATGCAACGAAACCCCCGAGCAAACCAGCGCGAATGACCCCAATCCCAATACCGACCTGACTACTGGCAGGCCCAGGAAGAAACTGACTTAGAGCTACAAGATCAGCATAGCTTCGTTCGTCCATCCACTGGCGTTTCCGTATGTATTCATTATGAAAATAACCAAGATGGGCAATTGGTCCCCCGAATGAAGTTAGCCCGAGCTTAGTTGATACTAGAAGAAGCTCTAATAATTTTTTCGGTTTGCTTCGTGACTCGTCTAGCACTTCTTCTATGTGATTGGATTCCATATCTTATCTCTCCTGAGGTTAAGTCGTGTTTCTTCCTAATAATATCTCAAGTGGCTTAAGATCATAAAGCAATTTAATAGGATTATCCTATTTATTTATTTATTTATCTCCGCGACTTGGTTTCTCATTAATTTCTCATAAGAGGCGAGTACAATTTGCAAATAGTCATTTTATGAGAAAAGGGAGGATTTACGATGGGAAATTCTATTTCGGATGCTACGACATTATCTGGGGGCAGGCAGCTGTTAAACAAGGTACCAGAAATTACGATCTTTTTCTGGATTATCAAGATTTTGGCGACAACGGTGGGGGAGACCGCGGCTGATTTTCTGAATGCAGATTTGAATTTGGGCTTAACCAACACAACCTATATCATGAGTGGTCTCTTACTCCTCACTCTCTTTTTCCAATTCAAGTTAAATAAGTATGTACCGGCGATTTATTGGCTTACGGTCGTTCTCATTAGCGTTGTGGGCACATTGATTACGGATAATCTCGTAGACAACTTAGGGGTCGCATTAGAGACTACCACGGTTATATTTGCGTTCTTATTGCTTGCAACCTTCTGGGCTTGGTATGCGAGTCAGAAGACTCTATCCATCCACTCCATCCACACGACTAAGAGAGAAGCCTTCTATTGGCTGACCATTCTGTTCACATTTGCTTTAGGCACTGCAGCCGGTGATCTTGTGGCAGAGGGGCTCAACTTGGGGTACTGGGTGTCTGTGATCTTATTCGCGGTGCTGATAGGGGCTGTGACCATTGCTCACTATCGCTTCAAACTGAACGCGGTTCTGGCTTTCTGGATTGCCTACATCTTAACCCGTCCTTTAGGTGCTTCAATTGGTGATTATCTATCTCAACCACGCGATGATGGTGGACTTGAACTGGGAACGATCATCACTAGTGTGATTTTCCTCGTTACGATTTTATGCTTGGTTGTTTACCTGACTAAGACGAGAAAAGATGTAATCCCTCTCAACCTTCAAGATTAAGTAAGCCTGTACGCGTCCTCATACAACGAATGGTCACATAAACCTATATCAGTTTGTGTGACCACTCCTTTAATCTATAGGATAACAATTACTTGTCTTGAACTGGGAAGAAACGACGTATTAGACCTCGTTGAAGCTTGATGAAGAATAGAGGGACAACATCTAATCGTTTATTAAGCTTATACAGGGTTATGCTTGTTATGAAAGATAGAACAATGGCTCCTAAGATATCCCCTGGATAATGAACTCCTGCATAGATCCGTGAGATTCCAGTTAATATCGCTAAGATCACCATGACAATACCTAATCTACGTTTGAAGTACAAGGTGCTAAAAGCTATTGAAAATGCAAAAGTAGCATGATCACTTGGGAACGAAGAATCCGGCGCGTGTGGAATTAATTGGTTTACTTGATGCTCCATGAAGGGTCTAGCGTGGTTCACTTCTGGCGAAATGAGCATGCTTGCAATAAAAATGGCCACTGACGCTGATAGGACGGAATAGAAGACTAGCTTTTGGTTGGTTTCCTTCCCTGAGAACCATAGACAAACCATTACAGCAATCATTAACCATACGATATCCTGCGCAAACCATTCCATAATATCGTCAACCCAATCGTATTTCCCAGCCCAGTCATTAATGAATTGAAACAAATGATAGTTCATAATGTGCTTTCACCCTTTTTTTCTTTCCACTGTAGCCTACGAATCTGAGTTTTTCATGAGAATTTGATTATATCTAATCTCGAAGTGGCTTCTTGTTAAAGAGAACTGTATTGAACTGTATTGAACTGTATCGAAATCATTCCATTCAAAGTTATAATTACAGCAGGGTAAATACATAGCTTAAGGCATTCGAGCTGCGGTCGGAGGAAACAATGAAAAGAATTCTTATTGTAGAGGACGAGCCTAACTTCGCAAGGTTCCTTGAATTGGAGCTGATCCATGAAGCTTACGAGGTAAAGATTGCCTATGACGGACATAGTGGTCTTGAATTAGCTCTTGGATCGGAATGGGACTTGATCCTGCTTGACCTTATGCTGCCTGGACTAAATGGAGTCGAAGTATGCAGGAGGATTAGAAAGGTTAGCAAAACGCTTATTATTATTTTAACGGCAAGAAATAGCGTAACGGATCGAGTACTCGGCTTGGATTGTGGGGCAGATGATTACCTTCCGAAGCCGTTTGCCATTGAAGAGCTTTTCGCTCGGATGAGAGCTTTATTTCGTAGGTTCGAACACAGCGAGCATGAATTAGCCGTATATACATTCAAGGATCTTGTCCTTGATCTTAATACCAGAATAGTTACTCAGGCTGGAGAGAACGTCATGCTTACAAAGAAGGAATTTGATTTGCTTGCCGTCTTTATGCAGAACGTGAATTGGGTATTATCCCGGGACATGATATTGGAAAAGGTATGGGGATTTGACTCTGAAGTTGAGACCAACATCATAGACGTTTACGTTCGTTACCTGAGGAACAAATTGAGTGATTCAGGGGACGAGAGATATATAAAGACACAGCGCGGAATTGGATACGTGATGCGGCTATGAAAATGTTGCTCAGAACGATAAACACTCTCCCGATTAAGTGGCGAATAACCGTTTGGGCATCACTATGGATGTGTATTTTCTTTTTTCTCTATAACTCGGTGCAATATTTGGTGCTTGATCGTTGGATACTTGCCCAAGAGGAGCATTCCATTAATAAGAGTATGGATGAGGTTATCGGCTATTATGAGGACAGTAATTCAAGAAGCGTAGCCGCCAGTCAAAGCTATCTTGAGAAGGTGAACCAGAGCAATCAGATGATTAGGGTGCTGGATGATAGTGGGCATACTGTGCTAAATATAAGCGAAGGAATACCAGATCAATGGGTGCTGCCACAAGTTGCAAGCTCGAGGAGTCTGGTCAGCCCATGGCATGAGGAGGAGCATTTGCTCGTGCTCAGAAGCCCGGTTCAGGTCGGATCTTTCAAGGGTACAGTCGAAATCATTCGGAATATGGAAAATTACGAACGGTTAAATCACTTGCTGTTGGTCGTTATGGTTATAGGTGGGCTGGGTGGAATCGCCTTCAGCACATTCGGTGGAGTCATCTTAGGTAGACAATTGGTTAAACCGGTTGCTGAATTATCAAGCACGATGGGTAAAATAAAGTACAATGGGTTAGCGGCGAGAGTTGATTTTATTGATAATAAGGATGAATTATCTAAGCTAAGTCTAGTGTTTAACGAGATGATGGATCGATTGGAGGAGTCCTTCCATCATCAGAATCAATTCGTCGAGGATGCCTCGCATGAGCTTAGAACACCAATCTCGATTATCGAAGGTCATCTTAACTTGCTCATACGCTGGGGCAAAGAAGACCCTTCCGTTTTAAATGAATCGTTAAAAGCCTCATTGGATGAATTAGCTCGATTGAAGAAACTTATTCAGGATTTGCTTTTATCCTCTCAAACCGAGCCATTGCAAATTGAAACGGATATCGAACGTGTTGACCCTGCTGATGTGATCATTAAGATAGTGGACGACTTCTCCGTTATTCATCCGGAAATGATTTTCGAAGTAGAGACCCGATATTTGTCAGGTATATGGTTGGCGATCTCGGTTGGTCATTTGAAGCAAATTCTCATGATCGTAATCGACAATGCCATTAAATATTCCGGAGATGAGAAGACGATTCGAATTACCGGCAAGCTTGTAACGGAGAATACCGTACAATTGCAAATAATCGATAGTGGTCTGGGAATTTCGAATGAACACATTGCGCACGTATTCGATAGGTTTTACCGTGTGGAAAAGGCAAGAAGCCGTAAAATAGGCGGCAGTGGTCTGGGGTTAGCAATTGCCAAGCGATTAGTCGACAATTATCAGGGAAGCATTCGACTTGAGAGTGTTGAGCACGAAGGAACCGTGGTTACGGTAGTATTACCGCGTAGCTTTGCTTGAGCTTTAGATAATGTTCTTGCATCGATTTCATTTTTTATATATGATTATGAATAACATCATATCGGATAGCAGTAATGGAGGAGCCTGTCACCAAGGGCTCCTTCTTTTTATTTTTCAGGACACAATAGAACAAACATCTGGAGGCGGGCTTATGGAATTCATACTTTACTTAGTGTTGATTTTATTTTTTACAAAGGTTGCGGGAGATCTGTCTGTTCGAATTGGGCAGCCTGCTGTGCTAGGAAAGCTGATAGTGGGTATATTATTAGGCCCTGCGGTGCTTGGATGGATAGAGCAAGGAAGCTTTATCAATGAGCTGTCCGAAATCGGTGTGCTCCTTCTCATGTTTATCGCTGGACTAGAAACTGATCTTGAGCAGCTGCGGAAAAACTGGAAATCGGCTTTTGCGGTTGCGGTAGGCGGAATTATTCTTCCTTTTATCGGAGGCTATAGTGCAGCGGTTGCCTTTGGCTTTAGCCAGAATCATGCTTTATTTTTCGGTATTATTTTTTGTGCAACATCAGTGAGTATATCCGTGCAAGTACTTAAGGAAATGAATAAGCTGAATACCCGTGAAGGAACGACCATTCTTGGGGCAGCGGTAATCGACGATGTGCTCGTAGTCATCCTACTTGCGGTTATGATGAGCGTTATTGGAACAGGGAATGACATTTCTATTGGCTTGCTTATTGGAAAAAAACTTCTGTTTTTCTTCGTTATTATCGTTGCTGGTTGGTTCGTAGTTCCAAAGATTATGAAGTGGATGGCACCACTCAAAGTAACAGAGGCAGTAATATCGGCAGCGCTTGTTATCTGCTTTGGGTTTGCTTATTTTGCAGAGTGGCTGCAGATGGCTGGAATAATCGGCGCATTCGCTGCAGGGATCGCGATCTCTCAAACCGGATATAAGCACACTGTTGAGCAAAAAGTTGAACCTATCGCTTACTCAATATTTGTACCTGTCTTTTTTGTGAGCATCGGCTTGAATGTTTCATTCGAAGGTATTGGTGAGCAGTGGGGGTTTCTTATCATTATTACAATTATTGCATGTATAACGAAGCTATTCGGAGGCTGGATTGGCGCGCGGATGACAGGATTCAATTCTAGATCATCCTTAATTATTGGATCTGGCATGGTAAGTAGAGGAGAGGTCGCCTTGATAATCGGGGCAACGGGGCTACAGGCTGGATTAGTATTACCACAATACTTCACATCAGTGGTAATCATGATTATTGCAACAACACTTGTTACGCCGCCGCTACTTAAGCTGTTCTTCCGCGAGAAGGAGGTTCAGCGATGAGTTGCATGGGGATGGCTGCGCTGATAACTATGGTAGGGCGCTTTGATGGTGAGCTGCTGCTAGATGGCTTAAAGTCGCATTTTGCAACGATGGCGGGGAGTTTGTTGGATAAGGTGAGCTTAAAGTAGCATTTTGCGACGATGGTGAGGGGATTGTGGGAGAAGAGGCGATTGCCCTTTCAAAAAATTATTGGGATGTTATAATATAATTACCATTTGTTATAAATTAAGGTGGTTATACCCATTGGTTAAGGAGGGGCATTTGCGTGTCTAGTATTTTTAGTGTCATGATAATAACTCTATTTCTTTTAATACCGGTTGTACTAACATACATAATTTATTCCCTAATTAAGAAGAGGCAGAAGAAATCTGTCACGCTAGTTATTTCTTTATGTCTTGGAATAGTTATCGTATTCTTAGTCCTGTATTTGGCCCCTACGCGATTGAAGCTTCAGAGCTCAGATTCGGATTATAATCTAACTATTTATAAAAATGGTCGAACGTACCTTATTGACGATAGAGAACAAAAGAATAGTATGATGCAATTACTAGAAGGGCAGAAGTATGTTAGAAATGTAAATATCCCATTAAACGGTGTTCCTCGTGTCGCTTCAGATCAATATATAAGTATAAGAATTGCGGGGATTGAAGTTCCTAGCAACATACTTATTTCAGTAAGACTAGACGATACTAGCCTTTCATATTTGGAAAATAGTTCTCGTTATTATTCCATTAACAACTCGAAAAAATTTACTCAGGACATTCAAAATTTTATATCGATAAACTTATAATTGCTTTTCTCACGCAATAAACAAGGGACCAATTCTAACATCTTTTTAGAATTGGTCTTATTGTATTTATGGCTCGATGCATTTATTTTAGTCACAGTATACTGCACCGAGAAAGC
Source organism: Cohnella abietis (assembly GCF_004295585.1). NCBI lineage: Bacteria > Bacillati > Bacillota > Bacilli > Caryophanales > Paenibacillaceae > Cohnella > Cohnella abietis. The sequence goes on along the minus strand of NZ_AP019400.1, from coordinate 3,895,189 downwards.
TTTCAGGTCCGTTACGGATTGGAATAAGGGTTGAAGAGGACACGAACATAGAATAGACCAATTGTTGCGAAACGGGGGGCGGTACATTGTAATCAGCTCCCGAAAAATTAAGAACCTGAATACCCGTGTCACCCACGTTAAATGTACGTTTCAATGCAAACACTTCCAAATCTGTCGAAGCAGATCCACGAACAACGCTAATCTCAATATCCGTAGGTCCACTTCCAGGAATGGGAAAGGCTAAGCCTATAATTCCACTAAACTGGGTTCTTATTACACCAGTTGGGTTGATTACCTGAAGTCCGATAACACCTATCAATACGGATGTATCTACAGCCGGAAAAGGAATCAATATCGAAGCGTAAGCTGAGGCGTTTTGTGAAGTTCGAGCATCTAAGAATGTACTCATTCATGAATTACCTCCTTCTGCTATTTGTTATTGATAACATATTCAGAACGAATCTATAAGTGTAGGCATGTACAACATTTTTACTTCCCACTCATATTACTAACCCATTAGTTCCTCGAAATGGTTATAATTAGGTTTAAGAGTACACGCTCAGAAAAAAGAGGTGAACATTTGCACATCAAATGGAACGAGAAAATAGAGCATTTATCTGACGTAATAAAAAAGGAGAAAATCCATAGCTGTTTAATAAGCAAAGATGATGCACTTTTATTTCAGTATTTTAAAAATGGGAAATCAGAAAAGAAACAGCACAAAATCAACTCATGCACAAAAAGTATTACTTCCAGCCTCATTGGTATAGCACATGACCAGGGGGTGATTCCCAGCCTTTCGACCCCGATTGTTGAATTTTTCCCTTCACTCAAAAATGATCCCGACCACAGAAAGCAGCTAATTACTATAGACCATCTGCTTACAATGAGTGCTGGATTCGATTGGCCCGAGATGGGAGAGTGGGGAGGTTGGCCAGAAATGATCCATAGCTCTAACTGGGTCAAGTATGCGCTGGATAGACCACTCATAAGCACTCCCGGCGAAACTATGAATTATAATTCTGGTTGCAGCCACCTGCTATCAGCCATTTTGCAAAAAACAACGAACAAAAGTGCGAGAGAATTTGCCGATCAGCATTTGTTTTCTCAACTGAAATTTAGCGACTATATATGGCACGAAGACCCACAAGGAATTAATATCGGCGGGTTTGGACTGCATCTCACTGTTCAGGACATGCACAAATTCGGTGAATTGTATCTCCAAAAAGGGAGATGGGGTAACAAGCAGCTGATAAGCGAGGAATGGATCGCTTTCTCAACTGAGCCTGAATACACGAGATACTACCATTTTGGTCATTACGGTCGGCATTGGTGGATTTCGGAAACTTCAAATTCTGAATTATTTTACTTCGCTATGGGGATGGGTGGGCAGTATATATGTGTGGCACCATCCAAAGGAATAATAATCACAGTAACTAGCGATACATATGGTGATACGCTTAAACCATTGCAGATTATTAGAAGCATATTGCATTAGGAGAGTAACCAAGCATATTTTATGAAGACAAAAACTCCCATCCAACGAAGGACTGGGAGTTTTTCGTAACTATATTTTATTACCTAAGCATGTCAACTAATCCTGGGCTGTGCTCATTTGGCATGTCAGGAAGCTGCGGTACAGGAAAGCCTTGAGGGGGAGGTGTGACAGAGAGAGAACCGTGATTCCGGCTAGGGCTCTCGCCTTGGAAGATTTCAGCTATTCGAGTTTCATCCAAGCGGAAATTAAATTGAACATTGTGATAGCCCTTATCGATGTACTTACGGCACTCGGGATATTTGTTAATATCGTAGTTCGGCACAGGGAACAACTTGCCCCAATCTACACCCAATGTTTCAAGCGCTTTGGCAAACGCATTCTGATGCGCGTTGTCCCTGACGATGAGAAATCCGAGCGTTTCTCGCAATGTTTTGTTCGAGCTCATCTCGTATATTCTTGTTTTCTGCAGCACACCTGTCGATTCAAGGACGACGTTATTAAGCAAATCCGCAATCAAATTTCCGTGGCTGTATACCCAAGAGCCATTCCACGGATTGCCGCCAGCATCTAGGGGCAAGGAACTTTTAGCTCCCATGATGTAATGGTGAGGATTGGCAAGCTTTACAGTTTCGTCGATCGGAGCCTCGTTCGCACCAGCGTTTCCAGGAGAGGATAAGCCAGACTCGTTTAAGAGCTGATTGATCGTATTCTGTACTAGCTCAACGTGAGCGATTTCTTCTAGGAACACCCCCCGAATAAGATCGCGAAATTGTTTCTCTTTGCCTCTGAAATTGGCGCTTTGAAAAGAATACTGCATCATCGTCCGCATCTCGCCGAATTGTCCTCCAAGTGCTTCCTGCAACACCTTTGCCGCACCAGGATCGGGCTTGTCTGGCTCAATAATATTGATTAACTCTTCCTTATAGTAATACAATAGGGTCCACTCCTTTAGAGTTTCTACGATCGATTTTATCAAACAGTCTGGGAATGGAAGGTTTTTTAAACAACAGGATTATGATCCCAAGAAGAAGAAATATTATTCTTGGTTATTCAAGAGCTATGCTTGGCGTAGTAGAATCGAGAGGGGGTGCTAGGCATTGACTGCAATACTAGAAATTCAACAGTTGGCGAAGAAGTCATGGAACAAGGGAAATCAGGAAACCTCTTATCTGTTTGCTGAAGTGTCTGCGGAAATCCAGCAGCCGGAGCGGATATCGGTCATTGGTGCCTCGGGACAAGGTAAAAGCACCTTGCTGCGCACGATGGCGTTGCTCGAAACACCTGATAAAGGCGATATGCTTTACGAAGGAGTCTCTTATCTTAAGAAGGAATCACGGCTATGGAGAAAACAAATCTGTTATGTCGCTCAACAAGCGGTTATGCTACCGGGCAGCGTGGAGGACAATCTGCGAACGACCAGTCGTCTGCACGGCGGTACATATGATGAGAAGCTTGCAGCACAGCTGCTAGAGGAAGCAGCTATGGACGGGCTGGACAGAAATAAGAACGCCAGTGAGCTATCTGGAGGAGAAAAGCAGCGTATCGCCCTTATACGTTCTCTACTGTTGCGTCCTTCTGTGCTGCTGCTCGATGAGGTTACGGCATCATTGGACAGCATTAGCGCAAGAGCTGTGGAGCAATTACTGGTTCGTTGGCATAAGGAAGAGGGGGCAACGATCATTTGGGTTACGCATGATTTGGAACAGGCAGCTCGCACAAGCGATAGAACTTGGTTTATGTCTAGTGGCACGTTGCTGGAGAATCAGCGGACGACGGATTTTTTCCGACAACCAACAACAGAGGCGGGTAGAGATTTCATTCGCCTTCTGGTCAGCGGGGAGAAGCTATGACATTAGTTGCACTTAGCTTTACACTATTATTCGTCTTGGCGACTATGCTTGTTTCGGTCTGGCAGAAGCTCGGTTTGGAAAAAGAGATTGCTGTCGGTACCATACGCTCGGCTGTGCAGTTACTGGCTATCGGGTATGCGCTTCAATATATTTTTCGAGCAGATAATGTCATGTATTTACTATTGATTGTTACGCTGATGATTACAGTAGCATCCTGGAATGCAGCAAAGCGCGGGGCAGGTATGCGCGGGATCACTTGGCGGATCGCTCTAGCGCTTACAACTACGGAACTTCTTATGATGGGGTTGCTGCTAAGTCTGAATATTATTGAATCGACTCCCCAGTACATCATTCCTCTTAGCGGGATGACGATCGGGAATGCCATGGTAGTTGCAAGCTTGTTCGTGAATCAAATGAAGCGGGAGGCTCAGGCATCGAGGGGAGAGATTGAAGCGTTGCTCACGCTTGGAGCTACGGCAGCACAGGCATTGCAGGAGGTCAGAAAACGGTCGGTTAAATTCAGCATGATCCCAACTATCGACGGTATGAAGACAGTCGGACTCGTTCAATTGCCGGGGATGATGACAGGTATGATTGTTGCAGGTGCAGATCCGATAGAAGCAGTGCGCTATCAAATTCTTATTGTTTTTTCCTTCACTGGTTCTGCGGCCATTACGAGTATTCTCTTGAGTGTTCTAAGCTACAGGCTGCTGTTTACGAAAGAGCTACAGCTTAAACCACTTCAGGATGGAAAATGAAAAGGCGATAAGTATTAATACGAAGCGTAATCCTAACATAGGTTCTAAAAAGTCCATTAAGTTCGTAATAATTATCCATTTTATTTATTGAGATCACCCCATATACTGATAATGAATATCATTATTGACTCTGCTTAAGGAGAAGACCGGGTTCATAGTTCCGGTCTGTTTTTGTGAGCGATTGGCCTGAACCTCGCAGTCTCAAGGACAGCAAAAGACGCTTTGCTTGGCTAGTTGTTTGCTGTGCTAAAGTATGAGGGTGAGCAGTGAAACGGGAATTTCGACAACAGTGATGAAGGAGGCGTTTTATGTGGCTCGTTGAACAGCTCCCATCTGCAATTCGCACACAATTGGATGAGGAAGTCATTTATTGCGCGAAGACGGATTTGAATGAATCCGGTCAGTTTATTCCGTTATGGCTTATAGTGACAGCGCAGCATGTATCAGTATGGAATCTTGAAGGTATTGAACAGAAAAGGCTGCCGGTTGCAGGCTTGCTGGGTGCTAGGACGATCGAAGCAATTGGCGGTGGCATGCTCGTTGTAGATACGACTGAGGGAGGAAGCGTGCTACTAAGCTATACAGCAAACTACGCAGCAGCATTTGGAACTGCAGCGAAGCTGATTACGGCATTGTCTAAAGGTGAAGCGTTACCTGATATTCAGGAAAGTGATTTTCCAAGGATATGCCCGGATTGTGGTAAGCTATTGCCAATCGATGACAGCAAGTGCCCAGCCTGCCGAAGCAAGAGTAGTGTCCTAATGAGAATGCTTGATTTCGCAAAACCTTACAGAAAGCAAATGTTGGTTGCGGCGGCTTTACTGGTCGTTACGACCTTAATTGAACTCATCCCTCCTTATTTGACCAAAGTCATTGTCGACGATGTACTACAGCCAGGTAATATGGGCAGCGCATTGATATGGCTCGTTGCAGGTTTGGCCTGTACGGAGGTGGTGCTTGCAGGTGGACAAATCATTCGCGGCTATTTGGGTGTTTGGATTGGTGCCAAAATGATGGGGGGCATCCGCACGGCTGTTTATAACGCGCTCATGGGGATGTCGCTCGCTTTTTTCGATCGCCGCCAGACCTCGCAGTTTATTGGCCGTGTTAACAATGATTCAGAATCGATGAGGCAATTTCTGACGGATGGCTTAATGTGGGTGGGGGGTAATGCGCTTAAGCTTATTGCTATTATTCTTGTGATGCTTTCTATGGATTGGCAATTGACGGTGTTGGCGATTTTACCGATGCCGCTCATTATATTGTTTTCCACACGTATCTGGCCTAAGGTCAGAAGGAGATGGTACCGCCATTGGCGCTCGACCTTTCGCATGAATGTGCAGGTTGGTGATTCTCTTTCTGGTATTCGCGTGGTGAAAGCATTCGGTCAAGAAACAGCGGAGAAAAAGCGTTATGCGGAAGCCAGTGAGGATGCAGTTGTGCAAAATATTCGGATGGATGGCTTGTGGTCTGCGGCATTCCCGATATTCGCTTTGCTTGCTGGAACTGGCGTGCTGCTAACCTGGTATTATGGCGGTCGTGCCGTGCTTGATGGCAGCATAACACTGGGTGTTCTGATGGCCTTCATTGTCTATCTCGGAATGTTCCTTGGTCCATTGCAGTGGTTTAGTCAGGCGGTTAACTGGACCAATCAGGCTTTCTCGGCAGCTGATCGGGTATTTGAAATTGTGGACACTCCGGTGGATGTAGCGGATGATCCGGAAGCCCAATCACTTGGTAAGGTGCGCGGCGAAATCGTATTCGATAAGGTCAGCTATGGGTACGAATCACACCGAATTGTGTTGAAGGAAGTTAGCTTGTCAGTTGGCGCCGGTGAGATGGTCGGATTAGTCGGACATTCTGGTGCTGGAAAATCTACATTTATCAATTTACTTTGCCGATTCTATGATCCAACCTCAGGTAGTATTAAGCTGGATGGAGTAGATTTGCGTAAGGTGAAGCAGGAAGACCTGCGCCGTCAAATCGGGATCGTGCTGCAAGAGACATTCCTGTTCGACGGTACGATTGCTGAGAATATTGCCTATGCGAAGCCCGATGCTTCGCCAATGGACATTATGCGCGCTGCTAAGATTGCGAATGCGCATGATTTTATCGTTCGTATGCCAGATGGCTACGATACACGTGTTGGAGAGCGCGGTCATCGGTTATCGGGTGGCGAGAAGCAGCGTGTAGCTATCGCGCGGGCCATTGTGCATGACCCACGGATACTCATCCTTGATGAAGCGACTGCGTCGGTTGATACAGAAACGGAACGGCAAATCCAAGAGGCGATATCTAGGCTTGTCAAAGGAAGAACTACGATTGCTATCGCACATCGACTGTCAACACTACGGGATGCGAATCGGCTTATTGTGTTGGAGCGGGGGAAAGTGGCCGAGGTAGGCACCCACGAGGAGCTACTTCGCTCTGAGGGCCTCTACTACCAGCTCGTTGAAGCACAGAAGGAAAAGTCACATCCGAAAGGGAGTATGGTTTAATGGACAAAGGGAATCTTTATGAGCTTCGGCCATTAACGCCTGATAGGATTGTGCTTTACCGCTCCCAGGGGGGCATGCTTCAAGGAAGCATTGAAGGAACCGTGTATTCAGAATTACTAATATATCGCACGTTCCCGCTGCAATATCCCGATCAGTATATTTCTGTTCGTGGTGTAGATGGCACAGAAATCGGCGTTATTGAAAACCCGCTCCAGCTAGATGAGGAAAGTCGGCAAGAGCTCACTATGGAGCTGAAAAGACGCTATTTTTTGCCGCAGGTGATCGTCATTCAGAGTATTAGGGAGAAGGGTGACTTGTGGGAGTGGGAACTCGAAACGGATGCGGGAGCGATACGAATAACGATGCGCAATTTGCACGATCATGTACAGTTCCACAATAATCAACGTATCCTTCTGACCGACCTTAACGGTCAACGATGCGAAATTATAGACAGGACGAAGCTTAATGCCCAGAGCCGCAAATGGTTAGACGATGTACTGTAGCTTTAGCTGAGATGGGGAAGATGGCTAGAAGCTGGAGCCGTGGCTGTTCCAATAACGGAACAGCTAACGGAGCACATTATGGTTAACGAACTGAGTAACTCTTATTTGCTTAAAATACTATGTTTTTATTTTTTGACGAACTCCAGACACTTTATATCAATTAAATTACCTCCGTTCCACCTAAATATGACTCAATAACGCCAATGAAGTTCGTTAGAATAATGAAGAGGTCATTTTAACGGTAATAAGAACGGTAGGGTTCGTTAAAAGAGAATAATCGCGCAAGAAAAATGAACTCTTAAGATTACTCTTAGGAGTTCATTTTTTTTCTACAAGTATTTTCCTATTTGTGCAATAATGTTATCAATCTGAGTAATTAAATGAATAGGAGATGTGATCTCATGGGACAGGTGCAGCAAGCAAGAAATGTGGCCATTTTTGTTTTCGATGGTGTGGAAATATTGGATTTCACTGGACCATTCGAAGTGTTTATTACTGGAAGTAATCGAGGACAAGATTTTAATGTCTATACTGTCGCCGAGCTAGAAAATCCAGTAAATGCTTTAGGCAATCTTAGCATCAATGCAAGCTATACGATTAATAATTGCCCGCGTACCGATATATTAATAGTTCCTGGTGGTAGGGGGGCAAGACATGAGATGCACAATGAAACGATCACGAATTGGATTAAAGAAGTTTCGAATGAAGCAGAGCTTGTCTTTTCGGTGTGTACTGGTGCACTAATTTTAGCTAAAGCCAATCTCTTAGATGGACTGAAAATCACCACAAATCGTCTTGCGATGAATGAATTAAGAGAAGTAGCACCACAATCAGCCGAAATCATTGAGAACGTTAGGTATGTCGACAATGGTAAAATCATTCTTTCAGCTGGCATCTCCGCCGGGATTGACGCTTCCTTATATGTGATTGAGAAGCTACTGGGTAAAGACAGAGCGTTGGAAGCAGCTAGAATAATGGAGTACGATTGGTATGAATAATGACTTCATTATAACTTCATCAAGCTATATGGCTGACTCCTGCTTCCTGACCTTCTGGCTTTTTACTCAAACGTGCAGGTCCAACCATCAAAGAAGCAATAACACCAATGATTAATAGAATAGCCGCAACAATAAACCCTTTATTAATCGCTGTACCTAGGGCGTTACGCACAAATTCACCAAGCTCAGGAGCTAGATTTTGCAGATGGATCAGATTTTCAGATTTCGTCAGGCTTGCCATTTGCTCTGCATTTAGATTATATTGAGCTGCTCCCGTTGTAATTTGATCCTTCAAGCTGTTATTCACGAGAACGGCCATAATAGAAGCTCCCATGACACCTCCCATGCTCCGCCAGAAGCCAACAATGGAAGAGCTGACGCCGATATATCGAGTCTCCACACTGGCGGCAATTGCATTTTGCCCCACACTCATTATCGGACCGATCGCCCCAAATCCAAGCAAAATCATAAGCAAAGTCATTTGCAAATTGCTAATTTCATGTGAAAGGTTCATAAGTAAGAAGGCAGCTATTAAACCCATTATCATCGAAAATGCCATCAAGGTACGGAAAGCAAATTTGGATTGAAGCATTCCGAATGTAATCGCTCCTACAATAAGTGAAAACATCATAGGTGTAAGAATTTCATTCGAGTTAGCATGCTTTAAGACAATAACGGAGAATAACGGCAAATAGCTAATCGCCGAGAACATAATAACACCTTGGCAAAAACAGATAATACTCGTACCTGTAACCATCCGGCTTTTGAATATTTTTAGTGGTAGAACAGGCTCCTCTGCTTTCCGTTCCACGGCGATAAAAGCAATCGTTCCAATGAGTCCAATAAGGAATAAACCGATGATCTGCCAGGAATCCCATGCATAGGTTTTACCCCCGAATTCCAAGCCTAACAAAATAGATACAATTGAAATGATGAGTAGAAATGTTCCTAAATAATCGATTTTCGGCTTCTTCTCTGACCGAGATTCTTTTAGGGCAAACAGTAAAATAAAGAAAGAAGCAATTCCTATTGGCAGATTGACATAGAAGCACCAGCGCCAGCCGATATTCTCAGATATCCATGTGCCGAGCTGTGGTCCGGCTACCGAGGACAAGCCGAAAACGGCTCCCAGCACCCCAGAAAGCTTAGCTGCTTGCTTCGGATCTGCAAAAATCGTATAGATAATCGAAAAGCTTATGGGGAAGATTGCCCCTGAGCCAATCCCTTGAATGACCCGAAACCAAATAAGCTGATTCATAGTTGTAGCCACTCCACATAGAGCAGAGCCGATTAAGAAAAGAGAAATTCCGATTAAGTAAAACCGTTTTCTGCCAAACAAATCCGACATTTTACCAAAAACCAGCATCGTGCTTGTGGCAGCAAGCATATAAGCAGTAAATACCCATGCCACCTTGTCGAACCCGTGAATATCTTCGATTACCTTAGTAATACTGGCAGAGACGATAGTGTTGTCGAGGGAAGACATCAATAATCCTAATGCAATAGAGAGAATAATTAAGCCAGTACTTTTCTTGGTTACTTCATTCATTGTTGATCTCCTTGCCTCATATTAGGATTGGTTAAATCTATTAATTTCAGCAAGCTTTCCTGCAGTACCTTGAGTCGTGCGCGAGTTGTTTCAATTCCAATCTCTAAACCAATCAGTTTAGTTGAAAACCCAATTGGAATAGCTAAAGCAGATCTCTTCATGGCTTCCAGTTTCTCTAAATCTTCGCTATCCGACGCTATAGCTTCCTTGATCCAATTAATTGATGCTTCCTCTTGAGCAAATTCACCAAAAAACATCCTCATTAGAAAATCAGATCTTACCGTTTCCTTCTCCACAGGGCTATTCATATACTCTGCAAATTGCTTTATGCCTGCGGGCGTGATTGTGTACACGTTCTTATTCGGTCGTTTGTCTTGTACAATGCTTTCTTTAGTAATATAGCCTAGCTGCTCCATCTTGCTTAATGCAGGATAAATCGTGCCGAAGCTTGCATCAAAAAAGAACGAAAATACTGTCTCAAATAAATTCTTCATCTCATATCCCGTAAAAGAGCGTTTTTTTAGCAAGCCGAGTATTACATGTTGTGTGTTCAATCCAATTCTAGCCCCTAACTCGTTTATTTATTGAGTTTATTATATCGAATCGATATATACTGAGTCAACATATGTATTTGGGCAATGGAACCGCCCGCTAGCTATCCTTTAAGAAATGACGCAAAGCCTCTTTACGAGTTTGAGGCTTCCAGTTCAAATAAGTACTGGCCTTTATATTGGAGCCATAGCAAGCGAGTGATTCCCCGGTTCTTAATGCTCGTTTCCCAAACTGTAGAAGAGAGGGATCTGCCTCTAACACCTGTGCTATATTTAATAGCATTTCTTTTACTGTGGTTGCTTCTCCACTGCATAAATTGTAAATTTCATAGAGCGAATTTCGGTTCAAATCCTCTATACAAGCTAGATATCCTCTTACCAGGTCATCGATATGAATGAAATCTCTCTTTTGTATACAAGACGAAAGCTCTATGGGCTTGTTTTGAAGGAGAGAGCTTACGACTTCATTTATGAGCTTTCCCGAGGCATCCCACTTTCCATACGGAATAAAGACTCTTACAATACGTGACTTTATTTGATATTGCATAGATAGCTGGCAGGAACGGATAGTTTCGGTTAACTTAGACAGCCCATATGCTGTGGAGGGCAAACATGCATCATCTTCCCTGCATGCATCAGTAGTATCGCTGTATTCCATGCATGAGCCGGTAATAATGATTCCTCGGCATCCTACCTCGCGTAATTTAGAATATATAAACCCAAGAGGTGCGACGTTAACTTGATGACCAAGATTCATATCGTAATCAGGCGATGTGTAATCCTTAGCATGACCAGCGTGCTGGATCCAGATGTTCGGACGTTCTGCTGAAATGAATTGATCTATTTCCACTGGATGGGTTAAATCCAAGGAAGTAAGCTTAACTCCCCGACGGATGGCTTGGTTCAGACGTTCCGTACGAAGCTGGTCATATTGATTCAATTCTCTTCCGCAAGTACCCACTACACGTTGAAAATAATCTGTTAGGAAGCAGGCTAGGTGCATTCCGATAAAACTGCTGACTCCAGTGACAACGACCGTTTCATTAAATCTTGTGGTTGGAATCAGAAGGACCTCTTTTCCTGCTAGGATGGGAACCATTTCTTTGAGGGGCTCATTCTATCGATATCCCCTTTGCCGTTTCTGGACAAGTGGGGTTAAAGCGAAATGGACTTATAAACTCTGAAAAAGGGGGGAAGGTCCTGTCTCGTTCCGATAAAATGGGCTGCTTATTCGGCCATGAAATGCCTACTGTATTCCAGTGAATACCCTTATCGAGAGTAGGATTATGCTGTGACGTGACATGGTACAGAAGGGTGGAGTCGCTATAGGCATAAAAGCCATGTGCAACACCCGCAGGAATATAGACCATCGTCCCGCATTCCCCATCAAGTATTATTTGTTCGTATTTTCCATATGTTGGGGATCCCGCCCGAAGATCCAATACAATATCCAATACCTCTCCGTGAACGCAAGCTACTAATTTGACATGTTCTTCAGGAGGTAATTGAACGTGTAACCCCCTCAAAACCCCTTTTCGAGAGAAGGAGTAGTATTGTTCTTGGAAGCACGAGGTTAAACCGTATTGTGAAAATGTATCGCGATGAACGGTTTTAACAAACCTTCCACGCACATCTCGAAACACCCTTGGAAAAATCTTTAGACAGCCTGGAATAGTTAAAGGTTCCGCGATTAGGGTATCATCAATGCGGTTTATTCGAGCCTCAGTCATAGGATAAGCCCCTCGCTATCAATAAATGGTGCGTTATCTTATGTGCTTTTGGACGTATCTTATAGTCTTTTTGCCTACGATTCTATAAACAGGCTTTTATCCCCGTCCTTAATAAAGAGAAATAGATTTCTGCCCGATTGCCTGTATCCCGTGCAAATGCCCTACCATACGAATGTCCATTCTGCATAAGATGTGGGAACTTAGCCGTACGGAGGGGAAGCATGTTGCATGAAAATCTAGGCACGTCACAATACGATTGGCCAGATGTCTTCGCGTTTGCAGACTATTTGTGCGTACATTTCGAATGTAAGCAAATCGTTGTTCTCGGAAGTAGCGCTGGTCACGTACTGTCGCCATTAGCTGCAAATTACCCCATCCATGGATTAGAAAGGAAAGAAAACATAGAGAATTGTAGTGCGCTATATCCTTTTGTCGCATGGCAGATACATCAACTTGATAGCTTAAAACCAATTCCTATTCCCAATCAAATACTTAAGGAGTCTATAGTCATTTGTCTGGATGATAGGGGAGATTTGCGTCGTCCTGGTGGAGTACTCCGTTGTCTGGGGAAAATCATGGATATATCACCCGTTTGCCTGTTGGTTACAACATTGAACGAGAGAATGAGTGAGGTAAGCGAATGGAATAGGATGCTGAAATCTGAAAAGCTTCATGTGGAGTTCTCCGGACTTACAGTAAATAGCAAAACAGATTTTAGGAAAAATACTTTGTTATCCGTAGTAAGCAATAATCAGTTGAAACGAAAACGATCTAAACCCCTGAAAATAGCAGCTATTATTACGGCCTACAATGAAGAGGACATTATTTATCATTGTATAAAAAGACTGCTCGACCAAAACATCAGCGTATATGTTATAGAAAATTGGTCGACGGATTCAACAATAGAAATAATAAACTCACTTCAAGCTCATCCAGGGTTTCTGGGTTGCGAACGATTTCCGTTAGAAGGTCCCGGCAACTATTTCAATTGGCAGGGGATGCTTGACCGGGTCGCCGAAATTACCCAACAATTGGATGCTGATTGGTATATTCATCATGATGCTGACGAAATCAGACAATCCCCATGGCCGGATAAAAACTTGAACGAAGCGATCACCTATGTCGACCAAATGGGCTATAACGCAATCAATCATACATTGATCGAATTTTTTCCAACTGATAATGGCTATTCACAGCTTGTGGATTATGAAGATTACTTTCGTTATTTCGAATACGGAAAGCTGGAATCAGATTTTATTCAAATTAAAGCTTGGAAGCGAACTGCTGAACAGGTAAACTTATCCGATTTCGGTGGACATCAAGCTGTATTTCAAGGAAGAAGGATCTGCCCTTACAAATTTACAAGTAAACACTACCCTTACCGATCCCAGCAGCATGCTGAGAAAAAAATATTCAGAGATAGAAAGTCAAGGTATGCGCCCGAAGAGTTAGCCCAAGGCTTTCATACTCACTACGACAATTACAATCAAGGACATTTGTTTATCCGTGATCCTGCTGAATTAATAGAGTTTCATAATCGTAGCTATCATACTGTCAATCTCGTGGAACGCTTATCTGGGATTGGGACGAATCGTGTTAAAGATACAATCGCACCTGTAGATGATACGATTGATGCTGAGAATCTAATGCAAACGGGAAATAAAAAGAGCAAACGTGTTACGAAATCAAGGAGGAAAAAAGCTCGATTAGCTAAACGCAGTAGAATCGTTCTTAAGAGCGCCAGAAGAAACACTATCAAGATTGAAAAGAAAAAGGGATTAGCGGAACGAAGGAAACAGAAAAAACCAATTCGTCAGAAACGAAGAAAGGAAAATTCAATTGTTAAGAAAAGAACAAAGAGGGTTAGCCGGTGAAAAAAATTGTAATAAGGCGTCTTCATTCACTTTCTAGGAAATCGAAGAAGAAATCACGTCTCGCTAAGAGAAGAAGAATTATCTTTGTTGTTCTGGCACATGCACAGGAAGATATTCTGGCCAAGCAGATTCAGAACATCCGTTACTATAATCCGGAAAGCAATATCGTGTTGTATAACTCTTCTGGCAATCCCAAATACGGGCAAAATATCAAAGATATGATGATATGCCCGTACCAAAGGGGGCCTCTGTCTTGGGGACGTACGGGATGCGTCCTATATGATGTGATTAGATGGTTAAAGGAAATCAATACGGATTATGATTATCTTGTTTACATTGATTCGGATGTCTTATTTCTGAAAAGAGGATTAGAAGCCTATCTAGATGAAATGATGTTGGGCTTTGATACGATGGGCGTTAACATGCATGTCGAGTACGGTCCCGGAGAATGGATACCTGGACAGATGATGTGGCAAGAATGGCCACAATGGCAGGAATTGTTCCAGACTACGTACTTAGCCGGAATGTTCGCCAACGGTCAAGTGTATCGACGGGAGCTTATTAATCGGATGTATGATGGAATCGACACGATGCGTTTGGAAGCTCTATTCCAAACGACTGAGGTCATCGCGATTGAGGAAATCCTGCATGCAACATTAGCAGTGCGTAGCGGAGGGAGGTTTCGAAGCTTCCCGGAATCCGTAGCGGAGTATATCAGGTATAAGCCTCCGCTATCGCTAGATGACATACAAGCGGCAGAGCAAACGGAATCCGTTTTTTTCGTTCACCCTGTTTTGCGGGACTCTGAAGACCCTGCCAGAATATGGTCTGAACGCTTGTTAGAGAATAAGATGGCAGAAGCAGCTAGGAATATGCCACGAAAGAAGAAAATAACGATCCGACGGAAGAAGCGACACTTATCAAAAAGCAGAAGAATAAAGAGGGCAGTTCGATTGAAAAGGAACATAAAGGGGAGGCAACCAATGTGGGAGCTCTCAAAAAAAAGAGTAAAAGAAAAACGGGAAAGGTTCGCCTCAAGAAGAAAAAAATTATAAATAAACCTCATCTAAAATCACGCATACGCAAAAGAAAAAGAGCGAGTATAATAAAATGGCGTTCTCAGAAGCGCACAAAAAAACGTAATGGTATTAGATCTAAATCCAAAAGTAAACTTATAAAATTAAAAGCACAGGTGAGCAAACAAGAGGGCAAAATCAACGGTGAAGTTTACGAATATCCGCCCCCTACGGAATATCATTTATCAACGAAGGATTGGATAGCTAATCAATCATTTCTGCCATGGTATAAAGAGATCCACGAAAGCCATACCCGCCAGTTGAAACAGCCAAAGGGATTTGACGAGCGGTTGCATATCTCGTTTAGCATGCCCGAGTTTTATTCTCCTGCTCCATTTGTCGTAGAAGTCCCCAACGGGCGAGTATATGGAGATTTCGGCTGCATCATCGCTCCTGATAACAAACTTCTATGGGACGTTTCCATATTTCCTCCGTTTATTCCAAGCGAGCATCCTGTTTTTCGTCAAGCGACATTTTCTCCGGCCCACTATGTTGATGAAACGATAGCCGTGCTTACCTTTTGTGCGAGCAGCATGCATTATCATTGGATATTTGATGTTATATCTCGAATAGATTTATTAAACAAAAGCGGCATACCTATAGACAGATACATTGTCAACGGAGTAAAGGCTGGCTTCCAATGGGAAATACTCGAGGCGATAGGGATCCCTAAGGAAAGGCTAATTATTTGTCATGAAACATTTCATTTGGAAGCAAAAAAGTTGATTATCCCTGCGGCACCGGCAATAGAGTGGGGGCCACATCATTGGCAAATTCAATATATCAGGCAGGAATTCATGAAGGGAAACCAGCCCAATCCCGAATTCGAAAGAATCTATATTAGTCGTTCATTGGCATCCCATCGAAAAGTCATTAATGAAGATCAAGTGTTAGAGGTTTTATATCCACTAGGATTTAAATGTATTCATCTAGAGTCCCTTTCTGTGGCACAACAAATCGTAATCATGTCGTCCGCTAAGATAGTCATTGCACCTCATGGCTCCGGACTCACGAACCTTATTTTTTGTCAGCCAGCGACCAAGGTTATTGAGCTATTTACATCTAATTTCCCTGTCTACGTGTTTTGGCTATTGTGCAATCATCTTGATCTTGACTATTATTATTTGTTCGGTGAAGGAGAACGCTCTGCAGATCGTATTGATCCCAAACATGGATACGACGATATGGTTATCGATATCGAAAAGCTATCTAGAATGCTTTTATTATCAGAAATAATCTAAGAGTAATGAGGCTTATAGATGGGTGTAAGTTACCGTTAAACCTTCAAGCATGCTTATGTCGGCCCTCCATCCCAAAACTCTTTTAGCCTTCGAATTATCGAGACAGCTATCTATAATGTCATTGGATCGCTCTGAATCGTGAATGACATCTATAGTTGCTCCGTTATTAATGATTCCTAATAAATGCGCTAAGTTATTAATAGAAGTGCGTAAACCCGTACTAATGCGTACAAAAGCTTATTTTGAGGGTTATACTGGTCAAGTAAGTTCTAAACAGCTTGGGTATTATTTTTCACGATGCGAAATAACCTAAACGGAGCAATTATATGAAGACGGAGTTTTTGTACAAGTATCCCAAAACCATGTTGAACAAAGGAACCGGCTTTCTGTCCGGCTACAGTCATTCCCTTAATCCTTATACGGGTTGCTCGTTTGGCTGTTCTTATTGCTACGTCCGACAAATGCCGGTTTCTTTATTTCGTAAAGCGGAGTGGGGAACGTGGGTTGATGTTAAGAAAGAGGCTGCAGGTGTTTTTCAGAAAGAGTATCAGAAAGCCAAGGCCAAGGGACCAGTTACTATTTTCATGTCATCGAGTACTGATCCTTATCAGCCCATAGAAAATAGAGAACAGATAACCAGGTCCTTATTAAAAATTATGTCTTGTGATCCACCTGATTTTTTACTCGTGCAGACTCGAAGTCCCCTTGTTCGCCGAGATATTGATCTGCTGTTGCAGCTCGGTAAGCATGTTCGTGTTAGTATGACCATTGAAACAGATCTGGAAGAGATCAGAAAACATTTTTCTCCTTATGCACCTCCGATAGCAGCAAGATTAAAAACACTTCAGCTGTTAGCTGAAGCGGGTGTGCCAACGCAGGCAACGATTGCGCCGATATTGCCAAGTAGCGACCGGTTTGCGGAAATCCTAAGGCCACTAGTTACTCGAGTATGTGTTGATGATTATTTTATGGGAGACGGTAGTGGAGGGAAGCGCACGCGTAATTTAGGTGTCGATGCTTTGTATAAACAATTAGGATTGGAAGAATGGTATCACCCAACCGCCTATCGTAAGGTTTATGAACAATTAAAACAGCATTTTTCTGAGGATCAAATTTGGATTAGCCAACAAGGCTTTGAGCCTTAAAGATCAGTCATTAAAGACCTATCATCAGAATCGCAACAATAACTCTGGGAAACGATAGTAGAGGAGCTTGCCTGAAGGCAGCTCCTTTTTCCTGAAGCAATGGCAGAATACTTGAATAAGATAGAATTCTAGATTTATTAAGGATAAGGCGAGTAACCCTGCCAAGCCTCAATCCATATACTAGACCATCAATAAAAGTAATCATCAGTTAGTGCACAGATATTGAGCATATTGTATCGGTCGCTTATAAACTGCATTTTGTTTGTAAAATTCATTATATATATCTTTTTGTGGTTGTCCGTTAAGTTCAATTATCCAAAGATGTTCGTTGTTGTCTAAAGCAAAATCTGCGCTAAACTCGCCTAAATGGTAGTTGCTTGTTGTATCTATTGTTTTTGCGGTTTTTAAACTTAAAGCGTGGATCAAGCCAATGATCGAAGAAGCCTTTTCGTGCGGGAACAAATGATTGAACAAGTCCACTGTTAAACATGCTTTCTCACAGATGCTTGTATTGTAACTGCCTTTATAAGCAATCCGGCTGATTATATTCGTTATAGACCATATTCCCTTACTATTTTTCTGTACGAGGGCTCGGATATCAAAATTTTGATTGTTCAATTGTCGTATATCGATTCCTTCTTGAATGATATAAGGAGCGGAACCGATTAGTTGTTGTATGGTTTCTTGTAATTGTTTGGCGTCATTTAAAATGATTTGAGGTGTGAAATAGTGGAGAGCAATGTGAATTTTTCCTGATTTCATCATCTCCAACCGATATACACCTTTCCCTTTATTTCCGTAACAGGGTTTTAAGTAAAGGACTTTATAATGATCTAGTAAATGAATGATGTTCTCTTTGTCGTATGGAACGGTAAATGGCAAATAGTTAACAAGCTCTCTACTTAAACTATTATGAATCTCATGTTTGTTGAGTTGATTAATATGATTGAAACATTTATTTTTACCGATTACCGTCTCCAAAAGCTCGATTAACATGTGATCTGTATTGTAACAACGGTTGTAAACAACTTGAGGGAAAGCAAATTTGCTTAACACCCATTTTCGATTTGAACGATGAAGTCCGATTATGCTGTTTCGTCCCCAGTTAATAGAGGATGGAGTGAAACAGAATAATTTCATATCGGTTGTATTATATCGAAGATATTGTTTAAGAACATATTTCCTTTGATTACGGTTTGCAACCATAATGCCTACAAAACCGCGTCTATTATTCATTATTTACCTCCATCATTTTTATCAAGAGTCGTAATGATAGGGTATGTAACGAAAATGGATGTGCATGGACAACAATACAATCGAATAGAAATAATTTTTGTATATAGATATTTGCACTAATTTCTAATATTTGGAATAAACTGATTTGAATAAAAAATGGAGAGATACTTGAGTAAAAATCTCAAACCAAAAAAGGAGTGATTAGCAAGATGGGTAGATTACCAGGTCCCCCGGGACCTCCTGGCCCTCAAGGCCCTCAAGGCCCTCAAGGTCCACAAGGTCCACAAGGTCCGCAGGGAATTTGTCCCCCATGTCCTCCCGGACCCCAAGGCCCTCAAGGTCTGCAGGGTGTTACTGGTGCTACAGGAACTGCAGGTGCTATTGGTGCTACAGGATCTCCGGGTGCTACTGGCGCTACGGGATCTGCGGGAGCAAATGGTGCTACGGGATCTGCAGGTGCAACTGGTGCTGGTGCTACGGGATCTACAGGTTCTACAGGAGCAACAGGACCAACGGGAACTGCTGGAGGCGTATTAAGCTTTGCAGATTTCTTTGCGTTAATGCCTCCTGATAATGCCGCAACAGTTGCCCCAGGCACTGACGTAAGTTTTCCGCAAGATGGACCCACTAGTGGAACAACTATTTTCCGAACGAGTGCGAGTACGTTTAACTTATCTACAATAGGCACTTATCAGGTTTTATTTCAGTGCAGTGTAACAGAAGCGGGCCAAGTGTTGTTGACTCTTAATGGCGCTGACGTAGCTTCTTCTGTAATTGGGCGAGCAACAGGTACTACTCAGATGGCAGGAATGGCTCTCTTACAAACGACAGTCATTAACTCAATAATTACTGTAAGAAATCCTGCTGGCAATTCCACTGCACTAACGATGACTCCTATTGCTGGAGGAACAAGACCTGTCTCAGCGCACCTTATTATCATTCAAATCGCATAGAGCCCTTTCAGAAGACAAACATTAAATGTAAGAGAACCCGTGCAAAGGCTCGGGTTTTCTATTTTTTTGATTAAGCAAATTGTTATTTTATTATCATTTCGTGAATGACATTACCCATTTAATATAGTTATTTCTCCAAGCAGGTTCTTCAAGTTAATAGAATCCCACGGCATATGCTCCGTTATCCCTAATCCAACTACATCTGTTTCTTCAGACAGCTCTTTAATCAGATTAAGGAGCTGTGGTATCTGCATAGTTCCAGCAGCAGAAAATTCATAAGATGATCCAGGATTGGCGAATAATAAAGAACGAAATGCCTTTGGGTCAAGAACATCTAGATCAATGTGAATAGCTAGGTGCTTAATGTTACTTTTTTTAATCCCATTTTTTAGAGGTTCAGTGCTGTTTATTAATTCACTGGTTCCAGCAGTTTTAATACCTAATCTTTGAATGATTTCAGTATCTTGTTCTGTAGGAACTTCTAGTCCAGCGATAAAGACATTTTCAGGTTTAAGAGGGATTTTCACATGTTTGGCGCATGACGAGCAGCCTCTAATTGCGCAAGTAGCTGCTTTCTTCCATATATACCATTCTGGTTTTCAAGCGGAGTCCCATTATAAGCTTGAACGGGAACTTGAATAAGGGGCTGATCATTGTCAGGAGCTAACCAAGCAAGCAGCTCGGCTCCAAAAGAGTAGTTAGGGTTATTTCCACCTTGCCATTGCGGCATCAGCAAGCGTATTGTTTGTTTAGTCATTTTTTTATCTCCTTTACTTAAAGTAAAGCTAGTATAGAATGTAAAGATACATAAAAAAAGTATGCACTTTATAGGTAGGTACTTTCAGAAAGGGTAGTGCAATCATGAGTATGGCTGAATTTAAAGGCAAGGTTAAAAATATTCAAGATACGCCTTTTGGGTATACATTATCGGTTATTGGAGGCAAGTGGAAAATGGTTATTATTTACCTCCTAGCTGAAAACCAACCGGTTCGCTTTAATGATCTGAAGAGACAGATAGGAGTTATTACATATAAAATGTTAAGCTCACAGCTTAAAGAATTGGAAGCAGATGGCATGGTAAAACGGACAGAATATCCTCAAATTCCCCCAAAAGTCGAATACAGTCTTACTGAGAAAGTGGAAAGCTTATTGCCCGTTCTGGAAGGGTTGTGTGAGTGGGGAGTAAAGAACCAGAACAAGGATTGATGATCCAGAATAAGGATTGAAGAGATCAGTGTTAATACAGAAAGTATTGCTACGCTAATATTGATTTTAACCGAACGATCGTTTATTATAGAAACATGAGACATAAAGATGAGAATAAAAGCGAAGCTATTTTTGAAGCCACGATTCAATTGTTGAATGAAATAGGATTTTCGGATATTTCGATGTCCAAGATTGCCAAACGAGCGAATGTTTCTTCAGCTACGATTTACGTATATTTTGAAAATAAGGAGGACATGTTCGGTAAACTCTATAAAAGAGTGAAAGAGAAGATGAGCCAGCAGATGATTGATGGGCTCGATGGTACTTTGTCTACACAAGCATTGTGTGAAAGGTTCATGCGGAACTCAATGAAGTTCATTATGAACAACAAAGACTATTTCTTTTTCTTAGAGCAGTTCGCGACTTCACCGTTAATAGAAAAATTATCACTTGGCGATACCTCATCAATGTTTGGACCACTATTTGAAATAATGGAGAAGGGTAAGGAAATAGGAGAGATAAAGCCCTTCGATACTTTAGTTTTACTCACCTTTTGCTATTTTCCTATCACACAGCTGGCTAGGGCGCATTACAAAGGGCAATTAGAAGCTAATGAAGTGAATTTGCAGCAAGTTATAACTATGAGCTGGGATGCCATACGTTTGTAGATGGTTTCTGGCTTTGTCTTATAATAAACGAACGAACAGTTATTATAGAAAACAAATAAAGGAGACTTTTTATGAATAAGCAAAAGGAAAAAATCAGAGTTATTATTACAGGAGCTACAGGTATGGTCGGAGAAGGTGTCTTACATGAATGCCTTATGGACTCAGACGTAGAAAAAGTACTTTTAATTAATCGCAAACCTAGCGGAGTAGAGCATCCCAAGCTAACGGAAATTGTGCATGCTGATTTGTTTGATCTTTCTTCCATTAAAGCGGAGTTAAGGGGATACAATGCCTGCTTTTACTGTCTAGGTGTGTCTTCTGTTGGTATGAATGAAGCTACCTACACCAGAGTAACCTACGATTTGACTATGTATGTGGCAGGTCATCTTGCTAGCTTAAATCCTGAGATGGTTTTCTGTTACGTAACTGGTGAAGGAACGGATAGTACCGAGAAGGGAAAAAGCATGTGGGCTCGCGTGAAAGGAAGGACAGAGAATCATCTTCTACAGCTGCCATTCAAAGGTGCTTATATGTTCCGTCCTAGCTACATGCACCCAACTAAAGGTTTAAAAAGAACACATCGCTTTTATGGTTTGTTCTCTTGGGCGTATCCTATCCTGCGCAGACTGTTTCCGAGACATGTAATTACCTTACGGGAGCTAGGCCAAGCCATGATTGAAGTGGTTCATAGAGGGTATGGGGAGCACATCTTAAGAAGTACAGATGTAGTTAAACTCGTCCAATCCAAGTCAAAATGAAACCAATTCAACAAATAACAAAAAAAAATGCTAGTAGACAAAAACCGCGAAGGCTTGATGCTCCGCGGTTTTTGTCTATTCTTATACGAATTCTTTCATTATTCTTTTATTGGCCTTATGTATACTAAAAGGTGGCTTTCATTTAACAATCTAGATTCCTCTATTTGAGAAAGGAGAACTGTTCATGAAAAAAACAACGCTATCTTTATTAATTGCTTTACTAATATTAGGATCGTCATTATCACATATTGGACATGCGTATGCGGACGACACGGATTATACATTTTCGGCAAACGGGGGCAGTGCGTCGATTACTGCTTATACGGGAGTAGAGAAGGATATCACAATACCTGCGACTTTGGGCGGTTATCCGGTTACGAGCCTCGCTAATCCATTAGTACCCGATGGAAATGGGGTATTCGATGGAAAGGGAATTACCAACGTCATCTTTCCGGACAGCATCACGAGTATCGGTCGCTATGCGTTTCGTTATGGCTCCCTTACGACAGTAAATCTCCCGAAGAATTTGAAGACGCTCTCGAGTAGCTCATTTGAAGGAAACAAGCTGACTAGCATAGTCTTCCCAGACGGATTTATGACGGTAGGGTCATATGCATTCTATATGAATAAACTCACTAAAGTGCATTTTCCGGAAAGTATAACGAATATTGCTGGGGGCTCTTTTAGCAGTAATTTGCTTACAAGCGTAGTGATCCCGGATAGTATGACGAAGATTGGAACTAATGCATTCGAGCAAAACTTTCTGACAAGTGTAACCATATTAGGCGAGTCGACAGAGATGGGAGATAATATATTCTCCTTAAATCCCGGTCCTCTAAAGATATTCGGGATAGCAGGTTCCCCTGCACAAAGCTACGCGTCGAGCAATGGGCACGAATTTGTGGACGGAAAGACGTTGTTTCGGGCAATGGGCAAGGCCAAGCAGTTGTTAACAACTCGTATCCCTGGAGCGGGTGCAGGACAAGTACCAGCGAATGCTCTCAGTGACTTGAGAGCAGCACTCGACAACGCTAAGTCTTTCGTCAATGGTATCACGGGAGCGACAGTGTCAAGTGATCTTACTGCGCCCGCTAACGCGATAGGTGCGGCTATTCAGTCGTTCGAAGCCTTAATTGTCCCGGCCGGCAATCCGGCGACGTTGAGCGCTGCATTGGCAATTGCGAATCAAGCGCTAATAGATCATCCCCAAGGTACGGGTGTGGGACAGACTTCGGCTGCCGATCGTTCTGCCTTGCAAACCTCTATTGGTGCGGCACAGCAAGTATTCAATCAAGCGTCCAATTATAGACAAGATGAACTGGATGCCACTACTGGCATTTTACAAGCGGCAATTCAGACGTTTCAAAGTACGTTCATCCCTGCCGGTAATCCAGCAGCATTGGGAACAGCGCTTACGGATGCGAATCAGAAGCTTACAGCTCATCCTCAAGGGACGGGAGTTGGGCAGACGTCGGCGAGCGTCCGTACTACCTTGCAAACAGCGATAAATACGGCACAACAGGTGTTTAATCAAGCCGCTAATAATACTCAGACTCAATTGGATAGTGCGGTTAGTGCATTGAGATCGGCTCAACAAACGTTTGAAGCGGCAATAATAACTGCTGGGAATCCGGCAGCATTGGGAACAGCACTGACTGATGCTAACCAGAAGCTGACGGATCATCCTCAAGGTACGGGAGTAGGGCAGGCGTCGGCGAGCGTCCGTACCGCGTTGCAAACAGCGATTACTACGGCACAGCAGGTATTTAATCAAGCCGCTAATAATACTCAGGCCCAATTGGATAGTGCGGTTAGTGCATTGAGATCGGCAATTCTGACGTTTGAGGCGGCAATAATAACTGCTGGGAATCCGGCAGCATTAGGAACGGCGCTGACGGATGCGAATCAGAAGTTGACGGCTCATCCTCAAGGGACGGGAGTAGGGCAAGCGTCGGTGAGCGTTCGTACCGCGTTGCAAACAGCGATTAATACGGCACAGCAGGTGTTTAATCAAGCCGCTAATAATACTCAGACCCAATTGGATAGTGCGGTTAGTGCATTGAGATCGGCAATTCTGACGTTTGAGGCGGCAATAATAACTGCTGGGAATCCGGCAGCATTAGGAACGGCGCTGACGGATGCGAATCAGAAGTTGACGGCTCATCCTCAAGGGACGGGCGTAGGTCAGGCATCGGCAAGTGATCGTACTGTTCTGCAAACCGCTATAAATGCTGGGCAACAGGTGTTCACACAAGCCGCTAATTACACGCAAGGGCAAATAGATAATGAGGTAGGAACATTGAGGGCGGCGATTCAGGCGTTTGAGGCTACGATTATCCCTGCTGGCAATCCAGCAGCATTGGGAACAGCGCTGATTGATGCAAATAAGAAGTTAGCGGCTCATCCTCAAGGGACGGACGTAGGGCAGACGTCTGCAAGCGACCGTACTGTTCTGCAAACCGCAATAAGTGTTGGGCAGCAGGTATTTACACAAGCCGCCAATTACACGCAAGATCAATTAGATAATGCGGTAGGTACATTGAGGACGGCAATTCAAGCGTTCGAGGCTACGATTATCCCTGCTGGCAATCCAGTAGCATTGGGAACAGCACTGACGGATGCGAATCAGAAATTGACGGCTCATCCGCAAGGAACGGACGTAGGGCAGACGTCTGCAAGCGACCGTACTGTTCTGCAAACCGCAATAAGTGTTGGGCAGCAGGTATTTACACAAGCCGCCAATTACACGCAAGATCAATTAGATAATGCGGTAGGTACATTGAGGACGGCAATTCAAGCGTTCGAGGCTACGATTATCCTAGCAGGTGATCCGGCAACATTGGGAACAGCGCTGACGGATGCGAATCAGAAGTTGACGGCTCATCCTCAAGGGACGGACGTAGGTCAGGCATCGGCAAGCGACCGTACTGTTTTGCAAACCGCAATAAGTGCGGCACAACAGGTGTTTACGCAAGCAGCTGATTACACGCAAGGGCAATTAGATAATGCGGTAGGTACATTGAGAACGGCGATTCAGGCGTTCGAGGCTACAATTATCCTAGCAGGTGATCCTTCGGATTTGGAAGACTCGTTAGATGCAGCTAAGCAAGCACTGACGACTCATACAGAAGGGAAGAATGTTGGACAAGCATCGGCAGCAGATAGAGCTCATCTGCAATCTGCCATTGATGCAGCGCAAGACATATTCAATGACGCTACTCTTTACACGCAAGAACAATTGGATGAAGCCGTCACAAAATTGGAGACTGCACTTGATGGGTTCAATACTACGATTATCCTAGCAGGTGATCCTTCGGATTTGGAAGACTCGTTAGATGCCGCAAAGCAAGCACTAACGACACATACAGAAGGGACGAATGTCGGACAAGCATCGGCGGCAGGTAGAGCTAATCTACAAGTTGCAATTGATGCAGCGAAAAAAATATTCGATGACGCTGCTCTTTACACGCAAGAACAATTAAATGAAACCGTCACAAAATTGGAGACTGCAATCGACACGTTCAAGGCTACACTGATCCCAGCAGGCAGTGCTACACTACTGGAAGCTGCATTGTCTAGTGCCAAACAGACAATGCTAGCTCATCCCCAAGGTACGGGCGTAGGACAGACATCCAGAATCGCACAGACTACTCTGAAAGCAGCGATTGATGCGGCGCAGGTGATTTTCGATGACGCGAACCACTATACACAAGCTCAGCTGGACAACGCAGTAACTATCCTGGAAGCTGCTCTCAAGTCATTTGAAGCATTGATTATCAAGCCAAGTGCTTCCAGTGGAGATTCTCCGACTACGAAAAATATAATACTCGGCGACGTTTCAACAGCGGTGAGATTCACGACTGAGAAGAACAGTGACGGGCAAACCTTGATAAGATTATCACTAACGCAAGAGCAATTGCAGCAGCTGCTTACATCCGATAAATCAAAAGCCCAAATCACTATAAACGGGCTGGGCGAGGCAGTGAAGGTGAGCATGCCTACTGCACCACTGTTGCAAAAGCTTAAAGAGCAGCCAAACGCGGAACTTCAAGTCTTTGTGAATGGAAACGGATTAAGCATTTCCTTAAGCGAGATCGGACAATTATCGAAGGAATCGATTCTTACTTTTACAATCACGGAATCTGCTATCGTGACTGGAAGCGCCTTGAAAGAAGCGATCAAGGGTTTAGGCGCGACTTCATTAATTGACAATCCAATCGTATATGCTTTGGATTCGGATGGACGGGCTATCGAGAATTTGCACGGCAACAAAGCTCAACGAACGATTAAGCTTCCAGCAGCAGCCAACCCGAACCAAACGACAGCTGTTTGGATAGATGCGAACAACAAGCTACACTTTGTGCCTTCCCTGGTTGCAAGAGATGGAACCGTGACGATCCTTTCTTCACTTAACGGCGCATTTACGGTTATTCAATTAGATCGAAAGTTTTCCGATATACAAGGACATTGGGCGAAAGCGGATATTGAGTTACTGGCCAACAAGCTGATCGTTGATGGACGGTCTGAAGGTCAATTCTCACCAAACGAGAAGGTTACCCGAGCCGAATTTGCGGCGTTACTTGTACGTGCTCTCGGATTGCCCGAGATAAGCCAAATTAAGTCGTTTACGGACGTAAAAGCTTCAGATTGGTACGCGGGCGCGGTGGGTACTGCTCAGCAATCCGGTTTGATCGGAGGCTTTGAGGATGGGGCATTCAGGCCTAATGCCAGTATTACGCGTGAGCAAATGGCTTCGATGATCGCAAGAGCATTGACGATCTCCGGGAAAACGTTAAAGGTGAATAACGATAATGGATTACAAGCATTTTCTGACAGTAAAAGCATATCGAGCTGGGCAGAAGAAGCGACAGCGCAGCTATTAGAAACAGGGATTATCCAAGGCGTATCGGACACGAGGTTTGATCCGAAGGCTGACGCTTCCCGTGCACAAAGCGTTGTCATCCTGAAGCGTATGTTACAATTTTTGAATTTCATCAATACATGATGGACAAATATGAAGTCATTATTCTCGAAATAAAGGAAAGGGAACCTGCAAATCAGGTTCCCTTTTCCCGTTCTTCGAAGATTGTAACAATTACAGCTTGCGGTATTGAGGCAGCCATTCCTTGGCGGCATCAAACATTTTGTTAGTCATACTTCCCCGGTTTTCGATTATTTAGTCCGCTCATAGCGTCTTGCAGCCCGCCGAACCTCGGTTTCCGACCAATTAGTCCGCTCCCAGCGGGTTGCAGCCCACGGAAATTCGGTTCCCGACCAATTAGTCCGCTCACAGCGGTTTGCAGCACACAGAACCTCGTTTTTCCACCATTTAGTCCGTTCCCAGCGTGTTGCAGCCCACCAACCTCCGTTTTTCAACCAATTAGTCCGCTCACAGCGGGTTACAGCCAAGCGCTCCCGGGTTTCCGGTCAAATCGCCGCTGCCACGGAGTTCGCAGAAGATTAATCATTACGCAACATAAATTTCCATTATTCGTCTATATCAATGATTGCACCTGCGAGCAGTGGAGGACAGTTTATGAGAAGAATGATAACAATCGCTTTGTTTACATTTACGATAGTCGGTGTTTGTGTACTCATCCCAAATAAGGTGTTCGCATGTAGCTGCGGCGAATCCAGTATCGAGAAAAGACTTGAGCTATCTAGCACTGTATTTACAGGTACTCTGGTCAGTAAAGATGAAGAAGGCGGGAATATTTTGAATGTAGATAAAGTCTGGAAGGGCGACCCGGCAGATGGTTATGTCTATAGTGGCTTTTTAGGTATGTGTGGAACTGAATTTGAAATAGGAAATAAATATTTAGTTTTTACAGAGAAGTTTAAGGGAAAAGAAACAACCTCACTTTGTAGTGGTAATAAATTAATAACTGATGCAGGCAAAGATATTAAAGCCCTAAATCATGTAATACAACCCGAGTGGAGTAAACATTTACTGTTGATATGTTTTGCATCTGCGTGCGTATTAGCAATCTCATTGGTAATATGGAGGGCTAAATTTCGGCTCAAAAAATAATGTTCAACGAACCGGCTGCATAAATTCTTGGTCAACATATTTGAATGAATCAAACAATCCCTGTGACCCATATGGAATAAATATCTCACTATTATCAATCACTACGTAAGACTGGGCCGATGTAGCAAGTTCTTGCCTAATAGGATTGATCTTTTTGAAATTATCAACATGGGTGAAAGAGAATACCCACAAGTTCATGTCAATTAATCCATCCCCCGCAGCAACTATTAATTCATAAGTTCCATCTGAATCAAAATCGTATATGCCTGCTTGTAGCTTGAAACCATCGTTTAGGTAACCCAAATCATCGAATGCATTTGTTCCATCAGATATAGACAAATCGAGCGGCCAACCAGAATTAGCATCAGGGAATAATATATATGCTTTTGTTCCATTTGGATGATCCATACCAAATACGATTTCAGCATTATCATTTCCGAAATTGATCTTTAGCGTCGTATCAGGTTCAGTTTGTTTCCAATCCATATGAACCAACGATTCTCCGGAGCTTGTCCGAATTAATGAATCTTCAGCTGATATAATTGGTTCAGGTGACTTCTCCAGTGTAATATCATTAGCAGCAGAAGCAGGTGCACTTGATTCTGGACTGGACGAATAATTCGTAGGCTGACTACTTTCTTGTTTTATATTAGTAGTTGTACAACCGCTAATCAGTAGTAAAGAAATTAAAAAGTAAAAAGGAGGGACTTTTAAATAGAACCAATTCATCTCAACACTCTCCATATTTCCCAGTAATTCGACAATTATAACATCAAATAAACGGAATTATAAAGCTAATGGGGAATATTGGGCTCAGCTAGTTTAGATTTCGGAAATACCGGTTGACAAGCATAATAGGTTGAAATTAGAAAATGAGTATGATACTATAATTTTTAATTAACGATAGGGAGTTGAAGAGGATAATGTGATTTTTCTTGCTGACTATATAAAAATAATAAAACAACCGAAGCGGTTTTTTTCGCATGTTTTATTTTTTATGAGCAAGAAAGTTACTAACTCTTTTCACTCAATCAATATATCCTAATCTAACTCTATATGGGGTTGGGTTAACTGTATTTATTTGAGCTACAAGAAGTAACTTTCTTGTGGCTCTTATTTTTGTATACAGGAGGGTATTTTATGTCATTAATAAATGTAACGAATCTAACCTTTGCCTATGATGGCAGCTACGATAACATATTTCAAAACGTAAATTTTCAACTAGATACCGATTGGAAATTAGGATTTACGGGAAGAAACGGGAGAGGTAAAACGACTTTTCTTAGCTTGTTACTTGGTAAATATGAATACAGCGGAACGATTTCGGCAAAAGTCAGCTTTGAATATTTCCCTTTCCATGTCGAGAACAAGGAAAACAATACACTCGATGTAATCAACGATATTTATCCAGACTATCTTCATTGGGAATTAATGCGTGAACTATCCTTACTGAAGGTTTCTGAAGATGTTTTATATCGACCATTTGATTCATTGTCCAACGGGGAGCAAACGAAAGTGTTGCTGGCTGCCTTATTTCTTAAGGAAAATAGCTTTCTGTTAATTGATGAACCAACCAATCATCTGGATAGGAACGCACGAAAGCTGGTCAGTAACTATCTTAAGACCAAAAGCGGATTTATTTTGGTGTCTCACGACAGATCCTTTCTTGATAACTGCGTAGATCACATTCTTTCCATCAATAAGACTAACGTAGAAGTACAAAAAGGTAACTTTTCCGATTGGTGGGAAAATAAAAAGAGGCAGGATAACTTTGAGCTTGGAGAGAACGAAAAGCTTAAAAAAGACATCAAACGAATGTCTGAATCTGCTAAAAGAACGAGCCATTGGTCCGATGAAGTGGAAAAAACAAAGAACGGTACAAGAAATTCAGGTTTAAGGGTAGATAGAGGATATGTCGGGCACAAGGCAGCTAAAATGATGAAACGCTCTAAATCAATTGAGAATCGACAGCAATCTGCTATTGATGAAAGGTCTAAGCTCCTCAAAAATATTGAAAGCTCTGAAAGCTTGAAGATTTCGCAGCTTGCTTTTCATAAAAACCAACTTGCTGAGCTGGATAATGTATCGATTTTTTACGGAGAAAAGATGGTTTGCACAGATATTAGTTTTACTATAGAACAAGGTGATCGCATTGCGCTTACAGGTAAAAATGGTTCCGGAAAATCAAGCATTATCAAGCTTATTTGCGGTGAGAGTATTCATTATACTGGTACTTTCAGAAAGGGTAGTCAGCTTAAAATATCCTACGTCTCGCAGGACACCTCACATTTACAGGGCAATTTAACGGACTACGCTATAAATAATGGCATTGATGAGAGCCTATTTAAAGCGATTTTAAGAAAGCTTGATTTTTCCAGAGTTCAATTTGAAAAGGATATTTCAGCTTTTAGCGGTGGCCAGAAGAAGAAAGTGCTAATCGCAAAAAGCCTAAGTGAGCAAGCTCATTTGCAAATCTGGGATGAACCGCTCAATTATATTGATGTTATTTCTCGTATGCAGATTGAAGAGCTGCTGCTTGAATACTCACCAACGATTCTTTTTGTGGAGCATGATAGTGAGTTTTGCAAAAATATTGCTACTAAGATTATTGAGCTTTAGCGTAAGTCTATACAATAGTGGGGGATATAAATGGGCAATTCACAAGAAAAGAACGAGGACATCTTTACTATAGAGTGTGACGATATCCTTTTAAGAGAGTATCGGGTTGAGGATTTAGACGAATTCCACAATCTTACCTGGCAGCCTCACTTTTATGAATTTTTAACTGATTGGAATGTATCCATGGAGCAAAGGGAAGACTGGTTCAAAAATTATGAAATACCAGAAAACAAACAATTTTTGAATGCTGTATCCAGAGATGGAGATATTGGAGAGCTACGTTTGAGGTTGAGTATAATATCCAAAGCTACTGGCCAGTTTATCGGTGTTTGCGGTACAGGAATAAAGGATGAATTGCCTCCCCCCAATAGAGAGATTTATTATGGAATTTCCAACGACCACAGAAACAAGGGGTACACGACACAAGCCGCAAAAGGATTAATTAAGTATTTGTTTGATAAAACAAATGTCGAGGAACTCATTGCTATTGCTCAGATACACAACCTTGCGTCGAATAAAGTGATTCAAAAATGTGGTTTTGAATTTCAAAATGTTTTTGAGATTGACAGTATGAAGTACAAGTATTACAAGCATAGAAAGTACTAGTTGAACGACACGAAACTAAGGGGCTGCCATATGGTAGCCTCTTTGTTGAGATGATAGGTAACGGGGCTGAATAATCAAGTTTAGCTGCTTTTGCTCACCTAGCGGACAAGATAATAAAATTGGCACATCGAATATTTATGGAATTGGACCTTTATTTAGTCCATTGATGGCGATAAATTAGATATAAGAACACAAGTAAAGGTGAGGGTCGCTATGCCAGTATCCATTGTAAAGTCAGATGAAGAAATACTAACAACCTATACTTTAATGAAACAATTACGCCCCCACCTTAAAGAAGAAACGTATTTGAGCAAAATCAAGCATTTACAGTTAGAATATGGATATAAGTTAATTGTAATATTTGAAAATGGGGTAGCAAAGGCAGCAGCTGGTTACAGAATTTGTGATTCTTTAGCTTGGGGAAAGTATTTGTATGTCGATGATCTAATCACCGATCAAGAAAGTCGTTCAAGTGGATACGGAAAACAACTGTTCGACTTGCTAGATGAGGAATTGTTAAAGAATCAATGTGATGGAATGCACTTGGATTCAGGGGTTCAAAGACATGATGCTCATCGCTTTTATCTAAACAGGAAAATGAAAATCACTTGCCACCATTTTGAAAAATCTTATTGAGTAGTTATGGGGTAGTATCCGAAAACGAGATTGCAGATCAGAAGGACGTCTCAAGAACGAGGTGGATGTTAGAGAATGAAATTCATGTGCGAATGTGGTCATCCCATATATGATTCAACTGATTACTTGCCTTATAAGGCTCACTTAATATCAGATCAAGACTGGTTTGATTTCTTGGATGAAATTGATCATGCAATCGAAAAATCAGGACCAACTGCAAAAGATAAAGAAAAAGCATTGATGAATATTAGATCGCTATCAACGAATTTATCTAAAATGGTGTATCAGTGTAGCGAGTGTGGGAATATGTTTTTTGATAACAATTCGCCTCGACTAGAAGTTTTTAGAGCTGCTAGTGATAGTCCGAATAAAACATTATTACAATCAGCTCATGGAGATCAATGGAAAGGTTTTTTATATGGTGATTGGGTAGACGATAATCCGATATGGAGAGTAAAGGGATATATAACAGCATCAAGCTTACATGAGGGAAAACAATGCGATGATCGGGTAACTCTTGAAAAAGAGTATTATTTACTTTTCAATGAGTTGAGGGACAAAAGTGTTCTAAGGTCCAGCATTCTTAGAAAGAACGGTACTATAATTCATACATGGAGTTTAGATTAAGTTTGAATCGCGTCTATCTACTTGACGCGATTTTTCATTTTAAAATATAAATGCATTGTACAGCAACATTTGAACTTAATTACCGTCTAACTAACTGGTAATTACAGGGAAGATTGTGAAAAGATGAAAGAGTACCGAGTGAATTAACGATTCTTAACAGAAAAAAATTAAATTACTACTGGAAGATGGTCACCTAAAGGCGACTAAATAAGTCAAAAGGGGTCCGGAATTAGTGGAAATCATTTTTGTTCGCCACGGGCAAGGATTACATAATACGGATATACCGGATAGATTAAACACTGAAAATCCCCGTTTAACCGAAAAAGGTCGTGAGCAGGTTGCTCATCTAAAGACAGTATTCTCATTTAATGAGGATGATGTGTTCGTTTCCAGCCCAACAATAAGAACAATTGAGACAACAAACATTATTACGAGTGAACTAGACTCGGTTAAAAAATACGTTAGTCCAATTGTAGGACCGCGAATGTTCCCATTCCCAACAAATCCAGAAGACTATGTTTTGAGGTGTGATATGAGCTATCCACTTAAGAATATTATTAATGATTATCCAGACTTTACCGTACTGGAAAGTGACGATCAGGAGTTATGGGAAAAATGGATAAATACTTTGGCTGAATCAGATTTCGTACCGCTTGGATTGAGGCTGATAAGCTGGATTAAGAAGTTGAGCACAAATAGAGTCTTTATAATAGCTCATGATGGAACTATAACATATTACCGCCTTTTGTTAGGTGAGAATGGATTGACGAGATCTGATTTCTTGGGAGAAGCTGGGTGGTACAAATTAGAAGTTCAAAAGCTAAATTAAAGAAGGATATGGCCAAGTGACGCTTGAAATTTATTAGTCTTCTAAATAATAAAACCGGCCTACTACTTACCAGAAATGGTAGGAAGCAGGCCGGCTGTACGTTGTTATTTCTTTTCAAATTCATAATTGCCGCTAAATAGATTGTCGTCATGGAAAGCGATGATGAACATATCATAATGCTCGTTCGATAGGATTTCTTTCAAGCTGAATTCGGAATAATAGCGGTTGTCGTAAACCGTTAGCTTGTGAAAATTTTGAGCTAAATACGGCGTTAAAGGGTTCATGAAAGAATCTTTAAGCAGCACGACATTTAATTTATTGTTAGCCTTTGGATTCTCATAAGTGATTTTTCGTCTGTCTCCACCGTAGATGGTCCCATATGCATAAGTGCTTTGACCTCTTTTGAAACCATAAAAATCACTAAACTTTTTAATGTTTTCTGTTCCATCTTTATTGATAACTTCAAGTTTGGAAAAGGTGAACGGCACTTTTGGCTCGTAAATGGTTGTTCTGTCAGCTGTTTTTGGATTTATAGCAAAGTTGATTTGAGTGTTATAACTGCCTTCGAATTTACCCGTTGTTAGTTTAGATACATTGATTTCACCCAAGGACATGGGCTTGTCTTTGAACTGGGTAGACTTGTTAGAGATTTGCGTAATCATTTCCTGGTAAGCCGTAAAAGCGCCTTTAATATTCCAATGATGGTCGGTTTCCAAGTAAAGCTCTTCCAGCTGCGCCTTCGTAAAGGCATCAAACTTGTCACCGATATTAACCACATTCACGCTTTTATCAAGTTTAGATAAGAAATACTCTTTAGATTTGGCGTAAGCGTCGGTTTGCATATATTCGGGATATAGATGCATTAAAGCTTTGGTTCTCGATGGGTTAAAGACGAAAAATGTTTCCGTATTTAGATCCTCGGCGAATTTAACTACGTCGTTTAATTTCGCGGTCGATTCGTCAATTCTATTCGTATGAACGACCTTGTCGGGAACGGGTAAAATCCATTTGTGATTGGTCACCACAAGCTTGGACACGATTCGTGAGTCTTTAATTTTTGTTCCGTCTTCGGGAGTGCGTGACTCTTGAGCGTGAAAAATGTTCTCGAACAGCATAGAGTTATAAATCTTAGAATTTTGCTGAGTTTGATAGATTTTAACCATTTCGTCACGGAATACGATTTGATCATTTACATACTGATTCATGTCTTCGAAGAAGCTGCGTGTTGTAATGGCTTTGGCGTTAATAGTGGGCAGCTTGCTTAAAGATCTATTTTCGACGGTGGAGATGTCTCTATCTGGTGAAATGATGCTCGTAATTGCGAAACCAAATATGATAGCTAAAAATGTGACGATATAAACGATGGAAATAGGCTTATTCACTTAGGTCCTCCAGTTGAAAAGGTTAGAATCTAAAATATAAGAAGGGATTATAGGTTGAATTAATAAGATACAAGATCACTTGTGCGAAAAGGAAAAAGGTAAACAGGAATGAAACAGCACTTTGTACTTTCGTTATCGATTTGTTGAATTGTAGCTTCTGCAGCTTCGGATACACAGGCATAGCAACAATAATAGCAATGGCAAAGTGGAACCAATTCAGAGATAACAAAGAGAGTGCTTGGGAATCGAATATTTCGTTGCCACGAGAATAGAACATGGAAGCTATGAAATCTGTTGCGTATCCAAAGTTGTCAGCGCGGAAGAATACCCATCCAATCATAACAAGCAGCAGCACAACAGCATGGTTTAACGGATAAATTTTAGAAAGCATCTTCTCGAGGCCGGCTTTTTCTAAAGCGATAAGAATCCCGTAGTATAAGCCCCATGCAATGAAAGTCCAGCTCGCCCCGTGCCAGAACCCCGTTAGTGCCCACACAATAAATAAGTTGCGATAGATCTTCCACGATGCAACTCTGCTTCCGCCGAGCGGAATATAAACATAATCCCGGAACCAACTGCCAAGGGAGATATGCCAGCGTCGCCAGAACTCAGAAATGCTCTTAGAAATATACGGATAATTAAAATTCTCTGCGAACTCAAAGCCAAACATTTTAGCTAAGCCGATAGCCATATCGCTGTAGCCTGAGAAATCAAAATAGATTTGCAGGGTATAAGCCATAATTCCAATCCAAGCGCTCCCGGTTGAAAGGTCCATTGTAGAGGTGGTGAACACGGTATCTGCTACGGACCCGAGAGGGTTGGCTAAAAGGATCTTTTTAGATAACCCCAGAATAAAACGTTTAATTCCTTCAGCGAATTGAGTGGAGGAAAATACGCGTTTGCTGAGTTGTTCGGCGACAGCATTGTATCGAATAATGGGGCCTGCTACAAGCTGCGGGAAAAATGTAATGTAAAGCGACAAGCTGAAGAGATTTCGTTGCGCTTTTTCTCTTTTTCTATACACATCAATTAAATAACTAAGCGCATGGAACGTATAAAAGGAAATTCCTATAGGTAATGGTACTGGTTCTAGATGAAAATTGGTTTGTAGTACAGAATTCATCGCATCGACAAAAAAGTTAGCGTACTTAAAAAATCCTAGAAGTCCAATATTCACGACAATTGCTAACGTTAATATGGAGACTCTCTTTTTTTCGTTATTTTCTGTTTTATCGATCCAAATCCCATAACCATAGTTCATGATAATGGATAATAACATTAGAACGACGTACCTAGGTTCACCCCAAGCATAGAAGACCAAGCTGAAAGTTAATAAAATCGCATTTTTCCATTTGAACGGAACAGCAAAATAGAGGGTAAGAACAAGCGGTAAAAAGAAAAACAAAAATATGACTGAACTAAATACCAAATCTAACTTCCTCCTTGTGTTGGGTGTGTGAGTGATTGCTAGAATTGAAGAAGGAAATTACACAGCTTTAATAAAGACATTATCGGGCTTCCCCGTGTCCCATTGGCGGTCAAGATAATGAAAACACATACCTAATTTTATCGTAACTCTGATTATAACCGCAAAAGACCCGAAAAGTGCTGTAACTTTTTTCCAAGCGTTCGCTTTTGGGTCACAGTTCAGGATTAATAAGTAGATTATTCTTCTCATCATATAAAGTAATTACTGCGGGATAAGTTTTGGATAAATGTTGTGGGAGCTTTTCATACTTTACGAATTGTTTTTCATTAACCACGGTTGAGATAAAGCTATAATCTTGTTCACTTAAACTTGTTGAAATATGATCAATTTGTAAATTAGAGTTCTTACCAACTAAAACTCCATAAATTCCTTTGTTGGTTTTTATGTCTTTGTACGATATATTCGGGCCGTAGCTTGAACTTTTTAATTTTAGCTTATGGTTAAACCCTTTAATCAATTCAGCATAACCAACAATTTCATTTTCAATTTGGAATAATGCGATATAAGTTGTTGATTTGTCTAGCTGTATAACTTGCAGAACATGAGGATTTACATTGCTATTATTGCCTCGATTTAGCCAGTCGTTTAGTCTAGATTGAATGTGTGTAGTATCATTTTTTATTTGGTACTGGTTTACATAATGTGATACGGCAGTGATCCCAATAACTAACGCTAATGTAACCATTATATTAAGAATGATTATTTTGTTTCGCATATTTTCACTCCTCGTACAATTAAGTTAAGTGAACGGACAAGTTAATTATTATTTCGAAGCTCATGTTCCTGATATTACCATAAATATAATTATTAAGTTGTTAATTGGCAATATTAAAGAGATGACCCAAATAAAGCGCCGTTTGAGACCCTTGCAATTGCGCATGGGTCTATCTATTTATTCTGAAATGCTAAAGTTTCAGAAATCTTTCAAATGGCTGTTGTATATTTATTCAGTTGCAACAAAATGTGCATTTCAAGATAGTTGAGAGGATGAAAGAGGTTAATGCTGCACAAAAAAAATCGTCTCATGCTCGGGCTGGCCGGCGCTGCCGTATTGCTTAACGCCATTATTTTTATCCTTGCAAAAAACGTCAAGCTTTCAGATGGTATGGGAGCTCATGGTAGCGTATTTGAGATGAACAGTATACTCCAGTGGGCGCAAAATGGCATTTTTTTATTGCCTATCGTTACCCTAATCTTTGCCGCTTACTGTTATTTCACAAATAAAGAGCATGATTATTTGCCTTGGTTGATCATACTCACACTTACTTTCTCTAGCTTTTCCATAATAAGTGGAAGTGGAGGGAGTGTTGAGTTCCATTTTTCTATCTTTATGGTCATCGCAGCGGCGGCCTATTACGACAATGTTCGGTTGATTCTGTTGATGACCCTTTTGTTTATTCTCCAGCATGTTCTAGGGTTCTTATTTTTCCCCCAGCTCGTATTCGGGACAGAGCATTATCCACTACTCATGGTCACAATCCATGCCGTATTCCTCGTCTTGACCTCAAGCGCAACGATATTGCAAATTCGCTCCAAGCGTCAAATAACAGATCAATTGGAAGCTGAGAGAGACAGCAAGGATAGCAAGGTCAGGGAGCTGCTTGGGCATGTACAATCCTTATCCGAACAGATCAGAACCACCTCTAGTAACGTATCGGAGACGATAAAACAAAATGTGCGCACCAATAAGGAAATGAAATATGCCTTTGAGGAAGTAACAGGTGGGCTGGGTACTCAAGCATGGTCACTGGAGCAAATGGGGGAAAAGCTCC
Organism: Cohnella abietis; assembly: GCF_004295585.1. Lineage (NCBI taxonomy): Bacteria > Bacillati > Bacillota > Bacilli > Caryophanales > Paenibacillaceae > Cohnella > Cohnella abietis. Next base: position 3,857,106 of record NZ_AP019400.1, on the reverse strand, counting down.
GCAACATTCATGTGAGTATTCAATCTTCACTTCATTCGTCAGAGCTAATGGAAGAGAACGCAAGCTCAACGGAACTGTCCGTCGTGGCAAGTCATAACGAAGCTGGAGCACTGTTAGGGGACATGGTACTCATTGCGCAATCGGTTAGCAAGGTAGAGGATACGATGGTAGCTTTGAAGCAATCATCAAGGAGCGCGGAGGCCATGATCATTAGGATTCAACAGATGGCTGATCAGACGGAGTTGCTCGCTTTGAATGCTTCTATTGAAGCTGCTAGATCAGGTGAATACGGTAGAGGTTTTGAGGTCATAGCTAAGGAAATACGATTGCTTGCGAGTGATAGCCAGCGTGCTGCCGAGGAAATCCAAGACATTATGTCAGCGATTCGTGCCGAGAGCGATCTTACTGCCTCTCAGCTGGAAAGTGAACAGGATATGGTCCGAATTTCGATGGGTCGAGTAGAGAGCTTTGCTAAAGATTTTGACCGCGTGAAACAGACCATTGACGAATTGTTAGAGTTTATTCCCAGCATGAGCCAAATGATGGCGAACATAGAAGAAGATTCAGCTGGTGTAACTAGCGAAATGTCGCATATATCTGCAGTAATAGAACAGGGCATGAGTTCAATGGAGGAATTGATGGGCGTATGTGACAATCAAATCGAAACCGTAGAAAAAGTTGAGGTAGAAATCGAACAGCTGCATGAATTAAGTTTATCTCTTCGACAGCAATTTTCCAGTTGAAATGATGTCAATGCATCAGCGTCCTAATCTGTTTTATGTAATAAAAATTAATTCTTTACTGATCGTTCTCATAATGATATATTAAATTCGGGAGGTGAGCTTGAGTGGCAAGAAGCAAAGAATACGATGAGGATGCGGTACTTCATAAGGCCATGCAGCTCTTCTGGGAACAGGGCTATGAGAAAACATCGGTGTCTGATCTTGTTGAATGTATGGGAATCCACAGAAGAAGCCTGTATGACACCTTTAGTGATAAACATACTTTATTTCTTAAAGCTATGGATCGTTATGCCGACATCATGAATACTCGCCTTCAACGTGGAATCAAACAGGCTGAAACAGCTTCGCAAGCTATTCATTTCATTTTCAAGTACACCATTGAGGATAGAGAGGGTTCTTCACCTATGGGGTGTCTATTCGTGAATGCTGCTATAGAGCTTGCTGGGCGTGATGCGGATATAGATTCCAAGGCAACTAAAGGCTTCGCAACGGAGGAACAGCTACTCTCGGATATTATTCAATGGGGTCAGCAGGACGGAGAATTTGTATCTGATTTGGATGCCAAAGATCTCGCGGAGCCCTTGCTTAATACACTTCTGGGACTTAGAGTAATGGCACGAACATCGATAAGCAAAGAAAAGCTGTACCGGATAGCCGAAATTTCAATTAAGGCTTTGCACAAATAGAGAGATCATTCTTTTTTTAAGTAAAAGAGAATGATCATTCCCGTAATGGAGAGCTTTTTCAATCAATTAATAAGTTTCACCTCACCCACATAATTTGCAATGACAAAGGAGACGATTTAGATATGACAACAGCACAAAATTTAACCGGTAAAGTGGCGTTTGTAACGGGCGGAGCTCGGGGTATTGGATTGGAAACGGTGCGCGGGCTTGCTAAACTAGGAGCTACGGTAGTAATTGGTGCACGTGATGCTCAGAAGGGGAATGAGGTCGCTCAACAGTTTAAACAAGATGGTCTCAATGTAGAAAGTATTAAAATCGACGTGAATGTGCATGAAGACAATGTGGCTGCTTATCAATACTTCGATAAGAATTATGGGAAGCTAGATATTCTGATCAATAATGCAGGGATATTGCTGGATCAGGAAAATGTTTCTATTGAAGTTATTAACCGAACAAGTACAATACCGCTGAATATTGTTCGTGACACATTTGATGCCAACTTCTTCGCTCAAATTGATCTGACACAGCTTCTATTACCACTCCTTCTAAAATCGGATGCTGGACGCATTGTGAATTTATCGAGCGTGCTCGGATCACTTACTCTACATGCAGATTCTAAATCACCTATATATTCGATCAAAACATTTGCTTATAATGCATCCAAGACAGCGCTGAACGCTTTTACAATTCATTTGGCAGCTGAGCTTAAAGGAACATCCATTAAAGTGAACTCTGTTCACCCTGGTTGGGTTCGGACTCGATTAGGTGGAGGTGCTGCGGACATCGATGAGGTAGAAGGTAGTCGTACAAGCATTTTGGCGGCAACACTACCTGAGGATGGCCCGTCCGGGAGCTTCTTCTATCTCGATGATACATTGCCTTGGTAAACAACGAGTTATCGTTACAATTCGGTCCAGGATAAATCTCGGCCCTCACTTCATTACATGGTGGGGGTTTTTTACAATGATTTTTATTATGGTTGTTTACTACTGTTTATTGAAAATACTTAAAAACCGTTCATAAATCATTGTAGACTTTGGAGCTTATTTGCTTTTATATATTTACCGTCTAATTCAACTGCAATTGATTCTTTAATATCTATGTTAACAATTTCATAAATCTTGCTTCCAACAGGTAGAATATTTGATTCCCCGTTATTTTTTATCTCTAATGTGAAACGCTCCACTATGCCGAGATCTATTCCGAGCCCATCTTGATGGATTTCTTCAAGTGATATTCCGTAGAGATTATCATCCCAAGCAATATGTGCAGGATAGGAATCCAGCGATTGGATTTCTTTGGATAATTGTGGTATGTTTCTCGCTTGATTTGAGCATCCAGTCAAAAAAGCAAGTATAAGCAAAAAGCAGATAACAATAACTCGCATTAAAATCCCTCGTTTGAAATGGCAGTTTTTTACATCAAATTATTTAACATAACGCGATTCATAAGCAAAAGGTTGCTCTAAACTGCCTGTTCAAATAAAATTTAGACCTTCAGCACCTCCTTCATGATTTGAGTTCGCTCTTAAAGGTACCAGCTATTCTTCCACTATTATGTATCACCTGATAATAATCGACATGAAGCAACAAATAGTAATTAATTGGGATTAATGTAAATATTTATTTTATATGGTATTTTAATTGGGGTTGCACTTACTGGGCAAAGGAGGAATTTTACCTTTTAGTACGTTTTTTAATTCAATTGCTTTCAATATCTACTTAAACTTAATGTTAACTATTTTCCCACTTTCAACGAAGCCTATTTTTTGGTAAACCTTATTTGAATCTGGATTGTTTAAGTCAGCATACAGCATAGGTACTAAGCTCTCAGATGTGATGATGGAGCATAACTCTGCGACTAGTGCGCTTGCATATCCTTTCTTTCTGAAGGAGGCTGGGGTGTAAACCGCATTGATTCTGGCATGTCTTGGAGAGCGATGTGCGATATTAGCCATTGATGCAGGATGACCGTCTACGAACCAGAGATATAGACCACCTGTATCAATGATTCCCACTGCTTCTGGAATTTGAGTAGCTGGGTCCACCACGATCCCATATGCACCCTCTGAGAAGCCGGCCAAAAACTCCGCTACAGTTTCCACGTTTTCTCTCGTTGCTTTGCGCATTGTTCCCCTTACATTAACCGGCTTATGTAGTTCTGAACAAAAGTAAGACTCTAATCTCATAGTAGGTTGATATTGAACACTATTTGCCTTGGAATAAATTTGCGCAAAGCGTTCTGTCAGCGTTGGTTCTCCAGAGACTCCTGGCAATGTAGTCCCTTTAAGGAAATCTATTAGTTCTTGCAGTAGCTCATCCTGCCTAGTTACGGAGATGTTCTTAGAAATCCAAATCCACGCGTTGTTTCCCGTTGACTGGGCATAGATCATCGTTTCATCATCTGCCTTTAAGCAGGAAGAACCCGTTGATTCGGAAATACGGTGGAGCAGATTGTATTGAACTTCATTAGAAATAAACGTATTGTTACTCAACACTCGATCGGCCGCATTAAACTTTTGTAGCATAGAATCTCCTCCTCGAATGTTTATAATAAAGCAAAAAACTCCAGCCCATAAGGGGGGAGTTAACTTCGCGTTACCTTAGAAGTATTATATAATTACTTGAATACCCTGTAAATCATCAATGGTTTTCTTCTCAGCCATTCCTAGGGGCAGAAGATGGTTGCATCATGGTCTGACCTTGCTGCATTGAACCCGTCATTTCGGAATAGCTCTTTTGGCAAACCATATTGGAAATACGAGGCACGGATACTATTTCTCCGGGATTCAGTTGATTTGGATTAGCGATGTGCGGGTTCGCTTCCTCCAGTATGGAATAGGGGATGTTATATTTGTGCCCCACTGCTGCTAACGTGTCACCATGCTGGGCTTGGTGTTGCGCGAATAACATGTCATCTGTTTTCTCATCTCTGAAGAAAGGAAAGAAAAACGGGGAGAAGGAGAAGAACGGAAATAAGAAACGATTTGGGAAAAAAGGATGAGGGAATGGTCGGAAGAAGGGGCGTCCGAAACCTCCTCCAAAACCACCACCTGGGAAAAATCCGCGATCCATAATATAACCTCCGCTTAAAATAGTCATTTGTCTATATAGGGTATTACAGTGATGGTGAATAGGTTACAAATCGGTCCATTTATTGACACATTGAAGCTAGTTATCTATAATTACAATATCCAACAAAACACATTGAATAAGTTGTATATATGGAAGAAAAAACGTTGAAAAGTGGGAAATATGATGACTCAAATAAATAAATTGTATAATAGCGTTACAGAATTGATTGGTAACACGCCAGTAATCAAGCTCAATCGACTTGTCGGTAAGGACGATGCAGAAGTATACGTGAAATTAGAATTGTTTAATCCAAGTGGCAGTGTCAAGGATAGAGCAGCTTCTAACATGATTATACAAGCAGAAAAAGCAGGTCTCTTGAAGCCAGGCTCTACAATTATTGAGCCGACAAGTGGCAATACTGGAATTGGCTTGGCCATGAATGCAGCTGCGAAAGGGTATCGGGCCATCTTAATCATGCCGGATAATATGTCTTTGGAACGCATTAATATCCTTAAAGCCTATGGCGCAGAAGTTGTACTTACCGCAGCTGACGAAAGAATGCCCGGTGCAATCAAGAAAGCTCTAGAATTAAAAGAGGAAATTGCGAATAGCTTTATTCCACAACAGTTTGAAAACCCAGCTAACCCAGATGCCCACAAGGGGACGACTGCACTAGAAATTATTGAGCAGATGGAGGGTAGGCTAGATGTCTTTATCGCAACATCTGGAACTGGTGGGACGATTACAGGGACCGGAGAGGTGTTAAAAGAAAAGATTCCTGGTATTCGTATTGTTGTTGTTGAACCTAAAGGCTCCCCTGTTCTCTCAGGAGGACAAGCGGGTCCACATAAATTGGTCGGAACAAGTCCCGGATTTATTCCTTCCATATTGAATACAGAATTATATAACGAAATCGTTCAAGTTTCGGATGAAGATGCCATACGAACGATGCGTGAATTGGCTTCACAAGAAGGAATTTTAGTCGGACCATCTGCCGGGGCTTCCGTATGGACGGCTTTGGAAGCCGCGAAAAAGCTTGGGCCAGATAAGCGGATTTTGTGCATAGCTCCAGATTCTGGAGAGCGATACTTGAGTATGAACTTATTTTAATAGGAGAGGTGTTTATAATGGGGATTTCAGAGCAATATCCAAATGATTTTTTACTCGTGAATGCTGATTGGGTTGAGCAACAATTGCATGACGAGCAAGTGGTAATCATTGATGCTCGACCGAAGGGATATGAGGAAGGACACATTCCCGGGGCAGTTTCACTGACCTCTGGGCAGTTGAAGGCGGCAGATGGAATTCATATCATTTCTTCCGAGCGGTTTACAGAGTTGGCGCAAGAGAGAGGAATAAATGCGGATACGACCGTTATTGTATACGACGATGGTTTGTCCAACAATTCCGCACGTGTTTTCTATGCCTTAGAATATTACGGTAAATGGGATAATGTTAGGATATTGAATGGTGGCTTCACCTCGTGGAAAGCGAGCGGAAAAACTATTTCTAAAGATACGGTCGAGGCTCGGCAAGGGAATTTTGAAGCGACTATCAATCCGGAGTTAATTACAACCCAAGGCCAACTGGTGCAGGAGTTAAACGGGGAGCAGGTAGTTCATCTTGATGCTCGTACGATAGAGGAATTCCGTGGGACAGAACTGAGAAACAACGAGCGGGGTGGCTATATCCCGGGCGCGATTCATCTGGAGTGGACTGATACTATCGATAAAACAATTCCAGATCAGCCGAAATTCAAAAGTTATCTGGCGTTAAAACAACTCTTCGAAAGCGCTGGTGTGCAGAAGGAGAAAACGATCGTTCCTTACTGCCAAACTAACGTACGCGGAGCGCACCAATATTTTGTCCTCAGATTACTTGGTTATCAGAATGTTCGACCTTACGAAGGATCATGGGCCGAGTGGGGCAATGATCCTAACACACCAATAGCGATTGATTAATGACGTTAACATTAAAGGGATGCCACCGCGGCATTCCTTTTGTTGTGCGTGGGGGCGCCCGCGTTTATCGACCAATTAGTCCGTTGAGAGCGGCTTGTAGCACGCCGAACCTCGCTTTCTGACCAATTAGTCCGCTGAGAGCGGCTTGCAGCCGGCCGAACCTCGGTTTCCGACGAATTAGTCCGCTGAGAGCGGCTTGCAGCGTCCGAAACCTCGCTATCCGACGAATTAGTCCGCTGACAACGGCTTGCAGCCGGCCGAACCTCGCTATCCGACTAATTAGTCCGCTGAGAGCGGCTTGGAGCACACTGAACCTCGCTATCCAACCAATTAGTCCGCTGAGAGCGGCTTGCAGCGCCCGGAACCAAGCTTTTCGACCAACTAGTCCGTTGAGAGCGGCTTGCAGCGCCCGGAACCTCGCTATCCGACCAATTAGTCCGCTGACAACGGCTTGCAGCCCCCTGAACCTCGTTTTTCCACCAATTAGTCCGCTGAGAGCGGCTTGCAGCGCGCGGAACCTCGCTATCCGACCAATTAGTCCGCCCACAGCGTCTTGCGGCCCCCGAATCCCCGTTTTTCCACCAATTAGTCCGTCCACAGCGTATTGCAGCACACAGAACCACGCTTTTCGACCAATTAGTCCGCTGAGAGCGGCTTGCAGCCCACTGAACCTCGCTTTTCCACCAATTAGTCCGCTGACAACGGGTTACAGCACATCGAGACTCGATATCCCGCCAATTAGTCCGCCGACAGCGTCTTGGTGCACGCCGAACCACGCTATCCGACGAATTAGTCCGTCCATATGGACTTACAACACATCGACCCCCCGTTTTTCGACCAGTTAGTCCACTTTAATTCTTGTCTCTAGCCTACAATGAAGTTATAATAAGGTTGTTAGTTTATAATATAAATCTTAGTTTACTATAATAAACTAAGGAGCTAGATTTAGATAAGTATGGCAAGGTCTCGCTCAGAACCATCCAGAACTACCTAGAACTATTTAAAACAACCTAAAACAACCCAGAAATACCCACAACAACCCAGAAGCTACGACAATTGGTTTGGCAATTGGCAATACTATCATATACATACTTAGGAGTTGTGCAGTCATGAGATTGAAAGATAAAATCGTTTTGATCACGGGTGCAGGATCGGGAATCGGTAAAACGACCGCGTTGCTGTTCGCGTCCGAGGGAGCTACGGTAATCGTGAACGATCTGTCGGAAGAGAGTGGACAATCGACAGCGGAGGAAATTGTTCGGGCAAACGGGGAAGCTCTATTCGTCCAAGCAGACGTGACAAGCCCCGAGTCGGTGAAAGCGATGGTAGATCGGATCATTGAGAAGTACGGTCGTATCGATGTGCTATTTAATAACGCGGGCATTAGCGGTGTCGGGGCGGTTCATGAGCTTGAGCTCGACACTTGGGAACGGGTAATGAAAGTCAATGTGAACGGGGTTTTCCTCCCGAGCAAATATGTCGTCCCCCATATGATGGAGAAGAAGAGGGGCTCCATTATTAACATGTCCTCCTGTGTCGCGGAGATTGGATTAGCGAGGAGAACGGCATACGCAGCGACGAAGGGCGCGGTGCTTGCTTTGACCAAGTCGATGCAGGTTGATTATGCCTCCTATGGAATCCGGGTAAACGCGATCCTCCCAGGTACGATTCTGACCCCGTTCGTGGAAAACTATTTGAAAACCGCTTACGACGATGCCGAGAAGGCTTTGGAAGGTATTAAGAAGCGGCAATTAAGCGGCGAGCTCGGCCTTCCGATCGATGTTGCTTACGCTGCGCTTTACCTCGCTTCTGATGAGTCTAGATTTATGATGGGTTCTCCGCTGTATATAGACGGTGGTGCGACGTTTGGTAAAGACGCGTAAGCGTTGGAGAAGTATGAAATCGTAAGCTACAAAAAACCGTCAGGAAGAACTGACGGTTTTTTCTGTCATATTTTCGATACCAAGCTGGAGTCTCACATTGTATTTGATAGGCTGGAGCAACTGACGAACTAGTCAAAAGAAGGACTTTTTTCATAATTGATCGAATTTGTATCTACAGCAAATCTGAGATTTACTGGGGTGAAACTAAGTGGGTTTGAAGTCGAGGCATTCGCTGGAAGTTCTAAGGAAACCACGATTGTTTGTAAATCGAGAAAATGCATTGCACGTATTCATCCATTTTCTCGAACAGAAAAGTGAAAAGAACGAAATTACGGTTTTGAATTATCATGGGATGGGCGGTATAGGGAAAACATATCTTTCTCGACACTTACAGCATCTCCAGCAGACAAGCTACCCTAACTCCATGTTTGCTTATCTGGATTTTGAAGATTCGAATGCGTGGGATCCGATAAAAGCTATGGATAAGCTTCGATGGCATTTGTCTCGCTCATATCGCATCGATATGGCTTATTACGATATTGCAAGAACCGTTTATGAGCGGAAGTATAATCCGGATATTCCTTTGCGCAAAGAAGATCTCAACTTTTTTGAAGAAGGGTCGGCTCTAGCTAATATTCTAGATTACTCGAAACTTGTTCCGGATAGCGATAAGTTCTTAGCGTGGATAGCTCTCATTTATAAAAGCGGTAAAAAGCTGATGAATTGGGCTACAGCTAAACAACTGGAATACCTTGAACAGTATTCTAAGCTTAATCCCAGAGAAATGATTCCCTATTTGTCGCAATTTCTAGCCATGGATATCAAAAGATATTTATCCCTAAATAAAAGAGCTCCTTTGACAGTGTTTATAGATTCACACGAAGCTCTGTGGACCGTAAACAGAACACAAGGGTCAATGTCGAACAAAGACGAATGGATCCGTGAGCTTATCATTCACTTACCCGAAGCACTTTTCGTCATTTGTGGTAGAGATCCATTGGAATGGAACAAAATAAATCACGAATGGTCTCAAGTCGTTCATGAGGTGCCTCTTGTTCCCTTTAAACATGCCCATTCACAAAAATTTCTATATAATTGTGAGATTGATGATGAAATCATAACGGATACCATTATTAGTACTAGTGCAGGAATTCCGTACCTTCTTGATAGATATGCTTCAGAATACGAACAGCACACAGAGGAAAATATCGAATCCCTAAGGGAACGAGTATCACAGCTCAACGTGGGAGAAGATGCAATTAGACGTTTTTATTTGTACTTAAGCGACGAGGAAAAGAGAGCCATCAATATTCTTTCGATCACGCATAACTGGGACTATGGTCTCTTTAAGGAACTAATGATAAAATTCAATCAAGGCTTTCCGATTGCACATTTTTCCAGTCTATGTCGCTATTCGATCGTTCAAGAGATAGAGACTACTGGCACTTATACCATCGACAGAGTCATGAGAGCATTCATATTAGAACAAATGGAACAGTCAGAACCAGAGCTTACGAACGATATAAAGCAATATGTGGCTAATTATTATAGTGATCTCATCCATAATCTACAGAAAAATGGGATTGATGCGAGATCTGCTATTAAGCTCACAGAGACGATGGTGGAGGAAGTCTCACGCATACTTGAACCTGAACAATTCGCTAATTGGTTAGCAAAACATAAAGCAATTGGCTATTCACCTTTGTTTGTTGGTCGTGCCAACGAATTAATTGAAATACATGCGTTTCTCAGTAATTCCCTATATAAGGGCATACTTATAAATGGTAATCCAGGAGTGGGGAAAACAGCGTTAATTCAATTCGCATGTAAAAAAGCAAAAGAGCAGGATAACTGGCTGACAGTAATGATTAGGGGACGCGATCTCGACTATTCTCATGCTGCTTCCGTATTCCATGATGCTAGTAAATCATTGGAGACGGATCTTGGCCTTGAGTTATCTGATCTGCATGAAGCGGCGGATAAAGTTATTTTTGATGGTGAAGCGTGGATTCGTGAGCTTCAAAAGGTAATACGTGAGCACAACCGTTTCGTCATCATTGCTGTCGATGGTATCGACGAAATAAACCCAATGGATAGGGATGCTGTAGCGCTCCTTATTAAGATGTTCCGAGCATCGGAAATGCCGGATGTACGATGGATTTTTACTTCAAGAGAGCATGCCTTTCATTTCAATGATAACGAAATGACTACGATGCAATTGTCAGCCATGAAAGAACGAGACATTGTACTTCTGATGCGCGCGCACCTAGATAATGAAGGTATACATATTACGGAGCAAGAGCTCTACTCCATTGCCGCAAGCACTTTAGGCCAGCCTTGGATGGCCAGAATCGCAGCTATTTATCATTGGCGTAACGTTGCCAGGCCATATATTCCTACGTGATGCCGCTTAAATTGTGGTAATGCTAATGGGTGTTCAATGCGATAAGCAAAGGGAGGGGCTTTTGTATCGGAAGAGGAACGGAGGGAGAGCATGAGCTTTCTCAGCGACATGTTAAATCACTTACTGGAGCAATACGGATATAGCGTCCTCTTTTTTTCTCTTTTTCTTGAAATGCTTGCCCTTCCGCTACCAGGAGAACTAATCATGACTTATGCAGGGCTCATCGTCAATCAAGGAAAACTGGATTGGTTGCTGAGCATCCTTATCGCAGGGACAGGCACAACACTCGGGATGACGGTTACTTACTGGATTGGGTATCGTTTGGGAAATCCTTTTTTCGAAAAGTACGGCTCCCGTTTCCATTTCGGTCCGGATAAATTCGAAAAGGTGTCGAAATGGTTCGGCCGTTATGGCAATAAAATGTTGATCATCGGTTATTACATTCCCGGAGTTCGCCATATTACAGGCTATTTCTCAGGTACGACACGGCTTCCTTTTCGTAAATATGCTTTGTATGCTTACTCGGGCGCCTTTTTATGGGTATCTGTCTTCATTTCGCTTGGCAAGCTACTCGGTCCCAAATGGGAGAAATATCATCACACCGTTAATGTCTACATACTCGTCATTGGGTTGATATTGGTGACCGGCTATGTTCTATTTATTCTCTATAAGAAGAACAAGCAGCGTATACACGAGCGTATAGATATTTGGTTGGAAAAGGGAATGCAGCATTACCATTCCGCTCGCAAAGTAAAGGTTATCCTGCTCACTGCAGGTGCGTTATTCATTGCTCTCTTTTCATTAATGATCGGGCTCATCGAAAATTTCTTAGAGCATGAATTTGTTAAATTCGATGAGATTACTATTTATATCGTCGAGCAGGTATTTGATCATAGTTGGACGGATTCCATGAATCGGTGGGCATTCTTTAGCTCCTATCGGATTTTGCTGCCTGTCATACTTCTCGCAAGCTTATGGATCTGGTTTAAGGGGAAGGATCGACTTCTGACAATTGCATTTTTTGCCCTAGTTGTTGTGGGAGGGGAAGGACTGGCGGAAGGACTGCGGGGTATATTCCATCGCATCGGCCCTAGCGGCAATCCATTTACTTTCCCAAGCGAACATGCATTCATAGCGTTGACCGTATATGGATTTACAGCCTTTTTGCTCTTTCGCCACCATGGAAAGGTATTAAGACGCATAATAGTTGTGTTAGCGGTTTCCTGTTTATGTCTAATTATAGGGATTAGCGCGGTCTATTCAGGAAATGAATATCCTAGTGATGTCATTGTCGGTTATGTGTTGGCTGGCCTATGGATTAGCTTAAATGTAATCTTATTAGAAGTTTTCCGATTAATGAGAAGTAACCCACAATAACCAAAACTAAAACAAATTTGAGCGATATGTTAATCAAATAGCATTAAGGATCAAAAAAACCGTCAATCAGCGCAGCGGCGCGGCTTGACGGTTTTTTGTCGTTCACATTGGAAGAAAAAGGATTGATAGCGTATGCACAGATCGTTGTTTTAGACAAAAAATCGGTTTTGTGATCAAAGACTTAAAATCAGAAAAGCATTAAATTAATCATGTAAGCGATAACAAAGGAGTTGATTCGATTGAAAAACCGCAAGATTATGTTCGTCAGTCCGCAACAGGTTGAAACCGTAGAAGAAGAGTTCATTCCTGCAGCACTGGCTGATAATGAAGTACTCGTGAAGCTGATATATTCGCTTATTAGCCCGGGAACGGAGCTGGCGATGTTGTCCGGTAAGGAATCGTGGGCACAATTGCCGGTTTGTCCAGGCTATGCTAGTGTAAGTCAGGTCGTTGAAGTCGGGCAGGGTGTTACGGACTTTAAGATTGGTGATAACGTGTTTCATTACGGAAGCCATTCTGAATATCAAGTTGTATCCACAAGCCAGTTGTTAATCAAGCCCCCGGCCGATCTGGATTTAAGATGGGTGCCGTTTACTCGGATGGCAACAGTTGCGTTTACATCCGTACGCGTTTCCAATATTGAAGTCGGAGATTACGTCAGCGTAACAGGCCTTGGCTTGGTTGGAAACTTAGCCGCTCAGCTGGCTCGTCTTCAAGGAGCTTTCGTCATCGGCGTCGATCTATCGTCCAAACGGATTGAAACCGCTAACCAATGCGGCGTAGATTACGCGCTTAACGGCGGGAATGGAGGGATAAAGGAGCAAATTCTTGCATTAACAGGAGGACAGGGCGTGTCGACGCAGATTGAGGCGACGGGCGTACCACAGGTTGGCGTTGAGAGCCTTGGATGGATTGGTAGCTTGGGGGAGATCGTTTTCCTAGGCAGCCCTCGAGGAGAGTTCAACACAGATGTGACGGATGTTCTAAATTATTGCCATCTTTACAACCGGGGCTGTATTACGTTTAAGGGGGGCCATGAATGGCGGTATCCGACAGAGCCAAACGCGTTCGTCAAGCATTCATTAGTCCGAAACTCCAAAATCGTATTTGAGCTAGTGAAGCAAAATCGCTTGCAAATCGAGCCATTACTCAGCCACGTGATCAAGCCAGAGCAGGCGAAAGAAGCTTACGAAGGCTTGAGAAACAACAAAGACGACTACAACGGCGTATTGTTCGATTGGTCCTAGGAGGTATAACAAGTGATAAGAGGATTAACACGGGCTGGACTGGGAACGATCGAGTCATACGAGCAATTGATTTCAGGCGCGGCACAATATGGCTTTAAATCAGTAGATCTTGATCCGGTTGATTTTATCCGACAATATGGACAGGAAAAAGCGACGCAGCTGCTGAAAAGCAACAACGTCATTATCGGTTCATTTGATTTGGAAGTCGATTGGCGATCGAGCGAGGAGCGATTTCGCGAAGGCTTGAAAGCGTTGGTGGAATCAGCCGAAGCTGCTGCGTCCTTAGGATGCTACAAGTGCTGTACGTATATTCTTCCGTCTACAGATGAGGAAGCAGCTCCATTCATGGCTGTGGCGACACGCAGATTAAGGCTTTGTGCCGATATTCTGGGAGCATATGGCATACGTCTCGGACTAGAATTCGTAGGCAGCTGGCATTTGCGGACGCACTGGGCTAATCCATTTCTATGGAAAATGGAAGACACGCTGGATTGGATCGAGACGATTGGGGCGCGGAATGTGGGCTTGCTAGTGGATTCTTATCATTGGCATACAAACGGACTAGCAGTAGACGATCTCTTGAAATTAAAGCCGGAGCATATTGTACACGTTCATATCAATGATGCTAAGGACGGCCCGATTGAGAAGCTGTTGGATGGCGATCGGTTGTATCCAGGCGAAGGCGTTATCGATTTGCATGGATTTCTGAAAGGATTGCAGATTGCAGGCTATGCCGGAGTCGTCGCGCAAGAAGTGTTGACACCTTCTACTTCTGCAAGCGTAGAAGAGCTACTGGTAAGATCCAAGGCAGGGTTCGATAAGGCATTCGCTAATTTATAATCATCGGAGGGGTTCATATGTATATTAAAAATAGAAAATTGCATATGCTTGTGGTCGTTTTACTTATCGCTTCTATCGGGTTAATCGGATGTGGCAAAAAGTCTTCAGATGGCAATGGGGGCGAAGAAGCTTCTGCTGGTAAAATCAAGCTGACAATCGGACATTTCGATATCGACGCGAACGGCGCTTTATTCCAAGAAGCCTTGAAGGAGTTCCGAGCGGAGCACCCTGAGGTCAATCTTGTCGAAGACGGAATTCCGCACGATCCTTACCGGATTAAAATGACGACGTTAGGGGCTTCAGGAGATCTGCCTGACATGTTCGTAGCGAACGGCTCCATGCTGCTCGACTATATTCCGAAGGGATATGTTGGAACACTAAACGAAGCATTGGATCAGGATCCGGAATGGAGAGACAGCTTTTTGCCGAACAGCTTCGACGAGTTTACGACTGACGGCAAAATCTACGGCATACCGACGGCGATGTTCTCTGCTCATGTCATTTACTACAATAAAGAGTTGTTCGAGAAAGCGGGTATCACATCTTTCCCGACAACTTGGGATGAATTTACGGCAGCGATTGGCAAGCTCAAGGATAGTGGTGTTATCCCGATTGCCATGGGCAACAAGTCGAATGTACCGGTAGGTTCGGTATTATTCGGTACTTTGGCCGACCGTTACACGGGTACGGAATGGTTCAAGGAAATGAAGGCGGGTACAGCGAAGTTTACGGATCCCGATTTTGTAAATGCTTTGAAAGCGCTACAAAATTTGGCGAAGATAGGCACGTTCAACCCGGACATTAACAGCATTGACGGTATGCAGGCAAACACTTTGTATTTCAATAAGCAAGCAGCCATGCTTATAGACGGCGCTTGGGCGATGAACGGTTTTACTCGCGAAGCTCCTAAGGAAGTTCAAGAGGTGACTGGACTGGCTGTTCTTCCACCTGTTCCAGGAGGGAAGGGCGATCCTAACACTGTTGCAGGTGGTGCTGGTTGGTCGATAGCCTATAATTCTAAGCTTGAAGGAGCGAAGAAAGAAGCGGCGATCGCGCTGATCAAAAAAGTAGTCGGTCAGGAGTTCGGAAGGAAGAAAATCGAACTTAACGGACAGCCACCAGTAAAGGTAGCGGAGTATGACGAATCTAAGCTTTCTCCGTTGTCGGTCGAGTATTTTAAGCTGGTGAGCGACAAGAAGTTCTCGCCGATCTATGATATCCAACTTAGTCCGGCTTTGGTCGAAGTGATTTACAAGGGACTTCAGGATCTGCTAATCGGAGGAACTACCCCTGAGGATCTGGCTAAGAAAATACAGAGCGTAAGGGATACTCAGAAGTAACAACGGCTGCCGGGAAACTAATCACAAGAGAGGCAGGGGGAGCGATGCTCCCCCAAGCCTCACTTATCTTTCAGGAAAAGAGTGGATTGTATGCGCAGTAGCCGACTTTTCAAACTGCAAGCCGGACCGGCATTTCGTTATTTAGTTCCTATTTTTATCATTTACGCGTTCACTGTTTTGCTGCCGTTGTTGATCTCGATGTACTACAGCGTGCACAGTGAAGGTAACGCTAAATTCGTCGGGCTGCAAAATTATGTCGCGCTCGTGAAGGACAACGACTTCTGGTTTTCGCTTAAAAACAACATCATCATCGCTGTTATCTGCGTTGCAGGACAGGTAGGGATAGCTTTTCTGATCGCCTCCTTTTTTATGACAAAGCTTCTGAAGCTGGAGGGGCTGCATCGGATCGCGATTTTTTTGCCCGTCGTTCTGGCTCCTATCGTAACTGGATACTTGTGGTCGCTAATCTACAACTATCGCATGGGAGTACTCAACTGGGTGCTAAAACTCTTTAACATGGACCCCGTGTTATGGCTTGATAATCCTAGCTATGTGCTTTATTCGGTATCGGTTCCGCTTGTTTGGCAATATATCGGCTTGTACTTCATTATTTTTCTGGCAGGGATGCAGAACATATCGAAGGAAGTGCTGGAAGCGAGTGAAATTGATGGAGCTACGTGGTACAGAAAAACGGTGTACGTCATCTTACCTTTGTTGAAAAATGTAATGAGCGTTGCCCTGATTCTCTGTATTACCGGAACGTTAAAAGTGTTTGATCACATTTACGTTATGACGGGTGGAGGACCAGGTCGTAGTTCGATGGTGATGGCGCAATACGCGTACAATAACGCCTTCACGATGAGCCGATTGAGCTATGGAAGCACGATATCCATCGGCATGCTTATCTTGTGCGCGATTATTCTTCTGGTGATGTCCAGATGGATAGGCGGTGGGGAAGAAAAATGAGAAAAAAATCGTCTTTTGCGGTAAAGCTGGGTTATGTGGGAACAAATGTGACTGTTTTGCTATTTACCTTATCAGCCCTGTTTCCAATTGTTTGGATGCTTTACACCTCTTTGAAAACAAATAAGGAATTCAACTTAAACACGATGTCACTTCCTTCAAGCCCTACGCTGGACAATTATTCGAACGCTTTCAATATCGGAAATATTGGTTCCGCGATATTCAGCAGCTTGCTCAACACAGTCATTGCGGTGCCGTTGATCATTGTTTTCTCTTTTGTCATCGGCTATTTTTTTTCCAGAATCGAATTCAAAGGCAAGAAGATCATGATGCTGCTGTTCTTGGCGGGCATGATGATTCCGATTCACGCATTGCTTGTGCCGTTGTTCGTGCAGTTCAAGTGGATGGGGATGCTAGATAGCCGCTTCACTCTGATTCTACCGTACATCGCGTTTCATTTGCCTGTGGCGATCTTTCTATTTGATAGCTTTATTAAAGGAATATCCAAGGAAATCGAAGAGGCGGCTTATATGGACGGAAGCTCGTTCGATTACACGATGTTCAGAGTCATTCTTCCGATCTGCATGCCGATCATGTCGACAGTTGCCATTCTAAGCACTCTCGGCACATGGAACGAATTCTCATTCGCTCTAGTGCTGAATAAGTCTTCCGAGCTGTTCACGCTTCCGATATGGCTAACCTTCTTCAGCGGCCAGTACACGACGGATTATACCGGGAAAATCGCCGGTCTAGTAATGACCTCTCTACCGATAATCGTCTTGTATTTATTTTTCAGTAACAAGATTATGACCGGCATGACCGCCGGAGCGGTAAAAGGCTAACAAGGTTCGTTGTTTTGGACAAAAAACAAGTGTTGGCGATAAAGACCAGTTGATGTGCCTGATTTTATACTGAGGTAGGAAAAATCTTTACGATATTAAGGGGAGGCTTAATCATGTCTAATTTCAAAGGAAACGTTGCGGTACATGCCATTACGTGGGGAGAAGATCATTTCAAGGCGCTTGAAGAAGCTTCTAAGCTAGGCTACCGAGCGATTGAGCCATGGGCATCGTTCGTTCTATCCTACGAGGATCGAATGGAGGAATTCAACGAGCTTTTGGCGAAGCACGGACTTGCGATGACGGCCCTTTACGGCGGAGCATCTGGAGGGATGAATCGGAGATTCTCGAATCCTGAGGCTCGTCAGGAAATCATCGATTACAACGTTCGTCTAGCGCGCGTCATCGCCAAAGCCGGAGCTGAGCATTTGGTATTTGGTCCCGGCGGCCCCCGCCAGAAGCCTACAACTCTGGAGGAACTGAAGCATGCTGCGGTTACGATTAATGAGGCAGCTAAAAGAACGTTCGAGCTTGGAGTCAAAGCATGTCTGCA
This sequence comes from Cohnella abietis, assembly GCF_004295585.1. Classification (NCBI taxonomy): domain Bacteria; kingdom Bacillati; phylum Bacillota; class Bacilli; order Caryophanales; family Paenibacillaceae; genus Cohnella; species Cohnella abietis. The sequence goes on along the minus strand of NZ_AP019400.1, from coordinate 3,839,196 downwards.
TCCGCATTTGTGGACGGAGGTACAGGACGAGAATGAGCTCGACGAGCTTATGAGCCTGTGTGATCCTGAAGTGGTGTTCTTCGCACCGGATTCGGCTCACTTGACTGGTGCAGGTATGGACCCAGCGGCGATCATTCGGAAATACCGCGATCGGGTCGCTTATGTGCATTTGAAGGATTTGACGTCCAAAGAGGCGACGAAAGAAGACTTCCCGATGCTGTTAGGCAATGAGGCGCTCCCAGTATTCTGCGAGCTTGGGCTTGGTTCTATTGATTTCCCGCCGATTATAGAAGCTTTGAACGAAATTGGCTATAAGGGCTGGATGACTGTCGAGATTGATAAGTCGACGAGTACCCCGCTGCAGAGCCTGGAAATTTGTCGCGATTTTGTCGAACAGCAGCTGAACATTCCGATCAGAGGAGTGTGAGCCCGTCATGATGACTAAAAAAAAGGTGCGCATAGGCATGATCGGCTATAAATTTATGGGTAAAGCACATAGCCATGCTTATAGAGATTTGCCCTTTTTCTTCGATACGGAAATTGAGCCCGTGCTGCAAACGCTTGTCGGAAGAGATGAGAACGCCGTTCGGCTCGCAGCTGAGAAGCTAGGCTGGCTGAGCTACGAGACGGATTGGCGCCGCCTGCTGGAGAGGGATGATATCGACGTTATCGATATCGGCACCCCGAACAGCTCGCATGCGGAGATCGCCATTGCGGCGGTAAAAGCAGGCAAGCACGTTCTCTGCGAGAAGCCTCTCGCAATGAGTGCCTTGCAAGCTAAGGAAATGTGGAAAGCCGCAGAGCAATCGGGCGTCGTCCATATGATCTGCCACAACTATCGTTTCTCGCCTGCCGTGCAATTCGCGAAGAAGCTCATTCAAGAGGGTGTATTGGGAGATATTTATCATTTTCGCGCCCAATACTTGCAGGACTGGATTATGGACCCCGAGTTCCCGCTCGTGTGGCGCATGAGGAAGGAAGTGACCGGATCGGGAACGTTGGGCGATCTGATGGCACATTCCATCGATTTGTCTAGGTTTTTGGTCGGGGAAATTACCGAAGTGTCAGGCCTCATGGAAACATTCATTAAGACGAGACCTGTTGGCGAAATGTCTGGTGGATTGGGAGCAGAGGCAAGCGGTGACGATAGAGCAGAAGTAGATGTGGACGATGCAGCTGCTGCACTTGCGAGATTCGAAAACGGAGCGGTCGGTGTGTTCGAAGCGACTCGTTTCGCCAAAGGAAATCGCAACGGAAATCGCATCGAAATCAACGGTTCCAAAGGTTCGGTCCGTTGGACTATGGATCAGATGAACACACTTGAGTTATATTTAGAGGATGACCCTATCGGCATGCAGGGCTTTCGGTCGATTAACTGCACGGAGGTTGCACACCCTTATGCGGGAGCTTATTGGCCTGCGGGGCACCCTATTGGATACGAGCATACGTTTATCAATTTGATGCATGAATTTATGCGGGGAATTTCCGGAAAAGGCAGCAGCCCTTCCCCTACCTTCGAAGACGGGTATCGAAACCAGGTTGTTCTGGATGCAATTGAGCAATCGGCGACTACCGGGGCGAAGGTTTCCATTAAATATTAGATAAAGCTTCAAGATAAAGCATCAATGTCAGTCAGGAGGTTAATGCGATGGATCAATCATGGATGAACAGCATATCCCCTTTCGTCAGGGCCGCTAGAATTATGAAGTCTAGCTCGTTGACTGGGGAGTGGATGGATCACGATCACGTCTTTACGTATATCGAGCAAGGGGAAGCGGAATTTTTCCTAGGCGGCGTAAAGTATGAGGCTCGAGAGGGCGATATTTTGCTTATGCATCCTTTGATGTCCCATATCATTAAATCGACCTCGACAGTACCATTGATTCAATTTATATTTCACTTTGATCTTTTTTATGATGAAGAACGAAGCTTAATCATAAATACGCACGCGTCGAAACGGATGAGGAAAAAGGTCGTCGAGAGGGAAATGCAGCTGGCTTCGATTGTCCCAATCTCCCATCTGCAAATAGCGGACCGGATTGATTTGAAAAAACGGTTTTTGCTGCTGCACAAGGAGTTTTTGGATAAACGGCCCGGAGGCTCCCTGATGATGAAAGCGATTTGCCTGGAATTACTGCACATTTTCTTGAAAAACCAAACGGATCGCAAGGACGACGAAGGCAAAATGACAAAGGGATGGGCATTTATCGAAAAAGCCATTAACTTTATTCATGAAAGCTATTCCGACGCTCAGCTTAACAACACGTCAATCAGCGAGTATGCTGAGGTGTCCACGAACCATTTGTCTCATTTGTTCAAGAAGCAGCTTGGCATATCGGTTCAGAAGTACGTGACGCATATACGGATAGAGCAAGCGAAAAAAAGAATCATCGAAGGCAAGCTTACGTTAACCGAGATTGCAGATGTGGTTGGATTTTCCAGCATTCATTTGTTCAGTCGGTCATTCAAAGCAACGGTCGGAATTACACCTAGTAAGTTCGCGGCGATGCAATCCGCTTTAATAAACGAAAACAGATAACGGAGGAAGATAAATATGGCAAATTTTAAATATTCGGTAGGTCCTTGGAACGTACATGAAGGAGCGGACGCATTCGGTCCTGAAGTAAGATCTTCTATTTCTTTCGAGCAGAAGCTGACTAAATTCAAGGAAATCGGGTTTACGGGTATTCAGTTTCACGATGACGACGCAGTACCGGATATGAACGACTTGTCAGAAAGCCAAATCAAGTCGCGTGCGAAGGAACTGAAGCAGCATTTAGACTCGCAAGGCTTGGAAGCTGAGTTTGTCGCTCCACGCTTGTGGATGGACGGAAGAACGATTGACGGCGGCTACACTTCCAATTCGGCAGAGGACAGAGAGTTTGCGTTATGGAGATCATTGCGGTCCATCGATATCGCAAGAGAGCTTGGTTCAGATCGTCTAGTGCTGTGGTTAGCGAGAGAAGGTACATTGTGCGCGGAGAGTAAGGATCCTGTCCTCAGCCTGCAGCGCTTGCGCGAAGCAGTAAATACGATGCTTGCCTACGATCCAGGCATTCGCATTCTGATCGAGCCAAAGCCGAATGAACCAATCGACCGCAGCTTCGTTCCAACGGTCGGACATGTACTCGGATTTGCTGCTGGAACGGCTGATCCTAGCCGCGTCGGTGCTTTACTTGAATCCGCGCATGCTGTGCTTGCTGGTCTTGACCCTGCTCTGGAAATGGCATTCTGCTTGGCGCACAACAAATTATGGGGTGTCCATCTGAACGACCAAAACGGTCTTCGCTACGATCAAGATAAATCGTTCGGTGCCGAAAATCTGCGTTCGGCCTTTAACCAAGTTAAAGTGCTTATGGATAGCGGATACGGCAGCAATGGCGAATATGTCGGTCTTGACGTTAAGGCGATGAGAACACAATACGGTGAGCTATCTTATGCTCATTTGGAAAATAGCTTGAAAATGGTTAAATTGCTAGAGGCCAAGGTTCGTCGTTTGGATAGGGGCTTAGTGGCTAGCTATCAGGAATCCCGGAACTATGAAGCTCTTGAGATGTACATCATGGAGCTATTGTTGGGCGAAAAATAAGCACTATTCCTATTAAAGAGGAGCCGAAGCGCATGTGAAATGCGCTCGGCTCCTCTTTGCATTCTATTGAGACGCAATGTGTGTTTAGCTAACGAACGCAGCGTACACTAACACCCCCGCCAACCGCAAAAAATCGCCGATAGGGAACGCAGTACACTAACGCCCCCGCCAACCGCAAAACAGCGTTGATAGGGAACGCAGCGTACACTAACGCCCCCGCCAACTGCAAAACAGCGTCGATAGAGAACGAAGCGTACACTAACGCCCCCGCCAACAGCAAAACAGCGTCGATAAGGAACGCAGCGTACACTAACGCGCCCGCCAACCGCAAAAAATCGCCGATAGGGAACGCAGCGTACACTAACGCCCCGCCAACCACAAAAAATCGCCGATAGAGAACGCAACGTACACTAACGCCCCCGCCAACCGCAAAAAATCGTCGATAGGGAATTCCTGAGTTCGTTACAAAGTAAAACCATTTCATTTTGAGCAAATAAGAGTTACTCGATTCGTCAGCCATAGGATCGGATAAATGGGCTCATCGACGACATGTGAACGGTAAATGGAAGGATGTTAAGAAGAAAAACCGGTAAAATAATGATTTTTAATATCACTTTTAAGATTTACATAGACTTCCTTGTAGAAATCATTGTCTGTATAAACGTCAGAGTCATTATTTTTATTTTTTTCGATTAACCAATTTGAGATCGTTTGTAGATCATTGATAGCAATCGCAATCTGGTCGATATTTTCATAAGCTCCATTGCTATTACTTTCGAGAAATGTTCGATATGCACGGAGCTCGGAAAGATAACCATTTGATATAAGATTCCGCGACTCTATAATGCCTTTACCACTGAGTTGATCGGATACAAGCTTCGATGCTGCCAGATAATAGGAGTCGGCAATTTGAATACTTTCAATCATTTGACTTAAATGATCGGGTTTTTTAATGTATTCTAGAATATTTGTACTACCAGCCGCAGAAAATACATTTGCAAACGTTGCTGCTTGATCACTTATGAAATTTCTCGCTTTATTCGTATTATCATTTCTTTCAGAGTTAATTGTATTGTATTGATATATATTTAGTCCTATTGAGATGATGAAAAGCAAACAAATTGTGCTTACTAGTGCTTTCCCTAAAAATGTTGATTTTTGTGTCATTAGTATAGCTCCCTCATAATTAAGCCCATTAATTAATCTCATTAATTCATCCAATGCATATTAAGATTATACATAATATCTCATTCCCAGCAAATAGCTTTCTGTTGTCCATGTCATTCTAAGTTCCAAATGAATTTATAGTATAATGGTTAATACTATATAGGATGACAACAGGGGAAGAGGATACAAAATGCCTACAATACTGGTTGCAGACGACGATGTGAACATTCGTGAACTCGTCTGTTTGTTTTTGCGCAATGACGGATTCGAAACAGTAGAAGCCGCGGATGGCAAAGAAGCACTGGCCGTCTATGCCTCGACGCAGGTCGATCTAGTCGTGCTTGATATTATGATGCCGATTATGGATGGTTGGACGTTATGTAAGGAGCTCCGGAGAAGTGATCCTGATCTTCCGTTACTTATGCTGACTGCGAGAGGCGAAACTTGGGAGAAAGTGAAAGGCTTCCAGCTTGGAGCGGATGATTATTTGACGAAACCATTCGATCCGTTGGAACTGACGGTTCGCGTTAGGGCTTTACTGAAGCGATATAAGATAGGCTCCACGCAGATGATTCGGTTAGGAAATGTCACTCTTGATCGTCAGATATACAAGGTGGTTAGAGGGTTGGAGTCGTTCACGCTGCCGCTCAAGGAGTTTGAATTGCTGTACAAGCTCGCTGGAACACCCGGACAAATTTATACGCGTGAGCAGCTGATCGATCAGATTTGGGGAATCGATTACGCTGGTGATGATCGAACGATAGATGTACATATTAAGCGCCTGCGCGAACGGTTCGCGACTACACCGGATTTTCGAATCGAAACAGTGCGTGGGCTTGGCTACCGGCTTGAGGTACACGAATGATTAAATCTTTATATACACGCGTAGTTATGACCTTTCTTGTCTCCGTTATCGGAGGTACTGTCATTGCTTTTTTCGTAACAAATTGGATGTATAAAGAGAAATTTAACGAAAACCTACAAGTTCTCTTACTTGACTTTGGCCAGGATATCGTGCAAATTTACGAGAAATTACCGATAGATGAAGCGGACTCGTTCCTAAGTGGGGTAAAGCAGCTCAATTCCTATCACATTCGAATTTACGATGAGACAGGTCAGTTCCAGTCTTACGGAAAACTAAACGGACACCGTACTGCTACTGTGACGATGGAACAAGTCAAGAAAGTGCTAGATGGACAGCTTGTTCAAGTCAATTCTAAGAATATTGCTACTATCCTTTTAGGGCTGCCGTTGGAAACTGAAAAGGGAACGAAAGCGATGTTTGTGGAGCCGCTCGCTCCACCGTCCACTTCTTTTGTGAAATATTGGATATTAACCTTTTTGGTCTATTCCTTAGTAACAGGAAGCCTATTTGTTCTCGTTGCCTCCATTTTTCTAGTAAGACCAATTAAAAAGCTGACAAAAGCGACTAGGCGTATAGCAGCCGGAGATTTCAACGTGAAGCTGAATATTAAGCAAACGGGTGAGCTAGGTACTTTGGCTCGCAGCTTCGAAGAAATGATGCACGATCTGCAGCAGCTAGAGCAGATGCGAAGGGATTTCGTAACGAACGTCTCGCACGAGGTTCAATCGCCGCTCACCTCGATATCCGGTTATGCAATGGCGCTCAAGCAAGAAGGCATCGCAGTTAATGAGCGAAATCGTTATCTCGATATTATCATTACTGAAGCAGGGCGAATGTCCAAGATGAGCGATAGTCTGCTAAAGCTAAGCTTGCTTGAATCACAGTCACAGCAGCTGCGGCTGGTCACGCTTAGACTAGATGAACAGATAAGGCGAGTAATCGTCGCTATCCAGCCGCAATGGTCGGCTCGGAACATTCATTTTGAGCTGAGTTTGAAGGCAGTTACGCTAACGGCTGATCATGATCAGCTGAATCAGGTATGGACCAATATAATCGGTAATAGCATTAAATTTTCCAAGGATGGTGGCATTATTAACGTCAGCATCAAACAAGATATGAAAAATGTGACAGTCCGCATATCCGACGCAGGCATTGGGATTTCTCTAGAGGATCAGAAGCGTATATTTGATCGGTTTTTTAAGGCCGACCGCTCTCACAGTCGTAAATACGAAGGTAGCGGTATGGGACTAGCTATCGTCAAACAGATCGTATCACTTCATCAAGGTGACATTCGTGTGGAAAGCGAGCCGGGTCGAGGAACAACTTTCATTGTCATCTTGCCATTAACAATGCCGACAGAATAATTGGATTGTTGCCGTAGCATTTTGTAGCATTTTTTCTCCTGTTCATATTCAGTTCATATTGGCGTCATGAGGAGTACATCTTCGTCGTGTAAGCTTTCCTTAGCGGCACATTAAGGTAGCCCAATAAACCGATGAGGACAGGAGAAGATATAATGAAACTTAGAGAGATAATGAAATGGAAGAAGAGCACGACGACACCAGGTAAAGAACCAAAACCATTGTGGAAAAAAATACTTTCATTTTTACTCAAAGCATTAATAGCATTAATTATATTGATAGTGGTTTTTCTTGGGGTTGTTTATATCGTTAATAAAGTTAGCAGCAAATCAGAGCTAGGAAAAATTCAATCCTATGGTCAGCTTGTACCTGTAGATGGGAAAAAGATGAATGTGTTGATTCAAGGAGAGGGAGAAGAAACAATCGTACTGCTTCCAGGCTTTGGAACATCAGCGCCAGCGCTTGATTTTAAGCTGCTAATAGATGAGCTATCCCCATTTTACAAAGTAGTCGCGGTTGAGCCTTTTGGTTACGGATTAAGTGATGCAACCGACAAGGAAAGAAACACTGCTAATATTGTAAGTGAAGTCCATGAAGCACTACAGAGTCTTAATATTGACCGCTACATTCTAATGGGTCACTCTATTGCAGGCATATATGGAATAGATTATGTGAATAAATATGAAAATGAAGTGAGTGCATTTGTCGGGATCGATAGCAGTGTTCCAACGCAAGGCGGTATGGATGTTGAGTTTCCACTAGGAGCCTTTAAGCTACTCAAAAATTCAGGTTTAGGCAGATTAATGGTGAAAATGAGTGCAGACCCCTATGATGGACTAGCATTTGATGATGCAACAAAAAAACAAATGAGAATGCTAACTCTCAAAAACTCGTATAGTCCTACGACCTTGAATGAAATGAAAAACATTTATCCTAATTTTGTGGCAGCAAGAAGCTTATCCTTCCCCAATAATCTTCCTCTTATGTTCTTTATACAAGAGAACAATACAGGTGTTAAAGGTTGGATACCGTTGCATGAAGAGCAAATCAAAGATTCTGTATTTGGTAAAGTGATGACATTAGAAGGAGATCATTACTTGCACCATACCAAATACAAAGAAATCGCTGAGAACTTTAGAATGTATATGGAAGAAGCGAAAAAGACAAGTAGATGATAGACTTCAATTAAAGGTTTCAATGTAAAGAAGGAAGTTCAGGTGGACGAATCACCCGAGCTTCCTTTTTCTGATTTTATTAAAAATTCTATGATTGTGAAGAAGCTGTTAGAGTGCGAATCTCGCTTAAAGCTTGCTCATAATAAGGTTCATCACGATAATGCTCGCTGAAAATATCCTCGAACCGACTAATATCCGTACGGTAACGATTAGCGATAATGCCTCTAAACCAAGGTAGGATATAGCTGTATAGAGCCCTCATTTTTTCCTCACGTACATTGTCTTCCGTCAGACCTTTGCCAATAAAGTGGCTTAAAATCGACTGGTAGCTGCGAATGACGACCTCACCAAAATTGTAACCACTCGGTTGATTTCCTTCAAAATGAAACATGCTCCAGTTTACGACACAAAATTTAGGGTTTTTCGTCAATATGGCGTATTGAAGATACATTTGGTTAAAGGAGGAATCAAGGAATAGGTCGGGCTGCTCGACTTGCTCCAGATCCTCTTTGCGCAAAATCATGCCTGAAATGAATGTCGACATAATAGCAGTGGAGGAGAGAAACGCTTGCGCACCTTCGGCCGTATACACCCGACGGTCATTGTTATGGGTGTGAATATGAATAATCCCACAATCAGAATGGTTTCTCACTACATCGATAAGCGGCATCAGCGTGCCTTCCACACAATAATCGTCATCACCTTGCATCTTAATGAACGTTCCTTGTGCTAGTCGCATGACGTGATAAATATTGCGGTCAGCCCCTATATTCTCGCTATTGCGTGAATATTTTACGAAGGGATACCGAGCTGCATAGCGTCTTACAACCTCAGGTGTATCGTCTGTCGAGGCGTTGTCTGAAACAAGCACCTCCACCGGTGTACCAGTCTTTATTTGGGTTAATATCGAATGCAGGCAGCGGTCTAAATTGGCCGAGCGATTGTAAGTCGGAATGCAGATCGAGAGTAGGGGAGGGGGCTGTTTTAGGGTGAATAGAGGAGTAGGGTAATTAGTTTTTTTGCCCACATCGACCCATTTGTCCAAGACCGGCTCGTATATTTGAACGATTTGAGCGGGCGCGCCACCCACGATACATTGCTCGGGCACATCTTGTTCGACAACGCTACCGGGCAGTACGATACTGCCTCGACCTATGCGGATATGACCGACAATAACAGAGTTAGCACCAATACGGACCCCTTCCTCAATACATACTACACCTGAGGTTTCAATGATTGATTGGGCTGTTATGGGTTTTCCGACTTGACGATACTCATGATCCGTATCTGAAATAAATACTCGGGATTCGATTATGACATCACGTTTGAGCTCAATCCGATTTAAAGCAGATATAATTAGCCCCTCATCGCATGTACAGCCATCGCCAATAATAATCTTCGGCTTTGATCCAACTCCTGGCGCAATAATATTGAGCCAATAATATCCATGAATCGACACATCGCTTCCGATGGATATTTCCTCTGGATAATAGAATTGTCCCCCGACATCCAGATATGACGCTTTCCCATATTGATAAAAGGTAGAAGCGATTTGCGGATCTATGGATTCCGACATGCCTGTGCTCCTTTCTATTTATAAGATCGTCACCCTAACATTAGACGAAGATTGAATTTGGCGTCATGCCGATTATATGGGATATCATAAACAGTTATTCGAAATATGGCTTTAGACTGTTTATTATTTGTCACGCTGGCTGGATACTCGGAGGTTTTTTTGTATTGTCGACTAAGGTCATGTTTGTCGAAATAACGCTGAATTTAAGTGAATTACCAAGATAGAGTCGTAGCAATTTTACTCATAAGATAAAATTATCCCTTTATGATCGAAAAGTGATCTTACCATTATTTACTATCATTATATAATCAAGTTGTTAAGACTCAACCACTCTAGGAGGTCCACTATTTATGAAGAAAAGTCATCTGCTTATTCCGCTTAGCATGGTACTTCTGGCGACCACAGCACTTAGTTCAGTAGGCGCAGCAGAGAAAAGCGTTACCTTGGTTGTTAGACACACGCAATTGGGTGAGTCGAAGCAACAACGTCTCAACATACTTAATGATGTATTGAAGAGAGTCAAAAAAGAGGTTTCAGGAGTCGACTTTAAGCTAGACGGCGTTGATTCCGACGTAAACCGGAAAGAGAAATTACGTTCGGAAATGGCAACAGATTCTGCTCCGGCAATTTTCGATCTATTCGGTGGAGCCGATACGAAGCTGTATGCTTCTGAAGATAAGCTTCTGGATCTGACACCGATCATTAAAGAGCTTGGCTTAACTAGTAAATTTATTTCTTTGGGCGAATTTACGGTTGATGGTAAAGTATACGGTCTTCCAATCGGCGGTTTCCAAGAAGGTTATTTCTACAGCAAGCCTTACTTTGAAGCAAACAAGCTGCAAATTCCAAAAACGATAGACGAGCTTGAGAAATTGGCCGCTACCATTAAGAAGAAAGGTCAAACACCTTTTGCACAAGGCTCCAAGCAAGCATGGGTACCGTTGATGACAGCAAATACATTGTGGTCCCGTTATGCAGGTCCAGATATTACTTACGGATTCGCAACCGGCAAAACCAAGTGGAATAGCGCTGAAATGGTCGCAGCTTTCGACAAGTACCAAGATTGGGTTAAGAAAGGCTACTTCAAAAAAGGTGAGCTTGGTCTAGAGTACGCTGAACAACGCAACCAACTCATTCGTGGCGAAGCAGTTATGATGTACGATGGATCTTGGGCTTCAAGTGTATTCGGAGATACTAAACAAGCTGGTAAATTGACTAATAAAGTTGGATATTTCCCAATGCCTAAAGCAACCAATGGAAAAGGCAGCCAAACAGCAGTAAACGGCGGCTTCTCTAACGGTTATGGTTTCTCAGCAAAAGTTAAAAAGGATCCAAAACAATTAGCAGCCGTTAAATCCTTCATTAAGAACCTGTATAACGATGAAATGCAAATTCGTGGACTTGAAGCTGATGGCGTATTGCCTTCTATGAAAGTAGATAGCGCGAAGCTTGCAAAGGCTAAAGTTTCTGACCTAGTAAAAGAAATAATTGCTGTAGGTAACAAAGCAAGCGGTGCATTCCCGGCGTTCGATGCTCTGGTTCAACCAGATGTGAACACGGCGATTAGCGACGGCATTCAAAAATTAATCGGCGGGAAAACGACGGCTAAGAAAATGCTTGATGCCGTTCAGAAAGTTCAAGCAGAAGCAAACGATAACGATGAGTAAATAACGCAATGTTAGATGAGTAGTGGAGTTGAGAAGTACCACCCGCCTAAGAGTGGGTGGTACTTTTTAATAAGAATGTTCAGATGAGTACAAGTCAGACTTCACGGAGGTAACGATGAATAAAGCATTGCGAAACCCTATGACATATGTGTTTTTTATGTTGCCCATCCTCGTGCTCTATATCTTATTTTTCATTTATCCGATGATCGATGCTTTCGCCAAAGGCTTTACGAAATGGAACGGCATTGGAACGCCAAAATTTAATGGCTTGAAAAACTTTGATAAAGCATTTTCGGATGAAAACTTTTGGAATTCCGTTAAAAACAATAGTTATTTCATTTTGTTCTCGGTTTTCGTTCAAGTACCGATCATCGTGTTTTTCTCTTTATTGATCAGCAATGTCAAAAAACTTAAGGGATTATACAAAACAGCCGTATTTATCCCCGCAGTTATGTCAACTGCAGTCGTCGGTATATTGTGGAGCTTCATCTACGAGCCTGATATCGGCTTGTTTAATGTAATTCTAACGAAAATAGGTATTAATCCGGTAATGTGGTTATCCGATACGAATTGGGCCATGGTGTCCATTTTGATTACGAATGCCTGGCAGTGGACGGGATTTTACATTGTCATGGTTCTTGCCGCAATCCTATCGATTCCGAAGGAAATCGATGAAGCCGCTGTAATCGATGGGGCTAACGGTTTCCAACGAGCGATCAGTATTACGATGCCTCTTATCATGCCTATTATTTCCGTTGTTATTATGCTCTCCATCGCAGGAGCGATGAAAGCAGCAGACATTGTTATCGTCATGACCAAAGGCGGTCCAGGGGGCGCAACGGATGTTATGGCCACCTACATGCTCAAATACGGAATTACGAACGCGAAATATGGATACGGCAACTCAATCGCTGTGCTGATTTTCATTTTCACTCTTATTATTACGGCAATTTATCAGTTATTGATTGCTAGAAGAAACGAAAGGGTCGAATACTAATGATGATAAGATCGATGAAAAAAAGTGTCAGTCATATTATTTTACTTGCCTACTTGATCGCGATTCTTTACCCATTCCTGTTCGTGCTCTTCTCGTCAGTAAAGTCGGATAATCAGGAGATTGCGAGTAATCCATTTGGACTTCCGTCTTCGTTTCATTTTGAGAATTATCACGAGGCATGGGTAAATGCGAAAATTAGCACGTACTTTATTAATAGCTTGTATATTGCAACCCTTTGCTCCATCGCGACCATCCTTATTTCATCGCTGGCAGCATTCGCTATTACAAGGATGCGTTATTTGAAAATCAGTAAGGGATTGTATCAGTTTATACTGATCGGCATGCTTATTCCGGGTAATGCCTTGCTGTTGCCTGTTTACATTTTGTTGAAAGACGCGAATATTCTTGGCACCCATCTTGCGCTAATCATTCCCTATACCGCCGGAGCCATTCCGTTTACGGTTATTATTTTATCGGCGTTCATGCGCTCAATTCCGAGTGAGCTTGAAGAAGCCTCTGTTATGGATGGCTTGAGTGCAAAGGGAATATTCTGGCGAATTATTTTACCCATTACTGTTCCAGCATTGGTTACCGTGTTTATCGTAAACTTCATCGGTAATTGGAATGAATTTCTGATGGCTAATTACTTCATTTCCACTGATGAATTAAGAACATTGCCTGTCGGAATGGTCGGTTTCCGCGATACTTATAATACGAATTATGCTCAAATGTCAGCTGGGATTGTATACAGTATCGTTCCTGTCATGATTATTTATGGAGTTCTACAAAAACAAATTATTGAAGGTTTAACCGCAGGAAGTGTTAAAGGCTGATCTCCTAAGCAGACATTCGAGTTAATGAAGTCTCTGTAATTCACCTTGGGAATGGAGAAAGTTGATTGGCGTTAATTGCCGATCAGCTTTTTTTACGTTAATAATGAGCTGTAATGGAGGATAATAAAGGGTATAAGGTTGTAATTCTTGAATTAATAATGCAGTATAACTACATGAATTAATTTACTGGAGGCGAAAATTATGAAGGTGGAAATTTGGTCAGATTATGTATGTCCATTCTGTTATATAGGAAAAAGAAAGTTTGAGATCGCACTTGAGCGATTTGCTCATAAAGAGCAAATTGAGACTGTATACCGCAGCTTCGAGCTTGATCCCGGTGCAGATCCGCATTCAGGCATAAGCACTGCCAGCGTGCTGGCATCCAAATATGGAATGAGCATGGAGCAGGCGCAAGCGTCAGCTCTTAATCTCACGCAGCAAGCGTCAGCTGTTGGCCTAACGTTTCATTTTGAAAAGACTGTTTTAACTAATACTTTCGATGCGCACAGAGTTGTCCATTTTGCTGCTGAACAGGGCAAGAACAAGGAGCTGTCTGAACGTTTGTTCAAGGCTTATTTCACGGAAGGAGAAAATATAGGCCATCGTGATCGCTTGGCCGTGCTGGCTGCCGAAGTTGGGCTCGATGCTGTAAAGGTCGCAGAAGTGCTGGAATCTACCTCATTCAAAGATTCGGTTCGCGGAGAAGAGCAGGAGGGAAGTGCACTCGGTATTAAAGGTGTTCCCTTCTACGTCATTGATCGCAAGTATGCCGTTTCTGGCGCACAATCACCAGAGGTGTTTCTAGAAACGTTGAACAAAGCTTGGAGTGAGAAGCACCCTACATTTATACAAGTGAATGACGGGGATAATGATGCATCATGCACGGATGGATATTGCGCGCCAGACGCCCCTAAATCCTGAATAACCTGCATCGCTTGAGTTTAATGTACAAAATTCCAACCCGCGTACAACGCGGGTTTTTCATATTATGGGTATAATAGCTGACTGACAGTTTTCATTTAGAGTTTGAAAATGTTGTTGACATGACACCAAATGGTGACCTATTATAAAAGGGACACTAAATGGTGTCTGATTAGAAGTTCTCGCCTCTTAGGCTACGTATGGAGAGCCGTATACTTTCAGGAACTGGTGAAATTAACGGCTGTCCCTTGGTAATAATATTTTAGGAGAGGGTGTTGTGAACGAAAACAACCAGCTGCGGGATGCGTTTGACGCGATTGCAGATCCAACGAGGCGCCAACTGATTCGTCTGTTAGCAGAGGCAGACGAGATACCGCTTCACGAGTTAACGGCACAGTTCCAAATGGGCCGTACAGCGGTATCAAAGCATTTGACAATTCTTAAAGAGGCCGGAATGGTGCTTGACCGAAAAGTCGGCAGAGAAACGCGATTTAGGCTAAATGCCGCTCCACTAAGAGAAATTCAAGATTGGGTAGCTTTCTACAGCAAATACTGGAGTACAAATATGTTGCGTTTGAACCAACTATTCGAGGAGGAAGAACAATGAGTTTAGCATTATCAATGGATTTTCAGTATACGACATCGATCGAGAAGGCTTGGTCTGCTTTAACCGATTCAGGCAAGTTAGCAAAATGGATTACGGAAAATGATTTTAAACCCGTCGTGGGACATCGTTTTCAGTTTCGCCATCAGGCGTCCGAATATTGGGATGGAATCGTTGACGGCGAAGTGCTTATTGTGGAAGCACCAAACCGGTTGTCCTATTCTTGGGCTACCGGAAACGAGAAGCACACGGTCACTTGGACACTACAGGATTTAGGGGATGGAAAGGTTAATCTTCATCTCGATCAAACAGGATTCTCCAATCCTCAAGGACTCGAAGGCGCTAGATATGGCTGGGGTAATTGGTTCGGCGGGTTTGAGAAGGTTTTGGAACAATAATGGCATTCGAACTATAATATCATCTTCCCCAGTGCTTGTTTATTGGTTATGATAGTCCTGATAAACCCGAGCGCACATAAACCGGCTGCATATCGTTTGCAGCCGGTTTATGTCTACTTCTTTGAAAGTTCTTGTCGTTATGGGCCAAGCTTGCACTAATTCATATGAATAAACCTAGTATATGTTGAAATTAACACGATTGGATGGGTGCTAAGCATGAGTGAATCAAATCAGGAATATATCGTCATCTCGGGAGCGAGGGAAAATAATCTCAAAAACGTATCTTTGCGCATTCCTAAGCGGAAGATCACGATCTTCACCGGGGTATCCGGTTCCGGCAAGTCATCGATCGTCTTCGATACGATAGCCGCAGAATCCACTCGATTGCTGAATGAAAATTTCAGCATGTTTGTGCGCAATTTCTTACCTCGCGTTCCGCAACCGGCTGCGGATGCGATTGAGAACTTGAGCATGGCCGTCATCGTGGATCAGAAACGACTGGGCGGCGGTTCCCATTCCACGATGGGTACGATTACCGATATTTCTCCTATTCTCCGGCTTCTTTTTTCCAGAGTAGGTCAACCCCATGTCGGCTCAGTGAACCTATTCTCGTTCAATGATCCACAAGGTATGTGTCCCGAGTGCAACGGACTCGGCCGCAGGTTGGGTGTCGATATGGGCAAAGCGATTGACATGTCGAAGTCACTAAACGAAGGGGCTATCTTGCTGCCCGGTTATGCGCCGAACGGCTGGGAGTGGAATATGGTTGTACAGTCGGGTTCCTTTGATCTCGATAAGAAGCTGAGTGATTATTCGAACGAAGAGCTCGAGCAGCTGCTGTACGCCAAGGCGAGGAAAGTGGAAATGGATTTCGCCGGGAAGACCATGAATATTACGGTGGAAGGTATCATCGAGAAATTCACGAACAAGTACATCAAGCAGGACGTGAAGGCGAAGTCCGACCGTACGCAACAAACCGTTGCGCCGTTCATGACCGAGGGCCCTTGCTCCAGCTGCCACGGCGCGAGACTCAGTCAGGTCGCGCTAGGCTGCAAGATCAACGGACGCAACATCGCTGAGCTCTCTTCCATGGAGGTAGGCCAGCTCATCCGGGTCGTACGAGAGATCGACGATCCCTTCGCCGCTCCGGTCGTCAAATCGCTGACGGAACGGCTGCAGCATTTGGTAGATATCGGGCTGGAATACTTAACGCTGGACCGTGAGACGGATACGTTATCCGGCGGTGAATCACAGCGCGTCAAAATGGTGAAGCACCTGAGCGGCAGTCTGGTGGATGTTACGTACATTTTTGATGAGCCGAGTGTCGGCTTGCATCCCCGTGATGTTCATCGGTTGAATGAACTGCTTCGGAAGCTGCGCGATAAGGGCAATACCGTGATCGTCGTTGAGCATGATCCCGATGTTATTAAGTTGGCGGATCATATCGTCGACGTTGGGCCTCACGCCGGTAGTCACGGCGGTACAATTGTATACGAAGGAAGCTACGAAGGCTTGTTGGAGTCGGGTACGCTGACAGGCAACCATATGAAGCGGCTGCTACAGATAAAACGCGATTTCAGGAACCCGTCAGGCAAGCTCTCCATACAGGATGCCTCGCTTAATAACTTGCGGAACGTTAGCGTAGATATTCCAACCGGCGTGCTAACAGTCGTGACGGGCGTCGCTGGCTCGGGCAAGAGTACGCTCATTAACGACGTATTCCTCGGACAGCATTCGGATGCGATCGTCATCGACCAATCGGCTATAGGTGTGTCCACGCGCTCTAATCCCGCGACCTACACAGGCATTATGGACGATGTGCGCAAGGCGTTCGCTTCCGCGAACAAGGTCAACCAAGGCTTGTTTAGTTTCAACTCGAAGGGGGCTTGCGAGAACTGCCAAGGCCAAGGCGTCATCTCTATTGACCTTTCTTTCCTAGACAGTGTAGAGCTACCATGCGAAGTATGCGGAGGCAGACGGTTCAAGGAAGAAGTGTTAGCCTACAAGCTGAACGGCAAATCCATCGCGGATGTGTTGGAGATGACCGTGGAGCAGGCATTGGAGTTTTTCAAGCTCAAAGAGGTCGTACGCAAGCTTCAATCGATGAGCGACGTGGGGCTAAACTATATTACGCTTGGCCAGCCGATGAGTACACTGTCGGGCGGCGAATGCCAGCGCATAAAGTTGGCAAGCGAATTGCATAAGAAGGGCAGCATCTACGTCATGGACGAGCCGACGACAGGTTTGCATATGTCGGATATTGGTCACCTTGTGGAGATCATGAACCGACTCGTGGATGCCGGGAATACGGTGATCGTCATCGAGCACAATCTCGAGGTGATCAGCCAGGCGGATTGGATTATCGATATGGGACCGGATGGAGGCAGCAAGGGCGGCCAGGTGGTGTTCGAGGGTGCACCTACGCATATCATCCAAGCGGAGAAGTCGATCACAGGAAAATACTTGACGTAATAAATGGAAATAAAAGCAACTTCCTGCCTCTAGATATCGTCTTATTGATAAGCTGATTTCATTATCAATATTAAGGGGGATGCAAGTGTTTAAGAAGGTTTACATCTTTTGCATTGCCCTGATTCTAGTTGGGTGCTCGATGGGAAATAAGGTATCAGATGTATACCTAGAAGAAACGGACCCAGGGGAAGCTGCGAAAGCACTACAGCCTAAGTATATCGATGAGAGTAAATATGAAGGCGATGAATTGGGGATCGTAAAGGCTTTGAATCTTTATATGAAAGCACTTTACGAGAAGGATTATGATGCATTAAATGCTCTGATGCCAAAAGATAACGAGAAGATAACAAGTAAGCTTTCAAAGTATTTTATAAGCTTCGATAGATTAGACTTCACCGTAAAACCTGACCCAACACCGCCGGAGGATGTTAAGCCTGTTGTTGTGGAGTTTAAAACAAAGATCTATGACCATAAGGAAGAGATGGAAGAGGATAAACAATTATTCCTATTCCGCTTAGAGGATGGATTATGGAAATTAGTTGCAATAGCAGATTGGTGGTAAAGCAATAACGTGAAAATGGTCGATCAGGAACTTGTTCCTGATCGACCATTTTTTATATTCATACGCTCGCATTAACCATTATTGCTACTGGCAAAATATTCACGCGTATCTTTGCGTGATTGAGGGGTTAGCACGCGATCAAGCTCCTCATTTAACCAAGAAAGTGACTTTTTACGCAGAACGTTGCGCATACTATCTTCAGCTTCAAGCATAGTTAAGTTAATTACACAGGGAGAAGCTCGTGTGCATGCAGCATAGTCTTCATCTTGGCAGAGGTAGCTATTATTTTTGATATTTTTACATTGAAAAATAGGGGTAGCACCTTCAACAGCTTCTACTACATCCCAAAAAGAAACTTCTTCAGGAGACTTGGCTAATCTATAGCCTCCTTTGGCACCGGGGACGGAGCTTACGATACCCGCTTTTGTTAATTTGCTAAAAATCTTCGAAAGATAAGTCTCCGAAACACCTTGAAAAGCGGAGAGCTCTTTAATTCCAATGGTAGCATCAGGGGGAAGATCAATTAAATATACTAAGCAATGCAGTCCATATTCAACGCCAATACTATACTGCATGCAATCACCAGCTCTCTAAATAAAAAAGTTGTTATTAATCATCTTAGGTGGATTTAAAACCCTTGTCAAATAAGGGGATTTGGGTATTTTCATCTAAATGAGCGTTATGATTTGCAGTTGACATCCTTCAATAAAAGCATTATATTGTGGACAAGGTTAATCGGCGATAAATGTTGTCGACATTGTGTTTTGTAAAACATTATAAAATTATTGTTCACGGAGGAGATTACTATGAAGGTTAGATTAAATCATGCGACTGCAAATCCAGCTGCTTTGCAAGCGATGATGAAGCTGGAAGGGTTCATTGTAACAAGTGGTTTGGATTCAAAGCTTTATGAATTTATTAAGATCAGAGCATCGCAAATTAACGGCTGTGCTTTTTGTATAGACAAGCATACAAGGGATTTGCGGAAAATGGGCGAGACGGAGCAGCGTATTTATTTACTTAGCGCGTGGCGGGAAGCACCTTTCTATTCCGATAAAGAAAAAGCGGTGCTCGAGCTTACAGAAGCTGTAACTCGCATTTCAGAGATAGGCGTACCGCAGGATTTGTATGAGAGAGTTCGGGCACATGTGGATGAAGCAGAATATGTAACAATCATTATGGCAATCAATACGATCAATGCATGGAATCGAATCGCCATCTCCACGGGGATGTTCCCTGCAGAGGAGTAAAGTTCGGGAGGGTATTTGAGCTATAATTTTAGATTTCGGAGCGATTGAAACTAGCATAAGTGGGGCAGCAGGAGAAAGTACTTGCTGCTCCTTTTTTGTATATCCTCTTGTTTTTAGTTCTATATGGTACTATCCTATATAGTATGATAAGGATGGTGCTTATGACTAGAGAAACAAGTGGGGGGTTTTATATTTCCCAAATTAAACAGCTTAGCAGTAGAATTTTTGAAAAATTACTTAAAGAAAATGCTATCGAGGAGTTTAATGGCGCGCAAGGACGAATCTTATTTGTTCTCTGGCAGAAAGACAATTTAACCATTACAGAGCTTGGTGAGAAGACATCACTTGCAAAAACGACACTCACTAGCATGCTTGATCGAATGGGTGAGCAAGGTCATATTCAACGCAATCAACATCCAAAAGATCGAAGACAAACACTAATTACACTTACACCACAAGCTAGAGCGCTTAGTGATAACTACGATAAAGTGACAGAACAGATGAATGAAATATTTTATCAGGGATTTTCGGATAAGGAAATTGAGCAGTTCGACAACATGCTTGCTAAAGTGCTTAATAATCTAAAACATTGCGAGGAGTAATATAATGAATCCCGTTTCCTTGAAGCAAATCATGTCCCTGGTTGAAGAGGCTGGAACGATTATCGTCAGCTCTACTGATGAAAATGGCTATCCGAATACAAAGCAGATGTTCAAAAAGGTACATGAGGGGTTAACGAAATTTTGGTTTTCAACAAATACTTCCTCTATTCGTACGAGACAGTTTTTGGCGAATTCAAAGGCATGTCTCTATTTTGCGGGCAAAAACAATGGACTGATGCTGATTGGGGAAATGAAGGTATGCCGGGATAGTGAAAGCAGAGCAATGATTTGGACAGAAGGAGACGAAAAGTATTATCCACTTGGCGTAGATGACCCTGACTATTGTGTTTTCGAGTTTAATTCTATAAGCGGTAACTATTATTTCAATCTAGAAAAACACCTATTTACGATTGCGGAATTGAATAAAGTGGATAAGGAGTAAAGTGGGAGGAGCTTGTCTTAGTGCAGCTCCTCCGGACAACTTATCAGCTCTCGAATTGACGAAATCCATGCTTTTTAGCTCGCCAAGCAACAAACAGGGCAAGAATCAAGAGCACGAGGAGAGCCCATGGAAAGGTAGTACTTCCCCATTTATTCAGAAGGACTCCTCCGAATATCCCGCCGCCGGCGATAGCCGCATTCTATACCTAATGGTTGTTTGATTGTATTGTCAGCTAGCACATGTTCTTCTAAAAACAATCATATTCGTGAAATTGTCGCTGAAAAAAGAAAGCAGACTCGTAGTAATTTGCATGCTTGCATCCAGCGTGCCGTCGATGTAGGTGAAATTCCTTCGTCCTTGGATGTCTCAATGCTGACTACCGTCTTTGACACCTTCATGCATGGCATATCTACACAAGCCCGGGATGGAGTCCCTTTTGCAACGATAGATCGCGCCATCACGAAAGTAATGGGCATCTGGGAGCTGTTTAAGCGTTCAACCTAACCCGCTCAACGACAATCACCACAGAATGGAGCAGCAAGAATGGCTGAAACGAAAACGAATGCGATGCGGATGCTGGACAAGTCGAAGATTCCGTATAGCGTCATGATCTATGCTCATGACGACGGTGAGATTGACGGCGTTGCTGTAGCGAAGAAAATCGGCAAACCTGCGGAAATCGTGTTTAAGACGCTCGTCGCTCATCAAGGGGCGAGTTTGTTTGTATTTATTATCCCTGTAGCGGAAGAGCTAGATCTGAAGCTTGCGGCCAAAGCGGCGGGAGTGAAGAAGATCGAAATGCTGCCTGTTAAGGAGCTGCAACAAAAGACCGGATATATCCGTGAAGGTTGTTCGCCTTTAGGAATGAAGAAGCTATATCCAACGTTCATCGATAGGAGCGCCAAAGATTTGCCAACGATGCTTGTCAGCGCTGGCAGAATAGGTCTGCAATTGGAGATTCAGCCCGAATGTCTTGCCGAACAAGTATCAGGAAGCTTTGTGCCGATCGTTGTATGACAAATAGTTGCGACGAGAATGAATCATATTTACCGCCTAAAAACCACTTATTCAATCTTTTGAACAAGTGGTTTTGTTGTTTCAACAACAGAGCATAAAGCCTATTTATCTTTTGTGAAAATATTTGAAATTTATTCTTGAGAATGAATGATTAATATGTTAAGCTCATTATACCAACTAAACGGGTTGGTATAGTATGAAATTAAATTAAGTTTATAACAGCTAGCAGATTATAGTGAGATAATAATTCAATTTAAGGGAGAGAAATAACAATGGCAGAAGAAAGAAAGCTCAGCTTGGATACGTTAGCCGTACATGCAGGTCAAGAAGTAGATCCAACAACGGGATCAAGAGCAGTACCGCTTTACCAAACGACTTCCTACGTCTTCAAAGATACAGAGCATGCAGCTGATTTGTTTGCACTCAAGCAATTCGGAAATATCTATACAAGGCTGATGAACCCGACAACCGATGTATTCGAGAAGAGAATTGCAGCATTAGAAGGAGCACCAGCCGCATTGGCTACGGCTTCCGGGCAATCGGCAATTACTTACTCGATTCTTAATATTGCTGGTGTCGGTGATGAAATTATTTCAGCAACGAGTCTTTATGGCGGCACTTATAATTTATTTTCGACAACGTTGCCAAGGCTTGGCATTCAAGTGAGGTTCGTAGATCCGCAGGATCCGGAGAACTTCCGTAAAGCGATTAACGAGAAAACCAAAGCAATATATGCAGAGACGATCGGTAACCCTAAGGGAGATGTACTTGATATTGCCGCAGTCGCGAAAATTGCCCATGAGAACGGCATACCGCTTATTGTCGACAACACATTGCCGAGCCCATACTTAAGTAGACCAATTGAACATGGAGCGGATATTGTCGTACATTCTGCAACCAAATTTATTGGTGGACATGGAACCTCCATCGGAGGTGTCATTGTTGACAGTGGTAACTTCGACTGGAAAGCTAATGACAAGTTCCCTGGACTGACAGAGCCAGATCCGAGCTATCACGGAGTCGTCTACACGGATGCGGTTGGTCCGCTTGCTTATATTATCAAGGCTCGGGTTCAATTGCTGCGCGACATTGGTGCTGCAATCTCACCTTTTAATTCCTTTCAGTTCCTACAAGGACTGGAAACCCTTCATCTACGGTTGGAGCGACATAGCACCAATGCGCTACAGGTTGCCAAGTATCTAGAGCAGCATGATGGGGTTGAGTGGGTTAGCTATCCTGGTCTACCAAGTCATCCGTCCTATGAGCTTGCTCAGAAATATTTGCCGAAAGGACAGGGTGCGATTGTGACCTTCGGTGTGAAGGGTGGCGCTGATGCAGGGCGTAAAGTCATTAACAGTGTAAAGCTGTTCTCGCATCTTGCTAATGTCGGAGATTCCAAGTCGCTCATTATTCATCCTGCAAGCACCACGCATAGCCAGCTTGTTGATGACGAGCTGCTCTCGACAGGTGTTAGCCCGGAATTGATTCGTTTATCAGTAGGTACAGAAGGTATTGACGATATTATCTATGATATCGATCAAGCTATTCGCGAAAGTCAAAAATAATTTACCGGTCTCTTTCTTGCATATATTTTAGAACCTAAAAGAATCCCCTCTCTGATCGCTATTTTCAGAGGGGGGATTCTTTTAAGTTGATATATAAGCTGCCACCGTGGGGACTGCGAGACTGATTTACGTGGACCGGACCGCTAATTTAACTTGCTGAGTGAACTACACATATGGGTTGGCAGACAGGTATGTGTAGTTCACTCAGTAAGTCCGGGGAGCAGAGGGGCTCGTAAAAACAGCTTGGAAAGAAGAGTTACAGTCTGGTAAGACCCTCGGTGGAATGATATCATGTTTGCTGAGGTAACCAAGGTGCTTGGACCAGAAAAAGTAGAAGCTCTTTGGACAAACAAATCGGATCTCTAACATGTGGTAACAGGAAAACGATTCATGTAGAAGTGAATTTATAGCGTTAACTATCTAATGTCTAAATAGAAAATAGGAGAAGAGGGAGAAGTTGAGTCAAGAAGAGCTTCAAGTAAAATCACCTGCGACTCCAAGAAATGAAGATAGTTTTATCCAGGGAGTGAAGGATTGTATTCCAACCTTGCTGGGGTATTTGAGTATTGGATTTGCAGCGGGTGTTTTGGAAAAAACCGCGGGTCTGAGCATCTTGGAGATCATACTTCTGAGTGCAATACTATATGCAGGCTCTGCACAGTTTATTGCAGCAGGAATGATTGCCGCAGGGAGTGCGGCAACTCCGATTATGATTACGATATTCTTTGTTAATTTGCGGCATATTCTGCTCAGTGCGGCGCTGTCGCCCTATTTTCGGCATCTTACTCCGTTTAAAAATATGCTGGTTGGCTCTCTATTGACGGATGAAACCTTTGGCGTTGCCATTAATAAAGTAGCGCGAAGAAATCAGCTCAATGAAAAATGGATGCACGGCTTAAATCTGACAGCGTATCTCAACTGGATTTTCGCGAATGTTGCAGGTGCCTATTTTGGACAATGGATTTCAGACCCGGAAAAGTTCGGACTGGATTTCGCTCTGCCTGCTATGTTCATCGGTTTGCTGATCTTGGCGATTGTTAGTCGTAAAAAAGTGAAGCTCGATGTCATTGTGGCTATTTGTGCGGTGGTCATTGCCGTGGGTGTAGCTTTTGTTTACCCAGGGAATGTGGGGGTTATTGTAGCTACCGTAGTCGCTTCTACGATTGGAATGGTGATAGAGAAATGGAAGTAAGATGGGATGTCTTTTTGATTATTATCGGCTCAGCTTTGGTGACATTTTTGCCTCGGGTATTACCTCTTATCGTATTAAGTCGGATGGAGCTCCCGGAGTGGGGAATTCGCTGGTTGAACTATGTTCCCATATCTGTCATGGCGGCATTGATCGGACAGGAGCTATTCGTGCAGGATGAGCATTTCTCTCTGCTAAATTATATTGAGCTACTGGCTGCAATCCCTACGGTTCTCATAGCTATGAAGACGAAAAGCTTGCTCGGAACGGTAGTTGCAGGGATGGTTTCGATCATGGTTTTACGTTACTTTTTTTAAAGGAAATAGACTGATTAATCTCCATTTTATATAAAAAATACCTATTTAACCAAAAACACCTCCTCTACATAGGAGGTGTTTTTGGTATGCCAAGGCAGATAACGGATTGACAAACGATTAAATCCGATATAAATTTAACTAGTAATTTAGTAAGTTAGTAAATTAGTAAATAAAAAGTGAGGTATTAAAATGTTTAGCAATCGTTATGTTCGAACTATTATCTTTTCCCGGGTTTTGCTGCAGTTAGGAATTTGGATCCGGAATTATGCCGTACTTCTTTATGTTACCGATTTGACGAATAATAATCCGGTTTATGTATCACTTATCTCTGTTGCGGAGTTCGCTCCGATCTTCTTATTCGCTCTTATTGGCGGGACCTTTGCCGACCGATGGCGTCCGAAGCGGACAATGGTATGGAGCGATCTGCTGTCTTCCTTGTCCGTTGTGGCTGTGCTGCTGGCCATTATGAACGGAGGATGGATTGCACTTCTCATTGGATCTTTTATCTCTGCAAGCCTGTCTCAGTTTTCTCAGCCTTCAGCCATGAAGCTGTACAAGCAGCATGTTCCAGTCGAGCAGCTGCAGGGTGTGATGGCGATGTCCCAAACGATTGTTGCAGTCTTTATGGTTTTGGGTCCGGTTATCGGTACGTTTATTTTCTTACAGTTTGGAATTGAGGTATCTCTAGTCCTGACTGCGGTTCTGTTCCTAGGATCTTCACTCGTATTATCGTCGCTACCCCGTGATGCGGAGCAAGTGAAATCTAACGGAGCAGGCAGCTTTATGAAGGAGTTGAAGGCTGGACTGAGCTATATCGGTTCAAATCAATCCTTAAAAACACTTAGCTTAACTTTCTCGGCTGTAGGATTGGCGTCCGGTCTCACTCAGCCGCTTCAAATATTTCTTGTCATCGAGAAATTGGGACAGGACAAACAATTTCTGCAGTGGTTGGTTATGACCAATGGGGCAGCCATGTTGATTGGTGGAATTGCCATAATGGGGATAGCCAAAAAAGTAAAGCCACAGCGATTGCTCATGTTAGGCTTGATTGTTACCGCAGTCTGTACGATAGGGATAGGCGCGTCTACGATGATTTGGCTGACAATTAGTCTTTTAATTATTAGCGGATTATTTTACCCTTGTATTCAAGGTGGAATCCAGACGCTTATTGTACGGAATACAGAAGGGGCATTTATTGGTCGGGTATCTGGGGCGATCATGCCTGTGTTTATGGGGATGATGGTCACGGGTATGTTCATTTCCGGCTATTTGAAGGATAGCCTTCCCTTGACGGTGGTGTATGCAGCGAGTGGAGGCTTGATTATTATTGGTGCGCTTTTGCTAATCCCTCTTGTCGTTGAGAAAAGGAGCAAAGCGGAAGGAGGTTCTGCATCATGACGGAGCATGGAGAAGATTTGTTATCGCCTGCAAGACAACTGAGTGATGTAGAAAAAGACCTGGTTTGGAAAAAGCCGTTATCTCATAAGATCAGCGAAGAAGAACGACGTATAAGTAAAGAAATAAAACGCAACTGGAATCGCGGAGAAATGAAAATCGCCAATATCCTATTAGAGGGTGACGCCGGTTCAGGTAAAACACAGCTAGCTAAAGCATTATCAGCTAATTTTGGATTGCCATATACGAAAGTGACTTGTTTTGCCGACATGGATAAATCAGATATTATGGGGGCTATTTTGCCAGTTATTTCATCTGAACGATCAGAACGGTTGGACTTAGTGGAAAACACTGAGGGTGAAGAGGTTGAGTATCGATTTTACCCTTCGGAAATCGTCAGAGCATATCAAAATGGGTATCTTCTAGAAATTCAGGAACCAAACGTTATTCGAGATGCCGCAGTATTAATGGCATTAAATTCCGCCTTGGAACTAGATGGCAGCATCAATCTCCCGACAGGAATCATACGCAGACACCCGGATTTTGTAGTGGTCATTACAGCTAACCGCAGTTATGTAGGGTCAAGACCGCTAAACGAAGCGCTACGTGACAGAGTTCAGCATGCAGAGAAAATGGACCTGCCAACTAAAGAAGTTATGATCGAACGTGCAATAGCGAAAATCGGTTATACGACTCAGCAGGTTTTGAACGTTTTTGCAGATACTATCATCATTCTAGACAAAACAGCTAAATCGAATGCGATTAAAGGCGTCGCAGGAATGCGTTCCTATTTCTATTGGGTAGATGCGGTTGCGGGAGGTGCTTCAGCAACCGAGTCCCTTTACCATAAAGTTATCTACAAGATCACAACCGATTCCGAAGAAATCAAAATACTTGAAGCTGCACTTAAAAGCAATGGCTTGTTAGCCAGTTTAGAGAAAGCCTCGATTGATGCGAAAAATGAAGTGAAAAATGAAGTAAAAAAAAACGAAATTATAACGATGCCATAGAGATCAGGACATGGGGAGATTTAGAAGACACCGATTCTGACAATGATAACAATGTAAAGGTAGAGGGTATCTTATTAAAAAAGTCAGCTGATAGTGACGAAAGCTCTTCCCGTGTTACTGATGATTGTACCCATATGGAAAGCTCAGATACTGGGGAAGATGGCTCTCCTCAATATCTTCAAGCAAATCCTGCTCCAATGTCGGAGGATGCGCTACAAAAGGAACGTGATCTTCGCAAAAAGCTGAATCGAGATGTTCGGAAGGTCGTGTCCGAATCCATTCATAAAGGTGTAAAGCTCATTGTTCACCGCCCGGAGTACGTTTTGGAAAGTAAGCAGGAATATGTCGACCTAAGTAAAGAGCTTATGCCTGTCGTGTGGGAAATCGCTAGAAAAACGCTTCCGCTGTTGGAGCATGAGATTTCTGCTGATTTTGCAAGGAATCAATATTATGGCACCAAATTTCAAGCAGAAAATGTGGCTTATCGGGATTATAGATATTTTGCCAAGAAACGACCTCCTACAGAATCACCGTCCCTTGTGGTCGGCCTTAGGGTTGACGAATCAGCGTCGATGGCTGCTTTTGGGAGATTGGAGGCGGCAAAGCGTGCTGTGATCGCGGTATATGAATTTTGTCAAATTTGCAATATTCCAACATTAATTTACGGCGATACTGCGGATGCTTCCAAGATGGAACAAATGTCTATCTTTGCGTATACGGACTTTGACAAAGCTGATCCCAATGATCGATTCAGGCTTATGGCGATTCGGGCGAGGAGTAATAATCGTGATGGAATGGCTCTTAGAATTATGGGGGAACGATTAGCTGTAACGCCACAACAGACAAAGCTGTTGATTAGCATAAGTGACGGACAACCCAAAGCCATGGATGACTATACGGGAAGTTATGCGATAGAAGACATGCAACAGACAATTGCCGAGTATGAACGGAAAGGAATTACATTTCTAGCGGCGGCAATTGGCCAAGACAAGGATGTAATTAGTCAAATCTATGGAAATGAGAGATTTTTGGATATTACCAATCTAAATCAGCTTCCAGCAAAGCTGGTTCAGATTATTGCTCGGTATTTGTGATTTTTATGAACATTTACTTGCCACGATAATAAGAGAAATACATGGACGATTGTAGAAGATGTGGTGCTCATCTGGAAGTTCCCGACTACATACAGCAAAGGAGGCGGATTGTGAAAACTTTTTTAATCGAGAAGGGTAAATCATTGTCGTGTAGAATAAATAAATAATACTACATAAGATTAAAATATAAGGATTCACCTATCGAGGAGGCGAATTATGGCGAATAGTAAAGCAATTCTCGCCGATATTATCAGTCATATTAAGCTCGAGCCCACGATTTTGTTTTTGGGGGATAAGTTTCGAACGGATGGCGCAGAACATTTTATTGCTCAACGCTGGGCTTGTGCATATACAACGATCCAAGACAGCGATTTAACCAGACTGTTTCAAGCAAAAGTAAAACGACGCGTGTCCGACGTAATCGCGAGCCAGGACGCAAAGCTCATTCAATATAATCATCGGGAACTTTCCCTTGTACGTATCAATGGTCTAGACGATACTTCAAAAGATGATTTAGAGCAGGAAGAGATCGCACAGGCCTTATTAGAGACACTCCCAGATTTGCTTGAAACGTATGGTCGAATCATTATCAACGGGCTTGACCCAATTACGGATAAGATGTTCATTCAGCAGCTTTATATGCAGTTGGCCAAGATTAAACGCAAAAAATTCATTTATTTTTTCGGCATATTTGAACCAGTGGGAAATCCTTATATTGCCCGTCTGGAACAAAACGGTGCCGCTGTTCTAGTCCCAGAATCTGTTGAAGATATTCTGCAAGAATTAGAGTATGATGAGGATTTCTCTGAAATCATAGATTTCGAGGAAGAAACAGGACGTTTCGCCTTTTACTCCAAAGGTGCAACGGTGCATATGGACACCGAATTAGATAATCAGCTCCTACTTAATACCGAGCCCTTTGCGCAACTGCTCGGAATTCAAACGGTAGAGCAAACGGATTTGTTTCCGCCTGAACAAACGGCTCAATACTTCCAGGCATTCCTACAGACAAGCACCATTGGGATGCCTAAGTGGTATGGATATCGCGAGAACAATTCGTTTCACTTAAAACGGTATTTCGAAGATGCACTGTATGATAAAGCCGTATTAGCATTGAAAAGTGCAGGAGACAAAAAGCGCAGCGAGAAGCCAATTATGCTTTGCGGACAAGCTTGTTCAGGCAAATCAAATGCTTTAGGCGCACTCGCTTATCGTATTTTTAAGGATGGAAATTACTCAGTCATATATATTTCCAATTCTGATGTGCTTTTTACGGAAGAGAGCGAGAAAACGAGTGAAGGCATAACGGTTAAAAAACGTTCTGAGACTTTTGAACAATTGGATGCATTATTAAAACAAATGGATACTAAGGTATTCAACCCCAACCCGACACTGATCATATGGGACACATCATGTCGGGTCCGTTCAGAACTAAATAAAGCTCGAGACTTACTAAATCTCTTGCGCAGTAGAGGACGTCGAGTACAAATCGTATGTACTGCTTATCAACGATCTGCAGATAATGATAAGAGAGAGCAGTATACTTGTATCGATATTGACATCTTATTGCGTGAAAACGAGAATGAAAAGGTTCATAATTTGTTGGTTGAAAAAGCGGGGTTTCGTCAGAAAGACGCCAAGAATATGATGAAATATTACTCTGCTGCTACCAGCTTTATCGGTTCTCTCTATCTATTTCAGGACCTGCATAAAAGCTTGCACGCAAGGTTGCGAAGAGAGAATGAAGGACATATCGAGGACGTAAGTAACCAACTGGCAAATATATCCAAAGATCTAGCGGAAGAACAACTTAATACGGTAATGCGTCAAAAATTAGTATCAATCATGGATAGACTAGGAAAAACATTGATGCTTTCACTGCCCGAATCGGCAAATGACATTAATTTGGATGCTACTAAAGACATCGAGCGCACTTTCAAGAGACTGATGTGTTGTATTGCCGTGTGTACGAATTACAAAGAAGATATGCCGCTTCCTATGGCCATACGTTTTCTTGGCGAATTCGGCATGGAGACGTCAAAAGTCATGAACATTATATTGGGAAATGCTTTGATTCGCGAGTTTGACAGCGTTGACGGCAGCGTACTACGCATTCGCAGTGAACTCGAAGCAAAAATGCTATTAAACGAATATGACGAGTGGAATACAATCGATTTAATTATTAGCATAATTAAACATTTATCTCCGGGATCAATACGCGAACAAAGGCTCATCCAGAATCTCATTCGATTAATAGGCCCAAATAATAGAGAATCCGAACGTTCCGTCTGGAAGCAGGATAAGTACTTCTCTCAATTCATGGTTCTTGTTAAAGAACTGCGCATTTACCGGGAGAAAGAGGACAAGAACACACCGTTACTTCTAACCGAAATCATGTTGACACGAGAAATATGTAGTGATCGAAGATGGGAGAAATCGGAAGATGATCGGATCACACTATTATCACAGATCCACGAGACTGCAAAAACGGAAATCAAGCGCCATCAAAGTGAAAAGATGAACCGTTTCTTGTCAAATCTCCATGTAGAATGGGCTCACCTAAGTATCCGCTTATATAGATCTGATGAGACGCTCTCGAAAGAAGAATTGTTCAAGAGTGTAAAAGAAAAAATGGAGAAAGTTATCCATTACTACCCGGAAGATAACTATGCTTATGCTGCCTATCTTTGGGCGGGTGTGCATTATGTGAAGAGTCTTAGTGATGCCGACGAGAAAATGGAACTGCTGGAAGGCTTCTATCATTATATCGATTTGATGTCTTATGGTGATAAACGCGACGAAAATATTCTGGGAGAGCTCGATGCGTTGGCCGATAGTTTGAATATGAATGAGGATCGCTTTAAACAGAGCGTTCAAGAAGGAAGATCTCATGGCATCTATTTCCGCGCACGCGGGCTTATCGGAAGTGGGGAAAACAGTCTCAATTTCAAAGAGTCATTGGATAAAAATTCCAAAAGCAAATGCAAAGAAATTATTGACCTTATGGAGCATGCGGATTATTATCCGATCGTATTAGAAAAAGCTGCTTGCTTGCATATACTTATCAATGCCAAATGGCTATATGCCAACAGTAGCCCAATTATTCCATTGGACGAAGAAAACGTACGGACTCATATGAATAACACCATGTGGGAACAAATGTATGATCTCTGCATGCGGTACCTTGAGCTCAGCGTCATTCGTCCCCCCCATATCGTATACTTGCTTGCACTTTGCTGCGCACAGCTTGAAGATCACAGAGGTCAAGAGTGTGACGCACTTTTTGAGGAATTGAGGAGGGGGACATCCTATGAAAAACGTCGCTTGCATATTTTGTGTGGTAAGGAAGGACATCCAATACCGTTCACAGGTAGGATCGACGGCAGATACGACCGCAGGCATAATCGAGGCTGGGTCAACTTAAAGCATGCCGGCTTTATTGAACCGGTGTATTTTCGCGCTGAATTAATTGGTCGCCGAGAAGGCGATCTTACAGAACGGGAGTTATTAACTGGACTCAATATTGCGACCTCCTTCAGCGGGCTTCAAGCGTGCTTATTATAAGGAGGGGTGAATATGCTGACAGTAGATCTCTTTACGAACATTAGTGTCAATCTGGTAAACCAAACATGTCGCGAGCTCCATCCAACACTCTTGTTGGCTGAGGCTTATCATCCCAAGCCTGTTCATAGTCTGGCAAATTCAGAGCTACGTTTGTGGTCAGCTGTTACGAATATGTACGGACTGTTTTACGACTGTATGCCCTACATATTCAGGGTACATAATAAATATCAATATAAGGCGTATGATA
This sequence comes from Cohnella abietis, assembly GCF_004295585.1. Taxonomy (NCBI): domain Bacteria; kingdom Bacillati; phylum Bacillota; class Bacilli; order Caryophanales; family Paenibacillaceae; genus Cohnella; species Cohnella abietis. Next base: position 3,807,317 of record NZ_AP019400.1, on the reverse strand, counting down.
ACCAGACTCGGAGCTTGTTGTCCATTATGCTTGATAACGGTGCGATATCTAGAAACGATTTCAGAAATATCGGCAATTACTCTAAGGCTTTGACCGAACTGCGCGGTATTTACTGTCATAATAAACCGCCGGAAACTATTGCCATAGCCAAATTAAGAGACGGATTCGGTTCTTTCGATTGGAGTCTCTACCATCATAATCGTAATTCAGCAACAGAGACATTTGATTTTGATGCGGCTTTTAATCATTTTTCATCCGTAACTTCAGAAATAATGCATGGTTTAGTATCTGGAATACAGGTTCTCATTTCAAAAAAAGATGCAAGTATTATCACTGAATGGCATAAAGCACTTATCGGTTGGTATTTGCAGGCGGACGAAATTAGGTTCAGAAGTATTAATACTTTACGGAGTGTTCACGGAAGGCAATTTTCGCCTAGGGAAATCATCGATCAAAAACTTAAGGTAGACTTACGAAATGGACAACATTATTTCCGATGCGGGCTATCCGTACTAGATCTGTTTCATGAAGTAGTCGATCGAATGGACACATTTCCATCTCTTGCACATCCTCATGAAGTATGGAATATAGTCTTGGAAGATATCTTATTATAAATACAGCACGGAATAATACAAAGGCCCGCACCTTATTGGTACGGGCCTTTTACACAAAATCACCGCAACCACATCACTGATATCCGCCATCTCAGCAGAATGGAGGTATTAAGCACAGTAGTAGATTCGATAGCTGCTGTTTAAAGGCCAACGCGGTAAAGTGATAAAATATACTTTAGAAATTGAAACGCATGTTTGTAACACAAGGCAATTTAGTTAGAAAATTGTCGAGTATTAAGAATATATACTGATTACCGATCGGAATGCAATTTGATGGTGATTGAACAATGGAGGTGTTTGCGGATAGTCGTTGAATAACGGAATAAATTGGTTTGAAACTTTATGCAAATATAATCTATAATTCCATATTTTATACTAAAAAAACTTGAAAATACAGCTCTTTTGGCGAGAACTAAGAGCAAATAAATCAGGAGCACATTTAGAAGCGATTGGTTATAATACCAATTAAGTGCCCTGTAGGTTGGAATTAATCAAGTGAACTCCATAAAAGGCTTATCCGATGTCTGTATTAATGAGCTTATTCAAGGCATTACATATTAAAACCAAGATCTTAGATCAAACTGCTTTAGTTTATCAGAAATCGGAGGCATCGAATACATAAAATTCGCGATGAGGGTCAAGCCATTGATTTGACCGAGGCTGTTCGACTTATTTTAGACAGATACATATATTTCCTATGATTGGGGTCATGTAAGGGAATGGACATAACGAATACACCAACGATATAAGAAATCTCTACAAGAATATTCATACTTATAAAAATATGATTGAAAAGAGGACAGATATGAAATTATTTATTGAGATGTTTAGACGTTATATGGATAGCCCAAAAACGGAATATGCGTTACATTTAGATGGTTCATGGGGAAGTGGTAAAACTTATTTTGTGAAAAATGAAATTCGTGTTTTTCTCGAAGAGAATTACCCAAGTTATCAGTTAGTCTATATCTCATTAAATGGAATAAAAGATACAAATGAAATCGGGGAAAATGTCTTCCTTCAGATACTTTCCCCATCCGCTGCCAAAGGCTACATTTTTGTGAGGGGCGCAATAAATTTATTCAAAAACTTTATCCCTATTGGTAGCCCATCGGAAATTGATGTTACTAATGTTGATAGCAAAATACAAGACCTAATAAATAAGAGAGAGTCCGGTAATATATTCTTATGTATTGATGATTTGGAGAGAACAGATCCAGCCATATCGATTGAAAATATCCTTGGCTATATAAACTCTAATTTTATTGAGCACAATCATGTGAAAACTCTTTTCATTTCTAATTCAGAAGAAATTAGGGATCACGAAGCGTTTACTAAGTTAAAGGAAAAGGTTATTGGGAGAACAATTAAATTTCAAGTTGAAAACTTGGCAGTAATATATGAACTGATCAAAACGAATTACCCGTTATTGTATCCATTTTTTGAAGAAAACAAAGAATCTATGACAGCAATCTTCGCAACTATTGAAAACATCAACTTACGGACAATTAAGTTTGTATTTGGAATAATGGCAGAGATTTTTGAAACTATTGAAAATGAGGAATTAACAAATGATGTAAGGATGAGTTTATTCGCATGTATTCTTGTTATCGGAATTGAATATAAAATTGGTACAATAAAGTCAATCAAAGAAGCAGAAGATAATCTTAATCGATATAATCTGTTTTTCAAAAGTAAGCAAACAGAAAGTAGATTTCTAAGTAGTAAAATCGCAATTAAAGATTTTTTTTCATATTTTCAATCAATAGCTCAATTTATTATTACAGGAGACCTTAATAGTTCTAAACTTTTTGATGAAATTGGACAAAAATATCGAAAAGAAAATGAGCCGGATATACATTTTAGAATTGTCGAAAATTATTATAACTTCGAAGTAGAAGAGGTAAATAATGGTGTAAATAGAGTGATATCTTCATTGAAAGAAGGTTACTATAATCCATTACAACATCCTTATATGTATATGGTCTTAAAAGAAGTAATAACAAATGTAAATTATGATTTAGAAGAGGATTTATTTGAAGTTATTAGAGAAGGGCTCTTGCTATCAATAGAAAGTAAAATTGACACAATTACTCTCGATAGCGAACATATAGTTAACAGATATTTTTCAAATATAACAGATGAGAAAAGTCTAGAACTTATAGAAATTATTCGAGGGCTTGTTAAGCAACACGAAGTTTTCATGACTAGAAATAAGGTGAATGAGTTTATTCAAGCACTGGTTGATTTTGAAAATATCGAACTTATCAAACATATCAATTCGTTTAGTAGCTCGAAAAATTTATTTATGAACTTGATTAATGAAAATTTTCAGGAGCAGCTAATAAAAATGAAAAATAAAAGTATAAAGCTATTTATAACAGTTCTTAATGAAATGTATTTAAGAATTTCCAATGCTTCAGATTATTACTTTGTAGAAATTCCTTACATGACAATCTTTAAAGAAGAGCTAAAAAGATTACTGATAGGAATTCACGGTGATTTAGATGTCTTGAAAAGGACACTTATCTCGGAACTGGTTAATGAAATAGAAAAAATTATCAATCATGTTGACAACGATAATAAGGAGCCAGTAAACAGTAGTACCATTTGTTAAGTAACTCAAGTTGTTTTCCTCGTGAATTACGGTTTTTGGATGGGAAACTAATTAGAATTCGGGAGAATGGCATGACTCAATAAGCCTAGATTCCAGCAACGCAAGCTTAAGGCTGGTTGCCTTTTTATCCGATATTAAAAATATCGTGAACAAATGTTCGTTAAGTTATAGGAGTGTGGAGTATAAACCGGTGTAGGAAGAAAAGAACAACCGAAATAAGTCCGCGTAAATCGCGGGCTTATTTTGTGTCCAATCTCGCCAGGCTTCAACGAAAGGCTCAATTCGGAGCGATATGATTTCGCTGCTGATTTATAATTTACTTTGCAATTTTCTACGGTTTGGTATTACTATAGTCCTCAAAGCTATTAGGGGGAATAGGATATGAAACTACTTCATTTGATTCGATCGAGATTGCATTACAAAATGATCATTATCTATTCTCTACTGACACTAGCGCCTTTAATTGTTGTAAGCGCTACCTTTCATTTTAACTCTAAACGCATTCTTGAGAATAACGAGGACCAATCTTTTAAACAAACGTTTTCCGAAACTTCCGATAAGATCGATGGTGTGTTAAAGGCATTTGCGAGGCAGGCTTCCGGCATCGGTGATAACCGCTTGGTATACACGCTGTTGCGCAATGCTGCTTCTCCGGATAAATATCCGTTAATGCCTTCTGAACAGTCTTCGCTGGAAGAGGGCGTCGAACAAATGCTGCAGATCGAATTGGAAGATATGAAGCGCAGTATTGGGGATTTTGCGAATTCAATCCATCTCTATGATGGAGAAGGTAAACATTATTCCGCAGGGTCCAATCAAGATGTTCAATACTATGAAGCGCTTACTATTATGCCATTCGAAAAGCAAGGAGTTCCCGAATGGGCTTTCTTTGTTGATCACCAACGGATGGTTTGCAATATGCAGCTTATAGATACCGTAACGGGGACGCATCTCGGACTATTGGTTATTCTATTAGATGCGGATAAGGTAAGGGCGTTATTCGGTACTTATCCGGAAGGTTCCTTTTTTATTACGAACGCTAACAACATAGTCATGTCCTCAGATAATTCTGAAGCAATTGGGCAGCTTCTTTCAATGGCAGAGAAGAGCACGACGATTACTACGGAAAGAAAGTCCAAAGGGACTGACTTCAAATATGTTAGCCGTATTCCCATTTCGGAAGCTAGTGAGGGTATTCGTAAGTTAGCTGTATTTTCTGTCGTGATTACGTTGGTTTCATGGATTGCTGTCATGGTCATCACTTATTACGTGCTCCGGAGAATCACAAGTCCGTTAACGACCTTAAGTCGTTTAATGCGCAAGGCGGAAAAAGAAAATTATCAGCTGATCGAAAACTTCGGATCACATGATGAGATTGCGCTGCTTTGTAATAGTTTCAATCAAATGATCATGGAGACGAGGGACTTGATTCAGAAAGTGTATAAGGCCGAGCTGATTCAGAAGGAAGCTCAGCTAACGGCAATTCGGACTTACTTTAATCCGCATTTTTTACATAACACGCTTGAGTATATAAGCATACTGGCCAAATCAAAGGAGAAAATCGATTTAATTCCCAATCTCGTCAAGAACCTTTCCAGCATATTTCGTTTTTCGATCGCACCGGGAGAAGCTTTCGTATCTCTGGAAGTAGAAGTCAAATTCGCTCAGATTTACTTGCAAATCCATCAATACCGATTCGAGGATCGTTTTGAATACAATCTGGACATTCCGGATCACTTGAAGCAGGTAAGCGTTCCTAAGCTTATCCTTCAGCCCATTATAGAAAATGCCTTTATCCATGGCATCGATCATATTCGCCAGAAAGGGCGAATCGATATTCGTGCGTACGAAAGTAAGTTTAATCTCGTTATTGAGGTTGAGGATAATGGCCGGTCGGACGGGGCGGGTTCGGTTAGTACGAAAGGGATGGGGTCTGGATTAAATAGTATCGAATCGAGGATTAAACTCCATTATGGGGATCGTTATGGACTTGAGAAGCTGCAAGGTGCTCAGGGGATGATCATTCGGCTTCATTTGCCGATTTTATTGAATGATTTTGAAGAGAAATCTCTAGAAAAGGAAGACGACAGCATATGAATATATTCGTGGTAGATGACGAAAAAGCAGTTCGGGACTATATCGTTTCCCTTCCAGAATGGGAGCAGTTGGGCTGTAAAATCATAGGACAGGCCGCTGATGGATTGGAAGCCTATGAAGCCTTAATAGAGATGAGGGAACGAATCCCCGACATCCTGATATCCGATATTCGTATGCCGGTCATGGACGGAATAGAGCTGTCGAGGCGCGTTCTGGAGATATTTCCAGACATTAAAGTGATATTCCTAACGGCCTATAGCGAATTTAACTATGCCAAGCAGGCAGTAAAGCTTGGAGTATCGGATTTTATCACCAAGCCCTTTCACGAAAGCGAGCTTCTGGACAGTGTCAAGTGGATTAAAGAGCATAGGCTGGATCGTCAGAACGCGGAGTTGATCCGACAGGAGGAATGGATTCAGACGCTTCTAAGCTCAGATTTGTCGGAGCAATCCAAGTCTGAAGCTCTTGGTCAGCCGGAACTACTAATGAAATCGGCAGTGTTCCTGTCTATTGAAATCGACAATGTGGATTTTCTGGATTATACGGGGAAACCCTTCTCCAAGCTCACGCTGCGGGAAAAAATATTCGAGGTTATGTCCTTCTGTCCTTTTCCTTATTGGTCGGCTTTATCACAGAGCGGAGTTTATTTGATCCTATTTATCCCTTTTTCGCATCCTAACGACGAAACGGCACATGAAGCTATGGATGTTGCCCGTCGGATACTAGAGACAAGCAATGGATCATTAGGCTTTAGCGTTTCTATAGGAGTAAGCGATCGCTTGAACTCCATCCTGGAGCTAAGAAGAGGGCTTGAAGAAGCAAAGAGCTGCTTGGATTATCGGATGCTGATTGGCCGTAAATCGATTATTGCTTTTCCAGCCATGAAATCTCTACAGGAACAAAAGCAGGCGCAAAAGGAAATTAACCATATGGAATTAGTGGAGGTTCTGCGCAAAGGGGAAGCCGAGCTTATCCCAGACTATCTGAAAAACATGAATAGAACCTTTCTGCTGGAGGGTCTGAACAAAAAACGGATACAAGAGGAATGCATGGAAATGGTCACCGTGGCAGGTAAAACTTTGCTTGCGTTCGGCTTACAGCCTAGCCCGGAAGAGACGCTGGCCGTTCGCAAAAGCGTTTTGTCCTTTACAATTCTCTCCGATTTGATGCAGTACATGGAACAATTTCTGGAACAAACCGTAGCGGTTATTGGGTCTGTCAAGCATAAAACGTCCGTAAATTTAATCGATCATGTCACGAAATTTATTGAGCATCGGTACATGGATGACATTACTTTGCAAATATTGGCTGAAGAGCTGTTTATTAATTACTCGTACTTAAGCAGGCTTATCAAGAAGGAAACCGGTCAAAATTTCAGAGACTTGTTATGGGCGTATCGCGTTGAAATGGCAAAGATCAAGCTCTCGACGACAAGTCTTAAGCACTACGAGGTTGCCTATGCGGTAGGATTTAAGGACCCTGCTCATTTTAGTCAATTATTCAAGAAATTAACGGGCAAAAGCCCGGGAGAATATAAAGCATAAAGAAAAATGCAGAACAGGAATTGAAAAATACACACATGTCGATTGACGGCAGGTTCGTTTAGGCTAGTAATTAGGAAAGCGCTTCAACTTAAACAAGAGAGCGCTTCTCCATAAAAAGAAACTTTGTGGGAGGGTACACCGTGAGAAAAAGAATGACTCTACTTATGTCCATAACGCTATTGATGGCAATGACGTTATCGGCATGCGGAGGAAACGGAAATGGAAATGAAGCTCAAAGCCCGAAAGCGTCAGACAATAGCGGATCTGTCGAGAGTGCTGGTAGCGCTTCGAATGACAATGCCTTTACGATTCGTATCGGTACTTGGTTTATCGATGATCGCCCGTACATGCAAGAGTTCAAAGCGAATATCGAGAAAGCTTACAAAGCGAAATATCCTAACGGTACGATCCAATGGGACATTACGCTCGGTGACACTTATTCCGACAAATTAAAGGCGGAGTTAGCGTCGGATACGGCACCGGATGTTTTCTTCCATCAAGGACAAACCGCAAAATTCGGCGAAGTCGGATATTTGGCGGATTTAACAGGCGAGCCATGGACCGAGAAGCTAAATCCGGGGACGAAGAGCTCATATCTATACAAAGATATCGTCTATTCCTTGCCGATGGGCGTTGCCTCTAGCGGAATTTGGTATAACAAGAAAATTTTCGGCGATCTAGGAATCCAAGTGCCAAAATCTTGGTCGGAGCTAGAGAAGGCTTTCTCCACGATTAAAGCGTCAGGCATTACTCCAGTATCTGCTGGCTTTAAGGACATTTGGACAGCTCAAATGACCTTTAATCTCTGGATGCAGCCCTATGGTAACGAGAGCAGTCAAACCTACGGCAAAGATTTGTACGAAGGCAAGAAGACGTTAGAAGGACCTGAAGTTCAAGCGGTCATGACTCATTTGCAAGACATGGTAGATAAGGGGTACTTAAACAAGACCGCGCTTAGTATTGATTGGCCGCAATCCGCGGAGTTGTTCACTTCAGGGAAAGCAGCAATGATCGTACAAGGTCCTTGGATGCCTGGAACGGCTAAGGAAAATTTCGAAACCAAAGGACATACTGCATTTGATCTCGGTTACTTTCCGTTCACGACGGATAAAGGATATGCCAAATTGTCAATCGGGATCGACCAATCTCTTTCCATCAATTCCAAGACGAAGCTACTGCAGCAAGCGAAGGATTTGGTCAACATCATTGCCAGTCCTGAAGTCTATGGGCCCTTTAACGTAGGAGGCGGGACGGTTCCGGCTATCCAAGGAATGCAATTGAATTACCCGGACCCTGCATTGAATGATTTAATGAAAGTTGTTGAAGAAACGGATGCAGGTATGGGATATGAATCTTACTTACCTGCTTCCGCGATGACGTCGCTTGTGGAGACTTTCACGAAAGTGGCATCCGGAATTAAGTTTAATCCTAAAGACTTGGCTGAAGCACAGAAAAAGCTCGAAAAAGATAAAGGGACGGTCATCGTTCCAGCGGAGTAAAACTATTATATTCGAATTCGACCGGCCGGCTGAATAGACGGCCGGTCGAATATTAAGCAGGTGAAGAGATTGAATAATCGAACTCGCGAGTGGTGGACCGGATTTTTTTTCATCGTTCCAGCAACGATATTGTTTATCGCATTTGTTTATTACCCGTTTATTCAAAGCATTTTTTACTCGTTCACGGAGTGGGATTCCATTCGTCCGGCTAAATATATCGGATTGGATAATTACACGTTTCTTCTTGAGGACTCCAAGATGATTAATGCTGCGAAGAATACGCTTCTAATTACGATCTTCGGGTTAGCGATACAGAACCCGCTTTCGTTGTTGCTGGCTGTCCTGCTGAATCGATCGTTCCGCACCCGGGCATTTTTGCGAACGGCATTTTATTTGCCGGTTGTTGTTAGTCTCGTCGTTACTTCGATCGTATGGGGTAGCATTTTACAGTACGACGGATTGCTTAATGGCTTGCTTGATAAGATCGGATTGGCGGAATGGGGCCGTGATTGGCTGGGTAACTCGCATACCGTATTTCCGACGATAATTGCTTTAACTCAGTGGCAGGGGCTTGGTTACAGCGCGGTTATTTATTTGGCGGGGCTCCAATCGATTCCTCAAGAGCTGTATGAGGCTGCGAAAATTGACGGGGCAAGTGCGCGTAGACGTTTTTTTCATGTCACGCTTCCGTTGTTAATGCCAGCAATTACGATCGTCGTTTTCTTGACTATCGTTGGGGGCCTTAAACTGTTTGATATCCCTTATGTCATGACAGGCGGCGGACCCGGTTCATCCTCTTATACGCTAACGCTTGCGATTTATAATGCTGCATTCCGTGAGAATACTTACGGTTACGCAATCGCAGCCGGAATCGTCCTTATGATTTTCATTATGATCGTCACGCTCATACAGCTTAGAATAACGCGTCGTAGAGAGGTGGAGATTTAATGAACACACTCTTATCAAAGCGGAAAGATCGTGTTGGTTTGGCATCGGAAGTCCTATTATTACTAGTTGCTTTGCTTTTTCTATATCCAATTCTCTACCTTGTTCTAGCTAGTTTCAAGGAGCCGGGCCAATTCTATAATCCTCTAGCTTGGCCTGATTCTCTTTATTTAGGACATTACGAAAAAGCCTTTCAAAAAGTAAACGTATGGTCGGGCTTTATGAATACGTTTGCCATTAGCGCGGGTTCAATCGGTCTCATTATTATCGTCTCATCCATGGCGGGATATGTCATTGCTCGAATGCCGCACAAGTTCTTTCAATTTTTGTTCTACTTCTTCATATCGGGAATGGTTATCCCTCTTCAAACGGGAATGATTCCGATCTTTAAGATGGGCGTCGCGTTACATCTTATTGATACGCGCTCTTTTATGATTCTATTGTATACGGCAGGCGCAATCCCGATGGCTACTTTTATGTACTCGGGGTTTACGAAGTCCGTACCGCGAGAAATAGAAGAATCTGCTTCCCTAGACGGATATGGCAAATTCCGTACGTTCTGGTTAATTATTTTCCCCTTATTGCTGCCGGCAACGGGAACTCTGATTATGCTTAATATTTACGGAATATGGAACGATCTATTCGGGCCCTTGCTCTACTTAAAGGATCCGGCGAAAATGACGCTCATGGCGCAGGTCGTTCAATTCAAAGCGAATAACCAATCGATCGATTACGGTCCGATTTTTGCGCTATGCGTAATGGCGACGCTGCCTTTGATTATTTTATTTTTCTTTACGCAGAAGTACATGATGAAGGGGCTCATCATCGGTTCGGTTAAAGGCTGAGGTGAACGCGCGTTAATGAGGGGGAGGAGCGAGAAATGCATCGGTTCGGCTTAAGTGATTTGCGTTGCGAATACAGGGTAAACCCTGTTGGAATAGGCGTTCGTATCCCGAGGTTCAGTTGGAAGCTAACGGGGACAGGGCGAGGCATTAAACAATCGAACTACCAAATACAAGTATCAGATGGTGATCCGCTATTTCAGTCTTTGACGTGGGATAGCGGACAAGTCCAATCAGATCAATCTGTTCATATCCAATATGAAGGAAAGCCTCTCAAATCCCGTACAGTTTATCACTATCGCGTACGCGTTTGGGATTCGCAAGGTCGCGAGAGCGATTGGATAGCGGCGCTGTGGGAGACGGGTATTATGGATTCCGCCGAATGGACAGCACAATGGATAACCTGCGACCTTGAAAGGAACAATCGCTCGCCGGAAGCTTCCCAGATGCTTCGAAAGACATTCGAAGCTGGTGAAAGTCTTCTATCCGCGCGCATTTACGCAACGGCTTTGGGGATATATGAATTGGAATTGAACGGAGAACGTCTGAACGAGAACAAGTTTTCTCCTGGTTGGACCAGCTATCACAAACGGCTTCAAACGCAAACCTTCGACGTAACTGATACCGTTCGAAGAGGCAAGAACGCGATTGGAATTATGTTAGCGGATGGTTGGTATAAGGGGAGAATCGGCGGGCACCCGAACAATTTCTATGGCGATCAAAGAGCGGCACTGCTTGAGCTGCACCTGATATATGAAGACGGGAAGCAAGAAGTCATCATAACGGACGATAGCTGGAGGGTTGACACCGGACCCATTCTTATGGCTTCGATCTATGATGGAGAAACGTATGACGCCCGGTTGGAGAAAGATGGATGGAGCTCATCCTCTTATGAGGATAGCAATTGGCTTCCTGTTTCTATCTTGGATCATGGTATGCAGATGCTGATTCCTCAGGAGAACGTACCGACCAGAGTGATGAGAGAATTGAAGCCCATCGCTTTGCTTCGTACTCCGGCTGGAGAAGATATTCTCGATTTCGGCCAGAACATGGTTGGCTGGGTTTCTTATTCGGTGAAGGCACCGGAAGGCACGATCATTGAATTGGCACATTCCGAAGTATTGGATCGGGATGGTAATCTCTATACGGATAATTTGCGTTCGGCGAAGCAAACAACTCGATATGTGTGCAGAGGAGGTGTAATCGAGTATTACGAGCCAAGGTTTTCGTTCCAAGGATTTCGATACGTTAAAGTGACCGGTTATCCGGGTGAAATGTCCCTCGAAGCTTTTACAGCACACGTGATTTATTCCGCATTGGACGAGACAGGAGTTTTCGAATGCTCGGATGAGTCGATCAACAAGCTGCAGAGCAATATCGTTTGGGGGCAAAGAGGAAATTTTCTCGAATTGCCTACGGATTGCCCGCAACGTGATGAAAGGCTTGGTTATACGGGCGATGCGCAAGTATTCATTAGGACAGCAGCTTTTAATATGGACGTCGCCTCGTTCTTTACGAAGTGGCTTAGGGATTTGAAAGCGGATCAGCTTCCGAACGGAGGCGTTTCGAACACGGTACCCGATACGTTGCCTGGATGGGATTTACATTCGGCAGCGGGCTGGGGAGATGCCGCCGTTATTTGTCCTTGGACGCTGTATCTATGTTATGGGGACAAGCGTTTGTTGGAAGAGCAATATGACAGCATGAGGTTATGGGTAGAATTCATTCGGAACTTGGGAGATCATGAGTTTCTGTGGAACAGCGGATTTCAGTTCGGCGATTGGCTCGCGCTTGATGCTCCCGCAGGAAGCTACGCGGGCGCGACTCCGAAGGATTTCATAGCAACTGCGTTCTATGCCCATTCTACGGATTTGCTGGTTAGAGCCGCACAGGTTCTAGGATATGAAGAGGATGTCGCGAAATACACGGAGCTACGCAAGAAAGTTGTGGAACATTTCAACCTTGAGTTCGTCTCTAAGAACGGCAGGCTTGTTTCTCCGACCCAGACAGCGCACGTGCTAGCCCTCAGCTTTGGTTTAGTTGAAGATACCGTCCGAACGAGGGTCGAACAAAGCTTAATCGAGCTGCTAGAGCAATCGGATAATAAGCTCACAACCGGTTTCTTGGGCACTCCTTACCTTTGTTCGACTTTAACGGACATCGGTCGAATCGACTTGGCTTACAAGCTGGCGCTTTCCAGAGATTTTCCCTCATGGCTCTATTCAGTTGAACAAGGGGCAACGACCATTTGGGAGCATTGGGACGGTCAGAATGCGGACGGGTCGTTCTGGAGCGCGGATATGAATTCATTCAATCATTACGCTTTCGGTGCAATCGGAGACTGGTTCTACAGGGTAGTATCGGGCATAGATACGGACGCGGAAAAGTCGGGGTTCAAGCATACACGCATTCGTCCTAGACCAGGTGAAGGTTTAAATTATGCGTGGGCATCCTTTCAATCCATGTATGGGGAAATCCTGTCGTTATGGAGAATAGAGGATGGAATGATGAATATTCAAATCATTTTGGCTCCCAATACGACCGGTACGGTCATTTTGCCCAATTGCCATCAGGAAGAAGTGACAGAAGGGGGAATTCGGCTTGCCGAAACGGAAGGGGTACGGCAGGTAATAGCTCAAGATAAGGACCTACGGTTGGAGTTGGATTCAGGCTCTTATCAGTTTCAATATGCGTGGCACTTATAAACTGCAGGCTTAATCGAGGAGGAGAAGAACAATGAAAAGACGAGTTACTTTGTGGTTAGCTTCTGTCTTGATATTCAGCTCGCTTGTCGTTACCCAATTGTCCGTATCGGTTCCGAAAGCTCATGCTGCCGCCTATACGACTGAATTATGGAAAGCTGTAGATATCGTCTTGCATAGTTCGAAAAGCTATACTAACCCCTATATGGATGTTGAACTAAGCGCCACATTCATCGGTCCTGGCGGAGTAACCATGACTATTCCGGGTTTCTGGGATGGCGGGAATACGTGGAAGATTCGCTTTGCACCAACAGTAACAGGTAATTGGTCTTATTCGACACATGCTTCCGATTCGACGGATACGGGCTTGGAAGGTCAAACGGGAACCGTTGCGTCTCAACCTTATTCCGGTTCGCTTGACATCTATAAGCATGGATTCGTCAAAGCCGATTCTTCGAATCGATTCTTGACCTATAGCGATGGAACGCCCTTCTATTGGTTGGCGGATACGCACTGGATGGGGTTGTCTTATCGGGAAAGATGGGGGACTTCCAACGATGTCCGATGGTCATCTCAGTATAAGGGGATGGTCGATAAACGGGTCAAGCAGGGGTATTCGGTTTATCAGATGAACTTTTTCGCTTTCGAGCAGGGCGATGTAGATAAGAACGGAACCTATAACGAAGGTGGCCATGTATGGAACTATAATCGGTACGATGTGAATGCTTCAAGCTTTATTACCTCCAGCAGTCTATACGATAGTTATGTGGCTCATCCTAGCAAAGCATTGGACGATCGAGAAGGGACGATGTGGAAAGCCGCATCGAACGCGTATCCACAATGGTTTTCTATTGATCTAAAAGCGAATACCGCACTTAGCAAAATCGATACCCTGTTCGGAGAGAACGATACTTGGAAATACAAAATCGAGGGCTCTTCCGATAATGTTACGTATACAACTCTAGTAGACCGGACAAGCGGAGTTTCGGGGGATTCTTTCTCTGATTCTGTAACGGCTGCGGTTAGATATGTAAGAATCTCAATTACAGGTGCAGCCGGAGGGAGTACGCCGTCTATCCGGGAGTTTAAGGTGTATAATGCAACGGGTTCAGCATTGAACTGGAAGGGCTTCGCATCTGACTTGAATCCGGGCTTCTGGCAAAATTGTGATCTTCGTATCCAATATGCGATCGACAACGGATTGGTAGTTGCTCTCGGCATCGATTGGGGGAGGCTGTTGGACAGCGGTAACGAAGCGGATTACAAAAGAATGGCCAGATATATCGTTGCTAGGTATGGAGCTTATCCAACGGTATGGACTGGTGGCGGGGAGTATGGCCAAGGCAGCGCAGCTAGCTGGAAAAATGTACTTGATTACACGTACTCGATAGATGCTTATAAACGCGCTAATACTCTTCACAACGATTACACGAACACGATTGCATTCCGTAATGACAATGCCTTTCATTTCGATTTCCTGCAAAGCGGTCATGGTGCTTTGCGAGATAAAAGCTACTGGCTAGAACATTACAATGCGACTCCGACCAAGGTTGTCATCGAAGGCGAAGCCAATTATGAGAACATTAATGGTATTCCTTCTTCTTATACGAGGGAAACGGCATGGAATGCGAATATGGCTGGTAGTGCGGGATTCTCTTACGGTTCTGAAGGATTATGGCAGGCAACTTGGGATAGCAATGACAATTGGCAGGTGTGGGGTGGGCTTCCAACTCCATGGTATGAAGCCATCGATAAGCCTGCCGGTGAGCAAATGCGCTACATGAAAGACTTTTTCCAGACAGTAAGCTGGTGGTCGCTGGAACCGAATGCATCAGTTATTTCTTGGAGCGGAGCCCCATCGGGAACACAAGAGCCTGCTGCAAAAACGAACGTGGACCGTTCAACGACTATTGCGTATTTGCCCTCCACGTCAATGGCATATTCAGGTACTCTGAACGGCTTGGATGGAACTGCAACTTATATGGCCAGATGGCTAAACCCTCGCACGGGTAAATACACGACGATTAATGCAGGGTTTTCACCGAACTCATCTGGACAATGGAGCGTTCCCCCTCAACCTACGTTAGAGGATTGGGCGTTGTCGGTTATTAAGGTTTCAAATTCGGTGGCTCTTCCTGTGATGAATATTGGCGGCGGTACCTATGACTCCATGCAAGGCGTAGCAATGACTTCAGCTACTACCGGCGCGACAATTCATTACACGACCGATGGATCGACGCCAACTCTAGCTAGTCCCGTATACACCAGCCCATTGCTCATGACATCTCCTTACCCTGAGACGATCGTCATTAAGGCAATTGCTGTAAAGAGCGGTATGATTAATAGTCCGCTGTCCATTGAATACTATAAACTCCTGACTGGGAGTTTGACACGCAATCGTACTTATAGCAGCTCTTCCCAATATGACGCGAACCAAACCGCCGATAAGGCGTTTGACGGTACCGCTTCGAATTGGCAAGCGGCATCAGGGCATTATGCGAACGAATGGTTACAAGTTGATATGGGGAGCAATGTAACCTTTAATACTGCAGTGATCAGTGAATACGGCAATCGTACGACAGGATTCCGAATTGAATACTGGAATGGTTCTTCATGGGCTACAGCGTATACGGGAACGACTATCGGCAATTATGGTTCTCCTCGAACGCTTACTTTTCCAGCTGTGACCGCGAGTAAAGCTCGCTTATACTTTACGGCTGGCACAGGCTTTCAACCCATTATCTATGAGTTTGAACTCTTAAATCGAAATCATACCTTAAATTTGCCAGTAGCCAATTATAGCAGCTCATCGCAGAATGATAGCAATCAATCCGCCGAAAAGGCGTTTGACGGGTCACTCGCTACCAATTGGCAAGCTGGTAATAATATGTTCTCGGGACAATGGCTCTCGGTTGATTTCGGACAATCGGTTACCTTCAGTAAAGCGGTGCTAACCGAATACGGTAACCGTACGACAGGCTATAGAATCGAGTATTGGAACGGCTCGGCCTGGGTAACGGCATATACGGGAACAACGATCGGCAGTGCTAACACTCCGAAGACCCTTACATTTCCGGCCGTCACCGGGAGCAAGGCCCGGCTCTATTTTACATCTGGTACAGGACAACAACCGATAATCTATGAATTTGCAATCTACTAAAGAGCGATTGCTATAAAACTTTATTTTCTCAGTTTATTAAGACCTTTTAAATAAGCCAGGTAACATAAAGGGATCTACATATTGTACATGACTAATATGTAGATCCCTTATGTTTAACAATCGTTCTCCGTAAGCCAGTTAGCCTTTTTGACAGATGTATAATCCATGAGTGCTTATTCCTAATATGCTTCGTTCCCTACATGTTTGAAAGTGGTAGCTGAGCCACGAGTTGAACTCATCATCTCCGAGTCTGTCTACGTAATCCTGTATGGTATGACTAATCCCATCTGTTCCTACATGATCGACAGGAATGACATCAAATTTGTGCAATAAAGCTTCGATTTCATCTGGACTTGTAAAATAAGCATCCGTCCAAAAGCAATCGTCATCCCCCTCAATAATTACACCTTCATTAATTACCTTTTCAATCACACTATTGCGAATAAATTTTTGATCCCTTGTAACAAGCATCGGTATTACGGAGTATTTATTGATATAGGCAATAGCCAGATGTCCGCCTTTCTTTAATACCCTTAAACATTCCTTAATACAAGCGCTTCGGTCATCAACACCCGTAATGTGGTACATTGGGCCGAAACACAATACAAAATCGAATGTTTCAGAATCAAACCGACTTAAATCAATGGCGTTATCAACATGCGCATCAATGCTCAATCCTGTTTTTTTAGATTTTTCTATTATTATCTCGATATGTTTCGGTGTTAAATCAATTGCGACAACCTTATGATTCCGTTCAGCATAATAGAAAGAATAAGCTCCAGCACCTGCACCAACATCAAGGATGTAGGCATTTTCAGGCATAATGCTTTTAAGCACATGATTTGTAGTCATAAATTCGATCTTTCTTGAATTACTTGAAAACCTTGAATCTTCATCAATTGACTCGTAATAATTAGACACATTCATGATTTCCGATAACCTCCTTTAGGATGTAAAAACAAAAAAATCCCGCCTCTAAAAGAGACGAGATTGAGATAATTACTTTCTTCGTCATCGAAATTTATGGAGTTGTTTTGGAAAGTATAAACAATTACCGTGTTGGTTTCAAGGGTGTATTATTGAGCCAATTTGCCGTTAGCTTATATTCTTATCTATTTTTAATTTTGCCCACTCCCTAGACGGATGTCCACCATACGATATAGGGTTCCTTATGTTGAATTACAGCGTAATCATCAGCCCAAAGGGAGTTGGGACTTTAGTGAAATCAAAGACGGAGCTTACCGGTCGAGTTATCTTCAAAGGTGACCCGGGGTATGACACGGCACGTAAGAACTGGGATCCCCATACCAACAAATTCCCCAAAGTGTTTGTCTTTGCACAGAAAACACATGACGTCGCAAACGCCATCAAATGGGCCCGCGAGAACAATGTCCCCATTCGCCCGAGAAGCGGAAGGCATTCCTTGGAAGTCAACCTGTCTCAAGTCAACGGTGGCATTGTTATTGATGTAAGTGACTTGAAGACCCTGAAGTTGGATAAGAAAAACAAGACGGTTATCGTGGGAACGGGCAATCGAGTGGGAAGAATCGCAAAAACGCTAGCTCGGCAAGGATTCATTGGAGGCTTCGGCGACAGCCCTTCCGTTGGAATCGGCGGAATTACGCTCGGCGGGGGAATCGGACCACTGCAACGGACGATCGGTCTCATCAGCGATAATCTTCTTGAACTCAAGATGGTTGACGCGAAGGGAAGAGTGATTCGAGCTAATAAGAAATGTAACTCCGATCTGTATTGGGCTTCCCGCGGGGGTGGCGGAGGCAACTTTGGCGTGTATACCCAGTACAAATTTAAAACAATTCGTGCTCCGACGCACGCGACCGTGTACCGCATCACTTGGCCTTGGGATCGTAAGCTACAGCCTTATATCGTTGGATCCTATATCAACGTTCCAGACCAAGGGATTAAAAATTCCGGGCCGGTATACTATGGAGCGAACTTTCCTAGATTGCGGAGAGTCAAAGCGAAATACGATCCCGAAAACGTATTTAATAATCCTCAAAGCATTCCGCCGACTCGCAGGGCATAGGAGATGTAGAGAAGGGATGCCCGTAATATCGGCATTCCTTTTTTATGTTTTCTAGTTTGCGAGCAGCTTTTCTCTTGATTTGCTACTATGTTGACTAGGGAACCTCCGGATACCGTACGGTATGTACGGTGGTAGGGAGGTCGGCTACTCAACTAATGGGTAGCCTCACCCGATTTAATCAGTAGCACAACAACAGCAGATTTGCATTGTATTAGTAGCGTAAAGTTTATATACGGGTAGATGTGAAGTTTCAAGAGAGTGGTGGAAGATCATTCATTCGATTCACAAAGATATGATAAACTAATTGTGGTTATTTATTCTAAGTTATCAGCTAAACCGTTGAGTTTCACGACCATACTGCAAGTGTGTGTTCGCGCCCGATAGTGAACGCTCGGTACCTTATTGGGTCTGAAAGTGCGAATTTGTGTCTGATAGTGAACGCCCGGTACGTTATTGCGACAGAAAGTGTGGATATGTGTCCGATAGTGAACGCTAGGTGCGTTATTGCGGCAGAAGGAGTGAATTTGCGCCCGATAGTGAACGCGCGGTGCGCTATTGCGGCAGAAAGTGTGGATTCGCGGACGTTAGTGGCCCCCCGGTACCTTATCGCGGCAGAAGGAGTGCGCCGGTACATTAGTAAATTAAGAGAAATGTAAGGTGATGAGTAGTGAACACTACAAACCAGATTGTAACTCGGGTTATTAATGACTGGGATCCAATTGGTCTTTTAGCAGGAGGTGCCCCAGAGAACGAATATGATATTGAGATCAATGAAATTGTAGAGAAATGCATAATGTGCGAAAACGAAACGGATTTGGCAAGGCAAATCTATAAAGTGTTTTACGAGAAAATGGGAATAAAATTAAATCAGTTAACTTGCTTAAAGCACGCATTTAATATAATTGAGCAGACTGATGAATAGTTGAAATAAGTTTGAAGTATTTTAAAGGTGGGGATAGTTATATTGAAATGTTTAAGAATACTTATTTAGAATTGTTTGAGAATTACATGCAGCAAAGTTATTGGCCGTTCGAAATTACTCATCCTGTGACCCAAAGAATGCTTGAAATGCTGGATAAAGCAGTGGGAACTCATCTTTCAATTGGACTCTATAAAAGTGGAGATATCCATCACTACGCAGAAATGATACGGCGGTTAGGTGATGAGTACGGGATTGGAGTCACTGTTGCGCATATCCTTTGGCAGCAAGAGCTTAACGCCGGAAAGACGCCGGAAAGCTTATTACTTAATAACATTAACCATCCCAATGGTTACGGACACTGAATCTATAGCCACGCTTTCGCGAACAATTGGAAGGGTAATCAATCTTAGCGAAGCATTGGTACCTGAGCTTTTCAAAGAGGAAAACGTTTTCTAATTAACAAGTCGCGGAAATCGTGGCTTTTTCTATTTTTGGGAATAGGTTTAGGTATCTAAAATAGAGATGCCAGACATCGTGATTCTGTATTATGCAGAATAACAGAATCGTCGTATGATGAATGAGCAGATCAGACGGTCTGAAATGTTTTCAAATATAACTACCTTTTAATAGGTAGATGAAGGAGATTGGTAAAATGAATATTCAAAATAAAGTAGTAGTGATTACAGGTGGAAGCAGTGGAATTGGAAAAGCAGCGGCAATTGAACTGGTGAAACGTGGAGCCAATGTAGTCATCAATGGTCGCCGTGAACAAGCGTTAATTGAGGCTGCAAATGAAATCGATCCGACAGGAGAGCATGTCGCATATGTTGCGGGCGACATTTCAGATGCTCAAGTAGCTGAACGCTTAATCGGCGAAGCACTTTCTCGCTTTGGACGTATCGACACACTGGTGAATAATGCCGGCATTTTTATAGCAAAACCATTCACGGACATTACTGAAGCAGAATTTGAATCGGTACTGTCCATCAATGTGGCAGGATTTTTCCGAGTTACTCAACGTGCGGTGACCGAGATGCTGAAGGTGGGTTCCGGTCATATTGTCAACATCACGGCAAGTGGAGCCGCAGAGCAGCCCCTTAAAGCCGTGCCATCTGTACTTGCAGCACTGACCAAAGGAGGCTTGAACGCAGCAACGAAATCGCTGGCGATTGAGTATGCGGACAAGGGACTTCGCGTGAACGCAGTCGCGCCAGGAATCACTAAGACGCCGATGCATTCAGTTGAAACACATGATTATTTGGCTCAGCTGCACCCAGTGGGTCGAATGGGCGAGGTTCGGGATATTGTTGACGCCATTGTGTATTTGGAATCCGCACAATTCGTGACTGGAGAGATTCTTCATGTCGATGGCGGTCAAAATGCAGGAAAGTGGTAAGCTGCAAATAATCTTTTGAATATGGACAAATACTGAATTAATATAAAGGAGGATGGCGTTCATGCTGTACGAATTGCGGATTTACGATGTGAAACCGGGTCGCATGCAAACGATACTGAATAGGTTTCGGGATGGTACGATAAGTATTTTTGCTAAACATGATATGAAGGTAACGAATTTTTGGGTAGACGCGGACGAATCAAAGAATCGTTTGTATTACGTGCTTGAGCATCTTGACGCGGCATCCCGTGAACGAAACTTTCAAGCTTTTCTGGAGGATCCAGAATGGCTTGAGCTTAAGGATAGAACGGAACAAAACGGACTCTTATATGAGAAGGTCGAAGTTGTGTACATGAAAAAAGCGTCTTTTTTCGAGTGAAATAACACGTTTAATGTGTAGGAGAGGAAGATGAACATTAGACTTGATACAGAACTTTGTCGCATATTTAATATTCGATACCCCATCTTCTTGGCAGGCATGGCAGGTGGACCTGGAACGGTTAGCTTAGCTACAGCTGTATCCAATGCGGGCGGGCTTGGCACGCTAGGAGCCGCCTATATGGAACCTGAAGTACTCCGCAGTGCGATTCGTGACATTTATAAGCAAACGAATAATTCCTTTGCAGTGAATTTATTTTCTATTCAAGCTACCGACGATAATACGAGAACTGGCGAAGTTCAACGAGAACTAAATAATATGCGAAAAAAACTCGGGCTAGCTGAGATGTCGGGAGAAGCCATACGGACGCCAAATCATTTTGAACAACAATTTGCTATTATCCTGGAGGAAAAAGTTCCTGTTATTAGCACTGCTTTCGGCGTTCTTCCTGCACATATGATTAAGCAAGCTAAAGCAGTCGGCATTCGAATTGTCACAATGGTGACGACGGTCAATGAAGCACTCCTTGCTGAACAAGCGGGATGTGACGCAATTGTGGCTCAGGGCAGCGAGGCTGGGGGACACCGTGGGACATTTGACATCTCCAATCGACCCATGGGTGCTAATATCGGTACAATGGCCTTAGTTCCGCAGATTGTTGACCGCGTAAATGTTCCGGTCATTGCGGCAGGAGGCATTATGGATGGCCGTGGGCTTGTCGCCGCACTCGCACTTGGGGCACAGGGGGTGCAGATGGGGACCCGCTTCCTGACTTCGAAAGAATCGGGAGCCCATATCTCCTATCAGCAAAAACTGCTTGCCAGCACCGAGGAAAGTACGGTGATCACGAAAGTGTTTTCGGGTCGCCCGGCCAGAGGGGTTGCTAATGAGTTTATCGAAGCTTGGGATAAAAGCGGGATAGAACCGCTTCCGTTCCCTACTCAGAATTCCGCGACGAGGGATATAAGAAATGCTGCAGCCAAGCAAAATAATCCCGATTACATGTCTTTGTGGGCAGGACAAGGCTTGCGGATGCTAACTTCTGGCCAAAGTGCAGAAAGTATCGTGCAGGAAACTATTAATCAGGCGCAAAGTATTCTCTTCAAATAAAAAAGAATGTGACGTGCCAATCTATACTTTAGGCAAAATGGGCTCGCATCTCCGATAAAAATGCTGACAATGCGGGCGTAATTAAAGTGTCTTTGCGCCTGATGAACACGGTTGTGACTTTGGCATGGTTGTTGGGGATCGTATGGCAGCTGATTCGGCCTTGCTTTTCCGGCTCGGTTATAATGGAACGCGGCAATAGAGAAATACCGAGTCCAGCACCTACACAGCCTATAATCGTTTCAATCGATCCAAATTCCATTAGCTTTACGGGTAATATGCCTTCTTCATGGAGCAGCTGATTTAACTTTGCCCGGTAGGAACAACCATTGTGGAATACGAGAAGCGTAGACATCTGCACATCATGGATGGAATTAACGGGCGGGTGGGAGACCGAGGTGACAAGTACCAGCTCCTCATCAATCACGTTTTCCTGAACCAAATCGGGATGCTCCACTGGACCAGACACGAATGCTCCGTTTTGCTCATAATGAAGAACGGCATGAATATGCTTCTCGGTAGGACCGGTAGTTAAAGAAAAGTCGACCGCGGGATATTCAGTATGATATTTGGTAAGCAATGCAGGCAGCCGAACGGCGGCGGTTGTTTCCAGAGAGCCGATATGAAGCGGTCCTGCGGGAACAGAGGAGTCTCCGACGGCCAGTCTGGCTTCCTGAATGACATGCAATATTTTTTCCGCATAGGAAATTAGGATTTGACCAGAAGGGGTGAGAGTAATGCCCCGATTGTGGCGGTAAAAAAGCTGGGTCTGCAAATCGGTCTCCAGCTGTTGAATCTTATGGGTGACGTTGGATTGAGCAAAGTTTAATTTATTTGCCGCTTTAGAAATGCTACCTTCTTGCGCCGTAGTAAAAAACACTTTGAGCAATTGAATATCCATAATAGACCTCCTGAGTACCTGTATATTTAGGTTTAGATATCTGAATTTAAGATAATTGATATAACTATTCTGCATTATACATGATAACAGGTATGGTTTGCTTTTTCGGCGAAGAAATCTGAACATCCTTCGTTGACATGCTATCTACTAAAAGGTAGGGTAATTACATGAATAAAACTAAAAATACAGCAGAGGCTATTTTGGATACTGCTCAGTCGATTGTCCAGGATGTAGGGTTTAACGGATTTAGCTATGCACATATTGCAGAAAAAGTAGGGATACGCACTGCCAGTATCCATTACCATTTCCCAAACAAGGAGGATTTAGGAGAAGCACTAATTTCACGGTATTATAGACATTTTATTTCTGCCATTGCTCAAATCGATACCGAGACACACAATAATTTGGAAAAGCTACGAAAATTCACTTTACTTTACGGTGGCCCTGTTCAAGATTATTGTACTTGTCTGGGCGTCATGTTTTCTACTGACTTGGCTACATTATCTGGTATGACACGTGAAGGGCTAGCTCAGCTTTTCACCACTAATTTGGAATGGCTAGAACGCGTTTTGGATCAGGGGCGGAGTGAAGGGCATCTAAACTTTGAAGGTTCCGCGGTTGTGCAAGCCCTTCAATTCCTTGCTTCGCTTCAAGGTGCACAATTACTTGCAAGAACTTTTCGGGATATAAGTAGGTTTGACATGATTGCCGAAGGATTAGTATCCGCTTTAACTTAAAAACATTTTCCTAATGAAGTCCGCTTAAATCGCGGGCTTTTCTGTTATAAGGATAAATATTCAATGGGCAAAATATCACGAAAATAAAGAGCAATGCCCAGCCGATGACACACTAAAAAGGCATTGCAAATTGAAGTTAATTCATTTATTATAGACATTGAAGGTCTTTAATAGATGTGATATTAGGGAGGAAGGAGGGAACCATGCAGTTCTCCAAAAATACAGATTACGCTTTACACGGTTGAAAAGTTGATGGACGGATCGTAGCAGCATATGCACCAACACTTACGGGAACACTTTATCCAATGGTAATGAATGAAGCTTTCAAGCGTTGCAAACATGAGGTATACAAGATGTGATATGCTTCTTGCGCTCTAATTAGAGACATTAAATATCTATAAAGGATGGTAATGAAAATGATAAACGAACATCTCGATGTAGTGATTATTGGTGGAGGCCCCGCTGGGTTGAACGCCGCCCTTATACTGGGGAGGGCGAGGAAAAATGTAGTGGTGATCGATGAAGGCCGTCCTCGCAACGCGGTGACTCGCAAGACCCACGGATTTCTCACCCGCGACGGAATAAGCCCCAGTGAATTCCGGGAAATTGCGAAGAAAGAGATTAGCGCCTATCCCTCCGTGTTTTTCGTAGCTGATACAGTCGTGTCGGTTGCGGGAACGGACGGACATTTTCAAATTACGACTGCGCTTGGAAATACCTTTACATGCAAAAAGCTGTTACTTGCCATCGGAATGAGAGATCTGCCACTGGACATTCCTGGACTGACGGACGTATATGGGAAAAGCGCATTCGTATGCCCGTATTGCGATGGCTGGGAATTAAGAGATGAGCCACTTGTCATTATTAACAAAGGAGAAGGGCTTATGCACTTCGCTCCAGTGATATCCGGTTGGACGAATCGCTTGACCGTCTGCACGAACGGTCCTGATGGGCTGACGGAAGATCAGCGCGAGGAGCTCCAGCTTCATCAAGTGCCTATTTTCGACTCGCCGATTCAGTACATTGACTCCAAGGACGGGATCGTACGGCAAGTTGTTCTTGAAGACGGTACGAAGATTCCATGTAGAGGGATCTTTTTCAAACCAGATCTGGCTATAGGGTCTGACTTACCGCAAGCGATCGGATGCAACGTCGGAGAATTTGGAACGGTTGAGATCGATAGCTTTGGAAAAACGAGCATTCCTGGCGTCTATAGCGCCGGGGATGCGGCATCGCGAATGCATCAGGCTATTGCAGCCGCCTCTATGGGCTCATTGGCAGCCGCAGTCATAAACAATGAACTGAATTTAGAGGCTTGGAGGAAAACGGACGAGCAGGAGTGGATGAAACGTTGAATATTTCAGAGATAAATTCGACGTCAACCTCGCTTGATTTGAAAAACCTTAAGCGCGGTCCGATCATGTTTGCCCTTATCGTTGGAATGTTCGTTGCTGCTTTAAACGAGACGCTAATGGGAAATGCCCTCCCCGAGCTGATGAAATCGTTCGGAGTATCCGCGGCGACAGCTCAGTGGCTAGCTACCGGATACATGCTCGTCGTCGGTGTGCTTGTTCCGGTGACAGCCGTATTGCAGCAATGGTTCACGACCCGGCAGATGTTTCTTTCGGCGATGAGCTTGTTTTTCGTCGGTACGGTCACCTCAGCGTTTGCCCCGGAATTCGGTGTATTGCTGGTTGGACGGATTATTCAGGCGATAGGAACTGGCATGCTAATGCCGCTTACGATGAACACCATTATGGTTATGTATCCTCCTGAAAAGCGGGGAGGAGCGATGGGGTTGTTCGGACTCGTCATCATGTTCGCGCCGGCAATTGGCCCGACTATTTCGGGTTTGGTCGTTGACGGGCTATCGTGGCGCTGGCTGTTCTATCTTGTATTGCCACTGGCACTGATCTCGATTATCGTTGGGTTCGCCGTTCTGAGGAATGTGTCGGAAATCACGAAGCCGCGAGTGGACCTGTTTTCCATCGGGCTCTCTACGATCGGCTTCGGTGGAATCGTATATGGGTTCAGCAAGGCTGGGGAACACGGTTGGTCAGAGCCGGAGGTGATCTGGACGATTGTGGCCAGCGTTGCCGCCTTGATACTATTCGTCTGGCGACAGCTGTTGTTAAAGGTACCGGTCATGGATTTACGGGCATTCCGGTATCCAACATTTTCGCTTGTCGCAGTGCTGCTCGTCATGCTTATGATGACGTTTTTCTCGACGGCGATCATGCTTCCGTTGTTTATGCAGGGGGTGCTGCTGTTGACGGCGTTCAAATCTGGTTTGATTCTGCTTCCCGGAGGGATAGTGAACGGGATCATGGCTCCGGTTGCTGGAAAGCTGTTCGATAAATTCGGACTGCGCGTTCTTGCCATCCCCGGACTTGTTATTGTGGTCGTCTCGTTGTGGCTGTTAACCCGATTCGACGAAGCTTCGAGCACCGGTTTTCTAGTTACCGTGTACATCGCGATGATGATCGGTGTCTCTCTAGTCATGATGCCCGCACAGACGGCTGGGCTCAACCAGCTACCGCGCCATCTGTTCCCTCATGGGACGGCGATCTTGAACACGCTGTTGCAGGTAGCTGGTGCGATTGGCACTGCCTTGTACATCAGTATTATGTCTAATGGACAGAAAAACTACTTGAGTGGATCAAGCGACCCGCAGTCTCAAGGTGAAGTAGTCAAAGCGCTTGCAAACGGCATAAATAACGCGTTTTGGGTCGGCGTTGTCATCGCTCTCGGTGCTCTCATTCTAGGTTTGTTTCTCCGCAAAGCGAAATCGCAGAACGTCACAATTATAGAAAGTGAGGAACGATCATGAACGATTTCTTTAACGAAGCCTTTTGGGAAAAAGCATGGAAAGACCATGGCGATGCCATCTTGAACAAGATGAACAAGGCCGGAATTGCACCGGCTAAAGCTTTTGATCATAAAGCAAAGACTTTTAACGAGCAATCATTTAGTGAAGAGGGGAGGAAACGAACCAATCGAATTATTAACTGGCTCGAAGGTCAAGGGGTCCGGTTCGAAAATACCTCCGTGCTGGATATTGGTGCTGCCTCGGGAGTTTTTACAGTGCCGTTCGCAGAGCGGGGGGCCAATGTAACCGCCGTAGAATCTTCTCTTCCGCTGGTCGAGCTACTAGGTGAAAACACTGCAAAATTTACTGAAAACAAGGTGGAAATTGTACCCGAGCCTTTTGAGGATATTGACGTGCAGGCTAAAGGCTGGAGGGATGCTTTCTATCTAGTCTTTGTCTCGATGTGTCCGGTCATTTATAGTTGGGAAAATGTGGAGAATATTATTGGTTGTGCGCGTGATTTTTGTTATATTAGTATGCCGGCAGATTCCACAGAGCATAGTCTGTTTAATGAAATCGCACCTCTCATCACCGGTTCGACCTTTAAGAAGAAACCTACGGAAATGAGCTATTTACTCCATCTGCTTTATCTCAAAGGCTACTCCTATGAGTCGCTCATAACACGAGAAACGAAAACGATGGAAATCTCCAGAGAAGCGGCACTGCAAGAAATAATGAACTGGCTCCGTAGTCAAGGTCTGCCTACTGATGGCCAAAATCTGCAAACGGTCACTGACTATTTGGATCGAACGTATCCGTCCGGCAAAGTGGTTGTTAGGCAGAGCGGCCGTTATGGCAAGGTATTGATTCGATTGAAGGACCAGAACATGCATATCAGGGAAGATCTATAAAATAGCTAAGGGGTCCTGAAAGGGACTCGGTTTATACTTGTAAACCAAATAATAATCTAAAAATCCGTGCTCTTGAGCACGGATTTAAAAAAGACTAATTAACCTCGTACCAGGTATGGATACTGATAATCTTGACGATGTAAATTGAGTGCCATTCCATGTCATAAGGTTTTCGACATACCCTAATGTATCGGAGTTAGTAGTACCAATAATACGTTGAAAAGCAAGAAAATCATAACCCATACTTTGTACGTTTGTAACAATGGGATACAATGCACCTATAGCAAGAACCTCGCCCTGGATTGGTTGTTTGAGTTTACCATTATCGTAATAATATTGTGATAAATAGTCATAGCCTTTATGACTAATGTCTATTGTAAATAGCACATCAAGTTGAGGATTTCCTACACTTACTTTGTAAAAATCTTCATAATTCACATTGAATTTATACTCTTTATTATATTTTTCATAATCAAACATTTCATGTAGGATGTTATTCTTGAAGGAATAGATATAAAACACACCATATCCGCCGCTTCCTCCAGAATCAATACTTACTAAAATGTCCTCTACGTTATCCTTAGAAAAATCACCTAGGAAAAGCCTAGCATCATATCCCGCATTGTTTTGAAAATTTACCGTTGTACTTTGATTAGAGAGTCCATCTTGGATAATAAGTGTAATGTTATCTGCAAAGATTCCATCGGTTTTATTTCCATATAAAAATACGTTATCAATTATTCCGTCCCCATTTACATCTCCTTGCTTCATATCAAGCAAAGAAATGCTTCTTGAATGAGTATAGTTCCCATACGTATGCTTTTGAAATTGTCTGTACAAAATAAACATCCCCTATTCATAAGTCAAATCCGTTGTGTTTACAAATATGTAGGTTAATAACTATATGATTGTGCAGATGCCTATGGAGGAAATGAAAATTTCACCCCATCATGGCGGAACATGATGGGGTGAAATTTAAGGGGGAGTTCTCAATACTTCTTAGTAGTGCTTAGATCCAGCAGCAAGGATGATTACCAATAGAATGAAAAGGACAAGTACAAATGCAGCAGCTTCCATTCCACCATATGCAGCACTCACAGAAATCACCACCGCTTTGATAATATGAACTATTTATTTCACTGTTAGTATATGTACGGATAAATATACTGTCAGTACATTCGCATAGACCAATCAATAATCCGCATGTGTCTATCCGATATCTACTCTAGTCAAACTAGATAGGGCTTATGTTATTGACTATTCCAAACAATCCGATCATTCCAAATGTCACGACATCGAAGAGCAAAAAAAGAAGATAAATGTTTCATTAAAATCTGGGTACAGAATTAAAAGAGCCCCAACATGGCGGATCATGTTGGGGTTAAGATTTAAGGGGAGTTCGGAATACTTCTTAGTAGCCGCCCTTAGATCCAGCAGCAAGGATGATTACCAATAGTATGAAAAGGACAAGTACAAATGCAGCAGCTTGAGATCCACCATAAGCACTCACAGAAATCACCACCACTTTGATATTGTGATCATTTATCACTCTGTAAGTATATGTGCAGATAAATATACTGTCAGTGCATTCGCATAGACCATTCAATAATCCGCATATGCCCTTACTGACTTATTTATCAAATAGACGGACAAGGGGGGACTCGGCTAATATATTAGGTATTGCCGAAAACGGTGGACTACCTCCATGGGCAGCGCAAAGGGGAGAGACGATGAAATGAATCGCATTTACAAAAGAAGCTTGTTTGCCAGATTACTTGTCTGGATGCTTATTATGACCACCATTCCGTTTGTTTTGTCGAACGTGATTTCCTATCGATCCAATTATCGTACGCTTCAGGAGCATTCCATTGAACTGAATCAGAACACGATGACGATCGGTATGGACAACATAAAAAAGTATTTGCAGGAGCTTAACCAGCTATCGGTGTCTTGGTATGCAGATCAAGATCTGGCCATGTACGTGTGGAAAAATATGAGCAATTACGAGCGCAACATGTACGTTCAAAGAAAACTATATGACGTGTATAGCAGACGTCCGGAAATCAAAATGGTTAATTTTTACGCCGGAGGCTCCGGACAGCACTATCAACTCGATAACTTAATGGGTGGCGATTTCTGGCAAACGGTTCTTCCGCCTGCTAGAGAGAGCGAGTGGAGCAGTGTGCCGGATTATGAGGTACAGCGGTTGAACGGCGAGCGGTTTCTCGCTTTTCACAAGCAGCTGATCGATTATCCGAACTCGACGAAAATTGGCTTATTATCGATTTATGTTTCATTGGACGAAATTGCGAGGCTGAACAGTCAGCTCTTCGATGTTACGAACGAAACGATGTTTTTGTTAGTCTCTCCAAGCAATCAGATGCTATATACGTCTGACAAGGAATTGACGAGTCTGGATGCGGTTGATCAGATCGCTCCTGATCCCCAGAAGGAAAAAGGCTATAGCTTTGGAAAGTTGAACGGCAAGAAAGGCGTGTATGTCTACGTCCGTAATCACTATTTAAATGTTCCGTTCATGAGCATCAAGTTTATTCCGTCCGTTGCGATCAATAAGGTGGCGAAGCAAACGCTGAATCAGACGATCGCCATTCAAGTGGTGGCTTTGGCTTGCATAGTTATATTTGCATTTATCCTGTCCTACTCCATCACTGCCCCGATTAAGCGGCTAGTTCAGAATATATCTCGCGTTGGAATCGGAATTTTTGACGGTGTCAAATTCAATGCCCGAGAGGACGAAATCGGAATTCTCGAGCACCGCTTTGAAATGATGGTGCACAATCTGAAAGAAATGATTTTTAAGGAATACCAGCAGAAGCTTGAGGTATCCACGGCCCGGCTGAAGATGCTACAAGCGCAGATCAACCCTCACTTTCTGTACAACACGTTGCAGTCTATTTCTACGCTTGCGCTCCGTTATCAGGCAGAAGAGATTAACGACAGAATAGCTGAGCTCGGATTTATTTTGCGATACAGCATGGATATGAAAACCGAATTTGTCCCTCTAAAGAAGGAAATTGAGCATATCGAGCACTATTTATCTCTTCAGGAAAACCGCTTCAAAAACAAGCTTTCCTACAGAATTTCATGCGAGCCTGAAGCGGAAAATGTAACCGTTCCCAAGATGATCCTTCAGCCTTTGGTTGAGAACAGCATCATTCATGGCATCGAGAATGGAATGGGAGCGGGGTTCATCCATGTGGAAATTACGCTGAATGCAGAACTCACGATTCGCATTGTAGACAACGGCAAGGGTGTAGAGCAGAATACGATCGAGCTCTTGAGAAAGAGGTTTGCCATTCACCATGTTCAGGATTGGGAAGGTGGCGGCATCGGTCTGATGAACGTCTTACAGCGGCTATGGATTCGGTATGGGGAAGCTTTCGAATGGAATTTGAGCAGTGTAGCTTATGAAAAGACAGAAATTCAACTAGTGATTCCCCTTGAGGAGGCAGCCCCAGATGAAAATATTGATCGTGGATGATGAGCAGCATGTAAGAGAAGGAATTGAGCTGTCGATCTCAACGGAAAAGTTCGGGATTACAGATATTTTCATGGCGGAGAACGGCATTGAAGCGTTGGAGCTAATTAAGGCTAATAAACCTGCCGTTGTTTTTTGCGATATGAAAATGCCGATGATGAACGGAATTGAGCTACTGCAAAAAATTAGGGAGATCCAATCCAATACACAGGTTATCGTCATTAGCGGGTACAGTGATTTTGAATATACGAGAGCTGCTATCAAGGCTAATGGAGTGGACTATATTTTAAAGCCTTTTCACAGGAAAGAGCTTGAAGAAGCACTCCAGAAGGCTGTTAGCGCGTGGAATGAGCTAGAGAGCATAAAGCAATCCGAAACGGAGCGCGGACATATCATTCGGAAGGCAGATGCCCTTCTGGACGAGAAAAAGCTGGCCTCCTTTGTCAAAGGGGAGAGTCCACTGACGGATGCGGTCAGACGAATTTTCAATAAGCTCGGATTGCCGGAGCAAATCTTGAGCATTTCCGTCATTTTGCCACGAAAACGAATGGACATAGTGGGTAGCCGATTTGAGATGGATGAGGAGTTGTTTTTCTTTGCTGTAGACAATATTGCCCGGGATGCGATAGGGGATTCCCCTAGCTATCTATGCAGGCTGGACGACTATCAGTGGTTGATGATCATTGGCGATGGGGCAACTGGCAGGAAGGGTGTTAACCTGTCCATGCATCTAGAGAGAGCAAGGCGAGCATGGAAGCAAACCCTCGGACTAGAGGTGCTAATCGGACAATGCGCTAGAGCATGTAGCCTTGCCGATTTGGGTCAGGCTGTCGGGGAGGCGAAGCAGGAGCTGCTTGGCTGTGACGTGCTGCCAGGCAAATCGAAAGCGTCCACAGCTGGGGCTCAGGAAGTTCCCCCCTTTATGAATCAGCAATTTTTGCTGCAAAAAGCGATCGAAACCGGAAACAAGCGTTTTGTTCTGGACATTGTCGGAAAGTATGCGGAAGGTTTACGGCAGCAGGGGAAGCTAACGTTAAAGGAGCTACAGATTTGTTCGTTGGAGGCCAATCTAATCCTTAGCAGATTAACAGCCAAACAATCGGGGACTTCACCAGCTCCTCATCTGCCTCTATGGATTAGCGATATAGAGGAATGGGAAAAAATGCTGCTGCAGCAGTTCTGGATTGTGCTAGAAGCGACAAATATAGCGTCTCAGGGCAGTCAGGAAATCGAGACGATTCGGGATTATTTGACTCGATATTTTCATGAAGACATTTCGTTTGCTACCCTGTCGGAGAAATTTCACCTTAGCCCGCAATATATTTCGAAGAGATTTAAGGAAACGTACAATACGACGATCATTTCGTATTTGACCGAGCTGAAGATCGAGAAAGCCAAAGCTTTGCTATCCAACACGAATTCAGCGGTATCTCAGATTGCCAACCAACTAGGCTATGTCGACGAAAATTATTTCAGCAAGGTGTTCAAGAAGCAAACAGGAATGTCACCGCTTCGTTTTCGCAAGGTTCGACATCAAACGCAGATATTCCCTATTTAGGCGAGGATATTCCCTGCCACGCGCAAATGTAAGCGTATAAAATAAAGCCTGTACACAGCACATCACACCATACATTTTGGGGGAGTCAAAATGAAGAAGTTGTTATCAGGCATTACCGTTGTCGCTTTAAGCGCGGGCTTGCTAGCTGGATGCGGCCAGGGGAACTCGAAGCCCTCAGAGAGCGGTGCGGCGCCAAGTCAGGGATCGACAGATAAGAAGATTACGTTGAAGCTACTGCAAGGCAAGCCGGAAATCGCCGACAAAACAAAGCAAATGCTGGCCGATTACCAGTCAGAGCATCCGAACGTCACCATCGAACCTGAAATTACACCGGATGTGCAGACGAGGCTCAAAACGCTGTTCGCAGCAGGAGAAGCGCCGGACATTTTCTTCGTAAAAGGGTACACCGACATGGGGCTGTGGCGTGACAGACTGGTTGACCTAACGGAAGAATCTTGGATGAGCCAGGCGCTGCCAACAACACTTCCAGGTATGACGTTCGACGGTAAGAAGTATGGCTTTCCGATTTCCATCGAAGGATACGGTTTCGTATATAACAAGGATTTGTTCGCTAAAGCCGGAATCGATAAGGTTCCAACAACGCTAACAGAGCTAAAGCAAGTGAACGAGAAGCTGAAGACGGCAGGCATTAAGTCTTACTCAGAGGCTTACAAGGAATGGTGGACGCTTGGACAGCATTTGCTAAACCTGCCATTCGCTTATGCGCCAGACCCAGCGGGTTATGCCAAGCAGTTGAATGATGGCACTGCGAAAATCAAGGACAACCCTTTCATGAATGGATTTTTTGATGTTCTTGATATGACTGTGCAGTATGGATCAGGCGTAGAGTCGCTTGGCGTCAGCTACGATACGGAAATCGCGAACTTCGCAACGGGCAAAGTTGCGATGATCCAGCAAGGGGTTTGGGCTTTGCAGCCGATTCTGAAGGTGAACCCGGATGTAAACATGGGTATGTTCGCTATTCCGCTTACGGATAACGCTAGCGATACGAAAATTCCAATCAGTGTACCTAACTATTACGCGATTAACAAGGAATCTAAGAACGTTGATGAAGCGAAGAAATTCCTGGACTGGGTCCACAAGAACGGTCAGAAGTATTTGGTTGATTCGTTCAAGTTCCTTCCTGCCTTTGCTGATATGCAAGCGACGGATCAATTGGGACCACTCGCTGCTGACATGAACGAATACGTGAAAAACGATCAAATCATTCCGTTCGCCTTCTTCCTGTGGCCAGCTCCGGGAATCCAAACTCAATTCGTTAAGCCGTTGCAAGCCTATGTCGGCGAGCAATTGAATAAAGAGAAAGCCATGGATGAAATTCAGAAGATCTGGTCAGGTGCTGTGAAGAAGTAATAGGAAGTCGGGCGTTCTCTAAACGCCCGACTAGAAGGAAGCAGCCACTGTACCGATTCGGGACAGCTCCGGAAATGTCGCAGTGGCTGCATCAGGTTAAAGCAGGAAAAGAGGTGCTCTTCAATTCATGACACAAACGAAAACGAAAAAGCTGCTCATTTATTTTACCTTTGTATCTCCAGCTGTTCTACTGTTCGCTTTAATTATCATGCTACCCTTTGTCCGGGCAATCATCTTCTCGTTTCAGGATTGGGATGGGATAAGCACTGACATTAAGTGGGTAGGATGGAGCAACTATACGACGATCTTCCACGATTCGGCGTATATGAAGTCGTTCTGGTTCACGCTAAAATATGTAGCCGTAAGCACGTTATTGGTTAATGTTATAGGTTTTGCATTAGCTATAGTTTTGAACATGAAGCTGAAAACGAAAAACGTGCTCAGAACGGTCTATTTCATGCCTCATGTCATTGGAACATTGATCATCGGCTTCATCTGGCAATTTATTATTTCACAGGTTTTCCCACAAATCGCGGAATGGACGGGCTGGCACATTTTCGAAGTGAATTGGCTCAGCTACCCGAGCTATGCATTCTGGGCACTTATTCTCGTTAATGTGTGGTATTCCGCCGGTTATTTCATGGTTATCTATATTGCCGCGTTGCAAGGGATTTCCACTGAATTACTGGAGGCCGCGCAGATCGACGGAGTTAACCGCTGGCAGAGAATGTGGCACATTATTTTACCGCTTGTTCGCAATGCGATTACGATTTGCTTGTTCCTAGCCATTACGAGCGGCTTTAAGGTGTTCGATCTTAATCTAGCCCTAACGAAGGGCGGACCTTTTGGATCGACGGAATCATTGGCATTGCATATTTACCAGGATGCTTTTGCGAATAACAATTACACGCTGGCATCTACGAAAGCGATTATATTTTTCATCGTGTTGGGCGCCATTACGCTCATTCAAGTGTTCGCTATGAAACGGAAGGAGGTTGAGATGTAATGAAGGACCGTTACAATAGCGGGAAGCTTCTTCTTGAGCTGTTCATGATCGCGCTCGGGCTCCTGTTTCTTGTTCCGCTTTATCTGGTGTTTATTAATGCGTTCAAACGGTACGATGAAATCTTGACCTCCGCTTCTTCGTTACCTGAGTTGTTTCAATTGAGCAACTTTGTGACGGTGTGGCAGGAGATGAAGTTTCCTACCGTGTTCGCGAACTCGCTTATCATTACGGTTCTCAGCGTACTTGGCATCTTATTATTTAGCTCGGCTGCGGCCTATCAGCTCGTTCGTCGTCCCGGCAAAATGAGCAACATTATTTTTCTAGGTATTTTGTCCGCGATGGTCATTCCTTTTCAAACGATGATGATTCCACTGCTCATGGTGGCTAAAGACTTTAAGATGATCAACAACTTGCCCGGCATTATTACGATGTATTGGGGATTCGGTATCCCACTTGCGCTGTTTCTGTACCACGGATTTATTAAGGGCGTGCCTGTCGAGCTGGAAGAAGCGGCAACGATGGACGGCAGCAGTGTGTTCGGTGTTTATTTCCGAATTCTGCTCCCGTTACTTACTCCGATTACGGTAACGATCGCGATCCTGCATTCGTTATGGATTTGGAATGACTTCCTGCTGCCTTACATCGTACTCAATTCGAAGGCGGTTCAGACGATCCCGTTAGCTTCCTACATTTATTTCGGAGAATATATGAATCAGTGGCATTTAGCTCTAGCAGCGATGACGCTGGCTGTGATTCCGATTGTTGTATTTTTCCTGCTCATGCAAAGATACATTATTCAAGGCATTACGGCGGGTGCGGTGAAAGGCTAGGACTAGAGAGAAAAATAGAGAAAACAGTTTGGAGAGGAGCCAGTTGAAAATGGATCGAAAATGGTGGAAAGAAGCGGTTGTCTATCAGATATATCCAAGAAGCTTCATGGACAGTAACGGAGACGGTGTAGGAGATTTGCAAGGTGTTATCCTCAAGCTAGACTACCTTCGGGAACTTGGCATTGATGTGATCTGGCTGAGTCCGATTAATAAATCGCCGAACGACGATAACGGCTACGATATCAGCGATTATAGAGATATTATGGATGAATTCGGCACGATGCAGGACTTTGACGAGCTGCTTCACGAAGCGCACCTAAGAGGCATCAAAATCATGCTGGATCTGGTAGTAAACCACTCTTCGGACGAGCATCCTTGGTTCATTGAGGCCAAGAAATCGAAAGACAATACCTATCGTGACTATTACATGTGGCATCCCGGTAAGGAAGACGGCAGCGAGCCGAACAATTGGGGCTCCCGATTTGGTGGCTCGGCGTGGGAGTATGACGAGAATTCTGGCGAATATTATTTGCACATTTACTCCAAAAAGCAGCCTGATTTAAATTGGGAAAATCCTGCGCTTCGTGGGGAAGTGTATGATCTGATGACCTTTTGGCTAGATAAGGGCGTTGATGGCTTCCGTATGGATGTTATCAATATGCTTTCCAAAGCAGAAGGGCTTCCAGACGGGAAAGTAAGAGAGGGCTTTAAATACGGCGATGGCGTTCCTCTTTACTGTGACGGTCCCAAAATCCACGATTACTTGCAGGAAATGAACCGTGAGGTGCTGTCCAAATACGATATTATGACGGTTGGCGAAACATTAGGCGTTAATGTGGAGCAGGCTAAGCTGTATACGGGAGCTGATCGGAACGAACTAAATATGGTGTTCCATTTCGAGCATGTGTTCCTTGGAGATGGGAAGCTTGGCAAATGGTCTCCTGGGCCATGGAAGCTGACGGAGCTGAAAACGATTATGAGCCGCTGGCAGTACGGACTTAGGGAGGACGGCTGGAACAGTCTATATTGGAGTAATCACGATCAGCCGCGAGCGGTATCTCGCTTTGGTAATGACAGTCCGGAATATCGCACGATTTCTGCGAAAATGCTGGCCACCTGCCTGCACATGCTGCAAGGCACTCCTTACATCTATCAGGGAGAAGAAATCGGGATGACCAATGTTCGATTCGACAAATTATCGGACTACAGGGACATTCAGACGGTTAATGCCTATCGCGATTTTGTTGGAGGCGAGCAGTTAAGTCATCCAGAGATGATGGAGAGCATCTACCAGCGAAGCCGGGACAATGGCCGCACTCCTGTACAATGGTCGGCTGGCAGCAATGCCGGATTTACGGAGGGAACGCCTTGGATTGGGGTTCATGAGAATCACAAGGAAATCAACGTAGAGCGTGATAGGAAAGACCCGGATTCGATCTATCATTATTATAGAAAATTGATTCAGCTTCGCAAGGAGCACGGAATTATCGTGTACGGTACGTATGATATTTTAATGGAAGAAAATGAACAGATTTATGCTTTTACCAGAACGCTTGAAGAGGAGCAGTTGGTCGTCATTTGCAATTTTTCGGAACAGCTGCCTGTGTTTGAGTTCCCACGGCATATTCAGTTTTCGAGCAAACAGCTACTTATTAGCAACTACACGGTGGATACGAATGATGAGATTGCGACTATTACGCTGCGTCCGTATGAAGCGCGAGTCTATCGACTAGTTTGAGGGGAATAAGCCTGACATCTATGTATGACACCGAAGGCTGTGATAAGGTTTGATTCCTGTTCTGATAAAGGCTAGTGCGTATATTTTTATCATTATTCTTGGCTTTATGCTAAAGCGAATCGGTTTGGTCGCACCGACGGATTATAAAGTCATATCCAAAATCGTGCTAAACGTTACACTCCCCGCCGCTGTAGTAACCAGTTTTGCATCTCATGACATGCAGGTTACACTTTTATTCATCGTGCTGCTGGGACTAGGATGTAACGTGCTTATACTGCTGCTTGGGTACTGGGCCTCTCGAAGAGAAGATAATAGCACTAGGGCATTTTATATGCTGAATTGGCCGGGGTACAGCATCGGTTCCTTCACCATGCCTTATGTTCAAAGCTTTCTCGGCCCTTCCGGTATCGTGGTAACAAGCTTGTTCGATGCAGGCAACGCAGTCATGTGCACAAGCGGTTCGTATGTGGTGACTTCGAACGTATTAAGCTCAGAGGAAAAAAGCAGTGTTATAGGAATGGTGAGAAAGCTTTTTTCCTCCGTACCGTTTGTCACGTATATGCTGATGCTCATATTTGCAATGCTACATGTGGGCATACCGTCAGAGGTCGTTGCGGTTTCTTCTACGATCGGTGCTGCTAATGGCTTTCTGTCCATGCTAATGATCGGAATGATGTTCGAAATTAAATTCGAACGCAAGTATGTTAAGCAGGTTGCTCTCACATTATCCGTTAGGTTTCTCTGCGCGGGAGCTTTTGCGGCGGTGTTCTATTTCCTGATGCCGTTCTCTCAGGAAATTCGGCAGGCACTTGTCCTTGTCTCGTTCTCGCCGATCTCGAATCTATCTCCGGTGTTTACGGAAAAATGCAAGGGAGACCCCGCTTTATCCAGTCTCACCAGCTCGCTCTCTATCTTGGTTAGCCTCGTGGTGATGACGGTTCTTCTTATGATCATGCAGACGTAATAGAATAGGTAAGGTAAGGAAGGAGGGGAAACCGGAATTGGGTTTCCTCTCTTTTGTTACCAATTACGTTCTCGCCTGCGGCATCGCACACGCAAGAGGGAAATGTGTGTCCTAGCTAACGCACAGTATCGTGCTTATTACCGATAAATGGACTACTTGTTTGTTCTTACGAACTTCAGTAGCGTTATTGCGTAAAATATAGGGGGGAAGGCGTTACTTTATTCGATATAAGATGTCTGGAGTTCGTCCCTCGTATTTAAGGGTTTTACTCACGAATGCTCACTCATTCGCAGAATTGCAACTCACAAGAACAGGTGGATGGAGCGGAAGTAGGGGAAACCCGTTGTCGATGGACACATTTGGCTATGCAGGAACAGAAGTCGCGCTCATACGCACTTCGCGACAGACTTCTGCTGCACACTCCACTTGTCCCTTGGAGGTTCACCCTCCCATGTCTCAACGGGTCTGCGCCCTTACATTCCTTCGTTCAACCTGACCAAGGCGTGGAGACCGATTGCGTTTAGATAACGGATCTATGTCCCTGACGAACTCCACATTCGGTTCTCTGTGCTTTCTTTGTGGTGGCATTCCGCGAACGAGTCAACATTCGTAAGCGTGTCGAATCGGTTTATGCGCTGTGACTCAGGCTGCCGTAACGTCAAGCTTGCTCTGGTACGTTTCTCCGCGTTGGACCATCCCGATGACCAGACGCGCCAACTTTCCGATAAGTTTAAATACAGACTTCAGCTTCGTCATGCCTTTTAGCTGGTTTTGCTTATGCCAGTATTTGAAATCCGGGTGATGCCGCACCAAATTCAATACAGCTAAAAACAAATACTTACGCAACGTACTGTCCCCTCGCTTCGAGAGCTTAATCTGCCCCTTGTGCTTCCCAGATGTTCGCTCCGTCAAATTGAGGCCCGCACGACGCAGCAACTGTTTGCCATGGGCGTACTGGCTCAGATCTCCAGCGCATCCTAACAGGACGGCTATGGTGACCCTTCCCAAACCTGCGCTGCTGAGCTGCTTAGCCAGCGGAAGGCTGTTCAGCAGCATTTCCATCTCCTGCTCCATTTCCTGGAGTGCCGCTTGGGTTTGCTCGTAAGCCGCTAGCAAGCGAGCAAGATCCTGGCCTGCTGCCACGTCCATGCACGGTTTTCCAATGCTGCGATTCGCGGCGCTGAGGAGCTGAGTGGCCGTTGCCTTCCCGCTAGCACCACCTGCACGTCTCATTCCCTGCTCGCGCCAACCCTCCATGACCAACTCTGCATTCAACTGCTTGAGGTCCTCAGGCAGTGGAAAGGCTCGGAGCGTCGCCAGTGAACGGGCCGTGTCCCAGACGGGGAAGACACTTCTGAACTCGGGAAAGTACAGGTCGATCCAGCGGACAATGCGATTTCCTAAGCTCGTGGACATTTTTACCCAATACTCGCGATTGCTCGTAATGGTCTTGATTTGGTCAAATACGGGGACTGCGGTGCATAGTTGGTGTAATAGCCGCGACTGACTACGTCTGCGATGACAAGCGCATCCTTGGGGTCGTTCTTGGAGGGGCTGTTGTCCCGATTTTCCTTGTTGCGATGCGTCGTAACCGGGTTTACCAGAACCACTTCAATGCCTTGCTCTAATAGCCAATTGGCGAGGTTATACCAGTAATGACCGGTCGGTTCCATACCGACAATAACATCCGATTTGCCGTATTTGCCACGTATATCCTGCAACCAAAGTCCGAGTTTCTCGAATCCTTCACGCGTATTGGTAAAGGACAGGTGACGGTTCGAGAGGACTCGTCCACGGTAATCCGTTACTTGCGCTGCATGAACATCTTTGGCAATGTCGATCCGCACTACGGCGTGTTGGCTGGTCATTCGTTCAATACGTTGATTTGTTTTCTCATTTTGGGTAAACTTCATAGTAAGCGCCTCCTGATGGGTTTTAGGGCATTGACCCGTGACACCCCCATCATAAGAGGTGCTCCTTTTTTTGTCCAAGACCAAAAATTAGTCTCTACAGGAATGTTTAAAATATAAAATCATTAGATTTTGATCAAATAAGAATTATTGAGTTCGTAAGCCATAGTCACGTAATCCATTTCTGAATAATCTCCGACACAAACGTAGAACGCCGTGAAAGGACGGTGTCCCACTTTTATGCTTATAGGTTGAACCATTAAATCCTCAATCATAAATATAAGAATTCATTGCTTCAGTTATTAAATCAATTTTTATTGATTAATGTATTGTTCTTAAGAAATCTATATGATATTATTTATAAATCAAAATAATTTGATTAAACAGCTTTTATTGCAAAGTGTTGAGAAGACTGAAAAAGGTCATATTATATTTACAATAAACCAAACTGTAGCTTGTTGCGAAGGAGGAATGATCATGATTAAAGAGCAGCCCTTGGTCGTTCAAAAAGGAGAGTCCGTTGATTTTACACCGTATGAAAGCAAGTTCAAAGCGTTAGCAGACCAGAAGCGATTGCAAATCATGTATGAGCTGACTCAAAGAGGAAACACTTGCGTCTGTGATCTTGTTGATATATTAGATATGCCTCAATCCAAGCTGTCTTATCATCTCAAAATTTTAT
Source organism: Cohnella abietis (assembly GCF_004295585.1). Taxonomy (NCBI): domain Bacteria; kingdom Bacillati; phylum Bacillota; class Bacilli; order Caryophanales; family Paenibacillaceae; genus Cohnella; species Cohnella abietis. Next base: position 3,766,527 of record NZ_AP019400.1, on the reverse strand, counting down.
TGGATGCTGGTTTAATTAACCGCGAGACAAGAGGGACTTGGAGCTATTACGAACTAAATCATAATGAGGTCAATCATTTGCTGTCCCCGGAACTATGCTGCATTTTCCGAAAATGATATTCGCATGAGTTATTAATCAAAAAAAGTTGATCAATGATTGAGATTGACTGTGGCACATTTGGAGAGCAAAGGAGAGATGAAAATGACCATAATGGAAACAACGAATGATCAAATTGAGTTATTAAATAAAAATGGTAGAAAAATCATCTCGGTTACGAATGAAACAGGCGGTATTCAAATTGTTGGTCTAGACAATATTGAGAAGCTCCGGATTTTTCTCAATGACCTAAAAGAGGCCAATTACAATATGAGAGACCCCTTTCTTAATAAAAAAATCTAGAATATAACTGGAGGAAAAATCACGATGAAAAACATTGAACTTAAACAACCTAGCTCTTGTTGCGCAGCTCCTGCCATTGAGCAAGACATAATGAAACAACAACCCAATAACAATTTTAAGAATAAACCAGTCGTCATTATTGGGGCAGGACCAATAGGATTAGCTGCGGCGGCGAATTTGGCTGAACGTGGAGAGGATTTCATTTTATTAGAATCAGGCACACATGTCGGACACAACATATCGGATTGGGGACATGTTCGTTTGTTTTCACCGTGGCAATACAATATAGATAAAGCGGCAGCGAGATTGTTATCCAAACATGGGTGGGTTGCGCCTTCCCCTGATGCTTTACCAACGGGACAAGAGTTGTTAGAGAAATACTTACTCCCTCTATCTGAGCTTCCTGAGATTAAATCTAAGCTTATTCTAAATACTAAATGTAGTAGCGATCAGCCGAAAAGACACAGACAAAATGAAATCAGAGCATCGAGAAAACAAAGCTTTTGTGATTTATACTGAAGGGCAAAGTAGCACTCAACGATATGAAGCTAGGGCAGTAATCGATGCTTCTGGAACTTGGGGATACTCGAACCCGCTTTATGCAAGTGGTATTTGGACGAATGAAGAACAATCACTTAATGAAAATATTTACTATGGTATTCCAAATATTCACGGTAAAGATAAGGAAAGATATCGTAGCAAAAGCATCGCTGTGGTCGGTGGTGGTCACTCTGCGTTAAATACATTGTTGGATCTTGCTCAGCTAAAAGAGACTGATCAAGAGTTGAGTATTGTGTGGATCATGCGGAAAAACAGAGTAGAGGATGCATATGGTGGGGAAGCGAATGATCAACTAGAAGCTAGAGGGGAGCTAGGAAGCCGTATTCATCAACTCGTTAATTCCGGCAAAATTCAAGTGATTACACCATTCAGAATTCAAAAGCTAAGCCGTTCAGGCGGTCAAATAATGATTAGTGGGGAAAACAATGAAGGCAGTAAGGATATACAAGGGATTGATGAAATTATCGTTAATACAGGAAGCCGTCCGGATTTTTCATTCCTGCGAGAGTTAAGATTAAGTATTGATCAGGGTACAGAAAGTATCGAGACGCTAGCCCCGCTCATTGATCCAAATATCCATAGCTGTGGCACGGTTCGCCCACATGGGGAACGGGAGCTACGACATACCGAAAAGGACTTTTATATTGTTGGGATGAAGAGCTACGGTCGCGCTCCAACATTCCTTATGGCAACCGGTTATGAACAAGTTAGATCTGTAGTGGCTTACCTTGTAGGTGATTACGAAGCAGCATTAAAGGTAGAGCTTGATTTACCTGAAACAGGAGTTTGTAGCATTGCAAATACACCCATAGTCAATGCAGGTGAGAAATCCGAAGAGTCTTGTAGTACGGATGGATGTCACCCATCAACAGTAAGTACAACCCCAAAATCTACTTGTTGCTCTTAAATTCACATAAAAAGCAGAGAAGAGATAGTCGATATAAGTCAGTAATTTTTATGGCATTAATAACGGCTATCTCTTTGTTCGGGGATTCCATGTTATACATCGCCTTACCCATCCATTGGCGAGAAGCTGGATTAACCTCGCTGGTAGAGGTAGGCATACTGTTGTCTGCAAACCGATTTATCCGATTACCATTAAATCCTTTAATCTCATGGATATTTACTAAGCTAAGTATTCGTGATGGGATGATCATAGCTGTCATCATCGCAGGGACAACGACTTTTCTATATGGTTGGGCGAATAGTTTTCTATACTGGCTCATCTTAAGATGTATTTGGGGAATAGCTTGGTCCATCATCCGTTTAGGGGCTTATTTCATGATTTTTGATTCAACAACGATTGAAAATCGTGGGCACTTAATGGGAACCTATAATGGAATTTCACGGCTAGGTACATTAGTGGGGATGCTGGCAGGAGGATTTTTTGTTGAATGGTTCGGAATAAGAAATGTAGCAGTTTTATTCGGGATCTTGGCTATTATGGTTTTGCCGGCCGTTCTAATCTACATCCCGAACACTAAAAATCGTCAAGTTACCTTGAGAACTAAATTAACAGTCGCTTCTTTGGCAAATCAGCCTATATTGGTTTGGATGCTTTTGACTGTATTCATTGTCATGTTATGCTTGGAAGGCATACTAACAGCCTCATTGAGTCATTTAATCGATGTCCGCAAGCATATGGATTTCAGCTTTTATGGCATGCTAATTGGGGCGGCAGCGATCGCAGCCACCATTCAGGCATCCCGATTAGTGATAGGTGCATTTCTCTCACCATGGATCGGAAAAAAAACAGATGGGAAATGGGGAAGAGAAGCTGCCTTGTCAGTAATCTTGTTCCTAGCATCAGTTATGGTTTTTGTCATACCGTCAAACATCCCATTAGGGTTTTGGTTACTTAATTTGTTAGCATTACTCCTGACAACGACACTATTAATAACAATAATGGATATTTCCATATCGGCAATCGTATCGAATGAGACTAAAGTAGCAATCGTAACTGTTTATGTAATAGTTGCTGATGTAGGAGCTTCATTTGGACCATTCCTTGGCTATCTATTCGAAAGAACCTTAGGTCTCTCTACAACTTATTGGATAGCCGCTACTGTACTGATGTTATTGAGTTTTAGATGGATGATAGCTCTAGCAAGGAGGGTGTAACTGAAATGAATAAATCAGAAAGCTTTTGGGACAAAACAGCAAGTAAATATGATCAGTTAGAGATGAAGGATGAACAGACTTACAGCAATATAATAAAAAGAACGAAAATACATCTCAAAATAAGCGACATTGTTTTGGATTACGGCTGCGGGACTGGATTGATATCAAATGAAATTGCAGAATGTGTGAAAGAGATTCATGCCATTGATATATCTTCTAATATGATAGGAATTGCGGAAAAAAAGGCCAAAGAGCGAAACATTGCAAATATAAACTATGCTCATTCGACTATTTTTGATGAAAAGTATAAGAAAGACTCATTTGATGTCATCCTGGTCTTTCATGTACTGCATTTGTTGGAAGATGAACATATCGTTCTACAAAGAATGAATGAACTGTTGAAACCAGGAGGATTATTGATTTCAGCAACACCATGCGTTGGAGAAAAGATAATTCTAAAAAACTTGTTATACTTAGCAGGTAGAGTTGGATTAGTGCCGAATATAAGATCATTTAAAATACGCAATTTAATCGCTACAATTGAGGAAGGGAATTTTTCAATTGTCGAAAAGGATTGCTTGAAGAAAAGCTCTCAGGAATATTTCATTGTTGCTAGGAAATTTCGGTAGCAGAGATTGGTGATATCCATCCCATTATGAAAATTGTTTATTCGAGAAATAAGTAGCAAAAAAACTGATGAAGTTTCTTCATCAGTTTTTTTATGTCGAAAACGATTCTAAGTTATTGTTTTCATATAAATTGCTTATTGCGTTCTTTAGAATATGATTAGGCGGAAGAGGAATCGATGCCGCAGGGAAAATGTAACTTTTGAAAACAATCTGAAGGGGAATACTGGACCCATCATCACTCGATTTCGAATAGAGCAGCGACCTCAAGATAGTTTTGGCGATGCTCATTCCGAGACCTGAGCTAACCGTTGGTTTTTCTGTATTCGTTCTCCGGTACACATATAAATAAGGGGCTGGCCATCTATGCATACGCCGTTCATTGAAAACAATCAATTCAACGCAATCAAGAATCAAACCGAAATTCTCCAGCAAGCGCTTCGGACCGCATCGGACCGAAACGTACTGAAGGCAGTAAGATACAGCGCTACGCTCAAGATCGACGAACTATTCCCGGATCTGGAAGAGGACCGGAAGCGGCACTTGGTGTCCATGGCAGACATGAACAGCGCCGAAGAGTTTCACAACTACCTCGATTCGCTCGAGCCTTGGCGGGCCGAATTCCCTCCATTGACGAACAAACAGTTTCAGAAGCTGTTCCCGAAGGCGAAGAAGCTGAACGCGCCGGATGTCGAAACGATGGATCGGCGCCGGTTGACGTACATCGGGTGGACGGATATCGCCACGAACAAAATGTTCCTGGTATTTCCCCGGGACGGACAGTTTCTTGGCATTGAAGGTCGGTTCACTCCCACGAACAAGAAGGGCTACTGCGTGATTTGCAACAGCTACGACGATCTTGCATTGTTCACGGTCAAGACGCGGCCGGCGAACTCGCCGCCTGATTATTACAAGGTGTATGGCCATTACGTCTGCCTCGATGGACATGCATGCAACACGCGCATCACGGACACGGCTGCCTTGGAGAAGTTTATCCAGTCGATCAAGGGCTGATCGTGACGTTTTTCACCAAATAGTCCGCTGGGAGCGGCTTGCAGAGCGCCACCCCGCGGTTTCCATCTCGCCTGTACCGGAGTCCTTGAGTAACAGCCTCTCTTGCCACTATCCCTTTTACTCAGCAGAAGATCAAGTTAGTTGGCTGCGGCCTATTTGTGTTTTTTTTCATACCCTTGCCCCGGATTCCGCAATAGCAATCTCCCTCTACTGAAAGCCCCTGATTCCAGCACCAAGAAACTCCCTCGGCAGGATACTTGATAAGGTTGAATTGTTTGGCGAATAATATTAGAATTAACAAAATTATATATAGATAGTGGGGAAATGAAACAATTGCAAATACGTGAAATTGAAGAAAAGGACAATCAAACAATAGAGCGAATTATTAAAAGCTCATTGGAATCATTTAACCTAAACATTCCGGGAACAGCATATTTTGATCCTCAACTGGGTAGTCTGGCGCAATATTACAAGGAACAAGCAAATTCAAAGTATTGGGTTGCAGTGAATGAACAAAACGAAGTGGTAGGTGGTTTGGGGATTGCACCATTTGGGCAGGAACCGGGAATTTGCGAGTTGCAAAAGTTATACATTACACCCGAAGCTCAAGGTAAGGGCCTCTCGAAGGAACTTATTAAAGTAGCACTCGACTTCGCTAAGGAACACTATGCACACTGTTACTTAGAAACATCGAGTAAACTTCAAGCAGCAAATCGCCTTTACATCAAAACAGGTTTCCAACAACTTGAAAGACCACTAGATGGTTCAGACCATAATGCTACTGATGCTTGGTTTATAAAAGATTTATCGTTTTTGAGTTAGTGCAGCTAAAGATTGGGATATGGGTAACTCTGTGTGCACAGGATAATAGCCTGTGTTTTTTTTTGTATACGAACGGGCAAGTCTGTATGACCTCATGCTCCACATGTAAATGGTATAAAAGGTTAATATTGACACTTTATAAACATTTTAGTTTACTAATTGTATGGTCAACTTATAATGAGGTGAGTTCAAATGATAAAAGGTTTATTTGAAACACATTTACTGGTGCGTGATTTGGATAATTCCATTTCATTTTACGAAACACTTGGTTTGAAATTAGGTGTACGTTATGATAATGTCGCATTTTTCTGGATTACAGAAGATAAACAACACATGCTTGGACTTTGGCAAACCTCAGAGGAAAAGATGCAAAAACGTCACTTTGCATTCAATGTTTCTGTTGATGATTTAATCAATTCACCTCAATATTTATTTGAGAGAAATATCAGTTTGAAGCCAGTATTTGGTCGAGGAACAGATGAGCCGATTGTACATTCCTGGATGCCAGCTGCCGCTGTATACTTTGACGATCCTGACGGTAATGAACTTGAGTTTATAGCGATGCTCGGTGATAAACCTAAGCAACTATCTTATGTCCCATATTTAAGTGAATGGAATGCTGAAATTTCAAAGGGCTGATATGTAGGTAAAAGGAAAGGAATAATTTATGACTTCATATAAAATAAAGCAACTAAATCTGAAAGACTATTTTATGTGCAGTAATATATGGGATATGGAAAAGAACTCAAAAATGGCAAATATGTTTTATGACGAATTAGTAAGCGGAAACAGGATTACCTTTATTTATTTGGAAAATGATGAGTTTATAGGAGAAGGTTCGTTGGTTTTTAGAAACAATGATCCAGATTATACAATCCCAAATAAACGGATTTATCTATCTCGTATGATTGTTAAAGAAGAAAATCGCAATCGTGGTATAGGGAGCATTATCCTTGATTATTTGATTGAATATGCTGAAAAAGTCGGATATATGGAAATTTCGCTTGGTGTCGATACAGATAACTTAAGCGCAAGACATCTATATGCAAAAAAAGGTTTTACTAACGTATTATTTATTGGAGAAGACGAATATGGTGAATACGTAAAACTCCTTAAAAAACTATGAAGCTCAATATCCTATATACCACGAGGCTACCGCGGAAACATTCGGGTAGCCTCATTGTGTTAACGGGTAAAATAACCCCAAAATGTGGTATATTGGAGTGAGGGATTTGAAAAAGGGGGGAGCAATATTGAGGGAAATAAAGCATCCAATTAAGAGTCCTGCAAGGATTGGAACCATTATAGGTATGATTGCTATTATATTGAGTCAATTTATTCTTGTATGGAAATCATCGGATCACACAGGTGTATTCTACATTTCGGTAACAGCGATTTTTCTATGCTTAGTTGTGTTGCTACTTGCATTGTACAGGACATTTTTCAAAGGACCAACTGAGTTATGCCTATCCAATGAGCAAATTATATTAAACGGAAAAATAATTAATTCGAGTGATATTAATGTCATAATGATCAGGGGCTACTTTAGACCTGTTATCGGGATATTACCTTATAAGAAGAGAATCGTCCCAATGGATATGGTATTTAGGTACTTGAAGGATGAAGAAAGAGGTACCTCGGATTTAAGAAACTGGGCAACGATGAACAATGTAAAAATGGTCAATAAATCGTTTCAAACGTGGATATAAGTCTATTTAATATTATTGGCACGAATGCAAAAAAAGGAGCACGCGAAAAGGCGTGAGAATAACAGGAGCAGGTTTTATCAAAATTCCTATCTCTGTGGATAGTGAGAGAACCAAACTCAATGAACCAAGGCCCCTCTTTACATTTAAGTGTAGTGGTGATAATATTGATTTCGATAGTTGTAGAACTGCGGAAGAGATTCAGGGAGGTGAGAATAATGGGAGAAAATCAAGAGGATATGGGGCAAGCGGTTAAATTGTATAAAGCTTTGGGGGAACCTACCCGACTGAAAATCGCTTTACTGCTTACGAAAGAGAGTAATTTATGCTTCACCGCCATCGGTGAAAGGCTTGAATCGGTTGCAGGCTCGACGCTATCGCATCATCTCAAGCAATTGACGGACTCTGGCTTGATTAGTTTTCGCAAGAATGGATCGTTTATTCACTATAACGTCAATCGAGAAATAGCGGAAAAATTTGCGCCCTATTTGTTGGCGTAATTTTTTTAACAATTAATTCTATATATTTAGAACTGTAGAAACGATAAAGGCTATACATGATTGAAATTTAGTCGGACAAGTCGACTTGGCCTATTCCATATTATAAAGGAGAGAATAACTATGAGCGGTCAAACGATTACGATGGAGATTGGAATTAGCACGTTCCTTCATGCAAATCCCGGAAATGGTGGTGTCTCGCACGCCCAGAGGCTGCGCCAAGCAATAGAGGAGATTCAATTAGCAGATCAAGTCGGGCTTGACGTCTATGCTATCGGCGAGCATCATCGAATCGACTACACAAGCTCGTCGCCAGCCGTCATACTGGCCACCGCTGCAGCTACAACGAAGCGGATCCGGCTCTCGAGCGCAGTGACAGTGCTATCTTCGGATGATCCGGTGCGGGTATATCAGGACTTCGCAACGCTGGACGGTCTATCGAACGGGCGAGCGGAAATCATGGCTGGACGGGGTTCGTTCATCGAATCTTTTCCGCTATTCGGATATGACCTGAAAGATTACGAGGAATTGTTCGATGAGAAACTGGAACTGTTGTTAAAGATTCGCGCTTCCGAGAAGGTGACCTGGCACGGTGGACATCGCCCCGCGATTGACAACATGGGCATTTATCCTCGTTCACAACAGGAGCTGCTTCCTATCTGGATCGGCACGGGGGGCAGTCCAGATTCGGCTGTTCGGGCCGGCACACTGGGACTTCCGATTGTTTTCTCTATCCTGGGTGGAATGCCGGAGAGATTCGCGCCCTTAGTGGAGCTTTATAAGGAAGCCGCAGTGAATGCAGGTCACGATGTGAATAAATTGCAAATTGCTACGCATTCGCATGGCTTTATTTCGGATACGACAAAAGAGGCAACAGAACGGTATTACCCGACCATGGCGGCTCAAATGAACCAGATCGGACGGGAACGAGGCTGGTCTCCTTATACACGTGACTCGTACGATGCAGCCCGCAGCCTTAATGGCGCTCTTTATGTCGGAGACCCCGAATATGTGGCAGAGAAGATCGTACTACTGCACAAGAACCTTGGCTTGACTCGGTTCATGATGTACGTCGATTTCAGTTCGTTGCCGCATCGCGACTTGCTGCGGACGATTGAGCTTCTCGGTACCAAAGTAGCACCGATTGTCCGCAAGGAGCTCGCACATCAGACTTCTGAACAACCGTAACACTTAATTCAGCGAATGAACGTTGGAGAAAAGAGGCTTGATTGGACAGAGAATTGGCTTCGGCGGTTGGCTAATCTTATTTTTTTAATAATGACTTCTACAGATTTAGAACTGTAGAAAAGGAAAGAGGAGAACTCGATGAGAAATTCATGGAAAATTTATATTCTAGCCATTATCAGCTTTTTAGTAGGAACTTCGGAATTCGTTATTGCCGGTATTCTGGATATGCTTGCAAGTGATGTTGGGGTGTCTGTAGTGGCGGCAGGACAGCTAATTACGGTCTACTCGCTTGCATATGCCATCGGCACTCCGATTATTATTGCACTCACGGCAAAAATGGACCGAAGAAAGCTTATGCTATTGGCTTTGGGATTATTTTTCATAGGGAACTTGATCACTGTCACAACAACGGGCTACGGCATGCTGATCGGAGCAAGAATTATTTTGGCCATTAGCACGGGGGTATTTATGGTAGTTGCCCTGACCGTTGCGGCCAAGATAGCACTTCCTGGTAAACAGGGCAGCACTATCGCTACAATTCTCTTGGGCTTTAACCTCGCACTTATTCTCGGGGTCCCGCTTGGAAGGGTCATTGCGAGCTCGTATGATTGGAAAATTATTTTCACAGGGATTGGAGTACTGAGCTTGATCGCGATGTTGGTTCTATTGCGGACAATTCCGAAATCGGAGGGAGAGGCTCACGTTCCTATTCGGAAACAGCTTGCCTTGTTAAAAAATCCTCGAATCTCTGTCACGCTTTCCATCGGTTTTTTCTGGATATTGGGATATATGATTCTGTACACCTATATAACGCCGTTTCTTCTAGACATTACGGGGATGAGCGAGCGGATGGTAAGCATCGGATTGTTTGCATTTGGGCTGGCTAGTCTCCTAGGATCTCAAGTTGGTGGCTACGGGGTAGATAAATGGGGTATCCCCCGTACGATGATTGGAGGCTTGATCTTTCACTCCGGAATATTGTTGTTACTGACGGCGTTCTCCCATTCGTCCATGTTCGTGTTACCTTTGCTTATGTTATGGTCCTTTTTCGCTTGGTCGATGGGGCCGGTTCAACAAGTTTATTTAATTAGTATGGCTCCCCAGGCTTCGGGAATCATCCTAAGTTTGAACAGTTCGATCGTGCAGTTGGGCATGGCCGTAGGGGCTGTAATCGGGGGCGTCATTGTAGAAGGTATTTCTCTTACAGCAGTCGGTTGGTTTGCTGGAATTGGCGTCGCAATTGCTCTCATCCCGGCTATATTTTCGTTATACATGCGTCGCAGATCTGCATAATTGAATTCGATGAATTCCAATGATTGATTGGCTCCACCAAATCAACTCGGTATGTATGATTTATTGTTCAGGACACTGGCACGGAAAATATTCAGACGATATTAACAGGCAATATACTGCAACCTGCTGGATCACCGGCAGGTTGTTTTGTAATGAGCTATAAGGAAGCAATGAAGGCGTTATTTTTAAATTCTAGCGTTGGACAAACACAGTTGTTTTTAACGCCTTAATAGAATCGTAATAATTTGCTTAGAGATCTGTAAGCAGTTTACTTTATTCTGATTTTGCAAGATAACTTAAATGGAGTGTGATATCAATGATTAGAGGAACAAAGGGCAAGACATTCATTCTGCTGGCAGCACTTATACTATCGCTAGCCTTTGCCGGATTGGCGAGCGCGGCAACGCCCAAGTTAATCAAGAAAGATGGCAACGAGCTAGTTCATCTGAGACAAGCAGCAGAAATGTATGGCTACAGCGTGAAATGGGACGGCAAGGAAAAATCGGTAACATTGATTTACAATGACAAGATGATGGATAGCAAAATGAAGGATGACAAGATGAAGGATGACAAGATGATGGATGAGAAGATGACGGATGATAAAATGATGGATAGCAAGATGACGGATGACAAGATGACGGATGATAAAATGATGGATAGCAAGATGACGGATGACAAGATGACGGACGATAGTATGAAGCAAGGGGTACAAACCATTAAATTATGGATCGGATCAAAAAATATTACGGTAGACGGCAAGCTGGTTAAGCTGGATGCAGCTCCTATCCTTTATCGTAATAATACTTACGTTGTCGCGGCATTGGTAACGAAATATATGAAGCCGTCTTCAATAATGGGGTGAACAAACAGCGGAGTTGAGCAATCTGATTATGGTATGATCAAGTTAATTGATCTTATCGAACGTTAGGAGTGGGGCGGATTGAACGAGCGCGTACTAGTTGCTGATGACGATACAAATATTACGGATGTATGCCGTCGATATCTGGAACGAGAAGGATATCTAGTTATGACCGCAAGAGATGGCTTGGAAGCGCTGGAGCTGTGGTCCAGCCATAAGGTAGACTTAATCGTGCTCGATCTCATGATGCCCCACAAAGACGGTTGGCAAGTGTGTAAAGAAATCCGTCAAACAGAGGATATACCGATTATCATGCTGACCGCACGCGGAGAAGAGCAGGATAGACTAATGGGGCTGACATTAGGCGCAGATGATTATCTGACGAAGCCCTTCAGTCCGAGAGAGCTCGTTCTTCGCATAAGGGCCATTTTGCGCAGGGTTCGGCTCATACAGACTCCTCCAGTTGCTTCCAATCAAACGCTTAAATATGAGGATATTACGATTCACGCAGGAAAACGCAGAGTTGAAGTATGTGGGAAGGAGATTGACTTGACGGTGACGGAATTTGAGATGCTTTACTTACTTGCGAGCCATCCAGATCAAGTCTTTTCTCGGAATCAAATTTTGAGCAAACTGTGGGATTTTAGCTATGAGGGAGATACGACCACAGTGACCGTGCATATACGCAGATTGAGAGAAAAGATCGAGCCGAATCCCTCGGAACCTAAATATATCAAGACGGTCTGGGGAATTGGCTATAAGTTTGCGGGTGAAGCTAACCAATGAAATTAAGAACGAATTTATTGCTGGCCAACCTTACAGGTATCGGCGTTTTATTAATCTGTTTATTTGTTAGCTACTCCAAAATGCTGCTTTCGATCGAACAGCTATACTGGCTTTCTAGCGTAACGGCTGGTATAGGACTGCTCTCTTTCATACTACAGCATTTGCTAACACGACCTTTGGAGAAATCGATCGCGCGGATCACCCAACAGACCAAGAGAATTGCCGAAGGAGATTTCCATACGGAAGTCCCATCAATAGGTCCGGTAGAATATAAGATACTAGCACAACAATTTAACGAGATGAGTCGTAAATTGAAGGAAAGCTTTGACAATTTGTACAGCTCCGAGTCGGCGCGGCGGGAATTGATTGCGAATGTCTCACATGATTTGCGTACGCCCCTTGCATCCATTCAATCGTTCGTAGAAGCGTTGGAGGACGATGTAATCAAGGATGAGATAACCTTTCAGCGCTATCTTCACACGATTCGGCTGGAAACTGTGCGGCTTGGTGGGCTCATTCATGACTTGTTCGTGCTTTCTAGTATGGAAGCACAGGGGGAAATATTCGACCCGCAGCCTTATCATGCGGATGAGCTCCTGATCAGTACCTTGGAAAGCTTCTCTTTGCATCTAGAGGAGAAGCAGCTTAAGGTTGAGATTGAGATGCCGGATAAACTGTCTGCCGCTAATATGATGCCCGCTCAAATAAAGCGGGTCCTATCCAATCTGCTGCAAAATGCCATTCAATATTCCCCTAATGGAGGGAAGATCGTGCTATCCGCGCACGAGCAGGAAAATACCTACTTGAGAATCTCCGTCACCGATGAAGGCGAAGGAATAGAGGCAGCGGAGACTTCACGTATATTTGAACGTTTTTATCGGGTGGATAAATCTAGAAGTAAAAGCAGCGGAGGTGCCGGGCTGGGGCTGGCCATCGCTAAATCCATTGTCCAGCTCCATGGCGGCGAAATCGGGGTGCGCAGTTCCACGGGAGAAGGAAGCTGCTTTTGGTTTACGTTGCCGATCTATACAAGCCGCAAAACGGCTACCGATTAGTTCTTTTCCTCATCCCGGAATACGACGCTATAACATCAGGGGGTGATTGAATTGGCAGGCGATCATTTATTTATTTTTGGGGTATTTGCTGCAGGGCTGTTATCGTTTTTTTCACCATGTATTTTGCCGCTGCTTCCCGTATATATTGCTTATTTGTCGGGAAACAGTGCGAGCAACGCTAACCCGGGGACGAGTGATTCCAGTTCCATTCGACTCCGGCCTGGACTGATATTAAGAACACTGATGTTTGTTCTAGGGTTATCTACGGTTTTCATCCTCCTCGGCTTTGGCTCAGGGACGATTGGCACCGTAATCACAAGCTCTCGATTCATCGCTGTCTGCGGAGCCGTCGTCGTACTGTTCGGTCTATATCAGACGGGATGGATTAAGTTTTCTTTGCTAGAACGCGAAAGAAAGATTTCCAGCAATCGCATCGACAATGGGGGATATATCGGCGCTTTTCTGCTCGGGCTGACTTTTAGCTTTGGATGGACGCCGTGCATCGGTCCGGTGCTGGCTGCAATTCTCAGTATCGCAGCTGGTGAAGGCTCCCCAGCTTACGGTGGATTCCTGATGCTCATCTATACGCTAGGGCTGGCGATTCCCTTTTTGCTGATGTCTGTATTTTCAGATTTTATCCTCACACGGATCAGACGGTTGTATAAATTCATGGGAATGATCAAGGTTATATCCGGCTGCATTCTCATCTTAATGGGAATTGTGCTTATGACAGATAGGCTTAACACGATCATCGTGTGGTTTCAGTAAATGACTGGGGGGATGAAGCATGAAGATCTCAAAGCAGCTGATCAAATATGTGCTGACAGCCGGCGTTCTGCTTGCGGTTCTGTCCGCATGTGGCGCTAAGGAAACAATGCAAGATACTGCAATGGGGGAGGCATCCAGAATAATGAACAAGGGAGTTACCGCCCCACCTGTCTCCATAAACGACCTGAACGGCAATGAAGTCCGTCTTGCAGATTTCAAGGGCCAGAAGGTTTATGTGAAATATTGGGCTTCCTGGTGCTCGATCTGTCTAGCGGGGCTTGAGGACCTAAATACGTTGGCCGGTCAAGATAATGGCTTCCATGTGATTACGATCGTCACGCCGAACTATAAAGGAGAGAAATCCACGAAGGATTTTACCGAATGGTTCACTAGACAACCGTATCACAATATCACTGTGTTATTGGACGAAGACGGGGTGTGGGCGAAGAAATTCGGATTAAGAGGATATCCGAGCTCCTTTTATATCGGTTCAGACGGCATTCTGGTCAAATCATCCCCCGGCCATGCCTCCAACGACATTATTACGGAGACATTCAAGGGAATAACGTGAGGGAGGACGGGATGTTCATGAGAAAAGTTAGTTTAGGCGTATTTATAGCCACTATAATTTTGTTGTTGTCCGCCTGCGGGCGCAGCAGTGACGAGAATGCTCGGCAGGATTCAATGAGAACAACGACAACCCGATCCGACAATGCAGCACAGATATCCGAATCCGATTTGCGAGACTTGTACTTGGCTGGCGGCTGCTTCTGGGGCGTGGAGGCGTATATGTCCCGCATTAACGGTGTTTATGACGTAACTTCCGGTTATGCGAACGGAGAGGGTGAGAACCCGACATATAAAGATGTGATCCGGGGAGATCGCGGTTTCGCAGAAACCGTTCATGTGAAATACGATCCGAAGCAAGTCACCCTGCAGAAGCTGCTTGCTGATTACTTCAGGGTAATCGATCCCACTAACGTGAATAAGCAAGGGAATGACCAAGGCATTCAGTATCGAACGGGGATATACTATACACATGCCGATGATGCAGAGGTCATACAACAAGCTGTTGCTCAGGAGCAAGAAAAGTACGCCAAGCCGATTGTCACCGAAGTATTGCCTTTGCAGAACTATTATCTAGCAGAGGAGTATCATCAAGATTATTTGGAGAAAAATCCGAACGGATATTGCCATATCGATCTAAGCATTCTGGATGAACAGGAGATTGTGATCGACCCCTCCCAATATCCGAGACCGACCGATGATGTATTAAAGCAGAGATTGACGAAAGACCAGTATGAGGTAGTCGTCAACAATGATACGGAACACGCTTTCACCAACGAGTATTGGGATAATGATGAACCCGGTATTTATGTGGACATCGCGACTGGGGAGCCTTTATTTTCAAGTAAGGATAAGTATGATTCCGGTTGTGGGTGGCCGAGCTTCACGAAGCCAATCATCCCGGACGTCGTTACCTATCATGAGGATACAAGCTTCGGAATGGTTCGAACAGAGGTGCGTAGCCGGACGGGGGACATTCATCTCGGACATATGTTCGACGACGGACCTGAAGATCGCGGAGGGAAACGCTATTGTATCAATAGCGCGTCTATCCGATTCATCCCAATCGCGCAGATGGATAAGGAAACCTACGGTTACTTAATACCTGTGGTCGAATAAATAAAGTAGATGCTTGCCTAAAAAACAGGTCGATTATGGTCATTTGCTACCATGATTAACCTGTTTTTTCACTGACTCACCCTTTCTAGCGCCCGCTTCGCACAAACTTCATATACCTGATTTGGTCCGTTATTAGCAAAAAGAAGAACCCTGGCACTCGCTACTACCTCACTCCATTAACATTGATAATCATAATCAATTGAATTATTCTACACATAGGATGATTACAGGAGGAGTGAACGTACTTGCCAAGAGAAAGTCATTTTAATAATCATTTATCGCAAGAGATGATCGAAGTGGCCATTCAATTATGGGCGCGATTTTCGATCGACATTGTCGATGTTCGTCTTCAATTGCTTCAGCCTGACAAGCCGTTGCAGCTTAACAGGCTGCCAACCAGCATGTTTATATATATCCAAGGTGGTGCAGCAAGCGTAACGCTTAATCGTACTTCTTATCAATCTGGCAGATTTGGTATTTTTCATGGGGGGAAGGGGACCGAACTTTCGATTTGTCCAATGGATACGGAGCTGGAGACCTATATGGTTTTGTATAAAGCGGGGAGTACTCCATTTTATAAGCGGAGCATTCATCGATTACTAGAACAGATCAATCCATTTACACAAGTGTACGGGTTCTCACCGGAGAATCCCATCTTTTTCATGGAAAAGCTTAAAGAGATGTATGAGCATTGGAATTCGAATGTAAAGGTAAATCAATTTTATTCAAAGGTAATCCTGTATCAGACGATACATCAAATTTACATAGAGCTAAGGAAGGGGAACATTCGTTACTTTGAGCCTGATTACGTAGGGGTGGTCAAGCAGTATCTCGATGAACATTATAGCGAGCAGGTGTCCATTCATTCAATGGCGGAGCTGCTTCCTATTAGCAGAAGTTTGCTCACTAAATTATTCAAGAAACGCGAAAATAAAAGTGTAGAAGAATATTTGAACGAAAAACGATTGGATGCAGCTAAGAAGTATTTGCAGAAAAGCCACATTACCATACAGGAGATTGCCGTGGGTTGTGGTTTTGTAGATGAATTGAATTTGAACCGTATGTTTAAGAAGTATTACCGCATGACGCCAAGGGATTACAGAAGAAAAATGATGGATAACTTTACGAATTGTGATATTGATAACGATTCTCAACATCCTTACAATGATAGAGGACTAGATCGACTAGCCATATCAAAAGGAGACGGGGAGTTATTCATGTTTGGACAGACAAGAAGTAAGGAATTTGTACTAGCTGCGGCAACAAGTTTGATGCTGCTGTTGTCAGCATGCACGTCGAATGCGACGGTGAATCATGCAGGATCTCCAAACCCTACGCAGTCGCAAACGCAGGCGGCATCCAGTGCAGAAACAAAGGGGACAGAGACGGCAGTGCAGACTCGTGTTATTAAAACAGAGAGTGGAGATGTCGAGGTTCCGGCTGATCCGCAGCGTATAGTATATTTGGTAGGAAATAATATTGGGGATATTTTGCCATTTGGAAAAACGGTGGTCGGTGTCGATATTTACGGTGATCCTTCTAAGCGGCCGGAGGAATGGAAGCAGCAATGGGGACAAAATCTCAATGGCGTTAGCCTAGTTTCCGGAGATGATTTGGAAAGCATTTTGGCTCTGGAGCCTGATCTCATTATTGGTTCTCGTACATGGACAGCATCATCAATTGAGCAGTTGAACAAAATAGCGCCGACTATCTTTTATAATGAAATGTCTGAATTGGAAGAACGGATGACTTTTTTTGGTGAAGTTTTTGGTATGACCGAACAAGCTAAGGAATTTATAGCTCAGTATAAAATCAAAGCAGAAGCAGCTAAGCAGCGTCTAGTGGACTCCAATCTCCATGATAAGAAAATCGTGTTTTTGCAAGGAGTAGAAGAAGGTACAGCTGGTCTGCAAGGCGACAAAACGAGAGGAATTATTTACAATGATTTGGGCATGCGAGCGCCTGAGATTGTTGAGAATAAGTTTTTCAATAGTAAAAACCCTAAATCAGAGGGCTACTATTCACCTATATCACTTGAAGTCATCGGGGAATATCTGAGTGAGGCTGATATTATCGCTTATACGTATTTTGGTCCTAATGTGGATGAACTCAAAAAGCAATTAACAGAGTCAGCGATATGGAATGGTCTTCCAGCAGTGAAGAAAGGAAATGTACTCTTCTATTCTATTGATGATACACTCAACGATTATGATTACGCTAGTCGAATGGTTTCCTTGGATACTTTTGCGAATGCACTTATAGAGCTTCCGCTTGCCAAGAAACAGCAGTGAGGTAAGGACCTTTAGATTCTAACTGTCGATAATGGATAGCCATTGGTTTCTCTCTTTATGGTAGGCTCGACTCTTACCATTTTGGTGGAACCGATGGTTTTTCCTTTTCATGTTATGATTAGAATTACTATAAATTTATTATTGGAAACAAATGATAGTAGATTTGATGTTAAAATCTTTGCAAATTATTATAATGGAGTTAAGAATGAGAAACTGATTAGTGGCTGAGACAGATAGGGAGGAAATATAAATGGATTTAGGATTAAAGGATAAAGTTGCGCTAATTACAGGTGGCAGCAAAGGAATCGGACTAGAGACAGCGGTAATACTAGCGTCGGAAGGCGCAAAGGTGGCAATAGTTGCTCGCAATGAAGAGGCGCTTCAAGCTGCGGCCAAACGTATTAAGGAAACTACGGGTGCAGATGCATTAGTCATCTCCGCAGATATTTCAGTAGAAGCAGAGGCACGAGGTGCGGTGGAACAAACTGCACAGCATTTCGGTGGACTGGATATTTTGATCAACAATGCCGGAAGGTCTGCGGCTAAGCCGTTTGAAGAGGCTACTGCAGAAAGCTGGGCTTCAGATCTAGATTTGAAATTGTTAGGACCAGTCCACAGCTCTAAGGCAGCAATTCCACTTATGCGTCAAAGAGGTGGCGGCGCTATACTGAATGTGACGGCTATTCAGGGGAAGGCGCCATCTGCGTCGTCTTTGCCAACATCAGTCAGTCGGGCAGCAGGGCTTGCGCTTACGAAGGCCATGAGCAAGGACCTCGCCGGTGACAATATTCGTGTTAACGCCGTGTGCATCGGTCTAATTCGTAGCGATCAGATTGAGCGGATGTGGCAGGCTTCTGCGCCAGAGCAAACTTGGGAGGAGTTCGCTTCCAACCCGCGTCATGGTATTCCACTTAAGCGAATAGGTCAGACGGAAGAGGCAGCGAAAGTGATTGCTTTTCTGGTATCTGGAGCAGCCTCCTATGTGACAGGAACTGCAGTGAACATAGACGGTGGTACATCAGCTGTATTATAAAAACTCCGTTCGATCTCCAACTATGGGGGCTTATTACGGCGAAGTAGAAGACAAATGCGGCATTACGTGACAGGTCGTTAAACTACAATAATGTCGATCAAAATGAGTCGCTTAAAGGAGAGAATAGGATGAATCAGGAAGTCACGGATTTTATCGAAGCGTTACCGGAATCTTGGCAAGCAGAGTTGAGTACCCGTCTTCGTGAGGCGGTTCACCGTGCGATTCCGGACGTGCAGGAACGCATTCAGTACAAGAAACCACATTTTCTGAAAAACGGGAAGTACTCCGCCGTCATCTCGACATCGAAAGACGCGGTCAGCTTTACGATATTTAATGCGAGCGAGCTTACGTTGCCGCAAGAGTTGTTCGACGGTCCTCCAGAAAGAAAGACGATCAAGCTGAAGAAAGGCCAGACGGTCGACGCGGATCAATTGTCTTCTTTCGTAAGCCAGGCATCCTCGACTCTTTAGTCGTCCTAGGGAAATCGAATGCACAAATAACGTAGCCTGCGTGGCTACGTTATTTGTTGTAGGAATAACCATCCTACACCGGCACTTTTTCATTTTGTCTGAGTTTAAAGTGAGCTGTTTCACAAGTGCGCTTAGGTGCCTATGAGACCGCAGCTTGATCCTATTAACATATTGCCTCCGTTTCACGGAAATGATATGTTGGGAGAAATTGGCGAGTTGCTTGTTAGAACCCCCCATGAGATCAGGGAGGAAAATTCGATGGATTATTTGAAGACACGGCCTATTAAGCTTCAATTATTAGTCATATTTATTCTTTTCGTAACGGTTGTCGTAGTGGTTATGCTCTTGACCTATTTTCAATCCAAGAAAATGATTTATGAAAAAAATGAAGAGTATTCTATCGAGCTCTTGGATAAAATCACGCAATATATCCAATCTCAAATCGAGAATATCGACGGGCTCGTCATCAATACCTCATACAATATGGATGTTCATCAGTATTTGAAATCCACTGATCTGATCGATAAGATTGACTTATTTAAAAAGGTTGACTCCCAAATCACTACCATTAGTCAGCTTGAAGCCGGAATAGTCGAGATGACCATCATAGGGGAAAACGGTAATAACGTGAATCTCATGTCAGACAAAAACATGAGGAAAGCTGTAATGGATACTATCGAGGAAATGAAAACTAGTCCGGAGTTACGATTGAAACCGTATTATGCGGGATTAAAAGAAATGGTCGATAACGGTGTCAGTCATCCCTATTTTATTATCGGTTCTCGAATTAACAACATTTTCCCATCGTATTCGCTAGGTTATTTTATCGTCATATTGGATTTGAATGCGCTGTTTCCGAAATTTAACACCATGCTTGAGAATGGTTTTGGAAGCTTCTATGTGTTGGATCGCAATGGAACGGTTTCTTCAAGCAACGATATGTCGATGATCGGGAAACTTTTGGATACAACCTCAATTAAGGATAATCAGGAATATGTCATCCAAACAACGGAGTTGCCGGCTCTTCAAGGGAAAATAGTGAACATCTATTCGAAACTGAATTTGTTCCGGGGATTGGAAAAAATTAAGGTCGTGTATTGGGGGATCATGATTGTATTTATCCCTTTCATGTATTTGCTGTTTTGGTTAATCAGCCGTAACATTCTTGAGCCTATCAAGTCCTTTATGAGGTTTATTCAGGTTCAGAAGGTCAAGAACATCTATCACGGTCAGAAGAGAATCGAATTGATTGGATATAACGAGATTATGGTCATGGCCGAGAGGTTCAACGGTATGTTGGATGAAGTTGATCATTTGACGGGTGAAGTCATTTCATCTGAAACGAGAATTATGAAATTGGGATTGCTGAAGAAACAGGCGGAGCTCGCCTTCTTAAAGCAGCAGGTGAATCCTCATTTTCTGTACAATATGCTAGAATCGCTGAGAGGAATGGCCAGCGAAGCGGGTGAGATGGAAATGCGAGATATGATCGCAGCACTAGGCAAGATGCTTCGCTATAGTATTAAAGGTCAAGATGTCGTTAAACTTGGCGAAGAGCTGGATATCTCAAAGTCTTATTTAAAGCTGCAGCATTTCAGATTCGACGACCGCTTTGACATTCATATCGAGTTTCCTGAGGCTTTATTAAGCTACAAGGTCATCAAGATGATCCTTCAGCCCATTTTGGAAAATGCAATCACTCACGGACTCGAGAACAGAATGGTAAAGGGGAATTTGTGGGTCGGGGGTCGTATGACGCTAGATGGTGATATCGTCATACGGGTCAAAGATGATGGACTTGGAATGACAAGTCATAAATTGGAATCTATCCGAGCGGAATTGGCTGCAGGAGAGGACTTTCTTGAGCGAATCCACAATGATGATAATAAACATATCGGAATTGTAAACGTTCACAATCGCATAAGAGCTGCCTATGGCAGTCCTTATGGCTTGAGGATTGCGAGTGAAGAGGATAAGGGTACAGAGGTTGAGCTATTGCTGCCGCAGAGGAGAGAAGAAGCTAATGCTTAAAGTACTGCTAATAGACGATGAGAAATGGATTGTTAAAAGCTTGAAGTCGATCGTTAACTGGAAATCTCTCGGTTACGAGATCATAGGTGAAGCATTCAATGGAGTGGAAGGGTATGAGAAAATAAAGGAGCTTTCTCCCGATCTTGTACTTACCGACATTCGTATGCCAGGTATGGATGGGTTGGAATTAATAAGGAAAAGCAATGAATTGAACAGGGATATCAGCTTTATTGTGACGTCTGGGTATAAGGAATTCGAATATGCTAGAAGGGCGATTCAATACGGGGCGATATCCTATTGTCTAAAGCCATTTGACGAAGCGGAAATCATGGAGGTATTGGACCAATTTAGCAAGAAGCAGCAGAGGAATAGAGCAATCCTTCACATGGAATTGTTAAATATGCTCCAGGAGAACGAAGAATATTCGGACCAGTTGTTACTAGAAGCTATGAGCAAATTAGGTTTGGATTGGGATGAGAGAATCGGTGCGGCTGCTGCCGTCGTAGTCGGCACCGCTGCCCTGCCAATTCCAGAGGGTATTCCATATATTGCCTTACAAATAGGTAGAAGTTTGAAAGCCTATATCATTCGAGGGGACTCTATTGCAGCGTTAACAGTTTCGCTTTCCGCAGAGCTTCCCGACGGGATTGCGGGCATTGGAATTGGCGGTTGTGTGTATGATCCCGCGAACCTGATTAACTCGATCGGAGATGCCAGCGTCACGGCACACCGCTTCTTCATTACGGGAAATAAGGGGATTTGGAACGCTACTTTCACAGGCGGTAATTTGGATGAAGTCAAGGAGATTTTATGGAAGCTCAATCAGACGCGGAATACGGGACTTGTCCCTGAATTAACCGGGAAAATCGAATCGTTGATTGCCGAGGGATGGTTTACTATAAGACACGCAGTTTCTCTGTATAATATGGTTTTATACCATGTTTATTATCTGGAGGACGAGCAATTATTGTCCTATCAGCAGCTAACGAATAGATTCAGCCATGTGAACGAGATGATTGCCAATATACAATCACTGCTACTGAGCCACTACAACCTATCCGTTGTGCAAAGCTCCAAAACCATTCCTCTCAGCACCTTTGAAAAAATCGCTGCTTATATTGATGAGCATTTCAAAGAAGATCTTTCCCTGCAGGTGATTTCCGAAAGGCTGAACCTGAATCCGAGCTATGTGAGTCAATTGTTTCGTAGAGAATCCTCCGAAACCTTCCTGCAGTATTTGACTAAGAAAAGAATAGCCTACGCTTGTAGATTATTAAACGAAACGAGTCTTTCCATTCAAGAGATATCGGAAAACTCGGGTTATTTGGACTACTTTCACTTTGCCAAAACATTCAAAAAAAACATGGGTCTAACCGCATCACAGTACCGGGAAGCTAATAGTAAGGAAGACAGTAAAATATAGACATAGCGGCACTAACGTATGAACATATGAAAGAAATCGTACATCATCTATTCTATAAAGTGTAAGCGCTAACAAATAGCTTGAAAATAAAGGGAGGATATTGTATTGAAAGCATCTCGCAGGAATGTCGTTTTCATGTTTATGATTTGTAGTGTTTTGTTGATCGCGGCGTGCAGCTCTGGTAGCTCCACCCCATCGGCAAGCGAATCAAGCACTAGTCCGCAGAGCACCTCCAGCAGTACGGGAAAGGCTTCAGAGCCCCCGAAAGAGAAATATGTAATTAAAATTCTTACCCAGGATAACAATCAGATTAAAAGAAGCGATGAAACCAAAATCGGAAAATTCATTGATGAGAAATTCAACATCGTATTCGATTTCGTTCAGGCACCGGGCAATTATACGGACAAATTGAACTTGATGCTCGCTGGGGGAGATTATCCGGAAATCATCACGATTCGGGACAATGCTACGTTCGATAAATATGTACGTGCAGGCGCTTTGTTGCCTTTGGATGATTTTGTGAAAGATTCACCGAACTTTGCCAAACTGTTCAGCGTGCAAATTCCATTATGGAAATTGACCGCTCCGGACGGAAAGCTATACAAGTGGGAGGGCGGCGTACCGGTAGATTTCAAAAATTATATCGAGGTTCTTGATATCGGAGTACGGACCGACGTGCTGAAACAGCAGGGTTGGCCGAATTTGTTGTCAACCGACGATTACATTAAATTCCTAAAGCAGGCATTGAAGGATAATCCGACTACAAACGGCCAGAAGACTCTTGGCATGGTCGTACCTTTCGCTGAGCCTTGGGGAATGCAAGGGATTTCCACCATCATGTATGAGAAAGGTGGAAGGTATACGGCGGCTGCCGGGAATATGGGAGTCATCTGGAATCAAATCGATCAAAAATTTGAAGACACTCTGACGAACGAGTATGTGAAGGAAAGCTTAGGCTTCTTCAACAAGCTATATCGGGAAGGAATACTCGATAAAGACGTTTTCACGGATAAATACGATCAATTTGTCGAGAAGCTTAATAGCGGCAGAGTGTTGTCCACTTGGTATGTTGTATGGGGGCTGCCTGCTGCGAATCAGGGATTAATCGATGCAGGTCATCCCGAGATGCAATATATCAACATGCCGGTTCGCAGCATGACGCAGGTGGAAAGGAACGAGAAACGTCAAATTCGCGTCGAAGATACGCGGCCGTTTGATATCTTCGCCATTACCAAAAACGCCAAGCATCCGGAGAGAATTAAGGAACTGCTGGAATGGGCATCGTCTGAGGAAGGTAAAATCTTGCTTCAGTCCGGGTTCGAGGGAGAAGAATATACGATTGTTGACGGTAAGCGCGTACCGACCGAAGGCTACAAGAAGACGTTGACCGATATGGATGCACAAAGAAGCGTAGGATTCGGATTGTTCAACTTCCTGGGTAATGTATTGACGAACGGTCAGGACGGAGTTCCTTACACTATGGGTTTCGATCCGAAAATCCAAGACGAATTAGGGCTGACAAAAGAAATGAGAGAAGCCTATAAAGCATTGGGCTGGGAAAGCTCAAAGGATTACTACCTTAAGACCGGAGAAATGGCCAACACCGGCCTAGCCGGAACGGTTTCAATCGACTCTACATCGGATCTGGGTGCATTGCATCAGAAAATGGTCGATTTCCGCGTGAAAAATTCAACTAGCTTGATCATCAAGCCGAAGAATGATCAAGAATTCGAAGCCTTGTATCAATCGATCATCAGCGATTACCAAAAGCTGAAACCGGAGCTTGTAGTCAATGAATATAACCGACTCTATCAGGAAAAGCAAGAGCAGTTGAATCAACTAAAATAAGGTGAGGTAAGGGCTTGAGGATGTTGAGAACAATGGAGAGATTGGGATCGAAGATCCTTCTAGTCTCCATTGCTTCTCTTCATCTCTTCCGAGTAGCGGAAAGGATAACTTATGATCACAAAAATCGTCAAACAACGATATTTGTTTGCCATGCTTCTACCAGCTGTCTTAATCGTATTTACTTTCTCGTATGTGCCTATCTTTGGCTGGATCATTGCCTTCGTTAATTATCGGCCCGGTGTTCCGTTGTTCTCTTCGGAATGGGTAGGACTGAAGCAATTCGTAGCGTTCTTCACGGAAACGAAGGATTTTGTTTACCTGCTGCGTAATACACTTTCCATTAATATAGGGGCTTTAATTGCCAATTTAGGAACGGCGTTCGTGTTCGCGCTCCTATTGAATGAAATCCGATTGAAGTTTTTCGGCAGACTCATTCAAACCGTTACTTTTTTTCCCTTTTTTATTTCATGGATCATCATCTATTCTCTCTCAAGTTCGCTGTTTGCTACCTCTTCAGGGGCTATAAATGAGACCTTAGTGCAGTGGGGATGGATTAAAGAAGGCATCAACGTGCTTGGAGATCCTAAGTACGCGTGGGCTTTCATTATCCTAATTGGGGTGTGGAAGTTTTTGGGCTACAACAGCGTCATCTTTATTTCATCAATTGCCTCGATTCCTTCTGAATTTTACGAGGCCGCCCAAATAGACGGAGCTAACCGATTTCAGAGGATGTGGTATATTACCATACCTAACCTCATTCCTACCTTAATCGTACTACTTATCTTGAACAGCGGATGGATACTCAATTCCAACTTCGAGCAATTTTATTTGTTCACCAATACGACCAATTGGGAGAAGATGGAGGTTCTCGATATTTACATTTACAGATACGGACTACAATTGCTTAATTACCCCTATGCGACTGCGGTTGGCATCATGAAGACGGTTATAAGTCTCGTTATCATCGTATTAGTCAACGCCACTGCCAAAAAAACAACAGGGAAAGCCATATTCTAGATAGGAGAACAAGATGAAGGAACGAACGATAAGTGGAACCCTATTCGATACCGGCAATTTTTTGTTTATGCTGTTCATTTTGTTGCTCATGGTATTTCCGTTCGTTTATATTCTCAGCTATTCTCTGAGCAGCCCGAATATGCTGAAGGGCGGGCTCGTTCTGTTTCCAGCAGGATTCACATTCGATTCTTATGCGAAAGCGTTCGGAGATCCCGCAGTTCTGAAAGGCGCCTTCGTGTCGGTCGCGCGTGCATTGATTGGCCCTGCAGTGATGCTGTTCTTCACCTCCATGGCTGCTTATGTGCTCACGCGCAACGATTTGGTTTTCGCGAAATTTTTTCGCAAATATTTCGTGTTTACGCTTTACATCTCCAGCGGGATCATCCCGATGTACTTACTGATGGGGTATCTCGAGCTTAAAGGAACGTTTCTGATTTATATTGTTCCGGGCGCAGTTTCGGTGTTCAGTATGGTACTAATCAAAACGTATATTGAAGGATTGCCTAAGGAGCTGGAGGAAGCTGCCGTAGTGGACGGGGCAAATGACTTCAGGCTATTTTTTCAAGTGATCTTCCCGATTTGTACGCCCGTGTTTGCAGCGGTTGTATTGTTTGACTGCGTCAATCAGTGGAATGCGTTCATCGATACGCAAATTTATAACACGATGTCTCCCAATTTGTACCCTTTGCAATATGTGCTTTATAACACGCTGAATCAAATCAACTCGTTGGATCAATTGAAAGTGCAGGGTCAAACGCAATTGAGTGCGATTACGCCGCAAACCTTCAAGATGGCCATTACAGTCATTACGGTTTTACCGATTGCGTGTGTATATCCTTTCCTGCAAAAATATTTTATCAAAGGCTTATTGGTTGGATCAATCAAAGGGTAAATCTTACATTAAATCATGATTAAAAAAGACTAGGAGAAGTCCTATGCATGCATTGATCAATAAACAATCTTTTGTCGGATTGCAAGAATGCACTTGGTTATACAATGGAGCCGAGGTTCCTCCTCACCAGGGATGTCTGGATGCCGTAGCAGATTATTTCAACTACAGAAGCAAAGGACCACTGGGGCGTGATCATAACGCGGAAATCGAGCAAGCCTGTAAAGTTAATTTAGCGAGGATGCTAAACGGCAATCCATCCGATATAGCGTTGTTGTCCAATTCATCGGAAGCGATATCTATGATCGCACAGTCGCTGGATTTCGATGAAGGCGATAATATCGTGATCAACGATTTGGAATTTCCTTCGGGCGTTCTACCTTGGGTTATGTTGAAACAGAAGGGGCTAGAGGTTCGCGTCGTTAACCATAGGAAATGGCGAGTCGAAGTTAATGACATCATGGAGCAAGTGGATGAGCGTACACGATTGGTCATGACAAGTCATGTGAGCTATTTGAGCGGAGCTAGACTGGATTACCGGTCGTTATATGCGCAGCTCAAGGAGACCAAGGCACTGTTATTACTCGATGTGACACAGTCGCTTGGAGCGGTTCCGGTTGATATGAATGAAGCGGATTTTGTCGTATGCAGTTCCTATAAATGGCTTCTATCCATCCATGGTATGGGTATCCTTGGAGTTAACCCAACAAGATTAGCAGAATTTCAGTCTCGTTCGGTAGGCTGGAGAAGCGTTCGCGATATGTTTGGTTCAGACCGTTTTGAATCTTTCAATTTTCACGAGGATGCTCGTCGCTTCGAGCTTGGTTATCCGAGCTATGCTACGGTCTATGCAACACGGTTCTCAACCGGGCTCCTCCTGGAGCAGGGCATCGATCGGATTGAGCAGCATATTTTGACGCTTGGCAGCAAGGTTATTGATCGGCTTCTGGACAACGGTTATGAGGTAATGACGCCAGAAGATCCTGGCCAAAGGGCGGGAAACATCAGCGTCATTGCCGATGAAGGAGAGTCCATTGCCCGGTATTTAAGCGAGCACAAGGTTTATGTGTGGGGTGGAGATGGGCGGTTTCGGATATCCATTCACTTGTTCAACGATGATGCGGATATAGATAATCTGTTTAATGCACTGGAATTATTCAAAAATAATCGCGAAACGGCTAAGAAATAGTGTGGAGGTACTCGGATGATGAAAGCGTTAGTATGGAATGCTGCGGAAAGAATGGACTGGGAAGATCGGGAGCGCCCTATTCCCTTAGTTAATGAAGCTCTAGTACGTATCGAGGCAGTCGGAATTTGCGGCTCGGAAATCGAAGGGTATTTGGGACATAACAGTCTTCGCACCCCTCCTTTGATTATGGGACATGAGTTTAGCGGGATTGTAGAGCAGGTCGGCGACGAGAAAAATAAAACGTTAATAGGTAAGAAAATGGTTGTTAACCCGCTTCTCTCTTGCGGAGAATGCGTTAGCTGCCGGAGAGCTTTACCCCAATTGTGCAAGAGCAGAAGAATAATAGGCATTCATCGACCGGGGGCTTTTGCAGAGTGGGCGGTTGTACCCGTCGAGACTATAGTTGTCGTTCCCGAATCGATGAGCTTTTATCGCGCTGCTCTTGCCGAACCCCTTGCATGCTCTCTGCGGGCGACTCGAAGAGCGATGGAACGCCATACATTTGCCCATGTTGTTGTCTTCGGTGCTGGTGGAATAGGCTTGCTATGCGCCAAAACAGCATTACTGCTTGGGGCATCGAAGGTCATGATTGTCGATACGAACGAGGAAAGATTGAAGATGAGCCGAAGTGTCGGGATTGATGAAACAGCAAATGCGCGCGAGGACAATCTTGAAGAGCGGACGAAGCAAGTGTTTGGATCCAAAGGGATCGATGTGGTAATTGATGCTGCTGGCTTCCAATTGACCAGAGAAACAGCGATGAAGCTGCTCAATCCAGGCGGAACGTTGATGAACATTGGCCTTGGGATCGATGAAACGGTATTACCTATTAATCAATTGATACGTAGTGAAATCGAGATATTAGGATCGTTCTGTTATACGCGCCAGGATTTTCAGGATGCCGTAGATTTGCTGATCGCAGGGAAAATAACAGAGGAAGGCTGGACGGAAATTCGACCGCTTGCCGAGGGGGCGCAGGCATTTGCGGATTTGGTTGCCGGCAAGGTGACGAAAGGAAAAATTTTGCTAAAGCCTTAACGGTGATTTGGCAGGCTGGCCATGGCTCGAACATCCTGTGTTAGCTAATTTGTATGAAGTCATATACTGACGCAGAATAAATTTCGCTTTGGAAAGCTGGTATACCTATGAAAGTACCGATAACGAGACAAACCTTTTTGGATAAACAAAGCTTGAGCACGGATTTGGCAGAGTATATTAAGCAGCAAATTCTAGATGGGAGACTCTATCCAGGCGACCGCATCGTGGAAACGAAAGTCGCAAAGGAGCTTGGCGTTAGCCAGACACCGGTTCGGGAGGCAATCCGTTTATTGTCCGGTGAAGGCATCATTACGATTGTGCCGAACAAGGGACCGATGGTGCGTACATTTGATATGAAGGATATATACGAAGTGTATTCTCTCCGCTCCATGCTGGAAGGGCTAGCGATCCGGCTCGCCGTTCAGCTTGCAACCGATAGACAAATAGAGGCGTTGGTGCAGCACTTCGAGGAGATGAAGAAGAAGCTGGAAGACGACGCAGTCGATTCCTTGCTACAGGAGTCTAGTTATATTCATCAAAGCATCGTTCGGTTGTCCAATCAATCCCGGTTAAGTGCCAGCTACGACTCCATTACCTTCCATATTGCGCTTGCCGCTCGAATTGTTGGACGGGTATCCACGAAGAAGAAGGAAGTCGAGCAGCATGCGGAGCTTATCGAAGCGCTTGTAAGCCGCAATCCGGATTACGCGGAGAAGGTGATGCGCCAACATATTTTTCGTTCGTTCAACGAATTCAGGGAGCTACCTGAGACTAAGGATTGGTCATTCGATAATATTAATTGGCTCTAGGAGTGAGAAGGGTGGATTTATCATCAGCGGTTGATACCGAAAGTGCATCACATCCATCTGTAACGATTCTTGAAGATCTGCTGCGCATCCAAAGCGTAAACCCGCATTATGAGAAGGATGCGCGAGGAGAGCGAGACGTTGCTGATTATATCGAGGAGCGTATGCGTAAGGCGGGTTTGCAGGTTACCCGGCAGCCTGTTGTTGATGGACGTGACAATATTATCGCTGAATTGCGGGTAGGTAAACCGGAATCAGCTTTGCTATTCGAGGCTCACATGGATACCGTTTCAATAGGGAGCATGGAGAATGCACTTAAACCTATTTATCGTGAAGGTCGGTTGTATGGTAGGGGAGCTTGCGACACGAAGGGTGCATTGGCCGGGATGATTCACATGATGGAGAGATGTGCGCAGCATCCGGAGCTTCTGAACGCAGATCTTATTTTCTGCGCTTCTGTTGACGAGGAATACGTCTTCCGGGGACTAATAAATTTCATGTCGCTTGATATTCCGTTATCGGGGGCTGTTGTTGGTGAGCCGACAGAGCTTGGCATCGTCGTGGAGCATAAAGGTTGTGCTCGATTTACTGTGCAGGCGCACGGTAAGTCCGCACATAGCTCGGTTCCGCATAAGGGAGAGAATGCAGTCTATGCCATGATGGACGTCGTCCGATATATACGGGAGCGCGTGGAGCCGGAGCTGGCGACGGTTAAAAGTGAATTGTGCGGGAAACCAACGATTGTTGTGAGCACGATCAGCGGCGGCAGTCAGATTAACATCGTTCCGGAAGCCTGTGAAATTAGTGTGGATCGCCGTATTGTACCGGGGGAGTCGCCGGAGCAAGTATTATCTGAATTTGAAAGGGATATAAGGACAGATCTGAGCGAAATGAGGTTAACCATAGAACCACTGCTGCTCGATCCCGCATTAAACACACCACATGATGCTGCAGTTGTACGATCGGCGCAGCAGGTTGCCGAAATGCTTGGCATGAATTCATCATTGCGTGGCGTTACGTATGGAAGCAATGCAAGCAAGCTTCAAGCATGGAAAGGCATTCCTTCTATTGTATATGGTCCGGGCTCGATCGAGCAGGCGCATTCTGCCGAAGAATGGGTTCCAGTTGATGAGGTTGTGCAGGCAGCTGAATTTTATTATCAATTGGCTTGTTCCTATAAGGGAAATAAAGAGGAGAGAGGCTAGCGATGAGAAAAGTAATGATATATACAGATAAGGCACCGAAACCAAGCGGTGCTTATTCTCAAGCCGTAAAGCTTGGAGAAATGGTCTATCTGGCTGGAACATGTCCATTTGATACCGTGACGGGTGAGGTGTTGTTCCCGGGAGATATGGAACAGCAGACACGCATCGTTCTCGAATATATGGGTGAAATTTTGCAGGCAGCCGGAACTTCATTAGAGCATGTCGTTAAGGTGACTTCCTTTATTGATGACCTTAACGAATTTGAGGCATACAATCGGACTTACCGTAAATTCTTCCAAGAAGAACCGCCAGCCCGAAGCACGATTGAAATTGGCAAATTTCCTACTGGTATGCGTGTGGAAATTGAGTGTATTGCCTACATTCCGTCATGATTATGCTCGACGAGGGTATTTTCATGGTCGGAAGCGGTAAATTTGGCGCACAAATCAGCGATTCGATGGATTGCAATGTCTATTTGCTGGATGGAGGCAATGGGGAGTATGCGTTGATTGATGCAGGTGGCGGAATGAATCCAGAGCGGATCGTGGCGAATATAGAACGCATAGGTATCGCTCCCTCACAAATCAAGTATTTGGTGCTTACCCACGGACATGGCGATCATGCGGCAGGTGCTGCTTATTTTCAACGTCAATATGGTATTGCGGTTATAACTTCAAAGGAAATTCAACCGTGGATTGAACAGGGCGACAGAGATAAGGTAAGCATCACTGCTGCGGTAAAAGCAAATGTGTATCCGAAGGATTACCAATTTCCTCCATGCACTGTTGCCCAAGCTGTAATAGAGAATGATGAGATTGTCATTGGAGATATCGTACTGAAGGTAATCGATACGCCGGGCCACGCACGGGGACATATTGCTCTTCTGTTTGAGAGGAATGGGAGAAAGCTGTTGTTTAGCGGGGACACTGTTTTTGCTGGAGGAAAGGTCGTTATCCAGAACATCTGGGATTGTAACATTTCCGAATATGCGGATACGGTCGCCAAACTACACCAACTCCATATCGACTGCCTTTTTCCGGGGCATGGCATGTTTCTGTTGAGCGATGCTTGGAAGCATGTTGAGTATGCACAGGCATGCTTTGAACGGTTAGAGGTTCCGCCGAATTTATAGAGAGGGAGTCAAATAATGGACAAAGTGAAAGTAGGTATTCTTGGCTTGGGTAGATGGGGGATGAATCATCTCGAAGCCTTTTGCTCGCTCGGGCAAGTGGAGGTTGTGGCTGTCTGCGATAAGTCGCCAGAGAAGCTGGAGCTAGCCGGGCAGAAATACCGCATTAAGCAGCTTTATTCCAATGAGGATGACCTGATTCTAAATGATGATATCGATTTAATCAGTGTAGTTACCTTCGAAAGTCAACATCTGGAACCAACATTGAAAGCGCTTCGCTCGGGTAAGCATGTCCTTGTCGAGAAGCCGGTAACGACTAGGCCTGAAGAGGCACGGGAAATGCAGGCTGCCGCCGCAGACAGCGGTAAGCTGCTGCTTCCTGGTCATTTACTCCGCTTCGATCCCCGTTATGCGGCGATCAAAGAGGCGATTCAGTCAGGTAAGGTCGGTACTCCGGTGAGTATGTATATGAAACGGGCCAGGGAGAACTTTTTATTCGACACCTTTAAGCGCGTGCATACGGTTTACGAGCTAATGATACATGATATTGATTTGGCCATTTGGTATGCCGGTTGTCGGGTCAAGAAGGTAAAGGCTTACGGAAGAACGGTATCAGACTCCTCCTCTCCTGAAGTGCTTTGGGCAAATCTAGAATTCGAGAACGGTGCGATTGCCGTCCTTCATAGCAACTGGATGACGCCTGACGCGGCAGGCATTGAAATTGCCGACGCGATCGAAGTGATCGGTCAAAGTGGAACGGCACACTTCGAATCGAGCCTTTCGGGCTTGCACATATGGGATGGCGGAGGCAGACTAACACCTGATATGAATATTCATGTGAACCTTCATGGGCAAACAATAGGAAGCTTACGTGAGCAATTGACCTATATTTGCCGCTGTATAGCACAGGGTGAAGAGCCTTCCGTTATTTCGTTCGCCGATGCCGTTCATGGGGTTGAAGTCGCCGACGCGATCGTTACTTCGTGTGAGAAAGGGCAAGAAATTGTGCTTGGAGAGGCAATGTTGTGAGGGGGAGAGTAGATGTTCAGAGAATTAAACCTTCAGCAGGACAATTGTGTTTATGTGGTTGAACATGATAATCAAACGATTCATTTTGCAGCAGAAGAATTAGTCCGTTACTTGGGAGTGGTTTCAAACTGTATCATAACTCTCAAAATTGTAGAAAAGTATGACAATAGAGAAAATGGTCTGTGGGTTGGATTATCCAACGATTTTCTTGCTACTACATTCACTTCTAGTGAACAGAATCCTTACGATGATGAAATAATGATCGATGTCTCTCACGGAAATGGTTGGGTAACCGGGGTAAATCCACGTAGCGTACTTCTTTCGGTCTATCGCTTCTTGTTTGAACTGGGCTGCAGATGGGTGAGGCCGGGAGTGGATGGTGAATATTTGCCGCATACGGATTTTAGGTCCTTCACCATAAACGTGCAGGAGCGAGCTTCTTATCGATATAGAGGAATATGTATAGAAGGCGCAGTTGGTGTTGAACATATCACCGAGATGATAGATTGGATGGCAAAGGTGGGATTCAACAGCTATTTTATTCAATTCAGAGAAGCCTATCACTTCTTTGAACGTTGGTACAGTCATTTGAATAACCCACATAAGAGTCCCACTGAGGATTTCGATGTGGAATCAGCAAGAACATATGTCGCTGCGGCTAAGCATGAGATTCAAAAAAGAGGAATGATCTATCAAGCTGTTGGGCATGGGTGGACATGCGCTCCTTTTGGTATTCAGGGGCTTAGCTGGGAGAAATGGGAAGAGGAGATTGATCCTGAGATCATTCCGTTTTTCGCTCAAGTGAACGGTAAACGTGAATTGTGGGAAGGAATCCCTATTAACACGGAGCTTTGTTATTCGAAACCTGAAGCCCGCAGCAAAATGGTCAAGGAAATCGAACTCTATGCATCCTTGCATCCGGAGGTTGATTTACTGCACGTTTGGTTGTCGGACGGCTCCAATAATCAATGCGAATGCGAGCGATGTATTCTTGAAACGCCTTCCGATTTGTATATCAAGCTAATGAATGAATTAGACATGGCCTTGACGAATCGAGGGCTGGGAACCCGCATTGTCTTTCTCATCTATCATGAGCTTATGTGGCCACCCGAGAATGAAAGGATTGTCAATCCAGACCGTTTCGTTCTGCAATTCGCTCCGATAACTCGCACATATCGGCAATCATTCGCTTCGATTGGTAGTGTTCCAGATGTTCCGACGTTTGTAAGAAATAAGCTGGATTTACCGCAAGCCGTGGAAGGGAATGTAAGCTATCTTAAGGCTTGGGGGAATCATTTTCAAGGCGACAGCTTTGATTTCGACTACCATTTCATGTGGGCGCATCAAAAAGATCCCGGTTATTTACAAATTGCAAAAGTATTGTATGAAGATATCCTTCATTTGGAACAGCTTGATCTGAACGGATTTGTCAGCTGTCAGGTCCAGAGATCCTTCTTTCCAAACGGGCTTCCTATGTCGGTCATGGCCCGAACATTATGGAACAAAGAGCTAAGCTTCAGTCATATGGCAGAGGATTATTTTATAAGCGCTTATGGAAGAGACGGAATGGCATGCTTGGAGTATGCGATGAAGCTGTCGGAGCTTTATTATGAGCTTAATTTGGATCAGACATCTGATCGGCAAGAGATCGATAGTAAATTGTTATTTTCGAACGTTAATTCACTTATTCATCAATTCGAGACAGTGATCGAAAAGAATAGTAAGCAGGATAACCTATGTCACGCCAGTTCATGGAAATATATTAAGCTTCATGCCGGAATTTGGCAGGAGCTGAATCATGGCTTAGAGCTGCTCGATGGAGAAGATGTCGTCCAAGCTCAGCGTGTATGGGAGGACGTGAAAAATAGTGTGTGGCACATAGAGGACAGCTGTCACCAGGTATTTGATGTGCACAATTTTGTTGGTGTATTTGATCAAGTTTTCTCTGCAAAAAGGTTTGAAGGGAGAATGGAGGGTTGACAATGATACTCGAACTGCAAGCTAACCAAGACAAGCCAGCATTGAATTTTCCATATTTCCCGACACGTATGCAGGCTGTCATATGGCGCAATTGGAGCTTAGTGCCTATCGCTAGAATTGCTGAAGTTCTAGGTGCAACGGAAGCGCAAATTCGAGAAGAGGCTCGTGATCTTGGGCTTGAAGAATCACTAGTGAATATCGAGCAGAAATGGCTTGAAAGAGGATATATTACGATTATCCGCGCGAACTGGAATCTGCTTTCTATCGAGCAGTTGCTGAAGCTGCTCGGATGGACAGAGGAACGTCTAGCTTTCACGTTGAAAGAGGACGACTTTCTTTGGATTAAGCTAGGCAGTATGAAGCCCTGGACTGAGCATGTCCAATATGAGCCTTTAAGCTTGGAGCAACGAGTACAAACTCTGCGAATAAGAGAAACGTTGGCTGAGCACTTCGACATGCAGGCGGAAGCTTCATCAAAGCTGAAACGGATAGAACAGCCATTTGATTTTCTTGATCAATATAAGGTGGAAAGTATAAGGAATGTAGAGCCTGTGAGGGAAGCGGGTCCGGAAGAGCTCAGGCTTGACACGCTCTGGACAATCGTTTGTCCACAGGAGAATTCAGCTGTGGAAACGTCGGTCAAACGATTCGTAGCTAAGCATGAACAGATTTGGGGAATCAAATGGAACATCCAACTATGCTCACAACCATCGGTGGCTTTCATAGAGGGTCCTGTCATGCGTATTGCAATCGTGACGGACGGGACTCAATTAGCAGAGAGTCATACGATTACAGCGGATGCTCATAGGAATGAGATATTGATCAGTGCTGTTGATGATGCTGGGATCATGCGGGGGCTGCAGTGGATTGCTTTGCAAATGCAAAAACGCAGGGTTCCGTATATCATCGCAGGAGAGTACCGTAGGACAACGAAGTTTGATACACGTATCATATACTCCTACAGCGCCTTATATGGGGATCCACTTCTAGCACCTGAGTTGAATCCGTTCCCAGACGATCTCCTTGAAAGATTGTCTGAAGCGGGTATCAATGGGATTTGGTTGCAAAGTGTTCTGTACAGCTTGGTACCGTGGGATGTGGCGCCAGAATTATCTGTGGGCTCGGAGAAGCGCATAATCGGCCTTCGTCAGTTGGTAGAACGAGCTGCTCATTACGGTATCGGTGTTTACTTGTATTGTAATGAACCCCGTTCAATGCCTGTTTCCTTTTTTGCCGATAAGCCTGACTGGCAAGGTCATACCGAGGATGGACAGGGCATGCTGTGTACTTCCCATCCGGATGTTCAAAAGCTGCTGCATAGCAGTATTTCACATTTATTTCATGAGGTACCTGGTTTAGCTGGTCTGATTACTATTACGATGTCGGAGAATTGGACGAATTGCTACTCAAGAGCACCTGGAGGTCGGACGAATTGTCCCCGCTGTAGTCAGCGGGCAGTAAGTGAGGTAGTTGGTGAGGTCAATCGAATCATCGCCGAGGGCGCTTCCCATGCGAAGCCAGATGCACGTATTTTGTGCTGGACATGGGGATGGTCCAATCATGGCGGGTGGACGGAGCAGGATAGAATCACTGCAATTGCTGCGCTCCCAGATAATGCGATCGTTATGTGTACCAGTGAAGAAGCGATTAAAACGAGTATAGCTGGAATACCGGGAGAGGTCATTGACTACTCGATGTCCATAGTGGGACCGGGGGAGAAGTCATTGCATAGCTGGCAGGCGGCGAGCGCCCGTGGGCTGCGGACTGCTGCTAAGGTTCAGTTCAACAATACGTGGGAATGCTCGGCAGTACCGTTCCTACCTGTTTTTCAGCAGCTCGAAGAGCATCTTAATCGTCTCAATGCTTCTGGTGTTAGCGCTTTGATGCTAAGCTGGACGTTAGGCGGTTATCCTTCGATCAATCTGGAGTTAGCGGCAGAATATTATTGGGATACCGACAAGGGAGATACAGGAATAGGTGCGCTGTTGAAAGGGAAATTCGGCAATGAGGCGGGACAATTGATTGCTAAAGCAACAAACGCGTTCAGCCGAGCATTTCGAGAATTCCCGTTTGATCTCAATGTCCTATATACTGCTCCGCAAAATTACGGGCCGGCCAATCTTCTTTATATGAAGCCTACTGGATTCGATGCTACAATGATCGGATTTCCATATGATGATCTTAAGGGCTGGCGCGGAATTTACCCGGAGTCTGTATTCGCCAAGCAGTTTAAGAAGCTGTCTTTTGGCTGGAAGAAGGGACTACAGCTGCTAGAGAAATCGCGCAAGCTTGTACTTCCTGAAGCTGAGCGTGAGTTTGATAGCTTAATAACAGCAGCTTCCGCAGCCTATTTTCATTTCCACAGTACATATTTACAGATCGAATTCGTCAGAGCTCGCAACCGATATGCTGCAACGAAACAAGAGGGTACACGCCTTAAGACCTGTCGAAAGCTCATCGAGATCGTCTGTGAGGAAACAAATAATGTCCTACAGTTGTATAATCTAGTCATTACGGATTCCCGGATAGGATTTGAAGCAAGCAATCATTATTACTATACGGTTCAGGATTTAAAGGAAAAGATAATAAATTGCAGCTTCATTATTGAGCAGCTGCAGCAAGAAGCGGAAGCAATGAAATCGGAATAAACGTACCTGTCAAAGCAAGGAAGAAGGCAAGCATTAGCAAAAGGACCAACAGAAATTGAAATAAAAAGAAACCTCAACATCGAGTTGAAGGTTTCTTTTTTATTTCGAGTTTGGCAATCCACTATAGATTTTTAAGTAGGTTAACGATAATTTGTGAGGAATCAGCACGTGTTGATAGTACTTTCGGTGTAAACCGTCCATCTCCGCGCCCTGAAATGATACCAAGCGTGAACGCAGCGTTCACATCGTCTCGAGCCCACGCAGAGATTTCTTTCGCATCGGTAAAAGGTTCGTTCTGCGCAGCCGTTGCCTTTGCTTTGATTCCAGTCTTATATTCATAAGCGCGAACAATGATTGATGCCATTTCTTCACGGGTAATCGTTTCGTTGGGAGCAAAAAGAGATTTGCTACGCCCCTTTATGATTCCAGTCTCTTCTGCTGAGGTCACTATTGTTGCGTACCATGCTTTGTCATTCACATCGGTGAATGATGATTTTCCTGTTGCTTTTAGTCCAAGAGCACGAACAACAATTGCAGCAAATTCAGCGCGTGTTATATTTGCGTTGGGAAGGAATTGGGTATGATTTGCTCCATATACGACATGCTTTGCAACTAGTACTTTAATTGCATGTGCCGCCCAGTGCGAATCGGCAACATCCGCAAAAGATTTATCATACTCCAGAACAGCATATTTACTGAAATGACCGACTTCCGCAGTCATATATTCGCCTTCGATCACGCCACCTACGTATTCAAGCTCGCCAGCATCGGAGATAAAGTAGATGCCAAGCAATTCCTTTTGTGCATTAGGGCTAATTTTAAGCTTAACTATAATTTGCTTATTAAATTTAGTCAGCTTTCGTTCTTCGCCTTTCTTCGTCAGGACGGATAAGCTAAATTCAATAATGTCTCCGCCAGCTGTGATTTTTGCCTTCGCCTTGTTCGACGCATTAGTCAATAAACCATTCTTTTCATCCGCAGAAGCTTTAATGCAGTTAAAGGAAATTTTCGCATCCTCCAACTCATCGGAGGACACCATATCCTGCACCTCTTTCAGTACTTCTGCAGGAATGATTACGGATAAGTCCTTAAACTTCAATTCGAGCTTGTTGTTACCGATGATCCGAGCCGCTTTCGCAGGGAATAGAACGTTTCTTGTTCCGTCCGCGATATCAATGACGACTTTACCGTCTTTGGCATTTTTCAAGTTTTCCTCGCTCACGGTTACAGAATACAGATTGTTGTTATCGACATTTCCGATACCTGGATTACTATTGGGCGTTCCGACGTTCGTCGAACCAGCGGAAACGCTTTTATCTAAGGAATAAGTTTGATGACCTAAATTATGATCCACTGCCTTAATCGATTTCCATGTCACGGTGGAAGTTCCGGGTTTCTTTATCTTAAAAGCTAGAGTGCCGATGATTAGATTTCCGCTTTCGCCGTCAACATTACCCATTTTGGTATGAGCGATGACGATTTCGTTTTGTTCGATCTTCGGGGATATGGAAAAACCGCTGAGATTGGACTTAGCCTCTACCAATTCAAGGTGAGTAGGGTCAAACGTAAATCGTGCTTCATAGCCATATAAATCTTTTGCATTATTAACCGTCATGTTCACGATTACTTTATCGTCCGCTACACCTTGAGCAGTTATCAGGAATGAGATTGCGTTCTCCGCACTCGCGCCCGAGGGAAATGCCAGGGTTAAACCAAGCAAAGATATGATTAGGAGAGTGAGTAATTTACGTTTCATAATGACTTCCTTTCTATGGATGCACGTTTTGGAGCAAACGTTATCCGAGAGTTTGTAAGGAGCATGTTTGCCATAATACAGAGAGGGGGGGAGCCCCCCTCAATGTTCATTCTAATTGATGATTTTCTTGGCAACCGCCGATAGATCAAGGATATCAATAACACCGTCGCCGTTAACATCAGCTATCTTCGCAATTTGCCAATCGGGACTATTACTGTTTTTACCGTAATGAGCCGATACAATGGCAAGATCGCCAATCGATATTTTGCCATCCTCGTTTATATCTTCCGGGCCAGCGCCTTTCATGACTTCAACGGGAACGGAAGAAGCAACTGCTTGATATTCATTTCCTCTAGCGTCGCCTACCACAGCGTTTGAAATCGAGATTAGGCTGCTTGTTGTCTGCGAAACCTTTTTGGATTTAAAGGTAAGCTCAATGATAGGCGTGTTACCTGTAACCGCGTAATCCGGACCTCCGCTGGCAATAATTAACCGAAGCTTTCCGGCGGGTCCCTTAACAATCTCGACAACGGAGACACCTTCAATAATGGACTTAGCAGATACGAACTCCATGACGTTGGGATTATAATTCAAAGTGATGTCCTGTGCGTAAACGGGATGGGTATTGTCGCTCAATCCCAAATTCACTTTAAATTCCGTCCCGGACGTAATAGA
Organism: Cohnella abietis; assembly: GCF_004295585.1. Classification (NCBI taxonomy): domain Bacteria; kingdom Bacillati; phylum Bacillota; class Bacilli; order Caryophanales; family Paenibacillaceae; genus Cohnella; species Cohnella abietis. Next base: position 3,726,689 of record NZ_AP019400.1, on the reverse strand, counting down.
GCTCATATTAGCCGTTAAAGTGCTTTTGAATTTTGTCGATTGATCCGGTTTCTTCAGACTGAAATCATCAACATAATAATTGCCGATTCCCGATTCCGATTCTGTGTAGATCCGCGCATAATTCAGCTTACCTGTCCAAGTAAGGTAAGCCGAGCCGGATGAAAGCACCCATCCTCCGTTATCAGCCTTTACAAATGATCCATTATAATAATGATCACCTGTACTATCATTAATAAATATATTTGCATAGAAGGTTTGCGTTTCTTCCGATTCCGTACGCAGCATGACCCCGAAATCGTAGGTTCCTTGTCCGTTACTCAACAATATGGATTTGATATCCTGCATCGCACCCGTATAGTTCATGCTCCTTGCACTTATTTTGAGCGCATTAGAACCTGAGTTTACAGGCTCAGTTACAGGTGTAAGCGTGCTTGGATTGTACATTGTCCATCCCGTCAAACCATCTTCAAAGCCCGGATTTGTTAATAGCTCACCCATGCCTTCCGTTGGCAAAGCATAAAGCCGTCCCTCGCCGGGAGCAAAGTCTGCCGAAATCACGCCTGTTGACGCATTATAATTTGTATATACCTCTAAGCCTGTCGTTTTGGAAATTTCCTTAATCGTTGTGGGGTTTGAATTGACATGGAAAGAGAGAGCTGTTGTATTCGCATAGTCTCTATTAACTGCCATAATATATTTCCTGCCGTTTGCATCTGTGAAATAGGAGATGATCACGTTATCGCTGGAATTCTCAGGCTTCCAGAAAAAGTCGGAAGGAACAGCTTTCGTTCCAGCAGCCATCACTCCTGAGTGAAACACGTCAATTGAGTTCAATTTCATTAAAGTGGGGCCCAACTTTTCAATTTGTGCATTCAAGTTTTGGAATGGCTCATACAGATCCGTCTTTGTTCCATCTGTATTAATGATTGCACCTTGGAAAGGTACGCCCGGATGCCAATACGGGAACCAATAAAGAGCTTTCATCCCATAAGCAAGTGATGTAAATACGTTATACCTTAATTCGTCACCAACCGGACGCCTCATATCAAAATAGCCAGCTGCTTGAATATAGGCGCCTGTTTTCACATTATTCGCCAAACCCTTGTCCCTAATAATTTTTAAGTTTGTATAATAGTCGTCTAAGATGTCAAAATTGGTCGTCCCATTGGTTCTGAACGGATAATTATCGAACGTTAAGTATTTCAGATCGGGTGTTGCTGCGATGATGTCATCCACGTACTGTTCATATTCCGGCTTATTCCAAACATACGGCAACAAATTTAAATACGGTATTGAATCCGGGTCATTTTGTAAAAATTGCTGATAAGCATGACCGGCGTAAGAGATATTTTTAAATTCGGGTTCGTCCATTACGTAATAACCGCCCAAACCAGGAAGACCTTTATAGTCGTTCACTATTGCAGCAATTTCAGCATCCGTAGCTTTATTTTCATATACTCTATCGAATCTAGAATCTGCAACTACAGCCTTCATGCCTCTTTCAGCCGCTAATTCGAGCATCCTTTTGTTGACTTCTACCGTGTCCAAATCCGTGGAAGCGACATTAACAATCCAGTTTACATGTCCTTCCTTGAGGTAATCGTAATGAGTTTCGTTGGTATAAGCAGCAGGCGGCACCCAAAATACGCCGATCTGAAATTCCTCTTCCGCTGCTGAAGCTTGCTTGGCCATCAACATACTCAGAATGAAGCCAAGTGCAACAAAAAACGCAAATATTCCAACTCTTCTAGGATTTTTAATCAGTTCCACACGCAACGCTCTCCTCTGTAACACGATTTTTTGAAACCATGTCTACTTAATTGTTACGAGCAACTTAAGTCTTGTCATCGACGATACACATCACCCCCTAGAAAAGTTATCTTGTATCCTATCGACTATATTAAGCATTGCGGATTATATATAAAAAAAGGCAAAACTCAGACGGTTATGCTTAAAGAGAGTCGGTTATGAGAGCGCATACATTATGTACATCGCTACTATAAACTTGCATTTAGCGGAAGCATATGTCAGATTTTTAGCGCTCGTATGTTCATTTTCATATATCTCTGGATTGCGTTGGATTAGTCGCCGAGACTCCGGCTAATGGATGATGTTTATTCGATTTGAAGGAAGAAAGGGGTGGGGGGCGTTTCAGAATGAAGAAGTGGTAACTTGTTGATTAATTTGAGAATAGCGAATAGTTGCATTTATTAAGAGCCCCATCTTATTTAATAAGTGGAGCTCTTAAATCTTAGCACAAATGCTATAGCCACCTCAGTTATGGCTAAAAAGATGGCTGCTTTCAAAAATATTTTTTACTTGCTGGGCCATAAATTCGGGGGGATTGGGTCTATTATTTTTAATCCACCATTCCACGGCGCCTACATAAGCAGAAGCCATAAATTGAACAAGAACTTCCCTATCAAATTCTTGGTTCATTACTCCCTTTTCCATTCTCTCGTATAATTTATTAATGATTACTTGCATCAATTGATCATGAAAGCAAGTCACGCCTTTGTTGGTCAGCATTGAGGAATAAAATAAAAAGTTTTCATCAAAGTATTGAAACACGGGAAGAAGAGATTGTAGCACATCTAATCCCTCGTTCTCTGGATTTGCTACAACACAGAGATGCAACATGTTACCTAAATGATATTCTATGGTTTTGTTCAGTAGATCATATTTATCCGAGTAGTGAAGATATAGAGTTCCTCTGTTAATATTGGCTCTTTCTGAAATGTCATTGATCGTAATGTTGTCGAAATCCTTTTCAGTCATTAATTCAACAAGGGCTTTATGGATGGCATCCTTAGTTTTTGGTATTCTTCTATCCACTTTGGCCATGCGTTTAATCACTCCAATTGTAAACCTTTAATTAACAAACTTCATTCCTTTGTTGATTAATAAACATACAGTCGAATATTAACCATTGAGTTTGTTCGGTGCGCATTTATAATTTTAATAGATACATGTTGATTATTCAACCGATGTTCATATTTTGTGTAAGTGAACAATCCAACGTGCGGTCAAAATAGAGAGGAGAAGAAAAATTAAGGTTTGGTCTGAACTGATTAGCCTGATGTGTTTTATTGGAAAACCAATTTGAATTCGGCATTGAATCACGTTGAAAATACATCATCGTAACTAACGGAGGTAATTATGAAAGTTGCTGCTATTGTAGGAAGTATCCGTAAAGATTCTTATAACCTAAAGCTTGCTCAATTTATCAAGAAGCGTTACAGCGAAAAGTTTGATCTTGAAATCTTAAGTCTTAGACTGCCATTTTACGACCAAGATATTGAGAATAATCCTCCCGAAGAAGTCCTGAAATTCAAAAGCCAAGTGGCCGATGCTGATGCAGTATTGTGGGTGACGCCTGAATATAACGGTACGATTCCAGGTGTGCTAGGGAATGCCATTGATTGGTTATCCCGCGTGGACAGAGTGGTGAATGGCAAGCCATCATGGATCGTCGGGGCCTCTATGGGGACTTTAGGAACGGTTAAAGCACAATTGCATTTGCGAGAAATTTTGTTCTCCTTTGGTCTTTCATCTCCGCTTCTTCCTGGAAATGAAGTCTATGTAGGGGCCGTGCATGAAAAATTCGATGAAGCGGGCAATTTAACTCACGAACCGACGATTCAATTTTTGGATTCTGTGGTGGATAATTTCCTGAAGTGGTTTAATCATAATAATCGATAAACTCAAATATAGGAGTGGGAATGATGTCGGAAACTATTTCTGCGGCGCAGGCGGGTACCATTGCACTAGGTGATCTGACCGTCAACCGAATCGGCTTAGGGACTAACCGTATCACCAACATAACGGATGCACACAATTTGCTTAAACGAGCACTAGAGCTCGGCATTAACTTTATTGACACAGCTCATTACTACGGAGAGAGCGAGGAGGGCATTGGCAACGCACTTGCGCCATACGACACCGGTCTAGTTGTGGCCACCAAAGGTGGTGCGACGGACGCTAGCCCTCAACAATTACGACGCGAGTTGGAACAAAGTTTGAAGAGCCTCAAAAAAGACCAAATTGACCTTTATCAACTCCATCGTGTAGATGCCGATATTCCATTGGAAGTAACGATGCAGGCGCTTAAAAGCTTCCAAGATGAAGGGTTAATTAAGCACATCGGCTTGTCTGAGGTAACGGTTGAGCAGCTTCAACAGGCCATGCAAGTAGTACCGATTGTAAGCGTCCAGAACGAATACAATGTGATCAATCGCAAGCATGAAGCGCTTGTGGACTTTTGTACCCAGCACCAGATTGTCTTCATTCCTTGGTTTCCTTTAGGTGGCTTGTTTGGCGATACTGCCAAGGTAGAACAACGGGTAGCAAATATAGCCAGCAAATTGAATGTTCCAACCCGGCAGGTGGCATTAAAGTGGCTACTCCAGCGCTCACCTATAATTTTACCAATTCCCGGGACACTGTCTCCTGCTCATTTGGAAGACAATCTGCGTGCCGCCACTCTCGAACTAAGCGAGGAAGATTATGCAGCTCTATCAAACTAACCGAGAGGTTTTGCGAAATCGATCAGTTTGATCAGTATTAATAAAAAATGCAGCTATCTTCGGTATCGAAGTGGCTGCATTTTTATCATGTGCAAGAATTCTCTTAGAACCCAGTTATCGCATATCCAAAGCTTCCTCAACTCGGTCTACTAAGCGTAACATCAAATTATTCAGCTTTTTTTTAATTCAATTCTATTACCCTCAGGATCAATTATTGCTGCAATCGTTCCCCAATCCAATACATGAACATCTACTAAAACGCCACGATCTTGAAGTGCCTTGACGGAATCATCAAAATCCAATAGATCTAGTCTTAGTACCGTTGGGTTCTGATCTCTCTTTTTAGGTGCGGGAGATGAAACACCATTCTTTTCTATCATTAAGTAGCTATTTCCAAAATAAAGAATTGAAAGATCTTCCTTTTGTTCACGTATCTGAAATCCTAATTGATTCACATAAAATTCTAAAGATGACTCATAATTTTCCATAAATACAATAATGCCGGATTCCTTAATTCTCACTTAACATCCTCCTCGTCAGTTTTTTTCCGATGCATTAAACATACAACAAAGGGGTGACTTACGCTAACAAGGAGAAGAGGGAAATAGTAATTAAAGAAATGGACCAACGAAAATTACCCGAATTGGTCCTTTTACTCATTCCATTTTATGTATATTATTAAAAGAAAGAATTCACTTGAGAGGTGTACATATGGCAATTGAGTATAAAATCAATGCTTCGCTTTGTTCTAAAGATGTTTCGGAGGTTTTTAAAAGCTCTGGAATTAAACGTCCTGCGGATGACCTTGAACGTATTCAAAAAATGATTGATAATGCCGATGTTAACATTTCTGCTTGGGATGGGGTTAGGCTAGTAGGCATTGCAAGAGCGATTACTGATTTCTCATATTGTTGTTATTTATCAGATTTATCAGTATGTAAGGAATATCAGAAGACAGGTATCGGAAAAGAACTTGTTAATCGCTTACGGGAACACTTAGGAGAAGAGGTTTCTTTATTATTGCTCTCTGCACCGACTGCAATGGAGTATTACCCACGTATTGGCTTCGAAAAGACAGAAAAAGCATTTTTGATACCAAGAGTAAAGTAATGAACGGCTAAAAGTAATTTCAGAAAAGAAGGAAAATTTGCCGAACACCATATTTTGAAGGCATAGTTAACCATCCTCAAATTAATGAAATTGAAAGAGTAGAGTTATATTTTTCGGGTGACAAAGTAGAATTCTATACTAAATGGGATTTCAATAAAGTAAGCGAAATGACGAATTTTATGAGAAGAATTAATAAACCAATGTGAAGGCATTCTTCCGCTTCCGGTAAAATCAACTGGGCGTGCCACTGAGAATGTGTAACTGATAAAATTACGATCGGAGTGAGATTAGGATTATGCGGCAATTAATCTGCATGCTTATCCTGTCAGTAATGCTAATGCTGAGTGGTTGCGATTCAAATACACCGCCTGCAACTTTGATGACTTCTGAGTCATCACCACCAGCAACAATAACACCCATAGCGTCTTCACTACCCACCCCAACATCAGCATCCGCTTCGGAACCGTCTACGGCGCCATCCGCATCTAGTTCGACTCAGCTGGAGGTAAGAGCAATTGGGTCAGTGAAAAGCGGTGAAGTATTAGTGACTCCCAGATCCGCTGAGACAGTAGAAAATTTAGGGGCCCCAAGCTGCTATGGTACGGCAGAAGATTATTCGATCAAAGCAGATTATGATGTATTCTTTAAATCCAGTGATGGAAAAAAGAGACTAATTAAGCTACCTGAAATTAATACTTTCATCGTTCCTGAGAACAAACAAATTGAGCTTCCAGTGCTTAACTTTGACGCCTTTCAGGTTGTTATTATCGCACCTCAATACACAGACTGTCATGGTGTAAGTTTTTATATGATCGGGATAAAAGATAAAGTGGCAATCCCGTTTAAGTTTAAGACTGGTGATGGAACATCCGAATCCTTTAGTTATGCACCGAATAGTGAGTTGATAATAATTAATAATCAATTAGAGGTTGTGCAAGGACTAGCTGCTGGAAACGATGAACAGAAGAAGCTCGTATTCAAACCTGATTTCAAAAATGGAACAATGCAATTGGTCAAAAGCACTACCATTAGAGACTGAAAATAACTTTTACCTAACCTTAAATGGCTCCGTTCCTTTGTCGGAGCAACCCCTCTCGCAGAATACATATATAGAATAGTATTTATTCCAAAGATGAATAAATACCATTCTATATATGTATTTCTCTTATTTAAACATCATTTGTAAAATCAAGAGGAAAACGCTCGGTGAAAGGGATGAAAGAAGGAACGGGTATCCTTTGGGCATTAAGCGGGCCGTTCGAAATCGCCGAATACGGCGGGCTACCGACAATCGGGATCAATTGTGTCCCGCCAATGGCGCGACAGGCTGTCCGAGATCATATCGTTAAGGAGCGGGTAACCGATGAAGCTGTTGGATCGTAAAATCGCTTTCGTTACGGGGGCGGCTAGCGGTATCGGGCTAGAAATTGCTCGCACGTTTGCCAAGGAGGGAGCTTTTGTCGCTATTGCCGACGTGCAAGGTGAACAAGCGGAGGAAGCTGCCAGCCAACTTAGAGAAGAAGGTTTTCAAGCACTTGGTGTTGCATGCGATGTCACGCAGGAATCGCAATATGCCCAAGCCATTGAAATGGTGCATCGGAAATACGGACGTCTTGATATTTTGGTTAATAACGCCGGATTGCAGCATGTAACACCTATCGAGCATTTTCCGGTAGAAAAGTTCGACTTTATGTTGAAGGTGATGCTGACCGGTGCTTTTATCGGTATCAAGCATGCTTTCCCGATCATGAAGCAGCAACGTTGGGGACGAATTATTAACATGGCCTCGATTAACGGAGTTATTGGTTTTGCCGGCAAAGCAGCATATAACAGCGCCAAGCATGGGTTGATCGGTCTGACTAAAGTTGCAGCTTTAGAAGGCGCCGAATATGGCATTACAGTGAATGCACTATGCCCTGGATATATTGATACGCCACTGGTAAGGGGGCAATTGGAGGATTTGTCCAAAACCAGAAACGTATCTCTTGAGCATGTGCTTGAAGAAGTGATTTACCCGCTTGTTCCGCGGAAACGACTGCTGGGTGTAGACGAAATCGCAGAATATGCTGCGTTTATCGCAAGCGATAAACTAAAGGGAGTTACGGGAGCGTCACTGTTGATTGATGGGGGCTATACGGCACAATAGGAAGAGGAAGCATAAAACGTTCAACGGACGTACTTATTTATTGGAGAAAGGCATAGTTGCCAATTTTACGCTCGTTAAAGCTTCGAAAGCGGATACGCATGGCAACCTGGTATTTCGCCGAACGCGGAACACATTCTTGTCATCAGACATTAAACAACTAACGATACTTATAGAACATGATCCGAATGAAGTCCGCATAAACCGCGGGCTTTTTTATTGTTGGACAATGTTCTTGTCATTTTCCAGTCCACGCTGATCCAAAGTAAGCAGTTTTTATATTGAAACAGCTGTTGACAATATAGGGTAGGGGGGTATACTATACGAATGTAAACCAAATCAAGGAGGAATACGAAATGTCAGGAAATTCAAATGTTATGACTAATGCGAATCCGCTAAGATGGAAGGCATTATTCTTACTATGCTTGGCCCAGTTCATGGTTATCATGGACACATCTATCATCGGGGTTGCTCTCCCAGCGATTAAAGAAGCACTTGGTTACTCGCAAAGCAACCTGCAATGGGTATTTAATGCTTATGTCATTTTTTTTGGAGGATTGTTGTTGCTTGGGGGTAGGCTTTCCGATTTATTCGGTCAACGCAAAATGTTTATACTCGGGTTCGTGATCCTGTCGCTCGCATCATTGTTAGCCGGATTAGCTTGGTCCGAGGAGTCGATGAATATCGGTCGCGCCCTTCAAGGATTTGGATCTGCTCTAATCGCTCCAGCTGCATTGACCATCATCATGCAACTCTTTGTCGCTAACCCTAAGGAGTTAAACAAAGCTTTCGGCTTCTGGGGAGCATCCGCGGCAGCAGGTGGTACGGCCGGGGTTTTCCTCGGAGGAGTCATCACGGAATGGCTCAGTTGGAATTGGACATTCTTGATCAACATCCCCGTTGGTTTGTTCGCTATTTTGTACAGTCTGTATGTTCTTCCAAAAGGAACGAAAAACAAGGGCAGCATCGATCTCTTAGGTTCACTGACGGTCACGGCTGCGTTGATGCTGGCGGTATATGCGATCGTCACTTCGGAGCATAACGGATGGGGAGCACAAACATTTGGTTTATTGGCTATTGCCGCTGTACTGTTCATTTTGTTTCTAATCGTGCAAGCGAAGAAAAAGGAACCACTCGTACCTCTACGGATATTTAGAGCTCCGAATCTGCTTGCGGCCAATATCCTTTTGGCAACTCTTGCTGGTGCTTGGATTCCGCTTTGGTTTTTCTTGAATCTGTATCTTCAACAGGTTCTGAACTATTCGGCATTCATGGGCGGGGTTGCTCTGGTGCCGATGACAATCCTCATCATGATCTTGATGGTCGGAGTCATGGGAAGGCTTGTCGGCAAGTTCGGCATCAAAGGAAATCTCGTCATCGGTATGCTTATATTAGCGGGATCACTGTTGCTGTTCGCAGGTAATACGCCAGAAGAAGGAAACTTCGTTACCAACGTACTGTGGGCTTCTCTACTCGGGGCAGTTGGTATGTCAATGGCTTATATCCCGGCAACGATCGCCTCCTTGTCGGGGGCAAGGCCGGAAGAATCCGGTTTGGCGTCGGGCTTATCCAATATGAGCTATCAGATTGGTTCAGCCATTGGATTAGCTGTCATGGTTGCCGTATCTTCTTCTTGGACTAAAGGGGAGTTGGATAAAGGGATCGATCAAATCGCAGCATTAAATACGGGTTTTCACTCCGCATTCGTTGGAGCAGCTATCATAGCAATCGTCGGTGCACTAATCGCGTTGATTTTCATCCGTAAAGGGAAAGCGCCAGAGAAATGAAAATGAAATAGATATAAGTGTAATCAGTCGTGTTATTCACGGCTGATTTTGCTGTTCTACCAGAACTTTGCATTGATAGGGTTAGGGGGTATAATAGGGCATAAGGGGAGGGGATAAGCCATGGAAAAGGAATTAACGGATGAATCCGCTGGACATGAACATCATCACCACCATCAACATAGCCATCACTCCGAGAAGATCAAGACAAACCTGACCAGTCGCCTGAACCGTATTGAAGGACAAATTCGAGGGATTAAAGGGTTAATCGAAAAAGATACGTACTGCGATGACGTACTCAATCAAATCGCTTCGGTTCAATCGGCTCTCAACAGCGTTGGAAAATTACTTCTCGAGAACCATATGAAAAGCTGTATCGTACAAAAAATTCAATCAGGCGAACATGGAGCCATCGATGAATTGCTGACGACAATAAATAAACTAATGAAATAATACAAGAGCAAATGTGCGTGTGTACATTTGCTTTTTATTTTTTCTGTATCATCTTCGCTTGACGTAATATAGGGTAGGGGGGTATACTATGTAAGTGAGTGTTACGCATTAATTTCAGAGGATGTGATGGAGCTTGACCCTTCGTAAATTAGCCTTAGCAACGCCACTGGCAGTTGGTGGAACGACATTTCAACCGGAGCAACTAACTGCCATTGGCTCTATTGTTCATCCAGATAGTGCAATCGAAATGACGCCATTCAAACAGCTTTACGTATTCTTGGAAGAATCTAAGCTTTCAGAAGCGGTGGAAGAGTTGGCAGAGGCAGGTCTAAGAGTGTTACCAGCGGGTTCTACCACAAAAAATCTGCAAGCATGCAATTTCTGCAAAGGTGCGGAAGAAGCCGGTTTGTCGTTCGCACTTCGGTTGGATGAAGCCATCTCCGGCATGGAAGTACCGATTCCGATAAAGATCGGATATGCAGGTTGCGCCCTTGGAACAAGCGAACCGCTAGCCAAGGACATTTCCGTTGTCAAAATGAGGGATGTATATGATCTCTATGTCGGGGGAGACGTTAAAGGATTAAAACCAAAATTGGCCGAATTATTCTTGTCAGGAATCCGGGAGGAACAGGTCATTCCAATCATTATAGAGATGATCGACTACTATCGGACGCATGCCAAGGGAAAAGAAAAGTTTACCAAATTTATCGGTCGAGTCAACTTAAAGGAAATCATAAATGAATAATTTATTTTTCGTCTCCCATATACTATAGGGGGGTATTGTATTTGGTAACAACGAACTACTTTTCACGGTTAACAAATTAACGAAATGAATGAGACGGAGGAATTAAAATGAAAAACGTATTGTTAAATGTAGAAGGAATGACATGCGGTAGTTGTGTTCGTACTATTGAAGGTGTAGTCCAAACTGTCGGTGCAAAGGCGACTGTTGATCTAGCCGCAGGCTTGGTTGAATTGGTGTATGACGACAGTGAAATCTCATTGGACGCTATTGTCGAAACGATTGAGGAACAGGGTTACGATGTCGTGAAATGAAAAACGTTACATAGCTAAGATGGTAATACGACAGAGGAATAGGTGATGATCATGAGCAGTTCTAAAGTAGTACCTACTCAACAAGCCACACTACAGATCACTGGCATGACTTGCGCAGCATGTGCCAACCGTATAGAGAAAGGCCTGAATAAACTGGAAGGCGTTGCACAAGCGAACGTAAATTTCGCCATGGAGCAAGCAACCGTCAACTTTGACCCTTCTCAAGTCAACATGTCCCAATTGGAACAGAAAATTCAAGACCTAGGATACGGTACGGTAAAGGAGTCCATTGACTTCGATATTGTAGGCATGACCTGTGCAGCATGTGCTACGCGCATCGAGAAGGGCCTTAACAAAATGAGTGGCGTAAAAGCGACGGTTAACTTAGCTTTGGAGACGGCACATGTGGAATTTATTCCATCCATGACAAGTGCTGCAGATATGATCAAGAAAGTCGAACAGATCGGCTATAAAGCTAAACCGAAGAGCGAGCAGACGAATGAAAGCGATCATAAGAGAAAAGAAGTCAGCAGCCTGCAGATCCGGTTGATTGTATCGGCTATTCTCTCTTTGCCGCTTCTCTGGGCAATGGTTGGACATTTCTCCTTTACGTCATGGATATGGGTGCCGGAGATTTTCATGAATCCATGGTTCCAATTGATATTAGCCACCCCAGTACAGTTCATTATTGGCAGCCGATTCTATGTCGGAGCCTACAAGGCGCTGCGTAACGGCAGTGCCAATATGGATGTATTGGTAGCGTTGGGCACATCTGCCGCTTACTTCTATAGTGTTTACTTAACAATCGAATCATTAAATGCCTCCGCACATCATCAGGTTGAGATGTATTATGAGACGAGTGCCGTGCTGATCACGTTAATATTGCTGGGTAAATTGTTCGAGACACTGGCGAAAGGTCGTTCTTCCGAAGCGATCAAGGCGTTAATGGGCTTACAAGCTAAGTCGGCTATCGTCATACGGGATGGTCAGGAAGTCAGTATTCCGGTAGAAGACGTTGTAGCTGGAGATGTATTCTTAGTTAAACCTGGAGAGAAAGTGCCAGTTGATGGTGAAGTACTAGAGGGCTTATCAGCAGTCGATGAATCGATGTTAACGGGTGAAAGCATCCCAGTAGATAAGCAGGTAGGAGATCAAGTCATTGGAGCAACGTTGAACAAAAACGGCGTGCTTAAAGTAAGAGCTACCAAAGTCGGCAAAGAGACAGCATTGTCCCAAATCATCAAAGTCGTAGAGGAAGCGCAAGGCTCAAAAGCCCCGATCCAAAGGGTAGCCGACGTGATTTCGGGAATATTCGTCCCGATCGTCGTAGGGATCGCGGTCGTCACTTTCTTGATCTGGTACTTCGCTGTCGATGCAGGCAATTTTGCAGAGGCGTTGGAGAAGGCAATTGCCGTTCTGGTTATAGCATGCCCGTGTGCGCTAGGTCTTGCCACGCCAACATCGATCATGGCCGGTTCCGGTCGATCCGCTGAACTCGGTATTTTGTTCAAAGGCGGCGAGCATTTAGAATCCACGCATCGCATTAACACCATTGTATTGGATAAAACGGGAACGGTAACGAAAGGCAAGCCGGAATTGACGGATGTTCGGATTGAGCCAGGCTATAATCGGGAACATCTCTTGTCCTGGATTGCTGCAGCGGAGAAAAATTCGGAGCATCCGCTAGCGGAAGCGATTGTGGCGGGCATTCAAGAGCAAGGTATTTCTCTCCCATCGACCGATTCCTTTCAAGCTATACCCGGCTTTGGTATTGAAGCTACGGTTGAAGGAAACGAATTGCTAATTGGAACCCGAAAGTTATTGGCGAACGCTAACGTGAACGCAGAGGCCGCATTCGAGGAAATGAGCCGATTGGAGTCGGTTGGAAAAACAGCGATGCTGGTTGCGGTTAACGGAAAGTACGCGGGTATGGTAGCTGTAGCGGATACGATTAAAGATACTTCGAAGCAGGCAGTTGCCAGATTAAAGCAGCTCGGTTTAGAAGTGGTGATGATGACAGGCGACAATGAACGTACGGCGAAAGCCATTGCGAGTCAAGTTGGAATCGACCATGTATTGGCGGAAGTACTGCCAGATGGTAAAGCTAACGAGGTCAAGCGGTTGCAAGAAAGTGGGAAGAAAGTCGCGATGGTCGGAGATGGAATTAATGATGCGCCAGCTCTGGCAATTGCGGATATCGGGATGGCGATCGGAACGGGGACGGATGTTGCGATGGAAGCGGCGGATGTAACCTTAATGCGTGGAGACTTGAATAGCATCCCCGATGCCATCTTCATGAGTAAGAAAACTATGGTTAATATTAAGCAAAATTTGTTCTGGGCGCTTGCTTATAATGTCATCGGTATCCCGATCGCAGCGCTTGGATTCCTTGCACCATGGCTCGCCGGAGCAGCTATGGCTTTAAGCTCCGTCTCCGTTGTGCTGAATGCGCTGCGTCTACAAAGAGCAAAAGTATAAAGTTATTCCTATCATGGAGGCTAAGTATGAAACGAATTTATTTGATCGGATTGCTAGCGGCACTAGTTCTTGTTGCTGCTTGCGGAAAACAAAATAAACAAGAAACAGATAACCATGGTGCACATGGTGGACAATCACAAGTAGCATCACCTAGTGCATCAAGTGCCGGAGAGCACGGGGAGGCTCACGGAGAAAAACATGCCAGCGAGACGAAAAAGCTGGAGACGAATGCCGTTTGGAAATGGTCTGAAGAAACACTGAAATCTAGAGAGAATACTTTGATCACAGTACAAATTCATGATATGGACGGGAAGGTCATCGAGGAATTCGATATTAATCACGAGAAGAAGCTCCATCTCATCGCGGTTAGCAAAGATTTATCTTACTTTGACCACATCCATCCGGAGTACAAAGGAAATGGGCATTTCGAAATCACTACTTCGTTCCCTTCCGGTGGAGATTATAAGTTATTCGCCGACTATATTCCTACCGGTGGATCCGCAACAACGAAGTCCGAATGGATCAAGGTAGAAGGGCTAGCCGCTGAACAAGTTCCGATTAAACCATCGGATGAACATTCCGTAATCGTGGACGGGGTAGAAATCACACTCGAAAACAATCATCCGGAAGCCGGCAAAGAAATAGAGTTGAACTTCAAACTTTCAGATGCGAAGTCCAAAGATCCGATAACGGATCTAGAGCCTTACCTAGGCGCTGTTGGGCACGTTGTGATCCTAAGCGAAGATACAGAGCAGTATTTGCATGTACACCCGATGGAGGAAAAAGCGAAAGGCCCGGATGCGAAATTCATGACGACTTTCCCCAATACAGGCGTATATAAGATCTGGGGGCAATTTCAACGAAACGGTAAAACTTTTATCAGTCCTTTTGTAGTTGAAGTGAAATAAAGTAATCTCAAGTCCGCTTAAAATCGCGGGCTTTTTTAGTTATCGGACAATGTTTATGTCATCTGCAAAACACAAGAATCTTCTTGAATTAGAATTTGTATTTACCCAATAAATTGATATGCTCCCATCCAAGGGGATGAACAGGTAATCTGATTAATAATGATGTTCAATGCGCTAGCCCGATGGAGCTGGTCTTGCAGCGCTTGTTCCCGTAGCTCTCCAGAAAAAACTAATAACGCAACTGATTTAGAATATTAGTCATACTGTCAAGTAGCGGCTCTGTCTGTTTGTACCTCCGTATGATAAGGCAAGTACATAAGCTATCAATTAATCCCAAATGTGCAATTCTAGAGGACACAGCTTCTTTAAGAAAGTCCGCTTCAATAGATGAAATGACCAATTTGCTATCTGCGAGATCCAGAAGGGGAGTTTTATAAAAGCTTGTAATGCCAATAATTTTTGCGCCTTTTCCTTTTGCAATTTGTAAGGCTTCAATTGTATCTTTTGTGCGGCCGGTATGTGAAATACCAAGTGCCACGCATTCATCATCTAGCATGCTTGCAGATATGCGACTGATATGAGGATCGGTGGCTGCATAAGCTGGAAGACCGATACGCATAAAGCGATAATAAGCGTCTTGGGCAAGGGTGGCGGATGTTCCGGTGCCGTAAATTTCTATTCGCTTAGCCTGTAATAAAAGCTGAACTGTCCGATGGAATTCCTCTTTATCCAATGTATTTATTGTATTCTGTAAGGTTTGAATGCTTGAACTGAATACCTTCAAAGCAATCGAGTAATCGTCATCATGCAGACTGATCTCTTCCGGTACGGGGTATGATGATTTGGAAATGTTCTTAGCTAAACTAATTTTTAGGTCAGTAAATCCGTTCAAGCCAATTAATCGGCAGAATCGGACAAT
Organism: Cohnella abietis; assembly: GCF_004295585.1. Taxonomy (NCBI): domain Bacteria; kingdom Bacillati; phylum Bacillota; class Bacilli; order Caryophanales; family Paenibacillaceae; genus Cohnella; species Cohnella abietis. The sequence continues at coordinate 3,711,312 of NZ_AP019400.1, read as the reverse complement.
ACTTGAATCTGCAACTGACAGAAGAATAGCCAGTTGAGCAATTGTCATATTAATGACATCAGCGGGGTTACTCAGAATGTATTCCGCTATTTTTTTTTCTCCTTGATGCATAGAGGGTAACAAATTTTTAATAATGACTAGGTAATCCTTCGCAATGTCCATGAACGCTCTCCATAATTTTAATTAATCATCATCTAAGATTTTATATTATCACATTCCAATCCATTCAAGTAAACCACGTTCAGTTTAACAAAATTTAAACAGCGAAATAATCTTCAGTTAACATTCAATAGTTATGATTAAAATGCTTGATCAATAAGGAATATTATTCTTTGTAAATTAATTAGTCGAAGAATTTATTTTCTCCAATGAGAACGGGAAGTCAGGAGGTATGATCCAAGAATCGAATCTTCATTTATTAAAATACGATAGCGAACGATGGAAGGCAGTAAGTTTCGGATCATGACTAGGCTACTAGGCTATCTGTAGTGAATAAGAAATAAAATTCTATGGAAATAATTATTGGAAGAATTATACTTCATAGATCGGAATCGGGAGAAAATAGGGATGACATCTGAGCTTGGGCATTATGAAACATATATTTTTGACCTGGATGGATGCTTGTACACGGGAAATGAACCTTACCCAGGGTCAATCGCACTTATCTCATACCTAGCAGATATGAACAAAAAGATCATTTTTCTGAGCAATAATTCAACCGAGACATCGGATGAGGTACTTGCCAATATGTCGGACATGGGATTTCCTGTTGTGGGAATGCAGGCTATGGTAGCTACCGATTTAACCGGAAAATATCTGCTAGAGAAGTACGGCAAGGTAACTGTATCGGTATGCGGATCGGAATCCTTGGAGGCTAGCTTAAAGGGGTTTGGACATCGAGTCGTCCGCCTGGACGATCACAGCACATCCGAATTCATAGTATTAGGCCGGGATGTCCACTTTAATTACGAGAAATTGAGGAGAACCGTCAACCAAGTGCAGAGGGGGGCAAAACTAGTTCTTACAAATTCCGATGTGTACCACCCAGGTGCGTTAGGGGAGCGAGTGCCAGAGACTGGGGCACTGCTGGCATCGGTGCTTTCCATGTTGGACAGTCCAAGCGTTATTGCCATTGGAAAACCCGAGCCATATCCGTTTCAAAAAGCGCTTGAGCTTTCAGGAACGAGCCGGGACGCTTGCCTAATGGTTGGCGACAATATTTACACCGATATTAAGGGCGGCAGCAATGCGGGAATCGATACGCTTTGGATTTCTTACCACAGAAGTCGTCCACGAGCAAGCCCTGTTCCCACTTATAAGGTTTCCACAATTGACGGCTTCTTCAGGAAGTTGCGCAATCAGATCTAAGACAGCCAGGACTGGGGGGATAGCCATGTTGAAGATCGTAGTGATGGGGGACCTGCATTATTCGCAATCGCTCGCTGATCCTTCGTTGAAGGAGTATCAGGAAGATTTCCTCAAACGTTATCTCGATCATGTATTTCAGGTCCCGGCCGATATGCATGTATCAGTTGGTGACTTAACGCATTCTGGTTCTCCTGCGGAATTCGGCCGGATCTACCAAATTGCGAATGAGAGACATATTCACTTCTACCAAGCGATAGGAAATCATGATGCTTTGACGATTCCTAAGGAGCTGATATCTACGGTAATACAGCGTCCCTTGTATTATCATGTGTCGACGGAGGATGCCATTGTGGCGTTTATCGATACGGCGCGGGAACAGTGTCCTGATGACTCTTCTGGAGCGATCTCGGACGAACAACTCGACTGGCTGCAGGAATTGATATTGAGCAGCGAGAGCAAGCCGGTTATATTGTTTGCCCATCACCCGTTGTTTGGAACGACCACTTTTTCCGAAATGGAGCATCTTTCCATCCGGAATGACCGGCTAACAAACATTCTCGCGAGTAAGCAGGGAATCGGGTTGTATTGCAACGGTCACAATCATATTCACTCTACACACCAGAGCAGTCCATGGGTGTATATTCAGACCGCCGCTTGCCTAATAAAACCATCTTACCGGGTCATTACAGTACAAGACAGTGATGTATTTATTGAAACTCATTTCTTGAATGATGACTTGCTTACGCAATACGGACAAGGGCTGGGCGAGGAACTACTTTATTTCGCCGACCAAATCCAGCCGCCGGTCCGGCACATCGACTTGGAGCTTCGTTTCATAACAACTAATTGCTGATTAAGAGAGGAATGAAAAGTAATGGAAATAAAACAACATAAATTTATATCGCCCTACTTTGAGTCAGACGTCAGCTCCACATGGCTTCGCGGCAATCATCATGGACATTCGACGAGGTCGGATGGTACCGACGAGCCTTTAACAATTGTGCGTGCTTATGAGGAAGCTGGATACGATTACTTTGCCCTTTCCGAACATGATTTGTTACTCAGACTAGAAGAACTACAGCCCTATACGAAGATGTGTGTAATCCCGGCCGTAGAGGTCGCGGCTAAAGACGAACAAACTCTTCAATATCTTGGAGCTGACAGAGTACTTCCAGCGCTTGAATTAACACCTAAGGAAATTATGGATAGAGTGCATCAGGCCGGAGGACTTTGCATTTTCAATCATCCCAACTTCAAGCCCGTTCATGATTATTGTACAGATCAAATGCTTGATACGATGGAAGGTATTAAAGGTATAGAAATCTATACTGGGGTTATCGAAAGACTTTTTGGACAGGCTTTAGCGACTAATCGCTGGGACTATCTGTTGAGTAAGGGATGGAGGATTTATGGCCATGCAACGGATGACCAGCATGCACGGGAAGATCAATTTATTGCTTGGAACTGTGTGCAGTGGCCAGATTCGCAAGCCATTCATCCAAAAGGAATTGTCGATGCTCTTTCAGAGGGACGCTTTTATGCATCAACGGGAGTCTCCATTACAAAAATTGAAGCAAAGGATAACAATAAGTGTATTTCAATAGAATCCGATGCTGATGAAGTTCATTGGATTAGTCGAAATGGGGTTGTTTTGAAAAAAGTAGAAGGAGGCTCTTCCACTTTGACCATGAAGGAATTGCGTGAGAATCACAGATTGCACAATAAAGAACTGAGTGAAGCCTTCTATGTACGTATCGAGTGCTTTGGGCGTGGCAACAAGATGGCGTGGTCCCAGCCATTTTGGATTGTCTCCGAAGAGTGAGGGTATTCTTTAACAATATGAATTCTTATTCATAGAAGCAGCACCTTGTAATTGGAAATAGCATTATAAAAAATGGCATTGAGAGGGGTATTTCGATGAATTTAAGAATGATTGGGTTAGTAGCTATTAGCACGGCATTACTAGTTACAACTGCTTGCAGCAGCAGCGGCGGCAATGGAGGTTCAGGTAAGAAGATTGAAATCAGCTTTACTGACGTTGCTCCCTCGCCCGAGAGAGAGAAATTCTTTAATGAAATCATTGCTGAATTCGAAAAAGAAAATACGAATATCAAAGTTAATTTGGAAACAGTACCTTGGGATCAGGCGTTTGCAAAGCTGACAACACAAGGTCAAAGCAAAACATTGCCCGATGTCGTCAACGTTTACCCAGCTTGGTTAACTACTTTTGTTCCAGCAGGCTATCTGGAGCCGATTTCGACCCAATATGATGAATGGGATAAGAAAGATAATCTTACAGCCTTCGTAAAAAACGTTACAATCGAGCAACAGCAGCGTGAACCATTCAAAGATGTTTATCTCATCCCGGATGCTTTTATGGGCGGTGCATTGTTCATAAGAACGGACTGGATGAAAGAAGCTAATCTGGAATTACCTAAAACATGGGATGAATTGTTTAATGTCGCTGAGAAATTGACAGATCCATCCCAAAATCGTTATGGTTTTTCATACCGTGGAGCTCGTGCAGGGTTTGACCAAATCTTAGCTTACATTTTCTCTGTTACAAAAGGTGAAAGCTATGAAGCAGACGGCACATCGGTTCTTTTAAGACCCGAAGCATTGACTGCATTCAAGAGATACACCGATATCTATAAAAAAGGCTGGGCTCCAAAGGACTCCATAAACTGGGGATACCAAGAAATGGTGCAGGGCTTCACATCTGGCGTAACTGGAATACTAGCTCAAACTACTGAAGTAGTAGCTACGGCAAAAGCCTCCATGAAGGATGGTACTTGGACGGTTATTCCTAATCCTGCTGCATTAGATGGCAACACATATGGTGGAGCAGGAGCTTCATGGGGCTACAGTATTTCCAAAAACTCTAAGAATAAAGAAGCAGCTTGGAAATTTATCGAATTTTTATCCAAACCGGAAAACAATAATAAATATAGTAAAGTAATGACCATGATCCCGATCATGCAAGATTCTCTTAAAGATCCTGAGATAGGCCAAGGTCCAATGAAAGGTTTTATCGATATGTTGAATGATCCGAAGCTGATACCTCCTGCTGATTATGGCAAATTCCCTGAGCTTGGTGAGTTCAGAGAAAGCTTAATGGATGCAGAAGTACAAAAATATTTATTGGGTACACAATCAGCTGAAGATACAATGAAGCATTTGGGAGACTTCTTAACGAAGGCACAGCAGAAATTTATGAAAGATCACCCTGACATTCCAGTTCCACATGCAGCAAATTATAAAGGCTAATGATGCGATTAGTATAATTTCTATGCTATCAGGGGTTAGTTCACTGACCCCTGATATGTTTTTGAAATTCAGAAGTAACTGGGGGTTTCTTCAATTGAAATATCTTCGTAAGAATGAACCGTATATACTGCTCTTTCCTAGTTTTTTTCTATTATTTATTTTTCTAGCGTATCCCTTATTGAGTTCTATCATGTACGCCTTCCAAAGCTATAAGCTGACCGCTCCTAATGATATTGGTTTTAACGGAATTGAGAACTTTAAAGCGGTTCTTACGGATAACAACTTTCCGTTAATCATGAAAAACACTCTAATCTGGGTAGTTGTAACGGTAGGGGCGCAATTTGTACTTGGTTTAATTCTCGCTTTGGCTTTAAGTCGCCCATTTCCTTTGCGTAATATTTATCAGGCTGTCGTTTTCTTGCCATGGGCAGTTTCCTCCTTTGTCATTGGCTTGACGTTCCGCTGGTTATTTAATACAGAGTACGGACCTATCAATGATATTCTGCTGAAGCTTGGAATCATTCACGAAAAAATTTATTTCCTGTCCGATCCTAGGATGGCGCTATACTCGGTTATTATTGCCATGGCCTGGACGGGAATTCCTTTCTTTGCAATCATGCTGCTTGCAGCGATGCAATCTATTCCGCATGAGATTTACGAGGCGGCGGAAATGGATGGAGCGGGCATGATTTCTAGGTTTTGGAATGTTACCTTCAGTTATATCAAGCAAACCATTCTGATTACATTGCTGCTAAGAACTATTTGGGTGTTTTCATCTGCCGAATTGATCTATATTATGACGACTGGCGGACCTGCAAATTCATCCAACACCTTAGCTTCCTACATGTTCATGAAAGCTTTTGCATCGCTAGACTACGGTCAAGCAGCGGCTATTGGTCTATTCTTTATGGTGTTATTACTCCTATTTACGTTTGTTTACCTTCGTCTCACTAAATTTGAAAAAGCAGGTAACTTATAATGAACAAAAAACAACGTACGTCTATTGTTATTGTCCGTTTTGTTGTTTTGTTGGGTTATCTGCTGATGGTATTAGCGCCATTCTATTGGCTATTCATTACATCGTTAAAACCCAAATTAGATATCCTTACAACAAATATTCAGTATTGGCCTAAACATATTACATTTGACAATTACATCTACCTTTTTGAAACCTCTAATTTTGCCGTGTTTTTTAAGAACAGTATTATTCTTTCATTAGCTACCGGATTATTTGGTACTAGTCTGGCCGTTCTTGGCGGTTATGCGATGGCGAGATTCAAATTCAGAGGACATAAACTTGTCATTTACGGCTTGCTGTTAACACAATTGATTCCAGGTGTCCTCGTGTTAGTACCGACGATTATTATGTATTCCAAGCTTGGCTTAACCAACACAATGGGCGGACTCATCCTTTTTTACACAGTTGGGACTATTCCATTTAGCTTGATCTTAATGCGGAGCTTTTTCGACCGAATTCCGATGGATCTTGAAGAAGCTGCATTGATCGACGGCTGCAACAAAATGCAGTCACTGTTCAAAATCATTTTGCCATTAATGGTACCGGGTGTGATTGCAACCTTCATCTTTGCTTTTATTGGAGCGTGGAACGATCTGCTGGGAGCAGTGATGATAATAAGCAGCGACAGTTTGAAAACAATTCCAGTAGGATTGAACATGTTTATTCACAACTATGATATTGACTGGGGTGTCATGACGGCTGGAGGCATAGCAGCAACCGTTCCATCGTTGATTATGTTTGCCTTTATGCAGCGATTTGTTGTAAATGGATTGACAGATGGAGCTGTTAAAGGATAACACTCGGTAAGTTTGAATAGATAGAGGTAGAGGGTGAAGAGGACAAGATGAGCAAGCAATTAGGGAAGAAAACCAAGGATGCAGGAATGCAAACCATTCTTGCCCACTATGGGGATGAAACGTTTCTAGGAGCGGTTGTTCCACCCGTATTTATTAATACACTATTTACATTTGATTCGTATGAGGCATTCCATAAGGCGCAATGGCAGGAAGACACTTATTATTATTCAAGAATTTCTAATCCAACTCAGCAGATAGCTGAGAAGAAGCTAGCAGCGTTGGAAAAGGGAGAGGCGGCTAAGCTATTCACTTCGGGTATGGCGGCGATCTCCTCTACGTTGCTTCACTGCTTGAGTCAAGGCGACCATGTGGTGTGCAGCTATCCGATATACGGTGGCACACATCAGCTGCTACAGAACTACTTGCCTAGGTTTGGTATTACTGCTGATTTCGTGGATTTCAGACAATTAGACAAGGTACAAGCAGCGATTAAGCCGAATACGAAAATGCTGTATTGTGAAGGGTTATCAACCTTCTACATGGATGTGTTCGATATTCCGGCTGTCGTCCAAATCGCCAAGGAACATCGATTACTAACGGTAATGGATAACACTTGTGCAACACCTGCAACAATGCGCCCCATTGAATGGGGCATTGACATCGTGATCCATTCCGCTTCCAAATATTTGTCAGGTCACAGTGATGTGACTGCTGGCGTAGTCATTGCTTCGCAAGAGCGGATCAACGCAATCGCGAACAATGAAATTGTTCTGCTTGGGGCTACATTAGCACCGTTGGAGGCGTGGCTGCTTACTCGTGGGCTGAAGACATTCGGACTACGTATGAAGCAGCATGCCGAATCCGCGAAGCAAATTGCGCTTATACTTAGCCAGCACCCTCAAGTCAGCAGAGTTAATCTTCCATTGCTGGAGCAGCATGAGCAGCATGAGCTTGCGGCAAAACAGTTTAGCGGGAATACGGGATTATTCAGCTTTGAGCTGCATGGCGGTCCTTCTGCTGTAGCAAAGCTAATGAACAATTTGAAGCTATTTCAAATCGGCGTGAGTTGGGGAGGCTTCGAAAGTCTGATTTATTCCCCGGGTCTAGCCCTTAATCCCGAACAGAAATCTCGCACCGAGCATGAAACCCGATTAGAGCACACCGTTAGGATATCTGTTGGGCTCGAGGATATCGATGATTTAATGGAAGACTTTAATCAGGCGTTAGCTAGCCTATAAACCAGTCAAATACATTGTCCCATTAAAGGTCGCGCAAATCGCGGCTTTTTATTTTTGTGCTTCCGAAATAAGGTACCGAGCGTTCACTATGGGTTGCCAATCCCCCCTTTCTTCCGAAATAAGGTACCGAGCGTTCACTATGGGTTGCCAATCCCCCCTTTCTTTCTAAATAAGGTACCGAGCGTTCACTATGGGTTGCCAATCCCCCCTTTCTTTCTAAATAAGGTACCGAGCGTTCACTATGGGTTGCCAATCCCCCCTTTCTTCCGAAATAAGGTACCGAGCGTTCACTATGAGCCGCCAATCCACACTTTTAGCCGAAATAAGGTACCGAGCGTTCACTATGGGTCGCCAATCCACACTTTTAGCCGAAATAAGGTACCGAGCGTTCACTATGAGCCGCCAATCCATGCGTTCAGCCGCAATAAGGTACCGAGTACGATTTGTTAGCATTTACATAGCCCTTATTTTTTATATAAATCATATGGGTTATTATAATATATGGAAACCATATTTTTATTAAAGTTAGAGGAGAGGTTACAAAGATGGATGAGGGTCTATTGAAGCAGCTCAACCTTTGGCATAACAAGAGCCAGTATGCGAAAATCATCAACAAAATTACGGAAATACCCGAAGCGGACAGGGATTATGAGTTAGTGTGCCATTTGGGAAGAGCATTGAATAATCAAGAAAACTATAATGAAGCGATCCAATATTTTTTATCTGTGCAAGAGCAAGGCGAGCACGACCCTCTTTGGCATTTCAGAATAGGATACGCTTATTATTACCTTAAACAGTATAAGGAAGCGATAGTTGCTTTTGAACAAGCTGTAGTATTAGATCCTGAAGATTCCCATGGCAATAAGTTTTTAGAAATGAGCCGCAACGCCGCTGCTAGAGCAGGCAATGAAACCAACCATATCGTGAACGTTGAAAAGGGGATGCGGAGTGGGACTGACCCCCGGTTGTTAGAAATTGAAGAAAAAATAAACCCATTTGGGCTAGTTGCGCATAATAATGGAAGCATATCAATGATTTTAGGTGTTGGAAAATATAAGCATGAAGTTTTTCAAACACGAGCCGAAGAAGGATTTGAGGGCAATGGCTATGATTGGGGTTCATTAGCAGCCGTGTTTCTTGAAGAGAAAATGCCTCACTTAGTTGATATCATACGATTTGACCCAGAAGCCGATACGTTCTGCATTTATACAGACAATAAAGAAGCCATACTTAGTTTTGCAATCGCCTTTAAGGAAGCATGTGAAGATGACTCATTAATGAAAGACCTATTTTCACGAGCTGTACTAGATTGATTGGATATATCAAGGTGCAACACATCCTTTCTTGCATCTGTCTTGTGAAAATAAAGTTCTAAACTGACCGATTGTAAATATGAGCTGAGCCCTTGTACAGTCCTAGCTTAGTGTATTGGACGAGCTAATAAAATCACTAAGTTCTTAAATAAGACGTTATCTGTACGGCTAATTAAATTAGATTGCATTAGGGCCTTGTTAATCAAGGCTTTTTTTGTTGTGCAACTACTTTTGCTTCAACTTTAAGCAAACTAATAGTAGTTGCATAAAACGTAACAAGAGTTGTAAGATAATACCATATATGTATCCCGTTTATTGTGTTTTTTCTACCTAAAGGGACAATTCACAAAAAATCCTTGTCGCAAAGGAGAGGGGGGAATCTAGTGGGAGATTTGCTAGTAAGTTATCTTAAAATTGATTTCAAAAGACTAATCACTGACAAAAAAATAATCATCGTAGTCCTTGTGCTGCTTATTATTGCTGTATTTGATCCAATCACATTAGCTAGATATTTCGCTAAATACCCTAGTTCAACACAAACAATCGGCAATAATCCATTCCAGTTTTGGATGTTGTTGAATTCTGCAGGGTGGGGGAATCATTTATTTAGTAACGCATTTTGGATTGTTACTGTGTTGTTCACCGGGTTAATCTATTACGACGATAAGAATACCTCCATGTATATGTATCAAATTACGAGAGGAAGTAAAGGTGCGTACTTTATTTCCAAGTTCATATCTACGGGTTTGCTATCCTTCCTTGTCGTACTTGTTACTTTGGAGATCAATGTTTTAATGACTTATACGTTATTCCCTGACACAGTCCATAAGACAGAGCAATATGGCTTCAATATTCCGCTTGAGGGCAGCTTTGCATATGATGCTTATTTGGTGAATCCGATGAATGTGGTGCAAATGTATACACTGCTGAACGCATTAGCCATCTCGATCTTTGTTGTGTTTTCACTTTGCATGAGCGTGCTGTTAAATTTGAAGAACAGATATATCGTCATGGTAATTCCCGTAATCATTCTATATGGAATTAGCTATATCACTAATGCCTATCCGAGTCTAGTCATCTATGACATTCGAATCATCCTTCAACCGCTAGCAGCATCCGGAATTGAAGGAATAAATTGGAGTGCGGTCAGCTTCGTTACTGGAGGATGGATGCTGGTGGATTTATTGTTGATCGGTGCAGTTTTCTATAAAACGAGAGATTGTTATGCATAGATTTGCATTTAACTGCGCGTTTACGATTTATATTGCCATTAGCGGTGTAATCTTTTTGTATCGAATTCCCTATGGGAATAAATGGTTGGATCAGTGGATATTTGATAAGTTTTTCGTCTTTCAATTTATGTCAGTCATTACAATCGGACTGGCTATTGCGGGCAGCTATTTTAACAATCTATCGTATATCAGAATAGGGAACAGGAGAACGATACTCAGAAGAGAATTACTCGGATACTACACACAAGGATTTATCTGTGTAACGATTATGTTCCTTTTTATTGTATGCGGAGCATTATCACTCAGAGAAATTAATTTTATACCCCATCTAACAAACTGGTACTTTAGATATTTACTGGGGATTATCCTATTTATCAACGTAATGTCATGCTTGAAGTGGTCTAGCAACTTGATTGTGAGAAGATATTGCACGTTAATTGTATTTATATGGATGGCACTAGAGATCCTGATGCTCCGACCTTATATAAAGAATTTCTACTCGCTAGATGTAAGCTTTTTATTTTCGTGGGTCTTCCATAGAGGAGCAGAAAGCTATTACTGGCTACTGGGTTTAATTTTCATTACGACACTATTAAACATTAAGATTAGTGATAAGAGGGATTTCATATGATTGGCGTGTTCAGATATATAAACCCTTTCTTTCTTCTTACTTTCTTGGGCAGCATTATCGTTGGTTATCGTTACTTAAATAGTACTGGCATTACCGATCCTACAATCATATATCAAACGCTTTTTGGAGGTAAGCCACTACATGCAATACTGTTACAAAGCTTATTCGTTATGATGTTGACATTATTACAATATACACTGATTGACTATATTGTTTATTATATCGATAATTCTGAACATTTATCTGTTCGATATGGCAATAAAGCCAAGTGGTTGAAAGCTTTCTTAAAAGGCGCTTTAATCATCACTGCGGCATTTGTAATATTGTTTTATTTGATAGGGTTACTTTTTTACATTGTTTCAAGTGATTTCAAGGTGGCTCAAACAATAAATATGAATACTGTAGGGGTTATAGCGAGAGTCTACTTGTTTTGTATAATTGCGGTTTTTGCTCAGATATATCTATTAATGAAGTTCACGAAATCAAGTGCTTTTATGATAATGGGGGGGATTTCAATTTTATTAGCTATGACCAATCATTATCAGGATTCGGCTTTTTATATCTTACCTCGCTCCAGTAGTCCAATAATTACATTGTTAGATGTTCTTGTAAGTATAGTCCTTGCCATAGTACTAGTTGCTCTTATTCAAAGAAGAAGCCTTAAGAAGGAGTTATCCTCTCATGAAAATTGAAGCAACTAGTTTCACCAAATCAATCGGTAAAATTAAAGTTCTTGAAAATATAAATGTCTCTCTAGAAAGTGGGAATATTTACGGAGTAGTTGGTAGGAACGGAAGCGGTAAAACAATGTTTTTGAGAATGATTACTGGCCTGATACTGCCAACTAATGGAGAGGTCAAAGTAGATGGGAGAGTTTTGGGGAAGGATATTTCATTTCCTGATAAGTTAGGGATACTACTTGAAAAACCAAGTTTTATAGGACATCTGACAGGTTATGAGAATTTGAAAATGCTAGCTAAAATAAGAAATGTAACTAAGAGTGAAGATATTCAATATTTTATGAATATATTTGATTTGGACTGGAAAACCAAGAAGAAATTCAATAAGTACTCATTAGGAATGAAGCAGAAATTAGGGATTATTCAGGCTATTATGGAAAATCAACAAATTATCATATTGGATGAACCTTTTAATGCTCTAGACGAAACTTCTGTGGGAACATTAAGAAAAGTATTAGAGAAGCTGAGAACAGAACAAAAGTTAATTGTAATGACTTCTCATAACAAAGAAGATATTCAATTATTATGTGACCATACCATTACTATTTCAGAGGGGAAAATAATAGGTGTTCATAAAAATTTAGAACAGGAGAATGATCTGATGACCGCTAAAGACGCATAGTAGCAGGCTTGGTAGGATTCCGGATTCTTCCTAGAACATAAGAGTACTAACAAGGAGTTGTCTAATGAATATTCGTTTAGAAGATGTATCGCCCTTAAATTTCGAACAAGTCATCAAATTAATATCTGATAAAGATCAGGAACAAAAAATACAAATTTTCGAAAGATGGGTTGGATCAAATGCATATTTCCTTGGGGTCTGTTATACGTATAAATTTAAAGCAAGAGCCATCTATGATGGTGAAACTATAATTGGGTTTGCTTGTCATGGTTTAAACCCTGATAACCAAAGATTTGAACTTGTTAGCATTATGCTCGGTTACCAATATCAAGGAAAAGGATATGGTGTTCCATGTATTAAGTTAGTCATTAACGAAATGATCCAACATTACAAATGTAATGAAATCTATATAACAGTTATTCATGACAATGTAGCCGCAATTCGTTTATATGAAAAGGTTGGTTTTGTAGCAACAGGTGAGGTCGAGAAGGCATTTCACGATGAGCCGGTTTATAAATTAGTAGTTAGTTAGGAAGATACATTGTAGGAAGTCAAAAACATAAGGATTAATAGTAAGAAGAGCTTGTTTTATGGCAGTGGTAGGAACTTTACTCTGCTGCAGCCCTAGGAAACGAAGCGACACCTTTTATTCAGTCACTATGATGTTAGGTATATTGTAATCTTCTCTCGTCAAATGTTTTTTCATCTTGTGTGTTAAACCCATATCCGTTCTGAATCATTGAAGATGTTGGTACAACTGACATTTGGATGATTCTCCAATCATTATTTTTTTCTTTTATTAAAGCAAAAAGAGGGTAGTTAGTACCATTGATGAAATATTTACTTTCTATTTTTACTTGCAAATCCACGGCAACATAAAAAAATTTACTTTCAAGGTGTTCATCTTCAATTGCCTGACGCACGCCGTTAGACATGTGATTTATACCAATTTTACTGGGTAGTTCTCTCCAGTCAATGATTGAAGCTTTTTTGATATTAAAAAGTCCGTCAGAACGATCTGATGTACTATTTTTACAAAAAAATAAAGAGTAACTTTCTCGTTGTTTGCTAGTCCATAGTTCCGGAATTGAACACCATTTTTGTTCATTTACATCTTCAAATACTTTTTTCACAATCGTTATAGGTTGTGTGTTTTTTGAGTTCGCATAAGCTGGGGAAGTGGATACAAGAATTAAGCTTAGAATACTAACTAGTAATATTTTTCTAATCATTTATATTACTCCTTTCAATATATGATTATCATTCCTCTGTTTCCAAATTGTTATCCATATTGAAGCTGGACATATCACCCAATTGGTTTTAGAGAATGAGCAGGATAGTTCAATTCCATCGCGAATAACCTTTGTCATGGTATTACGAATTTCTTAAACCAGTTGAGAATTGATCAAAAACAAAGGGGGCCTTTTATGGGGAACAACATCTATAAGATCTTAGGGACTATCTTCATGATTACAAGTGGATTGATTTATACCACCGAAAGAATTATTGAAAAACTATCCGGTGCAATACATGCTGCTGGATTTGCTTCGCATGGGGCGTCAGTGCCAAGAACCTTTAACTATGATGGCTTTTTTGATAATTTTTTTATCTGGTTCTTTTTCTTATTAGGTATTTTAATACTTTCCTATGGATTTACGAAAACAACAAGTAAATTAAAAACTGAACAATTAAAAAAATAGGAAGATTGAAATCAGTAAAAAGCCACTCCAGCGGGTAATACTAGAAGCCATTTGGCAAGAGCATTGAATAACCAAGAAAACTATATTGTTATCTGTGCAAGAGCAAGGCGAGGACGACCCTCTTTGGCATTTCCGTATTACCTTAAACATGATAAGGAAGCGATAGCTGCTTTTGAACAAGCTGTAGCATTAGATCCTGAAGATTCACTTGGCAGGACGTTTTAGAAATGAGCCGCAACGCTGCTGCTAGAGCACGAAATGAAACCATCCATATAGTGAATGTTGAAAAGGGGAAGAGGATTGGGACTGACCCCCGTTTGTTAGAAATTGAAGAAAAAATAAACCCATTTGGACTAGTTGCACATGTAACGCGGAAGAAAGAAGAACAGCGGAAAGCCGGGGTGAGGGAGAACCTCACATCCGGTTTGATGCAGGGGGAGCTGGCAAAAGTAAAAAGGGTTTGGAATGTCCTGTTGCAGGTACATAGTCTTTGGAGTTATGACGTTGGTATTTATTATTGTCCCATAATAGTGCATAATCATGTTTATAGGTATTTCTATTTGTACTACCGAGTTGAGTATTCCAAACATCATCTTATCAGACCCCCCCTGTTTGGTGGGATAATTATATAATATCAAAAACTCCACTTACTGAATTATCATTTTCAAATAAGTTGACATGTGTGCACAAATGCATATAATAAATTTAGGGGGTAGGCCTATGGGATTAAATCTTGATCCAAATAAATGTAAAAAGCTGATAGAAGACAATATAGATATTGAGTTTTTCCGAGCAGTACTCGATCCAGTGCGTAGTGAGTTGTTGATTTTTCTTTCAGCAAATGGTGAAATGACAATCGGTGGTATTGCAGAATATTTTCCACAGAATCGTTCAGTTATTTCTCGGCATCTTGATTTCATGAGTCGTTTCGGTATAGTTCAAAGGAGAAAAGAAGGCCGAGAAGTTTATTACAAAACAAATAATAATTTCATTGTGAATAAATTTGAAGAAACAGCTAACAATATGAAAGCACTTATGAATTTGAAATAATGCAGTGCTTTTTATTTTAATATATTTATGCATTTGTACGCACATATACATTATTTATCGTGAATTCGAAATAATGTAGTGCTTTTTATTTTAATATATACATGCATTTATGTGCATGTATACACGAGAGGGGTTTTTATTTTGATACAATCAAAAAGAAAATGGTGGGTTTTAGTCACAGTTAGTTTAACCGTATTTATGGCAATGTTAGATATTACTATTGTCAATGTTGCATTACCGGATATACAACAAGCTTTTTCATCGAATTTTTCAAATCTACAATGGGTATTGAATGCCTATACTTTAGTTTATGCTGCAATGTTGTTGCCAGTTTCAAAATTAGGAGACATTATCGGCCGTAAAAAAGTCTTTTTATTAGGATTGGGTATATTTATGATTGGCTCTTTAACCAGTGGATTAGCAAACAGTGATACTTGGTTAAATATCTTCCGTGGATTTCAAGGAATTGGTGGAGCAGCTATGATGTCATTATCATTAACGATAGTTACTTCTTCATTTCCTGAAAAACAAAGAGGACTTGCACTAGGTATTTGGAGTAGTGCCGTGGGGCTTGCTATTGCCGGTGGTCCTTTGATTGGTGGAGCATTAGTTGATGCTTTTGGTTGGAGATCTATTTTTCTTGTTAACATTCCTGTTGCGATTGTAGCAATATTATTAGGAATGTTTGTTATAAAAGAAAGTGAAACAAACAGAAATGGAAAAATTGATATTTGGGGACTGATTTTCAGCACAGCCATGATTTTTACGATGATTTTGGCCTTCATTCAAAAGTCGGTGAATGGAGATTACGCATGGACTGATTGGCACATTTTAAGCTTACTTGGATTATCACTTATTTTATTAATAGCTTTTATTGTTACCGAAAGAAAAGTAGAACAGCCGATGATTGAATTATCAATTTTTAAAAATTGGACATTTAATGGAGCTAATATCGCAGCTTTTGTATTAGGTGCTGGACTATATGGAGGTTTTACTTATTTAACGATTCTTATGCAAAATTACATGGGTTATTCAGCATTTGATACAGGCGCAAAAATGTTGCTCATTAGTGGTTTTACAATAGTTCTTGGTCCGATTGCAGGAATTATCTCAGGGAAGATTGGTAATCGTTGGTTAGTTAGTGGAGCGCTATTTATTGGTGCAATCGGAATATTTGTTATGCGTTATATGATCAAAGCTCCGTTTGAATGGAGCTATCTAATGCCTGGTTTTATTCTTTTAGGTATTAGTAATGCTTTAGTCAATCCACCTATTACAACTGCTGCTATGAGTTCAGTTGATAAGGAGTATGTAGGCATGGCTTCTGGTATCTTAAATGTCTTTAGACAATTGGGTATCTCCTTTGGTGTTGTACTGCTAGGAATTAAATTAACGGAAGGTTATAACGATTCGTTGAACACTAATATCATGAAGGTAGCCAATATTCCTGCCGAGTTTAGAAATCAAATGTTGGATGTTTTCCATAAAGCTGGAGCTTTTGGAGGTTCACAGCTTTTTGATAGCAAGCAAGTGGAAGTATTTAAAGATGTGCCAGCTTTTGATGAAATGAAGACGATCGTTTTTAATGCTTTTAACGCAGGTATGCAAAATGTAACACTATTGATTGGTATCTTCTTATTAATTGGTACATTTGCGAGTGCAATTTTGATTAAAAACAAAAAGAAAACACAGAACGAGAATTAATCTTCTTTCACTTGTTATTAGTCATCCCAACCACTACGTCGTCGTTCCGCTTGATCATCAAAAAATTTAAGCCCCACGCCATGATTCGTTAGTTAATACCGGGTGAGAAAGACCGGCGTGTCATATATCTTGCGCTTACTGAGGAAGGTGTGGAGACATGTGACAGGATGGAGGATAAGAAGCATGCGCTTATTTTCAAGTATATCGAGCGTTTTAAAAGAGCAAGAAGCCATTTACTTTTATAAAAACTAAAGGAAATGATGAATCCTTATTTTAACTTTTTTTGGAGGTTGATTAGAAATGAGAATAGTATTGAAGTTTAGATGGTTAGTGCTTGCGGTTTGGCTAATTGCAGCGGTTGGACTTATGGCTACCGCACCTGGCATGCAGGATCTGGTACGAACGAAGGGGCAGATTAATGTTCCAGATGGGTACTCTTCGACCGTAGCTCGCGAATTAGAGAAGGCCATTGGGGCGAGCGATAGCTCTGGCGCCAGCAGCGGAATGCCAACCGTTCTTGTATTCCATAAGGATGGAGGGCTGTCAGCTGCAGACCTTGCAGAGGTGAAGGGCGGTATCGATAAGCTTAAGAGCGATGGGAAGTCGATCGGCGTGTTGACAGTCATTACCCATTTTGATACCAAAGAGCTGGCAGAGCAGATGGTATCCAAGGATGGCAACACCATCATTGCCCTCGTGAATGTCGAGACTGGCGACCGTGAGATCTCCGAGCTTCGCGACGGCCTATACGGGGCGATCTCGGATGTGAAAGTGGAGCATTATTATACGGGTAACTGGCTGATTTCCGAGGACGTTCTCCAAAGCTCGCAAGATGGGCTTAAGAAGACAGAATTCATTACACTTGGTTTTATTCTAGTTATTTTGTTCGTTGTATTCCGTTCGGCCCTCGCGCCGCTCGTGCCGCTTGTAGCGGTAGGATTTACGTATTTAATTTCGCAGTCCATTATTGCTTTTCTGGTCGAATACTTCGATTTCCCGTTGTCTAATTTTACGCAGATCTTTTTGGTCGCCGTATTGTTCGGAATAGGAACCGATTATTGCATTCTGCTCATCAGCCGCTTTAAGGAAGAGCTTAGCCATAGTGGCGGTGATAAGACGGAAGCGATCGTCAATACGTACCGTACAGCAGGAAGAACCGTATTGTTCTCTGGATTAGCTGTATTGGTCGGTTTTTCGGCTATTGGCTTCTCTACCTTTATGCTTTATCGCTCGGCTGTTGCCGTTGCGGTCGGCGTAGCTATTTTGCTCATCGCTTTGTTTACGATTGTACCGTTCTTTATGGCAGTGCTCGGAACAAAGCTGTTTTGGCCGGCAAAAGGTTCTTTGGAACATAAGCCAAGCAAGCTATGGGGAACGGTCGGCAAGTTTTCCTTGAAACGTCCATTATGGGCGCTCATTATATTAGCCGTCATTATTGTTCCGTTCTTAACAGCTTACAAAGGTACGATCTCTTTTAACTCGTTAGATGAGATTGGCGATAAATACGATTCGGTTAAAGCTTTTAACATCATATCAGACAGCTTCGGCCCTGGGGATTCACTTCCGACAACCGTAATTGTCAAAACCAACAAGCCGCTGGATACGCCTGAGGGGCTTGCTACATTGGAGCAAGTAAGCCGAGAGTTGGCAAATACGCAAGGCGTAAAAGCAGTGCGCAGCGCTACTCGTCCTACAGGCGAGGTTATGGAGCAGTTTCTTGTCTCCGATCAAGTGGTGATTTTGGAGGATGGTCTTGGCAAAAGTGGCGAAGGCATAGAAAAAATTCGGAATGGGCTATCAGAAGCAAGCAGCGCTCTGAATGAAAATGCGCCAAAATTGAATGAGGCCGTAGATGGTGCCGGGCAGCTCGTGGTTGGTGCAAATAAACTGAAAGATGGTATTGTGCAGCTTGGTGATGGTTTGAAACGCATCCAGCAAGGCTTGAAGGACGGCTCGGTTGGTGCTGGCGAGCTTAGCGAGGGAATGAAGCAAGCGCAGACCAGTGCCGAGCAGTTGGCAGGCGCAAGCAAGCAGCTGCAGGCCAGCTATGCAAAGCTGGGCGGAGGTCTTGGACAATTGGCACGTGCTTATACAGCCATTGCATCGGAGCAAGCGAAGCTTGCGGATGGTTTGTCAGGCGTCAAGCAAGGACTAACTGGTCTTCAAGAGAGCTACCCAGAGCTGCAAAATGATGAAAACTACAAGCAAGCACTAAGCACACTGGCTCAACTGCAAGCGGGAGCTTCAGGTATTAGCGGTCAATTGAAACAGCTGAACGCGCAGCTTGTCGGAATTTCTTCAGGCATGACGAAGGCCAATGCAGGCTTCTTACATGCAGCAGAAGGCCAGTCGTCACTGGTTGCTGGCCTTGGTAAGCTGGCAGCTGCACTGTCCGAGCTGCAAAAAGGGATTGCACAGGCCGCTACAGGCCAAGGACAAATCGTCTCTCAGCTACCAAGCCTAACACAAGGATTTAACGAGCTGACAGATGGCCAGAAAGAACTGCGGGGGGGATTTGCTTCACTTAACGATCAGCTTGGCGAGCTTACAAGCGGCCTTGATCAGAGCGTAGCTGGCTTGACTCAGGTAACAGATGGACTCGCTTTGGCAGGGGGTTACCTAAATGGTCTTGCCGGATCGCCGAATAAACAAATGACAGGCTGGTACATCCCGGAAGAAGCCATTGCAAATGAGGAATTCCAAACGGCGCTTAATGTGTATATGTCGGAGGATCGTCAAACGGCTAAATTCGATGTCGTATTTGATAGCAACCCGTATTCCCAAGAAACAATGGCGCAAATCGACGGTCTTGAATCGGCTGTGAATCGTGCAATTCAAGGCTCCGCATATAGCGAGTCACAGGTGGCCATTGGTGGCATAACGAGCATGAACAACGATTTGAGCAACATATCGAAAGCAGATTATTCGCGTACGGTTATCTTGATGTTGATCGGAATATCGATTATTTTGATCATTTTATTCCGTTCAATCGTCATGCCATTGTATATGATAGCTTCACTGCTGGTTACCTATTATACTTCGATGGCGATTGCAGAGGTCATATTTGTTCGGTTGTTAGGCCAATCGGGCATCAGTTGGGCGGTTCCGTTCTTCGGCTTCGTCATGCTGGTAGCGCTCGGCATCGATTATAGTATCTTCCTGATGGATCGGTTCAAGGAGTACCGCCATCTCTCGCCGCAGGAAGCTATTCTTGAAGCAATGAAAAACATGGGGACAGTCATTATGTCTGCAGCGGTCATTCTAGGAGGTACGTTTGCCGCGATGCTACCTTCTGGCGTAATGTCGCTCCTACAAATTGCGACTATCGTACTTTGTGGACTGTTTATGTATGCTTTGCTCATGCTGCCACTATTTATTCCAGTTATGGTCCGTACGTTCGGGCCAGCCAACTGGTGGCCTTTCATGGGCCGCAGGCCGAATGAGGAGCAATAGAGCCGTGCACGCGGCGAGCATCAGTTGAAGGGGCAGCATGTCTCCCATAATTCCACGCACTAAATAAATCGAAAAAAGGGTTACCTAGGGCATGTATCTACACTGGTACCCATAGACTGGACACTTAGAAAAAAGGGTCCAGTCTATGGGTACCTCTTTGTATACTGGAGTAGGCAACGGAGGGGATTACATTATGAGCAAGAAACGGTTTACGGAAGCATTCTGCCTGGGTCTATAATGGCTTCTGGATCTGATGCATAACATTATTGACTATTTCCTAGTTTCAATCTAAACTGTAGCTAGTTTCAATATTAGGGGGATGTATCAAGTGTCTGCAGTTGTTCTTAGCTAGTTAATTGCATTAGGTTTATTCCATTTGAATTTCAGGATCCGCTTATTTAAGTGGTTTATTTCTTTATGAAATAAATGGAATAACCCTGCAATAGTTAAGAACATGGGACATCGACTACTTCTAGTTGACTGCGGAACCGTGCTCTCATGCGCGGATTTTTTACATTTTTCCCCAATTGTCAAAGATTCATTTGTTTTGGCAATTGTTTGAATTGGGACATCATGTTATCCGTTAGTTAATTCCTTATGGGGCAGAAGATGAACAATATGTTCATTTTCTGCCCTTTCTTTGCTTTAAAAAATAACCAAAAATAAATAGATTGGTAGGTAGATTAATTTGGAACATAATATGATCATAATTGCTCAAGGTTTAGCCGAACTACTTCAACGCGGAAAGGTAAGTCATTTAGAGAAGGGGTATATGACAGATGCTGAACGTGGGTGGTCGGGTGCTGAAGTACGTCGTATAGAGGTTACTTACGAAAATGGTCAAAAGGAGAGCGTGATATTTAAAGAAGCCGCTCTAAAAGAACGTATGGCGATGAAAACGTTAACTGATCAGGGTCATCGAAACACGCCCGCCTCTTTTTCACTCGATATAGAAACAGATGAGCCTAGATGGATGGCGATAGAAGATTTGGGAAGTGTTAAATCTCCTCCGTCTTGCGTAGATTGGTCTCCAAGGGTTGCGGAGGCATTAGCTAGAATCCATTCACGTAATATGTGTAGAGGTCAGGAGATGCTCTGGCTCCCCCATGCTGACGGTCATTATTGGAAAGATTATTTGGTGACGCAAGTTTCTGTGGACCATTTTGAAACGCTTATGGATCAGAATCCCGAATTTTGCAGGGAGTTTGGTGCATATCT
This sequence comes from Cohnella abietis, assembly GCF_004295585.1. Classification (NCBI taxonomy): domain Bacteria; kingdom Bacillati; phylum Bacillota; class Bacilli; order Caryophanales; family Paenibacillaceae; genus Cohnella; species Cohnella abietis. Next base: position 3,689,961 of record NZ_AP019400.1, on the reverse strand, counting down.
GCCATCACTGCGGGACAAAGCCAACGCTTTTGCACGTGATATGGAGGCTTTGTACGATGAGAAGGAAAGCCTGACTCTTACGCATGGAGATTTGCAGTCGGTAGATGGTTCCCACATACATTATTATAATGGAAAACCATATTTTATTGATTTCGGGTGGTGCTATTATGCGCCTTTTTATATTGACCTGGCCAGTTATTTTAACCTTGAGCATGCCAAAGTTTATTACAACAAATTAATTGCAAACGATATATCACTTAGTTATGATGATTTTTATGAAAGATTGAGGGCTGCATTTCGTTACTGTGGCTTGATATATTTATGCCCCAGTATTAGACAATGGTCTCTCGGGCCTACTGAACTAACGGGTAAACGTTTGCTTCATATGTTGAAGATTGTACTTTCAGGAGAATTCCCTGAGCGTAGGATTGATTACTCTAGCGAGCTTTTCTCAAATCTGCTCAAGGAACATAAGAACGGCACACTTCATAAGCTCAATTAAATTAGTTCATCATATGAGAAAGTTACTAATATACTTCTTTAAACTGGGTAAATAACTGAGAAATAATTTAGAGACCACCCAACTTTAAGCCTTCATAAAACCTTTGTATTGTATGCAAAGCTGAGTGCAAAGATGATTGAGTAGAGACTTGAATGTGGACGCGTATGAATCGCGTCCATGTTTTTATCTGAACTAATATATGGAGCGCTGTCAAGAAAGTAGACATTGCAATAAACGCATGTGGGCCAACAAAGATCTTCCTGAAGCAAAATTGGTTTTAGAGAATGAGCAGGATAGTTCAATTCCATGGCGAATAACCTTTGTCATGTTATTACGAATTTCTTAAACCAGTTGAGAATTGATCAAAAACAAAGGTGGGCCTTTTATGGGGAAAAACATCTATAAGATCTTAGGGACTATTTTCATGATTACAAGTGGATTGATTTATACCACCGAAAGAATTATTGAAAAACTATCCGGTGCAATACATGCTGCTGGATTTGCTTCGCATGGGGCGTCAGTGCCAAGAACCTTTAACTATGATGGCTTTTTTGATAATTTTTTTTTCTGGTTCTTTTTCTTAATAGGTTTTTTAATACTTTCCTATGGATTTACAAAAACAACAAGTAAGTTAGAAACTGATCAATTAAAAAAATAGGAGGTGAAAAGCCACTCCAGTGGGTAATACTAGAATTTCTCCTTTTAATTCTTGCTCCCTGAATCCAAAGAGATAGGGATTTTGATTGAATCGACGCCTATCGACCTTACACCGCCTTTTGTACTGGAACCAACGGCAACCCCAATGATGAAAGATTCCGAAGGTAATATTGCTTTGCGATCGGGAACTAGATCAATTATTACCGTTCCAGTTCCTCCGCCTGCTGGGTTTCCCACATATGTTACACCGACTTCAACCTGATTTCTCCAATCATCACCTAGGCTGCTCATATCACGATCGGAAGCATATGGTTGTAGTGATGTTTTTTGATTCTCAGGGTAACTACTTAGAATATTGGCGATATACCATTTCTTCGGGATGTAAATAGTCATTCCGCCGAAATCTTTAGGATCAATTTCAAACGACGTAACAATTCGCATGCGCTTGGCCATTGCCTTATCGCCCCATACAAAAATTGATCCTTTTGCTGACGTGTTTTGTTGTGCAGTTTGGGACTTGACGCTAAATTGCTTAGTGACCACAACACCATCATTCACTACAATGTAATCAGAAAGTTTCTCGTGAGTAAGGAAGCGATACAATATTATGATAGCCACGACAATTATAACCGTAGAGCACATAACCAAAATCTTTTTAGACGATCTCAGAATGATCCCTCCAATACAATTTTTACCATTCATCTTCATTGTAGCAGGTATGGTCACTTTAATAATTATATATGTCGATATTGATTTCGATTCGAATTAACCAATGGAGGAAATGGACTAGAAGGATGGAAGGAACAATGGTAGAATTGCTTCAAGAGTCGACACCGTCCGAGTTTACTAGGGAGTATGTATATGAGATCGGAATCTACTAAATTTTCAATGAAAATAATGACCATTTGTTTAGCCATATTGCTTTGTACCGCATTCGTATTCGTCATTTACTTTCAGGATGCGAACAAATCCAAAGATGATATCAGTATGGAGATTCTACAAGACAATTCAGGAAACATGACCTTGTCCGATGTTAAAGTCAGCGATCAATTCGTAGCTTTGCCTGGAAACTATTCCAAGGTTGGCTATTCCCCGGACCGATTATGGTTCAAAATAAAACTAAACCAGTATAACGCGGATGAAATTAATTACCTTACAATAAATAACCCTCTTTTTGAAGATGCAACGATTTACCTCCCGACAAGTAATGATTACGAAATAAAGCACTTCGGGTTCGCGTATAAGAGCGATTCCGATGAGATCGGCTATGTCTACCCCGCATTCAAAATCCCGTCTCATTTTGATAATAACCAGTACATATACATGACAAGCAAGTCGATATACGGACAAAACTTTATTGTTCAAGTCGTAAATGATGATCACTTCAGAAAGACAAGCATGATTAATGTCTGGGCAGGGGGCATCTTACTCGGCGTTTTGGCGGCATTGTTTTTTTATCATTTGGTCATGGGCATAGCCATAAAAAACAAAACTTTTATTAAATTCTGCTTTTTTGTTTTCGCCACCTTGTTATGGAACGCAGCAACGACGGGACTCTTAAACATCACCGGCTTCAAGTACGCATATTGGATTGCGGATTACTCCGCGGGCATCGGCATTCTCATGTCGCTTGCCATCGTCATTTTTATGAGAGCGATTTTTCAGACCCAAACAAGATTCCCAAAGATCGATTTTTGTTTTAAGCTGCTCATCGTTTACTTCCCCATCACTTTATTGGTGTTTTTTTTCATCAATAATAAGGTAGGAGCATTTGGTGCAGGCGCATCATCTATGGTGTACGTATTATACTTTATGATTATGGTTAAAGGGATAAGCAACAAAATGATTCGTTCTCCTCAACTCATAACGGCATGGCTCTTATGTTTTATGTCGGTAATCCTGTATTATTTGATGGTTTTCGGAGTGCTGCCTCAAAGCTACATTATGATTTATTACTTATTTTTTCTTTCTTGTGTGTCCGCTATCGCCTTTGCCCTGTCTCTCGCAGAAATCATTAATCATTTAAATGAAGAGAAGCAACGTAATCAAATTCTATTTGAAAATTCCGAAATTCAATCCAGGCAGTTTGAGCTTGCTTTCATAAGGGCACAAATGGATCCGCATTTTGTTCACAATACCTTGAATGTGATAGAAGGGGTTATTGCTGAAAATAAAGAAAAAGCGGGAAGCTTGGTTAACGATTTATCCCATTATCTCAGAAATATATTCGATTACAGCAATTCGGAAAGATATATTTCTATCCATGAGGAGCTGGATGCAGTCAAGTTTTATGTTCGCATTGAGCAAGCCCGGTTCCCTGGCAAAATATATGTAAACTATGAAATTGATCCAGGCATTCAGTTGAAGGTGCCGCGCTTTGTTATTCAACCCTTGGTAGAAAATGCGATTAAACACGGTATACGTAAAAGGAAAATTGCAGGAACAGTCACGATCAGGGTTAAAGAGCTTGAACAAGGCTACTTGATAGCGGTAGAAGACGACGGCGTCGGCATTGAAAGCGCGGACAAATATAATCTGCTTGAATACTCGCCCAACAAAGGCATTGGGCTTGCCAGTATAAACGCGCGGCTTAAGGCCGAGTATGGAACGCAGCTTCAAATCGACAGCGAGAAGGGTAAAGGGACTACGGTTCGTTTTGACGTACCCATTAAGGAGCAACCATGAAAGTTATTATTGTAGACGACGAATATTATGCGCTGCGAAATTTGAAAAACAAGTTGGAGAAAATTGCGGATGTCGAAGTCGTTGCGATGTATGAGGATCCTGCAACAGCCTTGGAAGAAGTGAGCAGCATACAGCCCGACCTTGCTTTTCTGGATATCGAAATGCCGGAGATCGATGGCATAAGCTTGTTGGGAAGGATGTTTAAAAAAAGACCGGAAATGGATTTTGTTTTCACTAGTGCTCACCATGCCTATGTATCGGACACTCTTGAAACAAAAGCGTTGGATTTTCTCGTTAAGCCGGTGAAGTACGAACAGCTTTATGTCACATTGGAAAAAATAAAGAAGATTAGAAGCAAAAGCAGCGTGGGACACAAAATTGAGATGAAGTGCTTTGGCGATTTTTCCGTATTGATCGACGGGAAATTGATAGACGACAATTGGCGAACCAAAAAAACGGAAGAGCTTCTTGCCTATTTGTTATGTATGAACGGCATGTACGTGTCCAGAGAACGAATCATTCATGACTTGTGGCCCGATTTGGAGATGGATAGAGGTTATGCAAACTTATATACGACGCAATATAACTTAAAGAAGCGATTCGAAGCTTTTGGAATCCAACATTTGATCAAGAGCAGACTCGGGAACATTTGGCTCAACATCCAAGACATTAAAGTGGATTTGTTGGAGTTCAATCATTTCAGTAATAGTTATAATGAAGATAAGAGTAAAATGGAAATCCTAGAGCAAATGGTGGAGCTGTACAGAGGGATGTTATTTGAAAATAAGCTTTATTCATGGACGTTAAGTATACAGCAATCCTACGAGGTAAGCTTCGACAATGCGTTAAATACTTTGATCCTGTTTTATAGGGAACGCGGCGATGAGAAAAAAGCCAGGTACTATGAAATGAAAAAAAATGCTCTGAACCAATAGTGTTCGGAAAACAAAATCGAAAATAAAATCGCCCGCATGCTGTGAGCAGCTGCGGGCGATTTTATTGTTACGTGCCATGATAGGCTATGAACTTACTGTACGACAAAGGTATACGTCTTCTGAGTGCCGTCCTGTGCGGTTACGATTAGCGTGTCTCCGCTTTTCATAGAATATCCGTGTGAAATTTCTGTGTTGTTCTGGTCATAGACCTTATAGCTTCCATTTGGCGGTGCAGTTATAGCCAGAGTCATGCCATAAGTATACAGAGGCACGGTAATCGTCCTTGCGACCAGCTCAATGTGATAGCTGGGCGATGTCGATGTCACTGTAACGTCGTTGTACAGAATATGATAATCCGCGGTAGACAAATTTTGAGCGGTAACGCGTACGATCATACTTGTAGTGATATCGGACGTCTGATCGGTTACTGGCGCCAAGGCTTGATCCAATACTTGGGCGGTAGCGTTCGGGGATACCGTTAACCCGCTCAACAATTGACCTACGGTCAGGGTGCTCGGAGCCGAAAGGCTAATCCCGGTTACTTTCCCGTTCGCATTGGACAGAACCGACTTGGCGTCGCTAAGCACTGGTACAGGCGTTGATGGCGGTGACGGGCAATTCCATTGTGCGGAATAGGAAACGTCTTGGGCCGGCATTGTGATTGCTAGCGCTGGCGACCAACCTGTTAAAGTACAGCCTGACCTCGTTACGGTTGGCGCCTGTATGGCAGCACCGAACTGAACTCGATCCGTAGAACCGCCAGTGCCTCCGTTTGCATCAAACTTCAAATTGTAGCTGTTGCGCGTGTAATAACGCACGATCGTGAGGCTTCCATCGGCTGCAATCGTACTCGATGCCAATGCTTTACCGCTGCTGTCATAGGCTGTGCTATGGTCATAGGTAAAGCCGGGATAAGGCTGGATCGCTGGCGCCGCAGACGCGCCGGTTGTCCCTTGATAACTTCCCGTGTCAGCTTCAACGTAAAGCGAAGTGCTTCCGACACCTTGCAGCCTGTTCGAAACAAGGTAAGGCGTATCGGTACGTACCTTCCAGGTCGCTGTGTAAGTGGTGTCGCTTGACGGCATTGTGCTTGGAATGGCCTGTGACCAGCCCGCAAAGGTATAGCCGGGTTTGGTGAAAATCGGCAATGCACTGTCGGGCAACTTCGAGAAGCTTCTGGCCGAATACACGATCGAGGTTCCACCCGGATCGGCATAGAAAGTCATCTTGCGCGTGGTAGGCAGGTATTCGTAGCTCAGTTTCGATAACCCGGTTCCAAATATTGTAATGGTTCGTGTTGGCGGTGTATCATAGCCTTCGATTGGGATCGGTACCGGTGAAACGGAAGCGCCTGCCGTTCCGGAAAAGGTATTTTTTTTCTTGGTGGTGCGGTTCCCTGTATTGGGATCAACCGTAATGTAATCGACCAAGTAGGGTATATTTTTGTGCGGTGTCCATTGCGCATATAACGTTATATTCCCTGCTGGCATGAGGGCGGGAATGATATAAGGTTTCGTTCCTTCAGGATCCAAAGACCAACCCTTGAATGTAAATCCAGTTACTTTGGGCACGTTTGTTAATCTTTTTTCTTTTGTGGTTGATGCGTTGACCTGCAGTACAACCCGCCCGAAATTGTACAACTGAATTTCGTCTGATATTGGAACATTAGGAATCAAGGTAATAGCGCTGTATCCGCGCTTGTACCAGGTCAAATTAATATTGCGCGAGAAGGGAAGGGAATTTAAACCCGTCGTTGATCCCTTCCACGTTACGGTCATCGTGCTGGTGAGAATTTCATCCGCGGCTGTCGGCGATACGGTTACACGGAAGGTCTTCGGATCGTAAGTAAACTTATTGTTATCAAAATTGAGGGTGTAATTCTGTAGAAGATCTTTACCTGTAATGATTTCGCCCGTTACCAGATTCAAATCGTTCAGTTTCAAGGCGTCCAAGATGGATGGGAAAACTGTCGCCTCCATGGCGAAAAAGGAAGGTGCATCTTTTTGCTCATAGGCGAAGCCGATGAAATGGCCATTCGGCGTACCGGCTCTATAGAGCGGCCAGTACTCACTAAAAAAGCGGTCGGAATACGAGTATGACCCGCCGAAGATTTGCGCCCCCCATTCTGCCTCCGCATACATGCCGATCTCCAGTAACAGCGCGCCTAACGTTTTTGTCGGCGCCGAGGATGACTTTTCGTAATAGAAATACCCGTAGAGCTGGAGATAGGCGCCGCCCTCTGCCGTGATTCCGATACTGTTCAAATCGATATGAAACAAACCAGCCGCCAGCTCGAGACGAATTCCGGCCTTCAGCCCTAGAGTTCCCATCACATAGAAATAGAAGTTATAAGTGCCGTCGCCCGGCAAATCCACAGTGCCAAAAGAAGGCGAGCCTTCGCTGAGTTTAAAGCTGGCGGTATACCTCTTCGCGGATTCATAGCTGAAGCCGATCCCTAATGCAATATTCGGATTCATGCTGATGACAAAATTCCCTTTAAAGTTGATATGAAGAAGACCCAATAACAGGCGTTGGTCGTATTCGAAGATTTCTTTTTCTACGAGATCAACCCAATCCGTCTCGTTCTCCAGCATAGCTTGATAGCTTTCCACCAACGTATTGGCGTTTACCTTGGCCGGAGAGGAAGGAGTCTGCTCCAGAACTGCTTTCAGCTGCGCCTTGATGTCTACTTTATTTTTGGCAGTATCCCAGATATTCGTCCAGCGATCTCGTGGAGTATTCGCTGCCACGGTGCCGATCTGTGCAGACGCGTCAATGCTCGTAAACGTTAAGGCGTCCAGGTTGGCGCTGGCTTGATAGTCCTTGGGATACGGGAGATCGAAAAGTCCCAGATCGATATATCCCCAAACCGTATTGCCGTTTACACCCACGCTCAAGGAGATTTCTTCCGTAAATGCAGAGCTCATATGGATAAGGATATCATTGTCCGCGCCTGTCGAAACTTGAATATCGCTTGAAACTGCGAGATTCAGACGCAAACCGGACTTTTTCTCAAAATGGGATAACTTCGTGCCTATGTCTGCAGAAACCTTCAAGTTGTGTAGGGTGACTTCCGCATTCTCTTCTCCCGGCTTCGCGGAGAGGATGTGGACTTCCGATTTTTTGTCTTTCTGCATGGCCGTTGAGGCGTTGGCTGCGATCAACTCTTTGAAGCTGTCGGTTTGCAAAGCGGCAGTTGATAAATAGTTTGCAGCTTGATCGGCAAATCCGCTTGCTAGCGCTTGCTGTTTGATTTGATCCTCCAAAGAGGCGATATCAGATTCCGACAACAGATCGGCTCCGTTAATCGCTTCCTGCTTATAGAAATCCAGGGCGTGAGTGATGTCATCTTGTGTGGCATCGGTATATGCAATTACATAATTATTGCCCAAGTTGGAGACGGACGTCACTTTTCCGTAGCCTGATGAGGCTCCCGTACGCATATTAACGAGCGCGAGGAAGTCCCCGACTCTGGCAACGGTAGCGGCGTTAAGACCCATAGGCGCAAATTTGGCGTCGGAATAATCCATCGAAGATGGAGCGACCGTGATGGAGCGGTTCGTCCTGTCCCCGTCGGTGTCCGACGCAGGGTCGACCGGCAGCACGTGCGGTTTAAGCAGGACGTTCATCGGGTCCGCGCTGGTGTAGGAATAGATATTCCCGTTAATCGATGTGATCGCTACATAGGCGATATCGCCATCATCGGAAGTACTCAAAGTGCGCAGATCGGGACGAGTCCCTTCATATACGGAGACGGTATCGCCCACCTTTAAACGAGTATTTCCGTCATAGCGAAAGGTTCCGCTCACAGCAGGGGCCGGGTTCGGACCTGATCCGCCTCCAACGTTCGCGCTCATTACAGCGATTGAAGGGGAAGCAACGGCTGCGCCATTCAGGCTCATCTGAGAGATATCGGAAAACTTCAAATAAATCATGTAAGGATTTAGAGGCAGCCGCATGACCTCTTTTTTGGCAATACTAAAAATATAATTTCTGGTCGTTGCGTCTTTGCCAGTAAAAGCAAGACTTGTATCCTTCAAAGTGATTTGATAGGTGCTGCCCTCTTCGAATGCACCGCTTTTTGCAGCTACAGTAAAGCTGCCCTTCGAGCCGGTTACCACAATTCCTGTAAAATCAGGATTGGACGGAGATTTGAAGGTCATGCCGGCTTGAACGGCTGCCGCCGTCATTTTTCCTGTAGAATCTTTCACGGCGATCCGAAAGTTCGACGCCTGGTCCATTGCGTATGCATTCGGAGTGAAGATCACTGCATCATCGGACGATGCAATATAATGGGCATACAAGGTCATGTCGCTCTTAACGGAATCACCATTCATGACCGGTTGCGTAAAAGCACGATCCTTATACCAGCCATTGAAAATGGAGCCTTGCTTGAAGGCGAGCGGAAGCTGATTAAGCGATTCGCCTCGCTTCAGACTCAGGCTGTCGATCGGCGAGCCGCCGTTTGGGTTAAAAGTAACCGTATAGGTTGTGCCGTCGCTGGACCTCGCGACTTTGTCCGTACGCATAAAAATCACGGCCGCTTCAGCGCGAGTCGCCTTTGCATGCGGTTGGAAATTGCCGTTTGCATCCCCGCCAAACAAGCCGACCTGCCAAAGCTTACCCGCAGCATCAACCGCCCATGGAGAAATATCGGATACGTCTTTAGGCTTGGTTGTCAGGCTGGTTGTCTGATAAGGGATACTATTGCTTTCAAAATATTTGAATATCAGCATTGCCATCTGTTCTCTCGAAATAGCGGCGTCCGGCGAGAAGCGATTGCTGCCGGTCCCGCTTGCAATGCCGCTTTCGGTTGCCCATTGCACATAAGGCGCATACCAAGCGCCCGTCTGCACATCTGTAAATGCGGAAGTTTTGTATTGACTCACATCCACTTTTGCAATTCGCCCAAGTACAGTAACAAACATGGCACGACTCATGGTTGCGTCAGGCGAAAAACGTTCTTTGCTTGTGCCGCTGAATAGACCATTCTGCTTGACAAACATGACCGCATCGTAGAACCAGGCCGAGGGTGTCACGTCTTCAAACGAGCTTTGAGGCTCAGACTGCGCAGTCGTTTGGTTTGTTGCCGCAGCTTCGACAGAAGTCGGTGAAGCAGCGTTAATCGCAGGAGTAATTGAGGTTACGAGTATACAAGACAATAGCAACAGACTTAACAGGCGTTTATACAAGTTCAATTTCCTCCTCTTAATCTTTCAATTTGCAGACAATTACCGATTTTACCAGACGGATCTAAATGGAATCTAAACAGAGTTCCGGCGAATGCGACGATCTACAACCGGCCGCCCAGACTACGAAGCTGAAAAAAGAGAGGATGAGGTCAAGGTTAAGACGTGAGTTGAGTAGAGAAAATCGTGGTATCGAAAGATAGTAAGGTAAAGCTGTGGAGGTTACAATTAAGAGTAGGTAAAGCGTGACCTTCATCAAGCAGTATGGGCAGCACTTGTTTTTTGAAGAGGGCGCCATGATTTAAATTTTTAGATACGAGGAGGTAATATTTTGAAACCTATTCTCCTAGACATCCCAGAGCAGTTTGAAACGGAGCGTCTCTTATTACGTGCTCCTTTATTTGGTGATGGAGTTATAATTAACGAGGCAATCAGGGAGTCATTTAAGACATTAAATGAGTGGTTGAATTGGGCTGACCACATTCCAGAAATCGAAGAAACTGAAGCAAACGTTCGTAAAAATCGTGCGAATTTCTTACTTCGTGAAGGTTTCATATTTTACATGCTGGAAAAAGCCTCTGGAGTATTTATTGGAACCTGTGGTCTAGTCAGAATAGATTGGAATGTGCGTAAATTCGAAATCGGTTACTGGATAAGGAATTCTGCATCTGGACACGGCTATATGACCGAAGCAGTAAATGGATTGACTGAATATGCATTCAATTACTTTGATGCTAATCGCATCGAGATACTCTGTGATACGAAAAATACTGCAAGCCGTATGGTTGCTGAACGATGTGGATTCCATCTCGAAGCTATATTAAAAAAGAACTTCATAAATCCTTTTGGTGAGCTTAGAGACGATTGTATTTATGCTAAAGTTCGTTTGGAAGACAGGATGTATGGATATCCAAATACGTAAGTTAATTGCAGAATTCCAATGATAGCCGGAGGGGCTGCGACACAATATCAATTTGGAACACGATATGTAGGAGGAGCAAATCAATGGTGGATAATGGACAGGACAAAATTAATCAATCCATAGGTAAACAGCAAAAAAATGTGATTGGGTTAATAGACACCGTTCTTGCAGATGTAACTCAAGAAATAGAGACTAGAAATTCAGGAACTATAGGTAGAGATGAGATACCTTCGGTATTACAACTTGAGTCTATATCAAATGAATTAATTAAAATGAAGAGTGTATTATCTCCAAATAACTATTTGCCGACTTATACTAGACAAATAGTAGACTCTTGGGATATTCGTTCAGTACTCGGTGATAAACTATTAGGTGTTGCACAAGAGTATAAAAAATTGAAATAATGAAAAAACCTTGTTGGGCTATATGCCTTTCAAGGTTCTTGTTTTTGTGGGGCTACCCAGTGCCGAACGAATCCATCATTTAACGGCCGTGAAATCATCTACAGTATGATGAAGAACAAAACGGAATACAGGGAGGCGAGTCCTCTAACAGAACTCAAAGCCGGAAGATATAATGGTGGTAAACTATTAGAATCTCGAATATGTGATTGCATGTTCATTGCATAATGGCTTGCTTTAAAAATTGAATGAATAATCGATGTAATGTTGGCCTTTTAATGGGAGACCCGGCAAATGTCTTGTATAACCAAGACTTTGCTGGGTTTTTATGTCTTTAACGTTTCTTTAAATTACCGTGATATAATCGAAATTCCATTAAGGGAGGGGAAACAATGGTAGACTGCCACATTTTGATCGTCGAGGACGATTTTAAAATAAGAAAGCTTATGAAATTGTATTTGGAGAAAGAGGGATACGAGGTTCTTGAAGCCGATAACGGTGAAGATGCCAGGGACATCTTTCAAAAATATGATCCCTGCTTTGTCATTACGGATTTAATGATGCCCAGATTCAGCGGAGAGGAGCTGTGCAGATGGATCCGCATGGACCTCAAAAGTGATATTCCGCTCATTATGCTGACAGCTAAGGTGGCGGAACGGGAGCGAATTGAAGGACTTGAAATGGGAGCCGATGATTACATTACCAAGCCCTTCAGCCCGCAGGAAGTGGTGACCCGTGTCAAAACTGTGCTTCGGCGGACCGCGAACCGGTGCAATAAAATCAGTTATAAAGGTCTAACCCTTAAGCATTCCCGGGGTGAAGTCAAATATAACGGCGAGCTCATAAAGCTGACACAGCATGAGTTCAAGTTGCTCTATTTCCTGATGCGAAATCCTAATCAAATTTTGTCGCGAGATCAGATTTTGGAAGAGTTGTATCCAAACTTGGAGAAGAACGTTATTGACCGCACCATAGATGTGCATATGGGCAAGCTTAGGGAGAAGATTGAGACTTCTTACGAAACGGGATGCTTCTTTGAAACGATACGTGGGAGGGGGTACCGCTTTGTCGCTTATTAGACCGTTCTTGTTATGGAAGCAGCATGTGACTTGGAAGCTGATCGTGGTTAACGCACTAGTGATGCTGATCGTGATCTGGTTGGTGGGCGTCTCGGTGAAAGATTTTGCATGCCTGCTGGTCGCAAACTATCAATTGGTCGGTGATGAGAAGAATCTCTTCTTTAACCGGACGATGCAGTTCTATTTGATTCGTGCAAGTCTACTTGCTATTGTGGTAGCCGCGGTGATCCACTTCGTATTTATTAAGCATATATTAGCCCCCTTGAAAAAGCTGAAGCAATCTACCCGCCAGCTAATGGACGGAACTTATCCGGAGCCGGTTGATGTTTCGTCGAAGGATGAAATCGGTGAACTTGCCCAGCATTTTAACGCGATGACGTTGAAGCTGAAGCAAACGGAAGATAACCGTAAACGCATGCTCGGCAATGTTTCTCATGACTTACGAACACCACTAAGCAATTTGAACGGTTATTTAGAAGCGCTCAGCAATGGGGTGATTGCCGGAGACAAGGAACTGTATTTATCCTTGCTTGAAGAGTCGCAGCATATTACGAGACTCGTTGAACAATTACATCAACTGTCCGTCTGGGAGGACCGCCAGGCGGCATCTATGGTGGAAAGCCGCTTTCAGATTGAGGAGTTGATCGGGCGAAGCGCACAATTTTTCCAATTGGAGCTGCACGAGAAACAGATTGAGCTGGATATTGCGGTGGAGCCGGAGATGATCGTGAGTGACGAGGATGGAATAAAGCAGGTCTTAACCAACTTGCTGCAGAATGCAATCAGCTACAACACAGGCAGATCGATCTGGATATCGGGCAAGGCAGAGGCTAGTAATTACCGGATCACGGTCAGTAATATTGGTGAGCCACTGCCTGAGGTACAGGAGCAAGTTTTTGAACGTTTCTTCCAGACAGATCCGACCCGACACCGTGCTCATCAGATCAAGGGAAGCGGACTGGGTCTGGCTATCGTTAAAGAAATTGCGAAGAAACTTGGAGGGAGCATAGGGGTGGACTCCTGCAATAACATTCATTCCTTCTGGATTACGATTCCCCGCAGCAGACAAGTTGCTCCGGATTAAAACAATTTAAAAGGCTGCAAGCGGCATATGCTGCTTGCAGCCTTTTTTTGAGAAAAAGAAAGGGTCAGTATTACTGATATTGCGTTTAGCTGCTTTATCATTTCTTTAAAATAGGTTGTTATTCTACTTTACGTGAAGGGAGGGTGGATGGTGCATAGTATTGAAATCGGATCATTAGTGTTGAATGGGCGGCTGGTTTTGTTCTTGATTTATGGAGCAGTAGGCTGGCTGGTACTGAAGCTGCGGTTTAAAAATTTGAAGGAAAACGATACTGTCATGGGCTATGCTTCAACGGCCTTCTTGCTGTGGCTGGCTGTATGGAAGGGGAGCTTTATTCTCTATCATCCGGTTGAATTTATTAATCAGCCGTTGTCTTTGCTTTATTTTGACGGAGGTAGGCGCGGATTATGGACGGCTGGACTCATCACAGTTCTTTACATTGCTTATCGCTCTTGGAAACGAAGATTGTCCGTGAACATATGGATCGGGTCGGGGATATGGTTTGTTCTGGGATGCTGGTTTGCTTACCATATGTTGTACCTTGTGGTGGGAGAGAAGCCGGTATGGTTTCACGCTCTCAGCGCAGCACTGGCCTTAACGTTTATCCTGTTGTTCATATTCCTACGCCTTGGCTTTAAGAGAGAACTTGGCTATAGCGTCTGGTTTCTCATCGGTCAGACCGTCTTAGGGTTCGGGGTAACGGACCGGCAATTATGGCTGCTATCATTCAGCAAACCACAACTATTGTTCGTCATAGCCGCCTTACTGATTACGGGATGGTTATGGCTGGACGACACGAAGGAGAAGGGACAAACTCATGGATAATATTACAATATTGGTTGCCTTCATAGCGGGTATGCTGTCATTTCTCTCCCCGTGTGTATTTCCGCTTATTCCTGCTTACGTCTCCCATCTGACAGGCTCCTCTTTTCAAGACGGCAAGCTTGTGGTACATCGAGGGAAGCTGGTCTATCAATCCTTGTTCTTTATTGTTGGCTTCAGCCTGATCTTTATTGCTATGGGGGCCTCTGCCAGTTTTGTTGGGCGATTCTTCGCCCAGGAGCGAGAACTGTTGCAGCGCATTAGCGGCTTGTTGATTATCGTATTCGGTCTTCAGATGGCTGGTTTATTTAATATCCGTCTGTTGATGAACGGGAAGGCATGGGAGACGAAAGGGGAGCGGAGTCGTGGAGCAATTCGTTCCTTATTGACGGGGGTAGCCTTCGGTGCAGGATGGAGTCCGTGTGTGGGTCTGGCATTATCCTCCATCTTGCTGCTGGCAGGCTCTTCGGAGACGCTGTGGAGCGGAATCGGGATGCTGGGTGTCTATTCACTCGGGCTTGGTGTACCTTTTCTATTGATTTCCTGGCTGCTGTCGTATTCGATGAAAGTGATGAAGAAAATGAACCGGTGGATGCCGCTGCTCTCCAAAATCAACGGGTGGCTGCTTATAGCAATGGGTTTATTGTTATTTACAGGACAGCTGCAAAAAATGAGCGCTTTCCTTTCCCGTTACAGCTTCTGGGATATCAATTTTTAAGATCAGGGCTCTAGTGAAAGATCAGTACTTAATAAGCAGCGCAAAAGAAAATTAAGTTAGGGAGATGTACAAATTGAAGAGGAACATAATTGTCATTCTCGTTTTACTCGGTTTGGTCGCTTATGGGGGATACGATTATTTTAGCGAATCGCCATCCAAGAAAGGGGGGATTTTACAGACGGAAGCCAGCGATGCCGGGGTAGAGGTGGGGATTGATAAAGGAAAGCTTGCTCCCGAGATCTCCCTTCATGACTTGCAAGGAAATCCCGTACGACTCTCGGACTTCCGGGGAAAGACGGTCATGATTAACTTCTGGGCGACATGGTGTCCGCCATGCCGAATTGAAATGCCGCATATGCAAAAGTTTTATGATGACTATAAGGCGGAGAATGTTGTCATCTTGGGGGTGAACATGACCTATACGGAGAAATCTAAGGATAAAATTAAGGCATATGTAGAGGGTGAGAAGCTTACGTTCCCCGTGATATTGGACCAAGTTGGAGATGTAATGCAGGACTATCAGATTATAGCATATCCCACTACATACCTGGTCGATGCTCAAGGCATCGTTCGTGAAAAGTTCCGCGGGGCTATTAATTATGAAATCATGGAAGATGCTGTTACAACCATAAAAAAGTAGCGACTTTGTACAGCAAGGTTTTATCCCATGTCCTCACTTCGCAGCAAGTATAACTGGAGAGAAACTAGGCGCGGCGGATCGATGGTTAGCTGTAGCCGGTATTATTCTTATAATAAAGGGATATGATAGAGTTAATATAATAGAGCCACCGTGTCACTGACGAAAGCCATCATGTTTATGATGGCTCTTAGTCAACCAATTTAACTCGTTCTCCATTTACTCAACAAAAGGTGATGGAGTCAACGATAGTTCAATATCTTATTTACATTCCGATAAACACATTTCTGCTGAAGGGCCCCCAGTTTGCACCCCCGTAACCCGATCTTCCCTCCAAGTTAACAAAACAAGGAAGCACTACGTATAAGACACCCGTCATTGCATTTACTCTAAAAGTCATGACAAATCTCGTTTTCGAATTGTCGACAGGCGAAATCATTCCCAATTCAGGACGTATTAGGTTAGCTGGCGAAATTGCTTCGCCCATCCCAACGCTGGCAATTCCAACGGGCCCCACATTGCTTCTAATCCAGTAATTGGATATATTTGTTGCTGATGCTAAATCAGTCTGCTGATCGTACATAAGCAATATTTGATTTGGAGCAGTTTGTCTAGCCTCCAGAAGTATGGGATGAGGCATCATCTGTCGGTCGTCCGTAACCGTCGGTAACCTCCCATAAGGTTCGCCAGAATAAGCATATTGGGGCATAAGTGAGTTACTCATTAATCATCCTCCGTTTCAATTTATATAGTCAATTGTCATGGATTAATATATGTAGCACATGGTACTTTGTTGAAAAACTTGTTTGTCTGACTTATGAATGGCTGGTGTTATGCGTCATCGTACTCGGGGATACATCTTCGCAAAGCTTCACAATGTCATGCTTCGATCAAGCTGTACCTTCCGTTAGTCTAGTGACCACTCGCAATAATTTTTTACAACCTATATCTAAAGTGGATCTACACATTAACATCATGGCTCTATTTTATTAACAACGTGGCTCTAACTCATTAATCAAGCGGCTTTGCCAAACCGAAATATTCAAAATGATGCAGCAAAATATTTTACTCAGTTTGCTCTGGATTTAACAACTCGTGATGCCCAAAAAATAGAAACTTCGGATCCGAATTTTAAGGCAGTTAAAAGTTTAGGTAGGCTGTTAGGATTAATAAGTGTAGGAATGACAATTAAAGATTTCTGGGATACATTTAAATATAATGATGGAATTGACAAAATTATTGAGTTTTACTTTATCTGACCTGGATTAGGAGATTACATGACTGGAGAGACAAAAGGTCAATTATTTGCACGATACTTATTTGCTACTGAACGAATTAGGGAACTTCTTGAGGAAGGGAAGGTTACTAAGATTTCAACAGTAATAAGGTGAAAAATAGAAATTATTTTGACCCTGCAGAACTAGATAGATTGAAAAAAGAAAGAAAGAAAGAAAGAATTGCTTTCAATACAATAGGGGGGTGAGATTGGATATCAAAACGACAATGCAACTACTAATTTTTGCGTTAGCAATGAATATTATTGGAGGAATTAGATACAAACTTCTTGATGGAAAAGCAAATGATATAATAGTTGTTCTTTTTTGGGTTAATATCGGAATGTTCATTTTTTCAGTTTTTTACTATGGCTTTTCATTTATTTTATTTATGATCATGGTAGTTTTAAACATATGTTACTATAAAATATATATAAAAATACGTAATCGCGATTAACTTACCATACGGCCAAATGCGAGTGTAACAACTCCATGTGGTTTTCTTTTTTCTTAATTGCAACCCTTACCCAGTGCCGAATGAACCCATTATTCAACCAATAATACATATAAGCCATGGTTCCCTGAATACTGGTATCAAATTGCCTATCCGAATAAAGAGCATCTGAAGTAGTTTTTCAAGATTCTTGAATAATCGAAGGGGTTAGTGAATTTTAGAAATGTTAGTAATGATTAAGGGTTTGTTATATAATAAAGATACCAATCAGTATCTTTAATGTGACATGAAGTGGTTGACAAGGTTTCAATCTTAAAACTTGATAAAATGTTAGATTAGAATAAAGTTCATTCGGAGGTGCTCATGAAAAAAGGAGATCGTACACGCGAACACATCATTATGAAATCGGCAGCAATCTTTAATCAAAGAGGATATGCCGGTACTTCGTTAAACGATATAATTGCCGACACCGGAATTAAGAAAGGGGGCATTTATCGACATTTTACTAGTAAAGACGAGATTGCTCTTGAAGCTTACAATTACGCTGCCAGTTTGGTCTCTAGAAAATTTTCTGAGGCGATCGATCAAGAGCAGTCCGCGTCAGGACGGTTAGTTGCATTTTTTCGTGTTTATGAAGATGTTGTCAACAATCCACCATTTATTGGCGGATGTCCCATGCAGAATACAGCTGTAGAAAGTGACGATACTCATTCGGAGCTTCGTGACCGGGCAAGTCAGGGACTGCATACTGTCTTGGATTTGATGAAAAGTATTATACGTGACGGGATTAATGCTGGGGAGTTTAAGGAAGATCTGGATTCGGATGCGCTTGCTTCATTTGCATTTTCCTTGTTGGAAGGAAGCATTTTGCTCAGCAAGGTGGATAGAGATAACAAGCACATGCAAATGAATACAGCAAACTTCTCGATCTATTTGCAGCAATTTTGCTTAAAGATTCGTTAGTCAGATGTACAAGCAAGTCGAACCGGATCAACAAAGGAAATGGTGTTTGCTCGAGATGGAGCAAAGCGGAATTGGGGGCTAGTCGTAACGCGTATAGAAAAACCAAAACCGCTATAACGGCCAGTCCCCACTTCTGCTAACAATACAGGAGCCATTAGTATGAGCATAGGAGTCGCATTCAGCATGCTGCTTTTTCCGCGCTTGTCGACTATTTCTCCGACCATTCTTGATAGCAATATGGATAAAATAGCTCTGGGAAGTTATTTACCTAGCTATTTTAGCGAAGTGCTCCAAAGTGCGAACCAATTGGGCTGTGTAAGACATTTCGTTATCGTACCAAGCTACGGTTTTCACCAGCTGCTGGTCTCCAACTGTTAGCACTTTTGTTTGGGTGGCATCAAAAAGGGATCCGAATGTCATACCCTTAACATCGGAAGATACGATCTCGTCTTCCGTGTATCCGTAAGTTTCTGGATCAGACGCTTCTTTCATAGCAGCGTTAACTTCCTCAATCGTTACTTTGGAGTTCAATACGGTTACGAGCTCCGTTACGGAACCTGTTGCAACAGGGACACGTTGAGATGCACCATCCAGCTTACCCTTCAGTTCGGGAAGAACGAGGCCAATGGCTTTTGCAGCACCAGTGGAATAGGGAACAATGTTCTCAGAAGCGGCGCGTGCTGCTCGAAAGTCTCCTTTAGGATCCGGAGCGTCAAGTGTATTCTGGTTGCCTGTAAAGGCGTGAATGGTCGTCATTAATCCGGATTGAATGCCAAACTTGTCGTGCAGAGCTTTAGCCATGGGAGCCAGACAGTTTGTTGTACAGGATGCGCCGGAAATAACGGTTTCTGTTCCGTCCAGGGTGTCATGATTCACGTTGTATACGATTGTTTTCATGTCGCCTGTAGCAGGGGCGGAAATGACGACTTTCTTCGCTCCGCCTTTCAAGTGAAGCTCGGCCTTTTCTTTAGTGGTGAAGAAGCCCGTACACTCGAGTACGATTTCAACGCCAAGCTCTTCCCAAGGGATTTCTTCAGGATTACGCTTAGCCAGCACCTTAACTTCTTTGTCGTTAACAGTGAAGCTTCCGTTATGAACTTCGATGTCCCCACGAAAAGTGCCTTGCGTAGTATCGTATTTGAGCAGATGTGCTAACATTTTCGCATTGGTAAGGTCGTTAATTGCCACAACCTCAACTCCCTTAACCTCTTGAATTCGACGAAAAGCGAGTCTTCCGATCCGTCCAAAACCGTTAATGCCAACTTTTATAGTCATTGTAAAATCCCCCTACAAGTTTGATTTATTCCGAACAGTCAGTGCCTGTCATGAAATCAAAAGAAGTCAGCTCTACCATGAACTAATTCCTACGTCCCCTGGGTGGATGGCCCGACGCTAATTCATTCTGTACCGGCTTTTTGCACAAATTAAGATACCGTTCGGTATCTTTTATTATAACATAATTTTAGTTAAAGGCAAGGACGGGAGATTCTCGACGATGAGAGTCAGTCAATTTAAGAGAACAAAGGACTTCAATGAAGAGGAAGGTTATTATTTAGTTCTCAAGGCTTAGTTGGAGTTTTTTCTTGATCACATGCGAGTGTAACCACTCCATGGTTTTTTGTATTGAACGACATCTTAATAAGACCCCACCCAGTGCCGAACTAATCTCTGTGGGTATTTTGTTTGTAATGTCCTTGAACACGTTGATGCACTTGATTTAAGCATTTCAGACCATGCATATTTTTCTTTAGATGAAAAGAAGATACTTTCAGTAAAAAAGTTTGCTTTGAAAAACAGTGAACTTGTCGGAAAACATCTTTATAAATTAACTAATGAAAGGAATCCGACATTTGTTTCTGAGTCAATAAAAAGCAGAATTGAGTCCTCTAACATTACTGGATGCGATTTATTAAAAGTAAAAATGACTTAAAAAACTAACGGATGGCGATACAAGCCACGACTTCCAAGACAAGAGAGACTTTATCGTGAATGTAAGCTGAGTTGCGACTTGGCCGGAAGAATAAGAATAGATGGAAAGACAGTGTGTCTGGTCAAACACGAGGTACCGCATCGAGAAGCAGATATCAAAATAAGGATGGAAAGTTACCAAGGTTGGAGTTAGATAAGGGGTGTGAAGATATGGATAAAATTATTGAAAACAAGGTTTTAGAAACCAATATCGCCAATATTTATTCAATAAAATCAGATTTGTTGAATAATAAATACCATATTGCTGAAATTAGTGGGGCGTATATTCAAACATGGGAAGAGTATGTCACGGAGATACAATCGAAATTTATATTCCCAACAGCTTGCATAGACAGCATGGATAGATACCTTGACTGGATAAGGGATTTAGATTGGTTGGGTAAGGATGGTTATGCACTAATCATTTACGATTTTTCTGAATTTCTTAAAAATGCTCCTAAACTAAAGCAAGAAATTGTAGCAGACTTCACAGATATAATTCTACCGTTTTGGCAGGAGGAAGTAGAGGAAGTTGTTGTAGGAGCTAAAGCCAAAGCTTTTATGGTCTACTTAGTTGATTAAGAATAACAGCAGCGAAGACGATGCTGTCCGTCGGAGCAATAAAAGGCATCGAATTCGGTGAAACGTGAAGTGAATCCAAGATCAAGCATTTTGGAATATCGAGATCCGGTTTAATAGCTGCAAATCCTAAAAGATTATTAGATAGTTCATCTAATGCTACATAAATTCCTTGTTTTTGTTCTAACAAACCGCTATAAGATTCTTTCCGGTTCAAAATACATAAATTTCCAATAATCTCTATTTCTTCAAAGTTTTGATGAACTGATTAAGTTTATTGGCGGAAAACAATAGTAGGGATGGTGCTGCTAAATGCAATCAGTCGTTCTAATTGGAAATAGTAGTTTCACATTAGACTTAATTAAAAATATTCCCCACCATGGAAGTATTGCTAATTACACAGTAAGTAATGCTAGATATGTTGTTGAGTACCCGGACGGCCATTTATATTTTGATTTTAGTGAACAATTATCTACCCACTTTGATATAAATGAGCTAAAGAAAATACCTTACGGCAGTCCTAATTTTATATTATTGACGTTTACTTCAAAAGAATTATTGAGAAAAGTTTTGTTGAAAGGTAATTTAAGAAATATTTATGTCGATGATGACCATGGTGAAATCGTTCCAGTAGAAAAATTCATGAAAACGCTCTAATAACAATTGAACCACATGCGAGAGTAACAACCGATTGTCATCCGACAGGCAAAGGACGACATAATCGCATCAAGGCTTACCAGCGCCGACACTATTTCAAACGTAATCGAGAATGCTACAAAGCTGGTATTTTAATTGAATGCAATCGACTCCGCCTGCCGTGCTAAAAAGTTCAACCACTAATTCATATATTGAGCCTTTTTTGTTGACAAAAGATACATTCCTGTCTATTATTTAAACAATTGTTTCAAACGGTTGTTTAATTAGAGAAAAGGAGTTATTAGAAATGAAAAACGCAATACAAGCTTTTATGAAACGCCCAACGACTTGGGTTGGTTTAATTACGGCAATAATGTTCCAGGTTATTTTCTCGGTCATTTGGATGACAGGCTACAACGGGGTTACAGATCGTATAGACCAATTGAAAATTGCCGTTGTCAACGAGGATCAGCAAATGGGGCAACAAATTACGGCTGGCTTGCTACAAAACTTACCTTTCGATATGCGGAAAATTGACAGCGTTGCTGAGGCTAAGCAGCAGCTTGATGGGCGCGACATTCAAATGGTCGTCGTGGTACCAGCCGATTTTACTCAGAAAGCAACAGCTGCAGACGGGACCGCTTCTATTCAATATCTTATTAATGAGTCCAATCCGGCACTTATCAAAAGCATCATGAGCGGCGCAGCAGCGCAAATTACGGCGCAAGTGAACGGGCAGGCAATTGCAGGTGGCATCCAAACCGTGCTTGGCAATATGAACCTTCCTGCCGATCAGGCTGCCGCTGCAGCGCAAAGCTTGTCACAGCGAGTGACGTCAGATATCCATTCCACGAACGTGGTTAAAGGCATGAACAATCAGATGGTTCCAATGATGATGGTGCTTGCATCATACGTTGGTGCGATGATTATGGGGATGAACTTTGAACAGTCGTACTTGGCTATAAGTGGTACGGTTAGCAGATGGCGCCGTTTCGGTGCAAGAAGCGTACTCAATGGAATTGCCGCGGTAGTCGTCTCGCTTGTCGGCTCAACGCTGCTTGCGTCTTTTG
Source organism: Cohnella abietis (assembly GCF_004295585.1). NCBI lineage: Bacteria > Bacillati > Bacillota > Bacilli > Caryophanales > Paenibacillaceae > Cohnella > Cohnella abietis. The sequence continues at coordinate 3,667,386 of NZ_AP019400.1, read as the reverse complement.
GCGGTCAAATGGCCGGCGGATTCCTTCATATCTGGTTATTCCAATTGCTGTTCATGCTCACTTTCATATTTGTATCCCAGCTCTTCTTATACCTGTTCGGAATGGCAGGCATGCTGTTTAATATTATTTTGTTATCTGCGCAGCTGGTTACTTCGGGTGCAATCGTTCCGCGCGAGCTGCTGTCAAACTTCTTTATCAATCTTGGCGATGCCCTTCCTGCAACCTATGCGGTAGAAGGTACGATGAATATTTTATTCGGAGGTCCGGCTGCTAATTCTGATGCCTATAAGCTTGTCATTATCGCAGTCATTGCCATTGCAATCAGCATATTGGCTGTAGCAGTTAAGAAAGATACAGCCGGCACTGCATCAGCAGCAGCCTAGTGTTGCCGTAGCAGGTCAAAGACGATAATTTAGCCAAGTTTCTTGCAGTTTATGCTAGTATGAATGAAAATATAAGAAATATGCTTCTATGGGGGATCGTTATGACATTAGGAGACACGGATATAAAAATAAGAATCTTGTTAGCAGCCAAGAAGCTGTTCGCCCAGTACGGATTCGAAAAAACAACCGTTAGGCAGATATGCGAGGAAGCTGGCGTTAACATCGCCCTTGTCTCCTACCATTTTGGCGGGAAAGAAAATATGTTTGGAGCATTATTCGATCATTTCTTTCCTAACGATCAGTTGTCCAAAATAGATCCGACTTTGGATCCTGCTGGGGGAGTTAGGCTCATAGTGAGCGAAGTGACCAAATTTCGTTACAACGATTACCAGCTAATTGGGATCATTCAGCAGGAAATCATTATGGATACTGAACGCATTCAGAAAATTCGCCAGCATGTCATGCCGATCTGGCTGCGACTGCGGAGTTGGCTCGAGCAAGGGAGAGAGCAGGGGATATTCCAGTTCCATTCCTTGGATACGGCTTTAATGTCGATCGTAGGTACATTATTGTTCCATAGGCATACGAAATACTGGTCTACCTTGTTTGAAAACACGCAACCGCCAATGGAAGATATGATTGAGGATATGACCGTATTCATATTGGGCGGACTGCAATATAAGCTGAATAGGCTTTAATGGATACTGTGCGTGAGGTAACAAAACAGGCAGACGATGGGGGCAACCGTCTTCTGCTTGTTTTTGCATTGGAGAAACTATTGATCCTTTGCTTCTGCGATCACTTCTGCCTGCACAGGAGGAAGCGGATTGCGTTTGATTGTGACCTCTTGGAACAAGATCTTGTTGGAAATGAAATAATCCGGCGTCTTGCGATGGGAATGGAACTCGCGGAACGCTTAGCTTCTAGTCCACGCTTGGATATCATCCATTGAATTCCAGTTAGTAACGACCGAAACCTCATCATATTCCGCTGTATTTTGCTTGAGCAAAACCTCTAAGCCTAAAAAACCTTCCATGCCCTCTACTTAGCCAATTCTGTCGAAACGCTCGATAAGCTTATCGCCGTTGCCGTTCCCTTATATTAGATCTGTTCGTAACAATAATCATCGTTGCATCCTCCTCATAATTTTTAGGTATAGGAATAATAACAGGGTAATTGTACTCAAAGCTGGCCTTCGCTTCAATTTCATATACCTGCCGTAAGGGTCGTGTAGCTGACGAGCAAATCATAGGACTGTCCTCGAAATCTTTTTGCAAGCGCAATAGGGACTTGGTGTAAATATGGGAAACAAGTATTAAATGAGTTTAATACAGTGATGAATAAAAGGGATATTAACTTAGGAATATTAAAGTATCTAAAATTGATGTCATTTTGGAAAAGAAGGGGATTAATAGAAATGGCTAAATAGATTATGCTAGATCATAAAGAAGTAATCGTATAAGATCAAGAAAATTTAGTGGATTGTGATTGGAAAATTAGGGGGTTAGACATGAATACTGAACAAATGTATTTGGAAAGTGCAAAAAAACAATTTCTTTACTACAAAACATTAGGAGAAGCAGCTATTAATCAAGTCGATTCAGAACAGTTATTTGAGACTTTTAATGACGATTCTAATAGCATCGCAACTATAGTAAAACACTTGTGGGGAAATATGCTTTCAAGGTGGACAGATTTTTTAATCAGTGACGGAGAAAAGTCTTGGAGAGATAGAGATTCGGAATTTGAGAATGATATTGAAACGAAAGATGAGCTTTTAAAGAAATGGGACGAAGGCTGGACATGTCTACTGAATGCAATAGATTCCATTACAACTGATCAATTATTACAAATTGTGTATATTCGCAATGAAGGACATACAATTATTGAGGCCATTAATAGACAGTTAGCACATTATCCATATCACGTCGGACAGATTGTTTATGCTGCAAAAATGTTAAATAAGAGTAGCTGGAAAAGCCTATCTGTTCCAAAGAATGGCTCTAAACAATATAATAACGATAAATTCTCAAAAGAAAGAGCTATAAAAAATTTTATAGATGAAGAACTGAACAAATCGAAATAAATTATTAACGGTACTTGCCAATAATCACTTCAAATATTTGTGTGTACAAAAAGCTAATTGTGCCGTTCGGTGGCATTACAGAGTAGACCAAAGGTACAATCCTATAGCTCAAAGCAACAAAAAGCAACTGAGAGTAATTAGTTGCTTTTTGTTGCTTCCTTGTTTGAATACACGTACTTTTTAAGTGTTGTCCAGTTTAATTCCTTGCATTGAATCTGTCATTCGAAAGGAAGCAATAACTCACATTCCGTTAGGTATCTTCCGGATTTCTAAAAGAAAGTCTATCTTTTGATTCCAGCTGTTCGAATGCAGTGTTCGCAGTGTGATATGACCTGAAAGGGGAGATGATGCTCGATCTATTACCCGGACGAAAGCTTGTGGATTTACGTGCATATGCCGAGCACCATCCGGATTCCTGTGCTGACACCTTGTACAGTTGTGATGGACTTATCACACATGGATCAGCGAATGTTTTCCAAAGGCTTTTCGAATCGCCGATCGCTTTAACGTATATGGCTATATGATAGAGGCTCTCAATTCTAAGGGGTGCATTTCATTACGCTCTGCAGGCTTTTTTTATCGAGGAAAGAATTGGTACAGAATTAAAAGAGCCCCTTCATGGCAGATCATGAGGGGGGGATACTTAAGTTGATGTAACGGATATATAGCATCATGTCATCAGGCTGCCGAAGGCTCAAGCCGGGTTTTATGGGGAAAATTTATATTAGCGGATATTTGTCAGTGTAAAAGTAAAAAGCGAAGAACGAACCTAAATCTAGGCAACTGCATAGTGTGAAAAAGAGTGATATTTCAGATCTGCGGAGGTTATGTGATGAGTTATCAATATCCAGCAACTCAAGAACGAGTTCTGTACCACGCGGACCCTAACGTAGTTACTACTTTAAGGTCAATTCGGGATCGTGTATATCAAATATCCAGCACGCATTTAAATCAACGAGTACATGTTCAGACCCTAGACGGTAATACCTACGAAGGTGTAATTGTACATGTCGATAGTAGACACGTTTGTATAAGGGTTTCACAACCATCAGGACAACGTGCCTTCTTTGGTCCTAGTGAGGCGGCGATTCTTACTTTAGTGCTCTTCGAATTGCTTGTTATCGTTTTGTTGGCATGAATACTGTTAAGGTAACTAGATTTAAGTAAATTGAACCGATACGTACTAGCTTTGTAATTACAGTAACTGTTCAGCTATCGGGCAGTAGAGCATTGTAGCCTTTGGTGTTGTTTAAGCCATGGTCATAATTGATTTTACTAGCAGTAATTGCTATTATAGGAAGTAATTTAGAACTTATATGTGACTGGCGAAGCATGGGGATCCATGAGGAAGCATATAAGTTGGAGCCGTACGCCTGGGCAGAGGTAAGGGGAATTTCCCCTTACCTCTTTATGTTTACTCGAGAGGAGCAAGAGCAGTGAAAACAGTTCAACAAGATTTGTTTGAAAATCCATATCCCGGAAGAACGCTTATCGTAGGAATGACTCCTTCCGGGTCGCATTATGTACAGGTGTATTGGATTATGGGGAGAAGCACGAACAGCCGCAACCGCGTCTTTGAACTGGATGGATGGAGCGTAAAGAACAAAGCACTTGATCCCGCACAAATGGAAGATCCATCACTAATTATTTATTATCCTATTCGACATTGGGAGAACGTGCACATTGTCTCGAATGGTGATCAAACTGATACTATCTATGATGGGTTGCAGCATAACCGGACCTTCGAACAATCGTTAATGCTTCGAGAGTTTGAACCTGACGCTCCACACTTTACACCGAGAATTTCAGCCGTGATTAACACAGACCTTAAACAGTACAGTTTGTCGATTTTAAAAACACATGAAAACGACCCTTCAGTTTGCTTACGTAATAGTTATCAATACAGCAAGTTTAAGAGTGGCATTGGTCACTGCATTCACACGTATAACTCTGAGCAGAATGGTGTACTAAAGCCATTTGAAGGTGATCCTTTCGAAGTACCACTATTCGATTCAAATAATGAAATAGCAGACTTTTACTGGGAACGTATCAATGCTGAAAACAAAATCGCATTGTTGGTAAAGTTTATTAATGTTTCAAATCAAGATATTCAATTCCAAATTCGAAATAAGCATTCAACTAACGGGACACTATAGCTCAATAAGCAACTAGAACGAGGCTGTCGGCAAGGATCGGCAGTCTCGTTGCGCTAACAGGGAGGATAGTTTAGTTATTCCTTGAATACTACAATGAGTGAATAGAATTTACGAAGATTTTTGAAAACCAGAATCTCATTTGAGGTGTAGTTTATTTTGGAGAACTTACAGTTTTTATTTAAGGACCCAATAACTCAACAATCAGAATTAAGCCCTGGATACGATGATCATGCAAGTGATGTGTGGCTTGTAAAAACAGAGAATGAAGAGGTTGTTGTCCGAACAACAAGAATGTTAGAGAGACCTAATAATGACTTTTGGTATGGATGTAATAAGTTGTTCGGGGTTGACCCAAGAAATGTCCATGAGATGGAGTATATTAATAACACCTTGAGAAAGTTCAGCACTATTCCTATTCCTAAAGTAATAAGAAAAGGAAGCATGAACGAAAGACAATTTGTTGTTGTAGAAAAACTAGAAGGGGGAGTTTGTCGTTCTTTTGACGATCAGCCACAATCATTAATTGAAAGTTTAGGCGAGGGAATAGCAAGTATACATAAATATAAATCCGATTATGTAGGAACAGCTTCAGGTAGGTTCAGAACACCTATAAAGAATTTCCATGATGAGTTAATTGCTACCATAAGTGAGTTGGCTAGAATTTATTACAAAAATGACATACAAGCACAAAAGTTACTCCCTAAAATGATAGATATGCTTAAGGCTTTACCTACTCCAACTCACTCGTCATTTGTTCTAGTCGATATGGACCCTTCACAATTTATTACTAATAGTGAAGTAATCACAGGTCTCGTTGACACAGAAGTGTATGTATTAGGTCCAAGGGAATTAGATTTCATTGGTCTGGAATATTTAATGAATAAGCATTCCGCGGATATATTTAAAAATGCTTATCATAAACATTTATCTCTACCTGATTTGGAGTTGTATAGAGTCCCATATCGCTTCTTTTATCGTTTACTAAGAGTTCAAGGTAGCGTAGATTGGGACGAATGGTTAAATCACCCTAAGTTATTTTAATTGATCATTCTTGTGGTACTCTCGTTTTATTCAACTAAAGGGGAACTATAGCTCAATAAACAACCAGAACGAGGCTACCGACATGGATCGGTAGCCTCGTTGAGCTAACTGGCAGTTTAGCGCAACTTTCCATTATTTGGTGTCGTATAAGAAGTGAAAAGGATAACGGCTATAGAGTGAAGAGTGAGAAACTTTTAGGGAGTGAACAAATGTGAGGATGAATTCTATAAACACTAGAATATTGATTGGTATGATTTTTTTCGTTTGTGTAGTGGCAGGTGCAGTGGCGTTCCAAAGCACTTTTGCTAAAAGCGCAATTAATCAGAGCCCCACAAATCCTCCTAACTATCCCGAAAATGAAATTGGGCAGACATACGGTTCTGCTGAAGAAGCCACTCCCGTTGAAATGCTACCTGACTTAATCCATGTAGGAAGTGTTAATGGTCTTGCAGGATATGTGCTGAAAAAAGATTATCTCGGTGAACTTGGTCGTGATGTCCAATTGTATGATGCTGATGGGAAAACCATAATTGGTTCTTTTCATATTGGCGCTAAGAATATGGACTATCCTAAAAATAAAAACGGACAGACATACGGTTCTGTCGCAAATGCTACGTCTCCAGAAACGGAACCTGAATTAATCAATGCTATAGGTTTGGATGGCACACAAGGATATGTGCTGAAAAAAGACATAGACGGTGAGCAACCAAAATCACCCGAGGAAGCCATTGCGATACAGAACAGTAGATCACCAGGTGGTCGTGATATTCCGCTGTATGACGTTGATGGTGAAACCGTAATTGGTGTATTTCATGTTGGAGGAAAGTGAAATATAGAATGTTCAAGAGCTATGCTAACGAGGAACTATACCACAATAATCATCGGGAAAAGGCAGTTTAGTGCAATAGTTTACTTGCCTGTATCCTTTTAAAAGAGGTGACGTTAAGCTTGGAGAGAAATAAAATTGAAGTTTTCTTCAGAAAAAAGGTAAGAATTATAACGACGTCTGGAGCAGTATATTTGGATACATCCTTGATTGGAGCCCTGATGGACAAGACTTCATCGAGATTGAAGAATTGGAACCGTATTCTGCGGGAGTTATGGATATCAACATAATAAAGAGCATTATCAGAGTTAATTTACAATAAATTGTTCAAGCTATTAAGCTGAAGGGGAACAATAGCTCAATAAACAACCAGAACGAGGCTGCCGACATGGATCGGTAGCCTCGTTGAGCTGGGCGGGTTAGTTTAAAAATAAAAAGCATACTGTAAGAATCCGTAAATGGTAATTTTAAGAAAATACTTGAAAAGGGATTAGTTGGGCTGATTTATCCTAAAATTGTAATTATGATGATGGTGAAGTAGACCGTTTTTACCCGAATAAAAAACAAAAATATATGTGGCACTTTTGGGGGAAACCTGAAGAACTAAAGGTTCATTAAAACTAATGGGTATTAGCAAAGAATCAGAAGAAAAAACCACTGTAATTGAAGCCTTAGAATTAGGTGGACCTAATAATGGAGCTGACGGACACACTCCTTTACAAATGTCATTACCTTCACCTGGTTTTTGGAGATTAGATGCTTATTTCGGTAATAAATTTTTTGATAGTATTACGGTTCAAGTACACGATCTAAAATGAATAATTATCGTTACGCTCCCTCGAAATGATTCAGTATCTTCACTCTGACTTATTGGTTTCTGAATTCTAGTACATATCGGAACAAGGGCATAAACGTCACGAATGAGATGGAGAGAGGGGATGTTCGGGGAATAATCACCATCTCATTACCAACAAAACAAAGTTATCCGCGTCTGGATGCACCGATCGAGGATATTATCGGTTTCTCCTACGTACGCCGATTTAATCTAATCACCTACACAGGAAAGCCGCGCTTCGGACAAAACTGCGTCACAATTTCTCCACAAATCTGCACTTTAGGCATTAATGCACTTTGAGTATAATTGCACTTTGGGCAACCATATGTTAAGTTATTGTCATCCCAATCAGACGAATGAGAGCGAGGTGTAAAAATCCGTGGAGAAGCACAGTCTGCGCTATATCAAAAAGGAGGCGACAGCCCACGCCCTGTCAGAGGCGGCATTTCAGCTAGCGCTCGAACGCGGACTGGACGGCTTTGTCGTGGACGAAATCGCCCAGCGCGCCGGTTATTCCCGCAGGACGTTTGCCAATCACTTTACGTGCAAGGAGGAAGCCGTCGCGATGGCTGCCTTCCCTTCCGACGATATGGCCGGCGCGGAAGAAATGATTACGGAATTACCCGAGGGCGCCACACCGCTGGATGTGCTACACCACTGGCTGAAGGCGCAGTTCACCGCGGATCTGTTCCGGAGAATGCGCGACCTGATGTCGTTATCCATACGATATCCCACGTTGGATCCGTATATTCTCAGCACCTTCCGTCGGCTGCAAACGGCGGCCCGCGAGACGATCAGCTTTCATTTTCAAGGACGTTTTTCGGTAGGATACAGCCACTTGCTCATTGGCGCAGTATACGGAGCGATCCTCCCCGTCATCGACGGAAGTCTCCAGATCCTGCTGCCCGGCGATTCTCCCAAGGAAACACCGGAAGTAGTTACCTTCGGCGAATATTTGGATACAATCTTCGACTATTTGCGTAACGGCTTCTGATATTAGATTAAAAAAGGAGTGCCATACTGCCATGTCAACGTTTCTGTACAAAATAGGTAAAGCTGCCTACGACAAGCCCTGGGCCATCATTTCAAGCTGGATTGTGATCCTGGGCATCGTCGTAGCGATGATTGGCGTCAACGGGCTTAACATCAGCTCGGAGATGAAGCTGGAGGGCACCGAATCTCAAAAGGTTCTCGACAAGCTGGTGCAGGAGCTGCCGCAAGCGGCTGGCGGCCAAGCGAGCGTCGTATTCGCCGCTGCGCAAGGTGAGCGCCTCGATACGCCAGAGCGTCTGGCGAAAATCACCGAAGCGATCAACAAAGTCTATGCGCTGGAATATGTGATTAATCCCGCCGAGCTGGTAGCCGCTGCCGCCCAAGGCGGAGTTTCCGCGGATGGCGACCAGGCCGCACAAGCGGCGACACAAACTGAAGGCGCTCAAAGCGGGAAAGCCGAGCAAGCCTCACCGGAATCGGCGCCCGCCGAAATGCCGCCTTACATGCCGCTGATGATCGACAACGTGCCGGTGCCGGGCGTACTGATCGCCACCGACGGTAGCGTCGCCCTGTTTCAATTCCAGTTTACCGTCATGCAAACTTCCTTGCCGAAGGGTGTCACGGATTCCGTAGTCGAAGCGGTTAAGGACGTCGAGAAAGATCCCGGCATTGCCGTGCTGCCGAGCGATTCTCTAAATGTCGTCGACATCCCGGTCGGCACCAACGAAATCTACGGCTTAGTCATAGCTGCCATTGTACTCGTCGTTACGTTGGGCTCCATCGTTGCGGCCGGTCTGCCGCTGGTCGTCGCGTTGTTCGGCGTGGCGATCGGGGTCGGAGGCGCATTCGCAATCTCAAGCTTCGTCACCATGAGCTCAATTACGCCGGTACTGGCGCTGATGATCGGTCTGGCCGTTGGTATCGACTATGCGCTCTTTATTGTCAACCGCCAGCGCCGCCTTATTCTGGATCAGGGACTGTCGGCTCGCGAAGCGGCTGCCCGAGCGGTCGGCACCGCCGGAAGCGCGGTATTTTTCGCCGGGTTGACGGTTATCATCGCTCTATGCGGCTTACTCATTATCGAAATTTCGTTCCTGAGCTTGATGGCACTCGTTGCTTCGGTGACCGTGTTCCTCAATGTGCTCATCGCGCTCACGCTGCTGCCAGCGCTGCTTGGTCTGATGGGGGAACGCATCTGCTCCAGCAAAGCGCGCGAGAAAATCCGTTCCAAGTCGGCTGACAAGCACGGAGTCGCTGACCGCTATGTCAAAGGCGTCGTCAAATACCGCTGGCTGGTTATCCTGGGCGTGATTGTCATTCTCGGTTTCGCGGCGATTCCGGCCACCGAAATGCGAATGGGCATGCCTAACGGATCGACCGCGAATCTGGATACGCCTCAACGCCAAAGCTATGACGCGATATCCAAGGGCTTTGGGGAAGGCTTCAACGGGCCGTTGCTGATTGTCGCGGAACCGAAGAATCCTACGGGTACCATTTCGCCGGAAATGTTGGGTGGTCTCGTTCAGGATATTCAGAAGGTGCAGGATGTGTCAGTCGTCTCACCGCTCGGGTTGAACCAGGAAGGAAACATAGCCATTCTGAGCCTCATTCCGAAGACAGGCCCGACAGACACGGCGACCCGGGATCTCGTGCAGGATTTGCGCGCTGCCGATTCGACAATTGCCAAAACCTACGATGTAACACTTGGAGTGACGGGGTTCACGGCGATCAACATCGATATGTCATCCAAGCTAGCGGAAGTGTTCCCGATCTATATCGTTATCATTGTCATCCTATCACTCATCATTCTGCTGCTCGTTTTCCGCTCGATTCTTGTGCCGATTAAAGCGACGGTAGGATTCCTGCTCAGCATTCTGGCGACGTATGGCATTTCCACTGCCGTATTTCAATGGGGCTGGTTGAGCAATCTGTTCGGGTTCGACACCGGCGGACCCATCATGAGCTTCATGCCAATCCTGGCAACCGGGATCCTGTACGGTCTGGCTATGGACTACCAGGTGTTCCTCGTTTCGTCCATGCGCGAGGCGCACGTCCATGGACACCGGGGCGTGAATAGTGTGATTCACGGCTACGACCAATCCAGCCGTGTTGTCGTGGCTGCCGCCATCATCATGGTGTCCGTTTTTGCAGGGTTTATTTTCACTCACGACATTATGATCAAACAAATCGGCTTTGCACTGGCCATCGGCATCCTGATCGATGCGTTCCTGGTGCGGATGGCGCTTGTCCCCGCCGTCATGGCACTCTTCGGAGACAAGGCGTGGGCACTGCCCAAATGGCTGGACCGTATCCTGCCGAACCTGGACGTCGAAGGCGACAAACTGATCGCCCAGCTCAACGCCCAGGATGCGGTTGCCTCGAAACAAGAGAACTGATCAAAAGAAAACGCCGTCGCGGTATGTCTGCTTTCGCAGGCAAAACCGTCGCGGCGTTTGTTTTAACATATAAAGTATAAAATGTGTTCCAAGTTAATCACCGCCCTATGATCTTCACAATCGAAGAAGGACTGCGTGAGGTTTTCCTGAAGAACCGAGAGATGCAGAAGGAGCATTTTGAGAAGAAACATAAAGTGATACAAGGAGTCATTGCCGGTTTACATACGTTTGGATCTTGGGAACAAGTCGTATTTCGGTACCACGATAAAACGGATGATAGGGATAAAGAAGAACAACTAACCGTGGAAGAGTTTATTTCACGGCTTATTCGTCATATTCCGGATGAGCAATTAAAGAAGTGCCAATAAAATTGGTCTGCAAGTTTTAAGATGGCTTGTCCGGTGCAATGACACAGAGCTAGCATTAGGTGAGACAGTAGATGCTGGAGGAAATAGAGTAGCGGGCCCGTTCATCCGGGAGCGGAAGCTGTTCGCCAACTATTTTCGGAGGCGAAGATCGGCTATTTGAACGTCAACTGTTTTCTCGGGAGAATAGCTTGCACTTTGGAAGGTGAATCTTTAAAACGCGTTAGGCATAAGTTATATCATGTCGTCTAAGAGAGGAAGTTGTTCGTGCATCCTTATTCTTCTGGGAATTATCAAATCCCAAATCCTAATTATCCGTTCGTACCACAGGGACAGTATTATAACCCTTATTCCGAACCGGGATGGGTTTGGTGGAATTATCCTCAAGATTATGGAGGAAGCTATCGCCTAATGGCACCTCAGCGGCTAACCTTCGTACTTGTGCATGGTTCCTGGGCAGATGCTCACTTTTGGGACGGTGTAGCTGCAGTACTGCGTAGTCAAGGGAACATAGTCTACACCCCAGAATACGCAGGTCATGGAACTGATTCAAATAAAAAAGTCACGCATGCAATGATTACGAAATCAGTCGTTGATTATATAAAACAGCTGAACCTGCTCGACATTATTCTCGTTGGGCACAGCTTTGGTGGAACAGTCATTCAAAAAGTTGCAGAACAGGTACCCGATCGTATCAAGCGCTTGGTTTTCTGGGATGCGTTTGTATTAAAAGATGGCGAATCGCTTGCTGACGAATTACCGCCCCAAACGAGACAAAGTTTTGAAGAGCTCAGAAAGATGTCAAATGATGATACAATCATGCTTCCTTTTGATACATTTCGGGCATTGTTCGTAAATATAGCCACCACCGATGATGCTAAACTCTTTTATACAAGTGTAGCTCCGGAACCGGCTAAACCACTTTTCGAGAATCTGGATCTTAAAGCTTTCTATACGTTACAAATCCCTAAAAGTTATGTGTATTTCTACCAAGATAATGTTTTGCCTCAAGGGGAGGGCTACGGTTGGAATCCCCATATGTCAATAAGACTCGGTTTATTCCGCCTAATCGTTGGCGATGGGGACCACTTTACGGATACGCGCACAAGACCGGCGTATTTGGCGCAAAAGATTTTCGATGCGAGTCGGGATTGATCTGCTCAAGCATAAATTGGTTGAGCTTTTTTTGACTGAGGATGATATTGGTGAATCATTGAATTTGGAGATTAATCGAAAGGCAATAGCAAAAAAATCTTCAGAAGAATTTTCACATTTACCTTTACGTTTAGCAATGCTGCATGCCATGAACAAGACAAAAGAGCTGCAGATCAATATCTTGCTCAAGTTAGAATAAAGACTGCGGTTCTTCTCAAAAACGAGCCACACAATTATTCTGTGTGGCTCGTTTATTTTGTTTTGGGGTGGGGAGTAGTATTGGAACATTTATGTCTTTAGACATCTGTCGGAAGTCAAGAACATTGTCCCATTCCCGATGTGATGGATTAAACTGAAGGGCAGAGAGTTGTAGACCAAGGGTGGTTCGTAAGTAACAGTAATATTAAAATCATGTTATTAAATACCTTTTAAGGTAGGAAAGCAGATGGCAGCATTCCAGATGTAAATGTTAGTTTACCAGTGGTCAAGCTCAATCGATTTATCATTAAGAGCAATGCAGAAGTATATGCGAAAATCCAAGCGGCAGTGTCAAGTTTAGAGAGGATTCTAACACGTTCATACTGTTAGCAAAATCTGTAAGCAGGATTAGCTCGAACTAGGCTCCACGAAGCATCAACTACTTAAGGATCAAGATACACAATGGTTTAAAACCATAATATCTTTATATTTTATAAATATGCATGAAATGAATATGCTTACGATAGCGTCAATCGGCTGGAGCACGTCTACAACTACAAGAACAGCCTAGTGCTATCGCAGTTCGACTACGAATATGACAGCAACGGCAATATCACTGCAGTTACCGATGCGACGGGAAGAACCGGCTACCAATACGACAAGCTGAATCGACTGAAGAAAACGAGTCGACCGAACGGTACGGTTATCGATTACACGTACGTTGTCCGCGGCAATCGGCAGTCGATGACGACGACTAGCAACACGGCCCCTATATTCGCAGACGGAGACAACACGTTCGACAAGTGGGATCGCCAATCCGGTGTAACGCGCGGGGGAGCAACGACGACCTTTGCCTACCAGGTCGATGGCCTCAGAAGCAAGAAGACAACATCTGCCGTTGTCCGTTACGTCTACAACAACAACGGGGAAGTCATCGGGTCATTCAACGCATCCAACCAACTTGGCGCCAATTACATTCGTGGTGATCGGCTATTATCACACTTTGCGGCCGGGGTATTAGATTCAGCCTCGCTAGATGTTGCCGGTGTAACAATATTTGGCGGTTCCAACAATGACTATTACAGAGGAAACATCTCTGGCCACGCAGGAGTTTCTGCAGTTTCGGGAGCAATGATGGCTGGTGGAACGTATATTGGCGGTGGAGGAGCACTAGTCTGTCTCACCGCGGAGCGGGATGCATTGCAAGTGTACCTGCAATGGTAGGTGGCGCCTTTATGGTTGGCGCAGATTATAATTTACTGAGAAATGCAGCTGCAAATATTCAATCTGCTCAGAATAACTATAGTTTTAGTTCAAATGGTGCGGGTAATGCATTTATTAGGGGGGCTACCAAAACTTCTGAATTAACCGCTACTCAATTTAAGGGGTTAGAAAACAATGGAGTAGTAAAGGTAAATTCATCGGGGAGTGATCTGCCTGTAACAGGAGCACCAAATAGCTACTATACTACTGCAAATGGCGAACATGTCTTTGTGTATGATGGACAAAGGAAATTAATATATGATTTAAGTAGTGATAGAGTTAAGGTGTTTAATATCAACGTCAATCCAGTTGAAAAAGAGCTCTACCAGCCATATAAGTTAGATGGCGCGGTTCCACAATTTATATAAAATACATTTGGATGGTGATAATATGAATGGTATAAATTTATACCAAAGCATCGTAAACGAACAGATATTTCATGAGTTTAAAGAACAAAGAGGAGTTACACTATTTAACCATTCAGCTAATAGTAATTACATTGAAGATTTTATTTCAGTTGCATATGTTCTATGTCCGAATATTATTGAAGTTAATGGTTATATATTTATTGCCGATCTCTACGAGGCTCAAGGGGAAAAAGCAATTGATAAGTTATTGGGATTGGAATCGCAATTTAACGCTAATAAAAAACACATTGAACAATGGGTAAATAGTTGGAGTTTTGGCGACTTTTTCTTGGAAAAAGCCTGCGAGTCTATGGACAATGAAAAAATTTTGAAACAGTTTGGGGACATCTTGGTATATAACTGGACGAGAAGAGCAAAAGAAATTTTTCCAAATAGAAATATTATTGTTGAATATAATGAAGGACTTATGGGGGAATTAGGTCTTTCAATCACTCTTTATGAGCAATAATGGCGTTCATTCTTCATGGGAGTCGGGTTTAGGATATTGGACTATGGGACTACCTAAGCCGTTCTTCAAATCATTTAGGGCAGAACCTTTTTCAAAAGTTATGAATAGAGCTGCCGGAACATAAAAAGACAAGGTACTGCCTGGCAAAGTAGAAATTTTGATGAAGTAAAGAGGAGTTGTCTTCATTGGCTAAATTTCTTTGCAAGTGTGGAGTGACACTATCCAATTCAGAAGCCCCCAATGACGTACAGTTACATGTTTATTCCGACAGGGAATGGGATGAAATCATCAACTTAAATGTCATCGACCCGTTAAATATTCCTCCCCCGAAGCATGATGTTTGGCATTGTGTGGAATGTGGCAGAGTTCATGTATTTGATGGTGATGATGTTGTAAGAACCTATATCGTTGAAAAGTAATATGTATCTGATAAGTTCATCGACACCACATGTGAGCTATTGGATTACTTGCAGCGATCATCTATTCGGAGTTAGTAAAAGTAGTAAAAGAAAATCAATTCTCGGCTTCTCGTAAATTACGAATTATTCAACGCCTAGACTTATTCATTTTTTATTGTAAGATTACTACTTGTTACATTGTCAGACTCTGTAAAAAAATAGGAAGGACCAGACTTATTAAACAATAGAAGATGCGGAATAATCACGTCGTCATCAATTTTAAAATGTACATTTCGGGAAACTGCATCCGGAAAAACTCCCCCCCACATGCTTTTTCCAATTGCATTTCCGTTTTTTATAGTAGGATATAATATATGCACGAAGGATATGTCCCCCTCTATCTTCGAAATGGATATTTCTCTAAACTTCCTCCATCCGAATCCATTCCTTTGCTCCAAAACCATTATCCCAATAACAGGCTTGTTGTTGATTGTCTTTTCAAAAAGATAAAAGTGAAGCTCACCTTCAGTGAGGGTAAGTTTTATGTCCTGACTTGATAATCCTTCCTTAAGAAATATTCCTGATTTAAAATAATTCAAGTAACCATTTACCAATATAAATCCAAGTAAAAAAACAATTAAAACAATGGCTAAACTTTTTACAAATGTTTTTCTACGAATTTTCATGTCGTTCCATCCATACTTCAAATAAGTACTGAAAATATTAACACGAGTACAAACGAAAAATGAGAATAAATGTCGAATAAAGGAAATCAGCAGTTCCCCAACTTCAACAGTAGCTCCTGCTTAAAACAAATCAGGTCAAGAGGAAGTGGAAAAATGATTAGATCAACTTGTTTAAAATCGATTGCTAAAGGATTACTATAATAGCAATAAAATTCCAGTAGATGCACAAGGGATCGCTAAGAAGGAAAAAACTCTTTGGTTAGAATTAAACAAAAAAGGGTTACGACTTGCAAAGTGACTATGGGCTATTACTAGTTAACTTTGACATTCATAACAATCGTTTGTGTATATCTCCCATTTGACACCAACCATCCATGCCTGCACGACGAATAATTAAATCGTTCTCAGATTCGTTATAAGGATCCACATCTTGAATTTTATTCGGTGGCCGAATTTGCTTCATGTAGAGAGTGCCATCCTTAAATGTAACTAGCATGTAGCTGTCGGTTCTCATTGTCTGTCCCTTGACCTCATAATAAAAAGCAATGACTTGTATTATGTTTATGTTTTTATCTTCCGGGAACGCTTGCGGTTTTGCCGCTCCCTCAAGCCATTTCTGCCACACAGTCAAGTCTGCTTGTTCATTATAAACATTCGTAAGCTCAGGTTGCACTCTGGTCGTCCCGATTACATATTGGGCCGTCTGCATGGACGTCAACTCCCCAACGGGCTTTGTCCACCTTTCCAAGCTAGGGGAGTCTTTTGATGATGAACACGCTGTGAGCCAGAAGATAGAAAAAAATGAATAAGATATTAAACAATTTTTGCATAGGAAACCACTCTTTTAATATGAGATTCGTACTGGAATCATTACTTATATTTTATTCCTATCGTGTAAAAAAAGCTCTTCATCTTTTAGGAGGAAGAGCTTTTTCTTAATTGATTAAAATTCAAAAGTGAGTTAGAAAATTAGATTCACAATCTTTTTATTAATTCCACCTATTGGTACTTCCCCACCAACCATTGGCAGTAGAGACAAACAAATAGTTACCTCCACCTAAACTTGGCAAATGAAAGTCAATAGTGTGAGGGGTGTAAACGTACAGAGAATATGTTGCACGATTTTTAACCCATACATAATTCTTATAGGTTACACCTCCATAGGATTTCGCGGGCTCACCATAGTTAATAGGTGTTACAGTGGTATCCGGTAGAAGTCTAGGGTAACCTGTAGAAGGGGATTGATTATAACGGTTTTTTAGAGTTTGAGTTCCTCCTGCTATCTGAACATCAAATCCAGATTTGGAGTAATCAATTCCGACGTCTGTTTTTCCATAACCCATGGCAAAAACAAAGCGTTTATCGGAATAAGAGGGAGCAGGATTGCCGGAAAGGTCTTTCACTAAAGATGATTCTTTCTGTAACGTGACAAGTATCACCTTGGGGTTAATTCCATTTGCTGTAGCGGCAGCACTAATTGCGGCTGAAGGCTTTATTGTCCTTCCTGTGTAAACAGGTATTCCTGAATTGTCCATAGTGTATATTGTGACATCGTTCTTCAAAATAGAGTTGAAAGTAGAAGATTCAAATAAAGTTTGTATATTTGCCTGGCTCATTGTCGTTGAATTCGTAAAGTCACTATCGGATATTAGTTCATTCATTGAAAAGTTATTAACAATGTAGTCCTCATATACTGTAGTAGATAAAGGGGAGACTTGATTGGTGGTTGCAATATTTGATGCATTGCCGTTACTATCTGAAAGGCTTGAGTCACTAACCAATTTATTATTTTTATATTTTTCAATTTTAAGTTGATGTGTCAGAGGATCCTTTTTATAAACTTCTTTTCCATTAAAAGAATCAGTTGAGTCAACCATTTCGCCATTTGCATCGTAATGATAACTTATAATATTTGAATCGCTATGAAACTCATTTAGAATTTTTCCATTTTTATCATAAAGCATAACGTTGACATTTTTATTGGTGGAAATATATTGGTTAATTTCTTGAATCGAAGATAAATTAAACTTAGTTAATTTTTTTTCGGAATTACCTGCTGCTGAGACAAGCTGTGGAATAACTAACAACATAGATAATGTACCAACCATTTTCTTGGTGAAGTATATAGATTCTAAAAAATCTTATTCCCATGCGCAGCTAGCTTGCTATTTCACCAATGTTAAAGTTAGGTGGTGGTTGTTTATAAATCGTAATGTACATTAGTTAACTTTTCAGAAAAAGTCCAAAGATATGAAGGCAGCTAAGGAACAAGACTATAAAGTATTCATGTGTTATATTGGTTTGCAAGATGTGCAGTTGCATATTGATCGGGTAGCGTCAAGAGTGGGGCAGGGGGGCACTGGATTGCGGAAGAAGATATCCGGTGGGGATATGGTCAATCTTTAAGTAATTTGAAGCCAGCCTTGGAGATTACAGATGAAGTCACCTTTATCGACAACATCAGTGTACCTGAGAATGTGGCGGAGATCAAATGTAAACATATTATCTTTTGCAGAGAAGAGATCCCTATGTG
This sequence comes from Cohnella abietis, assembly GCF_004295585.1. NCBI lineage: Bacteria > Bacillati > Bacillota > Bacilli > Caryophanales > Paenibacillaceae > Cohnella > Cohnella abietis. The sequence goes on along the minus strand of NZ_AP019400.1, from coordinate 3,649,196 downwards.
GGCCAAAGGAACTTTGGAGTTGTACTTATATTAAGTTACTCAAAATAAAGACTTATCATGTAAGAGTCAGAGATTCGGAGCAGTTTCCCTAGATGGCTATCTCATACAATTCCATACACAATACCTGCCGAATTGTGGAATGCACAGCAGCGCTTCGCCTCCAACATGAAAAGCCCGGGTATGCTAGTTCGGGCTTTTGTTAATGCGCCACGCGATACTGTGCCGGAGCTACTTTACGCAAATACAGTAGGTATTTATTCGAATTCAACCATCACAAACTGTCTGGTTAAATATCAACAACTAATTTTTAGATCGAGCCTTACGGTAGTATAAATTCCAAATATTGGAATCTAATCCTTTCTTAACTATCAATACAACATGTCAGAAAAAGAGATCACGTGCTGAAACATTCCCTCAATCTAAACTAATCAGATGTACCATTTACGATAGCAAAAAAGAATATTCGGTATTGCGTCGCAACGTAGTTCATACTTGAAAAGATCCCTAATAGTGACAGAGAGACTTGTTCTATTAGAATCTTTGAATCTTTATTTCGACCATCAGACGAAGTGTGTCGAGCTGGAATTAAGATGGAGTAATCATTCTCTTCATTTTATCGAAGGATGTTAACCAATCGGTCGTAATAATACATCCGATGTAGCCGTCTGGTCGAATCAATACCAACGTGTCGCAAAAAATGCCGTAGTTGCTTCTTAGCTTGCCAGTTGTGTCATTAAGGCAATTGTGTTCCACTTGATGGCTCGTCTCCACAGAATAGCGGCGCAATTCGGCCCCACTAGCCGGCCAGATCAATTCGGAGAGAGCCAAGGAAGAGTTGGCACCGAAGGCTAACAGGGTAAAATGTGGCCCTTGGAGCACGTCGAACAGACGTTGCACCCCATCGGGTCCAGTGCAGGCTGCGTCTGGCGCTCGGTCTCCTACCTTTAGGGTCTTAGTGGCCTGGGTATCGATGTGGGCAAGTGGGCCAGCATGGTAAGAGATTCCGAGTTGTCGCTCCTCGTCTCCACGCTTAAGGCTGGAAAGACGTTGCTTGTCGAGACCAGAGTACAGCTCGCTAGACTTGCCAAGGACGCGTGCAGCGATTGGCTGCCGTTCGGCCTGGTAGCTGTCAAGGAGGCTGTCGGGTGCGCCAGCAATGACCTGACCGATTTTCCAACCGAGGTTGTAAGCATCCTGCACACCGGTGTTGAGGCCCTGCGCGCCAGCGGGCGTATGAACGTGTGCAGCATCGCCGATTAGAAAGACACGACCCAGACGGTAGTTCTCGACGAGCCGGACATTAGGCCGGAACACCGACGTCCAGGTAATGTCATGGAGGTTGTAACTAGTGAGCATCTTGAACTGGGCAGCCATCGCGGCTTCGTCAAGGTCTGATGATTCGTCTACATTCAGACGAATCATGACTTGGAACTGGTTGGAGTTGGGCAGTGGGCATGCTCCAATCGACTTGCCGTGTGTGCGTGGCCACATATGCCACCGGTTACGAGATAGTCCGTCAATCGTGCCGTCGATGATAAGCGTACGATCAGAGTTATCAGTTTCTCCAACGAACCGAATACCAGCGGCTTTGCGGACTGTGCTTGAGCCGCCGTCGGCTCCAACCAGATATCTGCTGGTTACCGTTTCCCCCGAAGAGAGTGTAGCCGTTACCCCGTAGGCATCCTGTTCGAAACCCACTAAAGCGGTGTTGAACTCGATATGCAAGCCGAGGCGACCAAGCAAGCGGTGCAAGATGGCGTCGGTGCGGTGCTGAGCTAGTAGAAGAATATTCGGATATGGTACGGCGGGTGTAACTCTGTTCTGCTTCTGCATCCGCCAAGGTATAGTGATCGGTCCGAGATGGAAACCCGCGAGTGGGTATGGGCCGCCTTCCGCGTGAGCCTCTTCTAGGACGCCGAGATCTTCAAAGACCTCCTGTGTGCGTGGCTGGACGCCCTTGGCGCGTGACCCCTTGAAGGCGTGTGTTGCCTTGTCGATCAACCGAACTCTAAGGCCACGCCTTAGTAGATCTGCCGCTAACGTAGAACCGGATGGGCCAGCTCCGACGATGAGAACATCAATGTCGTGTTGTTTTGTCATATAAATTGACCTCCAATGGTCATAAAGATAATGATTACTTTTATAATAACCGCCACTATTATTGTTTCAAGGAAATTATAAGTTTCCTCGAAATAATAATGATTGAATATTCTTCATTTGTCAATAATGTTTCAAGGAAACTTTAGTTGCAGCTTTTCCTTTGATATACTGATATCAAATAACAATCGGAGGGGAATTAATCATTTGTCATTCAAAGGAAAAGCTGAATAAAGATTATTTGATTAAAAAATTTTTGGAAACAGCGAATGAAATACAGCGTAGATTCCAAACGGAAGACGATGAAGAGAAACAATGGATGATCCAAAATAGTCCTAATCCTGTTATTGCAGAGTTGATGAAAGAAATGACCGTTTTGAGTCTTCATGTGCTGGATGCAATTGGCAAGCTTGAGCCTGTAAACGGCAATACTATTTCAAAGCAATTCGGCATTCCCAAAGGTAGTGTCTCCAAAATTACGAGAAAACTGATTGCTCGACAAATCATTCTGATTGAACATCTGCCAGATAACAAAAAAGAAATTCTGTTTCGTACTACCTCATTGGGCAGAGAGATTTATCATTTGCATGCAGCTCTACATAATCAAATTGATAGCAATGTGAATGGTTTCTTGCAGCAGTATAAAGAAGACGATTTGAGGCTTATTGTAAGTTCTCTCGGAGAAATTGTTCATTCATCATGGGTTTATCCGAGCACAATTGATGAATCAAGTGTGCCCAGCCAGAAAGAGTCGCTCTGCGAAGATATAGAAACGAACATACCTCTTCGTTCTTTAGTGGTAAACGAGGAGATGAATGAAATCATGGAGATGCTCGGCAAGTTGGATTCACGAAACTTAAAGAGGGCGAAAACGATTCTTAACGATGTGTTTTTTACCGTTTATGAGGATTAGAATTACGAAAATCTAAATTATATGAGCGACATATCAGTATAAATAAACAATTAGATCAGAAAGTAAGCGACGGTCGCTATCATTAAAAACAGCAGGATTCTTAGCGTAGACAAGGATCCTGCTGTTTTCTATTAAGTTCTGCCTTTATCCAAACAAAATTACTTAGGAGTTGCTCTTCTCCATAAAATCATTTGCATTAAGAATGTCACTTACCAACAATGCCAGTTGTTCAATGGACATTGTTTTATTTTGTTTAAACCAGAATATGAGTATACCTACTAAACCAGAGGAAATGAAAGCTGTCGCATACTCAGAATGGACTTGGGTATGCTTAAGTACAATATGAATTTCACTTAAATAAGAATAAAACTTTTGATTCAAGATGTTGACTAAGTCATTTTTAATAAGTTGATGAATGAAATTTTCGTTATTATGAAAAAAAACAAAATATAATCTGGCTAACTCGGCTGTAGTTGCGACCTCTAAATCTTGAATTTTAATAAGATATTCATGAAATAAATGATCGAGGTGATATTCTAAAATTTCTTCTTTGGAATTAAATAATTGATAAAATGTTTGCCTGGCAAGATCCCCTCGTTCAGTAATCTCTTTTATCGATATTTTTTTATATGGCTTTTCCTTTAACAATTGCAGCAATGAATCTCTAATCCATTTTTGTGATCGTATTGCTGATGGATTTGTTCCAGTATACAAGACATTTCCTCCAATTTGTCATACTTGTCTGATAACATTGACACGTGTCACTCTTTGTAAATATACTATATCCATAACAATTACAGATGTCAATTTTATAACGGATGTAAGTGACGTAAATATAAATATATGGAGGTTAGTCAGATGGGGAAAACCATTAAAAATGCCAGACTAGCGAATTCGGATTCCGATTACAAAAAATTAAATATTGTGCTAGACCAGGCGCAGCCTAGAGAAGATGGATTGAGAACTACAGGTCGTGAAGGTACTTATGAATGGTGGTACACCGATGCTGAATTTGAAGACGGAACGACGATCGTTACAATTTTTTATACTAAAAATTACTTTGACGTTCCTGGTCCCGCACAACCGACCGTAGATATTGATATCACGCATCCCGACGGTACAAAGACTTTAAAGTCTTTTCAAGAATCCAGAGGAACTGTGATCAACGCCCAAAAAGACATATGTGACGTTAGCATAGGCAAATCCTATCTAAAATATATTGATGGAATATATATTCTGCATTTTGAAGAAGGGGATATTAAATATCATGCTACCATGACTTCAAAAATACCGATGTGGCGTCCAGATACAGGACATTGGTTCTACGGTAATCAGGATGAGCATTTCTTTGCCTGGTTCGTCGCTCAGCCTGCTTCTGCTATAGAAGCTAATTTAACCATTGGGAATCAAACAACTAAGCTTAAAGGAACGGGCTATCATGACCATAACTGGGGAAATATTGGCATGAATAAGCTGATGAATCACTGGTATTGGGGACGTGCGAAAGTTGAGGGCTACGATATCATTGCATGTGACATTATTGCAGAGAAAAATTATAACTACAAACGTCTGCCTGTGTTCATGATTGCAAAAGATGGTGAAATCTTAACCGATGATCAGTCGCATACTAAGATTACGAGGGAAGACACATTTGAACATCCAACAACCAAAAAATTTATGGATAATCATTTAATTTACAAACAACCGGTTTCCAATAAGGAAACTTATACGGTTGAGTTTATTAGAAAAAGAGATATTGTCTCTGTTAGTCTTCTGGGTAAAGTCGCGCGTCTTAAAGCCACGATTGCAAAATTATTAGGTGCCAATCCAACGTACACCCGAATCCTTGGTGAAGTTCGCTTGACTCATGACAAAGATGGAGTAAAGACGGTATATGTACACGAAGGATTATGGGAACAGATGTTTTTTGGTAACAACAAAAACTCTATTATTAATTCCAAGTAAGCTGTTATATGGTTAAAAAAGATTAGAAAGTTCTAACTGGTTCAAGCTGTCAAGAGAGGAGTCTTGGCAGTCTTTTTTTCATACCAATAATAAAACACAACATTACGTTAATTTAGTACTCTCTGGAAACGCCCGTACACCACCTTGCTTGTATTCCGCTTTCTAGCGATACAAAGTGTTTTCGCTTATTGCCCACGGGACAATTTGTTTCGAATTGAGCAAAGGTAAGTATAGCCTTTATTGCATAAGGGTTATAGAAGGAAGTTAATAATTGACATCTATTATATCCTAGTGTTAGGCTATATATAGAATAACTATTATTAGAATAAAAGGAGGCGTTATTAATGGATGTATTATCAATTATTTTTCAAGTCATACTAGGGTTAGGCTTCTTGCTGTTCGGATTAGCAAAGTTTGGATCTAAGAAATTAGTTGAAGAATTTAAGCATTATGGATATCCTTCATGGTTTAGAGTATTTACAGGATTATTAGAATTGGTTTCGGCCGTTCTGGTAATTGCAGGAATCTGGAATAAAACTTTGGCAGCCTGGGGAGCTTTATTAATCGCAGTTACGATGTTGGGAGCCATTTTTACACATGTCAAAATGAAAGAACCATCTAATAAACAACTCATGCCATTTATTTTATTGGTCATAGCAGTGGTAATAATCGTAAACAACTTTGACTTTTTACTTGGATAAATCATATACTTTACTAGACAACCACTATTCATGTCATTACTATGTTTAATAAAGGAGGTCAGGTAATGCATGATCAAAGTCAATTGGATTTGAGGTTGTTTCGTATATGGATGAATTCTTCCAGGTCTCTATTTGAAAATATAAGAAAAGATATAGAGAGTTACAATATCAATCACGAGAATTTTATGATTCTTGAATTGCTTTACAGTAAAGGTCCGCATCCTGTACAAAAAATCAGTGAAAAGTTCTCTATTCCTAGCGGCAGTATAACCTATGTTATCGATAAGTTAGAAAAAAAAAGGCTACTCGCAAGACAACTTAACCCAGATGACAGAAGGGCTTCCAATATTGTTTTGACTAAGGAAGGAAGAGACCTATTTACGGAAATTTATTCCAAACACATCATAACCATTTCGCAAAACTTATCATTTATAACGAATGAAGAAAAAGAACAGCTCATTCATCTATTAAAGAAAGTTGGAATAGGTGCCCAGAATTTGAAGTTAAGCTGAGGGGTTAATGATCCAGAGGGGTTTACTTTAAGAAACCTGTTGTAGCTAATGACTCAACGAACAATTCAGAACCCAAATCAAAAAAGCTTGAGGCTGCCGGTTGGCGGCCTTTTCTAATTTCTATAAAAGGAGCATGAACGACATATGTATAAAATACAATGTAAAATATATTGTCCTAAATGAAGGTTTTTGCCGTTATACCAAGGTTTCTTATATAGACTGTCAACTTATATCTACATCATGAATTAGTCACGTACATAAGCGTGACTAATTTTGTCGTTCACAGAGAGAAAGACAGGAAAGTTATACATATTAATAGAATTATGTAATTAAGAACTCAAATTAAAAAATGGCATTGAGGAGCTAATACTTCTCGAGTAGGAGGGTAAAATATGATTGATTTTATAAATGAGTATATAAATATCTTTTATGCTATTGGTCAGGTGGCAGCGCTATTAGTTGCTATACTGACAGTTTTCTTATGGATAGAGAATATCAAAACCAGGAGAGCTGCAAATAGGCCATTAATAATACCGACTAATTTGAACTCAACTGATACTAACGATAGATTATTTGTTTATGACTTCGAATATCCCTTAGATGAACATGTAAAATATAGGGGGATTTCATTCTTCGGTCTTAAAAATATTGGTAAAGGGCCGACCATTAACTTAAAAGTTGAATCATTTGTTAATAAAAGAGGTAACGCTTTTAGTGTGAGTCCGAATATTATTAATTTACCCGAAGACATAACAGTCCCGTTTGTAATCAGGTTTAAATTTGAAAATAGTATCGATGATTTAGAATTTACAACTTTCCTTACAAAATTATCGTATCAAGATGTCTTTAAAAAAAGATATTATCTGTCAGTTGAATTGTGGCTAAGAGGGCATTTAAACGAAGACGAATCAATTTCACAAGCGTTCATCTTGCGATACCAAAATAGCAATAATCCAACTTGGAATGAATTTGATACAGTGATTTTTAGAGAAGTCGAAAATCATGGAATCTGGGAGCTAGATAAAATGAAAAATATGGTTAAACAGCAGACCAATTCGGGTGCATAAGTTCCTCGGATTAGGGAATACAGGAGACGTTAAACGACAGAACGAAGACTCAATAAAGGGAGAATTATTCTGTGGGTAGCTACGCATCGATTGGTATAAATGGATTTCATTTCTCTTTAAGCAAGAATCATGTAAGCCCTATATGGCTTACACTATATCGTGAAAATGATAAAAAAATAGAGAGCGTGCAAGATGAAGATAATGAGGAGAGGTTGATATGTGAATATTGCACTACTGTAAAAAATATTAAATTACGTTTAGATATTTTGGGTTTTACAATAGATAAAGCAAAGAAGGAGTTTATCTCATACAATGAATCTGTTCAATATTGTAGTTATTTAAGCGGAGAAGGATTCGTTGAAATAGAAATCAATAATTACACGTTCGACAATTGGTTGAAATCTTTGGAATGTATAATCAATTCGCCTTACAGTCACTACTTGTATTACAAAGATAATATTGTGATAACTGATTATCCAATGCAGTATTTTATGATGAATGCGGATTATGAAGGGGAATCGATCTTTGGTTTTATAAGTTCTGACATGCGATATGTATTTCGAGCAATTTTGGAGTTATATGGCGATGATGAAAACTGTGTTATTGATTTTTCTTCTTTAGTGGATGGTGGTTGGTGTTCTGAGAACGATAGAATTTGTGAAGAAACATTGGTGGAATTGGCCGATTCGTATATAAGGAATGAACGAATCATACTTTTAACTGAAGGTTCATCAGACATATCAATAATCAAACGTAGTATGAACATCTTAAACCCAGAAGTAGTTGATTTTTACTCTTTTATGGATTTTAACACTACCAATGTCTGCAAGTTAAAGATGCGTTTGAACCTAAATTGTCGCCAGTCTTAGGTAAGTTGCCTGAGGGATTGGTATTTGAAGGTTGGCGGGAAAAAGGGCAAATGATCAAAATGTAAAGTTTTTTTGTACGGATAAAACAGAGGATTATAAGTTGTCACTGTATATACCAGCTGATTTAGGGGATCCACATGGCTCTAAGTTTAAATATAGACATATGTATAAAATACGGGTTTTGTGAAATAGTTATATAATAAAGAACCGAGAACCGACTTCATCAGTCTTCATCAGTCGGCTGCTCACAATATTAACTGATTACTTATCTTGAATATTTATCTTTAATGTATTACTTACTTCCCTGTATTCCGTTGATTTCAGAACTTCATTATTGCTCTCTTGTAAAAATCCTCAATGATCTCACTTCAGTACCGGAAGTTAATTTAGCAAAATCAATATTTGATTCGGGCCGGTACGTTTCAATACAAAATATCCATGGTCGGCTTGTGTTGCAACTCCGGCATCATTTGGCCGGCAATATCCATGAACTGTGCATGTAGCGTCATCTCGGACCCGAATTTGACCGATTAATCCGACAGCGACCCATTCTGGCCGTTTCAATCGAGATACATATTCCTCATTAGGATCCCATGAAGGATTCAGCTTGGGCTGCAGTTCTTTTCTTTCGGCCGTCAGTATATTTCCATCCTTGGATATTTGAGCTGGAAATACGACTTCTTGATACTGTTTACGTCCCCATTCATCGGTCAAATACTTTCCTTGCCAACGTAATCCCGCGCTGTTCCCGATAATACTTGGAGTAGCACTCGTAACTCCCACAATAAACGTATCGTAAGATGTAGCTTTTCTAATCCTATCTTCATCCGATACAGTCACGAAATAGCCTACGTCGATAGGAATTCCGCTTTCTATTTCGAACAGCTCGGCATAGTCGGCAGCTGGGCTCAAGTATGCACCATCGACAAACATATCAAAGGTCGAACCGCTCCATTTTGCCCCCAAGCCTCTTGCGATAGTTGAAGTACCATTACCAATAAACCAGGAATTGGATTCATCTGCGTCCCCGAAACGCCCCATAATATGAGACGCCTGGAAAAAATGGGTGTCTGTATCCTGCCCTTCTGCATGTGAAAATCCACCACTTGCTATCGTTTCTGTACCCTCCGCATGGGCTGCAAATCCAAGAGCTGAAGTGCTCGATCCTTCAGAGTGGGAGCCGAAATTAGTGGATTGAGTAAAAAGGCCTTCCGCATGGGAAGCTTGTCCACTAGCAATAGTATTGGCACCCTCGGAATGAGCGTAAGGACCGCTTGCCATTGTACTAACTCCCTCGGCATGGGAGAACGGTCCGCCGGCTATTGTGTTTGCCCCTTCTGCATGCGCAGATGGTCCGCTTGCCGTTGTCTGAAAACCCTCGGAATGGGATGCTGTTCCGCTGGCAGTAGTGACCTGGCCTTCAGCATGGGAACCAACGTTACCGCTTGCGATCGTGCTAATCCCTTCGGCATGTGAATAAGATCCCATTGCATTTGTCATACTACCTTCCGCATGAGCTGCCACACCAGAAGCAGCGGAGAAGTGACCTTCCGTATGCGCTCCGACTCCGCTAGCGATAGTAGAATAACCTTCTGCATGTGCGGTATCTGCAGTTGCCTGCGTCTGAAATCCTTCCGTATGAGCAGCGCTTCCGCTAGCAATTGTTGAATTTCCTTCCGCGTGTGCGGTATCTGCAATGGCAAGCGTTTGAAAACCTTCGGAATGAGATGCATTTCCACTAGACGTAGTGCTGCTCCCTTCCGCATGGGCAGCAATTCCACTCGCCGTTGTGTTTATCCCCTCTGCCGTTGAACATTGGCCGCTAGGGTTTTGATTACAACCGTTAGCCATCTCTATCATCCTCATATATTTATTGTCATTCTTTAAATATATATTCTAATAGGTTCAAGGAGGAAACGGCTATAATCTGATAACGTCCATCTATTTACTCCAACAACGCAAAAACGCCACCACGTGAAGTGATGACGCTGCGCTCCAATGAAGCTTGTTTACTTTTTTTCCACAACGGCAAAGTAGTTGTTCTCATCATCGGCAAAGTTGAATACCCGGCCCGTAGGCATCTCCACTAGATCCCCAACTGTAATGCCCTTCTCTTTGAAAGCCTGATAAAGTCCATCAAGATCGTCACTGTAAAAGAGAATTGATGGTGTGTTTAGGTTAAGCTCAGGCTGCATTTGTGCAATGAATTGCTTGTTGTGAATAACGAAGGTTGTTTGTGCTCCTTGTGCTGGGGCAATTTCAATCCATCGCATCCCTTGTCCGTTATTCTCTTCGGAGACGACAATAAAGCCGACTTTCTCCGTCCAAAACCGTACTGCTTGGTCTTGATCATTTATGTACAGCATAATTTGACCGATTTTATTGATCATGGTTTACACTCCCTAGTTTTTGAATAACAGCTAATGGGTCCGCAAGCCATGCAATGTCCTGCATAACGCTGCTATCTTATATTAGCAATTTTTATGTTAGTAAACAACCGATAGCTGCGACTGGGAACAAAACAAATCCCTTACTTTAATTCGGAAGATTAAGCTGCCATGAAACGCCAAATTTATCGACAATCCAACCAAACTTTTTACTGAAGGGATAGTCACCTAAAGGCATTAGAACGCTCCCACCTGCAACTAGATGCTCATAATAATGATTAATTTTCTCTTCTGAATCACATGTGATAAATAAGGAAAACGATGGTGTAAACGTAAATGCATGCTTAACATTGCTATCAATACACATAAGCTCCTGCCCATTTAAGGAAAAGGTAGCTTGCTTAACACTCCCTTCGTTACCTGGTTCATTTGCTCCATAACGCGTAATGCTGATTATTTTAGAATCTTCAATTAAAGATGTGTACTCATTCATGGCTTCTTCCGCGGTACCTTCGAACATTAAGAATGGTGTTACTTTTGACATCGTAATCAAGCCCCTTCTCAAATCATGATTTTGGCAATGATGAAGCATGCAATCTTCGAATTGACTGCCACATGCCCCCTCTATTTTATCAAAAAATCGATTCCTATTGTATTATTGCCAATACGTCTTATTTGAATCTCACTAAAGCCCTGCCAATACAAAAAGACCGCTTCTCCCTCAAGAGAAACGGTCCCTCTAACTTAATGTGAAGCTGAATATTCCTCTAGCTCGGCAGCAGGATCAAGCTTTTCTTTGCTCATTGCGAATGCTGTAAGGAGAGCAATGGCCGATGGAATAATCGCCCAAGCAAAGGTTTGAACAATTGACGACGAGAGTGCTTCTGTAATCTTATCAAGCACCTGCGTAGGAATTTGACTCCGAGTTTCTGGAATTAATATTTTACGTGGATCGCTTAGATCCACACCTTCCGGTATTTGAGCTCCATTGCCAAATATAGTTGCTAGTTTATTCATAAACACATGGCTTTGAATAATTCCGAATACGGTTATACCTAGCGTCATCCCCATTGAACGCATGAAGTTCAGCGTTGAGCTGGCAGAGCCACGTTGCCTAGCAGTGAAGCCATGAATAGCTGCGTTGCTTAATACGGAAAATGATGCGCCGATTCCAAGGCCGACCAGTATCATGAATACCGTAACTATAAAGCGCGAGGAGTCGGTCGTTAATGTCGTTAACAAAGCTATGCCGACGACAAAGAGTGCTAATGTCGGAATCATAATTGAGCGATACCGTAACTTAGTAAGGAAGGCTCCTCCCCCTGCAGCAGTAACGACGGATCCCAGCATCATAGGGAGCAATACAAGTGCTGAATTTGTTGCTGAGCCCCCAAGTACACCTTGAATGAAGATCGGAATGTAGACAGAGGCTGTAATAAATGCTGCAGCACTAAACATGCCCATAATATTGCTTGTTGAATAGAGACGATTCTTAAACATCCCAAAGGTGATAATGGGTTCCTGTGCACGACGCTCGACAAAGACAAAACCAACAATAAGCACCGCAAAAGCGACGAACAAGCCTATGATCATACTAGAATCCCACGCATATTGCTTACCGCCAAGCTCCAGTGCAAGCATAAGACATACGATTGATGCTACTAGCGTAAATGCGCCAAGGTAGTCGATTTTTTGCTTGGAATGCTCGACAGACTCCTTGTAAAAGAAAGCGATCATTATGAAAGCAATAAAGCCAAGAGGTAAGTTAATGTAGAAAACCCACGACCAGTTGATATAATCCGTTATATATCCCCCAAGAAGAGGTCCGAATATACTGGAAAGACCAAATACGGCACCGAATAACCCACCCACCTTGCCTCGTTGGTCAGCAGGCACGATATCAAACATGATCGTGAATGCAATCGGCATTAGAGCACCGCCGCCAATACCTTGAATGGCACGATAAATGATCAGCTGTTCGATTGAGCTAGCTGTACCACATAAGGCAGAACCGACCATGAATACAATTATTCCGAAAATAAAGAAACGTTTTCGACCATACATATCCGATAGCTTACCGAAAATCGGCATGCCAGCCATCTCTAATACCAAATATGCCGAGGTCACCCACATCAATTTTTCAAATCCGCCTAGCTCCCCGACAATAGTACCCATTGCTGTTGCTAAGATGGTGTTATCCATCGATGCCATAAGTATGGCTAACAGCAGACCTCCAATAATAATACCCCTCTTATTACCCTTCGCCATCTTTCTTGTTCCCTCCACACACTGATTAGAGTCCCGCAGTCAGTATCCTCTTTGCAAAAGTGTACTGATTTAGATAAAATGAATTAAACATTCATACGTTTATCAAGTTTCTTGAATGTCTAATATCTTGATAATCAAGACATTTATATATTAAAAGGAGGTTTGTCTTTTGTCAAGCCATCAGAAAGCTCATACGACGGATTTACAGGAAGATTTCACTCTACACATGCGTGGACTAGGAAACCGAACGGTATTATACCAGCAAAATGTAGCTTCCTCGCTTGGGCTGCACAATAATGATTTTATATCGGTTGATATTTTGCGCGAAAAAGGTCCCATTACCGCTGGTGAGCTTTCAAAGCTAACTGGACTTACAACGGGCAGCGTTACAGCACTAATCGACCGGCTGGAAAAGATGGGTTATGTACGTAGGCAAAATGATCCTAATGATCGCCGAAAAGTAATTATTGTTCCTCTATATGAAAATAAGGACGAGGTGAGCAATACCTATATGCCTCTTCACAACGCAATGGTACAGCTGGCCTCCTCCTATACAGATGAAGAGCTTGCACTTATTACGCAATTTTTAGGCAAAGCGAGCACGGTCTTAGATGAGCAAATTGATCATCTTAGCTCCAAAGCACGTAACAAATCTTCTTCTTCAACTTAATTAGGTAGCCGAATAGGAATAAAAAAGAGAACCAGCCAACACGATAATTAAGTGTTAGTCTGGTTCTTTATGCATAACGTTATACTGGTTTATGTTGACCTTTAGAGAGAGCTGGCTGCTTGAACGAGAAACTTGGCCAACCAATTATAGTCAGTCGCATGCCCATCACGAATTTTGATCGACTTTCTTTCTACTGGTCCTTCGAATTGATCTATCGGTAATTCAACATTTGTTGTGTTAAAGATTGTGAAGGTGATTGCATCCTTTGAAGGTGAGATTACAGCAGCGTAGTGGCCGTTAATCAGATAATGCGGCTTACGGTATTGCATGCGCTCTTCTACATCTGGTAATGATTGATAAACCATCTGACGAAGCTGATTATATGTCTCGATCTTCCAAGGTGAATTGAGGCTTTCGATAAGTGCAGTTACCTCTTGATTCATAGAATTCGCTTCTCCCTTCATTTTCCCACACTAGTTCTTAATTGTTTTGGCTAGCTCAGACATAGTCTGGTTTCTCAAATGCTCTTCCATCTTCTGTTCTGCCGCTAATACCACCTGCTGAATCATACATTCCGGTCCATGATCCAAGGCACAATCGAATAAGGAGGCAGTTCCTTCAATAGCATGGATAATATCAAGGAACGAAATTTCTTCCCAATTGCGTTTTAACCGATAACCGCCATTAGCGCCTGATGCAGACTCAATCATTCCTGCCTTGACTAGCTTAGTTAATATTTTGGATAGATAGGTAGGTGAAACATTTTGCTTCTCCGCCAGCTGCTGCACACCAATAGGTTTATTGGGAGTGGCTGCCACAAGAAATAGCATAGTGTGAAGGGCATAGTTCGTCGCCTTCGAGTACTTCATACTAAATCCCCCCACCTTTTAATAAGATTTTATCTATCCATAATAACTTTTATAAAATCGCATCGTCAAGTAAGATAAGCTCCTGTTAACTTACTCTAAGCCAACACCTGCTTAATGTAACGTGATCTTATTAATAGGAAATAAATAATTTGAATCAACACGAAAGCCCCTAGTACAAGGAATGATTCCTTCATCAAGCTATACTGGAACATACTTTGCATTGCGGTTAAAGCAACAGCTCCATGTATTGTGGCTACAGCGATAGGGACGAAGAACAGAATCATTAGCTGCCTCGTCAAAATCTTGGACAGTTCTCCCTCTGTTAGTCCTAATTTGATAATTGAAGCAAACTTTAGCTTATCATCGGGCATATCTGCGTACAATCTGAAGTAGAGGAAGCTACCGGCTGCAACGAAGAATACAGCGCCTATGAACAATCCAATAAACAATACAACACCGAATCCTTGAATCATCTGATGCACATCGTAGGCTAGCGATACGAACCGATTGCCGCCCCCTCCTACCTTCTTCGAAAGGCTTTCTCCAACCTTTAGTGTTTTTTTGTATTTATCGACATCGAAGGCGTAGAAGGTTTCTACTTTTTTATGGTCAAGCTGATTAAATAGGGCGTCCGAAATGACAAAATATTCGATAAACATAGGCAGTGTTACAGATGGCATGCTGCCTATTGGTTTGATTATCTTATTGCCAGACGCAAGCTTTACCTCATCTTTATGATCAGCAGCTTTTTTATTCATAAGTGAGTTTGTGTAATAAATGACTATTGCTTGATCTCCAGTTACATTTACAGCCTCTTCGCCTGCTGACTTCGCAATAGCATTAAACTCTGAAGCTTTAACTACAGTTACTTTTTCTTTCGAATCGGATATCTGCTCTGACATCGATGCTTGGAGTCGTTGATAATCAATTTTGGCAGCTTGCAGAGAGCTTTCTATTAAAGCAACATCCTCCTTAGCCTTATCCGCCCGATTTTCAGTAGTAACATATTCGAATGCAAAAGGATTTTCCTTCATCATCATCTCAATCGCCATTGTTCTAAAGCCAACCAGAGAGCCGATTGCCGAGAAAGCCACGGTTGAGAGGATAGCCACCATGAAGAACGTCCGGGCGTTATCCTTCATTCTATAGGCCAGATCAGACAGAAAGAGCATATTTGTGCCGCGCCAGAAGAAGGAGCGATTGTTTTTACTTTTGTGAATGAGGTATACGCTCATCTGAGTGAATAAGAAATAGGTGCCGACAATGACAACCAAAGTAACCGGAATCATCGCATAAATGACTAGCATTCCCTTTACCATCAAAGCAACCGTATAGCCTCCAGCCAAAAGTAGGACAGCAAGCCAGGATAAGATAGCCGATGATTTCGGCTCTGTTTTCGGTTTGGTACTGCCCTTAATAAGGTCCATGAGTTTATTGGCTCGGAGAATGATAACGGTGAATAACGAAATCAGCACAAACAAGACAACAAAAGCAACTAAAGTCAGACTCATAGCCTTAATAGGCAAGTAAAAAGGGAGTGCTTCATCCAGCTGCAGGGAGTTCTCCGCTACAAGCAGCATGATTTTCGATAAAATCAATCCCATACCAATTCCAGATAAGGTTGCGAAAAAACCAATCAGAACATTTTCAAAAAATACCATTGTTCTCAGCTGAGTATTGGTCATTCCAAGCATAACCATTAAGCCGAATTCTTTCTTTCGAGTTTTAAGAAACGCGCTCATAGAAAACAGAACAAAGAAAAAGGAAAAAACGTAAATCAAACCTTCTGCAAAATGTAATCCGGTTGAGATGTTGATGTTGAGCGATCCATTTGCAATATCAGGGTGGAACGCAAACACAGCATAGACGAAGAAAACCATAACCGAAAATGCGCTACTAAGAAAATAGGCGGCATACGTACGTTTATTGCGCAATACGTTGTTAAACGCGAATTGACGAAAGGTCATGCGCATTCCCTCCCAACAACGAAAGCACGTCTATGATTTTCTGGAAAAAGGCTTGCCGACTGTCCCCACGATGAATTTCATTATATAATTGGCCATCCTTAATGAAGATTACACGGTGACAATAGCTCGCTGCTACCGCGTCATGCGTTACGAGCATCATAGCCGTACCGTCACCACTGTTGATGGCACTTAAGGTTTCCATAACGTCTCTGGCAGACTTAGAATCCAGGTTTCCTGTAGGCTCATCCGCAAACAGAAACTTCGGTGAATGGATCATCGCCCTCGCGATGGCTGTACGCTGCGCCTGGCCCCCGGAGATTTCGAAGGTTCGCTTCTTAAGTATGCTCGTAATTCCAAGCTTTCCGGCAATTGCAGCTACTTTTTCCTCCATTACCTTGACCTTTACGCCCTCTAGGGTTAGCGGGAGCACGATGTTTTCTTCCACCGTCAGTGTGTTAAGTAGGTTGAAATCTTGGAAAACAAAGCCAAGCTCCTTCCTACGAAACAGAGCAAGCTCTTTCCTCTTTAGCTTGTGCGGATTTTTCCCGTTAATAAGGATCTCACCCGTCGTTGGCGTATCAATCGCTGCAACCAAATTGAGCAACGTCGTTTTACCACTTCCGGACGGGCCCATGATGCCAACGAATTCACCCTGCTCTATCGATAAGCTAATATCAGTTAACGCCCGGGAAGGGACCTTCCCACCATAGACTTTGTTTAATTGGTTAACGCTTAGTATCTCCATCTCTACTCGCTCCTCTATATTGTGCAGTCAACTCTGCTTCTGTAATTGAGTTTACGGGAAGAGATGAAGCCGTCCCATCGAATAATCTTTCAACTTCCTTACGTCTTTGTAAGGTAGGATGCAAATATGATTTTTACAGAGGTGCCTACGCCGACTTCCGAATCCAGCTCAATTCGATGACCGAGACGGTTACTAATTTCTTGAGCAAAATACAGCCCCATACCGGTCGATTCCCTGTATTGGCGACCATTATCTCCCGTATAGAACGGTTGAAACACACGTTTCCGATCTGCTAGAGGAATTCCGATACCATGATCACGGATTTCCAGAATCGCTTCTTTCCCCCTTACATAGGAAGTAAAGATGATCTTCTGATTGGAATCCGCAGAGTACTTAATTGCGTTGGTGACGACTTGTCCAATCATAAAGGAAAGCCACTTGGCATCGCTCTCGATGGTTAATCCTGACTCTACCAGCAGCTCTGGATACACTTTATTCCCTATAAAGAGGCGTTTATTTTCATGAATAACATTTTCAACAATGCCTCTAAGCGAGACAGACTCGACCTGAAAATCACGCTCGAACGTTTCTAAGCGAGCTGCGTATAGTACGGTTTCTAGTCCCTTCTCCATTCGAGCTGTTTCCTCAAGAATGCTCGCGGAACGCTCGTCATCAGCCTCCTCCATCATGAGACGGATGACAGATAAGGGTGTCTTCATCTGGTGAACCCACTGATTCATGAAGGCGAGATGGTCATTGCGGGTCTTTTCTCTTATCGTTAGCAGCTGCCTATAATGTCCGTATTGGGCTTGAAGGAGCTCGTCGAATGCAGATGACAACGGAGTAGAACCGCCACCCTGAATGGAATCATCCAATGTTTCTAGAGGGGCGGTTAGCTTACTATATAGTGATTTGTGACTTATATATCGGTAGATCAAATATCCAGTGAGCAATACAAGACCAATAAATACAGAATAAAGAGCCGTAAGCATATTCTGATAGCCGTCTAGCCAATAAATAAGGAGGACAAGGAACATCTGAACGATATGTAAAATGATGAGTGGAATATGCTCGCGTATAAAAAGCTTCATCTATAAGTCCCTACTGTCCCAGACGATCTGAAGTTTGTACCCCGCACCTCGCGCGGTTTCGACTGCATTTTCTATGCCTATTTCTTGTAGCTTCTTACGCAATCGGGTTATATTCACGTTCAAGGTGTTCTCGTCAACGAATGCTTGATCATCCCATAGCTTATCAAGTAAAGTCTCACGACTGACGACTCTAGGAAATTGCTGAATAAGTGTTTCCAATAAAACGGCTTCTTTCTTCGTTAGCAACGTGCGGCTGCCATTCAATTCAAGCTCTAGCCTTTCCGGATATACGACCAATCCAGCAAGCTTCACAATCCGTTCATCCGTAGGCTGAGCGTATTCACCGTATCCGCGTCTGATCTGGCTCCGAATCTTGGCCATCACGACTTCGAGATGAAAGGGTTTAGTTATATAATCATCTGCGCCATATTCCAGTGCCATCACTTGATCCATTTCACCAGAACGTGCGGATATGAATAGAATCTGACACTTGGACACCGCACGTATTTGTCTACACCAGTAAAACCCGTCGAATTTAGGCAGATTAACATCCATTAGTACGAGATGAGGATCATAGGACTGGAAAAACTCCAGCACACGGTCAAAATCAAGCACCACACCTGTATCATAGCCGGACTTTTCAATGTTTGTCTTGAGTATTGCCGATAGCTTTGGATCATCCTCACAAATCATAATGCGCTGCAATATGTTACTCCTTCCCGGCTTATAGCGCTTATTTCAACTTCTCTTCTACCGATTGGAGCTTTTGCTCCATAGTGCCTTGCTTATCGCGTCGATCATCAATGGTAATTGAAGTGGACACTCTCAGAGCCCCATTCTCGAAGGGAACCTCATGCATTCTCTTAATGACTTCAAGCAAATCATGCAATTCTCCTTCAATGATCGTGCTCATCGGTGTAAGCTGATATTTAATGTTCTCCGCAGATTGCATAAGAACCTGATGAACTTCAGCTACATATTTACTTACACTAGGAGTACCTGTTCCAAGGGGAACAATTGTCACTTGAACGATGGCCATACCATAACCTCCTGTTTAATCCTTAATAAGGACGCGGCTGGGCGACAAAATCGGGTCTAACCGTCTGTTCCTCGAAGGTGCTGTGATTCCATATGGGAGTAGCTGCAGGAGACATCGGTGGTATTAACCATGACCAACGTGCATTAACTGTTCTGTCGTTATCCTGCTCACGCTTCATGAAACGCATAAACTGGTCTGCCGCAGTATGATGATCAACAATGCTTACTCCAGCAAGCTTGAAGGAGTGAATGACGGCCGTGTTTAGTTCAAGCAAGGCCCGGTCCTTCCATAAGGACGTATTCGTCGTTCGGTCCAAGCCTAGAAGATCTGCGATAGCTGGCAGAGCATTATAGCGATCAGTATCTGCTAAGTTTCGCGAGCCGATTTCCGTTCCCATGTACCAGCCATTAAACGGTGCAGCCGTGTAGCGAATTCCGCCTATATCCAATATCATATCTGATAATATCGGTACCGAGTACCATTTTAAACCTAAATCACCAAAGCCTTCAATGCTTCCATGAGTAATGTTAATCTCATTAATTAATTCTGATGGAATTGTAAATAGCTTAGGCTCCCGGCCATTTATCTGAACAACTAGAGGGAGCACATCGAATCTTGTTCCGCGACCCTTCCAACCCAGACGCATACACTGTGCAGTAAAATCGATAGAGGAAGGATCTCCGATGATGCCATCTGTAGTCTCATAACCGGCGTAGCGAATAAGCTGATGGTTCCAAACTCGTATGCTCATCTCACTGGTTTCAGGTGCAAACACAGTAATCAACGGGCGAATACGCCCATTATTGGATGCATGGGCAATATGACGTAGTAGCGCGGCCACTATAGCCTCTTCAGAGTCAGCCTGCCTCTCATCGAACACTTCAAGCGAATCCCAGAACAATCTTCCGATACACCGACTGTTATTTCGCCAAGCGACTTTCGCTCCGTAGGTCAGCTCTTCTAAAGTTTGTTCGTATTGCCCGGTTTCCCTTAAAGCGGTGAGGACTTCAGAAATCCGCTCATTAAGTGCCTCAGGGGATCGTCCAGTTTCTTTGTAAAATAGTTCGAGGAAATGGAGTGCTTCAGCTTCTACTTCTTCGAGCTTTCCGTTGTTAACGATATTAATCATTTTGTGTCTCCTGTTGTTTGTTTACATAATTATATTTATGTAGAATTGTTTTGGGTGTATACATTAAATCAGTTTAAAAGGACTCGGTCAGACTCATGAATGTCTATAGATAAATTCCTAGCTTCATTGTAACAAAATGTCCAGCCCAAACGAAATATTATACCTGAACTTTGTTCCTAGCACCCTCTCCCCTCTCTACGAGATTCATTAACTGAAATTTGGTATACTTGGAAGATAGACTATATGATTATTGAGGGGTTTCCCATGAACCTGCAGAAGAGGAAAGATCGAGAAGAGCTGGACAAGCGCATTCCAAGAATGCCCTGGTATATCGAGAAATTCATGAACTACAAGCTGCCTGATCTCTCTCCCTCCTCTTTATTGGAATACATAAGAGATTATGAGGCTTTCTTATCGTGGTTAATGGCTGAGGGCCTCACGACTGCGGATACAATGAGTAATGTCCCTCTAGAGGATTTAGAGCGGCTACATATGGATAGTGTTGATAATTTTCGCATGTTTCTGGCCACGAAGCGGGACAATGCCAATACTCGTACGACGATATCACGCAAGCTTTCTTCTCTGCGTTCGTTGTTCCATTATTTGAGCCAGATTGCTGAGGATGAGAACTTCTACCCTCTTCTAAAGCGGAATGTAATGGCCAAGGTATCTGTCAAACGAACGCAGAAGCCTAAGGATACCGCAGCCAAGCTGGAAGGAAAGCTGCTTCAGGAGCAGGAAATTATCGAGTTTATTAACTACATTAAACAAGATTATGCCCACGATGTAGCAGCTAACAAGCAAGCGATTTATTCACATGAGTTGAACAAAATTCGCGATAGCTGCATTGTTAGCTTGATTCTTAACTCAGGCTTACGGGTATCTGAGCTTGTTAATCTCAACATCGACGATACAGATTTCAAAAAGCGGCTTCTTTATGTGTTTCGCAAGGGTAAGAATGATGATACTTTCAAGACTCCCGTTTATTTCCGACAGGATGCCGTTCCTGATCTAGAGCAGTACTTAGCACAGCGGGATACTCACTATAAAGCCCCGAAGAAAGAGAAAGCCTTATTCTTAGCCATCGCAAATGGTAAAAAAGAAGGCTCGAGAATGACCAAGCGTGCGATACAAGAAATGGTCATGAAATACGCCAAGCGATTCGGCAAGCCTTATCTTTCTGTACATAAGCTGCGACATTCGTTTGCCACGGACTACTATCTCAGTAATGATCTATACAAAACCCAGGAGCAGCTGGGACATGCCTCACCAGAAACAACACAAATTTATGCTCATCTCACCGACAAAACAATGGCAGAAGCGATTGACCGCAGGAAAGAAGATAGCTAATTCCTGAATGATTTTAGGGTTTTGAGGGTATTTAATGATATTAATTGAATTGATTGGAACGCAAAAAGAGGTTACCCGGTTGTTACGGGTTAACCTCTTTTGCGTTTTTTTATTTGAAGGATTCAATAGCTAAAGCCAGCTTTGTTTGCTCCAAACTGATCTCCTCCACGCTTTCCTTCATTCCATTGTTTAGCCAATACAGCATAATACCAACGATTCCATTGGTTACAAAATCGATAACGATCTCCTCAGTAGGCGTGCTGGGGAGTTGATTTTTTATTGTACGAAGAACTTGATCACGGAAATGGACTTCCGGAAGCATTTTGGCATATAAGGCTGAATAATTCTGGACGTGTGAAAAAAGCTTCACCGCAGATTCGATAGGCTTGTTCAAGACTCGAAAATCTTTCATCGCATCGGTTAAATTAAACGCAGGCGGATTGGCCATCGATTGCTTCAAATCGGTTAGTACCTCATTCGTCATCTCGTCTAAGATATCTTTTTTATCTTGAAAATGTAAATAAAAGGTCGACCGGTTTATGTGCGCCCTCACCACGATATCACGCACAGTAACAGGCTCGTACCCCTTCTCGATCACTAGCTCGATTAGCGCGTCGATAAGCATTTTCCTTGTTCGTATTACTCGAGGATCCATCTTTTTTTATTTTCACCCTCATCTTTATAGACATTATCGGCTCAATGATCTAGTAGTAGACATTTCAACGAACATTGATGTTTGAAATGTTGACTGCACAATTCTACAATTATTATAGACACCATGTTGTTTAAAATCCACCGAGAAAGAAGGAGATTAAGAATGAAATCTACAATTTATTATGGAAAAGAAGATATTCGTGTAGAAGAAAGACCCCTACCGGTCGTTGGAAGAGCTGATGTGCTGGTTAAAAATCTCCGAGCAGGTATTTGCGGAACGGATATTGGTATTTATAACTTCGGCGGTGAACTCTTTAACGTAGCAAGCGGTGATGAAATCGGGCATGAAATGGTTGGGGAAGTCGTAGAAATTGGCCCCGACGTCTCTCCCGAAATAACACT
The DNA here is from genome assembly GCF_004295585.1 of Cohnella abietis. Lineage (NCBI taxonomy): Bacteria > Bacillati > Bacillota > Bacilli > Caryophanales > Paenibacillaceae > Cohnella > Cohnella abietis. The sequence continues at coordinate 3,626,501 of NZ_AP019400.1, read as the reverse complement.
CTGGATGCGCGTGTTCGTTAACCCTTGTACAGCCAAACGATCAGGTTTAGCTAAGGCGAATGCAGCATCGGGCTTCTCTGAATATGTGTTGGTTGAAGATGCTAAACTAAATTACAACATCTATGAAATCGCTCCCAGCATCCCTGCTGAAGCAGCGGTGTTAGTTGAACCTCTAAGTGTAGGTACACATGGTGCCTTTCATTTGCAGCCTCAAGTAGGTGAAAAAGTGGTCGTGCTAGGTGGTGGGACCATCGGAATGTCTGCGGCTGCTAGTTTAATTGCCGAAGGCATCAAGCAAGTTTGTATAGTCGACATAGACGACTGGCGCCTGGAGAAAGCAGCTTCACTCGGAGCATTGACACTTAATTCCAAGAACGAAGACTTAGCACAAGGTTTAATCAACAGATTTGGCTCGCAGACAAACCTATTAGGTATGCAAGTTCCCGATGTAGACTTATACGTCGATGCCGCTGGCGCTCCTGCTCTGTTAAAAGGTGTGATCGCAATGGCCAAACCGAAGTCCAGACTCTCTATTATTGCCACATACAAACAAGAAGTAGCTATTCACCCAGCGATGATCATGATGAACGAATTTAGAATGGAAGGCTCTTGCGGTTACACGCATGAAAATATTACGCAAGTGATCTCGCATCTAACAGAACAAAAAACAAACATCGATGAAATCGTAACCCATGTATTTAAGCTTGATCAAATCGATGAAGCTTTTAAGGTCGCAACACAAGCGAAAGAAGCTATTAAAGTTATTATCGATCTGACTTAATCAATTAACTTCTCCCTTTTCAAACGAAAGAACCGCAATTATGCTGTTGTGGTTCTTTCGTTTTTGTGATTGCGATTTTACCGATTTTAAATTTTTTAACCAATAAAGATACATAACATAAATTATGTTAACAAGATGAATATAACAATATCCCCTATTCGGGGTAATACCAGCGTAGCTGACATCACCCGCAAACGTATGAATTAAATTGGGGATTTACTAATAACCTCGTTATATTCATTTTGAGCATCGGTAATTGCTAGCTTTGAGTATACTTCCACAGATTTTCTGCTTTCATGGCCGGAATAGGTTTGATGGTATTCTCTAGTTTAGCGGATACAGATGTTTTTTTGTACGCATTTTTCAACAAGAACATATGTTTGTTTTTTCTTTTCTTTTGAGCAAATATTTTGTATGATAAAAGAGACATGTTGGTAGTGACTCCTTAAAGTTAGAGTTTTTAATATGCGGCTGATTGGTTGGGTTGAGTTCGGTATTGCATTGGACTCAGCCTGCCAATAAAAAGTACAAGAAACACCCTCAGCGAGTAAGTGAACAAATTCCCCTTCACGCCTTCGTTTTTATTTTCCCCTCCATCCTCCACTGTACTAAACTAGAGGTAGGTGCAAACATGATTCAATTAACAAACCGCCAGGCACGGCAATTTCTGTTATTGAAGCACGGGCTGTTGGGCGAATATCAATTTACCGGAAAGCAGGGAGTATTGGATTTTGTGCGACAGGTCGGTTGTATTCAATACGATCCCATCGATGTTTGCGGAAAAAACGCCGAATTGGTGCTACAATCGCGAATCAAGGGATTTACCAAGGGAATGCTCGCCGAGTTGCTGTATGAGGATAGAAGCCTTGTCGATTATCCCGACAAGAACCTGGCCATTATCTCTGTCGAGGACTGGCCGTATTTTGAGCGATACAGGCAAGCCGCCAGACAACATGCCGAACGCTATCCCGAAATGGAAGCATTGACAGCGCAAGTACGAGCTCATATCCAAAGTCACGGTGCACTAAATTCGGATGACTTAAAATTAGATGGAGATTTCTCTTGGCAATCGGCCATCCACTGGAGCGGTGGAAACAATTCATCTCGATCGGTGCTGGAACAGATGTATTCGACGGGTGAGTTGATTATCCATCATAAAAAAGGAACGCGTAAATATTACGATATAGCCAAGAAGTACATACAGCCAAATCTGCTGAATGCATCAGAGCCGCTGGAGGATGAGCTTGAGCATCATAAGTGGCGGGTACTGCGTCGAATCGGCTCTGTTGGTCTCTTATGGAATCGTGCGTCAGATGCATGGCTGAATATATGGGGGTTGAAAGCAGCACAGCGCAACGAGGTTTTTCGCCAGCTATTACACGAAGCTCGCATTGTTGCTGTTGCCGTGGAACAAATGAAGGATATGCTGTACTGCCTCGCGGAGGATTTACTGCTTATTGAAGCCGTTCTGCAAAATCAGGAGCCGAAATTGCGTTGCGAGCTTATTGCCCCTCTAGATAATTTCATATGGGACAGAAAACTTATCAACGAATTGTTTGGCTTCGATTACACCTGGGAGATTTACACGCCTGCAATCAAACGAAAATTCGGCTATTATGTGCTGCCTCTATTATATGGAGAGAGCTTCATTGGACGAGCCGAGATAATCGTGGAGCGAAAAACTGGAACACTCGTTGTTAAAAACATCTGGTTCGAGAACGGTGTGAAGCAAACAACGCAATTGCGAACAGCCTTGAACAGTTGTTTCCAAAAGTTTGCGTTATTCAACGGGTGTGATACGATTTCGGCAGAGTCTATGAACTGATATTTCCTGTATTTGTATAGAGAAAATAAAGTTGTTTTCTTTTGAATTAAAATAATAAGAGCCTTACTACAGTTCGTGTGTAGTAAAGCTCTTTCAAGTTGTTAAAACTATTAGATACAATTTTGACTACTTTGGCTCTTATTCTTTTTCTTTACGGATAACATGAAAATCACTCACTGTGTATCTGCCTGCATTAACTTTGAAAGTAATTTGAAACTATGTCCGACGAAGTATGATCTTGTGTTGTAACTCTTCCTTCAAGTATGAACTCTTGTTGGGGATACGAATCCGATCTTCTGATCGGCAATATATGAGTGCTGGCGATGGCAAAGTTATTATTATACCTTCTTACTAAGTACGCTCACGATCTTAGGACGAAGTTCGAAAATAAGGATCTCTTCCAAGCACTTACTTTGAACATCTGCATTATACTTAGTTGGTGACTCTTCGTTGTAAGCTTCAGCACAATCCATTACTGTAAAATTGGTTACCCCTATTGCACAAATCAATATAATTTTGTTTACTGTACCTTTCCACGACAAGGGAATTAGCCTCCATCATTTTTTGGTTATTATACCCAAGCGGCTATCTAACTATCCTCCCGTTACATAAACAAACGAAAAAAGAGCTGCCGACTAGCAAGCCCCTCAGCTATCGTTCCCCGTTAATGCAATACTGTATTTTTCTTAAGCAAGTCTTGGTAATTAGGAGGAAAGTCCGATTTTTTTGGACCTTTTAAATGTTCATAAGTCACGAGCTTAACATTCACTAATGGGGAAACTTCAAATGTAAAAAGGTCTTCGCCAACAGGAATGTGAGGACCCACAGTAGGGTGTGCATGAAGGGTAATTGATAACGTATAACCTCGAAATCCATTTAATCGATCTGTCTTTGTTACATCCACGAAATAAGGATATAATTCTGGGGCGGCATTTAACTCGTAAGCGTAAACTTCTGAAAGTTTATCGTTCATATATGGAAGTAAAAACAGCGTCAGCATGTCTTGAAGCTGTAATTCCCTGGAGTCCAAAGCTGGTTTTTTTATTTTTGCACTTGACACTTGCGGCATAAGCACCAGTGAAATAATAACTAAGATAATCATTATTATCTTTTGTCTCATCCCTGTACCTCTTCCTTACATACGCGTTTTCTAAGCTGATGCATAAACTGACGGAACTCTGGCTGATAAGCCATTATATCGCCATATAGAATATAATCACCATCTAGGTTTAAAGATTCTAGTTCGCCTGATTTCAACAAAATTATCATACGAGGGGATCCCCCTTTTGGAGCAGGCTGTCCAAGGTGGGATTTTATATCCTTATTACTAACCTTGCTTAGAATCTCAATGAGGTTTTGAATTTCGTCTGGTGTGAGGTCCTTATGAGAAAAAACTCCCCACTTAGCCTCAGCCGATTTAACTTCATCTTTATGTAAACGAAACAACTTCAATTCATATCCGTCAATTTCATGGCGATTGTAAAATGCAGTAGAATCAGTAGCCGAATTTGTTTCTACGGAGAATAACAAACAGAACAAAACTAAAAACATTCGCATATCATCACCTCTAGAGTATTATTTCTGGTTAAAAAAAATACATTCATTTTCCTCAAGAGGTGATGTTAACCACGCGTTGCCAAACTAACCTCCGCTGTCCGTTACTATAATGAAAAAAGAGGAGTTGCATCTCTGCAAGCTCCTCCACTATCGAGTCCCGTTAATCAAAAGATGTATCATCATTAACTATAATCTTCAATTAATGATATCTTTCCTTCTTTCATTCCAAATACTGACTTGCCTGTTAATTGAAGCTTATCACCAATCTTTAATCCGTTAGGCAAATCAACAGCCAGTATGGCTTCATAATCAATGTGTATTTCTACTCTATCATTAAAAGCACTGTAATTGGTAATTGTCTGACGACGACTAGAGAAAATCTTTGACGACTTTTCTGCCAGTTCTTTAAACTCTTGTATTCCGCTGGTCTCTGCGTTAATTTCGCCATTGGAAATATTTCTAAACAACATATCCTTATGTAAAAGTGTTACCATTCTCTCGACATCAAATGAATTGTAGGCCTCAACATAATTTTCGATGATTCCTTGGGTTTCTTCATTAATCATAAATATGCTCCTCTCTTAGGTTGTGATCTATACATATTCTTTAGAACTGATCGGTTTTCCTTTATTCGAAACTAGGCGGCTGCTATTGCACCTCTTTCGTTTTTATGATTGCGATTTTACCGATTTAGATTTTTCCAACATGGATTTTACATAATATAAATTATGTAAATAACAGAACACGCTATTTATTTATTGTTCCTTCGTTGATTAACCTTTTTTTATCCTTCAAAGAAAAAACTCCAGGCACCCAAAGCTCTAAATGTCCGTATCCACCAATAATATCTTCATTAACTTGATAGACGGAAGCGTAAATTTTCATTCCTGTTTTTTGTTTTTCTTTCAGCAAGTAGGTTGTAATATAAATTTCTTTATCCACATACGGCTTCAAATCAACAACACCTGCGATACTTGGATCCAAGCTTTTTGTCTCTAGCCTTTCTTTGCTAATTTTTTCTTCAATATGCCAATCAAACGACTCAATGTATTCAATAGGATTAACATTTTTCTGCTCAGTTGTTTCTTTACTGCAACCAATCAGGAACACAAGACAAAAAACTGCAAATAAAACAATAATTTTCTTAATCGAAATCCACACCCTTCATTTTCCATTTAGATATGAGACGTTAAGACCCACAAGAAAGGTTGCAGTGATTCAACTATTCTGCCCGAAGCTCGGCAACATGCCGTAAAAATCAGACTTGTCATTACAATGCAAAATGAATTCGTCATTTGTATTCGTGTTGTAATATGATTAATAATGGGAATAATTATTGCAGCAGTTATTAACTACTACGAGAATTCGAGGTGTTCCAATGGAGTACAGAATCGAGAAGGATTCACTTGGCGAGGTTAAAGTTCCTGCAGATAAGCTGTGGGGCGCTCAGACAGAGCGTAGCTTAGTTAATTTTCGCATTGGTACGGAAAAAATGCCTTTGGAGCTCATCCACGTGTTCGCTCTGCTGAAAAAAAGCGCAGCATTGGTGAATAAGGAGCTTGGTAAGCTGAACGACGAGAAGGCAGCAGCTATTGTTGCCGCCGCTGATGAAATTATCGCTGGGCAATGGGATAGCCACTTCCCTCTTGCTGTATGGCAGACAGGCAGCGGTACACAATCGAATATGAATGTGAACGAGGTCATAGCCAATCGTGCCAACCAGCTCCTTGCAGATCAAGGAAGCGCGCAAAGGATCCATCCTAACGACGACGTCAATCAGTCTCAGAGCTCTAATGACACTTTTCCGACGGCGATGCACATTGCTGCTCTCTTGGCTGTAAATAATCATGTTCTCCCTGCTATTCTCAAGCTAAAGGGAACTTTAGAGCTCAAGAGCAAGCAATTCGAAAATATTATTAAGATTGGACGAACGCACCTTCAGGACGCTACTCCTCTCACTCTTGGACAGGAAATGAGCGGTTGGGTGAGGATGCTGAGCAAAACTGAGGAAATGATCCGGAATAGCGCCATTAGCTTGCGGGAATTAGCAATTGGGGGAACCGCAGTCGGGACAGGAATCAATGCACACCCTCTATTCGGCTCTAAGGTAGCAGAGAAAATAAGCCAGCTCAGCGGTAAAACATTCGAATCAGCAGCAAACAAATTTCATGCGCTAACGAGCCATGATGAGCTTGTCTATGTTCATGGTGCGTTCAAGGCATTAGCTGCCGACCTGATGAAAATAGCGAATGATGTACGATGGCTGGCTAGTGGGCCAAGAAGCGGAATCGGCGAAATCACCATCCCTGCTAATGAGCCGGGAAGCTCCATCATGCCAGGGAAAGTTAACCCTACTCAATCTGAAGCCTTAACGATGGTTGTGGCACAAATAATGGGCAATGATGTAACAATCGGAATCGCAGCCAGCCAAGGAAACTTCGAGCTGAATGTATTCAAGCCGGTTATTATATACAATTTTCTGCAATCTGCAACATTGCTGTCCGATGCCATTCATTCCTGGAACGACAATTGCGCTGTTGGTATTGAAGCGAATATTACCGTAATTGAGGGCCATCTTAACCGTTCTCTTATGCTTGTGACGGCGTTAAATCCTCACATCGGATACGAGAACGCTGCAGCGATCGCTAAAGCCGCTCACCAGCAAGGGATTACACTGAAAGAAGCAGCTTTACAAAGCGGCTTACTAACCGACGCTCAATTCGATGAAATTGTTCGACCTGAGTATATGATTCAACCCCGGGAATAGAAACCTTAAATGAATTGGAGGGGCTTGAATAGCCCCTCCTTACTCACCTCATTATTTTATCCCCTTTTATTTTCACCCCATAGGACAGTTTTTCTAAGTATTTGAGCTGGGCTCTCTTATAATCCACGCCCCTGGGAATAACTTGGTTGTTACGAATAGTGTAGGGGGTAAAAGACATCTCGATTTGGCCTTCGAATAGCTTTAAGTGAAGCAGCCCTGTGTCAGCCTTCCGGTTACGGATATAATCCGGAAACAAGAAATTACCTATCGAATACGCAATCGGCTTCCCCTTGTAAATCTCAAAGCCCTGAAGCACATGCGGATGACTTCCTACAATTGCATCGGCTCCTGAATCAAGCATTTTTCGAGCCATTTCTCTTTGCCATGCCTCGGGGTGATTATTTTTCTCGACGCCCCAGTGGATATAGACAATTAAGTAATCCGCTCCTTCTCGCTCTCTAGTTATGGCCTTATACATTCTATCTGGATCATAGGCATCAGCAACTCCGGCATGATCTCCCCTTGCGAACCAGTTACCTGAAGGCAAAAATCGAGAAAATGCAGCAATCTTGACCTTCTGCCCTTGTATCAGGAAGGTTCTCGCCGAATAGGCCTCCCTTTCGTTCTTTCCTGCCCCCATATATTGAATGTGATTGTCGTTCAAGGATTTGAAGGTATCCATTAACCCCACCTGCATATAGTCCAGAACGTGATTATTAGCCATTGACACGAGATCGAAACCAGCGTGCTTTATTCCTTGAAGTGAGGAAGGATTGGACTTGAAATTAAAGAGTTGAACACTATCTTTGCGCTTAGCTTGGGTTATACTTGTCTCCAGGTTGGCCACAGCCAAATCAGCCCTCGTTACCTCTTTCTTTACATAACGAAAAGGAAAATCAGGGCCGTTGCGCGCAATGGCACGTTTGACTGAGCCGTCCATCATCGTATCTCCGGCAAATACGATATCAATGGGCTGCGCTGAGGGTACAACATTAATGCTACCTGTCACCATGAGCAACATTCCAATTAACAGAGCTGAAAGCATCAATTACTCGTCCTCTCTAAGTCTTTTGTAATCGTAGCTATTATTCTCAACCCAGCCATTTATCATTAGAAAAAAAGCTAAAATGGGACCCCTAAGGGCCCCACCGGAATGATCAATATTAAGATTAAACTGCAGATGTATGATTTCGTATCTCTTGGTTGGAATAGGTTCCCTCGTTGTAAATTAAGCAATTCAGCTGCATCCCGTAAGCACAGCCTCCGTCAATTCCAATCTTATCCTCATTAAACCAGATATCCGGCTTTCCATGGATCTCAATGGCTCTCGTATGACCGAAAATAACCTTCTTGCTCAAGCCTGTCTTTGAGCGCGTAAATTCATTTTTAATATACATAAAATCATGCTTAGGCTGCTCTTTCCAGTTCACATAATGAGGATTTATTCCCGCGTGAACATAGATATGCGCCTCATCCTCGTGGTAATACGGTAGGCCATTCAGAAAATCAATATGATGCTTGTAATGGGTTGAAATATATTGTCTAGCTTCCTGAAGCTTGTCCAAGTTCATTGTTTTATCTATAAAATCACAATAGCTTTGAAGGGTCTGAATGCCCCCATGCTCCATAAATCGGGATTGCACGCTTGAGTCGTTCGTTCGGATTAGATCCACTAACCTTTGATCATGATTACCCCTCAGCGCAATGGCATGATGCTGCTGAACAAGCTCCATAACCTTAGCGACAACATCCTTGCTTTTCGGTCCCCTATCGATATAATCCCCAAGCAATATGAGCTGATCTGAGCTGGAATCGAACTGAATAGCCTCTAACAATTGATTAAACGGTTCTATACATCCATGTATATCACTAATCATTAATATTCTTTTCATATGCTCATCTACTCCTCGACATGACTACTAACCACTAACTATAATTCCATGTCGAATTCGAATTTCCTTTTATTTCTGTAGTCTTTGTTTGTCGTTTAAAGCAATATTAGGTCGCATGCTATTCCTGAAGAGAAATGGCCAGCTTATCCTCGGATGATTCGTAAGCTTCTAGAATGGAAGACAGCAACCCAGGAAATCTTATGTTCAAATCTTCTGTACGTAAAGAAAGAAGTCTCTGGGTACCTTGTACACGGACATTAATAACACCTGCTTCGCGTAAAGTCCGAGCATGATGTGAAAGCGTGGATTTGACGACGGGGACTGCGATGTCTCCGCACGTTCTTTCTCCTTGCTTGTGGATATCAGAAATAATGTAAAGGCGCACGGGATCACTTAAGGCATATAACACGGAAGACAATTGAATGTCAGCTCGGTCTGGGTGATGGAGAATTTTCACGGTGAAGCCTCCTTTAACTGAACGATTAGCATTTAGAAAGACAGTACATTTTTATTTTAAAGCTTATGATTGAATTTTAACATATCACGTGTTATATTTCTATTGTTCGATAACAATCAAACTTTAACATCATGCATGGAGGGATAAAATATGTCAGTTCCACAAAAAGAAAATCAGCTCGATGATAAGCAACCAGCGATGCGTGAAGGAATCGTCACACTGCTGCTTGGTTTTTCCATTGTGCTTGTCATTATGAATACGATGATGTTTAATTTGGCGCTTCCGGATGTATCCAAGGCTTTCGAGCTAACACCATCGGCAACATCTTGGATAGTAACAGGTTATTCCATTATATTCGCCATATCTTCTATTACTTATAGCCGCTTGTCGGATTTTGTGCCACTACGTCGCTTGCTCATTATCGGAATTTTGTCTTTAAGCATTGCTGCTATTATCGGCTTCTTCGCCAACAGCTTTCTCATGCTGCTCGTCGTACGTATTCTCCAGGCTTCAGGAGCAGGCGCACTACCTGCTCTGTCCCTTGTTCTAATATCTCGCTATGTTCCCTTAGAACGAAGAGGTAAAGCTATGGCAGCTATTATGTCGGCTGTATCGTTAGGTCTCGGACTTGGTCCAGTCGTTGGCGGTGCTATCGTGGAATATTTGGGCTGGCACTATTTATTCGTTGTCACAGCAGTAACCTTGCTATTGGTGCCTTTGTTCGTCCGCCTCATACCGAAGGAAAAGCCTATTAAAGGAACATTCGATGCTTTAGGTGCTTTACTTGTTGGGGTCGGAACAACCGGATTACTGCTTTTCTTAACGAATCAATCTACAATTGCCCTTATAGCTGGTTTGATTGCACTTATTCTTTTCGTCATCCGAATTCGATCGGCTAAGGAGCCTTTTGTCCTTCCTTCTCTATTCCGCAATCGTTCTTATTTAACATTAGGGGCAGTAGGCATTGCCGCTTATATATGCAGCTTCTCCACACTGTTTCTCTTACCACAAATTTTAGTAAAACAGTTCGGGCTAACAGCTATTGGTGCTGGACTTGTTATTTTTCCAGGGTCGCTCTTAGCTATGTTCGTGTCTCGCCAAGTCGGACGAATCATCGATTCCCAAGGGAACAGCTCCATTATTCGTTACGCGCCATTGCTAATCCTAATATCTGTGGTCCTGTTTGCCTTATTTGAAGGGACATCCTACATCGCAATCATGTTCATCTTTATGCTTCTCAGTGTTGGTTTTACTGTCATAAACAGCAGCATATCGAACGAAATGTCGCGTATTCTAAAGCCTTCGCAAATCGGATCGGGGCTTGGGCTGTTCCAGCTGCTGCAATATTTCAGCGGGGCTTTCGGGGTTGCCGCGACGGCCAGCGCACTCGTGTGGCAGAAGGATCTAACGCAGACGCACGCATACAGTAATATCTATTGGGGAATGACAGTTATTGTTCTCATATCGATCGGCTGTGCATTCGCCTATCTTCGCTCCGCTCCTCGCGAGGTTCAAACGTCGTAATTGGAGATGTTTAACCCATAGTATGAAAAAGCATCCTGGTCGGTTTGTAATCCGACTAGGATGCTTTTTTGAGTTATTTTCCTAAGTGAAAGTGATTTAGGCTTGGCGTATATGCTTTTTCACATGTTAATTAGGTTAGTTTCGTTAATGCATCCGCCGTAAAGGGAAGTAGCTCTTCCGTGCGGCCATCGTGAATTTTAGCTGACCAAGCAGGATCGACAAGCAAGGCACGACCTACCGCAACGAGATCAAACTCTTCATCCTCCAACCGAACAAGCAGATCATCGATTTTAGATACTCCTGCGCTCTGTCCTTTAAAAGAATTAATAAACTCATCGTCGAGACCAACCGAACCTACTGTAATTGTCGGCTTACCCGTCAACTTTTTAACCCAACCTGCAAAGTTAAGGCTTGAGCCTTCAAACTCAGGCTCCCAGAAACGACGAGTAGAGCAATGGAAAATGTCTACGCCGGCTTCAACTAATGGAGCTAACAATTGTGATAGCTGCTCGGGTGTTGTAGCTAGCTTCGCATTATATTCACCCGATTTCCATTGAGATATCCGAAAAATAATCGGAAATTCTGGCCCAACAGCACGTCTGCATGCTTCAACGATCTCAACAGCAAACCGAGTACGGGCGATTAAACTCCCACCATAGCTATCTGTGCGTTGGTTAGTCTTCTCCCATAGGAATTGATCAATCAGATACCCGTGTGCACCATGCAGCTCGATTCCGTCAAAGCCTAATCTCTTCGCATCGGCGGCTGCATCAGCAAAAGCTTGAACAATTGAATCAATATCTGCTTGAGTCATAGGCTCATTTACTTGTTCACCGGTTAAACTAAGACCAGAGGGTCCAACCGAAAGTACTTCCGGATGAGGCTGAGAACCGTTTTTACGAGTCATTCCAACATGCCATAGCTGTGGAACGATTCGTCCCCCCGCCTCGTGTACAGCCTTTACCACATTCGCCCATCCTGCTAAAGCTTGCTCGCCGTGAAAGTTAGGAATATTCGGGTTATCTGTTGCGGCCGGATGATTAACTAACGTCCCTTCCGTCACGATTAGTCCGACACCATTCTCTGCACGACGACGATAATAACCAGCAACATCCTCACCAGGCACGCCCCCTGGCGAGAAGCCACGTGTCATAGGCGCCATTACGATACGGTTTGGCAACTGCAGCTTTCCTAGAGCTATAGGTTGGAATAAGGATTGAACAGAATGAGTATGTGTTGCTGAATTCGAATGATCCATTGTAAAACCTCCAATATTTCGTTTGTATATCTTAATATATATAATTATAGATATATATATTCAGTAAGAGCTGCTCAAACGGATATCTCAACTAAAGCTCCGCCTGAACACTCTCTTTAAACCGTCTAATATTTTCCTCATCGCGCCGATAATACGTCCATTGCCCCACCCTCTTAGACTGAAGCAAACCCGACTTCTGCATCTTGACCAAGTAACCGGAAATAACTGACTGTGCCAACCCCGCCTTTTCAGCAATAGATCCTACACAAATGCCATTCTCGAAATCACACTCTTTGGCAAGATGGGATTGCGGTCCAAAATGAGCTTCTGGCTCCTTCAGCCACTCAAGAATCTTAAATCGCGTCTCATTCGACAAGGCTTTAATAATCAATAATTTATCCATAGCTACATTATATCTATATTTATAGATATGTAAATACTTCTTCTCAAGATAACTAATTCAAGTAAGCATATCGTCATTTCAATGATCCTATTGTAAAATGGTGTAAAAACAACGTGTGAATTGAGGATGAAATATGGTAGGATTGCTCACTATTGTAGGCTTTTTAGTCATGGTTGGCGGCATAATATTGGGTATTGATATCATTAATGGTCCCCATAGCTATCTAGGTTTATTCGACAAATCAATTTCAGGAATTAAGTTTAAAACTGCCTGCGTAGTATGGGCATCAGGAATATTAATAGGCCTCTTCTTCATCACTCTTGGACGTATTGTAGAGCTACTGGAAAACCTCAATGGTCCAAAGGAAAATGCAGCGAATAAGAAGCGCTCTCGTGATTTGTAGTAGATTTTAGAGTACATACTAACAAAAGAAACAGCCGTAACCATGGACACCATGGGTCGGCGCGCTGCAAGCCGCTGTGAGCGGACTAATTGGTTGAAATGCGGTGGTCGGCTTGCTGTAAGCCGCTGTGGGCGGACTAATTGGTCGAAATGCGGCGGTCGGCTTGCTGCAACCCGCTGTGAGCGGACTAATTGGTTGAAACACGGGGGTTTCGGTGCTGCAAGCCGCTGTGAGCGGACTAATTGGTCGAAAAACGGGTTTCGGTTTGCTGCAAGCCGCTGCGAGCGGACTAATTGGTCGGAAAACGTGGGTTTCGGTGCTGCAAGCCGCTGTGAGCGGACTAATTGGTCGAAAAGCGGGGATCAGTATGCTTCAAGCCGCTGTCAGCGGACTAATTGGTCGGAAAGCGGGCTTCGGCCCGCTGCAAGCCGCTGACAGCGGTCTAATTGGTCGGAAAGCGGGCTTCGGCGCGCTGCAAGCCGCTGACAGCGGTCTAATTGGTCGGAAAGCGGGCTTCGGTTTGCTGCAAGCCGCTGTGAGCGGACTAATTGGACGAAAAGCGGGGGTCGGCTTGCTGTAAGCCACTGTGAGCGGACTAATTGGTCGAAAAACGGGTTTCGGTTTGCTGCAAGCCGATGTGAGCGGACTAAATGGTCAAAATGCGGGGATCAGTATGCTGCAAGCCGCTGACAGCGGTCTAATTGGTCGAAAAGCGGCAGTCGGTGGGCTGCAAGCCGCTGACAGCGGTCTAATTGGTCGAAAAGCGGGGATCAGTATGCTGCAAGACGCTGTCAGCGGACTAATTGGTCGAAAAGCGGGGGTCAGCGTGCTGCAAGACGCTGTCAGCGGACTAAATGGTTGGTAATCGGGTTGCGGCGCACTGCAAGTCGATGTGAGCAGACTAATTGGTCGGAAGTCGTGTTTCGTAGTCCTGTAATGTTGATTCGATTTCTTTAGCAGCATCATATTGTTCAATACCATTTTCTAAATTGCAGTAAGCTCTTTCTTCGCTTTTTCAATCCTCATATCCTACCCCCTCTTACTTAGAATTGCTGCACTCTAATATAAAAAAGAAAACCACACAGAGATGGCACTCGAATGTGGTCTAAATTAGTTAGTCTTTTTCAATTTGCGGTATTGGGTAGTAAAACATTCCACACACCGTTTGCCTTAACAATATTGTCTTTAAGATCTTGATAGTTAATTTCGAACTCTACATGATCACCAAGTACATGTGGAACAGAAATACTTATGCCAAGTGAATCGTTTGTAAAATAAGAAAATATTTTCAGTTCATTATCGTCACTTACTTCATCAGCATTAGTCAGATACGCAATCCAATCGGTATTTGAAATTTTACTTATTTCATCCTTAGCTTGTGATTCAACGTCCAAAGTGGGATCATACGGAATGTATTTTCCTGCTTTCAACAAATTGACGAATCTATCATCTATAGTGAACATATCTTTCAGTTTAATTTTCCGGCCATTCTCTACATCAAGATTAGTTGTAAATAAAATATTATTCGGATAAGCTGCACCCTTTGCGTAGCCTAATCCTACGTATTGAATGCTTAAGAGCTGACTCCCTGTCCACTTAGCCACATAATTTATATTTATTTCTGCCCCTTTTTCACGCCCACCAAAGTAGTCTACTGCTTGCAATGCTTCATTTTTCAATAAATCATTTAATTCCTTTTTCCTTTGTGAGTCATCAAATTGAACAATTTCAGGGTAAAAAATATTAACATTATTTTTGGTATAGCTTACTTGGTTTATTTCTAGTTTATTTTCACCTTGAACAATAGGTTCTTTTTCTTCTGTTGTATTTGTTTCGATCGGCTGTTTTGAAATGTTATTACTCGAATTAACACTATTTAATGGCGTTAAATCACTCTTCCCACATGACGATAAAATCAAAGCCAAAAGGATCAGCACACCGAATCTCATTTATTAAATCTCCTTATTAGGGCCACGTTAGAAGATATTCTATCATACATATGTTTCCAAATAAATCATAATATTAATGCACCAACCCACAAAACCCTAGCTGTAAATTGATAGCTGTGGCACATAATCAGTAAATTGGTAAAGCTGAGCTGCTCGCTGGGAGTATCGATTGGACATAAGAAGCTCACCCTTCCGATCTCTTACCTCCTCAATCAGGCCTTTACGGCTTTGTGTCGAAGTAATCTTCCGGATGAAATTCCTCTCCTCGAACTCAGGAACGACTGTTTGGATAACCTGATACAGCTCACTAATCGTAAAATGCTCCGGGAGAAACTCCTTGGCAATTGACGTTGTCAGCATCTTCTGTTGAATCTGTCTTAGGGCATCGCTAAGAATGGCTTGATGATCAAAAGCGAGCTCCATGCTCAGGGCCTCATTAACTGAAAATAATCGGACGTCAGCAGCATCATCAGCGGCACTCCTTTGAGCTAGAAGCGATTCATGCACAAGCGCGAAAAAGGCATGGGAGATAATCCAGCCGCGAGGGTCGCGCTGTGGTGTGCTGTAAGCATTAAAATACTCGATATGGACATCATTAACACCCGTCTCTTCCTGTAGCTCCCTTTTCGCACTGTCCAGCAATGTTTCTGTTTCCATTGAGAACCCACCTGGCAACGCCCATTGACCCTCAAATGGCCAGGATTTGCGCTGGATAAGCAGTACTTGCAGCTCCCGTATGGGTAAAGATTTCTGTGCGGTGTGCCTCTCTGTTGACGTAATCGTGAATATTACAATATCCGCTGGAGCCCCATCAGGAGTGCGATAGTTTTTTGAAGAATAATTAGCTGCTGTTTCTAATGGTTCAGTCATTGTTATCACCCTGTTACTGATTTTTATACTTTCATTATGACATTATATAATAATAAATCGATTACTACAACGATGCAAAACATCGCTAATATGAATATGCAGCTTTGCTAGTGAGACAATAACGATCAGAAACATCCTACTTGCTGGAAAACTGACTACCGCGGCTCCAAAAACACCTCAACAGCGATCATAAACATCGTTCTTTCCTTTTTCAAAATGAAAATTAAGCCAATAAGAATGTAAATCATTCTACTTGGCGCGACACGAGCATCTGCGCTTGGTTTCGGAGTATAATTGTTTGACATAAGCTTGTATGCTCGGTGTAGGAGCTTATAGTTTGAGATAAGCGGATATTTCGTACAAGAGTGTAAGTATGTGTAGTTCACTCAGGAACCTAATCCCGCAGCCTCAACCCACAAGTGGGGCAATTGGTTGCATTCGATGCGACAGTTTGTTGACATCCTGGACACTCTTCCACAGTTATAGCTTCTTCTTCATTTCCTACGCCCATCTCAATTGCACTCTCTTCGACAACTACCCTATTTTTCTGATTTTCTCTGATGTCTATCAAAATATCCTTGATATTGTTTAATGTTTCCGTCTGCTTTGAATTGTTGATAGCCGACTTGATCAAGCTGTAAAAAATAAATAACGATAGTGAAGTCAATATTAGCCATACAATGAATCCCATATCCCCAGTCCCCTTTAAAATATTTAATAACATTAATTAAAAACACTTACGCATATGTTACGCTTTTCACCCCTACAACCTTCGACAAATTTCCTATTTTCCCCTTCTGCAACAAAGAAAAAGATAAGCTGTATCATGCACAATCGTGCAAATATACAACTTATCTTATAGGCTACCTATTCATGTTATGCCTTCGATTCCTACTGGCTCTCTCCAACTCTCTCAACGACTTTGTCGATAGCATTAGCGAATTCCGGTCCATAGAAGCTCAACCGCCAGAAGGATGCGCCTTTTAATCCGTATCTCTTGGCTAGTCCAAGCTTATCGTCAACAGTCGATGTCGTCTCACTCCATAAGCTGATACCTAGAATAATTTTATCCTTAGCCACTCCGGCTTTTAGAAGCAATTGAATTGCTTCTTCGACCTTAGCATTGGGCTCTGGTTTAGGATCGAGAGTCCCTTTAGGATTGTAGTCATGTGCCATCACAACAAGATCATCCGCAATCGAGGCCAACGTCTTGTAATCATAGCCCTTATAATCACTGTTCGGTGGAGGTACAGCAAGCGATAGCTCTACATTAAGATCGTTCAGCTCCTTATCGAGCGCCCTAACGAAATCATTAAGCAGCTTTTGCTGAGCCTTAGGATCAAGCTTCCACCCAAGTCCCTCGAAATCTAGCAAAACACCGCCAAAGCTATTATCTCTAGTCAATCTAACAATATTGTCGATAGCATTGCTCCTCAACGTTTCGTCACTAAGCATCTTAGTCAGCTCGCCCTTGTCATCTCCGGAGAATACCATCAAATAAGGCTTAGCTCCCTTGGAGGCAGCGTCAGTTACCAATGATTCCGGTGTAATCTCACCCGCTGCTTCAGGCCAATAGAAATCTTTGCCCTTCAACGTAAGCTCTCCATCTTCAGTAAGACGTGTCCACCCGAATGCAACGGAATCCATAGCTTCGATTCTATCACGGTTTGCGAACGATTTAAGTGCGTAGAAAGCACGAAGATGCATTTTCTTCTTAGGAGAGACAATTATGATGCTATTCGTAGCTTTGTTCCAGCTGACTTGAGCACCAAATTGTGTGCCGAAGAAGCCGAGCGGAATAAGCGTTTGATTGTCCACAATCATTGGCGCTGCCAACAATGCAACAGTCTTGCCATCAACGGTAGCCGTCTTCTTCCCCACTTGCAGAACTACTTTTCTCGTTGCCCCATCAACCTGACTCTCGGCATAAATCGTTTTTGTTTTGGCTTCCCAAGTAACAGAAATACCTAAATTGTTCGCTAATGCACGAAAAGGCACTAAATTCACATTATTATACAAAAGAGGTTTCGTGCCCAGTGTTAACGGTATATCGTCAAGTATAATATTGATTTCTGGCTTGACAGCCGCGGCAGACGAGAATGATCCTATCGAAGTGCCTCCCAATATCGTCAATCCTATTACGGTAGCAACAGTTGATTTTCTTAGTCTATTCATACTAAATCTCCTATACTGTTCTACTAGAATAGGATAATTATAGCATTTGATCTACTAGACTAACACAGGCTAAAGTATGAATTACGAGAAGTTACGGAATTCACGAGATACTGGTCTTAACGGCTCGCATTCAGAACACGGTACTCTTTGGGTGTCATCCCCGTATATGTTTTGAACACGGTTACAAAGTACTTGTATTCCTTATAGCCCACCTGATCGGATATTTCGAACACCTTATCGTGTGTTGAAGCTAGTAAATGCTTGGCATGGTCAATTCGCAGCTCGTTCATGTATTCTGAGAAGGTCTTTCCCGTTCCTTGTTTGAAAATCAAGCTAAAATAGCTTGGAGTAATCTTAAGCCACGCCGCAACCTCGAAAGCCTTCAAATCAGTACGATAGTGCTCTGCCATGTATTTCTTAACTTTCTCAATGATCCAATAGGATTTATCGATACCATTCTTATCAATAAGCAGCAGTAGATATCCCATCTCTTCCTCTACAATCCTCTGCAAGCTATCGTAGCTATTGTTAGCCATTAAATCGATAGGCTCTTTGCGGCTATGCTCAAGCAATGACAATCCACTCTGACGCAAGCGTTGGCGGAGAAGGACAGAGATATCGTCATATTGCTTCACGACTTCCTCCAATAGAAAGCCATGCTCACGAAAGGTTTGAAATAGATCGGCCACAAGGGTCTTAACCTCGTCTAGATCCTGCTTAAACATGGCCGGCACGAATAGCTGAACACTCTTCGCTCCGTCAATGTCTGGCAATGTCCTATTCGCCACCATCTGCTCTAATGTTTCCGCTTGCAAAATCACATTGCCTTCAAGCACATGGTATTGGAGCAGCTCCGTCACTTCTGCACAATGAATAGAAGTGTCCGCCAGACTGTCATATACGCGTGAAACTCCACAATACAGGGGAGCTTCGCCCCTCCACGACTCCAAGAGTCCTTCTAAAGCGTCGTTCCACTCTTCATGTCCAAGCTCAATGTTCGTAATAGTTAGCGTGTACAGTAAATTCTCATGATCAAAGACAGAAATGCTACGAATAGAATAAGCTTCTAAATAATCGTTAATGCTCTTAATCCATTGCTGTTGAATAAGCGCGTACTGCTCTGGGGCTACAGTAGACCGCCACTCTGAAAAATGCTCCAATTGCGTTGCAATCATACGATAACGAGAAATGGGTAAATGAGCAGGCACTGTTTCTTTAATGTATGAAGGCGAATTACGTATTCGATTCGATAGCCATTGTTCATCCTCATTCGCTGAGACAGAATCAGAAGAAGCCTCCTCCTTCTTAATCCCAACAATAACTTTGCCAATAGCCTTTATCAATTCATCAATCTCAACGGGCTTAAGCAAGTAGTCATTAACATTCATGCGGATAGCTTGCCTAGCATAGGAAAAATCTTCATAGCCGCTAATAATGATGACTCTGATTTGTGGAAAGCTTATATTCAGATGCTCGGTTAGCTTCAGCCCATCCATACCGTCCATGCGTATATCGGTTAGCACAATGTTAACCTCTTCATTTTCAATAAACCTTAAAGCCTCTTCCCCGTCATAGGCAACACCGGCTACCTCAACACCAAGCTCTTCCCAATCAATCGTATAACGAAGTCCCTCACAAATAACTGGTTCATCATCAACGATAAGAAGCTTAATCAATCGATCTGAATTCGGAAACACTCTAGTCACGATCATCACCTCTATCGAAATTAGAGTAAGGAATCCTCAATCGAATCCATCCTCCCGCTCCTGCAGTATCCAACATTTCCAAGCCGTACTCCTCACCGAAGAAGATCGACAAGCGCTCATGAATATTGCTTAAGGCTCCCCCTCGAGCTTCACCGGATTCAGTGCTTGAGCTTTGCCGCATAGCGAGAAGAGATTGAATTTTGGCTGTGCTTAGCCCTTTTCCATTGTCTATTACGTCAATCCAGATCATGTCCGATACCTGATAACATCTCACCGTAATGCTATTAAACGGCTTCTTCCTATCGAAGCCATGCTTCAGAAAATTTTCAACAAGTGGTTGAATAATTGCTTTCAGAATGACTTCTTCTGAGAGGGTTGCTTCTGTATATAAAGTATAGCGTAGCTTGTCTTTCCCTAACCGTCTCTGCTGCAAGAATAAATAGGCTTGAACAAACTCCAATTCCTGAAGGATCGTAGTCTGGTACGTCCCATTGCTTAAGCCTAGACGGAAAAACTTAGAAAACATTTCGATAAGCTGACTAGACTGCTTAGCTTTCTCAAGCCTTGCTGTCCAACGAATCATATCCAGCGTATTGTACAGAAAATGAGGGTCCATCTGATTTTGCAGCAGCTTAAGCTCAGATTCTCGTTCCCGTAGCTCAAGCTTAAATTTATGTTCGATTAGCTCCTGAATGGTCATAACCATCTCATTAAACTTCCGGTTAAGCTCGGAGATTTCATCATTCGATTCTATCGGTACACGGGCGCTGAAGTCGCCAAGCTTAACACGGTTAGCTTCAATTTTAAGCCGCAGTATCGGTCGAATAATCGTATATTGGAACCCTAGAAGAGCCACCAAGCAGAGCAGCAGAATTGCTGTGAGAATAAAGCCCATTATAAGCTTCACACTGCGGAATTGCTCGTTCACTACCTTCTCAGGAATCATCGCAATGATTTTCCAATTCGTATTTTCCATGGACCGGTAGAAGGTGAGCATTTTCTCATTGTTAATAACATGGCTCATCGTCTTCTGCCCTGCAGCCTCCAATGATTGAAGCATTGTAGCATCGGGTTTATAGTTTAGCTTCAGAGATGAATTCGACTGCAATATTTTCTCACCATCTGCTCCGATGACATATAAATAACCGGATTCCTTGTCTATCCCGCTTTCCAGCAGGCTTGTAATATTAGATTCTCCTAGGCGAATCGTAAGATTGCCTAATGGGGTTGTGATATCATTGTAGGAATTGAGTACCCGGAATAGTGAGATCAGGTTGATGTTCCCGCTCCAGCTACTGTAAGAAGGGTAACCTGCACTCCAAATAATTCTACCTTTACGATTCTTAGCCTTAGTTTGCCAATTTAGTTCCTCACCTAATATAGGCTCTCCCATTTCGATATTGTTACCATTGAAGCCGTTAATGGAAATCGACTTGATATAGTTTTTGTTCATGAGCTGGAAGGTTAGGAAATCCTCGATATTTCGTTTATGTTTTTCGGCTTGATCAAAATCTAGAGGGGAATTCGGACGCAGAAATGCCTGCATATCCGGGTTCAGTATCATATAATTAGCGATATCTTCTACCATCTTCATCTGTTCTTCCAACCGACTAGTTACGGTATCCAGATTTCGCTTTGTATTCGAGATGAATTGATCCATTAATATTTCATTGAATCGATATTGGACAAGGACACCTACTCCGAAGGTCGGCAAAATAACGAATAAGAGGAAAATAACGAGTGCTTTTTTCTTTAATCCAAAATTTTTGAGCTTCCATCTAGATACCCGCATGGCCCATCTCCTTAATGTCGGGCCAATACGGGCATCAGCTAATTATCCCTTAACCGAACCAGCAGTCATCCCATTTACGAGTTGCTTCTGAAGTAGCAGGTAGAAGATGAGAATCGGAACAAGTGCAATCGTGAGTGCCGCCATCTGTAGGGTAAGGCTGGCTGTTTCAATACCAACGAAATTTGCGAGTCCGAGCGGTAACGTCTTGAGGGCAGATGAACTGATGAGTACGAGCGCGAACAGAAATTCATTCCAATTATATATGAAGTTAAGAATAATAACAGTTGCAAGAGCTGGTCTTGTTATAGGGAGAATGATGGACCAGAAAATTCGGAATACTCCCGCTCCGTCCATGACTCCCGATTCCTCTAAGTCCTTAGGGAATCCACGCATAAATCCTTCCAATATAAAAATAGTCAGTGACAAATGGAATGCCGTATAGGGCAGGATAAGCGATAAATGAGTATCCAGCAAATGAAGCTGCTTCATAATCATGAAAATCGGAATAAGCGTCGCATGGATCGGTACAAGCATCCCTAACAGGAACAAGCCGTAAGTAAAGCCCCGTAGCTTAAATTGAAAACGCGACAGGAAATAAGCAGCTAAAGCTCCAAGTAATACAGTTACGATTAACGAAGCGAATGTAATAATAATACTATTTACAAAATAGGTATTCATATTCGCGACTTCCCAAGCTTTAGAGTAATTCGAGAACTGCAAAGACTTAGGAAACGAGAATGGGTTACCGGAATATTCTTGTTCTGTCTTGAATGAATTGACAATCATCCAAAAGATCGGAAATATATTAATAATAGCGAACAAGCCTAGAAACACATACACAGCTGTTCGGAACAAACCCGATTTCTTTTCCATCAGGAGTCCCCCTTTCTTTAAGCTTCCTTCTCTTTGCCTAGACGATTAACCACACTAACTACAATGAGACTGAATAGAAGTATTAAGACGGACACAGCACTACCATAACCAAAGCGCATGTTTACGAAAGCATTCGAATACATGTACACAGTCATAACCTCTGTTGCGTGTGCAGGTCCTCCGCCAGTCATGATTTGAATCAAATCAAATACACGGAACGAGTTACTAATGCTAAATACGACCGCTACAAGAATGGTGCCTCGGATCATCGGAATTGTAATCCGCATGACTTTCCTTAAACCACTGGCTCCATCAAGCTCGGCAGCCTCGTTGACCTCATTCGGAATATTTTGCAGCGCGGCTAGAAAGATGACCATAAAGAATCCGCAGTTTTGCCAAATATAAGCTACGCTAATCGATAGCATGGACCAGGCAGTATCGCCCAACCAGTTTTGCTGCCAGCTATCTAGTCCAACGGCACCGAGTATGCTATTTAACAACCCGTATTCCGTGTTATACACGGTGCTCCATATTAACGAAACCATGACAGATGAGATAACGACGGGTAGAAAGCCAATGGTCCGGAAAAATCCGGCACCCTTCATTTTCCGATTGAGGATCAGAGCCAGCAATAGTCCAACTGGGATCTGACCAAGCAAGCCTGAGAGTAAGATGTAAGCATTGTTCTTAACCGATAGCCAGAAGATGCTGTCCTTGAATATTTCAGTGAAATTCTCCAATCCTACATAGCTGAGCGGACGGATACCATCCCAGTTAAAGAATGAATAATAAGCGGACATTCCAATGGGAACAACAGCGATTCCCAAATAAATAATCAATGCAGGCAGTAGACCGAAAAATATCGCATATTTCGTTCCTTTGAGCGTGTGCAAAGAGGTTCCTCCTTTTCCAAGCCTGATCTCTAAAGCCCGTTGAATGAAGAAAACCCGCGTACGGGTTTTCTCCTGTCCTATCGGCTTCTTACAAACAAGCAGTTTAATCATCCAGCTTAATTATTTCATGTTGTCTAGAGCAGCTTGTACGTCTTTAGCCAATTGCTCAGCAGTCATTCTGCCTACTGTAATCGCTTGAAGTCCATTCTGCATAACTGACGTTACTTGAGTCGGGATTACACTATCGAATACTGGTGATGTACCATTACCTGTAAGAGCCATCATTTCTTTCAGATATTCACTAGCGTCAGCAGGGATGTCTACTTTAGCAGGAACGACAACACCTTTGCTGATCAATTCCTTGTACAGATCCTCATTAACGAAGAACTTCATGAACTCAAGAGCAGCATCTTTTTTCTTGCCTTTCAATTCGCTTGAAAGGGCAATTCCAAATTGTACAACGCCGGAGCTTTTCTTCGCATCACCTAATCCACCAGTTACACTAGGGAATAGTGCAATTCCGTACTTATCGCCTTCTGCATTTGTAATCCGGATTCTCGAATCAACTGTAGAGGACGAAATATGCATAGCCGCTTTGCCTTGGATAAAGTAATCCTGAGCTTGAACGGAATCCATGTTGTTGGCATCTGTGTTGAATGCTTTAAGATTGGATAATTCCTCTATTGCACCAATCGCTTTAACATATTGTGGATCCGTGAACTTCGCTTCCTTGTTCATAACCTTCTTAAGGAAATCACTGCCTACGAAGCGTTCTTGGAATGCGGACAAGTATGAAGATTGCAATGGCCATTGCTCTTTATTACCTAGAGCAATTGGAGTAACACCGGATGCTTTAAGCTTAGTTACAGCATCAATGAATTTATCGTAAGTGTCTGGGAATACATCGTAGCCAACCTTAGCTAGCATTTCTTTGTTGTAATAAATAATATCTACGAACGTTTGCTTTGTTGGAATAGCGTATTGCTTGCCATCTTGGTTAAAACCAGCAAGAGCATCCTCTGGCAAGATGGAGCTCCAATTAGCCATTTCGGAATCGATTGGCAGCAGTAAGTTGCCATCAACGAGTGGCTTAAGATCAGCACCCGGCCATACTACATTTATATCAGACAGGTTGTTAGCTGTTGCAAGCGTACGAAGCTTTGTTTTGTACTGAGCAGATGCAACCCCATCCTGTTTAATTGTAATTTCGGGATGAAGCTTCTCGAATGCGGCGATACGTGCTCTATACACTTCATTGTCTACATTCGGGGAAGTCCACGGGTGCATAATGTTTAAGGTTACTTTGCCCCCTTCTTCCTTTCCATCGCTACTGTTGTTTCCATTACCACAAGCAGCAGTAACAAGCGTTAACAATGCAATCGAACCAATAAGCACGGCCTTCTTCATATTTCTTGGTGTTTTCATTTTTCGCCCTCTTTTCTCTAGTGTATTGCTCTATATCAGATGACAACATATGAATGCGAATCCATCACACATTGTTATGAGATAATTAATCGCTTACATCACTTGTAATATTGAATAGTGTTCCAATAACGCTATTCAATGCACCAAGATTACTGTGGCTCGTTCAATATATACTCGACCAAATCATCCAACGGAACAGTGGCTAATGCGATAGCCGTATCTGTAACACCATAGTAGATGTATAACAATCCATCTTTAACGACATTGCCTGTTGGGAATATAACGTTAGGAATTTGAAAACCGAATTTCTCATAATAGGTTTCAGGTTCCATAATGAAATTATTCGTTCTTGCAATAATCTTCTCAGGATTATCTAGATCCAGTAGCAATGCGCCTACACGATATACCGTTTCACTATCAACGCCATGATAAAGCACTAACCAGCCCTTATCTGTCCGAACAGGAGGTGTTGAGCCACCGATTTTTTTAGATTCCCAGCTCATGTTCTCTGCTTTGGCAAGCAGTTTAGGCTCGTCCCAGTTAATCAGGTCGTCAGAATAGCTAATCCACATGGCTGCTTTTTCTGTACCATACGCTTCACCGACATATTCCTCAGGGCGACGAAGAAGGGCAAACTTTCCGTTGATCTTCTCAGGAAACAGAATATTATCACGGTCGTTAATCTCAAGTGGAGTCGTGTCACAGAGATACTCCCAGTTGATCAAATCCTTAGATGTCATAATGCCGGATCGGGTTAACCAGTGCTCTTCCTTCTCGCCCCAACCATCTGGATACGTAGGAATTGAACGTTCTGGAATGCCAGCGCCCGTCGGATAATAATTCATCGCACATGGGCGGAGTGCATAGTTCAAATAGAAAGTGTCGTCTATCTTAACAATACGCGGATCCTGTACGCTACCGTACGGAAAACCCAACATGTCAGGTGTAACGATAGGCTCATCCTTCACGTGGGTGAAGTTAACACCATCATCGCTTTCCAAGAGACCAAGGAAGTTTTTGCAAGGCGTTAGCGATCCTGCAGTTCTTTCGATCATATAGAACTTGTCATTGTCGATAATGACAGCCGGGTTAAATACAGTCACCTTACGCCATTCGAAAAGGCCTGGAACAACGATTGGATTGTTAGGATGTCTCGTGATTTTCATAAATTGTCTCCTTAGATGAATAGGATTTTGCTTATTTGTGCTCTTAACTCATTCATTCCATCTTTCATACGAAGTATTATATCTTGGGGTACGAACGCAGAATATCCCATAAACTAAAGAAAACATCTGAATAATAACGATGAATTTATTTGGAAAATTTGCAATTTAAACATAAAAAAAGAAAAGCGCACTCCCTATATGAGCACGCTTTCCTCGTTAAATGACTATGTAGTTAATTTGTGAATCTTAAATTGCTTTACCTTCTACTGTTTCGCAATATTCCCCTGTTTATCCCAATCCGAACGCAGTAAGCCCATCTGTATGACATCTATATAACGACCGTTCTTATACTGTCGCTCCCTAAGCCTGCCCTCCTGTATGAAACCGCAGGACAGATAGCTTCTGATCGCCCGTTCATTATAATCGTAAACCTCAAGCTCTAGTCGGTTTAAATTCAATTCAAGGAATGCAAAGGATATTAACATCCTCATCGCCTCTGTTCCATAACCGCGACCAAAGTATTCCGAAGATCCAATGACTATACCAATGCGTCCAACTCGATTTTTCCAATCAATGGCGTCCAGATTCACTTGTCCAATGTATGCTTCATCTTTTATATCCGCTATGACAAATCCACGGCTATCCGCACTACCCTCCATTACTGCATCCAAGTAGGCTTCTGTTGATTCTGAAGTATGGGGATATAAGAAAATATCAGACAGAAAATAAACAATACTCGGATCATTCACCCATTGGCGTATCCAAGGAAGATCATCACTTTGATATTCCCTAAGCATAATGCTTGTTCCGTACAAGCGTGGCATAGGTTAATTAACCTCCTTGGCAATCGGATCGTCCTGAAGCATGCCTTGATCAATCGATCGTTGCACAATTTCTAACGTAAACCTCCATAACGTCTCTGACACTTCTTGAACGGGGGTAAGCCTTTTCAGCACCTGAGATTTGACGATCCCATGCTTTATCCAGCTTACACCGCCTGTGTAATAGTTATGTATAACGGGTTGAAGTCTGTCTAACGCAGCAGCGTACTTAGCTTCGTAGGTTATACCATCCTCGAATTCCCGCCACAGCGTCATCCACTCCCCGCGTTGATCTTCAGGCAACAGACCAAAAAGTCTTCTAGCAGCTGCGTTCTCCCGCTCCTCTTTGTCCAAATAGCCTTCCGTATCATAGGCAAATGTATCTCCTGCGTCTATCTCTACAAGATCATGAAGCAGCAGCATTCTGATGACCTGATTTATATTTAAGGAAGGATCGTTGGCATGCTCTTGAAGAACAACTGCCATAAGCGATATATGCCAGCTATGCTCAGCCGTATTCTCTAATCGACTCTTATCCATAATGAAGGTTTTACGTAACACATTCTTTAGCTTATCCACCTCTCTAAGAAATGAAATTTGGCTAGTTAGACGCTCATTAATCCATTGATCCTGCATGTGTGATGACCTCCGCAATTCAACATTCTGTCCAACTATTGTAACATGGAGATCTGCCTATAGCCTATTCCAGATTGACGTTCATATCCAGTTCATAAACCTAAGGCATAATAGTCTAAACCACAATAAGGGAATATGGATTTAGCTTGTACGTTTGTTCATAATGAATGATATAACCTAAACCATTGACCAACAGAAGAAATGAGGACTTCCTATGAGCACAACCAATCAGCGTCGTTCTAATGGATCAGATTCGTCATCGCCTACTCCTATCAACAATAACTGGCGGACGTTCGTGACTCTCATAAGAAAAGCAAAACCATCGTTCGCTATGCTTTCTATCGCACTTGGACTTAGTCTTATAACAACAGTCGTTGGTCTATTCGTACCCTTGTTCACCAAAAATTTAGTTGATGGCTTTACCCTTGACTCCCTTGAGACCTATCAGATCGTCCTTCTGGTCTGTGCGTTCATTGCGCAGACAATTGCAGGTGGCTTATCTATTTATATGTTGAATAAATTTGGTCAACAGATCTTGAGTGGCTTGCGTAAGCTGTTATGGCGAAAGCTCCTCTTCCTTCCCGTCTCCCATTATGACCAAGAGGAAACTGGAGGATTGATCAGCCGTGTTACCAACGACACCAACGTCGTTAAGCAAGTCGTCTCTGAGCATATGTCAGGCTTCGTTACCGGTATTATCTCTATCATTGGATCTATTATCATTTTGCTTACGCTGGATTGGCAGATGACTTTAGTTTTGCTCGTAGCGGTACCTCTTACGCTCGTTATCCTATTGCCACTCGGCAAAAAGATGCATCAAATTTCACGTACTATGCAGAACGAAACAGCAAGCTTCACCTCCCTGCTCACTCAAGTGCTATCTGAGGTCCGTCTCGTGAAATCCTCTAATGCCGAACCGATCGAATATGAACGAGGCAAGAAAGGAATTATGAAGCTATTCAAGCTTGGCGTACGTGAAGGTAAAATTCAAGCATTCATAGGACCCTTAATGAGTGCTGTCATTATGATATTGATGGTCGTCATTATTGGATACGGAGGCTTGCGTGTATCCGATGGTTCGATTACAGCTGGTGAATTGGTCGCATTTATCCTTTATTTAATCCAGATTATTATGCCTCTCGGTCAGCTCACCTCCTTCTTCACTCAGCTGCAGAAAGCAATCGGAGCAACGGAACGGATGGTTGACATTCTAGGCAAGCCGGAAGAAATTCAAGAGCAAGGAATAACAGTGCCTGCTATCGATTCTGCTGTTCAACTACATGACGTTACTTTCCGATACGATAACGGTGAGGAAATTCTCAAAGCAATCGATTTCACTGTTCCATCCGGTAAAGTCACCGCGCTTGTAGGTCCTAGTGGCAGCGGTAAGACGACCTTGTTCTCCCTGATTGAACGCTACTATGAGCCGCAAGAGGGCAGCATTACCTTCAACAATGAGGAGATTTCTAGCTACTCCCTAAGCTCCTGGAGGAGCCAGATTGGTTACGTCTCACAGGAAAGCCCTCTTATGTCGGGTACGATTCGTGAGAACATGACTTATGGACTTGATCAGGATATTAGCGATGAGCAGCTCGTCAGTGTGGCGAAAATGGCTTATGCAGATGGTTTCATCAGTGAGCTTGCCGACGGTTATAACACAGAGGTTGGTGAACGTGGAATGAAGCTATCTGGCGGGCAGCGGCAACGGATTGCTATCGCTCGTGCTTTACTTCGCAATCCGCGAATTCTAATGTTAGATGAGGCTACCTCCGCACTGGATAGTACGTCTGAAAGAGTCGTACAAGAGGCACTTAACAATCTCATGAAGGGTCGCACAACATTGGTTATCGCTCATCGCCTCTCCACAGTCGTGGATGCCGATCAGATTGTTTTCTTAGATAAAGGAAGTATTACGGGTATTGGTACTCACGAGCAATTGGTCGCCTCCCATGAGTTATATCGAGAATTTGCACAACAACAGCTTCGTTATCAGAATCAAGAAGCTTAATTCTTAATATGAGAGGAGTTACTGTTCATGACTAAAATATTAATTGTAGATGACGACCCGTTTATCCGGGAATTAGTAAAGGTATTTCTCTTGCAAGAAGGATTCGATGTCGTTGAAGCAAATAATGGGGCTCACGCTCTGTCTTTATTAGAAACAATAACAGTAGATATGGTCATTCTAGACATTATGATGCCTCAGATGGATGGCTGGGAGCTGTGTCGGCAGCTGCGTGAGCACTATGAGATGCCACTGCTTATGCTCACCGCTAAGGGTGAAACGATGCAGAAGGTTAAAGGCTTTCAGCTTGGCACAGACGACTACATGGTAAAGCCATTCGAGCCCATGGAGTTAATAGCGAGAGTAAAGGCTCTTCTTAAGCGTTACCGAATTTCGATATCCCAGAATGTGACGGTAGGCAGCATCCAGCTGAATAGGAAAATCTTCACGATTCAGACCGGTGACCAATCGCTTACTCTTCCACTTAAAGAATTCGAGCTATTGTTCAAGCTAGCGAGCTATCCAGGTAAAACGTTCTCACGAGAGCAATTAATCGAGCAAATCTGGGGATTTGATTATGAAGGTGATGAGCGAACAGTCGATGTGCATATTAAGCGGCTTCGCGAACGGTTTCCAGATGGTCAATACGGCTTTCGGATTACAACCATTCGCGGGCTTGGCTATCGACTGGAGGTGTCGACATGAGTAGCAGGCAGGAACGTCGAGAGAAGATCAAGCAAAATGGACATAAGAAAAAATTTAACCTGAGGGATAGATGGCGGGAAAACAAAGCTCACAGAACCCATATGAGAGAGCTCGGCAGGCAGCTTCGACCATCTACAAAGTGGATTTTCCTTGGTATTTTTTCCATTCATGCTTTGATCGCTATAGGCTGGGCATCTGCTTACTATGTTATGGGATTAATTAGCCGGACATGGTTTCCAGAATATGGACACACTATTATACGGCAATATTTAACGGTAATATTGGCTTTAACCTTCATCTTTATTTTAATTAATTTAATTCGTGTTTTCATCGCACCTGTACGTCGCCAGATGGATTGGTTCTTGCAAATGATTAATGCTATGAAGCAGCTTGCCAAAGGAAATTTCGATGTTAATCTTGAAACAAATACACCCTTTTTGGGGCAATTCGGACCCTTAGTTTTGAGCTTTAACGAAATGGCATCTGAATTAAGTCAGATGGAGAAAATGCGCCAAGAATTCATTTCTAACGTTTCCCATGAAATTCAATCTCCGTTAACCTCTATAACGGGATTTGCTCGGGCATTGCAGAATGAAGACCTTCCTCTCCATACCCGTAAGCATTATCTTGAAATCATTGAGACGGAAAGCAAGAGGCTATCAAGAATGAGCGATAATTTGCTTAAGCTGACTTCCTTGGAAACGAAGCATCACCCCTTTGAATTAAAGCCTTTTCGACTTGATCGTCAGCTTCGCCATATTATTCTCGCTTGCGAGCCCTTATGGCAAGAAAAGAATATCGAAATGGACGTAGATCTGCCTGAAATCTCTGTTCTAGCAGATGAAGACTTGATGAATCAGGTATGGGTCAACCTGCTCCACAACAGCATTAAGTTTACACCAGACAATGGAATCATAAGCTTGCATATCGCCAAGCAGGAGCGTCATATTCGAATAGAAATTGCCGACAGCGGGATCGGTGTGTCAGACAAAGCGTTACTTCATTTATTTGAACGATTTTATAAAGAAGACCAATCCCGTGAGCGTCTTAACAGCGGCAGTGGTCTTGGATTATCAATTGTTAAGAAAATCATTGAGATGCACGGTGGTGAAGTAACGGCCAGGAACAAAGCCGGTGCTGGAACTGGTGCTGTGTTTACAGTGCTGCTTCCTATTTCAGGTGCCAATAATTAATGATGTTAACCAAATGTTAATCATAGTTATAGCTACAGGCTTAGCTTTCGCCGCTTAGGCTGAAAGCTCTTGCTGCATGACGTAACGTAAGAATAGCGCCTGTAGCTCTCGGGTAGAATGTGTTCTTGATTTCAGCATCAAAACCGACAAAAGATTGTCCAGAGTGTCAGGCGAGCATTGGATTATCGTAATAATCTCCTCATCCTCGAACCCGAACAGTACGAGCAACCGTAATACTTCTGTCTCCATACTCGTTAACCCATATCTATCCCCGAAAGCTTCAATTATGTGATTAGATTTGGAATCCGTTATACTCTTAACTTGCCACTCCGTCCTTTGCTCTAACATTTTTTTCCGAAAATCCCCTCTCCTGCCTCTAAAGTTAGGTCTGTCGATTACTGCTCATATTCGTTATGATAGAGACAAAGTATTAGTTTATTTCCATATCATGTATTTGTTTTCTATGAATTTCGCTAATAGAAATAAATAATCTAAACATATTCGGGGGTTTTGATCTGCATGTTCCGATCTCTTCGCTTTAAGATCGTTATTGTGCTAGTGCTGATTAATACCATATCTTTTATATCCATGAACCTAATTAATTACGAAACCTCCAACAAGCAGATGAACCAACAGCTCGAGAATCACAGCATGTCCAACCTCAAGAGCACTATTGCCAATCTCAACACGATGCTATCTCTTAAAATGAAGGAAGTCGAATTAATTAGCCGATCGATGCCCACAACAATGACAACAACGGAACAGCAGCTCCAATTTTTGAAACGCCAAGTCCCTTTGACCAATCTGACAGCGAGAAATATCGGAATAGCAAGCCCCCTTGGGTCTATGTCCATGTCAGATGGAACAGAGCTTCAAGTGGGTCATATCCCTGCTTACCAGAACGCGCTTAAAGGAATTCCTGCTTATTCTAATCCTATGCTGGATTCAGCAGGTGAACCTACTATCTGGCTTATGATTCCCTATTACAACAGCTCTAATAGGATAGAAAGCGTTATTGGACTCGCTCTAGATTCAACATTGTTATTTAATGCACAGTTAGAGCTTAGATCAACAGAGTACAAGGATAGTGATGTAGTTCTAATCGATAGTGACACTAACCTCTTATACCACAAGAATATATCATTAATTTTAAAGCGTAATTACATAAGAGAAGAGCCAGGTCTTCTTCAATTTTCTGAACAGTTAAAAAGCAGCGACGAGGGCTACGGTGAAGCAATGGTATTCGGGCGGATGCTAAAGATGTTTTATGTGAAAATACCAGGAAAGGACTGGTATGCGGTTTTTTCGGTGGCAAAAAAGGAATTCGAGGCCCCACTGCGCCATTCTCTCTGGATTAATATGGGGCTAATTGCGTCAACTGAAGTTATTCTAGGCCTATTTCTATACCTTCTAACTCAGAAGTCCATTCTCAATCGCCTTAAGCAAGTCGTTCAGGTTACCAAAAATGTTGCTGCTGGAAACTTCTATACGCCCCCCTTAGACATCCAAAGTAAGGATGAAATGGGGATACTGGCAAGCTCAATTAATGGCATGATCAACAATTTACAGGAATTGTTTGAGCCCTTTCAAGCGTTCATTCACCACAACCAATATGCAATGATCGTAACGGACTCCCGCTTCGTTATTACTTCTTATAACAAACGTGCGGAGGAAATGCTCGGTTATACTGAGAATGAAGTGCTCGGAAGAAAATCTCTCTTGCTCTGGCATGACCAGAACCAGCTTCAAGAGCGAGCTCAGTATTATTCCGACAAGCTGGGTCGAATCGTCACGCCGGATGAAGCTGTTCTGTTCGTACTCTCACACAAGGGCTTCCTGCCCGATTGGGAATGGACTTGGATTAATCGTGAGAACACACGTTTGCTTGTCACTGTGAACCCTAGTATTATTCGCCATCCAGATGGAAGAACGAAGGGTTATGTGCTTATTGCTAGAGATATAAGTGATATCAAGCAAGCGACAGAGACGAATATTAGACTTCTAGAAATTCTGGAGAGCGCGCATGATATGATCGCTTCCTTTGATATGCGTGGTCATATTTTCTATCTCAATCAAGCGGGGCATTCTTTACTAGGTATTGAATCACTCGATGAATACAACAATCAGCTTAGCCAATATATGCCAATTCCTACTACTGTTAAGTTTGCTGATGGGCTCACTGAGGCGCAAAAGCACGGCTTCTGGCAAAGTGAGACTGAAATCATTGGCGTCAACGGACAAGTTCAGATCGCATCTATTACCGTGGTTGCCCACCACACAGATGAGGGTAGAGATACATTCTTCTCTTCTATAATAAGAGACATTTCCGAGCAGAAAGAAACACAGAGACAGCTTGTCCAAGCGAAGGATGCAGCCGATGAGGCCAATGAAGCGAAGAGCTCTTTCCTTGCTCGGATGAGTCATGAGATTCGTACGCCATTAAACGGAATCATTGGCTTAACCTATCTTCTGCAGCGGTCCGAATTGTCGGAAATCCAGGAGGATTACTTACGCCAGGTATCGGAGTCGTCACAAAATTTACTTCGTATCCTTAATGACATTCTGGACTTCTCTAAGCTGGAGGCCGATAAGTTATTTCTTGAGCAGGTTCCTTTTTGCTTAGAGGAATCTTTACAACGGCTTAGTGGCATCTTCTCTGTGCTCCTGGGTCCGAAGCCTGTCGACTTTATTATTCATGCTGATTCACGTATTCCTAACCTAATTGGCGATCCTACTCGATTGGAGCAGGTTCTGCTTAATTTGTGTAGCAATGCGATTAAATTTACAAATTTCGGCTTAATAGAACTTAGAATCTCATTGATAGAGCAGTTTAATAAACAAGCCCTTCTAGAATTCGAGGTGAAAGACACTGGAATTGGGTTGACTGAGCAGCAGCGTAAGCAATTGTTTGCTCCATTCGTTCAGGCAGATGAGAAAACAAGCCGAAAATACGGGGGTACCGGTCTTGGTCTAGTTATCTCTCATACGTTAATCGAACGGATGGGTGGCCATATCTCTGTGGAGAGCACCTATCAGGTCGGCAGCACCTTTAGGTTCAGGCTTACTCTTCCGTTAGCACCTGAAAAAACGACCCAACAGACTATAATTGACGAGCCTAGCTATCATTTTACAATTGCAGTGCTTGAGGATCAGACTCAGGTTGCCGAGCATTGGTATAAGCTGCTGTCCACCTTCGGCTATAAAGTATTTACCTTCTCCAACTGGGACCAAGTGAAAAATTTACTTGATAAGGAGCGGTTAGATCTCGTTATTATCGATATGGAAGCGGGAGACATGCATGGAGAGGAAACGTGGATAAGCTGGAAGAGCCAATTAGATAGGTTTGGAGTTAAAGCCATCTCCTCTACTACTCTACTTGGTCGTGATGCTTTACAGTACTTAGATGATGAGCATAAACCAGCGGGAGTGCTTGTAAAGCCTGCCTCTTCCCTACAGGTTCAGCAAATTATTAGTGTCATAGCCAATCAAATGACGAACCAGCAGACTCCTAGCTCTATAAGTAACAGAATCTCTACTACTCAGGCAATAGATAAAGAACCTACTGCTCTATCGTCACGGATACTTGTTGTAGATGATCAAATCATTAATAGACTCGTCGCTAAGCAGCTATTAGAGCAGCAAGGATTTGAGGTCGTTATTATGGACTCTGGACAAGAGGCACTACGGCTACTAGAGCAAACGACTGTGGATTTAATTCTTATGGATTTGCACATGCCGATGATGGATGGAATCGAAACAAGCATTCAAATCCGTAAAACATTCTCTCCTGAGCGGCTCCCTATTATTGCATTAACTGCTGATGTTACCGAGGAACAGCATATTAAATGTATAGCTGCAGGGATGAATGATATAATTACTAAGCCTATTCAACCGGACGTTTTATTTGCAGTGCTTGCCGGATGGCTTCCAGACAAACTAGCTCCTTCCTTCACTCCAGCAGTGGTCTATGCATTGAATTGGCCAGAAACCCCTGGACTAAATGTATCGCTCGCCTTACATCGCTTAGATGGCAAGAGCAAGCTATACATGCAGCTACTAGATAGCTTCTGCCAGCAATATTCCAATGCGGAAATTATATTAGATCGTCTATTAGTAGAGTCAGATAAAAGTAATGCTATAAGATTTGTTCATTCCTTAAGTGGAGCAGCCGGGCATTTAGGAGCAACCGAAGTACAAGAAAACGCTGCATTAGCCGAAAGAATACTGCTAGAGAATGGAGATGTGCCAGAGATCATAGCAAAACTATATAAGTCGCTCAATCAGGTTATTGTAACCATTCAGACAAGCATCAAAAATTCTATTCTTACTGATCTGTCAAAAAAGGGGTTAGACTAACGCCATTCGACAATATATAATAGAATTATTAACCAAATGTTAGCAAAGTATGAGCATTCTTAACAAACTCTTAAAGGGTGTGACTGAATTGACAAGAGTACTTGTTATTGAAGATGATCCTATCATCGGAGAAATGCTCACTCTCTATCTCACGGAAGAGCAGTTTGATGTTCAGCGGGTAGAATCGGCTCGTGAAGGTAAGTTCGCGCTCGACTCTTATCAGCCTGACATTCTATTGCTTGACCTTATGCTTCCCGATGCTAGCGGAACCGAGCTATGCGCGGAGTTTAGACAGCTTACAGCGATTCCTATTATCGTCATCTCCATGAAGCCATCTGTTACTGTTCGTATTCAGGCCATCAGCTCAGGAGCCGATGATTTTCTAGTTAAGCCATTCAGTATGCAGGAGCTTAAGGTGCGTATGGACGCTGTATTGCGACGAACGTCAAGCGCTAAACCGTTGGCAGTAGTATATAAGAACGAAGATTCTACTATTGCTACGGAAGTACAACAAGGACTAACACTAGATTTAGAGCGCAGAACAATCGTTCTAGACGGAGAGCATATAGAGACAACCTTCTCCGAATATGAGATCATGAGACTATTCTACCAGCATCCTAACCGTGTCTTCAGCAGAGAGGAATTAATCAATGCTGTTCGTGGTATTGACTCCTTTATTAACGATCGAGCCATTGATGTTCACGTCACTAACCTAAGACGCAAGCTGGAGAAAAATCCGAAGGAACCTCAGTTTATTAAAACAGTATGGGGTGTCGGTTACAAATTTATAAGATAGCAGACAAAAATTGTTATAAACAAAGGGACTACCCATTCGGTCTAAGTGAGATAGACCTAACGGATAGCCCTTATTTTATGTTTACCAGCCCATCCGTCCACGCAGCGATGTAATATGGGCAACGTGATGGCGGCCATGCCAAGAATAGATGCCTAGCGCTTCATCTAAGCGAAGTACCTTCAATGACTCTGGATGACGGAACGTTCTAGCAAAATCCTCTTCCCTCATTGCTTGAAGCAAATAATCCCAACGTGCATGTAAAGCAGTAACTAGTGCTATTGATAACACAACTGGCGCTTGCTTACTATCCGGGAGCAAAGCCCACTGTTCTTCATAATAAGGCTTAATCGTCGGCTGCTTTTCCGTTAGAGCTAGCTTAAACCTCGTAAAGCTATTGAGATGGCTGTCGGCAATATGATGAGCAACCTGACGAACAGTCCAGCCATATGTGCGATAAGGCGTATCTAGCTGCTCCTCCGATAGTCCCTCCAACGCCGTTGAAAGCTGTGTCGGCAGCAGCGAAATATCAGCAATCCATTGCATTCTTTGATCAGCTGATATCTTTCCTTCATAAGTAAATCGACCAATCGGGTATCTCTCATCAACAACTGACAAATTTCTGGTCCCCTTGCCCTTCCATTGCTTTAGTATAGCTTCCATGAACTCCGACATGGCTTGTGTATAGCCCTCTCGATTGCGTGGATACCTCTCAGCTAACACGACCTTAAGCTCTCCATATGCCATTGCCCAATCCGAGCGTTCAAGCAATGCATCTCTGAATGCCAATTGCTCTTCGAAGCGGGGATCTCCTTGTAAAAATAGTTGAAGCTGAGCTAATCTTCGGTCATTGTCTTTTTTTACGAAAAATCTGCGATATGGCCGTCCATCTAATTCGGGAGGCACGTAGCTCCACCCTTCAGGAGTTAAAACATTCACCAGCTCAGCTAAGTTATCGTATGTCGGAATTTGAGCCATTAAGTCTATAATGGGCTTTGCCGGAATACCGGGAATAGAAGTACTTCCCACATGCTCCATACTCGTAACGCCTAGGGGAAACAAGAGCGCTTCCAATTGGGCGACAAGCCTCTCCCCCATTTCTAACCAACGTGGGTTTGCATGGATAAGCTCAACTTTTTCTGTGGGCCATTTCGGCGAATGCTCTGAAGGTGGATTAGACATACGGCCATCCCCTTTAGTGGAATCTTATCAATTTTGTAATTCACGCAATACAGCTACTAATGTATCCATTTCCTCATCTGTGCCAATGCTGATTCGCAAGTATTGATCTATTCTAGGTTTATTGAAGTAACGCACCAATATTCCTCTAAGCTTAAGTTCATTAAAGATGACCTCAGCTGATTGCTGTGGATGTGAGACAAAGAGAAAATTGGCCTTAGATTCAATCACCTGATAACCAAGTTGTTTTAATGACTCTGTCGTACGATCTCTTGTTTCGATAATCTTACGATTCGTCATTTCGAAATACGACTGATCCTCTATAGCTGCTATAGCACCTGCTATCGCCAATCGATCTAACGTATAGGAGTTGAATGAATTTTTGATTCGGTTTAATCCATCGATCAGATCGGGATGCCCCATGGCCATTCCTACGCGCAGTCCGGCAAGTGATCGCGATTTCGATAACGTCTGAACAACTAATAAATTAGGATATTCCGAAATTAACGAAACGGCTGATTGTCCGCCAAAATCGATATAAGCCTCATCAACAATGACCACTTGATCCTGATTGTGATTAAGAATTTGAACCAGAGAATCTAGAACGATGAACTTCGCTGTTGGCGCATTGGGGTTTGGAATGATAATGCCCCCATTAGGCTTACAATAATGCCCAGCTTCAATATTAAACTGATCATCCGTCGGGATCATTTCATAATTCAAGCCGTAAAGCTTGGCGTAGACCGGGTAGAACGTATAGGTAACGTCTGGGAACAGAATAGGCTTGCTAGCCGAGAAAAAGGCAGGAAAAGCAAACGCAAGGATTTCATCCGAGCCGTTTCCTACAAAAATATGCTCCTTGGAC
Organism: Cohnella abietis; assembly: GCF_004295585.1. Lineage (NCBI taxonomy): Bacteria > Bacillati > Bacillota > Bacilli > Caryophanales > Paenibacillaceae > Cohnella > Cohnella abietis. The sequence goes on along the minus strand of NZ_AP019400.1, from coordinate 3,588,232 downwards.
AATCCATAATAATGAGCAAGAGTTTCTCTTAGCTTGTCGCATGTTGGATCAGGATACAGCCGCAGGTCATCATTTGTGGCGTCCTGTATAGCCGCTATAACCTTAGGCGATGGTGGATACGGATTCTCGTTCGTATTCAGCTTTATGTATTGCTTATCCTTGGGCTGTTCTCCAGGAACATACGGTACAAGTGATGCGGTTAATTCGCTCCAATATTTACTCAATGAATTTCCTCCTAGAAGTCATCCTATTAGGTTAAGTGACTAGTAATCAATAAATTTTGGTAACTCCGTTAATCGTAATTTCGACTCCGACCTCTTGAGGTGAGCCAGACATACTCGAATAATCCTCGGGAATAGATTTCAAGCTTATGAAGTCAGCTCCAACTCCACCTGAGGTGTGAGGAGAAATAGAAATATTTCTAGCCTCAAATTCCATACTAGAAATCAAATTCTCACCATCATTACGCCTTTTAAAAAATGGCTTTATCGTTATGTTGTTTTCCTTACCGTAATTAAAATAAGCAATGTCACATTTAGCTATAACCGAGTTGTCTTTAGAAGAGTAGCTGCACCTGCTCTTTTCCCTATCATAATCGAACGAATGAATGCCACTTGAATTGTGCTTAACCAAGAAAAGGGTTTGCTCGGTTACAAACGGGAAAATCATAGCAAACGCGATGCTAGATAAGATCAACGTTCTTAGAATCTTCGGATTCAATGGTCGATAATAGTTGCTGGTCAGAATGATGACAAAGCCAATAACGATAAGTCCAACAACATTAGGGATGTAGACACCCGTATTATACTTCGCGTTCGACCATGGGGACAAGCCTACGGCTCGCATTAAAGTATCCGCAATGGAATAGTGCAAATGATGCTTCGCGAAAACAATTAATAGCATTAATAGAACAGCAAAATGAAACCTTCCGATATTTCTATTAAACATATTCCACCTTTCCCCTCTTTAACCAAACCTTTAAAAACACTTCTTCCACAATTATACATTCTTAACAATTCAGGGTCTAGGCTTTTGGTTTTCCAGTTTGACGATAAACAAACGTTATTGTATATTGTCTATAAAATAGCTAACGATTTAAGGATGTGTTTATGGAGTGGACGTATCGGAAGCCTTCTGGAATTCATCATTAGAGGAGCTCAAGCAAGGATATATTCGAGAACCTGAGTATTTCGTATGCCTCTTATGTGGTAAAAGGACAGAAATGGGCGTCATTTACCCCGTCGGTAGCGTTTATTACGATGCGGAGAAGTTCATGCGCAAGCATATTGAGGGCTCTCATCATTCTGTCTTTGATTATTTGATAGGTCTAGACAAGAAGCTAACTGGCCTTACCGAGCATCAAAATAGCCTGCTCCAATTGTTCCATCAGGGAAAGAGCGACAATGAAATTCAGCAGGAAATGGGTATTGGCAGCTCCTCTACCATTCGTAACCACCGCTTCGTCCTAAAGGAGAAGGAACGCCAGTCCAAGGTGTTTCTAGTGTTAATGGAGCTACTGAAGGAAAAGGACCAACATGCACCGACCATTGTTAATGTGCATACAACAGCAAAAATGATCGATGATCGTTACAATGTCACACAGGACGAAGTTGAGAAGGTTTTGAAGAAGTATTTTCCAGAGGGAACTGAGGGTGCACTTACTACCTTCTCGATGAAGGAAAAATACAAGCTCATTGTTCTAAGAGAAATTGCTAAGCGGTTTGTTAGGGATACTGTATATACAGAGAAAGAAGTTAATCAAATTCTCATTGCTGTATTCGATGACCATGTTACGTTAAGACGGTATTTAATCGAGTATGGCTTTCTTGACCGTAAGTCAGATGGCAGCCAATATTGGCTTAAAGAATAGGAGTCGATCACAATGGTTCAAAAAGCAGACCGTGCCAAATTAGTTCAACAATATAAGGAAATCCCTATTGAAGCTGGTGTATACCAAATCAGGAATACCGTGAACGGCAAAATATTTCTCAATTCCACCTTCAACCTGAAATCGATCAATGGTAGAGTAATTACTCTTAAATTAGGGACAGATAACAACAGGGAGCTACAAAAGGATTGGAATGAGCTTGGAGAGCAAGCCTTTGTCTTCGAGGTGCTGGAAGTGCTCAAGAAAAGCGATAATCCGTTCGTCGTTCCGAAGGATGAGCTCAAGAAAATGTTAGATAGCTGGTTTGATAAGCTGCAGCCTTATGGAGAACGGGGATACCATACCCTTAAGTAGGTCATATTCATTGGGGTTGCTATACTCATTCATTTCCGTTGAGTTTTGTGCCCCTGACGGATTATAATGGAGATTAGTGTTTATAATCCGATGAATAAAGAAAAAGGTGTCTAATAATGAGTATTCTTACGGTTAAAAATTTAACTCACGGCTTCGGTGACCGTGCCATTTTCAATGATGTTTCCTTCCGTTTGCTCAAAGGCGAGCATGTAGGCTTAATTGGCGCCAATGGCGAGGGAAAATCCACGTTCATGAATATTATTACCGGTAGCTTGGAGCCGGATGCTGGCAAAGTTGAATGGGCAAAGAAGGTCCGCATTGGATATTTGGACCAGCACTCTGTTCTTCAGAAAGGGATGTCTATCCGCGATGCGCTTCGTGGTGCATTCCGCTATCTCATGGATCTCGAAACTGAGATGAATGAAATGTACGATAAGATGGGAACAGCCACTCCTGAAGAATTGGAGCAATTGCTTGAGGAAGTCGGCACCATTCAGGATATTCTGACGACGAACGACTTCTATCTTATTGATGCTAAAGTCGAGGAAATTGCACGCGGACTTGGGCTTGGAGATATTGGCCTAGACCGTGATGTGCATGATCTCAGCGGTGGTCAACGTACTAAGGTGCTGTTGGCGAAGCTTTTGCTTGAGAAGCCCGAAATCCTTTTGCTCGATGAGCCGACCAACTACTTGGACGAGCAGCATATCGAGTGGCTGAAAAGGTATTTGCAGGAATATGAGAACGCGTTTATACTCGTATCCCATGATATTCCTTTCTTAAACAGTGTTATCAACCTTATCTATCATATGGGTAACCAAGAATTGAATCGTTATGTTGGTGACTATGATAACTTTATGATGCAGCATGAGGCTAAGAAGCAGCAGCTAGAGTCAGCGTTCAAACGCCAGCAGCAGGAAATCGATGATCTTAAAGACTTCGTTGCCCGCAACAAGGCACGTGTTTCCACTCGTAATATGGCCATGTCCAGACAAAAGAAGCTCGACAACATGGATATTATTGAGCTCGCTAAAGAAAAGCCTAAGCCGGAGTTTAAGTTTAAGGAAGCTCGTACTTCTAGTCGACTTATTTTCGAAGCGAAAGAGCTTGTCATTGGTTATGAAGAGCCATTATGCCGCAGCATCGACCTTCTCATGGAACGTGGACAGAAGATTGCGATTGTCGGAGCTAACGGTATTGGTAAAACAACGCTATTACGAAGCCTTCTCGGTGAGGTCCCTGCTCTTTCTGGCTCAGTAAAGCAGGGAGAAAATATGTTCATCGGCTACTTCGAGCAGGAAATCAAAGGCGGCGTGGATGAAACGTGCATTGAGGCTGTGTGGAAAAACTTCCCTTCGATGTCCCAATTCGAAGTCCGTGCAGCGCTTGCCAAATGCGGCTTAACGACGAAGCACATTGAAAGTAAAATTTCCGTTCTAAGCGGCGGCGAGAAAGCTAAGGTCCGCTTATGCAATCTTATTAATAAAGAAACAAACTTACTCGTTCTCGATGAGCCGACCAACCATCTAGACGTCGATGCTAAAGACGAGCTGAAGCGTGCCTTGCAAGCTTATAAAGGCAGCATTCTACTCATCAGCCATGAACCAGAATTCTACCGCGAGGTTGCAACTGAGGTATGGAACTGCGAGTCCTGGACTACGAAAGTGTTTTAAGTAACATTATGTTTAGCAGCAAGCCTTAAATTCCAAAAAAGCCTTCAACTCCACTTGATGAACCGTGGCTTGAAGGCTTTTTTTACTAACTATAGATTTTATGCTTATTGCCCTCTTCGCCGTTCTCGTAGGGTCATTAACCATAATATGTATGGCTAATCCACTCTGAGCGGCGTTTATCGAGACATTAACCATAATATGTATGGCTAATTCACCCTCGGTTGCGTATATCGGGGCATTAACCATAATATGTATGGCTAATTCACCCTGACGTTACACTTTTCGCCCCATGTAGACGACATCTCGTTCTATCCCGTCCATAATGGTAACTCCCGGCAGGAAGCCCCACTGAACAAAATCAAATTTTCTCAAAAGCGCTAGGCTTGGCTCGTTATGACCAAAAACGAGAGCAACGATGTTACGGATATTCAAGCGCGGACATTCTTCAATTGCCTTCCTTAAGAAAATGCTGCCAATCCCCTTTGAACGATACTTATCCGAAATATAAATACTAATCTCAGCGGTAATATTATAGGCAGCTCTTTTATTAAAATCCGAGAAGCTTAACCAAGCAATGATCTCTTCTCCGTCCTTCATAACCCATAAAGGCCTGTGGTCCTCGGAATGCTCGTTAAACCACGTTAATCGACTCTCAGTCGTTACTGGTACTATATCTGCTGTGACGTTTCTCAAACTGACAGTCGAATTATATATGCCCACGATAGCTTCTAAATCTTCTCTAACGGAATGAACGATTTGATAGGATTGTTGCATGATGTCTGCCTCCACTATAATTGCTTAACGAATAATGTAGTTCCCTACTAAAAATCTACCACGTCTCGCCATCTTCAAGCTTCAGATCGAACACGTCAAGAAATAATCGGTATACCCGCTCACAGTTGTCTTCTCCACCACAGAAGCCAGGAGATAGAGCAACGGTGATCATTTCGTAAGGATACAAGTTTTTTAAGAATGTCAGCTCAGCTCTAATCTGTTCCTCAGGCTTTAGTGTCCTAGGGTTGCCCTGACTTACCGTAAACACATCCAAATCTAGATCCAGAATGACCGTGTTCGGTAAAACAAGGAGCTGCTCAAGCGACCTGTCACTATGAATATTATCGTTGAATTGCCCTACATTATCAAATCTTGTACCTGTGTATTCTCGATCGGCTAGAAGCTCTTTAATAGGCTTCAATTGCTCCCCCTCTAGATGCCAATCCGACAGATCAAATGGATCTGAGTCATCTACATCCTTAGGGCAAACATACACAATATGATCAATTAGCCTAGCAGCAAATCCAGCCCATATAAAATTGTCTATCTCAAGCCTGCCTGCAACCTCCAAGAAATCGGCGTCCCTCTTCATCTCGTGTAAGCCGTCAACGACAACCCCATCCCATGTATCGTCCAAGTGTGCATCTACGTGTAATAGTGTCGTTTGAGGCCCCAGCATTCCTGACTGTTTTCCCATAGCCCATGCTGCAAAAGCCCATTGATGATTACGAGAAATGTACACTCTCTCCTGCGGAAAACAAATTCTATAGCTATGCTCGAACACCATTAAACCCGCTTCCTTGAGCCTCAAGAGCTCCTAAGAGTTCATTCATTTTAGATCATTAATTACTTTTGTTATCCGATTATTTCTCGTTTCTGGTTTCTTCGCGCTCGTAACGGCTTCCACATACTCTTTACGTTTCGTATATGATAATCTCGAGAATACCTCTGTTAGTTCATGACTTTGCAATTGTATCTCTAGATCGCTCGGAATATCAACAATTCTTGGTTCATTATCCGCTTGAATTTCTACTGAAATTTCGTCTCCCGGCTGTTTCCCTATTAATTCCCTGATCTTCTTCGTAATCCCTAAACAATGATAACCAATGCCCATATTTGCTAATGAGCCTCTATATTCCACAGTATTATCAAAAATCGCTTTAACCTTTACCTGTCCCTTCGTACTGAACTCCTCTTCCACGCTATAGGGAAACGTAACATATGCAGCATCCATACTGTCATGCTTGAGAATTTCTGCTTTATAACGATAAATTTTCATTCAAACCACCCCTTAAATGTCGCCAGAGAGAATAACAAAAAGGACAATTGAAAAACTCCACTTCCCCATCAGTATACTATCCTCTCATCACCTTTTACTCGATAACCAATTGTGAGGCTACTAATCGTACTCTTACCGTCATCATACCAAAGATCAATATAATAAAGTCCCTTAACGTAGTGGTAATTGGGGCCTTCTTTGGTGAACCCCTTGTCCTCAAGAAGACGATCTGCTTTTTCCAAGGTATCACCAACCCTAATTCCAAATACGTTGTTCGAGGAATCGGCTGTTGTTAGCATTTTTACTTGTGGATTCGTATTAATCATACCAACCGAAGAATTACCGCCAAGAGTTTCTGAATAGCGTCCAGACAGTTTCAGCTTGGGAAAAATAAAATTCAGTTCACAGCCGAAGCAGCCTTCTGTTTTGTCAGAGCCAAGCCCATATAATTTGCCGACCTCCTGACGATTCATGAAGAGGTGGATATCATTAAATTGTACTTCCGTCATCTCTTGCTTTAATTGAATGTCAGGCCATAATCTTATAAAAATGAATGCACACAGGATGAATATCAAAGCTGCACATGAGAGCAAGAAGCTTTTCTTCTTAATAAAGCTCAATCTAGCGGGAATCTTGAAGACTTTCCGTTTCTTTGGCAAATCCCCATTCATATAAGCTAAGCCGCAGCTCCAGCAATAATCTCGATGATCATCATGAACACATCGCTCGCACAAAATCTTATTACATTGCACGCATTTTTGATGAGCATTAATGGATGGATGATAGTAACAATTCAGTTCAGGCTCTATATGCTCATTCATATAAAAATCATCCCCCTTACTGTTCTTTCCTACCTTTATTCTCCAAAATCCGCACAATTCCTTTTATTCATTGTAGATGGATTGTTTTGCATACATTTGCCCCCCTTTCAACATGCTAATGTGGAGTATGGAGTAAGGAGAGTGACCCGCGATGATGACAACTACCCACAATTGTGATTTCTCACCGATGAAAAAAATAATCAAAGAAGATATTGAACAGCTCGTTTCCGATCTTAGCCACCTTATGCATACAATTGGTGATGAAAATAGTTGCTTGCTTGGCGATTTTGAGAAAATAAAAAAGAGCTTCCTGAAGATTGAATCGAGCGCTGCAACGTTTTACCTCAACTGTTATCTTGCTCCCTTTATTGAACGTTATATGGATTTATCTCTAACCATTCAAAGTCTGTCAGACCGCAGACATGGAGCATTAATAGCAGTGGAGCGAACCGATTCCATTGATAAGCTCGTCCAACCTGGAATTCCAATTGGCGCTCCCGTTACTCATTCGCTGCTCGAGTCCATCTTCTATCCTGGGAGCCCACTTCATGATGGAGCGGTACTTATTAGGGCCAATCAGATTGTTTCTGCGAAAAATATCCTCCCTCTAACCCTAACGCAAGGCAACGATCGAATTACAGGAACACGACATAGAGCAGCAGTAGGTCTATCTGAACAGAGCGATGCGATTGTCCTCGTTGTATCAGAGGAAACTGGCAAAGCATCCTTCGCCAATAAAGGTCAGTTATATACCGTTATTACACCTTAGTAAGTCTCTGCTCTACATTGTTTAATTTCAACCTTAGCAGACCATACTACAACTTAGATTTGACCGTCACACCGGACAACCGGAGATGGTCCTCTCCAAACAAATTAGACTCGTTATGACTATGCAGCTTAGGGAGGACCTCATGGAAGCCCATAAAAAGTGGGACTTAATCTCAATCTCATCTATCCCCTTAACAATGACATTAGCCAACTCTATGCTCATTCCGGTACTGCCAGCCATGCAGAAAGCACTCGGGATTACATCCTTTCAAGCGAGTCTAATCATTACCGCATATGCAGCAGTCGCTATCCTTTTCATCCCAATTGCTGGGTATCTATCCGATAAATTTAGCCGAAAAGCGGTTATTTTACCGGGTCTCATTCTTGTCTCTCTTGCAGGAGTTGGAGCGGGATTGGCAGCCCTGTTGTTAGATAAAGCTTATATGTACATATTAATTGCACGATTAATCCAAGGACTTGGGTCAGCGGGATGCTTCCCTGTCGTATTGCCTTTGGTCGGTGATTTGTTCAAAAAAGATAAAGATGTCAGCAGCGGTCTTGGACTTGTGGAAACTGCGAATACGTTTGGGAAGGTTGTCAGTCCGATTTTAGGCTCAGCGCTTGCTATTTGGGCGTGGTACATTCCCTTTTTCGCGATACCGATATTTAGTCTGATTTCATTTGTATTAGTGCTTTTCTTAGTGAAATCGCCTGCTAAAGATAAAGAGCAAGCTCCGCAGACAAGTCTAAAAAAGTTTATGAAAGCCATTGTAGCGTTGTTACGAATGAAAGGTAAATGGCTTTACGGTATTTTCGCCATTGGTGGCATCAGTATGTTCATCATATTCGGAAGCCTCTTTTATTTATCAGAAACATTAGAAATTCGGGGTGTTAAACCTATAGTTAAAGGCTTAGTCTTGGCCATCCCCTTAGCTTGCCTCTGTATCGTCTCGTTTCTAAGCGGCAAGTGGATCGGTCAGAATAAGCAAATTATGAAATGGACTAGCTTCATTGGCTTAGCTCTATCGACAGCTGTTCTGCTTACTTTAGGACTAATGAAGTGGGAGCAAACGTTGTGGATTGTCCTGCTGCTGTCCGTTGCATCGGCCGGTATTGGTGCAGCCTTGCCAAGTATGGACGCGCTTATTACAGAAGGCATCGACAAAAAACAACGCGGTACCGTTACCTCCCTGTATAGCAGTATGCGTTTTATCGGCGTAGCTGTAGGACCGCCTATTAGCGCTCTGCTTATGCGTGGCTCAATGTCTACGCTATTCCTCGTCGTAGCAGCTACTGGACTTGTGGCGACCCTTATTACAGCCTTTGCCATACGTCCAGGCCATAGGCTCAATTAAAGATACGAAAAGGGAGCCTCCATGGGCTCCCTTTAAATTCACACTTGAAATTTAGGTGTTACATGCTACCTCTACCTGCTTTATTTCTTCTCTTCACAATTAACTTTACTCCCGTCCACAACCAAAGAGCTCCAATAACTAGCAGCGCATAAAAGGTCGCGAACATGTATTGGCGAGTATGATCAACCTCTTCCATCTTATTGTTACCGATTAGCTTCTTAGCTTGCTTCATGAGGGAAAGCTGCAAATCCGGATCGTTCGCCATCCCGCCAGCATCCAATCGGAAGCCATTCGTTTGACCGGTTTTATTCAGTCCACTTCTCACGGTTAATGTAACATCAATGCCCAGCTTGCCGCTCACTTCCAGTAGCTCATCAGAGAACGCCCCATACGGAAAGGCAAGCACATGATTCGGGGCACCGAGCTTCTCGGCCAAAATATCATTTGCCTGACCTAGATCGTTACCCACACGTTGCTTATACTCTTCCTCTGTTTCCCTTCGATCCTTATCCTTCAGAAATATCCGACGAGCTAAGTAGGACATTTTCTTAGAATCCGATGGGCCAGTTGCGAAATATTTATGCGAGTCAAAGGTATGGTTAAAAAATTCAATACCATTTTTGTGCATCAGATCTACCTGCTCCCAGGTAACCCGTGGTGCTCCTTTGTATTTCTCATTGTCTATTAAATTCACGATTAGGAACGCGGAAGCGGGTGCATTGTGCTTCTGCAGCACCGGATACGCATGCGTATAAAGAGATTCATATCCATCGTCAAAAGTAAGCAGCACAGCGTTCTCTGGAACTGGGGAGGCTTGTAAAATAAAGTCCCTGTACTGACTCATCGTAATGATATTGAAATTGTTATCTTTCATTAATTGGAGTTGTTTATCCAAGTGATCAACCGAAAGTGTTCCTGCATCCTCCGGCTTCGGACTGACGTCATGATACATTAGCACGAGTACACGATCCTTATAATAAATCCCAGTTGGATTATTTGCTTCCGGTTTTAATCCTCTAAAGGAATAGAGGGGATTATCAGCGTTATAGCCGAATAAAGCATGACTTAAAGCTGGCGCACGTGAAGGATGTAGCTTGAGATATAGATTACTAAGTAACAATGTACCGACTAAAGCCAATAAGGATAGTAAGATAAAAACTCTTTTTAAAGTCATGTTGTACTCCTCAAATATTTAATTATGTAAAGTATTATTATGTAAAAAAAAGACTCCTGAGGCAACCCAGGAATCATAGTTTGTTCTCGTGGATTGTTCTCATTAAATGGATGGCATAACATTACCACCGCTGACCGGGATATATGCTCCTGTAATAAAGCTTGCTAATTCTGATGCGAGGAACGCAACAGCATTGGCGATCTCTTGGTCTGTACCTCTCCTCTTGAGTGGAACGCTCTTCTCATAGGAAGCGTTTTCCTCCGTATGCTCCGTGCGGTCACGCTCACTGATCGTCCATCCCGGGGCGACTTGATTAACGGTAATTTGATGCTCACCGATTTCCTTGGCCAATACCCGATAAACCCCGTCCATACCTCTCTTACCCGCTACGTATGCAGATTGTGTAGGGAAGTTCTGCATAACACACTCTGTATTAATGCCGATGAATCTCCCCCACTTCTGGTCAATCATAGCTGGCGCGAAGGCTTTAGCTAAATAAACATTTTGCATGACACAAGAATCGAACTGGCTTTCATAATCCTCTGGAGCTTGCTCTAGAATACTTGTCCATTGATATTGAATAACCGCATTAGCAACAACAATATCAACAGCGCCAAGCTCCTCATTTATTTTATTCTTCATCGCTATTATCGAATCATAGGACGTAATATCAGCCTTCACAATGATAGTGCGACTACCGTAAGCTTGAATTTCAGCCTCCAGCTCAAGTGCTTGTGTTTGATTGCTATTGTAATGAATGGCGATGTTGGCCCCGCACTTTGCAAGTGTTCTAGCCATTACGCGGCCAAGCTGTCCTGTTGCTCCCGTAATCAGTGCTGTCTTGTTAGTTAGATCAATTATCATTGTAGAAAGCTCCCCTCCATGCATCTGAAATATTTTCTAGTCTCTTTCATAGATCGATCCAGATCGACTTGCAAAGAATTCAGCGTACACCTTCTCAGCATAGGCATCCGTCATACCTGAAATATAATCGGCAGCCAGCCTCTCCCACGACCACTTATCCTTCTGCTGCTCATAGCTTTCCAGCCAATCCGGAGGGATAATGAGTCGGCCAGCCTCATAATTCACGAAGCTACCCCACAAACGTTCAATCATAACTTCGCTTCGTTTGTGTAGGCGCTGTACGCGGAAATCCTTAATTAAAGTAACCCAAGCGAGCTTCTTCAGAATTTCCATCGTTCTTAGCAGCTCCAGATTCTGCTGACCATCGGCAACAAAAGTAACCTTCTTCCAGCCGGTTTCTGGATCGTCAATAATACCTGCACCATTGGCGAACTTACGAACCCACCTTGCCTTCATTTCACGTCTAGTACGTGAAGGCTCACGATCGCATTCCGCGTAAATCATTTCCCATTGCTCCAAATAGTGAATAAGCACCTGCTGAACCATTACAGCTTTATCAACACCGACCCAATCTAGCTCGGAGTAGTTAGGATCCTCTGTAATTTCTTGCAGCACATGAGCAACTAACCGATCATCCTCAAAAAACCCGCGGTCCATCTGAATTTTACCAGCACGTATGCCATCCTCAAGATCATGCGTGGAGTAGGCGATATCATCACACAAATCCATTAACTGTGCTTCTAAAGTAGCTGAATTTCCTGGCATTCCCCATGTTTGACGCAGGAAGTCTATGCCTTCCCATTCCTTGCGGTAGACGCCTTTGCTTTTGCCAGGCTCATCAATACAAAAAGGATATTTGTTTATCGCAAGCAGAACTGAAGCGGTCAGATCCAGTCCGCTATCGCTACCCGCACGCTTCTCCAGAAACATAAGGATACGGAAATTTTGGGCATTACCTTCATACTTCAGTCCGTGCTGCACCTGAAGCAGTCGGTTAAGAACTTCTTCACCCTTATGCCCAAATGGAGGATGACCTAAATCATGGGCAAGCGAAGCGCATTCGACAACCTCAGGGTCGATCATTAACCCCGGGTGCTCCTTCTGAGATAGAAAAGAATATTGTTTACCCAGGCGCCTAGCTACTTCTCGTGCAATTTGTGATACTTCCAACGAATGTGTCAATCTCGTACGATAGTAGTCCCCAGAGCCTGCGCCGAACACCTGCGATTTCCCTTGTAGTCTCCGGAAGGCTGGCGATTGAATTAACCGCGCATAGTCTTTCTCGAATTCATCACGGTCTTCCCCGGAGTGTATATTTTCCGTGTCGTACAATCTCATTTTTCTAACGTTCATGCCAACAACCTCTTTCTTATAAGCCAAAAATACTCGTTTTCTTCTCCATAAACTGATCTTGGATAAGATACGTCCACGTTCTAGAAGGGATTTTAAGTCCTTCCTTCTCCCAATCGATCTGGTCCTTTGGCGTAGTGGAGCTTATTTTTTTTAATGTTTTTGCCGTTTCTGCTTCTATTTTATCAGGTAATTGCTCGAACGCATGTATGATCCGATTATGGAATTCGTCCACAGGGTTACGGTTTGCTAGGCTTTCTAAATGGATGCCTTCTCGAATATAAGACACGTAAGCGAGATGATCCGACCAGCTACGATCCATGTGATAGAGCCTTACGTACCTCTCTGTGCTGCTTAATGAATCTCTGTTTGTCAGCAAAACTTCCCGCTTCTCCTGCTGTATACGGCGCTGTTCCTCTACCATGTCCGAATACTTGTTTAGATCCTTGCGCATCTCGAAGTTTTGCCCCATAACCACACGTTGGATATGCTCCATCTTTTTGTGGAAAATAGATGCTTCTAGCTGCTCTTCCTGTTTTTTCGTGCGATATGCCGCCGGTATAGCCTTCTCAATACCGAACCGATTAATAAGCTCATCCTCTAAGCAAACATAGAACCGAGATGAACCAGGATCACCCTGACGTCCAGCACGACCTCTTAGCTGATTGTCGATTCTCGCGCTCTCGTTCATATGGGTTCCAATAACATACAAGCCGCCAAGCTTTGCAACTGCATCAGCCTGCTCTGGGTTTCCGCCACCAAGTCGAATATCTACGCCTCGACCTGCCATGTTTGTAGAAACGGTAACAGCCCCTAATTCTCCGGCCTTGGCGATAACCTCGGCTTCCTTCTCATCGTTCTTGGCATTGAGTACGTGACACGGAACACCCGCCTTCTTTAACTCAACAGCAAGTAAATCCGACTCTTCCACACTGCTTGTACCGATAAGAATTGGACGTTTCGTGGCGTGTACTTCGGCGATTTCCTTAACCAATGCTTTCAGCTTTGCTTCCTTGTGTGTGAAAATACGGCTGTCATGATCAATTCTGACTCTAGGCCGATTGGGCGGTATCTCGACGACTTGCAAGCTATAGGTTTCTTCAAATTCCTCGGAAGAATCCTGAGCCGTTGCTGTCATGCCGCTAATTTTCGGATAAAGGCTCAACAAATGCTGTAACGTTATCGTTCCTAATATTTTACCTGAGGACTTCGTCTGCATGCCTTCCTTCGCTTCAACAGCAGCTTGGAGCCCATCCGGCCAATGGCGGTTTTCTGCTACACGCCCCGTATATAAGTCAATGAGCTCGAGCTTACCGTCACGTATCATGTAATCGACATCCCTTTTCAATAGGGACTCCGCATGCAATGCACAATTTAATGACGTTAACAAATGACTGTTATGCGCTTCATATAGATTGCCGCTACGCAAAATCTGCTCGGCTTTCTCTGAGCCTCTGTCTGTTAGAAACACATTTCTTTTGTTCTCATCGAAGTCATAATCTTCGCCTAGCTTAAGCTCTCTCGCTAGATTAGCCATGCGGCTTCCATCTTCTCCAGTCGAAGCCACTTCACCGGCAATAACAAGAGGAACACGAGCTTCATCAATTAATAGTGAGTCTGCTTCATCGACAATTGCATAGTTAAACGGGCGATGAACAATGTCGGACTCACTCATGGTGATGGAATCACGTAAGTAGTCGAAGCCAGCTTCTTTAGCCGTCACATAGGTTATATCCGCAGCGTAAGCCTGTTTTCTCTCTTGGATAGTCATGCCTTCCTTCACGAAGCCTACAGAAAGCCCTAGAAAGCGATAGACAGGTCCCATCCACTCCGCATCTCTACCGGCCAAGTAATCGTTAAAGGTTAGAATATGAACCCCATTGCCTTGTAGGGCATTCAAATACGCAGGCATAACTGCAGCGAGGGTCTTTCCTTCGCCTGTCTGCATCTCAACTAAATTTCCTTCGTGCATAGCTGCACCGGCCATATATTGCACATCGAAAGGGCGCATCCCGAGTACTCGACTCGCTGCTTCTCCAGCTAATGCATAAGCCTCCACCAGCTTCTCATCCAACGATGCTCCATCTTGAATACTTTTCTTCAGCTTTATCGATTCGGATTGTAACCGCTCGTTGTCCCAAGATTGTAGATTAACCCGACTAATTTCGCTAAGCTTGTCCATGTAATGCTTGAGTTTATGTTGAACGAAACGATCTTTTACTTTCTGCATCAGCTTGCTAGCAAAGTTCATCGGAATAGTCCTTTCTTAAATAACCATAATGATTCTATTATAGGGATTAAACGGTTGAATTCATAGCTGAATAAATGAACCAAGGGCTAGTTATAAGTCAAAGTGACTTAAACCAGCCCTTTTACGATTTGTTTATCTGGGTTATTTAGTGACATTAATAAAAGTTAAAATACTTCCTTGTGTATTGGGAAATTCGGGGAAAGGGACACCAACAATTTTAAGCATATACTCTCCAGAGGAATAATTCTTTGAATCAACAACGCCTGTTATTTCAAATTCCCCATGATCGACTGCTGACTCATCGCTTTTCCATACCACATTGTTCTCTTTGGATAACGTAATGTACACCTTCTCCATCATTGATCCATGACCTTTGATTTGAAAACGCTTATTCAATCGAATAGTGTCTGGCAAGTCATAAGGTGTAACGTCGGGCATCCATTCCTTGTATCCCGTGTCTATGAAGTCGAACAGAAGCTTTGATCTAGCTATTCGGCCTTCCGAATCCCCTTCTGCAATCCATACTGTGTCCTGAACAGTCTGGCACGGTGTGTATATAATATTTCCGTCCTTGTCCTCTTGATGAGTGCTCGGACATTGCCATGCAGGACGTATTTCTTGAGACACGCCATCCTCATAAGCGATTCCCAATACTTTACTTCGATCATTCAGCGGGGATATTATTCCTTTTCCGTCAACAGGCTCCGCAAATTCAATCCAACTCAGAATCTGACTGACTTTATCTGGATTCCTATCTGCATACATAACATTTACCTCTGTAGACGAAATCGGCGGAGTCAAGTATATCCAACGTACTTTCCGAGTGTCATCCTGCTTGGGTAAGCCCAGTTTTACTCCTGCTTCTACTTCGTTGACCACTATTGAGGAATTTTCTATGTTAGGTTCGATTATATCCTTCTCCTGTTCGCATCCTGCCATCACAATAGTGAGAAGTAGCAGCAATACTAGCTTTCTCATAAATCACCCCTGCCTCCTTGTCAGTTCCCCATCCAATAACATCACTTTCCAATCACAATGCTATAGACGTAAAAAACCCCAAAAAGTTACAAGGTTAGCTAGTTAAATGTAGCGGGTATGGCACGCTGATAACGCCAAAAAAACGGCTCAGTTAAACGAGCCGCTCTTCATTGCAAATGACTAAATATATTTCATCAAGATATCCTCTACATGCTCCAGATGCTGCTTCATGGTTTGGCCGGCTAACTCCGGGTCCTGATTGCGCACTGCTTCATAGATTGCAGAGTGCTCTAGATATAGGCGCTGTGCAACCTGCTGATTGGAATAGAGCTCTACCCTGCGTATTTCTTTAATTGCAGTTTCGAGTTGATTCGCAATCGATTCGAACAATCGGACCATAATCGAATTGTGTGTCGCCTTGGCCAATGTAAGATGGAAGAGGAGATCTGTTCTCTCCCCTTCCATATCGTGTCCGACTGATCGCTCCATCGCCTCGATTAACGCTTTGAATTCGGATAAATCGTCATCCGTCCTCTTCCTCGCCGCTACCGTTGCATTAGACACCTCTAACGCCTGTCTAGCTTCAAGCAGCTCCAATAGCGTCTCTCTGTTCATCCGCAGAGAATCCAGCTCAGGCAATGTGATCTCTGAAGCCGTATTACGAATAACCCGGCAGCCTCCGCCTTGGCGGATTTCAATAAGTCCCATCGCCTTCAGTGCGCTTAGAGCTTCCCTAGTCGTAGAACGACCGACACCAAAGCTTTCAGACATCTCCTTAGTCGAGGGGAGCTTATCACCGACCTTCAGCTTGCCGTCCACGATCATCCGGTGGAGCTGATCCTTAATTTCCTCATAATGATTCCGCTTCGTTAACTTGGTCATTTCCATTGCTTCTCCAAGCCTCCGTTTCAACCGACAATCAATGCATATACGACACCTGGTCCATGTACACCAATCGTCAAATCATTCTCTATATCCGCCGAACGACTTGGTCCAGATATAAAATGGATCCCAGCAGGCAGATTCTCGCGACCAGCTTCGTCAAAGTGAACCATGATTTCACCTAAACGGGTTTTCAACCGCTCGAGAGGGATAATCGCTATGAGAACCGTAGGCAATAGACTGACTGAGCGCCCCTTATCCTTAGACGACAGAACCGTAATAGATCCAGTATAGGCAGCAGCGTAATCCGCTATAACGACGCCAAAATCCGCCTCAGCCGCACGAGCCTTCCAATACTGCTCTGAATCACTGTTCCATACCGAGATTTGCGCATCGGGAAGTGCACCTTCTAAGTTCAACGCGTCCAGCTCTGGCTGATTTTGCCGAATCACATACTTAGCATTCAGCTCAACAGCTTTGTCCGCTATAAAACGCTGAACATCCTCCATATTCGCAAGTCTCTCCACATGTCCGCCTGCACTCCGGAAATTCGAGGTGAAGCGTTCGATCCGTTCTGCCTCGCCCCATTCATAAGCATTCCAGAAATCAGGCGCGCCACGATAAGGATGACGAGGGGGCTCTGTAACCATAGGCCGCTTGAGCTTCGAGGAAATACCATTAATAAAAGTCTTCTGCTTAGCCCGGGATTCCGCTTCCATCTCCTTGAGCCATTCCTGATGCGTATTAGCCATGTCCGTGCCCCCCTCCATTCGCTCTATCCTTCACGATCGCTTCCATTCTGCTCTTCATCGCTGGATCCATTTCCTTTAGACCATTTCTGATTTCAGCATCCATCGTACTCCATTGATCACGGAACGATTTTTTAGGCAAGCTTGGAGTTACACGAACACTATTCCACCCTTTAAGCGGCCCGATTTTTACTCGAATCTCACCATTCCTAGCGACCAGCTTCTGACCGAGCTTCCCAAGCTTCAAAACAGTCTTAAATCGACCCGATTTCGCCATTACCGTGGCAAAGCCCTTCATTCCAGCTGCTTCTATTTTATCACCATGCCCTTGCTCTACCTTGCGCCTGCGCAAATAGATGAGCATCTCATGAAGAGGAATCTTTACCGGGCAAGCCTCATAACAAGCGCCACAAAGGCTTGAAGCATTCGCTATATCATCCCATTCGGAAACATTTTTCTGCAAGGATGGTGTAAGTACAGCTCCGATTGGACCACTATATGTTCCACCATAAGCATGACCGCCAATATGACGATAGACCGGACAAGCATTCAAGCAAGCTCCGCAGCGTATGCAATTGAGCAATTCTTGGAACTCTGGATCGCCAAGCTGCAGCGAACGGCCGTTATCCACGATAATAATATGCATTTCATCCGGTCCATCTGCATCCACAGAACGACGGGGACCCGTAATGCCGGACATGTACACCGTCAGCTTCTGACCAGTTGCCGATCGAGGCAGCAGCGTTGCCATCACTTCAAGATCCGCCCAGGAAGGGATGATCCTCTCCATGCCCATTAAGGTGATTTGCGTTTTGGGCACAGTTGATACCATCCGAGCATTTCCTTCATTCTCGAACAACACCATAGAGCCAGTCTCAGCAATGGCAAAATTACAGCCAGTCATCCCAATATCCGCTTCTAGAAATTTGGTTCTTAATTTCCTGCGTACATAACCTGCAAGCACTTGCGTATCTGGCTCAAGCTTCTCTCCCGCATCCTCAGACAACAAATCAGCAATCTGATACCGATTTTTATGAATGGCTGGAATAATAATATGAGATGGCGTCTCTCCAGCTAGTTGAATAATGTACTCTCCTAAATCAGTCTCAATAGGCTCAACACCGATTGATTCCAGCGCATGGTTGAGATGGAGCTCCTCCGTAACCATGGACTTCGATTTCACAACTGATTTCGCTTGCTTACGCTCAGCAATAGAAAGAGATATATGAACTGCTTCCTCCGCCGTATCCGCAAAATGAACATGAACCCCGTTCGCACGAGCATTTTCTGTAAATTGGTTCAAATAGTAGTCCAAATGAGCGATGGTGTGGAGACGAATCTGTTTGCCTCTTTCCCGCCACTCTTCCCAGTTTCCATGCTCTTCAGTTGCTTTTATCTTACCGCCCTTTAGTCTCTCCGTTGTAAACTTAACGGCCTTCCGCAGGAAATCGTTGTTTAACGCGATATCCGCCCGTTCCTTAACCGTTGCCCCGTCCGAATGCCCGTGTCCGCTCATCTTACTTCACTCCTTCATATAGAAGCTCTGCCAGGTGCATAACCCGAACCGGTTCGTTGCGGTAACGCAAATTGCCTGCGATGTTCATGAGACATGCCATATCCAAGCCAACAAGCACTTCTGCTTCCGTTTCCTTAATATGGTCGGACTTCTCGGACACCATCGCCGCGGATATATCCGACATCTTCACAGCAAAAGTTCCTCCAAATCCACAGCAGTCCTCTGCAAATGGTAGCGGAACGAACTCAAGCCCTTTCACATGGCTCATAAGCGCCATTGGTTCATCCTTTACGCCTAGTAGACGACTTCCATGACATGAGGGATGATACGTTACTTTATGCGGAAAAGAAGCCCCGACATCTGTTACGCCCAGCACCTGTACGAGGAATTGTGTAAATTCATAGGATTTGCTTTGCAGCTTCAAGGCTTTCTCATACATGATCTTGTCGTCTTCAAACAGCTTTGGATAATGATGAATCATCCCTGTGCATGAGCCCGACGGAGAAATGACGAAATCGCAATCCTCGAACGCTTCAATAATAGTTTTCGCCGTAGTCCGCGCTTCCTTCCAGTAGCCACTATTAAAAGCCGGCTGCCCGCAGCAGGTTTGTACAGTTGGAAACTCAACAGTAACACCGTATCTCGCCAATAAACGCACCATTGCTTCTCCCACTCTCGGGTAGATGGCATCGCTTAAGCATGTAATGAATAAAGAAACCTTCATGCGGCACCCCTCTTCTGCTTCTTTCTATATAATATCAGGTTATCAGACAAGTTGGACGAAAAATGGGTATTTTTTCACTTTAAAATTAAATCCGATACATCCCTTCGATCCATCTCCTGAGCGAACTACACATACCTCTGCAAAAGCTGATATGTGTAGTTCACTCAGGAACGAGAAATCGATGGTTTTACTTTGAAAAATTTCTGCATTTTCATATGAATTTATTCCAATACATCCCTTAAATCCATCTCCTGAGCAAACTACACATACCTCTATTAAAACTGATATGTGTAGTTCACTCAGTAACGTGAAATCGGAGGTGATACTCTGCCGAAATTACGGAGGAAAATATAGTTAATCACATTAAACAGTTATGACGTTAATTCCACGATCCTCTAGCTGAGCAATCGTATCTTTCGCCATGCGGCTGTCTGTTATTATAATATCGACCTCTGACAAATCCGCTACATGCGTAAAGGCTTGAACGCCGAATTTACTGGAATCCGCCAGTAATATTACCTGATCAGCCATCCCAATCATTCGTTCCTTAATCCGCGCCTGCAGTTCGTTGGACTCGCTTATTCCCCGTTCCAGATGGACGCCTTTGCATGACAAGAAAACCTTATCTACATGGTACGCATCCAAGGACCGTTCAGCCAAAGGTCCAACGAAGGATAGAGACTTCTGAGCAAGTATGCCACCTGTTGAGATGACCTCTATCCTCTCCTTGATGCTAAGCTCCGTTGCAACCTTGATCGAATTAGTAAGCACAGTAAGAGGAAGATCAGGTACATCCGATGCCATATACCAAGCTGTAGAGCTGGCATCCAGAAGAATTCGATCCTTCGGCTGTATTAGATTGATCGCTTCCAACGCTATCCGCTTTTTCTCGTCCGCGTTCATAATTTCCCGAACGGCGTACGGAATTTCCGGATGCTGCGGCAAATCCTTAACACTCACCGCGCCGCCATGTGAACGGCGCAAGCGGCCAGCTCGCTCCAGACGATCCAAATCTCTCCGAATCGTCTCCTCAGTAACCTGGCACAGCTCACTCAGCTCGGAAACCCGAATACTTCCTCTCTCGTTGACCAGGCTTACGATTTTCTCATAGCGCTCCGCAACTAGCATCTCTATCCTCTTTTCGCAAAACAAATTTATTCCGTGAGACCCGTTAGCACACAGAAACGACCATACGCATCGTCCCACGCTTCACTCTCTTCTGTATCATAGACTGTAATCGGGAAGGAATCTTTAATCGCTTTACGAGCTTCCCATATATCTGCAAAATCGCCTTGGGCAATCCATTGTACGACCAAATTCCCAATCGCGCTACCTTCCGAAGGACCTGCCCATACTGGTTTCCCAATTGCATTCGCTGTCCATTGGCATAACAATGTATTCTGAATACCGCCACCGACCATGTGCAGTCCACTGAAGCTTTGACCTGAAATACGCTCCGTGAGCTCTAGTACATACCGATATTTAAGCGCCAAGCTTTCCAGAATACAACGGACAATTTCTCCATGAGATTCTGGTGCCTGTTGCCCCGTCTGCTTGCAATAGCTAGCAATTCGAGACGGCATATCGCCAGGAGCCAGGAACGAAGAATCATCAGGATCAATGAAGGAGCTGAATGATTTGGCATCCGCAGCCATCTGTACTAATTCGGGGAATGAGTACGATTTCCCTGCTCTTTCCCACTCTCTGCGGCATTCCTGTAAAATCCATAAACCCATAATGTTCTTTAAGAGACGATAGGTGCCAGCAACTCCGCCCTCATTCGTGAAATTCAGTTTCTGTGCTAAATCATTAATGACAGGCTTGTTCACTTCAGTTCCCATAAGAGACCAAGTACCACAGCTTAAATAAGCAAAGGATTTCTCCGTGGCTGGTACCGCGGCAACAGCAGATCCCGTATCATGCTCCGCAACCGCATAGACAGGTATAGAAGGAATACTAAGCTCCTCGCATACAGAGGATTGAAGCATGCCAGCCTTTGAGCCTGGCTTCAGCACTTCTCCGAACCAAGATTGTGGAAGCTCAAGTAAGCGAAGCAGCTCGCTATCCCACTTACCTTCAATCGGATTATATAATTGTGTTGTAGTTGCGTTAGAAAACTCATTATGAATTTCACCTGTCAGAAAATAACGCAGTAGATCAGGGATCATAAGAAGCCGATTTCCATCCTTTAGTAAGGGGGATTTCGCTTGTTTAAGTGCATATAGCTGATAAATCGTATTAAAGGGAAGAAACTGTATACCCGTCCGTGCAAAAATAACCGATGGCGGCACTTGAGCGAACAAGCTCTCCATCGCGCCTTCCGTGTGCTGATCGCGGTAATGGTAAGGGTTACCAACCAATTCCCCATCCTTACCAATAAAGCCGAAATCTACAGCCCAGGAGTCAATCGCCATACTTTGCAGGTTAATGCCTTGATGCTTCGCCTTAAGTAAGCCTTGTTTTATTTCATGATACAGTCTCAAGATGTCCCAGTAAAGGCGGTTTCCTACCTGTACAGGATCATTCGAGAATCGGTGGAGCTCTTCCACCTCAATCTTACCATCGACGAGACGGCCGAGCAGTGCTCTTCCACTGCTCGCCCCTAGATCAAATGCGAGAATGCTGGACAATCTGCATCACCCTTATTTTAAGTTATACTCAGCGCTTCAATAGCACTTCGTTTTCGTAGGTTTTTACATCTGCCAGCCACTCTTCCCGAACGGGAACACCCAATTTCGCACAATAGAAATCCCATATTGCGCCGAATGGATAGGACTTAAATTCTTCCGTCAAGGCAAGGCGAGTCGTGTAGTCGCCTTCCAATTCAGCTTTCTTCAACGCTTCAATCGGATCAAGCATACCACGAAGCAATGCTTTGATTGTATTGCGAGTGCCGATAACCCAAGCTGCTACACGATTGATGCTTGCATCGAAGAAATCAAGGCCGATATGAGTCTTGTCGAGCAAATCTCCACGAACAAGCTCTCTGCCGATTTCAATCAACTCATCATCCATCGTAACAACATGATCGCTATCCCATCTCATTGGACGGCTAACATGCAATAAAATCCCGTCCGTAAACAGCGATAACGAAGACAATTTATTAGAAATAACTTCTGTCGGATGGAAATGACCCGCATCCAGACAGATGAGCTTATTATTCTGAATGCCATAGCCCATATAGAATTCATGAGAGCCTACGACATAAGCTTCTGAACCAAGTCCAAACAGTTTACTTTCAATAGCGTCTAAGTTGTGCGCAGGATTCAGTTCCTCTGCGAACACCTCGTCCAAAGCATCCTTCAAGCGTTGTCTTGGCGCCAAACGGTCCACTGGAACATCCTTGTAGCCATCGGGAACCCATACGTTCGTCACGCAGGTCTGACCTAGCTGTTCACCGAAATAAGCTCCGATTTTTCTAGATGCCTTGCAGTGATCAATCCAGAATTGACGGATTTCTGGATCAGAGTGACTGAGCGTAAATCCATCCTTGGACTTCTCATGAGAGAAGCATGTCGGGTTGAAATCAAGACCTAAGCCTTGCTCCTTGGACCAATCTACCCATTTCTGAAAGTGCTTCGGCTCGATTTGATCCAGTTCAACCTTCTCATCCGTATCGGCATAAATCGCATGCAGGTTTACTTTGTGCTTACCCGGGATCAAAGAGAACGCTTTCTCCAGATCCGCGCGTAATTGCTCAGGTGTTGTCGCAGCTCCTGGGTAGTTCCCTGTTACAGAGATCCCTCCCGTTAAATCCTGGTCCTTGTTCAAGAACCCCCGAACGTCATCACCTTGCCAGCAGTGCATGGAAATTTTGATTTTTTCTAAACGGCTAAGCACTTCTTCTACATCTATACCATGCTGAGCATAAAGCTCCTTGGCTGCTTCATAATTACTGATGACTTTCTGTTGCATTGTGGATTCTCCTCTACCGCTCTGATTTAATAGGGTAAGCCATAACAGACATAAGTGCATTCTCAGCCTGTGTCGAATCTAATCTACTATATTGTACAATAATCGGAATATCGCTTAATACCTCTATTGCATAAGGAACGCCGACTGGAATCGGCACCCCTTCTATATGCAATGAGCTTGTTCTAATATGCTTCGTACGTCTTGCAGAAACTACGACCATAATGTCTTCCATCGGTTCGCGATCCTCGAAGAAAATCGTAATTTTGAGAAGCGCATCCTCAGATGCCGTATTTACTACGCAGATAGATTCATGACTTGTTAGATTGCCAGAGCTAAGCTCTGGAATATAACCGTCTGGAATATACCATAGCTTTTCTCCACGTTGCTTATGCATCTATAATAGCCTCCGAATTATCTAGTAAACGCAGCAGGAACTCCACCATCGATTGTTAACATACAGCCAGTCGTTTTATCCGATTTGGAAGAAGCGAAGAACGCAATTCCTTCGGCAATGTCTCTTGGGTAGATGTTAACAAGTAGAGTTGTACGCTTGCGATAGTGCTCTTCCAATTGATCCGGCTCAATGCCGTAAGCAGCCGCACGTTCCGTACGCCAGCTACCATTCCAAATCGCAGAGCCTTGTAGAATGGCATCTGGAAGAATCGTGTTAACGCGAATGCCGAATTCTCCGCCTTCTGCAGCGATACAACGTGCAAGATGAGCTTCCAATGCTTTTACAGAGCTATATGCTGATGCAGACTTACCTGCATAGACAGAGTTCTTGGAGCCGATGAATACCATGTTTCCGCCAATTGCTTGCTCTTGCATCAGCTTGAACGCTTCACGTGCAACTAGGAAATATCCTGTTCCTAATACGTTCATGTTCAAATTCCACTCTTTAAGCGTTGTTTCGGCAAAAGGACTCGAAGTTGCCAGACCCGCATTGTTAACGATAATATCTACTCCGCCGTAAATAACAGCTGTTTCAGCGTACGCAGCTTGTACAGCCTCTTCGTTCGTAACATCCATTTTAACAGCAATCGCACGATTTTCACCGTACTGAGCATTAATTTCCGCGGCTACCTTCTGAGCGCCTTCTAAATTCAAGTCTGCCAGTACAACATGTGCGCCTTCGGATACTAGCTTACGTGCTGTTTCAGAACCGATACCGCCAGCTCCGCCTGTAATGAATGCAACCTTACGGGAAAATTCAGCTTCTGCAGGAGCCAAGGACAGCTTGTAAAGCTCAAGCGGCCAGTATTCAACGTTATAGGATTCGTTCTCTACTAAGGATACGAAGTTGCCAAGCGCAGTTGCGCCTCTCATAACAGCGATAGCACGGTGATACAACGCTCCGCTTACTTGAGACATAGCCCAGCTCTTGCCTGTGTTGATCATACCAACGCCTGGGATTAGGATAACGCGCGGAGCTGCTTCGAACATAACATCGCCTTCGTTTTTGTTGCGCTCGAAGTAAGCTTTGTACATTTCTTTGTAAGCAGCTACGCCTTCTTTAAGCTTAGCTTTCAAGCCTTCCACATCATCAGCATTCGGCGTCCAATCAATGAACAATGGAACAACCTTCGTGTGCACGAGGTGATCTGGGCAAGCTGCGCCAACTTGGGAAAGCGTTGCGGAGTCTTGACCGCCAACGAATTGAAGCACATCTGCTGCATCGTCGAACGACAGAATCATTTTCTTCGCATCGCTTACTGCTCCACGGATCGTAGGCATAACTTGTGAAGCAATGCTCTTACGAACATCAGCTTCTAGCGTTGGGTGCTTCACGCCGCCGAATACCTTAGCTTCGTTAATCCGCGCTTCTATGAAGCTTTCTGCTTCTGTAATGATTTTGATCGTTTGAGCGTAACAAGCCTCGGAAGTATCTCCCCATGTTACAAGTCCGTGCTTTTCCATAAGCACTAGCTCAGCCTTAGGATTGTTTAATACACCTTCTGCAATCATCTTGGACAAAGTAAAGCCAGGACGAATATATGGAACCCACACAAACCGATCTCCGAAAATTTCTTGAGCAAGCTCCTTACCGTTATGTGCACAACACAAGCTAATGATAGAGTCCGGATGAGTGTGGTCTACATGTTTGAAAGGTAAAAATGCATGAAGCAAAGTTTCAATGGAAGCACGTGGGTGCTTGGAGTCAATCATACAATTCACTAAGTAAGCAACCATTTCTTCATCGGGCATTTCCGATTTTTCGAATAAAGGACGAATGTCATCCATGCGAAGGCCAGTAAAGTTGCCAGGCTTCATCGAAGCAAGGTCAGAGCCGCTTCCCTTAACGTACATAACTTCTGTATCACGACCACGGAAATCTTTAACGATCGTCTTAGTAGAAGTATTGCCGCCTCCAAAGTTACAAACGCGACGATCCGTACCAATAATATTGGAACGATATACGAGTTGATCTAAACCGCTTTGTTGCTCTGATGCCTTTGATGATTCCCACAAGCTTTGTACCATGGTAATACCTCCGCATATTTGTTTATTTGTGTTTGTACCTGTTTGTTTTTATATTATCACACCCGTTTATGTTTGAATACCTTAAATTCAAACATAAACAAAAAAAATAACGATCCGTTTGAAGGGATCGTAGCTTATTCCTAATTATTTAAGAATGATTTATTAGGCAAGTAATGCAAGGCTCTTATAAACCGAATTGTTTTTGTTTTGGCCCGCATGACGATAGAATGAGTTTCCGCACGATCATCCGGCAAATAGCGTACTCCACCTAGAAACTCTCCCGGTGTAACGCCAGTTGCAGCGAAGATAACATCCTCAGTACCAACCATATCTTCCATTAAAAGAACCTTATAAGGATCTTCTATCCCCATATCTAAGCAACGAGCGTATTCCTTCGCATCTGATGGCATCAGCCTACCTTGAATTTCTCCACCTAGGCATTTTAACGCAGCTGCGGCCAGCACACCTTCAGGCGCTCCTCCAGAGCCAACATATAGATCGATGCCTGCCTCCGGGAAAGCTGGCGCCATAGCTCCGGCAACATCACCGTCAGACAAGAACTTTATTCTAACTCCTACTTTGCGCAAGGTCTTAATAATGGCTTCATGTCTTACTCGATCCAAGATCATAACGGTAAGCTCGGATACATTCTTATTTAACGCATCGGCCGCTTTCGCTAAAGTGACCTCCATCGGATCAGTCAGTCGCAGCTTGCCAACAAGCTCAGGTCCTACAGCCAGCTTCTCCATATACATATCAGGTGCGTGCAGTAGATTCCCTTTATTTGCGATAGCTATAACGGACATCGCATTGTTCAAGCCCTTAGCTACAATCTCCGTTCCCTCAAGCGGATCAACAGCAACATCGACCTCTTGGCCGTTCATGCTTCCTACCTGCTCACCAATATAGAGCATCGGAGCTTCATCCATTTCCCCTTCGCCGATAACAACTGTACCTCTTATAGAGACGGAATCGAACATCGCCCTCATCGCTGATGTAGCTGCTCCGTCTGCATTTATTTTATCCCCTCGTCCCATCCATGGTGCTGAGGCTAAGGCCGCTAGCTCTGTAACACGTACGATTTCTAATGATAGCTCTCTCTCCATATATAACCCTCCAATAAGCTGAAATCCTTAATTAATGTATAACATATATTTATTTATGATACAATAAATATGTGTCATAATTCTTTTATACGACAAATATGAGGATTTATATTCGAATTTTGACCACAAAACCTCCAATACCCGCATATAATCCATCGTTCAACAAATAAAAAAGCCACATTATAGCACCTATAAAGGAGCAATAACATGGCTTTTTCGAATAACATTTTCAGATGAGCTGTTTCACTTAGGAATTAAGCTTTACTTTAATCTGGATAATCTCAGAACGGCTGCCGATCCTAATAGCCGGGCCCCAGCTACCAAAGCCCGAGGAAACAATTACGTGCATGGCACCTTTACGCATATATCCCCAGTCAAGCTCGAATAGTCTTTTGGTAACCAAGTGGTTAGGGAAGAACTGTCCTCTGTGCGTGTGACCGCTAAGCATAATATCCGCACCAGCCTCGGCAGCTTGGGCGAATTTCGTCGGCTGATGATCCATTAGAATAATAGGTTTACTCTTATCCAGTGACCTCAATAGCTCATCTGCGCTCAATCGTTTAGATGGATCAAGGGATTCAGCCGTCTTATCCTTACGTCCTGCCAGATGGAGCTGACCCGCAATATCCACCGTTTCGTCTCTCAGCACCCGAATTCCGATTTTGTTCATTTCTTCAATATATTGCTCGACGTGACCACCATAATATTCATGGTTTCCTAGTATCGCATAGACACCTTCCTTAGCTTTAAGCTGACTAAGAAGGTTCCCCATCTTGTTGCGTAGGAAAGGTTCAATCGAGTCGTCAATGACGTCTCCCGGCAATAATACTAAATCCGCGTCCATTGCGTTAACACGGTCTATTAACCGTTTTAGATGCTTGCGACCAACAACGTTACCTAGATGGATATCCGATGCGACAGCTACCGTCCACTGCTTTTTCCCGTCTACAGCAGCCACTTTGTTAATCTCTAAATCATATTTACGAATAACAGGACTCCAAGCATTCCGTGATCCTACGACAAGAAGAATGACGATAATGGCAAGAATAGCGCTATTTGCATACAAAGCGTAGTCTCCAACATTCGCTCCGAATATAGCTACAATGAAACGAATCAAATCTCCGATAAGAAAGAGGAGAAAACCAGCTTCCATGATGAAAATATAATAAGAGCCAACGACCTTCAATAGTCTACCAATAGGTTTGAGAACCTGCGGAAGAGGAACGCGCCCTGCGATATAACCAAAAGCGATAATTCCGAATGGCACCCAGAAAGCCCACGGGCTATAAGTGAACCCTATACCATCAAACCATTCCGTAATATGCCAGCCCAAGTAATAGTTAATACCAGTATACACGGCTAGGAAGAAAGTAATCATAATGCTTGTACGTGAATTCATTTTCATGCGTAGTAGGCTCCCTATGAGTTTCTATAAGATTATTCGAAGATTATAACATAAAGAGAACCCCAAACCGAAACGACACGGTTCAGGGTTCTCTCTTTAATTAAACCTTCAAGCTATAGAAGCATTCTATTAGATTTTCTATTCGAAGCGAAGGGCATCAATTGGCTTGAGCTTGGCCGCTTTGTTCGCCGGGAACATTCCGAATAGAACGCCAATAGCTACAGAGAAGAAGAATGCGATCATAATAATATTCAATGAGAAAACAATGTCCATATTTAAGGATGAGGATAACCCCTTGGCAGCGCCAACCCCAATTCCTATACCGAGAAGGCCTCCCAATCCGCTAAGCACCATCGATTCGATCAAGAATTGAATAAGTATATCTCTCTTCTTTGCTCCGATCGCTTTCCGTATGCCGATCTCACGGGTTCTTTCCGTAACCGATACGAGCATAATGTTCATAATTCCAATGCCACCGACTAACAATGAAATACCAGCAATGCCAGCTAGTGCAAGCGTCAGTGTATCCGAAACAGAGGTTAAAGTTGATAGAGCATCACTCTGATTAAATACTCGGTAGCTGTCCGTATTGCCTCGGAAGTGATTGCTGAGCTCTTTTTCTAAGCCGGTAACAACAGAGCTGATCTGATCAGTCGTATCCACCTGTACATATATCGTGCGAACACCTTTCGTCTTAAAAAGTCTTTCTGCTGATGTCAGAGGAATGATAACCACTTCATCGTTAGAGCCGTTCGTCGTGCTGCCTTTCTCGGCTAGTACACCAACTACCTTATATCTTGTACCTTGAATCAGAATATATTCTCCAAGTGGACTATTAAAGCCGAATAGATTGGTAGCCGTGGTTGAACCAATAACAGCTATTTTCTGGTAGACGTCCAAATCTATTTGGGACAGAAAACGACCTGATGACAGCTTGTAATCCTTTAATAGCGCATAGTCCGCATTCGTACCCACCACGCTAAAGTCTACCGTTTTCTTCCCATACTTGATTGTTGTGCTTTGCGTACTTGCGGGAGCAATATATTTAATGCCATTAATATTATCTGCCATCGCAACAGCTTCCTTACCCTCTAAAGTGTTCGACGTACCTCGGCCAAGGATATTGACTGTCAGCAAATTGGTTCCTAAGCTTTCAACCTGCTCCTTTACCGACTTGGTAGCGCCCTGTCCAAGAGCAACTAACGCGATGACCGCTGTTACTCCAATAATAATGCCAAGCATGGTTAGAACTGAACGGAGCTTGTTGGACAGAATGCTTTTGATGGCCATCTTAAACGCTTGTATAAAGTTCACTCTGTCCTCCCCCCTCCTCGTTCAATTTACCGTCCATAATTTTAATAACACGTTTAGCCTGACGAGACACGACGGGATCATGTGTAATAAGAACGATTGTATGTCCCAAGGAATTCAATTCCTTAATGAACTCCATCACTTCTTTCCCGGTCTTCGTATCCAGCGCTCCTGTTGGTTCGTCTGCGAGCAGAATGGGAGGATTCCCCGCCAAAGCTCTAGCAATAGCGACACGTTGCTGCTGGCCACCCGACAATTCAACTGGACGATGATGAATTCTTTCCTCTAGTCCTACTTTTGTTAACGCTGCAATAGCTTGCTCTCTCCGAAGCTTGGCCGGAACTCCTCGATAGATTAGTGGAAGCTCAACATTCTCTATTGCAGTCAGGCGAGATAGCAAATTGAAGCCTTGAAAAATAAAGCCGATTTTCTGATTGCGGATTTCGGCGAGCTTATTTTCCTTTAACTGACTGACTTCTTCCCCATCAAGCCAGTATTCACCTGTAGTTGGTGCATCTAGGCAGCCAATGACATTCATGAGGGTGGATTTCCCCGACCCCGATGGCCCGGTAATGGCAATAAAATCTCCTCTATAAATCGTTAAAGATACTTCATCCAAAGCCTTTAACAGTTCTCCGCCCATGCGATATAGCTTGCTTAATTGATTAATTCGGATTAATGATTGTGAGCTTGCCGTTATCATTAGCGAGCACCGCCTGCCGCACCGCCGCTAAATTGTCTTCCGCCGCCGTTGAAGCCACCGCCACCACCCTGCATCCCTCCAGCACCTGGAATACCTCCTGAGCCCAATCCCATGATGCCTGTAGATCTATTCGCGTTCGTGCTTGTACTAATTAAAGTTGGCAGCACAACTAAATCGCCTTCTTTAAGACCTGATAAAATCTCGATATAATCCTCATTGTTAATGCCAACTTCAACAGCAACTCTTTTGGTAGCCGCTATAGCAGTACCACTCCCTGTGCCTGTCTGTGCAATTGTTCCAGCTCCAGCGCTAGTTCTAGTGCCAGCTCCAGCACCTGTTCGAGTACCAGTACCTTGAGAACGGGATCTGTTAGAGTTTTCCATGAATTTCTCACGCATAGCGGCTCTATCCTCGGCATCAACATTGCTCCCTGCTCCTGGAGTTCTTCCTGCCCCTGAACCAAATCCTGGACCTTCTGCTCCTGATCCTTCTGCGCCCGTTTCTGTTCCTGTACCTTCTGTGCTCGTTCCTGTACCAGGAATCATGACAAAGTATTTTCCTTGGAACGATTGTACAGCTTCAACAGGTACATATAGAGCATCCGTTTTCTTTTCTGTCAAAATGCTTGCTTCAGCCGACATACCTACCTTTAACTTGCTAGCATCCGTTAATACAATTGTAACGTTGTATGAAGCCACTCCATTGCTCGTAGTCCCTTCATCCGCAATGGATACTACTTTGCCTGTGAATGGATTCGCAGGTAAAGCCTCAACTAAAATTTGCGCTTCCTGGTCCAGCTTAACTTTCGAAATATCCAGCTCGTCTACGCCGACGACCATATATAACTGAGCAAAGTTAACGATCTCACCGAGATCACTGTTAGGATTGATAGAATCACCTGCTTGTACACTAAAAGTAGCCAGTACTCCATCAATTGGTGCCACTATGGGATCCAGCTTCTTATTAGATTTAAGGGAAGCAATATCTTGTTGGGACATCTCTATGTCTAGCTGCTGCTTCTGAACATTAAGCGACAATGCTTCCCGCAAAGTACTATCAGACTCCTCCTTATACTTTTTCTGCAAATCAGCAAGGTCCAGCTTTTTCTTTTTCACATCAAGCTCCTTGCTTTTAACTTGGTTTGTAATGTCTTCCTGTACATATGTAATGAGTACGTCGCCTTTCTTGACAGTGTCCCCTTGCTTGTAATTCACTTTAAGCGCAGTCCCAACGTTGCTGGCTTTTATCGTTTGTCTGGACGAAGGCTGAATACTCCCAGTACCACTTATCTTTACCTCTAAGTTTCCTTTACGGACTGGAGTCGAATTCAAGCTTGCGCTTACTGGCGTATCCTTTTTCCCGTAAACCTGAAAACCACCCCATGTACCTGCTGCAATTACAACAATCAATGTAGCTGCTATCCATGCGCTTCTTTTTTTCATTTGGAATGTTCACCTTCACCCTTTATGATCTTGTGACTCATTATGTTGGGTGAACCTTAGCTCAATATGAGTGCCCGCTGAATGTTTTCTGAGCACCTCCTTCAGCTTTCTTTCAGTTTTCTCTCAGCCAAGCTTAAGCTTGATCACTCATAATAAGATATACTAGTTAGCTTAAGTAAGCAGTTGGAGGGAATTGTATGGCACAGATGCCAAACAAGCCGAATAAAGGAATAAAAGTAATGGTTGTCGATGATGAACCGAATATTGTTCAGTTTCTAGAACTCGGTTTACTTAATGAAGGCTTTCAAGTTATGACTGCGCAGGATGGTTCCGAAGCGATTGCCCTTGCTGAACAATTCGTACCGCATGTCGTTATTCTAGATGTAATGATGCCAGGCATGGATGGGTATGAGGTATGCCAAGCCTTGAAGAGTAAGAGACCTGTATCCGTCATTATGCTAACCGCGAGAGAGGAAATCGAGAACCGTGTTAAAGGACTTTCCCTTGGGGCAGATGATTATATGTCCAAGCCATTCAGCTTCGGTGAGCTTCTCGCCCGAATCCAAGCCAGAATGCGTAATCAGTTCCCCCATCTTCTCAGTGAGGTGTGCATTGGTCCATTCAGCATCGATTCGCTCAGGAAAGAGCTTCGTTATCACGGCCGAATAGTGGAGCTGTCGCCAACAGAATCCGAGCTACTCAAGCATTTGGTTTTTAATCATGGGCGGGTTCTTAGTAAAAGTGTCATATTAGATCAAGTGTGGGGTTATAACTTCGGCGGGGACGAAAATATTGTAGAGGTATATATCCGATCGCTACGTGACAAGCTTCAGGATCGTGAGCACCGAGTTATTCGAACGATTCGAGGAGCGGGTTATCGGGTGGACTTAATATGATTCACAAACAAAAGATACTTGCAGGCCTTCGTAACCTCCTTTTCCCCCGTTCGCTTCGCTATCAGCTATTATCACGAATACTGCTCATTCTTGCCGGCTTACTGATCGTTATCGGCTTGTTTCAGTACATATTCATGGAAAGGTTTCTTTACCAGAACAAAGCAGCAACCATTCAGAAACAAATTCAGTCCGTGCCAGGTGACATGTGGGAGCGATTCAATTTTCTCGATCGGAGAAGACCAGCCGGGGGTTTCATTTTCTTCCCAGCCTCATCTGTAGCTTTAATTAATGGAGATGGCAAGTTTAATGTGTTATCTACGATGAGCGATTCCTCTGCGGAGTCTGTTCCCATCCTGGATCAGCAGGTCTATCATAGAGCGCAAAAACAGTCTCGAGGAAGTAAGCCCGTCTACCAAATCGTCAACAATAATAATGAGGGAGAACAGCTTGTTGTTCTTCAGGCAGTAAGAGCTTTTCAGGGAGCGCGTGGTGTCGTTCAAGTGAGCACTAGCACCAAACCGCTAAAGGCCGAGCTTAATCGTCAGCTAATGCTGTTCCTAGCTATTGCATTTGTTGCGCTAGTCGGAGGCGTCCTTACGTTTCTTTCAGCTATTCGCCGAACTTTAACGCCGTTATCACAGATGGTTCTTACTGTCGAACGAATTGATTCAGAGCAATTAAACAAACGGTTACCCGAAAATGAAAAGCCGATGGAAATAGATCGATTGTCTCAATCCTTCAATCGTATGCTCCAACGGCTGGAAGCCTCATTTCATGCCGAACAAGAAGCCAAGGAACAAATGCGCCGATTTGTTTCCGATGCATCACACGAGCTACGGACACCACTCACATCTATTCATGGCTTCCTTGAAGTGCTGCTTCGCGGCGCAGCCTCGGATTCCACTCAGCTGGACAAGGCACTTAGAAGCATGTACGGAGAGTCGGAAAGAATCAACAAGCTAGTTTATGATTTGCTCCAGTTAGCCAAGCTCGACCGTGCTCCAGAAGCGCAGCTTTCCTCTGTGGATTTGGCAATGTTAGTTCGGGAGATGGAGCCGCAGCTGCAAATTCTTGCTGGTGAACGCACAGTAAAATTACATCTTGATGCAATCGGTCCATTGCAGCTTGACCGTGACAAAATAAAACAGGTGCTCTTAAACATATTTCAGAATGCCGTACAGCATACAGATCCTCATGAGGGCATGATAACCATCTCCGTATACAGGCTTGATCAGAATGCTGAGCTTACTATAGAAGATAACGGTTCTGGCATTGCAGACGAGCATCTTCCTCATCTTTTCGACCGTTTTTACCGTATTGAAGGCTCGCGAGCGCGCAAATACGGGGGCTCTGGACTCGGGCTGTCGATTACTCTAGCGCTAGTTGAGCTTCATGGAGGGTCTTTAAAAGCAAAAAGCCACCTTGGGAAAGGCAGCTTGTTTTGCGTTAGTTTACCATTATAATCTGTCTAAACGCTGTACTCCCTCAAATAGGGTAGCAATATAAAGATATTGGTCATCTAAATCCACGTCCGTCACCTGACAGCCGATCTTTAATGCCTTTAATGCGATCTGATTGCGGATGTGACTAATACGATATAAGCCTCGGTCGGTACAAGCGAACACCTCTTGACCACGAGTAACGACCGAGAACACAAATGTTTTTCCCATTGCATAGCGTTCAAAGCCGCCTCGCTGATTGCCTACTAACAAATCACCATGCTCTGTAGCACCGACTATGCGACTGTGATACACAGCTAGACTTGTTACGGCAGAGCCATAATTGAAATTCATCCAAGATGAAGTCATCCGATCCAGAATAGATAGACCTTCGTTTGTTCCAAGCACGACGTATTGAGGTAAATACAAAAAATCGTAAACAATAATGTCAGAGCGCATCATGAGGTGCCACTCACTATCCTCGGTGTACCACAATCCACACGATGTTCCTGCAAGAGCTACCTCACCGAATTGCTTATATTGATAACAGCCAACGCATAGCTGGGTCTGCTCCCAATTCTCTTCCTCACGTACAAAAAGTCCTTTATTAGAGCATGCATATAATTGATCCTCATAGGCTTGTAGTCGATTAATGTGAGTTTGCTCGGGAAGACCTTCATTTACTTCTATCCACTCGTCTGTTAATTGTTTCTTATGTACGATTCCTTGTCCAAGAGGAGCCGCGACAAGTTCATCAGAAGACAGCTTCTTAACGGAGGAAAAGTGAAACACTAGCCCTCCTGAGTTTGTCGATGTTTGCATGTTGTAAATTCAACTCCTTCTCCTGACTATATACAGTTTAATTGATAATGATTATCAACGTCAAATGTTTTATTCTAGAATAGCGATATTGTAATCATCCGCACGAAAAAACGTCCACAAAATTTGCTAAATTTCGCTTTGCCACCTCCGTACAAATCAAACACTTTGCCGCTTCTTTTGGGTAACTTCTCTTGGGTAACTTCTCTTGGGTAACTTTCTTCGGTAACTCTCTTCAGTGACTCTCTTCAGTGACTCTCTTCAGTAATTCTCTTCAGTAATTCTCTTCAGTAATTCTCTTCAGTAACTCTCTTGGGTGATTATTGCAGCATTTTGCTGGTTAGCGAGGCCCATAGTGAATCGTGGGTTCACTACTTCAGCTTTTTTCTGGTTGGCGGGGTAGTTAGTGGATCCTGCGTTCTCTATTGCAGCTTTTTTCTGGTTGGCGGTGGCGTTAGTGGACACTGCGTTCTCTATTGCAGCTTTTTTCGGGTTAGTGGGAGCGTTAGTGGACGCTGCGTTCTCTATTGAGGCATTTTTAGGGTTAGCGGGAGCGTTAGTGGACGCTGCGTTCTCTATTGCAGCTTTTTTCTGGTTGGCGGTGGCTTTAGTGGACGCTGCGTTCTCTATTGCAGCTTTTTTCGGGTTAGCGGGAGCGTTAGTGGACGCTGCGTTCTCTATTGAGGCATTTTTCGGGTTAGCGGGAGCGTTAGTGGACGCTGCGTTCTCTATTACAGCTTTTTTCGGGTTGGCGGTGGCGTTAGTGGACGCTGCGTTCTCTATTGAGGCATTTTTCGGGTTAGCGGGAGCGTTAGTGGACGCTGCGTTCTCTATTGCAACTTTTTTCTGGTTAGTGGGAGCGTTTGTGGACGCTGCGTTCTCTATTGCAGCTTTTTTCGGGTTAGTGGGAGCGTTAGTGGACGCTGCGTTCTCTATTGCAGCTTTTTTCGGGTTAGCGGGGTCGTTAGTGGATCATGCGTTCTCTATTGCAGCTTTTTTCGGGTTAGCGGGGCGTTAGTGGACACTGCGTTCTCTATTGCAGCTTTTTTCGGGTCAGAGGGAGCGTTAGTGGACGCTGCGTTCTCTATTGAGGCATTTTTCGAGTTAGCCGGAGCGTTAGTGGACGCTGCGTTCTCTATTGCAGCTTTTTTCTGGTTAGCGGGAGCGTTAGTGGACGCTGTGTTCTCTATTGAGGCATTTTTCGGGTTAGCGGGAGCGTTAGTGGACGCTGCGTTCTCTATTGAGGCATTTTTCGGGTTAGTGGGAGCGTTAGTGGACGCTGCGTTCTCTATTGCTGCTTTTTTCGGGTTAGCGGGGGCGTTAGTGGACGCTACCGTTAGCGGGAGCGTTAGTGGACGCTGTGTTCTCTATTGCAGCTTTTTTCTGGTTAGTGGGAGCGTTAGTGGACGCTGCGTTCTCTATTGCAGCTTTTTCGGGTTAGCGGGAGCGTTAGTGGACGCTGCGTTCTCTATTGCAGCTTTTTTCTGGTTAGCGAGGCCCATAGTGGATCCACCGTGCTCTATCGCATCATTTTTTGTTTCCATTACGTACGAGAAGCCGTCTTGGGCATATAAATATGCTCCAAAACGGCTTCTCTACTGCTACTCACTAACCCTTACTCCGCAGATGTCCCAGTTTCAGTCCCTGACCCAGACTGAGCACCTGCTCCCGTCTCAGCACCGGATCCTGTTTCCGATCCGGACTGCGGATCCACTACTGGTTCGGATGATGCTGGAACTGGCATTGGTAAAAACAGAAGGTTAATCGGAAGGTTGCTGCCTCCCGCAGGGGTGAATACGATAGTGACTGATTCCTCTGTATCTCCTGTACGATAAAGCATACCGGCCTCATTCGGATTTGCTAGAATACCTGATTGAGGTGCATATACGACCTTACCATTTACTGTGAATGCTCCGGCATAGTGCCCACCACGTGGGTTGATGGCAATCGCAGTATGAGGCTTAACAAAATTGAGTCTAATTGTGTAAAGCACACCATAGTTACCCGAGTTCAGCACTTCAGTATCCGTTGTCTTATCTATCCCTGAGAGGCGGGTATCAACAGTATTATCAGCAAGAATGAGTCTGCCCGGCTCATTACCAACAGTCTGGTTAATGATTATACTCCGATTAGCATTATCAAACGTCCCTCTCATATGTCCCTTAACCGGTAATATGGAAAGCTTAGGAACAGTGCCAATAATATCACGAGTAGCATCTGTCACAACGACTTGTACCTTAAGCGGCATATTCATCCGAATATCACCGACCATTGAGTATACGTCCCCTGGCTTAAGGATTTTATCACTATATTCCTTGAATATAATGCGACTCTCGCCGGCTGGTATAGCCACATTGGAGTATTTCGGGTTCAATAAAGCTTCCAGAAAATTCGCAACTCCTGCACGTCCTGCTGTAGATACGTAGATATGAGGTCCGCCTAAGCCCGCAGGCCCTAAGCGTACATTCGCAGCTTCAGTATTCTCATTAGTTACTACGATAGAAATTTTCACATTCTTTTTCATAGTATTGTAATTATGGATGAGGAATCTTACATCCCCTGATACTGTATCCTCGTAATAGATTCCTTCATTCTCTATCGTTTCAGGACTATTAGATCTGAATAGAGTTGTCTGACCATCAATAATCGTATAATTTAATGTCCGATAATCTAATACACCTGAGCCACTCATTCCAAACTTTCCTCCAAGCGGAGTGTAGACCAAGTTAAACTGCTCCTGTGTATACAGAGTCTCATCTTCAATATTAACTGTATAGCTATATTCGTCAACTTCGCCATGCGCGTCAGTAACGGTCAATGTAATTGTTTGTGGTCCGGGTACAAAAAATCCACTTTTATTGTTATCCCATACACGGCTAGTTATGCGGTTCTCATCATCTGTGCTTAGATCTGTGTATTGAATAAGCTCCCCCATTTTATAAGAGGCCTTATCTGTCGAAAACATGGCAACTGGAGGCTGGTTAGGTGCTTTAACTGTTACTTTAACTGTGTACGGATCACTCCAAGTCCCGTTTTCATCCTGTACCCAATGAGATACTGTATAAACTCCCTTTGCATCAAAGACGTCAAAATTGTTCTCCCAACGTTCATCTACAATACCGAGTCCACCAGGATGATAGGACAAATCCTTATAAGTAACCTGGGTTTGCTCAGCGTAAGGATTCGCATTCGACACGGTAAACTTAGCTACCGGCTTTGCCCCCCAAGTGAGCTCCACTTTCTTTTCCTTCGGAAGATCTAACAGGTCTATTTCAAAGTTAGTAGCCACTGTACGAAGAGGTACCATTAATGTCCCATTGAGCAAATACGGTGCGCTTGATCCATAAATAATAGAATTTTTATTTAACAAATATGTTGTTTTACCAACTGTCATTCTTAGCTCTGTTTCACCTACAGTAAGAACATATTCCTTAGATTTGGCTTCATAGACAACTGTGCCATAAATTTCTGTCATGAATGATCTAGCTGCAACATAAGTAACTCCTTTCGTAATAGTAAGCGGTTGCGAAGCGGTTATGCTTTTACCATTATGTATCATCTGCTTAGAGCCTTGCGTGAGAATGAGTTTTTCCATTCCTCCTGTAATATCTGCTGCGTTTACTGAAAGTGGAATTGAACAAAATAACAGTACGGCGATAAACAATTGCGTAAAGCTTTTTTTCATAGCTGTCTCCTTCTAATCTAGTTGTGAACTATATCTATTTATTTAATCACATGTAATAACGAAAATTGGCCTCAAAAGTTGCTATATTTATAGACTTTAAGTCAAAAAAGAGGCCTAAAGTGTCAATTTTCCAACTTTATAAGCTTTTACGCATGCGCACATGCCATATATCTGCATCCAAAAAAGGCTCCTCAGATTCTACCAAATATCCCAATTTACTATAAAAAACCTCAGCCGAGCATTGTGCATCTAGCACGGAAGCCTTGAATCCATCCGCTTTAGCCTCTTCTTCCATTTTCTGAAGCAAGAGCTTTCCCACACCCATCCCGCGGTAAGGCTTTAAGACAGCTATCCGTTGCATCTTAGCCGCTTCTTCCTCAAATCTCTTAAATCTTCCAGCTGCGATAGCCTGTCCCTCTTCTACAACAATAAAATGATAGCAGGCATCTGGTGAGATATCATATTCATCTATTTCCAGCTCACTTGGCACCCCTTGCTCTTTAACAAATACTTCTTCTCGAACTTTAGCAGCCTGCATTAACTCATCATGCGTCGTAACTCTTTTACATTTCATCATCATTATTTTCACACCTCATATTCTCCCTGCTCTATTAAACAGAGGCTTACAATTGACACTCTCTCAGCTTACCGGACTTGTATAGGTAGTTCAATGGATACCCAGCTCCCAATTCTTGCATAATCGCGCTTTCGACTAAGCATAATAAGGGCAGTAATTGAGGAATGGAGGGTGATGCACTGATGCTTACACATAAAATAAATGTTGTTCAAACGATGATGCTGTTTACTCTAGCTATTGGAATAACCAACCATGTTATTATCGTTCCATTAATCCTCAATGCTGCACACAGAGATTCTTGGATTAGTGCCTTTATGGCTATCCCTCCGTTAATTATTTGGACGATCATCGTGTTTTTTGTTATGAGACTTACGAATCAAAAGTCCTTATACGATTGGTTTAAAGCTCACTATAATCCTCTAATTGCTTGGCTAGTCATCGTGCCGATTATCGTGTTTTTAATATTCATTTTATTCGTAACTGTTCGAGATACATCCTCTTGGACTAAAGTAAGCTATTTACCCAAAACTCCCTATCCCATCACAGTCAGTCTATTCGTCTTAACTAGCTTTTTCGCCGCAATGGCTGGTCTTAGAACGATAACAATTGCAGCTGGTTTACTGCTTCCCGCTGTTATTTTGTTCGGATTTTTCGTTATGAGCGTAAATTTTCAATTTAAGGACTATTCCTATTTAACCCCTATTTTCACAAATGGGTATAAGCCAATATTCCACGGAACCGTCTATGCATTAGGTGGATTTGTGGAGTTTGTTCTCCTGCTCGCCATGCAACAGCACTTAAGTAAGAAATTCCGATTGTCTTCGATTTTGTTTTTAACTCTGGCGGTTACCGGATTGATTTTCGGTCCAATAATGGCCTCGATTGCTATTTTTGGCCCTTTTGAAGCTGCTGACCAGAGATATCCCGCGTTTGAGCAGTGGCGAATGGTGCTCCTTGGTAAATTCATTTCTCATTTGGATTTTTTGTCTATTTATCAATGGCTGGCAGGATCTTTGACCCGAATATCTCTTTCTCTTTTCTTACTTTTTGACCTTCTGAAAATGACTCGTAGTCGAAGCAAGGGAATATGGATGTTCCTTACCTGCAGCGTTCTCATCATTGTGACTTCGCAAAAAGGGATAAGTGATAACATGTTTTTTCATTTTCTACAGTACTACTTCTTTCCTTTTGCCTGTACCTTCTTTTACTTCTTTCCTTTCCTGCTCCTTCTCATGATCGTGATGAAACGAGGTAAACGTAAGCATGAACTTGGATAAATTGTTCCGCACAACATTTTATGCAGATCAGACCAACTCCTCCGAGAAGTCGAAGCATACTGATATATCCACAATGAAGCTTGCTGATTTGAGTCAGTCCGCCCTGTATGAATTGTTTAAACACTCTTCCGACGTTAATATTCGCCCCTATTTCTCAGTAAATGAACCTAATTTACTAAATCCCCTGCTTATCTATTGCGACGGGATGATTGACGCCAAGCTATTAAACGATTTTCTCTACATGCAATTGAGAAAGCTTCTGACGAATTTCCCTCCTTCGAGCGATCAAGTCCTTCCTGGTACGGCACTTGAAAACCAGAACTTCTACCAGATTGAAGAGCCTCAGGCCGTTCAAAATCTTATTCAGCAAGTGATGTCGGGCAATTTAGTGCTCTATTTCGAGTCAACGCGCAGCTTGTATGTCATTCAAATGGCAAGTCCTCCACAGCGTTCTCCAAGTGAATCCAATACAGAGATCTCTATTAAGGGACCTCGCGACGGTTTCACTGAGTCGATAGAAATGAACATCGCTCTCGTTCGTAAACGATTAAAGACAACGACTATGGGCATCGAATACTATCAATTGGGAGCCAGAAGCAGAACAAATGTTGGGCTCCTCTACATATCA
Source organism: Cohnella abietis (assembly GCF_004295585.1). Taxonomy (NCBI): domain Bacteria; kingdom Bacillati; phylum Bacillota; class Bacilli; order Caryophanales; family Paenibacillaceae; genus Cohnella; species Cohnella abietis. The sequence goes on along the minus strand of NZ_AP019400.1, from coordinate 3,547,148 downwards.
GATATAACGAATAAGGATCTCCTAGCAGAAGTAAAGCAACGAATTCAAAAAATTGAAGTTGATGGCGTATTATCAAGCCAGCAGCTAGAGGAAGGGCTTTCTGATTCCTCCTACGCCCTATTTCCATTGTTGGATTACATGGGGCGCCCTGATTATATTGCCGAGAGCTTACTTCGAGGACGTTTCGCGGTTATTGTTGATGGATCGCCTATGGTTCTTGTTGGACCTACTAACTTAATGACGTTAATTAAATCCCCAGAAGACCTCCATCAGCCTTTCTATTATGTCATTCTCGAGCGAATCCTTAGAATTCTGGGATTAATCGTGGCCATTTTCTTTCCAGGGTTCTGGGTAGCGATATCGGCCTACAATTTGGATCAAATTCCTTTTCCGTTACTTGCGACTGTCGTTGTTTCCAGGCTCGGTCTGCCTTTGTCAGGACCTTTAGATCTATTCCTTATGGTCGGATTGTTTGAGCTATTTCGTGAGGCTGGAATGCGTCTCCCCAAAGCTGTAGGGCAAACGGTTGCAGTTGTTGGGGGGTTGATCGTGGGAGAAGCGGCAATATCCGCAGGGATAACGGGCCCGACGACGCTAGTTGTTTCAGCTGTTACTGCTGTGTCAACGTTTACGCTTGTCAATCAATCATTGAGCGGCTCCGTTACGGTTATTCGTTTCTTCGTTCTTGGATTCAGCTGTCTATTCGGCATGCTGGGTTTCTTCTTGTCCATGTTCATCATCGTCATTTATCTGTCATCACTGACGTCTTTTGGCGTTCCTTATTTATCTCCATTGTCCCCAATTCGGTATAAGGAATTATTGTTATCCCTGTTGACCGCGCCATGGAAATGGCAGAAGAAAAGACCCGCCATGTACGATCCGCAAGACTCGACTAAGCAAAGGGAGAATTCTTAATGAAACGCTATTTATTTGTTTTAGTTTTGTTAGGATTGTCTTTAGTGCTGTCCGGCTGCTGGGATATTAAATCATTGCAGGATGTCAATTATTTCACAGGAATCGGCATAGACTTTAGGGACAATAAATACCATGTGTATGTTCAACAGTTGGACTTTTCAAATGTGGCCAAATCAGAAGGAAACAGCAAATCAAGCACCTCGACTAACATTTGGGTAGGACATGCTGAGGGCGTATCTATTTCGGAAGCCGTTGTTGAGCTCTACCAAACAACGCAGCAGACCGTGTTCTGGGGCCATCTCTCCTCCATGGTGTTCACTGAAAACCTGCTTAAGAAAGGGGATTTGCTTGCTGTATTCGATGCATTAATGCGCAATCCAGAAATTCGTTATACCCCTTGGGTTTACGGCACTAAGAAGGATTTGCAGAAAATCTACACGACAACGCCCTTTTTCTCCCTCTCTCCCCTTAACTCCATTCTCTATTCACCGGAAACCAATTATAAACAGCGTCCAATCGTCGTCCCTTTGCGATTCTCACAATTTGTTAGAGGCTTCAGAGATCCTGGAAACACTGTGCTTCTCCCCTCTATAAGCATTTCTGACGATACATGGGCTGAAAATAAAAAAGCCGACCCCAAATTAGAGGTAGACGGCGTGTTTGCCATGTATAACAATGAGCTTAAAGGATGGACTTCTCATGAAAAGCTGCTTGGTCTCAGATGGCTCGAGCGCAAATCACAGGCTTCCAGAGTTGTTCTAAGAGAGAACGGTGTTAATATTGCCTCACTTAAATTCACAGCACCCCACCCCAAAATCCAAATCAGCTTCAATAATGGTCAACCTATCTTCAACATTAAAGTTAAAGTTGTCGCAGCGTTAAATGAATTATTAGTTCCAAAAACGGAACAGCAGCTTGAGAAAATGGCGTGCGAAAAAATAAGCGAGGAAATCCGCGAAACCTTCCAATTCGGGATACAAAAGCAAACCGATTTATTAGCACTTGAACACACTCTATATCGCAAAAAATACAACCGTTGGAATGATATGACTGCATCAGGCAGCATTCCGCCAAGTCAGCTGCAAATAGGTGATGTTAACGTGAAGGTTGCCATCGTTCAATCGGGAATGTTCAATCTGTCTAGAAAAATGAAATTAAATACCTCCAGCAGCTCTAAGTAAAAACGAAAAGCACCTGCGCAAATACCGTTGTATTGGTCATTCGCTAGGTGCTTTATCGTTTAATTGATACTAGTTAGTTATATCCAATTGCTCGAGCTGATTTAATAAATCAGCTTGGGAAAAGCCTTCACCAATGAAAACAGCCACATTATTTACTGATTTCTGAGGTGTAATTCTCAAAAAATCAATTTCCCGGTAAGCGTACTGAAATAAAAATAAGCTTGCCGTATCTTGAAAAGCTACGATGCCTTTAGCGCGATAGATTTCTTGGGGCAGCTGCTTCAGAAAAGCTTCGAACACTACACTGTCCACTTTACCTTTGAAATAATAGGTCACAACATTCACATGATCGTGAAGAGTGCCATGCTTGTGGGCGTGGCTGTGATTATGATAGCTGTGCTCGTGCTCATGGTTGTGGTCGTGATGTTCGTGCTCGTGCTCATGGCTACAATTCTCATGCGTGCAATGCTCATCATCCTTATGCTCACTAGCTTCTTGCTCAAAACTCCTATTGTGCTCGATATCAGCATAGAGAAGATCAGGGTCAAGCTCGGCATTCGTTGTTAAGGCTAATCTTGCGTAGGCATTCAAATCCTTAATCGCTTCTTGTAGCTCAAGGAGATCTTGCTCTTGGACCAAATCCGTTTTATTAAGGATGATGAAGCTCGCTACGCGGATCTGCTCCTTCATCAACTTTAACGTCTTGCCCGTACCTATGCGAAGCCTGTCCAGTAAATGGCGAGCATCTACAACAGTAATGACATTCCTAAGCTCAAGCTTGGCATACAGTGACGCTTCCGTGACACCCTCCATAATTTCTAAGGGCTGTGCTATGCCTGTTGACTCAATCCAGATGACATCAGGCTCGTGCTCCTGCGCCAGCTGTACGAGCTCCAGTCCAAGATCGCCCCGGCTCGTACAGCAAATACAGCCTCCGAGTACTTCGGACATCGGTATATCTTTTTCAATCAGCTGGCCTTCCACGTTTACGTCACCGACTTCGTTCATAACTATAGCGGGCTTTAACCCCTTAGCCTTTGCATCGGTTAAAATTCGGTTTAATAGCGTTGATTTCCCGCTTCCGAGAAATCCAGTTATTACGTATACAGGCACTACCTTTTCATTCATGCGGAAAATCTCCTCACTTAGAAGCTTGCCAGAAATATCCCTATCGAAAACCTAGACGTCCTGCGGATGACCGGCTTCTACAAGCTCAATCGCTGCCGCATTCGCTTCAACCTGCGCAGGGTCCTTACAGCCTGGAATAACGGATGTCACAGCAGGATTATTTATGCACCAAGCGAGCGCCCAAGCTGCCATATCCGTTCCTTCAGGAACTTCATCGCGTTTAATGGCTTCCACCTCTTGCATATGTTTATCCAGTACAGCTGCATCTCTTCTTGATCTCACGTCATCAGCAGCAAACTTTGCTCCTGGCTTATACTTACCGCTAAGCAATCCGCTTGCAAGAGGAACACGTGCCAATACGCCCAAGTTCTGTTCTATGCAGGAAGGAAAAACTTCCTTTTCCGGATTGCGATCCAATCGATTGTACACGACTTGAATAGCACCTGCATTTACCTTCGAAGCCTGCGAGGTTTGGTGGATGTTCAAGTTAGAGCCAATGGATATACCCAAATGACGGATTTTCCCAGCCTCTACTTGCTTATTAAGAATATTCCACAATTCATCTTTATCAAAGGCGACATCCGGACCCGAATGGAACTGATATAAATCAATATAATCTGTCTTTAGAGCCTTCAAGCTAAGCTCTAGCTGACTAACAACATCCTTAGCTTCATATACATCCGTGCGTTCGAAATTACGGTGAAAATGATGACCGAACTTAGTAGCCACGATCCAATCCTCACGACTCCCACGGATGGATTCACCTATTAGAGACTCCGACAAGTGATCGCCGTAGCATTCCGCAGTATCAATGAGGTTAATACCTAACTCTTTTCCCCGACCTAGAATAGCATTGACCTCTTCCTGCTCATAGGTTCTGCCCCATTCCCCGCCGAACTGCCAGGTTCCGATACCAACAACAGAGACACGCAAATCTGTTTTACCTAATGTTCTATATCTCATTTGAGCTTCCACCTTTATGTTTGATTTATAGTTGAAAAGTCGTTGTTTTCGATAAATCCGCCATGCACGAAACTCGCTAGGACAAGTAACGGCTGCTTCCATAAACAAGCAAGAATTGCTCCTTAGCCCGCTCACGCATCTCATCATCAAAGCCACGGACATCGTTTAACAGAGCGAATCGATCCCCCTCGGTCTTTTCCCCGCCTGCATATAACAGCCATTGCGCAAGATCATCTGATGCACGCACGCGATCGAAGGAGTGGTGATACCACAAGGATGCTCTTTCCAAATAAGCCTGCGCTTCAAAAGGACTCAAACTAATTACTTTAGTAAAAGAAGCAATAGCATCATCGTGTCGATCTAATTGATTGTAGATGAGCCCCAGATTGAAATGCCCTTGAGAATCATCTGGTAATAGCAAAGAATATGCGAGTGAGTCGGTAAGAGCCGCCTCATGATCATCCAGCCTATAGTGGATAAGTCCCCTCAGCCAAGTAAGACGTGTATTACTAGGGTTAAGCTGCAAGCCTTTGTTACAATCCTCTAACGCATCTACCAAGCGATCGGCCGCAAACCGGCAACGCGCCCGTCGATCATAAAGCTGTGAATTATCCGGTTCCATTCCCAAAGCTCGTGAATATTCGATATCTGCAAGCTCCCAATTTCCCATACCCACATACAGCTCTCCTAGAGCGTACGCCGTCTTGCTTTCCTTCATGATGCTCTCATCCAGCTTTACGGCTGACTGAATATCCATCATCGCTTCCTCGTAGCGGTCGGACATGTAACGGGAGAAGCTTCTACGCATGTAATAATCAGCTGTTTCTTCAAGCTGCAACGCTTTCGTATACGCTTCATCCGCATCGTCATAACGATCGTCATCGATAGCGAATTCTGCCCTTTGCTTCCAATTTAACGGATCATCTGGCTCCATAGCCGTCAATGCATCGCTCTCTGTCTGCGCTTCACCCGTTTTGCCCGCTTCCCTGTAAGCGTCTGCTAACCAATAACGAACAACAGTGTGCCCTGGAAAATGTTCTTTAGCGGCCTCAAGCACCTGGATGACTTCCGAGTACATCCCCTTCGATCGGAATGTCGCACTTAGCTCCATGTAGGCTGGAAGCCAGAGTGGATTGTTGTCTTTTAATTGTGTAAGAACATCCACAGCTTCCTCAAAGCGGTCGAGCTGTCTGAGCAGACCACCTTTGCGAAGCTGCAGCTCAGCTGCGCTTGGGTAATTCTCAATCGCTATATCTATGGAAGCTAAGGCCGCGTTAAGCTCGCCCCTAGCTTCTAATAGTCTAGATTCAAATAACCGGAAGCCAAACTCCTCTTGCACGCCCTTAATAAAGCTTGCTACGGCTGCATGAGAATAATTCGTTCTTTCCTTAAGCTGCTCCGCACCCTGATTTTTAAGCTGGTGCCATTTATCCTGTAGAGCAATTCCTTCCGCCAATGCAGCTTGGGCCTCTTCCACTCTATCCAGCTTTTCTAAGACATGGGCTAGCCGATAGTAGTAATGTGGAATAGCTTTAGATGGTTCAGAAATGGCTTGTCGATAGCTTGCTTCTGCCTCAGCATAGCTGCCAAGCTTCACATATACGTTACCTAGCTCATAATGAGTCGATGCTTTAGAATTTTCTCTTCTATTCAAAGCTTCCTTGAAATCTCGAACTGCCTCGTCATACTCACCTCGATCGTGATGAGAAATCGCCCTTGTATACCAATAAATATAAGGCTTCGAATCCAGCTTTATAGCTTCGTTCAAATCAGCGATTGCTTGCTCGTCTAGTCCCATCTCATTGTAAATATGAGCACGTCGTTCATACGCATGTGGGTGTGCTTCTCTCTTAAGAGTAGCAGATAGCACATCTACTGCCTGTTCAGATTTACCATTTTCGTAAAGTAGCGCAGCATATTCGACCTGTTCGTCTAGGGTCATTTGATTGATTCCCCATTTATCATACCAACGAAGAGCTTGCTCTATCTTTTGCTGCTTATGCAGTCTTTTTGCCATCCACCGGGCAAATGATTTTACCAAAAACATCCCCTCCGATTGACGCAAAAGCTGCCGAGATTCTCGGCAGCTTCTTTATTCAGTCTGTTCTCCCGTCGATTCGGTATCCTCTTCAACAGCGAATTCAAAGTCGTCGATATCAAACAATTGCACTGGAATGGCATTCTGTACCGCTTTGTCCTGAAATTCAATCTGATCGGTTAATATCGGACATTCCAAACGAAGCGACATCAGAATGACTTCTGTTTCAATGGGATCAAACAATTCCCCATACTGCATATTTTCAGAAGCGTTAACGATTACGAATGTAACCCTATCGTTAATAGGGAGTGGCGGGCTTTCACGCCAAGGTGCCATAAGAGCACGCTCTATTTTCTTCTTATTAAACGGATCCTCGAAGTAACTAATCATTTCTCCGATTTTCCCTTTAACATAGGCATCATCTTCTGATTCCGGCATAACTGGATCAGGACTATCCTTCATATCATAGAGCTCCATTACCGAAGTATACGGTATCCTGTATTCTACAGGACGTTTCGGCAGAAGCAGTTGCCCGTAGATGGCAATCATTACAGCCTCAATGACAAAACGCCGACTCATCTTTTGTGTTTCCCTCCCATAAAGCGATCCACCGACATGCGCATTGTTTTCCATTATATCATAAAAAGCCAGGCGCAATGCCACACCATACGGTATAATATTCAAAGATTGTTTCCATAATATCTCTATTGAGGAGCTGTCAGGTATGTCTGAGTTGACCTTCCACTATTATATGCAACTCACTCAGCAGGAATCAGAGCAAACATTTAGATTGGCTATGGAAACGGCAGGTTATTTTGCTTTTTACACCTTTATTGAAGATTTTCGTGGCGGATTAAAAAGCTATTCTGATGAGGATAAGCAGCTTTACCGCTTAAAGCTTGACCGAGCGTCGGCCCTCTTTCCCACTCCTGAGCAATTCAGCCCTTCCTGGAACACCATTTGGGAACAGTTCAACATTATTTTCGTGGCCAAAAATGAAGCATTAAGTGCAATATCGCCATCACTAAGAGACGGAGAGTGGCAAATTTTAATCGATAATCCTTACTCTCATCAACAGGTCGTCTGTTATCCAAGCCTTGTTTTTACAGAAGCAGCGTACATGTACGGTTATTTTCAACGTGATCTCAAGCCCCATGAATGCTTGCGAATGCAGAAGGTTACGGAGCTGCTGACTGTGAATGGTCGCAAGGAAGCTTCTCTTTTCCCTGATACTTAATTTCATCCTTATACGACTTGGAGCATACCCAGCATATGAATTCAATTCACCATAGATTAATTGCTAACATGGATCATTTCGCCCAGCAGGTAACTAGCACCAAAATCGACTATTGCGAGGTTTCCATCGGCAATCAGTCTCTCTTTAGGCATGAACGGAAGCCCGACTCCGCACACAAGCTCCACAAGATTAACTCCATAACGAAAAGCATACTCTCACTTCTGATCGGAATTGCGATTGATCGCAAGCAGCTTGAGGGAGTCCATACTCCTCTATCTGATTTCTTTCCCCAGCTGGATGTTGGTGCTGCAGGATCTAATCTCACTATTGAGCATCTATTGACGATGACGACAGGCTGGGATTGGCCGGAATGGGGAGAATGGGACGGCATGCCGAGGCCTATGATTGACAGTCCGGATTGGGTAAGCTTTGTGCTTTCGCGCCCTATGAAGGACGAGCCCGGTACACGTATGATCTACAATTCAGGGTGCTCTCAACTGCTTAGCGCCATCTTACAAAAGGTTACTGGGATGACAACAGCTCAATACGCGGAACAGTTCTTGTTTAAGCCGCTGGGGATACAGGAATATCTGTGGCACGCCGACGCTAATGGAATTACCATTGGTGGGTTTAGCTTATCACTTAAAGCCGCTGATCTGATGAAGCTCGGTCAACTGATGCTGAGCAAAGGTCGCATAGCTGACGTACCAATCGTTCCAGAGGATTGGATTGATAAAAGCGTCGCCCCACGATTCCACACCTATGATGACGTCGGCTCCTACGGTTACCATTGGTGGATACTAAGTAATCAGTCAGGGAAACCGGTTATTCCCACAACCTACTTCGCCATGGGCTTCGGTGGCCAATATATTTTCATTGTTCCCGAGCAACAATTGATTGTTACCTTCGCAAGTTCACTGTACAAACAATCTTTTCTTCCTTATCAGCTATTTAAAGAGCTCGTTTACACTGATTCTGTGTAGGTTGGGGCGGCGGGGCGGTCAACAGCGAACGCACGCTACCCTAGATACCCCTCTATACTCTCTATACTCTCCATTACTCTCCTTTTACCTTCCATACCTCAATACCCTCTATACTCTCTATACTCTCTATACTCTCTATACCCTCTATACCCTCTATACCCTCTATACCCTCTATACCCTCTATACCCTCTATACCCTCTATACCCTCTATACCCTCTATACCCTCTATACCCTCTATACCCTCTATACCCTCTATACCCTCTATACCCTCTATACTCTCTATACCCTCTATACTCTCTATACCCTCCATACTCTCCATACCCTCCATACCCTCTATACCCTCCATACCCTCCATACCCTCCATACCCTCCATACCCTCCATACCCTCCATACCCTCCATACCCTCCATACCCTCCATACCCTCCATACCCTCCATACCCTCCATACCCTCCATACCCTCCATACCCTCCATACCCTCCATACCCTCCATACCCTCCATACCCTTCAAATACTTCAAATACTTCAAATACTTCAAATACTTCAAATACTTCAAACCCTCAATACGCCCGATCCACTACCAATTCCTCCAGCGCGCAAACCCCGCGCCGCACTAACGCGTACCTAAGGTAACCTACCGCACCGTGCCCATAGTGAATCCTGCGTTCTCTATCAGCTCGTTTTGCCCGCCGGCGCAGCCGTTAGTGAACCCTGCGTTCTCTATCGGTACTTTTTGCGCTCCAGCGGGACCGTTAGTGAATCCTGCGTTCTCTATCGGTACTTTTTGCGCTCCGGCGGGGACGTTAGTGAACCGTGCGTTCTCTATCAGCTCATTTTGCGCTCCGGCGGGGACGTTAGTGAACCCTGCGTTCTCTATCAGCTCATTTTGCGATCCGGCGGGGACGTTAGTGAACCCTGCGTTCTCTATCAGCTCATTTTGCGATCCGGCGGGGACGTTAGTGAACCGTGCGTTCTCTATTGGTACCTTTTGCGCTCCGGCGGGGACGTTAGTGAACCCTGCGTTCTCTATCAGCTCATTTTGCGATCCGGCGGGGACGTTAGTGAACCGTGCGTTCTCTATTGGTACCTTTTGCGCTCCGGCGGGGACGTTAGTGAACCCTGCGTTCTCTATTGGTACCTTTTGCGCTCCGGAGGGGACGTTAGTGAACCGTACGTTCTCTATTGATACCTTTTGTGCTCCGGCAGGGACGTTAGTGAACTGTGCATTCTCTATTGGCACGTTTTCCGTTCTAGAGGGGACGTTAGTGAACCGTGCGTACTCTATTGGCACGTTTTACGCTCCGGCGGGGACGTCAGTGAACCGTGCGTTCTCTATTGGTACCTTTTGCGCTCCGGCGGAACTTATAGTGAATCCAGCCAGCCCTGCTTTCGCTATTGCGACAATTCGCCGCCACGCCAATAGTTTCCTCACAAATGACAAACCCCCTGGAGCGTAACATTCCAGGGGGGGAATAATATCATTCCGATTGTACAGATGACTCAACAGACAGCACGCCATCGCGAAACGCTACGACTCGCGAAGGATCATTGCGCAGCTTCACATTAGCCATCTTTATTTCATGCTCGGAAAGCTCTCTCGAAGACCAGCTTTCTAGACTGCCCGCAGGATCACCCTGCTCAATAGCTGCCTCAGCCAAAGCCTCGGACATCTGCACAAGCGACGGAGGATGCTCCCAAATTAGGAGACCATAGTACGCAAGCTTGTAGCTATTCCGTTGAATGCAAGCGAGCAAAGTCCCTGAGGGAGAATGTGTCATTACGTAAGGCATTGTTACAACGCCCCCATTCCTATAAATAGGGATTTTCGTGCTTAGCTTTAAGCATATTCCAACGGCGCTCAATCTCGTTCTCAAACTCCCTAAGCGTTTCCGCATATTCCGGCTTGGAAAGATGCTTCGTCTTTCCCATCATTTTCAGCCAATCGCCAACTGGCACCCTCTTCCCTTTCTCCTCGGGGTTATAGGTAATCGTTGTGATTCCTTTCTCTACTTCATATAGCGGAAAGAAGCACGTATTCACAGCCTGATCGATGATATCGGCTCCATCCTTATCTTCGGACAGCCAATTCAGCGGACAGGTAATTAGAATTTTACCGTACACCATTCCCACATTTTGCGCATACCACTGGGCTTTAGCACCTTTCTTCACAAGATCGACCGGGCTTGCCTCGCTACCTGTGAATACGTAGGGTATATTCGTCGCCGCCATAATTTGTGCCGTATCTTTATGATGAAATACTTTACCACCCTGATGCTTGCCCACGTTTGACGTCGAAGTCCGATGACCCATAGGCGTGGAATAAGAAAGCTGCGCTCCCGTATTCATATACCCTTCGTTGTCATACTCAAGAATGATCATACGATGATTACGCAGAGCAGCCCCAATAGCTGGCCCCATCCCAATATCCATCCCACCGTCACCCGTAATCATGACGAATGTGAAATCGTCCTTCAAACCATATTGATCCAACTCACCCCGGCGCTTGCGCTCATGAAACATCTCCACAACCCCTGACATCGTCGCTGCACCATTTTGGAACAGGTTATGAATGTAGGTTGCCTTGTGGGCAGAGTAAGGATATCCTGTCGTGACGACCATTGCACAGCCAGTGTGGAATAAGGCCACGATATCTCCTTCAATTCCTTTGAAAAATAGCTCCAGACCCGAGAATATTCCACAACCCGGACAAGCGCCATGCCCAGGTGCAATTCGTTTAGGCTTCTTCGTTAGCGAACGAAGTGGAGGTACTCGAACATTGATTTTGCCTGTTGCTTCATCCTGGGTAACTGTTATGAGGCCTGTTTTCAAATCCTCATATTTCATCGGCTCTAGCACTCTTTGAGGTGCTTTGGAGGGATCCCCTGCCGTAATGCCATGATAATCATAAGGCTTCTGTACGAAGCCCTTCTCCATCGCATCAATTGCAAATTCAAACATAGCTAAACCATCTTCAGCATAAAAATCTTTTCCACCGAGACCATAAATCCGGCTGATGACCTTCGTGGTAGAGTTTCCGAACTGCTGAAGAGCTGCACGCACTTCTATGACCATATTGCCGCCATGACCGCCGTACGAGTCGGAACGGTCTCCTACGGTCACTGCCTTCACATTCCTAAGCGCTTCCGTAATCGCCTTCGCAGGGAACGGACGAATGATATTCGGTGAAATCGATCCCGCCTTAACTCCCTTGGCACGAAGCTGATCCACTACATCCTTAATAATTTCCGCAGAAGAATTGAGCAAAAATACAGCTACCTCAGCGTCTTCCATTTTGTAGAGCTCAAGAATCGGATATTCTCTACCCGTCAGCTCAGCATATTCCTTTTGAATTCGGTCAAAAACGCCTTCCGCACGATACATAGCCTGACTTTGCTGGTAGCAGTTATTAATATAATCAGGCTCGTTCATATAAGGTCCGACGGTAATAGGATTGTTGCGATCCAACACATGCTTAAATCCTTCAGGAGGATGCTCGCCGACGAACTTCTGCACGTCCTCACGATGTGCAAAAGTGTTGACTCGCCTTTTCTGATGACTAGTAAAATAGCCGTCTGAGGCAACTAAAACGGGTAAGCGAACTTCCGGATCTTCTGCCAGCTTCAGTGCAATAATGTTCATATCATAAACTGCTTGAGGATCGCGGCAAAGCACAATAGGCCATCCTGTATTTAAGGCAAAGTACAAATCCGAATGATCCCCATGAATATCAAGTGGGCCCGATACGGACCGACATACAAGATTCATGACCATTGGAAAACGTGTTCCTGATTGGACAGGCATCTGTTCCAACATGTACAAGTAACCGTTTGCAGAAGTGGCATTAAACACGCGTCCTCCAGCAGTTGAAGCCCCATAACAAACACCCGCAGAGCCATGCTCTCCATCTGCAGGGATTAAAACAATATCGTGCTGCCCGTTCGCTTTCATAAGATCGAGAAACTGTGCTACTTCCGTAGAAGGAGAGATAGGAAAATACCCCATCACATGATAGTTAATCTGGTGTGCGGCATAAGCAGCCATCTCGTTGCCTGATTCATAGACGATTCGTTGCTCCACGGTGCCTGGCAGGCCCATTTCCTTGCGAATATCAATCGACATGTTAGAATCCACCTTTCCTATCGGTTTCTCGCTGAATAACGTCTTGACGTTTTATCTATGAAATAGCTAAAGAAAATTTATGCGGTACACGATGCTCCTCAGCGTAATGCTCCTGCTCAAGCTCGCTTGAGAGCGCATCTGTGGGACAAGCTTGGACACATTTCAGACAGCCTTTGCAATATTGATAATCAATACCCTGTAGAAACATCTGAGGACGGCCTTTCTTATCAGCCTGCTCTTCCCAAACAAAACAAAAATCAGGACACACATTGTCACACGCTGCGCAGTGTATGCATTTGTCATCTGCGAAATGTGGCATCATCCCTGCCCTCGAAATACTTAAATCTTTCAGAATACTATTACCTGGGTTCGTAATGATTCCGCCTAATGGCTGTGTCTCATAACCAAGCACTGGCGTATCCATTCGTAAAAAATCCGGCATGACGTCACCTTCATCTAACTGAAAGGCTTGGAACTGCACCTCGTCATAGCCACGCTGAAATGTATTTAATGCCGGCTGAACGGCTGCTGGGTACTTTTTCTCAAGTGACTTGCGTATTACACTCTTCATGAACTCCGCATCTAGAAACTCACATAACCTAAACAACCCGCCAAGCATTGCCATATTTACCCGATTGTTTTCATCCATTGAGATGCCAGTAGCATCCACAACTGCAATGATGCCGCCTTTCAACTTAAGCTGATCTTTCAACTGCTGGGGTGATTTCTTGGAGTTGACTAGTACGATGCTGTCCTCGTACATACCCGAAATTACGTTGATCGTCTTAGACAGATTTTCATGGAAAATACCGATGACATGTGGTCTTTCGACCGGAGAAGTATCTCGAATTCGCGTATTAATGTCGCAAAATCGAATATGCGCTTTAACAGCCGATCCTTTCTTCTCAGAGCCATAGGAGCTAAAACTGACTCCATTTAACCCTACTCCCATGACACCTGCTTCCGCCAACATTTTACCGGCCAGATTGGCACCTAGCCCTCCGATGGACTCCAGACGAATTTCGAAAAAACCCAACTCATTGACCTTAGGCAGCATGACCATGTCGTTCTGTAATCCCCTTTCGCACTCAAGTGGAGGATAAATCAGAAAATTGGCAATATATAAACATTAATTATTTCGCGATAATTTATAGGAATCCTTCCGTTGATATGAAAAATCGGCAAAAAATGCAAAAAGCCCAGCAATTGCTCTTCTTTTACCCTATCCCAGAAGCTGTGCCCTGTTCACCTGTTATCGCCCCCCTCTTCCTATTGTATGATTGCTCATACAAACCATTGCACCAGACTCAACGAATTTATAGTAAATCTAATCAGACTTATTTCTTATATGCGATTCCGTCTAGCATGCACAAACAGGTTGGATTAACGAATTCAGTGGTCGTAGTCATTCTTGCTGGAAAACCGTCTTTCTGGAAAAAATGATTAAAGATGTCCCTTGCCGCTCCAAAATATTTGATGTCGTTTAGGTACAAATTAATCTGAACGAGATGCTCCAACGAGGCTCCAGCAGAATAGAGGGAATCCCTTAGGTTATTAAAACTAGCTACCAACTGGTGTTCAATATCATCTTTCTCATGCCCTTCACTGTGATGCGCCAAAAAAATAAAATCCCCCGCAATAACATAGGACGAGCAAGTTTCATCTCCATAGTAAGACGGTTCTCTAGTAATCATCATCGGCCTCCAAGTGGTTAAAGTGCCTTTTTTCATGATAGCAAACATATGTTCTCATTGCAATAAAAAGGTAATTTATGCCACATTAGCGTCACTCAAATTTCGAACATCTGTCGCAAATTCGTCCTTTCATAGCCGCGTACTCGAAAATTTTCATTCTTCTCTTACAAATCCGTCCTTTCTTTTAAGCCGCTGTCAGCAGACTTTTTGGTGAAAAAACGAGGAGCGGTGCTCCTGTAGACCGCTGTGAACGGACTAATTGGTGGAAATCCGAGGATCGGTGCACTGTAGACCGCTGTCAACGGACTAATTGGTTGAAAACCGAGGGGCGGTTCGCTGTAGACCGCTGTCAACGGACTATTTGCTGGAAAATCGAGGATCGGTTCGCTGTAGACCGCTGTAAACGGACTAATTGGTTGAAATCCGAGGATCGGTGCGCTGTAGACCGCTGTGAACGGACTATTTGCTGGAAAATCGAGGATCGGTTCGCTGTAGACCGCTGTAAACGGACTAATTGGTTGAAATCCGAGGATCGGTTCGCTGTAGACCGCTGTCAACGGACTAATTGGTGGAAATCCGAGGATCAGTAAGCTGTAGACCGCTGTCAAAGGACTAATTGGTGGAAATCCGAGGATCGGTGCCCTGTAGACCGCTGTCAACGGACTAATTGGTGGAAAATCGAGTATCGGTTCGCTGTAGACCGCTGTAAACGGACTAATTGGTTGAAAACCGAGGGGCGGTTCGCTGTAGACCGCTGTCAACGGACTATTGGTTGAAAACCGAGGGGCGGGGCGCTGTAGACCGCTGTGAACGGACTATTTGGTGGAAAATCGAGGATCGGTTCGCTGTAGACCGCTGTGAACGGACTAATTGGTGGAAATCCGAGGATCGGTTCGCTGTAGACCGCTGTCAACGGACTAATTGGTTGAAAACCGAGGGGCGGGGCGCTGTAGACCGCTGTGAACGGACTAATTGGTGGAAATCCGAGGATCGGTGCACTGTAGACCGCTATCAACGGACTAATTGGTTGAAAACCGAGGGGCGGGGCGCTGTAGACCGCTGTCAACGGACTAATTGGTTGAAAACCGAGGGGCGGTACGCTGTAGACCGCTGTGAACGGACTATTTGGTGAAAAATCGAGGATCGGTTCGCTGTAGACCGCTGTCATCGGACTAATTGTCGGAAATCAAAGAGCGCCTCAACCTGCCAACATCGTCAGACAGTGATAGAAATTGGAGTTTGCCGTTTATCAGCCCGTTCTCCAAGCTCGTGTGCTTCATATATTGAAATACGTGAATAAGGACGCTAATCTAACGCCACGATAATTCAAGTAAAACCATATAAAATCGAAAGGTGGGATGTTATGCCCCCGTCTAAGCGCCGCAGGGAAAGCACATGGAAAAGTCGAAAGCAGAACCAGCAGCCTCATGGTAAAATCACTTCGCTGAACGAGTTGGCGAATGAAGCTCCTTCAGAAGGAACAACCGACCAACCGACACAGTAGCATCACAATAACAGAACACTAGCAGCAGTAACAGTAGCTGCAACAGAAACAAAGTTCGGAAACAGAAATAGCGTTCAAGGTAGCCATGGAATAACAATGGCTACCTTGAACGCCCCAATACAAAATTCATTTAACATCTTTGAATCTTCACCAGGAAGCTCGGTTAGCGCCATAAGAAAGCCTAAGGCGGCTTTACTCAAGTCCCAGAAGCCTTAACCCTACCCAAAAGCTAAGTTAATCTCAGCTTCTCGGCAGCAGTTAGTCTTCTTCCTTTAATATTGACAATAAGCCGACCATCCTGCATGCCCCATATTTCATCTGCAAATTTCTCTGCAAGCTCCACACGATGCAAAGCAGCAACAATCGTTGTTTCTTTCTCATGACATAGCTTCTTGAGTGTTCTCATCATTTCTTCAGCAGAATGAGGGTCAAGTCCGGATACAGGCTCATCGGCAAGCACCAACCGTGCACCATGCACTAATGAACGAGCGATTGCGATCCTCTGGCGTTCGCCCCCACTCATCTTCTCAACAGGCTGCTGAGCCCTCTCCATCAAGCCTACATGCTCAAGCATGTCCATTGCACCCATATGATCATCACTGCGAACCATGCCCGTTAGCCTGCGCCATATAGGGGTCTGTTCTGCTGCTCCAATGAGAACATTTTTAAGCGCAGATTTTTTTTCAAATAACAACGGTTTCTGCTCGAGGTAGGCAATTTGCCTGCGGTATCGCATTTTGGCGAAAAATCCAGCTTCCATTAAATCCTTGCCATCAACTCTATACTCACCAGAAGACCATACTTCCTTTAAAGCTAATGCCTTCAATAAAGCAGACTTTCCACTTCCGCTCGAGCCTACAACAGCAATGAAAGTGCCGGGCTCTAGTCGTGTATTTACGTGATCTAATATCGTTTTCCCTTCGGGAATCTTGCGGGTTAACCCAGAAATTACGATCATAGAAGCCCTTCCCCTTCAATCCAATATGTATATAGTGTACGGTATTACGGAATAGCTTGCCATACGAACAAATGTTTGGTAAAATAAAAATAAGAACAAATGTTCTATATATCTCTCAATAGGTGGGATGATGGATGGTGAACTGTGAACATCTCCGTTACTTGGAACCTCCCAGAGGATCCAGACCGTCTCGAGACTTAACCTTCAAATTTTTCACCGACGGGAAGCTCGTCATCATTGATAATGACACAGGGAACACAATGAACCCCCGCGAGTTAAGCGGGGGCAGCTACGACTTCTATGTTCGTCAACGCATTAGACTTATTAAACGCGACCTCTCCGAGAAAATAACAAAATACGCTTGAAGCAGCAAAAGGTTTACGTTATCTCCCTACTGGTCAAGCGAGAGAGTGGTTTAATCAGGGTAAATTTTTATTGATCCCGTTTAAGCTCGGTGGATATTTCTTCATTCTACTGATCTGATTATCCTGCTCTCTCTCTTTGGCCTTAGAGTGGCCTGCACCGTCAACAATCTTGTCGGTTCTGTTTTTCATTTTAATATCACCTCCTATCCTATCATCTAATTATTAGGTGTCTTTGTAGTTTTCCTTATTCCTCTCATTTACAAACCCTAATTCTCACGCCATAATGAAAAAGAAACGAGTTAGAGCGCTTTGTTATATTGGTTATTACCGATCTTAGGATTGCCTAGTTAAGCTCGGACTTAAAGCAGAGTAAGGAGCAAATCAGATATATGAAACAAAAAATTATGTTCGATCTTGATGATACACTCATATATTGCAATAAATATTTTCAGTTTATATTGGAGCAATTTGCAGATGAAATGACTACCTGGTATTCTCCAGCCGGTATAACACGTGCCACTATCTCAAGTAAACAAACAGAAGTCGATATAGCTCGCGTTCAAGTTTCCGGCTTCAAGAGTGAGCACTTTCCGCAGTCCTTCATTGATACGTATCGGCATTTTCAAAACCTAACCGGACGGGCCGGCTCCCCCATAGAGGAAGACAAGCTGTGGAAGCTCGGAAATAGCGTTTATGAGCTTGAGGTAGAGCCTTATCCAATGATGGAAGAAACCTTGGATTCCTTAGCCAGCGGAGGACATGAGCTTCACCTCTACACAGGTGGAGACATTCTCATTCAACACAAGAAAATCCAGAACATGAAGCTTGAACGCTACTTCCAAGATCGAATATATGTCAAGCAACACAAAAACACCGATGCCTTAGAGCAAATTCTCTCTGAGGGCGGGTTTGATAGAGGAAACACTTGGATGATTGGCAATTCCGTCAGGACGGATGTCCTCCCTGCACTGCAATGCGGCATTAACGCCGTTTATTTGAAGCAGGAGGCCGAATGGACGTACAATGTCATACCGATTGATGCAAAGCCTAGTGGAGCGCTCCTGACGCTAACAGAATTACCTCAAGTGCCACCTGCTATTCAAGAGTATTTGAATGGAATTTTTGAGTGAAGCCATCATATTAAAAAACCTTCCCCATTAAGCTAACTCAAAAAGCCGAGCCAACTGCTGTATATGCAGAATGGCTCGGCTTTTCTTGAAGTATTAGTGTTACAAGTTACTTTCGGCAACCTTGCACGGCTCCTCGTGCAGCTCCCTACGCAGTACCTCGTGCAGTGCCTTGCGCATCACACCTCATACAGGCACCCCGCGAGAAGTGTGCCTGTACGCGATGGCTCTATTAACCTCTAGGTGCAGTCGTCCGTACGCAACGGCTCTATCAACCTCACGGAGTAGTCGGAGGCAAGCTACTCAGCTTGGCAAATATTTTCCTTACCCCGTCAGACCATAGAGGATCCTCAGCATACGTTTTATTAAACCAAGCGAACGGCTCATGACCTTCCGGACGCTTTACACCTAATTCCGATATAAATTTAGCAGCAATATTAGCTGATTTATGAATCGTAGTATTGTACTCTAGCCAGCTGTGCCCGACATTAAAGGGATTGTTGGCGATTAGCTTCGCATTTTTATTCATCTTCGGAACGAAGCCCTGCTCTTGTCCGGTAATCGCAAACAACAGCAAAGGATGAACATCAAACTTGCGGGCACTATCCACGATTGCTTCAAAATAAGGCTCTTCCGCTAATAATGAATCCCTACTTAACAGGTAAGCCTTCACAGCAGCAACGTCGAAATCGGCATATTTCAATGCATTAGGCATCCCTATATCCGGAGGAATGATCAATGGCTCCTCATATTTAGGCAGCACTGGCTCAGGAGCAATAATCGCATTAGGAGTCGACGATTTGCCTACTAGTAAATATGTTGCTCCAATACCACTTATTATGGCAACAGCCATGATAAGCCACATTCGAACGGGAATCTGAAGCCATACTCGATTTCTCCATGCTTTTGCAGCCTGTCCCTCATTCGCAGGAAGCTCTTGCACTAAAGCTAAATGATGAGGCTGTCTCCTCTCTAAACGAGAGGCTATTTGTTCGGATGACCACCTGCGAGGCGACCGGTCATTTACCCAGCTAAGAATCGGCTCTACAAGCCTTTCACCGCGGTCAGCCTCGTCATATTCCAATTCTGCGCATAGATCCAGAACATCTTCCGGCTTAACCTCTCTCTGCTCTCCGACCAAATAACGGGAAATAAGCTCATCCGTCACCTGATTTTTCAAATCACTTGGAATGTTAGGCAATCGTTGCTGTAAGGTTCGGCGAATGGCGTCAGCGACAATAGCGGCTCGACGGTCTCCTGGAAGTGGTGCATACTTCGTATGTACGTAACGTCGGATAACGTTAATATCCGTCGGAGAGAGCAATGCTGCGCTATTCATCTCTTAGCCTCCTCATCAGCCCAACTTAATCCTTATAAGTCTATCATAAAGGAAAGATTTGGGGGAAGCCTGTCCAATGCACCATTTAAAGGCGGCAATCGAACAATACCGACCATCTTCCCTGTTATTCGACTAACGATGCCTTAGTCTTAATCGCTTCGTTGATCTCTGCAGACCTGATAAATGCATTAATCTGGTCCTTCTCCCACTCCGTAAGCTGATACTCGCAATCACAGTCTTCATCTAAAGTGACTAATTGGATCGGATGTCCCTCGTGTGTGCAGATCACCATAATTTTGAAATCAATGATATCTAGCGGGAGCGGAGTCGCTTCTGCGGTTTCGACCGTAAGATATACATCTACCCACTGATTGTCCCGTTTTTCTATTTTATAAGCGAATTTTGTGAATTTCAGCTCCGCCCACGCTTCATCTCCATAACGAATCATACGTCAGTCCCCTTTCTGATCGTTCAAAAAGAGGCTGTTCCCAGTCGCTCGGAACAACCTCTTCATATTTAACCAAATTGAGTCCCTTATGGCAACATCGTACTTCCCATTAGGAATCTGTCAACCTCACGAGCCGCCTCGCGACCTTCATTAATCGCCCAAACAATTAAGCTTTGCCCACGTCTCATATCGCCCGCAGCGAACACCTTGTTCACGTTAGTTGTATATTTTCCGTATGGAGCTTTAACATTGGTACGGCGATCCGTATCAAGTCCCAGCTGATCGATAATCGTACGCTCAGGACCTTCAAAGCCTACAGCTACAAGGATGAGATCCGCAGGCCAGATTTTCTCTGTGCCCGGTATTTCCTCATAGATTTTACGACCCTCTTCGTCTACATAGCGACGGATTTGAACCGTGTGAAGCTCCTTCACATTTCCGTTCTCATCACCAACGAATTTTTTCGTCAATACAGAAAATGCCCGAGGATCCTCACCGTATAATGCTTTAGCTTCCTCATGCGCGTAATCCAACGTATAAACATTAGGATATTCCGGCCAAGGATTGTTTAATTGATCGCGCTCAAGAGGTGCTTTGGAATGGGTACCGAATTGAGTTACGCTAGCACAACCATGACGTAACGCTGTAGCCACGCAATCCGTTCCCGTATCTCCACCACCAATTACGATAACATGCTTATCTTTGCCAGAGATATAAGTACCTTCTTGCAATCCATTATCCAGATAGCTCTTGATCGTGCTGTTCAGGTAATCCATCGCTTGATAGATGCCTTTAAGCTCGTGACCTTCAACATTTCCAATCGGGCGTGCTTTCGTAGCTCCTCCGCATAGAACGACGGAATCAAATTGCTCAAGCAGCTGCTCAGAAGAAATATCTTTACCGATTTCAGTGTTAACCACGAATTGAACGCCTTCGGCTGCCAGCAAATCCACTCGACGCTGTACAATATCCTTCTCAAGCTTCATCGAAGGAATGCCATATGTCAGAAGACCGCCAGCACGATCCGCTCTTTCGTATACAGTAACCGTATGGCCCGCTTTGTTCAGCTGTGCTGCCGCTGCAAGTCCTGCAGGACCAGAGCCGACAACCGCTACCTTCTTACCTGTGCGAGTTTTCGGAGGCTCAGGAATGACCCAGCCCTCTTCAAAAGCTCTATCGATAATCGCTTGCTCAATCGTCTTAATCGTTACTGCATCCCCGATAAGACCAACTGTACAGGAGCCTTCACACGGCGCTGGGCATACACGACCAGTAAACTCAGGGAAGTTATTCGTTTTATTAAGCCGTTCATAGGCTTCTTTCCAGAGACCACGATAAATCAGGCTGTTCCACTCTGGAATTAAATTGTTAATTGGGCATCCGGAAACACTTCCTCCGAGCTCAATACCAGTATGACAATAGGGAGTACCGCAATCCATACAACGCGAGCCTTGTGTACGCAACTGCTCTTCGGAGAACATCCGGTGGAATTCATTCCAGTCCTTGATGCGCTCCAACGGATCACGGTCGCTTGGCAGCTCACGTTTATATTCCATAAATCCCGTAGGTGTCGACATCTTCTTTTCCTCCATGTGTCGGTATTTCATGAATGCGTCGTTAAATCTCTTACCCATTCACTACTTTCCGCTGATACCTAAATTGCAGCAATGATGTTGCAATAAATGGTGGTTGATAATAGATCATCCTATCAAAAGAAGCCTACAGTCAGAATGGATTTTCAGCTAAATTATTTGTACTATTCCAACAATGCCCGCTCATATACACAAAATGAATAAGGAATTTGGTTTTTCTCGTCCTGTTCACCCATTATTCGTGATGAAAGCGACCAGATCTCAGAATCGAAGGAAGGGAAATAAGCATCTCCCTCATACGCTTGCCCAATCTCCGTCAGTAACAGTTTATTAGCGACATTAAGCATTTGCTCGTAGATTTCAGCGCCACCTATAACCATAAGCTCGCCGTCTCCGTACCTCTCAAGAGCCTCAGGGATCGATCGGACTAGCTCACAGCCCTCCGGCGCTTCCTCCATTGTCCTGGACAGAATGACGTTTATCCGGTCCTTCAGCGGGCTAGACAAGGATTCGAATGTTTTCCTGCCCATAAGGACTGGCTTTCCGATTGTGTTATTCTTAAAATATTTCATATCCGCAGGCAATCGCCAAGGTAGGTTATTGTTATTTCCTATGACCCCGTTCGAAGCAACTGCAGCAATAAGAGTGATGGTCATCTTTGAAAACCTCTTCCAGCTTGTAATTTACACGGCAACCGGCGCTTTAATCGCTGGATGGTGCTCGTAGCCTTCGAATTCGAAATCCTCGAACTTATAATCAAATATGGAATCTGGCTTACGAACAATATTTAGCTTAGGCAAAGGCAGCGGCTCTCTCGTCAATTGCAGCTTCACCTGCTCCAGATGATTGCTGTAAATGTGAGTGTCCCCTCCGGACCATACAAACTCTCCGACCTCTAGATCGCATTGCTGTGCAATCATATGGGTTAATAAAGCATAAGAAGCAATATTAAACGGAAGCCCTAAGAAAGTGTCTATAGACCGCATCGTAAGCATACACGACAATTTGCCATTAGCGACATAGAATTGAAAAACAAAATGACAAGGCGGCAGCTTCATTTGGTCAATGACTGAGACATTCCAAGCGCTAACGAGATGTCTGCGAGAATCGGGATTCCGCTTAATTCCGTCCACTACCTGCTGGATCTGATCGATTGTATGACCGTCAGGTGTCTCCCATGCTCTCCACTGTGAGCCGTATACGGGACCTAAATCCCCATTTTCGTCAGCCCACTCGTCCCATATCTTAACCCCATGCTCTTTCAAATATTGAATATTCGTGTCCCCTCTAAGGAACCACAGAAGCTCATGGACAACTGATTTCAAATGTATACGTTTAGTTGTAACTAAGGGGAAGCCTTGAGCCAAATCGAATCGCAGCTGTCTGCCGAATACAGATAACGTGCCCGTCCCTGTTCGGTCTTCCTTCACTGCTCCGTTATCCAATACGTCCTGTAATAAATCTAAATAATTACGCAACGAGTACACACCTCGACGAAAGTTTTTTTGTTGTATATTGTATCATCCCATTTGTCATTCTGTCGATGAATAGCGCTGGGAACGTCGCTTCTTACGTAAATCATAACGTTCCGGAGCACTGTCGAACAATTTCTGTTCCGCTTCATTTTCCGGTATCGCTGCTGGCACTGGAACCGGTTTGCCGTTCTCATCAACTGCTACGAAGGTTGAAAAAGCCGTACAGGTCACTCTTCTTTCACCCGTGAACAGATTCTCTGCTCTAACAACGACATATACCTCCATTGAGCTCCGGTGCGTCGATGTAACGAACGCTTCAAGCTCAACGGCTTCTCCCATGCGAATCGGCGACAGGAAGTCTAGACTGTCCGTAGAAGCGGTCACAACAGGCTTATTAGAATGGCGCATGGCTGCTATAGCAGAAATTTTATCAATATATTTCATTAGCGTACCACCGAACATTGTACCATGGTGATTCGTGTCCGTCGGAAAAACAAGCTCTGTCATAATAGAACGGGAACGACTAACCGGTCTTGCATCTTCCGTCATATTGTACTCAGCACTCCCTTCACCACAAATGGGTTCTAACAATTAAATAAACCTTTATGAAGGTGTATTCACGAAAGCCGTGATTCCCTCATAAAGGTTTATCCATTGTAATTCTAAGCTTATTTTTTAGGAGCTATTGTATGAATAGGATGACCCATAGCAAGCTCAGCCGCATCCATCGTGATTTCAGCTAATGTTGGATGTGCGTGAATAGTCAACGCAATGTCCTCGATTGTAGCACCCATCTCGATAGCTAAGCCGATTTCTGCAATCATGTTAGACGCTTCTACGCCGGCGATTTGGGCACCGAGTACAAGACCATTGTCCGCATCATGAATGAGCTTCAGGAAGCCGTCTGCGCCGTTCAACGTTACCGCACGACCATTACCGCCGAATGGGAACTTGCTGGACTTCGCATTGTGACCCTTTTCCTTCGCTTCTTTTTCCGTGTAACCAACGCTAGCGCATTCTGGATCAGAGAACGCAACCGCAGGAATACACTTGTAATCCACTTTGGATGGCAATCCAGCAATCGCTTCTGCTGCTACCTTCGCTTCATAGGAAGCTTTATGAGCAAGAGCCGCGCCTGGAACAATGTCACCAATAGCATAAATGTGCTTAATGTTCGTACGACATTGATCATCAACTTCGATCAAGCCGCGCTCGCCTACATTAACGCCGATAAGATCAAGTCCTAGCTCACCATCCGTGTTCGGACGACGACCTACTGTAACGAGCAAGTAATCTGCGGAAACGGACTTTTGCTCGCCTCCAACTTCATACGTTACAGTAACTTCTTTGTCGGTTTGCTCTGCGCCCTTAGCAAGTGCGCCATTGACGATTTCTACATTTGATTTCTTAAGCTTCTTAACTACAAGCTGGCTCATGTCCTTATCGAAGCCTGGAAGAATCGTTTCTGCGCCTTCAAGCACAGTTACTTGTACTCCGAACTTCGCGTACATTTGACCAAGCTCAATACCAATGTACCCGCCACCGATAACAATCAGGCTCTTAGGAAGCTCAGGCAGAGACAATGCTTCGGTTGAGGACAGAATACGTCCGCCGAATGGGAAAGGCTTAAGCTCAATCGGACGGGATCCGGTAGCGATAATACAGTTCTTGAAACGGTAACGTGGTGCTTCTTGATCATTGAACAAACGAGCTTCATTTTCATTGATGAACATAACTTCACCATTGAACATTTGAACCTTATTTGCTTTCAGCAGCATTTCCACGCCGCCTGTCATTTTATTAACGACCGACGATTTGTACTCCTGTACTTTACCGAAATCAACGCCTACATTTTCCGCCGAAAGACCGTAATCAGAAGCATGCTGCATCGACTCATAGTGATGAGCAGCGTTGATTAGTGCTTTCGATGGAATACATCCAACGTTCAAACAAACGCCGCCAAATTTGGCTTTATCCGCAATAATAACCTTCTGACCCAATTGAGCTGCACGGATTGCAGCTACGTAACCACCAGGTCCGGCACCGACGATAAGCAAATCTATGTCTAGAGAAGCGTCCCCTACGACCATGGATTACACCTCCATAACTAGCAGCTCAGGATCGCTAAGCAGCTGTTTGATGTAGTTTAAGAAATTTTGCGCCGTAGCGCCGTCAATGATGCGGTGATCAAAGCTTAGAGACAACGCCATAACCGGAGCGATAACGATTTCGCCGTTTTTAACAACAGCTTTCTCAGCTATGCGGCCCGTACCCAAGATAGCTACCTCAGGGAAGTTAATAACAGGCGTGAAGAACATACCACCAGCAGAGCCGATGTTTGTAATCGATATCGTGCTACCTTTGAGCTCAGCACCAGTAAGCTTGCCATCACGACCACGAGTAGCTAGATCACGAATTTCGTTGGCAACAGACCATACGTTCTTCCGATCCGCGTCAAAGATGACCGGAACGATCAAGCCGTTATCTGTATCGGTGGCAATACCAATATTGTAGTATTTCTTGTAAACAATCTCATTAGCCGCTTCATCGATCGTCGCATTAAGAGCTGGGAATTCACGACAAGCAGCAACAAGAGCTTTAACGATAAATGGCAAGTAGGTAAGCTTAACGCCTTTTTTCTCCGCTACAGGCTTAGCTCTTGTGCGAAGTGCAACAAGACCTGTAACGTCTACTTCGTCCATCAAGGTTACGTGAGGTGCCGTGTAAACGGATTTAACCATGGCATTAGCAATCGCTTTACGAATTCCTTTAAATGGAACTCTCTCTTCGACGCCTGGTCCACTAACGACAGCTTTCGGCGCAGCCGCGCTTGGAGCTGATGCTGCTGGAGCTGCCTCAACTGCAGCTTCTGCTGCTTTTGGAGCACCGCCGGAAGTAAATCCAAGGATGTCTTCACGAGTAATACGACCATTCTTGCCGGTACCGGACACTTCGGAGATCGTTATGCCCTTCTCACGAGCAAGCTTGCGAATGCTAGGCGTTGCAAGCACTAATGCGTTAGAAGCAGGCTTGGCTGCTTCTACTGCTGCCGGAGCCGCCTCTGCAGGCGCACTAGCAGCTGTTTGTTGTGCTGGTTGACCTTGCGTTTCCGCGCCGCCTGTTGCACTATTACCGCTAGCTACTGGAGCATGGCTTTCCTCAGAAGGCGCTTGTTCTGGAACTTCGCCTTCAGCTTCGATAATTGCTACGATTTCACCAATATGCATAACCTGTCCGTCTTTGGCCCGCACTTCAACGACTTTACCATTAACCGGACAAGGAACCTCGACAATTGCCTTATCGTTCTGAACTTCCATAATTATATCTTCATCTGTTACCGTCTGACCTGGCGCAATATGCATTTTGACAATTTCGCCTTCATGCAGTCCTTCGCCAAGCTCCGGAAACCGGTATTCGAATCTCGTCACCTGGATCCCTCCTTAATTAGAACTGAAGCACCTGATTTACGGATTTCACGATACGCGCAACGGAAGGAAGCCAGGAGTCCTCCACCAATGCAAACGGATAAACCGTATCTGGACCTGCAACGCGAAGCACGGGAGCTTCCAAGTGCAAGATAGCTTTTTCATTAATTTGGGCAATAACTTCAGCAGCAGCACCTGACGTCTTCTGCGCTTCTTGAACAACAATCGCCCGGTTTGTTTTCTGGATCGAAGCAACAATCGTATCGATATCCAGCGGCAACAGCGTACGCAAGTCAATAACTTCAGCAGAAATCCCGTTTTTCTCGAGCTCTTCCGCTGCTTTTACTGAAGTGTGAACCATCAAGCCGTAAGTAATAATGGTAACGTCCTTACCTTCACGAACGACTTTAGCTTTGCCGATTGGAACTGTATAATCGCCCTCCGGAACTTCATCGCGGAATGCGTGGTACAAATTCAAATGCTCCATGAAAAATACAGGATCATTATCTCGAATAGCCGAGATCATCAAGCCTTTAGCATCATAAGGATTGGATGGAATGACAACTTTGATACCTGGAGTTTGGATAGCCAAGCCTTCCAAGGAATCTGTATGCAATTCAGCTGCTTTAACGCCGCCGCCGAAAGGAGTACGGAAAACAATAGGAGCGTGGTAGCGTCCGCCAGAGCGATAACGCATACGAGCCGCTTGAACAAACATTTGATCCAATGCTTCATAGATGAAGCCTACGAACTGAATTTCGGCAATCGGACGGAAGCCTTGAATACCCAGTCCGACAGCTAGTCCACCAATGGCAGATTCAGCCAAAGGTGTATCGAATACGCGAGTCTCGCCGAACTCTGCCTGCAAGCCTTCCGTTGCACGGAATACGCCGCCTACTTTACCGACGTCCTCGCCGAATAGAATGACGTTAGGATCGCGTTTCAGCTCAACGCGCATTGCGTCGCGAATCGCTTCTTTCATATTCATTTGAGCCATGCTGTTAAACTCTCCCCGCAAAAAATTTATTGGAAATCGGCTTTTTGCTCTTCAAGATGCGCTGGAGTTGTCTCGAACATAGAGTCGATCAATCCGGCAACCGTCATTTTCTCCGTTTGCTCCGCTTTCTTGATATGCTCGTTTACCGCACTTTTCGCTTCTTCTTTTACACGTGCTGTATCTTCTTCAGACCATAATCCTTTACTTTCAAGAAACTTACCGAAGCGAACAAGCGGATCCCTCAAGCTCCATTCTTGCTCTTCTTCTTTTGTACGGTATTTCGTTGTATCATCCGCCATGGAATGTGGACGGAAACGGTAAGTCAACGCTTCGATCAGTGTTGCTCCACCGCCATTACGACCGATTTCAGCAGCTTCTTGCACTGCAGAAATAACAGCAAGTACATCCATACCATCGATTTGCTGACCACGGATACCCGCAGCTAGTGCTTTATGAGCAATGGATTGGGCAGCCGTTTGCTTAGCAAATGGTGTCGTAATCGCATAGCCATTGTTTTGAACGAAATAAATAACAGGTAGATTAAAAGCACCGGCGAAGTTCATGCCCTCGTAGAAATCGCCTTCGGAAGAACCGCCATCCCCAGTATAAGTAATCGCAACGCGCTTCTCATTCTTAAGCTTAAAGCCCATAGCAATTCCTGTAGCATGAAGAATTTGCGCTCCGATAATAATCTGAGGCATCAGAACATTAACGTCGTCTGGAATTCTTCCGCCATGCTGGTGACCGCGGGAATAGAGAAATGCCTGATAAAGTGGTAGTCCATGCCAGACAAGCTGTGGCATATCGCGATAGCCTGGGCAAATGAAATCTTCCTTCACCAATGCATACTCGCTTCCAACCATTGTCGCTTCTTGTCCAGATACTGGAGCATAGAAGCCAAGACGTCCTTGACGACC
Source organism: Cohnella abietis (assembly GCF_004295585.1). Taxonomy (NCBI): domain Bacteria; kingdom Bacillati; phylum Bacillota; class Bacilli; order Caryophanales; family Paenibacillaceae; genus Cohnella; species Cohnella abietis. Next base: position 3,518,746 of record NZ_AP019400.1, on the reverse strand, counting down.
GAGATTAATAGCCCGATCATCCCATGTACGTGTGAAGACCATGCGATACATAATTTCTTTCAATTGATCATCAGACAGCTTCGGCATACGTTCCGGATTGACGACAACGCCTTCCGGAGACAATACTTGCAAAGGAGTGACATCTTCTGACCTTACTTCGTGTGATTGTGCACCGGATTTAACTACCGGAGCTTCCGTGGATACTTTGCTCATTAAGGTTCACCTCATCTTTAATTGTGGAAGAGGGCTTTCTGTTATAGAATTATTATATCCCTGTTTAAGTGATTTGGTCAAAGAAAAACTCAAAAAAACCTTTGTTTATATAGCTTTTGTCCTTTTCATGTTTGTATAACAGGATTTATTTAATCATGTAACAGATTAATACACTTTTTCATTTTACCCTTTGTTTGGTTTGCCCCTGCTTGCTATTTCCCATACCTACCAAGGAGGTTTGTCCAATGAGTGACAATCCAATATTCAAAAGAACGATACATAAGCATGAAGTGCCAAGTCAGTTTCTCCCTGAAGGAAGCCGATCCATTCGAGTGTATCTCCCCCCTGGATTTCAGCAATGGATCAGTTATCCTGTCATTTACTGTCAGGATGGTGAAGATTTTTTCAACTTCGGTCGAATTGCCACTCACTCCCAGAAGCTCATTCTGGAGCAAGGCTGGGATTCTTTCATTATTGTCGGAGTAGATGTCGATAAGAAGCTCCGCACTTCGGAATACACACCTGATGGCGACCGCTATTCTCTATATACCCGTTTTTTTGCAGAAGAACTTATTCCTTGGACGGAATCCCATTATCCTGTTCGTGATGTCCCTGATCAGAGACTATTGATTGGAGATTCATTGGGGGGCGCCGTTTCGGTATCTCTTGCTGTTGCCTATCCGACTTTATTCAGCCGTGTCGTGTCCCTTTCTGGTGCGTTCTATGACGTCTATACTGCCCAGATTGAGCAAGTTTCTTCTCTAGAGTATCTTAAGGTATGGATGTTAGTTGGTCTTCAGGAGAACGAATTTGCGACGGACCGCGGCACCTTCGACTTCGTGGAGTTGAATCGGAATTGCAAACAGCTGTTGGATAGCAAAGGGGCTAAATCTTTCTACGTGGAAAAAGACGGAGAGCACAAATGGGGATTTTGGCAAAATGAGCTACCCGAAGCGCTAGCCGCATTCCTAGGACCAACGCCGCTTTTTGAGTAACTTATCAGTTAAAGCTTCAGTGCTGCTCAGTTGGTGGAGGAAGATGCTTGTCGATAGCTTCTAGAAGCCGTTTCACATCCTCCTCCCCCTGATTGGTCTGCCTGTGAAAGGCAAGCAACTGCTCACGAATATAAGCTTCTGCTTCAGCGTATTCGGCCTCATCACTCGTAACACCAGACGGATCGTACCAGACAAACCCGCCATGAGGACCATTGCGCAGGTAGGCATGTTTCCAATGATGCGGATATTCAAATAATGGTGCTCCAAGTGCCACAGCGATCACATCATCGTGCTCCATTGGAAGTAAATGATGATACTCCTCTTCAACTCCGCCACCAGCAACATGAATATGGAATACCGCGTAATGCAAATAATGGTCACCGGTTGCCGTATCCTTTACTAAGCGATACAGCTCCGTAGTATTCTCGGACAGCACTTTAATGGCTTCCAATCGGCTGGATAATTCCGCTTGGCTTACCAATCTTAGTTGCTTAAAGGACAAGGGTAGCGAAGCAGACAGACGCTTACCATCAATATCTTCTAGACTATCTGACATCCCCGAGCTCCTTCTTTATCCGCTCCAGCAATTTGATGCTACCGTTCAAAACCAGCTCGTACACCTCATCGAAATTACCGGTGTAGTATGGATCGGGAACATCCTCAATTCCCTTCTCTGGTAATAACGATAAGAACTTAATGACTTCCGCATGAGAAGAAACGCCAAGCTTCTCCCGAATATCCCGCTCATTTTTCGTGTCCATGGCAACGATAAGATCGAAGCTGCTGCCATCATCCTTCAGAAACTGTCTTGCCTTCATACCCTCATATGAAATTCCGTATCGATTAAGCAAATCCCGAGTGCCCTCATGCGGCGGATGACCGATATGCCAGTCTCCTGTGCCCGCTGAGTCTACCGTGATGACTTTATCTAAGCCTTCTTGTTTAATTAAATTACGGAATACCGCCTCAGCCATCGGCGAACGGCAAATATTACCTAAACAAACGAATAGAACAGAATAACTCATGACTGACCTCCTGCATTATTCCGCTCAGCCGCAGCTCGTAGCGTGCGACGGGGAAGCTTCCATTTATAATATACGGATAACATTCTAAACAATACGACCAACAAGAATAGTGAGAAGAGCTCCCACGGCTTCTGAAGATTCCCAATCCCTATAGCGAGACCTGCACCGATAGCCCACATCGCATAGATTTCATCTCGGAGCACAAGCGGCTTTCGTCCAGCCATAATGTCTCTGATCATCCCGCCTCCGATTCCCGTCAGCATGGCCGCAACCATGACTGCGCTTAAAGGAAGCTGAGCTTTAATGGCATAGGATGCCCCTTGAATAGCGAAGGCAGCAAGTCCAATGGCATCGAAGAACGCCTCGCTCCTTTTCCAATGATGAATCCACTTGATCGGCAATAGGAATACGATAAGAATGGCAATTACAGCTGTTTTGAGAAATAAACCTTGGCTCCATAATGTTGTAACGGGAACTCCAATAAGCAAATTACGAATAACCCCGCCTCCAAAAGCGGTAACAAGCCCCAATACGAATACGCCCAAAATATCGTATTCCTCTTCCATGGCTACTATTGCTCCACTGACCGCAAAAGCAATCGTACCGATAATACTAAAGACATGAAATTCCCACTCCAACTTAAGCTCTCCTTCACGGCAATGGTTCAAACCCTGTACAACTGCATAATTTGTCGTATTTCATAAGTCTTTACTCATTGTATCGGCAAGCCTAATAGTTCCGCAACGGTCTTTTTCCCGGTATAATCGATAATTAGATCAACTAGGAGGTTTCACCTATGTCTAACCAGCATTACAAACGCGCGATTATTTTCTCAGGTGGAACTTTGGGAGAATGGGCATTAGATCAGCTTTCTCCGGATGATTACCTCATCGGTGCAGATAGAGGGGCTGAATTTATTATCGAAAATGGTTATGTACCTCAGCTCGCGCTCGGTGACTTTGATTCTGTTACTCCAGATCAAATGCAGCGTATATCCAATGTCGCCGAAGAGCTATTAAGCTGTGATCCCATACATAAAGATTGGACTGATACAGAGCTTGCGCTTCGAGAAGCCGTAAAGAGAGGCTTTAAAGACATTATTCTAGTGGGAGCTCTTGGGACACGCTTCGACCATAGCCTAGGCAATGTTCATTTACTTAGACATGCCCTTGAGCACAAGGCTAATCTTACAATAATAGATGCCAATAACGAGATCAGTCTTTGCACGGAATACCATCGGTTAGAAGCAAATCCTCGTTATCCTTACACTTCATTGTTACCACTCTCTCCCGAAGTGACTGGAATTACGTTAGAAGGTTTTCGCTATCCTTTACATAACGCTACATTGAAGCTCGGCTGGTCCCTTGGCATAAGTAACGTTCTTGAAGAGCCTACCGGAACAATTACAATCTCAACAGGCTTGCTGCTGGTCATTCGTAGCAGTGACTAAATATGGACTTGCATCCCTGTGGACGCAAGCTTCACATGAGCTGGCAGGCTGTAATCTGTATTGACATCAACATCGTGTGACAGATGGGTGAAGATGACGGAGTTTGGTTTAACCTCGTCCGCAAGCTGCAGCCCCTCTTTCATATCATATACAGATCGCGTATCCATCGGATACTGCTCCTCAACATAGCTCGTGCCAAGCACCATTAGCGCTAATCCGGCTAAAGGTGCTTTTTGGCCATCCGTTAAACTAATGGAGTCTGAGCAATAAGCCCACTTCACACCGGTAACCTCATTCTCAAATAGATAAGCGTAGGAAAAGCCGTTTTTACCGTGATTAACCTTCCATGGGGTTATCCGCCAGCTTCCATAGCTCATGCCGTCATCATTTGGAATCATCGTCAGCTGTCGCTCAATCCAAGGAAACCTAGCACGTATATCATTTAGAACGTCCCGAGGAGCATGAATGTCCGCGGTTTCTAATCGCCATCTGCAAGCGTCTGCCCATTCAGTTAAACCACCAATATGATCAAAATGTGCATGTGTCATCAACCCTAATTGGCACTGGCGGATGCCTAACAGCTCCATCTGAGCCCGCCAATCTGGACCACAGTCTAACAATAGGGGAGGTTGCCCCTCTTCCTCTAACCATAAGGATGACCGTAAACGTATGTTGCCCCCTGAAGTACGGGCTTCTTCACATACTGAGCAATTGCAGTAGACTCTAGGCGTCCCCATCGAGTCACCATTACCAAGGAAAGTGATACGCATTGTTAAACTCCTTACTTAGCAGAATATTTCTAGATAGCCTAACAACGCCGAACACTGCATACTTGTTCCCCACGCAAACAGTACCTCGACAAGGATTGCGTCGGGTACCGATTGCCTGCTATATAAACAATCTTATCTATTATGACTTTACGTCATTTACAATGGCAACAATAAAATTTCGGATTGTCTCTCTATATGGTCAATCATTTCCTGCCATTCCTTAGGCTTGTTAGGAAGTGCAGCATAATATTCCCGCAGGAATTGTGCAACTAAACCAGAAGGAAGCGAAGGCAAATTTTCATCCGTAGGGAAAAAACCTAAATCGAGCTCTGTTACCGCTTTTCCTTCGTTATCCCATGAAGGATGCACATAAGTGAAATCGAGCTTCTGATAGCCAAGATGCGAAAGCACCTCTCTTCTTACAGCCGGATGCATAGGAAGTACATTGCCGAATTTGAAAGATGAGACTGCATGAGGCCTATATATTTCGGCAAACATTCCTATCGACTCCGTACCACTTTCCTTCTGAAGCCTCTGCAAATCTAGCTTACGCTGAACATAGAGGAATCGACCGATCCCGAGTCCCATAGATCCAATAATTGTGAAATCAGTCATAGCAACGCGTAGCTTCGGGTAATAGCGATACTCGGTTGCACCTACGACATTCCCATTATGTATGGCCACATATACGTGAATGTCAGGATCCTCGATTGGCTCCTTCCACAAGCCAAACTCCAGCACTTCCTCTGGCGGAAAGATACTGCTCATTAGTTTATGCATAGCTGCAAAATAAGGATCCTCAATTGATTTTACACGGATGTATTCCATTCCATTCTCTCCTTCATGAAAGGGTTTCGCCACTCCATTAATGCCGCATAATGATTGGATTGCTCATCCACTATATAATTGGTCGCTATACCAATTGGTAACCTACCACATTTTAACAGAAAAGTGAGGACAGGGTCATATTTTTGTCCAATTGAAACAAGATGTACATATTCGTGTGGGGTTAATGTCCCAGCAAATTCATAATAGCCAGGCATACGACCTCCTCCAAGTAATCTCGAGCAGTTCAAATGAACTACAGTCTCATACATGGATTGCATTAGCCATTTACCAATCCCAAGCTTACGGTACTCTGGTGCTATGCAAATATCTACTACATATAAAGTCTCTCCATGAGGCTCATGATTGCGTATATATCCGTTATCGGTGACTGATGCCCAAGTATGATTTTCTCCATCCTGGACAGAGGTTCTTAGAGCTGTCATAGAACCAACGATTACTCCCTCAACCTCGGCGCAGAGCGCCCCATCGGGAAATCTTGCTGTATGCTCAGCTAATTGCGCTTCGTTCCACCAGAGCTCAGAAGGAAATGGCGGAGGAAAGCACAGCCCCTGCAAAGCAATTAATTTCGCGAAATCCCTCCTATCATAGTTTCTTATTGTCAGAGGCAGCATTCGATGTCCGTCCGACACTTTTAACTGCTTATGCACAATTTCACCTCCAGTAATAAACAAATGCTCTCAGCTGCAAGCATGACTAAATACCCCAGACTCACTTCCTATATTATAGGAAGTAAAGGGCATGGGGCAAGTCTGTTTATGGCGAATAAAGGCTTAGGAAAAGGAAACAGGTAGATCATGAGAGATTTCTCATGTTTTTCTAAGAAAGCGCAAAAAAACGTAATCTACCAGTCCTCTCACTCTCCTTGGTAAACATTAGGAATGTTTAAGTTTGATATACTATGTGGCATGGCAAAAGAAAGAAGTAAGATGGAGGGTAAAACAACATGAGCTTCAAAAACACACTTGTACGAAAAGTAGTCGGAGTCAGCCTATGCGCTGTTATTGGATTTACGGGAATAACTATGGGTCATACCAAGCAGGCTTCTGCCGCAACTAGCACTAGCAAAGCAGATAATATCATTTCACTAGGCAAAAAATACATAGGTGTGAAATACAGATTCGGTGCTCCTTCTGGCTCCACCTCTGCATTTGACTGCTCCAGCTTTACGCAATATATATTTGGCAAATATGGCGTGAAATTGCCGCGTGTATCGAGCACGCAAGCAACCAAAGGAACCAAAGTAGCAAAGGCTAATCTAAAAAAGGGTGATCTCGTCTTCTTTAAAGTCGCTCGTACCGGTAACAAAATCGGTCATGTTGGAGTTTATGTAGGTGACAACAAAATGCTGCATACCTACGGCTCTCCTGGTGTCACTTACTCATCCATTAACACATCTTATTGGAAATCTAATTATGTTACAGCTCGTCGCGTTCTGTAGCCTTTTCTTATTACTATAAACGCTCTGAACACATTCAAAGTTGCAACAAAAAAACGGCAAATTCGGGAAATTCCGAATTGCCGTTTTTTATATTGTATTAAAGCTTGCGAGGCAATTGAATCGATATCGTCGTACCAATCCCCGGCTTGCTAAATACCTCTACGTTTCCTTCATGAATATCAACGATTTTCTTAGCAATGGAAAGCCCAAGACCACTTCCCCCTGTTGAACGGTGACGAGCTTCATCGACCCGATAAAAGCGCTCGAACATATAGGGGATTTCACTTTCAGGAACCCCAATGCCATAATCGGTTACTTCCAGCTTAACGCCACCCTTGGAAAGCCGAATACGAACATCAATCGGCTCCTTGCTGTATTTAATCGCATTATCAATTAGTATAAGCAGCAATTGACGAATCTTTTCCTTGTCGCCTTTCATTTGAACTGCGTGACCGTCAAAATGTACCCGAATTTGTCGTCTGAAGGTTTTCCCAAGCACCTCAGATAGCTCCCTAACGACGCTTGCAACATCGAATCGGGAAACATCCAACCATTCGTCTTGCTCCGCTTCCGCTAGCGTAAGCATAGAGCGTATCAGGTTTTGCAATCGCTCGGTTTCTTTAGAAATTGCTTCGATGGCTTCATCACGAATTTCAGGATTGTCTCTTCCCCAACGCTTCAGCATATCCGCATAGCTAGAAATAACCGTTAGTGGCGTCTTTAGTTCATGTGAAGCATCAGCGACGAAATGCTTCTGATGCTCAATTGTGCGATCTAGCCGATCAATCATCTGATTAAATGCCCTGACCATCTGCTGAAGCTCGACCGATTCCTCTCGGCCGTTGAGCTTCACCCTGTAAAGCTTACCGCTACGATCGATTTCCCTCATCGTCTGTACCATCTGACCAATCGGTCCTGTAAGACGAGAGGTAAACCAATACGTTCCGAAAATCGCGAACACAATAGCCCCGATGCTCGTTACACTTAAGGCTCCGACTAATATTTGCAAATAGCTATCCAACACAGTCAACCGACGAGTGGCTTCCACTGTTCCAATTAGATTCCCCTGCTCAAAAAAAGGCACAGATAAATACAATACCCGTTGACCATTAATTTGCCTTGTCTCGGATAGGAAGAAATTTTGTATTTGTGGTGGAATAGCAAGAAGCTCCTCATCTGATCCAATCTGGTTGACGATGCGAACATCACTTGTCACTATTCTCATCATTTCGTTGTAGTTGTATAAATCCCTTAAGAGCTTTGGATCCTCTAATCCCCTCATCCCTTGCTTTCGCAAATTTTCGATGACCATATCCGTCTTATTGGATAGGAGTTGAAGCTCACCACGTGTAGTTACGCGAATGACAAAGAAATAGACGAAAATGTTGTAGAGGATCAAAATAAATATGAGCCAAAAAACGGTAAATAAAGTAAATCTAGATCTCAGGGTCATGCATCTGGCTCCTTCAGCATATAACCGACTCCACGTACTGTGTGCAGAAGCTTATGGCGGTACCCCTTGTCCATCTTCTGGCGCAAGTAACGGATATAGACGTCAACAACATTCGTGTCGCCAATATATTCATAACCCCATACATCAGACAATATTTCATCTCGGGTCTTTTCGCCGTTCTTATGACGTGCGAGATAGAGCAACAGCTCAAACTCTCTAGGAGTCAGATCAATGGAATGGTCCTTACGGTATACTTTCCGCGTTAAGAGCTCGATAGACAAGTCACCAATTCGAATGACGTCCTCGCTTTCACCTTCACGGGATGCTTTAAATATTCGTAGCAGATTCCTAACCCTAGCCAGCAATTCTTCCATGGCGAAAGGCTTCGTAATGTAATCATTAGCTCCGTGTTCGAAGCCGCTAACCTTATCTGGCACCGTGTCCCTTGCCGTCAGCAAAATAACTGGAACTAGTGCATCGTTCTGTCGAAGACGTCTGAGCACTTCAATTCCGTTCAATTCAGGTAGCATAACATCAAGCAGAATAAGATCCCACTCTCCTGAAGTGGCCATCTCCAGCCCCTTGCGACCATCTGCGGCTCTTCCTACGCCATAACCTTCATGCTGTAATTCAAGCTGCAATATTCTTGCGATTGCATCTTCATCTTCTATAATCAATATATTCTCTGTGTTCATATCGCTCACCTCACGTATTTAAGAACCGACCTAGGCAGTAGCCTGCCATAACCAACTGCTAGGAGGGCTACATATAAAAAAATGATTAAATCATTATTGTTCCCTCTCTATTGTAACACGGCTGTCAAAGCCATGAAAAATAAGTCGTAGGCTGTAAGAAATTTACCCTTTTCTAGCCTCTATCGTAAAACGAAGTAATCCACTTCTGAAAGGCCAAATCTACACTTCTACTCGTCTGAGCATCCGTTGGCATACCTTCTCCACGCCAGAGTGTATTAATCATTTCTGCGCTTGCAAGGTCGGGTAAATAAACCTCCGGTTTAAGAGGAAATAGGGACAGCCACTGCTTACGTTCCAGGAAAGCTTGATCCCTATTGGCAATCCACACACATTTGACGAAACGCTCCTTAGCCAGCTTCTGCAGCTCCATACAAGCCAGCTGTCTCCTCGAAGACCATTTAACAGGATAACAATCTGCTACCATGGCAATATGATCTACGGATCGTACAACCCACTCCCTCAGATCAGCTTGCTCCCAGGAGCTTGAGACATCCAATAGGACAATCGGAGCTCCGAGCCTCCTTAGCCAATTCGAGAAAGCTCCGTCGGGTAGAGTCGTTCGATACCCTTCTGGCTTAGCTGGATAATAGACAGCCTTCCCCTTCCGCCAAGCTGGGAAGGCAGCTTGCAAACCGTTAGCCTCTGCATACACGGCCCCTTTGGGCATATTTCTGGATCCATTCAGTAAGGCGAATAGCTCAGGCTCTCCTCCAGGACATTCGACTAAAGCATGAACGATTCCTAGTCGAGCCAATGAAGAGGATAAGGCTACTGAAGCGAAGGTAGCGCCAGCACCGGGATAAGCAGATGCTACTGCAATGACAGTAACCCCCTTCTCCCTCTCCCTATCGTTAGTTATTAGTATCATGTCGTCTGAGTGCTCTCCTGATTCGTAAGAGCTTAAACGCCCGTCAGAGTCTAACTCGATTCGTTTCAATGCCTGTCGCAGCTCTCCCGCTGTTTGTGGCCGATCTGCTGGATCAATAGCAAGCAATCTTTCCAGCAGCACATTAAATTCGGAAGGAACATCACCCTGCAGCGCTTGCTTTAATTTGCCACGATGCCTGATTGCGAATTGTCCGCCTGATAAAAGATGATAAGCAAGCGCACCTAAACCATACAGATCGGTTCGATTGTCCGACTGCTCTCCCCGTATCTGTTCAGGTGCCGCAAAGCCAGGTGTGCCTAGCTGTAACGTGTCGCTTTGACTCTCTTCCCGATATCTTCGGGCAATGCCAAAGTCGACGAGAATAGCCTTATTATGCTTATCCAGCAATACATTAGAGGGCTTTAAGTCCCTAAATACAATAGACGGAGTATGTGAATGCAAATAAATCAACACCTCACACAGGTCTATTAATACTCTGAATACAAGGGAGAACGGCAGCCTATAGCCATAGCGCTCCAATCTTTCCGCTAATGTATCCCCAGCTATGTAATCCATAACAATACAAGCTACTCCATTCTCATTAGGCGGATAATAGTCAACGATCGCTGGAAGATGCGGATGGTCCAGCTCGCTTAATAGCTGTGCCTCTGGCAGGAAGGAGCGCCGCTCCTCCGGCAATGGGCGCGTCAGCTTTAATGCCCGCACCTTGCCGCCCAGCCGAATGTCTTCTGCTAAATAGACACGCCCCATTCCTCCCCGACCGATTTGCGCTATAATTTTGTAACGTTCTCCGTATAGCTGATTTAGAGTCAGCTCCAGGCCAGCCTGACGATCAACTTCCACGTTTATCCCCTACCTCACTTAGATTTTTAAACAAAAAAACCGCATCACGGAGCAGAGCCTAAACTGCTAGGCTTCACCCGGATGCGGGATGCTTTCCCGTCACGGTCTTATCATTATTATTTACGTTTCACCCACATTGTAACTTCTTCGCGATTATGAAACAACTGCTTCACTTTGCGAATATCAAAAACCTGTCCGTAATCCTCCATTAAATCCTGAATACTCTGGAATGGTTTACGATGCATCAGCTTAAGCGTAATAATGCCAGAGCCTCCAGCAGATAACACGGGAGCCAGCTCTGAAACGATGCGACAAGTATGATGCGGATCCCAGCTCATATCGCACACAAGCAGATCGAATGATCCTGGTGCAAAAGAGATGTCAGCGGCATTACGACGCATATGTCTCAACCTCGGATGCAATTCTAGCGAGGGATCCATCTCTGCTGGATCCACTGCCGTTACCTTCAGACCTCTCTCCAGTAGCACGGAGGTCCATCCACCAGGAGCTGCCCCTAAATCTAGCGCATAAGAGAATTGATCCAACGGCAAATTAAACGCCCGCTCGGCCTCAAGCAGCTTAAACGCTGCACGGGATATTACTCCCTCGTCCTTCCGGAAGCGGACTGCTCCTCCTGGCCAGTCAGATAAATTGTCACTCGGCAATGAGCAGCCCATATAAATCATTTTTTTCGAGGCATAAATAGATACGATCCAATCCGCATCACGCGCGACGGATTCCCCGCCGAGCTCTTCAATGACAGGGATAATAATATCCCGTCCCTCTGCCGACGAATAAGGAAAAGGACTGCTCTGCTCCTTACGAACTTGAATAGCTACTTTACGCCCTTTCACTCGTTCGCCTAAGGAAGCAGCGTACTCCTTCAAAACTTCAGCCGTCTTATCAGGGCTGTTCATAACATCCTTCTCTGCCTCTATCGGAAAGATGTGACGGAGAAAAATGGGTTCATTCCTGCGAAGGTCTTTAAGAACCTGCTCCGGATCATTGTCCCCAGTCGTGAAAGAGAAGGTTTCCCCTGGCGCTAAACCGGATACCTTCGTACCCTTTATACGCCTTCTCAGCTCTTCCATCGCATAAGGTGCAAATCCTGGATTCGCAGTACTGACATAAGTTATCATTACAAATTCACCTTGCCGACTTCAATCCACGGGCGGTCGTCTCTCCACTTGATATCTAGCGGTAAATCATAAGCTTCATCTAGCTTATCAGTTGTTAGAACGTCTCTCTTAAGACCGGAAGCAACGAGCTTACCTTGTGCCATGAGAGCCACATGCGTAAAGAAAGGAACAATCTCTTCAATGTGATGAGTTACGTATAGAATAGATAATTTCCTTGTAGATAGCTCATTAAGGGCATAAAGAAACTTCTCACGTTCGTATAAATCAAGTCCGGCACAAGGCTCGTCTAGAATAATAAGCTCTGGAGATGCCATCATAGTCCGGGCTAGCAATACTTTCTTGCGTTCCCCTTGTGATAATGTGCTGAAGGGCTGCTCAGCCAATGAGCGCAAGCCAACCCGTTCAAGCTCTATGTAAGCTCGTTCGCGTACCTCGTCTTCAACTTCCTCATAAAAGCGCAAATAAGCAAATGCTCCGCTAGCAACGATTTCCCATACAGGGTCGCGCAGCGTCATTTTTTCGATTAAGGAAGGACTAATATACCCGATTCTCTTACGCATTTCCCTTACGTCCACTTGACCGTACCGGTTTCCTAACACGTCGATCGTGCCTGATGTCGGGAATAAATAACCCGTTATCATTTCCAATATAGTGGACTTTCCACAGCCATTGCGTCCTAGTAATGTCCAATGCTCTCCCGGATTTATCTTGAGATCAACACCACGGAGTATTTCACGCTCTCCACGACGAAATGTTAAGCCTTGTAAATGTATCATTACCTATCCCTCTCAATCCTTAGACGCTCCACCAATTCCGTAACGGAAGGGAAACGATATTGTTTACTTGATGTACCATCCTTGCTTTTTATTAAAAGACAAGGCACGCTTTCAATCTGAAATTGCTGTGCCAGATCGGGCATTATATTAATGTTCGCTGACATCATACTTATCTCTGGAACGATTTCTGTTGCAACACTTAACATACGACGCGCAGCCTGGCAGGTGCCGCATAACGGTGTGTGGATGAATAATGCAAATGGAGCAGAAGTAAATGTCCACTCTTTTTTCCAATTAGTAGGCTTCCACTCACGCATTATGGCTTTTCCCAGCAGCGGCTTCCTCTAATACACTCGCAGGCATAGGTCCATCATGAATGATGACACCTACCGGATTAGCCGCTCTTAATTCATGGACCATCTGCGCTCTCCCCATGTGGCTAGAGGAATGAACGAATATTTGCTTCGGGTACTTTCCACTCACAATCATCGAACGAACGACTGCCATTCCATTAGGCTCACCCAAGCCTAACTCGAAATCGAGTGAAAGTAGATTGACATCCATTTCTGCCAGCAATAACGAGCAAGCCTCTGCTGATCGAGCCACAACAAATCCCTGCGGACATGACCTAATGTCATCTAAATAAACATTTATCATAATTAATCCTCCTTGCCGAGAGTACGAACCAGCTTGATCTGGTCCCGATGAGTCCCGTCTTCGCCAGCTGGCGTTTCCAATATCATAGGAATTTGGCTAAGCTCCGGGGTTAACAATAGCTCTTGGAAGCCTTCCTTGCCAATCCAGCCTTCGGCAATCGCCGCATGGCGATCCTTACGCGAGCCAGATGGATAACGAGCATCGTTTAAGTGAATGGCTTTTACATGCTCCCAGAAGCCAAGCTGTCTAGTACGTTCCACGAACTCCTGCCACTTACCCGTCTGCCACTGCCCGCTTGCGAACAAATGACAAGTATCCAAACAAAATCCAACCTTCTTGGGTGCTAGCAGCATGGACCGGATTTGCATAAGCTCCTCAGGTGTCATTCCCATATTACCGTGATCCCCCGCCTGATTCTCAAGAAGAATAAGCGCATTCCCGTTCCAGAGCGAAGTAACACTATTTATCCATTGTATTATATTTCGATAGCCCTGTAACAGGTCTTTACCCTTATAATTACCAAAATGGACAACAACTCCAAGGGAGCCACAGGCTTCAGCAATAGCCAAATCATTAAGCGTGCATAACGCCATCCTCTGAGCTGGCTCCCCTTCTGAAGCAGGGTTAACAACATAAGGACCATGCGCGATGGAAAGAACATCGTTGGCTCTGCACCATACGGCGCATTTCTCTGCATCATCTTTGTTGAAGCTCTTAGGCTCTAGCGTGCGGGGGTTTTTCGGAAAATACTGAAAGGCGTTGCCACCTATAGCTACCGCATGCTCTGCGGCTTTGCGAAATCCGAATCTGGTGCTCACATGGCTGCCGACCCTTGTCATCTATCTAGTCTTCCTTCTGACAAGTTGGGCAATAGAACATTTTACGTCCTGTTAACGTTTCAAACTTGATTTCTGTGCCGCAAACGAAGCATGGCTCGCCTTTACGGTCATAGACCTTGCATTGCTCATTAAATCCACCAGTTACTGTATCGTCCGGAGTTAGCGGATGCTCCATGTAACCGCCTGCTTGAGTTGCCTCTGTAAGCACTTTACGTATGGAATGGTAAATACGCTCTACAGATGTATCATCTAAGCTGCTTACTGCGGCAGCAGGATGTATTTGCGCATCGAAGCAAATTTCGTCGCTGTAGCAGTTTCCGATTCCGGCAAGAAAGCGTTGGTCGGCAAGTGTTGTTTTTAATTTACCTTTTTTCCCTGCTACTCGTTTCCTGAACGCCTCTAACGTTAGACGCGAATCGAATGGATCTGGACCAAGCTCCTTCATCTGCTCGATAGCGACCTTAGCCGTAATACGGTGAAGATATCCAAGACGCAAGCCGCCAAAGTACAGCGAATTACCATCTGCGAAAGTTAATATAACTTGAAAATGACTATCCTTCTTAGGACCCTGCTCACCATATGCAAGCCATCCGCCAAGCATAAGATGAAGGTGTAGACGATGACCATCATCAAGATGGAACAATAGATGCTTCCCTCTCCGCTCAACGAATAGAATAATACGACCAATTAAGGCATCCTTGAACACTTCAACATCCTCATTAATCGTTGCAGGACGATTTACAGCTACACCACTTATCCTCTGACCACATAGTAGTGGGGATAACTGCGAACGATAATGCTCCATTTCCGGTAATTCCGGCATTTGCTTTCTTCCCTTCTGCTCATACTTGACTATTGTGATCTAGATCAATAAATCGTTAAGTAAAGACTCTAATTGCTCCGGTCCTTCGCATACAGCATCCGGCGATACGCCTGCAGCAGCACAATGCTCCTGCCAGTTTTCCTTCGTGCAGAGCCCTGTCAAGACAAGTATTGAAGGACAGCCTACATTCTTGGCCGCTGCCAAATCGGTATAGGGATTATCTCCAATTACCCACGTTTGCTCCGATGACGTTCCGGATAGCTCCAGAGAGTAATCCATGAGAATGTTAGAAGGCTTTCCAATGACGACAGGATCTACACCTGTCGCCGCTTGTAAGACTGCGCCAAGACTTCCCGCTCCCGGGAGAAATCCTCCATCTGTCGGAAGAAGACGGTCGGGATTAGTTTGGATGAAGACAGCGCCATTCAACAGATGCTTAACCGCTGCCGTCAGCTGACTATAATGCAATTGACGATCGAGCCCCTGAACCACGATGGTAGCATTCCGATCAGTCTGCTTCTCATCAATGAGATAAAGGCCTGCATGTGTAAGAGCCTCTCGCAACCCATGCTCTCCTATAACATAAGTATCGGCACCGGGATATAGCTTCGTTACATAATAGGCTGCTGCCATCGCAGAGGTGACGATTGCATCTTCTTCTGCTGGAATACCCATCAACCTTAAATGCTCAGCCACCTCAATAGGAGCACGTGTAGAATTATTCGTAACATACAGGATAGGTATTTCTCTATGTAGAAGACCGGATATTAATTGATCTGCTCCCGGTATTCTTTCATTACCACGATATAACGTACCATCAAGATCAAACAATAACGCTTGTGGTACTGGATGCTCCTTGAGCCGATTAAGTATGAAATTCAAGCTGACTTACACCCTTTCGCGCGATACTTTGTCTCTCAGCCTTGCGACCCGGTGCAATAAAGCTTCCTTCTCTTCTTTACGCTTCGCTGCATCACTTATTAAGCGAGCTCGACGGTGACCTAATTCTAAAGCCTTTTCCGCAAAGGTTAAGGCCGTTAACAATTGTTTATTTCGATGCTCGTAATACATAGCTAGCTCAACATGCGCATCCAGCTTAGGGAGTAAGGAGTCTTCCGCTTTCTCAGCTGCTCTTCTCCACAGTGGCAATGCCTGCTCATACTGACCAGCCTTCTTGTATCTCGCTGCTAACGCTAAGCTCCAGCCAGTGCTATCGCCCAGCTCATCCATCTTGCCCAGAAGAGCAAACAAATGCTCAGCAGGAGTCGTCGCCCCATGCTTCTCTAACCAGCATGCCGTTCGAAATAGCTCCTCACCTTCAGGTAGCTCCGATTGTTCATCGACACTAGTCGTCCCGCTTAACAATAACCCGAAATGAACGGCTAGGGAAGCTAATGTAAGGACATCCTGCTCATTATGAGTATATACCCCATGCAAGTGAGTAGGGTTTCCATCACTTAGATATTGAAAATAAAGAGCGGGAGCAAGCGAGCCGGGCACATCGTGACCTCTGTGAATGCCTAGCCGAGCTTCCTCTACCATGCTGAGCTTACACGAGGGAAGCGTATTACGCCAAAGCGCCCGCGAAGGATGAAGAAAATCGAGATGGCCCGGCTCAGGTCCGCTTCTTCGCCATCCGTTAAGAATGAATCGATTGACAAGCACCGGCCAGTCAAAGGTTCTGCCGTTGTAGGTAACCAAGTGACTCTTATCCTTCATATGACCGAGCAAATACGTTAGCATCGCCTTCTCCTCACCTGGATGGCGAATCAGCGTCTGCTCAACTACGAAAGCTTGCTCGGTATAATAGCCGAAGCCGATCATAAACGGAACATTACCCGTTCCCACACCGAGACCCGTCGTTTCCGTATCCAAGAATAGCAGCTTGTGGACTTCAATGGGCTCGCTTTGTTCATTATTTTGTTTTACAGCTACAGCATGCAAATATGGAGCATTAGATATGAGATCGGATAATTCATGGCGCCCATGATAATACGGCAAAGGGTACACAACCCGACGTAGAAGAAACTGACCCTGTTCGTTGCTCTGCAGCTCAACTCCGATCTGACGAAATCCATCCGCTAAGCCGTCCTCTTCAGCCTGAACAGCCGATTCTGGTGAAGCTTGCTCCTTGGAAGCTTCCTTTGACTCCGTACGAAGCCGCCCTAACCTCTCTCTAAGCCCGCTCATTCGCTTGCCCTCAGCCCCTGTAGTAGTGACAGTGCTAAATCCTTACCAAGCAATCCGACCTCTTCAATCGGCCCTACACAAGCCGGACAGCCGCTCAAGCAGCCACAGCCATGGATAAGTCGTTGCGCTTCCTCCAACAGCTCCTCATGCTTCTCGTACAAGCGCTGGCTAAGTCCTATTCCACCGGGATAACGATCATAGAAGTAGATCGTCGGTCTCTTCGTGTGCAAAGCCTTAACCTGAGGAACTACTCGAATGTCCATAGGATCGCACATTAGGTGGAGCGGCGCTAGATGTATAAGGACATTCGCTAATCCAAGCAATGCCATCTGCATATCGTTAGCACTTCTCTTGCCTGACTCCTCTTCGGAGAAAGAGAACCAGTAACCACTAGTGTGTAAAATTTCTTCGGGCAGGTGGATGGGACCGGAGCCTATGTTCTCATGGGTTCTCAAGCGGATCTTCTTGAAAATAGTTGGTTTAGCCATAACCGTAACTTCTCCGTATTGTCGCTGTAGCGGTCCGATATTCGATTCCAGATCAACGTGGAGTACCTTAAGCTCAACCGCCAAGCTCGCATCTGTGAAATAATCAACATTAACTTCACGCACGTATGCTTTTTTCTCCGGATAATCCAGCTTCTCTACTTGATATTGTACCCCTTCATGAAGATATATCGCTTCTTCGTGAATTAACGTAGGCGCACCGAACCGATCCACCTCACCAATAACGCGATGACCAGCTGTTTGATCGATGATGATGAAGTTTTCCTGTGCAGCCGATCTCAAGGAAATGCCATGAGCGGGGAACGCCTGCTCCATCCAGTACCACCTGCTCCCCACTCTATGCAGCACCTTCTCCTCTGCTAGAAACTCAAGCAGATCGGTCAGCTTCTCCCCGCCGAACGTATCTCCCTCTTCGAAAGGAAGCTCATAGGCGGCGCATTTCAAATGATCGAGCAGAATAAGCAAATTATCTGGATGAATTCGTGCCTCCTCAGGAGGACGCCCTAAGAAGTAATCTGGATTCTGAATCAAATACTGATCAAGTGGGTTACTGCTAGCTACAAGGAAGGTAACGGAGCTGCCCTGCCTACGGCCTGCTCGTCCTGATTGCTGCCAAGTACTAGCAATCGTTCCTGGATAACCATTTAACACACAAGCTTGCAGCTGCCCGATATCTATTCCCAATTCAAGAGCGTTCGTACTCACTACGCCGCGAATTTCACCACTGCGCAAGCCTCGTTCAATTTCCCGGCGGAGCTTAGGTAAATAACCTCCCCGATATCCGCGGATGGATTTCGTTCCAAGCTCATTCTTAATATTTTCTTGCAGATAGGTTAGCAGTATTTCCACTCTTACTCGACTTCTTGCGAATACGATCGTCTGAATGCCACTCTTCAGCAGCATAGCAGCAAGCTTCTGGGATTCAAGCACACTGCTGCGACGGATACCAAGCTGCTTATTAACAACAGGTGGATTGTAGAAAACCATATGCTTCTCCCCTGAAGGGGCTCCATTGTCGTCAACGAGCGTAACGTTTTCGCCTATTAGCCGTTCCGCATGCTCCTGCGGATTGCGAATTGTCGCAGATGCACATAGAAACTGCGGCTCACTACCGTAGAACCGACATATCCTCTTCAGCCTACGAATGACGTTGGCAACATGGCTTCCGAATACTCCGCGATAGGCGTGTAATTCATCAATAATAATATACTTGATATTTTCAAACAGCTTAACCCATTTTGTATGATGCGGCAATATCGCCGAATGCAGCATGTCCGGGTTCGTGACCACGATATGACCTGCATTACGAATAGCCTGCCTTACCGTTGGCGGCGTGTCCCCATCATACGTGTGCGTCTTAATATCGACTTCCATCAAGTTGGCAAGCTCCTGCAGCTCAGCTACCTGATCCTGAGCTAGCGCCTTCGTAGGGAACAAATAGAGCGCCCTGGCGCTATCGTCCTCTAATAACCGCTGAATTACAGGCAGGTTATAGCAAAGTGTCTTACCCGATGCCGTAGGAGTGACAGTTACTACATGATTACCACCAGCAACGGCGGTAAAAGATGACGCTTGGTGCGTATATAGTTGGGTAATCCCCTTCTGGCTAAGTGCATGGGCCAGCTTAGGGTGTATATTCTCTGGAAGCTCAATTGTACGTGCAGGACGAGCCGGCGTCGTATGCCAGTACGTCACATTTTCCATCAGCTCAGGTCGGCTTCGCAGCAGCCCGAGCCACTCCTCCACCGACTCCGTTTTTTCCGTCCACGGATTCATGGCCATTCTCCTAAATTCATAATACTTACATTGTACAGAATACATGTTCGCACGGCAACGGGAGCTTCAATCAGTTGTTCGACATTTTGATGGTATTGTCCGGTGAAGAAGCCCCTCTATTCGTACGGATGACTCCCATTGCGACATTTCGTGTCGCCTCCTGCGCTTTCCCGGGAAAGTAAACAAAACGGAAAATATATTTCCTGATCCACTCCGAATAGTAGCCCACTGAAATATACATACTATTCGATGGGAAAAACCCGTTAGCTTAACATAAGGAGAGATCTTAAATGGCAAACCCGGATGACCGCTCAGATAACGCGGCAAAGCTACAAGATGCTAAACAAAATACAATAGAAAATCTTGAGGAATCTGAGCACTATCTGGACGAGCATTCCGAAGAGCTTAATCCTCAAGAAGCTCAAACACTCGCGAAGAAAAATGAAGGTCGGCGCAATGCTATTTCTAGCTTTGAGAACGAGATAGCAGATGAGTCCGAGTCAAATTCCAACGAATAATTAAAAATTCCCGAGTGGACAAACCTTTACGGTCTGTTCATTCGGGAATTTTTCTATTTTAAACCTTCTCCACGTTAAAGTATTGCGCCTCTGGATGAGCGAACACCATTGCGGATACCGATGCCTCTGGCTCCATCATGAAGCCTTCCGTCAAATGAATGCCGATATCCTCTGGCTTCATGAGCTCGAACAACGGTCCTTGATCCTCTAGATCGGGACATGCAGGGTAGCCGAATGACACCCGTATTCCCTGATAACGTGCGCCAAACCGTCTCTTCATGGTCATGTCCGCAGGATCTGGGAAGCCCCAGCTATCTCTCATAATTTGATGCACACGTTCGGCTAGCCCTTCAGCTACTTCTAACGCGGTCGCTAACAAAGCATGGGAACGAAGATAATCTCCACTTTCCTTCCACTTCTCGCCCTGCTCTCGAGCACCTTGACCAGCAGTAACTACAAGGAAGCCTACACTGTCCATTACGCCGCTCTCAACAGACTTAAGGAAATCCGCGAGGCAGAGGAACGGCTCCACTTGCTGACGCGGGAAGGAGAATCGCTTCAACACTTGAGAGAGATTATCCGGATCATAGATAAGGATGTCATTGCCATCAGACTGAGCAGGGAAAAACCTGTACATCGCTTGTGGGTTCAACCAGCCTTCAGACTGTGACTGCCTCATAATATCATCAACCGTTGCTTTAAGATTGATTGTCCTCTCGTCTCCGGAAGCGATAAGCTCCTCAACATTGCCTTTAAGACCAAGATGGTGTCCAAGCAGCATCTGTAGATTGACGTAAGGAAGCACATGCGTCATCGGGTAATCCCGCAATACATGGCGATTGTAATCCGGTGGTGTGAACAATTGCGCATCTTGAGAGATGTTTGATTTACGCGCCCGGGTTAGCTCAGGGAGCTCTGGCTTCGGTTTAGCCGCTTCCTCCGCCAGTGCAGCTTGCGCTGCCCAATGCTCTTCAATAATACGTGCACGATGACCTGGATCGCTCAGCTTGTTCGCGATATCCAATCCATCCATAGCATCCTTCGCATACAACACGATACCATCGTACTCAGGTGCAATTCTGTTTTTCGTAAATTTACGTGTCAGTGCAGCCCCACCAACGAGAATCGGTGCATCTATGCCCGCTGTACGTAAATCTTGTGCTGTAATAACCATCTGCTGTGCCGATTTAACGAGCAAGCCAGATAGCCCAATGGCGTCAGGACTTTCTTTACGAGCAGCTTCGATGATTTGATCTGGTGGTACTTTAATGCCTAGATTTATTATTTTGTAGCCGTTATTCGATAGAATGATCTCCACCAGATTTTTACCGATATCATGAACGTCGCCCTTAACAGTAGCTAGAAGGATTTTGCCTTTAACGGCAGACTCATTTTTCTCCATGTGAGGCTCAAGCTGAGCAACAGAAGCTTTCATAACCTCTGCGCTTTGCAGCACCTCTGCGACGATCAGCTCATTGTTATTGAACAAACGGCCGACCTCTTCCATCCCAGCCATGAGTGGACCGTTAATAATTTCAAGCGGTGCATACTTGCCCATCGCTGCGTCCAGATCGATGCTTAGGCCTTCCTTCGTGCCTTCAACAACGTAACCAGCTAGACGCTCTTCAAGAGTGAGATTAGAGATCTTCTCCTTCTTCTGGGCCTTCTTGTTCCGGAATGCAGCAACGAACGCTGCCAGAGTTTCATCGTTCGTATTGTAAATTAACTCTTCTGCCAGACGGCGCTCTTCCTCTGGAATAGAAGCGTACCGCTCAAGCTTCTCTGTGTTCACAATGGCGTAATCTAGACCAGCCTTCGTGCTGTGATACAGATAAACCGAGTTCAGAACTTCCCGACCTGCATCTGGCAAGCCGAATGAGATATTACTAAGTCCGAGTATCGTTTTGGCTTTTGGATATTTTTCCTTAATCATCCGAATGCCTTCAATCGTCTCAACAGCCGAACCGATATATTGCGGGTCACCAGAACCAACAGGGAACATATTCGGGTCAAAAATGATGTCCTCAGGATTCATCCCGTACTTATTAACGAGTAGCTCATAGGATCGAGTAGCAACTTCCATCTTAGCTTCTCGTGTAACTGCCTGTCCGCGCTCATCGATTAGAATACATACGACCGCTGCGCCATATCGATGAATAAGGGGAAGAATTTTCTCGAACTTCACTTCTCCATCCTCAAGGTTAATGGAGTTAATTATCGCTTTACCCTGAGAATATTTAAGACCTAGCTCAATAATATGGTCGTAGGTGGAATCGAGCATAATCGGCACTTTGATTTTTTTCGTGACCATAGGTAGAAATTGGTTGACGGCATATTCCTCATCAATATCTGTATCCTGAAGATTAATATCAACGACGTGCGCTCCACCCTTTACTTGTAAACGGGCAATTTCGGAGGCTTCATCAAATTTACCTTCTTGAATAAGACGCTTGAATTTACGGGAACCGGATATATTTGTTCTTTCCCCAATCATAATGGGGCGATTATCCTCTTCAATATAAACCGTATCAATACCGGATACCGCTGCTGGATGATCACCCTCCATTTTCCTCGGGGCAATATCTTTCATCGCATCCGCCATCGCCGCAATATGGGCTGGTGTCGTACCACAGCATCCTCCAGCGATGTTCAGCCATCCTTGCTCTGCAAAGCCCTTAAGCTTCTTTGCAAGCGATTCTGGAGACTCATGATAATGTCCGTTCTCATCTGGAAGACCGGCATTCGGATAACAGCTAACTGCAGTATTCGCTAATCCAGACAGTGTCCGAATATGGTCACGCATGAATTCAGGTCCAGTTGCGCAGTTAAGACCCATAGATACTGGTTTAAGATGCTCTAATGAAATGTAGAAGGATTCGATGCTTTGACCAGCTAGCGTAGTACCCATTGGCTCAATCGTACCGCTGATCATAATAGGAAGCTCGTAGCCCATAGTCGTAAATGCTTGGCGTGTACCGATGCTGGCTGCTTTTACGTTTAACGTATCTTGGCATGTCTCAATGAGGATGCAGTCGACATCGCCTTCCATGAGTGCAAGTACCTGCTCCTCATAATCTTTAATCAGTTGATCGAAAGTAACTCCACCGGTAACAGATAGCGTCTTCGTAGTCGGTCCTAAGGCGCCTGCTACGAATCGTGGTCTATCAGGTGTAGAGTATTTATCACAAGCATCTCTGGCCAGCTTAGCAGCAGCCAGATTGATTTCTCTAGCCTTCTCAGGAATGTCGTACTCTAAAAGCACTACAGCTGTTGCTCCGAAGGTATTCGTTTCAATAATATCCGCGCCTGCTTCTAAATAAGCTTCGTGTATATTTTGAATGACATCTGGACGTGTCAGTACGAGAATTTCATTACAGCCGTCCATGTCATCGCTGCCGAAATCATCCGCAGTTAGATCAGCCTGTTGAATCATCGTGCCCATCGCACCATCAAGGATTAATATTCTATTCTTTAGTGCCTCTTGCAGAGACGGTTTAGTATGCGTTAAAGTCATAGTCAGTTCTCTTCCCCTGTCTGTCAAATCATTAAACTCTATACTAACAGAATCCTAAACAGACGAAAAGATGCATAGTCTACAGGTTAATGAAATAGGGCTATAACAAAGGCAATAATTCGTATTGGGAAAAAGGGATTATCGAAGGCACCTATCCGTATTCGCCATACTAATGAGCGTTTTATAGAAAAATACAGCCCGCATCCTAATGGATATTGGCTGTATTTTTGTTATGTCAGTTATCATTTAGCTATTTAATTTATGAACGAGGTCGGAAAGCTCGGAAAGACTAGTTATCTCGTAAGAAGGAATAATATCGTCGTTGCGAACAGCATTGTGACGGTTAATCCATACTGAGATTATTCCTGCACGATTAGCGCCAAGAATGTCTGTCGTGAGCTTGTCCCCTACCATAATACACTCGTCGGCCGTAACACCAATTTGTTCCAACGCATGAGCGAACAGCTTAGTAGAAGGCTTGCCCTCACCGAAGCTACCAGATATGACAATAGAATCGAAATAAGGAATGAGATCCGGCATTCCGTCAAGCTTCTCTTGTTGCAAATCTGGAGAACCGTTCGTAAGAAGCAGTAGCTTGTAAGATTCTTTAAGCTCGTCCAATACGGCAAACGTTTCTTCATAGACATACTTCAAGCTACGACGTTTAGCCGGGAATATGTCAGCGAGCTGTTGTCCTAGGCCGGGATTATTAACACCTAGTGCGGCAAGCCCTTGGGTCCATGCATGTACCCGATACTCAGGAGCCAGCTGCTGGAGCTTGCGAAACATCGGGTGCTCGCCACGTTCGAATTTTCCCCACAAAGCCTCAAATGGGTTAATACCAATCATCTGAGTAAAGCCGAAGGTTTCGTATGTTTCATAGATCGCTCTTGCTTCGCGACGAACAGAAGCCTCAAGCTCCTCTTCATTAACTCCAGTTGCCTCTGCAGCGAAACGACAAGTGTCCTTGAAAGCCTCGCTTACGCTACGGTCATCCCATAATAACGTATCATCTAAATCAAATAGTACAGCCTTGACTGACATTATGCCTTCTCCTCACTTGGCTTTTACTTCCCACTCAACATGGTGCAGCTCTGAATATGCTTTTAATCTTTCACTCATAAGACCCAACGGATAGCGATTCATTAAACGTGAAAATACCCAGTTAGCTCCCTTAACGGATTCAACGATAATATAACCCGGTTGAACCGTAATTTTGCGTATTTCCGTTGGTCGCAATGTTTTGTAGCCGGTAAACTTCCGAGTTTCCAGCGTATCACGACTAACCGACAAATAAGGACGACGTAAATAGTAGAAAATGGCCAATACGATATAACAGCCTATCGTCACCCAGAATAGCGTCTGATCCTGCATAAAGTTACTAGACCATGGCTGAGCCATAGTGATATAAAGCAGAATAAGCATGAGCAATAATATCGGAACGATATAATTACGACCTCTAAAACGGTCTATTTGCGGCGCGTTAGGACTGATTCCTTTCTTGCCATCCTTTTTACGGCGTTTGTTAATTTGCTTTGAATTTTTCTCGACCATTCGTTCCCATGAGCGGGACATAAACTTCCTCCTTGTTTTTAACGTATCTCGCTACATAGATGTAGAAGCACGTTATCATCATGATGCTTCATGTGTTAATTATTCATTGTACCTTCTCCCAGCGGCCTCAGTGTTTAATTGTTGGCTCGTCTTCCACGACCTCAATGCGGTCCAATTCCTGGCGGAAGTTCTGCTTGAAGATATCAATATATTGACGACGGAGCTGTTCGCGTTCAGCTAACTCACTCTCGTTCAAGCCCTCGGTTTTATTTTTACGGGATAATTCATTAATTCTGTTAATCAATTTTTCCATGACATTTACACTCCCTTTCTTTAACGATACAGCAAGTAAAAATGCATTATTCTTTTCTAACTCATCTACTCAAAGCACCATGAGCACCCAGTGGGTACTGTAGCCGCTTTTTCTTGCCATCTCTATACTTTGCCATTTCCGCAGATAGGTTGTCAAGAAAGGTGGACAACAAAAAAAGACCGGAAATAGCCGGTCGGGAATAATCGTACCCTGTAGGGGTTTAGGAAACAATTGTAGCTGGAATAATGACTGTCTGTCCTATCGTTAAATCAGAAGTGGCTAATCGATTACGCTTTAATATCTGATGGATCGCTTCCCGGGTATCCAATGTATTCTTCTTATAGGTATTAGCTAACCCCCAGAGCGTATCGCCGCTGTCTATGACAATCACTAGCTCCTCCTGAGTAGCAGGCACGATTGCACTAGAAGAGGCAGAAGTATGTACACGTGCAAAGCCGCTGAAAAGCACGACAAAAGCGAACAAAAAGAACAAGCTTCTTGCCCATTTCCAATTACGCATAACGAGAGTCCCCTTATGCGAAGAAAACCGTCCAGACTTAAAAGAAGCATCATTATTATGTATTGAAGAAAGTGGAGCTGAGCTGGACGTTACCCATAAATGCACCATTAAGTTCACCCCAAACATTTGTTCTGGTAACATCGTAACACGAACATATGTGCTAGTCAACTATTTTAGGAACATTTGTTCTGTAGAACGAATGTTTGTGCGAACTCGAGTTCTGTGCTATAATTTGTCATAATGAAAACTGATACATAGGGAGGGCTTGGCGTGTCCAAGATGTCCAGTCGCCAGAATTCTATACTAGAATTCATCAAGAACGAAGTTCGTGACAAGGGGTATCCCCCTTCCGTCCGTGAAATTGGAGAAGCCGTAGGCTTAGCATCCAGCTCAACCGTACACGGTCATTTAGACCGTCTAGAGAAGAAGGGTTTAATCCGCCGGGATCCTACCAAGCCTCGTGCAATCGAGATTCTTGGGGATGACGATGATTCTGACTATAGATTCTCGTCCTCTGTTAGACCTATCCCCTTACTGGGTAAAGTAACAGCGGGCTTGCCTATTACAGCTACGGAAAACATCGAAGAATATTACCCCCTTCCCATTAGCATGGTAGGCGATCAGCCGGTATTCATGCTATCCGTTATGGGAGACAGTATGATTGATGCTGGTATCCATAATGGTGACTATGTAATCGTTCGTCAGCAGCCTACTGCAACCAACGGCGATATCGTAGTAGCTATGACGGACGATAACGAAGCAACTGTTAAGACCTTCTATAAGGAAAGAGACCATATTCGTCTCCAGCCTGAGAACGCAAGCATGGAACCTATTCGGCTTCCTAATGTCAGCATTCTTGGCAAAGTCATCGGCCTCATTCGTTCTTTCCTGTAAACAAGCCATTATAACTAAACAGGCAACCCCCTCAGACATTCGTCTGGATGGGTTGCCTGTTTTTAATTGGAAACTATTCCCTACATTCCTCGTATAACTAAACAAGGAGCTGATTATTATGATTATCTTCGCTTTCCTGTTCATAGCCATGGCGCTACTTAATATTTTCTTTCCTGCATTCGGCTGGTACTTAAGATATGGCTGGATGGTTAAAGGAGATTCTGAACCCAGTGATGCCTACTTACTCATGAGTAGGATTAGCAGTATTGTTGTCCTAATTGTGTTCCTGTTCGTCGTTCTTCCTAACTTCTAATTAACGATGCTACCTCAAACACTCCTAAAAACGAACGTCTGCATTTTTAATGAGCTCATTTCTCGTTCGTAATATAAGGTTAGCCATCCTTTGCCGTTTCAGATAATAAGGGTGAATACATCATGAGTGCATTATTCTCGGTAATAAATTCATCATCAATCAACTCGCCCGCCTGGTTGAAGACGCTTCGATGAAGTACGTTGCGCCTAACGTAACCTCCCCAATACTGCTGCTCGATGCGATGCTTCTTCTCATAGATTTCGTAGGTATATAATGATTTCTCAACTGCACGCCACTCCCCTCGCAGAACATGATCTTTCAACTCAAGACGAAGCTGATAAAGCGTAGTAGTTGGATTCGAAATCATAAGATCCAAATAATTATAAGCACAAGTCGCCCCACTACCAAAAGGTTGTGTTCGGTTTGTATCCGGAAATGCATCGTAACTATGCCGATGACGTTCCATGACTGCTAGCGGTGTGTGCAACGTCATCCAATAAATCAGGTTCGAAAGCTGGCAAAGACCTCCGCCTATCCCTGGCTTGAAGCCGCCATAAAACAACAACATGCCCGGGACATAACCTTTACGCGCTGTTGTTTTGCCGATAAGCTTCCAGTATGACATCGTTTCACCCGGCGCAAGGAGGAGCCCATTTAGACGCTTAATCGCAAGCGCCAGATTGATTTCTTTGTTATATTGGAGCCACATATCCACGTCCTTTAGCTTCCGAAGCGTTGGTGTTTCATGATGAAATACAATATGTGCAAGTGGGTCTTGTGAGAACGTTCGCGCGAATGGAATACCATCAACCAACCATCTAGCATATCTTCGCCAAGTATAATAAGTTTTCCCGAACATAAGTCGTAGCTTGGATCTCGAAATTGGTTTCTTCATGTCTACATCGATCCTCTCTAGGGGTTCGTTGTGAGGTAACCTTCTTCATATGCAAAGCGTACGCTTTTTATGTATGTGGACTAAATCCTTGGATTCGTTTTTCTGCTTAATTAGAAAGTCATTTTTTCATTTAGTTTGTCTTTCCATTAATATTCCAGTAACCCCCTGATAGTTGTTCATTCATAACTGGAAAAGATGTTCCAGCAACGACTTCACCATTCGCTAAATGTACATAAACTTCAGTCTTACCTTTGGACTTAGCGTTACCACTTTTGTAGTTATCCAATGGGTGATTTTTTACGATAAACTTTTCCACGGATACAGTTTTGCCATATGCCGGTTTAGGGTCGTTTCCAGGGAGAGTCCAGTACATTGAATAAGGTAAAGTTTTGACCATATCTTTTGTTAGAACGTATGTTGAAACATTACTTTCATACGACAAAACTATGTAACCTTCCTTTTCAATATATAATTTTGCGATTTCAGCATTTTCGGTAAGTTCCTGGTTTTCGGTGGCTCTGCACCCAGATAATATCGTTACTACTAATAATAAAATTATACACAGTAACCTCTTTCTCATTGATGAATCGCTCCCTTATTTTCATTAATCCAATTTATTTGGACGAGTGTATGTGTCATAACAACCATTTCTATTTTTCTTTCTCATCTCTTGTTTTATAGGTTCTTTACCAAATAAAACGAATTCACATCAAATTATGTTGCAATTTAGCTGCCCGTTTAAGCTACTATCCTTACCCCTTGTCAAACAATTAACCCCCTTAATAATGTCTTCATTGTATTTTCACAAGCATAAAGCTGAACACCGTCCTTTCACGGCTTTCAACGTTTATGTCGGAGATTATTCAGAAATGGATTGCCTTTCATATGCTTGGCTTGCGTGACTTATGGCTTACGAACTCAGTAACTCTTATTTGATCAAAATCTAATGGTTTTATATTTTAGCGAACTCCACACATCCTATATCAAGTAAAGTAGCACCATTCCTCCTATATTTCACTCAATAGCGCCACTGGAGTTCGTAAGAAAAAATAAGTAGGCAATTTATTGCTAATAAGCACGATACGATTCGTTAGCTAGGAAACACATCCCTCTTGCATGTGCTATGCCTCAGGATAGGTCGTAATCGGTATCCGGATTGTAGTTGGTTGCGAGATGCCGTAGGCGAGATGATAATCGGTAAGCGGATTGTAGTTGACTGCGAGGTGATATAAGCGAGATTGAAATCGGCATACGAATTGTATTGGGTTGCGAGATCCCGTAAGCGAGATCTTATTCGGTATGCGGATTGTAGCGGGATTGGAAATGCCGTAAGCGAGGTAAGCGAGGTCGTAATCGGTATGCGAATTGAAGTGGGTTGCGGATTGCAGCGGAATTAGCGGAAGTTGTGAAATTCGGTGGGAGGGCGATAGGATACGATAGATTATTCTTTGTATTGTCACTACCCTTAATCGATGAGAAAAAGAGGGGATGTATCTCCTGTAGGAGCGAAGCGCTTGCCTTTGAAATCGTGAAATCTCCTATTTAAGAGTTTACCCATTCAGATTTCACGATTTCAACAGCACCCGTAGGGAGATACATCCCCGCAAAAACTACAATCGATTTAAAATATACAAGGCTGCTCAAAAGTTTTCACCTTTGAACAGCCCCTATTAGCTTTTAGTACATCGTAAGGTACTGATCACGTTCCCATTGATGGACTTGTGTTCGATACATATCCCACTCGATTTCCTTAAGCTCGTAGAAATGGCTTAGTGCATGATCGCCAAGCACGTCGCAGATGATGTCATCACGAAGCAACTCCGTTAGAGCTTCCTTAATGTTAATCGGCAAGCTAGGAATTCCAGCTTCTAGACGCTCTTCCTCGCTCATTACGTAGATATTGCGATCTACTGGAGCTGGAATTGGTAGCTTATTCGCAATACCATCCAAGCCTGCTTTCAGCATAACAGCAAGCGCCAAGTATGGATTAGCTGCAGGATCTGGATTACGAACCTCGATACGAGTACTCAAGCCACGGGATGCCGGAATCCGAATCATCGGGCTACGGTTACTCGCGGACCAAGCTACATAACAAGGCGCTTCATATCCAGGAACAAGACGTTTGTACGAATTGACCGTAGGATTAGTAATTGCAGCAATACCACGAGCATGCTTAAGTACTCCAGCCATATAATGGCGAGCTTCATTGCTCAAGCCAAGCTTATCATTAGCATCGTAGAATGCATTTTCGTTTCCACGGAACAATGATTGATGGCAATGCATACCAGAGCCATTCATCCCGAACAAAGGCTTAGGCATAAATGTTGCATGCAGCCCATGCTGACGAGCAATCGTCTTCACGACGAGCTTAAATGTCTGAATTTGATCGGCCGCTTTAATTGCCGGAGCGTATTTGAAGTCTATCTCATGCTGTCCCGGTGCAACCTCATGGTGAGAGGCTTCGATCTCAAAGCCCATCTCTTCGAGCATAAGCACGATATCACGGCGACAGTTCTCACCTAAATCCGTAGGGGCAAGATCGAAATATCCACCTTGATCGTTAAGCTCCATAGTCGGATTGCCCTTGTCATCGGTTTGAAACAAGAAAAACTCCGGTTCAGGACCAACATTCATCGTTGAATATCCCATATCTTCAGCCTCTTGAAGAGTACGCTTCAAGATTCCACGTGGATCGCCAGCGAAAGGCGTCCCATCCGGCATATAAATATCACAAATGAGGCGAGCAACCTTATTTTCAGTCACCCATGGAAAGATGACCCAAGTGCTAAGATCTGGATATAAATACATATCGGACTCTTCAATCCGAACATAACCCTCAATTGATGATCCATCAAACATCATTTTGTTATCCAGCGCTTTTTGCAATTGGCTGAACGGGATTTCTACGTTTTTAATCGAACCAAGCAAATCCGTAAATTGCAGTCGGATGAACCTAACGTTCTGTTCTTTAGCAATGCGCGTAATATCTTCACGAGTGTAGGTCATGACAGCCTCCTAGAATGCTTCGTTATGATCTTATTTGTGCTTGAAGAACCGAGAAAGCTCACCTTGAATCAAAGAAACCTGTCCTGGACGTTTACCCGTCATAAGCTCCTGTTTAAGCATCCGATGAAGCTGAGTGTCGGTCATCTCACGTCTCTTAACCTCAGACATTTCGTTAATAATTGTTCCGTCGTTCTCATCTTGCCCTACCGGATTCATCACTTGCTTGATCCCGGCAATATTGACGCCCTTCTCAATCAAAGCTTTAATTTCCATTAAACGTTCAACATCATTAAATGAAAACAAGCGTTGATTACCGTCTGTACGCGCTGGTTGAATGAGTTCATGCTGTTCATAATAACGAATCTGGCGGGCGGTCAGGTCGGTCAGCTTCATTACGATGCCAATCGGAAACAACGCCATATTCCTGCGAATCTCGTCGCCCATGTCATACCAACCTTCCAGCTAACTGTGTTGTGATTGAAATCACTTTCATTGTAACCTTGCTACAAAAACATGTCAAGACATGTAAGGTTTATGTGTGAGGTTTCAGACAACATAGCCTATAGATACCCACGCGTTTTGAACTCCTGTAGCGCTTGCTTGACGGCAAACTTCACATGAGCGTAAGTTAGCCCCCCCTGCATGTAAGCAATATAAGGCTCACGCACTGGCGCATCGGCCGACAGCTCTAAACTGCCACCTTGAATGAAGGTCCCCGCCGCCATAATTACAGGATGCTCATAACCGGGCATATCCCAAGGCTCAGGTACGACATGTGAGTCAACGGCTGCAGCCTTCTGTACGGATTGAACGAAATGGATCAGCGGATCGGCTGATGGAAAACGAATCGCTTGGATCAAATCCGTTCTTTGATCATCCCAGCGCGGATGTGTTTCAAATCCTCGGTTTGCGAATACCGCCGATGCGAATATACTTCCCTTAACCGCTTGTCCTACTAATAATGGGGCAAGAAATAATCCTTGGTATATGGAACGGGTTGTACCTAACATGGCACCGACCTCACCACCAATACCTGGGGCAGTCATTCTATAAGCCGCCAGCTCCACTAGCCGCTCTTTTCCTGCAATATAACCACCACTAGTGGCTATTCCTCCACCGGGATTTTTTATCAATGAGCCCGCAATGAGATCGACTCCTACTTGCGTAGGCTCCAGAACCTCAGTGAACTCACCGTAGCAATTATCTACGAATATGATTCCATCCTCACGCAAAGCCTTTAACCGAGGAACCATCGCCCCGATTTGCTCAACAGTGAAGGAAGGTCTCCAGTCATAGCCCCTAGAGCGCTGAATGGCAAACACCTTTGTTCGTTCTGTTACTGCCGCTGACACACCTTCCCAGTCGACACTTCCATCCGCTAACAAGGGAACAATCTTGGTCGTAACGCCCCAATCGGCTAACGAGCCCAAGCCATCCCCTGGTTTGCCAATGACCTTATGGAGAGTATCGTATGGGCGTCCCGTTACGAACAACAGCTCGTCACCTGGACGCAACACCCCGAATAGCGCCGCGGAGATCGTATGTGTACCCGAAACCAAATGAGGCCTGACGATTGCGGCTTCAGCACCGAACACATCTGCATAAACCAAATCCAACACTTCACGTCCACGATCATTGTAACCATAGCCCGTAGAAGCGGCAAAATGATAATCACTCACCTTATGCTTCTGAAAGGCTTGGATAACCTTCCATTGGTTCTTCTCGACTATTTTATCCATAATTCTAAACTGCGGTGAAACCAGCTGCTCCGCTTCGTCCGCCCATTGCTCCCATTGCTCTTCAAACTCTAACTGTATGTTGCCCTGCATGATGGACTTCCTTTCGCCTTATAAACTAAGCCTCTTGCTCTACTACACGATAGGGCTCTAGTGCGCGCCCTGATTTCTCCATATCGGTCGGATTTACTCTCACTGTTAGAAGAAGTAAATCCTCCTCCGTATCCTGCTCAATGACTTCTCCGACCCTGTATACGAGCGCTGCCAAATCTCCACGAGACGCCGGAATTCGGAATAGAGCGACATCGCCCAATATTCTGTCCTCGATTGCTTCCCTTAAATGCAGCATATCCTGGTCATTAAAGGAGCTCACACGAATAGTATCCTGCCCTCCGGAAAGCATAGACAAGGCTTCCTCAGAGCTTACATCAATTTTATTATAAACGACAAGTATGGGCGTCCCGCCCGCGCCAAGCTCCTGCAGTACCTCTTCAACGACCTTTTTTTGCCGTTCTCTCATCGGAGATGAGGTGTCTACGACATGCAGCAGCAGATCCGCTTCCCCCGCCTCCTCCAACGTGGCGCGAAATGCAGCAACCAAATCATGAGGAAGGTTCTGGATGAAACCAACCGTGTCCGTAAGTATAATCTCTTTGCCGCTCGGCAGGATCAGATTGCGTGAGGTTGGATCCAATGTAGCAAAGAGCTTATCTTCTGCCAACACATCCGCTTCCGTTAGCTGCCTAAGTAAAGTAGACTTCCCCGCATTCGTGTAGCCGACAAGCGCTACCTGCACTACGCCGGCTTTACGCCGGCGCTCGCGGTGAAGGTTGCGAGTAGCAGTTACAGTATCCAGTTGACGCTTAAGCTCCGTAATTCTATCCCGAATGTGACGACGATCTGTCTCCAGCTTCGTTTCCCCTGGACCTCTTGTTCCAATACCGCCGCCTAGTCTAGACAGATTTTTCCCTTGTCCAGATAGCCTTGGTAGCAAATAAGAAAGCTGCGCCAGCTCGACCTGCAAAATACCTTCTCGGGTTTTGGCGCGACCTGCGAATATATCTAGGATCAGCTGCGTTCTGTCGATGATTTTCATATCCAATGTTTCTTCTAGATTGCGGACTTGTGCGCCAGACAGCTCCTGATCGAATATCGCAGTCGTTGCTCCTGTTTCCTCGGCTAATGCATGAATTTCCTGCGCTTTTCCTTTACCTACAAAATATTTCTTATCAGGAACCTCTAGATTTTGCATAATAGAATCAACAACCTCAACACCTGCCGTTTCCGCTAACGATGCCAACTCATCCAGCGAATGCTCAGGATCGGCGCCTGATCTTTTGACCTTATCCGTTACAAGACTAACCAATATCGCTTTCTCGCGATCTGCTGTGCCTGTTTCATACGTGCTTTGTCTCATCAACATGACCCTCTCTCTATGTAAACTTAAAGACTGCGAACGTCTTCCGGTCGTAGCGCCATGAGCTCCTGTCTACCAGGAGAAACCGATGGATACTGGGAAAGCAAACGAACGGCCTGATAGCGAATTGCCCGCTCCAATACGTTTCGTACATATCTGGCATTGCTAAAATCGTAGATGGATTCTGTCTTCTCCTGTATAAGAAGCTGACGGAGCTTGAACAAGGTTTGGGGAAGCAGCGTATAATCCCGTTCCTTAGTCATTCCTTCTGCAATTTGGACGAGCTGATCAACCGTATAATCGGGAAACTCCATCTGAATAGGAAATCGCGAAGGAAGTCCGGGATTGGTCATAATAAAAGCATCGATCTCTAACGTATATCCAGCTAATATGAGCACAAATTGATTTTTGTAGTCCTCCATCGCCTTGACCAAAGTATCGATAGCTTCT
Source organism: Cohnella abietis (assembly GCF_004295585.1). Lineage (NCBI taxonomy): Bacteria > Bacillati > Bacillota > Bacilli > Caryophanales > Paenibacillaceae > Cohnella > Cohnella abietis. The sequence continues at coordinate 3,484,230 of NZ_AP019400.1, read as the reverse complement.
TTTCCAAAATCCTTCTCCCCGCCACGCGCCAAGCTATAAGCTTCGTCTATAAACAACACACCGCCGAGTGACTTTTTGACAAGCTCTCGTGTCTTCTGCGCTGTATGCCCAATATACTCCCCTACAAGATCTGCCCGTTCAACCTCGACAAGATGTCCTTTAGCCAGTAATCCCATACTTTGAAATAGCTTTGCAAGCAGCCTAGCTACCGTCGTTTTTCCAGTGCCCGGATTTCCCTTAAAGATCATATGGTAAACGTGGGCTTGAGCCTGCAAACTCGCTTCACTGCGGTATTGCATAATTTGCAGCAACGCATATATTTCGTAAACCAGCTCTTTAATATTATCCAGCCCGACCATCCGGTCAAGCTCCTTTTGCCATTCTACCCATGGCCCGGTTTGGGGCAACAATCTGTTGCTCCCATTAGAATCCACTGTTCCAGTCGCTGAGCCCGCCACAGAGTCATGCTCCGAATTACGCAAGATGACGTTAATTTGCCGGGAGGGCCTTTGTTGAGCGGCCGAAGCTTCCCTAACGTCCGATGTGCTCGCTTTAGCGTTCATGACGTTTCACCCCATATGGCTTGTGTCGACGAATTTGCCGCAATACCAATGTATTCCGTTCGTCCGATCCCTAGTCATAGGAACAGCTTCATACCTAACCATTTTGTATAAGCTAATATTTCTCGTGTCACATGATAGGACATCTTAAGCACCTTGGAGTCCGTCACGCTAACCTGAACAGGATCGTAGCCAAGCTTCTTAGCAATGTTCTCCGCCCGTGACCCGTGATAGCTATGAGTAACAATAACCGCTGTTTTCCAATCCTGCTGCTCCATAATTTCTTGTGAGAAAAGCAGATTCTCATATGTACTTCTTGAGAGGGTATCCATTTCAATTGCCTGTTCAGGAACGCCTTTCTCGAGCAAATAATTGCGCATTCCTTCTGCTTCAGTCAAGGTTGCACCATTGTCATCCAAGCCACCTGTTACGATAAAATGCTTAAAAGCACCAGCATGGTACAGCTTTAAGCTTTGATCTAACCTCTCACGTAAGCCAGGACTTGGTGCGTTGTTCCATAGTGTGGCACCTAGAACAATGCCCACGTCAGCTTTCATAGCACTCTCGTTCTCAGACGTTCCATGGTAGCTCGTTATCAGGTAATAAAGTGATCCGCACCAAGTCATGAACGCAACCAGTCCCACCAATACTAACCACAATAATGCTCTGAGCCACCTAGGACGCCTCGGCCTCACAGCGAAGGAAGGGGAGGCAGATACCCTCCCTTTATTAAACCCGTACATCAAATAGTTCCTTTCTCCCATCCCAGCTTATCAAGCAGCACTCGTCTATGAGTCAAGCTGAGATCAAAATACGGAAATTTATTCTGGTTAATGAGCTCCATAAGTCTTCCCGCCGTCTTCTGTGCCATCGCAGAATCCTTCGCCGTAATTTGCCCTTCATCCAAAGCCTCTTCCAGCTCATCCTCATCCAGCAGCAGCTTTTCACCCGTCGGCAGAACAACGATATCGAGAAATAGATCATCAAACCACGGAACCTGTTGATCCGTTAATCCTTGGACCTTGCATATATCGATATACCACTGCACGACTTGACCTTTGTTATCGAACATCGTAGTAACGACAAAATGCTCTCCCCGTGGAAAATGCTGCATCCATAAGTAACCTTTATCAGCTAAACACATTCTCCGGCCATTGTATTCCTTCCACAAGGGGTCACGTAGCTCGTGAATTCGATACAAAGTAACGAAGCCCCTGAAATGGGCATCATCCATCGGAATACATGCATAGCTTTTCTTTAATATACGGCGCCAATTAGCGCGATCGGAAAATTTACGTTTCATGCCTACTTTCCTTTCCGTTTATCCAACCTTAGTGATAATGCCCGTGCTGCCGATTAGACAGCTCAATATATAAAGAGCTTACCACAAGTTGCCTTTCCGAACCAGTTGAGCGCGTCCCCAGCAAACGTAATAAAAGCAGCTGATCGTCTTTCAGATCAGCTGCTTTTATGGGACGCTCATCAAGCATCAAATTCGTTAACCCGCAGGAGGACTGGCAGGTGTATCACCGATTGGCGTTTCACTTGGATTGTTGGTTGGTGTAGGGCTCGGTGTTGGACTCGGGGTTGGACTTCCCCCAGGAACTACAATCTCTATCGGCGGTGACTCTGGTGGCGATTCAGACTCCTCTGGGGGATCAACCTCCCCACCTTCTTCTCCAGGTGGAGGCGTGGCCTCGAGACCTGTCGTAACTGTAATAGTCACCTTCTCTGACGGTGCACTCTCCATTTTCTTGGATGCTTGGTACGCTGTTACGTAATAGGTTATCACCTGATCCGGCAATATCGCGTAATCGTCGTACGACGGATCAGCGGTTTCTGCAATCTTTCTGAAATCTGCTTCACCGTTTACCTTGCGATAGATTTTGTATGTCATCCCCTCATTAGCTACAGGGGACCAGGTAAGCTCGACGGACACCTGCTCTGGGGAATACGCGGCTATTAAGCCGTTAATTCCCGCAAGCTTCTCATCATCCTTCAAGCCCGAAGGAATAGGGAAGCTCTTGTGTTTCACGCCTTCCATAGCTTTGGACATTACCGCAGAGAACATGGCTGCAGCCTGACCACTGCTTTTCTTCAAATAGTGATCCTTGTCTGTTTTGTCATAGCCATACCATACTGCAGCCGTCCACTCCGGCGTATAGCCAACGAACCAAACATCACGGTTTCCAGTTGTCTTAAAGTTAGGGATACCAGCCTGCGTAGTTCCTGTCTTCCCTGCGATTGGGCGTCCACCGAAATTAGCACGTACGCCAGTTCCGCCCTTCTGTACGACGCCCTGTAGAAGCTGAGTAACGTAATACGCCGTATTCTCACTCATAACCCTCGTAGCACTGGACTCGTCGTATTCGTATACCTTCTTGCCTCTGCTGTCTTCGATCTTTAAGATACTGTGCGGGTCTTGAAGAGTTCCGCCATTGGCGAACGCACCGTATGCTCTTACCATCTGCACGGGAGTTACGCCACGATACAGACCTCCCAGTGCAGTCGAAAGGTTTCGATCTTCTTTTTCCAGCTTAATTCCTAGCTTCTCCGCGAATGAGAGTCCTTTGCTAATTCCAATCTCATTCAGCAGCCATACTGCAGATGCATTACGCGATTCTTTAATCGCTTGCTTCATGGGTATCGTTCCTAAATAGTTCCCATTGGAATTCGAAGGACAATAATTCCCATAACATTTCTTAACATCCTGTACCGTCGACCACGGATAATAATCCCCTGTATCAATAGCTGCACCGTAGTCTACGATTGGCTTGAATGATGAGCCAGGCTGACGTTGCTGCGTAACGCGATTTAACCCTTGTATCTGGTAATCACGACCGCCGACCATAGCGATTAAAGATCCGTCATACTGGTCCATAATGACCATAGAGCCTTGAACGAGTCTCTCATCCTTACTTGTCTCAAACCTCTCGGCATTGGCGAATTCATTCTCCATTGCTGTTTGAGCCTTCGTATTAATCGTTGTCGTAATGCGATAGCCCGCACTCCGCAGCTCTTCCTCACTAAGTCCGGTTTTCTCGATTGCCTCATCTAGCACATAATCTACATAAGTGAGGTATTTACCTGTTTGGCCTGACGCTTTTTTGATATCATAAACGACCTTAGCCGCTGCTTCCTTTTCCTCTAAGCTAATAAGCCCTTGATCGTACATAAGCTTAAGCACGACAGCTCTGCGATCCATCGACCTCTCTGGATTGCTTATCGGATTGTACGTACCTGGTGACTTAGGAATACCGGCTAATGTAGCGATCTGCCACAATTCCAATTTGTCCAAATCAGATACATTAAAATAATATTTAGCAGCCGTCTTTACGCCATATTGTCCTTTACCAAAATAGATCCGGTTCAAATACAGCTCAAGAATCTGTTGCTTGCTCCACTTCCGTTCAAGAGCCAGCGCAATAGATGCTTCTGTTCCTTTACGGAAAATCGTCTTATCTGCATTCAGGAACAGATTTTTAGAGAGCTGCTGGGTGATGGTGCTCGCACCCTCCTTGGCGCTCCGTGCAATGACGTCCTTCACGAGAGCTCTACCAATTCCCAACAAATCAATACCATTGTGCTCGAAAAACCGTTTGTCCTCAGTCGCTACGAAAGCATCCTGTAGCTTTTTCGGAATTTTGTCAAAGGAAACAAATTCACGATTCCCTTCAGAAACATACAGCTTGGCTATTTCCTTGTCGTTCTGATCTACGATGACTGAAGCTTTGTCTAAGTTTAATTTATTTACATTAGCACTAAGAATTCGTTCACCGTTAAGGATAACTAGCAAATAACCTACTACCGCACATACAATTGCAAATAATACTACGAAAAATATCCAAATAAGTACGGCTTTTTTTCTTCCCTTACGAGGTCCCTTGCTCTTTCCTTTCCCTTTAGCCTTGCTGCTCTTGCCTCGTGAGATAGTTCCCTGACCTTCAGGCTGGTTCATCTTGTTCTCCCCTTCTATCCATTACTCTCTCTACTCTCTAATTTACCCAAGTATTATTTCTTAACCCTATTATAGCTCAACTCTCCATAAAGAAAGAACAACCCGGTAAAGGGTTGCTCAGGTGCCGGCCTATTCTGTTAGACGCTTTTTACTAAGCAAAAGTTTCACAATACCGGTAGCTTGGAAACTCTGGATCAGTTATCAGATCCGCTATCCTGTTGCATGAGAGATACATTACGCTGTGGCATAAACGTGCTAATTGCATGTTTGTATACCATTTGTTGACGTCCTTCGCTGTCAATTACGATGGTGAAGTTGTCAAAGGCGCGAACGATACCGCGAATTTGAAACCCATTGGTCAAATAAACAGTTACCGGAATGCTGTCTTTGCGAAGTTGATTAAGAAATGTATCCTGGATGTTAATGGACTTGTTCATTGGCCGTAAACCCCCATCGCCACATCATATTTATGAATAAATATATTCAATGTCAATCAGAAACTTTCCTGCTATTATAGCACAGATCTCTTGAAAAAGTTCGCTCATTTTTTCTTCTTTCTCGATATGAACCCATTCTAATGCTTTCATATGACGAAACCATGAAAGTTGCCGCTTCGCAAAATGCCTTGTATCGCGCTTCAAAATTTCAACCGCAGCGTCATAATCCATCTCTCCAGCTAGATAAGCGACGATCTCCTTATAGCCAAGACCTCTCATAGAAACCGCTTCGCGAGGAATGCCTTCCTTCAGCAAAACACTTACTTCTTCTACTAACCCGGCAGCCATCATATCATCGATTCGTTGCTCTATTCGATGATACAGCTCGGCCCTATCCATAGTCAATCCGATGATACATAAACGATAAGGAGATTTTTTATCATCTCCACGGGATTGGTCCTGCTGCTCGGACAACGGTTTGCCCGTCATATGAAAAACTTCTAACGCACGTATGACTCTGCCTTCATCGTTGTAATGTAGCTTAGCTGCCGTAAGCGGATCAATAACGGCTAAGCGTTCATGCAGCGCCTCGGGACCATTCGTGAGTGCAAAGGCTCGCATCTGTTCTCTGTAAGCTTCATTAACGCCAATATTTTGGAATTGAAACCCATAGCATACAGACTCCACATATAACCCTGTTCCCCCTACAATGAAGGGCAACCGTCCACGGCTATGAATGTCTTGAATTTTTTGTGTGCATAAGCTTTGAAACTCCGACACGGAAAAAGGATGGTCCGGCTCACATATATCAATGAGATGGTGTGGAATACCTTCACGATCTTCAGGCATGAGCTTAGCAGTACCGATGTCCATCCTCCGATATACCTGCATGGAGTCCCCACTAATGATTTCTGCATTTAAGGCTTTAGCTAATTGAAGACTAAGAGCAGTTTTACCTACCGCAGTTGGACCTACCAAGACGAGCAACAGAGGACGATCGTCTGTTTCACTATTCAATATCTATCACCCCGTATGCTACTGACGAGGCAGACGCTCGCACAAGCCTGAAGCCAAGCCGCTCGAATTGTCTGCTGTCGCGATGATCTTTAAGAACAACTTTCTTACGTGCGATGCGAATGGCGTCCTTCACCGCTTCCTCTGTTAACGGCTCCTTGAACGCTTGTGACCGAAGTGGAATAAGCGAGCTCGACATCGTAACTGGCTTCTCAAACATTGGATCGAAATAAATGATATCTACACTTTTATCGTCCATTTTGCTCAGGATATCCTCATATCGTCCTTGATCAACCTGTATAGCGCGCATCGCTTCATCGATATCAGGCAATCCCGTTTCGTAGGTTTGCAGCCCCTCACGGACAATTATATGAAGAACATCCGATGCCTCTAAGGCAACGACTGTACCTTGCTTCCCAACTGCGTAGCTAAAAACAAGCGCATCGGAGCATAAGCCAGCCGTGCAATCCAGCACCTTATCACCTGCGGTAGCTCCTGAAACGGCCAACAAAGTGTCGTTACCGCCGTCTCTTAGCCGTTTAAGTCTGACAAGCGCCATACTCGGGTGATAATAAAATGGATGCTGCCCCTCCTGCAAGAGTCTAACTTCCGTTGGGCTGACGACAACGATCTCATCTGTAGCCCATTTTGTATATAGAGCCCGAATTGTTTTGTTTGAGCGCGGAACATACGTCACCTGCAGCTCGCCTGCCAAACGAATCGCCCGTTCCACGGTAGACTCTTGCGGACGCTCAGATGTGGTTACGATCAAGACGTCACCCGCTTAAACATTTTCTCAAGCTCATAGGTACTGAAGCTGACTACGATTGGGCGACCGTGCGGGCAGGTGTAGGGCTGGCGACATGCACCAAGCCTTTCTAAGAGCTTATCTCCCGCTTCTCTAGTCAGTGCTTGATTAGCTTTAATGGACGCCTTGCATGAGCACATAATGGCTGCTTTCTCCCGCAGCACATGCAGATCTAGACTGCGCTCCTGTATAACCCACTCTGCCATCTCACGAACGACCGCCGCCTCGTCTCCACTCGGAAACCAGTGCGGAACAGCCCGGATGATAAAGGTATTGCCACCGAAGTCCTCCATATATACACCAGCGCTTTGAAAGGCAGCTAGCCGCCCTCTCATTACGGTGCTTTCATCAGGCGCGAACTCAAGGGTCACAGGGAGCAGCAGCTCCTGGCTAGCCTCTTCTTGGCGGCCGAATTTGTCATAATAATATTCATAATGCACCCGTTCATGCGCTGCGTGCTGATCAATTAAATATAAGCCATTGCTGTTCTGGGCTACAATATAAGTTCCATGCAGTTGACCAATCCAGCTTAATTCCGGAAAATGTGGCACCTGAGGCTTCACTTCCGGCGATGCGAAGGCCATTTTCCAAACATCATCAGGAATCTTGTCTGATGTAGGCTTCTCCGACCACGAATATGAAGATGACTTCTCATTAGAAGGGCGGGACCGCTCCTCCTGCTTTGCAGGCCAATCATTTGTTATAGCTGGCTTCGCTTGGTACCCTTCCGTAAATTCATAAGCCGGCTTTGCCTCAGCAATAGCTGGCTCATCTGATTGAACGGCGGCCGCAATCTCTTCCTGCACCGCCTCATTACGAGGAACTTGAAAACGTATTTGATCTTGAACCCAAGCATTCGGCTTAGCCTCTCTAACCGAAGCCCCGGAAGGAATGTAAGCCTCGCTGCTGACCGTATTCTTGATCGCGGTCTCGACAAAAGCGCGCAGCTCGCTCTCCTTGCTGAATCGTACCTCTAGCTTAGCAGGATGCACGTTGACATCGACTAGTGTTGGGTGCATTTTCAGATTAATAACGGCTAATGGGTAACGGTGCAAAGGTAAGAGCGTATGATACGCCTGCATTAGCGGTTGAACGACAGCTTGACTGCGAACGAACCGCCCATTGATCAACACCGTCACAGCGTTGCGATTTGCTCTTGTTTCGATAGGAAGCGCGGTTAAGCCATAGATCGAGTAATCCGGATTCTCTTCCTTTACCTCAATCATAGCCTTCGCTGACGATGTGCCGTAGATCGCTGCGACTACCTGACGGAGATCACCATTTCCCGGTGTGCGCAGCAGCAGATTTCCATTATGGGAAAATGTAAAAGCAATATCAGGTCTGGCAAGCGCTTGGCGATAAATAACATCGGATAGATGACCCAATTCAGTCTGTATCGTCTTCATATATTTAAGCCGGGCAGGCGTATTAAAGAATATATCCTTAACGACCATCTCCGTGCCCTTCGGTGCATTCGTCTCCCTGTTGGAGATGAGTGTGCCGCCTTCAATCTCAATCATCTGAGCCAAGCCGCTATCATCCGTTGCACTAACACATTTCACCTTTGCAACGGCTGCAATACTTGGCAATGCTTCGCCACGAAAGCCTAAAGTGGCAATCTGGAACAGGTCCTTGCCTGTAGCAATCTTACTCGTCGCGTGACGCTGGAATGCGAGCAGTAAATCATCCGGCTGGATGCCTGTCCCATCATCCGCCACACGTAGCAGATTCAGACCGCCTTCCTCTGCAGATACATCGATACGAGAGGCGCCTGCATCGACCGCATTTTCAATCAATTCCTTTAACACAGAAGCCGGTCGCTCGACCACCTCTCCAGCCGCGATCTGATTCGCCAAATGATCATCGAGGGGACGGATAATGCCCATACCGACTCACTCCTTTAGGACATACACGTCCAATAATAATTTGTTTAATTAACCGTTAGAGTTAAGGAATCACCAGCAACGGAGTAGGACAAGCTTGGGTACCATTTTTTCAGTAAAGCAATGTCGATACTCGACTTTCCATCAATAATTTTCAGATGAGAGTCATTGCTCTTAAGAGTTTGGGCTTGGGAGTCATTCGCGAGCGTAATCGAACGATTCTTCGCATCGTAGCTTAAATTGGATTCCAGCAAGGAAGCAGCCAGCTTCATATTGACGTACCAGACGTTCTTATCCTTCCATACCGCTTTCGACTGCGACATCTTCACTCCATTAATAGATAGACTAGCTTTATTCGATACTAGCGACATCTTCTCACCGCCCGCTAACCGGTAAGCGCCAATTAATTGCTCAGCTACCCCATTTACGAACAAATCTGGATATAACCCAACTTTATCAACCTTCCGATCATTAGGCGTGAAATATTCTTGAATCGTCACCTTAAGCTTGCCACCGCTCTTAACAGGAATAATCGATTGTACGACACCTTTACCATAAGTCGTAGTCCCTACAAGCTTAGCGACCCCATAGTCCTGCAAGGCTCCAGACAGCAGCTCAGAAGCGCTAGCCGAATTACCGTTCACCAGAATAATAACAGGATAAGGCTTAGTCGATCCCTCAACCTCTAGCGGCTCATCTGTCCCATCACGATCCCGCATATGGGCAAGAACACCTTCCTCAACAAACAACCCTGCAATTTCTTGAGCCGCATTCACATATCCTCCGCCATTGTTACGAAGGTCTAGCACCAATGAAGTAAGCCCCTTCTCCTCTAGCTTAGCCAGCTGGCTCTTAACCTCACTGCCTGCATCAGAAGTAAAGCCTGATAAAGCTAGGTAGCCAATACCGCTGTCAAGCATTCGTGTCGTCACAACCGGGAGATGTATCGGCTTGCGCGTTATTTTTATTTTCAACACTTTACCGTTCCGATTCACGCTTATTGTTACGACAGAGCCTTCTATCCCACGAAGCTCCTTCTGAACGTCTGCTATCGTTGTGCTCTTAAATAACTTACCACCTGCGCCTACAATCAGGTCACCCGCCTGAACACCGGAAGCCTCAGCAGGGCCTCCAGCAATGACATCCTCTACATAGACGATACCCTTATCTTCAGCCAGAACAATACCTACACCTACGAAGGTTTGCTCTAATGCAGAGTTAAATGCCGCCCATTGCGCATCATCGAAATACTGGGTATAGGGATCATGAAGAGACTCTATCATCGCATTGATTTCCGTATAATTGAGGTCTTCCTCAGAAGGCTTACTAATGTGATATTTCTCAAGAAGCCCACGAACCTCCTGAAGCTGACTGGCGGTCGCTCCAAGAGCGGAAGGAACTCCACAAAGGAATATGGCTAAGGAAAGGAAAAGGGCAAGCGAAATTCGCGATCTTCTGAATAGCTTCATTATTGCTCACCACTTTCAGTTAATTGGTTCCTCGCATCGTTTAACCACTCTAATGCCTGCATAGGAGTCATTCTCATGACGTCAAGCTTCCTAAGCTTATCAAGCAGCTTATCGTTAGCCGAAGGTTTCTGCGACTTAGCTGGTGCCGAAGAGTCGGCAAACATGGACAATTGAACAACGCCGATCGCAGGAGCTGCAGCAGCGACTGGTGGAGTAGAGATAGCTTCTACCGCTGTTGCCACTTCCCGTGAAGTCACAATATTCGGAGTATTAATGGACCCATTATCATTAAGCAGCGTGTAGGCGCGTGATACGATCGTTTCTGGCAATCCGGCTAACTGCGCACAATATATCCCATAGCTTGAATCTGCGGCTCCCGGCACTAGCTTGCGAAGGAAGGTAACTCCGTCCGCACTTTCCTTGACCGCCATACAGCCATTTTTCAAGCCAGACAAAGAGCTTTCTAAATGAGCCAATTCGTGAAAATGAGTCGAGACAAGCGCTTTACAGCCGATATGATTATGTACATATTCAATAACCGATTGCGCTATAGCCATCCCCTCATCTGTTGAGGTTCCACGGCCTAATTCATCAATAATAATTAAGCTTCTTTTCGTCGCTTGCTCCGTCATGACCTGAATATCCTTCATCTCGACCATGAACGTGCTTTGGCCTCCGACCAAGTCATCCGCTGCCCCGATACGAGTGAAAATACGATCGACAAACGGTAGAACAGCGCGGCGAGCAGGGACAAAGCAGCCAATCTGAGCCATCAGACAGATCATTGCTACCTGCCTCATATAAGTACTTTTCCCCGCCATGTTAGGTCCGGTAATGAGTAGGATGGAACCATCAGCTGAGGTTAGCGAGGTCTCATTAGCTATAAACACACCATTCTCGTTAACCGATTCAACGACAGGATGGCGACCTTCCTCGATCGTTAGATCATAGCCTTCCCCATCTGTCCAGCTTGGACGAGAATATCTTCGTTCCGCACTCGCTTCAGCGAATGCCTGAAGTACATCTAGTGCCGCTACGCTTTCCGCTAAACGCTGCAGCCTTGCCATCTGACCAGCTATTTCATCGCGCAGAGCAATAAACCGCTCGTATTCCAAATCGAACATGCGGTCTTCCGCCTCTAGAATGAGCGCTTCTTTCTCTTTCAGCTCAGGTGTAACATATCGTTCGGCATTCGCCAGTGTTTGCTTACGTTCATATCGTCCTTCTGGGAGGTTGACGAGATTCGCACGGGTGACTTCCAGATAATAGCCGAACACTTTGTTAAAGCCTATTTTCAACGACTTAATGCCTGTAGCTTCCCGCTCCTGACGCTCAAGCTCAGCAATCCATTGCTTACCGTTCTGACTCGCCTCACGCAGCTCATCGAGCTTCTTATCGTAGCCTGGGCGAATCAGTCCGCCATCCTTGAGAGTGACAGGCGGCTCATCCGAAATCGCACGTTCAATGGCGTCAGCAATATCCTGGCAAGCATCCATCCTGCTAGCAAGCTGAGTAAGCGGCTCTGCTTCGAGGCTTTCACATAGCATTTGAATGGACGGGATTCGTTTCAAGGAATTTTTGAGCGCATTCAGATCACGACCATTAGCTGTGCCATAAGCAATTCTACCCGCGAGCCGTTCCAGATCATATACTTCCCCTAGCTCGTCGCGAAGCTCCTTGCGTTTAATCCAATCCTGATTAAGCGCCTCTACCGCATCCAATCTGCGCTCTGCTTCTTCCCGGTTCAGCAACGGCTGATCAATCCAGCGCTTAAGCAATCGCGCTCCCATAGCCGTACGTGTACGGTCTAATAGCGATAATAAAGAACCCTTGCGGGAACGGTCCCGAACGGTTTCTGTTAGCTCAAGATTTCTTCTGGTAAAGGCATCTAAGGACATATAAGATTCCGAATCATAGGCTTTAACAGATCGAAGATGGGCAAGCGAACGCTTCTGTGTCTCATCTAGGTAAGAGATCAGATGAGCGACTGCCTGCTGTCGAACAGGCTCGTAGGAGCTCCATTGCTCATCAGGAAATTGCTCTGTCAGCTTCTCTAGATCAGCCGTTTCACGAACAGTCGTTAGCAAGCTCCGTGTTGTTAAATTCGTGTCAGCCGTTAAAGCAGCAATAGCTGATTCATCACCAACCGCTTCGGATGGGCGATAAACATTTAAAGTGCTTTTAATAGCTTCAATTGAGTCTGCGAATGAAGTGACGTAGAGCTCACCAGTCGTCAAATCGCAAGCTGCTATGCTAAAGCGACCATTTAATTGCGAGGCTCCAACGATAAAATTGTTCGAAGCATCTCCGAGCATTTTGGAATCCATAACCGTACCCGGAGTGACGATACGCACAATTTCACGCTTTACGACACCTTTCGTGCTAGCTGGATCTTCCACCTGCTCACAAACTGCAACCTTATAGCCCTTATCTATCAATCTAGCAATATAACCTTCAGCGGCATGATGAGGAACACCGCACATTGGTATCCGTTCCTCTTGCCCGGCTCCGCGCCCTGTCAAAGTAATCTCCAGCTCACGAGACGCGGTTATCGCATCCTCAAAAAACATTTCATAGAAATCGCCTAAGCGAAAAAATAATAGAGCATCTGTGGCCGTTGCTTTTACCGACAAATATTGCTCCATCATGGGGGTATATCCAGCCATGGTCTTCCTCCTGCTATCGTATGCCATTAATGATTACTAGTTCGATATCTTATTATAGCAAAAATGGATTAGGACAGGACAGTTTGAGGAAAAAGATTGAGAGTATCACAACATCATACCGACGTTATTCTGCCCTCAGTTGCACAATTCGATTTGTTCTATGTAATTCCTGTAAATTAGCAGCACCAATGCCGAACATCGCTATTCTCAGTTCAAGCTCCAATCGCTCCAGCAATTGGTTCAGCTCAGCTTCAGAATGCACAGCGGGCGCAAGTAATGCGCGGCCGAAAGAAGCCATATTCGCACCGAGCGCTATCGCCTTCGCTGCGTCTACACCACTTACCAAACCGCCGCTTGCAATGAGATAGGTATCAGTTGCTGCTTCGCTAACCTCTACAACACATTGGGCGGTCGGCGTTCCCCAATCTGCGAATGCCTCAGCGGCAGCTTTACTCAGATTATTAGTAGAACGAAACTTCTCAACTTGACTCCAAGAAGTCCCCCCTGAACCTGCAACATCTATAAAAGATACCCCTGCTTCTTTTAGCGCCCTTGCCGTCACGCCATCGATTCCCCAGCCGACCTCTTTAACACCTACGGGAAATTCAGCTACCTTGCATAGTTGCTCAATCTTTCGCAATAGTCCGCCGAAATTGCTGTTCCCGCCCTCCTGGAACACCTCTTGTAGTCCGTTCAAGTGGAGAACAAGAGCGTCCGCATCGGAAAGCTCCACTGCTCTACGGCACTGTTCGATCCCAAAACCATAGTTAAGCTGAACAGCCCCTATATTGGCTATCAAGGGTACGTTCGGTGCATAGGTGCGCACTTGATAGGACGCTGCCGTTGCTGGCTGTTCAATTGCAGCTCGCAAGGAGCCTAACCCCATCGCCCACCCTCTTTTCTCCGCGGCCTCCGCCAGCTTTATATTAATGCGAGCCGCTTCCTCTGTACCGCCTGTCATTGAGCTGATCATTAGCGGCACCTTGATCGCGCGCCCAACAAAATTAGTTGATGTATCGATCGCAGCGTAATCTATTTCAGGCAAAGCCCGATGACGAAAGCGATAGTGCTGGAAACCCGTTCCTCCACCTTTGCTTGTCACATCCTCTTGTAGGCAAATCTCGATGTGCTCCTTTTTCCTACGTTCAATAGTTGTAGGGTACTCCGAGGAGTATTTGGAATCGTATATGATGATAACCTCCTTCTTTATACTCCTGAATGTTTGATCAACGACTCCGCTACCAATTGACCAGACATAGCGACCATCGGCGTGCCGCCACCAGGGTGAGTTGTACCGCCTACGAACCAGAGCCCCGAAATCGGCCCTCTATTGGACGGTCTAGCAAACGTTTGTCGGGGTGAGTTCGACGAAATTCCGTATATCGCTCCGCGATAGGCCGACGTGTCCTGCTTAAGCTGAAGCGGTGTATAGCTCATCCTTACCTCAGCGTCTCTTAATCCTTCAATACCGAGACTTGCTAGCTTGTCTAATATTCGTTCCCCATATTGTTTCGTGAACGGATTGTCCCAGTTAACTAAATCCGACAGGTATGGCGCGTTTACCAGTATGAATAGGTTACTTGCCCCTTCTGGAGCCATCCCTCTCTCTGAATGCCCGGAATGGCATACATAAATGGCTGGATCAGAGGGTGGAACCCGATGTATAAACAAATCCTGAAACTCCTCCGAATAGGTGTTCGGATAAAATACATTATGATGCAGCAATTGTGGGTACTCCTGCTTCACGCCTACTAATTGAACGAATCCTGATAACGAAGGCTCGTATTCCGTAACCTTCTTTCTAGACATGGCTCCACGATCCTTGTCGTCGAGCAGCTCTTCACAAACACTAAGCACATCACCGTTTGCTACAATATAATCCGCATCATAATACCCTTGATCAGTGCTCACACCTACCGCCCTGCCATTTCGCGAAAGGATTCGAGTGACGCGAACTCCCGTCTTAATCGTCACGCCTAGCTCTCTAGCCAAGCGACTGAAGCCTTCCACTATAGCATAAGTGCCACCCTTAACTCCATATATGCCTAGGGCATTTTCCATATGTGGAAGCATACCAAAGATCGCGGGCGCGCTCCAGGGCGAGGATCCCACATAAGTGGCATATCTACCAAACATGGCTATCGTATTCGGATGGTGAAAGTAACGACGTAGTAATTTATCCATCGTCATAAAAGGGCGAACTCTTGCAAAAGCAAGTGCCATACGAGGTTGTAGCTTTTCTTTCCACCCTAGTATCTGGGTCATAAAATTACATTCAGCCAAGCGGTACAAAATCTCGGATTCCTTCATAAACGATTTATATTGAGCAGCATCCTCTAAGCTATACGCACTAATTTGGCTTTCCACGGCCTCCAAATCTGAGGAGAGATCGACTGTGGTACCGTCTGAAAAAATGTTTCGTGTTCCCTCGTTAAGCTTGTAGAGCTGAATGTAGTCTTCCATCTTCCTCCCTGCACTGGTGAACACTCTGCGGAAAGCCTCTGGCATCGTAATCGTACTGGGTCCTCTATCGAAGGTATAATGGCCGAGCTGAATTCTTTGTAGCTTGCCGCCAAGCGTTGGCTGCTGTTCAAGCACTGTAACGGAAAATCCAGCAGTTGCCAATCGAATAGCAGCAGATAGCCCCCCTAGCCCTCCCCCGATGACGACAACTCTTTTCATGAATAGCGCCTCCCCTTCCATACATAACCCTGTCCGTTAGCGGCTGCCCTCCAGGAGGCAATTGCAATACAAATCAAGAGCACAATGGCAGCGGGCAAATACCATGCGAACTTGGCTGGCTGCTTCCCTTGTCTATCTACCCTATACTTAATAGCCACACCCAGCATCCAAGCAACAAAAGCAGGTACTATTCCTAATGAGATAGCCGATTGTAAGCCTTCCAACCCACAGGCAAGACTTCCCATTATGAGCATTATCGGAGGAACGATGTAGAGTAGGCTGTAGAACAACAAGAGGACAATTAACAAGGGCAGATTACGTCCCATTCCAGCGAAAACATTCTTCTTATACCCGTTCCATACTTCCGAGGCGTCGTTATACATTCGTACCGATACGTAATCTGTTATGTCCGCAAGTGTGACGGGCAATCCCGCTCGTTTAACTGCTTTAGCCATTTGCATATCATCTACGAGATGTTCCTTGAATGCAGCGTGCCCGCCGATCTGTCTATAGCTGTCCGAGTGAATAAGCAGAAACGCACCATGCGCAGCCACGAACTTAGGATCAGTAGAATCGCGAACTAGCTTAACCGGCAAGTGACAGGCAATTGTAAAATTCATTAACGGGACTATTAGCTTCTCCATCCAAGATCCCGTTACTTGCCTTGGAAAACCAGTAATAAGACCCTTCTGTTGCTGAAGCGCCATGTCCATTGCATTGGAAAGCGTGCCATCCGATAATCTGGCATCCGCATCAAGAAAAAGCCACCATTCACCATTGGCTTCCTTAGACAGTTGATGGCAGGCGAAGCTCTTTCCCATCCAGCCGTTCGGCTTCTCTGTTCCCTTGATTACTCTCAGACGATTATCTCCCGAACAGGAGACGGAAGCGGCTTCATAAGTGCCATCCTCTGATTGATCATCGAGTACGAGTACCTCTAAAAGCATCGAGCAATCTGCAAGTACAGAGGACACACACTGTCCGATTTGTTCTTCTTCGTTACGTGCGGGAATGAGAACAGATAATAACGGTCTGTCACCGCTATTGTCCTGTTTACTTTCCTGTGAGGTTTCCTTTGTCAGGAGGTCGCCTCTTCGCAAGCCCAGCTTAGGCATTTGACGCAAATTCCACAAAACAAAAAGCAGCTGTAACGCAAGCGTAATGGTTACCGCCCAAAGAACGAGCTCCATTTGGCCACCCCCCGCTTGAATCCATAGAAGGTATCACTAACGGATTGATTGCCCCTCAGTAGGGAGCGGAAATCTGTCTCACTGGCTCTGCCATTGCCCGCAATAACTTGCTTTCTATGCTCCTCTAGCTGCATCTCAAGCATACGCTCTAACGCCGACGTTGCCTCCTTACGGGAAATGTCATCGCACTCCCCTTGCTGAGGACAACCAAAAAACAAAGAAACATCCGGCTTCTGGTGCATCGTCAAGCTATAATAAGCTGTTACAGGCTGAATAACAGCTTCTGGATGCCTCTCTAATAAGTAGGCTGCTCCTCCGGAAAACTTCAGCGGCCTTCGTTCAAGGGGATAGATATCACCTTGAGGAAATAACCATACTGGCTTCCCATCCTTCAGTAAATCTTCCGCATAACGAAGGGATTCCATCACACTTCTTGCTCCCGTTTTGTCGACAGAGAACGCACCGATTTTCCGAAAGAAGGGATAGCGCTTCATCTGAAGCTCGTCCATCATCAGGTAATGCTTTCGACTCGATAATCTCATGACAGCGTGAAACACGACAAGACCATCCCACCAAGAGCTATGATTCATCAAGTAGATGACCGGACGCCCTTCTGCTACGGGATCTATATTCCCTCTAACACCGAAGGAGTGGAAGTTTCTCCTGAGCAAGTAACGATCATTATATAGGGCGAATATTTTCTCAAATCGTAAGCTTCTTTGTGCTTGTATCAATTCTTGCCACTCCTTCCGCTACTGCAGCTCCGATAAGAGCAATGGCTAATGGTATAATCAAGCCATCCTTAATCCCCAACACCCCGAACATCAGAAGGATGAGTTGCATTAGCCTTGCCGCTTCTCTTCTCACTAACCGAGGATGCTTAACGAGAGGGAACACCAGAGACAGCAACGCAGACAAGAGAAACCAACTGATGAAGTTGTTAATCGGAACACCTAAATAAGCTACCACACCCTCGTGATCTGTCCATATCCACATTTCTCTGACAAAGGCTACGGGATCGAGAACAAGATCTATCAAAACCGTCCACAATCCCGTATGCAGAGCCCTTTTCCACCTTGAGTGCCCGTCCGACAGTAGAATTCCATTTAATAGAACTCCTACCCAAGCGCAAGCAATAGCAATCGGCACTCCATCAAGAGCCCAACCGAGTAAAGGAGTATAACTGTAGTCTCCAAAAGGCCACGAAGTCCTTACCCCAATCCACTCTACAAAAAAGGTAATGACCCCCACTGCAATGACGCGCGCCCATAGCTTTCGTTCATCCATAGCCGCTCTACCATATAGCTCAACAGCGTAAATAGCGTAGAGAAGCAAGAAAATTCCGTTAGCAAATCCAAGACTATCGGGTACTCCTACCGAAAGCATGAGCGCCAGTCCGACCGTATACCACCCTAAAAACACTAGCCTTATACTACGGGACATCCGAATGCTCATCGGGCTAGCTCTTTTATGCTCGGCATATATTTCCGCTTGAGGTTATTGAATATCTCTAACTTAGCGGCAGTACCAACGACTGCACGTTTAGAAAACACATCATATCGATTAGCTACAATCTCATCTAATATGGCCCGGTAATATCCTGCTGCCAATTCCACTGAAAAGGCACTCGAAGCGGGATAGGCATCCAAGCGTTGCAAACCGTAATCGAACCATAATCGAGCCAATGAGCTAAGATTGTCAATTAACCCAATGAAGGTGTCATCAACCCGTCCCTCTGCAAATTTCTGAGCCGAGTAGCCCTGCTGATCCATAAGCTCGCGGGGTAAATATCGTCTCCCCCGGAGCTGATCCTCTCCCACGTCCCTGACTATATTAACGATTTGCATAGCCTTGCCTAAATAAATACCTGCTTCAATAACATGCTCTGTTGGGTGGTCATGAAGCACGGGAAGCAGCATCTCTCCAACTGTGCCTGCAACGAGGTAGCAATATTCCTCTAGCTGTGCCACCGTGTCGTAATGCGTCAGCTTTAAATCTCTTCTCTGGCCGATCATCTGACGGATAAATGAACCCGGATCAACAGCAAAATTAGCGAATAACCATCGGAGCGATGGCCAAATGAAATGCCCATTGGACGTCTCCAAGCGTAAAAACTGGCTTTCTAGCTCCTCCAGTGTGAACGGGGATTTCTCTGGTTCATCTACCGAGTTATCGATGAGTCTACAGAATGCATAGATAACGAAGACCGCTTCTTTCCTCGGGGAAGGTAGCAGGCGGAACGCATGGTAAAAGCTAGATGATCCTGTGCGGATCATTTTCTCGCATTTAGCGAGGCAGACTGACAGTTCCATGTTCCCACTCCTTCGATAAATGCTGGGCTAGCATTTTGGCACCTTGCATGACGATTGGAATTCCTCCACCCGGATGGACAGAGGCGCCTACCGCGTATAAGCCTTGTATTGGGTATGGCACGATTTGCGGTCGAAAAGCGGCGGATTGCGTGAGAATTGGGGCTATACCAAAGCTGCCTCCCTGGTAAAGTCCATCAGCAGATGCATCCTCCGGTGTTCGCACGACCATCTGAATCATTGCTTCTCGTAAGCCGGGGAAGGCACGCTGCTGCATATTATCCAGTACATAGTCCACTAAAGCGGGCGTCTCCTCGCTCCAGTTCACCTTACCGATTGAAGGAACAGGAATAAGCACACATAGGACGCTCTCGTCAGAAGGGGCAGCATCAGCATCAATCACAATGGGATTAAACACATAATAAGAAGGCTCGTCCGGCAGCTTACCCTCATCGAAAATATGCCGTAGCTGATCCGTCAGCGATTCCGGCAGGAAAAACTGATGAACAGCTGAGTTCTCCCACCTCTTAGCGACACTAAGATAGACGAGTACGCAGCCTGAGGAAGGAACGAACGATTTGAACCTGGGACGTGCCTTACCTCGCATCAACCCTGATAATCCTGGAAATTCACCATTATAGATAACCGAATCGAATCGGGCCTGCCCGCTACTCGTCACGACACCATGACAGCGACCTTTTTCAACAATTAGCTCATCTATTTCTGTGTCGGTTTGAATATTTACCCCCCTCGAGCGAAGCTCATCCTCAAGTAATAGGGAAAGACCCGCGTATCCACCCTTGAAGTACCAAACACCGTAAGCATGCTCAGCAAAAGGAAGTAATGAGTATAATCCCGGTGAACGGTATGGTGCACCACCTATGTATAACGTTTGCAGGGAGTAAGCATCCTTCAGCTTCTCATCACGGAAGTATTTAGCGGCAACCTCCCTCACACTGCGAAATACTTGAAGCTTGTTTAGCAAAGCGACATTCCGATAATTCCAGAAATCCCGCTTACGCAAGAAAGGACGCTCGAGAAAGGCTTCCTTGCCTTTGCCAAAAACCGTTTCCATCTCCCTCATGAAACGCTTAAATCCATCGCCCTCATGAGGAAATTTCTCTTCCACCTCTTGAGCTTGCCTCGCTGTATCTCTCCATTTGTGAAACACCGTTCCATCTGTATAATGAATACGATGCATCGGATCACATGGAATGAGTGGGATGCGCGACCGCTCCACGCCTGCTTCCTCTAGAATGCTAAGGATCATCTCTGGCAGTAAGACAATCGTTGGACCCTGATCAATTCGGCTAACCCCAATCTGCTGATAGGCGAGTCTCCCACCTAGCTGTCTGTTCTTCTCGTAGAGGGTCACGGAATGACCCTGCTTGGACAGCAAGAGAGCAACAGTCATCCCCCCTATACCTCCACCGACAATGGCTACTTCCATCGGAAAGCCCCCTTTCCACTAGGAACGCTAGATGGAATAGAAGCGGCATAGAGCTTCTGCCGAGCATCCTGCTCGATTAGCAAGCTTGTACTGATTCTCGCAGATTCAAAAATTGTCGGCAGCCCGCTTCCAGGGTGGGTTCCTCCACCAACGAGCCAGCAATTGTCTACCTCTTCGAAGCGGTTATGCGGTCGAAGCATCATCATTTGATCCAAAGAATGAGCAAGGTTAAACGTTGCTCCTCGATATACGCCATGATTGTCACGCCAGCCTAGCGGAGTTAATGACGCTTCTACTTCGATTTGACCGCTAATTCCCTTTAGCTCTGGAAGCTGCTCCATTCGCTTCAGCATCGTTTCGCGTATTCTGCTTTCCTCGTTAACCCAATCGGTCTTGCCCGTGAGGTTAGCAACTGGCATCAAGGCATATAATGCTGTCTTGCCTTCTGGAGCAAGTGTCGAATCAGTAACCCCAGGGTTGTGTATGTAAATGGAAGGGTCCTCTGAAACGCGCTCCCCTGACATCATTTGCTGTACATTGCGGCGGTAATCGTTAGCGAACAGCACTGTATGGTGAGGCAGCTCGATTTTGCGATTGATGCCCATATATAGCATGTAAGTCGAACAGGAATATTTCTTGCGTGCAAGCTTTTCGGGACGATATTTCCGAAGGATTCCCGGCTCGAATAGCTCGTTCATGGCTGTAGCGAAATCAGCATTCAGAATGACATGATCCGCTTCGACCTTCTCCCCATCATCCAGCATTAATCCGATGGCTCGACCGTTGCTTGTTATTACCTTCTTAACGCCAGCTGACAACCGGATTTCACCGCCAAATTCACTGATCACACTGCCCATCGCCTTACAAATCCGATTCACTCCGCCTATGGGATGGTATAAGCCGTATTTGTGCTCTAAGTAGGATAGAATCGTAAATGTACCGGGGCAATCCCAAGGTGACATCCCTAAATATTTGGCTTGAAAGGAAAAGGCGTACTTCAATCGTTCGTCCTTAAAATATCGCGAAAGCCGATCATATACGCTACCCACAGCGTTCAATCTAGGCAAAGCGGATAATAGATCTTTCTTCAAGTAATCCTTTGGGCTGCTGAATGATCGACGGAGCAGCGGGGACACTTTCTCGAATTTCTTCCCCTCTTCTTCCATGAACCGTAAATAACCATCACCGTCGCCAGGAAACAAACGGTCAATCTGCTCCTTAGTGCGCTTACTATCTCGTGAGGGAGAGAATTGCGTTTCGCCAAATTGCAGCCGGTATAGAGGATCAAGCTCGATCAATTGAACGTAATCATGAAGGGATCGGCCAACGGAGTTGAACAACTCCTCCAGCAAGGAAGGCATCAGGAAGAAGGTCGGTCCTCTATCGAAGCGGTAGTCTCCAAGCTCCACCCGGGATGTCCTTCCTCCGAGGGAAGCCTGCTTCTCGAACACCTCAACGGTATAGTCTTGTGCGGACAATAGCATGGCTGCAGCAAGTCCACCAGGTCCGGCGCCTACAATGGCTACTTTGCGTTTCTTCATCGCTCTCTCTCCCTTCAGGTAAATCTTGTAGCGCTATTAAGTAAGCTACCGCTCTGTTGTGTACCTATAGTCGATCAAGCTCGCTCTTTCCCCTCAAGATGAGATAGGATGCGGTTCAGACGGAAGCGATTATAACGTTGAATGAGAATGAACGGAATGTTGGCGATCAGAGAGTAGGCAATCATTAATCCACTCCCAATGGCGTTATTCCATATTAGAAACAACGGTGCTGGCAGGATAGATAAGCTATGCGTCCATTCCGCGCGTCTCGTCTCTAATATAAATTGACGGTAATGGACAGCTGTTTTGTGTTGGAGCTTGCTTTTATCGAATGCTTGGCGGAATAGCTTGCTGCCTTCAGGTAGCCGGTCCTTCCATTTGCGAATCTTCAACACTCTATCGTAAAACCTTTCTTCTCGAAGGCTGTCTTTGGCAGTCAGTTGTTGATAAGAGCTCGGGTGCCGTTTGACAAACCAATAGTCTGGCATTCTATAGCACGCATAAGCTATCCCTAAATGTATAATCAGAACGCCCAGCACATTAGCTGTAATCGTCCACACTGTTGTCCACAGATTCATGCCCGTTTCCCCTTCTCCTTCAGCGCTAGAGTGCGTCCCTTCCATTCCACCCTTCGTACGAAGAACGTTGAAATCAACGACTGGATAAACGCCCACAGAAATGTCATTAGCGCTAGAGGATACAGAACCACAGTTCGGTATCCAAAGTTGCCCGCTCTTTGCTGGAGCAAATAGAGCTGAATGGCATAAGACATATAGATAGCAGTTCCTGCAAGATTACCTATCCAACTACCATTAACGAGATGGTTGATCAGGCTTGTAAATGCTGTGAGAGAACCAGCTATCCAAGGAATGATGATTAAAAGCGTTCGGACTGACGAGGTACCAGCTCCTGTTGCAAAGCCTTTGCTCCATCCCCTCACAAGGCTAAGAAATCCACTAGGATACATGCGGAACGTCACGACACCCTCGCCATACCGATTACGAACGGGGTAGCCCATAGAAGCGTAACGCCGTGCTAGCTCATAGTGTTCTAGAATGAAACCACTTACTCCAGCATGTCCTCCGACATCGTCATATTCCTCCCGCAGGCATAGGGCGACGGGTCCGAATCCGCCCGATTTCCTTCCAGCACTTGCAATAGCTCCTAGCACAATTAAGTTAAAATAGAGGGAGAGCTTCTCGTAGGCATTTTTCATCAGGTGGTAAGGCTGCATAGTGAGTATGCCTTTCCCGCACCCCTGTACACTTAAATATTCGAAAACGATGCTATTAATGCCATTAGGAGCCATTTGAGCGTCTGCATCTATGAATAAAAGCATTTCGCCTGACGAGGCCTGTACCCCATTCCAGCATGCCCAGCTCTTTCCTTGCCAGCCTATAGGGATTCTTTTAGTAGCGACCACTCGCGCTCCCCACGCCTCAGCAATTATCCCCGTGTCATCCACTGAGCCATCATTCACGACGATTATTTCATCGTTCGGTCCAAGCTGCCCCCGTAATGAACGCATTAAATTTCCAATATTAGAGGCTTCATTCCTTGCAGGAACGATGATAGATAGTGAAGGTCTTGCGAATGGCTGGTGAATCTGTTGCTTACTAGTAAACCTAAGTGTCTTATTTGCCAGGAGCAGCTGCCAGCCGCATAACCAGCCAACTAATACGATTAACCAAGTCAGTATCATCGCAGCCACCTGCTTCTTCTTCCATAAAGTAGCCTAACCGCTTGCTTAAGCCATTTGAAAGCTTTGGGATCGTAGGGGAACCAGTTCATTTGTTTTTTGCGCTTGCCACGGTTGACCATGATCGACTTTGCATGTGTAAAGGCGTAAAGCCCTTCCACTCCGCGGATTTTTCCATAACCGCTTTCCTTTACCCCGCCGAATGGCAGGTGCATGTTGCTAATATTCTGAACGACATCGTTAATAAAGCAGTTACCCGTATGTAGTTGACTTGCAAGCTTCCTTGCTCTCACAATGTCCTCTGCAAATATATATGCATTTAAACCATAGGAAGATTCGTTGGCGAGTCTCACCGCTTCTTGCTCGTCCTTCACCTTAATAATGGGTAACAACGGACCGAATATTTCTTCCTTCATAAGGCGCATGTTTGGTGTTACACCCGTTAACACTGTCGGTGGAAACAAGGGCGGGATCGCACCTTCCGCTAATCCCCCAGCAACAATATCCGCACCCTGAGATCGGGCATTGTCCACTAAGCTTTGACAATGTTGCCAGCCCGTTTCAGTTGTCATCCCGTTCAAATCAGACCATTCCGTTAAGCTCTGTGTTAGTCCCTTGGTCAACACAATTACCCTGTTAACGAATTCGGTATACACGCGCTCATGAACATATACCCTCTCTACGCTGACGCATACTTGGCCGTTATGCATGAAAGCTCCCCATACAGCAGCGCGAGCAGCTCTTTCGATCAGTGCGTCCGCGCATACTATCATTGGATCTTTGCCACTAAGCTCCAGCTCACAGGGAATCAGATGCTTGGCGGCATGCTTGAGGATATTGCGTCCTGCTTCGACACCTCCAGTAAAGAAAATATGATCTGGCCTGCAATCAATTAGCCTCTCTACTGTTGCTTGACCCCCCTCTATCACTTGGCAAACCCCATCTGGGAAACCTGCCTCCCGAATAACACTGGTAACCAATTGATTGGTAAGTGGAAGCTTCTCCGATGGCTTCAGCAGCACGACATTTCCCGATATTAGAGCCGTAATGACGGGAATAAGTGAGAGCTGCAAAGGAAAATTCCACGGCGCGATAACAGCGACAACTCCCCTAGACTCTCGGACAACATAGGATCTCGAGCCAAAAAATCTCCATGGGGTTGGCATCCGTTTTGTTCTCAAGAGAGCTTCTGCCCGCTTCTCATAATAGGAAATGGCTTCAGCTACCGTCATCAGCTCAGTCGTCAGCGTGTCCATTGGTGTTTTATATGCTTCTGTCTGCAAGACGTCGATCCACTTATCCATATCTCGAATGATCAAGACTCGTAGCTTAGCGAGTATACGTAGTCTTTCTTTTACTGTGAGAGCTTTCCAAGAGGGCCATGCATCCCGTGCCTTATTCATGCCTGCTATCTCGGGTAGCGGCAATGCTTGTCTCATTTGCATTTTTACCCTCCTCCACAGTTTGAAAAGGATGAACTTAGGACAACAATAATGATGTTGGAAATAAATTCTATAAAATCAGTATTTCACTCCATACAAATACTATTCAAAGCCATGCAGCTCTATATTCAGAATGTCGATGAGAAGGATCAAAATAATAGGTTAATTTGGAGAGGGTGCTTATTATGAAAGGAACTACGGTAGTTATTGGAGGCGGTCTTGGTGGCTTGTCCTCTGCCATTCGTCTAGCAGCCGATGGTCATAAGGTTGTCGTTTTGGAGAAAAATGAAAGAGCTGGCGGCAAGCTCAATATTCGTTCCGGAGCGGGATATTCTTTCGATACAGGACCTTCCATCCTGACGATGCCTTGGGTTCTTAAGCAATTGTTCGCCAGTGCAAATCGTAAGCTTGAAGACTACATGACGTTAATCCGTGTTGAGCCGCAATGGCGTACCTTCTTCGAGGACGGAGTGACGATGGATGTGGCAGCTGATCTTCCGACGCTTCTCGAACAGATTTCCAAGATTTCTCCAGAGGACGCGGAAGGGTTTATGACCTATTTGCAATATTGTCAGCATCAGTATGAGCTTAGTCTCAAAAGCTTTTATAGCAAAAGCCTAACGGGTCTAAGTGACCTCAGAGGTCTTCACTCCTTCAAGGAATTGCTGTCTATGGACCCTCTACGGAGCATGCATCAGAGCACCAAACGTTTCCTTAAAGACAAGCATCTTCAGCAGCTATTTGATTTTTTCATCATGTATATTGGCTCTTCTCCTTACGCGGCTCCTGCGACGCTCTCTCAGCTTATACATGTCCAGCTTGGACTAGGAATTTATTACGTTGAGGGTGGGATGTACAATATTGCCCGAGGTATGCTCAAGCTACTGGATGAGCTGGGGGTAGAGGTTCGAACGAACGCAGAGGTTGTTCGCATTGAAGCTCCGGGAAACCATGCAACGGCAGTATGGCTGTCAGACGGCACGAGGCTGGAAACGGATCTCGTTGTGTCTAATCTAGAGGCGATCCCAACCTATAACACTATCCTGAATCATCTCCCACAGGCCACCGATACTTCTCGCAAGCTGGAGAAATACGCTCCCACCGTTTCTGGCCTCGTGCTATTGCTTGGGGTAAATCGAAGATATGAGCAGCTGCAGCATCATAACTTCCTGTTCTCTCGCAACGCGGAGAAGGAGTTTCATGACATATTCGTCGATAAAATTCCGACAGACGATCCAACCGTCTATATCGGCGTCTCCTCTAAATCAGATCCTACACAAGCTCCTGAGGGTAAGGAAAACTTATTTGTTTTAACCCATGTTCCCCCGCTCCGTCCTGGTGAGAGCTTTGAGCCGATCAAAGCAAGCTATCGCGAGCTGGTGCTGGACAAGCTGGAGAGAATGGGACTTCAGGATTTAAGAAAACATATTGAATTCGAATATAGCTTTATTCCTGACGACCTAGAACGTCTCTATGGTTCAAATGGCGGCTCCATTTACGGTGTCGTAACGGATCGGAAGCTTAATGGAGGATTCAAAATTCCTAGCCAAAGCGAGATCATCGATAATTTGTATTTCGTCGGTGGATCTACTCACCCTGGTGGTGGTGTTCCTATGGTCACGTTATCTGGACAATTAACTGCAGATTTAATTCGTGAGCGTTATGGCGCAGTGTATGATCGTAGCGAGAAGTAGAGAAATATATAGGAATGGAATCAGACGTACAAGCTACAATCTACTTAATCGGAATGCGCCACTTCGAACGGATGTCCGTTGATTCATCCCAGCTTCGTGCTCGTGCAATTGAGTTAAACAGGAAATCGATAGGCTCGCGATAGACTCTATAGCCCTCTGTCTTTGTTACGGTCTGAACCATTCTATGCATTGCCATTAGTAGTAGCTCCCGATTGCCTTCGTAGAATGCATCTCGATAGCTATCCTCATCGAATGGGCGGTCTACAGCTAGCTCCCTCGCGTGCTCAGCCGCAACCTTAGTTAACGCGAATGCACCGAGGGCAAGACGCGGAGATACGAGCCAGCTGGGGGGAGTCCGATACTCAAAGCCTCCGTGAGGCTGACGACGGACGTCTCCAAGCGAGCCATACCGCGGACGTCTCCGTGCGGCCATAGGCGGCTCTAGGAGACGCATCACGAGAGCGACAGTATTATCTAGCGCACGCAGCCGCTCTCCCGTTAGAGCAACACCACTAAGGTGCACATGACCGCCTAGCGGTAAGCCAGGAACAGGCAGTGCTCCAGCCCTCCACGAGAGCTTATCACCTGCTGTGCGTTCAGCTACTACATATAACAGCTTCCGTATGTCGGACATAACATGGGCGGGATTTATGGACGGTCTCGGTCTCAGCTCGACCAATGGCCAGTGCTTCTCTCCTCTGATTCTTACGGAGTCGCATCCTGCTGCCCCTTCTGGAGTGAAGTAACGGGATGCTGGAATAATACGCCCTTCAGGTGACATCAGAATAAACTCGGGATCTGCCCCCAAAGTAGCTTGTGCGCCATCTGCCATTTCATGAGACCAGTGAGTTGCAAATGTGCTAATTAAATTTTCAAGCCGCTGTTCACCTTGCTTAGTCGTGATACTCATCACTGGTGAGATCCCAGTAATCGTAACGGACCCTCTGTCGTTTAACAGGAGCTCTACGTGACCAAAGTCCAGACCTAACAAGAACAATGCGCGGGCGGACATTCTTTCTACAGGCTTCCAGAGCGGATGCTCTTGCGTAAAGGTAGAATCTTCTAATGATCCCGCTTTATATTTTATGCCATTAAATTTCTGCTTTACGGGATATAGACGCCTTATCTCAATCGCATCGAATCCCCATACCGTAGCTGTTATAGGGGTTCCACCATCATCTAACGATCCTATTCTGGCAGGTAATCCCTCTCTTCGAAGCCTTCTCTCCGTCTCCGTAGCGGTCAAGGCAAGCACCTTCGTAGCTTCTCTATTCAACAATAAAGGTGTCGCGTGCTTTGAGCCCTTAATAGCATTCACATATTCAACTGCCCTTCTGCTCAGCTTCCCAAGCAGCATGACACAATCGTTAGGCTGTGCCAGCGACAAATCACTGATGATCGGTAAAGATAAGCTCTCGGCCAAAGTATTGCGCGCGCCATCCCCATCGTACGTCCACATCGTTCCCACTTGATCTGTCATGTAGCTTCCCTCCACACAACACGGGAAGGGCCGTCCCGCAGGCGGCGCATGAACGCCGAAGCCGAATGACCCTTCCCTATGTTTGCCATTGCTACAATCAGGCTTATCCTGCTGCACCGATAGGGCATTCGCCCTCGACTTTTGTTCCGTCTCTGCATAGACTTAAGTACCGGCTTAAGACCGACCGATTACAATTCGTCTTCCAGTAAATCGGAATCGAGATCTTCAAAATCTTCTTCATCACCAAGGCCGAAGTCGACGTCTTTCCCCTCGTCGTCGAATCCATTCGGATCCACTACGACAAACACCTTTGTTTCAGCAACCATCTCCACGGCGAATTCCCGTTCGACGCGGATGAGCACGGAAGAACCATTGGAACTAATCGTCGCTTCCACACAATTAGGTTCATGCGTTGCATCCGCAGAAACCTCTTCTGTAGTAGAGCGATGCTTCGGGTCTACGTACGATAGGGGAACGACCTCAACATAAGAGACCGTTTCCTTCGCGACATCGGTTTGAGAGTTTTTGTTGTACGAATACCAGATGTTAATATCGTAAGACCCGATTACTTCGATTCCGTCCCCTGATTTCACCGCTTCATACTGATGATTGATGATCCACGCTCCAAGAATACTGGTCGGGTGGTGCGGCGGCGTTACGGTGTGGGTAATCGTCGAGAACTTACGGCCTTTGCCGCAAACCGCTTTCGTGATGATTTCCCTTCGTTGCAGCCGTTTATCCGCAATAGCCATTTCGGTAGACCTCCTCCATACGATCAAGTCACTTAAAGTCTATGCAGGACATTCGTCTAGAGTGACAAAAATGTATTGTTGCATCCCGCAACCGTTACCCAGCAGCTTAGATGCGGGCGGTTGTCTGAATAGACTTACCTTTTCATTGTATGATCGCTTGAGCAGAAGTTGACTTCCGTTTTTTCTCACGGCTTGCAATACCCAGGAAACGACGTAATTCGCGGGAAACATGGAGCAACGAGGATCGGGTTTCGAACTCATCTCTTGATACTGGCAAAGGCATCTCACGGAAGCTTTTTTCTAGCTCTGTCAGCATTTGTTCGGTATTGCCTTCATAAAATTCGGATTTCACATCCTCCATTAAACGGTCGAACAATACAGCAATCAGCTCCGCTTGAGGCACATGATTAGAGATGAAGGCAATCGATTCCACCATTAATTTAATGGATTCATGCTGTTGACTGCGCATTTGAAAATAAAGCTGCCACGGCTCATCTTGAGGAATGAGTCGATTTTCGCGTGCTCGCTGTGCTACCATAATCCCTTCGTCTATGACAGACTCTGTGCGCAAAATCTCCTTTCCGTCCCACACGAAATCAGGACTGCGCAAATGCTTGGCGAGATTATGAAAAATATCAGAGAAACCCTGCTCGGTCTTATTACGCAGAGCAATGAGTGTTGTATTTTCCTTAGGTGTGTAGATCAAATTAACCGCAGTAGCCCAGCCCAAGCCGATAACTAGAAGCTCAAGCTCCGTTAGAATTCCGTGAAACGTTACTTCTCCCCTAGCGAACAAATGAAACACGATAACAGATCCGGTAATAATTCCGTCCTTCAATCCCGTTCGAGCCTGCAAAGGGTAAGAAATCAGAATGTACACGGCAAGCACCCAGATGTAATAGCCAATGAACTCGAACAGAAATGATGCCAGCAGTAGCCCTAACAAAGAAGCCATAATACGCGCAGATACAGATCTAATTCCCTTCCAGCGGGTCGTATCCACTCCCATTATCGCGAGTATACCTGCCGACAATGGATTTTCCACTCCAAGGAGATATGCGGTATAGATCGCTGCTAGTGTAGCTATTGCTGTCTTAATGACACGAAATCCCATCCTTAATCCCTCCGGCAGCATGTGCATAGCAAAGAGACGAAAAAGAGTTTCCCCTCCTTCGCCTCCTCAACTATTCCAATCGATATATATCTTTGTATTTGTTTTCCAGATAGTCACACAAATAAGATGACTGAAGCGGTTTGCCGCTAATTCGTTCAATGATTTCCGCAGGCTGTTGCAGCTTACCGTATTGGTACACCTGCTCTGTCAGCCATTGCTTGAGCGGTAGCAATTCTCCAGCAGCCACTTGCTGATCCAAGTTCGGCAGCTCCTTATGCGCTATGTCTATCATCTGCGCACCGTACATATTCCCTAACGAATACGATGGGAAATATCCGAAAGCGCCGCCTGACCAGTGAACGTCCTGAAGCACGCCTTCTGCATCCGTCGCCGGGGTAACACCGAGAGCTTCTGCATATTTTTTATTCCATACTTCTGGGAGATCCCGTGGGTCTAAGTTTTCATTAAACAGCATCTTCTCGATTTCATAACGAATCATAATGTGCAGATTGTAAGTCAATTCATCCGCTTCGATCCGAATTAATGAGGGCTCAACGACATTGATTCCCCGATAGAAGGCTTCCACAGTAACACCATCCAGCTGCCCTGGAAAATGAGCCTGCAAATCCGGGTAATACCGTTGCCAGAAGCCTAAGCTGCGCCCAATCATATTTTCCCATAGACGGGATTGCGACTCATGAATACCCATCGAGGTTCCCGTGCATAGCAGAGTACCGGCAAGCTCCGGATTAATGTTCTGCTCGTATAGCGCATGACCGCCCTCGTGAATGGTACCGAATAAAGCGCTCGTAATATCGTCAGGTAGGTACCGTGTCGTAATTCTTACATCTCCTGGGCTTAATCCCGTTGCGAATGGATGCACACTCTCATCCAGTCTACCCGCCTCAAAGTCGTAGCCCATTTCGTTAAGTATAAATTTGCTGAATTTCTTCTGCGCCTCTTTATCAAAGGTACCTTCCAAGAAGGAGGTATCCGGCTTATGTTGGGAATTCGCAATCTGCTCGGCTAGTGGCACAAGACGTGCTCTGAGCTCACCGAATAAGCGATCTAGCTCCACTGTTGTCAAACCAGGCTCGTACATGTCAAGCAATGTATCGTAAGGGGTTGTCTTCACTCCCCACAGCTCAATAAATTGACGGTTGATCGCAACGATTTTCTCCAAATAAGGGACAAACCCCGGAAAATCATTCTTTTCCTTCGCTTCTTCCCAAGCGGATTCTGCTTGAGAGGTCAAGACGACGTATTCCCGATACAATTCAGGAGGCACTTTACGATTGCGCTCGTATTCCTTCGTTGTTTCCTCAACTAAGCGACGATCGATTTCACCGAGCTGCTTAAGCTGCTCCGGTTCATTCAGCTTCTCTAACAGCTCGCCCATCTCGCTAGAAGTCGATAGCCTGAACGTTTCCGAGGACAATGCCCCTACTGCTTCTGAGCGCTGGGCAATTCCTTTGCGCGGTGCGCCCGTTCTCATATCCCAATAGACGAGACCCAATATTTCTTCGTATTGCTTAATTTGACCCGTCAACTCTTGGAAACGCTTCAGAGGTGACGATGAACCCTGATCTAAGCTACTCATATAGACACGACCTTTCCAAGCTGAATATTGTCCCCTTGATCATACCCCCAGCAAAATTTATAATCAACTTACTTACATAAAATAAAGAGCGAAACAACGAGATAGGAGACGGTAGTTGATGAACATTAAGTGGAGCGATGAAGCCATTCAAGAAATACAAAACCGGTTTGGTGCAGACACTAAAGTATGGAAGCTTGTATCCGACTCCGAAGGCTGTGGGTGCTCTGTTAATGGAGTGCCGACGCTATGGGCCATTCATTCCCCACAGAACGGAGAGCTGAATGCGGAAAGCAACCATTTCGAGGTATGGTATGAGCAGCAGCATGAGGTGTTCTTCGATGACTACATGCGTATCACGTATCAACCGGACAAACGTGCATTTACATTGGCTAGCGATGGTCAAATTTATAGTAATCGATTAAAATTAGAGGACAGACGTACCGCTGAAAGCGTGAAATAGATTGAGTTGGAGGAATTAGCTTTGCATAAAATGGATGAAATCATAGCTTACAACAAGGAATTTGTACAAAACAAAGAATATGAGAAGTATTTAACGACTACTAAATTTCCGGACAAGCGTATGGTAATCGTTACTTGCATGGATGCCCGCTTAACCGAGCTTCTACCTAAGGCTATGAACCTTAAGAACGGCGATGCCAAAATTATTAAGAACGCCGGGGCCATTCTGACCTCACCGTTCGGCAATATTATGCGGAGCATATTGGTTGCCTTATATGAGCTAAACGCCAATGAAGTATACATCGTTGGTCATCATGAATGCGGCATGACCGGTATTGATCCTAATAATGTAGTTGCGCACATGGAGGCCAGAGGTGTCCAGCAGCATGTTATTCATACGCTGCGCCATTCGGGCATTAACCTTAACCGTTGGTTAACGGGCTTTGACAGTGTCAGAGAGAGTGTTGAGAACAGCGTGGACATTGTCCGCAATCACCCCCTCCTTCCTCCGGGCACACCTGTGCATGGTTTGATTATTCATCCGGATAGCGGTGAATTGGAAGTCGTTACGGATGGTTATGTTTACTTGGAATCTCACGGCTAAGCGCTTTGCGCTTGGCTGATTCTGCCCTAGCTAGAACAACATCGCTCCGATCCCTCGTCAAATGCCGATGAATGATGCTATCTCCTGCTTCAAGTCCGTTTATTCTCCAAGTATATCCCAACTGCTGGCAGCGCCGCTTAGCCGCTTCTAGCAGCTCAGGATCGGTAATCGTCAACTCTATGTCTTCATAGGTTACATTTGATTTTTTCCAATCAAGTAGCACTTGGTTTAGATTTTTTACTAGCTGCTTACCGTCTAGCCCTAGCTTATCGAATAGATCAGGCTCAGCTTCTACCACAGCTTTTCCCATAAGCTTTATTGCCCCTGCCCAATTGCCTCTTCTTGCATGATACAAGCACACCGGTATTCGAATAAGCACAAGCCAGCATGTCTTCAACTCAGAATCCGGGTTTTCCTTCCAATATTCCTCCATAATTTCATGGCATTCGAAGTAATCACGCGAACCGTTATATTCAGCCAAATAATGGATATACTCGTTAGGATAATTGAACGCTATCATGGGGGAGCTCCTCTTTCTTTATCAACCAAATTATTCTCTTTAGCATACCTCAATATTTATTAACGAGCATCCATATATTTTTTGAAACCCTCTTCGCTTTCGTACGTATTACATAGTCAAATATAAATTTTAAACTAGCAGGAGGCAATTTCATGTTGAAAAAAGTACTACTCGTTCTAAGTCTGTTCGTTTTCACAATTGCTGTAACTGTTCCGGCTGATGGCGCAGATGCAAGACCGCGTTCTTTTAGCTCAGGAAAAAAATCCTTCAACAAAACACCACCTAAAGCACAAGATGGTGTTAGCAAAAGCTCAACAACAAATAAATCATCTGCAACAGGCGCTGCTTCAAAACCAGGTTTCTTTGGTGGAGGTAGCTTCATGAAGGGCATGATGATCGGGGGCTTAGCTGGTTTAATGTTTGGTGGAATGTTTGGATCTGGCTTCTTCGGTAACATGATGGGTATGCTCATCAATGTGCTTGCTATAGTCGCTCTGATTGCTGTCATTATGGCTGTTTTCAATGCATTCAAGCGTCGTCGTCAAACACAACCACAAAATCCAAACGACAATAATCGCCGCTGGTAATTGACTATGCGGATAACTATGGATGAGATCGTAAATGCAGTTTGTGTCAATATGGCTGAACGTTACGAAGTACCCGTTACTTCAGTTGAAGTAGAGCTTCTCTATGATGAGGATCAAGGCTTTAGCGCTGAGGTCACGATTCAAGAAAGAAGTCGCATCTTGATTGAAGCTAATCTAAAAGAAGCGATTATGCGTTACATGTTGACGGAATACGATCAACGTGTCTACCCTTCCCAAATCCAGCTAGATGTCGAAGATGAGATCTGGGCGGATATTTCGGAAGAAACAGAGTAACATGGGGCTGTAAACAAAAAGGCGTTGAACCAGGTAGCTTATACCTGTTTCAACGCCTTTTTAGATTACCCTCGCCCACCTGCGACGCCATCGCTGCTGCTGGGAATAAGTCGGAAACCCGGTTTCCCACCATTTAGTCCGCTGTCAGCGGCTTGCAGCACACGGAACCTCGTATTTCCACCAATTAGTCCGCTGGTAACGGCTTACAGCTCACAGAAACTCGGTTTTCTACCAATTAGTCCGCTCAGAGCGGCTTGCAGCACATCGACACTCGGTTTTCCACCATTTAGTCCGCTCAGAACGGCTTGCAGCACACCGAACCACAGTTTTCCACCATTTAGTACGCCCTCAGCGGCTTAAAGCACACTGTACCTCGGTTTTTCACCATTTAGTCCGCCCACAACGGCTTAAAGCACACTGTACCTCGGTTTTTCACCATTTAGTCCGCCCACAACGGCTTAAAGCACACCGAACCTCGGTTTCCCACCATTTAGTCCGCTCACAACGGCTTAATGCACACGGAACCTCGGTTTTTCACCATTTAGTCCGCTCAGAACGGCTTGCAGCACTCCGAGCCTCGGGTTTCCACCATTTAGTCCGCTCAGAGCGGCTTGCAGCACACCGAACCTCGGTTTCCCAGCAATTAGTCCGCTCAGAGCGGCTTGCAGCACACCGAACCTCGGTTTTCCACCATTTAGTCCGTCCACAGCGGCTTACAGCACACGGAACCTCGGTATTCCACCAATTAGTCCGTCCATAGCGGCTTACAGCACATCGACACCCGATTTTCCACCATTTAGTCCGTCCATAGCGGCTTGCAGCACACAGAACCTCGGTTTCCCACCATTTAGTCCGCTCAGAGCGGCTTGCAGCACACCGAACCACAGTTTTCCACCATTTAGTACGCCCTCAGCGGCTTGCAGCACACAGAACCTCGGTTTTCCACCAATTAGTCCGCTCAGAACGGCTTGCAGCACACCGAAACGCCTATCTCCTTACCAAACCGCGCCGCTGCTGAGAATTAGCCGCTCTCTCCGCCTATCTCCTTACCAAGCATACGCTTTAGGAGCGGAGCCACCAGGGCCGGGGAAAATCTCGTCCAGACGCTTAAGGGTAGATTCGTCTAATACGATATCTACGACACGCAGCGCTGAAGTTAATTGATCCAGCGTTCTTGGTCCAATGATCGGAGCCGTCATAGAAGGCTGAACCAGCGTCCAAGCTAGCGCAACATTCGCTTCACTCTCACCGAGCTCTTTACACAACGCTTCAAAGGCAACCAATTGAGTGCGATATTTCTCCACCCGCTCCGGATTATTAGCTCTCTTCGAGCCTTCGATAGGCTTCAAAGCATTACCGCTTAAGAGACCACCATCAAGTGGACTCCAGGCGATAACGCCAATGCCAAGCTCCTCCGCTGCTGGTAACACCTCTAGCTCAGGAAGACGGCAAAGCAAGCTGTATTTGTGCTGCTCACTGACAAGACCAAGCATGCGGTGCGACTTTGCCTCGTATTGAGCTTTAACTAAATCGCGTCCAGCAAAGTTACTGGAGCCGACATATCCGATCTTTCCTTGATGAAGAACAACACTAAATGCTTCCCACAGCTCATCCCATGACACATTACGATCGACATGATGCATCTGGTAAAGCTCAATGTGATCGGTTTGCAGTCGCTTCAAGGAGCCTTCCAGATGTCTACGAAGCTTATAGGCCGATAAGCCACCTGGGTTATTCGGACCATCGTTTTCATCGTGCATTTCTCCATAGAACTTAGTCGCTATTACGACCTTCTCACGTCGTCCACCGCCCTGCGCGAACCAACGTCCAATAATCTCTTCCGTTTTGCCGGAATTTTGACCCCAGCCATATATGTTAGCAGTATCAAAGAAGTTAATTCCTGCATCGAGTGCAGCATCCATAATACGGAATGCTTCTTTCTCCTCCGTGTCTACACCGAAATTCATAGTCCCTAAGCTAAGCTTACTAACCTTCAGACCTGATCTTCCTAATTGACTAAATTTCATTCTCCCACACACCTTTCAATTTGGACTAACACTTCTATCTTCCCTTAAATAGTAAACTTCTGAACGATCGACTGCAAATCCTTGGATATTCCCGACAAAACCTGAGACGATCTAGTCATTTCTTCACTTGACGCTAGCTGCTCTTCCGTTGAGGCTGCCACTTGCTGTGACATACCAGCTGTCTGTCTTGCGATATGGCCCATGTTAGAAATGGATGCAGCAACTTCCTCGGAGCTTGCTGCCAACTGCTCAGATGCTGCGGCTGCTTCTTGAATTCTAAGCGAAACTTCGCCCGTCGAAAGAACAATTTCCTTAAATGCCTGTTCGGCATGCTCAACAGCTATGACGCCTTCTTGGACATCTGCAAGGCTCTGCTTCATCGTAGTTGCAGCGGATATTGTGTCCTTCTGAATGGTCGCAATTAATTCAATAATTCCTTGGGACGACTCATCACTCTGGGATGCCAATTTACGTACCTCGCCGGCTACTACTGCAAAGCCTTTGCCGTGCTCACCGGCGCGAGCAGCTTCAATTGCCGCATTCAATGCGAGTAAATTCGTACGATAAGCGATATCACCGATTAGAGCAGATATTTCGCTAATTTTAGTCGACTGCTCTTCCAGTCTTTGTATCGTTTCACTGGCTTGCTCGACAGACTCGTGCATTTTTTGCATGCTTTCTGATACTTCGACGATTTTTTCTGAACCATTAGTTGCGCGAACAGCTGCTTGCTGTGACAATTCAGCCACGTCCCCAGTTGTCTCCGCTATACGCTGAACTCCCTCAGCCATTTCGTCAATGACCCGTCCACATTCCGCAGCCGTATTCGCTTGATCCTCTGATCCAACAGCTACTTGCCCAATTGATTCAGATACATGTCTTGCGGCTTCTGAATTCTGTTCAGAGCTAGCGTATAGCTGAGCTGATGATGAAGCGACTGAGCTTGACGCCTCTTGCATTTGCTTAACCGACAGCTGGAGATTGGCTAATGTTTTATTAACAGCTTCCATCATCACACCAAACTCATCTTTCCGGTTTACTAACAATGGCTCAACCCTCAGATCGCCCGCTGATATCCGATTCATAATAGCGGTAGTCGCTCTCAATGGTCTAGTTAAATTAACGATTAACAGCCATGCCAATAAACCGACAACTACGAAAATAGTTACTCCAACATAAAATAAAGTGGACAACGTATCCAAATAGACTTTATCACTTTCAGCTTGGCTATTTATTGCGCCGTCGTGATTATATGTAATTAATGAATCTACCGCTTTCCTTAAATCTGTAAAGGATGTGCCGATATCCTCCATAGCCTTGGTTAATTCTTCCTTACTCGCTTTTCCAGAATTAGTAACGGCTACCCCCGCTTGGAATCGACCCCAAGCTTCCTTAAGCGTTGCATAGATTGCCTTATCCTCATCGCTTGAAGCCGACTCGCTGTATTTCACAATCCCTTGATCAATTGAAGCAACTAGCGCTGTGCTTGCTTCCCCCAATGTCTTTAGTTGTTTGGGATCTTTCGTCATAGAAGTCTGATAGTAATTACTTAGGAACTGTTCGATGTTCAGATTCACCTGGTTAATTGTTTCAATGCCGAACATCCAGTCACTTGTGACCTCCTTAGTGAAATCGTCCATTTTCTTAATTTGAGTCAAGCCGCTATAACCTAGCAACACTACAAATACCAACACAATAAGAAATGAACCAAGCAGCTTTGTTCTAACCGATCTCATGATTAACCCCCTGTAATTAAATGACTGGTAAAATTAAGCACTTCCTTCTGATATCATAGAAGGGCTGAATCTAAAAAACCATTAAAATTATACTTAAAATGTCAGAAGATGGGCTTTTTTGTCTGATTAAATATTTCCATTTACTTAGATTTGTACAAAAAAACTCCCGAATCAAATCAGACCGGAAGTCTTCTTATTTTTTATTTCCTATTGTGATAATGATAACCCGTGCACAGACCCTTTTGTTTCGATTTGGCGGAGCAGTTATGTCCACCATTCTTATCCGTTCTTCCTGAATGCGCGTAAGCAGAAGATGAAGTTCCTATTAATACAACTAATGCGATACTCAAAACAATAAGCTTTTTCATTATTCACCCGTCTATACCCTAATCTCTAGGATTTAATAGAATTCTCCATCATTCTACAACAAAATCCAAATTTAGGATACTATCATGACCTCGATATGTAAGACATCAGCGAGTAATGGCACTCATTTCTCTAACCATTGCTGCGTTAACAGTTGATTTGGGATTACTAAGAATGAGAGTGTCGTAAATTCTTGTACGGAGGTTTAACGAATCTACGTGCCAATTTATCAACAAATCAGCATGCAGGGGATAATTAAATAGCGACTTCAATCCGTTCCCATAACGAACGATTATTTTGCATTCGGGACGGGTTGCGGATTTAAGCTCCTCTAGAATCTCAAGCTTCTCGGGCACAAGAGAAGCAATAAATACATGTGTGGCAGTCTCTAGAAACCCGCAGCTCTTCAAGTCGCTGTCCGAGTAATGTACGATCCTTTGCAGGTCTAGAAAATGCGTTAACTTCCTGCCATGATGAATGGCTTCATCGTCAATATCAATGCATATTACGTGTGCAGAAGTTTCCTTGGCAATTGTAAAAGCGGATAAAGGAGTTGCACCTGCTCCAATAAAAATAACTTTAGATGTCTGGTCAATCTGCCCATACGTCCATTCTTCCTTAACTGCGGCAGATAGAAGCGAGCTGTATAGATTCATGCTCCCTTTTTCGTTATACGCACGATACGATCTTATTTTTTCAACCTCACATAACGCTTTGGCTGATATTTCCCTTAACCGATTCGCCGCTTGCTTAATGTTATCGCTGTGTCCACAAAGCTTCCAACATTGCTCGTTATCCTCACAAACAATAAACTCACAGAGACAATCCAACCTCGCACTAAGGAGCTCGAAGCCTTCCGGAACGCTGTTGACTGCTGCCATTGCACGGTGTAACTCCGCTTCAAGCGCGTTCAAAGAATAGAGAAAATTCTGTTCGTTATCGATGCCTTATCCCTCCGCCTCCTCCATTTACATGACCACACTCTGCACTATGAGTAAGATCAGCATTGTAAGTATATGAAGGAAGCTCCGTCGTCCATGTCAGTTCTGATTGACCAGAAATTATTTCTGAGCTTTACGTGACCAGATTACAACCGGAATAAGCAAAAGGGAAAGAATGCTGCCCCCAATAGAGAGAATAGTAAAGCTTGAATTTGCTACTACCATACCGGACAGTGCTCCGCCTGATGCCCCCGCTAGAGCAACTAGGACATCCATTGTTCCTTGTGTTTTGGCACGAATGGCGGGAGGTGTTGCATCAATAATCTGTGCGGTCCCACTAATCAAACCAAAATTCCAGCCCAGCCCGAGCAGCGCAAGAGCGATAATGAGTAAGAACATCGAATCGGCCGGTACCAATGCGGCAAGAATACCTGCTGCAAGCAAAGTTACACCTGAAGCATAGGACATAACCGTGCGTCCAAATCTATCAACTAGAAATCCTGTCACTAGCGATGGAAGAAACATAGCCGCAACATGAATTCCAATGACCAGTCCAACATCACTCATACCGTGTCCGTGATGCTTCATATGGACTGGCGTCATCGTCATGATCGCAACCATAACGATTTGGGTTAAGATCATAACCGTCGCTCCGACAATAATACCCCGGTTATCAGCTGCCTGAATTTTGATGTTCGTATCTGACGTAACGCCCTCTGCTTTCTGTGCTTCAGCAATGGCTTTGGCCACGACGAATGGGTCCGGACGGAGGAAGATCAATAGCACCAGACCAGCAAGGATGTAGGCTGCTGCCGCTAGAATGAACGGACCCGCCAACACAGGGACATCTATAGATGTAGCGAATCGTCCCATTACTCCAACAAGATTGGGTCCCGCTACTGCACCAAAGGTAGTAGATACCATAGCAATACTGATAGCTCTTGCCCGTTGTGTTGACTGAGCCAAGTCAGTCCCAGCATATCGTGCCTGTAAATTGGTCGCAGTTCCTGCGCCATAGATCAATAGCGAAACAAACAGCAGTGGAAGATTGTCTGCAATTGCCGCAAAAACAACCCCGATTGCGCCAATTCCACCAGCCAGGAAGCCTGCTGACAGTCCAGCTCGTCGGCCGAAGCGTTGAGAAAGTCGCCCTACAAGAAGTGCTGCTGCTGCAGATCCAAGCGTGAAAAGCGCAGTAGGGACCCCCGCATAGCTGTCCGTTCCCAGCATCTCTTGCGCAAGGAGCGCTCCAACGGTAATGCCTGCCGCCAATCCAGCCCCACCGAAAATCTGTGACATAACGACGATAAATAAGGTCTTCTGATAGAGCTGACGCTGCTTCTGAGGAGAATCAATGTAGCTTTGTATCGAATCATCTCTATGCTTTATTTTTGCTAAACTATCTGGCATTGTCTCACCTCTTCCTTACAAGTAATCAATTGAATTATGATAGTGGTGTATTATGTAGTCAAGATGTATATGCTTATTGTTTTCTTCGTAAGCATGGTAGGAAACTTAATACAATAAAAAAAAGCCGGTGAGAATGACACATTCTCGCTCCGGCTCTAGATATCCACTATCTCACAATACCCTTAATGTCAGTTGCTGCGCCATACTTTCAATCCACAACATTACTAGATGTAACGGGCACTTTCGTGCTTCCTTTCACATCCCTACCCTCATCTTTGGCGGCTTTGTTGCTACCTGGCCGAACGAGCAGTAGAAGTACGACGATAAAGGATACGGTAATAAACACAATGGAGCCAATGATGGATGTGGAGACAGCAGTTGTAAATTGCGAATCTGTTGGCGTCGTCCCTGTTGGGATAAACGATCCGAACACTGCAGTTAGGACAGCCAAACCAAGTGATCCGCCCGTTTGATGCGACACATTGACTAGACCCGACGCTGCACCTGCATCTCGTGGATCAACACCAGACAAACCAAAGGTTGTAAATGGAATAAACACTGTGCCTGCACCTATCCCCAGTATGACCATCGGTATCAGAATACCTGGGAAGAACTTCAGGTCCGTTGAAATCTGACTAATAAAGCTCATACCGATGATAACTACAAAAATTCCACTAACGAGTACTTTAGCATTTCCATAACGGGCTACCAGCCATGGCATGGCATACATCATCCCGAACTGAACCATAGTCATGGGTAGAAAAGCAAGTCCCGTCTCCAACGCCGTAAAGCCAAGAACATGCTGTAGAAACTGTGACAGGAAGAAAAACATCGAGAACAAGCCGCCTACAAACAAAAGTCTGCCCAAATAGGCGCCCGAACGCTCACGACTTGAGAATAGACGAAGCGGTGTAATCGGCTGTTCGACTCGTGATTCAATGAAGGCAAAGGCTGCCAGTAACACAACCCCTGTAAGCAACGAGATTATGGTTACAGAATTTCCCCATCCATCATCTGCCGCTCGGACAAAGCCATATACCAGAGCCGTCAGTCCAACTACAGAAGTGATGGCTCCCATAATATCAAAACGACCGGTGCTTTTATTCGTCTCCGGCAAAAACCTCGGTGCCATCACGAGCAGCAGAATGCCGATCGGGACATTAATGAACATCCCCACACGCCATGATATCCAATCTGTTAACATGCCACCTACAACTAGACCAATACTTCCGCCAGCCCCGTTGACAGCACTGTACATAGCAATGGCTTTTACCCGTTCCTTGGTCTCCACGAAGCTGACAGATAACAGCGCCAGTGCAGAAGGTGTGGCCAAAGCCGCCCCGATCCCTTGCAGAGCGCGAGTAGCGAATAGCATTTCAGCGGATTGCGCAAACCCAGCCAACAGAGAGGCTACTGTAAAAATCGCTGTTCCAATGATAAAAACTCGCCTACGGCCCACGAGATCCCCCGCCCTCGCACCAAGCAGCAAAAAACCTCCGAACGCCAGAACATAAGCATTTTGCACCCAGGTTAAGCTCGTTGTCGCAAGGTGTAGACCGCGTCCAATCTCGGGAAGCGCCGTGATCATTATGGAAGCATCTAGCACAACCATAAGCTGGCAAGTGATGATGATAGCTAGAATGAGTTTATTATTAGACTTTTGGATAACAACCATCCTTTCTTATGACTGAACTAGCGAATGAACATTGATCGTCGTCGCTGAGTTAGAATATCACTCATTTTAATCAAAGTAAACAAAAAGTATTTATTTTGT
The DNA here is from genome assembly GCF_004295585.1 of Cohnella abietis. Taxonomy (NCBI): domain Bacteria; kingdom Bacillati; phylum Bacillota; class Bacilli; order Caryophanales; family Paenibacillaceae; genus Cohnella; species Cohnella abietis. The sequence continues at coordinate 3,441,764 of NZ_AP019400.1, read as the reverse complement.
CTATTTTGTTTATTGTGTATTCCTCTCTTTTAATGCTGTATAATAAAGGAACTAGGTTCGGGAGATTGGAGTTGATTCCAGCAAAATGAGTATACAAGTAGAACCAAAAGTTAAATTGCTCAAAAAACTAATAAATGCCGTCATGAAGGATGGATTCCAGCATTTGCGAATGGACGACATCGCCAAGCATATGAATGTAAGCAGAGCCACCATGTATAAATATTTTTCGTCTAAAGAGGAAGTTATAGCGGGTGTCGTGCAAATTTTCGTTGATTATATTGAAAAGCTCGCGGACCGCAACCAGGAGGATGATGAGCGTTCATTCGGGATTTGGTTCCAAAAGCTATTCGAACAGACTGTAGCCCTTGTCGATAGAATCACAGACATTTTCCTCAAGGATCTTCAAGCGATATACCCGGAGCTGTATGATCAACTGAGAGCCGTTCTTAGTAGACGGGAGCAGCAGGCTCTTATTTTCTATCGTGAAGGAAAAGAAAAAGGCATCTTTAATCCCATTAATGAGCGGCTGATCCTGCTCCAAGATGATCTGCTACTTCGAGAAATCATCAACGTGAAGTATTTACTGCAAAATCAAATATCAATCGAGCAGGTTCTGTACGATTACTACAACCTCAAAAAGATACAACTATTCAAAGCAGAGAAGCTCGAGATCGTGGATGATTCATTAATTGAGCCCGTCATTCAGCACGTCGTGGATAAGTTTAATCGATCGTTGTCCTGTTAAGATGAAAGTTGAGCGGTGCAGATTGAGTTCGCGGTTGCAAAAAGCGAAGAAAAAAAGTTGACTCCGCTTATGACGAGGTCAACTTTTTTAGTATAATGTGCAGACAAATTTCGTAGGTTTAAGAGTATTTTCATTTCCAAACATCATTGACACTTATTAGGCTTGCCTTATTATCAGGTATCAGCAATTTTCTAAAATCCCGTTTTTCCCCTTTCAGGAACTGATCAAAAAATGCAAGACTTACTTCGTTAGTCATTTGAGTTGTGTCATGACCATTAGAAAAGACTGGAACAATGAACGGGACATCCGTAAAGCTATAATGATTATAGCCCTCAAACCGTGCAAAATAAAAATCTTTTCCCGAAGCCTGCTCCGTTTTATCGAGATTTTGCAGAACACTTTTTACAAACTTTTTATTATTATCATCAGACGATTTCAAGTAATCCAATGTCTTCGATGCACTCATATATAGGAAAGGCTGACGGATACCCTTCGTAACCGGACTCCCCCATAATCCCCCGTCATAGCTAATTCCAGCCTTAATATTCTGATCGTCCGCCATAACCTGAGATATCGTAGCTCCGCCATAAGAATGCCCAACTACACCGATGTTGTTTACATCTATCTCCTGCAAAATGTTTTGAATATTCGCCACGGAGTCTGCCTTGCTTCTTAATTGGCCAATAACAAACTCCATATCCTTCGCTCGGATATCGATTTCCATCTCATAGAGGTCGTCCTCCGATACTGACTCTAACTTCCCTTCAGACCTGACTGCAACTGTTCCGTCCGGATAGGTCATGTCACTAGATGTATAGGGGTGATCCATGCCTACGACAACGTACCCATTACTAACCAATTCCTCCACCAAGCTCAGATTCTGAAACCTTGTAGAGCCATTCCCAGGTGAAAAAAGAATCAATGGATATTTACTGTTTGTCGGCTCTAGCGGTGCTGCATGCACAATATGGGTTGGGATGCCCTTAAAATAAGAAAAGAGCGATTGAGGTAAATGCAGCACAGAATTAAGGGCATCTCCTACCTCATAAGGATAATGCTCCTTCTTGCTGGAAGTATCCTTGACGGTAGGGTACCAGATTTGAAGCATGATTTTACGACTATCACCTGCAGCAATCGTATATGCCTCTTCCCGTGATGTATCTTCCAGAGTTAGTGAAAGCTCGCCTATTCCATGTGACCCGGATGGATTGACCAGCGAAAACTGTGGAAAAACATAAAGGGATGCTCCTGTACCCAATGACAACACTACGGTCAATCCAATTGTAAAAATGACCAAAAGCTTATTTTTTCTACGCTTTAATTGTGTATTTCTTAGCGACATTACAAACAGAAATAAGGTTAGTATGATTAAGGCGTATAAAGGGGCTAGCGTCAGGCGAATTCCATAGATAATTATCAATAGGACTGATGAGAGTAGGAGTAGTGCGTTTAGACTTACCATCAGCTTTCTCTTCGTCCTCTTTAAGTACCCGAACAAATTCACGCAGGATAATAAAAGTACGATTAAGCAAGTTACGTTATACATGAAGTCCTCCTTGCCTTACACGATCCAGCTGTGTAATGCCTAATGTGCGAATGATTAAGTGGTTCAGTGCCTTTTCCTCGTTTTTCTCCTTATCACTATTGTTGTTCGGCCCCTTCAACGCTGAGGTAATAATTAGCCTCATGATTAGGGTTGCAGTTTCTAGTGGACACTCCGCCGCGAACAAACCTTCCCTGTTGCCTTGCTCAATTAATTGGGCGTAAGGCTTGGCAAAGGCCTCAATGAGAAGTTCAATCATTTTACTCTGATATAAGTCATGCTTGCTTACCATCCACATGATGCCAACGATTTCCTGCTTGTCCTGAAGCCTATCATCTCTGATTTTCATAAAAGTTAAGCATTTATCTATAGCATCCAGCTGCTGCTCTCCTAGAATCTTCTCAGCTATCGTCGACAATTCCTCAGCAATATTCTGAATGCATTCTAAGATTATCTCTTCCTTCGTCCCAAAATAATGATAAAACCCGCCTTTAGAAAGCCCGGTAGCCTCAAGAATGTCCGTTATATTCGTATTCTCATACCCTTTTTCCAGAAATAATTGTTCTGCAATGGCTGCAATTTCTCGTCTTCTATTCGCAAAGTTCTTGTTCGTTTTACTCATATTCCCTCCATAAACAAACCGCGGTCTGTTTATATTATGGTTGTTTTCTAACTATTTATCAAGATATAAGCATCTAACTCCACCGATTATTACCTTGTAAAATATAAAAAACCTCGAAATGCCTTGTATTAAGGCTTTTCGAGGTAAATGAAGGCTATATTTGAAACCAATTAATATTTGTACTATTGGCAACATCAATTACTGATTTAACGCAAATACTCCGATGTGTTCTTTAGTCTGTCCTATCCATAGCACTCCGTCACCAATCATTACACCTTTCCAATTGACGAATACTTTATCTGCTTTTTGAGCTAGTAGCTTCTTCTTAACATTTGCAGTCATGATTTTATCGTATTTTGCAATGAAATCTTTCTTAGATTTAATTTCTAAGCTTTTTCCCTTGTTGTTCACTTTCAATGGGTACGTTATGCTGTTGGCCACTTCAGATTTATTGCCTTTGCTAACCTCTTTCTGGAGTTTACTTAAGAAGTGCTCAAATTCCACTGCACTACTAATACCTGCGGCATCATACGGATTATTAATGATATTAACCGCAATTACCCCAAGTTTGTCATTCACTTTGCCGATCCACAAATCTCCTTCTCCTACCATAATTCCTTTCCAGTTCACAAACACCTTTTCAGCTTTCTGATCTAACAGCTTTTCACGTACATGAGAAGTAAAGATACGATCGTATTTCTTAATAAATTCCTGCTTGTTAGTAATAACAAATTGTTTGTTATCTTTGTTTAAATTCATTGGATAGGAAATCAGATCCGCTACTTCTTCTGGTTTATTATCCTTAACAGCTTTTTGTAATTCAGCAAAATAAGTCGTAAATTCAACTGGATTATCTATGCCAGCAACATAATAAGGATTATTGCTATCTGACTTCACCACGGAAGCAGGCGTTGCAGTATTTGTACCTTTCTCAGCCCAAGCTTGACCGGAAAATGAAGCTAGTGCTACTGTTAAACTTAATATCATTGCGGTTTTTTTCATGCTAGTGTTTGTCATAGTTGTTACCTCCAAGTAAGTTATACTCAGAGTATATAATTAAGATGTGTCCAACAAGTGTACAGCGCGTGTTCATCTATTATTATGGCTGTGCAGTAGGTCTAATCACAATCTCATTGACCCCCGTATCGTCTGGTTCATTGATGGCGTAAGCGATGGCTCTGGCAATACTGTATGGTGAAATAGCCAAACCGCTAATATGACTCGCCATTGCCTTAACCTCGGGGCTAGTCACGGTGTTGAGCAGCTCAGACTCCGTCATTCCCGGCGCAATAAGGGTGGATCGAATATGGGAAGACGGGGATTCTTCCTTGCGAAGCCCTTCCGAAATCGCTCTTACGGCAAACTTGGTCCCACTATAAACAGCCGAAGTCGGATTAACTTCATAACCTGCAACTGAGGAAATGTTGATAATATGTCCCGATTGCTGCTCTCTCATGGTTGGCAGGACCGCGGCGATGCCGTTCAGCACGCCTTTAATGTTCACATCAATCATCTGATCCCATTCCGCAACCCTCTGTTCATTCAGCCGCGAAACCGGCATGACTCCTGCGTTGTTCACCAGTACATCAATGCGACCATACTGCTTCAAAGCAAACTGTGCTAGCTTCTGCATATCCTCGGCTGAGACTACGTCGGCTTTGATATAAGCGGCTTGCCCGCCTTCTTGTTCAATTTCTTTCACGATCGCTTGCAGTCTCTCTTCTCTTCTAGCTGCTAAAACAACCTTTGCTCCCTTTTCTGCCAATAGCTTGGCTGTCGCTTCCCCTATTCCGCTAGATGCTCCCGTTATGATGACTACCTTGTTTTTAGTGTTTTCCATTTTATTATCGCCCCTTTAAGTTTATTGAACAATTGTACGTTATTGAATTTGTGTTGATTATCTAACGGCCGTTGATTAATATTATATAGAGAAGCTATTTCTATTCAATCGTTAATACATGCGCTTTTGTTTCATATACAACAGATGTGATGGAATTGTTCAATAACTGGAGGGGGCAATCGAATAATGGAGATCGAAACGAAGATTGATCGGAGAATTATTAGAACAAAGGAAGCCATTAACAAGGCGTTTCTGGAGCTTTTTTCCGAAAAAGAGCTTGAGCAAATTACGATCAACGACATCGCAGATCGAGCCAACGTTAACCGTGGGACCATCTATCTGCACTACATCGACAAATACGACCTGCTGGATAAATGCATTGAGGAGCATTTGAGGAGATTGATCACTTTTTGCAGCAGAAATGAATTAAATCAGGAAATAACACCGCTGGTCAGCGATCTGAAGCCGGTATTCGATTATTTCGGAACAAACTATCTGTTCTTCTCGGCCATGCTTAACAATCAAAGAACATCCGTATTCCGGGAACGTCTACAGCACTTCGTGTCAGTAAACCTTAAAGAGAAGCTCGATAGGCAAGACCTTCAACCGGAAATAGACAATGAACTGAATGCCCAATTCATGGCCTCGGCTTTCGTTGGTATTTTGGAATGGTGGATTCGCAATAAAATGCCACATACCCCAGAGTATATGGCAGAGCAAGTGCGGAAGCTGTACGAGAAAAACGAGGTTTTTCCTATGGGGTAATGAGTATCCAATGTCTTAACGCCTCTTCTCAACAAGCTGCAGGTTATAGCTCAAGCTTTCAAGGGTGACAGCAATTAATCCGTTCATATAGTAATGATGCGGATCATCTAAAACGATAATTTGTGGCATATGCTCTTCAGGTATCACGCCCACGCAAAGCTTGCATATACCCTCAATATGCTCTTCTTTCACCAATTCTCCAGTCAGAGCAATTGTCTCAGGGTTAATAACAGCAATCAGTGACATAATCGTCTTAGCTGCTAATGCCACAAATGTATCTTGCTGATGTAGCTGAGTAATTTGCTCCTTTCGTGAAATACCGAAGGGCAAGAAGGAAACTTCCCCGGCAAATTGAGTAGCTCCCTTATGAATGTGCCCGTCAATCATCATACCCGACCCAGGAAAGTTATTCCTTGGGAAGGTAACCACGGCAATCGTTTTATCTTCTTCATAATTCTGCTTTTTATAGAAACCATAAACACTCAAATTCATATCATTATCTACTGTAACCTCAAGCTCATATTTCTCTTTCAACCGTGCTTCTAGCGGAACATTAATTAACTCATCAATATCACAAACGTTAATAACACCTTGATGGACAAGTCCTGGAATTCCAATACCAACGGCATTAATCTCTGGGTACTTGGCAATCAGCATTTCGATTAGATGCTCAATCGCAGTAAGGTTTGCCAGTTCAACGGCAAGGAATCCATCATCCACCACTTCACCTAGTAAATTCGCAACCGTATACGTTAAAGAATGTTGACCGCCTTCAGAGCTAGCATAGATGCAAGCGATATAGGCAAAGTTAGAATTGTAGACAAAACGTCTTGCTGGTCTCCCTCCATTCGGCTGCTCCAATTCAGTCTCAATAACTTCACCTGTTGTGAGGAATTCATTAAGAATATTTCCGCAGGTAGCCACGCTTAACCCTGTTGCGCCTGCTATCATAGATTTCGTTCCCTGCTTCATATCCTTTAAGGCTTGCTTAATAAGCTCTTGGTTAATTTTTTTAACTCGAATGGAGTTGTTCGTTATCTGACTAATTCTATACACCTCTTCTATAGCTAATGTCGAAATGAGTCAGCGCCTATTTATTAAGATGTAAAAGGTGGATTTTTTCCTCGGTAGACTGATTTAACGTCCTATAGGTAGAGCGTCCCAAATATAGTGGGATTTCTAATTTAGCGAAGTCAGGCAAACCATTTTCCAAGAAAAAATCATTGTCCTTATAGCGTTGCACGATTTCACCAGCGATCCATTCATGATCTCCGTACGTTGTAATGTTCATTGTTCTGCATTCATAGGAAAAATAGGCATCCGTCAGCACTGGAATATCTGCTTTGAGCCCATCATCATAACTGATGTTGAACTTATCGAACTTGTCCACGTCTCGTCCACTAAATGTTCCCACGGCTTGAATCATTTCCGAGCATCTTGCAGGCATAAAATGCACCCCAAATGCCCCGCTCTGTTCTATCAGCTCATAGGAATACGTCTCCTTGCGAAGGGATATCCCATATATGCCCGGTGATGATCCAATGTATGTGTGCCACCCAGACGCCATAATGTTTTGCTTCCCATTGTATCGCGATGTAACGACTGCCACCATACCCGGGTATGCATACGTAATCTCTTCATTTATAGGTAATCTCATTCTAATACTTCCTCTCCATATCCATTTACTTCATATTGCTCTCTGGCCCATCCTCGTATATCATAGTAACAACCCACTTATTAAAACACTTTTAAGAACTGTTTTGATAATAGGAATATAATAAAAAAGGACATCAACTGTCAAGCATAGTGTACTCGACCTCGTGTCGGGATGATAGTTAGATTACCAATAAGAAGGGAAGTTTATTATGACTGCCAAAACCGAAAAAGAGAAAATGCTCGATGGGGAATTGTATTTGTCTTCTGACCCACAGTTAACCAAAGAAAGAGAATTTGCAAGAAGAACAGCACGAATCTATAATCAAACTTCTGAAAATGAAATTGAGCATCGCACAAGTCTCTTAAAATCTCTATTTGGTTCAACAGGAGAAAATTTATTTATCGAGCCCAACATTCGGTGTGACTACGGTTATAACATTCATGTCGGAGAAAATTTCTACGCTAACTTCGACTGTACTATTCTGGATGTCTGTGAAGTTCATATAGGAGATAATTGTTTCATTGCCCCTGGTGTGCATATTTACACGGCCACTCACCCCATTCAACCTCTCGAGCGGATTGCCGGGCCAGAGTATGGCAAGCCAGTAACAATAGGAAATAACGTGTGGATTGGTGGGCGAGCTGTCATTAATCCAGGTGTAACTATAGGGGACAACGTCGTAATCGCATCTGGCGCAGTCGTAACCAAGAACGTTCCAGCCAATACTGTAGTGGGCGGCAATCCGGCGAAAATAATTAGGAATATTGAGCTTTAGAGTGAAATGGGAATGTAATAAACCAATAGAATGCAGCGGCTAGCCGGAAAAGAACGTCAAAAAACCTCAAGGGATTTTCCTTTGAGGTTTTACTATTGGCAGCAGCGTCTGTTGTGATTTATTTACGTACCATTCCATCAAAGTAGGCTAGCATGTGCCCAACCTCTGGTACAATAAACTAAGGTAAACAAAGGTGGGATTGAGTTGAAGGTTGTACCCAACTGTATAACGCTTAGCAGAATCGTTCTGGCACTCATGCTGTTATTCCTCACGCCGCTTAGCTCGGCTTTTCTTACAATCTATATCCTTTGCGGATTCACCGACCTCATAGACGGGCCAATTGCCAGAAAGACCGGTACGACAAGCAGCCTTGGAGCAAAGCTGGATTCCGCTGCCGACATGATACTGGTAGGCATCTCATTATATACATTGTATCCGTTTCTAGACTTACCCTTGGAATCATCATATGGATCATCATGATCGGACTCATTCGTGTAGCATCAATTGTAGTCGCCCTGTACAAATTCCAAACCTACGCAAGCATTCATACATACGGTAACAAACTCACCGGTATCTTCTTATTCATAACTCCCCTATGGCTTCCCTTCACCCACCACACCATTTGGACAACTGTCGTGTGTATAATCGCAACCTTATCCGCATTGGAGGAATTAATCATACAAATGACATCTAGTCGATTGCAGTTAGATAGGGAAGGGTTGTTTATTGATAGTTGAGTCGCTCTAACATCCCGTCAGCAGTGGGGATGCGTGGGTTAATAACCATAGCTGTAACCTATGGAAAAAAAGAGAAGTCAGGGTTGTTTTCCTGTTTCACTTTTGCAATTAACAAAACAATATTACCTTAATATATTGGGATATATTGGGATGAATAGATTCATGAAGTATACAAATACAAGTCAATTTTAAATTCATAAAGAGAAGCGATAGATTCTCACCTCAACTCTATCCGTTCAACTAGACGCGCCTCTTTCCCCTCTGGAATGGGATAAAAGTAAGCACTTAATGCTCCTGACAATTCTTCAACATATTTTCCTGTTAACTTTCTAATTATCACTTCCTGCAAATTTGAAAGAAAATAAGAAAAAGCTAATCCTTCCTGCATATTATAAAAACTATAGTGCGGAGGTGCTCCTTTCCATTCATCATGCTTTTTTTCATGGGTTACTCCACTTGCCCATAATTTTATGAAATACTTCGTTCCTAAGACAATATGGTTCACACATGAAGATAATTTATTAGAGATAATCTGATTAGTGAATTGCTTTTCTAATATCTGCTTATATTCAATTGTCTTTAATTTTAGAATGTATTGGGCAGATTCTTCAATACTGTTGTAAGAAAAAACTCCATTAAACAACATCTTGTTTGAATTTCCACAAATAATAGAGGCATTATGATTCGATTTTTTTATAATGTCACATAAATCACTGGGTACAATATTAGACTTAACTTCAATAATCCCAATTACATTCTCAGGAACCGCAATAATAAAGTCACCTTCGGAAAATAATAGGGGGTAAGTATTATCATAAATAATAATATCAATCTGGTGAGTTATGGTATCTTGATTCCGAATAAATCCGGTTCCAACCGAAATGTGCTTAGGTAAAATACGCTTCAAATAATTCATAAGTATAATTTCTTTATATCTTCCTTCTTCTACCCAATGAGCATCATCTATGAGGTGCCTAACCCTCTTTTCATATGCCTTAAATTCAGAAGCTATTGACTTCTGATACTCTAAATAATTCGGCACTCTATCTCCGCCTAACTTAATATTAGAATTCATTCAAAAGATTAAAAAAATCTCAGAAATATATTGTCGCAGATATCGTTCATTCTTACATACTGGCTATAAGACAGCAAACTCTTTACTTTATGCCTTCCCATTTCGTTATGCAGTTCAACGCACAATTCCAATCGTTTAAGCAAACAATGAAAGCCATCTTGCGTGGTAATTAAATAAAGAAATGATTGATATTGCAACATTTGTCTTTTTCCTGAAGGGATTTCATTTTTATAAATCCAGATCAGTTCAGTAATATTTAAGCATAAAGATTTAATCTATTGGAACAAAAAGCAAAAAGTTTTACAGGATACTACTCCCTATAATAATCAGTTCTACTTTTCCTAGCTAATGATCTTATTAAGGCTTTTTCATCATCATTGAAATGACTTTCTAACACTAATTTAGAAGATGTTGTGGATTGCTCATTAAACTCTTCAAAAGTAATCTGTTCCTGCTCAAATAAAGTATTAACATAAATATATGAAATATTAACTATATCATTTCTAGGGACCATCATTTTGTTTTCATCATCTGTATTCTTAGTATCGCTTAGTAGCATGTAGCCACCCAGATTAGGATTCACTAAATGTTTCCTGAAATGTTCAATCCCATCTCTCATTTTAATATTTAAATAGATGTTTTTACGCTGGATAAATGATCCAATTGAAATGACTGGAACAGCAATGATTACGAATACCAAAGATAGTTCAGGTATAAATTCATAAGAGGTTTTTCCAAATGTTGTATCCACACTAGGAACCCTCAAATTATATAAATACACGTACGAGATGAGAAAATAGTATAAAGTTAAAAACATTAAATAAATTAAAAGAACGATTCTATGAGTACGAACAATCCATGACAAAATTGATGGTTTGATAAACTTAAATAAAAACAAAGTGAATTTCTTCAAAAATATAACTAAATATGAAAATAAAATTACGAAAATAATCATACAATACAAGGGGATATAAGAGTAAGGAGAAAACATTATTACTCCCAAGTAAATAATAATCCACTGAGATTGATTTTCAGGTTGTAGGAATACTAATGTAACTACCAACGTCATGGTAATAAACATCAACATCAAAAGCATTAAGATCCCTCTAAAGAATTTTGAAGCATTACTCCAAAAAAGTAATTCTTCATTTGGAAGATTAATTTTAGATAGTTTAATAACTGAAATAATAATAGGAGAGAAAAAAGTAATAAGAATAGTTCCAATGACTCCACTGAACATATTTGTTTCTAATAGATTTTTTATGTTTTCTAGTGTATTGTACATAAAGTTTGCCTCACTTGTATGAATACCCTATATTGTAACAAAAGATTAATTTCACCATTCTATCGTAATGTGTGGTAGAGTAATAGCATTTGTTAAATTGTTTATGTAATTCTCATTGCTCCCTACTGTGCTATACCTAGTGCTATATTTAATAGCTAAGAAAAAGTATGTTTTTTCGTCTTGTTTTATCAACGCTTCCTTACTCCCACGCACCAGTTCAATGGGTTATGTGAGTAAGGTCGAAAAGATTAGGCAATTCTCGACGATTAATTTATAGCGTAATGCGTTGTCATCGAGTTTCATATCTTTTTATTATTAAGGCAAGATTTTAAGATTATTTTGTTATTTTTATAAGCTGTAAATAGTGATTGTCAAATATAGTTCTCGTATTTACTGAAGCATGTAAAGTTTTTTGTGTAATTCTTTTATTGCAATTGTCCAATGCCTTTCGATGAGAGTATTAAAACTTATATGTACCATTCTTCTGGTATTAATTTTTTTCCATTTCTCCATTCAACCACTTCATGGACCCCATCGATGTCACCATATATATCACTATCTGCATGATCAAGAATGATGCACTGCCAAGCTCCCTTCTTGGCCACTACTGATTTAGCGATGGTTTTGAACATACTTTTTACTGCGCTGACATCTTCATCATCGTATTCTGCATCATATTCAAGATTAGGATCAAATTTCTTGAGTTTTGGAAAATAGACTTGACTGGGCTGATCGAATATTACGAAGCTTGGAACACAAGATGGTTCAAGCTCTAAAAAATATTCTTGCAAAGAACACATTAAAGCTATATGAAACGAGACCCAATTTGAAGCACTTCCAACTTCAGCAAGAAAATGCCAATGATCGTCATTACTCAGAACGGAGATATTTAGATCCTTAACGCTAAATTTCGGAGCTATTTTACGATATTTATCTTCAACATCTAGAGTTTTTAAGTGCTCTAAAATCCCTTGGGAAATAATTGCGGTCGCATTATCAATTCTTTGTCGGACTTTCCCCTGATCTACCTTTTTTAGTAATTCAAAATATTCTGTTTCAAGGGTGAATATTTCCTCCTGAAGATCTCCCCCATCAACAAGTCTTTCGAATGTTTCAATTGATGCTTTTAGATGACCAAGAAATAAATACATATTTTTTTTGTGTTGAAATTCTTTCTGTGCATTTTTATCTCGAGCTATTAGTAAATCAAACCTTCTTTGTAATTTTTCTTTTTCATCTAAGAGTTTCTGTAAATCGATTTTGATCCTTTCTTCTTCTCTTGAAAATGAAGTAGGAATTTCCGCAACACTTCTCGATTGTTCCTCATACTTCTTAAATGCAGTAATAACTTTCGATAACTCTGAATTTGAATTTGGATGTTCAGCACTTCCACATGCTGGGCAAGCAAGTGAATCTGATGCTATACTTTCCAACCATTGTGAGATATGGAGTCTATCTGCCCTTTTACGCTGAGAACTTCCATAGTCAATCAATCCTGATTTCAAACGATTCACATCATTTAGCCTTTTTTTGATTAACCCTATTTGAGTACTTATTCGTTCCTCTTCAATTTCAAGTTCAACAATTTCTTTGTTTGCTGATTCTATATTATCGAGTTTAGTCTTTGAAGATTCAGGCATATATTCAAATATTTGCTTCGCTGCAGCTAACAAGTCATCTGGATCTGTCTCATCTGAGACTTCTTCTGTTAGAATTCCATATTCATTTGCTATTTTCAAATGACCAAGCATATTAGCCATCCATGAAGCAGATATATTCTTAACTTTATCAAATTCTTTTTTTAACTGCTGAAGTCTTTTTTCAACGTATTGAAGTCGTTGTCTTGCTGTTAATACTACGATATCTTCAGCACCCAATATAAACGGAAACCAATTCCGAAGCCTCTCCCTATGTTCATGTGCATGTGTCTTATAAAATAAGATATTCTGATTGGCTACAATATCCTGATTTTGAAAAACTAAAGCCATTAAATCTCGAAAACCTAATCGAGCTTTATAACTTTCTTTCTCATCCTCGTCACCATTCAAACTAAAATATGGTACTGATGCGATAACATTCAAAATATTTTTTATACCATCTACTTTCTCATTTGGCTCTTCAATTATTGGAGGAATACTAATAACTGAACCACGAGAAAGATAAAATTCATTTGACACTTTGTTTCCAGCTGGCACTTTTCTTGAGATCAATATTTGTTCTGTTTCTGTTTGAATAATAACACCATACCAAGATACATAATCTCGTATTGTATCGATTGGAATAAAACAATCACTTGACGCAAGGCAATAATCAATAATAGGAATAATAGCAGATTTCCCAGTACGTGATGCTCCTGTAATAACGTTCACTTTCCCCAACTCAAACGATACAATTTGGGGTGCAAATTCATAAGAATTGGGCCAAATAATTAATTTTAATATTTGAAATTTCATTAGAATACCACCTTGAGATATGATTCAATAGAAAGGAGATCGTGTTTAGAAAACCATTTACCAAGTATCTCTGCTTTTTCACCTTCACGCTTTATAGTATTTTTTAATGCTCTCCCTCGACCAGTTCGTTTTATTAATTTGCAGGGATACAATTTCCCACTCTCCATATCCCACATTACTAAACCTTTTGAAATAGCAGTATCAATTGCAGCAAGTGTATATTGACTTTTATCTCTTATTCGTTGTTGAATAGAAAGCAAAATATCTGAGTCCTTTGTATTTTCAAAACTCCGAACATATGACTGCAAATCGTCTCTTTGATTGCTGATAGGCTTCAATAAATCTTTACTTGTTAATATAGCCATGGCAACAAAATGTAGGAGCCCAATAGGAGCGTCCCCATGTGGATGACCATCGCAATAACCTTGAGTAAATTTCCAGATGTGATATGATCCAATAATTGGGGTATTCCACAACTTCACTTCTTCAACTAATCTGCCCATTTTAACCCCCCTTATTTTTGAGATATAATCTTTCCCAATTGGGGTGCCACCCCAGTAATAGCTCGTCAGCTAACGCATGATATGTACCAGGAATTGTTGAGGCAGGTGGAGTCATATCTCTAATTGTTTCCTGTCTTGAATTGCACTCAATCAAAAGTAATTTTCCCTGCTCAGTTTCATCTAATTGCTTATCTGTAATTTTGATTCTTTTTCTTTGATTTCCCCAATATTTCGTTAATCTTTCTTCAAAATCAGAAGCAATTTCTTCATTAATTGTTTCATTTTCAATCCATTTCTCGAGATTCACATCTGCTCTTAAATAATCAGAAACTGCATCAAGTATCTCCTCTTCAGTAAGCTCTATCGCTTCAAGTTGTTTTAAGTATAGAGGGCGGGTTTTAACTTGCTTTTGAACTTTATCATGCTCTTTTGAATAGTGCATTGTAAAATCAATAAGCTCTCTACTACGAGACCTATCAAATAGTAGCTTAAACTGTCTATCAAATAATTCCCAACTAATAATTGCGCTTCTACGAGCTGCTATATTTTCATTTAATACTTTTTGTAACCAACCATTAAGGCTATCCATAATAAATTCAATTTGCCCTTCAGGTACATGCTTACGCTGAATCTCAATTCTCACATCATCATAGCCGGCGCCATTCCCAATTTGCAGTTCAAAACTATGTATTATTTTAGTTAACAGAATTCCATTTTTATTTATTACGAAATCATAATAGTTCCATATTTCTTGTTCTGGCTTTAAATCACTTAGTATTTTTTTTGTGTATTCAATGGCGCTCTGAATGTCAGATTGATTTTGTGCGGAACTAAATTTATTAACAATACCTTCTCTTCCAGACTTATTTGAATATAAAAGAAATTTAGTTCTCTCTACATCTATAAGCCCACTATTTATTGCTGTTATCCAATTCGAAAATGTTTTCCATAAATCTGTTGATCTATCGGTTAATGGATTTCCTACTATTGACGATTTGTCTTCTTCCGCAAGTATTTCACCATCCGATTTCAAAGTTGCTACATCCCCAAATACTTCAACACAAACAACATCCTTAGGGGCACTCCTAAGTAGATGATAGAGTGCACGTGGAAACTGTATAGAAAACCCTAGTAGCTGACCAGGCGCATTTGATTTCATAAATCTTCCTCCATCAACCGATATTATTATTGGTAGATCGACTCACAGTGTCCAAATTGTTCCAAGATAGGAATTCTACATTATAAGACTATATCCTCTATTAAATTACAAAAAAATCTCATAATATAGTATATTTGAACTACTAACGTTTCATTAACTCAACAGTCATTCATTATATATTTAACATAAATATTATTATTTTTTATATGTCAAGAAACGCTACTGGATGAGAAATGAGGTAGCGGAGAAAAAATATGAATTTAATTCCTGACACAATCTAACCACTCCGCTTTCTAACATTATTTCTTTTTACATTTTGACACTAAACAAAAAAAAAGACTTAAATTCTAAACAATAATTAAACAACACTCAATACTTCCCTTCAAATGTAAAAGGAGTTGTAGCGCTTGTAATTATCGCGCTACAGCTCCTTACAAGAAGGTATGATTCAGCATTTAAGCTTCAATTATCCAATACACTCAATCAGAACGAAATAATCGAAGCCTGTCTAAATTGATAATAAACTAAGACCTTGCTGCACCTTTATCAATTACTACGCCCCTGATAATAATTGTATTTCCACAACGAGATATATTTATTGACTTAAACAATAATCCATCAACAAACCGAAACTCATGAAAGGGAAGTCTACTATTGAAGGTTTCAACCGCAATTTCAAAATTGATGTTTTTTTGAAGTATGATCTTCAACCGTTCATTTTGACCAAAAAGTTCTTTCCACGCAGCTTTGGCATCATAAATCGGCTTGATAACTGCGATTTCTATCTTCTGTCTTCATAATTCTTTCACCAACACGAATTAATCCGGGAAGATCTCTTAACTCAGACCACAGTATAACTTCACCTTCTTCGTACGATTTCTATACTAAATATACGACTCTCATCGAACACTCCAATAATGATAGGCACTTGAAGATATGTTTTGAGATAACAATTTTCGGTATTCTTACTTGAAATAAGCTTGTATTGCTCTTGGCAATATCTATAGCTTTTTCCTATAAAGACTTGCTAAGCGTTAGTACACCTATGCTTTATTTTGCCATGTGGACTATTCGGTCGTTATAGTATCTCCTTGAAAAGAATGCATGCCGTCTTTTCTGATCGAAAGAGACTCTAATAGCCCCGCACGGTCAGAAACCCGATAATGAAGATGAGCTTCGCTGGAATTGCCTGTAATCTTTCATCTGCATTAAATTTAGTCCTATAAAAACTGCACCTCCGATTGTTAGATGGTGTTTAACAATCGGGGTGCAGTTCACAGAATAGGTAGTTCAACGTTGCTTATCGAAACGATCAAATATTCTGACTCTACGCTTCAATAGCGCTATATCGAGAAATATAATTTTATTTGCAAGTTCATATCAAAACACTTTCTTAAAAATTATATCCATTTTAATCCTAATCGTAAGTTAACCCCTCACCCACTCCGCTTACTCCGCGCATAATCACTAATACTGTTCGGAATGTGCCCCACCGCAAAAATTAGGCTGAAGATAAATTGATAGAGGGAGTGAATGACCACTGAGGAGAACAGAAAATATAGGATTGGAAAAATAGCTAGCGGCACTGGAACGCCCATAATGGGAGAGTATAGCCAGTTGAACTCCCTATTATTCCTGAAGTATCTTACCCATAACAAATAGTACATTAATAGAGATAGCACCATTACGATTAATGAGATAATCTCGTATGTTTCGTGAATATGCATGGTATAAAATACAGGAACTATGAGCACGCCAATTCTACCAATGCCCTCTGCAGCAGTTAAGATCAAGCTGTTATTGTTGCCACTAGGCATATTCTGCGGAGGATATTTGAAGAAAATAAGATTAGGCAACAGTATCATTAGCGGTATCACGAGACTCCATGGATGAAACAAGATGGTCACCCTCTTTTCTTCTGTACGGTCATTGAATCTCTTAAATCCATAGAAAAAATCTCCCACAATGAGGAGACTTTAGCAGTTAACAATATTTTATATTAAATACACTAATATTCCAATTCAATCTTCCTACACTTCGTTCTTTCTTGATGTCATAAGTAAATATAGAAAAAATGGAGCGCCAAGGACGGCTGTGAACACTCCTGCTGCCACATCCTTGGGCGAGAACAAGAGACGTCCCATTAAATCCGCCCCTCCTAACAGCAGTGCTCCCACTATTGCCGATGCGATCAACAAGACAAAATGTGTACCTCCAACCAACCTGCGAGCAATATGAGGGGCCATCAATCCAATGAAGCCAATCCCTCCCACAAAAGCGATTGCAGACCCCGCTAATGCTGAGGCAATGCCAATTAGCGCAATTCGTTGCAGCTGCAGCCTACCCCCAAGCGATATCGTCGTTTCTTCGCCTAGTATTTGAATATCCAGCTTTCTCGACATTAGTAGTAGAAGAGCAAACAATACGCAGAACCATGGCAATAGAGCAAGTACATTCCCCCATTTGGCCCCATAGATTGAGCCTGTTATCCAAATCTGTGCCTGACTCGTCAGAAAAATGGGACTAAAGATGAGAAACAACGTTTTGCCCGCTTCTAATAGCGACGTAACGGCAAGCCCTACTAGAATCATGCGAAATGGCGATATCCCCTTTTTCCAAGACAAGATGTAAATAAACAATGAAACCAAAGCAGCCCCTGCAAAAGCAAATAGCGGCATAAAACCCATACCAAGCTTCTCATTCAGAAAAGCGAGATAGCAAACCGCAACCATGGATGCCCCGCTCGTCACACCAACGATATCTGGAGAAGCTAGCGGATTGCGGACAACGCCTTGCAATACAGTTCCCGAAACAGCAAGCGCCGCGCCAGCAATAATCGCAAGGACAAAGCGAGGCAAACGAAAGCTCCAGACAACGAGCCCTTCTGCCGAATCGCGATCTCCCGTAAATAGCAGCTCCACGACATGAAGCGGAGAAATGGATAATGTACCGATACCAATGCTAATAATGCCGCATATCGTCAGAAGAACGAGCAACAGCGTAATTTTAGTCCCTTTTCCTTGTCCCCCTTGAAGGAATGAACGGGCTTTAAGCTTTATTGTCTCTTTCATTTTGGGCCCATCCCCCTTCTTGCCAGATAGATAAAGAACGGCGCCCCCACAAGCGCAGTCATCACTCCAACCGGCACTTCTTTCGGAAAGGCTATGAATCTAGCTCCGAGATCCGCTGCAAGGAGCAAGCTCCCCCCTAATACTAGGCAATATGGAATGACCCAGCGATGATCGGGGCCAACGAGAGCTCTTACGATATGCGGGATGACAAGCCCTACAAAGCCGATCGGGCCTGCAACTGCAACCGAGCTTCCTGCAAGTACAATGACTGCTAGTAATGACATCACTTTGAGTCCCTGTACGCGTTGCCCCAATCCTTTTGCCAGTTGTTCCCCCATTGCATATAGATTAAGCGACCTTCCCATCAATAAAACCATTACATATCCCACGAGTAAAAATGGCAACACCGTCGTAAGCTGTTCCAAGCTTTTACCCTGTACCGAGCCTGCCAGCCAAAATAAAACAACGTCAAGAGTTCGCTCATCCCCTATTAATAGAGCTGTCGTGAACGAAGTAAACAACGCCGCAAGCGTAGCTCCAGCCAGCGTCAATTTCAGCGGTGTAATACCGCCCTTTCCTACCTGCGCAACAACGTAGATTGACACTGCGGCAAAAGCAGCCCCCGCGAATGCAAGCCAAACCATAGACATCACTGACCCAGCCGAAAATAATGAGATGCCCGCGACAACGAAAAATCCGCCGCCTGCATTCACGCCAAGTATGCCCGGAGAGGCCATCGGATTGCGAGTTATCGCCTGCATGAGCGCACCGGAGGCAGCAAGCGCGGCGCCAACCAATAGAGCGATACATGCTCGCGGAATACGCAAATCCCGAATAATAATATGTTCATTAGACCCATTAAAAGCGGTAAAAGCTTCCTTAACCGTATGCCAGGAAGTATCTGCATAGCCAAAAACGACACTCGCCCCAAACAATAGGATCGCAAGCACCGTAGCTATAAGGAGTCCTATCCATTTCCATGTAGTGTTATGTAGCATGCCTGACTTAGCTCCTATTTCATAGTGGTTACCCTACCGAATTGTTCCACTTCACTTCCAAAACATGCTTCAAGCAGTCCGAATATACTCGGACTGCTTGGGTGATATAAGGCTGCTCTAATGGTACAGCTTAACCGATCAAATACTTTTTCAAATCATCCAATACTAGATTGGCCGATATAATGCCTCCGGAAGAATTCCATATGCCATCATATACTTTATGGACATTCCCCTTCTTAACTACATCAAGATTTTTCCAAAGTTCTTCTTTCTGCCATTCCTCTTCTGCCTTCGCTGCTCCGCCCTTATCATCATCGTAGGTAAAGAAGAACAACACGTCACCTTCCATATCCGGAATACGCTCCTTGCCTACATCTTCTGAGAACTCAGCCTTATCCTGAGTAGCAGGACGCAGCAGGCCAACCTGCTTCAGAATAGTTCCGGAGAACGTATCATTGTAGTAGATACGAACGATGCCACCTGGGTTAAACCGGACAATGGACACTTTGGAGCTCGCTTTATCGCCAAGCTCGGCTTTCAGATCCGCAGTCTTTTTGTCAAATGCGGCAAGATTGCTTGCGCCCTTATCTTTCAAGTTCAATGCATCCGCATAAACCTTGTAGTTCAATTTCCAGTCTCCGCTCAAGCGTTCTGAGAATACCGTTGGAGCGATGTCTGACAGTTGGTCATATATTTTTTCCTGACGGAATTTGTTACCCAATATAAGATCCGGCTTTAACGAAGCAATCAGCTCCAAGTTTGGTTGGTTCTCGTCGCCTAGAAGCTGAACATCCTTTAATTGCTCTGTCAGATGCTGATAGGTCGGGTCAAGACCCCACGCTCTAACGATTCCAACTGGCGTAATGCCAAGAGATAATACCGCTTCCGTGCCTTCGTTGGTCAATACAACAATACGCTTCGGTGTTGCTGGAATGACTGTTTTCCCCATCGCATGCTCGACCGAGTACTCCCCATCTTTACCTGTCTCTTCTTTATTTGCTGATTTCTCAGCACAGCCTGATAGAACTAAAGTTACTGCAACTACTAAGCTTAGAATGAAACTAAGCCGCATTTTCTGAACGTTCATGATGATTACCGCTCCTCTTTCTGTTATGTTGATAATGATAATTGTTATCATGTGTGTAAGCTTAAGATAATCTAGCATTTTCCACAATATCCGGGTATGCCTGTTTATTTGTCCTTTTGTGCCATACCTAACCTACCGTTTGTCTTCTTGTATCATTCTGTTATATCGCAATTCCCATTTTTTCATTGGAAAATCATGCGAAATGTGAGATATAATAGTGCAACGATTCATGAGCTTGAATACCTTTTGTACAAAGGAGATATTCCGAGAGTGACACTTCATATACAGAATGAGCAGCTCTACCTCTTCTCGACTATCCACTACTACCAGCATCGTGAAAGTGCAGATTTGAACAAAATGGGATTGAATGAAGCAGTCAGCCATTTCTTATTCGTCGCTTCAGGCAAAGGAACTATTGAGATGGATGAAACGATATATTCCGTCGAGTCTCTTCAGCTTTATTTTTTACCAGAAGGCACCGCACTACAGGGAATGCTGTTCGGACACCACATTCAGTACTATATAATCGGCTTTCAAATGATCTCGTTATCTAAACAAGGTAACCAATGGATAGGGGAGCAATCCGCCGCCAACTCTGGGCTACTTCTAGCTGGATATATCGAATTGCAAGACAATACGTCTATTCACCCTGAAATAAAAAATCTCTATGAAACGAATCTCTTACCCAATAATCGAACTCATTCTAATCTCATACTTCAGAAGCTACTCCTAGATATCCATAATCAGAGGGCAATACCTACGGAAATTCACTCAGACAGCACACCCAAATGGAATGGCATTGAGGAAAGTATTCATTACATGCAAGCTAATCTCAGCAAAAAAATGGATCGAGACTCCTTAGCCGCAATCGCTAAGTTAACGCCAAGCTCTTATTGCCGCAGCTTTAAGAAAGCCAAAGGTGTTGCGCCAATGGACTACTTAACCCACATTCGCATGGAACAGGCAAAGCTACTTCTATCCACCGGCATAACTTGTAAGCAAGTAGCCTATCGATTGGGATATGTGAGTGAGTATTATTTTAGCCGTGTGTTCAAAAAAATGACCGGATTGCCGCCAACTATCTACATGAAAAGGGATCATTCACGAATTGCAGTCGCTTCACGTTTCGGTATTCATTTGAATTTGGAGTCACTGGGTATCGAGCCCGTTGTCGTTATCGACTGTTACCATCATCCCGGAATTGAGCAGGAAGACTACAACCGCCGGCTTATGAGCCAGCTTGAAGAGCTAAAAGCAGCCCAGCCCGACCTTATTATCGGAGATTATTCTCATGCCAGCTTTTCAGAACCATTTAAACGAATTGCCTCTACGGCTTTCTTAAACTATGATCTAGACTGGGTCGTGCCCCATCGAAAAATAGCTGAATTGGTAGGGAGAGAAAAGGAAGCGCAAAAGGTTATTGAGGATTTGGACGAGAGGATAGCACAGGTAAAACAGCGGATAAAAGCTATGGATGCTCCGCCACGGGTAGTGGTCATGCAGATTATGGGTGATCATTTTTACCTGCAAGGCGTAAATAATCATCCGTTGAACAAGCTGCTATACACGGAGCTGGGATTGCTCCCAGGTAAGCATGTACCAAAGCATAAGATGAGAATGGAGCTTTACCCCACTCACCTTCCCGATGTAGAAGCAGATCAATTGTGGATCCGACTCTACTCTGATACTGCGGATGTCATGCAAACCTTGCAACGAATGCAAGAACAACCCCATTGGAGCAACATCGCCGCCGTCCGTAACGACCAAGCCCATTTCATTAACAATTGGCTCATTATGAGCTGGACCCCCCAAGGCAGGAGCCAGATTGTAGACGAGGTAATGGCATATTTGAAAATAGTGTGAGTTACTGGATGCCCCCACTTTTGGGTGGGGGCTTCTTATTGGTCGCGTAGCTCTAGTGTTCGATTATTTCGTACATCTCGCTCCAATCGTGACTCTCTGTAGACCCGTTACTCGATATTTTCGAGCATCTCACTCCATTCGTGCCCCTCCATAGACCCGTTACTCGATATTTCGAACATCTCGATCAAAACATCCCCCTACAGAGACTCGTTACTCAAAAATTTCGTACAGCTCCCTCTAATCATGCCCCGCCATAGACCTGTTACTAGAAAATTTCGTACAGCTCGCTCCAATGGTGCTTCTCTGTAGACCCGTTACTCGAAAATTTCGTACAGCTCCCCCCAATCGTACCTCCCCATAGACCCGTTACTCGATATTTTCGAACATCTCTCTCCGATCGTGCCTCTCTGTAGACCCGTTACTCGATATTTTCGAGCATCTCACTCCAATTGTGCCCCTAGCATCAGTACGGAACGGAATTGCACTGGTTTGTCGACTAATTAATGCCTTTAGTATTGGTATATCGCGGAGTTGCGCTGCCTCCCCGACTAATTATCACCTTTCACATTATTTCACCACTAAGTTGCGCTACCACGCCGACTAACTAATCACTTGCCAACATAAAGAACCCCCCCTCTGAGAATAGCAATCAGAAAAGGGGTTCCTTTTGTCTCACACATATTTATTCAAAAAATACTTCCCACTCGTTACTATCTGGGTCATAAGCCCATACTTTGTGCTGCTTCGCTACGCTATTGCCCCAGACGGGGGTGATGCCTGCTCTCTCCAGCCGCTCTCCGAAATCCTGAACCTCGCTCGCATCATTCACCTGAAAACCCAGATGATTTAATACGCCTTTCCCGGTTTCGAATGGAATAACATTTAACGCCAGGTTCAGGTTGGGAACATCGAGCTCGAACTTAGCGAAGTCTTGTGTCACTTTAGTCGGCTCCGCGCCCAGGAACGCACGATAGAACTCCAGCGCCTTCGGCAGATCGGTTATATTGATCGAAATATGGATTCGCTTAGCCAATGGGTTGTCCTCCTCGTATACGATATCCTGCTCCCGGATGATCCGGAGGCAGCTGAGCCTGCTGTCCAAACAAGGTCTCGCGGAACGTGCCCTCCCCGTATTCCAGCTGCACTCGGTTACGCCGCTGCAGTTCGGGAACGACCAGATCAATGAAATCCTTCAAGCTATCAGGCTTCGTAATATAAGCAATATTAAAGCCGTCAACACCGACAACATCGATGTAATATTCCATTTTGTCCGCAATCTGCGCTGGTGTTCCAATCGTCAATGCACCCAGCCCGCCGAATGCGAAAAACTCCGCCAGCTTCTGCGTCGTCCAATTATTGTCCTTCTCGAATTGATCGATTAGATAGGTGCGCCCTTCCTTGCTTTTCTCGATAAATTTCAATAGTTCTTCCTGATCGTATGTGGAGAAATCGATTCCTGTCCAAGCCGACAACAATGCTAGTGTTCCTTCCGGCCTCGTGTATGCCAAGTAGCTGCGGTATTTGGCATAGGCCTCCTCCTCCGTCTCTGCGACGATGGGAGTAAGCTTCGGGAAAAATAATATGCCCGCAGGGTCTCTTCCCTCCGCCGCTGCGCGTCTCCTAGTATCATCAACTACCTGCTTAGTTTCTTCAGGAGACAGTGGGTTCAAGAAAACGCACTCTGCATGTTTTCCGGCGAATGCCCGGCCACGCTCCGAGGTTCCCGCTTGGAAAATAACAGGAGTCCGCTGTGGAGAAGGCTCGCTTAGATGGATGCCCGGCACTCTGAAATACTTGCCTTCATGCCGGATATCATGGACCTTGTCTGGATCGGTATAGATCAACCGCTCCTTGTCCCGAACAACCGCATCATCCTCCCAGCTAGCTTCCCATAGCTTGTAGCACACCTCAAGGAATTCATCTCCCCTGTCATAGCGCTCATCATGTCCAAGCTGCTCATCCAGCCCAAAATTTCGAGCCGCGCTGTCCAAGTAGGAAGCAACGATATTCCATCCGACTCTACCATTCGTCAGATGGTCAAGCGAAGTCATTTTCCTCGCTAAAGTGTAGGGGTGCTCATAGGTAATTGAATACGTAATGGCAAAGTTCAGATGCTTCGTTACGTTAGCCATAACAGGAATTAGCAGGCTCGGATCGAAGTTTGGGAAGAAGATCGCATCACGAACTGCGATATCGCGTTTGCCCTCGTACACATCGAATACCCCGAGCATATCTCCAATGAATACAGCATCGAAGCGCCCACGCTCCAGCAACGCAGCCAATTCCGTCCAATAGCTTAGCTCCTTGTATCGATGAGCTTCGTTATCTGGATAAGCCCATAACCCAGGGTTGTCCTGCATAGGACACGCGACTTCAACGGCATTCAACTTTATTCTTTTAGGCATCATTTTGTCCTTCTCTAGTGAATTTCAACAGCTGGCGACCACCTGACATCCCATTCGAATAATTCGTAGGTAAAAATTCCGTGCAGTACGAATGGATCACGCTCGACCAGTACACGTACCTCATCCAAGCTACCTCGAAACAGGTTAATACCGCCCCAGCCTTCCAGCAATCGGCCATTAGCAAGTACGATTCCTTTCTCACGCAATTCGGCCAAGTACGCAATATGCTCTTGTAAATATGTTGATGCCTCTGAATGATCAGTAAACTTTACGATAACTGCGTATACGCTCATGCTGCTCCTCCTATCGCCTTAGACGTTAACTCCTGGTTGATCTTGTGATAAAAGCCCGGACCTACTCCAAATAGCTACTCTCGATAAGTTCCCACCGGAAATCTGTTAGTCGCTTAAAGCTTCACTTTTTTCCCCGAATGACTTGCCGGCAAATAAGGCCCACGATCAAACAATTGCTCCCGGTAGGTCCCTTCGCTATATTCGGTCTGAGCGCGCCCTCTCTGCTGAAGAATAGGCAGCACCAAGGTGATGAAATCGGTCAAGCTTTCCGAGCGGCTAATATAGCCGATGTTGAACCCATCCGCACCCGTTTCGTCGATGAACGACTCTAGCCGGTCAGCAACTTGCTCTGGTGAGCCGACAATGACGTTGCCCATGCCACCGAACGCATACAAGCGGGCAAGCTCAGCAATCGTCCATTGCTTGCCGGGGTGCGCTCTCTGCAAATAATCAGAAATATAAGCATTGCCGCCGGACTTTCTTTCCACGAAAGCGTGAAGCCTGTCGGCCGTATAGCCGAACAGGTCAGTTCCAGTCCAGGTGGACAGTAGCGCAAGCGTTCCCTCCGTACTAAGAAAGCTGAAATATCGGTCGAGCTTATCGCGCGCCTCCTCTTCGGTAGCACCGACAACCGGAACGACTCTCGGAAAGAAAAGAATATCCTCCGCTTTCCTCCCATACTTCTCGGCACGTGATCTGATATCGCTGATCAAATGCCTTGTTTCCTCCGGCGTAATGGCATTCAAGAAATTGCATTCCGCATGTCTTGCTGCGAATTCCCTGCCTCTTTTGGAAGAGCCCGCTTGGAAAAGTACGGGCGTCCTCTGCGGGGAGGGATCGCATAGATGAATACCTGGTACACGGAAGAATGGTCCTTCATGACCGATGTCCTTAACCTTGCTTGGATCTGCAAATATGCCTGAGTCAGCGTCTTGAACTACCGCCCCATCCTCCCAGCTCAGCTCCCAAAGCTTATAACAAACTTCCATGAACTCGTCCCCGCGATCGTAGCGAGTATCGTGCTCGATCTGCGTATCCAAGCCGAAATTACGGGCAGCACTTTCCAAATTGGAAGTTACGATATTCCAGCCCAGTCTCCCCTCGGTCAGATGATCAAGAGTGGACATTCTCCTGGCCATTGCGTAAGGATGGTCGTAGGTAAGAGAGCATGTTACAGCAAGTCCAAGATGCTTAGTGGCCGCTGCTATTGCTGGGATAAGATAGGTTGGATCATGAATGGGCAGGCTTAGTCCTTCCCGTACGGCTGCATCCTTGCTGCCGCCGTACGTATCGTATACGCCAAGCGCATCACCCAAAAATAGTCCATCGAAGCACGCTTTCTCCAGTTTAACCGCAAGCTCTGTCCAATAACTAAGTGAGCTGTAGCGGTGCGCCTCGCTCCCCGGATACTTCCAAAGACCCGGATTATCTAGAATGGGACTGTGCTTCTCCACATAATTAAATCGAATTCTCTTCTTCATACAGATTGGGCCTGTGCAGCTGAGTAAGAATGGCCGGGATGATCATCGGGCAGCCGATCTGTTCCTCCGAACAGTTTTCGGCGGAAGGTACCTTCCTCGTATTCCGTCTGTACGCGGCCGCGCCGCTGCAATTCCGGAACAACCAGCTCTACGAAATCACGAATGCTTCCCGGACGCGTAACGTAAGAAATACTGAACCCATCCACTCCGGTTTCATCGGCGAAATGCTCAAGCTTGTCCGCAATTTGCTCCGGTGATCCCACGAACAACGTAGTTGCCCCGTAGCGATATAATGCCGCCAGATCCTCCGGCGTCCATTCGCGATTCGGATTATTTTGCAGAAACTCCACGATCGATCGGCTGTCTCCCGCTTTAATGAATTCGAGCAGCTTTTCCGGACCATATTGGGAGAAATCGATGCCAGACCAGCCCGCCAGCATTGTCAGCAAGCCTTCCGAGCTAGAATACAGCAGACCTTCTTCGTATTTGCGCTGGGCCTCCTCCTCGGTACTGCCTACGACAACTGTAATTTTCGGCAGAAATAAAATGCTGTTAGGGTCTCGACCGGCAGCTTGGGCTCTGGCTCGAATATCCTCCACAGCTTCTCGCGTGCCTTCAATCGTAGGATTATTCAGGAATACACATTCCCCATGCCTAGATGCAAACGTCTTACCAGCATTTGAAGTTCCCGCTTGGAACAGTACCGGAGTCCGCTGCGCGGAAGGTTCACAGAGGTGGATGCCTGGAACACTAAAATACTTACCTTTGTGCTTTATTTCATGCACCTTGGTCGGGTCTGTGTAAACTCTAGTCTCCTTATTTCGCAACACAGCATCTTCTTCCCAGCTACTTTCCCACAGCTTATAGACGACTTCCATATATTCCTCGCAGCGCTCATATCTTTCCGCACTACTCATCTGTTCTTCAAGCCCGAAGTTCCGGGCCGCCGTTGTCAAGAACGAGGTAACGATATTCCAACCAACTCTTCCCTTCGACAGATGATCCAAGGTGGACATTCGTCTAGCTAACGCATAAGGATGCTCGTAGGTCGTCGAGACCGTCACTGTGAATCCGAGATGCTTCGTTGCCTGTGACATCACTGGAATAAGATAGGTCGGATCATTAATTGGAGCTTGAATCGCATGCTCCAGACTAGGTGCCACACTTTGACGATATACATCGTATTGACCAAGCACATCGGCAAGCAGAACGGAGTCGAAGCGACCCTTCTCCAGCAATTGCGCCAACTCAACCCAATAATCAGCATCCTTGTAGCGGTGGCTATCATCCTCAGGATGTGCCCAGAAGCCAGGTGTGTCTGTTGGGTTGAACATTTCAATCGCGTTTAGTCTAAGTCTCTTCTTCATTGTGAAACTCCTCTCGGTGATTTACCTATCGTACACTCACATCAATTAGGGCTTTGGCAGGAACTCTGAAGTGAATACTTTGGATACATCTGCTTCTTTTTTCAATACTCCTACTTTATACAGCTTGCTAGCCGTATCGTTCCAGCGCTCCGCCGACATGTAGCCTACGCTATGCTGAGCTGCATCGCCCTCGTATACATACTTTTTCATAAGTTCAGCCTCTGCGTTCAGACCTTCAACCGTCTGGCTCGTGTTGTTTGCGACAATTGTCGGATTAATCTCAGGCGCGTTGTCCTTGTAATAATTCCAACCCTTAACCGTCGCTTCAACGTACGCCTTAACAATATCCGGATGCTCCTTGGCATATTTCTCAGTTGTAAAAATAACGCTCATGTAAGGACGATAACCGGAGCTAGTCACTTCCAGATAATCAACATCTACGCCTTGCGCTTTGAACGAGGCCACGTCACTTGTTATATAACCTTGAACTACCGATTTCTTATCTGCGATAAAATTGGCAAATTGACCGGTATAGTTCAGTTCCTGAACTTTGTCGAGCTTGTAGGCACTCTTAATATATTGCCAGTATGCTGCGAAGAGCAGCGCCGTTACCTTACGTCCATTGAGGTCCTCGAAGCTCTTAATGTTTTCTCCCTTATGGAAGAAAAGCGCAGCGGGGCTATCTTGAAGAAGCGCGGCCACTGCAACGATTGGTATACCCTCTTCGCGGGCTTGTAGCAGAACGTCACCGCCTGTAATACCGAACTGAGCTTTACCAGAAGCGACAATCTGAGTTGCTGACACCTGTGGTCCACCTGGCTCTATTGTTACATTAAGACCAGCTTCCTTATAGAAGCCTTTATCAGAAGCAGCGTAGAGACCGCCATGAGTCGTCTGTGGAAACCAATCAAGAATTTGCTTAATTTCAACCTCTTCCTTCGGAGGTTCCGCGCTTGTCGATGGAGCTGCAGATTCCGATGGCTCCGGAGAAGAAGCGGAAGGCGAAGATACAGCCGGTGTATTGGAAGCATTGTTCTTACCGCAAGCGGACAAAACAACGGAAATAATGAGTATAATGGCTAGCAATGGGATAAGTGTTTTTTTTGTCATAGGTGGTTCCTCCATTTTATCTATTAATGTTCTGTTGATAATTCTGATTCATGCCATGAGCTGAGCAGTCTTCTTGATAAGGCGTTTACTCCTAAGAAAACAACGATACCCAGCAACGAAGCCGCAAGACCGCAAGCGAACAAATAAGGAATTTGCAGGCGCAGCGCAGCGTTCGTAATCGAAAACCCCAATCCTCCTTTACCTCCGCCAATTCCGGCTATATATTCTCCAACGATCGCTCCGATAACGGAGAGTGTACAAGATATTCGAAGCCCGGCGACGACATAGGGAAGTGCTGCGGGAATGCGCAGCTGCCACATTGTCTGCCACCGATTGGCGGAATACAAATGGAACAGATTCGTCAAATTCCGATCAACTGAATTAAGTCCGATCAGTGTGTTGGACAGCATTGGAAAAAATCCAATTAGAAACGTAATCGCTATAACTGCATTCGTACCAGCACCGATCCAGATTACGATGATTGGAGCAATCGCAACGATCGGTATCGTCTGTAAAATAATCGCATAAGGGTACACACCCTTTTCAATCGTCTTAGAGGTAGCGAGTAGAATCGCGCCTAGTACACCAATAACAATACTTAGAGCAAAACCAAGCAATGATTCCACAGCCGTCGTCCAAAGAGCAGAAAGAAGCAAGCTATAATTGTCTGTTGCGGCTCTCAGTATATCGGTAGGCTTAGGCAGTAGATATGGCGGTATATCCGCTAGCTGTACACCTATTTGCCATATTCCGAAAAAAACGACAAAGGTGATGGCTGGTGGCAGAAAGCCCGATTTCAAACGGGAGGTGATGGCCTTTACTCGGGTCATCCCAATCCCCCCTTCGCCTGATTCCCATGATGCAACGCGCTACTAACGCTATCAATGTATCGGCCGAAATCAGAGGTTGTACGAAAGCGTTCGTCACGAGGATAATCAACAGGAACGTCCACCCAGCGGGAGATTCGACCCGGTCTTGGTGTCATAACTGCGATCCTCGTCGACAGGAAAACAGCTTCGAATACGTTGTGCGTTACGAATAGAATGGTCATCCCCGGACTTTTACGCCAGATTTCTAGCAGTTCGTTCTGAAGGGATTGCCTCGTAATTTCATCAAGTGCCCCGAAGGGCTCATCCATCAGTAGCAGCTTAGGATGCGAGATAAGCGCCCTCGCGATAGAAACTCGCATCTTCATGCCACCCGACAGCTGTCGTGGAAGCGCCTTTGCGTAATCCTGAAGACCTACAAGCTCTAGAACTCTTTCAGCCTCCACTTTCTGGACCTGCTTTGAAACGTGCCTCAGTTTGAGCGGCAATGTGATATTGTCCCAAACATTGCTCCAAGGCAGCAGCGTCGCGTCTTGAAAAACATATGAAATCGCATTGCGCTTTCTAGCCAGACCCGGATCTTCGCCAATAATTTCAATGGCTCCCTCACTCTGCTGGCTTAGTCCAGCAATGAGCCTGAACAAGGTAGATTTCCCGCAGCCGGAAGGACCAACGAACGATACCAGTTCACCTTCTCGGATGTTCATATCCACCTTTTCCACTGCAGCCGGACCGACGCCGAAGCTCTTGCCAACCTCACGCATCACAATTACAGATTGTGGTGGAGCGTGGGTAGAAACAGGTATCTCTTCCCCCGATAATTTCTTTTCGATTTCTTTCACCTGCCAATTCTGTTAATACCCAGCCTGAAGGATTTGCATGCCCTTAAAAAGACGAAAAAGACCCCCTGTATGCGCGTTGCTTTGTGCGCAGGGAGCCTTCATTGGTATGATCGGCATGCTTGTTATTAAATTATATTGTAATTCATACTATACCGACTTAATTAGTTGGTATATGGAGCTTAACATATTAATCTTTCATTCTCAACAATAATAATGAAAATATTGTCGCAAACTGCTGAATTGTGTCGAATTATATTTTAGACTCTGTGTTTATTTCGCTCATCCCTCTCTAATTGTATCTCGCAGCAGCAACGTTACTCGATATTTTCGTACATCTCCCTCCAATCTCGCTCTTCCACAAACCAGTTACTCGATTTTTTCGTACAGCTCCCTCAAATCGTGCCCTTCCACAAACCAGTTGCTCGATATATCCGTACATCTCCCCCAAAACGTGCCTCTTCACAACCCTGTTACTCGATATTTTCGTACAGCTCCCTCCAAAAAGTGCTACTAACATCAGTGTGGTATGGAGTTGTGCGACCCTGTCGACTAATTAACATAACTTGAATGGGTATTCTACAGAGTTAATCGGTACAGACGATTATTTCCCGCCCCTCTCATCTGTTGAGTAGCTGTAGACATAGTTTTTATGGTTAATACGAGTAATGCAGGTGACTGGGTAGCTATAGACATAGTTTTTATAGTTAATGAGAGTATTGGAGCTAGCTGGGTGGCTGTAGACATAGTTTTTATAGTTAATGCGAGCATTGGGGCTGGCTGGGTGGCTATAGACATATTTTTTATAGTTAATGCGAGTAGTGGGGCTGGTTGAGTGGATGACGCACAATAGTCTGTATACCAACATTTGGGGTCACTTCAGAGTTGTTACACTCGCATGTGGTTTTCTTAATTTATGGCTCTGTTAAATCTTATTGTTGATATTTGATATATAGGAACAATCGTTCTATAATAAGCGTAATATCATGGTTCGGAGATGATTTACCTATGGATTTAAAGGAACTGAAGAAGCTCGCTGATGCTTTAGACGATAACGGTAAGCGTTAACTAATATACTTTTTACAGTCCGAACAAAAAACTTGACGACTCCAAATCGAGCAATTGATGAAATCCAGGAACTAAAGCATTAAGATGGACTTGTTTGTCCACATTGCAATGACCACTCGGTTGTGCGGTTTGGAAAATACGTAATCAAAACTCGTGCAGGTGAGGTTAAGCGGCAACGTTACCGCTGTAAATCCTGTCGTCAAACGTTTAACGACCTCACCAATACTCCTCTTCAACGCACAAGAAGACCTCACCTATGGGTTCGATTCATAGAATGTATGATTGAAGGTTTTTCATTGAGAAAATGTGCCGAGCTGTTAAATGATGAGGTAACTCATGTAACCCTGTTTTACTGGCGGCATAAGATTCTTTCTGCTCTGAAACAAATACCAATTAATACTTTACAAGGCATCGTCGAAATGGATGAGACCTATTTCTTGTTCTCTGAAAAGGGCAAAAAGAATATCTCTGAACGCAAGTCCCGCAAACGTGGCGGCAAAGCTAAATATCGTGGGATCAGTAACGAACAAATATGTGTATTGGTTGCTCGTGACCGTCAGAAGATGACTTTCTCTGGCGTTCTTGGACGAGGACTTATTCGGACAGCTAAATTGGATGAGGCTATCGGCTGTCATTTGTCTGAGTCAAACGTACTTTGTACTGATTCGTGGAGGGCATTTAGTTCCTACGCTAATTCGAAAGGATTAATCCACTACCGCTTCAAATCGGATGGCAAACAGCGTGTTAAAGGCGTTTACCATATTCAAAATGTAAACAACTATCATAGTCGTTTAAAACGCTGGATTGACCGTTTTAATGGTGTAGCAACCAAGTATTTGCAACATTAACTGGCTTGGTTCCGTTATTTGGATAGCAAGGAATATGAGAATACAACGTCGATTAAGAAGAGCATGCTGGTCGCCTCTTGCCAGTTTACTGTAAATGAGACAAACATCACTCTTCGCCGAACATCATTTACTTCATGAACTAACAGTAAAAAATGAAATGGTTTTTCATAACCTAATAACGTTATAGGGGGTAAATGTAAGTGAGAAAAATGATGATGGTAGTTTTTTTGATGTGTTTTATAATTACAGGATGTACAGATGATGAAATAATTGTTACGTCTGCTCAAATTAAAGATTCATTTGAAAGCCATGGGATTCAGTTATCAAAGCAAACAAAAACTAATCCAGAATCTGTGTTTTCAAGAACTTATAATCATGTCTCACCTGAACGATATCTGTTTGATGATAAACAGTCCATTAGCATATATATCTTTACCTCCAGCAAAGAGGCTAAAAAGGGATTAAAGGATTTCGAAGATAATACAGCGACAGCAGATGTAGTTTCACATAGCAAATATCAGGTAGCTAATATATTACTTTTCCATGTCGCGGATGACGCTTTTGAAGATGAACGTGTTAAATTTGTTATGGAGGGTTTACTGGTTACAAAGTGACATAACGGGACATTAACCGCCATTTTTAGTGGCGGTTTCCATTTGGTCGAAAACCAACAATAAAAAATAACAGAGCCTAATTTATAAATCACTTTTTCTTTGCACTATCTCTACGCAATGTTTCAATAAAACTCAGCACCTCTGCTCCAATAACAAGTTTTAAGATTTTCCCGCTAATCTGAAACTTTCTATGGTCCCAATTCTATAGACCTTATAAATCGAAACAACTCTAGTAGTTACCGATTCAATCTTTAAGAAATCTAATAAATAATTGTATTTTATCCCTCCATATTTCATTAAACTCCTGACTTGAAATAATTTGCACTTTGAATTGCTCGTCCCTCGCAATCTCCTCCATCTCAGGCAAAGGAACTTCACCTAAGCGGGTATTCATATACTCCAGATTAGGCGCTGCGATTCCAAATTTTCCGTCCCTAAAAATTTCGATTTTTCGGGTCTCGAATCGGTTTTCATCAATCTCTAATATTATTATCGTTGGTTCATTCACAAGATCATGAATCCATTTACATCTCAAATACTCCAAAATGAATACCTCCTAATTCCTTGCCGGAACATTCCCAATTCCCATAATTCTTCCTGAAATATCTAATGGAACTGTAGTATTGACTACACAGACATTATCTCGTCCTCTAGTAACGTTAATGCCGGTCACATATATTCATCACAATAATATTCAAGTAATTGATGATAAAGCAAGGGCTGATGAAGGAGTAAGGCGCTTCTATTTAAATGATTCCTTTGGAAATCGACTTAAGTTTTTAGAATGGCTTTCATCATAAGCATACGAGCTTTTTTATTGTATATAAGTTCTTGTTGTTGCCTCTAAACCAAAAAACTTAAGGCTTAGGACGAATAAAGAAATGATACGCAAAATCCAAAGCTATATATATAAAAGTTGACGATAAAAAAATCCTAGCTAATGTAATAAGATTTAATTCGTCTGTGAAAGAACCAAATGCATAAGATATAACAGTTAAAATTAATACAATAAAAGTAATATTTTTGCCTGTTTCCACACTCATTCCTAGATTTACAACTTTGACATTGTGAGTAGCTTTACATGTACTTCTTCTGCTCAGTCCTCTTGTCTTCCTGCAATAATTGAATTAGAAATTGTACGCAAGACTAATACTGCATTATATCAATTATTTCTTCTCTTAATCTTGTTGCAACTTTAAGTGGTTTTGTTAAGTTTCGACTTACTGGAAGTATTTGATCAATCAATCTGAATGATTGAATAGCCACTAGGAACAGCAAAAAACCAAATGGAGTTGTTACTCTCACATGTGGTCAGCTTGTCGTCTAGTGATGATATTAAATTGTTATCTCAGAAGCCTCTTCTAAAAGAAACTCTTTAAAAAACTCTAACAATCTATCTAAGTTTTCCTCGCTCGAATGAGCTTGTGGATTAAAGCCATCTGTAGCTGGCATATAATAAATGAACTTTTCCATTTCTTGTGGATATCCGAAATCCGCATAAATTTCTGCTATTTTTCGAATTAACAACTCTTTACTGATTGCATTTTTTTCTAGTTCTTTGAGTTGAATATATCTAAATTTTTTCAACTCCAATTGCCATTCTTCAGATGTTTCATTACAGCCCCCAACCACCTCACTTAACATTTCTTCTAAAACCAATTCGTCTGTCTCCCACGAAAGATCCAGTATTCTGTCGTTAAGATTAGGATTGTCCAATATGGATTGAATTGAATATTCATTTATTTCCTTTGTTTGTAAATAACCTAATTTCCTACCAACATAGATTGTTAACCACTCCACAGGAATGTTGTAAACATTAAATAGATGTAGGATTTGACCCACCACTTTTCTTCAATTCTTTATTGGAATAACATGGTCGCCTAAGTAGATATTCTTATACTTTTTCTGCTCAGAACCCTTTTCTTCCTGCTGGATTCGCTTGACTCCCTCATATGTATTTTTCTCACTATCACTTTCGCCTGATTGAACGCGGTCTTACAATTATTACACCTACATGGACTGGGACAAAATAGGCAAAAATCCGCTCTCCCTTACTACGTCACTCAAAGTAAATGGTATGGTCGGCATTACAACACTAGAGTGTGAATAAACACCGCAAGTAAACCGCTTCATTCCATTAAAATAGGCCCCCTCCATAAAACCGGAGGCGGCCTATTTTCACGCTCTTACTCAGCACCGTAATTACCCATTTAATTTCGCTTGAAGGCCGTTCCAATCTGCTTGAAAGCTGGCTAGTCCGATATCAGTCATCGGTGAGCGGAACATCGCTTGAAGTACGCCGTATTGCATCGTCACTGCATGAACGCCGCTGACCGCTAAATCAACAACGACCTGCGGGCTGCGAATGCTCGCGGCAATGACTTTAGTTGTTGAACCGAGCTTTTGAAGCGTGTCTAGCGCTTCCTGAATGAAACGTTGCCCGTCCCAGCCTAAATCATCGATTCTGCCCACATACGGACTGATATACGTTACACCTGCTTTAGCAGCCAGAAGCACTTGAGGCAAAGAATATACAAGTGTCATATTCACCTCGATGCCTTGCTGAACAAGCCTTGCCGCCGCAGAAAGTCCATTCGGAGTCATCGGCAGCTTGATTACTGCATGCTTCACCCAACTATTCATCGTACGAGCTTGTTCGTACATCTCATCCGCTGTTTCGGCCGTAACCTGACACCATATTTTACCTGGTACATAGTTAGCAATTTCCTTAATACGGCTTTCAGGATTTTCTCCTTCTTTAGCCAATATACTAGGATTAGTTGTAACTCCGTCCAGAAAGCCCAGATTTCCAGCTTCTTTAATTTCTTCTATATTCGCTGTATCCAGATAAAATTCCATTTTAGATACCCCCTATTAGTTTCGTCCAGTCTTTTCCTGATCCTCGTCCGATCTGTTCTAGCTCGTCATAATAATGTGTGACCCTCGGCATAAGCGGATGTTCAGAGGAAAGTCCACTCCATTTCATCAGAACAGCAGCAAAATCGAATTCTTCTGTAGACGTAGAAGCAGTCGTCGAAGCTTCTCTCTCTCGTTTAGCATAATGAAGAGCAGCTGCGATGACGAGCGCAAGTACGGATGGATCTCCACCTGTCTCCAATATCATCTGTGCTGGCGCAATTAAACGATCGGTCGGTCCCAGCTTACGGGCAACGTCTCTTGCATTCTTATCTACGTAATCAACAATGGTGTAATCGCTGAATTTGGCAACTGCTCTCTTCGAGAACTGGTGCTGATCTTCTAGATCAAATCCCAGCTTAACGCTAAGAGCTTGGTTTAACGGCTCTGCCAGTCGATCAAGCAAATAGCTCACATCTGGGTCATTAGCCGCTTCGGCGTAGATATCATATGCTTTGAATGCACCCAGATAAGTAACGCAAGCGCTAATACAGTTATACGTAAATATTTTGCGCTGTAATAGAAGCGGAAAGCGTTCAGTCGGCACTAGACATGGAATGCCCAGGTCACCTGTAAGCACTTCTCCGTCATATGGCAGCTCCGGGTAATTTTCCGAAAGAATATCCAGTCTTGTTTCTGACAGATTTACTGTCGTGCAAAAAATAGCTGATTCAGCAATAATGATATCGCTCTCCACCGAAGAATTGGCAGCCTTCAGCGCCTTCCTGAGCACGTTGCCGGGAGCAGTCCCGTTCTCGCACGTGATAACATTGAGCGGCCCATGGATCCCAAGCCCTTTGCGAAGCAAGCTGGCCTTAACGAGTAGCTCAACTAATGTTGGTAAATTAGACTCTCCGATGGCAGTGAAAGTCAGTCTAGATGTTGCCACTTCTTCCACAGCTTCTTCCGTTCCCGCCAAGTAGGCTGAAACGTTCGCGATTCTTACCGGGGGTAGCCC
The DNA here is from genome assembly GCF_004295585.1 of Cohnella abietis. Taxonomy (NCBI): domain Bacteria; kingdom Bacillati; phylum Bacillota; class Bacilli; order Caryophanales; family Paenibacillaceae; genus Cohnella; species Cohnella abietis. Next base: position 3,404,860 of record NZ_AP019400.1, on the reverse strand, counting down.
CTTGTTGTAATAATGAATCGTATAAGCCCCATCCTCGTTCAATTGGCTTACTAATTCCTCAGACGTATCGATAAACGAAATCCGATAATCCGATGAGGCCACCATACGTGCTGTAAATCCCCTACCAGTTTGACCCGCCCCGATAATAACGGCTTTTTTATCATTCGTAGCACTCATACTCATATTGAAATCCATCCTTTCATTTGCAGCCATACGATTCTGCTCTGAACGAGCTTGCCAAGAGGCTCATCCTCAGCTATGCCGCAAATATCGGTCATCACATTAACAACACCTTCGGATTCGCGTCGTTCCTTAAGAACCACGGCAAATGGATCGGATGGTTGATCGTAATAAAGAGCGGCAGCTATAGCTGTAGCAATACCCATCGGTTCAATGCCATGCCGTTCGGCTAGACGAGCAGCCCCGACAAGTCTATCCTCCGGTCCTAGCTTACGAATGGGATCACGGGCGTGTCTCTCGACATAATCAACGATATTCGCATCCTGATACTTCTTCTTTGCCTTGTGGGCGAATTCGATCTGTTCCGGCAGCGGAATTCCGTATTCTGCGCTTAATGCCTTTCCAGTCTCTCCATACACAACATCAAGAAGCTGCTCAATGTCTGCATCGTTCGCCGCGTCAGATACAAGCAAGTGTTTTTTGAGATTGCCAAGATAGGAAATCGTTGCGTTCCCGGTATTGTTCGTGAAAATTTTCCGTTCGAGAAAACCACCAAATTGGCTAATATAGCGGACATGTTCAATTTCAGGCGGTTCTCCGACCACCGCATCCAGGTCCACGGGAAGCTCCCAATGATCTTGAACGCATACACACAATGGGTCTGCATCGATAAGCGCTTGTGGTGGCTCGACCGCTGAACGCATGACAGCAGCCTCAGCTATTCCAACCCATTGATCGAACAATTGGATTTGATCGTCGGTTAAGTGCTTGCGAACCTCAAGCTTCAGCTCCGCGGCAGGACGTTTCCAATTCTCACAGGTAATAATCTGAAACGGCTTAGTAAACGGCTTTTGGCAACGAAGCGCGAACGCTGCCGCCATTGACTTGGCAAGAGCAGATAGATTTTTCCCGCCGACTGATGTGAATGCAACATCTGCCTCTTCCCACACCTTGGCGATGCCTTCTGCATCAGAAAGAGACAACCCCGAGAAGCCTTTAATATCAGCACTCTTATGATCGGCTCCCATAATGTGCACACGATAATGATCTCGATTGTTCAACATGCTAACCAATTGCTCATTCACATCGACAAATACGATTTCAGCCTTGCTTAAATACAATAGATGGGCGATAAATCCACGCGCTATTTTACCACCACCGAATATAATTGCTTTCATTGCGAGCTCCCCCCTATGTCTCTATTCGATGATTCCCTGCTGAATACGGGCACGAGTGCATGGTACAAATCTACGAATCGTCCGTATCCTTCCTCATATATGCTGCTAACTGAGCGGTCAGGCTCGTAGGTTTCCGCTATGCGAATCATCTGGTTTCCCGTCTCACGTAAAGAGCTATACCAACCAAGCGCATATGCAGCTAAAATCGCTGCTCCAAGACATCCTGCTTCTGTTGTCTCTAGACGACTAAACGGTACCCCGATCTGATTCGCCTTTATTTGATTCCATAGCCGATTACGGCTTGATCCACCAGCGACTAACATGTTGGCCGGTTTCACGGGCAGACGATCTATCATCGTACACAAGGCATAGCCAACCCCTTCCATGACAGCCCGCGCCATGTGCGACCGATCATGAGAAGGATTCAGCCCAAAAAACACGCCTCTGGCCGCTGGGTTCCACCAAGGCGATCTCTCCCCGCTCAGATAAGGCAGAAACAACAGCCCCTCCGAACCAGCACTAATGCTCCCTGCCTGACGCAAAATGGTATCGTAGTCTACAGAGCTGTTTATATCGTTCTTTCCATATTGATCAATCTGCTCGACAAACCACTTTAATGCCTGTCCCCCTGTTGAAGTAACACCATAGATTACCCGATGTGTCTCTCCAAGCGGCACCCAGTTCATTCCCTCCACATATTTCGGAACTGGAGAGAACAAACCAGGCTCTATCAGACCCACATGCTCCGACGTACCGGTAATGTCAAAGCCGGTAAGACGATCAGGTAACCCCGCTAACCCAAGCAAAGCCGCACTCATGTCATTCCATCCAAGCACAACCGGTATACCGCTCGGAAGACCAAGTCGGTCTGCAACGGCTGGAATCAGTGTTCCGGCAATATCGTGGGGTAAACCAATCGGTGGAACGATATCCGGTCCCGCACCTGCCCACTCTAGCAGTTTGCTGGCTGGCTTTAAGCTTTGCTGGTGTACGCAGCCCTTTGCGCTGGTTTGGTCTGACATCCAGCTTCCCGTCAGATTCCAGATCACCCATTCTTTAGGCTGCACAACCAAGCTCGCCCGTTCCAACAAATCCGGATGATGCCGATTAAACCAGCGAAGCTTCGGAATGACCCAATTGGGTCCAACCGGAATATCCATCCCTAATTGGGAGCGAAGCTCAGCTTCGGTAAAAGCTTTCTTCATCTCTTCCGACTCGACAACAGCACGAGTGTCCATCCATGAAAGAAAATCCGTCAATGGCTTATTATCACGATCGACCAGCATATAGGAACCGATTTGCGAGCTGAGGCATAGAGCAGCAACAGCTATCTGGCCTTTATTGTCGGAACCTGCTTGTCCCACGAATAAACCACGAATCGCCTTACTTGCCCCCTCCCAAATTTCATCAGGATTTTGATTAAACCAACCTTCCTTCACGTTGTGAATCCGATAAGCCGCACTACTTTCAGCCAAAAACCTTCCTTGAGCATCAATCAGAGCGGCCTTGCATGAAGAAGATCCTATATCCAAGCTCAGAACAGCCTTCGTCCTGGTGGTCATCTGTATCCCCCCCCTTTCCTTCCCTGTCAGTACCACCCTCCTATCGTAAGCTCATATTTAATGAGAAAATAGAGCAAATAATTAGCCTAGATAGCTCATTTTTAATCGCTCTTCTATCGGCGCTGTCGGTAATCCTGTGGAGTCAGTCCGTAATATTTCTTAAACACCTTAATAAAATAGTTCGGGTTCAGATAGCCAAGCTCAAGCGATATCTCGTAGATCTTATCGGTGCTTGCCATCAGTAAGTGAGCGGCTTTCTCCATCTTAAGACGAGTAATGTATTCGCTGAGGTTTTCACCCTTTTCGAGCTTGTACACCCTGGAAACGTGTACGGGATGCGTGCCTAGATCATCAGCAATTTTCTGCAAGGACACGTCCCCATTTAAGTTCTGCTGGACGAAATCCTGAATGCGCTTAATCGTTGTATCGCGGGACGAAGCAGTTACGAGTTCAGAATGTTCTCTAATCTTACCCAGTGTCTGATGAGCCCACCTTCGTAGCGCCTGAACAGACCTTGCAGGCAGGAGATCATCCGTTCCTACAAGGTCACTCCCGATAATCTCAGATAGCTCTATTCTGCTCTTGTGAGCGAATTGACCGAAGGAAGAATACAAGCTGAAGAACGTCGTCACAATATACTCCTTCGAACGAACCCACTTCTCATCGAGCTCCTCCAACACAGAGTCGAGCTTCTTCTCTACCGCTTGCCAATTCCCGGCTTCGAGTAGATGGTGAAGCAGGGGAAGCTCATACAATCTAAGAAGTGAGCCTACCTCCGACTGACTGGCATCATCGCCCGTCATACTCGTGAACATCTCACGCTCACTACCAATCTGACTACGAAAAGCACAAACTGCTTTCTGATACTGGGGAGCCAACTCCGACGGAAAATGTCCCCAACGGCTGTTCAACACAGATATTTTGCTTTTGAGATAATGCTTGACGCTCTGCTGAAGCTGGGCAGCAAGCCGCTGTAGCAAGGAATCATCGGAATCCAGCTTCTTACCGTCCTTCACAGTCACAACGAACACCATATAATCGTGCAGGTCCTTCGTTGTCCATAATTGAAAACGATCTCCGAAAATTTCTTCAGCCATGTTGCCTATCGCGTATTCCAGTAGCGACATGCTCTGATAATCGTAATCCGTTAATTCCTCCTCAAGACGAATAAGCATAAGTGCGAAGCTATCCTTCTCTTTAATCTCAAGCTCTAATAGCTCCATCCTGCGGACTAGCTTCTCAGGTGACATTCGAGAGCCTTGCAGCAGCCCAAAGAGCAACTCCCCTCTTAACCTCGGCAAGTTTTCCCGCAATGCCTGCACCGCACGTTGGTACGTATTTTCTTCGTTTACCTCTAATCTGATCTGCTCCGTTACCATTTGCAGAGAGGCCACTATTTCATCGTCGCTAATCGGCTTTAACAGATAACCAGCAATATTATGAGATATAGCCTGCCGCGCATACTCGAAATCAGCATGACCAGTGAGGAGAATGCAGCGTGCCCTTTTCCACCTGTCTTTAATTTGCTTAACTAACTCAAGTCCGCTCATTTCAGGCATATTAATATCCGAGATGACAATATCGATAATATTTCCTTCCATAACCGCTAACGCTTCTGCACCCGAAGCCGCCTTAAAAACCTTACCGACACCATGGTCAGCCCATGGTACTAGATTCTCCATACTTTCCAGCACGTTCGCTTCATCATCTACGAGTAATACATTAAACATTGTGTATCTCCCCTTGCTCTTCCCTCGGGTTTCCCCGGTTCCATACAATCTCGACACGCAGGCCGCCTAATTCAGAGCGACTAAATTTCAAGCCAGAATCACTATTAAACAGATGGATCAGTCGTTGATTGACGTTCCATAATCCACAGCCGATATCGTCATCCATTGCTAATCCTACTTGTTGCTGCAGCTTCTCCATCGCTTCGAGAGTCATTCCAGGACCATTTTCCTCCACAATAATTCGGCATTCATCCCCTATGCATGTACCTTCTATCGACAAGATGCCAAACCCAGCAAATTTCTCAATCCCATGAATCAAACCATTCTCGACAACCGGCTGCACGATTAAACGAGGAATTTCAAGAGACAGCATCTCATCTGGTATATTAATTTCATAATGAAAACGCTCGATTCGTAAGTTTTGGATCACGAGATAATTAGAAATCATGCTAAGCTCATCTTTGACCGTGGTCATCGAATTGGCTACTCTTGTTGAGTGGCGAAAATATTCCCCAAGGTTAAGCGACATAGCCACAACCGCCTCCTTATTTTCCATAGAAGCCATATTCTTAATATAGAACAAGCAATTATAGAGGAAATGCGGGTTAATCTGTGACTGTAGCTGCTTAAGTGTCGCTTCTCGCAGCCTAATTTTATTCTCGTAACCTGTTTCAATTAATTGTTGAATATCTTCAGCCATCTGGTTAAAGCTCGAGAACAAGTAATGAAAATCATTGTCCGTACGCCCAGACAGCCTTGTGGAATATTGGCCTTTACCGATTTTCTTCACACCATTCACAAGCTGCCTGATCGGTATTTGTACGTTGCGATAGAGCAGGAATGCAGCTAGCATGCTCATTGCAAGCAGTAGAACAATAGATGTATAGAACAAGTTACGGCTTTCTGTAATCGGATTTACGATTTCCTGCAAAGGGAAATAATCGACCAAATACCAGCCTGCCAAGCTGTCCGATGCCATATAATTAATGACATACTTTCTTCCATCCACATTAGCAATTTCACTTCCGCTATCCTTAAGCTTATATCCCCGCAAATACTCTAGAAGCGCGTTCACGTTCACAATATTAGCTGACTCATGCAAAATAGGATTTTGATTACGGTTATAGAAAAAGGCATCGCCATGTCCAACAGAGCTGAACTGATTCAGCATATTGGCGAGGTTAAGAATCATCAACCTTGTTTCAATGAGAAAGTTAGTGCCTGGAGTGTCGCTGGGATAATATTTTGAGAAGTACGATTCGTTCGAATGATCGCGATAAGTCCACACCTTGGCCTTCTGGTCGTTCAACAAATCGATATCATTGTACGGAATCGAATAATCGGTTGAAATAACTTCATCATATTCGGGAAAATAGAGTGTTTGTTGGGATATCCAGCCGCTCACTGCGATCTGCAGCCCTAAATTTTTCTCAATGTTCGCCTTTTTCTTAAAGGCTTCAAATCGTGTCGCAGTATCCCTATCATGTATATACTCAGAAACACTTGGGTCACGCCCTACAAGCACAGCAGACTTGGACAATTGGTCCGTGTAGGCTTCCAGCTGACTCATAAAGAAGTTCAACCGGTTCCAGTTGAGCTCTTCCACACTTTTTTTGACAACATTAACACTCGTCAGATAGGAATATCCATACAAGCCTAAAATCGGTATGAGCAGCAGCACAATCAACACTACAATTTTTCGGAAAATGCTTTTCTTCAACCGTTGCTCCTCCTCCCAAGTAGCGCAAAAGGGCGCCCTCTAAAGAGGACAACCCTATTAACAAATATTAACCTTTAACGGCACCCGCTGAGAGTCCGCTAATGACGTAACGCTGTGAGAACAGCGCAATAATAATGATAGGTAGCGTAATGACAGTAGCTGCTGCCATTAGGCCGCCCCAATTCACTTCGGAATATGAAATGAAGTTAAAGAGTGCGATCGGAAGTGTTTTGGTCTTCTCTCCTGCAAGCACGAGTGAAAACAGAAAGTTGTTCCATGAAAAAATGATAGACATGAGTGACGAAGTAATTATTCCTGGACCGGATATCGGAAGTACAATTCTTACAAATACGCCGGCTTTACTGCTTCCATCGATGAGTGCTGCTTCTTCAATCTCATTGGGAAGGCTCTCGAAGAACGGGATCATGACCCAGATGATGAATGGCAAGCTAACTAACATATGGGATAAAATCAAGGCGGTGTACGAGTCAATCAGGTTCATATTATTGAAGAGAATGAACCATGGAAGCAAGAATGTAATACCTGGTACGATCCGTGCAATTAGAATGGTTAACGCCAATCCATGCATACGGTAACGTGCGATGCTATAAGCTGCGGGAAGTCCTAGAAGCAATCCTCCTGCTGTAGCACCTAGTGCAACAACTGCGCTGTTGTAAATATACTTCATGAAGTTGTTCTCTTGAAATACTTGCACGTAATTTTTCATCGTTGGCTCGAAGAAGAAAAAGTTACTCGTCGACTGCATTTGAATTTGTGTTTTAAAGGAAGCTAGAAGCATCCAGACTAAAGGAAAAGCAAAGACTACGAGTACGAAAACAGTCAATATGGTGAATAGATATCCACTTATCATTCCACGCCGCTTCACGATGCCACCTCCAGTCGCTTACGTAACCAGATGACCCCAAGTGTCATACCCAATACGAGTAGGAAGAACAAGACAAGCAACGAGGAAGCCAGTCCTAGCTTAAAGTTCTGGAAGGCGAGAATATATCCGTAAATATTCAATGTCTCCGAAGAGGAGCCCGGACCGCCTTGTGTTGTTGCGAAAATAATATCAAAGGTTTTGAGTGCGTCAATCATTCTCAGCATGAGAGCTACTAAAATAGTCGGTCGAAGCAACGGCAGCGTAATGTATATGAATTTCTGCCAGGCTGACGCCCCGTCTACATCTGCTGATTCATACGGATCCTGAGGCAAGGTTGTTAAACCTGCAAGGAGTAGTAGACAGATCATCGGCGTCCATTGCCAGGTGTCAATAATAATCAGAGACGGAATAACCTGATTGACAGAGCCGAGCCATTCCAACGGATTTAATCCGAACGTCTTAAGAATAGTGTTCAGAACTCCGATACTCGGTTCAAAGATTAACAACCATACCATGCCCATCGCGATTGGCGTTGCAACCATCGGCATGAGGAAAATCGTCTTTGCAACATTTTTGCCTTTTCCTTTTCTATTCAACAAAACCGCTATCAAAACACCAAGCACCATCTGTACAATAACTGCTGCAAATGTGAAATAAAACGTAATACCAAAGTCATGCCAAAACCGCTCACCAGATAATAGTTCCTTGTAGTTGTCGAGACCCACCCATTTAGGAGGATTAATAGCAGACATGCTCCATTCAAAAAAGCTTAGCCTAATCGTGTAACCAAGTGGGAACACCATCATCAGGGCAACGAAAAGCACTGCTGGAAGTGTAAATACCCACTTCAATCTTTTGTCTAACCATTTCAATGCCATGCGAAACCTCTCTTTCCCATGCTGCCTGTAATCGGGTAGAGCCAGAAGAAGAGGAAGTCTCTTCTGGCTCTTCAAACCCTCTAGATTGTTCGCTTATTTCAATTTTTCCTTGTCGATCAGTGCTTGGAAGTCTTTGTTTGCCTTGTCAGCTGCTGCTTGAATATCTTCGCCTAGCATCGCCTTAACGACGATATCTCCAATGATTTCCCGTGCTTCGCCAACACTGATGACTTGCGGACGGTCATGGCCGATACCGATCTTAGAATTCTCCAATGTAACTTCTACAAGCTCTGCAGGGAACGCACTTGTTGATTCAGGATCGTTCCATACTGAATCCCTAACGCCTGGATTACCTTCCTTCTGCAATGTCCCTACCATCTTTTTGCTAGTCGCCCATTTAATGAATTGCCAAGCTGCGTCTTTATCAGCTGCATTGGCATTGATGCTGAGTGCCCAAGTCGAAGCGCTTACAGGCTTAGAGCCCGCTGCCCCTGTAGGAAACACTGCATACCCGATATCGTCAGCAACGACTGATTTTTCCTTGTCCGTTCCGTTCGTATAGCTTGAGCTAAACTCGATGAAAAATGCTGCTTTGCCTTGTGCGAATATTCCCCATGCTTGCGGGAATGCCATGTTGAGTACCCCTGGTGGACCGTAATTTTTTAACCAATTCGCATATCTGCCGAAGCCTTTAATCGCTTCTGGAGTATTAACGGTTGCCTTGTCACCTTGCATAAAATCTGCACCCTCAGAGAACAGGAATGGCGCTACCATTGTTACCAAAGCACTTCGTTGACCACGAGCTACGAACCCATAAACCTCTTTTTTCGGATCGTGAAGCGTCTTGATCGCTTCCTCAAGCTCGTCCAATGTTTTTGGAACAGCAATTCCAGCTTTCTCCAGCAAGTCTTTCCGGTAGTAAACGACTGTTTGATCGAGCAGAACTGGGATCCCGATCAGCTTGTCATCAACTACATTCGCTTGAGTTGCAGATTCAGAGAAATCTCCAAAGTCATAATCAGCATCCTGGCGAGCTAACTCGTCAAGCGGGTACACCCAACCGTTCTTCGCGAATAGCTTCGCTTCTTGAGGTGGACGAAGCATGAATACATCAGGAACACTTGCTTGGGTAGTCAATTGAATGGAAAGCTTCTGTGAAAGCTGATCTTCCGCGAAGCTCTGGAATTCAACCTTCATCCCTGTTTCCTTCTCGAATTCAGGAATCATTGTTTTGAGTGTGTTCCCAAGAGGTAGATTACCTAAGTAAACTGTTAATTTTTTACCCTTGTGAGGCTGATTAGCGTTACTCGCAGTTTCGGTGCCTTCACTGGCGTTCGGCGTCGATTTGCCACCGCAACCCGCGAGAAGACCTGCAACCAACGTCATGGAAACACCTAAGACCAACCATTTCTTTGTCTGAATCATCATGTGACCTCCCTGGTCTATTCTGTAATAGTGCGTCTTTCCTTTCATCATCATAAAGGGATAAAGAATTCAATTATAGAGCAAATAATTAGCCTTAATAGCACAATTTTAATCGGGGGCTATACGTGTATTTTATTAAAAATAGATAGATTTCCGCATTGGTTGATGTTGGAAAATAGTAAAAAGCCACATGGAGATGTTACTCTCACACGTGGCTCCCTACTAAATCGCATACTTATATATGCTACATTAATTTTCTAGTCCCATAATGATGGAGTTAATATGGACGCCTGTCGGCAAATCATTTTTGGATATCCCAATAAGAGATCTTACAAATATGTCACCTTGAATAGCTTCGCTTGAAGTTCTTTCGTTCTTTACTCGGTTTACCTCAATTTTTAGAATCGGGTCTTTTTCTTGTTGATATGTGCTTGGTAATGATAATGATTTAACCTCAAATCCATCTGTTGAAGACTTCACTCCTCCGATGCTAACAGCTATGAAAAACTCTGTAGGAGTTTCTTTTATATAGAATCCACCGGGCGCCAAGGTTTTATCATTCTCATATTTGTCAGTAACTTCTTTGGGTAAGCCATCTGAATCGTCCTTCTCCCAAGAGAAATTCGGCGAATACTTTGAGTATAAATATTGTTTAAAAGGGATATTCAGCCTGTTTGCATTAACATCTGCATCTACTGCTACTGTCGCGGACTGAATCGCATTCCTCTTCTCATCAGCCGCACAACCCATTTGTAACCCCAAAATCAAGATGATGATAAGAAAGCCGCTTATTCTCTTCAACAAACTATCCCTCCCTGTTACCCCGATACACACTTCGTCATTAATTCGCTTAAGAAACTTGCGAGAAATCCCGGCAATAACTATACATTATATGGCTATTGCGCGCCGAGCCACGTTTGTTGGGCCAATAACCATACATTATATGGCTAATGCGCCCCTAGTCACGTTTGTTGAACCAATAACCATACATTATATGGCTATTGCGCGCCGAGGCACGTTTGTTCGAGCAATAACCATACTTTCTATGGCTATCTTAAAGGGCTGTGAAAGTAGGTCATTTTACTCCGAATCCTCAAAACCATCCTACCAATCTCTTTCTTGGATTGCTGTTTCAGTATCAATGTCAACATCAAAAAATTTCAATATTTCTTCGACTGTACTAGCTATTGACTCCCTTGCTACGGTTTCTATTTCGCTGTCGTTTTGATCAAATTCTTCTTGCAATTCATTAATGGCTATCGTCATTTCATCAAGCTTTGCTTGAATTGCATCATTGGTGTGAGTTCCGCTTTCTAAGAAAGTAACAACCTGAACAATCTGATTTTTCACTTTGTCGACTAGGAACGTTGGGTAATAGCTGTCACTATACATATCCTTAAGATAAATAAAATTAGAATCTAGCTTCATACAAATATCATCACCTATCAGCAGTATTGGTATATTTCCAAGTACAATCATACGAAATGTATGTAATAAGTTCAATTTATTTGAACGCCGCCCTTGCACTAAGAAAATTGAATTGTCTTTTCGACAAAATAATGAGGGAATTGATCAACATAAATTCTAAACGCAGCGAATTAAAAGCAGTTATTTTTTATCCTTTTGTGTCCTAATCTTATCTCATTCTCTCATATTCATTGTTTGCCTTTACATTAAATGGTATTATTTGGTCGCTTGAAACATTAACAAAAAGGGAGGGAAACACAAACAAAATATGGCTTGCAGGCATCGTTCGCAGATTTAGTCGAAAATGTGCACGAAGCGGTAATGTATTTCCAAATTGAGAGAGGAAGTGTTAATTGTGAAAAACCGTGTTCTCAAAATCTTTATGTGTTTAACGATTGTATTACTTTTGATTCCGGCCTTCTCCGCACAAGCTGCTACAAACATCACTGCGACAAGCATCACCAATAACTCCTTAATGTTGAACTGGACGCTTGGATCAGGAGAAACGAGTGCAAACATTTATAAAGACGACTCCTATCAAGCGAACGTTGCTGGAACAAGCTATTACGTGAGCGGTCTCAGTAAGTGTACAACTTATGTTTTCGAGGTTATTGGCAATGGATCGTTTTCGGGAGAAACAATCTCGGTTAAGACCACAGGTTGTCCGACCGCTCCTGTCATCACTTACAACAGTAAATACAATTCCACAAGCTTAAGTTGGACCTCTTCAAATGCGGTCAGCTACGACATCTATAAGGACGGAAACTATGTCACTACTACAATTTATAATAACTACACTGTGACTAATCTTCCTAGCACAGCGCTATGGATAAAAATTGTCGCTAGAAACAGTACTGGACAAACCGCCGAAACGACGGTAGTAATAAGCACACCAGCTGTCAACGACAGTTGGACGTTCTCAAGCCTGTATGGAGACATCAAAATGAAAGCCACATTTACGAACCCACGTGAATATAGCACTAGCATATATATATCCCTCTTCCGGTTAACAGGCACCGGAGAAGTCAATGTCTCTACTCAAACCGTGTTCGTCGGCGGGAACCAAACAGTTACCGCTGTATATCCACTCGCAACAAGTCAGCCTTTTGGAACTTATCGGGTATCTGTCAACTCTCCCTATATTCTCCCATCAAACGTCTTACTGGGCAGTTCCTTCTAACAATTCAACTAAGCAAGAAGGACGCCCATAATCGGGCGCCCTTTTTGCTTACTATTTGATTTGAAGTGCCTGCAACACATCGTCAACCTTCAGGCTGTCGGCGATTGGGCCGGATAACGCCCAATGTCGGGCTGATACTTTATGAGCTTGCCCATTCTTCACAGCAGGAATAGCTTTCCAAACATTCAGCTTTTCCACTTCCTCTGATTGAGCGACTTGCTGCTTAAAGTCATCTTCATTGGAAAGGGAAGCACCATAATCTAAAAATAAGTAATCAGCCGTTAATTGCGGAAGCGCCTCTGTAGAAAGCATTGTGCCGCCCCAAGTGTCCTCGGTATTTTTCTGAAACTCCAATACCTTAGCATCCGGTTTTAGTCCAAGATCGTTATAAAGGACGGACGTCCAAGACCACTCTGGAAAATCCAATTCTACATTTTTCGTTGTCGGGCGAATAAAAGCTACAGTCTTATTTTCACCAACAGCTTGCACGATGCTTGCTTTGGCCTGGCTTAATTTGTCCTGATAAGTCTTAAGTACAGCGCCTGCTTGCTCCTCTTTACCTAGAGCAACACCAATATCTTTTAGCGACTGCTGCCAGTCGTCACGAATGTAGCCAATAGTAGGCGCAACCTTGCTTAGCTTCTCGTAGCCTTGCTCATCAGTCACATATTTATTGATAATGATTAGATCAGGATCTGCTGACATAATCGCCTCAACATTGATGTCAAAGGAGTTATTGGTGGCAATCCCCTTTTCCTTAAGCTGCTTGTCCAAATAATAACCGTCCGAGCTGAAAGCTTGTACGAGCGGTACATCAAGTGACAACAAAATATCTTCCAATCCAATGGATACAATGCGCTTAGGGTGCGCAGGTATAGTCGACTCTCCGTACTCATGCTTAACTTGCCTTGTCTGTTCTTCTTGTACATCTGGTGTGGATGTCTCTGGTGCATTATTCTCTTGAGTCGCTTGAGCTGAGGAAGGCTGCTCGCTTGCATTGCTATTGCTGGAATTTGATCCACAAGCGGTCAATATAAGAGTAAATACCAAGGTTAACAATAATGTAGTTGATAATAAACCTTGTTTGCGACGTGCCTTTCTCGGACCTTCAACGATAGATACTTCTTGATGCATGTTCATATTCCCTCCAAATTCGATATTGATAATCATTATCATTATCATTCATATTGGATTATACCGCACGCTTTTACTTGCGTATATTCACAATCGTGCGGAATTGTTAGCGCTGAGCGCACAAAAACATACGTTGCGCAGCATCTAGAAATCGCTCATGATTAAGAGCCGTATTCTCCGTCCATGGGTACACCCATGATGGATGCCCAGACTGAATATGTATTGTACCCTTACGTGTAGCTTTCAGATCTTTCCAGTGCTCCGATCTCTGCAGCGAATGCCATAGCTCCTGCGATTCAGCATCCCCATCAATGTTAACGACAATTCTATCAGCATCACAGCCACTCAATCGCTCTAAGTCGATAGATTCATACCATTTGATTCCCGTAACGTGAGAGGCTGGTGTCAGTTGCAAATCATCATATAGAACGGTCATCGCTTCACGTCCCCAAATAAACAAGCTACCACCAGCTATTTTCAGAACAAGTATCTTATCCTCATTAACAATGCTCCTGACACTTTCTCTGATCATTGCCGCTTTCCGGTCATATTGCTCCTGCCATTGTTCCGCTTCATTCCCCAAATTCAGAAAGTCACCCACCAGACGAAGATGGGTCCGCCAATCATTTTCCATCCAGGGCAGCAACAGGACAGGCGCAATTTGGTTAAGCTTGGCTTCTTCCTCTGGTGAGATCGTGCTGTTCAGCCCAATGATACAGGCTGGCTTAGCCATAAGAAGTGCATTGCGGTTAAATTCATAATTATGACCAAGTGGAACTACAACATCGCTACTATATTTCCGGCTATATTCATCTGTCCAATAGTGATCGAGTGGCGCAGTATAAGGGATCGTTTGCAGGGGCAATAGCTGTCCGAGAATCGGCCAGCTGTAAGCAGCTATTCTGCGTTTTCGATTTCGGAGATAAATCGCAGGGGCGATACCAACCTGCTTCTTGAACACAGTCCGGAAGTAATGCTCGCTCTGAAAACCTACCTGACTGGCAATTTGACCTATCGAACGCTCTGGTTCAAGCATGAGCTGTTTTGCATGATGAAGCCGCACTTCCCTAATGTACTCCACAATGCTCTTATCATAACGTTCCTTGAACATTCTCATTAAATGATACCGGCTTGTACCCGATAATGCGGCCAAACGGTCAATGGATATATCTTCACTATAATAATGGTCGATTTCCGCTTTCACTCTAGCTAGAGCTTCCAACGTAACCTGCCCCTCGATTAATAAGGCCAGCAGTTCATGAAAAGCTGCTTGAGCGTGCATTCCTTCAGCAGGATTCGCACTTTGCCAGTAACGAAGAATAGTCTCACATATCTTCACAGCAGAAGGAAGCTGGCATTCTGCTTCCCACAGATCCAGCCCGTCTTTGTGAATTTGTTCATTTCCCCGATCGTCGTTCAGACTACCCATCTCATAATAAAGAAGATAAAGCATATGTCCGTCTTCCGATGATACCCCTATCTCCACCTGTTGCCCTGGCTTGCAAGCCAATACCATTCCTGGATAAGTCATAACGGGATGTCCATCAATAACAACACGGTCCCGCTCTCCAGTCGCTATAATGAATAGATTTCTCTCCACAATTTCTCTTTTGAATGACCAGTAATTACCGCTATAAAGGACACTTTCTATTTTCATTAGCTTGAACCATTTGCGGCTCAGCAGCTGGTCATCAGTCCGTGAAGCATATTCATTAGCAAGCATGCCAAGGCACCACCCTGTTATGATCTCTCTATAGCTTCATACTAGATGATAATTATTATCAGTGTCAATCTCCATCGCTGTCGGACCAGAATATAACAATAGGTATAAAAAGTAGGCCGCACCTGAATTAACGGGTGTGGCCTACTTATTTGTACTTGAGCTTTTAATTCAGCGCTGACAGGATGCTGTCACACAATTCCATCGTGGCAATATTGTCGCGACCTCCTGAACGTGGGGTAACCCCTTTCGTGCAGCAGGTCATAAAATGTGATATTTCCCCAACGAAGCCTCGCAAATATAGATCCCTCAATCCGCCTGACATAGCCGAGGCAGAAGGAACAAGAACAGTGTCATTCTCTGCAAGTGATTGCCATGGCAATGCGTTGGATTGTAAGGAGTGATGTATCGTCAGTTTATTGATATCTTCTGCGTGTGCAAAGCCATGATCAAAGGTGACGAGCAGTCCTTCACTTTCGCGGGACCATGCGCTCATGCCGGAAAAATACAGGCTACCAACGATACCATTGTCAAATTTCAAAGAAATACATTGAGAGATCAACTCATCTTGACTGTTTGAAAATCCAGCCACTTGTGAAACTTCGCCAAATAAATGACGAACAAGATCAACAATATGAATCGCGGCCAGCTTAATGAATTGTTCTTCATCTTTGCAAAATGGGGTCGTGTCTACTGCGAATTTTACTTCGAAGGAACGTGCTGAGCCCAATGTTTGACCGGAGATCAGTTCCTTAAGCTTCTCATAAACTGGAGCAAAACGCTTCATAAATCCGACCATAAGCACTACGCCGGCTTGCTCGGCTGCATGTGCTATTTGAGCCGCTTCCTCAGCATTCCAGCCGAGAGGCTTGTCCACGAATACATTTTTTCCAGCTTTAATACAATCCAATACAAGAGATGGCTGATCTTGGGGCTGAGCTACGACAATAACTCCGTCACAGCGCTCCTGCTGTAGCATCAACCTGTAATCGTCATAAGCATTGCCTTTGCTTCCGAAGCGCTGAAGCGCTGCTTGGGATCTGACTAACTCCCTCGTTGCGATGGCGATGATTTCTGCTCCCGCTTCAATAGCTGAGGGATAAATATTGGTCGATGCGTGAAATCCGGCGCCAATAAAACACAATGTTGCTTCACTCATGGATTTCACTCCTTTTCGCTTCATAATCCTTACTTTTATTTCCCTTTTACATTTGAACGATATTGCCCTGGCGTTAGCCCTGTCCACTTCTTAAAAGCACTCTGAAAGGCACTTGGCTCTGAAAAATGTAGCACATAAGCGATATCCCCTACTGAATACTCCCGTTTCCTTAATAGCCCCATTGCTAGCTCCTTACGAACTTGAGTTGATAACTCAACATATGTGGTGTTTTCTTCCTTTAATTTGTACTGGAGCGCTCTCGTACTCATACCGAACGATTCAGCCGTTTGCTGTAGAGTTGGAAAGAAAGAAGGCATGCTTTGCTTGATCCAACGAACGACCTGATTTGACCATACGTTATTTTGGTTCAATTCTCTCATTGTTTCCTGTGCAATAGTCTCGAATACCCCTAGCAGCTTTATATCAGAATACATAACTGGAAAATTCAAAACGTCCTTGCTCAACCGCAAGCTATTTTCCTTACTGCCGAATTTGGGGATAATCCCGAATGCCGACATATAGGGACCAGTATCCTCAGGTGCATCATGTGTAAACTCAATCTCATGTAAGGAAATTGGCCGATTACTTAGTTTGCCAATCATTTGATACAAGGAGCTGGCCATATCCTCCACACAATGACGGGACATCTGCTTGGAATGTATTAAGAATAACCGAATAAGGACATCTTCCCCATTTATTTCCCACTCTAGATTGAATCCACTATACAAAATCGCATTGTACCTTTGATAAGCGGTTAGAGCATCCACGATTGTTTTCGAATGCAGCATCACATACCCCAGAATGCCCATATCTACGAATTCCATGAGCTGTCCCTGATGCAAGCCAAAGTAATGATCCTGAGTATAATTAGCTGCCACGATCATTAACCGTTCCAATTCCTCAGCAGAGATACGAGCATCCACATCTTGCAGCAGTTGGGGATCGAACGAAGCAAATTTGCAGTACAGCTCAGTGTCGAAGCCTTTATTAACGATTATCTTCATGATCGGATATACCATTGAGATGGCAACCCCTCTACTATTCAAGCTCTGCTCCTCCTTGCGCGAATCAACATGTTTAGTGTGCGAAATATCATTACATCATTTTGAAAATAATTATATGCTGGTTGTACCTTACATCCTATTATAACGCCTACTATTAGAGGAGGAACATGAATATGGAAGCAAAAATACTCATAATAACTGGGCATCCGACTCCTCAAAGCTTCTGCTCAGCCTTGTCTGACGCTTATATGGAAGGAGCCTTAAGCAGCAAAGCACAGGTGCGGACCATCGATCTAAGTAAAATAGAATTTAATCCGAACCTGAAATTCGGATACCATCAACGAACTGAGCTAGAGGATTCCTTGAAAGAAGCGCAGGAGCTCATTAGCTGGGCTAATCACCTTGTCTTTGTATATCCCACATGGTGGGGGGCAATGCCTGCCATTTTGAAGGGCTTTATAGATCGTGTCTTCCTTCCTGGCTTTGCTTTCAAATACCGTAAAAATTCTCCCCTATGGGATAAGCTTCTTACCGGTAAATCAGCGCATTTAATCGTCACAATGGACACCCCGTCATGGTATTACCGATTAATATACAGACGTGCTGGACATAGCGTGATGAAACGAAATATTTTGCAATTTTGCGGGATCAGTCCTGTACGAATCACAGAGATTGGTCCTGTTAAGTCTTTATCAGATGTGCTCCGCGTTAAGTGGCTAGACAAGGTAAAGCGACTCGGATCAAAGCTTGCCTAAAACCTACTCTTATAGGTAAGCCTGTATATGCATAAGCTTTTTATGAGTGACCGCCCTTCAATGGGCGGTTTTTCTGTTTTCATCAGATTTGGATAGCAATTTGAATAACATACTTGTCTGGATCACCAACAGCCAAATAACTAAGTAGCTCATATTCGTATGCGTCGCCCGTAATAACAAAATCGCTATCGGCAATATAAGTCTTCAGCTTCTCATAAGATGCAGGCAAGCTTTCGTGCGATCCCTTGTGATTCATCACCATATATTTTCCCTTTGGCTTAATATAAAGTAGCTCTCCTTCATGCTTAACGCTAATCCTATTGCAGAAATAATCGGGATCATAGACCCCTTCCTCTACATGACTTTTGGAGATAATCGATCCAATAGGAAAATCATAATCAATATGGTGCTCCTTGCAATAATCAAAGATCGCAGCTATTTTACGTGCATAATCCTTTTCCCCGCTCTCCTTAGAAAGCCGAGTCGCAATAAAATATTGTTCCTCACACTCTTCAACCCAAGGCTCTCCGTATGTAGCATGAAGCGCAAGATCTGTATTATGAATAGCACCTAACAAAAGACTGTTCATTCGCTCGAGCTTTCTTTGCTCTTCAACGAGCTGTTGCTGCTTTTGCTTGAGTATGGATAAAAAATGCGATGTATTTTGATTATTTATATATTCCTTAATCTCTTGTAACGATGTTCCAGTCTCCTTCAAAACCGCAATAATGTCGAAAGTAAAAAACTGTAGGTAAGAATAATAGCGATAGCCGTTTTCTTTAACAATCTCAGGCTTCAATATTCCAATGTCATCGTAGTGGAACAACGTATGCTTCGTAACACCGCAAACCTTAGCAAATTCACTAGTCGTAAAATATTGATCATAATCCTTAGACATTTTATCCGACCACCTTGACTGTAGGGTTGCCCTATACTTTAGAGTACAATAACGTGATCACGCTGCCCTGTCAACAAATCATCAGTTTTACGGAGGATTACTATGTCTACACTTCATCATCTTTCCAAATTTCAACGCTGGTTAGTGCTTGCAATTGTGTCCAGCGCACTGTTTCTAATCGTTATTGACATGACAGTCCTGTATACGGCCCTTCCGACTCTAACCTATGATCTTGCTGCTACTGCTTCGGAGAAGCTTTGGATAGTTAACATTTACCCACTAGTAATCGCTGGTCTTCTGCCGGGCTTAGGTACACTAGGAGATCGTGTTGGGCATAAAAGGCTTTTCGTTATCGGACTAGCCATCTTTGGGATTGCTTCACTGGTTGCCGCGTACGCGCCGATACCACTTGTACTTATTGCTGCCCGCGCCCTGCTTGCTGTCGGCGGTGCCATGATGATGCCAGCAACACTTTCCATTATTCGAACTACTTTTGTGGATGAGCGGGAGCGTTCACTAGCCTTTGGTATTTGGGCTTCTGTCTCATCTGGCGGAGCTGGGATCGGTCCACTCATTGGTGGCTTATTGCTGGAGCATTATTGGTGGGGGTCGGTATTCCTCATTAACATTCCAATCGTTATTATCGCGCTGATCTTAGCTATCTTTCTTATCCCTAACAGGAAAATGAATGGGAGCAAACCATGGGATTTAATCGGTTCTGTCCAAATTATGACGGGATTGGTTGGTATCGTGTATGCGATTAAGGAAATCAGCAGACGTCAAGGCTCTTATGAAGTGGGTTTGATTTCTGCCGTAATTGGAATCATAGCTCTAATCTTATTCGTGCGCCGCCAGCGCAAAAGCGCTACTCCTTTGATTGATTTTGCCCTATTTAGAGATCCAAGATTTACTACAGGGGTAGTAACGGCTCTACTGTCTTGCTTCGCTCTAATTGGGATGGAATTAATCGTCACACAGCGGCTTCAGCTTGTACTTGGCTATTCTCCCCTAGAGGCGGGACTATTTATTATTTTCGCTCCGATAGCCTCCTTTATCTCAGGCATACTTATCGGTCTGCTATCTCATCGTGCGAATAAGATGAAGGTACAGTGGATCTGTTTATTGGTGGCCGGCTCGGGGATGGGTATGCTATTGCTGGTTCATAACGGAAATATGCTGCCACAGGTCACAGCTTTAATGATTATGGGAGCAGGTCTTGGGGGAGCAATGACTGCCGCCTCTCATTCCATTATGATTAATGCCCCAGTGGAAAAGGCAGGCATGGCCGCGTCTATTGAGGAAGTTTCATTCGAGCTCGGTGGGGCTTTAGGAGTTGCGCTTCTTGGCAGTCTGTCTTCTTTCGTCTATACCGCTTCTTTTGTTCTTCCTGAAGGACTAGCCGTCTCGCCAGTAGTTCGGGACAGCCTCGATGAAGCACTTAGAATTGCCAGAGATCTGCCCGCTGCCACTGGCTCCACTCTCGTAGAAATAGCAAAAACCGCTTTTAACAAATCATTTTCCGTTGTCCTTGCGGCTGCAGCAATGATTCTCGTCATCGCTTCATGCATAATCGCCGTCATAGCACAGCTTACAAAAGCTCGGGGAAACACTAATTAAAGCTTTTTATTCCCTAATCGCTACATTAGCTCAGATTGCTTGGGGCTGTCCCACAAATGAACATTTGGGCAGTCCCTATGTGAGCTTAATAGTTAACATTGCCGCTCGTTACTCGAATATATCGTACAAGTACATCTGTAGGTGCCTCTTCCTGACCCCGTTATTCGATAATTTCGAACATCTACCTCCGTACGTGCCTCTTCCCAACCTCGTTACTCGAAAATATCGTACATCTACCTCCGTACGTGCCTCTTCCCAACCTCGTTACTCGAAAATATCGTACATCTACCTCCGTACGTGCCTCTTCCCAACCTCGTTACTCGAAAATATCGAACATCTACCTCCAAACGCGCCTCATCCAGCCCTCGTTACTCGAAAATTTCTAACATCTACATCCTAACGTGCCTCTTCCAAACCTCGTTACTCGAAAAATTCGTACACCTACCCCCAAACGTGCCTCTTCCAGACCTCGTTACTCGAAAATTACGTACACCTGCCCCCAATCGTGCCTCTTCCAGTCCTCGTTACTCGAAAATATCGTACATCTACCTCCGAACGTACCTCTCCCTAACCTCGTTACTCGAAAAATTCGTACACCTACCTTCGTACGTGCCTCCTCCAGACCTCGTTATTCGAAAATTTCGAACATCTACCTTCGTACGTGCCTATTCCAGACCTCGTTACTCGAAAATATCGTACATCTACCTCCGAACGTACCTATCCCTAACCTCGTTACTCGAAAAATTCGTACACCTGCCTCCGTACGTGCCTTTTCCTAACCTGTTATGCATCGTTATTGAGATGAAAACTCCTTACATTATCAATTAGATGCTTATTCATTAATGATAAGGTTTCTTCTGTAAAATAAGCCTGGTGCGGTGTGCAAAAAACATTATCTAGGCTGCAAATGGTTGTTTCTTGTAAGGGTTCTTCCGGAAACACATCTAGGCCCGCTCCAAAGAGTCTTCCATTACTTAAGGAGTTTTGTAAAGCAGCATAATCTAGCAAGCTTCCTCTTGAAGTATTAATTAGAATCGCGCTCGTCTTCATCATGTCGATTTTGGCTTGATCAAAAAACACTTTATTATCTTTGTTAGACAAATGTAACGTAATAATATCAGATTCTTTTACGACATCTTCTAGTGGAAGTGCACTATCTTCATGCTTACCTGGTTTATTAGCTACTAAGATTTCCATCCCCAGTGCGCGACCTATCATTCCTACTTGTTTGCCAATTTCTCCGTAACCGATTATCCCTAATTTCTTTCCTTGTAATTCATAATTCGGCTTTTGTTGACCTTTCCATTTCCCATTCATGATGTTTGCATGTGACATTTTCAATTGTTTCGTTATTGCAAATATTAAAGCAAAGGTATGCTCAGCAACTGAAGTCTGGCCTACTTGAGGGATACCCTTAACAATGATGTTCATATCCCTAGCTAATTCTGAATTAATATAATCAGTATTATGTGCACGTACTCCGATATACTTGCAATTATCTAGGCACTTAATTAATTCGTCTGAGATTCGACTATGTACAAGTAATACATCACACTTTCGCAGCTGGGTCTTATCGGGCAATTGGGATCCAAAAAAATGAACATCAAAAAGCCCCTCAAGTTGATCCCTATCGTAGCTTGATAATTTAATAACCGAGTCTACTAAGCAAATTGGTTTGATTCTCGTCACGATAACGATCTCCCCTACATTTTGATTAACAATTCTTCAGTCTCTTTTTCAAATATAAGGGTTTAAAGGGAAAAATAAAATCACTTCGGATGAAGTGATTTTATCTATATTTCTTAAGTGATTCGTCTTTTTGGGGTCAGCTTAAACGAAAAAGATGCAATAACTAGCGCCAGTAACACCATGGATCCACCAATCCAGCCTAAATTCTGAACAGATATATACTTAATGAACACTCCGCCTAAACCTGCGCCTAATGTCATACCTATATTCATTAGTGCAGTATTATAGCTTAAGACTACTTCTGAAGATTGTGGCTTTAAGGACATCAAATAAAATTGATTAGCTGGAGTTGTTGCCCATGCAGCAATTCCCCAAACCATAATGGTAAGAAGAACGCCAATTGGTGAAGCAGCTGTTACCGTTAATACGAATAGGGCGGTTGAGTGAACAATTAAACTAATGGAAATGGTACGAACAGGTCCCCACTTATCTACTGCATATCCACCAACACGTGAGCCTATGAAAGCAAATACGCCTAATATTAATAGAGCTGTACTAATCTCTTCTATAGAAAAGCCAGCTATATTGCTTAATAGCGGAGCAATATAGGCAAAGATCATTGTGTAACCAAGTATCCAAAATACTGTTGTTAATAAACCACTAATTACTTTCTTATCTTTAATTAATAGCAACTGATGCTTTAAGGAAATTGGTTTACTTCCCGCTAGTTTCGGAATAAATTTATTAAGTAGCATTACATTGATAAGTGTAACAACAGCAATAATAAGATAGATATATCGCCAATCCATATATGCAGCAGTTAGTGTTCCTATCGGTACACCCAGTACTAAAGAAACTGTAAATCCAGTAATGACTGTCGCGATAGCACTGCCTCGTTTAGCAGGGTGAGCAAGTTGAGCATCATAATGAGTTGCGACAAAAAAAAACAAGCCCCCACTCATTGCCAATACAATTCTCGAAAGCATTAGCATACTAAAATTAATGCTGAAGAATGCAATGATATTCCCCGCGACAAAAACGAGCATAGAATACAACAACACTTTTTTCCTATCAAACCTTGCTGTTAACATTACCAGTACGAGTGCACCAAATGCATACGATAAGGCATATAAGGTTACTAGTTGTCCAGCCACTGAAATAGAAACCTTCAAATCTTGTGAAATAATTTCCAAAACACCTGAAACAACAAATTCTGCTGTTCCTATCACAAATGCACCTAAAGCTAATAAATAAATTGCAAACCGATTACTCATAATAAACTTCCTCCTTCATATTTACGCTCATTTAGTAGACATTAGAGATTATTTATATCTTTAATTACCCTAAAAAAAGAACCTCTTTAAATTAGAGACTTAATACATCTATAATAACCCCTATAATTCTAATACGTCAATATTGAAGTCCAATACGCTTTTACCGCAAAGAAAAGTGATTGCAAAAACCTGCCGGTATGATGTAAAATAGCAGCAATCTTAAGTTTTGCCTATAGGAAAAACTTTTATTGAAGAGAAACTTTTTGGTGTATCATCTACAGATCATGGATCTTCGAATTTGGAGGCAATCATCATGTTAGGATTAGAACTTGCTACTGCAGCTCGCAAACGCAACTCAACTCTCTATTCCGTTTTCCAGCCTCTCTTACAGTTGAACACTGGAGAACTTGCCGGTTACGAAGCATTGATTCGATCAACGACAAACGATACTCCCGAGTGTTTGTTCCAATTCGCCCGATCGGCTGGTTTTTTGTATGAACTTGATGTTATGTCCATGAAACGATCTGTTTCAGCTTACTTCGCTGAAATGTTCGACAAGAACAATTCTCCCTTGTTGTTCGTAAACATTTTTCCGTCCACCTTGCTGAATCCGTCGTTCTCAATGTTTGTTTGTAATGAAAAAAGCGATAGCACTTGAATCGGTAAAAGCAGTAGCTGCCCTTTCTGTTTTAGAAAGACCTAAAAGACGGTCCACGATTGCCGCAACCTCTTGCCGTGTAATGGGCTTACCCACGCCAATCGTTCCGTTAGCATATCCAGTAACGTAGTCTGCCTTTACTGCTTTTGCCACCTTGGGATGTACCCAAGTACCTGTTGAAACATCACTAAATGAAATTGCTGCCTCTTCCGTAAATCCAAAGGATCTATTAGTCAAAGCAAAAAACTCTAATCCTACACAAAAAGACCCACTTCTTATTAGAAATGGGTTCCAGCTTTCGTTTTGTAAGCTCTATAGATTCATTTTTAAACCCTCATGTGTCACTTTAAACCCTAGACGCTCATAGAAACGTAAAGCATCTTCTCTCTTTTTATCAGTCGTTAGCTGAATTATGTGACAGCCACGTTCTTTGGCACGCTTAATTGCCCATTGAATTAACTTAGTACCTATACCTTCTCCCCTATCTGAAGCTGCCGTACGAACCCCTTCAATAGTAGCCCGCCAACCACCCTGATATGTAATATACGGAGTAAAAGTAATCTGTTGAACACCTACAATTTTTTCACCAAGGCATGCAACAATCAACTCATTATTCGGATCTGCCTCAATTGATGCAAATGCTCTAAGATAGCTTTCTGGAAGGGGAGTCTCATCACGTTCTCTTGTCCTACCTATTTCATCATCCGCAAGCATTTGCACAATTATAGGTAAGTCCTCCGCTGTTGCAATTCTAAAGCTTACCATGCTAACCTCCACAATACTTTTATGTCTTCATTATAAACGAATAAACGGGATAGTTATCATGCACTTCAAAACCTAACCTTAAAGCTAGCTTGTGAGATGGAATATTTTCATGCGTTGTTTCCCACAAAGGGTACATTTCACTTGCAAGCAATTGGTCAATTAACTGGATTGCAGCAATTGTTGCATATCCCTTCCTACGCTCTTCTATCGTAAAAGTATCAACATCAATAAAATATTCATTTCCATAACTAAATCCATTACTTTTACAAATTGTGATGACTTGATTAGCTTTCTTTAATTCTATTCCAGCGCTTTTTTTAGTCTTAAATTCATTGAGGATGTATGGAAAATGATGAAAAGATTCCGGCAATATATCAAAATCTATTCTGTTTATTTCGACATCATCTTCTAATGAAGTAATAGCATCTTTTACTTGATTAAACTTTTGCAAGTTGAGTGTATACACGGATTCATTATGCTTATTCACTTCCAAGAAGTGTGTATAATCTAAAAAGAGGTCAACCCACTGCTCATCATCCGAGGTATAAATTTCAAACCAATTTGTATTGCGTTCTCTACAGTCCGGAATAACAACATTCTGTAGGAAATCGCTCACTTCTATTTTGTTATTTGGCGATGATAGGCTTCCCTCGAAATACATCCATCTGCCAATAGCCCAAACAATGGCAAGATTGGGTGCCTGATCGTTATCAACGAATACTCTACCAGGATAATTTCCGTTAATTACTGCTAAAGCCGGCATATAGCTCTTTTTATTACTAAAAAAGGGTTCCGCAATATTATAATATTCTGAATGCAGTTCTATCATGGCAATGTTCAGCCCTTCATCTGCTTATTAATTTCAATTAGAATTTCTCTCTTTATTCGAGCTTCAATTAAAATGATCTCTTCCTCCCCCTCTTTTGCAATCCTCCTCAAAACAATACCTAATAAAAAACTGACAATTGAGATTATAAATGAAAAAAGTGTAAAAAAACTTCCCCTCAAATCATTAGTAAAGTTATAATAGAACACTTCTTTGAAGCTGCTTGAATTGAAAAAAATAACTGTTAGAAGTAAGAAGAGCCCCCCACTTACAAAGAAAATAATGGATAGATTTTTTGTTCGTTCATAGCTCGATAACATATTAGACATAGTCATTTTCCCCCATGACGTTTTCGATTTCTTTTAACATATAATTGGCGTAGCTTAACAGTGTTTCCTCACTTACACTCATGCTCTCCGGTTCATTATTATACTTGGCGAGGCAATTAGTGATTAATTGAATATATTCAGTGGGTACTTCGTTTAACGCCCATTCCCCCGCTTCTCTCTTTGAAGAAATGACCGACTCTCTCAAATACAACAGAACTCTCGGTAAATTTAAAATAAAATAAACAGGATTACCCGTTATCCCTTCTATTGCCCCATCCACATCAGACTTTATTGAATCAATATAAAATCGATTCTCTATAGGCTTGAATACTTCTTTAATTGGATTTCCGAATAATACAATTCCACGATGATAGGTCACAACAAAATGTGCTGCTAAATCAGGATCATTATCTCCTCCACAGAAATAGTTCTCATCTGTTTTATATTTTTCTCTATGGAAAGAAGAATAATGAAATTCAAACGGTGTTGGATATACAAAATCAACAGCATATTCCTCTAATACTATGCTCAATTCAAATCCCTTAATGACTTTCTGTTCATCTTCAATATTAATAAGTTGGTTAGCAATTTTCTTATAGGTGGCTATGGATTGTTTTCCCTTAACAATAACCAATATATCTATATCGCTTTGAGTGGGATTAAAACAGCCCATGGCCATCGAACCATGCAAATAGATGCCAGTAAGCGATTGCGACAATTCTTCTTTCAAAAGGGCAACCACGCTTTCCAAAACAACCTGTTGTTTCAAACTATATCCCGCCTTATTGAGTAATATTGTGCACTTGTGCCGCTTCACTTATAATATCACGAAATGGAAAATTATAGGTCGATTCACCTATTTGGGCTCTGATGATTGGTCCCTCTGCTCCCCGGACTTCCTGAGTGAACTACACATACCTCTCTGCCAACACATATGTGTAGTTCACTCAGGAAGTTTAAATTGGAGGACCATGTACAACGGCTTTACCGTCCTTTGGACGGCGGTACACCCAAAAACTACGTTCCAAAAAAGCTGTCGAAGCTTTCTCGACAGCTTTTCTACCTGGCAGAGGCGTCCATTGGATTTAAGCTTATCCTAATTTCTTGCCGCTTTATAATATGCACTCAATAGTTCATCTATAGGAATACCATTAATTTTCATACCTAATATCTCGCATTGATGAATATTTACATTTGAAAGATTACTCTGGCGGATTTCGCTTCCACTAAAATCACATCGCTCAAATTGACAACAAAACTATCCTGGACTATAATTCATTAAACGATCGTATAACGAAAGGGCGTGTGCTTAATTGGTGCGTAATCTGCGAAAGGAGCAGGCAGCTGAAACTCGGGAAAAGCTTTTAGAAGCTGCGAAGACTCTGTTTGCTGAAAAAGGTTACCACGCTACTCCTGTTCGTGCAATAAACCGTAAAATTGATAAGGGGGATGGGATACTTTATCATTACTTTCCTGGCGGTAAGCGTGAGATTCTGTCCGTATTATTACATGAGAGTTTTGAATACAAAAGAAATGAAATTAAGCTCATTCACGAAAATATAGGAGCTATGACAATTAGAGATGCTCTGGCTGCCATTCTCAACAGAATGAATGAGTTGTTTATAAGCGATTTGGAATTAATAAGAATTATGTTCCGAGAAAACCATCTTCTCGAATCTGATGAAACCAAACAGCTTTCTGACTTCGTTCAAGGGCAAATCCATTTATTAGCCGGTTTCTTAAGAAGAAGTCATGAAAAAGGAGAAATCAAAAACTTAAATTTTAAATTAGCAGCTAGACAATTCCTGTCAATGGGTATGCAAGGCAGAATTGGTCAAGCCGTCGGTATTAATCTTATTGATGATGATGGAGATATCAATAAGTACACTGAGGATATCATCGATTTCTCATTAGATTTATGGAAAAAACCTTGAACTTCCATAGTAGTTCAAGGTTTTTTTAGGTCGTTTAATTCACCAAACGTTCAATCAACTAAATGTTAAGGGGTAGTTTACAATGTCCATATTAAAACAAAAGTTAGTTATTACTTTACCTATCATTGTTATTGCTGTTATTTTTGTGTTTAGCCTTACCATGATACCTTCAATAAACCCATCGCCTAAAAACCTCCCCATTGCCATAGTTAACGAGGACCAAGGCGCAGAGGTACCAAATCAGGGACAAGTAAATAGGGGTGATCTTATTGCACAAAATCTACAGGCGATTACATCTGCAAATCCAGCTCAAGGGCAAGCCATTAAATGGATTTCCGTTGGAAGCAGCGACGAAGTAAAAGCGGGACTAGACAATCAAGAGTACTACGCCGCACTAGTTATCCCAAAGAATTTTAGTACCAACCAAGTATCGCTTCGTACGCCTGAACCCTCTTCGCCACAAATCCATATTTATATCAATCAAGGCATGAATACTTTGGCTTCGAATATGGCGGGGCAAATATTAAATCAAGTTGTCGACGGCATCAATACTAAACTGCGTACGGACCTATTAGCGTCCTATGATCAACTCGGAGGAACGGTAACAACTAAACAAGCTGCCGCATTAGCAAGCCCAATAGTGAAGGAAGTTACCAATGTTAATGTAACTGGTGCGAATAGCGCTAGTGGGAATGCTCCCGTTTCTATGTTCCAGCCTATATGGATTGGAAGCATAGTTGGCGGCATGGTATTCCTATTAACAAGGAATAAACTGATATTTGCTACTCGCAAGGAAAAGCTAAGGGCTAATATGCTTCAATTTATATGGGGCATTGTTATCGCACTGTTTGCAGGCTATTCACTCACATGGTTTGCCGATATTTGGGGGCTAAATATTCCACAATTCAACAATACCGCTTTGTTTTTGTCTATAAGCTTTTTATCCTTTTTCCTTATGATATCTGCTGTTTTTTCTTGGATTGGTTTAAGTGGGAGTGGCATTTTTATGCTTTTCTTGTTCTTTGGGGCTCCGCTATTGTCAATGCCTCCGGAGTTTTTGTCGTCATTCTATCAGAATTGGATCTTATCCTGGTTACCAATGGGATTCATGGTGAAGGGGTTACGTGAAATCTTCTTCTTTGGAAACGGTCTAAGCATGAACCATGCCACAACTGCCCTAGTCGGAATCGGCCTAATTAGCCTTATCGTATTGTTAGCATCTTCCCTCAAGCTTTCCGCCAAGCCAAAGCAGGAAGTAGAATTGCAAACAGAAATTTGATTTCCTGAAGTAAACAGTTCTAATCTCAAAATGTTGGGGCACTCGTCGTAGTGCCCCACACTCTCGCCTCAATTATGACTTAACCCACTATAGGATCACACTCATTAAAGTGATTGAGGAGCGATTCCGGCTGGATCACCTTTACTAGGAGCTGGAATCCAGGTTGATGGGATAAAGTCCCCTTCTTTCATCTCTGTTTCAGAGAAATGTCTCATTTGCGTTTGGTAAAATTTTGGTGATTTATCCCATTCTGCTTTATCGATCTTAAGAACGAATGAACCATCTTCTTGAGGCAGGCTGATTGTATACTCGACAGACGGATCTACGGACAAGCCTATTACCTGAGCCCAATATTGAGCACCCTTAGCTGCCTTGCTCACTAAAGTCGGCGGTTTATCAGTAATAACTGTTCCTGTTTCTGGAAGAGTGATGTCGGTATTTACACTTGTTTCGTCAGGAAACCTATATACTTTATTTTCCGGCAGCGTATATCTCGTTTCTCCAACATGGACATTCAATATCAAATCCTCATCTTCTTCTGGAGAATAAAACAATCTGTACTCTCCCTTTGCATTAGAAGGCTGAGAACGAGAAAACCCTTCTCCATTATCACGTATAATGCTAACCATTGCGCCTTCAACTGGATTTCCATTCGCATCCTTCACTGTTCCTTGGATCGCATATTTGTCCAGAGATATTTTAGGAAAGGTTTGGCCCTCTTCAACTTTAGCCCGTGCGTGGACTTCTACCTTCTCGGGATTACTTGAATCAGCTTTAACTTCCGTTATTTGAATGGGATAGTAAACGTCAATATGGCTAACTGCTACCTTTAACTTTTCTTGAGCAGAGCTTCCAAGCGCTTTACCATCAATTGTCGCCTGCTCCGTGCTGGAGATTTGCAAAGGAATACTTTGCGGAATACTTTGATCAACTAACAATTCGAACGAACCGTTCTCATCAGTCGTCATCATACGTTTGCCTGTTATTCCAACCTCGACTCCCACAACTGGTTTGCCGTCTGATAGCACTTTCCCTTTGACAGGTATAAGATGGGAGTTGTCCATTTTCCATGCTATGAGGGGGAAAGCAGTTTGCTCCAATTCAATGGATGCCTGAGTAGAAGTTTGTTCTGTCGTTGTTGTTGTCGGTGCTTGCTCAGCATTATTATTGTTGTCTGTACAGCCAGCTAGTAGCATACTTGCTGCTACGATGCTTGTTAACAGCAATAGTGTCAATCTTCGGCGCATATAGTTATCTCCTCTTTGGCAAAGTTGATTTCTTGCTTACCTTCATCCTTCTCCTCGTACGAAAAAGCGGGTTGTTACACCCGCCTTTTTGTTATGAAAGCTTTTACTAGCGTCAATTCTTATGTGCGCTTAGTGTCCACCATTTTCAATTCCGTGCTGGATTTCCTCTGAAGATGTACCTTGAGTTTTGTCCCCGCCCAGAGCGAATACTAACACCTTAGGTTTTTTTCCGCCCGTCGTAATGGCCATATATGCTTTATCGTCTTGAGTGAAGATTGCTGGTGGAGCCATGATGTTATCGCCATCTGCCTGGAATTCCCAAACGATCTTACCCGTTTTGATTTCAATAGCGCGTATTTTACCATTCAATTCACCGTAGAAGGCAAGTCCTGTAGCCGTACTTACGAAGCCACCGCGCATTTCGTGATCGGTCTTGTTTTGATAAGCAATTTTACCAGTATTCATGTCAATAGCTGTAACGGTACCGTAAGGAACAATACCCGCTGGAGTTTCTCCTACAGTTGTACCGAACGCAGTAACTTCTTCTGGCTTGCCATCATATCCCGTTACAAATGATGGGGATTCAATACCCGGAATAAGCACATAGTTTGATTCAGGATCATATGTTTCTGGAGCATAGTTCTGACCGCCCCAGACGCCCGGATAAATCAGGACACCTTCTTTAGTCGGTTCTGGATGATCAATTTTTGAGAAAGCCACTGCATTATAAAACGTTTCACCAGTTACTGCATCCCATGCAAACCATTCACCTGATTTCCCACCGTGAACGACAAGCTTACGTTCTGCTCCATTTACCTGTGCTTTAATCAGCATTGGAGTAGATGCAGCGTCATAATCCCACAGATCATGGCTAACTTCTTGATTTGCCCAAATCAGCTTACCTGTTTTGCTGTCTAAAGCAACTACTGAGTCTGTGTAAGGGTTAGCACCAGGGCGGTCTTCACCATACATATCCGGTGCCGGATTACCAGTGCCGAAATACATCATTCCTGTTTCTTCATCAATTGTTACTGGGCACCACACTGTACCCCCACCGTTAAACTTATTGTTTTTCAGCCAATCTTGACCTTTAGGAGGTACAGTCCAGAATGGAGCGTCCCAAGCCGGTGATAGATCGCTTGCTTTGTAAGCCATAACGAAACCACGAACGCCATTATCTCCACCGCTGCTGCCGATATAGATATTGCCGTTGTAGTACACAGGAGCAGCCGTTTCATAATATCCGTTGTCCACTGTTACTCCATCAACAGCATCAGCTATAACTGTTGTGTTGACGGTTTTACCAGTCTTAGCATCGATAGATACTACACGATTATCCAATAAGAGCATGTATACTTTTCCTTCCGCAACAACTACGCCACGATTGGAAACGATGTATAGGTTTTTGGTATTCTCTTTGAATGCTTCATCTGGCTTCCATTGCCAGATTACCTTACCTGATACTGCGTCGAAAGCAAAAACATTATTCTTGGACGTCGAAACATACATGACGCCGTCCTGTACGATTGGGAAAGATTGGTTTCCGTTCGCAATGGTCGAATCAATTGCTTTGAAATCTGCTGTCCAGACGATTCCCAAGTCATTAACGTTTTCTTTAGTAATTTGTGTGTAAGGTACGTGTCTAGTACTTCCCAGATCAAAGTTGACTGACGGGAAGTTTCCATACGTATGGCTTACTGAATCAGAAGCAGACGCAGATGCTGTTGCAGACGGTGAGGTAGAAGCCGATGGAGATGCTTCATTGTTGTTCGATTTGGTACATGCACTTAAGGCAAGACTAGCTGCCAGGATTGCACTTGCAACGGTAAGCGTTTTGTTACTCAATGATGATTCCCCCTAATAATAAAAATTTAAATCCGTTTAACTAATAAATTAATCCCGCTTTTTTTGTGATGGAGGCCTTATATCTTACTACTAAGATTGTTCTCGTTGAGTAATAT
Organism: Cohnella abietis; assembly: GCF_004295585.1. NCBI lineage: Bacteria > Bacillati > Bacillota > Bacilli > Caryophanales > Paenibacillaceae > Cohnella > Cohnella abietis. The sequence goes on along the minus strand of NZ_AP019400.1, from coordinate 3,372,405 downwards.
ACTCCTAATATATGTATGCGTCAACAACACTTATTTTTGCTTTGACAATGATGTATAACAGGAGTAAAATGTTTCATCGGGCGCCTAAACATTCTTACTACTAAGATATTAACCAACAGGGGGAATAACAAAATCATGAAAATTAAAACTAGTCTACTTCTCACTATCGTTGCTTTGGCTGCTATGCTTGCTCTAAGCGCATGCGGAAGTAATAATTCAAAGAATAACAGTAGCTCACCATCAGCAAGCGCACCTTCAGCTTCTGAGTCCCAGCCTGCAGCTGGCGGACAAACAATAGAAGCAACGATTGATGCTACAAATTGGAAATTTGATGTTACAGAAATTAAAGCAAAAGTAGGCGACACGCTTAAGCTGACACTGAATAGCTCCGAAGGCAATCACGGAGTTTCTATCGATGATTTGGGCCTAAAAATTAAAAAAGGCGAAACTGTAGAAATCAAACTCGACAAAGCAGGAACTTTTGAATTTAACTGCAACATCATGTGTGGCCAAGGTCATGACAACATGACAGGAAATATTATTGTAGAATAACTCTTCTTTAAATAAGTAAAGGGATCGTCAACTATCCGATTGGAAAGTTGGCGATCCCTTTTAGAAATTGAAATCCATTCTCTTACTCATTCCTAATACTGATCAATTTATCGTAAATCTGCTCCAGAAATGCAACTTCTCCATCATTAAGAACAGAGAATATCGCATTTAATGTTTGATCGCGAACGTCTTTCAAGGTTTGTAAGGTTATTTGACCTTCTTCGCTAATATCTAGAATAATGGCCCTTCGATCCTGTTGTACATCTCGGGTTCTGCGGATCAATCCTAACGAAACTAATTTATCAGAAATCGCCGTTATCCCTCCCGAGGTAATTGATAACTCTTCGACTAATTGCTTAGATTGCTTAGGACCTTCTGAATCCAATGTATAAAGAACCATAAACTGTGCATAGGATAGATCCGATGTGTTCTTACGATTCCACTCAGATTCCCACATACGCTTATGAATCATAAATTTCTTTGAATATGAAACGAGCAGCTCGTTTCTGTTAATCATCGATTATACACTCCTCTATCGATCTATGTAATTAATCCCCCGTTGAAATCCGTTACATCTATGTACTCCCAGTGTATCACATTTTATATAGGAAAAGCCGCCAAGGCGCATACGAAAAAGCCACTCCGGACTATGGATTGGCTTTTTTGATAAAATTTTTCTTACTATTAGCTGAGCAAATGGTTGCACGCGTCTGCCCTCATTATTCTAAATAAGCAATGTAAGTATTCCTTCAACAGAATTATCAACAAATGATCGTTCAGGACGAGATTTCATGATCACGGTAAGTCCTATTAACGATACGACTAGTGTCTGAGCTAAGCCCTTCGCGTTTATACTAATATCAAGCTCTCCTGAACGCAAACCTCGTTCAATCGCTTCTTGAAATATTACCGAAAGATACATCTGATGCTCCCTTGTTAGGATTTCAAATTTCTCATCATGAGGCGCAAGCTCCACCATCGTATTGATACAAAAGCATCCCCGATTTGGACTTTTTTCATATTCTTTTGCTACTATATTTTCAAAAAAGGCACGGAATCCTTCCTTAACAGAAGTACTGTTTTGAAGACTGGCACGAACATTAGCAGAATGAGAACGCGTATATTTCCTTAATGCAGCTTCAAATAGTTCCTTTTTGTCCCCGAAGGCTGAGTATATGCTTGGTCGCTGAATGCCCATTCTCGATGTTAAATCGCTTAAAGAGGTAGCTTCGAACCCCTTTTCCCAAAACACTTCCATAGCAGCATCCAATGCCTTTTCCTCATCAAATTCGCGTAGCCGAGCCATAATAACCTCCACATTTCATATCGAATGGTATGTTATTATTCTAATACTCAAAGATTATTCCGTCAATAAAGCAGCCTATCACTGCGACAAGTAAGCCGATAGTTATTGACAGTTAATATTTTTTCGGATATATTAATGAAAATTATTGTGTACTGATCGGTATGTTATTGAATGGATAATAGAGGATTTAAGGAGGTTTGTAATATGGAGAAGTTTATTGAAAAATCAGAAGTAACTACAGCACCAGAATCAATTCCCGGCCCATCGATGTCGCGAAATGTGGCCCTCTTGTTTGCAATCTCCTGCGGACTGGCTGTCGCCAATATCTATTACGCGCAACCCTTATTGGACGCTCTTTCGTTAGAGTTCGGGATCACTCATTCATCCGTTGGCATTGTTATTACTCTCACTCAAGTTTGTTACGCGCTAGGTCTGCTACTACTAGTGCCCCTCGGTGATTTGTTTAATCGACGTCGGCTGATCGCTGGGCAAATGCTTTTATCTGTGTTGGCTCTTATTGGCGTTGGTACTGCTCCCACGAGCACGGTGTTATTCATAGGCATAGCTGCAGTTGGGCTACTTGCTGTAGTGACACAGTCTCTCGTTGCGTTTGCGGCGACATTGTCTGCCTCAGCCGAGCGTGGACGTGTCGTCGGAATCGTGACCAGTGGAATCGTAATTGGTATTCTGCTTGCGCGTACTTTTGCTGGCGTATTGACGGATTTAGCCGGTTGGCGTTCTGTATATCTTGTATCTGCATTATTGACGTTAGTCATGGCATGCATATTATTTCGAGTTCTACCGAATAATGAGCATAAAAGTGAATCATTATCCTATCCACAGCTGATTCGTTCAGTACTCACGTTGTTTGTACAAGAACGAATCCTGCGAATCCGTGCTGTGCTAGCCATGTTGATTTTTACCGCCTTCAGCATATTATGGACTTCCCTAGTGCTGCCGCTCAGCTCCCCGCCACTTTCTCTTTCGCATAGCTTGATTGGAGCGTTTGGTCTCGCCGGAGTTACTGGTGCGTTAGCAGCAGCCCGAGCTGGTCAGCTTGCTGATCGAGGTTTAGGGCAGAGAACGACAGGAGTAGCGCTGGTTCTGTTACTTGTATCATGGCTCCCCATTAGTTATACCCAGCATTCGCTACTCGCACTGATTGTTGGCATAGTCCTCCTTGATCTTGCGGTACAAGCCGTACATGTCACGAACCAGAGCATGATCTTTACTGTGCGCCCTGAGGCACGGAGTAGGCTTACTGCCGGTTACATGATTTTTTATTCCATCGGTAGCGCCATCGGGTCAATCGCATCCACCAGTATGTATGAATACTCAGGCTGGAATGGAGTGTGCTTGTTAGGTGCACTAGTTAGTGCTTTGGCTCTTCTATTTTGGTTGTTTACCCGCCGTCTTCATTGATTATAAAACCTGTTTGAAACTCTTTACTGCTCCCCCATCGGTTTATCCCATGAAAGTCGATAACGGTAATAGAAGCGGCGGCGGACGATTGCCCCTGGTAGTATCTCTTGTGCGACTTGGCGAATCTCGCTCAAAGACTCTTTAGGATCGGCAATCCGAACACCTATGTCTTGCATCCCACCGTGAAGTCGATCCATGAAACGGATTGGAAGAACAAGAAGTCCGGAAATGACAAAATCCAGAATTGAATTGTCCTCTGCTAGACCAACTATGAGGAGCCGTCCGCCTGGTGCGAGAACTTGACGCATTTTCGAAAGTGCAGCTTTCAATTCCATATGGTGCAAAGTTGCTATGCAGGTGACCGTAGAATAACGTTGCTCCTGAGTAGGTACTGGCAAGGCGAGGAAGTCACCGTTTACGACCGACACATTTGATGTGGCAGCCAGTCGCGTTTGTGCACGCACAACAGCTTTCTCATCAGGGTCGATACCGACAACCTGATCAACGAAAGGCGCGAGGCGTTGAAGGAATAATCCGTCACCAGACCCGATGTCAAGCACACGTCCACCACGCACCTTCGCGTCAGTGATTAACTCCTCATGAAATGCAGTATTGTGATTCCAATATGACTGCATTTCTTTCTTACCTCCCGCATCTTCGCTCATCGCTTATCTCTCCTCTTACAGCTTTTGCTTCCACCACTTGTATTCGCGACCTACTACCAAGACACCTTCTGCCTTCATTGAATTGAATTCATCAGCTCATAGAAATACTTGGATTCCTGAGTCTTGTATAGACCATACCAGGCTTCTAATGTTTTTGGAGAAAATACACCCAGAGCCTTCAGAACGTGCACAGTAAATTCCAATGGAGCAACTCCAGATGCAGTGATCAGTTTTCCATCCGTTACCGCTGACTCCATTTTGTAATACTTTTCACCCGCATAAGTGGGACAGATCATTTTAAGGAATTCCAGATCATTACTAGTGTGCCACCGTGAATTCAGCATTCCTGTCTGAGCAAGCCCTATGGTAGCGCCACAAATCGCTGCAACCAATATCCCCTCCTTCAAACACCTCTCAGCGATGTTTAAGATAGGTTGGTGAATTGTTTCTGTCCATGTATCTCCACCAGGTAAAATAAGCGTATCTGCGCTTCCAATGTTACATTCGTCCCATTTGATGTCAGGTAATATTTTTAATCCGCCCATTGTAGTGATAGTAGTCTTTTCAATTCCCACGGTAACTATTTTTATTGGGGCAAGCCCCTTTTTGTAATATCTTCCCGAGTTCAGCTCGGCAGTTAAGTAACCTATTTCCCAGTCTGCCATTGTGTCAAAAACATAAAGATATACCGTATTATTCATTCGTAAGGTCCCCTTATTATAAGATTCATCAAGTACTTCCGACTTTCCATCCATCGGTTATCAATGATCATTATGATTATAAAATAGCTTCACTGACATCTACTGTCAGTGAAGCTATTAAAGTTGATAATATTCCATTAACTCTGACGCAATAGCAGCAAGTCGTTCATTGATGCTCTGTGGTTCGATTACTTGAATTGATTTCCCGTAGGTTAGCAGAAAATAAGGGACATATTTATGCGTTGAATTCTCCTCAAGTAAAAAGATTGCTTGATCTGATGTTCGCTCTTGCAGATGATGCCCCAAATACCAGTGTAAGCATATGTCATCTAATGCCTCTTGCCTGCCTTCGATAATTAAAGAGATTAACCCGTCCTTCCCCACTAAATCAGGCAACAGATTTTGCATAAAAAATTCACGAGCCGAAAAAGCTTCCAGACGCTTAAATATGGTTTGAGTATGCTTGATTTGTAAAATCCGATCCGCCCGGAAGCTGCGAATCTCATTCCTTAGGTGGCAAAATGCAACAGTATACCATTTATTGTTCCAGTAAATCATTCCATAAGGATCTATTACCCTATTCTTGGGTTGATCATCACGGCTTGTGCGATAGTCAATTTCTACAGACAAATCGTTGGCTACAGCCTGCTCCAATTCTGCCAATACCAGCTGTACAGAAGGATCTCCCATGCGGTTGATAACATCAAATCCGGATAAATGACGGTCAAGTATACTTTCCTGCTCGGGATTCGAGTACATTTTCAACTTGGATGTCGCATTGTCTAGTGCCTCACTTAAAGGGTATCCCGCTTCTTTGGCAAAAACAGCAGCTTGAAGGAGTGCTTTTTTTTCTTCAATATCAAATAGCAGAGGTGATCTGATAAAGTTATTGAGTAAGCTGTACCCGCCATTATGACCTGTGTCAGAAATTATGGGCACTCCACTGGCACTTAGCGCATCAATATATCGATAAACTGTTCTTATATTTATTTCTAGCTTCTCGGATATTTGTTTTGCAGTCATCTTCACGCCTGAATTCAGCATCCACAGAATTGCCAGCATATTATCGTTTTTTGGCATAGCACGATCCCTCAACTTTTATTAAACCTAAATATTTAATAACTTTCATCTTCTCAAGTATCTCATTAAATTATTGGCTTTGTCGAATCACCAGTCTGCCTTTCTTTGTATTTTTGCCAAAAAAAGAACCCGAAGGTTCTTCGGGCTGTCACGATTAGTTGCGCTTAGCGATTTTGCCAGCGAATTGACCATTAAGAGATTGTTGAAGCTGCTCCATTTCTAGAAAATCATGCGGGAATCCCAGATGGATGCTACTGGCTTTGGTTAACAAATCCATCTGTTCAGGTGTCAACTCGAAGGTTAGGCAATCTAAATTATCTTTGATCTGCTTTTCTGTTCTTGCTCCAATAATCGGGATCATCGTCCCTTCCTGCTGCCTGATCCAGTTAAGGGCTACTTGGGCAGGAGTCTTGCCGATCTCTTGAGCAATACTTTCAACCGTTTCCAGTATGGAGCGGTTTGTTTCCGAAAGACTTTCCCCTATAAAATCAGCCCGTTTCGAGTCCTCGGGTCGGCCTGCTTTATATTTGCCAGACAAAATCCCGCCACCCAGCGGAGCCCAGGCAGTTACCCCAATATCCAACGCATTAGCCATAGGAATTAACTCGCGCTCCGCCTCCCTTTGAACCAAGCTGTATGACACCTGCAATCCAGTAAACGGGGTCCAGCCCCGCAGCTCCGCCAACGTATTGGCTTTTGAGACAATCCACGCCGGAGTGTCGGAGATACCGATGTATAGGATTTTCCCAGCTCGGACCTGATCGTCCAATGCTCGCATTACCTCCTCAACCGGGGTCATAAAATCCCATGCGTGCAGCCAATACATATCGATATAATCGGTTTGCAACCGTTTCAAGCTTGCGTCTAGGGACTGAACTAGGCTTTTACGGTGATTTCCTCCGCCGTTCGGGTCCATCGGATTCATAGTCAGTGAATATTTCGTGGCTATGACAAGCTTCTCTCGCTCTGCTGCGATAAATTCACCAAGGAATTGTTCGCTATCACCTCCCGTGTATTGGTTGGCTGTATCAATTAGATTTCCCCCTGCCTCAACATAAGCGTCAAAAATTTTGCGGCTTTCCATTTTATCTGCTCCAAATCCCCAGCGATCCCCGAATGTCATCGTACCCAAAGCGATGTCTGAGACCCTCAATCCACTTTTGCCAAGCAATTTGTATTCCATTTGACTTCACCCCTTATGAAATTTATAAATCAAATTATCGTTTCCATACGGTATGTCTTCCGTACATTTCAAATCCTACACCCTAGAGTTCACTCTAGGTCAAATGGTTAATTCTATATTCTGTTTAGGTTGGTTTATCGTTTACGATGGAGTATATTCTAATTAATAAAAAACAACATATTTCGATTAATTAATTAAAGTTAGGTGGTTCACAATCAGCATGAACGATGAATTTACTATCGGTCAGGTGGCAGAAAAGACGGGGTTGTCCATCCATACCATAAGATATTATGAAAAAGAAGGTATTCTGCCAATCATCAAAAGAAACGAAAGTGGAATACGCATTTTTGAATATGAGGATATCCAGTGGATCAATCTTCTTAACTGTCTTCGCAGTACAGGTATGCCAATTGCGCAGCTCAAAGACTACGGTGATCTCATTTTACAAGGCGACCGTACCGGTGAAAAACGTTTGGAAATTCTTGAGAGACAAAAAGAAAAGATAGAAGAACAAGTGAACACATTGAAGTCTCACATCGACCTGCTCAACGCTCAAATGGAGTGGTATCCTCGATTAAAAAAAGAAAATGTTCCATTTGATGATGCAATGAAAGCGTGGTTAAAGGATGGTAAATTACCACCTGACCTAAAGTGAATTGATGATGGATCTTATTGGGGGACTTTACCCTACTATGAACAGAAGCCCAGACGAAATTGCCGTCTGAGCTTCTTCCTTCTATACGTTGTTCTCCATACCATTCCTGTTAATCAGCCAGGTACAAATCTCCAAACCCATTAATATCCTTAGCCGAGCCTATTCCGCTATTGAATTCCAGCCATCCTTTACGCCCATCGCCATCGTTATCGTTAACCAGCAATGAAAATTTTATTTTCATCCCCTGTTTCACAAGCTTTATGTCTTTCGTCAACTCGCTCCAGGGAATGGCCATTTCATAGATAGTTTTTTGATTTTTACGGCTGATCGCTTGGTCAATGGCAACATATCCATCGGCACGAAAGCCCTTCGGCGCAATCCAACGCCACTTGGACAGATGCCCATTATCATTCATGGCAGCACCCAATTCGTGATACTCAAGTGGAACGCTACCATCAGTATTGGCTATACCTATCGCGAACTGTACGCCATCCCCGTTCCAGATACCGCTGTCATCCGCATTCTGAGCATGTATATCGTCAGTAACTTCCACCGCGAGATACAAGTTATTGGCATCCCAAGCTAAATAGCCGGCCGCACTGACATCTTCCTTCCCTTTCCAACCGCTAACCTTAACATCGTTTACATCAAAACGCACTTGCTCCTTCCATTCCTCCAAGCTCCCGTCGATATTGATCGGCTTGGGGAGCTTATGAAGGAGAAGCGTTTGAGACAAGTCCTCCGTCATCTGTAGCAATGTGCCCGAAGCATCAATCCCTTTTATTATTCGCTTCCCTCTTGCCAATTCGGGGATATTGAAGATTGTGCTCTTCCCAGGACCCAATTGATCCACGCGGGTTGTGAATGTTCCTTGAGACGCTTGTTCCTTATCATAAACGACTTCAAGGGACCCGTTGAAATGACTATTCGACTGATTGGTAATTTGCAAATGTGTTTTTATTTTATTGTCTGCTGTATCAAAATAAGATTCGAAGCTTCCTATCAGAGGATCGACAACTTTGACGTTGATCGCAAAGCTTTGAGCAATCTTTTGGCTTTGATCCAGAGAGACGAAGATCGAATAATTCCCTCGTTCCAAACTTGCAGGAGCTTGCACGCGAAGGGACTGACCACCATCATTCTGAGCCAGTACCCATCCTTTTGGTAAAGTGACTTGGAGCTGATCAGCAGCAGGATTGCTAATATAGCCCTTAGGCAAGTTAATGTCGAAAGAATCACCGGCAGCGGCCACGATACCCACATTCTCCGGAAGCCACTCGGCCTCTGGACGATTCATGACATTCCATAGGAAGTGTAATGTCCTTTCAACGATCTCGTCTGTATATTTCGCATTTTTATAATCATGCCCGACACCTTCCATCGTGAACAAATTATGATATATTCCCCGCTTCGCTAATGCATCGTTCAAATCCAGGCTCTGTTGATACGGTATTAATTGGTCGATCGTACCATGAATGATCAATACGGGAGGCAATTTTTCTTGAACAGCGCTGTCCAGCAGCCCGCCGTATATATCCACAATAGCAAATATCGGTTTCACGATGGAAGGCTTGTTTTGCAAATATTCGTTGGCAAAATTCATCGATAAATGGCCTCCTGCAGAATCCCCACCTATAGCTATGCGCCCTGCATCCAGCCCAAAAGCGGTTGCGTTGGTGTTAATCCAGCCAATCACATCGGAAATATCTTCGTAAGCATCAGAAAGTGTACGAGGAAAGTTTGCGAAAGGATCGTTTTTCAGTCGATAATCCATGGACAGAACAGCGTACCCTCGCTTGGCGAGCTTCGTGGAGATGTCGGCGGCATCATACTTGCCTCCTTCTCTGTAACCACCTCCGTGAATAAAAATAAATACCGGACGCTGCTTATTGTTGTCACTCACTGGCTCGTATAAATCAAATTTCAATGATTCTTCGATTTCAGTCTCATTCTTTTTACTTGCATAAACAATATCTCTTTGCACATTCACATCGTATATCGGAGCTAAATACTTAACGTCGCTCTGTTCATTGTTAACGACAGCATGGGTGGGCGTCACTTTGTTTACAGTCGTATTCGCGGAGACGATTTTTTGCTCCGTGTTTTGGATGACATCCTTATTTTCCTGTCGGTTGATTAACAACCAAACTCCTACTAAAATCACTACAATAGGAAGAACGTAAATAAGCCGCCGTTTCAATATAATAACCTCCCAAACAAGAATATTTCCCCGTTAAACCACACTTCATTTTACCTACTTATGAAGAGATGTAATAAAATTACATATTTACCCCATTGTAGAGCTGAAGATTATATTTCACGATGGTGTATTCTTTGGATATTGAAAGTAATATTACGTATTTCTTCGGGTTCGTTCCTCGTTGGCCCAAAAATACACCTTAAATAGTTAAAAGCGAATTCCCATTCAATCCTGAATGAGAATTCGCCTTTATTTTCATAGCGTACTAACCCTTAGCTCATAAAAATACTGCACAGCTGGATGCTTTAACTTCATCTTTTCGGCCATGTTTATTATTCGCTTTTTTCCAACTCGTCTGTCCACCAAAGCTAGAATATTCAATAAAATATCATTGCACTCTATGCTTTCCTCAATAGAAAGGGATAGGAACTTATTAGCCACAACAGTAAAGTTAGATTTGCTTAACGAGGACTGTGCTGACATCGTTTCCTTAGCATAATTTGATATTTTTCTGCTTCTTGCTATTACTTTTAGACGATCCTCCGGAACTGTCCCCTTCGTATCTTTTCTAACCGCTTCAATATCTTCATTGTTGATTGGAATTTGAATATCTGGATCGTTCTTAATTTCCAGCTCCGTCTGATACCATCTAATTAACGTAGTTATATCACTCATATTGAGTACGTTTTTTTTATCTACCGTAATATAACAATTCCCTGCCTTGTCAGGTGAATAACGGTAACTAGTTGCACGGTATTCCACCCTTCCATATAAGGCAGGACAGAGAAAGCTCTCTAGCTGCTGCTTCAATTTACTCCAGGACATGTACTCCTCCTATGGTCAATATTATGACTACCTATCGAGGCATTCATTCTATTATCCATAATACTAAGCAACACATCAATAAAACCTGCTTCCCACCATTAAGACGGACCGAGATTTCGACCCAAGTTAAGTTCAAAATCGCCTCGACGACCGAGTCCACGTGCAAAGAGATCTGGCAGCTTGGACAGTGTTGATGGTGAGGAAGCTCTAGCTACGAATACTTTAGAGGATGCCAGTAAATCAGACAGTTGTGGCAATTCGGTATTATTCACCAGCGCCTTCGCCTCAGTCAGCGCCTCCTTGTCAAAAGAAGCAATCCGGAGGGCCAAATTGCGTACGAAGCCGTCCAGCTCCGCGTCAGGAAGTGCGCGGTTAATCCAGCCGTAACGCTCAGCTGTCTCGGCATCAAAATCGTCGCTACCCAAAATGATTTCAAGAGCTCGGCCTCGGCCTACCAGCAGCGGCAACCGTTCGTTACCTCCACCACCAGGGACAACGCCAGAAGCCACTTCAGGTTGACCCAATATAGCCTTCTCTAGGCTTCCGAATCGCATATCGCAACTTAGTACGAACTCGCTACCAATCCCACGGGCCCGACCACGGATGAGCGCGATGCTGGCAGCCGGCAACTTTTCTAAACGCGTCGTGAAATCGATCAATGCAGGCACAACGCTGAAACCTGGGTGTCTGTGTCTCTCAGCGGCTCGTGACATGTCATAATGGGCCATAAAATAATCCGGATCCGCACTGTCGAAGACTACCACTTTAAGCTCGGGGTCAGCCTCCATTTGATCCATAAGTAGCAGTAATTCATATATAGTATCAGGGTCGAACAAATTCATCGGTGGGTTGTTAAACGTAACGTGCCAATACCCCTTCGACGGGAAAGCTACTGAAAATTGTTTTAATTCGCTCATATTCATAACTCCTTTATTTTCATTTTATTTAGAATGATCATTCCCATATTCTCAAAAAAAGGTTGTGTGCCTTGTAATTCTGGTCAGGTGCCAATTAATAAAGCTTGGCTACTGTATCAGCGGTAAAAGGAGTAATTTCCTCGTCCCGGCCGGTACGAATTTTCTCTGTCCATTCTGGATCAGCCATCAAAGAGCGGCCCACAGCCACAAGATCGAATTCCTGGTTATCCAGCTTTTCAATTAAAGTATCTATCTTGGAGTCCTCTGCTTGCTGCCCATTCCCTTCAACATTAAGCCCAACGGAGCCTACAGTAATTACCGGTTTGCCGCTTAGCTTCTTCACCCAACCGGCAAAGTTTAATGTTGAGCCCTCAAATTCCGGTTCCCAAAAGTGGCGTGTCGAGCAGTGGAAAATATCTACACCGGCTTTGACCAGCGGCGCCAACAATTGCTCCAGTTCTTCAGCTGTTTTGACATTCTTGGCTGTATAAGCATTTATTTTGAATTGTGAAATGCGCAGAACAATCGGGAAGTCTGGTCCGACCGCCTTGCGGACAGCCTCAATGACTTCAACTGCAAACTGTGTACGGCCTGCTATATTGCCGCCATAACGGTCCGTCCGCTTGTTGGTAACCTCCCAGAAAAATTGGTCAATTAGATAGCCGTGAGCGCCGTGTAGTTCTACCCCATCGAAGCCAATTCGCTTCGCATCTGCTGCAGCATGGGCATAAGCCTGTACAATTTCCGTAATCTCCGCTTCTGTCAGAGCATCAAATTTTTTGACTCCATTTACATCCAGTCCGGACGGACCTACAGAAGGCGACTCCGGATTAGGTATCGGATCTTCCTTCTTTCTATCTGTCCCTACATGCCAAAGCTGAGTAATAATCTTACCACCTGCTTCGTGAACCTCTTTAACAACCTGAGCCCAGCCGTTCAAGGCAGCCTCGCTATGAAGGTTCGGAATATTCACGTGGTTGGATGCAGCCGGATGGTTAATGGTCGTTCCCTCCGTAATGATTAAGCCTGTACCGTTGGCGGCACGGCGACGATAATACGCTGCCACGTCAGCTCCAGGCACTCCGCCTGGGGAAAAGTACCTCGTCATCGCTGGCATTACAATTCGATTTTTCAAACTGATTTTCTCGCTTGTGAATGGCTCAAACAGGGAACGAACGGCTTTAACATTAGAATTGCTAGTCATTGGAATTCCTCCTGAGATTGTAGTGGCCTAAATAGATGATTCAAACTAAAATTTAAGAATGATCATTCTAAAATTAAGGCGTGAAGCTGTTTCCGGCTTGATAGGAAAACTATAGCTAATTTAAGAACGATCAGTCAAGTATTTTTTTTAATGCTACTTCCACGATATTTTTTTTTAATTCAGATTGTTTACTGATCGTTCTTAAACGGGTATGATAAAAGGAAAAACAGGAGGCGCAGATGGCACGACCAAGAGAATTTGATCAGAATGAAGTGTTAGAGAAAGCTACGGAACTATTCTGGGTCAAAGGCTATGAGCGCACTTCCATCGCAGATCTGGTATCTCATACAAAAGTCCATCGGGGCAGCCTTTACGACACGTTTGGCGATAAATATCAATTGTTTTTGGCCTGTTTGGGTCGCGTTCAACAGATCAATTATGAATTTGTGTTTAACATACTGAGCGGTCCCGACGATCCGAAGAAAATTTTGAGATTATTTTTCGAGAAAACAATCGACAGGGCTTTAAACGAAAACGATAAGGGTCTAAAGGGATGCTTCATGACCAACATTGCAATGGATATGACAGTTCTCGATCCGAATGTTGCCAGTCACGTAGAAGCCTTCAATTCGAAGCTAGAATCCATTTTTCACAATTTGCTGCAGCAGTTACAACATAACGGCAATCTCGCCAGCAAGTATACTGTAAGTGAACTCGCGAGATTTCTCGTTAATACCAGACATGGTCTATATATCACGGCCAAAACAACAACCGATCGCCAGGTGCTTCAAAGCATCTGTAACGTGGCCCTTTCATTCTTGGACTAGGACTGCCATGAAGCTCAGACATAACTACGTCTGAGCTTCGATAAATAGGTAAATATGGTTCCGATAAGCTATTTTCTGATAAGCAGCACTCAACACGGGATGAGCGCTGACTGCCGGAGATTCACAATATTTCTGCCTCTCCAGTCTAAAAAGTGAAAATTTCTACACTCGCATTATCTTTTTCTTCTCCGCTTGCCACAACCTTAAAGGAGTGGAAGTCTTCTTTTTCACCAGGTGTAAAAATAATCCTTTCACCACTTATCGCAGCTGGATTCCAGTACACCAATTGACCGGTTGTTTCATTCACGATAGCCAGGCTTATTGTCGGCATTTTGTCCGTCGTTTCCTTTATATCGATCGCTAGAGTTTCGCCGTTCGTTATAATAAAGGTTTTTCCAAGCTGTAGCCCTTGATTGCCTTGACCGTTATCCATCGTTTTCGGAAGCTTAGCTTTTTCTTTGAAAATGTCCTTGATCTTAACCTTTGTGTCGTATGGGGTTAGCGGTTTCGTACCAATAACACCCCCATTTGGCGTTTTGGATAGATTAAATGTGAATTGTTCCGGAGTCACTACCTCCTCGATAACATAGGCTCCACGCTTGATAAGCTCGTTAATAAACGCCTGATGATCGTAATTACTATATTTGTTCTTGTAGGCCAATTCAAAAGTAATTTGGTTGACGATCATTTGTTTAATGACCTTATCGTCCAAGTAAGCCTTTGCTTGGTCGCTTACAGCAACGGTTACCGTATGTCCTTCTATGGATAAGGTTTTGTTGGTCATGTTAGCAACAGCGGTTTCTTTTTCCTGCCATTGGTGAACCAATTTATAGTAAGGTTCTGTACGGTTGAAATAATCGACCTTTCTTCCGTCAGCATCGATATACAAATCTCCCGAAGTAACACGCACCCCAATTTTCGCTGTGGAGGAATTAATTCCGAACGTGCTTTGCACATTTCCTTCTAGGTTAAGGGATGTATTGTAATAGGTTCTGATGCCCCCACCAAATTCTGTGAGCGGTTTGGACGTTTTTGCAAAGGCGATTGATGAAGAGAACACTGACACCGCAACTATTAAAACTACAATTATGATGCCCAAGGACATTTGCCTGCTTCGAGTATTCCGTTTCATAATGAGTGCAAACCTCCTATATAATTGTTTTTTATGTAGAGCCAAATTACTGTTTAGTACGGGGGACATTGATGAAGCAAAATGTAAAATCATCTCACTATATCGCTTCTTTTCCGCTGTCTTCAATCCTTTTGTTATTTGCTCATCCACGGAATATTCACACGCCTCACCTATATTAGCCAAAGCTAGGTAAGATACCGGATTGAACCAATGCAGGCAGTTGACTAACACCGCGAATAGCTTCACCCAAACGTCTCTTTGCTTGTAATGAATCCATTCATGCTGTAATGCCAGTTTATAATCCTCAGTGTTCATTTTCGCATTGGGAATGACGATAAACGGCTTAAAAAATCCTATGATCATAGGCGAGTCTACATAATCACTTACTACCACTCTAAGATGTTCCACACTGTCGATTGGATTAGACTGAATAATTTGCCTTTTAAATCGAATATAACCGGAAAAATAACGGTACATCATAAAGCAGCAACCGAAAAGCCATATACCAATGATCCACTGGCTTAAGGTTGGAATAGGGTAAACAAAGCTTTCACTTGAAGTACTGGCTTTTGCAGGTTGGTTGGACATCGACATCCCTGCCGTATCTTTTGACACCCCAACCGTGACTGGCTCTGAATTTATCCGTTCCTCAAACAAGGAGAATCCCGGTTGAATAGCGGGCACATTGACGGAAAGCGGGATAATAAATAGCAACAGTGTTATCAAACAGACGCAATAATACCAGCGACCACCGAATTTGGCAGCTAATTTCGTTCTTAACAAAATGAGCAACAGACTTGCGACACTCCCCGTAATGGTGGTCATTAACAACCACTTAATCATGATCGTCCGCCTCATTATTAATAAAGCTCCGGAGCTCTTCAATGTCCTTCTTTGTCAAATTCTCGTCCTGAAACAAGGCACTTATCAGACTTTTGGCAGAGCCATTATGTATGGAGCGCACGAAGCTCTGCGTTTGCATTTTTCGATAGTCCTCTTCACTTATGACTGCCCAATATTCGTGAGCATGAGAACGTCCTAGCTTAACAGATTGTAATGCTCCTTTGTCTATCAGCCTGCCGGCTAGCGTGATAATTGTCGTCGTTTTTTTGTCCGGCAGTAATTCCATAATCTCCTTAGTCGTCATTCTTCTTTCACTTTCCCATATGACTTGCATAATCTCCATTTCAGCTTTGGTTATTTGCATTTTTATATGACCCCCCTTCGCTTCTACATCACATTTTTTATAATACAACTTGTAGAAGCGAAAGACAACTAGAAAATCTCAATGATTATTAGCCAGAGCATTCATATGATCAAATTGCGGAATTAAATCTTCGAAACAGCATTATCACGCTGTCGATGACATGGACGATATCACTGTTAATGAGATTATGAAGACATCTGTATTGGTGACTAGGTTGCTCGCTGTCGAAAGTACATTCCCTCTACCATCCGTTTCATTTTTGAATTCAAACTAGCCCTCGTTTAGCATATATCCTTTTTGTGCCTATTCCGTATATCTTAGTAGAGAAAATTCAAGTTATGCGAAGACAAAGCGACAAAAGCGAAGTGGGGAAAGCCTTGCGCAGCAAGGAATTCGGGCGTTGTGTTATCAGAAGTCGTGTCTTCTAGTGTTGCCCTAAATATTCACTTTATTTCATAATTTATATTATTCACTTGATTAATTGAGAATCACAAAACAGGAAAATATGGGTGAGTTTGTCGAGTAACTCTTATACTAAAACCTCTAAACCAAATGACTTAGAGGCCCATAATTAAACTATCTCACTTGCTTACAACTCTCCCGCACATACACCAAATTTTTCGCCGTCACTTATGATACAGCTTAACAGGTCTATCGGCGAAAAATCTTACTATGGTTGCCTGTCACCATATCCGTCTCGCAATTAGTAATCTATATTAAACAAATGTTGAAATATGGTAGAATCAATATTAATCTAAAAGTATGTGCACTTGATAAAGGAGCTGTGTTTATGAGAAAAAAGTGGTCAATATTCATTTCACTTGTATTATTGATAATAATCGGAGGATCAATCTACAAATATAGTCAATTCGAGAAAAGTAAGAAAAGTAATTCTGAAATTGAATCGAGTGCCGAATCTTCAATGAAAAATGAAAATATTAAGAAGTCCTCTCCAGCAGAATATACTAAGATTGTTGTGGAGAAGAATTTTGGTTCTGTTCAATCGGTATTGTTTGATAGAGAAAGTGGGAAATTGTATATTGATGCAATTGAGTCCGGTGTAATGACAAACAGTGACATAAAAAAAGAAATACTTATGGATATCACAAATACTTTGAAAGAAATAAAGGATATTCCTGCAATTGAAACAGTTCATTTCAATGTGAAAATAAATACTGAGGATAAGTTCGGAAATACCGATGATAGTAATGCTGTTATCGCATTAATTTCGAAGGAAACATTAAAAAAAATAAACTGGGACAATTTCAAATTTGAAAATCTTCCTGACATTGCAGACGCATTTCAAGCCGATTTTTCATAAACGTTCTTGTATTCTCGACGACTGATTACTTTTCACAACAAAGTTTTCGCCGTCACTTATGATACAGGTCACCCTAATTTAACTATGCACAAAGTTAATTTTGACCACAGTATCTATATCAGCATGTAAAGACAAAGCCACTCCTGCCAATGGAGTGGTCTCTTTGGATGGAGCTTCTGTAGGTTCAACTCTCTAACCCAACGTCTCCTTAATTCTGACTAGGGAATTTCCTAAAAGGTGTCATTTCCAATTCGTAGAACTTATTAAATTTCCTCACTATAAGTTATTCATCCCAAATCACGCAAAGAAGCCATGTCCAACTGTACGCAATCTTTTAATAATTCATACAAGTGAATTGTCAATTAGAATCCACCCTTGGCTATAATAAAATTCATGTTTTATATAATCTAGTTGAAATTTGAGTAACCTCAATTTCGCCTCATTTACTCCCGTTCGCCTTCGGCAGTAAGGACTTCGACTTGTTCTGCAGCCTCATCCAACGAACGTTAGCCTTATATGAGATTCGTGTTCCTCGAACCGGAGGTTTGCCGCCGACTTCCTTCAGATTCCACCTCGCGGAGGGCACCCTTGTCTTACGCTAATGACTACTACTGCCTTCGTCACTCGGGACTCTCACCCTATAGATAACGCCCATGCTGGGCGCACAATAAAAGCCCAAGCGCAGCAGCGCCTGAGCTTCTCCCAATAGGCAAATGTGGCTCCAATAAGCTATTACCTGATAAGCAACATTATATTATCCCTCATTTAATAGCTTCTTTAATGCTGCAATATCGTTACTCGAAACTAATTGCTCGAGATTTTCAAATATCTTTTTCTCATCCCAATTCCACCATTGAAGCTCCAACAATAATTTAATCGTCTCATCACTGAAACGCTTCTTAATAGCATTTGCTGGATTGCCGCCAACAATCGTATATGGTTCAACGTTTTTCACAACCGTTGAGTTCGCAGCAACAATTGCACCGTCGCCAACTTTTACCCCTGGCATAATCGTGACATGTTGTCCCAGCCATACATCATTACCAATCAAAGTATCACCTTTGAAGGGCAACTGATCTATCGTTGGAGTGACCTTTTCCCAGCCTCCAGCAAAAATATTAAAGGGATATGTTGTAAAACCATCCATCCGATGATTAGCACCATTCATAATAAAAGTAACCCCTTCAGCCATGGCGCAGAACTTACCTATAATCAGCTTATCACCCAAAAAGTCATAATGATGCTGAATATTGTCATAGAAATTCTCTGGTGAGCTTGTATTGTCGCTATAATATGTATAATCGCCAATCTCAACGTTTGGTCTACTTGGTAAATTTTTAATGTAACAAACTGTTCTAATATTTTCATTTGGATATAGCTTTTTTTTATCCGGAGCTAGCGTCATACTTACACTTCCTCTCTAGAACGTTATTTAACTTGCCCTTTCGTATTTCACTAGCTATATAACTGTAAAGAAGCTCGGATGATATTAGGCACTCTACATGGGCGGGTTTCGTAATTTATTTATTTTGCCGTTTGATTGATAAAATCAACTTCTCCTCGTCCCCTTACTTTTAATTCGAATCAGAGCGCCGCGGATTGACCGTGCCAAAGATATGATACGGTGTTATCCCATTTGCAAATAGGCTATCTATCAACTTGACCAATTCTTCCGACGATAGATCTTTGCCGTTGCGTATCCAAAGGCGAAACATAGATATTAATGTTGATATGTAAAACTCAATTATGTATGGTGCTAAGGCATCATTTGTTGGAAAGTCCACAATCAATCTCTCAAAGGGAATTTCTCTTTTCAGGCGTTCAACAAAATGAACAGAACCATAGTCGCCCAAGAGGGCTTTAAGAACTGAAATTTCCTCTGCATTTTCCAAGCATTGAAGTGCATCTTGGAAAGTATGTGTAGAAAACTCTCTGCCTGCCATTTCCTCGTTAATGGATTTCAAGACATGCTCTTCAACGCAGTCCAACAACTCATAGATATCCGTAAAGTATTGATAAAATGTACTGCGATTATATCCTGATTGGTTAGCAATCTCTTGAATGGATATTTTTTCAATTGGTTTTTGGCTATATAAATCACAGAATACATTTATAAATGTTTGCCTTGTTTTGTCCGTAATTTCAGGTTGCTTATTCATTATTTGCCTCCATTTTTCTGTTCAATCGATTATACGACAGATATTAAAAATCTGATGGTTGATGACCGTATAGTGAATCTATACAATATCATTATACAACACGTTGTTTGGTCATTAACAAGGATTAATATATATTTTTAGGAGGCAATATGAGAATATTATTCTTTGGTAGAGGTGTAATATCGACCCAATATGCTTGGGCTTTTGAAAAGGCAGGGCATACAGTTGAGTTTTACGTTAGAAAAGGGAGAAAAGAAACCTTCGGAAGCAACATAGAGCTTGAAATGTGGGACGCACGAAGAGGGAAACAGCTAATAAAAGAAAGCTGGAACGTCAAACTGCATGAGGAGATGAGCCCAAATTATGATCTCATTATTGTGAGTGTCAACACGGAACAACTTCCAGAAGCAGCACAATTACTATCGACTGCTGCTGGAAACACCCCTGTCCTAATATTCAATAATGTTTGGCAAGATTTGAAATCATCGATCTCACCATTGTCTATGAACAATGTTGTCTTTGGGTTCCCAGGAGGAGGCGGCGGCATCGCGGACAATAGGCTTAGAGGTGGCTTTTTGAAAATGCTATTTCTGGAAAAACCACGGGTAGGCACTGAACATATTAACAACAAGGTCAAAGAACTATTTGAAAGTGCCCATTTTAAAATTAGTTGGATAAAGGATATGCAAAACTGGCTATGGAATCACTTTGCCATGAATGCGGCTATAGAGACCGAGGTGTTAAAACTGGGAAGTTTTCCAGCACTCATGAATCATAGTGACTCATTCGCAAATGTTGGTAAGAATATGAGGGGAATTATCCCTGTACTTAAAGCTAGAGGTACAAAGATTGATACGATTTCTCTACTGTTAACTAAGATTCCACCAGCACTTCTCGGTATGCTTTTTAACAAGGTTATATTTGCAAAGGGCAGCTTACCACGACTTTTCATCGAATACAACAATAGTAAAGCAGGTTTTGCGGTACTTGAAGTTGTGAGAGAAGCAAAAAAGTTAGGTATACCTTTACCACGTCTTACTGAGGTAATTGAAAACAATGAACAACACAAAGCTATTGAAAATTCCATATCATAAACATTTGCAGAATTCTCTGTCATCATGCGGATAATTTTGGCCTTAGATTCTATCTTTTTTCAAGCCTTTCCTTCATTGAACTTAGCTTTTGATTATCGTGGTATGCACCCGCCCGTATCACAGCGTTAATACCATGAAGATTTTGTACGCTTTCTCTGGGGTTGGCGTCCTCTAATATCCCCTCGTTTCTCAATGGCAAGCCCCTTCCTAAACATTCTCTTAATATAATATTCTTCCATAAAGACTCCGAAAAAGCCCGTGGGGAATTAGACCACAGGCTTTCACTGGTTATGCTCTATTTTCCGCCAATACATCTCCGAATTATATCCCGCTCCAAACTAACAGTGAGCAGCACTCCACATGACTGGAGTACGTAATTTCTTAATCTGAAAGAGCACGTTTTATGTTCGCTTTTGCTTCATCAACCAACCTTTCATCTTTATCATCAATTGCCTGCATCATTATCAAAATGGGAATATATATGGCAATTAATCGAGATAAGATCTTCGTTTCTTCATCTACATCCCCATATTCTTTGAAAAAGTCAGAACGCGCATCCGGAGGTAAAAAGCTATACACAACATTCAAATCACAAGCAGGATGTCCTATATTGATATCTCCCCAGTCGATAATCCCTGAAACTCTTCCATTCTCATCTACCAGTATATTTTTAAAATGAAGGTCACCATGAAGGAATACATACTTTTGATTCACTCTTTCAGTTCTGAGCTGTTCCAAATAATTTGATATTGCATGATACTCTTCTTCACTGAAATGAAGGGCAAGATCGGAAATGAATTTATGTATCTTCTCCTTACGCATCGCAATATCAGTCAGATTTCTATGGTCATGTTGAACTCCATTTTCTTGGGCAATTTGCACAGGGAATGCATGTAAGCCTTTTAAAAATTGCGCGAGCGTTGTTGCTGATAGCGCTCGTTGCTTGTCAGTTAATCCGATTGGAAACTCTCCGAATAAATAGGGGTAGCCTAGGAAGGGTGCAGGATAATTATAATCCCCTTCCCCAAAAAACAGCGGTATCGAATATGCAATGGAAAAATAATCTTTAAGCTTAGGCAGTATCTTTCCTTCCATCCTTAAAGAATTAATTGCAACTTCTCTTCTTGGAAAACGAAATGCATATTCGGCCCCGACAAGAAAAACAGTGTTATCCCAGCCATGTCCTAGTTTTTTCACGCTTTTTGTAGCTAACTGCGGAAACTGACTGCTTATTAATTTATATGCCAATTCTTCTGATACTTCCCATTCTGCATCCCATTGATTCGAACTTTCCATATCCTTTTATCGCATCCTTCGCAAAAATAGAAAAACTGCCCGTTCGCTTAATACCAGTGCCTAAGCGTATACGATCATATCATTACAATCAATGCCTTTGAGCCGCACCGTCACATCTCATTTATTGTTTCAGAATCATCAATATTAAGCACTCCACATGACTAGTATGCGGGAACAGGCTAGGTGGATTGAGTATGATGAAATAGGAAAAATCCTGATACATTGGTATTATCCCCTGTAGACACTCACGTGTGACATAATGCGGCTTTAAGATGCTGAAATAGAATCAAAAGGTATCTCCTTCGTGAAGGGATACCTTTTGTTAGATAAGACCTATTTATAATACGAAGTCGTCAATGGTACAAAGACAGCAGTATCACCTTTTACATTTCCGTGAATATACAATGATTTAACACCAGCGATATCCACTTGGACAGTGACTAAGCCTTCCTCTGCTTTAATCACATCTATCTTTTTCAAAATAGTATTGGTATCGCTGTCTTGTATAGTAAGTTCCGTTATATCACCGTTAACAGCTGCTATCTGAAGGTATAGTGTTTGATGCTCTTTATTTGGATAGAGCATAAAGTTGCTACTGCGGTTGCCAGATCCATCGTTGAAATATGCTTCTTTATAATCCTTGCCTTTATAGGTTGTTTTAGCTGAGTCTTTCGTATAATACATATCTTTGAAGCCATCTACAATAGAAACGCCGTCGACTTTCTCGCCTAAAATAATAGTTTTGGTAGTCTCATTATAATCGACTGCTATATCAAGTGCGTCTGAGATGGAGCGAATAGGAAAATAATTTGCTCCATTATAGGTGATTGGTGCAATAGCATTGCCCTTAACATCACGCAAATCAACATAAGTTCCATCGACCTGCACTCTTACCTCAGGGTTAAGGTAAGCTTTAATTTCTTTCAGCTTAGTTGCTGCTAAAGCGCCAGTCCCCATGCTGGCCAGCATGGATGCGCTAATAATAGCTACAAATGCTTTTTTCTTCATTTTCTTCACTCTCCTTATGGTAAGTTATTACAAGCAATACTAGACATTATAGAGAAATTATTTACTGAGATCTATAGTTCTCTTGGGTTATTTCATATAAAAAACGAAACGACATACCATTTATATTTATTTGTACAGGGTTTGGTTTGGTATGGTAAGCATCCCCGCAGTTGATCTTAAATCTATTTAGCAAAACATCAGCAAAGAACATAACAGAGCCTTTTAAGAAAAAAAGGCTCTGTTATGTCCACTTGGAAACAAATAGATATCACACTGCTCGTAAAGCTACCTCGTATAGAAGCTTCCCTGCTTCCCATTTGCCACTCCCTAAATTGAGGCCTCACTCACCTTAACTGTTCGTCAACGCCTACCGCTGAAACGTTTGATCGCTTCCTCGGTCACCGGCTCGAAGAGGTTAATGAGGTTACCGTCGGGATCGCGGAAAAGCACAGATCGGTTCCCCCACGGCATTGTGGTCGGTTCCTTTACCCAATCATCGACAAATAGCTTCAAACGTGCGTATTCAGCTTCGACATCGTCGACGCGAAACTCAATGATGACAGTGCGATTGTTGGCCGCCACTACGGAACCAGCGCCGAATAGTTGCGCCGTCTGGGAGTGGCCGATTGCCAGAGTGCATGATGGCATAACCAGTTCGGCAAAAACGGGCGCGGGGCGCTCCGCCGAAACACCCATGACTTTCTCATAGAAATCGACGAGACGATCCACATCGTCGGTAATGATGCGCACAGAAGCGAAATTCACAAGATATCATCCTTCCTAAAATAAAAGATACGTTTACATACCCGATTATAAAACAATGCTACTGACACCGTTATGTCAGTAGCGTTGTAATATTTTTTGGGCTTCTTCACGAATACAATTTCGGAATGATTCAGGTTCCAATACGATCACGCCCGCTCCCCAGCCAAGCACCCATTGCAGCAATTCATCCAGTTGACGAACGCGTATGAACACATGCAATCCATCTTGATGCTCTTCCATATCCTCTATGTAATGATAGTTCGATTCCTTTACCTTATCTGCGATGTCATGGTTAAATCGAAGGCGAACTCGCAAGTGGCGATCATCCGGAGGAGTATACTCCCTTAAGTTAAAATGCGCCGGTAGTTCGAATTGTTCTTCCAAATCGATAAGTTCGGTCATCCGGGACAAACGGAAATGGCGAATGTCTTGGCGTAGATCGCAACGGGCCACGAGCATCCAAGATCCTTCAACGAGTACCAGGCCATAGGGAGCGACAGTACGATCACTATGGTTCTTTCCCTTAGCATCCCCAATCCCTTTCGAATAATGAAATCTGATCTTTCGTTCATCTAATATCGCTCGACGGATCTTTTCAAAATATTCCCTTTCTTTTGACAGCGCGACCCGATTACCAGGAGTAAGCAAGCGCAGCGCCTTGCGCACACGAGAGGTCTCATTGCGAACGCTCTCCGATAGAATGGCCTCGATTTTCCGCCGAGCGGCTTGAGCCCTGACACGATACTCATCATCAAATCTTTGCTCGATAAAGTCCGTTCCTATAAGCAAGGTCACGGCTTCTTCTACCGTGAAACTGATTGGCGGCAGGAAATAGCCTTTCATCAAAGAATATCCTGTGCCTGGGGCACCTATAATCGGCACGCCCGCTTCACTAAGTGCCTGAATGTCACGATAGATGGTCCGCACGCTGGTTTCGAATAGGTCCGCCAAGTCTTCGCCCCGTAACACTTCTCTGCTTTGCAGCTCCAAAACGATGGCTAATAAACGGTCTGTTTTGTTCATTGGCTGCCCCCTCTTGAAACTTAATGCAGTTCACCAAAAAAACTTGCCATCACATCTGATAAGGTTCAGTTTAACGATCTATCGGCGAAAAAAAGAAACCACGCCTAAGTTTGCTAAACTTTCTATTCGTCTCCTTCTCAAATTTTGTTGTCACTCATCAAGGTCCACGCTATTCTCCTTCCCCCATGTACACAACATTTCCAGCACAGGCATCAACGTGAAGCCTTTAGGCGACAATGAATATTCAACCTTCGGCGGAACTTGCGGATATTCCCTGCGAATAAGGAGGTTATCAGCTTCTAGTTCTTTCAACTGAGTACTTAGCATCTTATGGGTGACGTTTCCCAACGCTCGCTTCAGCTCGCTGTAGCGAAGAATTTCTTTTTTCCATATCCAGAACAAAATATGCATCTTCCATTTGCCATCAATTAAAGAGATTGCATAAGAAAATGGTGCAACATTCACTTCTTCTAGATTCCCTTCCTGCTTGTTCAATTCCACACTCTCCTTTTAGGTAGTATCTATCTTTTAAGTGCATACTATACAGATAGTTTAATCCTTTCTACAATAAAATACGAACTCAAAATGCTGGGAGAGATAAAAGATGAAAAACGACAATTGGAATTTCCTACTACCCTTCACGTTTGCAAAAGGGGTTACACTAAAGAATAGAGTCGTCATGGCGCCGATGACAACCATGTCCAGCTTCTTCGACGGTTCGATAACGAGCGACGAGGTAGATTATTACGCGGAAAGAGCGGGTGGCCCAGGAATGATCATCACTGGTGTCGCTTATGTTGCCGAGAGCGGAAAAGGCTTTGAAGGCGAATTGTCCATTGCTAAGGATGCCGATATCAAAGGACTCTCTAGGATTGCCGACGCTATTCATAAAGACGGTACAAAAGCGATTATCCAAATCTTTCATGCCGGTCGCAAAACCAATTCAAAGATTCTCAGAGGCGTTCAACCGGTAAGCGTTAGCCCTATCGCAGCCACGCATCCAGTGGATTCGGTTACGCCGCGTGAGTTGGCTCCTGA
The DNA here is from genome assembly GCF_004295585.1 of Cohnella abietis. Taxonomy (NCBI): domain Bacteria; kingdom Bacillati; phylum Bacillota; class Bacilli; order Caryophanales; family Paenibacillaceae; genus Cohnella; species Cohnella abietis. The sequence goes on along the minus strand of NZ_AP019400.1, from coordinate 3,346,825 downwards.
GGAGATAGAAAGTATCATTCAAGATTTTGGCAAGGCTACGTTACGGGCGATCCGAGCCGGATTTGACGGTGTGGAACTGCACGGGGCTAACACCTACCTTCTGCAGCAGTTTGTTTCTCCGCATTCCAATCGACGTTCGGATGACTGGGGTGGTAGCTTTGAAAACCGGACGCGGTTCCCATTGGCGGTTATTCATGAGGTTGCGTCTGTCATCGCTGCTCACGCAAAGAAGCCGTTTTTGCTTGGCTACCGTCTTTCTCCAGAGGAGATCGACACACCGGGCATTCGGTTAGAAGATTCTTTGGCCTTTGCTGAAAAGCTGGGGGATACCCCGATAGATTACCTTCATCTTTCATTAGCCAGCTATAAACGTACATCCCTTCATCAACCTTCCGATCAAGAGCCGGTTCTTGGCAAGTTTGTTCAGGTTATGTCAAATAAGAAGCCACTTATAGGTATAGGTTCAGTTGAACAGCCGGAAGATGCGGAAGCCGTTATTCATGGCGGCGCGGCTTTAGTAGCGATCGGACGGGAACTGATCCGCGAGCCGAAATGGGTGCAGAAAGTGGAAACGGGCGATCTGAACAGCATTCGCTACCGCCTTTCTGCATCTGAGATGGATGAGTTGCGTATTCCCCTAGCGATGCAAGCCTACCTCGAAGGATCGTTTAGGAAGATTATGCACTTTACCACTGATGAGCTCGAAGAGGATAACTACCGACATTCGCTCGCACCAATGGAAGGCTTTGAGAAGAAGATGTAATGAACATCACAGACTCAAAGCATAAAAACGGTAGATACTGTTTTACTAGTATCTACCGTTTTTATGTAACTTTAAACCTCTATTCTATGTCTAGAGAAAGACCAAGACTGGCGTTCAACATGCGTAAGATCATGAGTACTGACTCAGACCTTGTAGCATTAGCATTTGGCTTAAATGAACCATTGGTAGTACCTTTTACGATACCCATTTTGGATAATGTATCAATCTCAGCCTCAGCCCAGTTGCCAGAAGTATCCTCGAACTTAGAATCTTTTACAAATGTAGTGTTAATTACTTTTGAAAGCATAGCCACTATTTCCGCTCTGGAGATCGTTTGGTTCGGTTTGAATGTTCCATCCAAGTAACCGTTGATAATACCACTTGCTTTTAATGTAGCAATTGCATCTGCCGCCCAGTGCTCTTTGGTGTCCTTAAAGCTGGGATCACCTTTAGACGTTAAACCAAGTGCTTTGACTAACATCGTTGCAAATTCGGCTCTAGTAACAGTAGCATTCGGATTGAATGATCCATCCTCATACCCCTTTACAATCCCAAGCTTAGTTGCTACTTCGATTGCTTTAGCGTTTGGAGCACTTGCCGGTACATCTTTGAATGTTACATCAGTTGCAGAATTTTCATTATCTACTAGAGCCCTGACTACATCAATATTAACCTTTTCGTTGAAAAAAGGTGTTGGCGTTGGTGTCGGTGTTGGTGTTGGTGTTGGTGTTGGTGTTGGTGTTGGTGTTGGTGTTGGCGTTGGTGTTGGCGTTGGCGTTGGCGTTGGTGTTGGCGTTGGCGTTGGTGTTGGTGTTGGTGTATTAAGCGTCCATTTTGCGAACAGTGTTAAATCTTCCTTGTTGATCGTAATGGGAGCTCCGACAGGGTAGTTCGTACCTTCGCCGTTTGCTTTGGTATTCCAGCCTGCGAATGTGTGACCTGGAATCCTCAAGCTTTCGGTAATGTCTAGTACGTTTACTGATGTTCCTGAGTTACTAGGCATGAATGAATAGCTCGCTGAAGGAACTGTCCCCCCGACACTTTTATTCGCATCATAAATTAAAAAAACTTGAATGTCCCGCAAGTAGGGATATCCCTGATTACGTTTTGAATCCATTCCCCAAATGTCATCAAATTTCCAAATATTATCTACTGCATATGTGCTTTGGTCTTTCATAACTGCTGTTGTTTTACCGTTGCCGCCTGCTGACTCTGTTATACCTACTGTATCTATATCGTAGTAACTGTGAGTGATCGTTCCGCTACCAAAACCTGAAAAGCCACCTAAGACTGAGTCACCTGTTACTTTTCCGATGGAATAACTGTTGGTGATGGCTCCCGAAAAATGATAACCTACAAAGCCTCCGCCAATATCCTTAACTAATACACTACCCATTGTATAACTGTCACTGATCGTTCCCATATTCAAACCAACGAAACCTCCACCTTGAGTTCCCCCAACAACTACACTACCAGTAGCGTAACTGGCACTAATCGGTCCCTTATTCTGACCAATCAAACCCCCGCCTTGATTTCCCCTAACATTTACATTGCCCGATGCGTAACTGTTACTGATCCTACCCTCACTAACACTAGAACCAACCAAGCCGCCGGCCGTATTTTGAACTGATACATTTCCCGATGCGTAACTGTTACTGATTGGTCCATAATTATAACCAACCAAGCCTCCGCCATAATCTTTTCCAACTTTTACAGTACCCGTAGCGTAACTGTCATTGATGGTTTTATTATTCACACCAATCAAGCCCCCGCCTTGATTTTCCCTAACATCTACAGTTCCCGTAGCGTGACTGTCACTGATCGTTCCACTATTGTCACCAGCCAAGCCTCCCCCATAACCCTTCATAACTGTTACACTACCCGTAGCGTAACTGTCACTGATCGTTCCGTTATTTTTACCAATTAAGCCTCCGCCATAACTGTCCCCGACTTCTATACTAGAAGTAGCGTAACTATGACTGATCTGTCCATAATTGTAACCAATCAAGCCTCCGCCATTGAATTTAACGGCCTCTACGCTACCTGTTGTGTAACTGTGACTGATCGTTCCATTATTCTCACCAACCAAGCCGCCTACTGTTTCACGTCCAGAGACTTTCACATTCTCCAGTTTCATATTTTTGACTTCAGCACCTCTGTTAACAACGCCAAATAATCCTATACTATCAGTGCCAGGTCTATTAATTGTAAGATTACTAATAGCAAACCCATTCCCATCAAAATTACCGATAAATTTAGCTGACTCGGAGCCTATTGGCAACCAACCTTCCCCGTCATTATATCCCGCTAAATCAATATTTGCCGTGAGGATGTAATAATAATAAGTGCCCAAATAGTTCCTAACCGAATTCAATTGCTCGGCAGTCGCAATCTCAAAAGGGTTCAGTTCCGAACCGTTTCCAACTGTTAGAACGCCTACATCCGCATACACATTGCCCGCTCGAGGACCAATGCCTCCTATCGCCATGATGATTGCTAATACTAGTACCATAATTCTTGTGCGACTATTTCTCATTTTACTATCTCCTTCGTCAAATTCTAACAATATATCTCAATATAGCATAACAAAATTAAACTAGATATATTTGTATTTTTAATGTAAAAACCGCCCATCCAATAACCGAATGAGCGGTTTTTACATTTACTTCTCCTCCTCCGCCTTTATCACCTGCTCAATTCCCAACAGAATCAAATTCAATCCGAACTCAAAAGCACCGTCGGTTCCCATTAGCTCAAAAAGCCCGCTCTTGAACATCCTCCGGAACAGTCCCGCATCCGTCTCGCTCATGGCGTCCAGAAGGCGTTCCATCTCCCCCTCCGGAGGCGCTCCTTGGTCTTTAAGGCTAGCGGCAACACTTCGCTGATGCTGATAATCGTCCAAAACAAAGAAAAAGATATAGTTCAAAAGCGTAGTAACCGCTTGTATTTTCTGCTCTTGCGCAAGCGGAGTCGATTCCACGCAGAGCAGCATACGGTTCGTGAACCGGATGATGTCCGGATCAAGAGGCAGCGTCAGCATCATGAGCTGCGTGGAGCAGGGATACCGGCAAAGCACTCGTCGTACCGTTACCGCAAACTCCGACAGTTGCTCCTTCCAGTCCCCTTCGGAGCGGAATTCCTCCAGAATCTTTTTCGAAACCTGGCCCGCCAGACGCCGATAGAGGTTCTGCTTGCTCTTGAAATACCAATACAGTGAGGGAGCCTGAATCCCCAGCCGGTCAGCCAATCGTCTCATGCTGAATTTCTCGATACCATCCTCCCCGAGAAGCTCCCACGAGGCCTCCAAAATCTTATCCTCCGAGATCTGAGGCTGCTGCTTTTTCATCGGTATCCACCCTTTTATCTAACAGTGTAAGTTTGTTCTTTACAGGTCCATACGTTCATGATATCATCTAACACTGTAAGGTTCAATCTAACACTGTTAGATAACACAACAAAGAAAGAAGTGATCCGCATGAATACAGAAAACCTCCATTACTTTGAGAAGGCTCCGATTGCCAAAGCTGTAGCTCACTTCGCCGTACCTATGATGCTAGGCATGTCAATGACCGTCATCTATTCTATCTTAAATGCCTTTTTCCTAGGTACGCTCCACAATACTGCCATGTTAACCGCGCTCGCTTTAACCTTGCCGTTATTCGCAGTCATTATGGCACTAGGCAACTTGATCGGTATCGGTAGCGGTACATTTATTTCCCGATTGCTCGGTGAGAAAAAATATGAGGATGTCAAAAATGTTTCTTCATTCGCCGTTTACAGCAGCTTGGCTCTCGGTCTTATCGTATTAGCCGTAGGCTACCCGTTAATTGATTCGATCGTTCATGGCTTAGGAGCAACGACCGACTCCTTTGGATTTACGAAGGACTATGTCACGGTTATGCTTATCGGTTCGCCAATTATCCTCTTATTCTTCACGCTGGAAAATATCGTGCGCTCGGAGGGCTCAGCAATCATTTCGATGATCGGTATGATTCTCAGCGTAGTAGTAAATATTATTCTCGATGCGCTCGTCATCTTCGTCTTCCATTGGGATGTGATCGGCGTCGCGTCAGCTACTGTTATCTCTAATTTGGTTGCGGCTGCTTACTACGCCTTCCATTTAGGTTATAAGAGCTCCTTCTTAACTATCTCCATAAAATGGTTCAAGATTACCAAGGATATTCTGAGCAATGTATTCAAAATCGGAGTTCCGGTCTTCGTTATGAGTGTCTTCATGGGAGTAATGTCGCTCGTCATGAACCACTTTCTCGTTGAATATGGGGATCAGGCTATAGCGGGGTTCGGCATTTCATCGCGTTTATTGCAATTGCCCGAGGTTGTTCTGATGGGCTTATGCGAGGGAGTCGTACCGCTGATCGCTTACTCTTTTACAGCAAATAAATTGCGTATGAAGCATACCATCGGATTCACGATCAAAACGATTGCGGCGTTAGCTGTCGTGTTCGGCTTCATCGTATATCTGATTTCAGACCACTTGATCGGTTTATTTACGAATGACCCTCAATTAATAGAAAAGGGTAGCTATATTCTGCATGTGACGTTCTTATCCTTATTCATTACGGGAATGACCACGTTGTTCACGGGGATCTTTCAAGCAACGGCACAAGGAACCGCCGCGACTATTATGTCCGTCATTCAAGGAATTACGTTGATCCCTGTGCTCTATATCGCCAATCGCATGAACGGCTTCCACGGTGTAATCTGGTCAATCGTCATTGCGGATGCCGTCGCGTTCCTTGTTGGTGCCGTTATGCTATATGTTCTGCGGAACAGATTGCAGCCGGATCTGGATAGTTTAGTACAGTAATAAACAATTTTCCCTTGCTTATTTGCCCGTCTTGATTGCCGCATCATGTGCTTTGGCGAATTTATCGGGTGTAATTTCTTTGCCGAACAGCGCCTGGATTTGGTTGAGATGAACTTCAGCAGCGCCCGATGTCATTTGCACGTCGGCAAACAGCGTAATGTTCGTAGCCTTATTCACTTCGTTCAGTAGATCAATGTACAGTTGCGGAAGCTGGATCTTCGACGTGTTCACCTTCGTAGCTGGGATAACACCGGCCCCAGTTACAGATTCTTCGCCCCAACGCTTCACGAAATACTTCACGAATTTTTTCGCTTCTGATTTTACCGGGGAATTCTCAGCGACGAACAAGCCAACACCCGGACCACCTACCCAGCTGTCAATATTGCTCTTGCCGCCATCAACGGTCGGGAATTTGAAGAACCCAATGCTATCGCGGAATGGTTGTGGAATAACCTGGTTTGTCGTGTAGTTAGGAAGCTCCCACGTCCCCATCAAATACATGGCAGCCTCGCTGTCCATAAATTCCGCTTTAACTTCATCATTCGACAGACCGTTGAAGCCTTTGTTGAAGGCATTCATATCGACAAGATCTTGAACTCGTTTCGCAGCTTCAACAAGACCCGGATCGGTGAAGGAAGCTGAGCCTTTAATCGCATTCGCAAGCGTCTCCGTACCGGCGATACGGTCAGCTATATACATGTACCAGAGAGAACCCGTCCAGCGATCCTTGTTGCCAAGCACAATGGGTACTACACCATTATCTGCAAGCGTTTTCACAACATGCAAAAAATCATCGTAATTCGTGGGAACCTGCAAACCGTATCGCTCAAAAATTTTCTTGTTGTAGTAAACCGGAGCGATGTTGAATTCGAGCGGTAGCGCGTAGGTTTTGCCTTCAACGGTATATGCTTCTGTAGTTCCCGCAACGAACGAGTCTTGCAGCTCGCTATGCAACAGCTCATCGAGTGACGTGAACAGCTTGCCTTCCACGAATGGCTGTAGATATCCGGCTGCCCATGTCAAGCCAACATCCGGCAGCTCGTTGACAGCGGAGAGCACTTTAATCTTAGCTTTGTATCGTTCATTATCAAGCACTTCTTGCTTAATGATGACGTTAGGATTTTCAGCTTGATATTCGTCAATAATTTTGTTCACAAGTTGGTGTTGACCTGATGCACCTGCTACCGGCCACAGATGCATCATGTTGATCGTCACCTTATCACTCAATACGATGTCTGAACTATGTTTATTGCCGTTTGAACTGCTTCCGCAGCCTGAAACAATAAGAGCTAAGCTAGTCACTAGTGCCAATAACGCTCTAATTTTTATGTGCACGTTCATATCCTCCATCAACCATCATGCCAATCTAGCAAAATGTGTATTGGATAGAATGGCGACTTAATCTTTCACGCTACCAAGCGCCACGCCTGCAACAATATACCTCGATAACAGGAAGTATATCACAAAGAGCGGCAACACAGTTAGGGACAGCCCCATATAAATCGAGCCATACTCAGTCCTGTAAATATCACCTTTAAGTAAGCTCACCATGATTGGCAATGTGTATTTATCCTTCTGTGTAAGCAGGATCAACGGCATGAACAGGTTGTTCCAGCTGGCCACAAAAGCAAAGATTGCTTGTGTCGCAATTGCCGGAATCATGATCGGCATAACAATACGGTTGAAGGCATAGAATTCACCCGCTCCGTCGACTCGTGATGCCTCAACCATTTCAATCGAAAGCGTTCCAAGCATATATTGGCGCATGAAGAACACGATAGACGGAGCCGCAATTGCAGGAAGAATCAACGGTAGGAAGTTATTCGTCCAATGCAACTGATACATGAACTTATAGAATCCGATAGCACTTGCCTGTGACGGAATCAACATGACGCACATGATAACCGTAAAGAAAGACTGACGCAATTTCCAGTTGTATGCGACAAGCCCATAGGCGGTAAGAGACGAGAAATAGACTGCTAGAATTGTAGAGCCGCCTGCAATAATGAAGGAATTGATGAATCCCTTAATCGGATCGAAGCTCTTGCTCAGCAGCACATCCAAGTTACCCATTGCGTGTATCGACGGTAATAGAGAAAGACCACTTTGAATTTCAGGTGTCGAGCGCGTAGCGTTGACGATCATAATCCAGAACGGCATGATACTAAGCAGCGACAGAAAGATGCAGACAACATAGATTATCGTCTTATTGATATTAAGGGAGACTTCTGCGCTTTTCTGAACCTTTGCCATGAATCACATACTCCTTGTCTCCGCTTGAGCAGCTTTAATAAGCATTTTCTGTGCTTTCTTGAGCCTTCCCGCGTCGCGGTCGCGCAAAAGGAAGAACATGAGTGCCGAAAGTGCTGCCGCAATCGCAAAAATGATCATGCTCGCAGCTGCAGCGCTATTGTACAAATAACTACCCTTGAACGCCTGTCCGTATATGAATACGGATGTTGTAAGCGTGGCATCATCCGGTCCACCTGCCAAAAATAACTGCGGGATATCGAACATTTGCAAGCCGCCAACCGTCGAGATAATTAGAGTGTAGAGCAGGATCGTTCTCAGGCTTGGAAGCGTAATGCGGAAAAATGTTTGGAACCCGTTAGCACCGTCTATGGCCGCAGCCTCGAAAATTGTGGGACTAATGCCCATAATGCCTGCGATAAGAATAATCATCGTGCTTCCATACCACATCCAGAACTGGATGAACGATACGATACCTCTCGCGGTCCACTTGTCCTGTAGGAAAAAGATCGGAGAATCACTGATACCCAGCATCTCAAGTAAACTATTCACAGGACCCATCGGATAGGAAAATAAAGAGCTAAATAGCACAGCGATTGTACCCGCCGTGATGATGTTCGGCATATAGAGCATGATCTTGAACGCGCCTTGTCCCCGTATTTTCAGACGCTGGTTTGTGAACCAGACAGCGAGTAAAAGCGACAGTAAGATCTGGGGTATGAAGTTCATAATCCATATAATCGCTGTATTGATAAGCGACTTCTTGAAAGAGACGTTGTGATAGATGAGATCTTTGAAATTTTGCAGCGGATTATCCAAAATATGAATCGGCTTCGGGATTAATCCTTTCAGATCAGTAAAACCAATAAAAGCAGTATACAAGGTTGGATATAAAGAGAAAACCAAGAACGCAAGCAGAAAAGGCAAGCTGAATATATAGCCGTATTTAGAATAATTGACGCCCTTGCGGCGCATGGCCATCACCCCATCCAGTAATACAAAGGGGCAGGAAAGCTTACCCACCCCTTTGGCGTCGTATTATTCGCTATCGATTTGGAGTTGATCCTTGACTTGTTGCTTGAAGTCCGCGATCGCCTTGTCACGGTTTTTGGTGCCTGCGGTGTACTCACGTACTTGCCCGCGCCATAAGCTGTTAATCGTTTCGTCAAATTGAGAAAGATTTTTGCCTGTTGCGTTAGCATTCGCTGGAACGAATACGTCGAACATATTCTGTCCGCCTAGTAATTCGACTTCGCCATTGGACTTTGACATTACGACAGAGGATGCAACGGTGTCCTTCGTGCCCTTCTCTCCATCCTTCATTGTGCCGTTAGCCCAATAATACTGGAGACCCGTTTCGGAAGTATCAAGCGTTACCCACTTGATGAAATCGGCAACGGCTGCTCTCTTGGCATCGTTCTTGACAACGTCTTTGTTCCCTATCAGCCAAGTGCCACCCCAGAAAAATCCAGTTGGCGGTTCCGTAACAGCCCAGTCACCGTTCGTGTCTTTAACTTGACCGTTCATGACGTAGTTAATAAGCCAGGCTGGACCGAAGAACCCGAAGATCGGTTGAGAACCAGTGCCCGACATATCCGCAAACCAACCCTCTTCCCAATCTTTTGTATCGTTGTGGTAACCGTTGTCCTTCAGCTTCTTGGAAAGATCAAGAAACTGTTCACGCTTGGGATCAATGTGAAGCTTGCCATCGACAATCCAGCCCTTATCGGAGCTGTTCTCAATAGCGTGCCAGATGTCGCCGTCGCCAGAAACGATACCGTAGCCTTTGGCCTTCAGCTTGGCAGCCGCACCGAAAAACTTATCCCAACCAGGACCGACCTCGTTCTTGACGGTTGCAGGATCGTCAGTTCCAAAAACGTCTTTGGCAATCGAGCGACGATAGATAAAGGCGCCTCCAGTCGCTTGGTAAGCGAGAGCTTTCAGTTCGCCACCCTTACTACCTATGTCGATCGAATACTGAGCAATACCAGCATCCTGCACCATTGTGTTGTCGAGACCCAGATCGGCATAATTGGCAGCAAAGCTGGATGCGTCACCTTGTGTGTACTTGAGTACAAAAGCCGCTTCGGCAGCATAAATATCCGGGGCATCCTTGCCACCAGCAGAAAGCGCCTGGTCAAGTGCAGGCTGATAAGCGCCATCTGTGGTTGCGACGACTGTGGTTTTGAACTCCACATTCGCATCAGGATGTGTTGCAATATACTTGGTCGTCATGTTCGGGATTTCATCCGTGAAGCTCCATAGATTGATGGTGACTTTCTCCTTGGGTTTGTTGCTCGCCGAAGGCTCGGAGCTGCTACTCGATGGACTTGTACTTGCACCTGCGTTGCTGGATGAGTTTGTGTTTCCGCCGCATGCGGCAAGAACTGAGGTCAACAAGAGAATTGCAGTGGACGCTGTTAAAAAACGATTCATATTTTTATCCTCCCCTTTATACGGTTACGGTTAATTTGTAACCGCTACCATAATTATAGGGGCAGTAAATTAAGCGCATAAGGGACTATTCATTGGGGGAAATTCCACTTTTATTGGATAGATTGCTCGGTGTCCATAACCTGATGTCGATACTGGCTAGGGCTTACGCCCTCATTGTCTTTAAATACCTTAATAAAATATTTAGCCGTTTGATAACCGACCTTCTCGGCGATTTCCCAGATCGGCATTCTGGTAGTGACAAGCAGCTCCTTCGCTCTTTGCAATCTTCTGCGTGTCAAATAGTCACTAAAAGTAACACCTGTCTGCTCCTTGAACAGCACGCTAAAATAGCTCGCGTTCATGTGCATCAGCTCCGCCACCTGCTTCATGCTGATCGTTTCCTGCAGATGGTTATTGACATAGCTAATAGCTTCCTTGATTACGGTGCCGTACCGCGCTTCATCGCGGCCAGCTTCAAGCAGCTTCGGATCGACAAGCTTCTCCATTGCATCAAGGCGCTCCCTGCTGCTGTCGAGCTTTAGTGCTTTTTGCACTGCATCAATTAATATCGATTTATCCAGAGGCTTAAGAAGATATTCGAACGCCCCGAGCTGCAACGATTTCTTCGCATATTCGAATTCAGCATAGCCGGAGATGACAATGACAACGGGCAGTTGCCCGCGCATCGCCAGCATCTCTAACATCTGCAAACCATCGATTTCCGGCATTCGTACATCCGTGATGATGATATGAATTGTATTCGCTTTCAACCATTCGAGAGCCTCAACCCCGCTCGCAGCACTCTCGATTCGATGTCTGCCTGCTGACCAGGCGACGAGCGTCTTCTGTATTCCGAGGCGAGTGCGCGGTTCATCGTCAACGATCAATATCGTTTTCAAGACAGTTCGTCTCCTTCTGGTGGGATCGTTATATCAAAGCGTACAACCGTACCGACATCGGCCTTGCTTTCAATTTGCAAACCGCTGCCGCGTTCTGCCGTGTTTGGATAATATAGCTTGAGGCGCCGTTGAACATTGGACATGGCAACCCCCGCTCCCTTCTTGGAGTCTTGCGAGGTTACACCCTCAATTCTTTGTATCAGCTTGGCCAGCGTATCTCCGTCCATGCCGAGCCCGTCGTCAATGACGGCAATGGTCGCAAAGCCTAGCTTCGTTGAAGATACGCGGATCGTAACCGAACCCGGACTAATGCGACTCTCCACACCATGCAAAATTGCGTTCTCCACTAGCGGCTGAATGATCAGTTTAGGAATAGGCACCTGCAATAGCTCTTCATCTGCATCGATTTGCCAATGCAGCCGATCGACCAGACGCATTTTCATAATTTGCAAATATCGCTGCGCGTGCTCAAGCTCATCGCGAATAGTTACCCACTCGTCGTTGCCCGACGCGCTGCCAATGACATATCGGAACAGTCCAGACATGGCGACGATCGTTTGGGCAAGCTCGCTTTCCTCTTTTTCCTCCAACGACCAATAGAAGGCCTCCAGCGTGTTGAACAGAAAATGAGGATTGATCTGTGCTTGCAGCGCCTTGAGCTCAGTGCGGCTCTGCGTAATTTCCTTCTCATAGACGACTTGAATCAGCTCGTTCATATGAGTAACCATCTGGTTGTAAGTGTTATTCAGCTCGTTGATCTCCAGTGTTCGAAAACGGTTGCGACCGGCAGGAATAAGCCTAAGCCCGCCAAACCTGGCGCGGCGCATGCTTCTCATCAGCCGCTGAATGGGTCGGGTTATCATCGTAGACAGCATCAGCGTTAATAGCAGAAAAGCAACGGCGGCGATGCCGATGGATACGTAAATGGCCGTTCGTAACACAGAAATCCCTTCTGTCGCTGCTTCAACCGGCATTAGCAGCACGAGCTTCCAACCTGCCACCTCAGAATGCTGTCTGACGGCGAGCATCCGCTCCTGCCCGATAGTAACGGTGCTTCCTGATTGCGAGAGCACCGACTTCGCCGCCTCTTTGTCCATATTCGATATAATCGGGTTGCCGTCGCTATCGCTCAATAGCATGAATTCCCCGCTTTTGGAAGGGTCGTCCTTTGCCTCCAGCTCATACATATCGAAATATTCACGGTTTAAATGGACGACCAGGTAGCCGCCAGGCAAGTAAGAATTGTTCAGCAAATTGATGCGGCGGATGGCAAGCACCAAATCCGGCGAACGCGGATCAATTCCGATCCAGGCAATACGTCCTTTTTTGTCATCAGCTGCAGCAAGCGCATCTCCGGATATACGATTTATACTAGAATCATCAAGTGGGAACAACCGTCTATTATCAATTGTGTATAGCTCAAGCGAGCTTATTCCGGAGGAGTATGCCATATAATTGTTGGCGAGTTGCAGTAGCGACTGGCGCTCGTTAAAGTTGGACGATATCCCTTGTACTTCTTTCAAAAGCAGCTTCTGCACGTAGGAATCTGTTGCTACCTGGGTCGTTAACGAATCGATTTGCTTCAGCAGAGCGTCCAACCTGCCGTTGGCCTGAATCGCTGTCTGTTGAATATGCTTTTCCGCGCTTTGCTTAAGGAGCACGGATACTTCACCATAGACAAATACACCCGCAAAGGTAAGCACGAGGATCATCGTTAGCGTAAAGCCGACGAAAATTTGATTTCTCAAGGTGTTGATCTCTCGTAGATTGACGAGCCGATCCGCCCACTTTCTCACATTTCCCCATTCCTCGCTTTAGTAGGTCTTAGGTTCAACGTACCTTATTCAAATTGGAGTGTCAATCTAGTATATATACCGATTCGGGCGACTGACGGAGCATTAGACATACTTATTATAGTTAATGCCCCGGTTCGGGTTAGTGTTGGCGGAACAAGGAACTGAGGAGGGATCTCTACTGCGGCAAAATCGGGTTAGTTGGCCAAACAAGAAACTGATGGTTCACTAATGCGACCGAAGTGGGGTTGAGATAATGACGAAGAGTCATATTCAACGAGCCTCTTACTGCTTTTTACGCAGTGAGGGGCTCGTTGCTGATTTGGTGACATTTCGTGATACGAGTTTCATGAATATCTACCACTTATATATTAGAGAAGTTACGTCTCTGCACTCTACCCATTCTTATCCAATCAAAGACCAGCCCACAGCAGGTCAATAATCACCGCTGACTTGTCGTCGGATTTCTTATGTCTCGGATAACGTTCGCATGACGAATCGAGCTCTTCTTCCTTGACCAACTCGTCCATATACGACTCAATTCCCTGCTCGTCCAACCGGGTAGCTAGCTTCTGCCACTTAAGCGGATCTTCGTCGTTCTCAATAAAATGAAATAGACCGTCCGTTACCGCGTAAATTCGCTGCAGATTGGCTGAGGAAAGGCTGCCGTATTCCATTGTATATTCCAGAGCAGGGTCTCCGTTCATAACTGAGTAGCCGTCCGGCGCATTTGCCTTGTCCCTGTTGCACTTGAACAGCGCTTTAAGGCGGCTTGCGATAACCTCTTCTGTCAGATTTCCCTTTACAGACAGCTGCCGCTTCGCATTTAGCGCCTTCAGATCAAATTCCGCTACCTGATTGCGGGTAAGAACCCTTACACTCCCATCCTTGTAACGGGCCAACAGCATGCAATCTCCGCTCTGCACGTATTCAACACGATTTCGACTCAGTTTCACAACCGCGAACACGGCTCCCCATCTCTTCCATTTTCCAGCCACGTCTACTCCCGCCGCCAACATACGATCCATTAGCGTTGCGTTCGCCCTTAGAACAGCTGCCCGTAAATCCAAACCCGACTCACCGCTTCCAAGCTCTTCCGCAAGCAAACGAGATGCGATAAAGCCCCCCGTTCGGCCTTCATCATCGCGATAAGGAAGCATCGCCGACACTCCATCGATCACGCCGTAAATATCTGCCTCTGCATTGATGACAACTGCATCCTCGTTTGCAGTAGTAGCGCTGCCTGGGCGCGTCGCTTGCTTAACCTCTACCCCGCAAGGCAGATTCAGCTTGCGATAAACAATGCCCCACCTGGAGCGAAGGCTTTCCGTCGGAGCATCGGGGGTAAAGCCTAATTTCACATACGTCCGAACGGCCGGAAGGCGAAAATCATCAGTCTCCAGCAATGCATGAAATCTGCCGTCTACTATCATCTGCCGCAAGGCGGCTAAGCTGATCTGGTAGCCAAGTCCTCGTCCGGAGTGCTCGGGGTCCACCCCAACCATGTGCAAATACCCACTGTCGTCCTCCCACGCGGGCTCTTGCCAAGCACAGGCCGTGGCCACCGGCAGCTCTCCTGCACACACGAAGAGCACCCGATCCGGCTGAAAGTAAAAGTGGGAACGAATTTCCTCCTGGAAGCTTCGGATCCTTCTGAACGCCTTCTCAACGATACGTTCCCAATGCTTCTCATCCCCCGGCTGAAAGCTTCTTAATACGTAACCTTCCGGCAGCTGAACCTCCGGGAGATTTTCCAGAGTTCTGCGCATGATCAGCTGGGGCAATTGCCTCTCTTCCATCATCTCTCATTCCCCCTATCATTTTTTCGAAAATTAGGAAACGCAACTGAAGCACCTCCGCTAGCACGAGACTCAACCGACAATGGAAAAATACTGCTCCACTCGACCGCGTCATAAACGTCAATTGCAGGTCTCCGATTACCCAATATAGCCAAAGCAAACTCTTCCAGCACGAGGTGATTCGAGCCTCCGTGCTCAGCCCCGCCCGCATCCTTGTCTAACTGTATCCAAGAAGTGGAGTCGTACTTGGCCCGATACGAATCGAACGGTTCCCATCTCCCTTCCAGTTCTCCTCCCCAGGGCGGAGCTATTAACGGCGATTGGTCCTGAATCCAAATTAGATCATCCTCTCCATCATAACGCCGGGACAGATAGGCTCCTTCCGTTCCTTGAACGGAATAGTGATGCATATTGTGTGGCCGGACGGATGTCCAATCCACGCGCAATGTAATGAGCACCCCGTTCTCTGTGACGATATTCGCAACAGCCGAATCTCCCTGCCTCCAATAACTCTCTTGAGCAGCAGGATGCCCGGGACCAAATTTATTCTCAAAGTAATGACGAAGTGAACGGGAATTCGATGAAAAAGCGGACAGCTCCGCTAGACGATCTCCGCCGCTCCGACCAAGTCCGAGCCACTTGGCAATTGGACCGATAGAATGGGTAGGGTAGTTTATCCCATCATAGTCGCGATGCAGTTCTCCCCTCCATGTCAATGAACCATCAGGGGTATGAACCGCGTGGCGTAGATCGTGAATGTATCCCCCTTCCAAATAAACAAGCTCACCGAATAGTCCCTTATCGGCCATATTTTGCACCGTCAGACTCTCACGCTCATAACAGTAATTTTCAGCGAGCATATAGGTCAGCCCGGTTTTCTCCACGGTCTCCACTAATTCCCATGCTTCTTCTATCGTATGGGAGGCGATAACCTCACTCAGCACATGTTTGCCAGCGTTCAAAGCCTGAATAGATTGACGGGCGTGCATCAGCATTGGACTAGCTAGAAGAACTGCATCTATTCCCTGATCGTTCAGCATTTGATCGTAGTCCGAATAACCGACGAGCCCTGGAAAATCAGTTTGCCACTGCACGATAACCTCTTGGCGAAGGTCGCAAATCGCGACTAAGCGAACAAGCTTGGACAGAGTAGACAAAGTCTTTTTGAACCGACCGCCCCGGTTGCCTCCGACGATCGCCAATCGTATAGGATGATCAGTCATTTTTTACACCTCTTCATTTATTTGACGGACCCGATAACAAGTCCTTTTTTGATATACTTCTGTAATGCAATATAAATCGCAATGGGTGGAATCGACGTCATGAACAGCCCCGCCAGCAGCAGTGGGTAGTCCGTGTCGAACCTTTTCAGAATCGTTGCTACAGCCACCGTCATTGTTTTCAAATCATCAGACTGTAGGAAAATGAGCGGGGTAAACAAATCGTTCCACCAGCCGGTCGTGTTAAAGATCGCCAGCGTTATAATGCCGGGAGCCGATAAAGGAATAACAAAACGCGTCAGCGTCTGGAAATACCTCATTCCATCTATCTTGCCTGCTTCTAGTATCTCGTTAGGAATGCCGCGCATAAGTGCAGCTAATAGAAAGATATTAGAAGGAACGCTCGTAATTCCCCAAATCAAGATAACGGATTCCAGATGATCCACGAGCCCAATGCGAGACATGAGCAGGAAATTCGGAACAGCGAAAGTAATGCTAGGAATGGTCATCGTCGCGATAATCGTCATGTACAACCCTTGACGAAACTTAAATCGGAGCTTCGCGAAAGCAAAGGAAGCCGGAATAGCTAACAGCATCGTAAGCACGAAAGCGGCGGCGGCGCTAAAAAACGTATTCCCGAACAAGCGAAGGACGTCAAAGCGGTAATAAAGTGCCTTGAAATTATCGAAATTCCACTCCAGAGGAAGGCCTCCAGGATTTTTGAAGAAATCGACGGCGGTCCGGGAGCTATTAATAGCCATGTAGACGACGGGATAAAAGTCGATGATCGCAATAGTAATCAGAACGATATAAATGAAGAGGCCAGCTGGCCAAGATCTTCGATTGGTCATAGCTTGCAGCCCCCTACTCTTCGAAACGGTTGGCTAATCGGATTTGTGCCCAGGACACGAGCAGCACGATAACGAACAGAACAATGGATAAAGCGCTGGAATAACCGAGCTGACCCGGCGATTGGAACGCCTTAATATAAATCATATAATCGATGGGCGTCGTCTCCCTCCCAGGTCCTCCTTGAGTGACCGAGTAAACGAGGGGAAACAAACCTATAAAGCAGTAGATCGCATTCGTAACGGTAAAATAAATAATGGTTGGTACAAGCGAAGGTAGGGTGATGCGCATAAGACGTTGCCACCATCCTGCTCCATCTATGTTAGCCGATTCAAAGATTTCATTCGAAATAGACGATAAGCCGGACAAGAAAATAAGTACGCCCTGTCCAAGGGTTTGCCAATAAAAGCAGAAGATCAACACGAGGAAAGCGGTGGGAACGCGAGCGAGCCATTCCAATGTACCGTCAGATAATCCGATCGCATGGAGAAACTGATTGACGACACCGGACTGGGCGAACATCATTTTCATCAGCATTCCAACCACGACGGAAGAAAGAATCGTTGGAATATAGTAAAGCGACCGGAAGAATTTCCATCCGCGAACTTCTTCAAACAACAGGACGGAGACGATCATGGACAAGAGAAGAATGCCCGGAATCGACAATACGAATATGATGTTATTGCGAAGTAGAGTCCAAAGCTCACCGTTGTTAAAAATAAAGCTATAATTTCTTAGGCCAATCCACTCAGAGGTAGCACCGTTCCATTTCGTGAAGCTGTGGATGAAGGTGTTAACCATCGGATAAAATACGATTGCGGCCAGTGCGAGAAACGTCGGCAGCAGCGATAAATACCCTGCCAGAGATTCCCTTGTACGAATGTTCATGTCGGTCAGCCTCACTTAATCGGAAAAGATAGGATCTTCATAGCGACTTCGCCTATGAAGATCCTTAAACCTTACTTTTGCGCGAGAATTTCATTCCGCTTCTGATCTAGCTTAGATAGGAAATCAGAAGTGTCGAGCTGGCTTTTGATAACTAGAGCATTCAATGAGCTAATATAATCGGATAACTCTGAAGGATAGATGTTGTCCGGCCAGAAAATCGTAGAATCCTCGCTCGCCCACTGCTGTTGACGAATGATAAGTGGGTCTTGAGTAAATTCGGTGGCATCTACGTTCTGGATGTTAAGCAGCTTGCCGTATCCGTCCTTAAATCTCTCAACTTGCTCTTCTTTACTCAGTAGGAAAAGAATGAACTTGACCGCTTCCTCCGGATGCTCGGACGACTTGGAGACGACGAAGTCGGCACCTGTTCCTCCGATTCCACCGTTCTTAACGAGAGCGTCTTCGCTGTAGTTAGGAATTTTAAACATGCCTAGGTTGTCCCCTAGCGCCTTACGTGCATCATTGACGAGGTTAAAGCCGCCAAAAATCATCGCCACTTTACCGTTAAAAAATTGTGTCTCATGCTGATCCGTCTTAACGTTTCCATCCGTATAAAGCTGCAAATAGCTTTTCATAACCTCGACTAGTTTGTCGTTATGGAAGTCCATTTTGCCATTCACGATGTCATTGATGCCGGGAGTACCGACCATCTGCGCGAACCAATAGTCCAGGAAGTATACGAAATCTCCATCCTCGCCTGTTCCAACCGGCGTGACGCCGCTTGCCTTCAGCTTCTTGAGCATTTCTAGAAATTCGTTCGCGTTCTTCGGATAGTTCTGCTCAGGATCAACACCAGCATCTGCAAACATTTTCTTGTTATACAGAATGCCAATTGTGCCGTCGCTTCCGTCAGGAATGCCGTAAATCGTTCCTTCGTCTGCGAAATTCTCAGTGACCGCATTCCAGCCGGTCATAGAGTCGATATCCGACTTCTGCAAGTAAGAATTAAGCGGCTGGATAAAAGCTTTCAGGTCCATCGTGTAGTTGCCTGACCACAGGTTCGTTACATCAGGCCCATTACCTGCGATTCCCGCTGTTTGAAACTTAGTTATCGCGTTCGTCCCGTCTGGAACATCTTGAATATCAACCGTTACTCCTGGATGAGCTTCCTCGTACCGCTTGATCGCCTTATAAATGTAGAACTCTTCTTTTTTCTTCGTTTTGTTATTCTGATCGATCGTCGGGTATGAAGTGTTCCAGAAAACAAGCTTGACCTTCTTCTGCTGACCACTCTCTCCTGCAGAAGGAGATGCCTCGGGCGAGGAGATTCCGGCTGAACTTTTGCTGTTACCCCCGTTGTTGCCATCTCCGCAAGCAGACAATACAGCCATACTGCTTAGAAGCAGCAATGAAATCCCCTTAAGTTTCCAATTCATGAATCGTTTCTCTCCCTTTCACTATTCGATTTTTTTCTTCCTTTAGCATTTTGTAATACCGGCTAAAGTGGCCTATTCATTCCCTCCCGCTTCCGAGAAAAAAGAATGGCTTAACTACCTTTAATGATAGAGGGAGGAAGATTCGCTGGGTATTACAGCAACTTACCACTTGTTTATCTTACTGGGAGCAGACAAGCGGTGTATGAATCCCGATCTTGGTTTTTATTATCGCTGTGTTAAAAAGTGAGGAAAAAGTTATCCGTTCATGCGCCGACATTTATCATTGAAGATATCGAGACGGGGAAGCACCGCGAACCTTCTTAAACATTCGGGTGAAGGAGCTGAGGTTCAAATAACCCAACTTCTCAGAAATTTCGGTCAACGTCTTGCCATTCTTCATCATGACGATAGCCAGCTCCGTCTTTTCATGGAGCACGTACTCGGTGAAGCCCATATGGCTGACTTCCTTAAATAGCCGGCTCAAATAATTGCTGTTGAGATAAAAGGCATTCGCAATTTCTTGCAAAGAAATCTCTTGCTGCATATGAGTTTTGATATATTGCTTGATAAGCAAGATGATCTTCGTTTTATCTTCCGGAGAATTTGTGAGCGTGAATTGACTTTCGAGCCTCTCCAGCTCCTTGTTTAGAAGCTCGATTGTATCTTCCAGCTTGCGGGTCGCGTAAAGTCGGTCAACGAGCCGATGGTCGGCAGCCTGCCGTCCAGCTTCCAGTTCTTCGCAAGCAGACCAGGCGCGAAATAGAAATTCCGTCAGCATGTTTTTGACAATATGGGGATGTATGTTGGGCGGACGCTTAAGTTCCGCGTGCATATTCGTAATTTGACGAGCCGCTTCCGCAAAACGAAGCGATTCGATACAATCGAACACTTCCTTCTTCCTCTTCTGCAGCATTTCTGAGATCACATCGATCTGCGGCCTGCCATCTATGTCATCGCTATAGTAATCCGATTCTGTACGTTCTGTTATGTCCATCTTAGCCACTTCAACTAACGATGTACTTAACGATTTCGCTCTTTCCGCCGTTTCCCGTTCACGAAACATATCCAGAGATAGGCTTCGCAGAATCGAGCACAGCTCCTCCATGTCTAGCGTCGACTTCAGCAAGAAGTCACTGACCTGAAGTTGAATCGCTTCGCGCATGTATTTCAGATCCTGATGGCACGTCAATAGAACAAACCTTGAATCGGATTTGTTGGCTTTGGCGAAACGGATGAACTTCAGACCGTCAATCTTCGGCATTTCAATATCCACCAGCACGATATCCGGCTGATGCTCCTTAAACAACTCGTACGCTTCCTCACCGTCTTGGGCCTCACAGATCAGCTCCATAGCCAGTGAAGACCAAGGAATTGCTTTTCTCAAACCGAGCCGAACTAGAATTTCATCTTCCACAATCATGACCTTCATGAAATGATCCCCTCTTCCCCTTGTTGTTCAGTCGTACTATAAGGTATGGTAACCGTTACTTTAGTGAATTCCCCTAAGCAGCCGTCAATCTCAACACCGTATGGCTCGCCGTATTCCAGCCGAAATCGCTGCCGAAGATTAACTAGGCTGAGGCCTCCGGGCGTGCTCCGACTTCTGCGCGGCCCGATTTCAAATAGCTTCGGAACCTCAGATGGGTCAATTCCTTTCCCATTATCCGTAATCGTGATGACCAAATCCGATCCTATTATCCGAGACTTGATCTGTATGAGCGACTCACGCTCGCTTGGTGATGCGAATCCGTGTACGATAGCATTTTCCACCAAAGGCTGGATTGTAAACTTGGGGACATGCGCCGAAAGTGAATACTTGTCCATGTCTAGCTCGACGCGAATCTTCTGCATGGACCGAATCTCCTGAAATTTAATGAAGCTCATCGCGTAATCTTTTTCATCTTCCAAGGTACTGTACAGAACATGCGTATTCCGCAAAGTGTAATCCAGCATTCGAGTAAGGGAAAGAATCGCTTCAGCCATCGTCGGATCTCCGTGCAGCACAGCTAGAAACCGTAGTGAGTTCAAAGAATTATGCCAAAAATGCGGTCTCATCTGCTCCTGCAGAACACGGAGCTCTAACTGCCTCTTCTCGCTCTCTCCATGCTTAATCGTCTGCACCTGCTCTTGAATTTTGCCGAGAAATTGATGAATCCCAACGTTCAAGGTCTCGATTTCCTTAAAACCTTGGTAAGAATAGCTGTCAGACGACATCGCTCCATTCCCCGATTCACTTATAATCCGAGATAGCCGCTGAACAGGTGTCGTCACTTTTGCATGGAGGATAGCGAAAAAAACAATAATAAACAAAAAGGAAATGCCGGCCATAACCGCGGTCATTCGCCAGATGCTTACGCTGTCCGCGTGCAGCAAGTAGGGCGGAATTAACGACACCATCGTCCACGGTGTAGCAGCAATTCGCTTGTACACAAGGCGATAGTCACCTACTGCCAACCGAATGTCGGCCTCCCCCTCGTCTCGATTCTGATCTTTCACCTTCTTATAGACACTTCGAATGGAATCGTCGCTCTTATCGATTATCTGCGGGATTTCCTCGTTATGAAACAACGTTTGCATGTCTCCGGAAAAGATGAAAATAGGATTTGCTCGATTGATTTGGACACGAGTAAGCATACGCTCGATCTGGGCACCGTTCAGTTCAATGACAAGCAAGCCCAAGGATTCATTGTTCCAAATAATATTTTTGCTAACGTACAGAACATTCGACGAAGAAGAATCATGAAAATCCGATGTCACGTTCCAATGGAGAAAATTATTGTCCAAAGCAATTCGATGCGAGAACCACGGGAAACCCGATATGGTGTTTACCAGCCTGCTACCTTCTGCATCGTTAATGGCAGGATACGCAAAGACATTTTCCCCGCTGTCGAATACCTGAATATTGACGGGCAGCCTTAAATGATAATATTCTGAGAAGCTTTGCAATTGCTCTTCTACCTTATTTCTGCGGTCCCCCTCATCCTTCGTCTGGAGTATTTGGATTAAATCCGGATTGTTAGACAGGGCACGGGCAAAGTCATCCATGTAGTTCAAATAATTCGATAAGTTCACTGAAATCGAATCCATGTTCTCCACAATGGTGCGATAATATTGATCTTCTATTTTCTTTGTGGATTGCTTGCTGATGATGTAACCCTGAAAAGAGATCAGGAACAGCATAAGGAGCGAGATCAGAATAAACAAAAGCAGCTTCCAGCTGGAAAATAATGAAGTGATGCCATTCCTCCAATTGCTCATTTCGGTAATCTCCTTGTCTGTCTGTATTTAAGGACTGTCAAGACAAGTTCATTATAAGAATGGTTTATCATCGCAATGTTAATGCCATACCTCTGGAAGATGTCAATGAAGAGTAAACTGACGGGCTGACGTGGGTTTTCGGGGGTTATTTATTTCTTGGAAAACAAAATACCCTCTCGGTTAAGAAAGGGCTTGATCAAGATTATATAAATATTGACATTCCTTCTAAACCTATGATAATTTATTCTAAACTATTCCAATGAATTTACTCGGTTTAACTTTAGAGAGATTAGTATTTTGAGAACAGGTGGTGGAGAAAATGAGCGCTGGCACTAAACCTTTTACTTTTTTTCGAAAATCGAAATCCGAGAGTAATATTCCTCAGCCAAAGCAGGATGATAAAGCAACCGAACTCCAGCTTTTATTCAACACTAGCCGTTCTCTCACGGACTCTACTGATTCTTTAACGAATTTTGTAATAAACGCTATTGAAAATGTTGAAAATGTATCGCAATCTATTCATCAAATTGTCAATTCAGCAACGCTTCAATCTTCAGAAGCCGAAAAAAGCTTAATCGATTCTGGCGATCTTGGCGATATTTTGGATGAATCTCATAGTAGAATAAAACAAATGGAAACGTTGGTATCGGATACGTTGCAAGCTTCCAATGCTGGACAAAAGACCATTCAGAAGCTTACTGAGGAAGCGGATAAAAATGCCTCTATTGCAATAAAACTAAACACAACTATGCAGGATCTAAATCAAAAGTCAGTTGATATCTCGAACGCTCTTGAACTCATTTTTGCTGTTTCTAAAAACATTCAATTGCTTGCTCTTAACGCTTCAATTGAGGCTGCTCATGCCGGTGAACATGGAAAAGGATTTGCAGTAGTGGCTAAGGAAGTAAGGAGACTTGCCGAAGAAAGTGCAGCGAATGGCAAACAAATCGATAAACTACTTAATTATATCCAACAGCAGATTAAGGGCTGCAGCGAGATTGTTAAAGAAACAAGAATCTCCTCCGGCATTGTTTCCCAAATTGTAAGCGAAACACAGGAAAACTTCGAAAACATTAACAAAGGATTAACAACGGTAACAGAATACAGTGTTTCAGTGAACGAATTATTGGTAAAAGCGAATGAAGGAAAGGAAAATCTAATTCAAAATATTCATCGGGTTTCTTCTTTAGCGCAAGAATCTTCAGCTTCCGCTTATGAGCTAGCTCATTTGTCGGAAAATCAGGCTTCCTCTGTGCTATCCGTTGCTGGTGCTTCGCAAGACCTTCAAAACGTTTCCAGCGATATAAAAGCGACCTTACTAAAATGGATTGACAATCCCTCCATAAAAAAAGAGCGTACTCAACAGATTCGAATTGGTTTTATGCATAATTTGTCTCACTCCCCTGCATTATTAGCTATTCATAATCAGTTATTTGAACAGCAATTTGATGGGAAATTCGAAATTCGTACTTTCACAGCAGGTCCAGCCTTAGTAAATGCATTAATTAATAACCAGATTGATGTTGGTTATACGGGTCCAGGCCCTGTATATGAAGCTCATACGAAGAAGCATAAGATCCAGATTATTGCCGGTGTTAGTCAAGGTGGAGTATCGCTTGTTGTTAAACATGCTTCGAAAATAAAAAATATTGAGCAGCTGCAAGGGAAGACTATTGCCATCCCTCAATATGGAAATGGACAGCACATTTTACTCCGTCAGTTGTTAAGACGCTATCATCTTAAAGATATATTTCGCGGTGGCCATATTCGAATTATCCAAGCTAAATCATCTGATCTGATTCATTTGTTTAATAAAAACCTGATTGATGCAGCTTTAGTTCCCGAGCCTTGGGTTACTGCATTAGAGAACTCACAAGCTGCTGAAGTTTTGGTAGATTGGAGGGACATTTACAGCAATGGAGGCTATCCGAATACCGTTATCGCGGTTAATGAGGATTTCTCTAAAAACCACCCCCTTTTAATCGAGAAGTTTTTAAAGTCCCACCACGATTCTCTACTTAGTCTGCAAGAGGGCCAACCTCAAACCTATGAGATTATATCCAGAGAATTAGAAAAGCTAACGGGTCAATCCTTATCTGTAGCCTCTATCGAAAAGGCTTTTGCTCGAATTCTCTGGAATCCAAAGGTTGATCGCGCCTCTCTGCAAAGCTTTGCACAATTGTCCAAGCAAGAAGGCTTTCTCACGGAAGAAATTGATTTTGATTCTCTTCTTATTAATTAGAAGTGAGTGTTAGTGTCCAACATCAAAGTTGATGAGCAAATGCAGCTACAAAAAGTCCTCTATATTTCCTTTGATATCTTGCTGTACAGAGAGCCTTGGCCGATAATACCGGACCAAGGCTCTTGTATTCTTTCTCTGGCCCGACATGCCTTCCATTGCAGTATTGGTGAATACCATTATTCATTTACTCAAGAACAATTGAGCTTGTTGATCTGATGCACCCTTTGCGTCGCCTTCTTCGCCGTGTCCAGCACCGAATAAGTTTAAGACCACTACTCCAATAACAATCAATGCTATGCCGATGATGCTTCCTATGTTTATTTTTTCTTTCCAAATCAATACAGAAATAAGGGCCGTAGCTACAGCCCCTATCCCTGACCAGATGGCGTAGGTCATGTTTAAGGGAAGTGTTTTGAGAGCAATTGAGAGAAAAAAGAGCGAGGTTACAAATGCAACAAGCGTGAATATTGAAGGATATAGTTTAGTAAATCCTTGTGAAGCCTTCAGCATCGATGTACCGAACAGCTCTCCAATGATGGAAATTGCCAAAAATAAATATGCCATTATTTTGCCTCCAGTATGCTTGCCTTTAATTCTTCAATCACCTTTTGTTTGAGGTCTGCACTTGGCGGAGCAAGACCAAACATTTCAGCAAACCAAAGACCATCTATTGCTAATCGAACAAGCGTTGCACGAACAGGGTCTATTTCATCATTCTCGATTTTATTCTGAATCTCAGAGTAAACAAGCCGCAGCTGTTGCAGCATATCAGGATTAGTAAAATGAGCAGTTGAAAGCGCCGTATAAAGATCGTTCACATCGCTCTCATCGAAATAAGATGTTTCGATATAGGATCTCGTCCACTTTCCTTTGGAGTGATGATCTTCATTTGCCCTCTTATTAAACCCTTCAACAAAATGATGGGATAGCTGCTCAATCACACCTAGAATCAAAGCATCTTTAGTAGGGAAATGATAAAGCAATCCCCCCTTACTGATTCCCGCCTTTTGGGCAACAGCCTCCAACGTTAGCTTTTCTGTACCTTCTTCATTTACAATTAGATCTAGAATTGATAAATACTTGTCATGGAAGGGGAAATCCATTTGAGTGAATGGAAAGGTTTAACCGTGGAATCACAGACAAGATGGGATGAAATTGCGGAATACTGGGATGATTATATGGGAGAAAAAAGTAATCGTTTTCACCGGGAAATTATTAAACCGCAGACAGAAAGACTTCTAGCAGTAACCGAAGGAAAAACGATATTAGATATTGCATGCGGTAATGGTAATTTTTCTAGAAGATTGGCTGAGTTAGGTGCAAATGTTGTTGCTTTTGACTACAGTCCAAAAATGATTGAACGAGCTAAATTAAGGTCTACAGATTATCTAAATTGTATTGATTATCATGTAATTGATGCCACACACTATGAGTCCTTAATTAACCTTGGAAAAGAAAAGTATGATAGCGCTGTATCCAATATGGCATTAATGGATATTGCCGACATAACCATTTTAGCTAAAGCACTCAATGAATTATTAAAGGAAAAGGGGACTTTTGTCTTTTCTATCCCTCACCCCTGCTTCCAAACACCTAGTATGAGAAAAATACATGAAACAGAAGATATTAACGGTGAGATTGTTGCTAGGAATAGTATTCAGATTGCCAAATATTTAACTCCAGAACCTACTGAAGTTATTGGCATAAAAGGTCAACCTGTTCCGCATTTAATATTTCATCGACCTTTATCGTATTATATAAATATATTTTTAACTTCAAACTTTGTCCTTGACGGGTTAGAAGAACCTTGCTTCACTCTAGACGGAGCAGAAAATGACAAGTTCGATTGGTATGAGATTCCTCCTGCTATAATAATGCGTTTTAAAAAATTATAGAGAAATGGGATTACAATGCAGATGAAGATACTTGGACCTGCAAAGGTGAACAAAAGTTAGTATTATATCGAAGCAGTAAAGAAAAAACTGAAAGTGGCTATACAATTGAGTATCGCCATTACCGAAGTGCGAGTTGTGAAGGTTGTCCATTAAAGCCCCCGTGTACAAAATTCAAATTGGAGTGTCAATCTATTGTCGCGGAGTCAGCAACCAAATATTTTGGTATTATACACAACCATATTAGGGCTGACGAACCCCATGGGGAGTCTGCTAGACTAGGTGTGAACACGATTCTTTTCCTAGGGGATGCTATGACTTTGATGAAATCGGATAAACACAATAAACCACTTGTAAGCCATATATATACCGCCGATCCTTCTGCCCACGTATTCGAGGGCAAGCTGTACATTTATCCGTCACACGACCTTGATCATGAGCAAGTGTCGAATGACAACGGCGATCAATACGACATGGAGGATTACCATGTTCTGTCGATGGAAGACGAGAGCTCCCCTTGCATCGACCATGGCGAGGTGCTTCATTTGCGCGATATTCCATGGGCGAAGCAGCAATTGTGGGCTCCGGATGTAGCTTACAAGAACAATACCTACTACCTTTTCTTCCCGGCGCGCGATTACGATCATATCTTCCGTATCGGCGTAGCGACCAGCTCGTCGCCGGTCGGTCCGTTCATACCTGAACCGAGCTACATTCAAGGCAGCTTCAGCATCGACCCTGCCGTTCTCGTAGAAGGAGATCAGGCCTATATGTATTTCGGTGGATTATGGGGTGGGCAGCTCGAAAAGTGGCAAACTGGTGAGTTTGTCACGGATGCTGCAGGGCCGGCTCCCGATGCACCTGCTTTGGGTCCGCGAGTGGCCGAGCTGAGCGACGACATGCTGACATTCAAGGAAACGCCGCGCGAAATTTCAATTGTCGACCCATCCGGTCGAACGCTCTTGGCCGGGGACGAGGATAGACGGTATTTTGAAGGTCCGTGGATGCACAAGCACAATGGCAAATACTATCTCTCTTATTCGACCGGCAGCACACACAAGCTCGTCTACGCCATTGGCGACAATCCTTACGGACCGTTCACCTTCCAAGGAACGATTATGACGCCGGTGATAGGCTGGACGACTCACCATTCGATTGTCGAATTCCAGGACAAATGGTATTTGTTCTACCACGATAGCTCCTTGTCGGGCGGCAGCGACAACAAACGTTGCTTGAAATTTACTGAGCTGAAATACAATGCCGACGGCACGATTCAAACGATTGACCCATACGGAGATGGGTGATGTGAAAGCTTGCAGCTAATGCCACACTCCTTCTCAATCTCTCTATAGATGGGATCGTTCCCATCGCCGTCCAGCTCAATTTATTTTTATTCCAATATTACCGAACTGCTCACCCAGCTGCATTCTGTGAAATGCCTCAGCTGTATCTGGTAAAG
This sequence comes from Cohnella abietis, assembly GCF_004295585.1. Classification (NCBI taxonomy): domain Bacteria; kingdom Bacillati; phylum Bacillota; class Bacilli; order Caryophanales; family Paenibacillaceae; genus Cohnella; species Cohnella abietis. The sequence continues at coordinate 3,318,813 of NZ_AP019400.1, read as the reverse complement.
AATATACTCGATCAATGATGGGACGAAGCGAATGGCGCTCCATAAATTGAAGCATATCAGCAAACTCTTCGCTGCTTCCCATAGAGGTTCCGATGATACTGATTTGGGGGAAAAATATGGACCGCATCGGGATCTCCATACGATCTCCCGAGCTTGCTCCAAACATGACAATACGGCCATTCGGTTTAATAATGTCGAAGTAATGTGGGAACGTAGCAGGTCCGATGCTGTCGAGGATGAGATCCACTGTGTCTCCGTTCAAACTTCCCCTCCACCAATCACTATTTTTACTGTCAAATGCATGGTTAGCCCCGTGTGCGAGCGCAGCTTGCATCTTAGTTTCACTACGTGATGTGACACTGACACGTGCACCTACCGCTAAAGCCATCATCATGGCATAAGTCGCAACACCACCGCCAATGCCAGGAATAAGGACATGTTCACCTTTCTGTAAGCGGCCTCTCGTGAACAGAGCTCGATAGGCCGTCAAGGCGGACAGAGGTAACACGCCCGCTTCTTCCCAAGTCAAGTAAGCTGGTTTGCTGATGGCATTTTGCGCAGGAATGATGATAGACTCGGCGAAAGTACCTTCTGAAGGACCGCCCACAATGTCTGGAACGTTCGGAACATTTTCTGCGGATTCCCATCCGATACACGGATTAATGATGACCTCGGCACCTACTGTATGGTTGGACACACCTTCACCTACTGCTTCAATCCTGCCCGCGCCATCAGAACCAATAATGAGAGGAACATCCTGCTCTGTTCTAGCTGCCATGATGAACAAATCCCTATGGTTGAGTCCTGCTGCCTCTAACCTTACTTTCACTTCGCCTAACCCCGGCTGTTTGTCCATAATATCATTATATTTCAAGCCATTCAGGCCACTTTGCCCAGCATGTACAATTGCTTTCATCTTGATTACTCCTTTAATCCGTTATTTGTGAATCTATATTGAATTGTACATAGAGGATATAATCCAGTAAAATGATCAAAACTGAAGGCGACTATCATAAAGAATCATACCAAGCAGGTGAAATTGAGATGGAAAGTGGAGATTTGAAAATATTCCAAGCCGTTGCTCGCGAGGGCACTATAACGAAGGCCGCACAAGTCTTAAACTATGTCCAGTCCAATGTAACGAACCGGATTCAGTACCTTGAAGCTGAGTTGAAGCTCCCTCTTTTTCGTCGATCCAATCGGGGGATGACTTTAACGCCGGCTGGTGAGAACTTACTAGAGTATGCGGATAAAATACTGACTCTGATGGACGAGGCTGTGAAATCCACACAATACTCGGAACACCCTGCGGGTCTTCTCCGCATAGGTTCCATCGAAACGACAGCAGTTATTCATCTGACTCCTCTTCTATCCGAGTATCACTTACGTTATCCCGACGTCAATCTATCGCTCGTAACTGGCGAAACGCATGGACTCTTACAAAAGGTGCTTGATTACGAAATTGATGGAGCCTTTGTATATGGACCCATTGACCAGCCTGATATTGAGCATGTTGCTGTTTTCGACGAGGAGTTGGTACTGATATCGCAACCGGGTAAGAGTGACTTGCGAGAATTGCTTATGAAGCCGATGTTGTTCTTCGACGTTGGATGTACGCATCGGGCAAAAGCTGAGAGCTTCCTACGCGAGAGTGGGATGAGTTCTTATCAAATTATGGAGTTTGGAACGTTAGAAGTAATTCTAAGTGGGGTATCCGCTGGACTTGGTGTGTCTATGCTGCCACAATCGTCAATTGCCAAGGCGAAAGAGGCGGGAGTCATCGCTTCCCACCGCCTACCTGAAGGGTACCGAGATTTGCAGGTATGGTTTGTGCATCGCCGGAACTCGGTTTTCTCTAGTGCGTTGTCTAGATTACTTCAAATGATTGAACAGGTGCATTAATGGAAGAGTTTCCTGGTGTCACAACTCAATATTGGGATATTTATTTAACTATTAAGCTCAAGTCTCTATTATCGTATAATCTGATAACTTTATTTTGATATAATTGCAGCTTTGCTTCAAATTTGTCTCTATTGCTTTCAAAATCAAGTGTCCATTTATACATCATTTTTAACATAGTAATATCAGGTTTATACTGACAACTTTCGACGCCAAGTTTTTGCTTGAGGAACCGAACGAATATTCTGATTTTACGCTTCCATAGCGGTGTATCAAGAAATATAATTGTATCTGCCATTTCATATAAACATTGATAAGATTCACGATCCGTTCCTTCGAATATCCAATTTCCGTCTTTATCAATATCCATAATAGCTTCAACCTGTTCATCTTCTGTACGTTTATTTCGTCCCGTAGCCGATTGATGATGAACAATGGAGTCCAGCTCATACCAAGGAACATTAATTTTTTTCGACAATCGCTTTGCCAATGTTGTTTTACCACTTGCCACAATTCCAATGATAAGAACCTTGTTCATACTCCCCCGCCTAATTCAGCCTATATATGAATTCTCTTTCATATAACGCTACCAAATCCTGCTATTAAGTTCAATATCCGTTTTTAAGACTTGAAGGGGATGAGTATGAATTTGGGGGTTGTAAAATTCGCGCTCCTTAGCTTAATTGGTTATGATTAAGAAAATCATCTTTGCCTCTTGGGGCGCCATTAAATAGCAATACGCTATCTACCTCGTCTCTTTCCAAGTAAGGAAGTGATAAGTTCCAATTTGGAACTGACTGACCCGCAACCTTTGACCAAATGCAAAACAAACTTAGAAAGACCATTAGGTCCGCCTAAGCTTGTTTTTTACTTTACTTGCTCTCTTGAACCAGTATTTTTAGCAAAACCGTTATGGCTTCAGCCCTCGTTGCATGGTCTTGTGCAGCGAATTTGTTCGAGCCTCTACCTTGTAAAATACCTGCACTCTTCACTTTAGCAACACTGGCTTTCGCCCACGTAGGAATATCTTTGTCGTCTGCAAAATCAGTTATCGCATTTGCGTCGATAGACAAGCTCATAGCACGAGCTATCATTTCGGCCATCTCCGCACGTGTAATCTCTACATTCGGACGGAATGCACCGTTAGGATTGCCTTTAATGATGCCAGCTTGTACCGCTTGTGCAATCGCCTTATTCGCCCATGCTCCAATCTCTGCAGTATCTGTGAAGGTCGGTGTCACTCCTTCTCCTTGCGGCTTGAGCGTATTCATCAGCATTTCAGCAAATTCTGCACGTGTCACGGTATGATTCGGCTTAAATGTACCATCAGGATAACCCTTAACGATTCCGCTACTTATTGCTTGCTTGATGCTCGCCTCTGCCCAGTGCCCGGCGGTATCACTACTAATCGTTTCCGTTACGTTGTTCGTTATAGGCTTCCCTGTAGCTTGATCTACAACGAATACCGAGAATTTTCCAAAATGATTAACTTCCACACTAATATGGTTGCCGTTAATCTTACCCTCGGAGACACCTATCCATTCTTTCTTCTCATCGTCATAATAGAAGACACCAACCGATTGATCGTTCTTCAAAATGGTCGAATCAAACAGTAGCGTGATCTTCACCGGTTTACTTAGGTTTTCCGGGAAGCTTTTCACAATTTCAAATATCGAGCTACTCAGAACTTCATGATTATTAACAAATTTTTGCGGATTTAGAACTTTCTCTATCGTTAATTTCAGTTCTTTATCTGATGCATGAGCCGGAATTGAGATCCCAATTTTATCTTCAAGACTAACCTCACCCGTTTTGCCAGCGGGAAGCGTTATTAGACCATTTGTTGACTTTAATGGTTCTGAAGAAGCAACCGTATCAGGATAGTAAGAAGGCAATGGTATATTTGCGGTTTTGGCTTCCACTAGATCCGAAGCCATTCTTTGGCCTGGACCAAAATTACCGCTCAAGCGGAACTGATAGGTTGTACTTTCTATTAGTGGATAAATGGTTGTGTGAGTTTCATTGGCGGTCAAGGGTTTCTTACTCCAGCTTTTTCCGTCTATAGACCATTCAAGCTCTAGGTCGGTTGCCCCCTCCACTTCAGTCCATGTAACGGTCGCCTGATTTGAAGTTGTCACGATTTGCGGGCTGGCTAAGGTGAGTGAGAATTTTTGTACACGGCGCAGCATGGAATCATCTACAAAGATATTTCCGAAATTATCGGTGGCCACACCGAATGTAACCTCAAATTCTCCAGAACCAGAGCCTTCCCTCCCCCACATCCTAATTGATTTCCCATGAGGATCAAGTACTTGAATTCGAAAATTTTCGTCTCCATTACATGAAGATTTCCATACTGATCAAAGGTGAGCGCTTGTGGAAAACTAAATTTCCCCGCTTCGTCGCTTTCTCCCTCTCCCCATTGTCCAAGATAGCTGCCCATGGCATCGAATTGCTGGATGCGGAAGTTGCCCGGATCAGCGACAAAAATGGTACCATCGCGATTAATCGCGATGCCAGATGGCGCATTGAACTTCCCTTGATCGGTTCCACGCGCACCCCATGTGAGCAAAACTTGTCCCGTCGGATCATATTTTCGTATCTGATGTAATCCGGCATTCGATACATACACGTTACCCTCTTGGTCAACTGCCATTCCCAATACGCCAGAATTCAGAAATTTACTATCAATCCAACGCCTCAGCTCAGTGCCGTCCGAATTAAATACCCGAATATTGCCTTGGCCACTATTCACATAGACAAGCCCACTATGATCAACTGCAATGGCCCGTGGCATTCCGTAGACCATTCCATCAATGTCCCATTTTTGTAGAAACTGTCCATCTGATGAGAATTTCTGCACACGGCTGTTCATTGTATCCGCTACATAAAGATTTCCTGCTTGATCAATTGCCATCCCTTGAGGAAAGCTAAGTTGTCCATCCTCTTCGCCATCTTCTCCCCATTGGCTAAACACAGGAGCAGCGAAAGCCCTCTCTCCATATCCAACGAACAGCGCGGACGCCATCACAGTAGCTGACAAAACACTTTTTAATAATATAGAACTTCTCTTCTTCATTAGTGTCACTTTCCTTTTCGTCATTCTTTGAAGTAATAAATCAATATGTAGCTGTCAAACCTAAACCTTACTGTTCACATCTCCTCCCGGAACGAGCCATTAATATGATAAAGATAATCATTCTCAATAATAGTTAAAAAAGAGAGAACAATTTCCGTATTAAATAGCATTAAAACAAATTTCTTGTCAATTAAAATGTTTTATCGGCCCTCAATAATCAATATTTTCCCGTTGTTCATTGTTATCTCCTTTAGAATCGCACCATAGTTCCATCTATAGTATCACAACCGTTCCGCAGCCATGCAAAATAAAGCAGGCCAGTGGATTTCTCCTTCCGACCTGCTTTATTCCTAATCCTTGTTAGATTTTTAAGCCTCAGACGCTAAGCGTCACGCCGGTCATTTCCTGGCTTAGTAGCCACAGCCGCTCTGCCAAGCCGGGATCAATCGCCCGCTGAAGCACTCCAGGCCCGAAGGGAGCATCGTCTGGAACAAGGGTTGAGATATCCACACTCTCACAGTAGACTCCGCCTTTGCCTTCAAGCTGCAGGTTGGTAGCACACCATACACTGGTCGCAGCCCCCTGCTCTGTAGTTATGAAGGAATATTGGCTATTAGTCGCAGTAAGTTCTTCTTCCGACATATCCCTTGCTAAATCCGTCATAATAGAGCCGGGATGAACGGCAAATGCACGGATACCATGCGGCTGTCCACGGCGGTCCAGCGCAACAGCGAACAGCGAGTTCGCAGTCTTGGATTGACCGTAGGCCAAGTATTTGTCATACGGCCGTTGTTTGAAGTTCAGATCTTCGAAGTCGATACCTGCTATATGGATCCCGATAGAAGACAATGAGACCACCCGGGCGTTTCCCGATTGCTTTAGCGCTGGCCATAAGCGAGACGTCAATTGAAAGTGACCTAAGTGATTAGTTGCAAACTGGGTTTCATACCCTCTCGCATCGTGAGTCACCTTGGGTCCCATAATTCCTGCATTGTTGATGAGGATATCTAAGGGACGTCCAGAATCCAGAAAACGATGCGCGAAGGCATCAATGGATTCAGGGTTAATCAGATCAAGCTCTTCTAGCTCTGTGCGCGGAATATGCGCGAGTGCTTCCCTGGCTTTCTCGGGTGTTCTTGCAGGAACGATTACTGTAGCACCAGCTTCCGCCAGCACACGGGTCGTCTCCAATCCGATACCGGAATAGCCTCCAGTTACAATAGCTATTTTCCCACTCAGATCACGGCCTCCAAGTGCTTCTTTCGCAGTAGACGCTGCTCCGAATCCAGACGGAAGCGGTGCTTGAGGTGTAGCCGTATAATAAGAAAATTGGTTCATAAAGTTTTCTCCTCCGAGTTCTGACAGTCTCATCAGTTCCTGATAATGCTGCAGCTTGAAATTCATAATCTCCAACGTGGACTGTAATTCTATCAGTTGCTGGGCAATCTGTTGCTTGTGCTCAAACAGCACATGATAACAGTTTTCATACTGCTGATTCATCGCCAGATGCATATAGCGTTCAATCGATTTTATCGGCATATTGGTTCGCCGAAGACGCGTTATAAATACGAACCGTTCCAGATCCGTTTTATCGTACTGACGCTGGCCATTCTCTGTACGTTTAGAAGGCGGCATCAGACCGATTTTTTCATAATAACGTATCGTATCATATGTTAGCCCTGTCTCCTGGGCAATGTCTGCGATACTGTAGACAGACTCCATCTCTAGCTCCTTTCCAACTGTGCGGCTGACCTCACCGCTAATTCAATTCTTCTACACCTTATCCGATGGAGTTCACTCCATGTCAAGCGACTACCTTAAACCTTAATTGATTTCCAGCAGGCATCAATGGTTTGTTGGATTTCATATTCATCAAGGGGATATTCTTCTGCCAGATAGCCCTTTATCACAGTCGTTATCATTCCATAAAGGAGCTGGCATAATAACACCTTATTCATTTCACGAACGATGCCTTGTTTTTGCCCCTCTTCAATAATTGATATAATTTCTATGACTGAGGGATCAACTAAGATAAAATAGCTATTGGGATTGGGGGTCCCTTTCATCAACTTCCGTAATTCGATTCCTTCCGTTGGTGGAATGCTGTCCAATTCTCCTCCAGATCACGCAAAAGATCTGTATGCTCAGGCTTCCGTTCTAGCATCAAATACTTTTTGACAAATAGTTCTTTCCTTCAATAAAACCAAATCTTTCATACATCGGTTTAGCCATATCAGGCGAATGTAGCAGGATTTTTCTAATTCCCTGTGTCTTCAAATCGTCTATTGCTTTACTAATAAGTTTGGATACTATACCTTTACGACGGTAATTTGGGATTGTGTAAACATTAGTCATGTATGCAACCAATCCAGAAGGATTTTCAAATCGTGGTGCAAATCGACATATGCAAAAACATACTGTTGATACAACTACTCCATCATCATCAGCTACCCATACAACGAGTGACTTGTCTGATAATGAGGAGTCAAAGTAGTTTCTAAATGTTGCATCCATACTATTGTTGTCCTCATGACATAGCAATATCTTACGAAATTTAATTAACTGCGGTATATCGGTTGTAATTGCTTTTCGAAACAGCACGATTGAATTTCCTCCTGTTCAAATATAAATTTCAAACTTTACTGTGTTCCCACAGTCGAGTCGAGGTCTAGTACCACTCCTTGTCAATACGTTTCTCTTCGCTGCCTTTAATGGCAAGTTTAAGGGCACCCATTTCAATGGATGCCCTTAAGTCATGACCAAGCGATTTAATTGGAGTGTTAATGCCCTCGACGCTTTTCTTTTAACTTATTAATCTTTAGTTGCCTAATATAGGACTTTTTTTCTTCTACTTGTTGCTTTGAATATGCACGCTTCTGTAACTTGTGTTTTTCATACTCCAGCTTAAGGGCGTCCTGTGCGTGAGAAGAAATTCCTTTCGCACTCAATTCAAATGCTGCTTGCCTGGCCAGTCGTTTCGGACTAACCTTCCTATTGCCTGAATGCTTGATCTCCACCTCTTGAGTGAGTCCACTTAGAAGTTCTAACATTTCACATCTTATAAATTCTAGAACTTCTTCATGATTCGGTTCTGTGCCAAAAATAAATCTTGCAGCTTTTAATTTCCCTTGATCCTGCTCTTCAACGACTCCAACCCAATACTGACCATCATGAAATACTGTTAACTTCATACTGACTCCCCCTCTTCATAAAACGAAACGATGGACATCCCGAGGGGGGAAGGTTACTGACATAGCTATCTTGCAAAAGCTCATGCGCCTGGACTACCAACCAGACTGTGTTTTTTCGCTTCATGTAAAAGTATAAATCCAAGAAGATAAATCTTCAAGCATAATCCAAAATTGCCATTATTTATGTCATGATTCTCCACGCTGTCAGTAACGGCAAGTTGACGTATGGCTAACATTAATCCTCCACGCAATATCGTCAGTGTGCCGAAACGCTTTGTTAGCTAAAATAATAATCCCCCGCCAGATCACGCAGAAGATTTGCATGCTCAGGCTTCCACCCGAGAAGTTCTTGAGTCAGCTTACTCGAAGCCTGAATGTTTTGCGAAGCAAAATGCGCCAGCCAACCAAAATGATCAGGAGCAGCTTCATTCAACTTGCTGATCACAGGTAAATCGAGGCGGCGACCGATAACTTCTGCAATCTCGTGAATGGACACACCTTCCTCTCCTATTGCATGGAGATTGGAGCCTGCAGGAGCAGCTTCAAGTGCCAATTGGAATAGTCGTGCAGCATCTAGTCGGTGTACAGCGGACCAGCGGTTTGAACCTTCAGCTACATATGCTGAGGCACCTGTTCGCCGAGCGACATTAATCAATGCCGGCACAAAACCGCCACGGTCACCATCGCCGTGTACCGAAGGTGGTAGCCTCAGCACGGATACTCGCACTCCTTTAGATGCCAAGGAAAGAGCCTCCTCTTCAGAAGCGATGCGGTGCTTACCTGCAGTGTTGACATCAGGAGCATCTTCCTCTCTGCCAATTCGACTAGGTGTAAGATGACCAATCACGGAAGTGACAACTAAAGGGCGGCCTGAACCAGCAAGTGCTGCACCGAGAGTCTGAACTGCACGTCGGTCCGTGAGTCCCGCAGCTGCCATGTTAGAAAAGTCGTGGTTGAAGGCAGTATGAATGACACCATCCGACACTTCTGCGCCTCTTCTAAGGCTTTCGAGATCATCCAAAGAACCACGATGTACAGATGCCCCGTCTTTAAGGAGAGTACTAGCAGCTTCATCCGAGCGAGCCAGACCAATGACTTCGTGCCCTGCTCTTAACAATTCACTTACAACGGCAGAACCGATAAAACCTGTTGCTCCAGTTACAAAAACACGCATGAAGAGCTCCACCCCTGAATATTAAATTTACTTGAGCCTACGAAATGATTAACGCATAATCGGAAATCGTAGTTACAAGGCTAAGTTTATTTTAATACTCATCTTATCCCGATGATTGCCCGTTCCGCTTCACTTATTGCCTATTCCAACGGAAGATCCGAATCAGTAGTCACTTGTTGACGTAATGCTACAACATCTCTTTTTGGCGGACTTCCAAAAAATCGGCTGTAATCTCGATTAAATTGCGAGGGGCTAGCATAGCCTACTAGATTGCAAGCTGTTGTAGCGTCTATTGATTCGGATATCATTAGTCGTCTCGCTTCATGTAGGCGAAGTGCTTTCTGGTATTGTAATGGACTCATTGAAGTAATGGACTTAAAGTGCACACGAAAAGTAGACTCACTCATATGTACCATTTCAGCCAATTCCGCAACCTTTATTTGAATGGAGAAATGATTGCGAAGCCAATCAACAGCTTTCGAAACTAGATGCGTTTCCGAGCCTGTAAAGCCAAGTTCAGCGATCCGAGATCCAATAGGGCTGCGCAGGACGCGTATCAAAAACTCATCCATTACTAGGGGACCGAGCAATTCAGCATCGCTGGTATTGTTCAAGCATTTTACAAGTCTTGATGCAGCGTTAATCATTCCTATATCGGCGTTAAGAATATAACCCGCGCTCCATTTCGTAACGGCAGGCACACCCTGTGGATATACCTTGAGAGCTAATTCAGCAATTTTATGCGGGTCAAGAACAAGTTTCACACTTAGATAAGGCTCGGAGTGACTAGCTTGTGTGACCTTCAACGCAATCGGCAGAGCTACAGGAAGCATAAGTATCTGCGATTGACTGAATTGATAGACCTCTTGCCCTACTGTCAATGACTTCGCCCCTTGTGCAACAATTAACATTGAGGGCAAGTCGAAAGATTTCACATCGTCCTTATTTACTTGAGAATAACGACCCACGGACAAACCAGGGATGCACTGTCTAAAGCTACCATCATATGGAGCTAGTCCACTAATCAGATCTGCCAAACGACCCGTTTCTACAGCAAGCAATTCCTTGATGCTACCGTCCGCTGGTGTAGCCAATGTATGTTCGGATTGGATCGTCATAGTACGAGAGCACCTCCATTTTGGCCCCTTAAACAAGGGAGCAATGGTTTCTTTTACGACTTGCTACAATACATTCTGCATTGTCATCCTAAACAGTCCCCTTATTGATTCTTTGTATCCCACTCAAGATTGCTTTTCCAGTCAGACCACAATGGCTTTATCTTATTAATTAACCACTCGCCACCAAACGTTATTGTTCCTTCATGAGAAGCATAAATAATCCAATCCATATTCTGCGAAGTCCAAAACCCCTCACTGCCTGTGAAATCGCCATTGTAGTAATAATAAGGATACAAATTTGAAACCTGTAAATTATACGTCCCACCTGTTTCTAGAAATTCAATCACCTGCTCAACTCCATGGTGCTTAAGCAACGTAATAATCTCTTTCAACTTCTCTTCACTTTCGATATATTCGGAATTAAAAGCAATTAGGTCTTCTCTACTGCAATCAAATAATGGATACCAGTACGGTTGTCTTATATCCCATATTCGCTCCATATCTTTCCTCAAACTTATAGAAACCTCTTCTGGAATTATCACCTTTTGCAAAAGAATCCCTCATTCATGCTCTCTTTTAGACTTACGCTTTTAGATAATAGTCACTGTTGCAATATCCTTTCCCGCCGAAGCTATAGACCATATGTTTATGTTAATTATCTTCCATCACAAGAGATAGCAACAGGGCGAATATATAGCGAGATGAACTTTTTCACTCAATTTTTTTCGCGGTTCTAATTGTAAGGTTCTCCAGGCTATCTATAATGGCAAGTTAAAGCATCATAAAATGGAAAGCACGCTTGACATTCCTTGCGGTGAACGATATATTTTTCATGTAAAGCTAACTTTCCACCAAGGCGGTGAACGCATTGAATAACCGTTTAGAAGAAATCCGCAAGCTACGCGGAATTAAGCAAGAGGAATTAGCAACGGCTCTTGAAGTGACTAGGCAAACGATCGGTTCGCTGGAAAACGGACGATATAACCCATCGATCCTTTTAGCGTTCAAGATTGCTCGCTATTTCGGTATGAGTATTGAAGAAATATTTATTTACGAGGAGGATCAGATATGAAAAAACCGATTTCGTCTTATTTTTTTACCGTTATAGGCGCAGGACTACTGGCAAGTGGTGTGTACTTCATCAAGACAATCGAAGATCCACAAGGTATACTGCGAGCGTTGCTTTATATATGCGTTGGGCTTGGGTGCGGTATTTTCGGTCACGGTATGGGAGAAATAATCGTCCGACTTGCTACGAAGAATAATCCCGCCGTTGCAAAGAAGCTAGAGATTGTCCATAAAGATGAGCGTAATTTAGCAAACGCAAACCGGGCAAAAGCGAAAGCCTTTGACTTGATGGTTTTTGTGTTTGGAGCCTTAAATATAACAGTTGCCTTGATGGATATCGATTTAACAGTTGTATCGCTTTTGGTATTTGCCTATTTGTTTATCATTGGATACTGCACTTACTACCGAATCAAGTACTATAAAGAAATGTAATAAAATACGTACACTCTTTAGGAGAAATCGAAAGGTTGCTCCTAAAGAGTGTACGTATTTGAGAAAGTGAGCTATTGTGATTTCTAAAGCGGAAGGGCTTTTCCCCATAATTTCGATGCCATTCTCCAGATACGATCGCACGCCACCACGACACAGCCAATCTAACCTTGTTTCTGCGCGTAATATAGACATGTTTGGAGCAATTCGGAAAGGCTGTACTCCACACCTCAGCACGTGAAGCATTCTGCGGGAGCTCAAACAAAGTGCGAAATGCATCAATCCATTTCTCTTCAAAACCAATTTTCAACCCGAATACACCATTAGGCGTAGTTCCATTTTTCCATATCTGTTCAAGATCCTCTCGTTTCAATGTGGCGGGGTTTTTGTATTCAAAATGTAGCCACTCACTCGGATTACCTGCTACCCCTGTCGAGCCCAATGCATAATGGAGTAACGTGCTTCCTGTCTGCTGTGAGAACCATATCGTGAAGCTTTGTAAGGGTTGTGTCATAATGCTTCCTCTCCTTCTGAATTTATCTCGAACTTTCTGGTGATGAATTCAACAAGTTCTTGCGTGCATAACTCTACAGATGTATGTTCTGTGTCTAAAGTCAACTCCGGTTTTATTGGTTCTTCATAAATTGCATCGACTCCTGTGAAATTAAGTAATCCTCCATTCCTAGCTATATGATAAAGCCCTTTAGGATCAAGCCTTTCACAGACGTCTATGGAACACCTTACATAGATTTCTGCTAAATCCGTTGAATCAAAACGAATCCTTACTTCATCTCTAGCTGCTCTTAAAGGTGAAATCATTGGAAGCATAACTACAAAACCAACCTCTAAGAACATAGCTGCCACTTCTGCTGCCCGTCGCAAATTTTCCTTACGGTCATGATTTGAAAAGCCGAGGTCGCGATTTAAACCTGCTCTAGTTATGTAAATGAACGATGCTGATGAAAACATTCTAACAATTCAAAAAGTCTAATTATATGCAACAAACAATTAAGAATTGTTTTCTACACAAAAAATCACATCAGAAATTAATCTAATGTGACCTCTACTACCGGAATTCGCGCCCCACTCTTAAAATATCAGGGTTAACATTTTTCATGAATACTCTACCCATTAAAATTTATTCTTTCAAGGTCGCAAAGTCTCATTAATATATGCTTTTTGTTTAGTGGTTAAGGTAGGTACATCCCCATAATTTTGGAAAACTGCGATACTTAATATAAGCAATAATACTACTATCACTGCAAGGGAAACTAAAATAATCACAATTGTTTTCCAAATGCGGCGGCTCCGTCTATTTTTCTCAGCTAAAAGTGCATTAAGCTGTTCCAACTTTTCTGCTACGATATTCTTGTCGCCAGAGGCCTCTACTCTATCGCCAAGAAGTATGCTTACGGATGTTTCAAAAATTTCGGCGATTCGTATAAGAAGGTATGCATCAGGCACTGACAGACCCTTTTCCCATTTGGATACCGTCTGCCGCACGATATGCAACCGTTCTGCCAATTCTTCTTGAGAAAGTCCTTTTTGCTTGCGAAGATTTTTAAGATTTTCACCAAACATGTTTTTGCCTCCTTTCTTACCCTCACGATAGCTTATAACCATTCGTTGCGGAAAGCAACGCAGGATAACATCGGAATAAATTCCTGTTTATCGCTGCAAACATAGCTTATTATTATAAGCTAACATCCAATCTGCTCTGTTACCGGACTGTGATATCTGATCTGACCACTTAAATATCAAATCCACTGCTCCCATGGACATATTCTCACTGAGCGATCGTTTCCATATAAACGACCCTTCCCATGATAAAAATTGTACCGAAAGGCGGCGCACATGGATGTTAGGTAATAACTCACATAATGTTCTTGTTCTTTACTCCTCAGCGTGATAGAATGCCGCTAAATGATGGTAGATTATAAAACTTAGAGAATGATTAGGAGAGAACGACATGAAGAGAAAATGGCTTTCCCTTACACTGGTCTTGGTATTATGCCTTGGCTTAACCGTTCCGGTAATGGCGAGCGGCACAGGTACGGTGAACAGCCCGACCGCCGTGAGCGCAGGTAGTGATCATAGCGGCGTAATCGATGCGAACGGTTCCCTTTGGATGTGGGGAGCTAACACTTTTGGACAATTGGGCAACGGGGGTCGCGGTAACGCTCAAACAAAAGGTGATTTCGTCTATCAAACCGTTCCGATAAAAGTGTTAGATAATGTGGTTTCTGTCAGTTCTGGTGGGAAAAACACTGCTGCGATCAAGACTGATGGCTCCCTCTGGATGTGGGGGGAGAACTACAACGGGCAGCTGGGTAACGGCTCCAAAAAGGATTCTTTAGTCCCTGTTAAGGTGATGGACAAAGTCGCTGCTGTTAGTCTCGGAGGAAGTTCTCTCACTTCTGGCTATACTGCCGCTATCAAAACGGATGGTTCCCTCTGGATGTGGGGAGCTAATGACTACGGACAGTTAGGCAAGGGGAAACCTGGAGATTCTGCAGTTCCAATCAAGGTGATGGACAATGTGGCTTCCGTTAGTCTCAGCGGATTCCGCCACGTTGCCGCCATCAAGACCGATGGCACTCTGTGGATGTGGGGACGTAACGGACAAGGACAGTTGGGTAACGGCTCCTTAAAGGATTCCTCAGTCCCTATTAAGGTGATGGACAATGTGACCACTGTTAGCTTAGGCTCAATTCACACCGCCGTAGTTAAGACAGATGGCACTCTGTGGACGTGGGGAGATAACAGAGTAGGGGAGTTAGGTAACGGCTCCTTAGAGATAAAGGAATCCTCAGTCCCTATTAAGGTAATGGACAATGTGGCCACCGTTAGCTTGGGCGGAAGTCACACCGCCGCCGTCAAGACAGACGGCTCCCTGTGGTTGTTCGGAGACAATCAAAGCGGACAGTTAGGCAACGGTTACACCGGAGACCGGACAAGAAATCAGGGTTATGGGGATTTTCCAGTGCAGACCATTCCTATCAAATTGATGGATGGCGTGGCATCCATTAGCAGTGGCAGCCTCCATACCATTATCGTCAAAACGGATGGCTCCGTCTGGTTGGGTGGTCGTAGCAGCTACGGCAACTTGGGAACAGTGACAGGCAACGGTGTGGATATATATAACTTTTCCATGCAGACCATCCCTGTGAAGCTTTCCAAGTTGACGGCAAGGTTGAAACCTCCCACCGCTTTTTATGACGTTGCCGCCAACGCTTACTATACCACCTCCATAATATGGGCAATCAAAGAAGGCATTACCACCGGCACCAGCGCAACCACATTTTCCCCGAACCAGGTAAGCACTACGGGGGAAATACTGACGATGCTCTGGAAAGCCCAGAACTCTCCTGAGCCTACAATCAGCAATCCTTTTTCTGATGTTAGGGAAAGTAATTACTATTATAAGGCTGCATTGTGGGCCTATGAAAAGGGTCTTGTCTCTGGTTCCACGTTTAGGGCAAATGCTCCCTCTACCCGAAGCATGACTGTGACCTACTTATGGAAGCTTACGGGTAAGCCCGACGCTGGGACAAGCGAATTTGCCGATGTACCCAGTAGTGCGGAGTATGCTCAAGCTGTGACCTGGGCAGTTAGCAAAGGGATCACCAGCGGCACGGACAGCAATACATTTTCCCCAAATATGACTTGTACACGTGGACAAATCGTGACATTTCTCTATAGGAATTTTGCCCAATAATTCTCATTGACATCATTCTATGAATCTGAGATTGTAAATTTTACAATTCTATACTTCTTTGGCCGGGGCCATGAAACAAACCGACAATGGGAGCCTGGTGCTTCCTAGGTTTATACAAGCCACGATAAAAGCGAATCATTTCGATGATGAGCGCCAGTTAAAAAACCTGTTTTCATGGGCTTTTTAATGGGCGCTCTTTTTGTGTTCTTTTTTTGCTTTAACTCAATTACCTTGTCACACCAATCAATTACTTCTTTCTTGCTCCAGATGCCACAACCAAGCCCAAGAATATAAATATAAGTTAGAGATGTTAGGGAACTTAGCTTGTCCCGAAGCCTGAATTTAGGTGTTGTGCGAAGGATTAGAATTTAAAATATCAAGAATTCTTCTTTAGATTCTTTACCAAACTCTAATAATTTTATGTAAATGATTCTCTTATTATTATTCTTAAATTGCCCCAAGGATATTTGAAATGCTTTTGAATATCCTTCTTCTAACCTCCAACTATAACCATTCCATCTTCCAGTTATTTTTTGGTGATCTGAAGCTACTATTTTCCCACTATACGAAAATTCTCCTAGATCAGCGTTAATAGAGTTCTTGGCTAAATTAATAGCAAAATTTTTCAGCACGCTAGAATTGGAAATCATAAAATTAAGATTCTTATTTTCTGATTGAATGTCTATGGTAGTTTCCCCGATTTTAATTAACTTCATATGGTCATTCAGATTCAGAATGAAAGAATATTCTTCTTCTGTTATTCCGAGCCTTGAATCATATGAAAATTCTGCGCCTTTTTTTAAACTCTGCAGCGTGGTCAAATACCATTCTTCATTGTTTTTAATACTATCTTGCATTTTTAACGTTATTTGATTAGCTCTTTCGTTTATATTACCAGGCAACCCTATCGTCATTATTTCAGCTGGATAACTATCTTCTACAAACATGCTTTTAATTACGTCTGATATAGCAGTCTGTTCAGAATTTATTGTGTTATTTACACCGGTGGGTGTTAACGGTTGGTTGTCAGGAGTATTTTTACTACTGCACGCTACCACAAAAAACAAAAAAATTAAAACAATTATCTGTTTGATTTGCATATAATAGTCCCCTTATACTTTGATACTGAATATTAATCTTTCGCATAACGTTCATGTATTCACGACGTACAACCCCCTTAAGGTCCGAAGGGCCGGCAGCGATGCGGTTAGGGAGTTGGATTCCACTTTATCTTTATAAATAAATCGCTGATTGAAATATCTGTTTTACAAGTCGTATCTCCTATGCTCTGTATGATGGCGAATACGATTCTCTAATATGTCTAAGGTTTCATCGATATTAACTCCATCATCATATTGAAGAACCTCTATATAATGATGCACGATCCCTGACCCCAATAGTAAATTTTCACCATTGTCTCTAACATGACCCCTATCACGTAATCGTTGAACAGAAGCTACAATAGATTGCTCATCTATTTCCTCATTAATTAACCCTTTTATTTTATCTTGTATGTTCTTTAAGCTTACTTGCAATTTATTCTGGAAACGAAGTTTTAACATACACAGTGTTACTAACGCATCTTTCCTATTCTCGTCCATCATCTCAGCCCCTAAATTGAGTAAAATAATGGTAACCGTTCATTTTGACTTAAATATCATTTCTTGTTTATCAAAATATACATTCTTATTTGTTCTCCTTATATTCAGTAATCGTTCGTATTCAGAAAATGTTCTTTCCATCCAACCAACTGAAATTTCTCTCAATTGTTTTAATGAGTATTCAAATGCTACTTTTCTTGTATCATCATTTAATTCATAGGAGAAAATATTTAAGCTCTTTCTGTTCTTTAACTCATACTCAAAACCGTTATGAATACAAAGACGTTCAAATACAATGTACAAAAATTCTTCTTTATCTTTACTTGAGTAATAATATGTTCTTGAAGCCCTGTCATAAGAAAATAAGATATAGCCTTCAAGAACTGAGTAATCAACACAAAGTTCACCGCAGTCTAAACCTCGACCACAACGTAGATATTGCTCATCAAATCTAATATTATGATTCTTTGCGATGCTTTCTATTTCTTTATAGATGATATGTCTATTCATCATACACCCACTTATTTGACGTCATTAAAGTACTTAGGGAATTACACATAACGTATTATTTACGAACCTCTGAAACTTTCTAGACTTGGTATTATTCATGATCCCAAAAAACACCTTCATCTATAATATCATTTTATGGAAAATTATTGGTGAAAATATCGACTAGCTCTAGTACGAATAACCCCTAAAACCAAAGGTCTTAGAGGTCATATCACTATATTCACACCCAACAACTCTCCCAAACTTCTAATAACAAAATTTTTCGCCTTCACTTATGGTAAGATTCAGCTTAACGTGTCTACCGGCGAAAAGTCTGCCGCGGCGCTTTGCCCCCAGCCTTACTAGCTTATTACCAGAACCGCCGCGAGTAGATGGTCTACCGGGTTAAACTAATCACCATTCATAAAAATTATCCTCGATCAGCACCTCGAATGAATCGGCTACTAACTTGATTTCCCCGGTATCGTGATAACAGATGAAAACCTTCCCTGACTGATTGATGATAATCGGATCGCCGGACCCATCCATAGAAATGACATAACTGGTCCGTAAAACCTCTGCGAAGGGAAGTTCCTTGAATTGCTCTCGGAACCCCAACGTCAAATCAACAACCGTTTCATTTCCGAGACTAGAGCCATTAGAGAATGCATATACCGCAAGACCTGCATATGCTCCGCCAAACGTCCTTATAAAATGTAAGTAATACTCATGAAAGTTTACATTCAGCTGTTGCTGTGCCTTAGCAATTTCCTCTTCGCTCGCCGGAATGCCTACTAATGTACTATTATCCTCCCGATGAAGGAATATCTTTAATCTCTCCATTAACGCATCCTTCATAAGTTAATCTCCTTTGTATATTTGCTCCTCTACTAATGTGACTTAATAGGAGCTGCTCCATTTTTGAAAACCTAACTGTAATAATGAATTTTGAATTTCTTGGTCTACTTTACTATTGGCAGTCGCAAATTCGACTATAGATAATGAACTTGGAAGTACTTGATGGATAAAGGAATCATAATCGATTGCCGTTTTATATATGCGAAGCTTGCGCAGCGAAGGCAATTGCTCCAATCCAGTCAAACGAGTTAAGCCTTTGCAATTCGAAATGGTTAGCTCCTCCAGAGTTTTCATTTCCCGATCAATACCGATTTCATTCAGTTGGATTTGATCCTCGATCACAAGACTCGTTAGCGCTCGGAAGCTCGTAATATTGGTCAGGTCATGAAAACCTCGAACTCTACAAATCTCCAGATGGTCGATTTCATTCTCTTCGATTTCTTGAAGATGTTCCCGACCTCCTAGCAGAATGCGAAGATGCTTCAACCTCTTCAGTCGATTAATAAAAGTTAGCGGTAATTTACTAATCGAATGCAGCGAGAGATAATTCAAGTCCTCCAGATCACCTATAGCATCCATATTTTTTACCTTACCCCCGACATGCAAGTGTTGCAGATGAGAGAACTCTTTAAAATTTTGCAGGTTAAGGACCTTTTTTTCCGAGAAAATAGTTAAATCTCTTAAAGAGTACAGCGAGTCTATTCCTAAAATATTTGAATTCTCCAGCTCGTATATGCCTAGGTGCAAACTGTGCAAATTTTTCAGCGTGGCCAATGCTTCTATATGATGTGCCTGGGTAAGACTGTTGAGATGCAGCGTTTTGACATGAGGAATCCGCAAAAGCGTATGCCCATCGAACGAGAGAGAGTAGTGCCCGTAGAAACGAACTCCGAAATTTTCATCCAAACGAGTGCAAAGCTCATCCACTTCCTCCAAAATGGAGGAGCCATAAAAGTCTGGATGAGAGAACTGGATAATCACTTGGTTACCGTTGTTCAAATCCTGCTCGATCTGATCTCGATTCAGCACAACGGGATTGTCGATCAAAACCCTACTTTTCCACTTTTTGCGCATTTGAAAACCCTCCTAGTCCAGTCTATGGGGTTTCCAGCTTTCTTCTGCACCATGGCCAGGAAACCATTTTAGAGCGGAGGTCGTTTTTAGTTTTTCTTCCAAACGCTCATATATGAGTTCGACCCTCACTACATAGATACAATTTTTTTCTTAACATCACAAAGTGCAAGACGACCTTTCTAATTGTTCCAATTGTACGTCATACAATGCCATTTTGTAGTTGATTCTTCCTAAGGTTTTAATTAACTGAAGCATTTGTTCCTCGACTTTTACTTTGTGATTGTTCATTATCTCTTTTCGCCTTTGTAGAGTACTATCCCCTTCTTTATATAAATCTACGTATAGTTTTAGTTCGGCTAAAGGTATTCCAGTCGAACGCAGCGCTAAAATTGTTTCTATCCACTCAATACTTGACTCGTCATACATTCGGATTCCTTGTTCAGTTCGTTCTGCATAAGGCAGGACTCCCTGTTTTTCATAGAAACGTAGTGTATGAGCTGTTATCCCTGTTCTTGTTGAAATATCCTTAACGGTATAGGCCATTTATTTATCACACTCCTTAATAGTTATAGTTACTCTAACATATTGTACACTTTTTATCTGTTTATTTAACAATAATGGCCTATTTGACTTAGACAATACTTTAACAGATATGATTATAAAGAATCCAAAACAAGGATCAGGAAAGGGAGGTGAAGAACTATGAGCAGTAATAAGATTTGGTTTGTAACCGGTGCTTCCAAGGGAATGGGATTGACACTAGTCAGAAAGCTATTAGAGCAAGGATATAAAGTAGCTGCAACCTCAAGAACCAAAGCTGACTTGGAAAAAGCAGTCGGAAGCCATGATCGATTTCTTGCTATAAACCTCGACTTATCAGATGAGAAAGACGTCCAAAAAGCTATTTCTGCAACAATTGAACATTTTGGCGGGCTTGATGTCGTCGTCAATAATGCCGGTTATGGTCAAATTGGATTTATTGAGGAGGTATCGGATGAATTAGTCCGTAAAAACTTTGAGATTAATGTGTTTGGTACACTTAACGTTTTGCGGCAAGCACTCCCTCAATTACGAAAGCAAAAGTCTGGGCATATTATTAACTTCTCTTCCGTAGGTGGTTTTTATGGTTTTGCGGGAGGCGGTATTTATGGAGCAACTAAATTTGCCGTAGATGGGATTAGTGAGGCACTGTCTCAAGAGCTTCAGCCATTCGGAATCCATGTAACTGCCATTAAACCAGGGTATTTTCGCACAAATTTCCTATCCGAGGGCTCAATTAGTGGAACTACTACAAACCTAATTGACGATTATAAAACCATGCGGGATGGACAGGAAGCTTTTCTGAAAGATTTTGATAAGAACCAACCAGGTGATCCAGAAAAAGCAATGGATCTATTGATCAAAGTAACAGAATCAGAGCATCCACCCTTACATCTTTTCCTTGGACAGGATGCCTATGATGTAGCTAACAATAAAATCGTAAATGTTCAAAAAGATTTGACTGAATGGGAAACTCTTGGTACATCTACAGATTTCATTTGATTAACAAAATATTAATTCTAGGAGATAAAATAGATGAGGTCAGAACCTATACAAAAAAGGACGCTTGGACGTGAGGGATTAGAGGTTTCAGCATTAGGTCTTGGAACCATGATGATGCCGAATAACGAGGAATCGGTTCGCGTGATTCATGAGGCGCTGGATATCGGCGTCACTATGTTTGACACTGCGGATATTTATGGTGAATTTTCGCAGCAGCGGTTTGGAGAAAACGAAGAGCTGGTAGGGCGGGCACTTAAGTATAGACGGGATAAAGCGGTGATTGCCACGAAATTTGGAGTAACGCATACCCAGGGGCCCAAAGGTGATCGGGCGTATATCAAAAAATCCGTGGATGCTAGCTTATACCATCTCGGATTAGATTACATTGATCTCTATTATCAACACCGCTATGATCCGAACACCCCTATTGAAGAAACCATTGGAACGATGGCCGACTTGGTCAAAGATGGGAAAATACGTTATATCGGTCTATCCGAAGCACCTGCTGATATCATCCGTCGTGCGCACACCATTCATCCCATAACTGCAGTGGAAACGGAGTATTCTTTATGGAGTAGAGAAGTGGAAGATGAAGTACTTCCGGTTCTCAAAGAATTGGGAATTGGTTTTGTACCTTATAGCCCGCTAGGACGGGGATTCCTGACTGGACAAATTAAAAAGTTCGAGGATTTGGCAGAGGATGATTATAGGCGGCATTATGAACGCTTTCAAGGCGATAACTTCATTAAAAATGTGGAGGTCGCAGCGCTGATTGAAGAGATGGCTTCAAAAAAAATGTGTACATCTGCTCAACTTGCATTGGCGTGGCTTCTCGCCCAAGGAGACTTCATTGTGCCAATCCCTGGTACAAAGCGAATAGACCGGGTGAAGGAGAATCTTGGCGCTCTGCAGGTTCAACTTACTCCAGCGGATTTTGAAGAAATTGAACGTATCTCTCCAAAAGGCTTCGCTGCCGGGGGGCGTTTCTAAATTTACATTAGTCATTCATACATTAACTTTGCTTATCAAAAAAACTCCTACTAGGAGTTTTTTGATTTTGAGTCGCCAATTAAGCCCCGCCAACAAATAGAAAAAAACATGGGAGAGGACGAACACCACTTTTTACAATGCGGAATATACAAATAAATAGGCATCTATACCAATCAGACTTATTCTGTTGAAATCGGAATAGGCACAAAGGGGTGTATCGGGTTGGCATTAAAATCATCTCACTATTTTGCTCACGGCAACACTGCGCACGGAGCTCATTTCTTGTTTAAATCCGCATTTGAAGGGTTGAACAAGATATTGGTCCTTACGGGGCCCCAAGGTACAGGGAAATCGACGGTCATTCAAAGCTTGGCGGATAGCCTGCTGGATAAAGGCTTTCATGTGCAATACTTCCACTCCCCTCTCCGTCCCGATGAACTGGATGGCATCATTTTAACGGAATTGAAGGTTGGTATTGTCGACGGGCGAGTCTGCAAGGGGATTTCGGATAGCGGGGCCGGTGAAATCGTCTATATCGATTTCAAGGAAGCGTTTGATAACAGTCTTCTTTTACCGGAACATTTCATAACGATAGAAGATCTTAGAGGTAAGCTCGAGAGCGCCTATTCAAAAACGTATGAGACTTTCGCAACTGCATTGAAAATTCATGACGAGTGGGAAAAATATTATATCGAGAACATGGATTTCTCGAAGGCCGACCAAATTGCGCAGGAGCTGATTCAAGAATTATACCCCGATCACGAAAGCGATACGCCAACCGCTCCGCGTCACTTGTTTTTCGGAGCTGCAACTCCCAAGGGAGCATTCGATTTTATTCAAAGCTTAACCGTTCAGCTGGAAAGACGGATTTTCATCAAAGGAAGGGCGGGATCTGGCAAATCGACTCTGCTGAAAAAGCTTGCCGCCGCTGCCGAAAAGAACGGGATCGAAGTTCAAGTGTTTCATTGCGGGTTTGATCCGAACAGTCTTGATATGTTGATATTCCCGAAGCTTGGAACAGCTATCTTCGACAGTACCGCCCCACATGAATACTTTCCAGATCGGGACGGGGATGAGATCCTAGATATGTATGCACGGGCTATAGCTCCTGGAACAGATGAAGCTCATGCTGCCGAAATAGCCGGTATCAAAGCACGCTATTCCGCAAAAATGAAAGAGGCCACCTCCCATCTGGCGGAAGCCGAATCCATCGATTCTCAAATCAAGGCCTACTATGTTGCGGCCACAGATTATTCGGTCGTTGAGAAACTCCATTTGCAATTACAATCCGAATTGAATGAACTGATCGGCTCAATAATTCAGCTTTCAAAATAAAATATCTATCCAAAAGCGTTCTATCTTAGATGGGGCTCAGCAATCTAATGCAAGTTGAGCCCCGAATGGGATTGGTGCTTCTTCCACTTCTCGCATGTCCTTCTGTATCTAGCAGTATAGTACCCGCTTGGGAAATCGGTTCCATTCTCATCCGTGATCAGCATCATATATGGCTTAATCCATGATTTGGTGCTTGCTTTCGTTGATCTAAACCTGAAAGAAGTTCTGCCTAGCAAGTACCTTCTTCTTGAAACATAATCAAAATGGATTACCTCTATCACTCCTCAGACCTCTAATCACTTCTTGTTACCATTTTTATCGCCGTCACTTATGATAAGGTTCAACTTCCCCCAACCCCCTATGCCGAACCGGGTGCAAATACCCGAAGCGTAAATATTATGTTAGAAGAAGGACTTCGCTTCATTGAATATATCCACACTAATTAACTAACTTAACATTTTAATGAGGTCGCTTAATTTACTTTCTTTTAGAATGTTATTTACATAGTTTTTATCCAAATCCTTACCATTATTGCTTAAAAAGTAACAACATTGATTATGGTCCTTATCAAGCACAAATACATGAGGATACCCTTTGAGCTTTAATGTATATAGTGAAAATGCTGCTGACTTCTCCAAATATGAATCAGGAAAAATGGGACTCACTAAAATAATAATATTTAGGTACAAAGATTCATTAGCGATTTGATATACAAACTCATTAAGTTTTTTGAGCACTTTTGCATACGCCGCTCTCATTTCTAATGGAGAGGTTATAGGCAAAATACTATTTTTCAAATCGATAAATAGCTGATACTCATCTGATTGAGTTTTTTTAATTTTATGTTCTACGTTTAAGATTGATTCGGGGCTTCTCAAATATAATTCTAATAGATTTACGGCATGAGCTAATTTCTCAGTACCTTCAAATACCTTGTCACAGTTCTCTAGAATATTATCTATGAATTGCTTATCTATATCATCTTGATTGTAACCCAAACGTTTCATTTCTGGATAAACCATAATATGATGATGGAAGCTATTGTTGATCGATCCAATAATATTGTGAAAGTAAGGATTAATCTGTATCATACTATAGCTTTGAATATACGGATTTCCCAACAAATATGATTTCGCATGAAGCAATTCATGAATAAATACTTCTACTCTATTGATTACAGAAGGTCGAATTTCAATTTGTATAATCTTTTTTTCAGGATTAAAACTTGAAACACCTAATTCACTTGAAGATTTTTCTTCTTCTAAAGTTGAGAATATTATTTCAATCCCCTTTTGTTCAGCTATTTCAACCACATCTTTATATAATGAAAGACTTGATATATCCTCATTGAGTATCATAATATTACCTCCAATCATCGTTGTCTTTTCATTTATCTACAATTTTTGGTCTAACATCTTTTTCGCAAACTTTAGTAAACTTTATAAATTTGCTTTACCTACGGTATTTCGACAAAATGATTGAAGTCCCCTGCTAAATCGGTGCCTCTCTGATAAAGATATGCAAGTTTTCGTGATGTTTCAACATATTGGATATTTATGAGAGTTCAAGTTGATCACCAGATAGGGCTCCGAGTAAAACCAAAGGAGCGATCAAGTATATCTAATCGCTCCCTTGGTTTGAGACTACACAGTCCTTACTATTGTGCTGCATAATTGAAGACTAACCGAAACTTCTACTCTCCGCTTTACCACTATTTGTGATACGGTTCTCCGTAACATCTGTAGAGCGAAATCAAAAGGCACCTAAATATGAAGTTACCCCCCGTCTAATTATGACGAATATATACACCATTTGCGGTATACAGGTATTCATTATATAATCCCTGACTGCCGTAAGGTATCGTAATTTTATTATTTACAATCGATACCTTTCCTTGAGTTTGTTCAAATAATTCTTGTCGGAAAGGGTTTACTTTCTCTTTGTTTCTAATTTTCGTATAAGAAAAAACCCAAACACCCCCTTTGATTATTCCGTCCGATGCAACGATGACGATTTCCGAATTTCCATCTCCATTTAAATCGGTTGTCATAGCTTGAATGCTTATTTTTCCGATCTCTACATCTTCTAACAGACCGTAATCTGATGTCTCATTTATTGGTAACGAAACAGCAGCCTCTTCTCCATCAAAAACAACTAAAAACTTCATTCCATTAGGGTTATTTCGTCCCATATATAGCATTGCCTTCTGACCACTAAGAACTAAAGGCAGCTCAGCATTTTTATCTTGCATAGATGCGTTCCACTCTACGATTGCGCCTTTACTTTTTAGAAATGGGGAAACAGTTACAGTGGTCCCAGTAGTAGGCCGTTCCTCACTATCTTCCCCCCGGTCCATTAAAATTCCGTTTTTCACGTATTGAAAGGCACGTGCCATTTCTTGTACAGAAACAAAACGTTCATCAATGTCTGCGGCTAAACCCTTCAACAGGAATTTTTTCACATTCTGATTCTTACTATAGATTCCATTCCCATGTTTTCTACCACAAAGTATAAAATTTACAACCTGAGCAAGCGCGTAAATCTCATGTCGAACTTCGTAGTTTGCAAATCCCACTTTTGTCAAGTCTGGGTCGTTAAGAGAGCCCTTTACGCTCGAATCCATACTCGTTAAAGAGCTTTCAGGAATTTTTACAAGACCGAAATCAGAAATTTTAAGAACAATCCACGTTTTATCGAAGTGGTGAATCAAAATATTATGGTAACTAATGTCCCGATGCAATATTTCCTTTTCGTGGATATAAATAAAAGCACTAAAAAGTTGGCCTATAAGCTTAAGTCTATCTTTCATAACCAACTTAGTGTTATTGTCACGTATATAATCAGCCAACGTCCCTCCGTTAGCATACTCGAGGGTATATTCATTTTTTTCGTTATTGTAATTATAGGCTTCAATAATATAGGGCGAATTCAGCTTGCGCGTGATCTCGTACTCGTTCTTAAAGCGTTGTAATTCCTTTGTAGATAAATCAGCTTTTGCACGTTTCAAAGCAAACCACCGATTATAATGGGGGTCTTTATATTTGAATACCTGGGCGTAAGATCCACCACCAGTTAACCTCGTTTGAAACGCTTCTTTACCTGGTGAACTCTTCACCTCCACGACGTTCATAATATTAAATATAGCTCGATGCTCAATCAGTTCAATCATCGGAAAATCCGCAGGGATAGTACTGCCTCCACTCTTACTCAAGAAAGAGCTGCATCTAACTATCAAGTCCATGTAGTTTTGATCCAATTCAAAGGCAGCTAATGACTTTTTCAAATTTGCTTGAAGCTTCTGACAAGCCTCAATAACATCAATCAGTTCTCTGCTAGGATCCGCATTGAAATGTCCACCGTATCCAGGTGAAAGCTTTTGATTTATGAAAGCAAATGAGTTATTAAATATGGCATGAAACAGAGGGAATATTTGCTTGAGATTCTCGCTTTCAATACCCTCGTAGTAATCGTCGAAGAGGGCAGATGCATCTTTCATATTTGAAAACTGAGCGTTGATCTTGCGGGCTAGTACACGTAAATACTCATCAATTTCATGTGCTGGAATTGCCATAGTATCGACCCCACAAATGAATTTATCCTTGCTTGCTCCTTTTGCAAACTTAAAAAATTTGTCAAGAAATACAAGTCGTAGCCCCTAATAAAAATGTCCTCTCTTGATAGCAACCAAGTCTGCTTACCCTGTTTGATTTTTTTGTGAATGGCTGCTCTGACGTCCCAGAGTACATAATTCTTCTAATAATCTCGCTCACTTTTGAATGTTCTAATTCTAAGTGTCTTATTAATATTTGTTGTCAGGAAGTTTGATATCCAACTCTCTTCTACCCCTTCCCCTGCTTCTTGATCCTCTTCTATCTCTTCATCCGCTTCTTGATTCTCTTCTATCTCTTCCTCTGCTTCTTGATTCTCTTCTATCTCTTCCTCTGCTTCTTGATTCTCTTCTATCTCTTCCTCTGCTTCTTGATTCTCTTCTATCTCTTCCTCTGCTTCTTGATTCTCTTCTATCTCTTCCTTTATATTTAACTCTAATAGATTCAATATTTCTTCAAATAATCCGTTGTCAAATGAGAACGCATACTCTTCGATAACCTCTAATAAAATCTCTTTTGCAGATAAAACTGTAACTTTTGATTTATATTGGTCCATACATATTGAAATCATGGATTTCTTTAGATACTCCAAAACTATTGAATAATTTGGATTAATAAAAGAAATATTATACCTTGAGAGTTGCTCGAAAAATTTATCATCTTTTATAAAATCTGTATTCTTATCTCTACCTATCCAACCTTGGATGCAACACTCATATGTAAAGAGCCAACTACTCTCATAAAGACTCTCCTGAGTTAATAGACTCTCATAGAACGAAAAATCTAAAGACCCATCTAAAAGCTCCTTAGAATGTAAAATCATCACAAGTATATTTATCAGTGCATTATCATTTTTCAACAAGAGATTACTTGCATCTTCAACAATACGTATATTAAGTTTACTAGCGAAGCTAAGAGCCCATGACACCTCAAACTCATTTTTTAGTTCTATATTATCTTTAATAAGTGCATTTATAAAGTCTGTGAGTTTATCCATATTAATAGGGTATCCTCTATACTTATAACCTTCAATAATTTCAAAAACGGTTGGAATTATTGATGAATCTACAAGAATTGATTGCAAAACTAAAGATTCAAATAAATCCCAATTTTCCCTATTAATTATAATTTTCCTGAGATTTTTTATTGCATAATTTAATATTCCTTTTTCACTAGTTTCAATCTTAAACTTAAATGCTTTCCCAAAATATTCTTTCAAGTCATCTCTCTGAACAACTGTAGCAATTTGCTTGTTATCTTTTGTATATCTAAATTTAAATTTTCTGAAATAATATAGCCATTCTGGTTCTAGCCCCTGGGGAATTTTTATAATTACCGTCTTCTCCTTATTCAAAACTAATTCATACCTTTGTAAAACTTTATGTAACACATTAAGTGCTTTCTCTGCTTCTTCAGAAGAACTAAAATAGTATTCCATATCATCCGTATATCTAAAACCTCTTAAACTGTCACCGATTTCCCTCATAAATTCATTATCAATAGCGGTACCAACTATCTCTTGAATTATCAATGAGGTTACAGGACCAATAGGTATGCCGATAGTTTGTCCATCCTGCATATTTCTAACTAATGTATCTATTTTATTGCCAATTAAATTATCATCTTTTGTATTTGATTTAGCTACTTCTTTAGTATGTAATGCCCACGGAATCGAATGAGTATAAATACTTGGGTAGTATCTTGTGATATCAGCCTTCAAGATATATTTTCTTGTCACAAGATTAGTTAGTCTTCTATTAATTTTTTCTTCCATTTTAAATTTTGGTTTTATAGGTTCACTATCATATACACTGGGAGTAGTCAATGAATACTGTGATTTATTAAAATGATCATTTAGTTTGTCCCAATTTTCTTCCAGCAGCCTAGCTAATAATATATAATGTAGCGGATGTGCAACTGAGATTGTTCTTCGAAAATTATCAGTTTTAGGGTATGAAAAGTCTATTAACTTACTCCATTTATTAAGCCCCTTTTTTGTTAGTTTTTCTTTTGATAAGTCAAACGTGTTAACATGCCCACCTATATCAAGAGAAGTAAATTCTTTTGGTATTTCTTTGGGAAAATATCCTTGTGAAATTATTTTCTCTGCTATTCCAATTACAACCGACATAATCTCACGTCCAATTTTATTTATAGTCTATCTTATTTATGATATATCTCATCATTCAGCATTCGATCTAAAACTATAACAAGAGGGTGCATATCAGGTACCTTATTAAACTAACTATTCGTTAGAGCTAATTTATACGTTCTCACAAAGAAGGTAACTACTGAGGAACATTCTTGAGGCTATCCACACCTATATTATCTTTAATAGTGCTTTAAATACCTTAAGCCACTAACCTTACCATTTCGCCCTATTTGTGATAAGGCTCAGCTTAACGGGGCTATCGGCGAAAATTGTGAAAATAGCTGCCGCGGTGCGTATTGCCCAACCTTCCAAGGGGGCATTATCAAACCCATAATAATGCACGAAAGCCGCCGAAGAAAATCGGTGGCCCGAACGAACTTGGTTAAACTATCATTCTCCATTAGTTGAATATCATTAAGGATGTTCTTGTCTTTGAACAACTATTCAATGCCTAACGCTCGTCTCAACTCTTCCAGTATTCTGAGTGCTTCCAGTCGTTCGTGTGGTTCCATCATATTGTCTTTTACCCTAAGATCAAGTTGAGAACGAATGATGTCTAAATAACTTCTTGGTGTATAGGAACCGGCCAGGGTGAAAAAATTATCGTAGTAACCAGTAATCAATTGGGATAATTGATCAACTTTTACACGTTGATCATCCGTAAGCTCCGTTCGGCCTTCTTCGTATTGGGAAGGGGATATGACGTATTTATCCTCGAGTTTATTTATCTTTGGTTTCGAATCTCGTTTAGCCATTGGAACTCCTCCTCAAATTAGGTTCTTGGTTTTAACGTAGTCGTAGTATAGCCGCCGGATTTCCTCTTCAATTTGTTGCAGCAGGTAGCAGTTGAATTAACCGATTTAGCTCGCCACTTATAAAAAGCATGATGATTAGTACAAAGACTATGTCCGTTTTAATCAATGAGTTTATCGACTGAATTCGTTTGTTTGCAATGATCTTAAAGATTAGAAAGAAGTAAAACAACTGGTAGCATATCATCATGACCAGCCCGACGATTTGAAATGTTAAAAAGAGTGCCGCTGATTGATTGTCCTTATGTAATTGCCATAATGTCTTGGGAGCATCCTTAACTTCAATACTTGTAAATTTGTTTACTGCAATATCCAACTTATCAGGTGAGTAAATCGGATGGTTGATTAAAATAACCATCCCAAAGACAAACAGCCAAAAGATCAGCAAATAATATTTATATCCATTGGAGATCGATTCTTTGAAATAAGCGACAAGAACCGCAGTTAGTACGCCCACAATCATTACTCCAGTGGCAATCTCAATAATCATCGATTTATATTTGATGTAAAAGAATATTGCTACCCCAAACACAGCGAGCGCACCGAAACCTAATGCTATAGCCTTCCCCATTTCATAATTCTCGCTGTTAGCGGTCGAAGGGTGATTCGTGGTGTGATGATGATGCTCATGGTGTTCGTGAAGCTCGTATGTGGTTTTTCGTTTATCAACGTTTTTTGTTGTATTAAAGCTGTCGGTGATATTGCTGTTGTGACTATTTTTGTGTATTGTTTTCGTCTTGTTAACTGTCACAAACAATCCTACACAAGTGATAATAATTCCGATAATACTTAGCCACGTGCTTAAATCCATAGTGCGCCTCCACTTTCATTTATAGTTTCTGTGTTGGGCTATAGGATACTAAAAGATCAGAATCCACTTCGCACTTGTTGCCCATTCCAACAAGAATTTGTATCTTAATTGCTTGTTTCTATAAGGAACTTTTCGACACATAATGATAAATTCCTCCAATTTAATACACTCTGTGGTATATAATGCTGGTTTTTAGCAACATCACTCAATGTTATCCCCACCTAATGTTGTATTATCAATGAGGAAATTCCCCTCTCCGATCATAGCGATATTGTCAATGAACGAAGCATTCACAGAATGAGGAGAAACAAGCTTCATAACCTATAAAAGTATCTGATTTTCTTCAAGGAATTGATCTATTTTTACATCCAATTCGTAATATGTATTTAAGTCTTGAAGATCTTTTTTTAGAATAAATCCTAATCTTCTTAGCACAAGCATTTCCGAATCAACATAGTATTTCATATCAATTTTAAATTTCTTGCACGTTTCAATAATTATATGGTTTTGTCCATCTTTGAATCCCCATCGAAACTGGAGAGCCTTCATTTTCTTTTTTACATTTATAAACGATTCTTGACTTGTTAGTAATTCCACAACTTGTGAAACCAGAAAAAACATAAACTTATCAGTTTCAATATCATCGGTTTGAATTATCTTACAGTACTCCGTTTCCTTCGGAGGGAACCCCATTTTGTTATGCATATAGAACCATAACGCTACTAACCTTAATAAATCTTCGAGCATTGAAAGATCTATTGGGGTTGGCTCGTAGAATATTTCTTGGAATACTGGTGTTAGATATTCTTCTTCATAATCACTTCCTCGCTTTTTATTACATGTTTCGCAAAGTAATCGAATATTGCGTTCATCAGACGAACCACCCTTAGACCAAGGAATTATGTGATCAAAGTTTATTTCTTCAAACCCCACATTTTTTCCACACTCTTGACAAACTTGATTATCCCTCCTGAAGACTTTGAATTTAACTGGTTGGGGTATATTTCTCGTAATATTCCGAATTTTTTTGGTTTCTGTAAATGGTTCAGCAACGATAAACACTGGGCATACATGTCCAAAAACTCTACAACGATATTCCTCGTTTTCAGTTATAGGAAAGCTTTCGACAAGCGACCCGTAAGGACAGTAGTTTAACTCCCAACAAGGCTTACATATCGCATTTATGCGATCATTTCTTACTCTTTTTTTCCAAGTTTGAAATGCCTCATCCATTCTATTCCCCACTAATACCCCTCCTACACTAAATTCGAGACATCTTCATCTATCTTCTATAACGTTCCCGCATTATAATGTATCCGAGATCCTTTATACCTCCGACTGGGGCAGCTATACGCAAGTTTACGAACATATAGCCTTTTTTTATACCATATTATACCACGGATATAAAAAAACAATATCAAGCCTATTGTGCAATAACCCCTTAGAATACATCTCTAAGGGGTTAAATATATCTAGGTACCTCTTCACCCTCCCTCCCTCAACATCCTAATTTCACAGTCACCTATGGCACTATTACTCCGATTAAACTAATCGCCCGATAAACCTGCTCCGCCAGCACCAGCCGCATGAACTATGGCATCCTCATATCTGAAGTTGAAACCGGGACAAGGAGCGTCAGCTCCACAGCGTGAATACGGTATTATCTGCTATTCAGCCTTCTTGAGTTACTGAATTCCTAATCTTATTATTCATATATTGGAGCCATCTTTCATGAGAATTTATATACTCTTCCAGACCTTCGACTGTAACAATGTCAACTAAGTAAGATTTTCTATTATAGCTTGGAGAAGCATAATTTAAATTATATACAATATGATTAGAAGGATTGATTTCAATTTCGTTGTCAGAATTTAAGTAAGCTTCAAATAGCTTTCCACTCAAAATAACAACAGGTGTATAGAAGGCAATATCAAATGAACTATTGTTATAAGCTTCTTTATGATCTTCAGCTAATCTATGCTCTTCAATGGCTGACTTAACTGCTGAAAGAATAGCATTGTATATTTGGGGATGGCCATCCTTTGCTAAAGCTACATATTCATTTCAACCTATCTTAGTAGATTTACCAGGATATTTATTCATTATTTTGTTGTAACTCAAGATGGAGCTGTTAATATTATTGCGATGATTTAGTAATCCATATCCACCAGTATCAGTCCTCCGTCTGTTGGTAGTAAATATAACCCATGGTTTTTCAGATTTTTTTATTTCTACAGATAACATAGACCAACAACATATTGGGCCTGATTCCTCGTAATATTTATTAGTATGAACCTTTAAATCAATTTCCCGTCCCTTATGTTCATCTTGGTCAATGAAATATTGATTTTCACTACAACTCCACTTTCTTTTTTGGAAGATATTTACTACTTTCATTTCAGTTGGATATCCCGTTTTATTGATATCCTCAATGATTTTGTTAATGAGATCATCCATGAAATTTCCCCCTTGCCGAATTGCAGTTAACGTTCTATTCCCGGACTTCATGAGTACCAATACTATAGTCTTGTATCTGAAACCAATTACCAATCCCAGCATACCATAAATTGGAAGATAGTGGTCTTTTCTCTAGTAAAATGAACTAAAACCCCTGAAACTGAAGGTCCCAGAGGCTGTAAATTTCTTCATATCACGTACTTCTAAACTTTCCTCCATCTTGCTCACACCCAAATTTTCCGCCGTCACTTATGATATTGTTCCCCCCTATTAATCTTAAAAGCTCGGTAAACCTGCACAAGAAGCACCCGCATCAGCTGGTGTGGGTAGGTCATACGCCCAAACGACAGCTTATAGTCGGTAAGGGAGAGTACAACTGCAGATAGGCGAGCGAGTTCGGGTGCGATGGATGTACTTGATTTAACTTCGAGAAATCTCGAAGCCCGGGCATTCTATTTTTCATTCCCTTTTTTGAACGCCTTCTCCACCAAAGAATCCTGATCAAGCGCATTTTCCGACAATTGAGGCAAGTCCGATAGAGCAGACTCTTTCAACATATCATGCCGGATGAACGCCATTCTCCCTTGCTGTATAGCACCATCGCCTTGTCTTTGATACTTGCCAGCAGAAGAGCAAGGTCGTGATGACCCTTGAGAGAGAAGCCGTCCTCGTAATAATCGGTTTCGTCATAGGAGAGCGGATCATCCAGAATGAGTGCCTCTGGATTGTCAGCCCTCTTTCGAGTAGCTTTCGGCCATTTTTTCAAAGCGCATCATTTATTCAACCTCTACCCACTCTATCTCTTCTTCTTAATAGCCACAAAGCTGCGACAATAAATACCGCTCCTGCAACATAAAATAAAGCTTTACTAGCCTCACCTGTTTTAGGAAGCACGTTTATTCCTTTCTGTTCGATTTTCAGTTCAAGTGGTGCTGGCGTTGGCTCTTCTACCAGTTCTGGTTCGTCTGTTGATGTTGGCGTTGGCTCTTCTACGAGTTCTGGTTCTTCTGTTGGTGTTGGCGTTGGTGTTGGCTCTTCTACCAGTTCTGGTTCTTCTGATGGCGTCGGCGTCGGCGTCGGTGTTGGTGTCGGTGTCGGTGTTGGTGTTGGTGTCGGCGTTGGTGTCGGCGTTGGCGTTGGTGTTGGCGGCGGCGTCACGGGAATATTAAATTTCAATTGTACGTTTCTTTGCACATCCAATACATTGACTGCGACCGCACCTAAATCTTGAATGTCAGCAACATATGTCGCTGACGAAGCGAAGAACACATCTTTGACAGATTGACGCAGCTTATATTGGAGTCCAATATCTACATCCGAAGCCGTATCATCATAATCGCCGTTAGCGATTGTAATCGTGATCGTCCTACTGTCAAGACTTACATTATTGTATGTTGAATCAACTACAGTCGCATTTGGATATCTAGCCGCTGTAGGACTATCAAGCTGGACTAATGGTAAAATGACAGTTCCATCATAGTTCTTTTCTGTTGCTCTATAGGATACTGATACAACAAGGTTGTCATTCGCATCAATTGATAATTGCTGATCAAATACATCTACATCCGTTTCTGTATACGTTGACCCTATAGGATTTAAACTGATGTAGTAATTAAACAAATCCTCTCCCGCTGGTGTTGGCGGATAATGCTGAATACGCCAGTTAGCCAAAGTCGCTCCATTAGTGTAATGCCAAATGGCAAATTGCGTAGCCCAAAGTGACATCTTGTCGTCCAAACCAGTAATACCAGTGGCCAACTGTATGTCTGCAACACTTTTCGTGGGAAAACCATTGAGCAGGATCGCTCTTATCATATCCCCATTAATCGCCCTTCCATTAATGGAGTAGTTGTTAATTTCTTTAAGTGGAGAAAAGAACTCTTCACCGGTACGATAACCGGAAAGATATTTCGTAAGTGGATATTTTCTAGCCCTATCAAAGCAATAAGCTAAAATACCATCAGGTAAACCTGCTCCGTTCGGCCTTGTTTCATAAACTCCATTATTATATTCAGCTAAAACAATGATAGGGTACATTCGCACATCAGGATACCAATAATCTACGACCTCAAACTTCTCAACAACTGTAGGAGCTGCTTGGATGAATTGAAATGAGGTTGAACCTAGCAGAATAAACAAAAATACGGCTAGCTTCACTTTGATGTTTTTCATTTGACATCTCCTTCTATGATCGTAATAAAGAACAGAACACTTCTCGAGAGTGTTCTGTTCTTACTTAATCGGTTATCAATGTCGTTTTTTGAATACTTTTGTCGAATATGATTAACAATCAATGCTTTAATGTGGGTTCCGCATTCTTCAAAATTCCAAAAGCATCCAAATAACACGATTAGATACTTCCAACCCTCTTGATCTTAATTCTCTTTTCTCTTTCCCATTAAAATAGAAATCACTGCAAATAAAGTAGCAAGTATAACGACTAATCCACCAACCCAGCCGATCGACGACAAGGTTAACCGCTCTACAACCACTCCGCCCAAAGCTGCACCTAGGGCAACACCAAGATGAAAGGCGGATGAGTTCAAGCTCAGTATAATTTCAGTTGATTTAGGAGCCATAGTTACTAGATAGAACTGTTGTGCAGGAGCAGTTGTCCAAGCTCCTAGCATCCAGAGTGCTAAAATAAACATGGCACCTACAAAAGTTACCGCAGCTAACGGGAGGAAGAACAAGGCAATAACATGAATCAACAGACTGACAATCAGTGTAGGGGCAATTCCCCATTTATCAGCGCCGTAGCCTCCAACACGTGCTCCAACAACAGCCATTAAACCCATGCCAAGCAAGACGAGACTAATCGTATTGGTATTGAGACCAGCATTTTCGCGTAGTAATGGCGCAATGTATGTGGAAACAACCGAGTAACCGGTGATAAAGAACAAGGAAGCTAATAAACCGCTGATTACTTTGAAATCTTTGAGAATAGCCAATTGCTTGGATAAAGGAATCGTTTCTCGTCCAGACATTTTAGGTACCGCTTTTACAATCGCAATAATAGGAATGATGGTGATAATTCCAAGAATTGCGAAGATCCAACGCCACCCCATATACTCACCGATTAAGGTTCCTAGAGGAAGGCCGACGACGAGCGCAAGACTCGTACCCATTAAGATCGTGCCAATCGCACTTCCTCTTTTCTCTGGAGGAGCAATTTGTGCGGCAATCCCTAAAGCCACTACCGCGAATACCCCCGCGCTCACACCCAAAATAGCACGGGATATCATCAATATAATAAAGTTAGGGCTCAGGACAGAGATGGCATTACCGATGATGAAGATAAGAAGTGATAAGAACAGCAGCTTTTTCCGATCTGTTTTTGAAGTGAGCGCGATCAGAATTGGCGTTCCTACCGCGTAGGCTATAGAATACATGGCAACCAATTGTCCAGCCAAGCCAATAGAGACATTGATATCATTGGCAACCATGTCCAGAATACCTGTAATAATTGATTCGGCCGTTCCGACCACGGTAGCACCTAATGCAAGCAAGTAAATAATCCATTTGTAGTTCTTCATGTAAGAATTGTTCCTCCTTAATTTTATCGAACGATCGATCAAAATATTTTAAAAAAATATATCGAACGATCGATCAAAATATATTATAAAAAATGAGCTGATTATGCTTTAATGGCATCCCAGCTCATTTGAATCATTTTCTCAATATTTATTGAACTGAACTCATACGCCCCATTTAAATACTCTTTTCCCATTTCGACAAAAGGTATACAGGAGTATGTGACCAATAGATTCGTTTCCAAATCCTTGAAAAAACCTTCTTTAATTCCCCTCTTAAACAAGGGATACATTGGCTTAAACACACCACCATTTTGGTCCTTACAGTTTTTACGTATAAAGGGTGAACCGATAAACTGTTCCATTAACAAAAAGCTGTCCTTATGATTTGAGATATAGCTTGAATAATTTCGCAGAATATTCTCAAACCCCACTTTTACGGGTGTACTCTCTGTTATACCTTGAAACATGAGCTGGTGCATTTGATCCTTGAGCATAAAATACAATTTGATCAGCATATCCTCTTTGCTTTCAAAATAAAAATAAATGATCGAAGAGGAGATATTCGCCCTTTTAGCAATTTTTGAGATGGATATCTCAGAAAGACCGCCTTCATTGAGAAGTTCGATCGTAGCCTGATAAATAAGGTTCACTTTGCTTTCGGATTTATTTTTCATACACAAAATATAATCGAACGATCGATCAATGTCAATTAGAATAACGATCTTAATTTTTCTTTAATACGATTTATTATCATTTGTCCTTTGTTTACTTCAGTAAGTGTAATGTCCCACATCACAGCATTTGTAGTCGGATTTGGGTCATCATTAGTTAATTTAATAGTCAGTTCATTTGCTCCGTTTAAAGGGATTTGAAAGGTAAGCTGATTCGATCCTCTAGTTGCTGATAAACTCAATGAATAAATTTCTGTGCCATCTGCAATAAAAATGATGTCACTTCTCCCAGTGCTTGCAGTGTTGATTACATCATCAGGTATAGTAGCATAGCCTGCCATTCTTGTATATTTTCCATTTAGTAGATACGTAAACTCGTTAGTTCTTGTATTTTTTCTACTGTAAACATTGATTTGAGGCTCAACCTTTTTCTGGCCTGAAGTAAAACTTAACAGGGCTTCATCCCACAGTACAGACCCATCTTTTAATGTAAGTTCATTTAGGGCTACGACTTCGCCGCCTCCCTTTTCTAAATAATTATTGATGCCACCAACAATTGCAGTGACTCCAATCGAAAGTACAACAGCTGTTAAGGTGATTCGAAAGATCCCTTTAAATTTATCTCGATCACGGTGCACTAGACGCTGTGCCCAAAATCCTACTGCCGCTCCTAATGTATTAATTATGATATCGTCAATATCAAAGGATCCTAAACGAGAAAGCATTTGTAAGATTTCAAGAATCGTAATAGACAGAATAAATAAGGTTATAAATCGAAGGAAATTACAACGAAACAGAAGTGGGATGACAATTCCAAAAGGTATAAATGCTACAAAGTTGCCCAGCTCAAAAAACCAAAGCTGAAAGTTCCCTCCCCTTGGATAGTGTAAAGGAATCCCTTCAGGTATTAGACTATATCGTAGGCTAGAATCTTGAAGAAAAGCAGATCTGTTGAAACCTATAAACAAAAAATAGAAGGTCAAAACGGTATATAATGCTAACAGTATTATGGTAATTTTTCGTAGCTTTCCTTGATACATAATTACATCCTTTCTTTTCTGTAATACAGCAGATGTACGTCCAATTAATTTTTGAACCGTTGCTACTTTGAGTATAGTTTATATTTTAGAGAACAATAATTAATTAATTGTTAATCATCTCTTAATTTTCCCTAAATGAACCTTAACATAAGAAGTGCTATAATTAAATTGCCATTCAGTCCACAAAAGGAAGGAGAAACATCCATGAACACAAAGCAATTGGATCGAATCCACACGGGAAAGGGCTTTATAGCCGCCTTGGACCAAAGCGGGGGTAGTACTCCTAAGGCTCTACTGCAGTATGGCATTAAAGAAGACAGCTATTCCAACGAAGATGAGATGTATGGGTTAGTGCACGAAATGAGGACACGTATTATCAAAAGCCCGGGGTTTGACTCTGAGCACATCTTGGGTGCTATCTTATTTGAGAACACCATGGATCGTCTCATTGATGGGCAATTTACCGCTGATTATCTTTGGGAGAAGAAGAACGTTGTACCTTTTCTAAAAGTCGATCAAGGGCTAGCCGATCTTGAAAATGGTGTTCAGCTCATGAAGCCCATTCCGGGATTAAACGACCTTCTGAAGCGAGCAGTTGAACGTAATATTTTCGGGACTAAAATGCGCTCCCTTATTAAAGAAGCCAATCCTGCGGGGATCAAACAAGTCGTTGAGCAGCAGTTCGCCATCGGTAACCAAATTGCTCAGTTGGGACTTGTTCCGATTATCGAACCGGAAGTGGATATCAACAGCGCAGACAAGGAACAATCGGAGAAAATATTGAAGGATGAGATTGCCCAGCATTTGTCCGCGCTTGGACAAGATGTCAAAGTCATGCTCAAGCTCTCCATCCCGACAACAAACAATTTCTACAGCGATCTGTTGAATGATCCTCATGTTGTTCGGATTGTTGCTTTATCGGGCGGCTACTCTCAAGCAGAAGCTAATGAAAAGCTCGCACATAACCATGGATTGATCGCCAGCTTCTCGCGCGCCCTTTCTCAGGGATTAACCGCCGATCAAACAGACGATGAATTCAACACTTTGCTGTCCAAATCCATACTAGATATTTATGAAGCTTCTATTAAATAAGGTTTCCTTTATATAGAAAAGAAGGGGTATCAGCCTGGTACCAGCCCCCTTCAGGCTGTCGAGAAATTCTCGACAGCTATTTTTTTATGTTCATTTAATTTAACAAGACACCG
Source organism: Cohnella abietis (assembly GCF_004295585.1). Classification (NCBI taxonomy): domain Bacteria; kingdom Bacillati; phylum Bacillota; class Bacilli; order Caryophanales; family Paenibacillaceae; genus Cohnella; species Cohnella abietis. The sequence continues at coordinate 3,278,956 of NZ_AP019400.1, read as the reverse complement.
CGTTAGGTTCCCCAACTCAGAATCGGGGGTTTTTGTCGTATTGCAACTTATTTCCAGTTTTCGAGTATAACTTCGGAAGGAGGTGAGATTTACACATGAAAATAATTTCTGTCATTACTCTTGCTATTACAGTAATTATCACTGGTGTTTTGGGAGATTCCACGGAATTAAAAGTTAGACATGAAGGTATAAAAAGCTCCATATCTAACATTCGTTAACGCTAACCCCGTAACTCTTATATACTCAAAATCATACGTTTTTTGTTTTTACGAACCCCAGACACGTTTTATCCACCAAAGTAGCGCTTAAACACAAAAACACGCCAGCTATGGGCGTGTTTTTGTGTTCGTTAGGTCTCAACTCAATCCATGCCATGTTCTTCACGGATTTTGTACAAGCCTTGAATAAGCAAGTCAGCAGGATCCCGATTTAGTAGCAAATGCGTATACAATAGATGAAGAGGAAAAGCGCAAACGTTGTTGCCGTCTCGTATTACTGGAAAACCAGCTTCGAAGACTGGGCCGTGCTCTTCGTTCCAATCAAGTCCCGCATGCACCTGCTCTGGTGCAAATTCTTCTTGAACTGCCGCAATACATTGCGGAACCAGCAATTTGTCGATGATCGCCTTTGCTTCATCTTCACTAGCAGGTGGTTTAGGGAGCGCTCTTCCCCCTGGAGCTTTCATCATCTCGATGAAAAATGAAGCCATCCACTGGGCCGGGTCACTTCCCGATTGGAAATTCGTGACCAACTCGCGGAGAAAAAAACCACACGCATATTCATCATTTGATTCATCTTTCACTTGAAAAACAAAAACTGGACCGTAAAATTCTTGATTCAACACCTGAGCATCGACATCGTCAAAGTACGTTTTCAAAGCAACGAGGCCATTATGATGCACTGCCTTAACTAGCTCTGCCCATTTCTCAGCAGATTCATTATCTTGATTGTTTTCTACGTTTGTTGTCTCATTATTCATAGTTTGCTTCACCCGCTATAATCATATCATTCGGCCGTTTGAACAGTCTAGTCCACTTATTACAATTTAATAATGATTTGCCCATCTTCATCAGACAGCGTAAGATCAGACCCCTTGCTTTCTCCCACTGTTTCAATTGAAAAACAAAAAAGTCGTTGAAATCATTCCAATAATTGCTATACTAACATTATAACGACGGTCGTGAAGCACACGCCGCTTCGGCACATTCTGCACCTTATTGGTGCTTTGTGTCGAAGCGGCTTTTTTCGTAACTACTCCCCATAAAGAAAGGATGAAGATTGCTATGTCCAGATTTGACCAAGCCTACGATGAATGGATGGAATTAGCTATTGCTCAAGAACAAAATCATAGAAGACGAGAATTACTGGAGAACGGACTCGGCCATGGCACTATTGAATTTTTACGCACCGTTTGGTTCCCTGTAGTAAAAAACTTCAACCATCTTTATGCTGAATGGGAAGTACGTGATTCCAGCAATGGATATCGCTATCTGGATCTAGCTTATATGCCTAGCGGAGATGTTAAGGGTGGAATCGAAATTCAAGGCTACGGACCTCACGCAAGAGACCTCGACGTAAAACGCTTCAAAGATTTATGCTGGCGGCAATGTTTATTAGCACTAGACGATTGGGTTTTTCTGCCCATTGCCTATCTTTCCATTACAGATGAGCCCAAACGTTGCCAACAGCTTGTTCTCTCCTTTATAGGAAAGTTCATCGCTACAGATGTGCCTAGTGAATTAACCTGGCTCGAAGCAGAAACTATCCGTTATGCAAGGCGACAATTTCGACCATTTTCACCTTTTGAATTGGGGAGCCATCTGAGAGTTACAAACCAACATGCGAGACGGATCCTTCACAAGTTAGTTGATGTCCAACTTTTGACTGTGGTTAGTGGTAATCAGCGCTATCGCACATTCGGCTTACGAACTCAGTAACTCTTATATCGTCAAAATGTGCTGGTTTAGATTTGTAACAAACTCCGTGCACTCTATTTACACAAAAATAGCTCCATTCCACCCATAAATCACACAATAACACCATTGGAGTTTGTTAAACTCAAAAAGAGACCATTTTCCTAGTAATAAGCACAATACGGTTCATTAGCCAGCGACAATGGGCGTTCACTCGTCTACCGTAACTCTACCTCCCATTATTCGAGAACAAGCTCACCGCTTCATCAAGCTGGCCTTGCAGCGACAAAACGTCATAGTAGATCCATTTTTCAGCATCGATGACCTGCACGTTGTTGTTCCGAACAGCACGGAGATTTCTCCAAATTTCATCGTGTTGAATACCATTGAATGTTGTCTGCGCTTCATTACCGTATACGATAATCAGCAATCGATCCGCCTCGTAATCCGGAAGTTTATCCAGTGACACCTTCCTGCCATATTGGTTAGGGTGGGCTTCAAGCTGGCGACGAACCATCTGTGGAGGCGTCATTCCCAAAGTGCGATAAACAATCTCTCCCGCATTCCTATCACCCAACACATACAAGTCCTGACCTTCCACTACAAGTATGCCAACCGTCTCATGGATATTGATAAAGGACTTCAATTGAAATTTGGTCTCATCCCTTTTCGTTTCGTACATCTGAATCCATGCCTCGGCTTCTTTCGTCATGCCTAGCAGATCAGCAACTGCTCGCAAATGTCCCGTAGCATCCAGCCCCATCCAGGGAATATGCACAACAGGGGCAATTCGCAGCAATTGAGCAGATACCTCCGGCTCTATTTCATCCCCTAATACAAATAAATCAGGTTTGAGCGATTTCATTTTGTCAAAGTAAAAAGTGCCTTTATCGCCGATATTATCTATTCCTCCCGAGTGGTTCTTGGCGTAGAAGCCAAGCTGATAAGCAGGAGCTCCGATAGGCTTCAACCCCAGTGCCAGCATCGAGCACGCATATTCTGTGGAGATAATTCTGAACTGCCGTTTTCTGATAAACTGCCGAGGAGGAATGCCAACTACCTGCTTAAATCTGCGATTAAAATAATACGGATCACTATATCCAACCTGCTCGGCGATATCTCGTAATTGATGACCACTGGAGATAATGAGCAATTCTTTGGCTTTACGAATCCGCATCTCCGTTACATAGTCGATCGGAGTTTTGCCAGTCATTTTCTTGAACAGATGCGCGTACTGCTTAGTTCCGAGATGTGCTTGCGCTGCCAGCTGCTCTGTAGTCACGTCTTCATGATAATGTTCCTGCAGATAGGAGAGTGTTTCCTCCACTGTTTTTCTTGAATCCTTAGGTTGATCAAAAGGTAAATTCTGTTCGATGATCCAATACATGAGCTTCTGAAAACGATATTGATTTCTGAACTGCTCCTTATCACTTTTATGGCGTTGGTTATCACAGATCTTCTTGAAAATATCCGCATAACGGTCAAAAGGTTCGACCTTCAGCTCGCCTTGTTCAAGAAATTGACTATCCTGCCCTAGCTGTTCCTTGGAGATGATTTCAAAGCTCAACCGATAATAGTTCAAATCCTCTTCCCCATCATTGGTCACTTCCATCTTCACTTCAGGCGGAAGCAGGTAACACTGCCCCCTTGCTACCCGAAAATCTATCCCAGCTATATTAAAAAAACCTTGCCCAGCTGTCACCGCAAGAATTGTATATATGGAAGAAGCTTGTTCCAGTAGATGCTCTCTGCTCTTGTGTGTTTTACTCTGAATTTTGTCTAGTGCGAAAAAAATAGAACGAAAGGGGAGCCCGTTTGTTTTCAGCTTCGTCATGAGAGCCTCCTTGATTGAGAAACATTATCAGTAAAGTTAGTTTAAATGAAAAAAAGGAAGCTCGTCAACCTTAGTTGAGGAACTTCCTTCATTAATTAGCTGTCCACCCATGTGATGAGCGTCTCGGCTGGAGTTCGTGGCTTCGCTCTGCGAACCTTTTTGGGGTCAAAATACCCCATATGCAGCGTACCCACTACCTTCTCTCCGGGCTTAACCCCCGTACCTTCGCGAAACTCAGAGTTCTCATTGTAATCATTTGTCTTCCAGACGACACCAATCTTCCGCTCCCAAGCAAGCAGCTGCAAGTTCTGAATAAGTGCACTAGCTGCAGCGAACGCCTCTTCCCATTCCTTCTGCCTAAGTTCCTCACGAATCAATACGAGCAAATGCACAGGAACGACATTACAATAAGTATCGGACACTCTATCCGCATATTGCTCTCTTTTTTCCTGGGAATAGGTGCGCAGAACCGCATCCGAAAACTGACGTCGCCCGTCTCCATGGAACAAGATAAAGCGCCAAGGTTCTGTTTTGGAATGAAAGGGAGCCCATACCGCATCGTTTAACAGCTCGATCAGCACTTCTTTCGATACGGGTTGACCATTAAAATCATTAATCGTTCTGCGCTCGCGAACTGTCGTTGCGATGCCCTTATAGCCTACTTCCATCCGTCTCATCCTTTCTACTGCTTCGTCATCGCGTTGACAACGTCCTCCAGCTTCTTCTCATATGCAATCGGTCCGTTCGTAATCCATACATCTCCTCGCACTTCATAGACATGTCCTTTTTTAACTGCCGGAACGTTCTTCCATATTGGGCTCTCCATCAATTCCTTAGCCTGTTCTCTTCGACCTTCGTCAACGGCCAGGAATAAATAATCGGCATCAATCTGAGGGATGACTTCCATCGATATCGTTTGAATATCCATATCCTCGCCCCATGCGAGTTTACGTACGATCCCTGACGGCTCCAGCCCGAAATCTCCATACAATGCTGTACCAACCTGTCCTCCAGGTCCGCCGTATAGACGAAGCTCCTTGCTCGCATGTATTCTTAACAGCGCAGCCGTTCCACGTCCGGACGAATCCGCCAATAACTGCTTGGCATTTTTCGTTTCCTCTTCACGCTTCTTGATGATCTCCTCCGCAACATCGGATTTCCCAAGCAAATCCGCAACCGTACGTAAATTTTTCCGCCAATTTTCTGGAGTTTGGATTTCACTGCCGGTGAATACATATGTAGGCGCGATTTTGGATAATTTCTCGTAAGAGCCCTCATCAGCCCAACCTTGAAACCCTAGAATAATAAGATCAGGCTTAGCCGCCATAATAGCTTCGAAATTCATCGCAGCTGTATCCAGCTTTGGCACATCCTTCAGATAAGGCTCCAGGTAAGTCTGGTAGTAACTCCCGGATGAATATTGCATAATCGGTTTGACACCTAACGCACTCATCTCATCCTCCACAAACAAGCCGATCACCCGCTGTGGACGCTCTGGCACTTCAATTTTCCCCAATATATGCTCAAACGTACGGACCTTACCAGTCTCCGCAGCAGGCGATTCTTTTATCTGGTTTGACTCCTCATTTTCATTAACCCCTCCACACGCCGTCAAGATCACGGACGTTAAAAGCGTGACACACAACAATAACAAGCCTTTTTTCATCACTTTCATCTTACCCTCTCTCTGTTGATATTAATTATCATTATCACACGTTGATTATCATAAGGTAAGAATCGTTCATATACAATGGACTTATTTGAGTTCTTACGTTTTTACTGTTGAATTACCGATTTGTACATTTATTCTTCTTCTTGAGCCTGAAGGATATTAACAGAACAAAAAGGACCGCCCCATTCGGGCAGCCCAGTTTGCGTGTAAATGTTACAGCTATTTTATTCCTCTGCCTCTGCCTCTTCCTCTTCTTCCACAACGCCCAGAGCGCGGTTCTTCTCTTTGAAACGGTCGTTATGGGACGAGACGTAGGCCATGTAAGGGGCTTCCGGCTCCATGTACTTCTTTGCACTGTTTAACGCTAAAATACCACTGGTGAAGGTACCCGCAATCAGCTCCACCTTACTAGGATAGGTAACGAAATCACCCGCCGCATAAATACCCGGAATGTTGGTAATCATTTGGTCGTCTACCTGCATGTTCCACTCATTCATATTAAGTCCCCAATAGCGGATCGAACCGTAATCGCACCTCATCCCGTGACTGACGACCACGGCGTCGACCTCAAGCTTCTTCTGCTCACCTGTAACAGTATGAGTGACAGTGTCAATAGCTGTGCCATCCTGGCTATGAAGTGCTTCTACCTTGTACGGGGTAAGAATCTTCACGGAAGACTGTCTCATTTGGCTTACTGTCCGTTCATGTCCTCCGAATTCGCCGCGTCGATGGACTATTGTCACACTTTCCGCAATCGGTTCCAGCTCAACAGCCCAATCCACCGCGGCATCACCGCCGCCAGAGATCAATACCCGCTTGCCGCGAAAGCCGTCCAGCTGCTGTACCGTATAATGCAGATTGGTCACTTCGAACCGATCTGCTCCCTCGATCTCCAGCTTTGCCGGCTTGCGAGCGCCATAACCGATTGCCAGAATAACCGTCCGTGTAAGATGCTGCTCGCCATCATCTGTAGTCAACAGAAAATTTCCATCCTCCTGCCGCTCACATTTCTGAATACGTTGACCGAGCACAATCGTCGGCTCAAAGATTTTGGCTTGCTGAACCAACTGCTCGATCAGCTTTTCCCCGCGTATAGGGGTGATCCCTCCAACATCCCAAATCATTTTCTCCGGATAGGTCAGTATGCGCCCGCCCAATTCTTCTTGAGATTCTATGAGCTTAGTTTTTAATTCTCTCATACCACTGTAAAAGGCCGTGTACAATCCTGTAGGGCCGCCGCCAAAATCGTAACATCGAATAATTCTAAAGAATGACTCATGACTTCTCACCCAAAATAACTGGAAGCTGCTTAATTAGCTCTTCTCTCGCGAGCGGATCTGTCGTAATTCCCAGGCCACCGTTTACAAAATAAACTTTACCCGCTTTCACGGCCGGTAAATATTTCCAGATCGGCTCTTTGATCATTTGCTTAACTGCATCAAGCTCAGGACCGTCAAAATAAACAATAAAGATCCGGTCTCCTGCTATATTAGGAAGCAATTCGGTCGATATGTTCGAGTATCCGTAGTTCTCAGGATCATCAATCAGCTTCTGGATACCTGCCGTCGGCTTAAATCCTTTATCATGATAGACAAACGTTGGCAAATAGCTGGTCGTATACACGCTAAGTCTCTTCTGAGTTAGCATATATTGAAAGACGGAAGCCGTCTCACCACTCTTAATGGTTCCATTCTGCAGCAGTGAATCCCACATTTTATTAATGTCTGCCTCATGCTTCGCTAGAAATTCATCTGCCTTATTCTCAAAGCCTAACCAATCGCCAATTCTCTTAACGCGCACAGGCATTGGGTCCCACTCATTCGTCTGAATAACCGGCGCAATTTTCCCCATAACATCAAGCTGCTGCGCATCCGTCATCGAAGTGATAATCAGATCAGGCTCCAGCTCAATCAGCTTCTCAATGTTCGGCGGCCAACCCACATCGGCAACGTCTTTCACTTCATCTCTGTACACGGCATATTCAAGCCCGTCCTGAATCAATCCAATAGGTTTTACGCCAAATAGTAAAATATCCCCGACCGTGTTATCCGTATAAACAATACGTTTAGGCGAAACTGGAATCTCCACCTGTTTATCGTAAGCATCCGTCACAAACTTGGTTGCTGATACATTTCCTTGTTCGCTTCCTTGGCTTGCTGTAGCTGTTTCTGCTGGTGCTGTTGCTGGTGCTGTATTTGTCGGTTTTGCTTCGTTACTCCCGTTGTTACTGCTACATGCACTTAGTGCCATTGCGATACAAAGCACAGCTATGCCTTTCCGTATATTCTTGCCTTGAATTGCCATTTGTTGTCTCCGCCCATCTCTATTTTTTATTGATAATCATTATCATTATCAACTATAGCCAGTATAGCTTTTGCCCTTAACCCCGACAAGGATAGAATGGGATGTTATTTTATACTTTTGGGCTGCTTATTAATATAGTAGGAATCAATTGAAATCTAGGTAACTTTGCTGTATGATTTCTCTAATTGATAATAATTCTCATCTATATTTGGAGGTTTTCGCTTGGACAGGAACGGTTTGGAGGTCACAATGCCGGTACATACCCTTTATTTCGAATTACACCATCTACAGCATGTCGTTACTTCCCCATCAAGTGGAATTCTCCCGCATCCGCTGACCTCCTATACCTTATTAGTCATGGAGGAAGGTGAGGGTGCGCTACGGTGGGACGATGATGAATATACGCTCAAGGCCGGAAGCTGCTGGATGTTTAATCCTGGATCGATTATCGATATGAGCCTTTTTCACGGTCAGGGCGGCTCGTTTTGGCTGCTCCACTTTTCCATCCTAGGCAACACTGCTAGACCTGTCGCAGCTTACTTGCAAGCCGGAGAATGCCGTATTTCCTCATCAAAAGCTCCGCTGCGCATTGTCAGGGAAATTAGCAAATACCAGAATGATAAATCTACTGCACGGCAAATGGACAATCACGCGAGATTTCAAAAGCTGATGCGAATCATAATAGAGAGCGTGGAAAATCAACCTGCTGTCGAGACAACACGTCAATCTGTGCTAGCCATTATTGAACAGCTCAAAGAGCATTTTACGGAAGAGATATCCGTAGAGGAGCTTGCTGCACAAGCACAAATCAGCAAACGCAGATTCACCCACTGGTTTAAGCAAATTACTGGCAAGCATGCTTTGGAGTATATTACGGCCTTGCGGATGGAATCTGCAAAACAGCTTCTATTAAAAGGAGAGCGCCTGCAAGAGATCGCTGTTAAGGTCGGCTATCGAGATGAATTTTATTTCAACCGCCGTTTTAAGCAGACGGAGGGCCTAACGCCCGGACAATTTGTCCGCAACTATGAGAGCAAACCAGCTCATATTTGTGCATTAACCTGCCTCGGGCATTTACTCGCACTTGGCATCCGGCCCATAGCAGCTGCAAAGAATTTAACCAATAGACCCTACTTGCGAAACCTTAGTCTGGATATTCACCGGGTGAACAACATTCCTTATCAGCTGGAAGAGATCGCCGAGTTGCATCCTGAATATATACTGGTATCGAACGAACAGGAATGTGAAGAGCTGTCAACCGTTGCATCTACGATGATTTTCTCACAAAACGACCATAAACCAATGACGTTACTGGCAATGCTCGGAGAAGCTTTTAACAAACAGAGGATTGCGCAGCAGCTTATTTTGCAATATGAAAACAAAGCTGAGCGTCACAGAACAGAATTACGGGGATTCATATCTAAGGAAGAAACGGTTTCTGTTATCGAAATACGCACCGATTCCATTTATGTGTTCGGCAACTTCTGGTGCCGTGGAGCTTATAATTTATATGATGGCCTGCGCATGAGCGCCCCTCCCATTATTGAGCAAGAGATGCTTAACCGTGAGGCTTATCGCCTGATTACGGAGGAGCAGCTTTCGCTATACGCAGGCGACCGATTATTCGTGAGCATTATTGATCCGGTTCGATTCAGAGCGCTGGAGAAAACTTTTATCTGGAAGCAGTTAAAGGCAGTTCAAAATAATCGTATCTATTCCATAGACCCCGAGCTTTTTGCTGTCAGCGACCCCATCTCCATGAACAGCCAAATGGACGTGCAGATGAAGCTGCTGCTTGCTCGCTAGTTTGAAAGCAATTTGGCTAAGGCTTATCGGATTCGGGTGACTTCGACGGGCAACGCTACCAAGGTCTATTTCACAGGTTAAATAGGTTACGGATTTGATATCCTATCTTGTTCCTTCGCGTTCTTCTTGTACTCGATGTGCTCGAATCCCCATCCACACATATCATCAAGAACCTTACTGAGTGTTTTTCCGTGCTCGGAGATGTAGTATTCAACTTTGGGTGGAACCTCCAAATACACGCGTCGAACGCTGTCTACCTACCTGCTTTCGTTACGTATGATTCAATGGAAGCTTCAGATGAGCAATTGAATTTGGAGGCCCGTAAGTATGTGGAGCATATCCTTGCGTCCACAGAGGTACTTGTTAATTAATCTTATAACTACAAGAACCGCCAGATTGATCTGGCGGTTTATTTTACCCCGATATAACGAGCTACCTCATAACGATATATCATTTGTACTGCTTAATAAACGCCACAGCTTTGCGAATATCTTCTTCAGGCTGAACGCCCACTTCACGCTCTATCGTCAAGTAACCTTCATATCCAATTTCCTGCAGAGCCTTGAAATAGGCAGGAAAATCAACCTTACCTTCGCCTAATGGCACTTCCTTAAAGATTTCCCCTTTAGTGACCATTTCCGCGATTTTGCCATGATCCATCGGCTCGAAACCAAGAGCGCCATATACTTCGCGTGGATCGATTTCCTTGTAACGAATTCCATCCTTCACATGCGTATGAACGATATAATCACGCAACGTATACACGCCCTGCACCGGATCATCTCCGGTTACCATAACGAAGTTAGCCGGGTCATAGTTAACCGAAACTCCTTTGGTGCTTAAGGTATCAAGAAAGCTTCTCAGATGCGCAGCCGGCTCAGGACCCGTTTCAATCGCAAAATAGGCATTCATGCTTGTCGCATATACTCCAAGCTCCTCACATGCCTTCTGCATCTCAGAAAAGACTTGGCCGCTGTGGTCATGCGGAACAATACCGATATGGGTTGTAACAATATTCGTGCCCAGCTCTACGGCAAGATCAAGAATCCGTTTCGATTTGTCGATCTTTTCCCTGTTCACCGTAGCATCCTGAAACCCATGCCCGCCCAAGTCACCGCATAAGGCGGATATTTCCAACCCATTCGAGGCGATAAAGTCTTTCAGTTCTTTCCTAGCTGAAGTGGACAGATTAGCCGGGTCCATCTCTCCATCTACCGCGTAGATTTGTACACCGTCGGCACCATTGTTGCGCGCTTGTACAATTCCTCCTCGGACGCCAGCCCTGAAGCTATCTGACATAACTCCGATTTTATTTAATAATTTCATTTTGTGCCTCCTACCGCATCCAATGAGCTTTCTTTCAGCATTCCTCGATAGATTCCAGGAGCCGAGCCTGGAATCTCGACAGCTCCCACCGTGCTCGCATAAAAATCCACAGGTCCAGCGCCGCCAATAATGGCATAACCATATCCATCGGCAGCCATCGCACGCAAGCATGCAAATAATAAGGCTTTGCCAATTCCTTTGCCCCTATAATTCTCATCAACACCAGTAGGCCCAAAGAAGTTTTTGCAAATCGCATCATAGCAGGCAAAGCCAACCATTTTTCCATTATCCACTACTATATAACAGGTTGCCGGGAGCCTTGATATCGCCACTTCACATTCATCCGCCCAACGGGGATTGAAGTGTTTTCTGACAAACTCTACAATGAGATGTTTTTCTGGCGCAAGCGCTCTGCGGATGTCTAAACCGTCCAGCTTTTCCTTGTGAGAATCCGGTTCTGGAAGCTCATATAATTTAACTAGCATATCCGGCATATCGCTAATCTCCTTCGATATTAAGATGATAGAGATTATAAAGTCTGAAGAATCTTATTCAAGTTCGCAATCGATTGTATGGAAGCCGTCTGCTCATCGTCATCGCCTTCGTACTCCACCGTTAACCAGCCTTCATAGGCTGCATCCTTGAGACGACCTAGAATGTAGAGCAGATCAACGCTACCCTCGCCTGCGATTTTACCGATATAATAATCGCCAGCAAGCGAGCAATATACGGTCCCTTCTTGCTGCTCCTCGACTTTAACAAAATCCTTGAAATGAACATGATCAGCTAATTTTTGTAACTGGTCTATCGCATCACTTGGATTTTCCTCTACCAGCAGAAAGTTCCCCGTATCGAACGTGCTTCGCAAAGCTGGGGAATTAACACTCGTGATGATCTCCTTCACTTGAGAGGCTTTGCCGGCGAAGGTGCCGTGGTTTTCCAAGCAAAGCTTAATTCCTTGAGTCTCAGCCATTGCCGCTGCACTCTTCAAGCCCTCAACAATCCATTGCCTACCTTGCTCATAAGAAATCCCCTCTAACTCGTCACCCGCAAACACGCGAACGACGGCAGCTCCGAAATGCTTGGCCAGATGAACGGCTTTCGCAATTTCCTCTACTTGCTCCAGGCGCTCTCCTTCGTTCGGCAACACAAAATTATTGCTTGCCCCGATACAAGCTACACTCAAGTTATTACGACTTAAAGCTTCCTCAATAGATATCAAATCGGTATCGGAGCTCAAATATTTCGTCAGCAATTCGACTCCTTGGGCTTTCGTATCCCGTCCCACGAAATCGATAAAGTCCACATTGCTCCAAGCTCCTCGGTTATAAAGCTGATGGCAGCTCCAGGCACTTAAACAAATTTTCATAGGCGTTACCTCCGATTTAGTTAAAGGTGATCTCGATTCCTTTTTCGCTGGATTCGTAGATTGCACTTAGTATTTTCATAATTTCCACGCCATCCTGCACCGGACTCAAGGTTTCCGTTCTGCCCAAACAGCTGCTGACAAAATGATTGATCTCATTCTGGAAGCTTTGCTCGAAATCGAATGAAGAGTTGTCGACCTGTGGAGCGATGTTCAGAATCGTATTGTGCTTTTCCGTAATGATAGCGAATGCCGGCTCGATTTCCGCGCCGCCCTTGTCGCCGTACAGCTTAACAGATGTTTCGTCATTTCCATGAAGCGTAAAGCTGGCATCCACCATAAGAGAAGCCCCGTTCTCGAATCGGATGAGCGCATTGGCCATATCCTCAACGTCATTCTTAGATGGATCGTAATCGGCGGCTTTATAGAAAGATAAGTTTTGAATATTGGAGCGATTCCCCAGCTTACGATAAGTGTTGCCGGAAACCGATTTAACCTTTGGCTTACCCATTAAATACCAGCATAAATCAATGACATGAACACCCAGATCAATGAGTGGACCTCCACCGGATCTTTCTTTGTCCGCAAACCATCCTCCTGGGTTACCTAAACGGCGCAAATACGACGCCTTTGCATAATAAATGCTTCCGAGTTCACCATTATCGATAAACTTTCGAAGGATTTCCGTATTCGATGCGTACCGTCGGACAAATCCAACCTGGAGCATTTTCCCGCTGCGATGAACAGCTTCTTCCACCTTTAAAGCCTGATCTAACGTTTGGCTTAACGGCTTTTCACATAGCACATGCTTACCTGCATCCAAGGCAGCTATGCTAATATCAGCATGAGAGTTGTTCCAAGTACATATGCTAACGGCCTCTACATCTGGATCAGCTAGAAACTCACCCAAATCGGAATAAACATGGGAAATCTTATATTTGGCAGCCTTCTCTTCCGCGCGTTGTCGGTTATAATCGAAGATCGCATAGAGTGTGACTTCTTTATTTTTGGAATAAGCATCTAAGTGAGCATCCGAGATTGAGCCCGCTCCAATCATTCCTACCTTTAATTGAGTCATTAGTGTTCCCTCCATAGGCAAGCTTACAGCGAATCAGCCTTTGACCGCTCCAGCCGTCATGCCCTTCATAATTTTCTCTGAAAATAAAAGATATACCGCAATGGTAGGAATGACGGATATCGCCATAGCGGCCATGGTCAGCTTATAATCCGTGCCATACCCGTTCGCGAACACGGATAGGCTAAGCGGAACTGTCTTCAACGAAGCCTTACTAATGAAGACAAGCGCAAAGGAGAATTCATTCCAGAAGCGAAGCACAGATAGGATCGCAACTGTCGCTAGTGCCGGAGAGGCCAATGGCAATATGATTTTCCAGAAAATCCCCCAGTAACCCATCCCATCGACGAAGGCCGCTTCCTCAATGTCCTTCGGAAAGGTACTCATATAAGCCGTCGCGATAAAGATAGCAATCGGTAGTTGGAAAGCAACATAAGGTAAAATCAACGCCGGATACGTGTTCAGCATGTGAATTTTATTCATGAGAATAAACAAAGGAACCAGCGTGCTGTGAATCGGTATGAGCATACCCAGCAAAAAGAAGCCCATGATCAGAACCTTGAATTTGAATTGGAACCGGGATAACACATAAGCTGCTAATGCACCTAGAACGAGGGTGAGCGCCAAGGCTACCGTTGTCACGATAATGGAATTCACCATTGCCGTCCCCATATGAGAGACCGTCCAAGCCTTTTGCAGATTTTCCCAATGCCACACCTTCGGTATAGCAAACGGATGCGCAAAATCAGCATTCGTCTTAAAGGCGCTAAGCATAAGCCAGATAAGCGGATATAAAGTAACTACGGCATAGACGGCTAATACAGCTGTTACAATGCCGTTCTTAGATTTCACTATAAAGGATTTTCCTTTAGGAGAGGTTGTCGATAGACCATTCGCCGCAACATTCATGAACTCACTCTCCCTTATGGATTTTTCTTCTTCATCAGAATTTGGCTAACTAGAACGAGCGCTAAGCTCAGCACAATTATCATCGTTGAAACCGCACTACCATAACCGAAACGATAAACAGAGAACGTGTTGTTATACATGTAAGTGGCCATCAATTCAGTGGAATGCGCAGGGCCTCCGCCTGTCATGACGTAGATAAAATCGAATTCCTTCAAGCTTCCGGATATGCATAACACGATAATGACCTTGAACGTATCCCAAATCATCGGGAAGGTAATCGTGAATAATTTGCGAAACGGACGCACTCCATCCATCTTGGCCGCCTCATTGATTTCTTCAGGAATGTTCTGTAATGCAGCAATAAACATAATCAAGAAAGGTCCGATATAGTTCCATATGATAGGGACAGACAAGGAATACATCGCAATCGACGGATCCGATAGCCATTCTCTCTCCCAAGAATTCAAACCTAATGTTTCTAGCAGGGAGTTCAAAATACCAATCTGCGGATGATAGACGTACCCCCAGATCATCCCAACAACGACGGAAGAAAGCACCATCGGCATAAATACGGCTGTTCGAACGAATCTTCGAAACCAAGTCGCTTTGCGTAGAACGAGTGCCAGTCCAAGCGCAATAGGTACCTGACCTAAGATAGAGGCAGCGACGATAATCATATTGTTCTTGAAAGCACGCCAAAACAATGGATCCTTAAACACTTCCAAATAATTATCAAAGCCGATATACTTCGCTGCGCCCATGCCCTTCCAATCATAAAAGCCATAATACGCAGACCATAGTAGAGGAACAATGACGAAAACCAAATACAACAGCGTTGCGGGGAGAAGCGCTGCAACGACAAAGCCTCTTGTACGAGCCCCAAATGATAGCACGTTGCATTCCTCCTATCCGAATAAGTAACGATATCAGCTCTTTTGTAGAAGAAAGAGCTGATATCGAGAATCTCATCTATTTTCTATTGATTGAGCAAGGCTCTAGCTTGAGCATCTTGAATTTTCTTGGCTATATCTGCTGGTTTTCCACCAAGCAGAACTTCCTGCAAGCCATTATTAACGACATCCGCTGCTGAAGAAGTCAGTGCAATATCGTAGACAGGTGTCAGCTTGACCTCTTTCAACAGTTGATGAGCTTTAATGAACAGTGAGGATACTTTGCTCTCGTCTGGATTGATGTTATAGCTGACTAGCTGACTTGCGTTAAGCGTTGTTTTCTGAGCCTCAGGACCACTCAAAGCTAGAATAAGCTTATAGGCAGCTTCTTTAACAGCTCCTGACGCATTAATGTTTACTGCAAGGCCGTCACCGACGACACCCGCAAGCGCTTCAGCAGATCCCTCGCCGCCTGGAACGGTTGGAAGAACAGTCACTTCCATCGAATCCAGTACCTCTTTGGTAGCTGTTTCCGCCAAGTACGGCAACGCCCAGCTTCCGTCAATCATCATTGCAGCTTGCCCTTGAGCGAACATTTGCTCCATTTGCGTGACATCTATGCTATTGAAGCCTTTCTGAAATGCACCAGCATTGCCTAAATCCTGAACATAGGTCAAAGCTTGTACGAATTGAGGGTCCGTGAATTTAGCATCCTTTTGTGCAGCCGCATTCAACAACCACTCTGTACCTGTAACCCGATCTGCAAGCGAGCTGAACATGCTGGATTGTGCCGGCCATGCTGCTTTGTTCCCTAATGCAATAGGAGTGATCTTATTGTCGTTGAAGATCTTTATCGCATTTAATAATTCGTCCCAAGTTTTAGGCACCGTTAAGCTGTATTTATCAAAAATTGATTTATTATAGAAAAGGAATGAGGTTGGAGAGATACCAAGTGGAGCGCTGTAGATGCCTCCATTGACCGTGAAGTCAGTAAATGAACCTTCAAGAAATCCCTTTTCCCACTCTTCATTCGCACTCAGCAAGTCATCTATCGGTTGGATTAGCTTGCCGTTAACTAGCTCTTTCGTCATCGTACCTGGAGGAAGAATGAATATGTTCGGAAGCTCATTAGCGGCCGCAGCTGTTTTAATCCGCGTCGCGTAACCATCAGGGGGAATAGGTTGAACCTCTAGGTCGATATTCGGATTATCTTGCTTGAATTGCTCGATAATTCCCCGCATGGCTTTGGCGCGGGCGTCGTCTCCGGAAAATTTGTGCCATAACGAAAGCTTGACCTTCGCATTGCCGTTCTCTGTGTTTCCATTGGATGATTTTTCTGAGTTTCCTCCACAGGCTGCCAACAACATCACAATCATGACGACCATAAGACTACTTGCTAACCATTTTTTCATCTTTATACCCTCCCTGGTTTTTTCCCATACGCTCGTACTTATGACGAGTTGTTCTAAGTATAGAGGGTGGTCTATTCTCTGATAAGGAGACAAACTTCTGCCTCAGGGTAGACATTACTCAGTCTTTATTGCGATATTCCGAAGGAGTTCTACCTGTATGTTTCTTGAATAAGCGGCTAAAATATTTAATATCCTCGTACCCCACTCGATTGGCTACCTCACTAATCTTCGCATTGGATTCGTTTAATATTTCCTCCGCTCGCTCCATTCTCTGGCGCGTTACGAATTCCAAATAATTCAGTCCCGTTTCCCGCTTGAATACTTCGCTAAGGTGATTCGGATTCACGTGAACAGACTTAGCCACTTGCTGTAACGTGATGTTCTTGTCCAGATGCTCTTTAATAAACGCAATCGCGTGCCTTACATAAGAGCCTTTCGTTTTAGAGTTCGACAGCGTGTACACATCCAGAAGATGATTCAAGCTCCCGAACAAAACTTCTTCGGGCTCCGCATGTCCAACCGTCATATTAGAAAAAAGAATTTCTAATCGAATGGGAGCATTCACCGGGGAAGCAAGCACACGTTCCAGCCATCGATGGGCTGCAACGACAATCGAGTTTGTAAAGGCGTACAGCGAGTCGGGAGTAGCTTGGCCGTCCTGTGCTTGCTCTTTCACTATGCGATGACACCAGTGCCTTAGATCATTGGGATTGCCACTCTTTAGAATGGAAGTCAAAGCCGACTCCTCTTCTTGCGAGCAGACGTTTCTTCCTCCTCTACGACTTTTAATCTCATCGTAAAAAATAGTCGTATTTTTCCCAATCAAGGTTCTGTAAGAGAATGCCACTCCAGCTTCTGTGAACGAAGACTTTATTTCAAGAGCAGATTTCACCAATGAGCCCACTGCCGTGAATACAGAGCATTTCAGCTTATTCCGAATAACGGCCAAGGTGGATTCCAGCTTATAAGTATCCGCATAATCAGCCTCATGCCTGACTATGGCGAGAATATGATCCTGACGAATTAACGTTTCACATTGAATTAACTCTTTGAGCATATTATCCGTAGCAAAATGTAACAGACCATCGTTTCCCGCTCGCCGTTCCCATCCACTTGAAACTAAGATTAAAACTTGAAGCGATTGTGTTCCAGCAGCCGGGAACAAGCTCGGAAACACTTGCTTTAGTGCGGCTAACATCTGCTCGTTCTCTATGCCTTCCATAACAAGCCTTTCGAACATGCGGTTGCGGTAGGCGATTTTTAGAATTTGATCCTGCTGCGTCGTTTCAAGCTTCTTCAGCTTCCTCTGCTTCGCATACATAACTGCTTTCATAATTTCCTCGGGACCGCTGATTTTAAGTAAATAATCGCTCACACCTTCACGAACAGCCTGCTGCGCATAATGAAAATCATCGTAACCCGTAAGAATGATAATTTCTGTACCCGAATAATGCTCATATACCTTGCTCGCCAATTCAAGTCCATTCATACCCGTCATTTGGATGTCTGTAATGATAATATCAGGCTTTTCCAATGGAATTCTTGCCCATGCCTCCTCAGCGGAAGCGGCTGGTTCCAGCAACGTAAACCCTTGCTCTTGCCAGTCGATAACTGTACTGAGACCCGTGCGAATAATAACCTCATCGTCTACGATCATTACCTTCATGAATGTTCCTCCCTGATCGGAATGGAGAAGGTTACCTTCGTTCCCTTCCCAGCAATGCTCTGAATGTGTAAACCGGATTCGCTGTCATAATGCAGAAGCAGCCGCTGATGAACGTTACTCAACCCATAGCTTCCACGTTCCCCAGAATGGGGTTCTACCGTATCATTCAAACCAGCCTCAATTTTCCTCAAAGTGTCCTGATCCATTCCAATGCCCTCATCCTGAACGGCAAAGATCAACCGATCTCCTTGAATACCGGCATGAACATACATTTTGCCTTTCCCCTCTTGCTTCTGAAGACCATGGATCAACGCATTCTCGATAAGTGGCTGGAGCAGGAGCTTGAGCATCTTATGATCTAGCATGGCGGGATCGATGAGAAAATGGACATCGAACTTATCCGGGTAACGAATCGACTGAATGCGGACATAATTACGAGCATGATCGACCTCCTGCTTCACCGGAGTATAGTCCAGTCCTTGATTCAAGCTGAATCGTAGAAAATCACCTAGTGAGCTGACCATCTCCGCTGTCTTCTGGTCCTTGTTCATTAGGGACATCCAATGGATCGAGGATAAAGTGTTATATAGAAAATGAGGATTTATTTGCGACTGAAGCGCCAGAATATCCACTTCTTTTTTCCGCGACTCATTGATTTTTACCTGCTCGGTTAGTCGTTCAATCCGATCACTCAACTTATTGTAGCTGTGCATCAATTGTCCGACCTCATCGTACGATGTCACGGTATAGGTTGGAAAAGGCTCGTCCGGGTTCACTTGCCGTAAGTAATTCGTTAAGGATAGCAATGGACGCGTCACACGCTGCACGAAGAAAAGAATTAGTGCAGCGATTAGCACAATCGCAACACCGACAGCAGCGGCCGTAACTAATAGCACATAGCGGTTCTGTGCAGTATATTCGCGAAAAGGAATGAATCCGACGAGCTTCCAGCCGACCTTCGGTACTGTGTAGTAGAGGACCGTTTGCTTATCTGTTCCGGCCCCATAATTTCCAAAGCCGCTTTCCCCATCGTTAAATTCAATGCCCGGATAGAATTCCGTAATGTAACGATTTAGCCATGTTCGCTGGCTTCCAGAGATGACTCGGTTCTCGTTATCAAGCAACACCACGAACCCGCTGCTCTCAATGTTGGAGCGTTTCAGGTACTTGGAGATGGCCTCCTCATCGATAGAAATCATTAACGTCCCCTTTTCCTGGAACGTGTTAGTATCACGAATCGGTCTAATGAAGGAAATGACCTTTTTGAGACCCAATGTTGTTTTGTTCTCGTATAGGGACGTCCATGCTTTCGTGCTCTTCGCGGGAAACTGATGCCGATTCTGCCCATTTTTGTCATAGTAGCCTGAATGTAAAATGGTCGAGGTCGATAACAACGATAATCCATTCTGCGGGTAAATCGTAATGTCCGATATATACTCTTTAGAAAAAAGTAGGTTAGTTAGGAATCCGATAATCTCCGTCTGTTTGTTTCCGTAAATCCCATCTTTGTCCAAATACGATTGAATATCTTTTTGCCCGATGAGAAATACCGACATCCCCTCGACATCTTGCAAAACAAATTCTAAATTGGTATCAATCTGCCGTAACAGGTTCATCCCGGTCTGCTTGGATTTTTCCTCCGTAAGCATTGCGGCAGTCTCATAAACAAAAAATCCTAGTGATAATAACGGCACCAGAATTGAAGTAAGCAGCAGGAAGGAAAGTTTTCTTTTTAATGACCGCGCTAACCAATGCCTCACCTTCGTTCCTCCTTGGTTCAGATTCAATTAAAGGTCAATAATACCATACTTTTTGTTAGCCAAAAAAACTTTTTGTTTTATTTTCACTATGGCTTATGATACGATACGATTGATTCAGAATGCTATTGCGAAGGGAAGATGGTATGGAGTCAATCCAGCAAGAGATGGTTTTTCTGCAATCTCTCGTGAAGGGCATTGCCGCTCAGTTCGGAGAAAACTGTGAGGTTGTGCTTCATGATTTGACACGTCCTTACGAGAGTACAATCGTGGCTATCGAGAACGGACACGTTACGGGCCGAAAGCCTGGTGATCCAGGAACTAACCTCGGACTCGAGCTGCTCAAGGGAACCGTCAAGGATGGAAACCGCTTCAACTACATGACCCAGACGAAGGATGGCAGGGTTCTCCGGTCCACGTCACTATACATTCATGATGCAAGCGGCACTCCTATTGGTTCTCTGTGCATGAATTTTGACATTACCGATCTGAAGATGGCAGAGCAATCCTTGCAATCCTTAATCAGCTTTGGGACCGAAGATGACGTGAAGGAAACGTTCGTCAGCAATGTTAACGATTTGCTAGATACCTTAATCCAGCAAATACAAGAAACCATCGGCAAACCCGTTGCTTTAATGTCTAAGGAAGATAAGCTGAAATTCATTTCCCTTCTGGATGAAAAAGGAGCCTTCCTCATAAAAAAATCGGGTGAGAAGGTTTGCGCCTACTTGAACATTTCTAAATTCTCGCTTTACAGCTATATGGACGAGTTGAAAAGCGTTGATCAAGGAGGAGAAGCATGATGATTGAAACACCTGCCTTATTGATCGATGTCAACAAGATGGAAGCCAATATTAGTAGAATGGCCACCATCGCCCACCTCCACCATAAGAAGCTGCGCCCTCATGCCAAAACGCATAAATCACCCTCAGTTGCCCTTAAACAGCTGCAAGCTGGCGCGGTTGGCATTACTGTTGCGAAGGTTTCCGAGGCGGAAATCATGGCTGCCAACGGAATTGATGATATTTTCATTGCTTATCCCATTGTTACAGCAACCAAGATTGAAAGAGTCCTCACTTTGGCAAGCAAGGTTAACCGCCTCATCGTTGGTGTAGACAGCATTGAAGGAGCCGTGCATTTATCTCAAATGGCGTCCAAAGCGAACACGGTTATAGAGGTACGTCTAGAAATTGATACAGGACTGCAAAGAACGGGTGTTCTTTATAAGAATGCCCTTGAACTGGCTGCCCGAATCCATGCGCTTAACCATCTCAATCTTTCAGGAATTTTCACCTTTCGCGGTGCATGGATGAACAACGCTCCCTCCCTAGATTTACGCGCAGCTGGCATTGAAGAGGGAACCTTAATGGCTGATCTAGCTGGACAAATAAGAGCGCAAGGGATACCGATCTCAGATGTTAGCGTAGGTTCAACACCAACAGCCGAATACGCTGCGGAAGTCGAAGGAGTGACGGAAATTCGCCCAGGGACGTATGTGTTCCAAGATCGGATGCAGGCGAAGCTAGATGCTACCACCTTGGATCAGTGCGCAGGCACCATCCTAGCGACCGTAGTAAGCAGACCTTCCCCCGATTACGTTGTTATCGACGGAGGAAGCAAAACGTTCGCAACCGATGTGCAGCCCAATACCCAGCCTCTTAACTTGCAAGGCTTTGGCCATATTGTTGGTGCTCCGGATGCTGTACTGGAGAGATTGTCGGAAGAGCACGGTGTCATTCGAGTAAACGGGGATCAGCCTTGGAAAGTGGGCGATCAAATTCAGATCATTCCCAACCATATTTGCAGTACTGTAAATTTGCATAATGATGTGTATTGGGTCGATGGCGAACGAATTGAGAAAGTAAAAGTGCTTGGCCGAGGAATGCTTGAATAAATCAGAGAAGATAAACGGAGGAAACACAAATGTCGCAGATCGAAAAACGCTTAGAACAATTAGGAATACAATTACCCGCAGCCCCAGCTCCTAAGTTTACCTACCTTCCTTGCAACCGCACTGGAAACTTGCTCTATCTATCGGGGCAGGACTGCCGTATTAATGGCGTATTGATGTATGAAGGCAAGCTTGGACAAGAAATCACGATTGAGCAAGGCCAAGCCGCAGCCAAGCAAACCATTATCAATTGCTTAGCCGAACTAAAAAATTACCTAGGCGATTTGGATCGTGTTGTGAAAATCGTCAAAATGCTCGGGCTAGTCAACAGCGCTCCAGGATTTTCTGACCAGCCGTATGTAATAAACGGAGCATCGGACTTCCTCGTTGAGGTATTTGGAGAAAACGGCAAGCATGCCCGTTCAGCTATCGGAACTAATGAATTGCCATTCAACACTCCAGTTGAAATTGAAATTATCGTAGAAATCCGGGATTAATCTATCCTCGCATGATACGGATGCCTAGGCTGTCTTATTACTTCTAGTCTCTTATGTATTATTGCGTAATGGAATCAAGGGGCTGTCCAGAAAGTCAGTGAAAACTGACTAATGGACGCCCCCTTTTTGTTGAGTGGTAATAATCCGCTCAAAAAAACCGTCTTCAGAACCTACGATAACAACCAAATTTACATGATTCTTGACCTTTATTTCGTCACGATAAAGTTAGGTAAATTTTTTTCAAGATACTTAAGTCTTTCCGAATAATCTTGTTCTGCATGAGTTTCCGAAAGTATATTGTTCGACACTAACAAATCATAAAATGATTTCAGCATCTGGGCTGATATAGCGGAAGTAATCATCATTCTTTGACCGTCGATCAGAACAGAAGATATTTTTTCAGGCTGTACAAGCTCAATCTGTACGCCGTTCCTGTCGATTATGAAATACATCTCCTTTACATTTTCAAACAATAAATGTTTTACTTCTGCCCCGTTTGCCAAACGACTCTGAACTTCCTTCATTGAATAGCCCGGAATCGGATCATTTATCAGCAGCCATTTTGCAAAATCTTTTGCATCGACTTCATCTGTATCATATTTTTTCCAAACCGCGCCATTATCTTTGCTTATCTGTATTGTGTTATCCATCATGACACGAAGATTTATTTCGTTGTCCATATAAAATGCACGATACTTTGAAGCCATAAGGCTATCTATCAACTTCGGTACATCATATTTCTTGTTGAATGTTAAATCGTGCGGCATTAAATTTGTAGTGGTCGAACCTTTAGATAATGCGGGCACTATTTCTGTAGTGATGGCACCTTGATATAATGCGGGCATTACTTCGGCTGAAGGTTCGGCTGTAGGATTGTCGACATCCGTAACAGCTTCCGTTTTGTCCAATGCAGAAGTCGCGAAGATGATAACGACACCGGCTACAAGCCCAATAGCGAGCAGCATCGTGGCGATTGTGATTTTCTTGGTTTTCATAATCGATATAATCCTTTCTTCGGTTGAGTTTTTGGAAAAGCTACTAATCATCGGCGACAAGCCGATTTTCTTTTCTTCCAAACGTACAAGTGCTCTAGCGTAAGTAGGTCTCGTGTTTTCTCCAAATTTCCGTACGACCGTTTCATCACAGAATAGCTCGATATCACGGTTGGCAAGGATATACATGACCCATACTAAAGGGTTGAACCAATGGACGCATACGCTAGCGGCAAGAATCCATTTTTTTAATGTGTCGAATCGCTTGATGTGTGTAAATTCGTGGGTCAGGATAAGCGCAAGTTGTTTCTCATCGTCATAATCTAAATTTTTCGGCAAGAGTACAACAGGCTGAAAAATACCGTATGTAAGCGGAGTTGAAATATGATCTAGTTGCCTAATTTGAACATCTCGCCATAACAAATTTGAATGCTGCCATTTTCTTATAAAATCGTTTCTAATAGGCACAGCCATTTTATAGATTTTGCGATACCTTAAATGCGGAATGATAAAAAATAAAGCACATAACGTAAACCCAACTAACGAAACCCATACAATAGGCGATATTTGTGAAGCCGTCTTCAATGGCACAATCGGCGCGGTCAAATGTTCTGTAATTGGTGGCATGATTACCGTAGTTCCATTAATAAATGTTGAAATTTCTGGCGTGGAAATCAATTTTGGCGCTGTAAATATTCTGCTTAAATGTTCCGCTGCCGTAAAAATACTAAATTGCGATTGAATTGAAACAGGTACAAGCAATTGAATTAATGCAACACCCCAAAGAAACGTAAAGGTCATTTTGGGCAGCTTGTGAATAAGCAAGGAACGTAAGAAAATAACTGCAAGAATATAGACAGAAGCCGAGATACTCATTTGAAGTAACGACATTCCCTCACCTCATTCCATGCTATCGATAAGACGTTTCAAGCGGCTGATTTCTTCAGTCGACAGTCGTTTCTGTCCCAACAATGAAGCAATCAGTCTGTCGGGGGCGCCATCATACATTTTATTTATTAATTCTGTTGTTTCGTGTTCTTGCGCCTGCTCTCGTGTAACAAGCGCATGGCAAACGAAATTAGGTTCCCGTCGCTCGATCGCCCCTTTATCAAGGCATCTCTTGATGATGGTATAGGTCGTTGTCTTGCTCCAACCTATTTTTTCTTTTGTAATTTCTGCAATCCTCTTTGCGGCGGTATCGCCATCTCTCCACAAGATTTCCATAATATTAAGCTCGCTGTCGAATAGCTTCATAACCAAATTAAAACACCTCGTTCATATTTATTCTACTGCTGTAGAATCACATATTCACATTCTACTAGAGTAGAATGTATTTGTCGATAGAGTCCTGTATAATTAAAAAGATAGGACCCCTGCTTTAGCAAGAGTCCTATCCAGCTTGTAGATTTATGATTGGTCAGGCATTAACCGCAAGAGCCTTCGTAAAATCTATTCTATATCATCTTTATCCGTAAACGTTGCGGTTCTTGTTTTTCCATTCCAGTCAACTTTAACACCAAGTATTTCGGCAAGCTGTCTGACGGGTAAGAAGGTCACACTATTTTTAATCCTAGGAACAGCATCTTCCAAATTCACCTTTTTGTCGTCAACCAACATCTCCGATTTTCCAATATGCAAAATGATACTTTTGTCGTCTTTTTTCAGTGTGATTTTTTGTTCGCTTTGTTCCCAGCTCACTTCAAACCCGAATCCGTCCCCAAGTGCTCTTAACGGAATCATAGTCCGACTATTCTCAATAAATGGCTCTGCTCCGCTTCCAAATACTGTTTGCAGATATTTCCCATTCACAAGGACTAAGACACGGTTTTTCATCGCTTCCTTACATGTGGGAATATCTAGCTTTACTTTCTTGCCGTCTATCACCACGCCCATTTCTGTAGAGTCCCCGTCTCGGCTTGTGTAACAGGAAGGGATAGGTTCAACATCCGACCAAAAGAAGGCTCTCTCAGCGGCATACGCCGTATTTCCGATCAATAGAAGTAAAAGTAAACTGAGCGTAATGTATTTCAACTTTGTTTTTATCAATTCTATCAGCTCCAATTGCATCTAAATCGTTAATCCTTATTTGTCACCAAAAGGTTTTATTCCATAAAGCTCATTAATAGCATCTAGATATTTTTGTGGTGCAGGGAGCCCTCTTTGGATATACGAATCAATTTTCTTATTCAACTCATCGATCTTTTTTTGCGTCTTCTCGTCGACTGGTGGGTGAATATTTTTTTTCATGTGAGGAGCCAGCATCCGATTCCCATCCTTATCAAAGTGTTCGACTGTTCCGTCAGGAGATTGGACGTAAACATTGCGGCCTTCCATTTGCTTAGATGGAGTTGCCTTGGAAGGAGTTGCCTTAGAGGGCACAACCGAACCGGCAGCATATGTAACAAGTCCGCCACTTCCAACCATTGCAATTGTTGCAACAAGAGACAGCATAATAATAGACTTTTTTGTTTTCTTTACATTCATAAGGTTTAAGAGTCTCCTTTTCATATATTTTTTGGGATTGCATAAACTGCTCGTACAAGCCACATTTCTCTGCATAACCCCATACTCCAGCATGGATAAAAGCGTTTCACCGTAAAATCTTCGGTTTTCCATATCCATTTCCTGAACGACTTTTTCATCGCAAGACAGTTCACAAAGCGTATTTATCTGTTTATTGAGTGAATAAGCTGCCGGATTAAACCAGTGAATTGCATTTGCAATAAGCACCAACAGCTTCACAAACAAATCGCCGCGCTTTAAATGAATGAGTTCGTGGGATAGTATCATGGTAAGCTCTTTTTCCCGAAATTGGGTGTCAGGCAGTACAACCATTGGCTTCCACAAACCCATAACCATTGGCGTTGTTGCATTAGCACTTACGATTACCTTTACAGGGCATAGCACTGTATCACATATTCGGCTTTCTTGTAAGATCGAACGTTTAAATGCCCGATATTTTCTGACATTCACAGCAAGAAAAACAGTGGTTCCAACAGCCCAAATGACAATGGCGGATAAAACAATTTCTTTTATGTTTTCAATCCGCAACAGATAGTCAAATAGTTGATTCATAAACGATGCGCTGCTAGTTGCCGTTTGTTCCATTGTAGGGACTTGTACATATTGTTCAGCAATCGTTCCTGATTTCGGACTTGTGCCTGTGTCAGGTAAGACAGAACGTATAAACGGAATAAGCCTGTTAATGATCTCTGAACCGCCAAGAAGAAAAAATACCGGAATAAAGCCAGTATAATAATGCCACGTCTGTGAAAACACTTTTTGCGTGACAGGCTTTATACTGTTTTGCACAATCCAAATGATCTTCCCAACGAATGACGCAATGATGAGAGACAGTAATAATGCCATCACTTTTTACCTTCCTTACTTGCAAACCACTCTTTTAACTCCGCTATGTCATCATGACTGAGTTCAGCATCATCAACCAGAGAAGCAATCAGATTTTTTGCTTTCCCATTGTATAAGCGGCTTAGAAATGTTTGTGTTTCGTGCTTCTTGTACTCACGCAATGTCAAAGTAGGATCGTAAAAATTCACCTTGCCGCTCATTGATTTTGTCAAAAACCCTTTTTCAATAAGCCGTTGCAGTATGGTCGATAACGTTGACGTTTTCCAACCTTTGCTTTCAAAAATGTCCAGAAGCTGCGCAACCGTTACGGGTGCTGCTACTTCCCATATCACCTCCATAACTTCCATTTCTGTTTCAGATAATCTTCCTAAATTTTTCATTGGGCGCGCCCCTCTGATCATTACTGCGACAACTTGTCGTACGTTTAAAGTACGACAAGTTGTCGCAGTTGTCAATACAGTTGTGAAATTATTTATGTCATAAGAAAAAAGCACCACTCGGGTGCTCCTCTTTAACCTGTTGATCTGACTACTCCTCAGAATTTAAGCTGACTCCATGTTTTGTTCAACCATTCAGCAAATAACTCTTTCTCCTCAAACTGAGGATAATGAGCGGATTTTTCGAAAATAACAAATTCCTTCTTCGGCGCTTCCAGTACTTCAAAGTATTCTTTTGCCGCGTTTACAGATGTCATATAATCATATTGTCCCATTACAAAATAAACGGGTATATCTACTTTATCGACAATGCTTGTAATATCATGTTTCGACTCTTCCTCCAACAAAATTCCTTGCGATAATGAAACTCCTTTTAAATAGCGAATGACGTCAAGCAAATTATACTCCGGATTAAAGAGAAACCCTGTGTAATAATCCCTATTATCATCAATTAATCTAGCTGCTCCGCCATATTTTCGAACCATACTTCTTGGAGTAAGCTGCTCCCCTTTTTCTATTGGACCTCGAAACTGTTCTAATCTTTCTACATCCTTTAGATTACCGGCTAATTTTGCTTGTTCAATAGAATAATTCAAGCTATCCAATTCGCTTTTCCTATTATCGCCAACCTGCCCGATTCCAACATAAGCAACAAATTTTTCAGGTGACTTTGCGACAGCCTTCATCCCAATGTATGTGCCAAAAGAATGGCCTATCAGCAGCACTTTTTCTTGTCCAAATTCCTTTTCAACATAATCTGTTAATGCCAACAAATCATCTACGAGCAAGTCTGCCGATAATGTAGAGTAATCCTCAAAAAAGTGATAAGATTTCCCGCTTCCGCGTTGATCATAATGTACGATTGTAAAGTTTTTTTCAAGCAAATCTTGATATTTCCGCACATAAGGAATTTCAGAACAGCCAGGACCGCCATGCACAAAGATTACTATCGGATTGCGTCGGTCCACTCCCCTAATCATAACTTCATGATCAGTGCCATTAATCTCGATCTGTTTTAAAGAACTTATGCTATTTTCTCCTTTAATTCGAGGTGTCCATGTTGGAAAAACCAATCCGATTACAAGAAGAAAAACAATAATAACAATGCTTATTTTTGTTATCTTTATGTATTTTCTTTTCAATTGACGGCTCCTTAATTGGTATTCAATAAAATGAAGGAAGACATACACCATTTAAAAACAAAAAAACGGCATCTCTACCGTCAATTAAAATAGTTGCACAAGCCGCCTTCTAGAGAATTTGTCCAACTATTATTGTGTTTTTTCGCTTCTTTCATCGTAGAGAACTCCGTATGCGTAATCACAAGCTCCGTCTTATTGTCCTTACCGACAAAGTCAAGCGTGACAAGCGTTTCCTCCGAATCGTCTCCTTCATTTACCCACTTCCAAGTAAACGATAGCTTATCATACGGAACAATCTCAACATATCGGCCTTCTAGAGTATGAATCTTGCCATTCGGAGCTTTCATATGAAAAAGGTATTTCCCTCCAACTGAAACTTCCATTTGTCCGATTGTCGTCGTAAAGCCTACCAGACCCCACCATTGCTTTAACTGTTCTTCCTTCGTCCAAGCTAAGAACACTCTTTCCTTGCTCGCGTTGTATATGTGATGAAGCTCAAGGAAAAACTTCCCATCCTGCATTGCTATCATTAATAGTGCCTCCGTTAGTCTTCTTTAGATTGATTATCCAAAAAATGCTCAAGGTTAAACACTTGCGCAGTCCAAAACTTCCTCAAGTCCGTTAACCACTCGTGAGCATTTTCCACTACATTTGGATTTAGATAATAATATCGATACGTTCCTTCCTTTCGAACTGAAACTAAACCAGCCTTTTCCAACACCCTCAGGTGTTTAGAAACGGCTGGCAGTGACATCTCAAAAGGCTTAGCCAAATTCATGACTGTCATCTCTCCAACGGCTAAACGTCTTATGATTTCTCTTCTCGTCGGATCAGAAAGCACTTGGAATACATCATTTAATATCTCATCGTTATATTTAACCATACGTTTAAGTTTATGCAGATTTTTATCTAATGTCAAGCAGATCTACCCTCAATTTCCAATTAGATTGACAGCTCGATGCGCGAAAAAAGAGCCAAACGGATCAGAATTAGATACCTCGATCTCGTTGGCTCTTGTGTGCAGCATTTAGAAGCTCCGAGCAATTTCGCGCGCTTGTTGAACTGCATTTTCTTTAATTTCTGAAGCATGATCTGGATTTACAGCCATACCTTCAACGAAGATGCTCTCAAAGCTAGGAACCTCAAAAAAATCCATAATGGCATTCAAGTGGCGATGCCCCATTTCAAAGTCAGCAAGAGCTGAGCCAGGTGATAATACACTTCCACTTGCTTGAATGTGAACCGCCTTTTTATCTCTCAGCAAGCCAACCCGACCTATACCCTCAACATATTTGAAAGTTTTACCTGCAACGCAAATAGAGTCAATATATGCTTTCATAACAGGCGGAAATGAATAATTCCATATCGGATTTACAAATATATACTTATCTGCAGCAACGAATTGGTCAACCAGTCCAACCAGACGACCTACTTTCGTTTTTTCTGCATCGGTCAATTCATTAAAAGCAGTGCCCGCCCCAAGCTTGCCCCAACCGCTAAAAACATCGGCATCAATTTCAGGAATATCCATTTTATATAAATCAAGATGGTTAACTTCATCATTCGGATTTGCGGATCGGTAAGCCTGCACGAATTCTTTTCCTACTGCCATGCTATATGATGATTCATGATCATTCGGATTTGCTGTGATATATAATACGACTGCCATAATTAAATTACCTACCTTCAAGTTTTTTTAGGGAATAATCGTTAAAAATAAAGCCATAAACTTTTGTGACACGTCTCATTCATTTTCTCCAAATCGTCTCCTTCATCCCACCAACTTCCCATTAAACGATAGCTTAACAATCAAGAACACAATCATTAATTTAACCAAATCGTTATTTAACCATTTGGTTATTTAACTAATAAGTTAAATATATAGCGGTTTTTATTTATTGTCAAGCTGAAGAAGGATCGACGCTTTCCAGAAATAAAAAACCCGAGCGTTGAGTCCGCTCGGGTACCTTCAATTCAATTTTCTGCTTTATCACTAGTGATGATACGGTTCACCGTAATGTATCTAAGCACAAAGTACAGTTTGACCACAAAAAATTCATCAGTATATATAGACAAAGCCACTCCTGACAATGGAGTGGTTTCTTTGGATAGAACTTCTCTTCTATTGGATGTTCTCGACCTCATCTAACCATTTTTCTAATTCTGAAATCATATCCGCATAACATATAATAGAGTTTATTGTCCCTGTCACCTGAGAAGTCCCTACCTGCTGCTCCTCTTCGTCAGTACATTCAATCCACAAAGAACGTTTTAAGCTATATTCAAGCCAATCCAATTTACCTAATAACCCATTTACTAACACCATTCCCCAATTTGCCTGAGGTATTCCGTATTTTGTTTTATATCCCACTATGAAAGCTAAGAACCTTTCCTTGTCAATACTTCCGTTTTCATTAGCAGACCAGTAAATGGCTGTTTCTGTCAAGTCTTGCATAGGATTTATATATCCTGCTGATTCCCAATCAATTAGAATAGGGCTACCTTGTTCCCACATTACATTTTTCGGTTCTAAATCTCTATGACTTATAACCATATCAGATTCCAGTAGTTTCGTTGATTCGTTCGCCATTCTATTCCACTCATAAAGTTTATCAAGATATTCACGAAGTAGACTTAGCCAAACGGAATTATTTTGTTGCCCTTTTTGCAAATAGTAATTCCAATCAGTTAACAATGTATTATTTGAATAACCCTTATCTATGCCTAACTCTGAAAAATCTGTCATATGTATCTCCGCAAGAATAGCACCCATTCTCTCACAATGAACTACATCTATTTCATTGGATATTAGACTTTTACTATCAATCCAATCAAATATAAGATAGAATTGATTGGCTATTTTGTGCATGAAAGTGCCATTAACTTCTTTAGCTGAAAGAGCAGGAACATTATTTCTTGCAATATCGGCAATTCGTTCAGAGTTAATAAAATTCTGCATCGCCGTGGGTCTGAGCATTATTTGGGGATTTAATGCTTTTATTGCATATTTCCCTTTCGTAGTTTGGACAACATACATTTTATGTAAAAGCCCACCCGTTATAGCTTTAGGTACACAGGTTAGCTCACCAAGTTGCAAAGTATTACACAATTCCTCGAATTGCAATTTGTATTCTGTATTTCCCATCCTTTTGTACCCCTCTCTTCGTGTTTATGTTATCTAATCAAAGATAATTCCATCACATTATTTTCGCAACCAACGAGATTAAAATGCTCACTCTCCACCTTCACTAGTGTAAGGTGGATTAATCCAAATCATAAGGAACTCCTTTCTTTTATGAAGGCTGTTTTCGTATAGATTGTGGCTTTCTTGAACACACTATTAATAGGTTGATATAATAGGATTTTAGGAGGCGTTTATAGATATGGAAAGATGTATATGAAGATTTCAGCGAACTTACAAAACCAGAGCAATTAGCATTGTTTGAAGCTATGAAACAAGATTTATTTCCAGATGAACCAGATAAAATTACGAAATTACTTAAAACCATTCGTGAATCACGATTTGCATCTGGTTTAGGTTGTCTTCATTGTGGGAGTACGTCTGTAAAGAGGAACGGTAAGTATCGTTCAAGACAACGCTACCTATGTCATGATTGTGGAAAGTCGTTCAATGATATGACCAACACGCCATTTTCGGGTTCTCGTTATCCTGAAAAATGGATGAAATACATTGAATTGATGGTCGAAGGTTTTACTCTGCCGAAAATTGCTGAAAAACTACAATTACACATCTCCACCACCTTCTACTGGAGGCATAAAATTTTGAACGCATTAGGTAGTCTTGGTTTTAATCAATTGCAAGGCATCGTTGAAAGTGACGAAACCTTCTTCCGTGAGTCTTTAAAAGGGAAGCGTGAAATTACTCATAGAAAATCTAAGAAGCGTGGAGAGAAAGACGTAAAAAGAGGGATTTCTAATCTTAAAATTGCCGTTGTCGTGGCACAAGACCGTAACGGAAATATCATTGCTCGAAAGGCTGGAACTGGACGTGTGAAAGCCGAAGAAATTGACGGTGCGATTGGTAAGTATATTCACCCGTCTGCTTTGTTATGTACAGATACAGCAACGAATTACAAAAAGTTTGCCAAGATAAAAGGATTACAACATGAAACAGTTAATGAGCGACAAAAACAGCGTGTTAAGAACGGGATTTATCATATTCAGCACGTTAACAATTTTCATAATCGTTTGAAAACTTGGATGGAACGGTTTCAAGGTGTTGCGACAAAATATCTCGATAACTACCTCTATTGGTTCCGATGGCTTGATATTGGCAAAAATTTATCATTTGAAAATCGGGTTGAACAAATGCTTATTTCAGCTTGTCAAAAATCAAATTTTTTAACTGTTCAATTGTTAAAAAGTGTATAAAAAAACCCCGTATGATACGAGGTCTTAGTTAAAGTGAGATTTATTCGATTCATATAAATTAAGGATGCGGGGATATATTATTCACTTGATAATATATAAAAATCAATTCCATCCTGGTCTTTGCTATTGCTACTATAAATACTCTTTGCGACTTTTTCGAAGGTTAATGTATTATCATTTGCTAATATGATATATTTTGATTCTTTTGAAGCATTAGGTAAAGTGCCTGTTAATTCTAATTTGTATTTATATTCGTTTCCGTTAGGGTCCGTATAATCGTTGTTCTTGATATTACACGCCGTAAGTATAGCTAATAGTATCAATATACCCAACATTGTAGTTATTTTTTTCATAAAATATTACCTCCTTTATATTTAATTTAGAAAGCATTGTTTATATCATACTAATTATACTACTCAAATCCTTCTAAAGTTGCAGCATTATAGTTTATTACATGAAAACAACATTTAATACGAAAACAGCCTTTATGAAAAATGATTGTCAATAAGCAACTCTGTCAAGCCATTTGGATATAGAATCTTTGTGTCATCTGTATATTGGTATTTTACATAAAAAAGCTGCAATTCGTCTCTTGTGTAGTACAGAGAGTAAACTGCAGCTTTTCATGTCCGAAAGGGCACCATTCTGCCCCTTGTCTCAGACACATGATAAACTTACGAATTCGACTGTAATCGAATTTTGACTTCTTTATAGGATGGATACGGTAGAATGCTAGGGACTTGAATAAGGATGATCCGGGAATCTGCCTGTTCATTGGATTGTATATGTAGGCTTTGCGCCTGTTCTGCTTCGCAGACAGCGAACTCGTTGACACTTACTTGATGCGTATCGATTCCGGATTGCCAAGTAGACTCACCCTCAACAATAAGCCCCGCAATCGAATATCCTTCAGGAATAACTTGCTCAAACGACTGACCCGCAGGAAGTATCAAATCCCACATTTGGGCGTCAGCTACTATTTGAACCGGGGAGCCTGTACCTAAAATCGTTTTAATTTTTGCCTGGTTTCTGATTTCTACTGGAAAGTCTCCGTCTTCATAATCCGCATAAGTTGGAGTTACATAGTACGCCTCCCCCATAAAGGGTTCGAACCAGATTTGAAACCCAGAGGTATCTTTCCCAAACTTTTCGGCATGCTGAACCCCTGTGCCTGTTTGCATGATTTGCAAGCCACCCGCTCCGATCGACCGCTCATTCCCAAGCGTATCCCGATGTTGAACGGAGCCTGCCAACAGATAAGACAAGATCTCAAATCCACGATGCGGGTGCAGTGGTAGACTGCCTTCTTCCTTGGTTTGAAACCATGCCCAGTAAAACAACGTTCCAACGCGATCAACGGCTGACCCTTCGCCAGGAAAACCGATTGGTTTTTGTTCCGTAATATTACCTTCATTGAATTGTCCTGAGGCTTGTTTATCAACTGAATAAATCCTAATGGTCACCACAATCATCCTCCATCTTAAAACTTCCTATATTTATTGTCATGAGTTATTATTTACACAGAAAAACGATACATTCCATCAGTCTATGGACACTTTATCAAATGGTGATTAAACTTGCAATGCAAATGGTTTGTCCATTTGCAGAGCATCTTAATAATCAAGTAGACGTCCATTATCATTCCATTGACCGTACATTTTGTTTTCTCTAGTATTTGTTATGAATTTGTCTAATCTGCTCTTAAACAATTCTGGCTGATTCTTATTGCATTGTATCGTGTCGATCCGAACTCTTTTATAAAGGTCTGGAAATGCCATAAAATTATCGTATACTTGCTTTTCATCTTTTAACCTTTGCTCTATATCTTCATCTATTCTAAAAGAATTGTGATCCATGTCAGGAAGAACTCTTCTTCCTTCGTCTCTCATCAACCCTAACTTTTCAAGGCGGCGGACACGTTCTTTATTTAATTCAGTCCATGAACTTTGTTTACTTCTAGGAGATAGCCTCTGAGCCAGCTCCGTTTCAGAAGCTTTCTTCTTGACTCCATCGATCCATCCAAAGCACAAAGCTTCCTCGACCGCGTCCAAATATAACAACATATTAGGAGTAGGTGTCATACTAACCAAGACCCAGCAAGACTTTTTTATCTTTCCATTTTCCTGTAGCCAAATCCTCACATCTTCTCTCGAGTTTGCCGGAATCAGGTTTTCAATTTCCATAGACAAGATACATTATCCTTTCTAAATTCAAGAAAAAATAGGCATTAAAAAATGGTCTTCAATTGCAAGACCATTTTTTAATCATTAGTTACTATTTGTTGGAAATGACTTGGTCAAGAAACTTATCTGCATCACTATTAAATTTCCATGAAATCCCAAACTTATCAACCAGCAATCCAAAGCACGAAGACCAAGGAGTATTGGATAACGGCATAATAACATGGCCACCAACTGATAAATGATTAAAGTATTCTCCCAGTTGTTGTTTATCATCAATGACTAGACTAATCAGTACATTGTTGCCTATCACCAGTTCACCTGTTACCACCTTCATTGAAGGCAAAATATCCGACAGCATTATTTTCCCGCCTGCGAATTCTATCGAAGACTCCATAATCATATTTAACTCATTGTCTGGCAGAGGATAGTTTGGATCTTGTGGGATATCGCTAAATTTAACTTTTTTCACTTCACTTGCACTAAAAGCCTCCGAATAAAATTCAATTACTTGTTCTGCAATTCCATCAAAATTTAAGTATGCAATAGCTGACATAATGTATTACCTCCTTCTTGTGATAAATGTAGTATAATCTACAAAAGGTGACAACTGTATGTCACCATTCTTAGATGATGTGGAGAAAAAAGAGGAGGAAATATGGACAAGGTTGAGAGACTTATTTCTATAATAATGATATTGCTGAAAAAAAATATCGTTTCAACTAACGAATTCGCGCAATTATTTAATGTTTCCAAAAGAACGATTCTTCGCGATATGGAAACACTGAGCTTATCAAGCATCCCGATCTATTCTATCCATGGAGTTAATGGTGGCTACGGTATTATGGATGAATACAAGGTTGATAAACGTCTTTTAAGCAGCTCTGACTTAGAGAATATATTAACTGCGCTCGGCGGATTGGAACAAATTCTCATTAGCGAAGAAGTCGAAATTACTATAAAAAAAATAGAAGCGATGGTCAGCCCATTATCTCTGAAAAGTTCAATTCAACTGTCATTTTATAATTGGGAAGGTCGGTCTGAGGTTAATCAAACCTTGAAGACGTGCCAAGAATCAATCTTAAAGAGAAGGTTAGTTTCATTTGATTATATAGATAAAAATGGCACCACGTCGAATAGAATTGTCGAGCCCTATCAGCTTCATTTTAGCGAAATGAGTTGGTACTTGAAAGGATTCTGTTTACATCGGATGAGTAATAGAACGTTTAAATTATCTCGGATCGATAAGCTTAATATGGATGAGAAAACATTTATCCCTAGAGAATATTTATTAGAACAAGAACCCGAAGCAAGTTATCAACCACAACTAGTCGCTATTAAGGCATTGATTTCTCCTAGTATAAAAGATCAGTTTATTGAAAGGTACGGTCGAAAAAGTATTGAAAACTATAGTGCTGAATTTTTATTAGCAACTATTTATGTTCCTCAAGGCAGTACGGGATTTCAATTTCTAGCAAGCTTCGGCACAAATCTACATGTCGTAGAACCCAAAACATATATTGAAGACTTTCGGAAATATTTAACTGAAATGATAGATAAGTATTCCTGAAAAGGTCCCGTTGGGCGCTAATAGCGGTCATAAGAGGATTCTGCAACAATAGTTCCATCGTCTATCTCGATTTCAACTTTGAAGGAAATCCGTGTTCTCTAGCGCGCCATGCTACTAGTAGCGCAAGGATCAATAGAATAGATAATGCCCACGGGAAAGAACCGACACCTAGTGTTTCAATAAGAATACCACCCAACAAACCGCCGCCCCCAATGGCTAGGTTCCATGCTGTCACCAGCATCGACTGGGCAACATCTGCACTCTCGCCAGCAGCATCAGCAACTGCTGTCTGTAGCAAAGTCGCCGCGCCCCCGAACGTCAACCCCCACACAGCAACCACTAGGTAGATCACAACGGGCTGGCTGCTACTTATGCCTAGTGCGACGGACGCCAAGGCGAAAGCAGTAAGGCTGATCAGAACCAATGGCCGCAGTTTGCGGTCGATCAAAACACCGATAACCCAGATTCCAACAAGCGCTGTAATGCCGAATATAAGCAGTACCAAGTCCACGCGCTGGGTAAGCCCAGCCTGGGCAAGATACGGTGCAATATAGGTATACAAGATGTTATGTGCTAGCACCCAAGCCAGAACGACGAACAGTATCGGCCGCACCCCCGGAATGACGAAGACCTTTTGGAGAGAGAGCCGCTTGTCTGCAGCCTCTCCTGGATAGTCCGGTAGCTTCCAAACCACCCAGATGACCAGCATCAGAGCCAGAAGCGACATGATTCCGAAGACAGAGCGCCAGCCCACAAGGGTACCGAGGAATGTTCCAGCTGGGACACCAAGTGCCAGAGCAAGAGGCGTACCGACCATTGCCACCGCCATAGCTCGTCCCTTTAGTGACTCCGGCACCATGCGTCGGGCATACCCTGCTAACATACCCCATAAGACACCAGCCGATACGCCCGCGAAGAACCGAGCTGCCAGGGTCAGAGTATAATTGGAAGAAAGAGTAGTGACGGTGTTGAATACGAGAAAACCAAGGATGCACATTAGTAGCAGTGGTCGCCTCCGCCATCCGCGCGTCGCGGTCGTTAAGGGGATCGCGGCCAACAGTGAACCAAGGGCGTACAAGGTGACAAGTTGACCCGCAAGAGCCTCCGAGACTCCAAGCCCATCACCTATTTGGAACAACAAGCCGGCCGGAATCGTTTCAGTAAGAATACAGATAAACCCCGTCATAGCAAGAGAGAGTAATCCAGCCCATGGGAGACGTTCAGAAGAGGGAGTGCTGGAGGCACTCTGTGTGGCAGAAGCTGTGTTTTGGCTCATTTCGAAGCACCTCTCTTAATAAATTGTTGATAATATGATCTACTTCTAAGCGATTAATCGCCTAATTTGCAATAAAATAATTACTTCTTTAGTCTCTACTACACAGAGAGCCTTGGCCGTTCATACCGGACCAAGACTCTTGTGTTCGTTCTCTATTTTTTCACCCTGTCATAAACGGCTTCACACAGGTCAACAGTAAACTGACCCGACATGCCTTCAAGTGCAGTATTAGTGAACGCCACGACGCTGAGCCGCTGCATTGGATCGACGAACCACGAATGACCATAGGTGCCACCCATGCGCCATGTACCCGGTGATTCCGGAGTGTCTGCTGCGACAGGATCCTTAAGCAACGTAATGCCTAGGCCGAAGCCTCGCCCTGGCCAAAAAGCCATTGGCAGATCACCTATCTGGTTGGAAGTCATTTCGCGAACCATAGACTCCGGCAGCAGGGGCGCTCCGCCCTTGCGTAATGTTTCCAGTAGCTGCAAAAAGTCCCCGGCGCTACCGACCATGCCGGCTCCCCCTGAGTGATAGGCAGTAGTGTCAAGAGCCCGGCCAGGTGCTAGGCGGAAGCCCGCTGTGCCTTCCATAAAAGCAAGGCTATCGTGATCTTGTATAAGCCTTGGTTCAGCTGCATCATTCGCATAGGCATTGGCCAGGCGTTCGGGGTCGATTGCAATAAAACCCGTGTCACTCATGCCAAGCGGCTTTGTCACCAGCGAATGTATGGCCTCGCTGAGAGGTGTTTCTGTAACCTTTGCAATTACTGCTCCTAGCACATCTGTCGCGATGGAATATTTCCACTCGGTGCCTGGCGTATAAAGGAGCGGAACAGAGGCTATACGACGCAGGTTCTCTTCTAACGTGATACTAGACTGATCCATGCCATCCGATACCCCGACTTGCTGATAGGAACCATTCTCTTCTTGAAAGAAGCGGTAAGTCAGACCCGCGGTGTGCGTCATCAAATGACGAATCGTCAACGTAGCGAACTCACCGTTCTGCAAACGTGGCCTAAACTCAGGAAGCCAACGATCAACGCGATCGTCCAGCTGTAGGCGACCTTGCGCAACCAGCACTAGGGCTGCAGTTGAAACGATAGGTTTGGTAACCGAGGCAAGCCGGAATAAGGCATCTTCACGCATGGTCCGGTTCATCTCGCGGTCGGCAAGACCAGCAGCACGGCTATAAACCATAACCCCATCTATTGCCACTTTAATGACAGCACCGACCAATCGCTTGTCGGCAAGCGTTCGATCGATTACTTGATCAATGCGACCTGGTAAACAATCTGGATTAATTTTGTTTGAATACAACATACTCAACATTCTTCATCCTTTCGAAATAGTTAAAGCATCCAACACTTTACTATTGTAAGTATATTATATAAAATAAGTTAACTTGTTTACATAAGGCACCCAAGTTAAATTAGCCTTGTAACGATTAATTACAAGCTTGTTTATAGAGAATACCTTAAATTTAAAGGAGTCGATTTTAATGGACCACGTTGATAAGCAAATCCTTTTCCACCTTCAAAGCCAAGCGAGAATTTCAATGACGGAACTAGGAAAATGTGTCGGTTTATCACAACCCGCAGTAACAGAAAGAGTTAGGCGTATGGAGGAAAAAGGGATCATCAGCGAGTATCGCACCATAATTTCCCCTGAAAAAATTGGAAAACATGCTGCTGCCTACATGCTGTTTCATTCAAGGGATTGTCATGCATTCCTTGATTTCTGCCGTTCTTCTGCCGAGGTCGTAGAATGTAACCGTATCAGTGGAGAACATAACTATTTATTAAAAGTAATAACCGACTCCACACGTGCCCTCGAGGAGTTCGGAAATCAATGTGATAAATACGGGACCTACACGATTCTAATCGTGATGTCATCACCTATCGACCATAAATTTCTTATTCCTTCTCTTGAAGAAGAAAACTAAAACACGCTGAGTTAGATAGACGTTGTTTAATTTACAAACCCTCTTGGAACTGCTTCATAAACTCCACGGTTTCCTGTTCCTGAGATGCTAAGTTTGAAGGTTTCATCATCAATCGTCTTTCGAGTTAAGTGACATACCAACTCTAGCTTCGTGGAAGGATTCTGCAAGCATTTCAACCAAAGAAATTCTCCATCACAGAATTATCGCAACAATTACCTTTACGAGACATTCTCTGGGTAATTCCACGTTCCTTAAGTGCATGACCGATATGGCTTCATCTGGTTGGCCTAGAGAACCGGAATAGCTTTAATCGCAAAAACCGCCTGAAGGCTGCGTCAGCCGATTCAGACGGTTTGGTTTGGAGAACACGGTAATTACAGATGCTACCGAAATATTTCTGCATTCTCTTGCAGAAACCCATCCAGCGTTCGGGGCTGTCTGCCGAGCAAACGCGTGACGTCGTTCGTCGGCCTTTCCGGCACCACCGTAGACATCGTCTGAATTTCCACTACATGGTTTGCGAGCCATGGGGGCATGCGCCCTTGCTCTATCAGATTGCGAAGCATCGCTTGAGGCTCCACGTTTATATAGCGAATCGTTTTGCCTAGCAAAGTGGATAGCTTATCCGCGATCTGCGGATAACTGTTGATCTCCGATCCGGTAAGCGTATAAATACGTCCGGCCGCCTCCCGGTTGGTCAGAACCTCTGCGGCAACGTCCGCGATATCCCGGCAATCGATGAAATTGCAAGGCGCATCACCCATGACGCCGAAGAAAGCACCTTGAGATGTAATCGTCGGTACATGGTGCAGCAAGTTTTGCATGAACGCATAGGGACGCAATACGGTTCGAGTCATACCGGACTCGTCCAAGACCGATTCGATATCGCGATGCCAGCCGGCGACTGCCACGGGCGAACGTTCCTCGAAGGCTGGACTGGATATTTTGACGACATGCTCGATGCCGGCTTCGGCGGCGAAGCGAATGATTGACGTTTCTATTTCTACCTGTCTTGGGCTGTTGGACATCGCCAAGAAGAGCTGCTTCGCTCCGGCAAACGCGCGGCGCAGAGATTCTGGATCTGCAGCATCGGCAGCTGCCACCTCGATCGTGGCCTTACTTACATCTCCGAGCCGGTTGCGCAGCTTCTCCGGTTCCCTGCTTAGCGCCCGAGCGGGCACCCCAAGATCGACCACACGTTTCAAAAGTTCGCTCCCTATCGTACCTGTTGCTCCAATAATCGCTATCATCTTCTATCTCCTCCGTTTAATGCGTGATTTTTTTGAATGCCTTGTGCCAACGCCATGTCATGATCGTACTTGCGATCGTGCCGGATAACGGAAAATCGATCCAGACGCGATCAAACCAAATCGAATAGTCGCTCAAACCAACCATATCCGGCACTCTGTTCGTCAACCATGCGGCGAAAAAGCCGAGCGAAGCGCAGATTATCGCGAACATGACAACGACTAGCAAACGAGGTTGCCCGACAACCCATCGTTTGCTCCTCCCCCGTTTGCGCAGCCAAAGCCCTAACAGCCATGCGATCAACGCGGACGTTCCCCCAATTGTGGTCAATGCGGCAATCTGAAGGCTCCTGTCGCCCGTGATCAGTCCCCCGATGCCTGCCATGACGGCGGGCGAAACATAGGCCATCAGCACTTCGCGCCATAGTACAAAACCTTTCTCTTCGGAACCCTCTGATGCAAGGACATAAGCAGAATCCTTTTTGTGCGAATGCTTCACATTACTCATGTTGTCACCCCTTTTTTCGATAATGTTCTGTAACTGTTTATATCGCCATATAATTAGCCACCTAACTATATGGCGGTAAATAAGGGCTAGCATGACTAGCCCTTTTTACCCTTTCTGTATGCTTCCTTTTGCCTTAGATGCGCCCGGATCGTCAGTCAATGCCGACATACCTTGCGTCACCCGGCCTAGCAGATCGAGAAACACACTGCGCTCCTCGACCGTAAGCAATCGGACCATCGCTTCCAGTCTCTCGAAGTGCTCCGAAGCCATGTCGCGAAGCTTGCTCGCTCCATTTTCCGTTAAGATGACTGATTTCTGACGGCCGTCCGCCGAACTGGCTCGGCGCGATACGTAACCGTCCCGTTCGAGATTGTCGATAAGCCCCGTCACGGTAGCACGCGTTACGCCAAGATGCTCCGCCAATTGCGAGGGCAGCTCTTCACCCTGATGATCTTCAAGATCCGCCAATAAACGATACCGGCCTGTTGACAAGCCGAATCTGGAAAAATGAATCTCCGCGGCATGTTCAAGCTTGGCTCCGGCGGTCATTAGCCTAGACGCGACGAGTACGGCTTGCGCATCGACGTTCAACCCGTAGCGTTCAATTTGACGCTTCGTTTGGACAAGTGAAGGGACAGCATGACTATCCGTTATTACGTTTTTATTGTTCGCCATGTACATAGTATGGCGCCTAATCATTTTTGTGTCAACACATTTTTTCGCCTCCATCTCCGCTTATGGCTTTCGGCAGCTTATAGTTTTGATCGGGATGCGAGAGCTTTTTCAACACTCCGAGAGCGGTCATTGACTGTTTATTCGTCGTGATAAATGTACAGCCCCGAATGCCAAAGCAATGGCAGTAGCGGCAAACCAAGTGATAGAATGTGTGGAGTAACTAATTTTCACAAAATATTGAACGATCTTAATCCGTTAGTTGAATCAATATCTGCAAAATGATTACACCACAAATTTCTCAATTGCAACAGCGACACCATCATTATCATTAGAATCGGTTATGTGGGCTGCACAGTTCTTTAGTTCAATTATCGCATTGTCCATTGCGACCGAAAATCCGGATATATGGAATAGGCCTAAATCGTTAAAATCATCCCCGAATACCATTACATTTTCTGATTTCACTCCGATTTCGCTTAACACCCATTGTACGGCTTTTTCCTTTGAGGCTAGTTTATGCATGATTTGGACCAATACTCCTTCATCAGTTGCGATGACGTTCACATGGTCACCGAATTGCTCGCAAATATCCCTCCATGTGGTGCAACCTAGAACCAATATTTTGATCGGGGACAGTGAACTAATATAATCTTTATCAACAACCTGGGGTTTCGGGTCATTCGAGCGAATACCTAATTGAGCGCATTGGGAGTCGGGAACTGGTCTACACGTATACCATAAATCATTAACCTCATATGAAATTATCGACTGGGGTACTCGTAACTCGATGAATTTGTTAATCCGTTGACTAATCTCCATAGGGATACTAATGTGTCGCTCAGTTTGTGTAGATTTGCATGTAACTA
The DNA here is from genome assembly GCF_004295585.1 of Cohnella abietis. Classification (NCBI taxonomy): domain Bacteria; kingdom Bacillati; phylum Bacillota; class Bacilli; order Caryophanales; family Paenibacillaceae; genus Cohnella; species Cohnella abietis. The sequence goes on along the minus strand of NZ_AP019400.1, from coordinate 3,236,040 downwards.
AAGCACCGTTGTAGTAAACCATGTAGTCTACAAAAGGGAACTTCTTCAAAAATTGATTAGCCGCTCTAGGTGGCCGCGCCGTGGCAATAATAATATGCATTCCAGAATCAAAACATCTTTTAACAGCCTGATAATTTCTAGGAGAGATCGATTTATCACTACTGAGCAATGTTCCGTCCAAGTCCAGTACGATTGCCTGAATATTTGACATCTGTACTCTCCTTTCAAACAAGATAAATTGGAAGAATAATACTACTTAATTAAGATGTCGTCAACAGAAAAGTTGTATTATCCTGCCCTGCTCTTCGAAAAAAACCATGCCGCAGCCAGTAAGGTAAGAGCTACTATAATTCCGGACTCTCCCGTCCACAGCAGCACATTCTTACCACCGGAGGATGCATCGAAAACGTCCTGAATGATTGCATTCCATGACGCATGCAAGAAAACCGCTGGCCATACACTGCCAGTTGTTAGCCGTAGACGCCCTATAATGAAGCCGAAGGAGGTAATCGAAATCATAAATAAAATAATAGAGAGAACAGGGTAAGGACCTGAATAATAAGCCCCGGCAATCATTACGGGAAGATGCCATACCCCCCAGATGACCCCGCTAGTTAGAATCGGGTAAGGAACACGGGCATCGATAAGCCGAGTAAGCATATAGCCTCGCCATCCGAGTTCCTCACCAATACCGCCGATCAGACCTACAATTGTGCCGACAACCATTTGCATGAGTAAAAGTCCCATAAATACAACCGCAGGTGATCCCTTAATGAACGAATCCGGTGTGACGTATTGTACAAGCCCCGTAACCCAGGCAGTTCCGTAGGCAATAAGGCCAATGAATACAGGAAACAGCAATATAAAAGGCAATTTCTTCAGTGTTTGCCTTCCCCCCACCTTCAGGGATAAATCCGCTTTGCCTTCACGCAGCAGCAGGCGGCTGAAGATGGAGGACAGGCCAGGTGCCCACATTAGGAGTAGAACAAAGATTTCGGATTTCAATGCCAGCACGTACCCGAGTATAGAAAGAGGAATGAGCATTGCGAAGAAAACGAAAAGTCCCCGCCTAGCGAAACGAATACGCTCCTTCTCCCCGTCTGAGCTTGTGACAGGTGTGTTGCTAAAGTTTGTCTTCATGATGATGGAGCTCCTTTTTCGAAGTATGTATTTCCATTTAGAAGTATAGCAATTGCTCCACCATGATCAGAACAAGCTCAAGTCCCGTTTTCATCCCAGTCCGAAGCCTAGCAAAGAACAAAACTACAGTCTAGCCAAACGACTGAAATGGCGTATTTTTTCCTTGATGGTCTTCGATTCCGCTCCTGATTAAAACACCCATAACACCAAGATAACGCGGTGTCGCGTTATAATAACAGAGCATAAGAAAGACCGTCGAGGCTTCTCGACAGTCTGACTCTATGTATATGGAATTCTAAATATTGATATAGTCTCTTGCTTTTGCAATGACTACAAGACGAGCTGGAGCCTCATGATGAAGCCCCAGTGCCTTCCTTATTCATATACCATAACCCAATATCTTTCCTCTGACTTACCTTCTTCAACAACTTTCTTCCAACCATTATTCTCGTAAAACTTCATTGCTTTATGATTTTCGGATACACATTTCAATTTAATTGGCTTATTCATTTTTTCTATGGAGGCTTTAAGCAATTGACCACCAACACCCTTACCTGCGAAATCAGGATGAACGAATAAATGATGAATAAAATCCTCAGGCAAATATACAGAAGCAAATCCAAGGATACGAGAATCTTCCTCTGCTAAAAGGATATGCTCATCTACAGTATGCTTATCAAAGTCTTCTAAAGCCATCTCTTCTTTATTGGCCCAATGAAAACTTTTACGGCGAGATTCTAGATAGATATGTCTTAAATCAGCGTAGTCTGATTCACTTGCTACTTTAATAATCATTTGCACTCTCACTCTCTTTAATGACTCCCGAATATACATTGGGTTTATTTCGCCTTTAGAGCTTGTTTAATTTTATCATGTAAAACCTTTTCTCTCGTGATCGTAATGTACTCGTCCGTTTTATTAAAATAGTTTTTTGCACCTTGGATTAATGGGCGGTCTACACCATTTTCAGATACTACATATTTATATTCCCCATTATTAGTGGCTTTATGTAATACAATATTTATTTCCTTGCCGTTCTTATGTTCAAGATGTACAAGCTCGAATGTACCGCCTAAATCCTATACTATTATTTATGTATGGTGTTTACAAGAACCCATGTGCGACGAGGGTACGCCTGTACAAAAATCCTATCAAAAATCCATTGTTGCTAATTTTGATATGTGCTATTCTCAAACTATCAATTGATAATGAATATCGTTATCAATTTTAACATTTGAAATAGGAGGCTAGGAATGAAAAACTATTTATCGTCCTTTGTTTTATTACTATGCATCGTCCTGCTTTGTGCTTGTGGGTCTCAGGCACAGAGCAATACAATAGCATCTACTGAGAAAGGTTCAAACTCTGCCAATGAAACTGAAACAGTGACGAAAAAGTACACTGATTTTACAGGTCGCGAGGTTACAATCCCTGCAAATCCACAAAGAGTTGTTGTTGCTGCAGGCTCAGGGGCTATCATTGATTTGCAGGAATTAGGCTTTGAACCAGTAGGTTATCCTCATCGCTATTTTCAAAAGTCCTCAATCTTAAAGCCAATCCATGATCATTTAAGCAAGCAGGCGCCAGATATCGGAATGCCCACCAACCTTGAAACGGTTCTGAGCTTATCCCCTGATTTGATAATTCTGGGTTATGAGACGCAAGCTGACGAATACAATATGTTGAGCAAAATCGCACATGTCGCTAACTTTGATGAGTACTTGCCCCTCAAGGATCGCCTTACGGCGATTAGTAAAGTGGTCGGCAAGGAAAAAGAGGCCCAAAGCATCATTAATGATCTTGAGGAAAAAACGGAGAAGATGTTTAAATCGTTGCGAGAGCAGGGAAAAATTGCAGATAATGAGACTGCCGCTGTCGTCGTGTACTACTGGAACAAAGAAATGTATCTTATGAAAAATTTTGCTTTGTTCGATCTTATTAATCACCCTCTTGGCTACAAAATGTCTGAGAAAGTAGCTTCACTAAATCCGACAACCAGCCTTCCGTATATTCAAATAACTGAGGAAGAGATGCATAGTTCCTTGATTGCAGACAACCTGTTTATTCTTTACGACAACAACGTTGAAGCCAAGGAAGGCTTTAAGCAGTTACGGGAAAGCAGTTTGTTTCAAAACCTGGAGCCTGTCAAAAATGGAAAAGTCCATTATATTCCTCTTGAATACAATGATAGTGACGTAGTTACTACTCGAAAGCTGATTGAGACTTTCCCCAAAATATTAGAAACTGAAATGTTCAAATAAATAAAAAATTACAACACTATTGTAAGCCACTTTCATTTTCTTGGAGGTGGCTATTAGAAGTTGAAGCCTCTTTCACTATAGTAATAAAATCACAATTACATGGCAGGTGGCAACATGTTCTCGCTTGTGTTAACCGATGTGCTTACCCAAACCTACAGCGGTGAGGATTCGCTTGAGCTGAGTAGTTCAGACAATTATCGTTTGCTTATTGTCATTCAAGGAAGGCTGAGCATGCAATTCCAGCAGCATAATAGTATAGCTGAGGCTGGAACTTGTACACTTCTTCTACCGAATCACCTCTGTAGCTTGAAGGTGCATATATCCAGCAGGCTTTATTTGTTAACCTTTATTTCGATAGAGCAGCAGAAAAGTTTGGGGGCAACTGATCAGCTCATAAAGTCAATTACAGGAAAAACTTATTTACCGCTGTCAAATCTTATTAAATGCACAGAAAGCATTGCTCATAAGCCAGATGAGCAGGATGTGTTGCTTCAGTTGCATAAGCAGCAGCATTTTTTATACCTGCTTACTCTTTTAGTAGAACAACGAACACTTGAGGAACAGCAAGTATGCTTTGACCCAAACCATGCAGTAGAAGAAACCCTGCATTTTTTGCACAATAGCTATTCCATGAATGTCAGTGTACAGCAGTTAGCTGATAGGGCACAGCTTCCACGATGGCAATATCTACGTAGCTTCAAACAATTGACTGGCTGCAACCCAAGCAGCTATATTACTCATTTGCGAATGGAAGAAGCAAAGAGACTTTTAAGCAGTACGAATGAACGGATATGGGAGGTTGCCCAAAAAGTCGGTTATGATGACGAGCAATATTTTAACCGTCGATTCAAGCAATTAATGGGCATGTCTCCTGGGCAATATACACGCATACAAAATCATCAGCAGCAGGTTAAGGACTGGCGTGGAATAACCCAGCTCGTCCCTTCGTCAGCCAAACGTATCGTGTATGACGATGCAAGCACGTTAGGCGACTTGCTTGCATTGGGGATTGCTCCTATCGGAGCAAGCTTGCGGTTCTACAACTATGAACCTGTCATCCATCAGTTGGAGCGAACACAGGATATTGGTTTTCCAGTCAATTTGGAGAAAGTACGTGAACTTAACCCGGATCTCGTGCTACTGAGTCGTTATGCCTGTGAGCAATCCCCTCAGGTCAGTGAAATTGCACCAACCGTTGGCTTGAATGAGTATGCTTCGATGCATAATCGGCTAAGAAAGCTCGGTGAAATTCTTGGCGTATACGATACAACCAAGAAATGGATAGAAGAATATGACATAAGATGCGAGCTGATATGGAGAGAGCTTCAGACTAGAAAGTCCGAAAAGGAAACAGCGGTTGTCCTCTTCTATGACTCTAATAGAGAGCTGTATCTAATGCATCGCAATAGAGGATTACTACGAATTATTTATCATCCGATGGGCTTTAAAAGGGATGAGCGCATACAGCACATTCGGCCAAATCACGGAGACTATTATATCCACATTGATCCGAATATTATCGATCAATACGCTTTAGGGGATCGATTATTTATTTTAGTCCGACCATCTAATAACATGCGGTCTGCCAAAAAGGCTTTGCAAAGCTTGCCTGGTTGGAGCACTCTGCCTGCTGTAAAAAACGGAAGCGTACATTTTCTTAGTTCCCATTGGAATTCAGACGACGCTTGGACAAGCAGTTATACGCTAAATCATTTCACTCGGCTTTGGTCATAAAAGATAATGCACAAATCACTCGAACGCGATATTTTCAAAATAGGACATATTTGCTATGTCAAGCGTATGTTTCACGACATGTTTTTTGCTAAAGCTTTCGTTTCTCGATAACTCCTTATATCTAACCCAAAAGAACCGCCATATATAAGGCGGTCTATTTTGGTATATCTTTTTCGAATTCTCTTTTTCATTTCAATAAGAGCCTCAGCTTATCCGGATTCCTAACAAAGTACAGATTGCAAATCGCATTTTTCTCAACGTGTATCAGTACAACAACTTCGATGTGCTCGCCTGAACGGACAATAAGCCCTGTTTGACCATTTATATCCGTCATCTCGACATGCATACCACCTTCGTAATGAGGGGCCTTACGTATTAGACCTAGAAGGAACCGTGCGACGAGATCGCGCGATTCAATAGGATGGACGGCGGCGAACGCTTTGCCCCCTCCATCAGAGACCAACACGACATCTTCGGCGAGTATGGATACAACCGTGTCCACGTTTCCCAGTTCGAGAGCCTTCAGGAATCGACGGACCCACTCTTCGCTCGCCGCTTCTGAGTGAACCTGCTCATCGAGGGTTATCCCCATCTTTCCTCTCGCACGACTGAACAGTTTGCGGCAATTTGCTTCACTTTTGTCAACAAGCTCAGCAATATCTGAATATTCAAAGCCGAGCGCTTCACGTAGCACGAACACCGCCCGTTCCGTATGGGATAACCTTTCAAGCAACACGAGCATAGCATAAGACAACAGCTCGTCACGAACAACCGCTTCAAACGTTTCATCATTGGGAGTAAGAATGGGCTCAGGAAGCCATTGTCCGAAATACAGTTCACGCCGTTTACGAGCCGATTTGAATAAATCCCGACAGCGATTAGTCACCATTTTGCACAAATATGCTTTCGGTTCAACCAAACGCGCCAGATCTACGTCATTTATCTTCAGGAATACGTCCTGGACAACATCCTCCGCATCGGAGGCCGACCCGGTCAGCTGGTAGGCAAGCGTAAACAGCAGCCCTTTATATTGCTCATATAACTCTTGCATCTTACACTTCCATCCTTATCCTCTAATCCTCTATTTACATTATTTTAACAGGCTTGCCGAATCCCATGTGAATTTTCTCAGTCGCCAACCCAGCTTTCCCGTAAAAATAATATCTACCCCCCATATACGTGTCCATGCCATTCCATGCCCCGGACCTAAGCCAAAGCAGAAAAAGTCTATAAACCCCTTATGCGAAGGGGCAGAGCGCCCTTCAATATCCGCCGACAAAATCTTTCCAAGCCTTGCCGCTTGAGCAGTCGCTTCCTTACACGTCTTCCCGTCCGCCCGTCCGCTAGCAGGGTCTACGATTCGGGCGCAGTCGCCGATACTGTATACACCCTGAGCACCCTGAACACGATAACTTGCATCTACGATCACGTATCCTTCCGGAGTGACCGGTAACCCGATGTTTCTCAGCATTGGATTGGGTAACAGCCCCAGCGTCCAAACACATAGACCGACGGACATCGTTTCTCCGCTAGATAAGGTAAGCGTTCCCTCTTTCTCCTGTAATACTCTGCTCCCTTGTAAGACGGTTACTCCGCAAGCTTCAAGTGAACGTTCCAGTTTAAGCCCTACCTTGGCCGGGCCATCCGGGAACAGCCTATTATTCGCGTTAAATAATTTTATCCTTACAGCACTCGGGTCAAGTCCCAATTGCTGTGCATCTTCTCGAACGAAATGAGCCAGTTCGGCAGATGTCTCGATGCCGCTTATGCCTGCTCCCGCAACGGCAATGGTCATTAATCTCTGACGCTCTTTCGCGTTTGTTTCCTTAACGGCTTTTTGCATATTCGTGCGCCACGCCTCTCTGATCTTCCACGCGGCATCCAAGCTCGCCAATGCCACTCCCCCCTGATCAAGGTCGGGTTGCCGTACGACGCTGCCTACCGTCAAAACGAGAATGTCATATTTCATCGAATTCTCATTTCCTTCGGCATCCTGATAAAGCAGCCTTCTCTTCTCTGATTCGATTTTGGTTACGGTAGCCTGAACGATTTCAACCCCCTCGGGAAACAACCTTGTCAGTGGGACAATTATATCTTCGTTTCCAGCCGCAGGCTTAAAAAGCAAAACTTTGCGAAAGTGATAGGGATTCTTGTCGATTAGAATAAGTCGAAGCGGACGCTGGCTTGCATCACCCTTAAACGTTTTTCGAATCGCATTAACCGTATTAATGCCCGCATATCCTCCGCCAACGATGATACATATCAATTCTTTCATTGCAACCACTCCTTATTTTGTTTTGCTAATAAAACGAGATAAGGGGGCGTTTTGTGACATTAGACATATGTTGACGAATACCGATTAATCTAGACCTTTTCAAATCCATAATCCCTTTCAACCTTACATACTCTTGTTTTATAGGTGAGATACCAATCAGATATTCCTTTGCTTTGGGCCACTATTCCTCCGTTTTTTTATTACTATATCAATGTTAGTTCTTGAAGTACCTTGATGTATAGATTGTTTAACTAACATATATGTTCACTTCTTATTCTTTCAATTTCGTACCATAAGTATTATGCACTCCACATGTATCGTCTTTTCAAACAATAAAAAAATTATAAAATTGACGAACAAAGTAATAGTGTGTATATTATATATATACGATAGACACTCTATTGACGGGGGCGAGGTGATGGAACATGAAAATTATTATATCCAACGCATCGAGCGATCCGATATACATGCAGATTATAAACCAGATTAGACAGTGCATCTTGAGCGGTGAATTGAAAGCAGGTGAAATCCTTCCTTCCATCAGGCAGCTTGCCAAGGATTTACAAGTTAGTGTAATTACAACTAAGCGTGTATATGAAGAATTGGAGAAAGAGAAACTAATCGACTCTGTTGTAGGTAAGGGTTGTTTCGTATCTGGAGCAAATAAAGACTTTATACGGGAGCAGCGCATGAAACTATTAGAAGAGAAAATGATAGAAATCATTCGAGAAAGCAAGGAATTAAGCATGAATCAACAAGATCTAATTGATCATATAACACTATTTTTCGAGGAGGAACAGAACACATGAATGTAATCGAATTACGTAATCTAACGAAAACATACTCCCAATTTACAGTCGATAATATATCTTTGGATGTAAAACAAGGCTACATTACCGGACTCATTGGTCCGAACGGTGTTGGTAAAAGTACCTTGATCAAGATGATGCTCGGCATGGTCCGTCCAGACTCAGGGAGCGTGAAAATACTAGGCTGCGATATGCCTAAACAAGAAGTTGACATTAAACAACGCATCGGAATTGTGTCGGATGAATGCTACTATTATGAACATCTTAAGATTCGTGACACGGAGAAGATGATCGCACCGTTCTATAAGAAGTGGAACGAAAAGAAGTTTAACCGCTATCTTGAACAATTCGAGTTGTCCCCTAAGAAGAAGATCGAAGAATTATCCAAGGGGATGAAAATCAAGTTTTCTCTTGCAATTGCCTTATCGCATGAGGCAGAAATCTTAATCATGGATGAGCCTACCTCTGGACTTGATCCTGTATTTCGAAGGGAATTGCTCGATCTACTTGCGGATATGATGCAGGACGAGAGAAATTCCATTATTTTCTCGACCCATATTACAACAGATTTGGATCGTATTGCCGACTACATTACTTTCATCAATCGTGGAAAACTCGTATTTAATGAATCAAAAGATGAAGTATTGGAGAGATACGCAATCGTCAAAGGTGACTTACAACTGCTTGATTCGGATATTCGAAGTAAATTTATCGGGATTCGTGAGACTGCTGTCGGTTTTGAGGGCTTAGTAGATAATAGGCAGGATGCCTTACAGTTGTTTGGAAATTATGCTGTTTTCGACAAACCATCCTTAGAAGACATTATATATTTCACCGCCAAGGGAGGACGAATTCATGCTTAACTTGCTTCGTAAAGACTTCATCGCTCTAAAAAGCTCACTAGGAGTGGTTTTCCTTTATCTTGCTGTATTCAGCATCGCTTTTATGAAAATAGATTCGTCTATTCAACTTGTGGGTATCTATACAGCCTTTGCTACACTAAGTCTCGGTACAATGATAGATATCAAAAAAAATAATCATAATTTTCTGGTTACGCTGCCGATTAGCCGCAAGAATATTGTTCAAGCCAAATACGTAACAGCCATCATTTATACACTTTTTGGAGTTCTTGCTTCTTATGGGATTCACTCGCTCGTTAAATTAGCAGTCCCACAGCTAAACAAGCCAGACTATTCGGTCATGGACATACTAGTTCCAGTAGGAATATTGCTTATTCTAACTTCCATCTATATGCCGCTTTTTTACACACTTAGTAAAAAAGGAACCGGCATTATAAATGTCATATTTTTAATAATCCTAATTGCTCTGGCGCAACCTACAGCTATTTTTATGAATATGATGAACGACCAAGGCTTTAGTAGTGACCAAACGCTATTTCTTATCCCGATCGGTATCTTACTGTTTTTCATTGCTTCCTATTACTTAACTGTAAATCTGTTTACTAGAAAGGACCTATAGGAGGTTGCTTAGGTAATTAAACAAGTGAATAATAAGGAGAACTGATCAAATGAGAGATACATACAAAAAGGGTTCAAACAGCACTTGAGCGAAACTGTCACATCTCAAATATTCTTTCAGTACCATCAATATTAAGCACTCCACATGTGTGGAGTGCTGCTCACAGTGCATTTTCATTTGACCCCCTTACTCATCTCAATTGCAGCTCATCAAGAAAATTCGTTACAACCTGATAATAGCCACTCGGGTCATCGGAATGGACACCATGACCACATTGTTCAAAAGCTACAAGCTTTGTATTTGGTCTTCGTGATGCCATGAGCTCAGCTTGGCTTGAGTCTAATACGAAGCTTTTTTTACCCTGAATAAGAAGAATAGGACATGACGAGGTTAGCCAATCTTCCCACCAAATCCCACTTATGTTTTGTGCAGAAATTTTCATCCCTTTGAGATCAGAACGAAACCCCCAGCCCTTTTCATCCTCAAACACACTTTCCGCAAAATAATCGATGGCTTTAATTCCTATACGTTCAAGTGATGCTCTCAGCTCTTCTAATGAATCAGAACGGTTGGGAAGCTTCTCCGCAAAAGAGAGGTCAGAATGAATTTCTACGCCGATGTCTTCCACAATAACTGCCTTTACAAATTCAGGGTGACGGGAAGCAAACTGATATGCGTTTATTCCGCCTAAAGAATGACCCAGTATCGTTACAGCTTGTCCGCCCAGCTCAGTGCGAATAAGGTTAAGGATATCTTCCAAGTAGCTTTCTCTTGAGTAATCTGCTTCAGAAGAGTGTTCACTCCAACCATGACCACGCTGATCTAGACCAATCACTCGCCAATCTTCTTTCCATTTTAACGCTAATTGTGAAAAGGTTCGTGCATCATTCATATGTCCGTGTAATAGGAGTAACACTTGTGAGCTCTCCCCACCAAAGTCAAGGTAAGAGAGTTTCATATTGCCGGACCTGAAGTATTTTCTTGTCACAAATTGATTATCTTGTGAATGAAGCATGCCATTTCCTCCTTGTGTTCTAGATCATCTTCAACTTGCTTTCATATCAACCATAACAGATAATAGTGACAATGATTGTCGTAGTTAGTAAAAGGAGTATCGCCATGTCCAAAGCAAAAAGACTTATGGATTTAATGATGACAGTGAACCGAAAACGTAAGTTTACGGTAAAAGAGCTTGCCCGTGAGTTTAGCGTATCGTCGAGGACGATTTTAAGGGATTTACAGGAATTGAGTGAATTAGGTGTGCCCCTATACTCTGAAGTGGGACCTCATGGTGGTTACCGGGTATTAAAGGAAAGGATTCTGCCTCCTATAGCCTTCTCCGAGGAAGAAGCCATCGCTATCTTTTTTGCGGTTCATGCCCTTCGTCACTATTCTTCCCTTCCTTTTGAAACGGAATCTTCTTCGGCATTGAGCAAATTTTATTATTATATGCCACAGGACATCCAGGATCGGATTGACCAAATGAAAAACCGTGTCGATTTTGTAACTCCTATTAGGCAAATCAATTCTCCGTATTTATCTATCCTGCTAGATGCAGCCATTCAGCAAAAAGTGTTACTCATAGAGTATGAATCTCGAGAAAAGCGATCAAATCGGGAAATACAACCCATTGGAATATATACAAGGAACGGTTTATGGTACTGTCCCGCCTATTGCTTCCAGAGCGATGAGGTTCGTGTGTTCCGATGTGACAGAATCCATTCTGTCGTTCATTCAGCCTTAAAACCAATGGATCTTCGACATATTCACCTTGAAAATAGAGGATCGGATAGCCCCACGGGGCAAGAGGATGTCACACTTTATGCGGAACTAACGAAAGAGGGTGTCCAATTGTGTGAGGCTGAGCCTTGGCCAGTACCCAAGCTTCATATTCGTCAGGATGGAACCGGTTGGCTTGAAGGGAGCATTTCGAAGCGTGACATTCTGTTCTTCGCTAAGTTTTTCATTGGCTTAGGTAATGAAGCGACAGTCACACATCCACCAGAACTACTGGAATGTATTAAAATAAACCTTACCGAGCTCATGGCTAAATATGACTGCTGAGCGTTACTAATTGCTAGTATGTGCTGCCTATACGAATCCTACTATGAGAGGAAGATTTCTCTTGGATTTTCAGACGGATGACCTGGAGCTTGTAGAACGCTCTAAAAGTGGGGATCGGGATGCATTCAACGAGCTCGTCATCAAGCATCGGGCTAAAGCCGTAAATTGGGCATACTCCATCATTCATGATGCATACTGGGCAGAGGATATCGTGCAAGATGCTTTAATAAATTCGTATTTGCAGCTGGAATCTCTCGCACAGCCTGAGCGATTTATCCCTTGGCTGCGACAAATCGTACGTAATAAAGCTGTTGACACTCTGCGTAAAAACAAGAGAAATTCCTTATTCGCACAGCATACTGAAGAGGTTTCCACCGTAATAACGAACACTCCGGAAATCATATCGCTAACAAACGAATGGATGGAATCCATTTCTGCAATGATAGAATCGTTGTCTGAAAGAAACCGTAGTATTGTCGAGGCCTACTTCTTTCATCAGCATTCTCCCGAGGAACTTGCAGACGCCTTTTCTATCACAACAGGCAACGTATATAACATCATTTCAAGATCCAAAATGAAGCTGCAAGAGGAACGTTTTAAACGGGAAACGATAAAAAATATTGAGCAGTACAAGGCTATGGGTCTTGCTTCCTTTCATCTGTTACCTATCCCCCAATATCAATCCGCGTACACTTCTCTAGGTCATATCCTTCATGAGGTGCTTAATTACACGAACAATAACAACCATACCTTAAGCGACATAATGGGATTCACTGGACAAGCTTTTCGTATCCAAATGACAACCGATTGTGGCTTGAGCAGCAGCTTAATCTACGACTGGGGTTCGGTCATGGAAAGAATTGCGATAACGTACGGACACCGTGCGAAATGGATCGGTCGTCCTGAACGAGTGTTAACCCCTGACACTTTAATACAAGCTCTGGACATGATACGTGAATCTATCAATAAAGGGATGCCAGCTATCGTATGGAATTTAATCAAAGCTGAGTTTGGGATCATCTATGGCTATAACGATGCATCGGGACATTTTACTTATCGAAACGCTGTGCAGCATTCATTAGAGGTGCCTTATGACAAGCTGGGACGTACGTTGGATAATCCGGAGTTATTCGTCGGAGTAATTGAAGCAGTGGGAATGTCTACACAACCTTCAATCGCTCATGCACTCAATACGATCATCCGTCACGCTCGAGGCAAGGAAGCTACGGTTCCAGGCTATGTTACAGGGATTGCCGCTTATGCAGCTTGGATCAAAGCCTTCGAAGAGAACCGGGTGCTGCCAGTAGGACATGCTTATAATGTTGCTCTATTGACTGAAGCCCGACAGCATGCCATATTCTTTCTGAACAAATGGAAAGAGCATCCGACTATTCGTAGCGATCCGGGCACCGCTATCTTATGGCAGGATGCGATCAATGACTATAATGAGACTTATCAAGCTTTCACGCGACTGTACCCATCATTTCCATACGGAATGCCCGGCTTGCAAATCGATATCCATGAACAATCCATTCTTCAATTAAGACAAGCAAAAGATGCAGAGGAAAAAGGAATTGAACGGTTAGAACAAATTTTTTCAAAAATATCTATATACTCTTGATAGATCTTGGCTGTCACGAACGTCTTATAAATGAAACTCACAAGATTTGAAGGAGAGATTCATATGAAAGCATCGGCAATTCAAGGATCGGGAGTTCGGTCGGTAAGCGGCACCATGCTACACGTACAAGACTTGTCCGCAATGGCCGCTTGGTATGGGGAGATTCTAGGGGTTACAGTTAAAGAGATCGCTTCGGAAAAGCCTTATTACGAGTTTGATATGAATAATGGTGTCAACTTGATGCTGGATGATCATCGATTTATGCAGGACGAGCTACAACACCCGCAATTTATGTTAAAGACGCTCGACATCGATAAAACCTACGCCTGGGTCAAGCAGAACGACATCCCGATCGTACTAGATATACAAAAGGTTCATGAGGGATTAACCTACTTCAACATATTTGACCCGGAAGGAAATGTACTCATGATCATTGAATCGGATTGGGTAAATCCGAGCCCTATCGTACCCAACGCTGCGAATCACCCTATTACAAACCGCATTCAATGTATTGTAGTACCTGTAATCGACTTAAAAAGAGCAACGGAATGGTACGCCCGCCTGCTTGGACACTCCATAAAGCCCGAGCGCCAAGATGGAGGACCGATTTATTGGTTTGATATGGACAATGGGACTGGCGTTTTGCTTGACGATAATAGAAATCATCGCGATTGGGGTAAGTTTCCTTCTTTTATGTTGAATGCCTCCAATATTAATGAAGCTTATCGTTTCATGCAGGACAAGAAGGCACGGATCCTAATGGATATTCAACATGAGCATCATTTCTTTGCTGCTGATCCGGAAGGTAATGCCATTATCATTTGTTTGTAATAACTGAATATCAACTAACGCAAATGACCGCCTTTGTCTAAAAGGCGGTCATTTTGCTGTTCTAGAATAAAAACAATACTTTATTTCTTAGATTCTGGATTAAATTGAAAGAAGCCATCCCTGCCTTCCATTTCCGCATAAAATGTTAATTTTCCATCATTCCAGAATCGAGTGTGAACGGCCATAGCCTTTTCACCTAATATTTCTTCGGAAAGCATGCTCATCTTATGGCGATCAAGATCATACACAATGGTATCTTCTTTTCCCTTAATCTGCACTTCAACAGCAACGTATTTTTGTTCCGAATCCATTATCATTAAGCCTGAATCTTCAACTTCGCCGAGCGTAGCTATTTCTGAAAACTGCTTGCTGCCAACCTCATATTTCAACAGCACCAATCGCATCTGATTACCCTTTTGCCGATTTAATGTGAAAAACACGGTTCCTTTTGACTCTTGATATACAATGTTGAAAATTTTATCGTTAACCCAATTTGTTTCCTGTGGGATATCTTTGAGCGCAAAAATCGGCTGAGGAGCTTCATCATTAGTACTCATATTCACACTTTCACTTGAAGCTGATACGACCTGATTGTTTAGTTCCTCCATCCCGTCAATAAGATATCCTGATTCACCTTTTGAAACCCAGTAACGGGTAGTAACGATTTGATAAAAAGGATTGGCGTAGGATAAGTAAGTATCAGCATCAACAAACTCTTTTCCATTCTGCTGTCCACTCTTTATAATCTTGTATCCAACCTGACGAGGACTCGTACCTTTAAGATATCCCGGATCATAGCTGAAGAAGCTGTGAGCATAATCTTCATCCCTATAAATAAGCGCTTGAATCGAGCCAGCTACAATCGCTTCGGGAGGTGCAATCGTTTCTGAAACCTCGAATTGCATAAGTTTTTTCCACACTACATTCGTGTGAAACACTTTATAGACAAATAGCTGACGACTATCGCTGCTCCACACTGGCTCTTCAAAGGTATATCGAGGCTGCTGTTTACCTTCAATAGGCTCACCTGTATCGGAATCCCAAGCATCGACTAGCATGTTATGACTGACTTGTTTACTCGTCTTGAAGTCTGAATCTGCAACCCAAATATCTTGAAGCGCCGGTTCGCCCTGCATTTTGATATAGGCAATATATGCACCGTCATTGGAGACCGAAGGATATTGGCCTGAATCGAGTACACTTTCTTTCCCATCCACTAAACTTCTTCTTATAATTTTATTATTATTTTCAAAAATTATCGCATTGTGACCACTTATATAGGAAGGGTAAGAACCCGTTGTCATTTCCTTAATGGTGCCCTTCTTAACATTAATCTCTGAAATTTGTCCAGTGCTGTTATCACTGCCGTCCTCTGTTTTACTGCTAACACCATCAGAAGTCTTCTTAATTACATAGAGAATCCGGGAGCCGTCTTCTGACCATGAAGGAGTCTCGAGCATTTCCTGAGAAGCTGCCGACTTGAGAAGAGTCCGACTTGTCTTGCTGCTAATTTCATATATATACAGGCTTCCATCCTTAACATAAACCAGCTCGTCACCACTTGGAGATACACGAACAAAATTGATATTACCTGCTTCTAATTTGTATAAACCTTTCTTGTCGTAGGCATATAGTCCTCTGTTCTTCATTGGAAGATAGATGGTCCCTTTATACTCCGCCATACCTGAGCTATTCTCTTTCCCTAGCTGCTCCATCAGCGAAAATGAATTAAAAAAGTGCAGTGATGCTGCTTGAGCCTTAGGAACAGCTTTATCGTTTGGCCATAATGTACTCAATAGAACAAGACAGAGTATAAGCGCTGCAATGCTTATTAAGCTCTTACGGTAATGGTGTTGTTGTTTAGAGCGCTTGTTCACAAAAGATTGACGCAGATTATCCTTTAATTCCTCATTGACAGGAAGCTTTGTTTTTAGGTCCTTCATGAGACTTTCCCATTGTATGTCGTTCATTTCTGCGCCTCCATACATTTGTTTATTAACAATGCCATCTTTTGCTTAATACGATGAACTTTCGTTTTCATCCACATTTCCGCTTTGCCAACTATGCCGCTGATTTCCGAATATTTCATTTCAGCGATATACTTGAGGTTAATCATTTCTCTTTCTTCCGTAGTAAGCGATAGCAAGGATTGCTTCAAACAATCATTTTGTAGATCTATCGTTTCCAGAAGCTCAGTGGTATGCGTATAACCGAACACCTCTGGATCGTGTCCATATGCCCATTCTTTTCTTTTGCGATAATGATCAATAACTGTATTGCGGGCTATAGTAAAAAGCCATGGCTTCATACGTTCCAGCTCGACTCGGTTTTGATTAAAATGCTGAAATGCTTTACGAAAAATTTCACTGACGAGGTCGTCCGTATCCCACCTATTCCCCGTTTTATACAGTACAAATCGGTATACATCGTCAAAATACTCCTCATACATTGTCATAAACTGCCCATTCACGAGAGCTCCCCTCCCCTTTCCATAAACAATAACGTAGCCAACACGAAAAAGTATCAAGATTCAATTTATTACAGAGGGGATTATTATCTTTTTGATTAGTGGCCAAATATCACGAGGCTTGCTCACGATTTTGGACGCGATTGCTACCACCAGGTCTTTATCCGGAATCCAACAAATAGCGTTGCCGCCATCACCCATGGCAAAGTATGCAAAAATCCCGTCCTCTTCATCTAACCACCACAAATAACCGTATTTGTTGGCGTTCATCGCTGTCGACTCATCAATCCACGCTTTAGAAATAATTTGTTTATCGTCCCAAATACCGCCATTCAAATAAAGAAATCCAAAACGTGCCATATCTCTGGGAGTTAGCGTAAGCCCCCATCCTCCTGTGGAATTGCCGTTTGGGTCCTGTATCCATCCCTTTAGATTTTTCCCAAACACATCCTCGAGACCGAACGATTTCATAATGAAATCAGGAATCACTTTCATGCCAACAGGTCCAAATAAACGCTCATTCGCAAACTCTCGGGCACTTTTACCAGTGGTACGTGTAATAATAGCCGAAAGCAGGTGCGTCCCCGCAGTGCAATATTGGAATGTGCCGGGTCTCCCTTTCTGGCCCAACAGGTCAAGGGTATACTTAATCCAATCCTTCTGCCTCCGCAGTCTGTCCAGCGGCTCCTGTACTCCACCCCCTGGTTTCCATGTAAAGGGAAACGGCGCCGTCATAGTGAGAAGATGTCGTAGGGTTATCGCCCGCTTCTGTATATCGATAGCTCCGGAATCATATTCGGGGAAGAAATCCATGACTTTTTCGTCAACACTTTTGATATATCCTGTATCTATAGCAATGCCAATAAGGGCAGATATGATACTTTTCGTCACTGAAGCGACATGGTAAGTGTCATTCGGGTCGCAGCTGCTATCGTATTTTTCATAGGCAATATACCCCTTATGCACGACAACAATACCAGTTAGATTGCTATATTGGGCTTTTAGTATAGATTCAAGCTCTGAAAGCTTTTCCGTGTCCATTCCTAAAGCTGCTGGGTCCTGCGTCCGCCACTCTGTTGCTGGCCAGTAATCTCTTCGCATTATAGATACCTCCCGGTTATTGACTTTGGATTTTCTTTCAGTGCTCCGGGCGATCCCTCCGCAATGATATACCCTCCGTCTGGGCCGCCGCCCGGCCCAAGCTCAATAATCCAGTCGCAGGAAGTAAGAACAGTCGTGTTATGCTCAATAACGATTACCGAATTACCATTGGCTATAAGCTCGTCTAACAGTTCGATGAGCATTGCGGTATCATACAGACTAAGACCAGTAGTAGGCTCATCAAGTATATAAAGGATATTACCTTTCCGTCTTCGGCCAATCTCTTTTGCGAGTTTTATCCTTTGTGCTTCGCCGCCGCTTAATGTTGGGGTAGACTGACCAATTTTAATGTAGCCCATGCCAATTCGCTCCAACACTTTCAAAATCCCAACAATCCCCTTGTTATCTTCAAAGAAAGTAACGGCTTCCGACACGCTCATTTCAAGAACTTCATAAATATTTTTACCGTTGTATTTGACCGATAAGGCTACATCATTAAACCTTTTCCCCTGGCATTCTGCGCATGTTTTTTCTATTTTAAGATTGCCGCCCAGTCGGATTGTCTCATTACCGCTGCCACCACATACCGAACACGCGCCTTTTGAGTTGAATGAGAAATGACCTGCCGATAATTTTTGCTCGTTGGCTTCCTGTTGATTGGCAAACAGGCTACGTATTTTATCCCAAATACCGATATAGGTTGCCGGGTTGGAGTTCGAGTTCCTACCAATCTGAGCCTGTGATATTTCTGCGTATCCACAAATATGTTCCATACCCTCCAGCCTGTCCGCAACAGTTGGCGCCACCGTTACTTCTTCTTCGCCGTCCATTTCGTTTTCTTCGTTGTCTGCCGACGTGTCACGAAAATGGCTTTTCAGAAGAGGAAGCATTGTATCTGCAATCAGCGAGCTTTTCCCGCTTCCCGACAGTCCCGCTATCCCGACCATAGCTTGTAAAGGGAATTCAACTGTCACATCCTTGAGGTTGTTGGTTTTGGCATGTCTGATTGTCAGACATCGTACCAATGCAACACTCTGATGAATAGCTCTAGTAGGCATGGTCGTTTTGCCCGAAAGATACTGACCTGTTATAGATTCTTTGCACTTGAGCAATCCTTCTAAATCACCCTGATAAACAACCTGCCCACCTTCTATACCAGCTTTGGGCCCTATATCAATGATATGCTCCGCCATTCTAATTGCATTCTTATCATGCTCTACAACAATAACCGTGTTGCCCAAGTCCGTTAGCTCCCGAATAGATTTTAGAAGCTCAGCTTTTTCAGACTCATGAAGTCCTGCTGTTGGTTCGTCGAGAACATAAATCAGCGAATCCATTTTCGAATCCAAATGGGACTGAAGGAATAGCCGCTGTATTTCTCCACCACTCAAGGTTGGCATTTCTCTGTACAGGGAAAGGTGGCCGAGCCGTGCTCTAATCAAGCTATTCGTTTTACGACATATATCTTGAAGCAGGTTCTTACCAAATGGAGTGAGCGAATTTTGCTGGAGTATATCTTCAAGGAATTTATGCATTTCTGAGATTGTCATTAATCCAAGCTCGCCAATATGCTTGCCATTTAACAGCACTCTTCGTGCTTCTTCTCCAGTCCTAAACCCGTGGCATTCGGAACATAGAACATTGGCATACACACCATTTAAATCTTCTCCTCTTTGACGGCGACCCTGAAAAATTTTTGTTAAACAAGCGCTGAGCTTATCAGAATTGCCGTTTGAATAATGTCCATAGATGATTTCTTCCTTCACTTCTTCGGGTAATTGTAAGTAAGGCATCGCTAAATATTCATTGAACCTTCTTTGAAATAACCGTTTATAACCAGGGGTCAGCCCCACTCCATCAAGAACCTGCTCAAAGGTCGTACGGCTATCCGTCACAAAGCTTTCCATATTAACTTCAAAATACGCACCACGCCCGGAACACTTGATACACATACCATTCGGAGAGTTATTGGAAAAATAACTGGGTGGCAGCCGTTCCTCAATATTCCCGCATGTTAAGCAAGAAAGACTGTCACTCACAGGTTCTCCGCAAGAGGAACAACTGATTTCACCCTCTCCGGCATAGAGGAGTGCCAGCATATTAATGATATTGGTCCTTGAGCCGACGGTTGAACGTGCGTTGCTTTGGCGTATAATATTTTGCTGCACGGCTATGGCAGGGCTCAGGCCTTGTATACTATCGAATTTGTCTTCATCATCAAGACCTGCAAGTATACCTAAAGACTGCAGATATTGTTTGCGACCTTCCTCGAAAATAATATCGAACATAAGGCTGGATTTGCCCGACCCGCTGACACCTGTTGCGACTACCAGCTTGTTTTTAGGGATGGAGATGTCTATATTTTTGAGATTATGCACCCGCGCGCCTTTTATGGTTATGTTTTTCATTAAATCGCCCCTTACTATATTTGCTATGCAAGAGGTCCTATCGGTAAGTAGATATCAACCAATTGCTTTTTTCGTGGATCTGAGTTTGGTTCGGTAAGGTACACTTCAAAGCTTGAGGTGTCGCGAGGAAGATAACCACTTTGGGGCAGCCATTCACCACACAAGTAATCCCAAGCTGCACTATACTCATTGGGGAAAATTTCAAAGTGACCTACAGCATACCTCCCAGAAGGTATCACCATAATTCCTATATCACTTTCCCCATTGTCTACGACCTCAACAGCGTTACTTGGAATCGTTATACAGAGGCTGGTCCTTCTATGGTGATCCTCTGTAATTTCTGGATTATCATGATAAATCGTTAACACTTTTATTGTTCTGGGATCAATGAGATTTCGTTCGTTTAAATAATGAAACAGCTGTTGCATAAGAGATCCAAAAACAATCTTTAGATCTTCATACGTACCCAGGTGTCTCACATAGGCAACGTGCATTTCATCAATTGTTTTAATGGCAACCTTCCCTTGTACTTTGTTTTCGTTATCCCTTCGTGTTGTTTTCATCATATCTTCATGATAGGGAGAATTTTTAGTCAAGTCTTTGCAATTCTTGCGGTATTGATTTCTATAATAGCTGGGGCTTACTTGATAATAATTTTTGAAAGCTCGGGAAAAAATGGCCGTATCCGCAAAGCCAAATTGATACGCTATGTCCGTAACTGTCATGTCTGATCTATAAATAAGGAAATTCAAAGCTTTCTCCAGCTTCACACGATTTACATACTGCAACAAAGATTCATTCACGACACCCTTAAAAATCCGATGAAAATGATACTTTGAGAAACCTGCAATGGTAGCAAGCTCATCTAATGAAAGAGAATCGTACACATTTGCTTCTATGTAATCCTGCACTTTATGAATGCGACGTAAATACTCCATTTTGCTTTGAGAGTTTGTCATCAGTTATCCCTCTTTCTAGCTTCTCTCTTCCAGTAATCACCAAAAACCCTTCCAATCAAGTTGATGTTAACTTGGGTGAGAGGATTCTGCAAGATTAATATAGGATTATGGTTCATGATTCTACTAATGCTTCCGGTACTATGAGTAGAAGGTCTGGCTCAGTCCAAATACCTTGTTTGGATCAGGCACGATTGGTTGGGGTTCGATTGGTCGGGGTTGTACGATTAGTTCGAACAACGGGGTCTTAATGAGGCACGGTTGGTTCGTGTTGTTCGAATATTTCGAGCAACGCAATCTGGATGTGGCATGGTTGGTTGGGGTTGTTCGAATATTTCGAACAACGGGGTCTGGATGTGGCACGGTTGGTGCCTGTTGTACGATTATTTCGAACAACAGGTTCTGGATGTGGCACGATTGGTTGGGGTTGTTAGAATATTTCGAGCAACAGGGTCTAAATAAGGCATGGTTGGTGCCTGTTGTACGATTATTTCGAACAACGAGGTCTGGATGAGGCTCGATTGGTTCGTGTTGTTCGAATTTTTCGAGAAACGAGGTCGGAATGAGGCTCGATTGGTGCCTGTTGTACGATTATTTCGAACAACGGGGTCTGAATGAGGCTCGATTGGTTCGTTTTGTTCGAATATTTCGAGAAACGAGGTCTGGATGTGGCACGGTTGGTGCCTGTTGTACGATTATTTCGAACAACAGGTTCTGGATGTGGCACGATTGGTTGGGGTTGTTCGAATATTTCGAGCAACAGGGTCTAAATGAGGCATGGTTGGTGCCTGTTGTACGATTATTTCGAACAACGAGGTCTGGATGAGGCTCGATTGGTTCGTGTTGTTCGAATTTTTCGAGAAACGAGGTCGGAATGAGGCTCGATTGGTGCCTGTTGTACGATTATTTCGAACAACGGGGTCTTAATGAGGCACGGTTGGTTCGTTTTGTTCGAATATTTCGAGCAACGCAATCTGGAAGTGGCATGGTTGGTTGGGGTTGTACGATTATTTCGAACAACGGGGTCTGAATGAGGCACGGTTGGTTCGTGTTGTACGAATATTTCGAGAAACGAGGTCTGGATGTGGCACGGTTGGTGCCTGTTGTACAATTATTTCGAACAACGAGCTCTGGATGTGGCACGATTGGTTGGGGTTGTACGATCGCACAAAAAAGTTATCCTCCATTGGATAGAAGAATAACTTTTTTGTGGCACTAATCTATTAATTGAGATCTCAAAAGCACCTTCCGACTTGCTAGCCTAACTCCCAACTCTCGCTCGTTTTTTCATAGATCGCCTTGTTAATTTGCTCGCGCTTGGAAAGCAGCCATTGCGCCTGCCGAGGATAAGTCCGGAAGGTTAATGCTTCACCCAGTCCCTCTTCTAGAATTCGCAGCGTTTCTTCTCTACCAATTAGCCCTTCAAGTAGCTTTAACGCACGCAAATCCTGCAAGGCTTCGAACAGCACTTTAAGCCGGATCGATTCGATTGGCCCACTCTCTCCTGGGTACACCAGGAACGCATCCCCTGAAGGGAAAGCCCCGTCTGCATCAGTCACCTCATAAGGATTAATCGGTCTGATAGAATATTGCGAATTCCAGAAATTATAACCCCAGTGAAGAAAGCCCTTCATATCGAACTTATACAATTGGGTGCCTAGTATCCGGTTTCTAGCGGAAGGCATATGGAAGAAGCGGTTAGCTACATCCTTGTATTGCGCACAGCAATAATAAGTCCACAATTCAGAAACTCCAGCATTCAGGAAAACCTCGACGTGATCGTTGGAGGGTATGGGGTGGCTAACCATCCCCTTCTCGTAAAATTCGTAATTCGACAAGGCATCAATTACTGGAAAGCCCTTCGTATGCTTTCGTACTTTCTCGCTTGCCGATCTGTATGATTCCAGATGCTCCTCATGGGGCTCATCTGATACATGAAAGAAGCAGCGCTTATCCAGTCCGTGGGAATGAATAAACTCAATCAATGCGGGTAAGAACGCATCCAAAAACTGTCCATATTCTTCACCCGTAGCATCCGTGTGCCAGCCAAATAAAGGAGCTTTAACACCTTCTTCGAGCACCACAATTTTCGGAGCGTGCTTGGCTCCCCATTGCGTAAACAAGTGGGAAAACTCAATATAATAAATGCCATTCCTGTCGCACATGTCAATCCATCTCTTCAGTCGTTCGAACCCGAACGAATAGATTCCGTTCACTCGACTCACATCGACCAGTTGCACAGTCGGACGCTCTCCCCCGATCTTAGTATCGAGAGGCGGAGTAAATAATGGAGTCAACAGCATGTTCACTCCATGACGGGAAGCCGTCGCTACATAGGCCTCAATTAATTGCCAGTGCAGCTCGCTGAAAACCTCCGTCTGGTAATGAGTCGCAAGGCAATCGGCATGGAACCATTCCGTGTGAATAAGCTCCTGCTCGGGCAAGACAACAGGAATAACATTCAAGCTAAAGCTATCGCGTCCCACAACCTCGCCTTCTTCGGCGACGAATTGTATCTCTACGGTATGCACTCCCGGTTTAACCTGAGTATCCAATGAAATTTCAACCCAAAGCGAACGCCATTGATTCGGAAACAGCTTGAACCTATTGTTCGGCTCTAGCGGATACAAGGGATCCGGATATAACCCCGGACTCATTCGAAGCACATGCTCGTCCGCATCTGCATATCCAGGAAGCTCCGATGGTACCAAACCAACTCTACGAACTGTTATAAGCCCGTTAAGCTCAGGCGAAGCTACCCTGACCTCTAATGAGAACGGTCTTGTCTGCTTCACACAGCGATAAGCAATTTGAAAAGAATAAACCTCTCCCAGCAATGCAGATCCTTCCCTGCAGCGTGGCTCCTGCAGCTTTTCATCCGGAAACACCTTCGCTAGCGAGCTCAAGCATTGGAATTCGAACAAACCATGTTCATAAGTCATTCGCTTCGCTCCCTTTCATCATTAAATCCGGTGCTTTGAAAGGCAGCCTTCAAATCTCTAATTAGATCCTCAGGCTCTTCTAACCCGATATATAACCTCACTATAGGAACATTACTCGCAGGAGGATCGACGATTCTTTCTTGTAAGGATACGAGGCTCTCATATCCTCCCCAGCTAAAGCCGATTCTGAAATAAGTCAGCCGATCAATAAACTTAATAAGCTTTTCTCTATCCAAGCCCGCCTCGAAAGAGAGCAAGCCGCCGTAACCGGACATTTGTTCCTCTGCCAATTGATGCTGAGGATGAGAAGAAAGGCCTGGGTAACGAACTCGAGCTATGAATGGCAAAGTCTCCAAATACGTCGCTACAGCGATAGCCCCACTCTGATGCCGCTCCATCCTCAGCGGCAAAGTTCTTAGCCCCCTCACGATCAAAGCTGCAATCTGTGGTTGCATAACCGACCCAAGCAAAATCAGCTCGTTGCGATCTAGCTCACCAATCAATTGCTCGCTTCCAATGACAACCCCACCCATCGCATCACTATGACCACCTATATACTTGGTAAGCGAATGGACGACAATATCGACGCCATATTTTAACGGATTCTGATAGCATGGGGTTGCCCACGTATTGTCGATAATGGTTCGAATACCGTGCCTACGAGCGAGCTCCACACAAGCCTTAAGGTTTTGCAGCTCGAACAGCAGGCTTGAAGGACTTTCCAAATAGAGCAGCTTCGTCTTCATGCCAATAGCTGCCTCAATGGCTGATAGATCCGAACCGTCCACGAAGTCGGCTTCAACCCCGAACCGTCGCATATAGTTTCCCATCAGCTTCCTAGCAGGCCTGTAAACCTGGTTCACGCAAACGATGTGGTCCCCCGCACGCACGACCGAAAGAACTGCCGCCGATATGGCCCCCATGCCTGTAGCGAAGCATCTCGCTCGTTCCCCACCTTCTAATAAGGCTAGCTTGCGCTCCAACTCGTTGACAGTAGGGTTATTACCGCGCGAATAAATGTAGCTGCCTTCTATATCCGCTCGATCCATCTTTGCAACGGAAGGGAACGTAAAGAGACTACTATCATATACAGGAACATGAACGGCACCGTAATGCCTATCGTCGTGCTCATCATGTGTCACAAGCGAATGCTGTCTTTGTCGTTCACTCACCTGGCATGTCCCCTTCATTATGTCAAATCTGTAGTTCGATAGCTATCAGACTGAGCAGCTTATCTCAGACGGTTAACCTAATTCTGGATAATCCTGCAGGACGACGACAGGCTTATTCGTCCCTTCCAATTCAAAGACCACAATCTCATTAAGACCTTCGCGCAGCAGCGGGCCGGGTACATAAAGTGTCCGTTGCGGTCCCTTCTCCCAATAACGTCCCAGGTTAAATCCATTTACGTAAACCACACCCTTAACCCAGCCATCAAGCTTCAGGAAAGTATCCGCAGCTCCATTCACTTGAAAAGTCCCTCTATAAAATGCTGGAGCAGCGTCTAGCTTAGAGGCATTTGCATTTTTATTTGCGTCCGTGTCTGCCATTATCGGCTCATATCGAATACCCGAAAGATCGTCCAAGGGTAAGCAACGAATCGTCCAGTTAAATAGAAATTGATTATATTGGCGAGCTCCTGCCTTTACACCCTCGGTTATCCCTTTAACGTCCCTCATCCGAGCGCCGTAATTAATCCGACCCATATTTTCAACAAGAATGCCCAGCTTAGCTCCTGAAGGAGGAACATCGACCGTAATCGCATCTCCCTCGCGCCAACGCTCGACTACTCCGCGATAAATTCCATCGACATAAATAAGCGCGCGGTCATGAACATCCTGAAGCATGATCTCGCAGTTCGTTTGAGGACCAGACAGCTCCGTCTCATACCAGATGAAACCGTAGTCCTGTCCAAGCCGCTCCATCGTTTCCGGAAAGACGCTTTGAATGGACACGCTCAAATCATCGAAGGAAAAAAACAACAGGGCACGTTCCGTCAGCTGCACGTCTCCGTAAGCTTTTTTCACCGAAGGTGGTGGCAAAGGCTCGTTAGGTACATCAGCGTATAACGCGATAACTTCCCTAATCGCCATGTACTTGTCGGTAATATCTCCCGCTTCGGACAATAGCGCGTTGTAATCGTAGCTCGTTACCGTCGGCTCATAGAAATCGATATGATTAGCCCCGTTGTAGAAGCCAAAGTTCGTTCCCCCATGGAACATATAGAAGTTAACTGAAGCGCCCATACGCAGTATTCGGTCCAATACATCCTTTACATCATCGTATCCACGGACATGATGCTGATCACCCCAATGATCAAACCAACCGTTCCAGTACTCCATACAGAATAGTGGCTTGTCAGGTTGAACTGCGAGTAGCTTCTCGAAGGCTTGCTCCGGCTTGGAGCCAAAATTAAGCGTAGCCAGCGTACTTGGAAGCGTACCTCCTTGGAGCATATAATCCTCCGGGCCATCAGAGGTGAACAGCAGGACATCCATTCCTCTGTCTAACATTCCTTGTCTCAAGTACTCCAAATAGTGCTTGTCATTTCCGTAGCTTCCATATTCGTTCTCTACCTGCATGGCTATAATTGGACCGCCAGATGTGCACAATAGCGGCTTAAGCTTCGGTAGCAGAACATCATAGTAGGCGTCAACCTTATCCAGGAAAGGCTGATGGCTACAACGTAATCTCATGTCCGAATCTGCAAGCAGCCATGATGGCAAACCTCCAAATTCCCATTCGGCACATATATAAGGGCTCGGGCGAACAATGACGAACAACCCTAACTCCTCAGCCAATCGGATGAACCGTTCGATATCAGCAATCCCTTCAAAACAAAACTGTCCTTCCTTTGGCTCGTGTAAATTCCACGCAACGTAGGTTTCCACCGTGTTAAAGCCGCAAGCCCTCAGCTTTCTTAGACGATCCTCCCAATATTCAGGCACAATCCGAAAATAATGCATCGCACCGCTAATAATACGCAAAGGCTTGCCGTCATATACAAACCCGTTTCCTTCGATTTCAAAAGAAGCCATTGTTCTCTCCCCTAACTATCCAGCGCACCCGCACGATACTCAAGTGGAGTGACGCCTACCATTCTCTTAAATAGCTTCTGAAAATAAATTTTATCGCCGTAACCGACGCTGTGGGCAATCTCGTAAACCTTCAGCCCCGGATGATCACGCAGAAACTGCTTGGCCTTCGCTATCCGAATCCCGTTCAAGCAATCTGTAATTGTTTCACCCGTCTCCCGGCTAAATACCTTGCTTATATAGCTCGCATTCAGACCGATTTCACCAGAAATAAATTTCAAATCTATTTCCCTGCAATACTCTTTCACTAGTAGCTTGCGAATTCGTTCTACTGTCGTTTTCTCTGCCGCCGGCACTTCAACCGTCGAAGTAGCCTCTTGCGTCCGGTCATGCTGGAGTGCGGCAAGCTTCTTCTCCTCGCATTGTGCGAGCAGCCGGAATACTTCAACCTTATCCATCGGCTTCAGTAAGTAATCCGTTGCTCCCGCTCTCATCGCCCGGCGGGCGTATTCGAAGTCATTGTAACCGCTTAGCA
Source organism: Cohnella abietis (assembly GCF_004295585.1). NCBI lineage: Bacteria > Bacillati > Bacillota > Bacilli > Caryophanales > Paenibacillaceae > Cohnella > Cohnella abietis. The sequence goes on along the minus strand of NZ_AP019400.1, from coordinate 3,208,382 downwards.
TAATGATACAGAGATCGGGCAGCTTGCTTTTAGCCTGAGCAATAAAATCAAGCCCGTTCATCATTGGCATCTCGATATCCGTTAGAATAAGATCCAGATCCCCGGCATCCATGCTCGATATTTGCAGCAGCGCCTCAAGACCATTCGCATGCTGACCCGCTATTTCCAGCTCTCCCGGGTATCGGGTTAGAATCTTCACGATGCCTTGACGGATATGTTCCTCGTCATCAACAACCATCACCTTAAGCATAGCTAACCCTCCTCCCGCAATCGCTTGTCAGGCAGCCTGATCGTAACTCGGGTGCCCTTACTCTCACTACTCTCTACATGCAGACCGTACAATTCTCCATACTGGAGCTTGATGCGATCATTCACATTTCGAAGCCCAATGCCCTTCCCCGGAGGAAGCTCACGCGTTCCCGCCATATGCTCTTTAATCGCCTTGAGTCTCTGAGCATCCATTCCAATTCCGTTATCCGCAACGGTAAAAACAATATCCTCTCCCTCATGGAGGATCGAGATACGGATCGTTCCTTCTCCAAGCTTGTTCTTGAAGGCGTAATGAATAGCGTTCTCGACGATAGGTTGAAACATCAGCTTAATACAAGGAATGTCGTAGTCCTTAGGAGGAATGTCGATAGTCATCTGAAATTTATTCGAAAATCGAGTATTCTGCAGCAGCATGTAATTGTTCAGATGCTCAAGCTCTTGGCCGACGGTTACGCGTTGCTCCTCATGATTGACTCCATATCGAAGCAACTTTCCTAAAGTAAACGTCATATCGGCGACTTCCTCATCGTCATTCATCTCCGCTTTCATGCGTATCGTTTCCAGCGTGTTGTATATAAAATGCGGATTGATCTGACTCTGAAGCGCCGCGTACTCGGCTTCCTTCTTACGATTTTGCGTCCATTTAACCTCATCTAGCAGTTCTTTAACCCGAGTGACCATCACATTAAAATGCCTTCCAAGCATCCCGACCTCATCTCGATATCTTTGGTTAAAGCTGACATCCAGATTGCCCGTTTGCACTTCCTGCATGAGCATCTTGATCTTGATAAGCGGCCGAGTAAGCGCGTACGAAATGGCGATAGCAAATAGTAAAGCGATGGTTACAAAAACACCCGTTGTTAGTAGGGTTATGTTGCGCGTTACTGCCGCCTGACGCGTCGCCTCTTCTATGGGAATATAGACGAACATTTTCCAATTGGTCAGAGAGGACTTCGCATACGTACAAATGTATGATTTACCTTCCACTTCAATCGGAAAGGAGCCTCTATCTGCCTTGGCTAACAGAAGGGATTCATTGTTCGCCCAATTAGCAGTTGTTAGCTTACCTTCACTATCAAAAACGACCATATTACTCTCATCAACGAGGATCGTTTTCCCCTTGGTCACCTCATCGAAATCCTGAATCTGCCGATTAATCGCAGTAATGTTCGTATCGAAGACGATATAGCCGATAGGGCTCATATCAGAGGTCTGCTTAAGCTGCCTGATCACGGAGAAAGCGTAATAAGAGTCTTTGTACGTCGATATTTCTTTCGTGCTGACAAGCTGCGGTCGACCGCTGCCTAGCTGAGCAATCTGCTCCCAAACACCCTTTACTTCATCTAGGTTATTACGTTTAGACAAGGATTTAATGTTGTAATAGACTCTGCCATAATTATCAAAAACATATACCGACATCGTTTCCGGCTTAATTTTGTTTAAATTCTCGATATACATATCAATCGATTTACTTTTTTGCAATTCGATATTGGGGTCTGCCAGCATTCCGAGAAACTCTTTATTGTAGAGCGGCATCGCTGACATATTGTAGAGATCCGTGACATAATCGTCTAGCTTCAACAGCATCTTGGAGGTTGTCTCAGTCGCGTAAGCAATCGTGTTGTCCTTAATGGACCGCGTATAATAATAAGACGAAGCATAGCTAACCATTACAACAGGAAGGCAGACAAGAGAAAGGAATACAATAAGTAGCTTCTGCTGCATATTCAGATTGGCGAAGATGATCCATGACCTCTCAGCCGCCCTTCGGAATACGCTTCCTTTAGTCCCTTTCCCCATGTCCGTCCCCCCCTAGTTGTCCGAGATTGCAAGTACAGCTATTTTACTGCACCACTAACGATTCCGGCAAACACGTACTTCTGGAAGAACAAATATAGAACGACGATTGGGACCATAATCATTAGAATAGCCGCCGACATTAATTCCCATTCCGTACTGCGTTCCGACGAGAAGTTCATCAGGCTCGTAGAGACGACAACCAAGCTTCGGGACGGCATGTACAAGTAGGGAATGAACATATCATTGTAAATATCGATCGTCTTAATAATCGCGATAGTTGCCGTTGCTGGTGCCAGCAATGGGAAAATAATCGTACGGTAAATTCTGAACAAAGATGCGCCTTCCATCATTGCAGCCTCGTCCAATTCCCTCGGAATATTACGGATGAATTGCAAGTAGATGAAAATCTGCAGAACATTCGTCCCGAAGTGCAAGACGATTGACGCCCATATTGTGTTGTAGAGATGCAGATTATTAATGACTGTAAATGTTGCAACTTGAGTTGTAATCGTCGGAACAAAGGATACAGCGATATATGCTCCCATTACAGCCTTTTTCAATTTAAAATCGAAGCGACCGAGAACGAAGGCAACCATTGTTCCGAGCAAAATATTACCGATTACTGCAATTACGATAATCGTTATCGTATTCTTATAAGCCTTGTCCAGATGAGCCCGTTGCAGTACATCTATGAAGTTATCAAAATTCAGGAAGCTGGCTGGCAGCTTAAAGACGCTCGTCTGCGTAAATTCCTTCTTGTCCTTGAATGCGTTCATTACTAGAACATAGGGTGGAAAAACGATCACAGCGACGGCGATCCACATCATAATATGCTTAAGGAAAGATAACGGTTGGAATCGCATCGTATTCAATCTGACCACCTCCGAGTAACCATTCTCTGCACGCTTAGAATAACAATAACGGCGGCAATCAAGGTAAGGCTCATCGCGGAAGCCATTCCGAAGTTATTGAATTTGAACGCCATTTCGACCGTCTTCGTAAGGAAAGTATCACTTGCCCCCAGAGGTCCGCCTTTAGTTAACAAGAACGGCAGATCGAAGATTTCTAGCGTACCGATAATCGTTAGGAACAAATTTAGTTCAATGACTCTGACCATATTAGGCAGAACGACACGGAAAACGGTTTGTGTCCGAGAAGCACCATCAATTCGGGCTGCTTCAATTATGTCAGCAGGTACCGATTGCAGAGCCGCTAAATAAATGACCATATTAAGCCCTAGGAACTTCCAGAGAGTGATGAAGCCTAGAACATGGTTGACGATTTTCGGAGATCCAAACCAGCTAATCGCCAGTGAATCGAGTCCTACACTATGCAGCAACGTATTCAGCGAGCCATATTCCGAATTGAACACATAATTAAACATATAAGCCACGGCAACGCCGTTCATAATATAAGGCATAAACAGAAATACCCGATATGCGTTACGACCACGTAGTCGGGAGTTGAGCATTAGCGCGAATAATAAACCAAGCATGTTCTGTAGAAGACCCCAGCCTAAATAGACGAAATTGTGGGAAAAGGCTTGCCATATCTCCTTGTTGGCGAACACATCTTTGTAGTTAGCAAAACCTGCCCAGGTTTTGACCGGGCTATATCCATCCCAATTCATTAAGCTCAAATAGACAAGATAGACTGCCGGGTATAGAGAAAACAGGCAAAGTAATAGTAACGGAACAAACAGAAACAAAATGATCAGAATGCGCTTCTGCTGAACGTAGGTTAGATTGTTGACCATCGTCTCTCTCCTCTCCTGCCGATAAAAATAAGGACGACAAAATGGATGGTCCGGGGTGACCAGCCATCCACTTTGTCGGTCTTAGCAAATCTTTTGATATATAATTGTAGCTTTATTTGCCCGCTGCTTTAGCTGTTTTCCACTTCTTATTGTAGCCATCGAAAACATCCTGAAGGTTTCCTACTGTTGATTCTTGAATGAACTTAAACAGGTTGAATTGCATTTTGTTCTCTGCAGTTGTCACTTTCGTATCTACAGATTGAGCTTCTAACATCGTAGGATTGTAGCTCATGAACTCTGTCAGCTGCGGAAGATCCTGCTTCTTATCTTTAAGTGGAGAAATAATCATGTGATCCGCTTCGTCGCCGGACTCTTCCAGCATAAATTTAACGAACGCTTTGGCTAGCGGCTTGTTCTTGCTCTTAGCGCTGACAGCATAAGCCCAGTCATTACGCATCATGCCTTTAACAGTTCCACTGTTGTCATAAGGGAGCGGAGCGAATCCGATATCCTCAGACGGCAATCCCGCTGCAATAAGGTTAGAGAAGAACCAGTTACCGATGTACATCATAGCTGTTTTGCCATTTGCGATATCCTTCTGAGTCTGATCCCAGTTCGCGGAATAGATGTCCTTCTCCAAGTAGCCCTTATCATAAAGCTGTTTAAGAATACCTAAGCCTTGTCCATAAGGTCCGTCTACTGTGAACGGTGTGTCTGTGTTGATCTTATCGTTGCGTAAGCTCGTGCTTCCGTAGATAAACTCAGCCGGATCAGTCCAGTATTGCAGTGTCCATCCATCCTTGAAGGAAGTTGCCATTGGGACGATTCCTGCTGTCTTAAGCTTCTCAGAAATGGAGAATAGCTCGTCCAATGTTTTCGGAGGTGCTGTAACTCCGGCTTTCTCGAAAGCTTTCTTGTTGTATACAAGGCCATTGATCGCCGTTTGTTGCGTAATTCCGTAAAGCTTGCCTTCATAAGTGTTGTAGTCCTTGAAGTAGATATTGTCGTTTAGACCCAAATCATCTAGCGGCTCGTAAAATGTAGGCAAATCCGCCTTAGTTGTCTCAACTAGAGACAGCACGTCAGGCAATTCGTTACCTGCCATCCGCACACGAATCGTTTGCTCGTAATCCTTCAGACCCTCAATCTTCACTTTAGTTCCTGGATATTTCGCTTCAAACTTCTCTACGTATCTTTTCAGATCCGTGTCAACTAGCTCAGTACGATGGGTAGCCCAAGTGATCGTACCTTTCAATTCTGGATTTTCAGCACCTGCGGAAGCGGTTTCACTTGCGCCAGACTCAACCGATGGAGACGCCGATGGTGAGGCGTTAGAATTATTCCCCTTACCGCCGCATGCGGCTAACACAATCATACACATGGATAAAACAAGGGCAATCGTTACTGTTTTCTTCATCTCTTTATTTCCTCCCCATATGAGTTTGGCTTAGTTGCCTAAACCAATATTATGTTAAATTACATAACGTTAAAATGGTTTACTTTTGTTTTTATTGGTTAAAATTTGTTTCCGGAGATTTTTGAACATATTTTTCTCGATTGGTTTCGTTTACATTTTTACCTCTTAAATAATGAGTTATATTAATGTTACTTATAAGTTATATAATATAACATATAAGTGCTGCGATTGCTCATCATAATATCGTGCACGTAATGTTTATAAACATACATCGATTAGCACGAGAACCTTTGTGTAAGGCAATATACTCCAGAGAAACAAAAAAATACTAACCTTAGAAACCAATCAGGTTAGCATTCAGACAGGCTAACGCATTAGAAATAGCTGAGGAAAAGCTCAAAACCTCCCATGGTCTCGCTCGCCATTGAGGCAATGATCCAAACCACCCACTATCTCACAAATGAAGTACAATGTTTTTCAACGTTATTGGCTTCAAGTCCCGGCTTGAAATACGAAAGTAAGATGATTATCATCGCTATTGCTGCCCTTTTCATGTTGGACCTACCCATTATATCCCCATATAGAATGTTTTACATCGTTATCGGGTTGTTGGATCTGGCTTAGTCTCTCATTAGAGATGTTTTTCATCTTAGTTACTCTAAGACGGAGCCCAAAATCAAATCATTGACATCATAATTCCCTGCTGGTATATTGTGCATATACAATAGACACAATTCGAAAAGGAGTTGCTATATGCTGGCATTAGAAATAAAAAATCTAAATAAAAAGTATAAAAATTTCGAATTAAAAGATGTTACTTTTCAACTAGAGCAAGGTTACATTATGGGCTTCATCGGTACTAATGGGGCAGGAAAAACAACTACAATAAAATCAATAATGAACTTGACTCATGTTAGTAGCGGTGAGATAAGTATTTTGGGAAAGAACTTTATCGAAAACGAAATTGAATTGAAACAAGAAATTGGTTATGCATTTGGTGACATCAATTTTTATACTCGAAGCAAAATCAAAACATTAACCAATGTAGTCAAGAGGTTCTACAACAATTGGAATGAAGAGACCTATTACAATTATCTGAGAAGATTTAAATTGGATGAAAATAAAAAAGTAATTGAATTGTCAACCGGGATGAAAGTTAAATACAACCTGGCCCTCGCTTTATCCCATGGAGCAAAACTTCTTATCCTTGATGAACCAACAAGTGGACTTGACCCCGTTGCCAGAGACGATCTAATAGATATTTTTCAGGAGCTAGTTGTAGAAGGCGAAATTAGCATTCTCTTTTCAACTCATATTACATCCGACTTAGAAAAATGCGCAGATTATATTACGTTTATCAACAACGGACAAATTATCAATAGCTCTGAAAAGGAAGAATTTATCAACACGTATCGATTGCTAAGTGGTACAGAAAGTCAACTTAGCCTGGTGAAAAACCAATTAATTTCTTTCAAGGTTAATTCATTTGGATTTACAGGATTAATCCATTCTAAAGACTTTGATCCAGCTTCAGATATTAAGGCGACCCTGCCCAATCTTGAAGAGATCATGATCTATTTCTCGAAAAAGGAGGAAATGTATGTATAACTTACTGCTGAAAGAATTAAAGCTGGGAGTAAGTCCATTTTTTTATGTACTGCCCTTTCTGACAGGAGCCTTAATGCTCATTCCAGGATGGTTATACTTTATCGTATTCTTATATTTTTTCAGCATTACTGTACCGAATATGTTTGGAGGTTATAAAACCCAGAATGATTTAATTTTCTCAATTATGATGCCCGTAACTAGAAAAGACATTATAAAAGCCAGAGTGGCAGTTATTGTGATTTTAGAATTATTGCATATTGTTACCGCAGTCATCTATGGCATGATTAGTACTCTCTTGTATCCGAATTTGAAGTACTTATTCTTTGGACCGACCATAGGTTTTTGGGGTCTCTGTTTTGTCATGGTTGCTATCTTCAACATTATTTTTATATCCATGTATTACAAGACAGCATATAAGTATGGTGCCCCAACGATTGCAGCGATTACAGGTGCTATGCTGTTTGCCGGTGGCGCAGAATGGATGGGAATAAGTAATTCTTTTGTGTTTGAACTTTTCAAAGGAACTGGTGCTGATAATATGGTAAGTCAAATATCAATTCTGATCGCAGGAATCGCAATATTCGCAGCATTCACCATTACCGCTTATCATATTGCCATTAAGCGATTTAAGAATGTGGAAATATAATGAACATAGCTATTTCAAACACATCTGAAAAACCAATCTATCAGCAGCTTTTTGAACAAATCAGCGCTCAAATTTTCAAGGGTGAATTAGAAAATGGTTATTGTTTACCACCAATACGACAAGCAGCCAAGGAACTTCGTATAAGTATCATCACTGTAAAAAAAGCATGGGAAGAGCTGGAACGAAGTGGTTTGATTTATACAATAACGGGTAAAGGGTGCTTTGTTGCCGAGCTTTCCCGCGAGGACATGCTCCAAAAACGTAATGAGATGATCTTAAGTAAAATGGTTACCGACATTTCCTATTACAAATCCTTCGGTCTCACCATAGAAGAAGTTGTTGAGCTTTTGAAGAAGGTTTATTGAAAGCTTTCGTTATGAACCTCCGGCAAAAGCAGATTTGCTCTTGCCGGAGTATCCTAATTCAAATCAATTACTTTGCCTGTAATAACATCATGTTCATCCCTGTAAAATTGAAGTGCCATGTAATTCCCTTCGCCCCCACTGATGTTAACGGCATCGGATAAACCCGTTTGACCTTCCGCAAACAACATATCAGGGGATATCTTAACGATCCGATCATTATACTCATAATTAATTAGACCTTTATCATCATAGGTCACTTCTTTAACAGATTCGGGGATGACCTTTCCGTCGGGTATTCTTTTCTTTAATTGTGCAAATTTGTTTGCCAATTCCGCTTCCTCAGCCTCAAGAGCGCCCCCCTCATTTGCAGTGTCGACTGACGGTTCCTTCAACAGCTCCTGCAAATAAGCGTCGGCCTTGGCTGGGTCTGCTTTGGATTTGTCCAGCGGAAGATCGAATACAACCGATATTCCTTTAGCATCCACTTTAGGGCTTATTACACCTGTGTCTTCGTCATAAACAAACGATTGGTTGTTATAGAATGCGTCGCTGCTGACAGCCATATATACTCCTCTATCGGCAAACATCTCCACTCCATCGCATTCAATCAATCTATACATAATTCCGTCACGTACAATCTCCTGGTAACCGCCATTCATAGACATGATGTTTACCTGCCACGGCTTCTGACCTTTAATGAGAGGCGAAATTAAGAACGACTCCTTACCGTATTCTGGGCTACTTGTATCCGGCATTGGGCTGCTATCCTGCCTGGAGATGGATACAACAGCATATGTTCTGTCGGGATAAACATCCTGAGCAGAACTGCTGAATTCGCTCAGCCCTGACCCGGAGACGATACCGTGTAATGTAATGTTATAATCGCCTGAAGCGATCGTTTGATTAATTTCGATGGCGTCTTTGCTTTCAAAGGCCTCGGCCAGACTACGATCTCCTAGATGCTCAGCAATCTCCTTGGAGCTGAAAAGCTGCGTCGCCGCGTAAGCCGTTATGGACATGACAATTGTGAATACGACAACCAACAACCCTACGGAAATCCGCTTCCTATGACCACGTTTCATTCGAGTTCTCTCCTTAAAACGATTAATAATACTTTGATTCAACTCCTCCTCGGGTTCCACGGCCGAAGCGAGGGCTTGTTTGAGTATCCGGTCCCACTTTTCGGAATCATTCATGGGGATTCAACCTCCAATATCTCTTTCATAGCCTTTCGTGCCTTGAAAAGCCTGCTTTTGACTGTGCCCGGTGGAATCCTCAGTGCTACCGAAACCTCATCGATAGACATTTCTGCGGTATAGTACATTAATAGTGGAATTTTTAGCTTATCATTCAACTTGTCTGTAGCAGCTCGAATCATGCTATGTAGCTCATTGGATAACACAGCTTCCTCAGGCGTTATTTCTTCATTCGTACAGCAGATCTTGTCTGCAGCCTCATTAAGCACTACTGTGGGCGCAATCCTCTGCCTCCAGGCAAATTTCCGGCGTTTGTTTTTGCGCAACTGGATAGCAATAGAAATGAGAAACGCCTTTGGATTTTGATTCATATCCATCTTATGACGAACTTCCATCGCTTTAAGGAAGGTTTCCTGATAGAGATCATCCGTATCCGCCTTATTGCCCGCAAGCCTATAGCAGAATCCGTATATCGCTTTACCATGCTGCTTTACAAGATCACTCAACTCTTCGATATCCAAGTAGCTACTCCTCTCCGAATGGCCATTCACCTATATATTGTAATAACCTTGTAAATGGTTCACTAGTAGGTATAATATCGTCGAGTTCGCTGTAAAACAAAAGAGAAACCCGATGTCTTTGAGAAAGACTTGGGTTCCTCTACAATTTGATAACCACTTCCTATGAAGTTGTTTGAGTTTATGATTTGGTAGAGCCAAGGGGGATCGAATCTCTGAGCTCAACGCTACTAGTGTGCTGTCTCCCACATTGCTCAGTTTCACTACCTAATTTATCAGATAGACGTTCTTACCAATCGTCCGAAATCAGGAGGACGGTGCATGTATTTTGAATTTCCAAATTCATTTTCACCAGTTGTTTGAACTTTCCAAACCTCATTTATTGGTAAATGTACAGAAACTGCTGCTTGTATTTCATTTCCACTAATTTGCAATACTTGTCGTTTATTGCGATCACGTAACGGTGTAAAAGCAGCAGACCCACCATAATAGCCTGTGTTGCAGATTATTACGTTACAAAGAAGCATTCGTTGCATTGTATCTGCTATTGAAATGAAACCACTAACATCCTTATTATAAGTAAGAACAAAAAGTGTTTGTATTTGGCTTTGTAAAATAGCTTGTACAGGTAGGTTTAGAAAATCATAGCAGATGAGTACCGCGAAATTACCCAATTTATTACTCTTAAACATATATATACGATTTCCATTAACAAAATCATATCCATGATCTTCAAGATTTTTTTCTTCCTCTGGAGCAGGATTCAGCTTGGGAACGGTAATTACTGTCGCATTTCCACCTAAACTCTTGTTATTTTGATAAAGATTATCCGGTATGACGACAAACGCTTCATTACGTAATCGCTGAGTTCCCGTTGGAGAAAGATGTTTGTCTACTCCGTATTCTAGACCTCCCATTATTATTCTCCCATAACGAACTGCTCTTTCCTTGATATGACTGAATAAATATCTACGTGGAAGAAAGAATTCAGGCAACATTACAAAGTGAGCTCCATCTTGATCCGAAATCTGCAAAATAGTATCAAGAAGATCTAGTTGTAACTCTGGTTTTTTAAATTTAAATCCATTCAAATTATCAAGATTTTTCATCAAATGACGTTCGTGCATTGATTGCCCTATTGTCACAGTAATTTTTTCAATTAGCTCTTCCTCCATACCACTACTCCTTTACTAACTTATCTATATCAATAAAACGAATTTCTCGCAAACCAGTCTCACCAATGAAAAATCTCTTCTTTAAAACAGCAAGATGCTCTTCTAAACGTGTAAGATACTCTGTCACTTTCATAATTGGTTCTTTTTCTAGTGGAAGTAGTGGAAGTTCGACCCCCTTTTTTGAATTAAGATTATTGTAAAAGGGGTTTTGATAATTCATCGAGCCAGTGATTATTTCAGCTAGTGCAGTTGAAGGAAATTCAGCTTGAGCTACTACATCAGATATTTTATTCCAACCTCTTAATCTAGAAATTCCAGTTAAACGTGATCTGAATTTTCTATTTGAAATTAGTCTCAACATTAACATTGATAAAGCATAATTGAGAAGGTATTCATCGTCTATAAAAAATGTTTTTGTATAAGCCCATGCACTTAGATAATACTCTGAATAGATAACATAATTTTCAGTGAATTCAAATTTAAATTCTCCGTTTTCATGCCGCCAATTTTTCCAGTCCTCAATCTTAATTGCAATACGGTTCAAACTCACTTTTGTCAATAACTCCGGCATATTAAAGGAAAAAATATCAAAATTGCTTTTATCATCCTTTTTTTCTTTTATATTTATTAAAAATGATTTTCCAATTTGAATGAGCATAGAAGTTATTTCAGCTTCGGTAAGTGGCAGTAGCTCAATCTGCATTTTTTTTGTCTCTACCCGTTGAGGGACAATATTAATTATCTCTAACCAATCTTGGAGAGGTATATAAGAAGAGTTTTCTTTTTTTGCAAATGTTGGATTTTTTCCAATAATACCGTTTTCAAGTATTAATTCTCTTTCAATTTCTTTTAAATTTGCTATGCGGCTAGTTAAATACTTTCGAATGCGATAATCTTCAGGAATAGAGCGTAGCGCTTTTAGAAAACGATCTGAGAACTTCAGATCTGATTGACTAGCCCATAGAGTGATAGCTTGGTTAAGAATTTCAATAACACCATTGAAGATAGGTACAATTCTTACTGATTCCTCATCGTCTTGATGTAGTTCATTATCTTCAAAAAAACAACTAATTTGCAGTTCTGATATTTCTAACAATCTACGGTAACCAAATATAGTAATCTCACTTTCTCGTCCTTCCGAAATCTCAATCCAGACACGTTCGTGACCATTCAACTTCCACTTCCAAGCTTTTTGGGTATTAGATAAATTTCTCCAAACCCATTTGATCCAATTTTCTTCACCGGATAAATAGGCATCATTTTGTCCTCTCAACCGGTTACGCTTCCATATTTGACTCATAATAGCTACTAGAACAGAATCTTTACCACACTCTGTATCTTGATTCATGAGTTTAAACAAATTATATGCACGATTAACACTTTGCATTTTGTTTATCTTAAATAAATTTAAGTCAGTTTGAATCTCACTATTTGTAAAAAGCCAATAAATTGCGTATTGTTCATGCCATGTTGGAACTTCATTGTCCTCATACCAATTGGAAACCTGTTCAAATATAATCGTTCTCATTCTAATGCGATTCTCTTCAGTCAAATTCATCCAAATGTCTGAAATAGCAAATAAAATATGTGTGCGTATATAACCACCATAAAATCCTGGTAACTCAACTTTATCCGTTTTCTTTGCCGATTTAAACATTTCTATAATATATTTTTCAGTAGTATCATCAAATGGTAACTCCATTAGGTGAAGTATATAACAGTTAACAAGAGACATTTTGAATGGATACTTCATGAATGATCTCTTTAATGTCTCTGTAATGTTTTGACTCACACTCAACCCGCGATCCTGAGCATCCTTAGCAGCTTTTCGAATCCGCCAAGCAGCAAATGATGACTTTGTATCTCCTCGGATTTCAGCATCTGCAAATTCGGTATTCACAAGATCCATCAACTCTGAGAGATATTTTTCAAGTTCATCACCTCGCATTGCACGAACTTGTTGTTCACCAAGTTGTGAAAGTTTATCAATTAATGCAGTAGAACTTGGAAGGGCATCATACCTCCCTATTTTTGGGCATTGAGTATCTTCCTTAAAGAATTGTCCGACCAATTCATTAGCTTGTATTATGGTCAAACTCTCCATTTCACCTAGCAAACTCTTTACTAAATCTTCTTTCAATTTTGGCTTCGTTTTATCTTCTGATAGTTTTAACCCAATAGAATCTAGCAAATCTTTAATTTTTTTCATGCCTTCAAAGATAACTGATTCGTTGTTAGATATGATCATTATATCGTCAGTATAGCGTGTCAAAAATGTGGTGAAACCTTCATCTGTTTTCTCTTTTAAATAATTATCCATCGGATGATCTAACCATTTTGTTAACACACAGTTTGCCAGGAATCCTGAAGCAATTAAACCTGTCGGTAACGTTTCATAAGTTGAATTTTTTCTAATTTCATCAATTCCAATACTTTTAATCTCTTCATCTAGTAAACAACTTAAATCAGAACGTATTTTACATAAACTACCAAATAATTTCAACCATTTATTACACTTTTCATTGTTTATGACACCTAGATTACTCAATTCATTTAAGCGTTCCTTTAATACATCCTCAACTACATTCATTTTTAGACTAGGATAAAATTTTGTAATATCAGCTTGTCCATAAAATGCAATTGGAGATTCCTTTAGTACTCGTTCAAAATATTCTTCCTGTTTCTTTCTTTGCAAACGAAGACTTCTTTGAAAACTTTCATAAAGCTCGTTATGTGTGTAGTTAATCATAAATCTTTGAAAAACGTATGTATTTTCTTCAAGAGATGGATAATATTTTCGTCGTAAACGATTATTACAGCTCCAATCGACCATCCATTTCAAGTCAAAATTATCTGTAACGTAATCATCTGCCATTAAACTGTAATCATTTGTGTCAAAATATTCACCAATTGTCAATACAATAGTAGCCCATACCACTTGATCGCGAAATGATATCTTTGCCATAGGTCGGAGCTTTAATTCGTCACCATTAGCCCCTTTTGGAAACCCATAGATAATGGGTGGTGTTATTCCGTAGAACAAAGAACTAACTTCTTCTTGAATGTCCGATAAATTCTTTTCTAGTTCAAGTTCAAATTCTTTTATTTCAATAGGGTCATAGAACCCCTGCTGCTTGACAAAACTTCTAGCCTTTTTCCAACCAAAATAATAATAGTGTAATGGAATCTCATCAGGAGAATATAATATGCTACTCATTTCATGCCACCTTTTGACTATAGATGTATGTATTTTATTTCCTATATTGTATCATTAAATATAAATTACTTGTAATAATGTATGTTGATACTAAATTAAGAATTATTTTAATCTGCAATACTTATCCATTTGGCGAGTCATCTAGAGAGGTACTGTTCATCTAGTTATTTATTCAGCTTGGGTATTTAAATCTAATGTCTAACTAAGCTTATTTGCGGAGGACTCTTAGAGGCAGATTCAGACGACATGCTCCTCCGTGAGGATAAAAAAGGAAATTCCCCATTTACTTCGTCCACGAGCAAACCTAAAAAGTTCATCTCCATAGACTATCCACAAAAAGTTCACGATTTATTCGTGGACTTGAACAGTTTTATTTTAGAGTAGCTTTGTATTCAATTCTTTAGGGATTGTTAAATAACCAGTCACGGACTGCCAACTAAATTATGACCCAATCTTACTGCATTGAAAATATAACAAACCGCTCTTAAATCATTTTGATATCAGATGAAAAAACTTTATGTCATTCCCAACGACACCCACCCAAAGAAAAACATCACCTTTTCGTGGCGATGTTTTATCCCAGCATAATTCCAGTTAGGATTTCTCGTGTCCATCTCGTTTGTCAATACTTAGAGAGCGCCAAAAAAAACTTCAGTATTTGCTGAAGGTTTTTTTGGCTCTTTTACAATTATTCATACTGGTTACGCCTGTTTGGGGCCGCAGATAGATTCAGAATTAGTTGTACAGCATGTTTGAGTGGTCTTTTGGGATATTGACTCGAAATATTGTATGACAACCTCACGGAATTCCAGAGCAGCACGCGAAATGTACCTACTTCTGTGCCATAATAACGCGATCTCCCGTACCAATTCGTGATTCTCTACTTGGAGATATTTGATATTTTCCCGCGAATTCCTTGCCGTGCTTGGTATGAAGGCTATGCCAATTTCTGCTTCAACCAGAGAGCTTAGCCTTGCAGGTTCATCTCCCTCATACACATATTTAGGTGCAAATCCAGCCGATTTGCATATAGAGTCCACTAGATCGCGAGTACCGTAGCCTTTCTTTACGCCGACAAACCATTCATCCTTTAGCTCTGTTAAGGATACACTGCTTCGGTCTGCAAGCCGATGGTCTTTTGGAACAGCTACAAGGATTGGATCAACGAATACGATTTGGCATTCAATGTCATCCCCTTGTACCGGTGGCGAGGACAAGCAATAATCGACCTCTCCTCTATAAAGAAGCGTGACCATTTCTTGTGTGGTCAGCATTTGTACATGAAATTGAATATTGGGCTGTTTTTTCCGAAACTCTCGAAGGATATTGGGTAACCTACTTGCGGTAGTCACCGCCAATTCGAGTGTACCCTGCTCCGGGCTGGACAAATCGTTAATTTCTTGCTTTCCCTGTTCCAATTCAAACAATGCCCTTTCCGCACGGCGAAGAAATCTGCAACCGAACTCATTCAATCGCAGATTTCTCCCTATCCGATCGAATAAAGGGACACCTAGATCCTCCTCCAAGCGTTGAATCGTTTTGCTTAGTGACGATTGAGTAACGTGAAGGTTTCGTGCAGCTTCAGTCACATGCTCCAAACGAGCTACCGATAGAAAATATTGCAGTTGAAGAAGTTCCATTTCGCACCTCATTCATTCCCTTGAGTCAATGAGATTATAACATCAAATGCGTTGGAATGAATAATCGATTTCAATTACGATGACTTTAATACACTTTAGGGGGACCAAAAATGAGTGCTCGCAGCAGGTGGTTAATGATTTCCGTTGGCCTTGGGATACTTCTGAACCCATTAAATTCTTCAATGGTTGCAGTTGCAATTCCACGGCTACAAAATGTGTTTCAGCTTGACTTTACAGTTGTTTCCTGGATTATTTTCTCTTTCTATATTGCGAGTGCTATCGCTCAACCTGTCATGGGAAAGGCCAGTGATTTATTCGGTCGCAGGAAAATATTCCTTACTGGACTTGTTGTAGCCTTCGTCGCATCATTGTTAGCTCCACTATCTCCAAGCTTCGGGTGGCTCATCGTGTTCCGCATTGTACAATCCATCGGAACAAGTATGATGGTTGCGGTTGGAATGGCAATTGTGCGAATTCATATAACGGAGAAACAAGGGACCGCGCTGTCTGTTTTGTCCATATTCCTATCCGGAGCGGCAGCTATTGGGCCCTTTATTGGCGGGGTCATCATTCACTGGTGGGGCTGGCCTGCTATCTTTTTGGTCAATATTCCATTCGTTGTGGTGAGCTTTGTATTGTCTTGGAGGAATATCCCTAAGGATGAACCATCAAGATCCGTTGCACTGGGAATGTCCTTTCGCAAATGGTCTGATTTAATTGATGCGTCAGGGATCCTGCTATTCACAGTCGGACTGGTTGCCTTGCTTGTTGGATTACTATCAGTAAAATCATCTGGGCATTTCTCATTAACTAATGTTATTGTCGGGTTGATAGGCCTCGTTGCGTTGGGGGCTTTCATACGACATGAGCTCAGAGCAAAGTCACCCTTTATTCCATTACGCACATTCGCCAAATATCCTGCAATGACTTGGATCAATATTGAATTCATGCTCGTTAACGTACTTTTTTACTCGCTCTTTTTCGGTCTTCCATCCTACTTGCAAATGGTACGTCATGTTAGCGAATTCGACACAGGAATTCTCATACTAAGCCTAGGCTTGTGCTCGCTTGTTACTTCACCAATAGCAGGCCGATGGATAGATAAATCAGGACCTCGCCCCGCATTACTGTTATCTGGAATACTGATGACACTTGGGTCAGTATGGATAGTAACATTGAATCAAACTTCGCCGGTAATCAGTGTATGCTTGGCTTTAGCTGCATTCGGTATTAGCAACGGGTTGAACAATGTCGGCATGCAAGCTGCCTTGTTCCAAAGCTCTCCCAAAGAAATGATAGGCGTGGCTTCCGGAATATTTAATACATCAAGATATTTGGGAACCATTCTCTCTTCCTTGTTAATTGGTATCGTAATGGGAGGTACCTTCAGCTTCGAAGGATTTCGAATACTTGGAATTATCCTCACGGCAATTGCATTGTCCCTGGTTATCATGAGTCGGAGACGCCGAGAATCAGGACAGGTGGAAGAGTCGGTTGGTTCACCAAGCTCAAATTAGAAGATGTAAACCAGAAAACATATAGAAAACGGCAGGTACTGTTTTACCAGTACCTACCGCTTCCAATTTGCCTTAATCTACTATTCTATGTCCAGTGAATGACCAAGACTTACATTTAGCATACGCAAGATCATGAGTAATGACTCGGATCTCGTAGCATTAGCATTTGGCTTAAATGAACCATTCGCAGAACCTTTTACGATACCCATTTCGGATAACGTATCAATCTCAGCCTCTGCCCAGTGACCCGAAGCATCCTTGAACTTATTGTCTTTTACTAAAATAGTGTTCATTACTTTTGAAAGCATAGCCACTATTTCCGCTCTGGATATCGTCTGATTCGGTTTGAATGTTCCGTCCAAGTAACCATTGCTAATACCGCTTGCTTTCAATATAGCAATTGCTTCTGCTGCCCAGTGATTTTTGGTGTCCTTAAAGCTAGTATTACCTTCTGCCTTTAAACCAAGTGCCTTTACTAGCATAGCCGCAAATTCTGCTCTCGTTATCGTAGCATTGCCATGGAATGAACCATCTGCATACCCAGTAATAATTCCGAGCTTAGTCCCTAAAGTGATTGCTTTAGAATTCGGGGCATTAGCAGGTACATCTTTGAATGATACTGCAGGCGCAGAATTTGCTTTTTCTACTAGTGCCTTGACTGCATCCATATTAACCTTTTCATTGTAAAATGATTTAGGCGCTGGCGTTGGTGCAGGTGTCGGCTTTGGTGTTGGTGCAGGCGTTGGCGTTGGTGAACCTGTTGAAGGTGATGGCGGTGCTGCATCCTTTTTCTCGATCGAGTAGTCGTCAAATAATTGTCCGTCTAATGTAAGGCCTTGAATCGAGATCTTATCATGGCTAACTTGAATGGAAGTATATACCGGAACGTCGTCGTCGAACATGAAATCAAGATAATTATACTTTGTTCCATTGTAGAACTTCCAGCCAGATGCACCTCCGTCCAGATAGACAGTTCCACGTTCTCCATTTAACAATGGCTTACCTTGTTTCATCGGATACGTGCGCGAGTAAACGTGGTCGTGGCCTACCAGCACCAAGTCTACTTGCAATTCCTCTAGTATAGGAGCGAAATAGGTCCGTGAATCTTCAATTAGATCGCTGCGTCCCGCCTCCGTATGGTAAGGAGGCTTATGGAACATAACGATTTTCCATTTCTTGTTACTCTTCTTAATATCCTCGCGCATCCATTCCGCTTGCTTGCTCATCGTTACTGCGTCAGATTCGGAATTCATTACGATAAAATGTACTTCGCCTGAATCAAAGGAATAGACATATCCCTTCTGGAAATCCGGTCCGTTTTTCGGAAGATCAAGTCCCGTAACGAAAATCTCTTTGCCTTCGCCTTTAACATCATGGTTACCCATCGTGTAAGCGGAAGGAATTGAGGAGGAGTAGAACGACGAAGCTTTCCAGTACTGGTTCCATTCTTCTAAATATTTTCCGTCGTCAACAATGTCGCCGCCATGCATAATGAACTGGGTATCCGGATACTTTGTGAAGGCGTTTTTGAGTAGCTTTTGATAAGCTTCAAGCCCATTATCGCCTTTGGTATGCGAATCCGTTACGTATACGAAAGAAACGGGGTTATTCAGTGCGGGTTCCACTGTCTTGTAGGCATTCCATTCACTCCAATATCCTTCGTAGCCAACCCTATAATGATATTTCGTACCTGGTTCGAGTCCAGAAACGAGCGCCTTATGGAACTTCATTTCACCCACTGGACCTTTATTATTCTTTGAATCTTTATCAAACATCTGAATGACCTGTACTTCGTATTCCGCTACCTGCTCGATTGAATTCTCAAGCGTTGGTGTCCAAATGCCTTTATTACTTAAGGAGCCATCACTTTCCTTCATGTACTGAATAAAAGCTTTTTTAACTCTAGGTGCTGTCTGCCATCCTACACTCATCTTTGTACTCATATCTTCGGTAACAAAGGTTTGTACATATTGCGGGTTTTCATCACCAAACTGAATAACAATTTCCATGTTCATACTCTCGCTGGTTCCACCGTTAATAACTGCTTGTACCCTCCAAGTTCCTAATGCAAGGGTCAAGAGCGACGTACGAATCTCTCCTTTGGAATCCGTAAAGCCCACGCCTTGTTTAAGATCATCTTGCTGAACATCAGCTAAAGGTATATAACCTTTCTTGGATCCGTCAGGTGTAAACACATTTACAAATCCGGAAGTGTTTCCTTTCGTTGCGAAAAATTGCTCATCTTTATTTACAGCCAGTACCAAGGAGGACGTGCTGTCAGCGTTCTTATAGATCTTAGATTTCGCAGCTGTCACGGTCACATATGCCTGAGGACCGTTTTCATCGTTGAACTCGATCTCCGCCCCTGCAACCGGCGCTCCAGCGTGATTCGTAACAGTGACTAGGCTCTGAGTTTGCAAGCCCCTTCCCTTGATTACCAATTTGTAGGGGAACCCGATCTTATAGTTTTTCGGAGCAGCAATGGATTGTACCGTAGTCCCATCCGTATAACCAAAGCTGCCCTCCACCATCCATACTTGCTTAAACAACTCACCGCGTTCCATCCTGGCCGTTCTTGTGAATTCGAAATCAATACTTGCCAAAGGATTCGCATTACCTGCTTGCAAACCATCTGCGTTAAACTCAACATAACCACCTTCATTATCGATAGTGGTATGCACGTTGCTCAGGTCGGAACGCCCGTTTATTACCTTCGCTTGCAAAGTCGCTGGGTCGAACTTGAGCTTGGCATGCACGCTCTTGGCCAAGCCTACATCCTTCGATCCGAGCTGCAGCTGGTAAATATCATTGCCAAGTAATTCTTCTGGTCCCTCCATAGTAAAGCGTGCCCCATGCTCTATGTTGAAAGAATAATCTGCTGCTGCGGGATTACCGGAATTATCTCTAATTTTTGCATGTACTTCATAATAGCCACCACTAAGCGGCTCATTTGGAACATATGTTATTATTTTATTTTCTGGATTGTAGGCGTAGGTAGCCGATGTAACAGACTGTCCATTCACGGTCATTTGAACCGAGTTTGGATCAATACCCGATCCATTGTCATTGTCTTTCGCAGACAAAGTGATATTGGAAAGCGGTGCGTTCAACGTCTGATTTGGTGTCGGTGAAATCGGAGTGATCACAGGCACGGTCGTATCTTCTCCAACCAGATCATCATAAATGAGCCTGACGTCGTCAATCCAAAGCGAGCCTTTATTCTTTTTACTCATTTGCCGTTGCTTCACCTGGAAGTAAAATGCAAGAGTACCCGGGACACTCATATCAGACCCGATTTCAGCCTCTACATATTTCCAGCCACTCCAGTCAATTCCTACAACTTCATTCCTTATATCATACGTTCTAGAACTGCCACTTGGAATGTAAAACTTACTGGTTACACCATGTCCTTCATTATTGGCGTATACCCACATGCCGATTTTCTTAGGTACTCTACCTGTCAAGGGCAATTGAGTAGCCGGCCCCACAGCAAATTGAGAGGGATTATCTGTAATTCCAATGAAATCATAATCAATTCGTAAGGATGTTGACCCGTTACGAACGTATTTGGGGTTTGTTTCAAGCGCCATATCGGCGCTATAAAGTCGTGCCTTGTCCAGATATAAATCATCCAAGCTGACATTTTCGAAATCTTGCACCATGATGGCACCGTAAGGACTCGGAGGATCCATAGGAGCGGCATTAACGGTAGACGAGGATGATAGGGATGCTGGAATGAACGAGATTAGAACCGCCATTGCCAATATTCCGCTCAAAACTCTCTTAAAAAATGGTTGATAAAAACTCACAAACCTTCACACTCCTCTAGATGCTTGTAAAAGAATAGTCACATTATTAAATATAGCAACACATTATTTTCACAACATTTTCCACATGTAGTACTAATGTAAAGAGAACAATTATATGAACCAAGATCGAAGCCATATAAAAAAACAGCCATAGCAGAGGATTGTCTGCTACAGCTGCTTTCTCTAGATAAGAATATACGTTTACAGCTAGGCGAAGGGGAGAATCTAAGTATTTGAGTATAATATATTTAACTAATGGTCAAGATCATAGACAAGGAGGGAAATGAATTGGAAAAATTGCTGGATCCGCAAAAAACAGCGCTAGTCGTCATAGATTTACAGAAGTGGCTTGGCAATCAATACGCCCCTTATTCCGCCGAGCTGGTTGTGTCCAACGCAGCCTCCTTGGCCGATGTTTTCCGCAAGCACGGCTCCATGGTCGCGCTGGTCCGAGTATCGAGCAAGGATTTAAAAGATATCCCGAAGCCTAAGCTCGATTCGACTGTACCTCCACTGAATCTGACAGAGGGATGGGATCAAATAGTTCCGGAAATGCAGGTCGCCGAGACTGACCATATCATCACTAAGAAGCAATGGGGAGCATTTTACGGAACGGAACTGGACCTGCAGCTTCGCCGCCGGGGGATCGATACCATCGTCTTATGCGGCATTTCTACCGGGTTAGGCGTGGATACAACTGCGCGCGAAGCGTTCATGCACGGGTATCAGCTCATTTTGGCGATTGATGCGATGACGGGATTTTCCCAAGCGGAGCATGATCACGTTAAAAATTTTATTTTCCCTCGAATCGGGCGGACTCGCACAACGGAGGAAATCATCTCTGCACTTGCCGAAGCATAAAAAGGATAAGATTTGCCCTTAGAGGAATCAGGTGAACTGCAACCCGAAAGATGGACTCATTGAAGTGCCATCTCTCGGGTTCTTTCCATTTTTACTGAGTTTTATCATAGAGATCGGGGTATGAGCATCACCTTGCCCACATCTCCTGTGGGTTTAATTCGTATATTTGGTTTTCCCTAAACATGAATTGGTGCATAATAAATTCCCTTCTAATCGTTGCAAAATCTTCATGGAAGTCCTTTATGAAATCATTAATTTCTTTCTCGTTATACTTCCGCCCCTTTTCTAACTTTGACACTAGATGTTCTAATACCATAAGCTTCTTCTTAAGTTGTGCTGGCAAACTTGCTTAGCGCGTGAATATGAAAAAAGGCTTCTGCCGGAAATCGCAGAAGCCTTGATCGAATTATTGTTTACTTGTTCTCATTGACCCGGAACATAGTCCTCATCCATAATTAATACAGGCTTAACCACTTTACCTGATAAAGAATCGGCCGCAGCTTGGTTAATGTCTTCGAACTTGTAGAAATTAACTAGCTTATCAAAGGCAAAGTTACCTGCTTCAAAAAACTCAATTAGCTGTGGAATAGACAGCTGTGGAATACTGTTTCCCATTAGAACACCTTGAATGGCTTTGTTTTGTGCAGCCAAATCCATAAAAGTATTAAGCTCGATAGGCTTAATTGTGCCACCAACAGGTGCAGCAACGCCACCCTTTGCTAATACTTCAATCGCTGTACGAATTACTGGTGGAACACCAGTGGTATCAACAGTGTAATTCACGCCTTTACCATTTGTAAGCTTTTTGATTTCTTCATGAACGTCAGCCGTCTTACTATTAATAACATGCGTTGCGCCTAGTTCTTTTGCTGTTTCCAAACGATTATCATGAATATCGATTCCGATAATTTTTGTACATCCAGAAATTTTTGCTGCCATCATAGCCGCAAGACCAACCGCACCCGTTCCAAATACAGCGATACTTGAGCCAGGAGCAGGCTTCAAGCCATTGAGTACAGTACCGCTACCTGTCATAAATCCACAGCCAAGTGGTCCAACTAACCGTAGGTCTACATCTTTTGTTACCTTTGTAAGATTACGCTCGCGTGCTAGTGTGTATGTGCTAAATGATGATTGACTAAAATAGTTGGAAACAGGAGAACCGTCCTCACGATGGAAATAATACGTTTCATCAGCTCGACGTCCTCTTTCATTTAATGTTCCCCAATCATCACATGACGCTGGAACACCTGTTAAACAGCTATCGCAATGTCCACAATATTCAAATGAAAGAACAACATGATCGCCAGGCTCGAAGCCGTGCACAGCGGAGCCTATTTTCTCTACGATTCCTGAACCTTCATGTCCAAGAACAATAGGGAATTTATACATCGTTTGCTTGCTGCGGACGAAATCATCTGAGTGACACATACCAGAGGCAACAATCTTAACTAAAATTTCATCTTCACGCATTTCACTAATTGTTAGATCTTCAAGAACATAGGGATCATTAATTTCATTAACTACAGCTGATCTAATTTTCATATTAAAACCTTCCTTCACACATTGATTAATAACAGATGTTATTGGTTTCAACATTACACATCTATATTAGTTTTAATAAATTGCTCATTCAATCAACAAAGAAATCAAATATGTTGATGCTTCAACAAAATGATTTCATATGTTCAATATTAGCTTTATTTTAAACAAAATGAGGTGACATCGTTGAGTGGTACACGACACCAAAAACATCAATTACAGTCGATTAGTCTTCTTAAACAGGCATTAGTTGACCTTATTATAGAAAATGGGACATCCGATAAAATAACAGTTAGCGAAATATCTGCTAGGGCAGATTTGAATAGAGGAACCTTTTACACACATTTCAAGGATAAAACGGAGCTACTAGATGCTCTATTTAATGATGCTATTGAAGGGATTAAACTAGCTCTAACCTCTCCCTATAAAAATGTAAATCGAGTTGAATTAAGCTCTGTCGTGCCATCTACTATATTGCTATGTAAGCATATTGAGCTACATAAGCGCCTCTTTAAGGCTCTGAACATGGTGCATACCTCGCCAAATCTATTTGACCGCTTAGAGCAAATGCACTGGGATCTTTTTACGAAAGAAATACAAGTCGAGCATTCAAACGCTCTAAATACCGATTATGAGATTATGATCAGCTTCAATCACATGCGATAGCGGGCGTTATAAAATATTGGATACGCGGGGACTTTAAATATTCTGCGGAATATATGTGTGATCAAATAACAACTCTAGTCTCTAAGCCGATTACCGCTATGATTATGAAAAATAATCTTTAAATGCCATGGATTTAACTTTGATCTGGGGGTGAATGATTGAACCTTGATATCTCGCTCAATCATAAAATACGTTTAATCCCTGGAATAAAGCGAATAACACTTCCCATTCCAAAACAAGCTACAATACTTAGAACCGATACAAGAATCCATTTAACAAAAGGCGGTAATGCGACTGTCTGAAAAGCCATCGTCCACCCTACAATAATTGGAGGGTGGATAAGATAGACAGTATAAGCATTGTTGGACAACCATTTAAGGAACTTGCCTGCTTTATTATATTGTCTCTTAAACCACGTAAGTAGCGTAATAACAATCCCCATACAAACAAATGGCTCCCACATTGCATAGGACAACGCTTGCATGTTGAGCCCCCCTTCAAACTTAAGATCCCCTTCAAGCCCTCCTGTGGCAATCAATGCGATCGGAAGTACGGGAATGGCACCAATGCCAATCCATTTCCATGTTCTCCTCAGTTTTTCAGGAATCTGATCTAACCAACCATTGCGGTAGGCAATAATCCCTATCACAAACAAAAATATGTACGAGGGAAAATAGCCGAGCTGTAATTCTAGAGGTCCCTTACCCGTTGGATAAACGAGACGAATTACAAAAGCTACGAGGCCAAGAGCAATAGTAGCAAACAAAATAATCCTGCTACTCGGGAATCTAATTCGAATGGCATTCCCGATAGATTTTCTAAAAACGATACGATACAAAGCATATAATAGCGCAAAATATATGGACGCCTCCAGAAACCAAGCAGGACCAAAAAACGTGTATTTAAAGCTCCAAACATAGCTTCTATAAAACTCAACAATTGTTTCTTTACCATGGAATTGAGCGAACCAAACTGTCATCGGGCCGATAAAAAAATAATAGACAAGCAATGGAATACCAAGACGAATGAGTCTATCTCTAATAAACTGTTTGCCCCCTTTACGATCGAACGAGGCAGGAATGAAATAGGCAGAGATGAAGAAAAATAGCCCCATAAAAAAGGCTTGGCATACTGCTGTAAAAATAGTAAGCACTATACTAGTAATATTTATCTCGTTTGTGTCAACATCCACTAAAATCCAAGATCCTGCCGCTCCATAAGCTATTGCCGTGTGAAAACATATGAGCAGTATTGTTAATGCAGTTCTTAAATTATCTAGATAGTCAAGACGTTGCTTCATTCCTTCAAGCTCCTTAATATAAAATACTAATGGCTTTGCTCACAATGCCTCATTTCCCATAATGAGGCATTTATTCCCATCCAAAAAAAACACATTAGTATTGATTATATCAGTAAACATTGAAGTTAAAAGAAGTTTATTGTAACAACCGGTTTGACAGGATGGGAATTTATCAAATCCTCATTTTATTAGTGACAAATATTCAAACGCTGTAGTTCCATACACGTATTTGAAGTGTTTATTTAGATGAGTTAAATCCACAAAACCACATGCAGCTACTGCAAAATATATATCTCTACTTTGTTCAATTAACTGCTTGGCGCGTTCGATTTTACTATTAAGAAAGTATTGGTAGGGTGAAATTCCAGTATGTGCCTTAAACAATCGGATAAACTGAAACTTGGATAACTGAAGCTCGCTACTAATCTCATCAAGCTTAAGAACATGTTCCAGGTTAGACCGGAGCATATCCTTAGCCTTGCGGATCATCGCGCTTTCTTTCTTATCGTCAGTCGAAAGCTCTGATTGAACGAGGCTATCTGTCAGGGATAAGAATAATTCGGTACACAAATCATCGTCTTTTCCCCTTAGGATGGCATCGGAAAGACGTAATATTCTTTGCTCAAGCCGAGCATCGTATACAATCGGAGTTGAAAACCGTACAATATCTTTTTTTTCTATTACCTCCAAAAGTAATTGGGGCTCAAAATATAGCATGACGTAATCCAAGCCTGATCTATCGTGTGCCATTCCATCATGGGCCTGCTCCGGATTAAAAAGCATGATACCATTCTGATGCGATAATTGTAAGCTACCATCTAAGTTGTACTCTTGAATTCCACGTAACGTCACACCGATGGCATACTCCTGATGAGCATGCTTTTTATAGCTGAAATCCGTCATACTTGCCGACAACGCTGTTATGCTAGCAGACTTTTTATATATAAATTTGTTCATTCTATTCACCTCTTGATAAGCTTGCCTAAAGCCAAATCATGATCGAAGCATACACGAGAGATATCGCCATTAATACATTTACAATCTTGAAATGCTTCTGTAAAAACTTCTTGAAAATCGAACCGAAAAGCACCCATGTCATAAATGCAGAAAAACCGATTATCGTGATAACCATGACGCTTATTGTCATAGCAGCGCTTGAGCTATAGTTGGGCATAATAAAAGTTGGAATTACAGTCAATGTAAAAAGCACTACCTTCGGATTAAGAAACTGCATAAGTATTCCTGATAAAAAAGAGCCCGATTGGCTTGCGACTGGGTTAGATGTATCTATTCTGGAAATCAGATAAGCGAGGTAGAGCATAAAGCCGCTTCCGATGATCTGCATGAAAAAAGTTATTTTCGGTATAAACGTAATGAGAATTGTATTCAGTATAGCAGACGTAGCAAGTAATAAACCAAAACCAATGGTTGCTCCATACGTATAGGTTATCGCCCTATTCGTACCATGATTATGTACGGTAGATAATATGACAATATTCGTAGGCCCAGGTGTAAACGTAGCAATAATACAGTAAAGCAAAAAAGATGTAATATCCATGAGAACCCCTCTTTCTGGTTGTTCTCATATTCTACATCTTAGATAAAAGGCGCTATAGTATATTATTGCAGACATTATTTAAGCATTTACTTTATTAAGATTTGGTACATGTGGAGAAGAAGGCACAGCAACGCATCTATCGGATTAATACCCATGCAATGATTGAATTTGAGGAATGGTCGAAGAGCATGAGGCTTCGTTGGAGCAGCCGCCTGGATGCCTTAGATGCTGTATTGCAAGCTGAAATGGAAAAAATCAAAAAAGATCACAACAAAAAGGAGAATTTAAATGAGTTCAAAATCTAATATGCAAGACATTGTCATTACGCGTGAATTTAACTACCCGGTGGAATTGGTGTGGAAAGCATGGACAGACCCTTCTCTGGTCATGCAATGGTGGGGCCCTTCGTATTATACATCTCCTCGGTGTAAAATCGATTTTCGTGAAGGTGGGAAATTTGTGTTCAGCATGCTTGCACCGGCAGAACAAGGTGGCCTAGAGTCGTTCTCGGCCGGCGTCTACAAAAAAATCGTGCCGATGGAACGGCTTGAATTCAACCAGTATCTATCTGACGAGGACGGCAACGAGATTGACCCGTCTCAACTAGGCCTCACCGATTTCCCGAAGAACATCGAATTCATTATTGAGTTTATTGCCAAGGGTAATCAAACGGAGTTGAAGATTACGGAATTTGGGTGGTCGGAGAGTCAGATGCGTAAATTCGCAATTATGGGGATGAATCAGTCACTCGATAAACTTATAAAATATTTTGATTCTTTGCCTTCTTAATCATATGTTGCTGCCCGACTACTCCATCCGCTCTCTTTGAGGGCAGCGACTATTTTGCACAGCTATGTCCTCCGTTTTTAACCCACTCCATTCCGATTCCTAATTTTTCTCATTCTCTGCAGCATAAGGTGCACCACGATATACGGTAAATACTGCCGGTCTAGCTCGGATGTCGGGACACAATGTCCCGGCATCACACATTTATTTGAGATATTTCGTCAGGGATAAAAAGGACACCAGTCACATCACAACAGATTTTCCTACTTGTATACTTGTGCCATAGCGCATCATGCGCTAAATCGCGAGGATAAACGAAGGAGGAAAAACGAATGTCTACTGCAAGTCTGAATCGTTTGAGCGGCATATTTTTATGGCTTGGGTCCGTGCTTCTTCTTATTACAGGTATCATTCCGTTTTTCATTAGCTTGAAGATCAATATTTCAGAGGTTACCACGCAACATATTAATCTGCAAAGCTCAGTGTTTGTGATGTATTTTGTGCTAAGCTTCATTGCATTTTCATTCATTTTGATTGGTCTTCCTGCTATTTATTTACGTCAGTCCGCACAGTTTGGAAAGACGGGGTTGATTGGCTTATTGCTCTATGTATTTGGTGTATTTTTGAACATAGCGGTTACCGCATCCTTTACTTCGGTTTTTCCTATGGTAGATGAAGGGGCGCCACACCTTATCGATAAAATTATTGATTCAAACTTTTTTATCTACCCGTTCGGCAGCTTCTTCCTCTGCATAATCGGTGCCATCCTGTTTGGTATCGCCATAATTCGAGCCAAAGTATTCCCCGCCTATATCGGTGTGATGTTTGCTATTTCACCTCTCCTTCATACGTCAGAAATGTTCGTTACCAACGATACTAGTTTTGCTGTTCTTGACCTGCTTTCCGTCGTTTCTTTAGCAGTTGCGCTCATTGCGATTGGCTCAAACCTGGTTTCGGGTCAACACGGAATCCATACAGGTGTGCCCATATCCAAATAAAAGCTTTGGTCGTCAATTTTGTGGATATATATGGTAAAATAATGTTTGAATCGCTATTATAGGAGGCGAACAGATGTGACTGAATCAGCACAAGGGATAACGAGAAGAGCTTCAAATGTATTACGTTTCCTTTGGCTGCTTGCGGTTCTCTTTGACCTCTATATTCTGATATTCAATTACCCGAAGTTTGCCGCCTCGCTTTTTACTTCTTGTTCAGACGTAACCGGTATAAGCTGTAACAGGTTTCAAATACAAGATTCACAATTGCCCGCACTCGTAAAGTACGGGATCTCGCTCCAAGGGTATGCGATTTATGCTCTGTTTTGCGATATGATTGCTTCTCTTTGTATGATTGGGACGGGATTGTTAATCTTCTGGCGAAAACCGGCGGAACGTATGAGCCTGTTTGTTTCACTGGTATTGATCACCTTCGGCTCATTTGGTATGAATGAAATTCATATCATGCAGGACCCGCCTTTCGCGATCATGTTGATTAGCATGTTGTTTATCATTCTAAAATGGCCTGCGCTCGGTCTGTTTTTCTGCACATTCCCGGATGGGCGCTTCGTTCCACGCTGGTCTTGGATGCTACTGTTTCTTTTTGTGATGCAATTGGGTTTCTTCATTTTATTGCCGTATCCTTATAACATCGAAAATTGGCCCCCATTGCTAAGTAGCTTGGAGGTGCTACTGGTTTACGGAAGCGTGGCTTCCACGCAAGTTTATCGTTTTTTTGCCGTCGCTTCTCCTCAGCAGAAACAGCAAATTAAATGGCTGGCATTCGGATTCGGAACATCTGTGCTTTTGATGGTTATCATGAACCTCCTCCCCACAATCTTTACCACTCTCCATCAACCGGAGTCGCTCTATCAGCTTGAAGGCCCGCTTACGACGATGCTCGTTTATCTTCCTTTACCAGTCGGCATCGGTATTGCCTTGCTGCGTTACCGGCTATGGGATATCGATGTCGTTATCAATCGGACTTTGGTCTATGTGGTATTTTCGGCTTGCATCCTCTGTTTGTACGTTCTTGTTGTTTTTGGCGCCAGCTCCCTTCTACAAGTGCATAACAATCTAATATTTTCCGCGCTGGCTACTGCCTTGATCGCAGTGATCATGCAACCGATGCGTACACGATTACAACAGGCTGTGAATCGGTTGATGTTCGGCGACCGTGTCGATCCGTACCGCGCGCTTTCTAACCTTGGGAAAAAGCTTGAAGAGTCGCTCCCCGCCGATGCCCTCCTTCCCAAAATAGTCGAAAGTGTGGCGTATGCACTTAGACTCCCGCATGTGGCCATCGTTTGGAATCGAACTCAAAAAGCAGTTGCTGTAGATCCTATCCGGAGGGCCGTATCTTATGGTGCCTTCAAGGACAGCGAATCTGATTTGCGAATTCCCTTGGTTCACCAGGGGGAACAGGTTGGCGAGCTTATTCTTTCACCACGCCAGCGGGGAGAAGAACTATCATCGGCTGATCTTCGTTTGGTTCGCGACTTGGTTCCGCAGATCGGCATCGCGGTCCATTCTGCCCGGTTAACCGATGACCTACGACGTCTGACGGACGATTTACAGCGTTCACGTGAGCGGCTCGTAACTACACGCGAGGAGGAGCGGCGCCGTCTTCGCCGAGACTTGCACGACGGTCTGGGTCCCATGCTTTCAAGCCAAACGTTTACGTTATCAGCGATCAAGAAACAGTTACGGGATAAACCGGACGTTGCAGAGACTCTTTTAACCGATGCGATAGCTCATACCCAAGAAGCAATTTCCGATATTCGCCGTTTGGTTTATGCGCTTCGTCCACCTGCACTTGATGATTTGGGACTGTTGGCTGCCTTGCAGGAGCAGATTGCACAATATCAAACAAGCGGTATCGACATGGAGCTTGACGCACCGGATTCACTCCCACCGCTGCCAGCGGCGATAGAAATTGCTTGTTACCGGATTGTTCAGGAAGCGTTGACCAATATAGTCCGTCATGCTCATGCCACTGCGGCTTCAGTTAAATTACGTGTACATGACGCTCTGATTGTCGAATTAATCGACAATGGACAAGGATTGCCGCCGGCGACACGCGCGGGTGTCGGCTTCCGTTCGATGCATGAACGAGCAGAAGAATTGGGCGGTATATGCATCATCGGGAATTTGCCGCATTCAGGAACGAGGGTGTACGCCAAATTGCCTTTTTTGTACGTAAAGAGTGAAGATATCGAGCGAGTTAAGAGAGGAGAGATCGTGTAGTGAATCGTATACGTGTCCTTATCGCTGACGATCATCCGGTGTTTCGATATGGTTTGCGCGCTCTGTTGCTGGCGGAAGCGTCAACGGTTGAGGTAGTCGGAGAAGCCACCACGGGTGAGGAAGCAGTCTCCATGGCGGCACGCTGCTTGCCAGACGTTATTTTGATGGACTTAAACATGCCTGGGCTGAATGGAATTGAGGCGACGAGCCGCATATTAGCTTCAACACCGAAAATAGGTATATTGGTGCTTACGATGTTCGACGACGATGAGTCGATCTTTGCAGCTATGCGCGCGGGGGCGCGCGGCTATCTGCTCAAAGGTGCGGAAGGAGACGAGGCCATTCGCGCAATTGTGTCAGCTAGCAAGGGGGAAGCCATTTTCAGCCCTGCCATTGCGAACCGCTTGTTCGGCTATTTCGAGCGTCCGGGGCGACGTCTGCCTGAAAGCCCTGCCCGCCCATTTCCTGAGTTGACAGCTCGCGAGCGTGAAATTCTAACTCTGATTGCCCAGGGATATACGAATCCAGCAATTGCCGAGCGCCTCGTGCTTAGTCCCAAGACCGTAAGAAATCACGTTTCTATCATATTCAGCAAGCTACAAGTAGCCGGGCGGTCACAAGCGATCGTACTGGCAAGAGAAAGCGGTTTGACAAAGGATTGATGAAATTTGAGATGAAGATATTTAGACGGAAGTAAACTCAAGAAGTTAAATCGGAGTTATTTCCCCTCCCAATAAACCCAACGCCTTTGCAGCCATCGAAGGAATGTGTCCATTATCAATCCTAGCATGGCGATGCAAAGAACAGCGACAAAAACGACATCGGTTTGAAGCTGCAGACCAGCCATGTTTCCAATCCATCCCAAACCGGATGAAGCGGCTATCATTTCCGCAGCGACCACGCAGGTCCAAGATCGACCGAGCGAAAGCCTAAGGCTTGTTATTATTTCTGGTAGAGCAGACGGCACCACAACATAACGAAAGATCTGTATAGGGTTGGCACCGAAACTTTGCGACATGCGAATCATCGATTCTTTCGAGCTCTGTACGCCTGATATGGAGCCAATCACTACAAATGGAAGAGTACAGATATAGATCAATAGTATTTTCGGCAGTTCGCCAATCCCGAACCATACCTGAAGCAATGGAATATAAATCAGCGGAGGGATTGGGGTTAATAATTGAATTATCGGATCAAAGATATTCATGAGAAAACGGTTCGCACTCATTGCAAATCCAAGTAGAATACCAGTTACTGCAGCAGCAAGGAACCCAACTAAAATACGCATTACGCTGATGAGCACATGCTGACCCAATGTGTTATTTTGATAGCCTACCGTTAATAGATTCCAAAAGGTATGCGCCACTTTGGCGGGAGACGGAAGAATGACAGGCGATATGTTTCCTCCAATCGTGATGAACGACCAAGCCATAATGATAAACAGGAACACCGCCAGCTTCATTTTCCAAGAGCGGCCTGCTTGGTTCTTTGCTATGCTATTTGCATCTATACGAAAATAGAGATGATACTTGATGAAAGAGGAGATTTTCATTCGCAGTGACTGCTGCTCCATCGCTAATCTGCACCTGCCTTTGCTGCTTAATTCAGTTAATCTTCCATTTCCTTGTTAGGATGCAGCAAATTGATAATTTCCTTTTTTAACTCCAAAAATTCAAGAGATACATGAAACGTAGCTTTTTGCTCTTTTTCCAACACAAATTGTTTAACGATCTTGCCTGGCCTTGGCGATATGACCCAGATCCTCGTACCTAGTAAAATCGCTTCTTCAATGTCATGGGTAATAAAAATAACATTAGGCTTAAATTGCGACCATGTACGCAGTAAAAATTGCTGCATTTCCTGTCGCGTCATTGCATCCAAAGCACCAAATGGCTCATCCATCAGAAGCACGGATGGAGATACGAGCAATGCGCGAGCGATGGCTACGCGCTGTTGCATACCTCCCGAGAGATGAAAAACCTTATGTTTCTCAAATCCAGTCAGCCCCATAATACCTATTAATTCGCGGACTAGCTGTTGATCAATGTTTCTTTTGCCGTGCTTCAGACGCAGCCCATAAGTGATATTATCCAGCACATTCATCCACGGTAGAAGCGTGGGCTGCTGAAATACCATGGCGCGTTCCGGACTAGGACCGGTAATGAGGGTATCTTCTACATAAATCTTTCCCTCAGAGGGTGTCTCGAAACCAGCCAACAAGTTAAGCAAGGTGGTTTTTCCGCACCCGCTTGGACCTACGATCGTTACAAACTCTCCTCTATTGATTTCAGCATGTATATCAATTAGAGCAACGGTATCATCCGATCCGTCATATGTCTTTGAAACGTGCTCGATTCGAATCATATTGTTACCTCTCTAGTACTAAGGCTTAAGATCTAAAATAGATTTCACATAAGATCGATTAATAAATGCATCGATATTATCAGGGATTGTTTCGATTTGTCCTTGCTTGTATCCATCCTGAAGAGCCATCTCTAACGCCTTTTGCACAATGGATTGTGCAGCATCGTCATCCCCCATGCCAATAGGTGTTAACTGATCCTTTAATGAAACGTAATTAATTCCTTTCAGTCGCTCTTTGACATCATCAACGGCGATTGAATTCCATTGCGCTATCGCAGCATGGGCTTCATCCGGCGATTTTTCAAAAAATTCGATGCCCTCTACTTCCGCTTTAACAAACCCTTCAACCAAATGCTTATGGGAAGCCGCCCACTTTTTGTTAACGACTACAAGATTGACCACAGGCGCTTCTTGATCCTTAGCATACAAGATGACTCTGCCGCCATCGTTAAGCATTTCTGACTTTGCAGGGTCCCAAGTGATGGCAGCTTCAATATTTCCTGATTTCCAAGCGGATACCATATTGGGAGGACTCATATTAATAATGTCTATACTGGAGGCGTTAATACCTGCCGATTGTAGTGCCGTCGAAAGAACAAGATCTCCGGTGGAGCCTTTTACAACGGCAAGTTTTTTGCCTTTAAGATCAGCGAGCGAATGTATAGAGGAATTTTCCTTTACCACTAGCCCGACACCTGTCGTATATTGTTCTAATAACCAGATGACTTCGATCGGAATTCCTTTAGAAATTGCATTTGCCGTGGGCGGATTGCCTAGCTCCGTCATGAATTGAATAGAGCCCGCCGCTAATGCAGCCAGCGAGGCTGGTCCGGAATCAAAGCGCTGGAACGTAATGTCGGCATCCATGTGCTTGTGGAAAAAGCCTAGCTGCGCTGCCGCTGCTTGCGGGTCGGACATTGCCAAATAGCCAATAACAACCTTTTTTCTAGCCTTGCCTTGAGAATCGGTAGTATCCTTTCGATCCGACCCGCATCCCGCCAACAGAAGCAGCATAGATAAAGCGACTAACAAGGTGGATACTGTCCATTTGTTGATTTGCTTTTTGTGGTTAACGTGTGAATCTAGCATATACGTGATTCCTCCTGAATTTAGTCTATAGTTTACAATCATTAGAGTTAATTAAATTAAGCAAGTGAAATTGATCACGTGAAGCCGTTGATTGAAGTCCCTTGCCCCAACCTATTTCCTTGCGATAACTGCCGATTATACTGTTTTCTATTAATGCTTGCTCATCGATTTCCTCTTCTTCATCGATTAATGGCGATACATACATGGCATTCGTTGGACAATAGAGCTCACACATATAACAAGTTTGACAATCAGATACCCGTGCAATAACTGGAAAGCCGTCCTTTTTGTCAAAAACATCTGTAGGACATACTTTGATGCACCAATCACAACCTACACAGCGTTCTTGGCTAATAATTTGAATCATCCGGCAGCCCCCTTTAAAAGTATCAATGTTGTGGCCGAAAGCTGAATTGATGAACCCCCTTGAGTATTAAACGATATTGCATAGTAGGGTCCTGCTCGGGATAGTCGTCACGGATATGCATGCCGCGGGATTCTTTGCGTTCTAATGCACTCGCATACATCATGCGTGCAGTTGCAACCATGGCAGCCGTTTCTCGCGCACGGACCACTTCTCTCACGTCCTCATGCGAAATAAGTCCATTGCCTGTATGATTCCAAAGCTCATCAAGCGTCCGTAATGAATTTGTAAGTCCGTCCCCAGTTCTGAACAGATTTTTACTAAAAGGCGTCACTTCATTTTGCACTAGACGAATGACTTCCTTCGTTCCGTCATGCCCCAGAAACTTGGCGGCACTATGTGCATTTCTGAGCTTGAATCCGGTTCGCACTCCCTTCCGGTGCGACAAGGCATAGCGGGCAGCTCCTTCGCCCGACAAACATCCCGAAGCAATAGCCCAAGAAGCATTGATTCTCCCGCCGCCTGTCGTTCCGCCAGAGACCAGTTCGCGTGTCGCGGCGTCTCCAGCTGCAAACAGCCCTTTAACAGAAGTCGCACATGACTGATCCGTTAAATTGATTCCTCCGGTTCCTCTCACCGTGGCTTCCAAACGCAATGCGATAGGAAACTTGTCCTTAAAGGGATTAATTCCTTGTCTATCGAAAGGTACGAAAAAGTTGGGCTGCGTCCTGCGCATCTCAGATTCTATCTGATCGGCGCCATTCTCAAGACGGGCGCGAACCGGTTCATTCATCATCACCCTGGCTAAAATTCTTTTATTAGGGTTCTCAATCTCGGAATCATCCGAGCGGTAGTATTTGGCCCAATTAAACAAGTAGTTCTTGGTAACGGAAGAAAAGCCAGCTGCCATCCCATACTCATTGGAATATTCCATCCCTGATAGTTCAGCGCCAACCTCAGCCGCCATTAGATTTCCATCGCCCGTGAGAACATTGCAGCCTAGCGCTCTGCTCAAAAATGCACAGCCACCTGTTGCAATAATGACCGCCCCTGCATGTACCGTCCATTCCTTTCCTGTCTGCGTGTTTACCCCCATCGCTCCAGTTACGGCTTCATTCTCGGTCAGAAGCTTTAGCGCAGGGCTACGATCGAGAATCTTTACGCCTATTTTGGAAATTGATTTGCGCATCAGGCGCATATATTCGGGACCTTGCAAGCTTCTGCGTATTGGTAAACCGTTCTGGTCTTTCGGGAAGGGGTAGCCCAACTCTACTAATTTTGCGGTTCCAGCATCATTATTATCATGAAGCTTTTCAATCCAGCTTCGATCCGCCAGACCGTCTCCCTTTTCTAAGCATGCGTTAATCTCTTGCTCTCTTCGAATGCTATCATT
Organism: Cohnella abietis; assembly: GCF_004295585.1. Lineage (NCBI taxonomy): Bacteria > Bacillati > Bacillota > Bacilli > Caryophanales > Paenibacillaceae > Cohnella > Cohnella abietis. Next base: position 3,172,283 of record NZ_AP019400.1, on the reverse strand, counting down.
GAAAGTGCCCAATAGAGTAGTGCCTGCGGGAGCCGTTGCTCCACTGCTTCCGCAATAACCTTTATCTGCCAATATGACACGGGCGCCCATCGTAGCAGCTGTATAGGCAGCCCATGTCCCCGCAGGACCTCCCCCCAAAACAAGCACATCGGCATCCAACATGAATGCTTCATTCTTCATATGGTTCCGTCTCCTAATCGATTGACTAATTATTCCTATGGAATTACTATAATTAATACAGTAGCAAAGCCAGTTTGATTAATCAACACAATGAGACGTATTGCTATACGAGTGACATTCAATGAGCCGAACGTCCTTTTTTATTAAAAAAAGTAAAAATATTGAAATTGTAGTATCGGGAGGAACTTGCATGAATAGACATTTGAACTTACTTACTTTGCAAGAAGCTGTCGACTTCTTGCAAATAAGCCGCGCGACCATCAATAGATGGCGCAAAGACAAAGGACTTCCCTTCATAAAAATTGGGAAAGATGTCTTCATCGATCGCGATCAACTGTCTTTCTGGGTTCAAAATCACTCCATAACCTTGCATAGACAACAGCAAACAACGAATTTATCTCATACAGTAACTATCGGTTATCAAAAGTATAATGCTCATTTGTGGAGCTCCCTTATTATTAAGGAATTGAAGTGGTTAGAAGCAGAACTCGCCAATTCCGCAATCCCGACCAGCGTCAGCTGGTTTGAAGCGTCCAGTGGCCCAAAGCTTATTGAGGAATTGATTGGCGGCAACATTCAGATCGCATCCATAGGAGATTATCCTTTAACAAACCTGTATAAAATCAATTTATTTCTTCCAAACTTCAAAGCAAAATTACTCGCCTTTGATGGGAAAAGCAGGAATAATCAAGGCATTTCCCTTATGGTCGGAAACCATGCCTCCCATTATGATTTTTCTAAGCTTACTTCCCACTCCATCGCTGTGCTCAAACACTCCAGTCCTTGGTATCGCCTGTATAAGTCTTTAGGATCACAGATCGACCATTTGAAAATCATTGATCAAAATCTAAATGAGACGCTAATAGATATTGCGTATCGACAAATCGATGCGGGGGTCGTATGCGAGCCCTTCCCGACACTGATTAAATACAATCAGACAGGAAAAGCCCTTCCTATGGAGGGAGAGCATGAGGACTATCTTTCAGGAGTTGTTGCAGAAGAAAGCTGGACTAGAAGAAATGAAAACATTGTACATGCCTATTTGCGTGCACATCTGAAAGCCCATCAATTAATTCGGAATCAGCCTCTGTATGCAGGCAAATTAATTGCATCGGTTACAGATTTCCCCTTAGAAGTAGTCGTACGCGTACTGTCTACGATCCGTTGGGATGCCGCAATATATGAACGAGATATTCAAACCCTGCGGGAAATAGCAAATAATTACCATCCCATCCCGTTCCTAATGACGAATAATTCGGATCAGTTTATTAATGATAGCTTTCTAAAAAGTGCCGTCGAACAATTGAAATTACCACAAATGCGAAACTCATTGCTTGATGGGGAGTGGATTCGAACATCCATCTATTAAATTTCGGACGTTCTGCGCAGCACCCAACCTTGAGCTCCGCGGGGACTTTTCAAAAATAACGAACTCTTTTTTGGTGCTTTCATCACATCAACGTAATCCCTTGCCCCGTTTACAGATGTCTTAAAATTATTGATAGGTCGCGAACCTACGAGAGGTCGTCCGGTAAGATGTCGGAGACATACCTTTCTTGACTGTAAATTGCTTGATAAAGTAGGTATCATACTCAAATCCCGTTGCACCGGCAATATCATTAAGACTCATACCTGTATGCGTCAATAGCTCGCAAGCAATCTTAAAACGATGTGAGAGCAAGTAGCCGATCGCAGTATATCCGCATCTCTCCTGAAACAATTTATTAAGCGTCACACGGTTCACATGAGCGCGATTCGTCAAGTCCTCCAACGAAATCTTCTTGAAATAATTTGTATGAATATAGTCTAGCACTACATCAACAGGCGAGTGTGCGCTAACTCGATTTAAATCCTCTAACAAACCCAGTATCTGAATGAGATACTTTTTTATTCTGCACACCCAGAGCTCATCACTTTGCGCCAGTACTTCTGTACCCAGAACAAAAAACCACTCGAACAAAAGCGGATATGCTTTTTCGGTTATGCGAGGAATGGCGGTATTCTGATGCTCTCTTTGAAAAAGAGAACGACCTGTTTGTATGCTAGGAGTCGTTGGGAAGTAGTCCTGTGTTTCTGCAAGAGTTGTAGTATTAAGAAATTCAGGATGAAAGCTAAAGGATTGTGCTGCTAACTTATCCTTCTCATTGACTTGCAATTCGTCATCTTCAGCCAGACAAAAAACACCAGGAGCGCTAATAGATATAGGACGTTCGTTTAATGTCCCTTTAATACTTCCTGATTTAATAAAAATCAGCGAAAACCGACCAGAATAAGGAAGTGCACTACAATCCTCAACCGCGGAAAATTCAACATTTACGGTACGCTGCTTGTATCGATCTACTTGCGGCATAGTAGTCACCTATCAAATAGTATAGTTTATTGCTTCATTTATAACAGTGTACCATACCCTTTCAAAGGATATAATAATCGTGCAAACGACAAATATGGAGGATTTTATATGGTCGTAGAACGTTTTCACATTCATGCCTCCGATGAGCTCCTTGATGATCTCAAATATAAACTACAACATATCCGGTGGCCCACACAGTTAGAGAGCTCGGATTGGGATCGAGGAACAGAATTAAATTTTTTACAGTCGCTCGTTTCGTACTGGAGAGACCATTATGATTGGCGCGCACAAGAATCTAGGTTGAATAGCTTCGCCCAGTTCTCTTGCAGCATTGATGGAATAGATGTGCACTTCGTACATGAACGAGGCAAAGGACCTAACCCATTGCCCATCATCCTTACCCACGGATGGCCTGACAGTTACCTTCGTTACGAAAAGATTATTCCTCTTCTCACTGATCCAGTCAGCTACGGCGGTGATCCTGAGGACTCTTTTGACGTCATTGTCCCTTCATTGCCCGGATTTGGATTCTCTAGTCGTCCTACCCTTTCTGGCGTCAACAACTTTCGTGTCTCCGAGATATGGGCTAAACTCTTGACAACAGAATTAGGATACAAAAAATTCGCTGCTGCAGGTGGGGATGTTGGCTCAGGTGTCACAAGATATCTAGCGGCTAACCATCCCGAGCTTTTGGTTGGAATCCATCTAACGGATGTCGGTATTATTAGAGATCTTTTGAATTCAAATGATGCTGAAGTCAGTTCTGAAGAAGAGCGACAGTATAAAAGAAATGCTGCAAAATGGATCTCTCAAGAGGGCGGCTATATGTCCCTACAATCCACAAAGCCTCAGACACTAGCTTATGGACTTTCCGATTCGCCGGTAGGCCTCGCCAGTTGGATTATTGAGAAATTTCGTTCATGGAGTGATTGTAATGGTGATCTCAGTCGAAAATTTAGCGAGGATGAGTTACTGACTCATATTATGATCTATTGGGTTACCAACACCATCGGTTCTTCAGCAAATATATATTATGAAAACTCGCATTCTTTACCACCATTAGGCCGCATCGAAGTGCCTACAGGTATTGCTATATTTCCAGCAGATATCGTATTACCTCCCCGAGAATGGGTTGAACGCAACCTTAACGTTACGCGTTGGACTTTAATGCCTCGTGGCGGACATTTTACCGCTATGGAAGAACCAGAGCTGATAGTCGATGACATTCGTGCGTTCTTTAGACCGCTTAGAACATTTTCATAAAAATAATGCTATTTCCAAACAAAAGTAGGTAATTTGCACAAAAAAGCTCAGAGCTGTTAGTTTCAACTCTGAGCTTTTGGGGTTATGCAGTCATCTTTTTTTCAACTTTACGAGCTAGTTTTAAAGCACCTTGATCGATATATTTCATGTAATAATGCGACAAAATAAATAAGGGCACCATGGAAACCATAAACGTAATGGCATAGGCAAGATTATAGCTAAAATGATGAATCACTTTACTAAACAGAAACGCGGAGAACGTATTTAGGAAAGTGAAATGAATGAGGTAAATGGAAAATGAAATCTGCCCTAAATAAGCAAACGGTTTCCATCCAAACACATGCTGCAGCACTCTTAAACGAAGCAAAGCAAACAATATCATAGCAGAGCCTAAATTTCGTGCAAGCAATCGTGGATCAATGTTAAATTGAAACCATTCATTAATATTTTTTGTCCAGACTTCTATCGGTTCGTACATAGTCCCCATTAATGCAGTATAAGGCGCCGAACCTAAGTAAATCCCCATTAAAAGCACAAGTACTGCCGTTATTTTACTTTGAACCCATTTGTGCTTGAGCAAGTCGGCAAGCAGCATTCCCCACAAAAAAGCGACAAAATAGGTTTGAATAAACGCAATGGATAAGACTACATACACAATCCATCTTTTATTCACTCGTCCGAATAAAGCAATAAAACCGAAAATTAAAAAAGAACCTAATAGCTCATAGCCCATTGTCCAAAGGACTGGATTGTAAGGATGTGCGTTAAAGCGGAAAAACGGATCAAAAATAGCTGCCTTGATAACGGTATATACATTTGTATCTAAAGCGTAGTAGTCCTTTTTCATATCCGTCCAAGTTGTTCCCCATATTTCATGGAGATGAAAGGCATTCGTAATTATGGCTAGATACGCCAACAATACGGATACTGCTGCCGGCACAGCAAGACGAATGTACCTTCGTATGGCGCTGGAACGCAACAATTTTTGAAAGTTTTCACTATCAATCTCTTTTTCAAACATTTTGACACTTAGCACATAACCACTCAGCACAAAAAACAAGCAAACGGCAAATTGTCCATTATAAAATAAATTAATAGGAGAATGCCCGTACCAAATATCCCATTCAGAATGTGCTTGTTGCGGTCTTCCATTTAACGCAGCTGGATAAAATACTTGAATATAGTGCGCAATAACGACGGCTAATGCCGCAAGTCCCCTAATGCCATCCAAATAGAATAGCTTTTTTTCGGATGTCTCTCTATGCATTTTTCCCTCTTCTCTGATGACTTGAACTATTATAGCATGCGATGCTGCGCGATTAAACGCAAAACGAAAATTTCCAGCTTGAGCTGTCGTTTAATAAGTTAACGAAAAAACCCACCTCAACGGGTGGGCTGTATCATTCTATTAACGAAATTCACGCATCAACTTGTTAAGACTCGACCGATTCGGCGACCTTCATGGCCTCAATGCCAGAGATCGGGCCGGACACGCCATACTGAATTCCGTCAACTACCCAGAACAGCTCCGTGAACCCTTCTTGCTCGAAAATAAAGCCATCCGCTCCGCCCACTTTCGTCGATGTGAACAGGTCCGTCGGGAATGTCGCCGGCATGTGGCTCGCGCTGAACGTCACCGTCTTATCACCCGAGCCGTATGTGAAGTTCAAATCTCTGAGCGGTTGGTCCTTCATTCCTACGCCGACAACCTCAGCCAATTTGAAGCCTTCCGGGGCGACTTGAGGAACAAGCACACCGGTACCGAAAGCCGTTTGCGCTGCCTCTGCCGTTCCGAACGGTGTCGTGATCAATTGGGACAGCTCCGAACCTGTGGCTCCTCCGTTTCCGGGTAGCACGGTTCCCGTCGAATTATTCGTTGGCGCCGGAACCGCGGCGGGCTCTTTCAGCATCGGCAATCCCGTCACGATGACGACCGCCGCGACTACCGCAGCCGCTCCTGCAAGCCAGGCTTTCGGAAGAACGAATCGGCGGTTTTTCTGCTCCGCGGCTGCTTGCTTCCTAATTTTCTGTTTAACGCTATCGCTCATTTCCATTCCGGAAAACAACATATCATCCGACTCCTTTCGTAAATGTTGACTCAGTTTACTCTCCATGTCCTTCATTAATTGTCTCCTCCTTACGCATTTCCCGAGCCAACGCCTCGCGCGCTCGGTGCAACCTGTTTCTCACGGTACCCTCGGGCGACGAAGTCGCTTCCGCGATTTCCCGTGTGTTCAGGTCCAGATAGTAATATAGATACAAAGCCTCCTGATACGGCAGAGGTATACGCAGCAAATGCCGCAAAATCACACTTTTCTGCAATCTTCTAAGCACTTCTTCTTCCACGTTGATTGTCCGTCCCCGCTCCATCTGGCTGGGATCGGTCGGCTGTTCAGCAAACATCCGCACGCCCATCTTGTCTCTACAAACGTTGATGGCGATCGTCGTCAACCAGGTTTTGACCGCGCTATCTCCCCGAAACGAGTTCCAGTTACGATAAGCGCGCAGGAATACCTCCTGGCTAATATCCTCGGCAAGATGCCGATCTCCTGTATAAAAATAAGCGGTCTTCATGACCGTCGAGCCAAAGCTTTCCATCAGCTGCTCTAGAGCTTGAGAGGGATCTTTCGCGAAATTTTCCTTGTTATTCGAGCCGGCCGGCTTCACTGAATTATCACCTCCACCTTATTAGACGGCCTGAGTTCATTTTTCGCTGCATTGCACTTCGAGTCTAACTGACCATTAAAGTTTTCGCGAATTTGAGCTTAAATCCCCATACTTCTTCTAGCTTAAATTTCATACGATGAAGAGCCACATGAACAGTATGCCTGTTACATGCGGCTTTTCTACTTCATCTTCGGTCTAATAGATCCCCAATATTCGTTTATACAAACACTATGTTCACTATATGACCTAATCGATGCCATCGATGCGCTCTACCACCTTGGGGTATTACACTCTCCCTAAACTGAGCCCAAACAGATTTAATACACTTAATAATTACATATAATTTCCAAGTATAAACGAATTTCTGATTTAACATGATTGAATCAAGTTGTGAGCACCTATAAAAAGAAGCCACAAAAAACGGCAGATACTATTTTACCAGTACCTGCCGTTTTCAAGTAACTTTAAACTTCTATTCTATGTCTAGCGAATGGCCAAGACTTTCGTTCAATATCCGTAAAATCATAATTAACGACTCGGATCTCGTAGCATTCGCATTCGGTTTGAATGAACCATCCTTTGCACCCTTTATGATTCCCATATCGTGTAACGTATTGATCTCAGCTTCTGCCCAATTACCCGAAACATCCTTGAACTTATCATTTTTTACTAGCGTAATGTTCATTGCTTTGGATAGCATAGCCACTATTTCCGCTCTTGTGATGGTCTGATTCGGTTTGAATGTTCCATTCACGTAACCGTTGATAATACCACTAGCTTGTAACGTTGCAATTGCATCTGCCGCCCAATGACCCTTGGTGTCCTTAAAATTGGAATCACTTTCAGCTGTTAATCCAAGCGCTCTTACTAACATAGTCGCAAATTCTGCCCTAGTTATCGTAGCATTGCCATGGAACGAGCCTTCCTCATTTCCCTTAATGATCCCAAGCTTAGCTGCTAACTCGATCGCTTTAGCATTTGGAGCACTTGCAGATACATCCTTAAATGTTACTGCTGGTGCAGCATTTGCTTTTTCTACTAGCGCCTTGATTACATCGATATTAACCTTTTCGTTATAGAACGGTTTTGGTGCTGGTGCTGGTGTTGGTGCTGGTGTTGGTGTTGGTGTTGGTGTTGGTGCTGGTGCTGGTGTTCGTGCTGGTGTTGGTGTTGGTGTTGGTGTTGGTGTTGGTGTTGGTGTTGGTGTTGGTGTTGGTGTTGGTGTTGGTGTTGGTGTTGGTGTAACTGCTGCTGTCGCTGGGAATGTAATTATGACTACTCCTGAGTCAGCTGTGTTGGTTACCGTTGTTGCACCAGTGTACGTAAAGCTGTCTGCTGTAACACCTGTTAAGGTATAGCCAGCTTTGGCTATTAGCGTTACTTTTGCTTTGTATACGGTTGATGCTGCAAATTTTGCCGGTGCTGATGTTGTGCCATCGGACTCAAACCATGCAATTGTTCCTGTATATTGTGTGGTATCAATCGCTGTTGTGCTAGGTGCTGCCCTCTTTGCAGGGGCTTCTACCAAGCTATCCAATGCCAATGCTTGGACTACTGTCGCTGCTGTCGCTGAGAATGTAATTGTGACTATTCCTGAATCAGCTGTGTTCGCTACTGTTGTTGCTCCAGTATACGTAAAGCTGTCTGTTGTAACGCCTGTTAAGGTATAACCAGCTTTGGCTGTTAGCGTTACTTTTGCTTTGTATACGGTTGATGCTGCAAATTTTGCCGGTGCTGATGTTGTGCCATTGGACTCAAACCATGCGATTGTTCCTGTGTATTGGGGTTCATCTATCGCTGTTGTGCTAGTTGCTGCGCCATTTACTGGAGCTACTACCAAGCTATCCAATGCCAATGCATTGACTACTGTTGCTGCTGCTGTCGCTGGGAATGTAATTGTGACTTCTCCAGAGTCAACTGTGTTGGCTACTGTCGTTGCACCAGTATACGTAAAGCTGTCTGCTGTAACACCTGTTAAGGTATAGCCAGCTTTGGCTATTAGCGTTACTTTTGCTTTGTATACGGTTGATGTTGCAAATTTTGCCGGTGCTGATGTTGTGCCGTCGGATTCAAACCATGTAATTGTTCCCGTGTATTGAGTTTCATCAATCGCTGTTGTGCTAGTTGCTGCATTCTTTGCAGGGGCTACAACCATGCTATCCAATGCCAATGCATTGACTACTGTTGCTGCTGTCGCTGGGAATGTAATTGTAACTTCTCCAAGATCAGCTGTGTTGGTTACCGTTGTTGCTCCAGTATACGTAAAGCTATCTGCTGTAACGCCTGTTAAGGTATAACCAGCTTTAGCTGTTAACGTTACTTTTGCTTTGTATACGGTTGATGCTGCAAATTTTGCTGGTGCTGATGTTGTACCGTCGGATTCAAACCATGCGATTGTTCCTGTGTATTGGGTTTCATTAATCGCTGTTGTGCTAGGTACTGCACCGTTGACAGGGACCACTACCAAGCTATCTAATACCAATGCATGGACTACTGTTGCTGCTGCTGTCGCTGGGAATGTAATTGTGACTACTCCTGAGTCAGCTATGTTCGCTACTGTTGTTGCTCCAGTATACGTAAAGCTGTCTGTTGTAACGCCTGTTAAGGTATAGTCAGCTTTAGCTATTAGCGTTACTTTTGCTTTGTATACGGTTGATGCTGCAAAGTTTGCCGGTGCTGGTGTTATGCCGTCGGATTCAAACCATGCGATTGTTCCTGTGTATTGGGGTTCATTAATCGCTGTTATGCTAGGTACTGCACTCTTTGCAGGGGCTTCTACCAATCTATCCAATGCTAATGCATTGATAGGCGATGGCAATAACAATACCGTCTGGTCGATTACGGAATCTTCATAACCGGTTGCTTTTACCGTAATCGTATGATTGCCTCTTGCCAGCACATTGGCATTTATCGTGATCAGCCCATCTCCGACGATGTAATCCGCATTTAAAACCAACAGGGTATTTCCGTCCTTCACCGCCGTGATAGCTCCTGACCATGCCAAATTACTCGCGAACGTAATATCAATGTTATTCACAGTATAGTTATTTGTCGTGTCCGCTGTTAAAACAGGCGGGGTAATCCCTCTGATATTCGTTTGATTGGCTGTCAATGTTTTTACGTTTGGAGCAATACGGACGAAGATCGTATCGCCCACATTCACAGCAATTTCGACAGAAGTACCCGTGATCGGTGTATAATTGTTACCGTCAAGCGAATACTCCATACCATTTGCAACGTCGATCAATTTGGTTGTTCCAACTGTGGTTCCTTTTGACAAAGTAATGCTGCTCCATAATTGAGGGTATTGTCCCGGAAGCATATACCAAGTTCCAGTAAAATCCCAACCTATAAATGTTGCTTTGGTTTTCATCTCTTCCGTTGTTTTGCCTAACCCGCCACCTCCAAGACCTCCACCCATTTGTCCTGTTGATTGGTTGTCAAAGTAGCTGCTGTTTACATGGGAGCCAGGGTAGTTATAATAAAGCAAGCCGGCTGCAGTAGTTCCACGCACGCTTCCTGTGGCGTAGCTGTTGTTGATTGATGCATTCATATTAACACCACACAAGCCGCCTATATTATAAACACCAGTCACACTTACTGAGGCGTAGCTGTTACTGATTGTTCCTCCTTCATTAAAACCAACCAAGCCGCCTACATAATTATAACTACTCACACTTCCTGTCGCGACATAGCTGTTACTGATATTTCCAGTATTGTGACCAACCAAGCCACCTGCATTCTGACCATCGGTATTGTTACCTACTACAGCAATACCTTCAAGTCTAATATTAGTAATCAAACTAGACGAATCAGTATAACCGAATAGCCCTAAATCGTTAACACCATTAATCGTTAGCCCCGTGATTTTAAAACCATTGCCGTCCATTTTTCCTGCAAATTTCGAATCAGAATTACCTATTGGCACCCAGTTTGTGTAGGTACTTAAATCAATATCTGCTGTCAGCTTGAAATAATCACTTCTTCCTAAATATTCCCTGACCTTATTAAGCTCAGCTGCGGTTGCAATCTGATAAGGATTACTTGATGAACCATCTCCTCGAGCGAAAGTTACTGGATCAGCAAACGCTTTGCCACCTCCAATAAACAACCCATTCAATCCACCTAGTACTATCAACATCACTAAGATTATTGAAATTCCTTTTTTACATACAATACGCACTCTACTTCCTCCTTCAAATTTTCATATTCATAACAAAGACAAGCATAACAAACTTCAATGACAGCAAAATGACAAACTTCGACGGCATAACAGCGAAAGAGCCAAAAGACATGATTTTTCATGCTATCACTAAATCTACAAATAATATATCCCCCATTTGGGGGGAGCGGAGTGAAATACTAAAAGATACCTTATATACTAGTATCTTTAATTTTCAGCATATTGCAGCACATGCACTCTATTATTCGGATGTTGTTTTTAGCTGTAAATTTAGATGCCGTTCTCTTACGTGAGGCAGATTTTAAAGACCCCTGCCAAATTGACAAGGGCCTCCATTTATTATCAACTATTATTATTCCGTGGACACAGATTCAGATTATGCTCATTTGGCGAAGCTGTTGGTTAGTATATTCTAATTGGCTCCATCAGTAAAAGTCAGTGTGACTGCTTGAACTAAGTCCATTTCTTCAAATTTTGAAGGTGAAAAGAAATCTTCCATAGCATAGGTTTTCATTCTCGTACCACTGTCATAAATCATAATAGCAACAGGTATTTCTTTATTGATTTCAATCCTTTGAAAATCTGTTAGAAAACCTTGTGAAGATGATACGATTTCATAATTAACATCCAATTTATCGGTTTTATATGAAGCCCTTCCCTTGGTATTGATGTTGAAATCTATTGCATAGTTGTCTTTAAGCATCATTGTAAACGTACCTTCTAATCTATTATTTGCGGTGGCTTCTTTCCCTAGTGACACCTGTCCGCCTCCCATAACCTTCCAAGTGTTGTTATCATTCAAAACATAAACATTTACTTTAAGGCTTTTTGCTGTTTTAGGTGCTTTGAAAGATATGATTTTTGCATCCTTTTCAAGTCCTAACGACTTCAGAAGATATGTATCGCTTTCCGACAGCTCGTAGGGCGCAACACCTTCCTTACTGAGTAATTTCGGTGTACCTGTGTTGTTTGAACAAGCAGAAAACACTATTGTCATAACAATAACTAAAAATATTGTAAAAAACCTTTTCATTCTTATTTCCCCCATCATTTCTTTTCACATCACTATAACACATAAAACTAATATATTTGAGTAATATTCCCAAATATCAACTATTTTTCAAATTGCGTGCCATATGGCTTACGAAAAGCAAATAAAAAGGATGCCAGCCTTGGCTAATCGCCGCTGACATCCTCACTGATTAAAATTCTACGACCCGCTGGCTACAATCTGCTGCCCGATAGAGTCCTTCTTATTTCTCTTCCAGCTCGAGAACACGGAGCAGAATTGTCATTACTTCCGCTCTGGTTGCCACTGCATTGAAGTCGAACTTACCGCCTTCCTTGCCCTGCATAATCCCTTTTGCAGATAATGCGCCAATTGCACCCTTTGCCCACGCTGGCAGTTTAGCATGGTCAGTAAAGATTGCTGCTTTGTCCTTTTGATCTTCCAGCTTCAAAGCACGTGCAATCATTACCGCAAGCTCAGCGCGCGTCAAACTGCCATTTGGACGCAGCGTCCCATCCGTATAGCCGCTTAAAATTCCCGCTCCTACTGCCTTCTCAAGTGCTTCTTTTGCCCATGAGGCAACGTCAGCTTCATCCTTAAAGTCATGCTGCTTTTCATCACCTTGTACAGTCAATGCGCGGGTTAACATCACTGCAAATTCCGCACGGGTTACCGCCGCATTTGGCTTGAAGGTGTGATCCTTATAACCAACAACAAAACCTTTTGCAACTGCCTTAAGAATTGCAGCTTCTGCCCAGTGGCCAGCAATATCCTTCAATTCAATCTGGTTCTCTTGATTTCCACCAGCGTTGCCTCCGTTATTTCCGCCAGTGTTACCACCGGTGCTTCCTCCGATGTAACCGCCGATGTAACCACCGCTGCTAGGCGTTGTATCAACTACTGTAATGCTCAGCACCTGCGGCTGGCCTGCACTAAACTCAAACGTTAGCTTCGCAGTACCTTTTTGTAATTTCGACAAGTAGGCCTTCGTAATCGTTATCTGATCGCCATTCACAACATAGTCTGTTCCAGCCTGCAGCAGTACACTCCCGTTCTTTATGGCTGTCAGTGCATTCCCTTTAAGCTCCAGCTTTATCGTAGCTGCTTGCTGCTTGTTAGGGTTCAAATCGAATTCAGCAGCAGTTGGGCTAATTACGCTATCCTGTTCGATAGGCTTGATTTGGTTAAGAAGATCCGTCTTAACTTCGCCGTCTGCCATAATAATGACAAAGTTGCGAGCTATAGCGATATCGGCAGCTGATCCAGACTCCAGAGCCTTTGAAACGGCAGCCCTTGCCGATGCTTCAAGTATTTCATTGTATTTGCCCGGGCTTAACAGATATAGATCTGTGAATAAACTTGAATTCTTTAATTGCCCACTTTCAACTTCAAAAGTGGATCTACTGCCATCAGATTCACGCGAGCCGTCAGATTCATTAAGCATGATCGCTATTCCGATTCTTCCGTTCGCGAGCTCCGATGCAGGATTATTAAGAACAGTATTAAACGGAATTTTTAAGCTGTAAATCGTCGATTTAGTATCTTCATCCCTCGTAATCTTTGCCACTATATCAGTAATAGGAGCAGTCGGTGCATTGGCGCCTGTAGGACGAGTCCAAGCCCATTTTATAACTTCCTTGTCATTGGTGAGCGCGAATCCCAATTCGTTCCGAGTAGTACTATTGGTTACAGGATTGCGTAAATCAATGCCAAATTGCAAGCTGTCTTCTTTCCATATATTAACTCCAGTTTGGCTATTGAAGTGCACGTCGTCTGTAACGACAATGTACGCATATAAATTGCTGTCGTCCCATGCGAAATGCGATGCTACGCTGAGGTCTTGCGGACCATCCCACGTTCCCGAAGTTACATAATCTTTTGTGTCCATTACAAATGACGGAGTTGCGGCACTCTTTGCCGGATTTTCCGCATTGGCAGAGCTTACCTTTTCAGCGTATGCCGTGTCAAATTTTGCTGTATATGTGTATGCTTTTCCGTCTTCGAGATGAATCTCGAATGTGGTCAGCCCTGCTATATAATACGGTAAATCTACTGTTACCGATTCGCCTGCCGCAAGCGCGTTAAATTTGATGGGAGTGAGATTTTTAGCATAAGCCGCCGGGGAAACAATTTTTAATGTCCCGGGTGCAGAGACTCTTCCTCCGACATTATACTTAACTTTGAATTGTTGTTTATCTCCATTTTTGGTTAGGTTAAATACAAACGGTTCCGCCAATAAATCCGATCCGAATATTCCGTAAGGATTGCCCACTGGCGTGCTGTTTCTCAAACCGGATGCGTAATAATTGTTGCTAAGCTCTATCGATGTGCCGCCCTCGCGCAGGAGTGCATACACATTATTATTCTGACCGTTCTTTGACGGCTGGAAGTAAGAGGAGTATACATACGCCTTTCCGCCGTGGACGTCTATACCCGGATTGTTGCCGGGCAGCTGAGTAAAGTTTGCTTGCTGGAAACGAACGTTACCGTTAAATACTATCGCTCCTGCTATGCTCGGGCTTCCCCAGAACGCGCTGTTGTACAGGACAAGTTCTGCGTCGGGGTGGATTTTTGTGGTATTAGCTACATCGCCCATTTTGACATACGCTCTGTTCGGCTCCGTCGCGATGTTCGTATTAACCAATTCCGAGTTGATAGCGATTATTTTGGTGTTTTCGTTCGCGTCTTCCACATACAAAGAGTACGCGCATCCGTCCGAGCCGTGACCTATCATCGTCATTTTTCCAGGATATGCGAATTTGCCGTTCCCCAAATCTCTTTTCAAGAAGTGTATGCCGTATACAGAACCGAAAACGAAATTATTAAAAATCGTCTGGTCTTCCACATCGGAGAATTTGAGCGCACTGCTGTATCTTTGTACGAATCCGTACAGATCACCAGTTGGTGCCGTATATCCTTGACCTCCCGGAAGTCTCAAAGCGTAATGCGGATTGAATTGCATATTTCTGATAAACCCGCCTTCTGCGCCTCCTCCGACCCAAATGCCTGCTCTCAAGAGCGTGCCGCCTAAATAATCTACATAGTGGCCGTCGGTACGATATGAAGCAAGGTCTATGCCTTTATCCCCAATCGGGATAGTTAAGTTGATTACATATACGCCTGCACCCTGTCCCTGTACCAAAAACGGAGTTTTTAGAGTTTGGTTAGGGTTGTCGAGATTGACGCTGGTTATATTCGCTTGCGTAATGGTAAGTCCTCTGAGACCTGCGTTTGCCTTAAGCTGGATAAGGGAATTCCCATTTTCTCCCTGAGCACCACCGGTGTAAGCTGTAAATATTGCCGTGCCGCCGCCTTGTGTATGGTGCTGTACGTCCCATGTTCCTCTGAGCTCAACACCCTCGGGAACGATGACAGGACTATTCAGTCTATATCTTCCACCCGGTAAATATATAGTGCCGCCGCCGTGTTTAGCTTTAATATAGTCAAGAGCTTCCTGCAATTTTGCAGATATATCCACGGTCGGTGCGTTGCTTGTTAACGAGCGCGGGAAATCAAGTCTAAGTACAGCGCTTGATGTTGGTCTCGGGTGCACGTTAATATTTGTTTTTACGTCTTTCGGAATAGGTTCAAATAGATATTCAACGTCATTAACTATCTGTACTGTGGTGTTATTACCGCCACCCTTAACGTCAAGTTTAAGGTTACTGATGTGAGCGGCAAGGTTAGCACTCTCGATGTTAAGGTTATAACCAGAATTTACCGATTTAAACGTTCCGAAGTTTGCTCCAAGATTTACATGTTTGCCTTCCTGTTTGAAGTTACTCTGACTGACTAATGCGTTTCCTCGGCCAAGGAAGTTCAACGCGAAATTGTCATATTTGTCGAACGTACAATCCTCAAATGATATAACTCCGCCTCTGGCATTGCTTTCAATCGGACCTTTGAAGTCAACTCCGTTGAATTGAACAGAGGTGTTGAAGCGTTCGTTGAAATATACTGCAGTGTCGCCTCCGAATTCCGAACTCGAGAAAAGCAGACCGAAACCGTTAACGTTGTCAATATATATACCCGTTTGACTGTCTTCTATTTTCAATCCGTAGAACTGCGCGTTTGGAGCTTCGTCACCACCAGGTTCTCTTCCGATCCACATACCCGTCTTATACCCAGACACGTATAAACCTGATACATACTCCCAGTCGGAACGATGCATCATAAATCCGGTAGCGCTCGCTCTTGTGTACGCTCTCACTTTCGAAAGAGTCGGTGCACGGTCAAGTCCTGAATTCGCCCAGTATTTCGGGTCAATGTTGACGTCCTCGATACGTCCGATGTCTGTACATGTATGAACCACGATGCCCTTGTAGAGAGCTGTCATTTTACTGTTCACAACATAATGCATTTCGCTCGGCAGGGAGATGAAACCTCCCCAAGCGTTGACCAGAGTAACGCTATCAAGCGTCGCGCTGTTTCCGGTTCTCTGATAGAACGTCCATGGATACGGAATTCCTTTTATCGTCTCAAATTCCCCTGTCTTCTGACCATCTGCGTTCCTCTTTTCAACTACGGTTTCTGCATTAATATCCTGCTTCGGATACCATACTGAAAGGTTAGTTACACCTGTGCCTTGTTCCATGTCTATGAATCGATCTGACACGTTAGCTACTTTTTTGCCGCCTGTCTGATTTTCACGTTCGTCAGAGTCAACATAAGTGTCATAATTGGCGGTATTATGTCCGGCGTATACTGCGAGAATGGTTCCGTCAATTTTACCGTCGTAATTATCCGCATCCGGGTTATCCCATTCGCCACGAAGCTGGACTCCTGCCCGCAAATTTAATACTTGTTTATACTCGTAGGTTGTACTGCCGGTCTTGCTTTTAACGCTTATTGTGCCGGTAGTTTCCGTATAGAACGCATAGGTTCCCGCCGGAATATATACTACGCCTCCGCCGTCATTATAAGCCGCGTCAATCGCCGCTTGGAATGCCTCTCTGTTATCGAAATTAACTAAGCCTTCCGCTTCTGCCCTCGCTACTGTTTTCGCACCGAAAGCGAGTACGTTAAAGTCAGATATCGCCCAATCCTTCGCGTCGTTTACCTGAGCGATTGCCGTTCTCATATGTTTTGCGAAATCATATCTATCCGGGACTGTCAATTCAAAGGATTTAGTCTTGGTTACAGGAGCGGCTACCGGACCTCTTTTTACTGTCGCCGTAAGCGTTACATTACCACCGCTATCCGGACGATTTGTCGGTATCAGGCCTGCAGCGGTAATGAGGGTAGTGGCGGATGTCGTCCATGTAATATCCGTCATATTGTCACCCATTGATGGAAGAACTAGGTTCGTCGTCACATTCCCCATGCCGGAAGCATTCACGCCTTTGATGGAATCCCATGTCAGTTTGTTCAACATATTATTTACCGCATCCTCGTCTGTTCCGGCACCTGTTCCGCGAACGACTATATTAAATGTTTTATCAACCGGTGTTGCCGTACCTTTGCTTACTGTCGCCTTGAGGGTTACGGCTTTATTCGCTTCTTGACGAGTTACTGCGCCGGTGTCGCTGTTTATTACTGTGTTATTGGTAGATGTCCACACAATGTTCGTTCTCGTCGAACCCACCTTAGCAAGAGTCAAACCTGTTTCCACCAGATCTTGTCTGGTATTCGTACCCTTGATCGCGTCCCAAGTCAGCGCTTCCGAAGCGAGTTGTACCGCTTCTGCATCCGTTGGTGGAATTTCGGTTATTTGTATGCTCTGAATAATTGCTCCGGCTGTAGCGAAACGGAAATGCGCTCCTTGATTTTGCAAGCCTATAGCGAAATTAGCTCCGTTTAGCACTACTTTTGAAGTTACCCAAGAGTTGCCGCTTCCTGTCGCTGGAATGTTCGCTTGTCTATACGCTTCAAACCCGGAGAAGCTGCCGGGATATATGGTGTTATAGTGTAACGAAATACCGGCGGATGCGCTCGGTCTCCAGTATTTGACCTCTAATTCGACCTTGTTTACTTGCTCAAGTCGAGTGTCGTTTACAATTACGTACATAAAGTCGCCAACCTTCACAGCGCCTACATCGCTTTGAGTTACGCGTGCTACTGGGCTACTGTCACCGTTCAGGCTGATGCCTATGCCGTTGCCTTGAAGTCTTTGATTGTCGCCGGATGAAGCAAATGTGTTAGGATCGTTGAAGTCAATGAACACTTTAGCAAGCTCGTTAGCTCCACTAGCTACTGTCAAATTAAAAGTTTTAGTAGCAGGTGTTGCATTACCTTTGGTTATTGTTGCCTTAAGGGTTACGGCTTTCCCCACGTCAGGGTCGCGAGTTACACTGCCAGTTGCGGTATTTATGATACCTGCCGGTTCAGCCGACCATACGATAGCAGTATCATTCGCACCGGTTGTCGGAAGAGTCAACCCCGCTCTTACTTCGGATTGAATAGCATTCGAATTCCTGATCGTGTCCCATGTTAGATTAGCTGCTGCGTCCGCAATCGCTTGATTGTCGTCAAGATGCTCCACTTTAACTCTTGTATGCGTTCCTGCAAAAGGATATTGCGTATTTTGAGCCGTGCGTGCGAATGTATAATAGGTGTTGCCTGTTGGTTTTGTAAATGCTGCAGCATACACGCCTGTATTGAGAGTACCTGTCGTCCAATCGCCGTCTGCAGGAGCGCTACCGGTCGTGTTGATCGCGAACTGCACAGCCTGACCATTTGTCGGCGCTGCTGACGATAATGTAACGTTAGCGGTTGTTTCAACAGCTGCGGGAATAGGTTTCGGCGAATTCACGGAATTCTGGAAACGCGGGTTCTTGATATAAATGTCACCTTGGGGCACAGCAGACCATTGCATTTGCAATCTCATTTCCTG
Source organism: Cohnella abietis (assembly GCF_004295585.1). Taxonomy (NCBI): domain Bacteria; kingdom Bacillati; phylum Bacillota; class Bacilli; order Caryophanales; family Paenibacillaceae; genus Cohnella; species Cohnella abietis. The sequence goes on along the minus strand of NZ_AP019400.1, from coordinate 3,153,799 downwards.
TACCGTATCCAGATTAACGGGATTGAAACCATTCGGAGAATTTGCTGTTGATAATTGTACATAAACAGTATTCCATTCATTAACCTTTCCATTTTTGATTTCGCTAGCATTCAGGTTAAGACGCGAATTAGTGTCAAGATTGTTACCGCCAGCCGCTATGGCGATCCAGTTATTACCACTTACATTCAAAAGGTCCGGATGCGTAACATACATATCAAAAACAAAATATTGATTTGCGTACGCTAATAAATCCTGATTGCCGCTGTTGGCATTCCAAATTCTTTCAATGCCGGCGCCTATTTTTCCAGCCCCCAGCTTAACCGCGTTATTGCCATCCGGTGCAGCAGTGTTGATCGTTCCCTCTTCTATATTAGGGAAATATGCCGCAGCACGAGCATTGACCGCCGCTGGCAAGGCTTTCACTGTCACAGTAAAAGTTTGCGTAGCACTTGCATTACCCTTCGTTATTGTCGCCGTGAGTACTATGGTTTTGTCTTGTTCTCTATTCAATAAACGATTTACGCTGCCCGTGTTGCTTACTGCCACATTGTCCGAAGACCATGCTACAATAGTTGTTCCTATTGTTGTCGGAAGACTAAGCTGTGATTTTACATCGTTATTCGAAGTATTACTGCCTTTAATAGCATCCCATGTTAGAGACGCTGCCGCCTCATTTACCAATGTTTGCTCGTCAATAGACGTTACTGTAATTCTTGTAGATGCACCGATGAAGTTATAATTGCTATCTGCTTTCGCGCGCGCAAATATATAGTAGGTGTCTTTTGAAGGTAATGTGGCAAATTGATGAGTATAAACATTATCGTTTTTACTTCCATCCACCCAACCGGCTTCGGGAGCGACTCCATCTTCGCTAATTGCGAATTCCACAGCTTGCCCGCTAGCCGGTGCGTTCGCAGATACTGTTTTTGTTGCTACATCAAGTACAGGAGCCGTTGACGGTGAAACTGGAACGCTTAACGTACTTTTCTGGAAACGTGGGTTTTTTATGAAAACGTCGGTCCTAGGGACACTAGCATCCCATTGCAGATGCATGGCCAGTCTGGTTACTTTGTCTAGCCAGGCGTCATTGAAATTCCCGGCTACCGTACTTGACGAAGATAGCTTCGTATAGACCGTCGCCCATGTGCCCACCGCTGCATTTGTGGCCCCGCTTATATTAAGCTGTAGACGAGAATCATTGTTAAACTTGTCCCCAGCAGGATTACTGTCGCTTACTATGACGAGCCAGTTATTTCCTAGCATATTTTTAAAGCTCGCATTGGGAATATACATCTCGAAAACAAAGTAACCGTCTTTATATGCGGATACATCCTTTAGAGGAGCCACGCTCGGCGTGAAGAGATTATCCCAAGGACCCCCGTTCTTTGAGGTTCCGGTATTTAGGCTCCACGCTTTCTGTCCATCCGGCGCAACGGTTTCTGTTGCCGTATTACCATCTGCGCCTGCATTTACAGTTAAAAGAGATACGTCATCTCCCCACGCCGCGCTGACTGTCATAGGCGGAGAAAACAAAGTAAATAGCATCGAAGTCACAAGTAAAAGTGCTAATAACCGTCTTTTTATCATTATTAAATTTCCTCCAAATCTAATATTTTTAGGTTTTGAAGATATACACTACCTCTTTAAAACCTTCTTCACTTCAATACCAAGCCTCCAGTAGCGTCTTGTGTTAGTTATCTTTATTTTCTGAATTTTCTGTCATTTTGTGTAGGATTTAGGCGAACCTCTGAGAAGGAAGAAGAAAAAGAGATTTCAAACCAAGTACAGTCCCACTTTTATGCTCGCAGCCGCATCACCTCTTCTATTTCATATGTCCAATCTTTTAAAAGCGCATCCGTCCACATTCGACCTCGATGTTAGCGTTTGCAAATAACCAAATCTCACAACTTCTTTTAACCCTGCAATAATTCCCCTTGATACAAACTGTATATATTGTGGACTTATCTCATCATACGAGTGTTGCAATAGAGTTCCAATGAGGTAGTCTTATCCTTTACGGGGGCAATATTACTTTAATGAAAACGCTCCTTGCTGTACTGGCAGTCTCATGCATTCATAGAATGATTCGCGACTCTTTGGGGAATGAAAAACGCCCATGCCAGAAGTCATGAGCGTTCATTTACCAGATCATTATAGACTTTCAATTGAAGTTTATAATTTCCAAGAGGTACCGTCACTAAATTTAACGGCGGTTATGGTCACATTTTTAACTTTTGTTGTTAAATCATATAAGTTCAGGGTCCAAGTGTCCGTTTGGTATTCTCCGGACGCAATCTTGTTATTTTGCGAAATGCCCAAATACAGGTTGCTAGAGCTTAAAAATCTTTTTACGGGTCTGTCGAAATCGTCATAACAACTTACTCTCATCTCATAGGCGACTATGGTTTTTGTGGTCAGGTTTTTAATCTCAAGATTTACTTCAGGCACACTAATCGAATTATAAGTAATTGAAACGTCATTCACTTTTAATGGTTTATTTTTATTCGCTTGAAGTTCCTTTTTTAGTTTTGCGGCCTGTGCATCCTTTTCTTCTTTTACGAGAGCCACTATTTTGTCTATGTAACTTTTCGATTTATAATAGGCTTTAACTTTTGAATAATTCATATTGCTTTTAACGTAGTCGTCAGAATCATCGAAATCGTCGGAAACGTAGGAGCTGTATTTTTTAAGTGATTCTACTGCACTTCCGATATAAATTTCGTTAGTATCACTTGTCATTTTAGCAACTTCATAATTGTTATATTTTTTTGTGCTTTTTTTATCAAAGCCGATGATACTCGACCGATAATCATACTCGTTCACTTTTTTCGCTTTTGGGTCATAAAAGAAATCAACTATTATCAGTTCCAAATAATCAGTGCCTGTTAAGTTACTAACATAATTTCCAGAAACTGATATTGGCAAATCAATATTATACATCGTTTGTTTATAGTCGTTTGAAATGAGGATGGTTCCATTTGCCGACGATAAGCCGGCGCCTAAGCTATCTGTAATGAAATTCAAGGGTGCCATAAACGTATTGTTAACAACGGAAACAGGTTCTTTCAAAATGACGGATATGCCATTTACTCTGGCAATCTTGCTTCCCTTACTCATATTAATAATGAGCCCGTCTTTTCTTCCTTTTAATGAGTTTCCTGTTGTTGTCAATGACAAGCCTAACTGTTTGAATACTGGAGCGATAGGAGCCATAATCGTGCCATTCACTTCTATCGGAGACTGCGTTAAGCTCAACAGATTGCCGTCAACGGATATTTGAAGCGTAGATTGAGCTGCGCTTGCAACACTGGAAATCTGAATAACTAGTATAAAGCAACACAGAAACGATACGAATTTTTTTGCCATTGTGTTCTCCATTCGACAGGTTTAGTTTTTAGTTTAACTGTGATGTAAATAATTTCCTATCGAATTATATCAGTAATATATGGAATGTACAATCTAAATATGGGGTTACATAACAGAACTGTGCCCCAGAATCACCTTAGGCTCCAAATACTCTTCGATTCCGTACGTGCCATGATCCCTGCCTATACCGGAGTTCTTAAACCCTCCAAACGGTGCTTTCGGTTCGTCGTGCATAGATGATATGGCTGACACGAGAAGTAACTTCGACTCCCCCAGTCGGCTAGCAGGAACGAGCAGACGTGTTCCTGCGTGGCAGGCTTGACCAGTATTGCTGAAAGCGATCGCCGCAGCCATCCCCCTACCAGTAAAGCGACTACAACAAAAAGGTCATATCTTTATGCCGGCACTTTGCCAACAAAAGATATGACCATTACATTTTACGATTTGTATTAAGGTAAAACTAGATCATTCTAGATCATTATTTCCAAAAGTATTAAGCAGCTCACGTACTTCATCCGTTGACTTAGTGCTCATCAATTGATTTCGTAGTTCACTTGCCCCTCGAAATCCTTTGACATATATCTTAAAAAATCGTAAAAGTACTTTAAATGGACGTAGCGTTAATTCTGTTGCATATTTATCATGAAGATCAAGATGCAATCTTAAAAGATCAAGTAATTCGTCACTGCTATGATCCCTCGGCTCTTTTTCAAAGGCAAAAGGATTATGGAAAATACCTCTCCCAATCATTATCCCATCCACACCATATTGCTCAGCAAGCTTTAAGCCCGTTTGTCGATCAGGAATATCTCCATTGATTGTCAACAGGGTATCTGGTGCTATACTATCACGAAGCTGCTTAATTTCTGGAATCAGTTCCCAATGTGCATCTACTAGGCTCATTTCCTTTCTTGTACGGAGATGGATAGACAGATTAGCAATATTTTGATTCAGAATATGTGTTAACCAACCCCGCCATTCCTCTACATCGTTGTAGCCAAGCCTAGTTTTCACACTGACAGGTAATCCTCCCGCTTTTGCTGCTTGAATAATATCTCCCGCAAGATCTGGATGCATAATAAGGCCGCTTCCCTTACCTTTCGTGGCAACATTGTGCACGGGACAACCCATATTGATATCTACACCTTTGAAACCAAGCTTAGCTAAACCAATGCTCATTTCCTTAAAATATTCAGGTTTATCCCCCCAAATATGTGCAACCATGGGTTGTTCATCTTCCGTAAATGTTAAACGCCCTCGTACACTATAAATCCCTTCAGGATGACAAAAGCTCTCCGTGTTAGTAAACTCTGTAAAAAAAACATCGGGTCTACCCGCTTTACTTACTACATGCCGAAAAACAACATCCGTCACATCTTCCATCGGTGCAAGCACAAAAAATGGTCGAGGTAACTCACGCCAAAAATTATTTAACACTACTTACTCAAATCCTCTCACTATAGACACAGCGCTATTTATTGTTTTTAATATAAATTCGACATTCCCAAGCTCTAACCCCAAATTAAGCATCGACGCTTCTACTATATAATTAGTACGGTAAGACATAGTATAACATCTCATCTATTCTTTACAAACCAGCAGCTTACGGATTTCTAGCGTAATTGGCTTGATGCATTCTTAGCTGGGCATTCAACAAAAAAACAGCCGACGTTACACTCACGTCGACTGTTGCTGTTAAACGTTGTTTACTCCTCGGCACCTAGCAAACTTTTTACGATAAATTCTAGCTGCTTGTCTAATGAAAGAGGATCTACAAAGGAAAATTTCGCTGGATCAATAGCGTAGACATGATTGCTGTTTACTGCCGGAAGGCTTTTCCATACAACATTATCAACTTCCACCCCTGATCCACTATCCTCTATAAAAATGTAATCTCCTGCATACTCCGGCAATGCTTCTAGTGAGAGTGATGCCCAACCAGAAGTTCCTTCAATAGCTTCCTTTTGAATTCGTTTAGGTGCTTTTAGCCCAAATTCTCCGTAAAGAATTTCTCCACCTCTTCCAAAGTTCGCGCCATACGCATAAACCATTTTATCGCCCACACCTAGAGTTACACTTGCATGTGGTTAGATCATTTTATAGTCTATTTTCCGTATAGCAGTTTACTCTTTCAAACTTACTTCTACCGCACTCTCAAATGAGTATTGATAATATTCGTTATTTTCTTCAATTCTATTTAATAAATTCTCTTTGTCTACGTTGCTAAGTGTCTCAGCAGTTTCAATTATTAATTTAGCTACTAAAGCAGCAGCTCTTTTATCAACAATTAAAGCACTATCATCGACTTCAATTTTGAAATATGTCGATTGAACATACTGAATGTAGATATATTCTGTAGATTTAATATGATTAGTCCATCTTGTATCATTAACCCATTTATTCCATGACAATGATATTTCCTCACCGCCTCTAAACATTTTGTCATTACCTACCCTTGATATATTGGCTTTTTCATACCACATAAATTTCACTAGTTCGTCAATGGTTGGCAATTTATTTACATTTTTTAATTCAAAAATAATCTCCATATTGGCCTCCTATTGCAGATAATTTACTGCTTTTTGCAAGTTCTTAAGTAACTCTTTATATTGACTTTCTGTCAATGATTTCTCTAAACTTTTAGGTATTTGATTGGCCAATGGAGCATTTGGATTAATACGGATATCCACTGTAGAATCCTTCCCTTTTCCTGCTTGTATCTGAATTTTATTTCCATCAGGCTCGGCATCTACACGTAGTTTTACTTTTTGCCCCCATAGGTAGTCTCAATTGGTTGGCCAAACGTCACACTCGTTTTTCTTTCATTTGCTGCATTTCCATTAGGGCCTTTACCAGTTTTACTATCACCAATTCTAATCCCTACAAATAGGACTAAGTGCTGCTCCGTCTTGTGAATCATGTTACGCTAAGCTGAGCCTTATCCTGGTTGAAAAACGATAGCCACCTGGAATTGTCTTGACGTTGCCATACTAGAACTTTCATAATGACCATGTTTCAATGCCAATCAGAATTTCTCTAATTAAAACATTTTCAACTTCTCAATCGTGTTCAATATGTATAAGCAACAATGGAGGTGAAAGAGTTCGCATGTCTTTAATGAGTAAGGATGATGAAATAGCTGAAGTTTTCAACAAACATGCATCAATGGTGTATCGGATCGCATTTATGTTCTTAAAAAATACCGTTGAAGCCGAAGATGCTACCCAAACTGTCTTTTTAAAGCTACTAAAATATCAAGATAAGTTTGAGAACGATGAGCATATTAAAGCGTGGCTAATTGTTACAGCGAAAAACACTTGCAAAGATGCGGTAAAGAATTGGTGGCGTTGGTTACATAGAGATAACCTGAAGCAGGTTGAACAACATGGGTACATTCAAAAATTGTCCAATAGCGATGTGTGGGAGAAGGTGATGAGCTTGAATAACAAGTATAAGTTGCCTATCTACCTATATTATTATGAAGGTTATTCCACTCTGGAAATTTCCGACATCCTTTGTCTTAACCATGCAACGGTTCGTACACATATGCGTACAGCTCGTAAGAAACTGAAAATCATGTTGGAGGAGGAAAAATTAAATGAATCTAAAAGAGCTAACCTCTTTTTACAATGAAATCACTCCAACCGACGAGCAGAAGCAAAACATGTATGCAAAAATAAAAACCTATCAAGAAGGAGAAGCTCCTATGAAAAAAACAACTAAAAAAGTTACTGCTCTTGCAGTCGTCGTAGCTGTCTTTCTCCTATTCACTACGGCAGTATTTGCGTCAACACTTAATTGGAATGAACTATTAATTCAACATTTTAAGCCATCGAAAAGTCAAATAAAAGCAATGAAAGGTAATGTAAGCATACCTGAAGCAACTGTGACAAACAACGGTGTAACCATAACTGTAAAACAAACGATTGTGGATTCTCAGAATGTTTACGTGCTGTATGAGATGACTGTTCCTGAATCAATTGATCTGAATGACGACATCCGTTGGAAAGGAGAATATTTTGGACTGAAGCCAAAAGCTATGGGAGAAGCCCGCCCAAGCCTCGGAGGCGGATCAACCATTTTGAAGCAAGATAAGCATACACGTACAGGATTATATTATAAGCCTCTAACAGTCTTGAACGGCAATAGCGCTGCTATCATGCTATTTGAAGATTTGACTCTGAATCAGATGATTTATGATAAAAAAGGTGAATTTATGGGTCTAAATAGAATTCCACTTATAGAGGGTGAATGGGAAATAACGTGGGATTTAATGATTGATGATACGCAAAGCATTAAGCTTGAACCCAATAAACCCCTTAGTCTAAAAAAGAGCAAAAACAAAGTTACAAAAATTGAAATATCACCATTATCCATTTATATTCTAATTGAGGGCAGCGATATATTAACCCGAGTTAAGCCTATTGTTAAATTCAAAGACGGCAGTCAACTGAGCTTTAACTTTATGAGCACAGGTAAATCATTTTCTTACAACTATGCCGAAGGCTCCGTCGAAGCTCAAGGCAATCACCTCTATTACAAATTTGATCAAATCATAAGCCCTGAAGATGTGGAAAGCATCTCAATTGGGGATGTAACGATACCTGTATTGAAGTAAATCCTTGATAAATCCAAACATATAAAATATACTAATGTAAAATTATGTAATGGCGTGAAGCACATGCCACTTTGATTATGGGGAATCTCTTTCGATTCCAAATCAAGGTGGCATTTTTATTTTTCTAAATCGAAAGGAGAGAATACTAATTAGTGGTTTTGAGACAAAGTTAAACCAATGGCTTCACGATCAACTTGCTGCAGAAAAAAATCCGAGACGAAAAGAAATCCTTCAAAAGGAACTGGGACACGGCACAAAAGAGTTTTTGCGAACCATATGGTATCCTACTGTAGGAAACTTTAAGCATTTATATGCAGAATGGGAAGTTCGGGATTATGGAAACCGATGCCGTTATCTAGATCTTACCTATATGCCCGGTGGAGCCAAAGGCTGTATTGAAATCCACGGTTACCGATCTCACGCCCGAGATATTGAAACATGGCGGTTCAAGGATTTGTGTAAAAAACAAGCGTACCTCGTATTGGACGATTGGCTGTTCCTGCCTATTGCATACTTATCGATCGAAGAAGAACCAGAGGTTATCAAGCAGATGGTTTTGTCTTTTATAGGTAAGTTTGTGTCCATGTCAACCAATCAATCGCTTAGTTGGATTGAAGCTGAGACATTACGGTTTGCGCGTGGTGTTATTCGACCTTTTCACTCCGATGAGCTTGCCTTGCACCTGAATCGATCCACTAGACAAGCTAGACGTATTTTAGACAAGCTCGTGGAAATGAGTGTTATTATTGTTCACAATGGACAGCAGCGTTATCGCACCTATCAAGTGGTCAATCATGACCGTTAGAGGCAGAAATTGAGGGTAAGAGAGTTATTATTGTTCACATTCGACAGCAGCGTTATCGCACCTATCAAGTGGTCAATCATGACCGTTAGAGGCAGAAATTGAGGGTAAGAGAGTTATTATTGTTCACATTCGACAGCAGCGTTATCGCACCTATCAAGTGGTCAATCGTGACTGTTAGAGCAAACATAGTAGAAAAGAGAGTTATTATTGTTCACATTTGACAGCAGCGTTATCGCACCTATCAAGTGGTCAATCGTGACCGTTAGAGCAAAAATAGTGGAAATTTGCTTTGTTTACGGACAATTATGACCATTAGAAGAAAATTTCACACTTTTCTTTGCTAATTCCTTCGCTTACGGACACTAATGTCCATCACAAAACTAGAATCTCGGATAAACACCGCTAACGGTCGCTAATGTCCGCATGATTAGATACAGCTATCACAATATGTGCGGAACTGATCCCCCAGTTTCGAAAAAAGCCACTCTATAGTTGGTATGGTCATACCCCTATCAAGTAGACTGGGGTATGACCAAGATCGACTTTTTGCTTTTATGAAGTTAAAGGGATTTCCGAGTCCTGATGATGCAGACGGAACGAAGTTGGATCGAAATAGTGAAAATGAGAGTTATTATTATTCACATTCGACAGCAGCGTTATCGCACCTATCAAGTGGTCAATCATGACCGTTAGAGCAAAAAAAAAGGGAATTTGCTTTGTTTATGGACAATTATGACCATTTGAAGAAAATTTCACACTTTTCTTTGCTGATTCCTTCGCTTACGGACACTAATGTCCATCACAAAACTAGAATCTCGGATAAACACCGCTAACGGTCGCTAATGTCCGTATGATTTGATATAGCTATCACAATATGTGCAGAACTGATCCCCCAGTTTCGAAAAAGCCACTCTATAGTTGGTGTTCCGGGTTAAAATAGGAAGTCGAACAGGGCTTCGGTCTCATAATCCGCACAAAAAAGCAAAAAAAGACCTGTATCCGATAAAACTCGAACACTGGTCTTTAAAGTTTCTTAGCTATTCTTTATTTAATTCAACGTTATGAGTATCTCGCTTGGACATTAGAATATTTAGCAGAATAGCTGTGATAGAACCTGAAACAATACCGTTTTGCAAAATCATTTTTGCAAAGTTGGGTAATTGATCAAACATCTCTGGTACAGTAGCCGAACCTAATCCGACCGCAATGCTGCATGCGACAATAATGAGATTACTTCCCTTTTGCAAATCCACTCCAGATAGAATGGAAACTCCCGATGCTGCGACCGAACCAAACATAACAATCATCGCGCCGCCAAGCACTGCACTAGGAATAATCGTTGTTAGTGCCGCTAACTTTGGCAATAGACCAAGCACAACCATAATTCCACCTGCAGCAAAGATTACATTTCTAGTCTTCACACGAGAAATTGAAATTAACCCTACATTTTGAGAGAAGGCCGTATACGGAAACGCATTAAAAATACCACCAATCGTAATTGCAACACCTTCCGATCTCAAGCCATTCACAATTTGCTTGTTCTCCACTTTCTCATCGATCGCTTTACCTACCGCTAGATAAACGCCTGTAGATTCCACCATACTCACAATCGCTACAATGATCATGGTAACAATTGCTGTAATACTAATTTCTGGCGTTCCAAAATAGAAAGGCTCCGCCACCTGGAACCATGATGCCTCTCCTACAGCAGTAAAGTGAACCATGCCTAATGCAGAGGCAGTAATTGTCCCTACCACAATTCCAATAAGAACCGAAATCGCACGAAGAAAGCCTGTCGTGAATCGATTAATAACGAGAATGACAACTAACGTTAGCAATGCTAATAACAAATTTTTAACGGATCCATAGCCATCATTCCCAAGGCCGCCTGCCGCGTTATTCATGGCTACAGGTATAAGAGAAAGACCAATAATCGTTACAACTGACCCCGTTACAATGGTGGGGAAGAACTTTAACATTTTCCCATATAGGGGTGCTGCTAACACAACGAATATTCCTGATATAATGATCGCACCGTATGCCGTAGCCAAATTCGATGTTGAAGCTATCGCAATAATCGGTCCTACCGCCGTAAATGTACAGCCTAATACTACAGGTAATCCACTGCCAAAATGCTTTGTACGCATTACCTGCAAAATGGTAGCAATCCCACATGTGAACAAATCAGCTGCAATCAGATAGGCTATTTGAGCTGTAGTCAGATTGAGCTCCGCACCAACAATAATCGGCACAATAATTGCACCGGCATACATAGCTATTACATGCTGTAAGCCTAACGTAAAAACTTTTTGATTACTTAGCATTTTCGATCACCAGAGATTGCTGAGACACAGTTTGTTCGCCCCGAACAAAAGTAACTTCACCAGGAGACATAGCGGCTATTCTTGCTAATGAATGAACTTCGACACCTTTTTTCTCTAGCAGACTTCGCCCTTCTTGGAAGCTCTTCTCGATAACACAACCTACTCCGACAAGTTCAGCTCCGGATACACTGACAATATCAACCAAACCAACAAGTGCTGCACCTGTCGCTAAAAAATCATCAACGATCAATACTTTATCATGAGGTCCCAAGTATTTAGCTGAAACACAAACTTGGTAGGTTTCTTGTTTAGTAAAAGAATAAACAGGTGCAGTGTATACTTGCTCATTAAGCGTGACTGCTTTCTTCTTCTTTGCATAAATAAACGGCACTTTCAGGGCAATTCCTGTTGCCATTGCGAACTGAATACCACTTGCTTCAATCGTAATCACTTTCGTAATTCCTCGATTAGCAAATATCTGTGCAAATTGCTCTCCAATTTCAAGTGCAAGCTGCGTATCCACCTGATGGTTAAGGAATGAGTCCACCTTTAGGACAGTGTCTGACAAAATTGATCCTTCTTGGCGTATTCTTTCTTCTAGTACTTTCATTAGCAATCGTTCGCCCCTTCTTCATAAATAAAAATAAGGACAGCTTCCTTGAGTCATTTCTCCCAAGTGAAAACTGTCCTATGGTCTCTTATATTTGTCGCACACAACAAATAAACCTTAGATGCAATATTTCACTCATAGTTGGTCGATTTAATGGTCGTCCAGTAGAGACTTGAGGGCCATATTCCCTCAATTATACGAGTTGATTAATCATAAACATCTTGTTATCCTACACAATATTTTTCTTTGTTTCAATATAAAATTTATGACATAAGTATTTCTTGCTCTTTCTAAACAAATAACTGTTATAACTTGTAAATAAAGGTGTTTGATATCTTTAGTTCACCGGTACAAGGATGAAGAATGTTTCAATGTAATAAAAATAACGCCTAAGATCGGAAACCCGATTCAGACGTTAATGTCGCATCAAGAACCGGTTTAGCGTACAATGCTTTTCAAGAAAGCACCTAGCTCATACGATTCTTGTTAATTCACTATTAATTACTCGATGTGCGGCTACATAACGATCTTTCGGACTAATCCCAAACGATGCAAATTGAACCTTCAATTGATCGGTAATAAATTGGACTTCATACTGCTTCGCATTTCCCACAAAAAAGCTATTGTATGTGGAAGCATTCGGTTTCACTGTAAACGCAATGTTATGAATCAATTTCTTCTTTCCGTTTAATGCATACACTTTGATTCTTACTTTGGCATTCTTATGTTGATACTGGTTTAGCGAGTTCACAACAATATCGCTGGATACAGTCTTGTCTTTCTCCGTTAGGTTATTCAGAGGTCCAGTCGTATATTTACGAATCATACATACTCCCCCCTTCATAAACAAGATATTATGAAAAAAGTCATGTCGCTGCAATATCTTATTCATTCAAGGGTTATCTGATTGGACTACGTGATCCATCTTGAGATAGCATTTGCGGGATCTCGGCCTTAGCGGGATCGATCCGCTGACCTCTTCGCTACCAGCGAAGAGGTCTTCCTCATGAGTCGGTTTCACTACCAACAACATGAACAAACCCGCCTGAATAGATTTTTATCTACTCAAGCGGGTCCTGAACTATTATATCCTTTATCTGTAAATTGTTGTTCATTGCATGTATAAAGTTAATAAAGCGAATTCACGACCCATCCGCTTGCCTGTGTCGGCATAGCCATTTGCATCGATGATTGGTACATCGCGAATTGCTGCACCTGGCGAGCCTTCGAGTTCAGCAGACTGCTTGCCGAGGATTCATTGTATTTTTCAGCTGCTGATGACAGACGGTCAGCTAGACCATAGTTGCCGCTAATCGCTTTCGTTGTTTGTTCGAAATTTGAGCTTAAACTCTTCTTAAGCTGCTCTTCATCCAGCTTGAGAGTGCCATCGCCGTTACGGTTAATACCGATTCGCTCATAAGTAGATGAGCTAACTAGCGATTCCATGCTTTTGCGGACAGATGAATTCATAACTCCACCTGCTTCTTTCAAGCGATTATGAATCGTATTGTAACTCGACACCAGATCTTTAACTTGCGCGATGACTTTGTCTTCGTCCGGTTTGATTCGTATATTCACAGTGTCCGTTGACGGGGCTACTAGTGTCGCCGTAGCTTTACCCTTCTCCAGATCAATCGTGTTCGACTGCGAGGTTTGAGTTGCGCCGCCGTTCACGCTGTAGGATGCATTGGACGCTAGCTGAGTTGCATTCTTAACGCCGGTTGCCGACATCGCGTTGCCGGTAACATCTTTAACCTCGAAAGCCTGATCCGCTCCTGTCTTGTCGCTGCTTAACTCAAGCTTCTTATTGCCTGTTTTATCATCCGTTACAATACTGGCGGTTACGCCCGTCTTCGCTGCATTGACCGCATCTTTCAGCTTAGTCAGCGATTGATCGTTCGTATCGTTATCGGAGATAACAGCCGATACCTTCGTACTCTTGCCGCCTATTGTAATGTTGAACTCATTGATGCCTTTGCTTACAACGGACGGTTCTGCTTTAGACAAAAATGTTCCACTGTTCGTTTGAGAAGTCGCGATGGCATTCACTTTAACTTCATAAGTTTTGCTTGCAGCTCCGGCCGATGCAGTTGCAGTAACCTTCTTGCTGTCCGATGATTCCGCAATCCGTGCTTGGAAAGATGAATGATCCTTCTGCATTAATTTTTGCGCCGATGCTTGCATATCCTGCGCAGATTTCAAAAAATTCGCGATCCCGGTTGCTGCTGTCTTGATATATTGCTCATAAGAGTTGTTCTTAACAGCATACTTTGAAAAGAAAGACTGGTTCGCATTCTGACTATTAGAAGACTGGAAACTCAAAGACGCCGTTCTGTTAATCGGATATATCGAGTTATTTGAGTTAATTGAGTTAATCGATAACGCCATCCGTCTATCCCTCCATAATGTCGCACAATATTGTTAATTCCTGCTTCAACATAAATTTGCTTAGGTTTCATCATCGTAATTTACGGGTTGCGTATCCAGCTCACCTCAGTGAGGCATACTTGCTCGATCGCACGAAGTCGCGATGGGCTTCCTGAATCGCGTTCGTGCGCATCAGTAGCTCCTCGGAACCACCATGCTTCAGTTGCCCGGCAATCTGCATTAGCTTGAACGTGTTGTAACTGTTCGCATCCGCTTTGCTTCGGCTATGCTGCAATGCGTCCTCATACGCTTGGCGTTCCATCGAGAGGCTCATTGCTTGATCATGTAGATTGGGATTATTTCGCTGTAAGTAGTCCATTTCTTCGGTACGTAGTTTCTTGCCCAACATGAGTGTATTTCGAATAGATGTTAACCGCGGCTGATCCTTCATCTCGCGAGCGTCCTTGCAAGGCTGCATTGCTTTGAAATAATCACTGACCGGCTGCACGGATTTTACATTCACGCCATCCCCTCCTAATTACAAATATCGTCATATGCAACGATGCCTTGATCCAAGTATCCGGTTGCATTTACCATCTCCCATGACAGCTAGCTTTTCTTCATCAAAAACTTACAAATATTACTTCTAATTTATCATGAAAGATCGTTCTATATATGAAAGTTAAAGAAAACTTTAAGTTCGCGCTTGCAACGCACCAATGGCAACCATATATCCTGTCCCCCGAATCGGCGTCAAACCCGGTAACTCCTGCAGTTGCTCCCTTTCGTGGCTTCTGTCCCGTTATGACTATAGGTAGATATGAAGCCCTCCCGCTCGCAATACGCCTGAACAATCTCGCATATATGGGGATCATCATCGACAATCATGATTTGTAAGTGTCTATCACAGCGCCAACTTCCCTCTTCTAGAATACACGGAAACGATACATCGAATATCGACCCGGACTGTCCATAGCTCTCCGCTCAACCGTCCCTCCATGCACTTGTACGATTGGGTGGGGCAGTTTCCTCCAACGTTACTTTACCCAGAGTATACCAAAAAATATTAAGTTAGAGTTATACCTTACTTTGGTCATACAAACTTCATGACGGTACTCGTAACTCCGCCACCGCATTCCGGTTTGTACGATATTTCGTCTGTTGATGACATTTCAATGAAGTTTCTCAGCACTCCCTGTACTCTCTCGTTAAGCTCAGTATCGCTACCCAAACATATCTATGTTGTTCGTGCTTTACGCACTTTGCTGATGATTGTTACTGCTACGGTTATAGTTAGAATGAGTAGAGATGCCGCTCCACACAGTAATGGCAATAGATCTCCGATGATTTTATATACGGTATGTTTCCGATCTGATAGAGGAAGCTCCGCCGTGAAGACAATGCCGTGATCGCTATCCAAATCGTTCATTTCTGAGACCTTCCGACCCTTCGCATCGTATACCGCACTCATTCCGGAATGTGTGACGCGCAGAACCGGCATCTGATTTTCGATCGCTCGAAAAGCGCTGATTTCCGTGTGATAAGGTGTAATCGACTCCCAGTCGCTGGATGGAATAATGAATACATCAGGATTGTGTAATCCGGCTTCGCGAATTCGGTGTGGGAAATCCGCATCGAAGCAGATCGCTACCGCAATTTTCCCAATGGCTGTCTCGACAACAGGCACTGCCTCTTCGCCTTTATGGAAGTAACGCTCCTCCCCGGGTACTAAAGAAAATTTGGAATATTCCGCTTTTATCGTGCCATCTGCATCAATAATAACCACTTGGTTATCCATCTTAGCTCCATCCGGTGCGTTTATTCTCACATATCCTACAACCAAAACCGCTCCGTGCGCTGCCGAAAGTGACTGCAAACGTCTCAGAAATGCCTTTTCCTCTTGTTCCAACACAATCGAAGCTCCCTCCGACCAACTGATCAAGCTGCTGCCACGTTCGAGCTCCTGGCCAGTACGAAGGAACAAGCCTTCATTTATACGATTTATCTGTTCGACTAATACGGACTGTTCCGCTAGTTGATCATAAAACCCTGTCTTTTCCCATTGGTCGAATAATTGTTGTATTGTGTCATCCCATATGATCCGATCCGGTGTAATACCTGTCACCTTGATCGTTTCTGTCTGATTCTGTCCCGATTCCAGCACCACGCTTCCTCCGACAAATAGTAATAATACTGTTACTGTACTGATCAATAACCGTTTATTTTGTCGAACACCCTCTCGAAATCCTGATTGAAACGTATATGCCAGCAGCGAGGCGAACAAATACTGGATAAATACGATCCCCCATATACCAAACATAGATGCCAACATCGCAAGGGGTCTTATCGCCAATTGACTATATGCGGTAGAATTGAATGTCCCGAACGCGTTCCCATAGCTTGTAAAATACTCAAATGATGTCATCAACAACGGGAAAAATAACAAAGCTGCTGCAGGTCTGGTTCGGGTGACCACCCATTTATTTAACAACAGCAACATAATCAGCATAACGGTAGAAATCAACACCGTGATTGAATCAACTACGAGACCGCCAGGAATGACACTTCGATTGGAAATGATCATCACGAAACTAACGAACGCAAGCGCGATCGGGACTGAATGTTTCACCCTCTCTCTATACATATAGATCAGCAGCAAAGCTGGCGCTAACCAAGCCGTCAACACATAGAGATTCGAAGTAATTGGCACCAAATAGAATAAACAGACCGCAGCTATTAACCAGACATTCGAATTAAACCGCACATCATTCACTTCCTTTCATTCTTGCCCTTACTGTAGCAAAGAATCGCAGGTCACGTTTGACGTTTATTGCTCTCATTTAAGGGCTACTGAACCGAAAGGTAAATTTCCACCTCCACATCGTCTGAGTAAGGAGATTGAAATGTGGGTAAATACTTCTCAAGCAGAAGCTCGCCTGTCAGTTTCGCATTTGAAGCAGGAATGCGGTATTGGTATAAAAAATGGTAGGTTGAGAGAATGTTGTCCTTATTCGTTTGAAACAACTTGCCCCGATGTACAAACTTCATCATGTTCAGCCCGTTTAATTCGATTTGCTTCATTCCTGCCGGGATACTCCCCCACTCCTTCACTTCGACCGCAACCATCTCCTTAAAATAAGCTGTTTCGCCAATGTAAGTAATGTCGTAACACAGACGGAATACAGTATCCGATTTCCGGTTAGGAATTCCTTCAGCTTGCTGAATGAACGATTCGATAGACGGAAAGATTGTGCTCACATTCTCGTCGCACGACAGTCGTTCAATGCCGACGAGCTGTAAATTATCAATCTTTTCACGATGGTCTGTTACGACCACATGACCATGTTTTGCTTTAATATCCAACCAGATCGATTCTATATCGATTCTCGATGACAGTACCTCCAACCGGTGATCCTTGCCTGCATACTTTGAACGATATTTTGCGGGAGGAATCTGAAACATTTTTTTGAAATTGCGGCTAAAAACCTCCTGTGAGCCAAAACCGTACTTAACCGCAATATCCAAAATGCTGCCGCGAACTTTTCTCAATTCAGCAGCAGCCCAAATCAACTTCCTCTTGCGTATGTAATTGTATACCGTTATACCGACCACTGCTGTAAAGAGACGATAGAAATGGAACTTCGAGATATAGGTCATTCCAATCAACCGATCAATGTCGACTTGTTCCTCGATTTGGTCTTCCACTGAATCAACAAAACGCTGAATCGCCTGCAGATAATCCATCGCTATCCCCCTCTTCAACGAAAATATCCGCTTCAAAATCGCTTATATTGAACATAGAATACTGAGCAGAAATCGGCAATATAACAACTAACCTCATCGTTATTATTATCGATATACTATTCCAAGGATGAAGTAGAAAAGTACCCTATACACAGAAAGCCTTGATTATAGGCTGATGAACCGTACTCGTCGAGAACTTTTGGCAGAGAATTCAGACGCCTTGGATTTCATCTCCTAGGCATTCCACCATGTAAAAGTAGGGTAAGACGGGGAATTACTTCCCCCGGGCTCCCCCTCAAACCGTGCATGCGGATTTCCCGCACACAGCTTTACTTCGTCAGTTCCCCATCTTCATGAGTGAGTCCGTCTTCACCCGTCACCGGGCTGCATATTTCACAACTGCTACAGCACTTTAAAGGATAAAGTTACCGAGTGGATTTGAACCACTTAGATTGTGCGACTGAGTGGGACATCAAAAAACGTCACCACGATTGGTGACGTTTCTTTTTGTATGGAGCCTAGGGGGATCGAAACGCTGACCTCTTCGCTGCCAGCGATGCGCTCTACCGCCTTGGTCGGTTTCAAATCCCAAAAAACTTTTTTAATTTCAACCGAATACGAAGCGGTATTAACTTGTAGAACGCTCTAATGAATGTTTTTAGAAAACGTTCGCCTTCCAATTGCGCCAGTCTTTTGGAAATCATTAGATGATTTCCATAATACTCATTAAATTGACTCGTAAGTAGCTGAATGTTTGCCATATTTTCGATATCTTTATGGAATAACTCATTATATAGAGTTTCTAATTGTTGCGAATGAACCAAGCTCTCGTTATAACGTGTTTCCAATTCATTAGAATGAGTTTCTAATCCCTTATAGTGCTGGTCAAATACCTTAAGTTTCTGTTGCAATTCAAGCTGAACCTGGATTAAACTGTCAATCGTTTGTTCATAATCATTATTTAGCTGTCGCTCCGCGCTCTGGTATTCTGAGTGTAAGTAGAGTCTTCGCCCCATAAGTTCGTCTGCCAGTTCATTATTTACAGTGATTTTGTATATCATATTAGACTTTTTGTAGCTGGCGACAATTTCTTTTAACTTCTCCGTATCATTAAACAACTCAACTAATTCTTGTTCAGAATCTAAAACTAGCCCATTTTTAAAATGTCTAGTCTGATCTGCAATGTTGCCGCTGTCTTTGTAAGTAATAACCAAACAATTTGCCGCCAAACTTTCGTAATAGGTGTAATTATAGTTACCAAACCAATTTGACCAAAGTAGCACAACATCAATTTCATGTTCGATCAATCGTGATGTTGTATCCTGCTTAGAGCCATTGTGAAAACTCGTGTCTACAAAATTCGTACCCGGTAAAGTCTGATCTGCGAAACTAAAATGATAAAAGTCATAATCCGATTTATTGGCTATCCCATTTAACTTTACCCAAGCATTCCAACCTTTATAGCTATTTTTCCCACCAATATATGCAATATTTATATTACGGTCATCCATTGAGAAGCGAGTAATGCTATTTTTTGATGGAATGACATGCTGATGAAAAATTACGCGAACATTTTGCTCCAAATGCTGAAATAACCGTAAAAAAATCCGTTTCCCATTTTCTGAAGGTGACACGATAACCACGTTATGCTTTATAAAGAGCTGATTAATACTATCATAAATGGCTTCGCGTCCTTCACCATAACGACAGGACGTGCAGAGTGGCGAACCAATTGGGGCTGGACCACAAAACTGTTCATCATTATAAAACAAATAAGTATTACGGCATAGGCAGTAATAATCATGTAAAATATGAAACGTTTCTATTTCTTCTTTTTCTTTTATTCTGCTTAAGATCTCATCAATCATGGCAATATTCATATTTAAGCCATTAAGAAAAATGCGCATGAGATTAATTTTTTTAGTCGAAATAAGATTTGAAAAACAAAATCCGACTTGCCATGCCGCCAAAAAGCACGATGTTTTCCCATCAATCACAACTTCAACAATTAAATGATTAGAACCTACTTTATGCCCATCCTGATTAGTAACAATAAATAATGCAACATAAGAAATGCTACGATCATTCATCATCTTTTGTTGCTCTACTCCGTACTTCTCTGCACCACCGGTAGTCTTTCGGTAATCTACATGATGAAATGAAACCACGCAATCCTTGTAGGTCAAATCACTATAGATCTTTTCAGCAACCCCGCTATGGATCAATTCTCAAGCACCCTCTCTGCGAATCATCAATAAATTGCAGCAATGTTAAGAACATCTCACATGCCTGAAATTGCTTTATCAAATTTGTTCGGTCTTCGTCTTCCAAAGAAGGGTAAGAGCTATTTGCAAATGCATGTAAGATATGTTCCAATTGACCGATCTGTTCGATCGTGAAGCCTTGTCTTTCTAGCCCGACTTTGTTGATTTTTTTAATCAGCGCAGGATTGCCATCTACCAGAAAATAATGCGGTATATCTCTAACCACCTTTGCCATCGCACCGACCATTACAAATTTGCCCACTTTAGTAAACTGATGCGTAAACGATGACATTCCGATATGCGCAAAATCATCGACTTGAGTATATCCAGAAATCCGTACATGAGCTGACAATGTCGTTGAATTTCCAATTTTCGCATCATGTCCCAGATAAGCACCGTGACCAATGTGATTGCCTTCACCAATGATAGTGTTTCGGCCCGGATCCTTTGATCTCGCCATGACAGTGTGATCATTGATCATATTATTAGAACCAATAATAAGACCAGATTGTATGGAATGATCAAAACCTTTGAGGTTCGGTAGGGCACCAATAGAGCAAAAGCTCCCAATATATGTGCCGCTCCCTATGGAAGTGTTGGCATGAATTTTAGTATGGCTGCAAATGGTTACACCATCACCAATCGTCACATTTTCGCTGATAATTGAGAACTCACCGATGGTGACATCGGCCCCAATTTTTACATTTGGGCCAATATACGCGCTTTCATGGATCATGTTGAACGGATCACCCGATTCATTATTTTTTCAGCTTTTGTAAACTAAAATTGATTGATTACCGTAACAATTCTCTCTACTTCATCTTCCATTAACCCTAGATGCACAGGAATAGATACGACTTCATGCTTGATTCTGTTTGCCACTTCAAGTTTATTCTCATAATCTTTCTCAAGAAAATCAGTTGATCTATAACAGAGTTGCTCTGGGATTGTATAGGGATAATAAATAGAAACGTCTATTCCATTACGATTCATATAATTAATAAATGCATCTCGTTTATCGTTTAAAATACGCAAAGTATACTGATTATAAACATGCTTTGCCCCAGGAACTTCGATCGGCTTGATAATGTCGCTATGTTTAATCTTTTCCTCATAATAAGCCGCATTTTCTCTTCTGACAGAATTGAAATGATCCAGCTTTTTAAGTTGACATATACCAATTGCCGCTGAAATTTCAGACAATCGATAGTTGTATCCGATGTACTCAAATTGGTTTCTTTCTTTTATCCCATGTTGAATGAGTTGACTTGCTAATTTGGCTAACTTCTCATCTTTCATTACTACCATACCGCCCTCGGCGGTTGTCATATTCTTGGTTGGGTAAAAACTGAATGCGCCAGCATCTCCGAATGTTCCTAATTTCCGGCCTTTCCAACTTGCCCCATGCGCTTGCGCACAATCCTCTATAAGCAACAAGTTGTGCTTGATTGCAATTTCCGAGATTTTATCCATATCACAGCTTTGACCAAACAAATGAACGACTAGAATAGCTTTTATACCCGATTGTTCTAGAATAATTTGTTCGATGCTGTCAGTAGAAATGTTCATTGTCGTTTCATCAACATCAGCAAAAATAGGAGTTCCCCCCGCATGTACTATTGCATTAGCTGTCGCAATAAATGAGAACGCCGTTGTAATGATTTTCTCTCCCTTTTTGATTCCAAGTGCTCTAAGTGTAATTTCTAAAGCTGTTGTACCAGAGGAAGTCGCAATACAAAATCCTTGATCTAGATACTCTGCGAAGTTTTTTTGAAACTGCAGGACATTATGGCCACTTGCCAATTGCCCACTTTTTAGTACAGCACTTACAGCATCTATTTCCTCTTGACCGATCTGTGGCTGTGCAATTTTTATCATATTTTTGGTCCTTTAATCCCTAAGATTTTTGCTGTTTCTAAAGAATCTGCCACTTCACAACCTAGCATTCTAATCATATTTGCAGCCCGATTTACGAATTCTACATTATTTTTTACTGGAACACCTTTTAATAAATAACGATTGTCTTCCATCCCTGTCCGAATCACATCACAACCATTTAAAATAGAAATGAAATTAACCGGCAACTGCATGCCTGCTATACCAGCCGCAGACCAATGAAAGCCTTTTGGAACAGAGTCGAGCATCCATTGAATGTTTTTATAGTCAGCCTTCATGCCACCCATTGAACCAATGACAAACTGGATAAATACATTTTCTTCAATGAGACCAAGTTCAACCAAACGCATTAGTTCTTTTAACATTCTAGGATTAAATATCTCAAATTCCGGCTTGACCTCATTTTTCCTCATAGCTTCAAGCATTTCGATGACGAACTCTTTTGAGTTTCTAATGCCGCCGTCAGGTCGTTTGAGTGAAGTTACTTCTATGGATGCTAAATCAGGTTTTAACTCCATTAATTTGATTCGATTATTATCCGACACATCAACAAGATGATTAGAGGTGGAAATGCATATCAAAACGTCGCATTTTTCACGAATTCCGGATATGACTTCCTTATATAAGGAGAAATCCAACGACGGTTTTTCTTCTCTATCACGAACATGGACATGTATCATCGCAGCCCCTGCGACAGAACACTCGTATGCACAATTAATAATTTCATCAACAGTAACTGGAAGACCCGGCATTGTTTCTTTCATAGTCATTGAACCGGTTATCGCCGCGCATATGCCAATTTTCTTCATGGTACTCCTTTTTGTGTGGAAAATAACACAATCACATAATGATAGACAAATTTATTTTAACATAAGCTGATCATACATTTATTCTGTCTTAATAATATTACTTTGAAATTGTTCGATTAGCTTAATTAAAGCTTTAATTGTTTCATCATTTGACATTGCAGAATAACTATTGAGAGATTGTGTTCGAGGGGTTATCTTACTAAAAAGTTCCCCTGCTTCATTGTGCAAGTATTCCTTTGCAAGTAACTTGTTTCCTTCTTCAAAATAATTAACAATTTGTTGCTTCTCACCGTCCGATAAAATTTCATTCAGTTTCCCTTTTTCAAACAAATCAATGGATTGAATGATATAATTTCTTATTTCCTGATGAATGGCCCTTTTTTTATTATTCACATTACTATACGAAACGAGATATTGAGACAATGTCTGGAGAAATTGTACTTTTTCTAAAGATATCGTTTCATTTAAGTTTTTAGTGATCTCATAATTACTGTCCATTTCAATCCCAAAAATATTAAGGAAATCCGAAAATAAATCATTCTTATAAAACTTCTCTTTTTCAAAAACTCTTACAATCATATTTTCCTTACCAAATACGCTAGCCCATCTATTTATCAATTTATAATAATTAGCCGCCTCCAAAAAAACGGAATCATTGAGACAAGTATCGGAGATTGCATTGGTTACGCTAATTCTATTGGGGAACCCTACTTTTGCTCGTTCACTACGTGTGGAGATATAAAACTCATCTTGTCTTCTTACATAAAGAATAATTTTGGTATTATAATTCCTTAACTTGTTTTGCAGCAAATAAATGGAAGAATCATTATATAAGCGAAGAAAGAATTCGCTTGAAATTAAAATATTATCCTGCTCGACTTTTTCAATATCCTCTACAAACTCGTCTAGCGCTTCACCATTTACATAGTTTTCTTCGTCACTAAAGAAGATTAACTTTTCTTGAGTAAGTGAAGGGATTAACCCCACATGCTGATTCCATTGAACATACTTTTTTTGATTATCGATTGGGTAAAAAATATTATGTTTCAATAGACTCGAATGGTTCACTGTCAAAAAATTTTGCAATGAAGTCGTACCCGTCTTACTCAACCCAATATGAATAAAGATCGTTTTCATTAGCTTTTCTCCTGAATCTTATTTTGCATAATAAACATCTCTTCAGCTAAAACGACTAATTTTTCTATAAACTCTTCATCTGTTAATTCCTTTTTATAATTTATCTGTTGTTCTAGATTAAATGAGCTATCGTCGAATAGTACTCCGTCTTTTCTTTTCAGAAGCTTCTTGGCTGTTTTCTCATTGTCTTTAGAAAAAGATTTCATTATCTCTACTCTCTCTCGAGAAGATAAGAAATTATTTAGTTCCCCAACATGATTTGAATGACTATTGATCACGAAATTTCTAATTTCATGATGGCTGACTCTCTTCTCATTATTTATGTCATCAATAGGCACTAAATAATGGGATAATTTATTAAGAAATAAAGCCTTTTCATAAGAAATGGTTTGATTTTGAGTGTTAGAGGGATATTGTAGCTGCGTATTTTGCAAATTCACCCCGATTAAGTTCAAAAAATCTGAATAAAAATCATCGCTAGAACATTCGTTTTCATTGAAAATTCTTATATTAACATTCTTTTCGCCGAATACCTTGATCCATGTACGAATAGTTTGATAATATTTTGCATCTTCAAATCCAACCATTCGCTCTAAACTAATATCAAAATATTCCCCTTCTCTAACAGCCTGTTGAAAATTAGAAATAATGAAATCATCTTGCCTTCTTAAATAAACAATTATTTTCACATTATAATTTTTAAATAGCTTTTTCAGAGAAATGATATGTGTTTTTTGAAATAATGAAGAAAACCAATCGCTAGAAATAAGAATATTTTTCTCAGTCGTATCCTCTATATCGTTAATAAATTCTGCTAATATGTTTTTATTTATATATTTTTCTTTGTCTACGTACGTAGGAATGCTCTCTCCTGTAATCGCTGTTACTAGCGGTACATGTTGATTCCATAGCACGTAGCTTTTATTTTTATCCACAGGAAAAAAGATATCATTCTCCTTGAGAGCTTCGTGATTAATAGACAGAAAATCTTGAATTAGAGTCGTATCCCTACTTGCCATACCAATATAGACATATATTGTTTTCACATCCACGCCTCCTTTTTATGTATGATCCCTGAAGTTCTGAATAATATGGGTGTTAGATGATCTTTAAGCTACTAAAGCTACTTTTGTAACTTCAATTATAGCTCATACCTTTGAACATTTGTTTACCTTATAAATTAACGAAAAAAAACGGCATTTCTGCCGTTATGATCCTTAAGTATGTAGACCTTAGCGGGATCGAACCCCTGACCTCTTCGCTGCCAGCGAAGCGCTCTCCCAACTAAGCTAATTCCCCATTATTTAATTCTTTATGTTAGTGTAACCAACCGCACATAGACCCCAACCGCTGTTCACTTCACTTGCCTAAACTCAAACTGCTTCTAACTTTTCCGAGCATTGATATAATACTCCCCCCAATCACACAATTGGTCTAATATCGACTTCAAAGACTTCCCTAACTCGCTCATTTCGTAGACAACTTTTAGCGGTAATTCATTATATACCGTTCGGTTGATGATTCCGGATTGTTCCATTTCCCGAAGGTGCTGGGTTAAAATTTTCTGAGATATACAAGGAATTTCCTTCCTAAACTCGCTCGATCGCATCGGCCCGCAACTTAGATAGCATAATATTAATAGCTTCCACTTGCCCCCGATTACCTCTAGCGTTGCTTCTGCAGGGATATTATATTCCTTTGTAGGTTGGTTTTGCATCGGCTAAAACTCCTCTAAAAAGTATGGTAGTTACCTTTTGGTACCTACAGAACCTTATGGTTCTATAAGAACAAAAAAGTGCGTAATTGATGAGTTTTACTACCTAAATTATAATTCGATTGTACCATATGCAATATGAAAATAGAGAATGGATGGTGTTATATCATGAAAGTATTGACTGTCGTATCACATCCAAGGGAGAATTCCTTAACCTTTGCTATAGCTGATAGATTCACGCAAGGCCTAATTGATGCAGGCCATGAGACAGAGGTGCTGGACTTGCATCGCATCGGATTTAATCCTGTTCTAGGTGAAGCAGATGAGCCCGATTGGTCGTCCAATAAGACTTTTTCCCCTGAGGTTGAGACTGAAATAGCACGTATGAAGAACCATAATGCTCTTGCATTTGTATTCCCAGTTTGGTGGCACAGTGTACCAGCTATGCTCAAGGGATATATTGAACGGGTGTGGAACAAAGACTTTGCATACGGCTCAAATAAACTGCATCATAGTCAAGTGCTTTGGCTTGGTCTAGCGGCAGAAACCAGCGAAAGCTATTCGAAAAGGCAATATGATCAGATGATAAACCATCATTTGAATTTAGGAATAGCCGGTTATTGCGGCATCTCAAACAGCAAAGTTGAACTTCTATATAACACTTTGGATCCAACCTCAGAAGTTCAAGAGCAACTGCTGGAGCAAGCTTATCAGCTCGGACTGAATTATAACAACACAATAGCTGGCATCGTTTAATTTCGTAGGGCTGTCCAAATATCCAAACTCAACCACACTAAGATGGCGTGGTTGAGTTTATTTGTTTTTGGGAGATTTTGTTTGTGGATTTATAATCAGAGTTCGTAAGTCTACTTATTCTCCTGCGAACGCTTTTCAGCGACTCCCGCATATCTTCAAAAGGACTTTTCTTCATTTTGCTGGTTGTGTTCATGCTACATGGTGTGCTCCCAGCTGAGCTAAATCCCACGATATATCATTATTATCACAGTGCAAACCACTCGTAACTTATCACTCTTTCCACTAGCCTCACTTGTTTCCTTCAAACACCACTTTAGCAACTTGTATCGCAGCTGCGGCTCGCGGCCAGCCCGCGTAAAAAGCGAGATGAGTCATCGATTCGATTACTTCTTCTTCGGATAGACCATTTTCTTGCGCTAGACGAATATGAAAAGGAAGCTGCTCGGTAAGCCCACTTGAGACTAATGCAGATATCGTAAGGAGACTACGTTCCCTTAGTGAGAGTTGCTCCCTCCTCCAAACATCCTCGAAGAGTACATCTTCCGAATAACGCACGAAAGCAGGAGCAATGTCTCCAAATGATTCACAAACGTTTGATACAATTTTACGATGCGTCATCTATCTCACTCCTTCCCTTGATTTTCGATCATTTGCGCAACACCGTTGCCGAATGTCCAGTCCTCGAATTCCGTATCAACTAGCACTACGAATACATCTTCCTTCCTTATGTTGAGAATGTTCGACAATCTTTCAGCCAACCTGCTATAAAAGTCTTTTTTCTGTTCCGTGCTTCTACCAGATTTGAGCGTGATTTGAATAAAAAGTAACCCGTCCGTACGACTTATGTTCAAGTAATTAGGACTATAGTAGAATTCACTTGCTTTGTGTCCATGGAACACTTGAAAATAATCGTCTTCAGGCACGTTAAAATGCTCCACTAGAGTACTCATAATCTCTCGACTTATGATGGACAGCTGCTCTGCTTCATATTTCTTTTCCAAATAGCTTACTCTGACAAAAGGCATTTCAGGTTCCCTCCTTTAATAGCATATCCTCATTGTACTTCTCATTCCTTCATCTATATAATTGAAATAAATCATCATCCACTTCAATTTAATAAATGGAGATATATACCATGGACTTAAAAGAACTAACTGCGTTTCAGACTATCCTTCAAGAAGGTACCTTCTCCAAAGCAGCCTTGAAACTGAATTATGCTCAGTCTACAATTACGAACCAAATTCAAAGGCTAGAGAAAGAGTTAGGGATTAAGCTTTTCAAAAGAGGATGGGATTCGGAGCTGACGGCTTCGGGACGAATTTTTGCGGCAGAAATTGACAAACTCATTCAACATTGGAACTATGTAACGGAGCAAGCAAAGGCTCTGCAAAAAGAAGAGCTTGGCAGCCTAAGCATCGGAGGAATTGAACCGTTGATAGAGCAGGTACTGCCCAACTCACTGCTCCAATTCAGGGAACATAAGCCCAATATTTCTTGTCATTTTATTATCGGAAACACAGATTCTCTTGTTCGTGGGGTTCAACAGCATCAATTGGACTTTGCACTATGTGGTGAGCCAACTGATTCATCTCTATTTCACTTTGAACCGTTATACGAGGAGAGGATCTCGTTTATCGTCGCGAACAACCACCCCTTGGCTGGAAAAGATGGAGTTGTCTTCGAACAGCTCTTTGACTATCCTTTGATCATCGGAGGAAATACCTGTCTATATTATCTGCGCATATCCAAGCAACTAACCAAATACACCCAGACTCCCTTTCTACATACCGTCAGTCAGATCTCGGCTATCCCCGGATTCGTGCAACGAATTCCAGCTGTTGGAGTCGTTCTCGATTCTACCGAGTTACCACCTAACGTTATGAAAATTGAAGTCGAACTGAAGGATTCCACCATCCCAATCGGTCTGCTGCAGTTACGTAACCAGGAGTATATATCGTCATCCAAAAACCTGCTAATGCAATATATTAAAGAGGAAATTAATCTTATATAATAGAAATAATTGTCACAAAGGGAGGGTTATCATGAGTTATACGAGTCCGAATTGGAAGAGCTCGGTGCTTATCACCATTGACACGCAAAATGATTTTACATTGCCGAACGCTCCAGCTGAAATAAAAGGAACTTCTGATGTACTACCGAAAATGCAAAGTGTACTGGAAGCCTATCGAACAAAAGGTCTGCCAATTATCCATGTTATTCGATTGTATAAAGAAGATGGTTCAAACGTTGATATTTGCCGCAAAGAGCTCATTGAAAAAGGTGCTAAAATCGCCGCTCCAAACACTGATGGTGCAGATTTAGTCAGCGAAATTCGCTCGCCTAGCTATGCTTCACTCGATGCAGACAAGCTGTTAAGCGGAGGGTTTCAGTCCGTTGGGGAGCAAGAATGGGTTATGTATAAGCCACGTTGGGGAGCTTTCTACAATACTGACCTGGAACAGTTTCTGCGGGATCGGGGAATAGACACCATCTTATTTACAGGGTGTAACTTCCCGAACTGCCCAAGAACATCAATGTATGAAGCTAGCGAAAGGGACTTTCGCGTTGCTATGGCTGCTGACTGCATGTCACAGGTTTATGAAAAAGGCATTCAAGAAATGAGTAACATTGGTGTGCATGTTTGTAGTTTGGTTGATGTACTTAGTGCTATCGAGTAAGAAGATTGCGGTTTGCCCCAGACTGCTTACGAACTTACGAACCCAGTAACTCTTATTTGCTCAAAAAGTAATGGTTTTATATTGTAACAAACTCCAGACACGATATATCCCGCAAACGACCACCACTCCACCTATATTTTACCAAATAACACCTATGAGGTTCGTTAGACCAGAAAAGAAGTCATTTTACCACTAATAAGCTCAATACGATTCTTTAGCCTAAACACACAGCCCCCTCTTGGTTTATGACTATTAGCCGCTAACGCAAAACAAAACACCCTTACCGGATGCTGCTCGCAAACGGATAAGGGTGCTTTTCGAACAATATTAATCGCTTGATTCCGGCTTGATCCTCTTAAGAAACTGCCGCGTACGCTCTTCTTTGGGGTTATTAAACAGCTCGGAAGGGTTGCCCTCCTCGACAATGACGCCCTGATCCATAAAGACGACGTGATTAGCAACCTCACGAGCGAAGCTCATTTCATGAGTAACTATAATCATCGTAATGCCTTCCTTAGCGATCTGGCGAATAACACCAAGCACCTCGCCCACTAGCTCAGGGTCAAGCGCAGAAGTCGGCTCATCGAACAGAATGACATCTGGATTTAGCGCAAGAGCCCGCGCGATTCCTACACGCTGCTGCTGGCCACCGGACAATTGGCTCGGATAAGCATCCAGCTTATGAGCTAGCCCTACCTTTTCAAGTAGCGCCGCGCTTCTCTTTCTTGCTTCTTCCTTCGGCATCTTATGAGCAATAATAAGACCTTCCATCACATTCTCGATGGCGTTCTTGTTTTTGAACAAATTATACTGCTGGAAGACCATAGCCGATTTTTGGCGCAATGCATGAATATCCTTCTTGCTTGGACGCTTGCAGTTGAGGCTGAAGTCCCCAATCTTAATCTCGCCTTCGTTCGGCTTTTCCAAATAGTTAATGCAGCGCAGAAGTGTCGTCTTGCCGGAACCACTTGGTCCTAGAATAGCGACTACTTCACCCTTCTTAACAGTCAGATCGATGCCTTTAAGTACTTCAAGACGATCAAACGATTTGGTAATGCCCGTAAGCTTAATCATTCGTCGCCACCTCCGTTAGTATAGCATGCTAGATTCCTTCAACTGCTCAAGATGCGGCTCTCGCTTTAAACCGCCCGCTTCTTTTCTCCAACCAGACAAACAATCTCTCGAAGAAAATACACAGCACCCAATATACGATTGCCGCATCCACGTAAGCTTCCATATACCGATAGCCATCCGCAGCAACAATTTTCGCATTCGATAGTACTTCAATTATCATAACGGTAAACGCAAGTGAGGTCCCTTTAATCAATCCCAGAAAAATGTTCCCGATATTCGGAATCGCTACAACGAAAGCCTGTGGAATAATAATTCTCCGGAAGGCTTGCCCAGTCGTAAGGCCTACCGAATAGGCCGCCTCCATCTGTCCGTTATCTACTGAGCCCAGAGATGAACGAATCGTCTCCGAAAGATAAGCGCCAGAATAGAAGGTGAATGCTGTTAATGCGAAGGCTAGCGGCGGCAAATCTGCTGACGAAATATTAAGCCCCAGCTTCATACCTGCCCAATCGATTACCATCGGAAGGCTGTAATACGTAACATAAATTTGCACTAGCAGCGGTGTCCCCCGGATAAAAGAGACGTAGATCATAGATATTCTATTTAAGACCGGCACTTTATACATTTGGCAGAGTGTGACCAGAAAACCGATCATTAGACCAAACATAATAGCGAAGACTGAAATCAATAATGTCATCGGTATGCCAGATATTATTTTCGGTAATGACTTAATTGCAAAGTCGATGTCAAAGACCATCCGTATCGATTCCTTCCCGTTTGCCGTTTATCGCTTAAGATCCGGCAATTCCCTTTTGGCCTTTTTTGAAAATTTTCTCCAACCGCGCGACACCTTTCTCGATTCCGTAGCACAATACCCAGTAGATCAAGGCTATGGCAATGTACAGCTCCAGTTGATTGACTCCGTTCGATCGAATGCTAATAATCTGAGCACGTCCCATAATATCGACGACCCCGATTGTGAAAGCCAAGGAGGTTTCTTTAATTAGCGAAATCGCGGAGTTGCCGAGATTGGGAAGAGCAACCGCGAACGCTTGCGGTAGCATAATTCTCCGGAAAGCTTGCATCGAGGTCATTCCTACGCTAAATGCGGCTTCTTGTTGTCCCCGATCGACAGCCAAATAGGAAGATCGCATAATTTCCGACAAAAATGCCGAACCATTTAATGAAAAAGTAATAATGGCAAAAATAGCCTTGTCCCAGCTGTTAATGTCAATACCGATCAGCTTAACTACCTGCGGCAAGCCATAGAATACGAGGAAAAGCTGAACCAATGCTGGGGTACCCCTTATGAAGGATATATACCAGGTAGCGAGGAGACGAAGGATCCGGCTACTTCCAAGCCTTGCTGCCGTAAGCAGCAAAGCCAGAAGCAAACCAAATGCCAGCGAGAGAGCTACAATCACAAGCGTAAAGGGCAATGCCTTTAGCAGCTTGGGAATAACTTCGAGGATGTATTCCGGATTAAAGTTAATACCCATCACTCAGCCTCTATTCCTTGAAAATATCTTCACCCATCCATTTTTGGGAAATTTCAGACAATGTGCCATCTGCTTTCAAATCTTTAAGTGCAGCATCTAGCTTCGCCTTAAGGTCAGTCTCACTCTTGTTCAATACAAAGTAGATAGGGTTTTTCTTAATGACGTCCGTCAGCTTAAGATCCAGCTTTAGATCCTTCTGCGTGTCGAAATAGGTCATACCAGGTACTAGGAAAGCGTCATAACGGCCGGAATTAACCCATTTAAGAGCATCAGCAGTTGTTACGTTGTCGATAGTCTCAAGCTTGATTTGCTTGTCCGGATGAGCATCGTTGTAGTCCTTGATTACATTGTAGTTACTTGTGTTCGGCATAAGAGGCACGAGCTTCTTGCCAACCAAATCGTCTAGCGAGTTAATTTCGGTATTGTCGCTCTTAACTGCAAGGTACAGAACGATATTGCCATAATTCTCGTCTGGGAAAAGATACTTTTCCTCACGCTCAGGGCTCTTGAAGAAGCTGCCCGCTCCAAGTGCATCCTTACCTGTGTCTACGCCAACGAAAACAGCAGACTGGTCAACACCTTCGAATTCGAATTTGTATTCCGGAATTTTCTCGTCGGCTGCTTTCAATACATCAATGTTGTAGCCAGTCAGCTCATCCTTGTCATCCACGAAGCCAAACGGCTTCCATGTATTGTTGATGGCCATCTTTACAACCTTAGCTCCAGCATTTTCATTTCCTGACGCAGATGAAGACGGGCTAGAAGCTGAATTGTTGTTGTTGCTCGAACAACCTGTTGCTACTACCGCAAGTCCTAATGCCAATGCTGCTACCGTAAATCCTTTTCTCATACCCAATCGCTCCCTTGTTGTTCTCTGTATTTTGTATGGTTTCTTACTGTACTGCCATAATGAAAGGCATTAGCTTCTGGGTCTCTACTTCAACAAGACCAATATCCGTTATTTTTGCTCTCGGAATAACGGGTAATGTAACGGCAATCATCCGGTGAATTGGATTTTTGCCCGGCATAATTTCTTTGAGTAACACTTCTACAAATTGCTTTAATTGCGGAACAAGCGTATCAGCCGATTCCGTGCTCATTAGACCAGCAAGTGGAAAAGGGATATGAGCAATAACTTCGCCATTCTTAACCGCTACGAATCCACCTTGGGATTTGCGAAGCTCGTTCGCTGCAATAGCCATATCCCGCGCGTTGACTCCAAGCACTGCCAAGTTATGACTATCGTGCGCAACCGTAGTCGCGACAGCTCCATCCACAATGCCATACCCAGCCAGTAGGCCAAGATTACTATTCTCATTCAATCCATGGCGATGGAACACCGCCACTCGGCACAACGGACCTTTCTCGCCTTCATAGGCTTCCGGGACGAGTAGCCCATCGCGCACTGGTAGGTTGACTTCCATGAAATCCGTCGGAATGCCTGGAGCAGCGTCATACTCAATTACGCGAACTTTCGCTTCCTTGGCATTCGGGTGATCGACTCGAAGAGCAAGATCGTCTTCCGTAATTTCAGGGAGCTTGACCGTCTCGAAGAAATCCGCTGGGGGCTCGACGAACGGCTGAGGGCGCAATAGCTTCCCTTCGCTAACGACATGCTTGCCTCCTACATAGACGTCTACCGTCTTCATAGTCTCCAATTGCTCAACGAGAACGATATCAGCGAGTCTTCCAGCGGCAATGGCACCGAGGTCTCTCCGCTCAAGGCGTTCCGCAGAATTAAGCGTCGCATAACGTATAGCGTTTACGGGGTCAATACCTTCTTCAATAGCTTTACGAACGATGTAGTTCATATGACCTCTGTCCGCAAGATCGTGCGGCAGCAAATCATCCGCACAGAAGCAAACGTTAGGCAAATATCCCATATCCTTAATAATTGGAGCGCATTCGGCTATGCTCAGTGAGAAAGAGCCTTCCCGCAGTTCAACAATCATACCAGCTCGGATCTTCTCAATCGCTTCATCCGCAGTGCGGCACTCGTGATCGGAATTAGGTCCAGCAATCATATAAGCCGACAGATCTCGTCCCGATACGCGGGGAGCATGTCCTTGAATAAGCTTACCGGAGCGCTCACCTGCGTCGAGAATTCCTTCCATTCTCTCGTCACCGTGAATAACTCCGTGATAGTTCATCACTTCTCCAAGACCATAAACACCGTCCCAAGCTAGCATCTTGTCCACTGCTTCAGGAGTAAAATCAGCACCGGACGTCTCTAGGCCTGGTGCAGAGGGAACGCAGGACGGCAGCATGTTCAGCATTCGCAGGTCCAATCCTTCTGCAGCATCCACCATGTATTTGACTCCGCGTTCACCAAGTACATTGGCGATTTCGTGGGGGTCCGTCAGGACAGTAGTCGTTCCGTGAACAAGCACCGCTTCGGCGAACCGGGCCGGGGTTAGCATGCTCACTTCAATATGGATGTGGGTATCAATAAGCCCTGGAATGGCGAACAAACCTTTTCCATCTCTTCGTTCCTTCGCTTCCAGCGTCGTTACGCCAGGGGATGTCACATGGACGATTTTGTCTCCCGTAATACCAATCGCAGCCGGATAAATCTCTCCTGAGAACACATTAACAAGCTTCACGTTCTCAATGGCTACATCGATGGGAGCATCACCCCGGGCCGAGGCAACTAATTTGCGATCCAAGATATCAGTCCCTTTCGTTTTACATCATTTTATATTCCATATATTTCGCATAGCTAAAAAGCGCACAACGATCCCGCCCTGAGCCAGTAGCCAAACCTGTTTCTTGACAGTGGTTATCTAAAGAATCCGAAAATTCTTTTGCATCCTTCGTTAAAACAAGCAAAGAAACCGGTTTCTGCGCAGCTACTGAGATCCCCAATTCACATTGAAATGAGGCTCTACGCTTACATTAATTGTAAAGTCGTCCGCATTGATAATTCTTAATTATTGATGTTATGATAGCTAAGTAAAAACGATACTTCAACGAACAAAAATTGGGTTTTCGTCGGATAAACAACATATTGGTTATATTTGTTGCTTTTATCGCTGATGTTAACCCTTACATTAGCTTTACGTTTGTTATGTGCATGTCAAAATATATATCATATTTCATAATATATTTTTCGTATGTAAAAAAATT
The DNA here is from genome assembly GCF_004295585.1 of Cohnella abietis. NCBI lineage: Bacteria > Bacillati > Bacillota > Bacilli > Caryophanales > Paenibacillaceae > Cohnella > Cohnella abietis. The sequence goes on along the minus strand of NZ_AP019400.1, from coordinate 3,119,012 downwards.
GAATATTCGACTCTTTCAAAGGAAGGTACCCATGAGCTCCAATCCAACAGATATTCCTACAGACAGACGAGTCATGCGTACCCAGCAGCTCATTACGGAAGCTTTCTTGTCATTGGTACAAGAAAAACAGTTTTCCGAGATTATCGTGAAGGACATAACCGATAAAGCTAACGTCAATCGGTCCACCTTCTATTCCCATTATCAAGACAAATTTGATTTATTGGATAAAATCATTTTAACTAAGCTATCAACGCTGAGATGCCTATCCGAGAATACAGATAAAAGCTATCAACCGAATTTTGAGGTGCCCGATCCTTATCTTGTCGCTCTATTCGAGCATTTAACTAGCAATGAAAAGTTCTACTCTATCATTTTAACCCGTCTTCCCGATTCCTCTCTTTCTGCTAAGATGACGGAAGCTATTAGGGACTTTTTTTACATGCAAATTTCGAACTCCGATAGGGGTAAAAATCTTCTCATCCCGTTGGATATTTTGCTCGATTCTATAAGCTCGTCTGTAATGGGAGTCATAAAAAAATGGTTAGAGCAGCAGCGGATTTATTCCTCTCACTATATGGCTCTTCAGCTTACTCGCTTGTCCATACTAGGCACATACAAGGCTTTGGGTTACACCGAAATTGAAGGATGAACAGAAAGGAATCACCATGGAAATTTACAACAGGTTATTACAACAATACGGAAAAGAAGCCAATGCTGGCTTAGATCGTTTCGCGAGGAGAATACAGGCTCTTGCTGAAATTGGCATGACATCGGACTTGGGATCGTCGCGGATCGCCTATTCCCAAGAGGACAGACAAGCAAAAGAGCTGCTTAAAGCATGGATGAAGGAAGCTGGACTAGAGGTACGTGAAGATCCCGTGGGAAATGTTATCGGCACATTACTGGGAGCTAATCCGGAAATACCATCTGTGATGTCCGGCTCTCATATTGATACCGTTCCGAACGGTGGGCATTTCGATGGAGTCGTCGGAGTCCTCTCAGCGCTTGAGGTCGCCCAAAGATGGTCGGAGCAGGGCTTTGTTCCCCAACGAAGCTTGGAGGTCGTCGCTTTCTCAGACGAAGAAGGCTCACGCTTCCACGCTAGCCTCACAGGCAGCCATTTCATGACTGGGCAATTGAACCTCGACTCGGTTAAGCATTATCAGGACGACGAAGGACGCAGCTTCGAGCAGGTACTTCAAGAACACGGGCTAGACGCAACTAAAGCAGAAGAATCTGTTCGCAAGCCCGAGGACATTTACGCCTTTATTGAAATGCATATCGAGCAAGGTCAGGTGCTAGAGAAGCAGGAAATTCCCATTGGCATTGTCAACGGCATTGCAGGCCCGGCTTGGATCGATATGAAATGGGGCGGCAGAGCTGCCCATGCCGGTGCAACACCAATGGGCTTGCTGCGAAGCGACGCTTTAGTAGCGGCCAGCGAATGTGTAATGGCGATTGAGAAGCTTCCTTCCTTACATAGTCGGACTGCTGTCGCTACCGTCGGAAAGCTAAATGTCTACCCTAACGGAAGTAATGTGATCCCAAGCGAGGTCAGCATGGTTGTCGACGTGCGAGATATCCATCTGGACAGACGGGATCAATTGCTCGACGCGATTATACAAGAAGCTGAATCAATCGCTCTTAGACGAGGAGTTCAGTTTCAATCGGAAGTGAACATTAAGGTCGACCCTACATCTATGGACCCGGCTTTGATGGATGTTGTACAAGGAGCTATCGAGAAAGCCGATCTCCCTGTATTCAATCTCACAAGTGGAGCAGGACACGATGCCATGGTAATCGGTAGACAAATTCCTACGGCGATGATCTTTATCCGCTGCCTTGAGGGCATCAGCCACAATCCTTTGGAATGGGCCTCTCTTGAGGATTTGGAGCTAGGCATTCTAGTGCTTGACGACACCCTCAGACAACTCGTGCATACAAAAGCGTGACTCGCTAACAATAAGAGGAAGATACCTATGTAAGCCGGTAACTTCCTCTTATTTGCTTTGCGGATGCTCTCTTCGCTCATTTTCAAGCCAAAAGTGGGATAACTACTGTCGATTACTCCGTATACCGTTAACCCGTCTTCGTCAGCGAAATGCATAGGTCCCATATTTTTTTAACGTTAATTGGATCAGTCGCATAGTTGGGATAGCTACCCGATCCGAATATGTTTTTTACTTGTGAGAATCCTTGTTCACTTGTCGAGGGCTGAATGATTTGCCTCTTATGGTTGATAAGCTGACCAGTCACATTCTTATACTCGTCTGATGTACAAATGTGAAAGTAATTGTCTGCCATGCCTGATGGCAAAGGGTTCGTCAGATTTTGAGTCCATGCAAGTACTTTCCAGAAGGAGTTCATTTTCCGGATCGTCTCTTTCGACAGCTTTACTCGATTGATCTGCAGAGCGTTGACTTTGATCCCGTGAGGTTTTAACGTTTCCGCCATTTTGAAGGTTAGCATCAATAGCGCCATTTTTGAGTCTCCGTACATTGTATATGCGTTATTAAGCTGTTTACCGAGCAATTCACCCTGTAGATTATCAAAGTCGATTTTTCTTTTTGGGTCGAAAAAATGTTTAATGTTTGTCGTACAGGCATTCAGAATTCGTGGGTCTTGCGATTTTTCCAAATGATCCGCCAATAATTGCGTCATTAGAAAAGGACCGAACGTGTTCGTGGCAAACGATAGCTCGATATTTTCAGGACTCAGCTTAAATGCTTTTTCACCGTGATTTAGGTAGGCAGCGTTATGAATGAGAATGTCCAATCTCGGGTATTGGGCTTTGAAAGCCGAGCAGAATGCACGAATAGAATCGAAAGAAGAAACATCAAGCTCCATCAAGTCTACTTGCACATTTTTTGAAGCTTCGATGATCTCCTGTCTTACTGCGTTACTGATCACCATATTGCGGCAAGCCATGACCACTCGATACCCTTCCGTCGCGAACTTCAATGCCGCCGCTTTTCCAATTCCCGAATTTGCCCCCGTTATGAGTACAATCTTGTTTTCCATATCGCCCCTCCGAAATTATTGATCGTTTATGTAAACTTCTTTTTTAACTGCCACGTCCCGATACTACAATGTTTTTCATCTTACTTTGGGCTTGGTGAATGGCTTGAGATGAGATTAGCGATGTTTTTCATCGCTTCCCGCCGGTTTGGTTACTTAAATGACTGTCATACCTCGCAATTACGATGTTTTTCATTTTACTTTGAGCTTGATGAGGCGCTTGAGATGAGATTAGCGATGTTTTTCATCGCTTTCTGCAGGGTTGGTTACTTAAATGACTGCCACGTCCCGATACTACAATGTTTTTCATCTTACTTTGGGCTTGGTGAATGGCTTGAGATGAGATTAGCGATGTTTTTCATCGCTTTCTGCGGGCTTGGTTACTTAAATGGCTGCCCTATCCCGAAAATACGATGTTTTTAATTGTACTTCGGGCTTGATGAGGCGCTTGAGATGAGATTAGCGATGTTTTTCATCGCTTTCTGCAGGGTTGGTTACTTAAATGACTGCCACGTCCCGAAAATACGATGTTTTTCATCTTACTTTGGGCTTGGTGAGGGTCTTGAAATGAGATTAGCGATGTTTTTCATCGCTTTCTGCAGGCTTGGTGAGGTGCCAAGTAACTCTTTTTGACTCAAACCGCTATGTCTCCCTTGATTTCCTCACTGACTCTGCTCTTTTCAAGCTTTCTTTGGTCCACTGGGGTGCTTCAGGATGATAAATTATCTCCTCGTATGTCAACCAATGTACAGCTTCAACCTCATCGGGACTCTTCGTGTATGCGGTACCCCTATCATATTCGCATAGGAATACCACATTAATAACGTTGCAACCATCATCCGCTATAAAGGAGGAGCTATATACATAAGTAACATTATCTTTCACCTCAATACCAACTTCTTCATAAAGCTCTCGTTTAACCGTCCTCTCCAAGATTTCAAGCGTATTTCCTTCAATATCTGCTTTCCCACCCACCAGAGATAAAGTCCCACCAGCATGCTCTTCTTTATCGCTTCGTTTAATAATAAGCCACTTATCATCTCTACAAACTGCACCTTCAACGTTAACTATGAACATAACGTCCTCCTCTAATCTTCTAAAGCACACTTTTCCTTTCATATTCAATTCGCTTTATAGCTTCCTCTAAAGTTACAACTATTTCGGTCTTCTCTTTCATGTCTTTTAATCTTATCATACCAGCGTTAGCCTCATCTTCACCTATTAGGATGACAAAGCGAATTCCTTTGGCTGCAACTGAAGAAAGAGACTTTTTTAATTTCCGCTTACTTATCTCTAACCCCGTGCGGATACCGTTAGAACGCAGTACAGCTGCAGTCTTTAGAACAACTGATACGGTTTCTCCAATTGGCAAAACAACAACCACGGGCTGCGGTAATTGTATTGGTCGGTTCTTTATCATTTCCATGATTGATTCCATACCGAATGAGATGCCGACCGTTGGATATTGTATATCTTCTCTACCGACAAGCTTCCCAATTATAGCGTCATAACGCCCTCCTCCACCTAAACTAGAAGTAAAGGTTTTACTTGCGTCAAAGATTTCGTACACGGTTCCTGTATAAAATGAGAGTCCACGAGACAAGAACGGGTCAAATTGGCAAGCTTTATCAAGCTCCAATTTATCAATTAATTGTTGAAGAGCGTGGACTTCAAGAGAGCCTTTGGATTTCTCAATATTGTATTTATTGGATAGGTACTCAAAGGAAGAATCATCAATTTGTATTAATTCAGTTAAAGCGCTTGTTACTTGAGGATCCAGTCCTTTACTTATCAGTTCTTTAACAACCCCCTCATTACCGATTTTCTCTATTTTGTCGAGCGTTAGCATGACAGACAGTTTTTCATCTGATGTTACTCCATTCTTTTCAAGGATTTCACCTAAAAACTTCCTATTGTTCCATCGTAGTGTGATCGGCACATTGAGTCTTTTAAACGCTTCAACTGCTACTTGCATTAGCTCTGCCTCAGCTTCTGGTCCCTCCACTCCAACAATATCAACATCACATTGTAAAAACTCTCGTAGACGACCACGCTTTACTGGACCATCCCGAAACACCTTGCCAATCTCATACCTTTTATAAGGAAGTTCAATGCTGGGATTTAATGCGATGACCTTAGCAAAAGGTATTGTAAGATCATATCGAAGTCCGAGGTTTCGCATACCTTGATCAGTTAATTGATACATCTCTTTTACTATTTCATCGCCACCGGCATACTTGGATGTCAACAGATCCAACTCATTCAACATAGTCGAATCCATTCCATCAAAATCATACAATTCAAACACTTCTTGAAGGACAGATTGAGTCTTTTTTCTAAGTAATTGTTCGTTTCCAAAGAAATCAAAAGTACCTTTTACATTCTGCATTAACATTATCATTCCTTCCATTTTGACGTACAAAAAAACGCGCAAGACCTCATGGTCCTGCGCGCTCCATATGCCGCAGGGAGGCTAACGCTAGAAGCGCTAGCCCACCCTGGATTTATACAGGTGTGCTAACGCTTTTTGTGATGATGATGAAGTTGATTCAAAACAATGTTATTCATGGTCCCAAATCCCTTCCACCAATTAATTATTACAGATTATAGCAACCCCTCATAAATAATGCAAGTAACCACTCTTCATCCCCTCTTCATTTCAGCTGTCGTAGACATCCCCCTTAACCCCCTCCACTTTTCTAATCCTATATCTACAACCTAAGTCCTATTTTTCCGATATTGTATAGAGCGAATAAATACATGTGCGATCCAAATGAACAACAAAAAAAGGAATAGTGCCAACTTATGTATAAATTCAAAAATCTACTAACACATTTCAATAATAAAACTGCTATAAAAAATTTAGTCGTAATTCTGTTACTTCTAAGCGTGCTCCAAGGCCTTCGATGGGGTTGGTCTGAGATTTTTGCTACTGCAAAGCATCCTGATGCTGTGGCTGGTGTGCTCGACATGCGAGGGCAGATATTAGACTACACACATCCAATTCCCTTAACTGGCGAATGGCAATTCTACCCTAAAAAATTTGTAACATATCAAGACCTAGACTCAGTTGAAGAACACTTCCGTAATATTAATGTTCCAGGAGACTGGGGAAGTGTACTGAATGAGGATACTGGTTCCTCATATGGATATGGGACTTATCGGTTGCGCATTCTAGTTGATCCATTGGATAAACCTGTCTCATTCTGGGTCCAAGGGGTTCAAGCATCATCAGAGGTAGAGGTGAACGGCAGTGTTTTGGCCAGTTTCGGGAAACCTGCTACGAACGCTAACGACTATACACCCAAAAATATCTCTTACACAGCCTCCTATGCTGTAGAAGGGACAACAGAAATAGAACTACTTATTCGTGTAGCCAACTATGATAAACCTTATAACGCAGGAATCACGCGCTTCATTCACTTCGGATCCCAGGCCTCGATTGACTATGTGCGTTGGTACTCTATTGGATTTCAACTCATTACGTTTGTCATTTTGCTACTACACGGTTTGTATGCTTGTATATTTTATATATTCAATCGTGAACAACACGCTTTGTTCATTACAAATCTCTTAACACTTTCCGTTGGAATAGCCGTTATTAGTGGCCATGATAATGTGCTCATGCTATGGCTATCGATCAATTACACATGGGCTTTAAAGATTAGACTTCTCTCCCTCCTTTGGCAAAACTATTTTATACTTATCGTCTTTAGAAGATTCGCTATGGCTAACCGAAGAAACGTTTGGGTGAAAGCATACAGAGTGTTTCTCATTGCAATCTCATTATTTATTGCTGTTGTACCCGCTTCATGGGTAAATGGAATGATTGACTTAAGGCTATTTATTTTCTTTTACTTAATTCCATTTACTTGGTTTATTTACATCGTTGGAACAATGATTTTCAAGAAGCAGTCCGACAAAGATGTCGTATTTTTACTACTAACTGCAGCAGCAATAATATCCAACTTGATATGGAGCTTATTTGAATCTAGTAAAGACGTTACTACCGTTTACTATCCAATTGATATCATTGTAGCCATTGTTGGCTTTTCTACCTACTGGTTTAAAAAATACTTCCGAAATTCTAAAGAAAACGCCAAACTAAACGAGCAGTTGAAGCAAGCGGATAAGCTGAAGGACCAATTTCTGGCCAATACTTCGCACGAGCTGCGAACTCCGCTGCACGGCATTATGAATATCGCTCAAACTGTCGTAACCAAAGAACAGGAAAAGATGACTGAGGCAAGCGTCAAGGATATGGAGCTTCTTATATCCATTAGTCGCCGAATGTCGCATATGCTTGGTGATCTACTTGATGTCGCAAGGCTCCAAGAGCATCGCATCCAGCTGCAGCAAGAGCCCTTAAAAATTCAATCGATCGTACCCGGAGTAGTGGGTATGCTTAAATTCATGATAGAAGGTAAACCTATTCAGTTAAAAATGAATATATCGGAATCCATGCCTATGGTAATGGCCGATGAGAAAAGAATCGTGCAGGTTTTGTATAATTTATTGCATAACGCGCTCAAATATACGGAAGAGGGAACTATCTCCATCACCGCCGAGACAAGATTTGGAAAAGCATTCATACATGTTTCCGATACTGGGGTTGGCATGAATAAGGAAACCCAGGCCAGAGCTTTTCTTCCCTATGAACAAGGGTCTTATGGGATTAGCGATGGTAGAGGAATCGGTCTTGGCTTAAGTATTTGTAAGCAGCTGATAGAATTGCACAGGGGCACATTAACGATGCAATCCGAACCGGGAAAAGGGTCAACATTCAGCTTTGACCTACCTTTGGCGAATTCGTCGGATCTCCAGTCCCTGCAAAACCCGTCAAAGCTTCACCCGACAATCGAAGAAACTGAAAATCCGAACAACGGGTTAGCTTTATTGGATAACATAGGAGAAATAGCAGCAACCGTACTAATTCCGCCCCTTCTGGTTGACAGAAAAATGAATATTCTGGTCGTAGATGACGACCCCGTCAATCTGGGTGTACTAGTTGGAATTCTCTCGACGGAACCTTACACGATTACAACGGTTCATTCCGCTCACGAAGTGCTAGAATTGGTAGACACCGGGCATTGGGATCTGCTAATTGCTGATGTTATGATGCCACATATGTCCGGCTACGAATTAACGCAGAGAATAAGGGAGCAATACTCCGTTTCCGAGCTTCCTGTTTTGTTGCTAACTGCACGCAGTCAGCCGGCCGATATCTATACTGGATTTTTGTCGGGTGCCAATGATTATGTTACCAAGCCTGTAGATGCTCTTGAACTCAAATATAGGATCAGAGCGTTGACCGCGCTGAAGCAATCCATAAACGATCGTTTACGCTTAGAAGCAGCCTATCTACAGGCGCAAATCCACCCTCATTTTCTATTCAACACTCTTAATTCAATTATGGTGCTGAGCGATATTGACACGGTAAAAATGCGTAAGCTGGGCGATGCTTTTGCATCCTTCCTACGAATTAGCTTTGATTTTCTAAATACGAGAGAATTGGTCGAGCTTTCCCATGAGTTGGAGCTAGTTGATGCCTTTTTACAAATTGAAAAAGAGCGGTTTGAAGACAGATTGACTGTTGTGTGGGAGGTTGAGCCTGACATTAACCTTCTAGTCCCTCCACTCTCTATACAGCCGCTAGTTGAAAATGCCGTCAAGCATGGTCTCCTTAGTCAGAATAAAGGTGGGACTATCCATATCAGGATAGCTCGCCGACAAAGCTATACGCTGATTGAGGTAGAAGATGATGGCAAAGGCATGGAGCAGGAACAGGTCATTCAGCACTTGAATGATATGATGAAGGGAAAAGGAGGCATCGGGCTCTCCAATACAAACCGGCGCTTGATCCAGTTATATGGTCAAGGCTTGTCTATTGTCAGTCAGCCCAATGTAGGAACAAAAGTGTCGTTTGTAATTCCGAATACCCATTAATCCGAACTCAGAAAAAGTCCCCGACATTGTTAAGGTCGAGGACTTTTTCGCTATATTATGATCATTTAATACGATCTACCTGTCGAAGCTCTTAGTAAGCTGTCCATATTTCTCGTACCATGCTTTCCATTCACTTTCGCGCGATTCTATTGCCTTCCCATCCAACAATGCTTTAATGACATCCAAGCATACATGCCAGCCTGCTAAATCTTTAGGGGTATGGTCTGTAAATTACCCCTCCTTCTCGAAGATCATCGACCCGTAATTCGGAGAACCATTTCGCCAGCCTATCATTGTCCGTCAATGAAGACCATACTTCCTCTACAGAGTGCTTCAAATGCCGCTGGAAGTGAGCAATATATCCGTTGTCTATTTGTTGTAGATCAGCTAACATGTTCTACCTCCTCATAATTATTGGCATCTACTAAGTTTCTAGAGGCAAATAAATATCAATTGTGCTCCCCTCGTGCTCAAGCAAATCAATATTTGTCCAGTACTCGAAGTCAAAAGCCCGAGAGCTGCCGATATCTTGTTCACGGATTGAATCGTAGGTTTCTCCAATTTGGGATTCAGGCCCCTGATGAGTTACCTTAACATATTTGCCAGCAGGTAACGTATGCCGAACGAATCCCTCAGGAATATGGACAAAATCACTAACCTCCACCGCAACAATACTTACAAACGGAACATCCGGCGTCCATTCTTCCTCTGAGTAAACCTGGACTAAGTAAATCCCGTTATCATCTAACCGATTTGCAATATCCTGCCGCTTGCCAACGAGCTCTTCTCGTAATCCTAGAACAATACTATTTTCTAAATCTTGATTTAACGATACCTTTGCAGTGTAACCAACCAGCTTCGTTTCTTTACGTTCCAGCGCTTGTAATTGTTCCATTGTCATTAATGGTCACCTCAGTAGCCTTATATCCACCACACTAGCTCCGTTTCTCCTGTATATTATACTATAATATGAGGAATGGACATTGATATTGAATCATACAAAGGAGCATTACAATTGAATATATTAGTTTTAGGCGCAACGGGTCGAGTCGGAAGTCAGATTGTTGAGCTTGCTCTTCAGGCAAAGCATCATGTTACTGTATTAGTACGCAGCACTGAAAAAATACAGCATTCGGGCGCCAACTTAACGATTGTACAAGGGAATGTTTTAAATAAAGCAGATATTGAGGATGTAATGGTTGGGAAGGATGCTGTCATAAGCGCCTTAAATTCGGATGGGGCAGCAACGATATCTGAATCGATGCAGCTTATTGTTGAAGCGATGAATAACGAAGGTCTAAAACGAATTATTACTGTTGGTACTGCTGGAATTCTGCAAAGTAAAGTGAATCCCGATATACTTCGTTATCAATCCAGCGAGTCCAAGCGCAAGTCCACCCTTGCAGCGGAGGACCATCATAAAGCATACGATATCCTCAATAAATCAGAGCTAGCATGGACCATCATCTGCCCAACCTATTTGCCCGATGGCCCTCGCCTTGGAAAGTATCGCGTAGAACGTCATTTTCTTCCTGACAATGGATCAGTAATATCTGTTTCGGATACCGCTGAGTTTGCTTTCAACCAGATAACGAGTAGCGAATATATTAAATCACGGGTCGGCATTGCCTATTAAAAATGATCAACTAAATGAGCAAACAATCCACTAGTCCGTCTCCATTTTACGAATGTGAGGTTATGGGAAACACAAAATGTGTTGGCGCTCCCTGTAACAACGGACGAACGAACAAGTTATCATCACTCTCAGTTATTTGCTCTGTTTGGATGCTCTTACCCTCATAATCCGGTGTAAAATAAAAATGAATGATCTCCGTCTTCGCACTAACAATGCTATGCAGGATTGTATCTATTTCAGCTTTTTTGCTGCTGATAATATCAAAAATGTGAAGATGATTATCTTCTTGTTTATAGATAACGATGACATCAATCTCTTCGATATAATAAATGGATTCGTTAAATACGAGGATAAAGTAAAACATCAGAAGATGCTCGTTGTTTTTCACCCCTAGAATCGAAGATACGGGTAATCTTTCTCTAGCCAATGATTCAATTCTCTCATAATCGCTTGAATCATTAATGTCTAGCCTTCGCCATAGGTGGGCTATTTCAGGCTTCTCTTCTAGCTCTGAAATATGCAGTGAGAACCTACTTTCCTGAACCTTTTCAAAGCCAAATTTAACGTAAAAATCCAACACCGTCTCATTAGCAAATAAGTAGATAAAGTCGTATTCTCTCTCGTATTTATCAATAATGTGATTCATTAGTTTACCCGACAACCCTTGATTACGATAATCGGGGTGTGTCATCACTGTGCCGACCTGTATGGCTTTATATTCTTTTCCATTAGATATAATAATCATTTTATTTATTGAGGCATTCGCAATCACTTTATCTCCATCCACGTAGGAATAACAAATATAATTGTCGTTCCAGCACCCTTTTTCGTACCACTGTTTAAAATCAATCTCGAAAACTGTTTTAGCCAGCTCATTAAAGCTTTCCTTATAGGTTTCATTAAGCTTATAGTCATTTACTAATTGATAGTTTTTCATAATAGGCCTCTCTTAGCACGTTTTCTTTTCGGGAACATTCATATACAAACTAGTATCTACTAATTACACACTTTGTGCAACGATTGTGCTATGTGTATAATTTAGTGGAGGAGAGATAATCATGAGAAAAATAAGCAAAGCACTAAAGATTTCAATAATAGGTTTGTTGAGCGTCATTATCATTGGTTCTTTTGCCATCTATGCTTTTGTCATTAAGAGACCTACAGCAATACCTGAAATAGTGGATACTAAGCCATACGAGTGGAATAGAGTGGAGCTTGGGGAGAAGGTTCAGTCCAGCAATGGATCGGGGTATCACCTGTTGACCAAGAAGGGGGAAAATCGTAATTGGATTATCTTTTTTTCTGGTGGAGGTGTGAGCTGGGATCAGAATAGCGCCGCTCACCCTATCAAGCTAAAGAATTTATTATCCGGCAAGGACTCGGGTAACTATTTCCCGAATATCCCTTTCTATTTGCTTTCGTTGCTTGGAGGCATGTTCGATAACAAAAACCCTAATAATCCCTTCAGGGAATGGAATATTGTATACATCCCCTATTCAACGGGCGATTTCCACGTAGGCAAGCATGATGCTGAATACAAGAAGGACGACGGCAGCAGCTTTACTATGCACTATAATGGTCAGAACAATGTTCAAAGCAGTCTTGAATGGATTTATGCCAACGTAGACAAACCTGAGAAGCTACTGATAGCTGGTGAAAGTGCGGGTGGATTCGGGTCGGCCTTCTGGGCAGGCGAAATATCCAATCATTATAAGGAATCCGAAATCTATCAATATTCAGACAGCTCCTTCTTAAAATCTGACAAGTGGCCGGAAGTCGTGGATAAGGAATGGCATGCTGATTTCGAGAAAACATTTGGTTTTGCCGCGGAGAGTGATTTGATCGGATCTGCGTTCAAGGGAAATCGTCGCCTTTTACCCGCTAATATTGTTTTGTTGCAATCCTACTCTTTGTATGACGAGATATTGATTCATTTTCAGAACAAGATTAATGACTACACGGGGCCTCTCGACGAGAAAAATATATCCGATTGGTCTCGCCAAATGAGACAATCCGTTAAAGAGCTCGCTTCCACCTTGCCTAATTATTATTACTATTTGACTGATTATGATCGCAATAACAAAGGAACTACCTCGCATACATTCTCATCTCAAAAAACCTTCTACAAAGCTGAGCAAGATGGCGTTAAGCTGCTGACATGGCTGGATGATATTATTAATAATCAAAACAATTATTCCGTTGGGAGTAAGTTCCTTGAGGAGCTCGATCAATAAAAGGCTTGGCAAGATTTCTCCAGCACTCAGGGATATCCTCAATATGATCGACGTATATAGACCGCAAATGCTTTGATAAGTTGCTGACCTGATCCTCTATGAGTATTTCTTTTATTTCTGATGCTTTGACTGGCACTGTGTGGTTCGTGATAATCTGAAAGCTATGTAATGGTAAGAACATATTCGGTCCCTTCTTGTATGTACAGTGTGCTGGAAATCTTGGGTTGCTCCCCGAATCATATTTGGATAGCTTTACGGCTGAATAATTTTCAGATAACAAGGAGAAGGCATCGAATACTAGTATAGCAAACCTTTCATCTGGCTCTCTTCGCATGTACGTGGCCCACATTTTCTGACAATACTTCAACGTCGGCCACAAAAATACATGCCGATCAAGATAAGCCCGAAATTGCTCTTGTGTAGATGAAGCATCTATCATACTATCAACAATCTTTAGATGCGCATTTAACGTAATCGAATAATCGTGAAGCTTTACTTTCCTAGCCTCTACTCGGCGCTCACCTGCAAAGTAGGGGTTTAGACTATAGCTGGACATTAAAGCATTGAAATGAGCAATAGCAGGTAAGTTCCTTACCCTTGTAAAATGATAAAGGAGCTTCCTGCTATTCGCTTTTGTTATTAAAGCTATAATTGCTTCTTTCATTATTTCACGCCTTTGAGTTAATACGAGTACCATTAACATTCCACAAAATTCGCATATTATGCCTACGGAGAAGGATATTTAACAACCGGCCACTTCTCTTTACGCAATGCATCCAGTAGCTCCGGCCCAACATGCAAATTATCTCGAATTAAGTCACGAGGAGTAAGCGCCATCCATTGATTTAAGGAAACATCGGCAAATCGGTCACTTTTGAACATCTCTAGAAACCATAATGTTTCGTTGCCCGTATTCTGAATATAGTGTCCATACGCAAAGGGTACGTAGCCAACATCCCCCGCTCTGTAATCAAACGTACGGGCAGTGTTATTTCCTGCAAATACCGTCATACGCCCCTGTCCAGTCAGATAATATTGCCACTCATCATTATTAGGGTGCCAATGAAGCTCCCTCATCGCACCAGGCTCAATCTCAACCAACGCAGCAGCAATCGTTTTGGAAATCGGAAAATTAGAAGAATCAACAATTCGCACGCTTCCACCGGGTGTTTTAATTGGGGTTTGTGCTAGCAGCTGATGCTTAAAGCTTTGGGGAATTGTACCGTAAGGGGATTGAACCCTCTGACTTTCTAAAGAACCGGGAATTTTATCTTGAAAAATATAAACCTGTTCCTTCGGGATGTTATTAAAGGCACTCTGAGGTACGCCAAAATTGGCTGCTAGCACATCTTTGGGTGTATGTGCAAACCAATCTGAGATAGACAAGGTATTCAAATCGGAAAATTTACCATCATCGAAAACAAGCAAAAATTCGCAGCCCTCTTCGAGTCCTTGAATGGAATGTGGAAGCCCTGCCGGGAAGTACCAGAGATCACCTGGCCCGACATCAGCAATGGAATTTCGCCCATCCTGGTCAAGAGAGGTTATCCGTGCCCGCCCTAACAGCATATATGCCCATTCTGCTTGTTGATGCCAGTGCAGCTCTCGAACTCCACCGGGTGTTAGCCGCATATTAACGCCTGCAAGCGTAGTAGCAATCGGCAACTCCCTTACAGTGACTTCCCGGGACCACCCTCCCTGATTTAATTGCATATGAGTATCTGAAAAAGAAAATTTAAGGTTCGGGATTAAGCCAGCATCTGTAATCGGTGGAACTAGCATATTTGGGTTTTCAATATCTCGCATAATGTCTCGTGGTCCTAAGTCAGTCGCTCCGGCACCATCACTTCTTATTGGCTGTGGTATATTCGCATTCGCTGCTTGATTGTTAGATCGAGTATCCATATGATGTCCTCCTCTCAGTTGAGAGGCTATAGAAGATACCTGTAACCTCATTCTAACAATTTATGACCTGGATCCCTTTCGTAGCCCAAAAAGATAAAGGCATCTGTCCAGTTAGACAGATGCCTTTATCTTTTGAGTACTATTATTTTACCGTTGCGAGCAAGCTGTCTGTAATAAAGTCGAGCTGCTTGTCCAAGGAATAAATGTCATTGTAGTAGGACAAGCCAAAGCTAATTTCAATTAGCCGACCTTCCTTTACAGCCGGAATTTTGTTCCAGATAACGTTATCAGACAAATCTGTCATACCTTCATAGGCAGAGCGGAATATATAATCACCAGAGTAATCAGCCAACACCTCGAAGGAAACGCTCTTACCAGTCGCTTCGTCCTTGGAGTTTTCAATTTCCTGCTCAATAGTCTTCGGACCTTTCATTCCCAGGTATTCATAGATGACTTGAGAGCCACGACCATATCGCTTGGTGGTGACGACTGTCATATCCTTATCGCCACCCTCCATAATGGATACAGTCTTATCTAATATACCGGCTTCCTGCAGCTTCTTCTTATTTATTTCCACCTTCGCATTGAAGTTATCTAACAAGGTCTGAGACTCGCCTTCCTTACCCAGAACTTCTCCAATCTTCTTCAACCTTTCCTCTATACTCAGTTTCTCATAAGGAATATAGACCGTAGGCGCAATTTGATGGAGCATTTGATAGGTTTCTTCTGAAGGTACAATAATGACGTCTGGATCAAGCGCCAACACCGCCTCACGGCTCGGCTCGAACCATGTGCCCAAGTTTTGGGCTTCAGTCAATTCGTTCTTGAATGCCGCTTCATCTTCAACGGCAGAGACGCCAACAGGCTTCACGCCAAGTGCGAGCACATCTCCTAACAAATACAGAACAACGACCCTCTTAGGATTAGCAGGCACTTCAATATCGCCTTTAACGGTAGACACTGTCCGCTTCTGCGGCTCAGCCTCCGCTGTCTGATTTATGCTTGATTCATTGCTGGCAGTAGCCGAAGCCTGATTGGAAGGGGACTGTGTACCTCCGTTTGTTGAATTGCTGTTTGTCGCTCCAGTGGAGCAGGCACTGAGCAATAGTGTAAGACAGAGTAATAGGGTAACAGCCAGGGGTGTTTTGTTGCTTTGATACATAGCTAGTTTTTTCTCTCCTTTATATTGATAATGATTATCATAATCAATATAAAGCCTGCTACTATCCTGCACAATACCATATCGAGCCGAAGCTGATGGTAAATTAGGACCTGTACGTTGTTTTTTGTTTTCCATTCGATAACGAATCGGTGCAGACCCTACATATCTTTTGAACATTTTAGCGAAATAATAGCTATCTGGATAACCTATGCCTACAGCAATTTCTTGCAAAGTAGCCTCCGTTGTCAGCAGCAGTTCCTTGGCTTTGTCCATTCGAATCTGGATCATATAATCTATGGGACTGCTCCCCGTTTCACGCTTGAAGAGTCTTGATAGATGCCGGGGACTGCTGTCCAGTCTCTCTGCTAGTATATCCAAAGTAATCGGTTCGGCATAATGCTCATGTAGATAGTTCTTAGCCTGAGCCGCCAGATCAGCCTTTAATGTTGGAATGCCAAGGCTCTGAATTTGCAACATCAGCTCATGGACAAATTGATAGAATAGCGCTTTTACATGAAATCTCTCCAGTACTCCTTGCTCCTCCCATTTCTTGTGCATAAGCTGAACCTTTTGTAAGATAGCAGCCGGGTTATTGGGGGCAAAGCCATACTGAATTTGAAAAGGACTGCTACGTTCCATCATCGACAAGATCTCCTGACGAACAGGTAGCAAAATCATCGCTTTATAATAAATGATATAATATCCAAACTCATCTTCAATCGGACAAATATCTAAACAGCAGCCCTTGCTCGCGTGCAAAATATGAAATCGATTGGCTTCATGCGTAATGCCATCCAGCTTTATTTGAGCATGACCGTGCATGGCAAATAAAAAGCCATTCGCTGGCAACCGATAGGATCGAAGCTCCTCGTGCAGCTTCATCGTTATAAAGCGAATGTCCATCAGTTTAATAGACGCTTGATTCCAGAGTACAATTTGTTCATTTAACTGCATTATTTCCGTTCAACCCCTCGGCAATCGTTGACGTCCGTACTTCTAATTTGAAGTTCTTCTAAGAAATTGTTTACTTCTAACACATCCCGTACTTCCAATTCATTGTTCTCCATGACACTCCGTACTTTCAACGATATCCCGTACTTCCAATACAATTTTCCCTAATTATAATTGAAAATGGTTATCATTATCAATAATCCCTTAGTCTTAAACTACACTGTGTCTTTCCTCTTCACGTCTATTTCCTCTTCACGTCTATTTCCTCTTCACTTCTATTTCCACCACACATTAATAGTTGGTGCTGTAGACTTCCATCAGGCACGGATGATGCTGCAGACTTCCACCATGCATGTGTATACCTGAAACTTTCACTTCCTGAGTCCCTGCGCTAAAGCTATTCAAACCAAAAACACTGCCCTGAAAGACAGTGTAACAATGATACTATGACGGGTTAGGCTTAAGGTAACTGATGTTACTCAAAATCTTAATAATATAGTACGCCCACAGCGGCTTAAAGCACATCAACATTCGGTTTTCCACCATTTAGTACGCCCACAACGGCTTAAAGCACACCAAAACCCGGTTTCACACCATTTAGTCCGCCCACAGCGGCTTACAGCGCATCAAAACCCGGTTTTCCACCATTTAGTCCGTCCACAGCGGCTTACAGCGCATCAAAACCCGGTTTTCCACCATTTAGTCCGTCCACAGCGGCTTAAAGCACACCTACACCCGGTTTCACCATTTAGTTCGCCCACAGCGGCTTAAAGCACACCTACACCCGGTTTCCCACCATTTAGTACGCCCACAGCGGCTTAAAGCACACCAAAACCCGGTTTCCCACCATTTAGTACGCTGACACCGGCTTAAAGCTCTCCGAGCCTCAGTTCTCCACCATTTAGTCCGCCCACAGCGGCTTAAAGCACACCTAAACCCGGTTTTTCACCATTTAGTTCGCCCACAGCGGCTTAAAGCACACCTACACCCTGTATTCCACCATTTAGTACGCCCACAGCGGCTTGCAGCTCTCCGAGCCTCGGTTTTCCAACACCCGGCTTAAGCCAGCTCTACCATCAATAAGCACTCTCAACTTCTCTATGGATCTTCACGCTTAATACTAATCCAATAGCGATCATACTAGTCAGAAGTGAGCTGCCCCCATAGCTAATAAAAGGTAGAGAGATTCCCGTCAAAGGTAGCAGTCCTAAATGCATACCAATATTTACAAAAATCTGAAATACAAACATACTAACAATCCCTACAACAAGGTAGGAACCCGCTAATCCCTTACTATCCAGAACGATCACTATCATTCGATAAATCATGAGAAAAAACAGCATCAATAGGACCGATGAGCCCAAGAAACCAAATTTTTCGCCAATTACAACGTAGATGGAATCGGAATAAGCATACGGAATATAACCTTGCTTAGTATAGAACCCAGCAGCTCCCACTAATCCGCCTACACCAATCGCATTCATTGCATTTTTGACATGCCATGACTTATCAGGATCACTCGCGGGGTCTAAAAATGTTTCTATTCTAGATAATTGATGAGGCTTTACGATTTTGAATAACAGCTCATTATCTGAATAGTACAGCCATAGAACTGTCCCTATTATTAGAGCCACTGTACCCACGCCAATCAGCATATAATGAGCGCGAATATTCCCCATCCATATCATGCCAAGCAGCACTCCAACAAAGACTAGAGCTGTACCTAAATCCGGCTGCTTCAGTATAAAAATAAACGGTATCATGAAAACTACGCAAATGGGCAATATATCCTTAAGCAATCGGAGCTTCTCTCCAGCCCGTTTGTTTAGCAAATGAGCGACTAACAGAATGGTAACAATTTTCGCCAGCTCGGAAGGCTGAAACTGGAAAGATCCCACACTTATCCAGCGGGCTGCCCCGTTAATGTTTTCTCCTTTGAAGTAGACGAAAACAAGCATCAATATTCCAATACCATAAAGAACATAAGAAAGTTTACCAATCAATATTCGATAATCGAATAACGCCACAAGCAGCATAGGAATACAAAAAGCCCCAAAAAGCACCATATTACTTGTATGTAGCCCATCCAGTTTTGTTCCAGTAGTAACTTCGTAAACAGAAAGAGTTCCAACAGCAACCAAGCACACCAATAAAATTAAAATAAAGACATCTAATTTACTTATTTTATTACTAACGAGCATAAATTTAATCCTCCATAAAGCAAGAGCTTTGGGCTCCTATATTCATTATTACTTGTTCCTGCTCACTCTCATAGAGAGTTCCTCAATTCCCCATTCTTCTGAGCCATATGCGTCTGATGTGCCGTTCCCCATTTGTGCATTTCATTGAGTATTGGCATTAGTGTCTGGCCATATTCGGTAACTGAGTATTCCACTTTAGGCGGTATTTCCGGATAGACAACTCGTTTAATTAAATCGTTCTCTTCAAGCTCACGAAGCTGTGAGGTGAGCATTCTATGTGTGATCTCAGGTATTAATTTTCTTAGCTCGCCAAAGCGTTTAGTTCCCCTAAACATGAGCTGCAATAGGATGATCGACTTCCATTTTCCGACAATAATATCGAGCGCCACATTAACATTACAGTTGTCCGGATTCTTTGTGTTTTGACTCATTATGCACCAATCTCCCATCAGTATACTCTGTGATACTATAGCACATTTAAGTTCCCACTTACAAATTGTAAGTTAGTGATGCATAATAGGTATCAAGGAACGGGATTGTACAATCCCTCCCTCTGGGAATACTTAATTCAGTACTACAAACACAAGGGACAGGAGCTGGGCAAAGTGAGTAACGAATTTTTAACAGCAGTCAAAAAAAGACGCAGTATTTATGCAATTAGCAAAGAGGCAATTCTGTCCGACGAGCAAATCGAGGCATTAGTTGGAGAAGCTGTTCTAAATACCCCTTCCGCATTCAACTCTCAAAGCGCGCGAGTCATCGTTCTGCTTAACGAACAGCATGACAAGCTGTGGAACCTTACAGAAGAAACATTGAAACAAATTGTCCCTGCAGACAGCTTCGAAGCTACAGCGCAAAGAATTGCAGCTTTCCGCAGCGGCTACGGCTCAGTTTTATTTTTCGAGGATCAGTCAGTAATTGAAGGCTTACAGGAGCAGTTTGCTTCCTATAAAGACAACTTCCCACTATGGTCACTGCATTCATCCGGCATGCTGCAATTTGTCGTATGGACTGCGCTTGAAGCTGAAGGCTACGGCGCTTCGTTGCAGCACTATAGCCCTCTAATTGACGAGCAAGTTGCTAAGGAATGGGATGTACCGTCCACTTGGAAATTAATCGCGCAATTGCCTTTCGGCAAAGTAACAGCACCAGCTGGCGAGAAAACCTTCCAACCACTGGATAGCCGGTTAAAAGTGTTTAAATAAAGCAGTAAAAATATAGCAACGACTCGAAAGAGGCACACTATTACGGAGACTGTCGAGAAATTCTCGGCAGTCTTAAATATTCCCTCATCATTATACCTTCGTTTGAGAAAGCATTGGAAATCCCATCGAGATTACAGCCCCGCTACCTTCCTTGTTACTTGCTGTAATATGTCCCTTACAGCGCTCCACAATTGCACGAGAGATTGCCAGGCCCAATCCCGTATCACCATCTTTCCCCTTCACGAAACGATGAAATAAGTGGGGAAGCAGATCATGCGGAATACCCGCTCCATCATCAGCGACGGTAATATTCATTCGTTGCTTCACAACACTGACTTCAATTATTATTTCATGATTGGCATGCCTTGTCGCATTCGACACCACGTTAAGTAACGCTTGTGACAATTTATCCTTATCTGCGCGAATTGTCCAATGTCCGAGATTCTTCTCCCCATAACGAATATGCAAGGACAAGCCCTTTTTAATGAGCATAGGATTGATCCGCTCATGTGTTTCTTTTAACAGTTCCTCCACATTCACTTCATTCATTTGAAAAATATCCTGCTCGCTATCAAGCTTGGCAAGTAAAGTCATCTCCATAACGATGTTCTTCAACCGTCCACTTTCACTGAGTATAATATCAAGTCCCTTTAGGGCACTCTCTCCCTCAAAAATCCCGTCCCTAATGCCCTCAGCATAACCCGCAATAGAGGTGAGTGGTGTCTTTAGCTCATGCGATGCATTCTGAAAAAATTGCTTCTGCACCTCATTATACCGATCAAGCTCACCAGCTAGCTCGTAAACCGTTTGAGCTACTGCACCGATTTCTCCTCCAGCCTTGATTAACTTCACCTCAGAAAACTGTCGACTTTCTACCTTCTTCAGTTCTGCCCTTAGCTTCATCAAAGGTTTAATCAGCTTTCTCGTAATAAGAAGACTAAGCAAATAAACAATAGCACCCGAAACACAAAGTACGATGAGTAGTCGTCCTAGAAGAGCTTGCTCTATATCCTTGATTTTGCTCATTGGAGTATATAAAGTTAATGTCCCTTGAGGTATAGCTGTTGCTGATACAATAAATCTGCTATCTTTTCCTTCTGCTATTTTGAGTGCACTAGTTTGTTGTTTTAGGCCTGTCACTGGAACAGCAACGCCAGGAAGAGCAACGCCAGCTTCCGTTAGTTTTGGTGCTGTGCCGTATACGACTTTTCCTTCGTTATCCGTAATTATCGCTTCGACATTTGCTACGCTTACGGCCGAAAGGGTTGTAATAGGTAATGTCTCCTTAGACAACATTCCATTAAATTCTTTCTGTTGGAGCGCAGTTGTCATATTGGCACCCATTGTTTGCATTTCTTCCTTCTGAGCGCCGATAAAATGATTAAGCAGCACGTAATGGTTCATGGCGGCCGTAACGGCGATAACGAGTACAATGAGTATACCGAAAGCTAGATTAATTTGATGTACCATTTTCATCTTATTGCTCGACCCCTTCCGTACGCATCCTGTAACCGTGACCCCATATGGACTCAATCGGCAGATTATCCATCTTCTTACGGATTCGCTTAATCAGATGATCAACCGCACGGTCGCTGCCGAAGTAATCCTCGCCCCATACCAGCGTCAATACCTCGTCTCGCGTGAACGCACGATTAGGGTGTTCTGCCAGTACCTTAAGCAGCGCATATTCCTTTAGCGTCACCTCGACTTCCTCACCGCACCAGATCACTCGCCGTTCGTCTAATATCAATTGAAGCTGACCAACCACAAGCCGCTGAGCAAGCGAGGTATCCTGACTACTGTCATCAGTGTTATTCACCCGATACCACCGTTGAAGCTGACGCTTGACCCGGGCTACAAGCTCTCGAGGGCTAAACGGCTTGACCAGATAATCGTCGCTTCCAAGCTCTAATCCAAGAATTTTATCGACCTCGTTATCTCGCGCCGAGATCATAATAATTGGCACCTCAGCATCTTGTCGGATTCTTTTGCACAATTCATATCCGTCCATCCCGGGCAGCATGATATCAAGCACCCACATATCCGGAGGTGAGCTTTTCCATAGCTCTAATGCTTCCTCAGCGCTGCCCAAGCCAATCGTTCTATAATGATCTTTATTTAAAAAAGCCTCAACAAGCTCGCGTATATTCTGATCGTCATCGACAATCGCAATTAAATAGTCCTTCATATAGTAATCCCCCGTTCCCAGTTCCTCATCATTATAGCAAGGATACATCTGTCATAGGGTGTTGCCATCGTTTTTCCACTATTCCACCAATGAGATGCCATAGTTAGACGGTAAACTAAAGCCTGTAAGCATAAACAGCTTTCGCTGTCTTTTGGATAGCGTAAGAATGTTTTACTAAATCAAACTACACACATGGGAGCTGTTATCGATGAATTCAACAATGATATTGAAAAAAGTTGCCTTGTTCACCTTGCTTGTATCAGCTGTCGCCATGCCAACCTATATAGCCAACGCAGCGACGGGACCGATGGTTGATAGATACGTTGCCTCCATGAAATCAACAAATTCTTCACCGTTTGCGACTGTGCAATCAGTTACAGTTCAGCTGCCTGGTCAACCTTAATTTCTGTTTTAGCCTAAACTACCTTATACTGATGATGTAACTATTTTATATAGTAATAATCATCATCAGGAGGACTAAACCATGGCTAAGGATTCTATCGTACATTCCGTAATTTTTAACCTCAAGCATCCACAAGGATCAGAGGAGGAAAATCGTTTCATTGAAGATGGACGTGCAATCCTGACCTCTATACCCGTCGTTCAAAATTTCAAGGTTTATCGGCAGGTTAGTCCAAAGAATGAATATGCTTTCGGCTTCTCCATGGAATTCGCTAATGCTGAAGACTATGAAACATATAACTTACATCCCTTGCATGTTAGCTTCGTTAGCGAACGTTGGGAAACTGAGGTCCTGAACTTCCTAGAGATTGATTATAAGGAAAAAGATAAAGACGAAGACACGAGCGAGACATAATATTATGTATCCATACAAAAAGGCAGCTCCAAAGGATCAACATGATCGCAGTGGAACTGCCTTTTTATTTAGTGTATGTACCCTACTCTTCTTTCTTATAAACAGCAACGACGAATTGCTCGAAAAAAGCGTCGTCCTCTTCAAGCCTTTCATCTACTGCTTGAATTTCCTCTTCACTTCCAGGCTGGTTCAAGAAGTTCAAAGCATAGCTCCAATTATTTCGTCCATTGTTGCTTTGCAGCGTAACCTCATACGATTGCTTATGGTTTTCGACTTCAAAGTGGACGTGACCTACGAAGCCCTCGTCCTCGCTTTCATTGATTGTTGCCTTAAGTATATTCACCTTCATTACACTCACCTCCTCAAAAATAGATACAAAACGTATACAAAACATAAATATATTAGCCACAATTGAATAAAACGCTTCCCAACCTATTGACACGATACATTTTGTATCATAAATTACTAATAGATACTTCATCTGGTGTCAAGGAGATATTAAATATGAATATGGGAGAGCGTCTGCGAGAGCTGCGACTTCGTCGTAAAATCTCACAGGAAGAAGTGGCCCGACATATCGGCATTACCCGTTCGGCCTATAGTCACTACGAGATTAACAATCGACAGCCCGTTTATGAAACCTTAATCAAACTGGCAGCTTATTTCGAGGTGTCACTTGATTACATTATCGGCGGCATTATCGCTAAGAGCAAGCCTGAACCTGCCGTTACACCTGACAATCGAGAAATACTCACCTTGTTTCAGCATATGAGTCAGGAGCAAAGAAAGAAATCAATTACCCTTATACATGATCTCATGAGCCAGGAGCAGAGAGTCGATGGCAGCGGTTAGCTCAGTAACTATCATTTTAATCTGACAACGGTAAAATGATTTGAAAAGCGCTGCCCCCCCGTTCCTGGTTGTACGCTCGTATTTCTCCGCTATGTAGCTCCACAATCTCTTTGGCGATCGACAAGCCTAAACCGCTTCCACCTGAGGAAGAGTGACGCGACTTGTCTTTCTTGTAGAAGCGATCGAACACCTGTGACAGATCTTCAGTCTCAATCCCTGTACCACTATCAGCAACGGTGACCTCTACGCAATGCCTATTTGGCATTGCACCCATGGTAATGATAATGCTTCCGCCCTCAGGTGTATACCTAATTGCATTATAAAGTAGGTTGGCAAACACCCGATCCATCCTTCGAATGTCTATCGTTACGGAATTACTGATTGAAAACTCGCTTACAAGCTTGCACTCAAAATGTATGCCCTTGGCTTGCATTTCCATACCGTACTGCTCCACTAATCTTTCTTTCCAACCTGTAAGCGGAATATTCTCCAAAGATAACACGACCTGCCTAGCCTCAAGAACAGAAAGGTCAAACAGATCCTGAATTAACGCATTAAGTCCCTCTACCTTCGTTAACATGAGCTTAATCGTATTGTCACGCTGCTGCGGTTCAGTGATGACATTATCTCTGAGCGCTTCCAAGTAGCCTTGTAGTAACGTTATAGGTGTCCTCAGGTCGTGCGAAATATTGCTGACAAGCTCAGAGCGAGATTGCTCCATCCTTTCCAGATCAACCTTCGCATCCTCCAATGTCATATTGGATTTTTGCAGCTCATCCGTCCGTTCCGCGATCCGAACTTCCAGGGAATTATTCCACTCCGTCAATTCCGCTGACATTTGCTCCGCCTTCTCATAGGTAAGAGAAAACCTGAGTGAAATGATGAAAGAATTCATAACTATCAGAAATAATAATCCGAAAGGAACGAGGTCAATGGAGAGCCACCAGCCATTATAGAACAAAATATCGTTTACGATTGTCAATACAAACCCAGCCAAACCAATTAGCGCAAGCTTAGCCCCTTCACGTCGACGGATAGCCGATTGAACAAGCCCGACAAGCATCCTAACACTGCTCAGCAAAATAAATAGTTGATAAATGATGATCATCGAAGTAAATGTGATTGGCGGGACTACTATGACAATGAAAATTAACAATGCAGCGCAATAGCTCGATATTTTAAACCAAACACCTTTAATTTCATGCGGATACATCTTTTGAATATAGCCAAACCCAGTCCAGCCACTCAACACGAAAGCAATATATTCGAACCGAATAGCCATACCCCAATTAGACATATGTAACCACTGAACAATAAATCCTTCTCCGATCAAACCCATTCGAATTCCGACAAATAGGCACAGTAGGGCAAATAATAAATTCGTTATTTCTTTGCGCCTTAGAATATATAGTCCGATATGATAAAATCCAATCATGATTAAGCATCCAAAAATAATTAACTCTTGTGCAGCATGACGGATTTGCAGCTTTTGAATATGATCCGCATTTCCCATCACAATGGCTGTAGGAATGCCACCGCGTCTATGATCATAGTTAGCTACAACAAGCTTAAGATCCGTTTCCGCGCTTTTTGTTTCGAAAAATACAGTTGCTGGCATTTGGAAAGGAATCGTTTGGCTAGCTTTTTCTCCTACATTCCCGCGTGCTACGACCAAGCTACCATCGATAAACAATTCGTATGCCGTCGATATGTTCGGTAGTCTTATGGCCATCATGTTGTCTCTCTGTATTTGATGGAGAATTTTTAGTTGGTAGACGCCATAGCCCTGATCCTTGAGAGGCTGCCCGTCTTCCATATGTAACTTCCCCCAAGTTCCTGGTACTTTTAAATTCGAGGCTATAACACTGGTAACCATATCAGGATTGTCCGTGTTAGCGTACCATTCGAACCCCCAAGTCCCGCTAAGCGGTACAATACCATCCTCGTTCCACAGCCATTCTCTTAAATCAATGACCCCTTGCTCCGCACTAGGGACGGAGGAATTAACACGATTTGAGGTCGTACATCCATTGAGGAAAGTGATGAGAATAAGAGCAATGCCCATCCATTTGCCCCATCGCAAGAAGGACCTTATCCTTTGAAAAGATTTCAATATCCCCTCTCCTCTTCCACCTTCAACCAATAGTTAGAAATAAGTACTTGAACCGTCATTGTAAACGGTGCATTGATTAGTGGTCAACGCTTTAGTTATAATATGTAATTAAGACTCTTCAATATGGAGGGAAAGTAATGAAGAGCTCGGAAGCTGCTATCCTTGTCGTAGACGATGAAAAGGATATTACCGATTTAATTACCCTGTTTCTTGAAAGAGAAGGGTTTGCAGTTCATACTTCTGATAATGGACGAGATGCTTTGAGGATTGCAGAAGCCATTATCCCAGATTTAATCGTGCTGGACGTGTCGCTTGGTCGTATGGACGGTATTGAAGTATGTCGTGCGCTGCGTCTAGGAGTATGCGCAGATGTGCCTATTCTGTTCTTGAGCTGTAAGTCGGAGGATAAAGATATTATCCGTGGGTTATCTGAAGGTGGAGATGATTATATTACGAAGCCGTTCAGCCCCAGCCAGCTTGTTGCTAGAATCCAAGCCCACATTCGTAGGCGCAGGACGCGGGAAAGAACTGCTGAGGAACAGGTGTTTACATTAAGCTTCCCAGGGCTAGATATCGATTTTCGTAGCTTAGAGGTCCGTATGGATGGCGAGCTTATCGCACTTTCGGCCAAAGAATTTGAGCTGCTTACCGTCCTAGCAAAGGAGCCTAATAAGGTTTTTCCGTTAGAAGAGCTGTATCGTCGGGTTTGGCAATCCGATAGTATGGGAGATACCCGTACGCTTATGGTACATATCAGCAATTTAAGAAAGAAAGTGGAGATGGATCCTTCTCGCCCGCGCTGGGTACAAACCGTCCGTGGCTTTGGCTACCGGTTTTCCTCAACCAATAACTGCGATGAACAATCCCCCTTCCTATTTGACGACAAAAGGACGAATTAAACATTATGCAAACTGCACACGATTGGCAAGATTACGAACTACTAGATACGGGTAATGGTGAGAAGCTTGAACGTTGGGGGGACATTATCCTTAGACGTCCTGATCCGCAAATTATTTGGCCGCTTAAGTCAGAAAATAGCGAGTGGAAGCAAGCAGATGGTCATTATCATCGCAGCGGCAGTGGTGGCGGTCAATGGACTTATAAGCGCACTCTACCGGATAGATGGAATATTTCCTATGGCCCATTGAAATTTCACATCAAGCCTACTAGCTTCAAGCACACGGGTTTGTTTCCTGAGCAAGCAGTTAACTGGAGCTGGATGATGGACAAGATACGCGATGCAGGGCGTCCTATACGCGTGCTAAACCTGTTCGCATACACTGGGGGGGCAACTGTTGCTGCAGCTTCTGCTGGAGCCGACGTATGCCATGTAGACGCTGCTAAAGGCATGGTCCAGTGGGCTAAGGAAAACGCCGAATTATCTGGGCTTAGCTCAGCGCCTATTCGTTACATTACGGATGACGTCTTTAAGTTCGTGCAACGCGAGGAACGTCGTGGACGGAAATATGAGGCTATCATTATGGATCCCCCTTCTTACGGGCGTGGACCGAATGGTGAAATGTGGAAGCTTGAGGAAAACTTATTCCCGTTCCTTGAGTCATGTATGGCTATTTTATCAGACAAGCCTTTATTCGTCCTAGTTAACTCGTACACAACAGGACTGTCACCAACCGTACTAAACAACCTGCTGAATCTATCCATACGCCGTAAATTCGGCGGCAAGCTAGATTGCGGTGAAATAGGACTGCCTATCTCTCGTAGCGGAATGACACTGCCATGTGGTATTTACGGACGATGGGAGAGCGAAGCTTGATTATCGTTCTGAGGCTAGTCGAGGAGTGTGAAACTGATCTATGAAACAACTGGTCTCTTTCTTGACCTTAGGGCTGTTAGCGATACTGCTAACAGCCTGTTCGGGTGGTTCAGCTACAACGTCTCCTCCACCGTCACCATCGCCAAGTCATGCCGAACCGATTGTAAGCTCTAGCCCTTCATCTACGCCGATAGCAACATCGTCTGAATCGGCATCTCCTGTTGC
The DNA here is from genome assembly GCF_004295585.1 of Cohnella abietis. Taxonomy (NCBI): domain Bacteria; kingdom Bacillati; phylum Bacillota; class Bacilli; order Caryophanales; family Paenibacillaceae; genus Cohnella; species Cohnella abietis. Next base: position 3,090,785 of record NZ_AP019400.1, on the reverse strand, counting down.
GACCTTGCCCCCGCAGGAGCCTGTGCGACGGGAAGCAACTTTGCTGGCAGTCGGCGACATCATGGTTCATATGCCACAGCTGCCTGCTTATTACAATAGCTCTACTAAGAGCTATAACTTCTCCCCTTGGTTTGCACAGGTTAAGCCAATTCTTAAACAAGGGGATTGGGTCATAGGCAACCTGGAGGCACCTATTGCTGGTAAGGATCTGAAATATTCGGGTTTCCCGCGATTTAATGCTCCCAATGAATTAGCAGCAGCTGTCGCGGATGCAGGTATTCAGCTTGTATCGACGGCAAATAATCATTCGATGGATCGTGCATTCCCAGGCGTTGAACGTACGCTGAGCAATGTTAGAAAAGCTGGACTCATTCCGATTGGAACGTCATCCTCGCTGAAAGATCATGATAGAACAGTGATTGAGGAACGGAACGGCATCCGTATGGGGTTCTTAGCTTATACCTACGGAACCAATGGAATTCCCGTTCCGCAGGATAAAGCATTTGCGGTCAACTTGATTGATTTGAACACAATTAAGAGTGATATCGAACGTCTGCGATATGATGATGTGGATGTCGTGACAGTATCACTGCATTTTGGGGTTGAGTATCAGCGCCTGCCCAACGAAACGCAAACAAAGCTAGCTGAAGAGCTCGTAAAGTCCGGGGCTGATATTATATTAGGCTCCCATCCTCATGTCGTTCAGCCCTATGATGAAATTAACATTTCGGCTTCTGAGAGCTACGACGGGACGCCACGACGAGGAATCGTCATCTATTCTCTAGGTAACTTCATCTCTAACCAAACGGAAAATTGGAAGGATGTCGGGCTCATTTTCGGCGTTCATCTAGTTAAAACCGTTCATGCAGATGGAACCTCTGAAACCACTTGGGATAAAGTCACCACAAAGCCCACCTGGGTTCACATCTTCAAGAAAAATAATCTACGGTATTATACAATCGTTCCACTAGAAGCCGCATTGGCCAAACGAAATGTTCCAAATTTGACCTCTGGTGACTATAGCAAGATGAAGACGCTTCTGACCGGCATTAATAAACACTTACTCCAGCTCAAAAAGCAATAAAACCAAAGGGAACGGAGAGGGTAATAACCCTTTTCCGTTCCCTTTGGTTTTCTCTGTTGCGACTCTAGTATGATTGCCGCATTTCCACCAATTAGATCGCTGGTAGCGGCTCACCAAACTACGCTTTTCCACCATTTAGTCCGCTCTCAGCCGCTTGCAGCCCACCAGCCTACGCTTTTCCACTAATTAGTCCGCTACCAGCGGCTTGCAGCTCACCAACTCAAGGGTTTCCACCATTTAGTCCGCTCTCAACGGCTTGCAGCTCACCAACCTACGCTTTTCCACTAATTAGTCCGCTCTCAACGGCTTGTAGCTCACCAAACTACGCTTTTCCACTAATTAGTCCGCTCTCAACGGCTTGTAGCTCACCAAACTACGCTTTTCCACTAATTAGTCCGCTCTCAACGGCTTGCAGCTCACCAACATATGTATTTCCACCATTTAGTACGCTGGCAACGGCTTATAGCACATCAACTCAAGGTTTTCCTCCTTTTAGTACACCCACAGCGGCTAACTGCTCTCCAACTCACGGGTTTCGTCCACTTAGTTCGGCGCTTTTCCCTACCCTCGGAACTACAACGCACTGTCGGCTACTTAATTCGGCGCATTTCCCCACCCTCGGAGCAATAACGCACTGTCGGCTACTTAATTCGGCGAACTTCCCACCCTCGGAGCAATAATGCACTGTCGGCTACTTAATTCGGCGAACTTCCCCACCCTCGGAGCAATAACGCACTGTCGGCTACTTGTATTGGCGCATTTCCCCACCTTCGGAGGAATAACGCACTGACGGCTACTTAGATTGGCGCATTTCCCCATCCGCAGAGCAATAACGCACGGATAGAGGCGCTCCTTATTACACTGTTGATCATCCAACGCTTACATCTGACTTATTCGCAGACTCGTTGACACCTATACATTACTCAAAGTCTAACTAGCACCCACCTTGGGCGAAGACTCATTAGTATCTGCTTTGTGATTGGTACCTGCAATGTCACTAGCATCTGCATTGTCACTACCATCGGCGTTGTTACTAGCATCTGCCTTTTGATCTGAAGAAACGCTCTGTTCCCGCGTTCCTGCTACCTTGCTGATGAGATAGACGAGCAGCTGCCGGTTGTGGCTTGAGACGAGCTCCAATGACCGATTCACAATCGCACTGCGAACAGCTAGCCCTCGCACCGCCTCCGAGCGTCCTAGAGCCGTCATTGTGACCCATACGATACGTCGGTCACCCTCGTCTCTGTTCCTCTCAACGAGCCCAGCACGCTCCATACGGTCGAGTAGTGTCGTAATCGCTGCTGGTGTCGTTTCCAAATAAGGGAGAAGCTCTGATGGCTTCATCGGCTCATGCACCTGCATAAGCTCCAAAACCTCTAATTGCCCTACTGTTAGCTGCGGAGCAAGCTCCGCCTCCATCTGCGCGTTCCATTCCTTCGTGAGCTTCGTCCAGCTTTTCACAAAATTCGTCGCATTATCCATAGGTATGCCCCTTTCTTCCGAACATTGCCTTCTCTTTTATTATACTCAGCGCCAATGTCGAAAGATAGATTAATGCAATTAAATAATTGCGACATGAATCTGCACAGTAATGAACATGATGACAATTCGTGACATATACTGGTTACGAAATATGGGTAAATGCGGAGAAAGATGCTTGGCAAGGAGGCGAGGCTTATGTCCTCTATGGATCAAAAAATTAAAGTAATTGGCCAGATGGCGCAAGAAGCCGGATTAATAGAAGACCCACAGTGGCTAGAACGGCTCAATGAACCGGTGCCTCTGTGGGTCGTATTGGATCTATTGTTGCGATGGATTGATCGGACTGAATCAAATAGCGGACCTTATGACTGATTAGACTTGGTTTCCTCACTCGCTAATTAGGCTCGTCACCTATTTCGCTAATTAGACGTGGTCACCTCACCCTAGCCAGACCCTGCCACCTCATTAGCTGCTCAGACAAAGTCACATCAAGACGTGGAAAGTGGCTTTATGAAAGCCTCCACAAGGACATCTCCACGATCAACGGCTGTCATCAGCTTGCCTTGTCCCTTGCGGTCATCGAGTGGAGCGCCCTCTGAGGAAAACTCCGACACTTGACCGCTTGTGGTCATCGCTAGTAAACTGACGGCCTCTTTGACATGGAACGCTGCAATGAGCTTCGTTCCATTCGGCCGAACACGTTTGCCTTCCTTGAATTCAAACGTCTGAATTCCTTTGCCGCCTCTTCCCTGCTGCGGATAGTCTAGAAGTAAGGAACGCTTCGCATAGCCATAATCAGATACGACGAGAATTTCTCCTTCATCTCCGATAACAGGAATGGCATCCGCCAGCTGGTCATTGTCCTTAAGGACAATACCTCTAACTCCACCGGCTACCCTGCCCTGCAGGTTGACTTCCGCTTGATTAAACCGGATGCTCATCCCTTGCTCAGTTACGAGTAGAAGATCGTCCGGTTGATCTGCACGGAATACGTTAATGATCTCATCACCCTCAGAAACTTTGCAGGCTGCAATAGCCATGCTCCTGCTGGTCGCGTAATCGACAAGCAGCGTCCGCTTCACTTGTCCTCGCTTGGTCACGAACACTAATGCCGGCCCATTCTCTCCACCCTCAGTGGAAGGAATTAACTCTGCGGCTTTAGCATTAATGACACCCACAATTCGATCGTCCTTAGCTAACGGAAGTACATTTACAATTGCTGTACCCGTGTCCTTCCATTTGAACTCGGGGATCAGATGGACAGGCAATAAGAAGTAATGACCCTTTTGCGTAAAGAGCAGTAACGGGTCTAATGTATTTAGTCCCATGCTCCAACGAATGACGTCGCCCTCTTTAACGCCCGCACTACCTAATTCTCCACCAGATCGAGTGAAAGAGAGTAAGCTTGTCCGCTTAACGTAACCTTCGCGGCTAAGGGTCACCAAGACTTCCTCAGCAGGCACAGTGACTTCAAGATTAACTTTAATCTCTTCCACTTCGCCTTGAATTACACTGCGGCGGTCAATACCGTATTTATCGCGAATTTCTATAAGTTCATCTCTAATGACATTCATCAGCTTGCGGGGACTATCCAGAATAGCACGCAGTAAAGCAATTTTCTTCATTGTATCTGCGTGTTCCTTCTCAAGCTGGTTAATTTCCAGATTAGTTAGACGATACAATTGCAACGTCAATATCGCATCCGCCTGTCGCTCAGTAAAGCCATACTTGGCAATCAGGTTATTCTGGGCGTCTAGCCGATTTTTCGATGCTTTGATCGTTTCAATAATCTGATCCAACAGATTAAGAGCCTTGACTAGCCCTTCTAACACATGCGCACGATCTTCAGCTTTATCCAGATCGTATTGGGTACGGAATGTAACAACTTCCTTCTGGTGAGCAATATAGGCCTCTAGTATTTGCTTGATGCCTAGCTGGCGAGGTGCCTTGTTAACAATCGCGACCATGTTAAAATTGTAAGCCGTCTGGAGATCCGTTTTCTTGAGCAAATAAGCAAGTATGCCCTCAGCATCGACATCCTTCTTAAGCTCAACGACGATACGAAGTCCATTCCTTCCGCTCTCGTCACGAACCTCGGCAATGCCCTCTACCTTTTTCTCCATGCGGAGGTTATCAATAGAGTTAACAAGCTTAGCTTTAACAATCTGATACGGAATTTCAGTAATAACGATTTGCTGCTTGCCGCCTCTCATTTCTTCGATAGCGGTTTTTGAACGAATATATATTTTCCCTTTGCCGGTTTCGTATGCTTCCCGTATTCCGTCTCCGCCCATGATAAGACCACCTGTAGGAAAATCGGGGCCTTTCACGATTTCCATCAGCTCTAGGACACTCAAATCAGGTTTATTCATAACCGCTACACAAGCATCTATAATCTCGCGCAAGTTATGTGTAGGAATCTCAGTAGCGAAGCCAGCGGATATTCCCGTTACGCCATTTACGAGCAAATTCGGATAACGAGCTGGAAGAACGACCGGCTCCTTCGTAGAATTATCAAAATTATCCTTAAAAATAACGGTACGTTTCTCTATATCCCGCAATAGCTCCATTGCGATAGATGATAAGCGTGCTTCCGTATAACGCATCGCTGCTGGTGGATCATCATCCATCGAGCCCCAGTTTCCATGGCCGTCAACGAGCATATGCGCCATTTTCCAATGCTGAGCCATACGTACCATACCTTCATAGATCGGACCGTCGCCGTGAGGATGGTAATTACCCATTACATCTCCGACTGTCTTAGCCGATTTACGATAGGACTTGTCCGGCGTATTGCCGGAGTCGTACATCGCATACAGAATCCGCCTCTGAACAGGCTTCAATCCATCGCGAACATCGGGAATTGCACGTTCCTGAATAATATATTTAGAATAGCGTCCGAAGCGGTCTCCAACGACCTCCTCCAGAAATGCCGGTAAAAACTGTTCAAGTAGGCTCACTATACCTTGCCCCCTAGTGTTTTATGGATACGATTTGTAATTTACTCCTCGTACTCCGTGAAATCCACGTTCTCAATAATCCAGCGCTTACGAGGGTCGACTTTATCCCCCATTAACGTGGAAACTCTACGCTCCGCTTTGGCGGCATCCTCAATCTGCACCTGCAGGAATGTCCGCGTCTCGTAGTTCATCGTTGTCTCCCACAGCTGATCGGGATTCATTTCACCAAGTCCCTTGTACCGCTGCAGCTCGGCGCCTTTGCCAATTTCCTTCATGTAGTTGTTCAATTGGTCATCCGTCCAAGCGTAACGTACAGTCTCCAGCTTGCCGGATTTCCTCGTAAGTTTATATAAAGGCGGTTGCGCGATAAAGACTTTTCCTGCATCAATTAACGGCTTCATATACCGGTAAAAGAAAGTAAGGAGCAGCACTTGAATGTGAGCGCCGTCTGTATCCGCATCGGTCATGATGATGATCTTCGAGTAATTACATTCCTCTACATCGAATTCCGAACCAATGCCCGCTCCAATAGCGGCAATAATGGCCTTGAACTCATCGTTCTTCATAATATCGATAAGCTTGGATTTCTCCACGTTCATCGGCTTTCCCTTTAGCGGGAGGATCGCCTGATACTTAGAATCCCGTCCTTGCTTCGCCGATCCACCGGCGGAATCACCTTCCACGATGAACAGCTCATTACGTGTACTGTCCTTGGATTGTGCAGGAGATAGCTTTCCGCCCAAGCTCGCGCTTTCGCTTCTCTTCTTGCCACTGCGAATTTCCTCGCGTGCTTTGCGAGCCGCTTCGCGGGCTTTCGAGGCTTGAACAGATTTACGGATAAGCAATTGGCCGACCTGAGGATTCTCCTCTAGGAAAACAGTCATTTTGTCGGTGACAATCGCATCAACGACGCTTCGCGCGGAAGCGCTACCGAGCTGATCCTTCGTCTGACCGACAAACTCCACCTCGGACATCTTAATATTAATGACAGCCATTAAACCTTCGCGCAGATCATTTCCTTCAAGATTTTTCTCTTTTTCCTTCAGCTGTCCCGTCTTACGAGCATAATCGTTCATCACTCGAGTGTACGCCGTTTTGAAGCCGGTCTCGTGCGTCCCGCCCCCACGTGTTGGAATAGAGTTAACGAATGAGGCAAGTGTCTCCGTATAACCATCATTATATTGAAGAGCAACCTCTACCTCGATGTCATCCTTCTCTCCCGAGAAATGAATAACGTCATGTAATACAGATTTTTCTTCATTTAGGAAGGCAACAAATTGGCGGGCTCCGCCTTCGTAATGATACGTATCCGCTTTGCCGCTTCTTTCGTCCTTTATGTTAACCTTTAACCCTGAATTCAGGAAGGCTATCTCTTGGAGTCTCTCGGACAATGTGTCGTAGTTCATGCTAACATTTCCGTGGAATACTTTAGGATCTGGCTTGAAGGTAACCTTCGTACCCGTTCTATTCGTATTACCCAATACTTGAAGACCTCCGACAGGCTCCCCTACATGCTCAAGCCCTTTGTCGTCCACCCAAGTTTCAAATCTTTGTTTATGTATTTTACCTTCCCGGTAAATCTCAACCTCAAGCCACTCCGACAACGCATTCGTTACGGAAGCCCCTACTCCATGCAATCCACCAGACTTCTTGTAGCCTCCGCCGCCAAACTTTCCTCCTGCATGAAGAATTGTATAGACGACAACAGGAGTCGGTATACCGCTTTTGTGCATGCCAGTTGGAATTCCACGCCCGTTATCAATAACTGTGACGGAATTATTCGTATGCACGGTTACATCAATCCGGGAGCAAAATTTAGCCAAATGCTCATCCACTGCGTTATCGACAATTTCCCATAACAAATGATGAAGTCCTGATGCTGTCGTGCTACCAATGTACATACCTGGTCGCTTGCGCACTGCTGTTAAGCCTTCAAGAATTTGAATATCATCCGCACTGTATTCACTTCCAGCAATCGATGCACTCTCAGTGAATAAATCTATTTTCTCGGTCACGAATGGACCCCCTTGCTTGTCTCTAGCGTCGCTTAACACGAACGCACTTTCATTATTCTAATTCAATATATCTTGCTTCGTAAAGACTGTGAATGAAACGATTAGTGCCGCAATACCCCAAATCCCTAGAACAGCAAGGGAAAACCCTAATGTCATTCCTTCAATCGGAGGCGGCGTTCCACGCAGATATGAAGATATTTCCAGATTAACATTGAACAAATACTTAGCACTTTGCCATGAGGAAGCCATATTCGACAAAATAGTTCCGGCAATAATCGTAGCCATCATCGTAACGAAGCTAGCCGCTGTACTGCGAACTAAAACCGATACCATGAGAGCGATAATCGATACGATCATGGCTGAGAACCAGATCAGACCCGCCTGCATGAGTAAATAGGTGCCTTGCGTAATTGCATGCACGCCCGTTGTATCAACATCCGCTCCCCTAACCTGGAAACCGACGAATACCGGCTCTGCCCAGCCCCTATATCCGAACACGAGCCCGGAAATCAAATAACTGAGCACTACCGTTACAACCGTTATGAGTGACACATATAGTGTCAGGGTTGCCAGCTTTGAAAATAAAATTCGCCATCGCCTAACCGGACGCGTCAGCAGCATCTTTATCGTTCCCGTCGAGCGCTCTGAAGACACGATATCCGAAGCGATGGCCAGCACCATTAAAGGAATAAATAGAGTAACCGCATTATCCATGAATGTGCGCGTGAACGTCACAGCATTCGGAGTTTGCGGATTGATGTCATGATCGAGATAGTATTGCAGCTGCTGCACGAGGGCGCGCCGCCACTTTTTCCATTCCTCAGGAATCCGTTCACTGCTTAATGCGTTAGTGTTATCTGTGATCCGACTTTGCAGCTCCGCGCGCCAATCCGTATTAAATTTATCCGACGTATTCTCCGATATTTTCATTTGGGCATAGACGAATACGGGAATGAGAATAAGCAAAATAAGCACGACGACGGCAAATCTTTTCTTTTTCCAAACCTTAAGGGTTTCGTTCTGTATGAGTGCCAGCATATTAGCCAATTGTCTCACCCTCCGTCAATTTCAAGAACAGCTCCTCAAGTGAGGGTGCGATGCGTTGAACAGATTGAATACCAATACCTGCAGCGACAAATTTGTTAACCCAGCCAGCAACTTGATCCTCATCCATAATCGTAATAATAGGGTCCTGTATCGTTGTAAGAAGCGACTCATCTATCCGATGCTCATCGGCTCCAACGATCTGAACGTTAGGCTGATCTGCAAGCATCGTGCTTACTTCGAGTGGTCGGTCCACCTGCCACACCGTGTAAGTAACCGCTTGTGACACCAGCTCATCCACTTCACCAACCGCGATAACCTCTCCGTGCGCAATAATGGCAACTCGATCACACATCAGCTGAATTTCACTTAAAAGATGGCTCGAAATAAACAAGCTTAGGCCGTCCTCAGCAAGCTTACGAATAAATTCGCGCAGCTCCTTAATCCCTTTAGGATCCAAGCCGTTCGTAGGCTCATCAAGTATAAGCAGCCGTGGTCGGCCTAGCAGCGCTTGTGCAATTCCGAGACGCTGACGCATGCCCAAGGAATAGGTTTTAACTTTGTCTTGAATTCTTTGATCTAGTCCGACAATCTCTACTACTTCAGCAATTCTCGCTTTAGAGATGCCAGGCTGCATACGAGCAAATTGCTCAAGATTTTCCCAGCCTGTCATAAAGGAATACATTTCTGGATTCTCAACAATACAGCCAATGTGTGCTAATGCTTTTTCCGGATTCAGATTGATATCCTCTCCGCACACGATAATTTTACCCGCCGTAGGCTTAATTAGATCCACAAGCATTCGAATAGTCGTTGTTTTGCCGGAGCCATTCGGACCTAAGAAGCCGAAAATCTCGCCCGCATGAACATCGAAGGATACATTATGTATAATTGGTTTGCGCCCAATGCTTTTCTTCAGCCCTTGTACCGACAATACGGTTTCCTTAACTGCCACATCATTCGACATTCCATCAACCTCCCTCCGCATTATTGTAGCGCCTGTACGATTCTGTCCGAGATTCGAGTATAGCCTTTGGCATTAGGGTGAAAATGGTCCGACGAAAGGTATTGTGTAAGATTATGCTCGAACAGGTCATACGTGGGAACAACGGTAGCATTCCCGTCCTTCTCTGCTAAGCTATGTGCATATTCATTCCAGAGCGCGACTACTTCAGTTGCCGCTCTCATCTTAGGTAAATCGTAGAAGGCATTATACAAGCCGACATAGACAATTCGAGCTGTAGGATTTAGCTGTCTTGCCTTTGCAAATACAGCCTCAAGATAGGGCTTCGCCTCCGGCATCCGCTCTAAGAGAATTTCCGGTGACAAATCTCCACCCTCTGATACGGAGCCTCCATTCTGAGCGATCCGAAACAGATCATTGCCCCCAATCGTCATAAGAATGATGTCGGCTTTACCAATCGCATTCTTGAAGCCACTATCATCCAATTGCGTCACCAGCTTATCAGCCGTTAATCCGTTAATCGCCATATTGTTAACCAAATATACAGGCTTGTCCAATTGCTTAGATAAGCTCTTGATCACTCGACTGACATATCCTTCTCCAGTGGAGTCTCCAGTTCCTTTCGTTAAGGAATCGCCAAGCGAGGTGATGTAAAGCTCCTTCTTGGCGCTCCAGTCGCCTCCCGTCGCCACTTCAGGCTTCGAAGCTTCAGGTAAAGTCAGATTGGACTTAGGAAACCATGTGTCCTTCAATGCCCAACCAAATCCCGTAAGCATAATAATCAGACATATCAAGGTCGTTCCGCCTACGGTCCGCCATAGCCAGGAAGATGACTTCATGTTAATTCCCCCTATCTCATTTACTTCGTTCATTCCTATCCGTGTTTCTTTACTTCTTACAACGATAACGGTTCTCTCGACAATTTTCAAATCAGGCCCATGTATGAGAGTTCAGATGACGTTATAGACATTGAAGTTTATACCTTATAACCGTAGAGTAGAGAACTGAAATTTTCATTGGGGGGCGGAAGCCCTCCTTTTAATTTTCCAGCTCCCCCTGCATCAAACCGGACGTGAGGTTTTCCCTCATCCGGCTTTCCGATGTTCTTCTTTCTTCCGCGTTACGGTACTTTCCTATCCAACGAGTTTCTTTAGTCCAGAGTGCTGGGCAACAATGCCCGCTATTCTGGAATGACTATGCTTCTTACGACGATTGCGTTTCTTATTCCAAAACAATGTCAATCTTTTTAGAATATACCAGTCGATTTTATTTAGAAACAGATCAGCAAAGGTATCCATAGCGTAGTAGTTCCTCCAACCCTGTATTTTCGGATTGAGTTCGTCAACCATTCTGTTCATTGTCCAAAATAGTCGGTTACGCGGCTCAGTGACTTCCTTTACCTTCTCTTTCATTTTCTTCATGGCTTTTTTCGAGGGGTAGCTTCGCAGAATATAACGTTCTATTCCCTTGACCTGTTTCGGGATTTTTCGGTGATGCATGCCCAGAAAATCAAATCCCGACTTATCATTCCATAGGTTAATAAGTTTGGACTTGGACGTATTCATCTGTAGTTCGAGTTTTTCCGAATACTGCTTTCAATACGTCGATTGACTTCAGCGCTTCTTCCTTGGTTTTGCAAAGGATAACAAGATCGTCCGCATAGCGGACGAGTGTGCCAAGTTCAGTGAATTTGTTCTCCCAAATCGTGTCGAGATAGTTCAGATAGATGTTTGCAAGTAATGGACTAATCACGCCACCCTGAGGGCTTCCGAGGTCGGTTTCGTAGAACTGATCATCTTTTACGAAGCCTGCCTTCAGCCATTTCCGTATGAGTTTGAGTATCCTTCTGTCGCTTATTCGTTGCTCCACAAGCTTCATCAACTTCTCATGCGGAATGTTGTCGAAGTACCCGGCGATATCAATATCCACTACCCAGTAGACGCCTTTCTTAACGGCACGTCGAATGTGGCGGATTGCTCCTTTGGCATCTCGTTTTGGGCGGAATCCATAAGAGCATTCCTTGAAGTCCGTCTCAAAGATTGGCTCAATTACAAGTTTCGTTGCCATTTGCGCAACGCGGTCGACGACAGCAGGAATACCGAGCGGACGAAGCTTTCCGTCCTGCTTAGGTATCTCTTTCCTCCTTGCCGGTAGCGGATGATATACACCTGTAGTTAATTGTCTGCGAATTTCTTCGACGAACTGTTCTTCCCCATGCACCTTTACGATTTGGTCGATGGTCATTCCATCGACACCTCCACTGCCCTTGTTGCCTTTTACTCGTCTCCAAGCTTCCCACAGGATATCTTCCCGATAAATTTTGTCGTAGAGGGCATGAAACCTTCTTTTCGGATTTTCCTTGGCGGCAAGATATAGCTTGTTTTGAAGTTCTTGAGCTTTTACTTTGGCGTAGTTAGCAGGTTTGACTGCATTCACTCACTCGTACCTCCTCAACTTGCTTGAACAAAGCAGGGGCTCTTCCCTCCATGAGGTTTTGTTGTCCTCATTTCATCGGTAATACTGCCCCCTCCGACTTCCTTCTCGCAGCTCGCCATTTCACCTTTCGGGCTTATAGGTCCGCTCCTTACGAAAAAAAAACTTCGTGCGAAGTAGGATATCCCTAGTTCCAAACACAACTTTCCTAGCATGCCGATCCCCGTACACCGGAGGGTTCTTCCGCGTTGCACTTCCAAGGGCTTCACGCGTTCCATGGTCTTCGTCCATAACACCGGGACTCGACTCCCTCTTGTCCTTTTCAGGTCTTTTTTGACGATGCGGCAGGATTCACTTGATGTTACGGCCTGCTGTTTTGCTCGCACTCCTTTACGGAGCTACTTTGTCACGGGGCTTCAGCCTTAGGATCTCTCCACCAGATGCCCGTCAGCTACGAGGCGACTTGGCTCTTACCTCGACCGGACTTTCACCGGCTAGTTGTGCCTAGCTTGGCTAGGCGCGCACATAAACAAAAACCGTCCAGAAGGCTTGTCGAAACGCCAGCTGAACGGATTTTTATAATTGTCGCTTCCAAATTATGCAGATAAAAACCGATATTGCGCATCAACCAAATTCCGATAATGACCTTGACGCTTCATTAATTCATCATGATTACCTTGATCAACAATTTCTCCGTGATCCAGTACGACAATACGATCAGCATGTCGGATTGTAGATAAACGATGGGCTACAATAAAGGAAGTCCGGCCTTTAAGCAATGTAGCAAGTGCCTCTTGTATTCGCAGCTCTGTCTCTGTGTCGATGCTCGCAGTTGCTTCATCCAGCACGAGAATACGCGGGTTGGCAAGCAGCGCCCTAGCGAAGGATAACAGCTGACGCTGCCCCACAGAGAGAGCATTCCCTCTCTCCTCTACCTCTGTATCATAGCCATTAGGCAAATCCATTATAAAATCATGAGCTCTGACAGATCGCGCAGTTGCCTCTATTTCCGCATCAGTCGCGCCTGGTCTGCCATAACGGATATTGTCCCTAATCGTTCCTGAGAAGATAAAGGTGTCCTGCAGCACAATTCCGATTTGGGAGCGAAGGCTTTCAATGGTAACGTCGCGTACGTCAATTCCATCTAGCAGCACACGACCCTCGACCGTATCGTAAAACCTGCAAAGTAAATTAACTATCGTACTCTTCCCTGATCCGGTGTGTCCAACTAGCGCGACAGATAGGCCCGCTTTAATATCGAGATTGATACCACGAAGAGCAGGTCGATCAGCTTCATAACCGAAGCTCACATTCTCAAGTCGAACATCACCATGAATTTCTGGGAGGATAGTCGCATTTTCCTTCTCAGGTACTGCCGGCTTCTCATCCATGAATTCAAAAATTCGTTCGGCTGAGGACATCGAGATAAGCAATTGAGAATACATGTTTCCGAGCCTATTAATAGGCTCCCAGAAGCTTCCTACATAAGTGATAAAGGCGATAAGAATACCTACTGTTATTGCTTCGGACTGGATTAGATAAGTTCCATAGAGCAGTAATATAAGGGTTCCGACCGCAGAGGTAATCTCGATAACAGGTCCGAACAATTGATTAAGGGCAGAAGCAATGTTCCATGACTGAATGCTGCCTTTATTCATTTTTTCGAAATAACCAATATTTTCTTTTTCCTGTGCGAACGCTTGTGTGACCCGAATCCCCTGAATGCTCTCATTCAAATGGGAGTTAATTCGAGATTGCTTAATCCGAACAACCTGCCAGGCCATACGGATTTTTTTGCGAAGCGCCGATGAAACAAGAAACATAATCGGAACAGTGATCATAATAGCTAGACCCAGCTTGGGTGACAAGAAAAGAAGAATAACGGTAATCCCCAGTAATTGTACGATATCGATCGCTGAGTTGATTACTCCGTTGGTGAACATGTCCTGTAGCGAGTTAACGTCGTTCGTTACCCTTACTAGCACAGAGCCCGCTGGACGCTTATCGAAAAATCGGAATGAAAGTGACTGTATGTGACGGAATAAAGCCGCCCTAAGATCAAAAATAACCTTTTGTCCAATTTCGTTCGTCTTCTGAATCGTGTACCTTTGTGCCCACCACCTCATACCATACATGAGGAGCATTGCGCCAACTATTATATATAACAAGGAAAGGCTACTGTTTCCATGCTTCGGACTAATGGCTCGATCGATAGCCACACCCATTAGAAAAGGAATGGCAAGCCTAGATAACATCCCAAACACGGTCATGACGAAAACAACTTTACTAAACGCTGTTTTATAAGGCTTAACATAAGCGAAAAGTCTACCGATCTGCTTCCAGTTAAACGGCTTTTCGATTAATTCATCGTCCTGGTATACGAACTTGCGACTCATCCCGTCACCCGACTCTCTGCTGAGCTATTCCTATCGGAACGTACCGGAGGTTGATCCAATTCCTCTGGTCGATCGGCATATTGAATGCGATAGGTTTCTCTATAAAGCCCAGGCTGCTTTATGAGTTTATCGTGTTTTCCACGCTGAATCGTATGACCTCTGTCCAGAACAATAATTTCATCTGAATTACGTAAGGTTGAGATGCGATGAGCAATCATGAACACGCTTCTGCCGGCCATGACCTTCCGAATCGCTGTTTGAATCTCATGCTCCGTCTCCATATCTAACGCGCTGGTTGCATCGTCTAAAATTAGGATCTTCGGCTTGCTAAGCAATGCACGTGCGATGGCAATACGTTGCTTCTGACCGCCAGATAACCCCATACCACGCTCTCCTACTATCGTATCGTAGCCGAGTGGAAGCTCGCTGATGAACCCATCTGCCTGTGCTAAACGAGCAGCCTCAACGATTTCCTCCATGCTTGCATCAGGACAGCCATAACTAATATTTTCTTTAATCGTTGTTGAGAACAGGAATGATTCCTGGAAGACAATGGCGATTTGACGTCGTAAGCTTGCTAGCTCAATGTGACGCACATCAACCCCATCAAGCGTAAGCGAGCCTTCTCCCACATCGTAGGAGCGCATCAGTAAGCCGACAGCTGTTGATTTTCCAGAGCCAGTGCCCCCCAGGAAGCCAATTACCGAGCCTGCAGGAGCATCTAGATTAAAACCAAGCAATGCGGAGGGCAAATCGTCCCTGTTGGAAAAGCGAAAGCTAACATCATCGTAACGAATGTTTCCTTTCACGGCTTCCTCGTCCAGTACAAGGCTATCGGCAACATTTTTCACCGAAATCGGTTGATTAAGCAGCTCAAGTAAACGTTCCCCTGAAGCTTTCGATTGTGTGTACGCATTAATCTGGAATCCAAGTGTCCATAGAGGAGCAATGATTAAACCGAGCATACCCGTAAGCGCAACCAAATCTCCCAAGGACAACACACCATTAATGACACGCCATCCACCTACTAGTAACAAGGAAGCAAGACTCAGGTTTGCAATAAGCTCGATAACCGGAAAATATTTTGCCCATACATTGGCTAGCTCAAGATGATTGTCGCGGTATTCCTCGTTTTCTTTAACAAATTTCTTGATTTCGAAATGCTCTCTAGCAAATGACTTAACCGTTCTTACACCTGTAACATTCTCTTGCACTCTTACTGTCAGTCTTCCAACCGCAGAGCGAATGGCACGAAACACGGGATGAATGTTTTGCTCAAATTTAATTGCGATGACTGCTAGCACGGGGACAATGGCTATTGTAATCAGCGTTATCGTCCAATCAATGTAGAACATCATCGAGAAGCCGAACACTAATAGAAATGCAGTATTAAGCAATTGCGCAAATCCAAAGCCGATGAACATCCGAATTCCTTCGATATCCGCTGTTAGCCGTGACATTAGGTCTCCCGTTTTTGCTGTGTCGTAATACGAAAAGGACAATTGCTGCAGCTTCTCGTAGCAGGCATTCCTTAATCGATAAGCAAGACGATTTCCCAAACGCCCCCCGCTAAAGCCATGTACA
Source organism: Cohnella abietis (assembly GCF_004295585.1). NCBI lineage: Bacteria > Bacillati > Bacillota > Bacilli > Caryophanales > Paenibacillaceae > Cohnella > Cohnella abietis. Next base: position 3,074,823 of record NZ_AP019400.1, on the reverse strand, counting down.
TACTGAAAACCAGCCTTCACAACAATAATGCCAACAGCTACTAACGACAGCTTAAGTACGCCTGAAAATTCTTCTGGAATAATCATATCGTCGATTAGCGTCTTAAGAAGCAGCGGGTACACTAAGCCGAGCGCGGTGGCAATAGCCAAGCCGAGCACGGAGCCCAAGAGAAGGCCTTTGTCTTGCCAATAATACGATTTCAATGCCCGAAAAATATCCAAAAATGGTTCCCTCCTCACTGCTTTCTACGGCAGTTTAGCGTAATCATTATCAGCCAGCAACAGCGCTAAATGGTCCTAATTGCCGTTCGTTCGCTACCTAGGGAATGGAGTGCATCCAATGCAACGGATATCTCCGAAATCGTCGTTATTCGTACCCAATATCCCCCATTTGGTGCGTTTATCCAAGGATATCTAAGGCATTCAAAGAAAAAACCCCTTCCCTTCGAGAAGACGATGGGAAAGGGTCAAATATGAATGTTATTGCCTGATTATCCGCCACTGATCTTGTAAATTCGCTAATAATCGTTCTTCGCCAGGCTCCATAAGAGTTTGACTCATGCTTAATGCGAAAGAGGCAAGCTGCTCTGACCACACAGTCGAGGCTAATTTTATGGCATTCAGCAGCGTAGCAGTCGATACTTCCTCCCACTGTAGCCGAGTTGTATCCAGCGTTGAATCTAACGCTCGAAACAACGATTCGTTAAGCTCTTCTCTGAGTGCTATACTGCCCTCATTCTCGAAGAAATGTTTAGGAGAACGGAAGGCACTCCACAAATGTTTGGCCTCAAAATGAGGGCCTTTTGTGAAAAGCTCTGGCAATGGGAGCTCTAACGGCGTACGTTCGATAGGCTCGGGAGCAAATCCCTCCCCTTCCATATCCGCTAAGCCTGATAGTAGGCTTAGCCCCTTCTCCGTCATTGTATGAACCGTCCCTTCAAGACGCAGCCCCGCAGCACGGAGCTCTTGCAGTAAATCCTCGCCCAGTGACCGCTTAAGATCGTCTCCGCAAGCCTGAATCAATTTCTTCAGATCACGTCCATCATCCTGCAGCACGGAAGGATGAAAGGCCCCTTGAAAATGCTCCTTAAAGCGGAATTTCAGCCTTTGTCGCAGATGGTACAGCTGTTCGCTAATTTCTTGCTGTAAGGGCTCGATTGCCGTCGTAGGAAGCTGATTAGACCCTTCGCTGCGCCAGCGCTCAGCTTGATCACGCAAGCGCTGTGCCTTCGCTTCTCTCGTTGCCGCATCAGCATTAGCAGATTGCAGCCATCCTTCAAGCAGTTTATCAACGCGATCTAGCTCCTTATGAGCTGATGCAAGCGCTAAGCCGCCTAGCTCCTCCTCTGAGAAGGAGCGGAAAGAGCTTTCGAACGCTGAGATGCCAGATTGCTGAAGCTTATCTTTGCTGCGTGATTGCTTCGCCTGCAAGCCCAATAAGCTGGACACAGCAAACAATCTCGGCTTTCGGATGCCGTGCTTGAGTAGCTGTGTACCTACATGCTCTCGAACCGAATCCAATTCTTCCTCCGATGAAGCTAGATCGGCTGCATTGATTACGAAAAACATTTTATCAAGCTCAAATACATCCTTCACACTACCTAGCTGATTAAGAAACTCCCGATCTGCTTCGGTGAATGCGTGATTATAATAGGTTACGAACAGAACCGCATCCGCGTTTTTGATATATTGAAAAGCTACCCCGGTATGGCGAGCATTGATTGAATCTGCTCCTGGTGTGTCCACGAGCACAGCGCCACTGCGGGTTATCGGAGAGTCCACGAACAAGTCAATTTCCGCAACGAAGCAGGAAGCCTGCTCTTCCGCTGCAAACCTTCGATATTCTGCCTCTTGGACTGTAAGCTGCTGCCCAAGCATTGGCCCGTATTCCTCCCAGCCTTTGGCTGCGGCCGTCAGGAAGGCTAAATGCGGTCTCCCACGGGGATGCAGCTCATTAACTGATACTGGCTCCTTAAGAGCAAGCAGAGCGAGAATATTATCGCCAGCCTTCGCCAATTTATCTTGGCTAATGCCGATTCTCTTGAGAGAGTGAGTAATATCCTCCGCGAAAGCCTGCTGGGTCTTCATCGTAACTAATGCTGTGCCATCTACATGGTCGCCGAAAGGAGCGAGAATTCTATTAATTGTCGCTGTAGTTGGGTTCGGTGATACAGGTAGCACAGATTTACCAACAAGCGCGTTGGCAAAAGATGATTTTCCAGCGCTGAACGCTCCGAATAAAGCTATTGTAAAGCTCTTGTTCTTAAAGCGCTCCGCTTTGGCGTACAGGCTGTCTGCGAAGCTGCGTAATGCAGGTACGGTCACCAGTAGGTCCGCTGAACGCTCCAGCATATCTGCCGCCCCTTGCGGCGCACCAAGACGGCTTGGCTGCACATCACTTGCTGTGCTATCAGCAGTTGTGTCTCCATTTGCATCACTGCCTCTATCTGATGCAGCCTGCAATTGCTCTTGCTCTGTTTTTTTCTGAAGCTCTGCATGAGATTTGACGCTCTTAATCTGACTTTCTGAAACCGCATCAGCTGACGGTAGATCTAGATCTGCAAGACCGCTATTTCTCGGCAGTATAGAGAGTAAGCTCTGTTCTTCCGCTTTCTCTTGGTCTTCGAGCTTAACCACTTCATTAGCGATTTGATCTAGCTCTGTTATCGCTGCTAATTGAGTTTGAATTGCGTTTGCTTCCATGTCTAGCTCAGGCTGGCTTCTTTTCTGAAGATCGTCCACCCATGATAGTGCTGCTTTACGGTATAGTGATTTTAGCTCCGTACTAATTTCAGCTGAGTAATGTAAAGTCGCTTGACCATCGGCACCTGCACCCGATTTCACCCACTCTCGAAGCCATTCTGTCGTTACTGCTTTGAAACATACAGTCAAGGTCGTCTCTAGTGCATCACCAACTAGATCAGATTGGGCCGCTTCCTTACGTAATATATCCTTAAGATGTCCGGAAACGTGAGCAGACACCTGTCTATTGAAGTCCGTTGCGAGGCGCTCAAGCCTCGTTGCTCTCTCTGCCTCTGTCTTTGCAGCGCTTGCCAACCAGCCCGCTTTAAAACCCGGCTGCATCGCCTCAAGCACTGCTCTAGCATGCTCACGAGTTTCTGCCGGGGTCAAATTCGCATTATTAAGCAGCTTATCCAGCTCTACTCTTACACGCTGTCTACGCCTGTCTCCTGTAGATTGATTTTCCTCCAATTGCTGCGTAAGATCATTTCTCTTGTTAGCCCTTAGCTCAGCTTCCTCTTGATCTCCCAGCTTGCTAAGTAGCAGCTCCCGCTGTGCCTCGTTCTGTACATGAAGTGCTTCTCGATATTGCTCAGCTAGATGGCTAGCGGATCGTTCAGCGCTTCTTAACATAAGTGGAGTTGCCAATGGCTGAAGCTCTTTAAAAAGATTTATTAATAGCTCCCATTGAGATAACGGATGGTCCTTCTCTCTCAGGGATAAGAACAGCGTAGCGGCGGGTTGAATACCCCAATTGCTCAACGCAAGCCTAAGGCTTTCTTGGAAGGCTGTAAAAGCTATTTGATCTTCCCTATGCTTATCGATTTGGTTAACGATGAGGTAGGTTGGTTTACCCCATCTCGCCATACTCCGCAAGAAACGGAAATTGACCTCAGATTGAACGTGGTTATAGTCCGTAACATAGAACACAACATCTGCCAGATGCAGTGCAGACTCTGTTGCCGCGCGATGTGCCCCATCGGTTGAATCCACGCCTGGAGTGTCTACGATCGCCATTCTATCGCCGAGCAAAGGTATCGGATACGATACTTGAATGGATGTAACCCCTTCACCGTCAATGGCGAAGTTATGGAGCTGTTCGACGGGAATATTACGTGAAGGGTGGAGATCACCATTGGAATCGCGGAAAACCATTTCCGCAGACGGCTGCCCGTTCACAACAGTTACCACATTTGCGCTTGTGGGAATCGGCGATGAGGGCAATAGTGCAGCTCCACAGATCGCATTAACTAACGTTGATTTTCCGGCAGAAAAATGGCCACAGAAGGCGACCGTCAGACGACCAATGCGAAGCTTCTCGGACAGCTCAAGGTATTTCTCAGCTTGAACGGTATCTCCGTGACTGGCCACTCTTGTGGACATTTGTTCAAGCGCTTGACGGAATTCGGTAATATTAGATGATTGCAAGCTCACTGGTGGAGCAAGTGTGTCTATTTGAGTCACGAGGTAACGCTCCTTTTCTTTAATGCCGCCTTCATGCGGGACTTGCCTTCCTTGCAGTGCTCCAATATTGGACATAGATCACATTTGGGGTTTTGTGCCTTACAATGATAACGCCCGAAAAAAATAAGCCGATGATGCGTCATTGTCCACTCTTCTCGTGGGACTTTGCGCATTAGCTTCTTCTCTACTTCTAGAACAGAATCATCTGCTTTAGCAATTCCCAGTCTCTTGGATACACGATCAACATGCGTATCCACGGCAATAGCTGGCACACCGAATGCATTAGACATCACTACATTAGCTGTCTTTCTACCAACACCGGGCAGCTCTACTAGCCCTTCATGAGTATGAGGAATTTCTCCATCGTACTTATCAATGACTATTCGACAAAGCTTCTGAATGTTCGCCGCTTTAGTACGAAACAATCCAATTCGACGTATATCATTTTCAAGCTCCTCAAGAGGTACGTTCAAATAGTCTTGGGGAGTACGGTATTTATCGAATAAATTAACCGTTACTTTATTGACAGTTTCGTCCGTGCATTGTGCAGACAGCAGCACCGCAATCGTTAGCTCAAATGGATTGCGATGAATCAGCTCACAATGGGCATCGGGAAACATCTCGGCCATCGTATCCAGCACGTGCCTTATCGTTGCAGCGTTCATAAGCGCTCCTTCATTATTCCGAAATTCATAATAATTTTACCGGAAGTTTCGTTTTGCGGCAATATGCGAGCAAATAAGAGTGGCGATTTAGTCGGCAGCTCCGCTTATCTCCCCACCAATAAATCAAAAAAAGAAGGAGCTGCCCCAAGTATTTCACTTGTGGGTAGCTCCTTCTTTAATCAAATTTCAATGTTACTTAATAATTTCAATAATAGTGCCACGCAAAATGTAAAGAGTAAGCGAGTCACCGTAATTCAGGTCATCAGTCGTCAAAGTCTTCGTACCCTGATGAATGTTTACTTTAGGGTGAAGGCTATAAGAAGTATAAACCGTTGCATTCGTTGCTTTCTCATTGATATAAAGCAACTGGGATACAGTGTCAAATTTAAGCACTGGCTTCTTCACAGGAGTGATGACTTCAATAACCGTACGATCAGTCTCATCCTTCCGGATCTCGACACGATCTTCCGGCTGTATAACTGAAAGTGAGGTATGTTTGTTGTTATCCCGAATTATAGTGACATTCGTTCCAATAACCTTAGTCGATACCGAACCTGTTGAAGAAGCAATATCTAGCGAACCCGCAGCTGCGTTCACTGTGGTTACTTTACCGATCGTAACAGGGACTGTCTTGATCTTGACTGCAGTAAGTCCTTGGAAAGATACATTAACAACGCTACCTACAGCGATGGAGTTCAAATTAATTGTCGCTCCGTTATCATCCTGCAGAACAGTCGAAGCATTGATTTGCCAGCTTTCAACAATACCATCGCTTCTTTTAATGCCTAATCTGTTTCCTAGCGCATCTACGGAGACTACCTCTAGCTGAACTGTCTTGTGTAATAGAATTCCCGTTGCTTGATCTTGAGTATTATTTCCAAGCTGCAAAGTGACTACATCTCCAACCTTAATATCGGTATAGGTTTTGGAGGTTTGTCCATATATCTCGACAGAAGGGAAGATATATGGAACTGTTATACTGTTCGAGGAATCAAGGGACAGCTTAATTGTTTTGGCTTGAATGTTATTTTCTAGAACTGTACCCGTATATTTAGCAATAACAGAAACAAATACAGCATTATCTCCACTAAAACCTACACTAATTCTCTTGCCTTCGGTAGAGATAAATGAAGTTGCTGACTCAAGTGATAGCACTGTTCCGTTGAGATCAAAACGTGTAGTAGGTGTAATATTAAAGTTGTGTTTAACTCCTGCGGAGTCATTCACGATTAAGGTTTTCGCTTTAGCTACATAACTAATTACGGTTGCAGAATATAACGTATTAACCGACCGATTCAATACCGTAATCTTTGTCACTTTGCCAGCATCGTTAAGTGTTAAAGTAATCGTATCTCCCTTAACAACATCATCAATTGTCACATCAGAATAGCCTTCAATCTTTACCGTATAACTGTCTGCTAAGCGCTTCACTTCCAGATTGTTATTAACGGTATATTGAATTGAATTATTCGACTTAATGACAGCATCAAGAGTTCCCGTAATAGTAGGCTGTTCAGTCTTAGTAACGACAATGCTCGTTACTACCCCCGTTTTAACTTCATAAGAGATCGCGTCACCAACCTTAAGCTGATCGAACGTCTGATTTACGTTGTTATATTTAATTGTAGCATTAGCAGCTACGTTTAAGCTGTCAACTTTATCGGAAGAAGAATCTTTAACCTGTAGCTTACGATTGGCAACATCCCATGCTGCTACAGTACCTATTCCTGTTTTATTCGATACGGATTGAGTAACTGTTATAGAGATAATTTTACCATCAGGTCTAAAGGCATCTATGGTTAGCTTCACCGGAACATTAACCGGGATATTGTCTAAAGTAAGTGCTTGTCCGTTGGCATCTGTTATGGTTGGAGCACGCTGTGGATCATAAAAATAATCTTCATCCACTCCGCCAACAGATAGAGTTAATCTGGATTTCGATTTAACAACCAAACTTAATGTGCCTTCCACTGTTTTCACTTTAGGAGTTTCGTTTGTTTGCTCCACATAACCGATGCTTCCATCACTGTTAGGAAGTAATGTCACTTCACCATACTGCTTCAGGTTAGTTATGGCCGTTGTCAGATCGGAATTGAAGCTGTAAATAGAAGCCGTTGGTGAAAGATTGTAATCTTTAGCTGTACCGTCTGCCAGCATCAAGGATATTTTGCTTGCCGAGCTAGATAACAAAGTACCGAAAATTTGACCCGGATAGGTAACAGATATTTGAGATTCTGCCCGACTGAACAGCGTAGAAGCCGTTTCTCTTGTCACTATAGCAAGGGGATCGAACTTAGTTGCTGTAACTCCTGTAACTAGCTTAGAAGAAACTGCAACGTTCACGTAGCCCTTTAGCTTTGTATCAATTTTCGCATCATCACCGAAGGAAGTTGCTTTATCAGCTAGCAGCTTTGCATCAGCATCCTTGCCAATCGCACGTACTAGCAGCTTAGCCATCCATTCTCTTGTTGCGGGACTACTTCCCCACTCTTTGCCTTTCTCCTTCTTCGCTAATTCTACTTCTTCGTCTATGACTAGAATTTTTTTCAGAAGGGCTAGCTTTATGTATGGCTTGTAATCTTCTTTAATAACCATGTCGCTTGGAAATACAAGTACATCTGTCGTTTTAATCTCATTCGCAACACCCATGAATCTTAATGCAATAATAACAGCTTCTTGTCGGCTAACCGCTTTACCGGGGCTAAACGTTCCTGCAGCACTTCCCGTGCCACCCTTTAATATCCCTTGCAATGCAAGCTTAGTGATGTGCTTGTCAGCCCAATGACCCGCTTTCACGTCCGTAAAAGGCGATGCCGCAGACACGGGTGACGTTGTCCATGCAACCCCCGTACCAATTAGTGAAGCTACAAGTAATCCACAAATCCCTTTCGAAAGTGTATTCATCGTCTAATTTCCCCTCTCCCTAAATACACATATACCGGCCCCCAACTAAGAGGGCCGGATTGCTTAAATTAATTTCAGCTGTTTCTTAATGCCTGTTGCTATAGCAACAGCAACTCTATTTTGCAGGTCCTCTGTGAATAGTTGTGGCTCATCGATCTGACTCGATAAATAACCGATTTCCAACAATATCGCAGGCATTGTAGTCTTGGTTGTAACTGCCAAATTCACGGAATGGCGTCTGACACCATTATCCTTGAGGCCAGTTGCTGGTGCGAGATAGGAATGCATCAGCGTTGCAAAAGCCTTGCTGTCCTCGCGAGTATAATAGGTTTCGGTTCCGTTCGTTGCAGGAGTGTAACTGTTCGCATGAACAGATACGAATAGATCGGCTTTGACGGAATTAGCAAGGTTATACCTATCCGCCAATGTTGGGAATGTGTCCGTTGTACGGGTCATTACAAGCTTAATTTTCTCCTCTCCTGATAGCAGCGCCTGCACCTTCAGGATGACAGATAAATTAAATTCCTTCTCCGTACGTTTTGTGATGCTTATCGCACCCGGATCGGATCCTCCATGTCCCGCATCCAATACAACCGTGTATAACGATTTGCTAGGAATAGGAACGGATACAGGTTGTACAAGGAAAATTCTAAGCTCTCCAATGGTTGTATCGTTAATTAGCTCGTAGTCCATGTTCTGATTCAAATCTAGAACGAATCGTGGGGCTTTAGAAGCTTCCCCGAACAGGGAGTAGCGAACTGACTGTAATGCCGGATGCTCTGTAACTAACAGCTTTCCTTCAGCTTCCTTCGAGAAATCAACTGCAGGAAGGAATCCCGACGGTGCGTACTGAGTATTAGGAAGATCGACTACAATCCGCTTAGGATTGTCTAGCTTGAATATACTAGGAGCTATAACACCGTCATATTTCAATACAACTGAATTCGTTTCATAACGCACTTCGTAAATATTTCCGTTTATCACAGGCGTAGTAACGGGTGTATCCACTTCTCCATCATCAGGCTTGGTCGGCGTCTCCGTTTCAGGCGGTTCTGTTACGGGTGGAGTGCTGTTATCGGGCGAATATAAAAATACCGATTTAATTTTATTATCCCAGACGACTGAGACGCCTAAAGAATCGCCGAGGAATCTGAGAGGGATAAGAGTAGTGTTAGATATTAATTGGGGTGCAACTAACATTTGCTTAGGCTCGTTATCGAGTAATGCCGTCTTATTATCAATTGTCATAATCAATTGCTTAACGCCATTCGATACGGTAACTTGCCTTTTCTTATTGTCGTAATCAACCTTAAAGCCAAGACTCTCAGTGGCGATCCGAACGGGTATCAATACTGAGTTACTCATTATAATGGGAGCAACATCTGGCTTTAGGGTTTTACCGTCCAATATAAGCTGAGGTACTACAGCTTCTACCTTAGCGGCATGAACGATACCCGCGCTCAAGAACAGCATGACAGAGACGACGAACAACAAGGACAACAACTTCTTCATGCTTCACCTCGATGTAAAAAAAGATTTGTTTACAACTCCGATTATGTATTTGTACTTCGGCTTGTCCACGAATGATTAGACGTGTTTCGCCATGAAAAGTTGCGTAAAAGAGGAAAAAAAGACCCCTTGTCCCGAAATTTGCCGATTCGGGAACAAAAGGTCTTATTTTATAAATAAATTACCTGATTATCTTAAGCACTAACGCTTGCCGCACGCTTTGCTTCGTATGCAGTAATCGCATTCTCATGCTGAAGAGTAAGACCAATATCATCCAAGCCTTGCAGCAAGAACTGACGACGATGCTCGTCGATTTGGAAAGAAATACTAAGACCGTCTTCGTCGCTGAGTACACTGTTCTCTAGATCGACTTTCAACGTGTAGCCTTCTTTAGCATTCGTCCGTTGGAACAGGTCCTCTACTTGCTCTTCGCTAAGCTTGATAGGCAGAATCCCATTCTTAAAGCAGTTATTGTAAAAAATATCTGCGAACGACGGAGCAATGATGCAGCGGAAGCCGTAGTCCAGAATCGCCCAAGGAGCATGCTCACGGGATGAGCCGCAGCCGAAGTTAGCACGTGAAATCAAAACAGAAGCACCTTGATAACGCGGCTTATTCAAATTAAATTCGGGAATGACATTACCTTGCTCATCCCATCTCCATTCGAAGAATAGAAATTGACCGAACCCGCTTCTTTCAATTCTTTTCAAAAATTGCTTAGGAATAATTGCATCCGTATCTACATTAACCCGGTCAACCGGGGCGACAAGACCATTTAATTGTACAAAAGGTTCCATGTTGATTGCTCCTCCTCTTCTTACGCGTTTACTTCAGACTTGAATTCCCATGTGCGAACATCGACGAAACGACCTTGAACAGCTGCTGCTGCAGCCATTTCAGGCGAAACGAGATGCGTACGTCCACCGCGACCTTGACGACCTTCGAAGTTACGATTGGATGTTGACGCACAACGTTGACCCGGCTTCAGAACATCGGGATTCATGGCCAGACACATAGAGCAGCCCGCTTCACGCCATTCAAAGCCCGCTTCTGTAAACACCTTGTCCAAGCCTTCTTTTTCCGCTTGAATTTTAACCCGTCCAGAGCCTGGAACGACGATAGCTGTAACGTTGGAGCTTACTTTATGACCGCGAGCAACAGAAGCAGCTGCTCTCAAATCCTCGATGCGTCCATTCGTGCAAGAGCCAATGAACACATAATCGATTTCAATTTCAGTCATCGGTGTACCTGGCTTAAGATCCATGTACTCGAGTGCGTTTGCTGCTGCTTTGCGCTCGTTTTCCGTAGGAAGATTTTCTGGTACTGGAACGGAAGAAGTAATGCCAGTTCCCATGCCTGGGCTTGTGCCCCAAGTAACTTGAGGAATAAGAGCATCCACATCGAAATCAATAACAGTATCGAATTCGGCGCCTTCGTCTGTACACAATGCTTTCCATTGCTCAACTGCAGCATCGAATGCCGCACCTTGAGGCGCATATTCACGACCGCGCAAATATTCGAAAGTCGTTTCGTCAGGAGCGATCAAGCCTGCACGTGCACCGGCTTCAATAGACATATTACATACTGTCATCCGCTCTTCCATCGTAAGTGCACGAATCGCTTCGCCCGTGTACTCCATAACATAACCAGTTCCGAAATCTGTGCCGTATTGTGCGATCAGTCCAAGAATCATATCCTTAGCTGTAATGCCTGGTTTACGTTTACCGTTGAAGTGAATAACCATCGTCTTCGCCTTCGATTGCTGCAAGCACTGAGTTGCAAGAACGTGCTCAACCTCACTCGTCCCGATTCCGAAAGCCAACGCTCCGAAAGCACCATGCGTGGAAGTATGGCTGTCACCGCAAACAATTGTTTTACCTGGATGAGTCAAACCGAGCTCAGGTCCCATAACGTGTACGACACCTTGGTCAATTGTGTTCAAATCATACAGCTTTACGCCAAATTCCTCGCAGTTAGTCGTTAAAGTATCGATCTGCTGCTTGGAAATCGGATCAGAGATGTTAAAACGGTCCTTAGTAGGGACATTGTGATCCATTGTTGCGAATGTAAGCTCAGGACGTCTAACCTTACGTCCAGAAAGGCGCAAGCCCTCAAATGCTTGTGGGGAAGTTACTTCATGGACCAAGTGCAGGTCGATGTAAAGGATGCTAGGCTTTCCTTCTCCAGCGACGATGACGTGGTTGTTCCAAATTTTCTCAAACATCGTTTGTTTACTCATGTCTCTGTTCACCTCTATCGGGCTTCTTTTATCATGAGCTTATCTTATCATTTATTCTTTCATTGTTCCAAGATATAATATCTATAAGGTTAATAGTTACAATCTATGAAGGGACGGAAAACGATTATGGAATTTCGACAGCTTCTATATACGATACAAATCGCTACAGAGCGAAACTTCTCCCGGGCTGCCGAGAAGCTGCACATTGCCCAGCCATCCCTTAGCCAGCAGCTATCTAAGCTGGAGAAGGAATTGGGAGTGTTACTGTTTAAAAGGAGTACGAACTCCGTAGAGCTGACCTATGCGGGCTCAGTATTCGTCGATAAAGCTCAGCAAATTGTTGATATGACTGATCAGCTCCGGCGGGAAATGGAAGACATTGCCGATATGCGTAAGGGGCGAATTGTTGTGGGCAGTCTGCCTATGACGGGTTCCCATATATTGCCGCGGGTGCTTCCCGTTTTCCGCGAAGCCTTTCCCAATATCGAAATCGTCCTAATTGAGGAATCCACTAAACGGTTAGAGCAATTAACAGCAAATGGAGGGACAGACGTTAGCCTCTTATCGCTGCCTCTTATCGATCCTTCACTTGCTTATTTGCCAGTCATCGAAGAAGGCATTTGCCTTGCCGTTCCTCCTGACCATCCGCTCGCCGCTCCAGAGTATAAGGATGCCATAATACCTATTGCCAGATTACAGGACGAACCTTTCGTGCTGTTGAAAAAGGGGCAAGGCTTCAGAGCTATTGCACATGATATTTGTCAAACCGCAGGGTTTGATCCACGTGTCGTCTTCGAAAGCGGCAATATTGAAACCGTACAATCTCTAGTTGCTGCGGGTATGGGTATCGCTTTCTTGCCGAAAATGGTTATGCGCAATGATTGGCAGGTCCGCGCTCCCGTCTATCTAAACTTAGAAGGAAATCCAACTCGAACACTCGTTATCGCCTATCGCAAAGGCCGTTACCTTTCTAATGCCGCTGAAGCCTTCATCTCCACCTTCCAAAATTCTCTCTTGTCCTAGCACCATACAAAGAGATTTCTCTACCTAGGTATGGATACAAAAAAAGAACTGGCGGCTTCGCCAGTTCTTTTTCATTTACTCGTATAAGGGTGGCTTGCGGTCAGCGAAAACAGGAATTCTCCCTCTCACTTCATCAACCAACGCCATATCTATCTCAGCTACAAGGATCGTTTCCTCTTCAGCTGCTTCTGCGAGCACCTCGCCCCAAGGGTCAATTATCATCGAATGACCAAAGAAGCTTGTGCCGCCGCTCTCTCCAACAGTATTGCACGATACGACGTACATTTGGTTCTCGATCGCCCGTGCCTGAAGCAACGTACGCCAGTGATGCAGACGCGGATGCGGCCATTCAGCCGGTACGAACAAAATTTTGGCGCCTTCAAGCGCTAACTTCCGAGCCAGCTCCGGGAACCGGATGTCGTAGCAAATCATAACTGCTGCAGGTATACCCTCTAAGTTAAAGCTCCCCAACTGCTGACCAGGCTCCAAATGTAAATGCTCGTTCATGAGCTTAAAAAGATGGATTTTGCTATATTCGGTAACCTCTTCCCCATTTCGATTGAACACATGAGCAGTGTTGGTTACGGAGTTTTCACGTTTCTGCGCAATGGAGCCAGCTAGCACATTGATTTTATGCTTCCGGCAAAAAGCAGCTATGACCTCTTTAGTCCGCAGCCCGTCTGGGTCCGCTAATTCATTTATTTCAGTAAGTGCGTAGCCTGTATTCCACATTTCTGGAAAAATAATAAGATCCGGCTTGGGATCAATAGCAGCTGCTTCCTCAAGTCGAGCTTCCAGCTTAGCGAAATTAGCTTCTGTGTCACCTGAGACTATATTCATTTGTATCAATGCTATCCGCAAGGGGATTGTCATGTTGCTCCACTCCTAATAGACGTTACATTATTGTTATCATCGTACTTCATAGCTTTATTTTCGGCAACATGTCCTACTCATTTACACAATTCCGATGAAATAACCCCGTTTTTTGTGAAAACAAGCTTATATTCCGTTGCCGACTCTATCTCAATATGCTACATTCATCCTATCCTAAGTATGACGGAGCGTGACGAATTCGCATGTCTTTTACTATTACACCTGCTCATCGATTGCAGTCTTTACCTGTACAATTTTTCGCCACATTGGTTGCTAAAGCTAATGCTCGGGCCGCTACTGGACGTGATGTTATTAATCTGGGCCAAGGAAATCCCGATTTACCAACACCGACACCGATAGTTGACAGGCTCAAGACAGCAGCAGAAAACCCTTTGTATCATAAATACCCACCCTTTCGCGGTTTTCCATTTCTGAAGGAAGCCGTTGCAAAGCGATATAAGGAAGATTACGGCGTAGAACTTGATCCTGAAAAAGAGGTTGCCGTCCTCTTCGGGGGAAAATCTGGACTCATCGAAATTAGCCAAATCTTGCTTAACCCTAACGACGTCTGCCTCGTACCTGATCCCGGGTATCCCGATTACTGGTCTGGCGTAGCCCTATCTGGAGCTGAAATGTCGTTCATGCCTCTTAAGAAGGAGAACGATTTTCTTCCGGATTATTCAGCAATTGCTCCAGAAGATCTCGAGCGAGCTAAGCTTATGTTCCTCAACTATCCAAACAATCCTACCGCGGCAATAGCTACTCCGGAATTTTATGAGGAAACCGTTGCCTTTGCAAAGCAGAATGGCATTGTAGTTGCAAGTGACTTTGCTTATGGTGCTATAGGATATGACGGCAAACGTCCCATTAGCTTCATGGAAACTGAAGGGGCTAAAGAAGTCGGAGTCGAGTTTTACACTTTGTCCAAAACCTACAATATGGCTGGCTGGCGCGTGGGATTTGCTGTCGGTAATCCTCAAATTATTGAATTAATTAACCTGATCCAAGACCATATGTACTGCAGCTTATTCGGAGGCATTCAAGAAGCCGCCGCCGAAGCCTTAAGCGGATCTCAACAGTCCGTCCATGAGCTTGTGGCTACCTATGAGCGCAGACGCAACGTACTTTATGAAGCCTTGGAGGAAATCGGTTGGAAAGCGGAGAAGCCTGCAGGCTCGTTCTTCTGCTGGCTCCCTGTTCCCGAGGGATATACTTCAATGTCCTTCGCCGATTTACTTCTCGAGCAAGCAGATGTCGTTGTAGCGCCAGGCACTGGCTTCGGCGCAAGCGGTGAAGGCTATGTCAGACTCGGCTTGCTTACGACTGAAGATCGTTTGCGTGAGGTCGCGGCCAGAATTGGCCGGTTGGGGCTGTTCTAGACTAGCCATTAAGCGTCGTTCATTTCTTTACAACCCTTATGGCACATGGTATTCTTATTAGAATTCGACGCCAATTAATTTGGCGCAGCCATATGAACGCATTGACGGGAACCGAAGCAGATTAGGACATGACCAGAGAGTAAATTTCTAGGCTGAGAAAATTTACCTTGTCCCCTGCCTCCCCCATCCCCGAGCGGACGGCGATGAGCCGGACAGTTCCTGCTGTTATCAGGATCATGAGAGGATGGTGCCTCTATTTGTGCACCGTCAATTAAGGTGGAACCGCGGAAGTTAGACTTTCGTCCTTTATGAGGGCGGGAGTTTTTTTTGTACCATCAGAAAGTACACCGTCCCTCTAAAGACGGCGAAGTCGTTTTACTTATAAGATCAGATGACTATTAACTTTTATGTCTACACCCACATCTGATCTCTCTAAACTTTATCATTTTGTTGTGTATGAAGGGGTTGAATTCATGGGAAAGCGTATCGTAGTCAAGATTGGAAGTAGCTCACTCACCTCTGAGGAAGGCGGACTTAACCGCGGGCAGGTACGTTTCTTCGCGGACGAGATCGCTGCGTTGCACGCCTCCGGCCACCAAGTATTGCTTGTTACCTCGGGTGCTATAGCCGCAGGCTTTCGGCGACTTGGCTATCAGACTCGACCAAAGCTATTACATGAGAAACAAGCTGCTGCTGCCGTTGGTCAAGCTTTATTGATGGAAGCTTACCAAGACGCATTTACAGCGAGCGAAATTACCGTAGCTCAGCTATTATTGACTCGACCGGACTTTAGCAGTCGAAGCCGAGCTCAGAATGCACAGCGCACAATAGAAGAGCTTCTTAAGCAAGGTGCAGTTCCCATTATTAATGAGAACGACACTGTTGCAGTCAATGAAATTAAATTCGGCGATAATGATTCTTTGTCCGCACTAGTTGCAAATTTAGTCAAGGCGGATGGCTTGTATATCCTCACTGACATGGATGGCGTATACACCGGAGATCCCCGCAAAACGCCTGACGCAGTGCGCATTGACCGTATAGAAGTACTCTCTGAAGAACTGTACCAAATTGCGGGAGGCGCAGGCTCGGCTGTTGGAACTGGAGGTATGCGCTCCAAAATCGAAGCAGCTAGAATAGCCATGCAGGGCGGTGTCCCCCTATTTGTTGGTCGGGTGTCTGAGGCTGGTGATCTACAATCCGCAGTTACAGGTAATGGAAAAGGAACTTATTTCGCTTCATCTCCTCAATCCATATCTACTAAGAAGCATTGGGTCGGTTTTCTCTCCGTTCCTCAAGGCCAGATTGTAGTTGATTCAGGTGCTGAGTTAGCGCTATTGAATAAAGGCAGTAGTCTTCTACCTATTGGGATAACCGCTGCTGTAGGCGACTTCCACCCTGGAGATGTAGTAGAAGTCGTTAATACCAGTGGACGGGTGCTTGGACGGGGTGTTACCTGTTATGCCTCGTGGCAAATAACGGCAGTAGCAGGGTTAGCTAGCGAAGATGCTATGAAACGCGTAGATATTTTACGAGAAGAAGTCATACATCGCGATGAATGGGTCGCATCAACTATTATCAAGGAGGCCAACTCATATGAGTGAAGTCACAATTAAAGCGAGCGCAGCCAAGGAAGCAGCAGCCGTTATGAATAGGCTAACAACAGCCGAGAAAAACGAAGCCTTGATCCTTATGGCAGATGCCATCATTGCGGCGCAAGATCAAATTTTAGCTGCCAATGAGGAAGACATTAAACGTGGACAGGAGCTAGGGACCTCCGCCTCTCTATTGGATCGGTTAAAGCTGACTCCTGCGAGACTGGCCGACATTGCAGATGCCGTCAAGCAAATCGTTGCCTTACCGGATCCTATCGGCGACGTTCTTGAGACAGGTCACCGCCCTAATGGATTGTTCATTGAAAAAAGACGAGTACCTATCGGTGTAATTGGAATGATCTACGAAGCCAGACCGAATGTTACCGTTGATGCTGCGACACTATGCCTAAAGACAGGTAACTCTGTCGTTCTGCGCGGAGGCTCTGCAGCGATCTCCTCCAATCGGAGCATTGTAGCCGTTCTACGGGAAGCTTTATCCCGGTCAGCTATTCCAGCGGATGCCCTTCAGCTTATCGAGGACTCTAACCGCAGCTCTGTAGATGAGATGCTTAAGCTTAATGGTCTATTAGACGTTATCATTCCAAGAGGCGGCGCTTCTCTCATTCAGAATGTCGTACAAAATGCTACAGTTCCCGTTATTGAAACTGGCGCGGGTATTTGTCACGTGTACGTCGACGAAAGCGGCGATTATGACATGGCAGAGGCCATTGCTGTTAACGGTAAAGCACAGCGCCCTTCCGTATGTAATTCCATCGAAACCTTATTGCTCCATGAAGCTTTTGCCCAGAAGCATCTTAACGCTCTAGCTGATAAATTCCGCAGCATTAATGTCGAGCTCAGAGGATGCGAAACAACAAGGAGCATCGTTCCATGGGTGAATGAAGCGAGCGATCAGGACTATGCTACAGAATATAACGATTATATTTTGAACATTAAAGTAGTACCTAACTTAGATGCTGCATTGAGCCATATTAGCCACTTCGGCACGAAGCATTCAGACTGTATCATTACGGAAAATCAGGCGAATGCGGATCGTTTTCTACAGGATGTCGATGCTTCAGCGGTTTACCATAACGCCTCTACTCGTTTCACTGATGGATTCGAGTTCGGATTTGGTGCGGAGATTGGTATTAGTACTCAGAAGCTTCATGCCCGGGGACCTATGGGTCTGCCTGCTTTAACATCTACGAAATACCGGGTCGTCGGCTCGGGTCAAATTAGATCATAGGAGCGTGGTCATAATGGTCGATTCCTCATCCTCTTCCCTTGGAGGAGTTAAAATTTGTTTCTATGGTGCTGGCTCAATGGCTGAAGCCATATTAAGAGGACTAGTTGAAGCTAAATTAACCGATCCTAATCAAATTACGGTTATGAACCGGCAGAACACAGACAGACTCCTTCAGCTTGAGCAGCAGTATGGCATTATTCCGGCAACTACGGATGATTTGAAAAATGAGGCATTGACCTCTGCAAGCATCATTATTCTCGGAATGAAACCGAAGGATGCTGCCAATGCCATTAAAGTGTTGAAGCCCCTCTTGCGTCCGGAGCAGCTCATCATATCCGTTATTGCAGGATTATCAATTGATACGATTCACCAGTTATTAGAACGTAAGCAGCCTATTGCACGCACAATGCCGAATACATCGAGCACGATAGGCTTAGGAGCAACCGGAATCAGCTATTCCGATACGGTAAGCTCAGATCAGCGTGAGCTCACATTAGCTATCTTTAACGCCGTCGGCATCACCGCGATAGTTGAAGAGCCTCAGATCGAAGCGGTAACTGGCGTATCGGGTAGCGGCCCAGCGTACGTGTATTACTTAATGGAGGCTATGATTAAGGCTGGCGTCCAGCTCGGCCTTTCTCCAGAAGCAGCCAAAGAGCTCACTGTGCAAACCGTTCGCGGTGCTGCTGAGATGGTTGTGTCTACTGGAGAAAATCCTGGCGACCTACGTCGCAAAGTAACATCTCCTAATGGATCTACACAGGCTGCAATTGAAATATTGGATCAATTCTCCTTCCAAGAAGGCATAAATAAGGCGATCTTACGCTGTGCCGAAAGGGCTCAGGAAATGGGTGAAAGCATTCGCGCCGAAGCGGTTCAGGATTAAAGCAATGCATCCTGCCCTCCAGGCAGTTGATACTGTTAAAGGCGGATCAACACTTGTAGCATCTTCAACCAATCATGAACAATTACTCATAGCAATTGCACTCTGGGAGGTACGAACATTTTGAGCACATTAACTTCAAAGTTCCCACGTCAGCCGGTAATTTTTTGTGACTTCGACGGCACGATTACTCTAAGCGACAACATCATAGCGGCAATGAAGCACTTTAATCCGCCAGGCTGGGAGAGCATTGGTATGGGTATCCTTAACGAGAGCATAACCATCCAAGAAGGCGTGGGACAATTATTCTCTCTCTTCCCTTCGTCAATGAAGGATGAGGTTAAAGAATACATTATAAACAACGCCGGTATTCGTAAGGGTTTTCCTGAGCTGCTTGAATGGTGTAAAACGCACAATGTACCTTTCTACGTTACAAGCGGGGGAATTGATTTCTTCATTTACCCTTTGCTTGAGCCATTTGGGATTCCGGCAGATCACATTTATTGCAATGGAAGCGACTTTAGCGGTGACAACATCACGATAACCTGGCCGCACTCTTGTGACGATAAATGCGATAATGGCTGCGGCATGTGTAAAACGGCTGTCATTCGCCGTTTTTCCACTGATGAATTCTACCGTATTCTAATTGGCGACAGTGTCACTGATTTTGCCGGAGCAAAGCTTGTTGATCTCGTATTTTCCCGCTCCCATCTCACGGATAAGTGTATTGAGCTTAATCTTCCGCATATTCCTTTCGAAACCTTCCATGATGTTATCCATCATCTGGACACAGGTGGCCAGCGGTCGTGAGCTATGCGACTATAACGATAGAACTACACTTAAGCCTTCTGCAGAAGCAGTTATCCTCAACGAAATATACCGTTTGACGGACTGCGACGCTATTTTTAACATCCACGCAAAAAATCCACTCCTTAGTTTGCCATGAGGCATACTGAAGAGTGGATTTTTATATTTACAGCGTTGACTTGGCTACTTAGATCCGCGTATTCATGCGTCTTCTCACATTTAACGCACTGAGGGCTACTTAGATCCCCACATTCAGCCGTTTCCTCACATTTAACGCACTGAGGGCTACTTAGATCCCCACATTCAGCCGCTTTCTCACATTTAACGCACTGAGGGCTACTTAGATCCGCTCATTCAGCCGCTTTTTCACATTTAACGCACTGAGGGCTACTTAGGTCCCCACACTCGGCAGCTTTTTCACATTTAACGCACTGAGGGCTACTTAGGTCCGCTCATTCAGCTGCTTTCTCACATTTAACGCACTGAGGGCTACTTAGGTCCGCGCATTCAGCCACTTTCTCACATTTAACGCACTGAGGGCTACTTAGGTCCCCACACTCGGCAGCTTTTTCACATTTAACGCACTGAGGGCTACTTAGGTCCCCACACTCGGCAGCTTTTTCACATTTAACGCACTGAGGGCTACTTAGGTCCACTCATTCAGCCGTTTTCTCACATTTAACGCACTGAGGGCTACTTAGGTCCGTGCATCCAGCCACTTTTTCACATTTAACGCACTGAGGGCTACTTAGGTCCCCACATTCGGCTGCTTTCTCGCATTAGACGCACTCACATGTCACATGAGGCGGCCGCTTAAGATACTTCACCTGAGATCGACCGCCGTCATATAGCGTCACAACGCGCTGGGAACCTCCCTGCGGCGCGACAGCTTAGCGTCCGGCTCGAAACTTCTGACCGTGTAGGCGCGCCTCATCGACGTTGCTAACGCGGTTACGGCTCCACTCTAACAGGATGCGGTCAATATAGCGGAAATGTAGCTTGCCTGCGAATACCGACTCCTTAAGAGCAAAGCGAATGAGTTCATCGGGATAATTATCCTGGTCTAGCCAACCGTTAATTGTCTCATATTCCATCGGTGTCAGCGGACGACCGAATTCTTGCTCGAACAATAGAAACAGATTATGTGTCCCTGAATGAGCTGTAAT
This sequence comes from Cohnella abietis, assembly GCF_004295585.1. Taxonomy (NCBI): domain Bacteria; kingdom Bacillati; phylum Bacillota; class Bacilli; order Caryophanales; family Paenibacillaceae; genus Cohnella; species Cohnella abietis. The sequence continues at coordinate 3,054,329 of NZ_AP019400.1, read as the reverse complement.
TGGAGTATGAGTAGCCTTAGACGGCTCCTGCTGCCTCTGTTGTTCATTAATATAAGTATGATCTTCCCTATCCCTGTTACCGCTTCTAATGGGCAGCTCGCCCGCAGCCAGCAGCTCACCCATCTTCTGGAACAGTCCTGATAAATTATATTTTTCCGATTGAACGCCAGTTAGAGGCTCATACACCTCATCAATCGTAATAAAGCCTTGCTTCATTAGCTTCTGTACCGATTGCCCTACGATCGCAGGTGAGGAGCCTATTCTCTCCTGCAGTTGTTCAATGGTCGGAAACTCATTCTGCTCCAGCTGTCTGAAAGCAATAAGATGAAGCAGCAGCATGCCATCCGTATCATTGAGCTTGAGCGATCGATAAGTTCGAAGCAAAGCATAAGGAATACTGACTGAACCGTCCATATAAGCTTCGGTCATTCCGCGTGCCAGTGAATTTCGGTCATTCATCGCTTGCATTCACCTGCCTTCTATTCATTAGAAATGGATTCAACAGCAGCAGGTTGATTAAGCACTAGCTGATAAGTATCCCTTGCTATTAGCAATTCCTCATTCGTTGGTACAACTAAGACACTTAATTTAGAGCCTTTAGTCGTAATTCGCCTTGGTTCAGATGAACGCACTTCATTACGCTCTTCATCCAGCTCAACTCCAAAGAAGGTCAATCCTTGACATACCTCTTTCCTAAGCTGCGCTGAATTCTCGCCAACGCCGGCTGTAAACACAATTGCGTCGACACCGTCCATAGCCGCCACGTAAGCTCCGATATATTTTCGAATCCGATAAGCATACATCTCGAAAGCCAGCTTTGCTGCCTCATTACCGTCGTTCATAGCTTCAACGATCTCACGCATATCGCTGCTTATACCCGACACTGCCAGCAAACCGCTATGCTTATTAAGCATCGAATTTACTTCATTCAAGGTCAAATCCTCTTTATTAATTGTATAAGGAACGATAGCCGGGTCCAAATCACCACTCCGCGTTCCCATCATCAAGCCTTCAAGCGGAGTCATCCCCATACTCGTATCGTAGGATTTGCCTTCTAAAATTGCCGCGCAGCTGGCCCCATTACCAATATGACAAATAATTAGCTTGAGCTTGTTCATAGGTCGTTCCAGGAACTCGGCAGTTCTCTTGCTAACATAATCGTATGAGGTTCCGTGGAAGCCATAACGACGAATCTTATGCTTCCGATACAGCACCGTAGGAATTGCATACAAATAAGACTTCGGCGGCATAGTCTGGTGAAAAGCCGTATCAAAAACAACCGCTTGCGGAACGTCAGGCAAATTGATTTCTACAGCCATAATACCCATCATGTGAGCAGGGTTGTGCAATGGAGCAAGATCAAAAAGCTTACGGATTTCCAGCTTGACGCTCTGATCAATAAGCACTGACTCACTAAACGATTCTCCTCCGTGAACTACCCGATGGCCAACAGCTTGGATATCATTAATATTCGTCAACACTCCATATTGACGATGTGTAAGCATATCAAGAACCTTCTTGATTGCGGTTGTATGATCCAGAATTTCGCTCACTTCTCGCATTTCCGGTTCATGATCAACCTCGTGGGTTAAGATCGAAGAGTCCATACCGATTCTTTCTACTCGGCCTTTGGCTAACACTTCTTCCTTTTCCATGTTATACAGATGATATTTAAGCGAGGAGCTTCCAGAATTAATTACGAGTACATTCATCTGATTCTCTCACCATCCTTGTCGTACTTAAAGAAGCCTATTCCAGTTTTGATGCCTAACTGACCGGCACGAACCTTTTTCTTCAGCAAAAATGAAGGGCGGTATTTCAGCTCCCCATATTCACGGAACATACGTTCAAGAGCAGCTAACACAGAATCTAAGCCGAAGCGATCAGCCATTTCCAAAGGACCACGCTCGAACTGGTAGCCAAGACTCATCGCAGTGTCGATGTCCTCGGAAGAAGCAACGCCCTCTTCTAACAAGTGCAGAGCCTCATTAATGAGCAGGCAAATAAGTCTCGTTGTAACGAATCCTGGTGATTCGTAAACCATAACACCCTTCTTCGACAGAATTTCATCAACGAAGGCTTTTGTTCTATTAAAAGTATCATCCGACGTTTGCAAACCACGAATGATCTCGACAACATCAATTCTAAAGGCCGGATATACAAAATGCATTCCAATAACGCGTTCGGGGTTACGAATAGCACCCGCCAGCTCAGTCAAACTCAATGTTGATGTATTACTTGCCAGAACTGAGTTATCTGATAGGATTCCGTCTAATTGACTGAAAACCTCCAATTTGCTATCTAAATCCTCACTAATCGTTTCAATAACAAGCTCGCAATCCGCCAAATGCTGCAGGGAGCTTGCCATATGTATCCGATTAAGCGTTAATTTCTTCTCAGCAGCTGTTATCGCCCAGCGTTCCATCTGGCGATCGAGACTAAGCTCAAGCATTTCTTTAGCTTGCTGCAGCTTTTCAGGTGTTTTCTCAACCAAGTATACATCCAAGCCTTTAACGGCAAGCATTTCTGCTATGCTTTGCCCCATCGTTCCCGCACCTACAACTCCGATAATTCTAAACATAACTACGGTCCCTCCATATGATGTCCAAACGACACTACAGTATTAAGATGAAGTAATCATCCATAAAAAATGAATAAGACGAGATTACCCTTCCCTATAACGTGATTTCTCACCCTACAGAGATATTATTGGGTACTCTCATCTTATCATAATTCCGTCTATTCTGTTGGTTTGGGAAACCATTTGGTAAATAGCTGCTTCCAGCTTTCAACGTATCTTTCATCGACTGCCCAATTTACCATAACAACTGACTCGTTCGTATCAATCGGTACTGAAACAGATAGCTCCTGCATTTCCGCTCCCTTTAATTGATAAGGATACAGGGTAATACGTCGGTCAGCTACAATAGCAATTAGATCTTCGGCTGGTGACGTGTAGGCATCGATCGCATTACGGTCTAGCTTCAGTACCTGTTTCCCTGTAATTGATAATGTATCTGGTCCAGTTGCTTGCTCCGTGAGAGCCACAGATAGTGTAGGCCAATTTAGTAATTCGGATGCATTATTGACAATAGATTGAGAATTAGGCTGCTTCCCTACCCACTTATAGGAATCTCGAACCATTGCCCATTCCTCACTGCCCTTAATCACTTCTGTAGTTCCAAGGGCATTAGCGATTGTAATATGGTTATTTTGCAATGATTCGGGATCATTCATACGAACCGAGGGATCCAGAGCAGTAACTTCATTTACCCATGCCTTCGTATGATCGACTACATACCCATATCCATCGGAATTCGTCGTTTGCAAAATGGATAAGTAATGGTTTCCAGCAAAGAGAAGCTTCTCTGTTCTTCTAAGTGGAGCAGTTATCTCAATGCTTGCCTCTCTCTTCTTCACTTTATCCGCTCGAGTAGCCTCGATTGTTTGTACACCCTCGCCAGCACTGTCCATTACAGTGTCAACTTTCCAGAAATGAGTCTTATAGGGCATATAAATTCCGGAACCACTTCTAATAAACGTAAGCTTATTATTTTCCGGTGCTATTATTATCGTTCGATAGCTGCTTAGTGCTCCTTGATCGCTATCCTTCCTTAGACCGATTACAACGGCCGAATGAGGATTAGGATTGATCTCCCGTTCAATGACCGGTTGTGAGCTTGATGAGGCTTGCTCTAAGGGGAGAGTCAATTCACCACGCTTATTAGAGCTTAAGCTATTCCAGCCCCATAAGCCTGACACAATGACTACGATCAACAGGAATGAAGCACTGAGGACACTCCACCTCACAAACCAAGGGCGAACCGACTTCTTCTTAGGATTGTCCAGATAATGATTTATCTTTCGTCGCAATTCCTCGTCGAATCCATTCTTAGTTAGTGGGCTACGCGCCAGCTGCTCAAATAATTCCTTATCATCCACTAGCTGTTAGCCTCCTTGATCTTCGTTAGCTTCTGCCTAGCATGAAACATTCTTGATTTAACTGTCCCTTCTGTCACATCTAGTACTTGTGCAATCTCCTTCAGTGACAGCTGATTATGAGCGTATAGGATAATAACTTCTCTGTATTTCTTTGGAAGCTCTAATACCATCTTCCAAATCTCATTGACCGCCTCTGAGTCCGCAACGTCATGCTCGACAGAATGGCGCTCTCCGTAATCCTCAACAACATCAGATAAGGTTACCTTACGGAAAAAGGCAGATCGTTGATAATCAATTGCTGTATTTCGCGTTATCGTTAGGAGCCAGGTTTTTACTGAAGCATCCCTGCGAAAAGCGTGCATATTGCGAAAAACCTTAATGAATACCTCTTGCGTAATGTCATCAGCCAAATCCCATTTGCGTGTAATGCTATAGGCGTAGTTCCAAACATCCTTCCCGTAAGCCGTCATTAATTCGTTCAACAAGCCTTTGGTATCATCTGTTTCAACCATATATTTAAGAAAATCGAAATTACGTTGGGAATCCAATCTTGCCACCTCTATTCCGTTAGACGATTCAAATGTATATTAGGTTCAATGCTACCATATTTTTTGTTTATTTTCCTTCTTAAACACCGTTCTAAATCTTAAAGATACCTTAAGAATGTAACACATATTTTATATAAATTAACTAAATTTTTGCATAAAAAAATAACCACATCCCCAGACTTATTGTCTCGGAAATGTGGTTATGGTCACTTAGATATTTCCTGATCATGCTGCTTTCTCACTTAGAATATCCCGAAGTTGCTTCCCAGATAAGGTTTCTTCTTTGATCAAGTGACCGAGCAATTGCATGAATTTATCCTTATGAATGTCTAACAATTCACGTGTCTTGCTAGTGAGCTCATCCAGAATTTTCGTATTCTCCTTCGACCACTGTTCCTGAGTCAACGCTTGCGGATGGATAATCCCTAGCGTAGACATCCCCGACTCAATCATCGTTCTTACGATACTCGTTGCTTGGTCAAAATCCCCACGAGACCCTGTGCTGCGCCCGCCGTAAAAAATCTCCTCAGCAACTGCGCCGCCTAGTGCAATCATAATCTGTTCTTCTAGAACCTTTAGCGTATAGAGATAGCGATCCTCCTGCGGATGATGACGAACATATCCCAGAGCCTGTCCACGCGGAGTGAGCGATACCTGAGCAACACTCTTAGGACGCACATTCTCGGCTACGATCGCATGACCTAGCTCATGAATAGCTACTCTCTCACGTTCTTCGCGAGTCGTTTCTCTGTCCATTCTTTCACCCATCATAACTTTGTCAATCGCTTGGGTAAGATGAACGGTCATCAGCTTATCTGACTCCTCACGCATTGCATAGATCGCTGCTTCGTTCATGACGCTTTCCAGCTGTGCTCCAGAAAAACCAAAGGTTTCTTCCGCTACCTTGCCGAGCGACACTTCTTCATCCATCGGTTTATTACGTGCGTGCAGCTTCAGAATGTGCTCCCTACCCGTCTTATCCGGAAGATCTACCTGAATCTGGCGATCGAATCTACCTGGGCGAAGTAAAGCAGGATCAAGCAATTCTTTACGGTTCGTCGCAGCAATCAGAAGTACACGAATACTTTCTTCCCCCTGAACACCATCCATCTCGGTAAGCAATTGATTAAGGGTTTGATCATATTCTCTATGCTGCCCGCCGTCTCTTTTGCCACCAATGCCATCAATCTCATCAATAAACACAATTGCACTATCTCTCTTCAGCTTAATCGCTTGCTGGCGAGCTTCCTTGAACAAATCGCGGATTCTTCCAGCACCGACCCCAACATACATCTCGACAAACTCACTCCCCGATGCCGCAATAAATGCGGAACGAGTATGATTGGCTGCAGCTTTAGCAAGTAAAGTTTTGCCTGTCCCTGGAGGACCCGTCAACAGGATACCCTTGAGAGGACGAATACCGAGCTGTTGTATCTTGTCACGATTGACTAGAAAATCCAATGCCTCCGTCAGCTCTCGTTTCGGCTGGTCCTGACCACCAATATCCTCGAAGGTTAGAAATTCAGGCTTCCGTGCGGTTACCTTCTTACCAGCTGTCCCCATCGCTAGACCACCTTTGGATCTAGACAATACGATGACTGCTGCGAACATTAATAAACCCATAACCATAATAGCTGGAGATATACCAACGTATAGCAAGAAAATAAACAAAACTACTGCAGTACCTATACCGATCTCTTTTCCAAAGGAGCTTAGCTTACGCATTAGACCACACCCCTAACATCGCAGGCTGGCGAGGTAAAATAACGTATTTCGCCGCGTTACCATCCCTCATTGAAATATAGACATTCGTTTCATCCATATCTGTGTGTACGGTAATTCCTGCAAATTGCTCGGATAAGCTCTCCATCGTATTTCTAATGCCTGAGTATTTATGGTTTTCCATCGCTTCAGCAACATCGAACAAGGCGTAGCTCCATGCTTTTTCAAGCCGCACACTTTCCTTATCCGTTGCAGTCGCCGCTAATTCCAGCTTTTTGCTTCCAATCTCACTCGCTCCATCTTTTTTTATTAGACGATATACTTCTCCAAGATCAGCATCTGGAGCCAGTTTAACTTTCACTGTAACAAGTCCATTGGACATCTCGACCTTAGCAGTTTCTACACCAGCAACTGAATTGGCAACCTTGTCTAAAGGCTTCTCAACGCCATAATGTCTGTAAGCAAACCATCCTCCGAACAGAATGACGGCCGCTAATGCCACAGTTATTGTAATAGGTATTATTCGTATTTTCATTATGCTAAACCCCTCCTACAAATAGTTATCTGTTTAGTTAGGATTGAATGTTTCAATGAGGTACAGCTAATAGTATATCAGGATTTGATATACTAATCGTTAGATGATCAATGGTAAAACAACAAAAAAACGCCTATTTAGGCGCTGTCGGGAAAATCTCAACAACCATTATTACGCACTTCGCAGCTCTTGTTCTCCATGAGGTCGAACCGTGCCACAGCTATAAGCGGTCTATCAAGATTCTTCTATTTTTACGAGCCCTGCTGCTTTCCGGACTTACTGAGTGAACTACACATACCTGTCTGCCAACACATATGTGTAGTTCACTCAGTAAGTTAAATTTGGAGGACTAACGTCAAACGGCTCATACTTTCCATTCGATATAAAAAAGCAGCCCATAAGTTCATCACTTATGGGCCAGCCGTTATTATGTCTATTTAGCTTAATGCAGCGGAATGTTTATGTTTTGCTTACTAACTCGAGAGAACATAGGTTTTAAGCTTTGATCCTGTTTTGAAGGAGTAAAAATCAATCGATTGATGCCGCTGATTGTTCTGCTCTGCCTCATTCCAGTAACGAATTTCCCACACAGGCCCGTTCTGAAACCAACCCGGAATGATGCGAATCGGCATTAATCCATTGTGCTCCTGCGAGAACTTTGCAATCATCTGCTGCTCAGACATGTTGTCGCTGACCTTTTCTTTAATGGTCTCAGCCTCGCGCTCCCATACCATCCATTCCTGCTCCTCAGCATCTTTTCCATTTACAACCCATACCGTCTCATCCCAAGTGTGAATTACCGCATTGGAGACTTCGACTAGCCCTGCTTGCTCTTTGGCGATTCGTATGGCGTTGTTCTCGGCATTACGATGATCAGTATCCGCGGAACGAACGTACAGAACGAAGGTAACGATAACAAAAACAACAAAACCAGCCAATATGACTAGCCATCTTCTAAGCGAAAGAGACGGTAATCTCCGTTTACCCTCACTGCGGCTCAGATTCATCCCCGAAGCCTCTGGAAACAACGTTCCGCTTCAGCGAGAATCTTCTCTTCATCGAGAGTGAGTAGCTGACCATTTTTCAACAATTGTTTGCCATTGACCCACACATGACTTACGTCCGACCCTCTAGCTGCATAAGCCAAATGTGAAACATAATCTGTGTGTGGAACAAAATGCGGCTTGCTGATGGAAAGAGCAATGAAATCTGCCTTGAGCCCCACCTTAAGCTGGCCCACGATTCCTTCTAAACCAATGGAACGAGCCCCGTATACGGTTCCCATCCGTAATGCCTCAGCCGCTGGAACAACTGTCGGATCCCCACTGACGCCTTTGTGCAGCAAAGCAGCCATAGATATTTCTTGGAACAGATCCAGATTGTTGTTACTAGCTGCACTGTCCGTACCGAGTGATACAGTCACTCCTGCCTTCATTAAATCAGGCACTCGCGCGATCCCGCTTGCAAGCTTCAAGTTGCTTACCGGGTTATGGGAGACAGCAACATTACGTTCCGCTAGCAACGCAATTTCCTCATCATTTAGATGAACGGCGTGAGCAACTAGAGTAGGACGACTAAACATACCTAAACGGTCCAAATGCTCAACCGGACGGTAGCCATAGTCTCTAACATTCTGCTCAACCTCAGCTATCGTTTCGGACATATGAGTGTGCATTGGCAAATTAAGCTCATGCGCTGCTTCTACGAATTTGACAATATAGTCGGGTGGACATGTGTAAGGAGCATGAGGTGAGATCATAACGCTAATACGTCCGTCAGCTGCGCCATGCCAGTCCTTGGCGAACTGAATAGCGTCCGCTAGCTTTGCCTTCTGGACGTCCTCAGGACATAAGCCAATTACACCACGGGTTAAGCTAGCCCGCATACCCGATTGCTCGACCACCTCGCCGACACGTTGCATATGGTCATACATATCTACAAATGTGGTGGTACCACTTTTGATCATTTCCGCCGCAGCAAGAGCTGAACCCCAATATACGTCGTCACCCGTAAATTTAGCTTCTGTTGGCCACATATGATTTTGCAGCCAATCCTGTAAAGCAAGATCGTCCGCAAGTCCGCGAAGCAAAGACATTGCAGCATGGCCGTGCGTATTAACAAGCCCAGGCATGAACAGTAGTCCCTTGCCGTCCATAATCTCAGTAGCACGAGATTTCTCTTGCTCAGGAGCGCTTCCTTCTCCAAGACCAGCAATAAGATCGCCCTCTATTGCCATCCAACCCTCGAATTGGGGCAGCTGTGCATCCATTGTTACGAATGTACCATTATTAATAAGTAAGCGCGTCATTGGCTTTCCTCTCCATTCAAAGAACCATTAATATGATCCATATAATAAGCCAAGCTAAGTAGCTCTGCAGTAAAATCAGCATGGTGAATTCTCACTCCAGGAATTGACTTCAGAACGACTGGAGCGAAGTTCAGTATCCCTCGGATACCCGCTGCCACGAATTGATCGGCTACATTCTGAGCCTCTGCAGAAGGAACCGTTATGATGCCAACTGATATATCATGTTGTTTAACTGCAGCCGATAGCTCCTGCATAGGCTGCACGGTTAATTGATTGATAAGTGTTCCCTTCTTGCTCTCATCAGCATCAAAAACAGATACAATTTTCATATTATCTTTAATGTACATATTATAGTTGCACAATGCACGACCCAAATTACCTGTCCCCACCAAAGCAACATGCATCATTTTGTCTAGCTTAAGAATTTGGCGAATCTTTTCTATTAAATAATCGACATTGTAGCCAACGCCTTTGCGTCCGAACTCTCCAAAGTAGGCTAAGTCCTTACGTATTTGTGCAGGATTTAGATCAAGCTTCTCCCCCAAATCCTGCGAGGATACTGTCTGGATGCGACTAGCACTCAGCTCGTTAAGAAATCTTAGATAGACAGGAAGTCGTCTTACGACTGCCTCGGATATTTTGTTCGGTTTCATGACAACTCTCCCTCTTCACCATCGACAATCGGATTAAGCCATGAGCTTACACGGGCAGCCATCGCCGCTGTCGGCAAATGTTCCATCTTGGGACCAGGTAAGGAATACAAGAAATATTTACCGTAATTCGTTTCTATTACTCTTGTATCATATAATATGACGATGCCTTTATCAGAAGCCGTTCTTACTAGTCGGCCAAAGCCTTGCTTAAAGCGTATAACTGCCTGAGGAAGTGATAGCTTCATGAAAGGATTTTTATTCTCAGCTTGGAGCTTCTCTGATTTGGCTTCTGCGACCGGGTGGTTCGGAGGCTGGAAGGGCAAGCGGACAATTGCAAGACAAGTCAGCGCATCTCCTGGCAAATCAATTCCTTCCCAGAAGCTACTCGTTCCTAGCAACACCGATGCTGGCTGCTTAATGAATTGCTGTGTCAAGCGGCTACGGCTGCCACTGTCCATTCCTTGTCCTAACACTTGAATCCCGCTTGACTCTAGTCGCTCCTTCAGAGGCCCATACACGGTTTTAAGCATACGATGGGAGGTAAAGAGCACAAGCATACGCCCTCCCACTGTTCGGGCCATTTCCTGAAGCGAATCGACTAACGCATTGATGAAGGTTGTTTCTCCATCGCGTCCTTTAATCGCAGGAAAATCTCTAGGGATAAGAACTAACGCCTGCTCGCGATATTTGAAAGGGGATGGAAGTAATGCCGTCTTTAATCTCCCATCCTTCTCAGCCGCATCTAGCCCAAGCTGCTCAGTGACGTAACGGAAAGACTTATCAATCGTAAGTGTAGCTGATGTCATAATGACGCTTGCTTTGCGATCGAATACACCTTCTTTAAGGAGCACGCTTACATCCGCTGGCACTCCATATATCCATACCGATCTCCCGCGATACTGAGAATGCCCCTCTACCCAATAAACGAACTCAGGCTTGCCAAGCGAGACAAAAGATTGTGTATCTGCTCGCACATTGGCCAAGTCTTTCAGCACTCCGCTTAGGTCGGTTAGCATCCCTTGCAAGCTAAGCTCATCCGCATCTTCCCGAATTTCAATCGTTAATTTCTCTAGAGGCCGGATAAAATCGGAAAGTAGCTGGATCACATTGTTCCCATCTACGGACAAGCTCTCCCACTGTGAAGGCAGCTCCGATGGCTTCAGCCTATAGGTATAATTGCCTGTTTCATCTGTAGAGGCCTGACTAGCGAGCAAATTAAACAAAGCATCCATCCATCGCTCCCATGCATCACGTATTTCATGAATTTTGGGCACGATTACCTCTAGCTTTTCTGTCCAAGCCGATGAATTGCCCGTTCCTAATGATGAAACAGTGCTAATTAACTGAGGCAATAAACCAGTACGTGCATCTTTCCAGATACGTTGAAGAGGAATAGCTAGCGTTGAATGCCCTGTTTTCTGTCCGAGATGATGGCTTGCAACCTCTTCCAGATGATGCGCTTCATCTACAATCAGTCTATCATATGCGGGTAAAAGCCGATGCTCAGCGCGTATGTCAGTGAACACCAGAGCATGATTCGTAATAATAAGATCTGCTTTACCGGCTTCGTTCCGTGCTCGATGATAGAAGCAGCGACGGAACCAAGGACAGGCACGATTCAGACAAGATGCTGCATCACTGGATACTGCATCCCATTCCTCCTTGTTCCGAGTACCGATATTGAGCTCTTCAGATTCCCCTCTTTCCGTTTCTCCAAGCCATACCGTCATTCCCCCTCGAGTAATGGCATCCTCGCGACCTAGTGCATGCTCTGGAATTTGCTGACGGCTCTCAAATTTCCTCAAGCATAAGTAGTTACTACGACCCTTGAATACCGCTGCGCGAAAAGGCATAGGAAGAACCTGCTGAAGCAAAGGCAAATCTCGTTCACGAAGCTGCTCCTGAAGCTGAATTGTATGAGTAGTGACTACGACTTTTTTGTCTTCCTTTAACCCATAATATAGTGAAGGCAACAAATAGCCTAGTGATTTCCCCGTTCCTGTTCCCGCTTCCACCAATAAATGAGAGTCCTGCTCTAATGCTCCAACAACCTCCTGGAACATAATCTCCTGACCTTCCCTTGATTCATATCCGGGAAACAGCTGCTTGAGATTATTCTGAACGATAGCTAGATATTCGTCGAATGACATATCCTTCAACAGCTTAGATGCATCCGTTGTATCTTCGCTCCGATTTGTAAGTGCATCCTCGCTCCAGTCGCCCACATTCATCGCGAATTGACGGAAGTGATGAACCCCTTCCTCTTGAATGAATGGCTGCGTTTCACGCCAAACAGCTACGTCAGCAATTAGCCAGCCTAGATCATTGCTTTCCTGATCGAACATAGCTCTAAGCCGCTGCAAAGTAAATAATGGCAACGTCCTGAGCTTGTTCAAGCACAGCAGGAATAGCTCTGCGGTTGCAACAGCATCACTGTCAGCCTGATGAGGGCGATCATGACTAATATTAAGGGTTTGTGTAAGTGATGATAATGAATAAGATGGCTGGGTGGGATACAGAAGGCGAGTAAGCTCCACTGTATCAATCATTCGTCCTGCGAATGGCAAATAGCCGCTCCGATCTAGGGCGGCTTGCAAGAAGGAAGCATCGAACTCTACGTTGTGCCCTACAAGTACAGCATCCTGAAGGAAAGGGACAACCTCATTAAGCATATCTTCAAGCTCATTAGCATTGATGACATCCTCATTGGTGATCCCCGTTAAACGCGTTATCTCAGGCGGTACCGGCCTGCTTGGACGCACATAGCTAGCATACGTTGAACAAACGGTACCCGCCTCATCAATTAGCGCGAGCCCCGTTTGTATAATTTCATCTTTATCGGACGACATGCCCGTTGTTTCAAAATCGAGCACGGCAAATTTCATTGCTGACTTCCTTTCCTTCCGGCAACCAGAACCGTATATATAACGGGCGATATCTAGACCTGAACTAAGCTTTGCAGCTCAGCACTTCCGAATTGAAGCTGCAGCTGTCCACTTCCCTGCTGGATCGATTCCAAATTCAACTGAGGATCAGTGAAGGAGGGATCGACTTCCAACGCTTTGAGAAAATAATGCTGAGCTTGATCAATATGGGCATAAATAGCTTGAATGCAGCCTAATGCATTATAAGCGATCGCTTGTAGTCTGGTCTCTTCCGATGTGGACACAATTAATTGGAAATGCCTTTGCGCTTCATTCCATTGTCTCATATGCATCCGAGACATCCCAAGAAATAATCGTACGCAAGTAAATTCAGGATATTCGGCTACCGCTTCCTCTAATTGCTCAGAAGCCTGCTTAAACATCTGCAGCTTAAAGTAACCTTGTCCTTTAATAAATGAGCCTACAAGCTTCTGTGGCGCTTTAGCCTCGGTCACGGCAGGCTGCTGCTGAAGATCCCTAAACATCCCCATCTTGTCTTCAAACTGTAGCCATGACTCAATAATATCATCACTTAGCGTTTTGAGCATGTCCCATTGCTGCTGTAGCATCTTTTTTTCATCACCGGAAGAGGTCGGAAATCGGAGTATAAGATCATCTAATACATCATTCATTGTCGCAAACAATTGTCGAATCATATTGTCCCCCCTTGTCGCAAGTGAAACTGTACTGCTCATTCTGCGTTCCAAGGAGGTGTTTCATACGTATTACAAAACGGTCGAATGCGGCTCTTCCGCCAATAATTTAACAACATGATTATTTTCATCCATGATTGCAACCTTCGGGTGATGCTGGCGAGCTTCTTCGTCAGAAAATAAACCATAATTGATAATAATGACCTGATCTCCCGGCTGCACAAGTCTGGCTGCTGCACCGTTTAGGCAAATGACACCAGACCCTCTTGGCCCTGGTATTGCATAGGTTTCAAAACGGGCCCCATTATTATTATTAACGATCTGAACCTTCTCATCAGGTAAAATATCAACCAGTTCAAGCAAGTCCTGGTCAATCGTTACACTTCCGACATAATTCAAATTCGCTTCCGTCACTGTTGCACGGTGTATTTTGGATTTCATCATTTGGCGAAACATAAACCTTCACCTACCTCCACTGGATTTAGCAGCCTATTATCGATAAGACGAGTTTTACCGAAATATACAGCTACAGCAATCAACAAATCATTGTTATTTTCATTAAGTGGTCGATCTTTATTAAGCTGACTCAAATTAGGATACGTGAGAACATCCACATAATCAATCTTAGCGAGCGGCGCTTTGCTAATTTCAGCCTTAAGTTTCGCAATTAGCTCAGACGCAGAAATTCCTGCCTGAATCCAATCTGTCGAAGCAGAAAGTGATTGAGATAAAATAAGTGCTTGGCTTCTTTGGTCCTCATCAAGATATACGTTACGGGAGCTGAGAGCCAGCCCATCCTCTTCACGTAAAATCGGACATGGAACAATTTCTACTGGTATATTAAGGTCTTGCGTCATCTGAGAAATAACAGCAAGCTGCTGGGCATCCTTCAAACCGAAATAAGCACGGTCAGGCTGCACGATGTTAAATAGCTTGGTAACAACTATAGCTACACCATCGAAGTGACCCGGTCGGCTTGCACCGCATAACCTCTCGGTAATTTCGCTGACGCTAATATGTGTTAATGCTTGGTTTGGATACATTTCACTTAAAGCAGGAATAAATATGATATTCGTGCCAGCTGTAGCAGCAACCTTAATGTCCCGCTCCTCATCTCGAGGATATTTATCCAAATCTTCATTAGGTCCAAATTGTAGCGGATTAACGAAAATACTTAGCACGGTTAGACCATTATCAGAAGCAGACTGACGTAAAAGGCTGGCATGCCCTTCATGTAGGTAGCCCATCGTTGGAACGAATCCTACCGATCGATTATCTTCGCTAAGCTTCCTGAATTCGGCAATCGCTTGCCGCAATTCGACAATCGTTCGGATAATCTTAGGTGTCATTTCCCTTCTCCTCCGTACAGCTTAGATGAAATGCTCTGGTTAGATGATTGCTCTAGAGGGAACGAGTGCTTCTCCTCTGGGAAAGCTTTTGTCCTTACCTCATCCACATACTCCGTAATTGCACTCCGAATCGTATCCCCAATATTCGCGTAGCTTTTAACCATTTTCTTATCCCGGATGCCAGAGCCATAACGAAGTATATCATGGTATACGAGCACTTGACCGTCACAGCCGCGACCTGCACCAATTCCAATTGTAGGGATACTAATCGAATGCGTCACAGCAGCCGCCAGCTCCTCTGTAACGAGCTCAAGAACAACACCGAATGCACCAGCCTGCTCTAACGCCTTAGCGTCTGACAATAGCTTCTCGGCCTCTGAGGAGGTTTTACCTTGAACCCTGTACCCCCCAATCTGATGAACAGACTGCGGAGTAAGTCCAATATGTCCAATAACGGGAATACCTGCTGAGGTCAACAATCTAATTTCATCAGCTAGCTCAGCGCCACCCTCTAGCTTTACCGCGTGGGCACCGCCCTCCTGCATAATTCTAGCTGCATTGCGGAGCGTTGCTTCCGGACCAAGCCGATAGGTTGCGAAGGGCATGTCCGTCACAATCATTGTGCCAGGTGCGCCACGCACTACAGCACGAGTATGATAAATCATATCTTCTAACGTTACAGGAACCGTCGTGTCGTATCCGAGTACCACATTGCCTAAAGAATCACCAACGAGAATAACGTCTACTCCAGCTTCCTCCGACAGCATAGCTGAGGGGTAATCGTAAGCTGTCAGCATAACAATCGGCTTATTCTGGCTCTTCATGGCTTTAAAACGTGGGAGAGTCAATGCTTGTTTCATGGAATATCCTCCTACTGATTACAGGATATAACAACAAAAAAACCCATTTTGCCCATGAGCAAAAAAGGTTGCCATTCAACATAGAACGTCCTTCACGTCCTTCTGTCTCGGTCCTTTCGGCTCAGAGCAGAATCCGCCGCGAATCATTGACGGTATTGGATTACTGTTGCTTTCTTTACTGCTTTTCATTCGCTAACATTTCATTGCTGGCAAGTGCAGTTCGCTACGAATAGCGATACCACCTTGTCAACAAATTATAACAGAAACTCCGAACAACGTCTATGAATCGATCACAGCCGAATAGATCGTTTTGAAGCTTCCATCCTCAAGCTCTATGCGCAAACCGCCCATATCATCAAGCTCTCGCGGGATTCCTTGAACCTGACCTTGGGGAGTATTTAATACGGTGTGATTATTCAGTGTAACGGAATGGGCTTCCCATAATGATCGGATAGGAGCAAAGCCTTGTTCCAAATAGAGCGCATATAATCGTTCGAATTCTTCGAGTATAACAGCGATGAGCTCACTACGATCTATTACAGCACCTGATGCCATTTTCAACGAGATTGCTTTCTCTAGCAGCTCTTCCGGGTAATCCTCAGGATCAAGGTTAACCGATATGCCCATCCCAACAATAACATAGCGCAATCTTTCATCTTCCGCAGCGGATTCCAATAAAATGCCGCTAATTTTCTTACCATTCACAAGCAAATCGTTCGGCCACTTGATTCCAATTGTAATTGGCACAAGGCGAGATATACCACGGCTTAGCGCAACAGCAGCAAGAAGAGTTAGCTGCGGAGTTAACGGAAGAGGCACAGGCGGGCGAAGGAGTAGACTCATCCATATTCCTTTTCCTTTTGGAGAGGCCCATGACCGTCCCATTCTGCCTCGACCCTTGGTCTGCTGCTCAGCGATAACCAATGTCCCTTCAGCAGCACCCTGATCTGCCAACCGACGTACTTCATCCTGAGTGGAGGGGACAACGTCAAGGAGATGCAGAGCCCGTCCGAAGCTCTTCGTGTTTAGCTTAGGAAGAAGCTCATGAACAGAAAGGTGGGAAGGCTTACCCGATAATCGATAGCCCAAACGCGGCACGGCTTCGATAATGTAACCTTCCGATGTCAGCTTCCGAATTTTTTTCCAGACAGCTGTCCGGCTTACCTGTAGCTTCTGGCTTATCTCCTCACCCGAGACATATTTACCCGCTTCGGCTTCCAATAGATTTAATAAGTTGTCCTTGCTCATCTTGTTCACCTACGATTTCAGATTTCCGACCAATGATTTGGCAGCCGATACAAGAGATTTCTTTTCATTGGTCACGCGCTCGAACGCCACTTCCTCCAACAATTGCTGAAGCAACGTTGTTATCCATGGGCCTGGGGATTTGCCTAGCAAGCTTGAAAGCTCATTACCACGTAATTTCAGCTCAGACACTGATGTGATCGGCAGCTCTTCTAACCAGCCTCTCGCTTCAAATAACGGCTCCTCGCAGGCTTCGTTCATTACTAACCAGTCCTCCGCGATGGAGCTACCGTATGCCAGTGCCAGCTTAATCCAGCCTACTCTGAGCTCATGCTCCTCAAACGCGCTCAGCTTCTCATTGAAGCCCACTACTTCAGCTATTCTCGTAGTCCTTCGACTGCTTAAATGTAAAGCGCGACAGAATTCGATACCCGTTTCTTGATCCGCACTCATTCCCGATAGCAAAGCAGCCCAACGCAAGTCCACATCAGCAATTAAGGGAAGCTGCAAGAAGTCGTTGCTTAATGACCCCACGGTCGAAAGAGACGCTTCCCATTCCCAGCTTAGCTCGTTAAACCGATAACGCTCTGCAGCGCTCAAGATAGCTTCAGGCAATTCTTCCTTCACATGGGCAAGCAATCCACTCTTAAACAAGTAATGACATGCTTGCTCAGGACCGCTGCCTGCCATCATCTTGTCCCATTCGTTACTAATACGTTCCATAGCGACATGCTTAAGCTTGGACCGCTGTTTAAGAATACCCGCCCACACTTCGGGCAGTAGCAGAAAATCAAATTCAGCAGCGAAACGAATAGCTCGCAGCATGCGTAAAGCGTCCTCACCGAAACGTTCGGACGCTTCTCCTACGCAAGCAACGACTCCCGCCCGCAATGCATCTTGCCCTCCGAAGGGATCAACGATCTCACCGTCCATCCCAACAGCCATAGCATTAAAGGTAAAGTCGCGCCGTGCTAAGTCCTCTTTAACATCTTGCACAAACAGTACTTCATCGGGTCGACGACCATCCGAGTAGCCAGTCTCTTGCCTGAAGGTTGTAACCTCGAATGATTGCCCGTCTTCTCTCACTGTCACTGTCCCATGCTTTAAGCCTGTAGGAAGAGTTTTCTCGAACAGCGAGATTACATCCTCTGGCCTCCCCGATGTGGCAATATCAATATCATTAAGGCTGCGACCTAACATCCGGTCTCTGACGCAGCCTCCGACTAAATAGGCCTTATGACCATTCTCTTCAAGCTTACAGACAATTTCCAGCCCTTTTGCCCATAAGCTTTCCTCATCTTGATTAATCATCTTACAACAACACCTTCCACTCACCCAGACTCCATGGGCTGTTACACTTGGCAAGCTGACACAGGAGTCTTAAGTGGCATTCCTAGAACACGGTAATAAATTTCTTCGTATTGTGCGGTAATGAGCTCATCGCAAAACACATGATGCGCTCTCTGTATACAAGCTTCTCTGAATTCTGCATACAGCTTATCGTTAGTCAATAATTTCAGTGCATTGTCTGCCATATCCTCGGTGTTTCCGATTGTTGATAAGAAGCCCGTTTTACCATGCTGAACAAGCTCTGGAATTCCTCCAGCGACTGAGCCGATTGTTGGGACTCCACAAGCCATCGCTTCCAAAGCAACTAACCCAAAGCTCTCCTTCTCCGAAGGAAGCAGCATCAAATCAGCAATGGAGATAACCTGAGCCACATCATCCTGTTTTCCCAAGAAATGTACCCGATGAGCTAGACCCAGGGCATTAATTTTGGTTTGAATTTTCGGCAAATCCGGTCCTTCCCCTACAAGTACAAGCTTGGAAGGTGTAACTGCATTTACTTTGGCGAAAATATCAACTACGTCCATCGTACGCTTCACTGGTCGGAAGTTGGAAATGTGCATGAGTACCTTCTCGTGAGGGTCCGCATAATCACTCCGTAAATCCTTACATTCACGAGGATAATAAATTCGTTTGTCCACAAAATTGTATGTTAAATCGATATGCTCATTTATATCTAGAAGATCACGGGTTTCTTTAATAAGATCTTGACTCACAGCAGTTACTGCATCGCTTTGACGGATACCCAATCGAATAATATCTTTAAGCGACTCATCCTGCGCTAATACAGTTATATCCGTTCCGTGAAGAGTTGTTACGACCTTCAGGTCATCTCCAGCCATTTGTTTAGCTAATATTGCACATATAGCATGCGGCACAGCGTAATGGACATGAAGTAAATCCAAATTTTGCAGTCTAGCTACTTGATTCATTTTACTTGCAAGCGACAGATCGTAGGGCGGATAGCGAAATACGTAATAATCTGAAACCTCGACTTCATGGTAGAAAATATTTCGGTGGAATTTCCCAAGGCGAAACGGCATGCTATGTGTAATAAAATGAATTTCGTGACCTTTTTCGGCAAGTAATTTTCCGAGCTCTGTCGCGACTACCCCCGAACCGCCTAGCGACGGATAACAGGTAATTCCTATTTTTAACGGACGATTCATGTCGAGTTCTCCTTTCTGCCATGCGAATGGAACGCGCGCTCTGACTGCGCATCCCAGACGCACATTTCATTGTATTCTCTAAGTAATCGACATTAGAAGTAATTAAGGGCAACTGGGCCTTTGGCAATGAAGCCTTCGGCATATTTATATTTCTTAGCCTGCCCAAGCAAACGATCTCTGGCCACGATAAGCTCTAAATAAGCTCCCGTAAGCGGCGTTTCAACCCAATCTGCTTGATTGTCAGCCGGAAGAAATTGCGAACGATAAGCCTTAAGGGCATTCATCTTAATATCATGTACATCACTTACGTCAATTAATAGCTGAGGCGTATGTGCGTCGTTGATGAAATAAAAAATGAGCTGATCAACCGTCCATGCCGGTAGCTCAGGCAAATATTTTCGCAGCTTAGCATTAAATACGGCTTCCTCAGCCATCCGACTACAAGTGATATGATCGGGATGCCTATCAATAACATAAGGAGCAAAAACAAGCCGAGGGCGATATTTGCGAATAGCCTCAACCATAAGATCCGTGTGCTGGGCAATTACCGCAAGCCGGCGGTCAGGCAGGCCAAGATTATCCCTCACAGTCAAACCAAGCACCCTCGAGGCTTCAGCAGCTTCCTTTTGCCTCGTTTCGACATCCCCATTCGAAGACATCTCAGCATAAGTCAAATCGATAATTCCTACCGATAAGCCTTCCTTAATGTGCTTAGCAATCGTTCCACCCATGCCGATTTCCGCGTCGTCTGGATGTGCAGCAAATATGAGTATGTCTAATTGCTTATGAGCAATCTTACTCATTCTTCTATCCCCGGCTTATATTTATGTACGAGCTCGCGCCAAGCAAAATCTCCGCGCTCCAACGCTTTAACAAGCAGCTCCCCTGTCGCGACATTCGTCGCCACCGGGATACCCTGTACATCACTAAGCCTTAGAAGTGCAATAATATCCGGCTCGTGCGGCTGTGCCATTAATGGATCACGGAAAAATAGGATGAGGTCCATCGTATTTTCCGCTACTCTGGCTCCAATCTGCTGGTCTCCGCCTAAAGGTCCGGACATGAAACGATGTATAGTTAAGGAAGTGCTTTCCATAATTCGAGTTCCTGTTGTTCCCGTTGCATAGAGCCTATGATGCTTAAGTACATGCTCATAGGCGATGGCGAAATTCACCATCTCATCTTTTTTTCTGTCGTGAGCGATTAGCGCGATTTCCATCATGGATGGTAATCTCCTCTCTTGAGGGAAGTTTAGTTTAATCTAAGAAGTGCTCGAATCCATAAACCATGCCTGTTACGCTCATGATTTTTTTGATTGCAGTATTAACACCAGGCATATAGCCAGCACGATCGAAGGAATCGTGACGTATTTTGAGAGTTTGTCCAAACGCACCGAACACAACCTCCTGTTGGGCAAACACTCCAGGGAGCCGAACGCTATGTATGCGGAATCCGTCGTAATAGCCACCTCTAGCGCCTTCAATGACTTCCTCTTCATTCGGGTTTCCTTGACGAAGCTCCTGTCTTGCTTGTGATATTAATTCCGCCGTTTTTATTGATGTACCTGACGGAGCATCTAATTTTTGGTCACCATGGTATTCAATGATTTCCACATGGGGAAAATACTTGGCAGCCATCGCAGAAAATTTCATCATAAGGATGGCCCCGATGGAAAAGTTAGGAGCGATCAGCCCACCGATTCCTTTATCTCGACAGATTTTGTCTAGTTCTACGATTTGCTCCGGTGTAAAGCCGGTTGTTCCAATTACAGGACGCACACCATAGGCAAGTGCCGTTTCGGTATTGGGCATCGCAGACTTAGGATTCGTGAAATCAACAAGGACATCGGGACGGCTGACAGACAAGGCATCGGCCAAATTGGATAAAACGATGACGCCGGTATCGGGCTTCCCGACTAGTGACCCGGCGTCAACTGCGCCTGTTGAAGTATTACCAATTGCTGCTACTAACTGTAGTTCAGGATCTTCTAATACCATTTTTACGACTTCACGGCCCATTCTTCCGCCTGCTCCAGCTACGGCTACAGTAATTTTTTGAGACATGCTATCACCTGTTCCTTTTCGAGTTGTAGTGAGAATATTGTTGTTTAAGAAGGCGGCGTCTCTCTGCCCGCACTTCGTGTAGCAAGCGTTTGGCTTCTTCATGCTGAGGCTCAAGCTGAAGAGCATCTCGTAGGGAATCTAATGCAAGCTTATAATTCCTTTGTATCCGGTACAGGACACCGAGCAGCAATCTGGCTTCTGCTGACAACGGGTCAAGCTTCGCAGCTTCCTGCAATAACTCCAGGCTCTTCTCAATGTCTGGTGAAGCTGAAGCTAGCAGCCCTCTTGCCTCAATGATTTTCTGTCTGGACAAGATCATCCGCAGGTTTAATTGATAGCTCGAATCATTCGGATCTAACTGTACGGCTCTTTCAGCATACGTTAGTGCAAGCTTAAGCTTACCGCTCCTTGCACAGGTAATGGATCCTCTGTAATGATAGGCAGCATTCTCGGGTTCAATTGCTATTGCCTGCCCAAACCAGTATATAGCTAATTCGAAATCCCCATGAAAAATGGCTTCATAAGCCTGCCGGAGGCACGTTTCCCCATCCATGCCGACTATCCTCCCTTCATTTAGGGGATAGTTCAGCATATGGCAATTACACGTTATCGGTGTACTTCTTGGTCCACCTGTCGGCATCTCGGGTATTGAATTTATGCATAACCTTACGATGTGCTTCTGTCATATCAATGCCTAATGAATTGGCAAAACAAGTAACAATAAAGAGAATATCGCCCAATTCCATTTCAATTGAGTTATCATCTTCATCCTTCTTTTTCGGTTTTTCACCAAATTGGTGATTAACCTCACGAGCTAGCTCGCCTACCTCTTCCGTCATTCTAGCAAGCATTGACATCGGTGAGAAGTACCCTTCCTTAAATTGCGAAATATAGGCATCAACATCACGTTGAATGTCGGCAAGCGTACGCTCCGTCAGCGTTAAATCAGTTATGCGGGATTCTCCCATAGTCCGCATCCTTTCTTGAAGGTGTCTTCCCTATGTTAGCCTAAGATGTTTACGAAAACAAATGCATTTTTGGAGGAATCGTCTATGAATGAAGCCTTTTCATGGAGCAACATAAGATCTTGGAGCTTGTTAGTCGCAGGAACCGCCATATATGCTTTCGGTCTTCAGTATTTTATTATCCCGAATATGCTCATGGAGGGCGGAGTTACCGGCGTTGCTGTGCTTTTGAATTACGCTTTGAATTTGCCTGTCTCTCTGACTTCCCTATTGATCAATCTCCCTTTGTTTTTTCTGGGATGGCGTCAGCTTGGGAAGCATGCGATGATTTACACCTTCGCAGGGACATTGCTGCTTTCTTTATTTTTGTGGATTACAGAGGTTCTGGTCGCTCATGGCTGGCTAATTCCGTTCATCTCTACGCAGGACTTTATCCTTGTCGTCCTCTATGCTGGAGTTACGCTTGGCGTAGGTCTAGGATTAGTATTCCGAGCTGGGGGAACGACGGGTGGCGTAGATATTATTGCAAGAATTTTGCACCGCTTAAAAGGCTGGAGCATGGGTCAAATCATACTTTCATTGGACGTATTAATCCTTTGTGTATCCCTTCTATTCATACCGAAGGAGAAAGTGTTGTACACCTTGGTTAGTGTATTCATTGCCTCTAGAATCATTGATTTCATACAAGAAGGCGCCTATTCGGCTAAGGCTTTCACGATATTGTGTCATACCCCGGAGAAGCTGGCCAAGGACATTACATTGGAGCTTGAGCGCGGGGTGACCCTAATGCCAGCAACTGGAGGCTACTCGGGTGAGAGTAAGATGATCGTTTACTGCGTTGTTAGCCGATTTGAAATTCGCAAATTAAAAAGCCTTATCCGTCTTCATGACCGGCAGGCTTTTATCGTCATTAGTGATGTTCATGATGTACTCGGTGAAGGCTTCCGTGAAGAGTAACGGGTTGCTCTATTTTTTCCATCTCTTCAGCATTTTTTGGGCCGCGTCCTCAGATTCATCGGGTTTATTACGTTTTCCCTGACCAACATATTCATCCACCTTGTAGCGTTTCCAACCAACCCAAGTAAGGATCGTTACAATAAAGGAGCCCATCATGGCAGTCCATCCCCATGACGGTGGCGCCGTTGTTATTGGGGGTACAATTGTAGCGGAAGTCTGCTTACTACCAGGAAATAAGCCATCCATCGCTTCCTGCAACGCTTTAATAGCTCCCTGAAGCATTTGTTCATTCGGAGCATTCCCTTTAAGAATACGATCGGTGTAACGAAGAACAGAGTCACCTCGTTCTATTTTCCAAGGCTCTTCCTTAAGTAGTGCTGCTGTACGTATGACTCGATAATGCTCGGATAATTGATTATACGCCAACAGTGCTGTTTTTGAAATGGCGCTAGAATCAGACGATTTTCCCGGTAAGGCTTTGCTGAGTCTCGCTATATCTTCATTCAGAACATTACGATATTGATGCCAAATTGGCTTTGATGGATGAGCCAACGCATCAGCTGCTAATCTCAGAGCTGCTGCCCCTGACTTCCACTTATGCTCATCGGGTGAAGAAGCTGCAACGGCTCTCTTCATCTCTGTCACATTTTGAGCTAACGCATGAATACCATCCGCCGTTACAATTTCCTTCATTGACAAGGAACGAAATTGCTCCTCTATAGCCGCTAAGCATTGCATGACAACTTCAATTTCACCGTCGTTCACAGCATCATACAACGCGATAGCAGACTTTAGAAAGCTATCATAAGCTTTTCCAGTTGCTTGATCTACTTTATTTGACACTAACGATTGGCTGGCAACAGAAGGACTTCCCAAAGCCAATGCTGGTGTACATATAAATAAGCACAAGCTAAGTAAAATGCTTGCTGCCATAATCCGCAGCCTTCTACGTCTTTGGAATTGCAATGTTAATAAAAACACGGACATCCCCTCCTACCCAATGGATATGAGGGGATGTCCGTATTTAGAACGTCTTGTCCTACCTTGGTTCTTTAATAAAAAGAAACTTTGATAATGCTGCCGCCAACACACTTAGCGCAGTTAGCAGGAAGGTAAAGAGTCCCACGTAAAATAAGTCATCATACAATTGCGTCGGTAAGTAAGGAAATATATCATAGCTGTAATCCAAGGTGTCATTAAGGAATGTCCACATCGCAGCAGCAAGTAATGCTAAGCCTCCAAACGTGAAAAACCTAGCGTAGAGAAGTGCGGTCACTGCCATTGCTGTATGTCCGATAATAAGCATCCAATGATCCCAGTGCAGGACATCTCCTTGAGCTTGTCCGGCAAAAATAATAGCCGTAGCCCAAATGCCATATTTGACCGACGTCACAACGCCGAGTGCTTCAATAACACCACGCACGGCATTAACCCATTGACGCTTAGAAGGCTTTGGAGAAACCCACAGCCATAGAACGGCTAATGCGAAAAATAATGAAGCGGTAGGGCTGTCAGGAACGAAAGGAATTTGCCAATGAGGGTGCTCGTTCCATACTTTAACCAATTGGTCCTTGTACCAATAATAACCGTACAGAGTACCTGGAACATAAATCAGCATAAGTATCCACAAAGTTGTTGGATGAAGCAATATACTTCTAGAGAGAAGCCATTTCCACCAGTTCAACCTTTCATTCCTCCTTTCATCAAAAAACCTGACCAGAAAACGGTCAGGTTTAGCGCTTTGCAAACGGAATGATTATTCCGCTTTTTGTGTGGAAAGCCAAGTTGCCACTTTATCGATTTGATCGTCGGACAAATTCCCCTTAAATGCAGGCATGTTGCCATTGCCTTTACCATTTGTAATAACGTCCACGAGTTCTTCTTTGTTAAGAATATCGCCGATTCCACGTAATGCAGGACCGTTAGCGCCTTCAAGCTCAGCACCATGACAAGAAATACAAGCAGCCTTTGTCATCGTGTCCGTAAAGGCTGGATCGTCCGCAGCAACCATATCAGGTATTTTCACCTTACCTGGAACCTGACGCGGCAACCCTTTTTCTCTATTTTCCTCTGCTTTGATCTTGCGCTCTATATGCTCTGGAGTTTGGCCATTCAATGCCAACTCGTGCTCGTAATGGTTCCAAGAAACCCAAGTCAAGTAAGTAACAGCTACTAACGACACGACCATCAATGAAGAAGCGATCGGGCGGCGGTAGAAGCGGCGCTCTTTACCTGTATCGAGGAAAGGAGCAAGAAGTAGTGAGATAAAAGGAAGACCCGAAAGACCAAGTACACCTAGCACGAGATAATCTCCCGAAGTGTACGGGTATTTCAGTAACTGGTACAAGAACAAGAAATACCAGTCCGGCATTGGAATGAATGCGCTGTTTAATGGATCTGCTGGATAACCAAGTGGAGCCGGTTCAGCAATGACCAGCACCAAGAAACCTACCAGCACGACAACGCCTACCATCCATTCCTTAAGCAAGAAGTTTGGAATAAAGGCTTCAGACTTACCCGGGAAAGCGGTATAGTCCGGTGGTGTCACATTCGAGTAATCGCGCTTGCGAACGCGTGAATCACCGATAAATACGATTTTTTCGTTTGGATCATGTTTATGTGCCATCGCTAGCCACTCCTCTCTGTTACAGCGGCCCGGAAATGCCCTGTTTTCGAATCATGAAGAAGTGTCCGGCAAGCAAAGCAAGTAGCGCACCGGGCAAGAAGAACACGTGGATAGCGAAGAACCGCGTTAATGTTTGCGTTCCTACAATTGTTCCACCGTTCATTAACTCCTTGATGTAGTCGCCTAGGAAAGGAACAGAACCTGCAATTTCCAGACCAACCTTCGTGGCGTAATACGCTTTGTTGTCCCATGGAAGCAAATAACCTGTGAATCCAAGTCCCAACATTACGAAGAAAATTAGCATTCCGACTACCCAGTTCATTTCACGCGGTGCCTTGTAAGAGCCCGTGAAGAAAACGCGAAGAGTATGTAGGAACATCATTACAATTACAAGGCTTGCTCCCCAGTGATGCATACCGCGAACGATCGCTCCGAAAGCAACCTGATGCTGCAAGTAGTCAACGCTATAATAAGCGTTGATAATATCTGGTACATAATACATCGTCAAGAACATCCCCGAGAGGATCTGAATGACGGTAATAAAGAACGTCAGTCCGCCGAAGCAATAAACAAAAGCAGAGAAATGATGCGCCGGGTTAACGTGCTCAGGCACCTCGTGATCGGCAATATCTCTCCACATCGGCGTAATATCTAGACGTTCGTCGATCCAGTTGTACATGTTTTTGAACATGAGACGAAACGCCCTCCTTCTAAACGCGACTATTCGGTTCTATTGGTCCGAGATAAACCCAACCGTTTTCCGTTCTGACTTCGTACTCATCCAACGGCTTAGGCGCAACCTTGAGGTTTTTGCCATCTTTGTTGTAGCGTGCCCCATGACAAGGACAGTGATATTCGTTCGGTGCTTCTTCTCCGCCCCAACTAATCATACAGCCCAGATGCTTACATACAGGAGACAACGCATAAATCTGGTTGTCAGCGCCTTTAGTAATCCATGCTACCAGCTTCGGATCACTTTCATACCATCCATCGACCTGATGGATTTTGAACTTCACCTCTGTAGGCTGGTCCGTTACTTTGCTTTCTTCAATAACCTTGAAGAATCCGCCTTTTTCTTTCTTCTGCAATATAGGATCGACGGCAAAGCGGATCATTGGTAAAATGGCCCCGCCGGCCATGAAGGCTCCTGCTCCGCCAAGCGTATAAGATAAAAATTGACGTCTAGTCATTTCTTTTCGCTTGACCGGTTTATGCGTGGTTTCTTGCTGCTTACTGTGGTCCATTCATTCTACCCCCTCTGCCACACCAATTTCGTGTCCGGTAAGGACTTTAACATTTTGTTCACAAGGACATAACTATAATAGCCCACGCGCTATGGAGCGTCAAGAATCGGCCCGCGAGTTTCCTTGCTCAGTGGGAATTAGGCAACTAAAATGTTCTCAAATTGTCACATTTCCCCGTGATTGTGTCTGACTATTGTTTACCCTATGTACCTAACCTTATTCGTGAGATTGATAAACTTAGTTTTTTGGCTGGTGCTATGTTGCCTTCCGGGCTCGCCATAATTCCGCTATCTGCTTGCTGATTGCCTGATCGTTCGGTTCATCCTCTGCGTCATTAGGCTGAATAATCAAATCCGCGTTAAGGTGACCACTCCAATCTAATGGCTGCCCGCTAATAACGATGACATAACGGAAGCCGTTATTCCTCCATCTGCTAATGAGTTGATTCAGGCGCTCTGCGTGCTCCACTCCTTCGCCGTCATAATGGAATGCAGGCATAGTAACCGTTCTACCTCTGAAGGCTTGCTCTAGGGGGGCGAGCCACCCTCCTACACGGGCTAACTTGTCCGTCGCTTCCCATGGTGATTCCTCACCTGTCAATCCCGACAACGGAATCAGGCAGGTATCCAGGTAAAGCTGCAGCTCTGGCCAACTATCCGCGTCAATTTCACTGAACTTCATTAACAAGCTCCACTCCTTGGTAGCTTCAATAACCATTTACCGCAGTACATAGTTATGTTTGCCTTACGAAACTTAATTCACTCTCATTATCGTACTCCAAAAATACCAGTATTGAAAGCGAATATCAGCTTATTCATTAAAAATGACAAACTTAGAGCAATTGAATAGCAACACAAATAACCCGACCATAGATTAGGTCGGGTCACAACAAGGGCATTAGTAATGCTTGCTCCCAACCGATCTAGAGCTGCAAATCCTTTAATTCATCGGTTAAGAGCCGAAATGACTCCACGTCTCCTTGAGCAAGCGCTTCATCAATTGCACAATATATTTTCTCAATCCGGTAATTGAGCAGCGCTTCGTCCAGAACCATTTCTGCCGCCAATCCCAGCATCGTCTCGTAGGCGACTTTCATGTTGTCCATTCGTTGCACCTCCGAAATCCGGCAGTAAAGCTTCTTATTTAGAAGCTTCCATATTGCTCACCTTTGGTCACGTAGCTGTCAGCTGTTTTTTTCATCCGTTCCAAATCCTGCTCAGTTAATTGTCTAATAACCTTAGCGGGACTACCCAAGCATAATGTATTGGGCGGAATGATCTGATTTTCTGTTACGATTGCGCCGGCTCCCACTAAAGCATATTCACCAATCTGCGCACCGTTCAAGACAATCGCCCCCATGCCGATCAATGTACCTTTGCCTATTGTGCAGCCATGGATAATTGCCGCATGTCCAACAGAGACACCATCCCCAACAATTAGCGGTTGATCCGTATTCACATGACCAACAACACCGTCTTGAATATTACAATGCTTTCCGATAACAATTGGTGCTAAATCTCCACGCAGAACTGCATTAAACCATACTGTACTTTTCTCTCCAATAGTGACATCACCAACAATTTTAGCGCCTTCTGCTACATAAACATGACTGGCCAATTGAGGCTTTTTCCCCTGAAAAGAGAGCTCCATATCCCTTATCTCCTTTGTTCCTTAAAAAATGCAGGAATGATTGTTCAGGAGATTGTAGCAACGAGGGTCAAGCTCTGTCAAACAGGCGGCTTACCCAATGACAACGTATCCTCAAAGGCTAATGAATGACCTAACACAAGCATTTTTCCTTGTGGGGTTATCCTCACAACGTGCTCTCCACTTACCGTTTCTCCTAAGCGGACTATCCCAAGATGCATAAGCATAATTAGCACTCGCCGCTCAAGTATGTCATTCTGACTGTCATAATAGTAGGGACGTATTAAAGGCAGCAATATCTGGTTTACGGATTCCACTGTCACCCATTCTGATGAAAGCCGCATAATCCATTGCACTAACATTGTCAGATTAGGGATAGGTCCCTTATACAGACGAAGCCAGAATTTATACAGCTTTGAAGGGTCAGGCTTTACTAAACCATCTGCGATACCTCGTCCTGCTTCTGAAAGCGTAAGCCTTTCGGGCTCCTCTGTTATGTATCCTTCATAAAAAGCGAAATCGTAGAGCAGGGCGAATCGATCCGGATAATCAAGGAAACGTCTGCCGTAACCAAATCTCCACCCTCCTTTCGCAGGGGGAGTCTCACTCACAGATAACAGCTCAAGCGCTTGAGAAATCTGCCTTTTGTACATTACACCTTCTGTAGTAAGCGGAAGCTCGTTATCCCTCACAAAACGGAGAAAGTATACGATATCCTCTACCATTAAGCTTCGTTCGTCACGATACATATGCGGTTCATCGACAGTTACAAGTATAGTACGATATCGCCTTTCAAGCGCATCGCTCAAACGATTTTTCACATCATCTGGTACTTGGTACATATACCGGGTTTGCTGCGAGAAGCCATTAAACAACCATCCGAATGTCTTAAATCTAGAGATTGACATGCGCACCGTTTCATCCGGACTAGGAGGCAGAATAGGCTTGGCATTCTTCCCCTTACGAGGTTTCTTAACAGCCGTGGACAAGATAGACAAATCTTGAGAGGGTTTTTCGACTTTTGCTTGATCTCCACTCAGAGCTCTAGCCTTCAATTCTTCTAAGCTGTACGATGCCCTGTTCTCGAAAACAAGCGAATTTAAGAAACGTAGGTCGTTGCCTTTTATTTCGCTTATTCTTGATTCCATTACGTCACGTCTTTGAACAGTTGAAAGAATCGATTGAATCAATTCATTCTTCGAGTGACTGCTGCAGGTACAATCATAGGCTTCGGCAATTCTAGTCAGCTCTGCAATATCAGCATAGCAGAGCATATCGGCCAGGTTCATCGGCATTCCCCCGCTTCAAGTGAGGATTTACTCTCAGTATGGGCGCAGGATGCTAGTCTTAAACGTTTCAAATACGCAAAAAAATCCGGCATCATCCCGGATTTTACAGATTGGACTTTATAGTGGCATCATTGAGGTGCCTTGTACAATTATGAATCATCGGTTGCCAGCCTTGTGGTTGTTTCTCTAAAACAGTCAAGGATACATTCCGTAAATGAGAATCATCGAGGCCCGTACAAAGCGATTGCAGCATTCTACCTAGAAAACTACCATGCGTTACGACAAGCCAAGCCTCACCTTGATGCTTTGCAATAAGCTCATTTACAAATTCATGTCCACGAGCCCTGATAGTATCATCAGATTCCTGATCAGGAACCAAACGTCTCCATTCAGTACCCCAGCGAGACAATCTTTCTGCTTCCGTCGTTCCTTCTGCTTCTCCGAATGAGCGCTCTCTTAGCCTCACATCCTGGAGGAGAGGAATACCTAATCTCTCTGCAATAATTTCCCCTGTCTCATACGCCCGAGTCAGATCACTGCAGTAAATCCCATTCCATTGTTCCTTATCGAGCAGCAAGCGTTCTGCAAGCAGACGGGCTTGCTGTATTCCTTCTAAACTAAGTGGGATATCGGTTACGCCCTGGATTTTGCCCAATTGATTCCATTCTGTAATCCCGTGACGTACCCATCCAATTCGTGTAGCTAATGTCATGTTCGAACACGCGTAAACCAATTCAAAATAAGCAGCGTCATAATCATACCGATAATCGAGAGGGCAACCCAATATTCTGGCATGGCAGGTGTCACAGTAAGCATAATCGGGTCACTAAGACTGGCAACAGGAACATCAAGATGAACGCTGTCGTTAAAGCTATGGCTAATCGAAAAAGCAGTAGCCGTTTCCGAGTGTCCCGAGCCATTCGAACCACCTGAACGATCAAACGCTGTATAAATAAATCCACAAACAAAAAGAGCAAACAATGCAGTAAGAACAACAGCAACCTTCCTTCTGAAAGCAAAGGAGAAGGAGTAGGAACGACGAACAGCCGGCATGTACCAGCTTTGCTCTGCGTATATTCGATTCATTACATTCTTATTTACCCATTCTAAAGCTATGGGAGATTCATCCTGTATTTCAATAACAGGCAAATCTTGAATCAACTGTGCACTCTCTTCCCATATTCTGAACTCTTCCGCACACTCGGCACATTGCTGAACATGCCTATCTACGGCAAGGCGCTCGTCTGAATATTCGGGCAGATCCTGATAAATACCAAACCATTCCCCGGCTTCTTCGCAGTTCATCGCAGCTTCATCTCCTCGTACTCCTTCATCATGGTCGGTTCGGTAAAGTACGATTCTAATTGTGTTTTCACACTCGCCCTTGCCCGAAACAACAACGATTTGACGGAACTGACCGTCTGTCCCAAAATATTCGCAATTTCTTGGTAGTCCATGCCATCATATTCCCTGAGAATGAGCGCTGAGCGTTGCTTCTCAGGCAAGCTATTAATGGCTTCGCGTACCATAGAAACCTTCTCATTACGCAGTAGACGCTGCTCCGGTGCTTCTTCTGATGGGGCAGCTGGTATGTATGTGGAGTCGTCTAGTGAAATATGCGCCGTCTTCTGCTTACGCAGCTCACTGAGAACCGTATTTCGTGCAATCGTATATAACCATGTCGAAAAGGACGCGTCTACTTCCCGAAAGGAATGCATGCTTCGATAGGCCTTGTAAAAAGTTTCCGAGCAAATATCCTCCGCCAATATTTCCAGCTTGGCGCTTTTTAGCATATGGTATACAAAAGATAATATCTTCTTCTGGTAACGCCCCATAAGCGTTGAGTACATCTCGACGTTACCGTCTTTGATTTCCCGTATTAATTGGGAATCGGTCATCATATCCGCGACCCTCCCCCCATGTTAGGGTGAACGTTCGCAGCCGGTTGACTTACTTATTGTACCGGCCAGAAACGAAAAAGTTGCGCTTATAAGCGCATTGAATTTTTGTATGATTGCGTTCTGCTCATCGACATCTAAATAATGACTAATATAGATGATTATTGTCACACTATTGGGAGACAATAGGCGTTTATTGATGTTAGCCAGTATTTTACAAATACTATATGCTATTGTATCACAGGAATGGCTTTTAGAAGCTTAAAAATTTCTCAAATTTTGTAGGGAATTATGTCCTTTAGCCTAATTTTTAATAATAGTAATCTGTTTTTAGTCATTCACAAACGCAGTTAGCATGCTTTGGAGGTTAACAAGGCGATTGAGCGACTGTTTAGACGAGGTTAGCGCAATTTCCAGCTGCCTAAGGGTTAGATTGGAAGTACATCCAATGACCTTAAATTTCTTACAAAACATTTAAAATAAAATGAAAGCGCTTATTGACAAAATGTAAACGTATACATATAATATGAATATAGTATGGTTTCTCTCCACTCCTATCCAATCCTAGCACTATGTGCAGCCACCCTCCGGGGTGGATTTTTTTTGCTCATTTTTGTGACTGCACGCACACTCTTCATTGCTCGAAATACCCACTAGGCCTATTACCACTCATCACGCCTTTCTAGCTTCGTCCAGCTTTTTTACTCGATTATATAGCTCACCCCTGACTAGTCAGACATTCTTAATTCGTCGTTGCTCGATTGTTCCGAATACCTTCCACTAATTAGGCCTCTGAATACTCTCGCGTCTTTCTACTCTCACCTCTTTTACTCTTCTTGCTCGATAATTCCCAATACCTCTCACTGTCTTAGCCACTTTTCACTCTCGCTGCTCGATTATTTCTTATACCTCCAACTAATAAAGCGCAACAGACAAGCCAGGAGGCATTAACCCTTTTTCAACTTATATCGAAACTTATCCTTATCGTCACCCTGCTCATCCTCATCTTCATGTTCTTCTTTCTCTTCGTGGAACTCAACTGATGTGTGACCTGTTATGCTATCAAATTGAGTGTAATTAGAGGTCGGAAGTTCCCTCTTACTGATCACCTTAATAATGATAATTCCTAGCAATACAAAAATAATGAGAACAGAAATCAAAACTATAACGTAAAGTACGGACTCCATGGTAATAACCTCCAATAAATGTTTATTAGAATACGATCTGACTGGTGACAATGTTTCAATACGAGTCTAGATGGTTCGGTCGGAACGAGGACGCAAGCCAACAGGTGTGAAATATGAAGTTGGCGGAATTGTTAGTAGCTCTCAGTGCGTTATTCGGCTGCTGGTACCTAAATGCGTGGATATTAGTAGCCCTCAGTGCGTTATTCGGGTGCTGATGCCCAAATGCGCGGTTCTTAGTAGCCCTCAGTGCGTTATTCGGCTGCTGAGCCCTAAATGCGTGCTTCTTAGTAGTCCTCAGTGTGTTATTCGGCTGCTGATGCCTAAATGCGTACTTCTTAGTAGCCCTCAGTGCGTTATTCGGCTGCTGATGCCTAAATGCGAGTTTGTTAGTAGCCCTCAGTGTGTTATTTCGGTGATGATGCCCAAATGCGCGGTTCTTAGTAGCCCTCAGTGCGTTATTCGGGTGCTGGTGCCTAAGAGCGAGTTTGTTAGTAGCCCTCAGTGAGTTATTTCGGTGAAGATACGTAACAGAGAGGTCCGAAGTTGCCGTCAGTGCTCTATGGTGTGTTTGGTGCCTCAAAAATGGTCGGTGAAGGCGTTAGTCGACCAAAAATAAAAAAAGTGGTGCTGAAATAATGAAGCTCTGTCCCTAGATAGACATACGGATTAACCTAAGAGTTCACCGATGTCTGTCTAAGAGGAAACTTCAATATCCCCTGCACCACGATCTTTTTCCAGTTCAAAAGCATTTTCTTACTGCCAGTATGCGCCATCTTGCACCCAGATTAGAGCAACGCAAGGGTGCCAAGAAGCAAATTAGAAATGAACAGAGTAATTCAACGAAGTCAACAAGCTAATCGCTTTATCCAAATCATCTTGCTGGCGAAAGGATAACCGGAGAATTCCCGGTACATCTTCTCTACTCTCGATAATTTGAAGATTACTTAGATTAATCTTAGCTTGACCAAGCTCTGTAGCGATTTTACCGATTATACCAGGATGATCAGGCACATCCATATAACATTCATATATAGAAGTGATCATACCCTTGCGCCTCTCTGGAAGCTGGCTGCGGAAATGACCCGCCTTGCGGAATTGCTCGGCTACTCCATCACCATCTCCCTGCTCCAATAAAGCAGAAAAACGTTCCATCTCCCCCTGCCAATCCTCAATGAGCTTAAGCATCACTTCACGATTGTTAAGGAGAATATCTCTCCAAATCAAAGGGTCACTGGCCGCGATCCGAGTAATATCACGGAAACCGCCAGCTGCCAGCATTTGATAG
The DNA here is from genome assembly GCF_004295585.1 of Cohnella abietis. Classification (NCBI taxonomy): domain Bacteria; kingdom Bacillati; phylum Bacillota; class Bacilli; order Caryophanales; family Paenibacillaceae; genus Cohnella; species Cohnella abietis. The sequence goes on along the minus strand of NZ_AP019400.1, from coordinate 3,019,913 downwards.
AGCTCGTTAGTTTCGTTGTAGCCAGCAATTTGATTCACAAGTGCAACTGCTATCATATGAGGCAAGTGACTTATCGCGCCTACGATATCATCGTGCTGGACTGCATCCGTCTTAACGATATGGGCTTTTGTCCACTTCAGAAGCTGCTCTAGCTTATTCACTGCCTCAACAGGTGTAGCATCAGTTGGCGTAAGTACATAGAAAGCATTTTCCAGCAGATGCAAGCTGGCAGCCTCCACACCGGAGCGCTCTGAGCCCGCCATCGGGTGCCCACCGATAAATACAGCTCCCTGAAGCGACAGCTTGCCCGCATGACGGACAACAGAAGCTTTAGTGCTGCCTACATCGCTAATGATGCATCCAGGCTTTAGAGGAAGCTGAGATAGCTCATCAACATAATCCTCCAACCGTCCTACTGGAACGCAAAGAAACAGAAAATCGGCATCCTTCGCAGCTTCTGCAATCGAGGTTGTTGCCCAGTCCACGACTCCTCGAGCTACGTACTTTTCCGCAGATGCAGGGTTAACCGAATGACCGACAACTTCAAAACCCGGCTTTCCTTTGAAGCAAAGCGCCAAAGAGCCACCAATGAGGCCAACTCCAAAAATGGCGATTTTAATGTTTGTGCCTTTATCCGAACCTGTAAAGTCGCTAAAGTCTCCGCTCATGCCTTCACACCTTTACCGCGATTTCTTGCAGCACGGCAGTCAGTGCGGCGATAACCTTCTCGTTCTGCTCTTGGCTTCCAACTGTAATGCGGATGTACGTCGGGTATAGCTTATGTCCAGCTCTAACGATAATGCCCTTGCGGAGCAAAGCGTCGAATACTTCCTGACTAGGTCTCTGAACGTCAACCATAATGAAATTACCGTGTGCAGGAAAAGCTAGAAGCCCCAGCTCTGTGAAGGAGCTGTTGAAATAAGCTAAGCCCTGTTTGTTCTGTACACGACAGTATTCAATGAATTGCTCGTCCTGCAAAGCTGCCAAAGCTGCCGCTTGGCCGAATCTTGACGTATTGAAGGGCTCTCTAACCTGATTGATGCTACGAATAACATCGGGGCGACCGATACCATAGCCAATACGCAGCGATGCAAGCCCATATATTTTCGAAAAAGTGCGCAAAGTTATTACATTCGGATATTTCTCCAATAGCTTTAAGCCATCAGGAAATGTCGGATCCTCGACATATTCACAATATGCTTCGTCCAATACAACGAGAATATGGCTTGGAACTTTAGATAGGAACGCTTCAACCTCTTCCGAAGTATTAATTGTTCCTGTTGGGTTGTTCGGATTACATACCCATATGACTTTAGTTTTGTCGGTTACACGCTCAAGCATCGCAGGCAAATCGTGCGTACCCGCTTGCAATGGAACTTCAATAATAACCGCATTTTCGATTTGTGCATTATGCTTGTATTGCGGGAAGGTTTGATCAGCCATAATCGTCTCGTCACCAGGCACAAGAAACGCACGAGCGATCATTAGAATGATTTCATCGGAGCCCGCTCCGAAAATAATTTGATCCGCATTCACATCATGATGCTTAGCTAAGGCATTCGATAATTCCACAGCAGCACCGTCCGGATATATGCTGATATTTTCCAGCTCGCGGGCGATCGCTTCCTTCACCTTCGGAGAACTGCCGAATGGATTTTCGTTAGATGCCAGCTTAATAACCTCATCTAGACCCAATTCGCGTTTAACATCGTCAACAGGCTTACCTGGCTGATACACGGGTAAATGAACAATATTCGGTTTCGGTTGCATGAGTTTCCCTCCTGAGATAAGACAAACGGAGCGATACTAGCTCCGCCAGAGGCGGAACGTCAGGCGCTCCGTATGGAAATGTGTATTCTATTGTGACACAACAACGCGGTGCTGTACAGATAGGTTTAAGTATTAGGCAAGATTACACAGCTTAAATGATAGTTGCCCTCGGCTTTAATCCAGCGATAAAATCTTGGACAGCTTGAAGCCCTTGCTTGCGTTCCACCTCATTGGAGGAGGTTAGTAGCGGCAACGCATCTTCAACCTGACGAACAATTGCACTTCCAACGATAACTCCGTCACATTGCCCTGCAAAGCGCTCCGCATGGTCCCGGGAGGAGATGCCGAAGCCGACACAGATTGGAACAGAGGCTGCTCTGCGAACTGTGCTCAAGAAGGAATCAATTCCCTCATGAAAGGTAGAGCGAACTCCCGTTACTCCTAGCGATGATACGCAATAAACAAATCCTTTGGCTTGAGAGGCGATTCGCTCGATACGTGCTTCAGAAGTCGGAGCCACGAGAGGAATTAAATGAATGCCACTTGCTTCCGCCAGGGCGCGAGCTTCTGAATCTTCTTCGAGAGGTAAATCCGGAATGATTACCCCACTGAAGCCATGCTCCTTCAATAAATCAAAAAACCGTTCCAAACCAAGCTGCAAGGCTGGGTTAAAGTAGCTGAACAAAATAAAAGGCATTTTGACTCCAAGCTGTCTCGCTTTAGAAGCCACAGTCATACAGTCCGTTAGACTGATTTTGTTCTTGAGCGCTCGCTCAGAGGCACGCTGAATGACGGGGCCATCTGCAAGCGGATCAGAGTAAGGTACACCAAGCTCAATCATATGAGCTCCAGCTGCTTCCGCCGCTTGAACTAAGGCAACCGATGTTTCCAGATCAGGATCGCCCATCGTCATGAAAGGCATAAGCGCCGTTTCGCCTTTGGCTTTTAACTCAGCGAAGACGACATCTATTGCATTAGGACCAGTTTGGGTACTCATGAATTTTGCCCCTCCTCAACTGCTAGATAAGACATAATAGACTCTACGTCTTTGTCGCCGCGTCCAGAAAGATTCACGACAATAATTTGGTCTTTACTCATTGTTGGTGCAATTTTAAGCACTTGAGCAATTGCATGCGCAGATTCAAGCGCTGGGATGATCCCTTCCATGCGTGAGAGTATGCCCAGAGCGTCTAGTGCTTCCTTATCCGTAATCGGAACGTATTCCGCACGTTTGATATCTTTCAAGTAGGCGTGTTCTGGTCCAATACCTGGGTAGTCAAGCCCTGCAGAGATAGAATGAGCCGGCAATACCTGTCCTCCCTCATCCTGAAGAACATAGCTCATAGAGCCTTGGAATACTCCCGGGCGTCCTTTAGTCATTGTAGCAGCATGCTCATCTGTATCTACACCGCGACCAGCAGCTTCGACTCCTACAAGACGAACGTCCTTATCTTCAATGAACGGGTGGAAAATACCAATTGCATTACTTCCGCCTCCAACCGCTGCCACGATAACATCTGGCAAACGACCTTCAGCTTCTTGAATTTGCTCTCGTGTTTCTAAGCCGATAATGCGTTGGAAGTCACGAACCATCATCGGATAAGGATGCGGCCCAGTTACAGAACCAAGGATGTAATACGTATCATCAACATGGCTAACCCAGTAACGAAGTGTTTCGTTACAAGCGTCTTTCAATGTACGTGTACCTGACATAACCGGAATAACCTCTGAGCCGAGCAGCTTCATGCGGAATACGTTCAATTGCTGACGCTTCGTATCCTCTTCCCCCATGAAAACCTTGCATTCGAGCCCCATTAGAGCCGCGACTGTAGCCGATGCAACACCATGCTGACCCGCGCCCGTTTCGGCGATGACTTTCTTTTTCCCCATACGCTTAGCGAGTACCGCTTGTCCGATAGTATTATTTATTTTATGTGCGCCAGTATGATTAAGATCCTCGCGCTTGAGATAGACTTTAGCTCCGCCTAGATGCTGGGATAATCTTTCCGCGTAATACAGCGGAGTCGGGCGTCCCGAATACTGCTTCAACAAATATCGGACTTCCTCCAGAAAATCAGGATCATCCTTATATTTCAGATAAGCCTCCTCTAGCTCGATTAGCGCGTTCATTAACGTTTCTGGAACATATTTACCGCCAAAAGGACCAAAACGTCCGTGTTCATCAGGTACTTGACTCATGAGCTTCTCACCCTTTCTACGAATGCAGCGATTTTACTATTATCTTTAACCCCGTCAGTTTCCACGCCGCTAGAAATATCGGCACCATCTGGATGGTAGGTTGTTATTAACTGATCTACATTATCTGGATTAAGCCCACCTGCGATGAACAATCGCAAGCCATGGCTACGCGCTGCTTCCTGATAGGAAGGAATAACGTCCCAGTGAAATGTCTTTCCCGTGCCGCCACCGGCCGTATCGAGCAGTATAGTGGTCACTGCACCCTTGTATGCAGCAAGACGTTCTGCGCCCGTCCATGCGCTAGGAGGACCCGCTTCCTCGGTTACTGGCAACGCACGCCACACCTCCACCTTAAAGCGCTCTCCTACCTCACGACTGAATTCAGGCGTCTCATCACCATGCAGCTGGACAACATCAAGCGGAACAGCCACTAACGTCTCCTCTAACTGCTCCATCGTTGGGTTAACGAACACCCCTACGGTTAAAGGAGGCTTTCCCTTAGCCATCGGAATCGACTTAGAGAACGGAATAAGCTTGCCTGCTTGCTCAATTGTGAGCTGCCTGCGGCTTTTAGCGAACATAAAGCCTATATAATCCACTGCAAGTCCACTCATCCCCTGCAATGTCGCTTCTTCCTTAATTCCGCATATTTTTACCTGAGGTGCTTGTTGTTTCGTCATCTCGTTGTTCCTTCGTTCGTTACTGGACCGAGAAGGTCATTTACCGCTTGTTGAATGTTCGGCTGACGCATAAAATGTTCTCCAATAAGAACTGCCTGCGCACCTGCTTCACGAACGAATGCAACATCTTCTGTTGTGGAAATAGCGCTCTCGCTAACCGCGACAATTCCTTTGGGCATAAGTCCAATTAGTTGCTCAGTCACTTTGAGGTCGGTAACGAACGTCTTCAGATCTCGGTTGTTGACCCCAATGAGTGTTGCTTTGCCTATATCTAAAACAGTTTCCAGCTCAGGACGATTATGAACCTCCACTAACACGTCCAACCCCAAATCCTTAGCTAGCGTATAGAACGAAGACAGCTGGCTTTTTGTCAGAATCGCAGCAATGAGAAGAATCGCATCTGCTCCAATAAGCCGAGCTTCGTAGATTTGCCGTTCGTCGATAGTAAAGTCCTTGCGCAGCAAAGGTACTCTTACTTTTTCACGAATTTGCTTAAGATACTCGTTGCTGCCTTGAAAATAATCCTTATCCGTCAGTACAGAAATGCAATCCGTCCCTGCTTCTTCATAGGCTTGTGCTAAGCTAACCGGATGAAAATCCGGACGAATGAGTCCCTTAGATGGACTTGCTTTCTTCACTTCCGCAATTAATCCAACTGGGCGATTACGCCCGCTCAATGCTCTCTCAAACCCGAGGGCTGGAGCAAGGTCGGCAATTGTTCTCTCAGCTTGGCCGATTTGCAACGTTTGTTTAAGCGCGCTTACCTCTTCATGCTTGGTAGCGACAATGCGATCAAGAAACATGGCTCACTTCTCCTGTCGTAGCAATCCATTGCTGTAGTTTATTTGCAGCTAGTCCGGAATCGATCGTTTTTGCAGCCAAGCTAACACCTTCAGTTAAGGTATCCGCTCTTCCGGCAACGTAAATGCAAGCTCCTGCATTCGCAAGCACGACGTCACGATAAGCGCTTTTCTCGCCATTAAGTATTCTGTGAATGATCTTCGCATTTTCAGAGGCATCCCCGCCCTGAACCTCACCTAAAGATATAGTGGAAAGTCCAAGCTGCTCTGGTGTAATATCGTAGGTTATAACTTCCCCATTACGCAGCTCCGATACTTGAGTTGGCGCAGAAATGCTAATTTCGTCCAAGCCGTCATAGCTACCAACGACCATCGCTCTCTGCAAACCAAGTCGAGAGAGAACCTCAGCCACAGTAGCCGTACGAGTCCGATCATATAAACCGATAAGCTGACGATCAGCATTCGCTGGGTTGGCTAAAGGACCGAGCATATTAAAAATGGTACGAACGCCTAGCTCACGTCTTGGGGCCGCGGCATGCTTAAGTGCAGGATGAAATAACTGGGCGAACATAAAGCATATTCCTGTACGCTCCAGACAGATCGCTGCTTGTTCAGCTGTCAGATTAATATTCACACCCAGTGCTTCTAGAACATCTGCACTACCAGCCTTACCTGACATTGCCCGATTGCCATGCTTGGCAACTCGAACGCCTGCAGATGCAGCAATAACAGCAGAAACAGTAGAAATATTGAATTTATGAATGCCAGAGCCTCCGGTTCCGCATGTATCCAGTAGATCAAGGTTTTCCGTGGCAACATGATTCGAGAAGGCTCGCATCGCTTCAGCGAAGCCAGTAATTTCGTCGACCGTCTCACCTTTCATCCTAAGCGCAATAACTGTTCCGGCAATCTGGGCTTGTGTTGCTTCACCCTTCATAATTGTCGTCATCGCTCCGAATGCTTCATCACGCGTTAAATTACCGCCATTTATTAGCTTAACCAATACCTCTGGCAGACTTATCGAGAGAGTGTCGTTCATATCGCCTTATTCCCCTTCCCCTTAATCATAGTCCAAATTCGTGCGACGATCACCGGCAACAACAACTGGAAACTCATTCACTTTGCTCTGATGAGAATTAGGTGTTGAAAATGCTGCTTCCGCAGAACGAATAGCTTTAAGCATACCCTTGGCCTTGTTGACCGTTTCTTCATATTCATTCTCAGGCACGGAATCCCATACGATTCCCGCTCCTGCTTGTACGTAAGCTTTGCCATGCTTGAAAATAATCGTCCGAATGGTGATACATGTATTTAAGTTGCCAGAAAACCCAAGATATCCGATAGCTCCTGCATATGCTCCTCTTGCTTCATTTTCTAATTCAGCAATGATCTCCATGGCACGAAGCTTTGGAGCGCCAGATACCGTACCTGCTGGGAGGCATGAGAGAAATGCATCGTAGAAGTCCTTATCCGGTCTCAGCTGACCAGTCACATTCGATACGATGTGCATGACGTGGGAGTACCGTTCTACTTCCATATAGCTGTCACATTTCACTGTACCGAATGTAGACACTCTGCCCAGATCATTGCGACCCAAGTCGACTAGCATAACGTGTTCCGCACGCTCTTTCTCATCGGCTAGCAGCTCTTTTTCAAAGGCAAGATCCTCTTCTGGTGTTTTACCACGAGGTCTTGTGCCTGCGATTGGCCGGGTTTCCACCTTGCCATCGTCTACCTTGACCAGTAGCTCAGGAGATGTGCCTACAATAACCTCATCATCCAGCTTTAACACATACATATAGGGAGATGGATTCATCGTCCTCAGCACACGATACACGTGCAGCGGGTCAACCTCTGTCTCAATATGAAACCGTTGGGAAAGCACCACTTGGAAAATGTCCCCGGAGCGAATATACTCCTTAGCTTGGTTCACATTATCTAAAAACTGTTGCTTGGTAAGATTAGAAGAAACTTCACCCAGCTCCGGATCGTGCGGTGGTGTGCCTCTAGATGGCTGGATCGGAAGCGGCTGTTGAATGCGACGAATGGTCTCAGCAATAATGTTACACGTATCAGCATACGACTTCTCGATATCCGCATCTGTCGCTCCCTCGGCAATGTGAACATTCCCGATTACAAGCACCTGCTGCTTGAAGTGGTCAAATACGATAACACGATCGCAAAACATAAATTGCATATCATCCATGTTCAGATCGTCTGTTGGATGCGGCGGAAGCTTTTTCTCATAATATTGCAGTAGATCGTACCCGAAAAATCCAATTGCCCCGCCTGTAAAAGGGGGTAGCTCTGGTATTGCCGGACTGCGATACGAGCGAAGCTTTTCACGCAGCAATTGGAGCGGCTCGGTTGTGTGGAAGGACTCTGTCTTCCCGTTCTGCTCCAATGTTAGATTGTTCTTTTTTAGCTTCAACAGGAGGAATGGGTCCGTCCCAATAAAGGAATACCGCGCCCATTTCACACCACCCTCAACGCTCTCAAGGAGAAATGCATACTTGTCCTTGCTTAGATGCTGGAATACGCGGATTGGCGTCTCCGTATCAGCCAGTAATCTGCGGACGACCGGAATGACGTTATACTTTCCTGCCATTGCTTTAATTTCCTGTAGCTCCTGCTGATCCATAATCGATCTCTCCCTTATTGACCGTCGTCGCGTTGCACGGGTTATTCGCCTGTAATTTTGTATGTTTGCGGCCTAAAAGCCATTAAAAAAGCACCCCTGCTCCGCAGAGATGCGCACATTCGATAAGTTAGTTCCGACTTCATCGCGTATAAAATATAGCTACGCTAATGACACGGTTACTCCGCTCATCTCATCTCTACTCGGCTCACATAAGCGTAAGTTGTCGCCCCTCTGGTCGACCGTTCCGCCATGTATAATATGTATATTAATATAGCATTCCAGCACATTTGGAGTCAACTAATAATAACCATTCCTTATCAAACCTCGTTTCAGCTCATTTAGTACGTTCTCAGCGGCTTGCAGCTACTCTAAAACCCATTTCTGCTCATTTAGTACATTCTCAGCGGCATACACCTTCCTCAAACCTCCTTTCTACTCATTTAGTACGCTGAGAGCGGCTTGCAGCTACTTCAAACCCGGTTTCTGCTCATTTAGTCCGTTCTCAGCGGCTTAAAGTTACCTCAAACCCGGTTTCTGCTCATTTAGTCCGTTCTCAGCGGCTTAAAGTTACCTCAAACCCGGTTTCTGCTCATTTAGTACGCCGAGAGCGGCTTGTAGCTACTCCAAACCCGGTTTCTGCTCATTTAGTACGCTGAGAGCGGCTTGCAGATACCTCAAAACCCGTTTCTGCTCATTTAGCACGCTGAGAGCGGCTTGCAGCTACTCCAAACCCGGTTTCTGCCCATTTAGTACTTTCTCAGCGGCTTGCAGCTACTCCAAACCCGATTTCAGTTCATTTAGTCCGTTCTCAGCGGCTTAAAGTTACCTCAAACCCGGTTTCAGCTCATTTAGTCCGTTCCCAGCGGCTTAAAGTTACCTCAAACCCGGTTTCAGCTCATTTAGTCCGCCCATAGCGGCTTACTGCTTCCTCATACCCGGTTTCAGCTCATTTAGTCCGTTCCCAGCGGTCTAAACAAAAACTACCACAAGTGCTTGCTCGCTTCCTCACTTAATACATATTGATGGTGACGTTCAGCCGTTTCGTTTAACGGTCTTATCCATTTGTTAACCAACATATTTTTTAACACCCCATGACAAAAATCGTTGCTTGACTGTAGACACTCCCGAACATCGCTCATCTTTATTGGACGTCCTAGCCGAAGTGCATATCTTATGACTTCCCGCTCATAGAGAGATACCTCCTGGTAGGAGGTACCCGTATGCCCTGAGTACCTTCCAACTAATTCATAGACCGTTCGTCGGCACGCATCCGCCTTCTTATCCATTTCATCCCAGGAAAAAGGAATGTATTTGATTCCATATGCGACCATAGAGCGTATCTTTTGACGTTCAAAATCAAACCTAGAACGGGTAATATTCTCCGCATGAACGACGAAGCCTTCGCCTTCAAATCCGAATCTTAAAGGTTCATAATAAGCATCAATATAAACCTTTACACCTGAAAGTGTAACAATCTCCTTCTCAAGAACGATCCCTTTAAAAGTTTTCAAAACGGGACCAATTATTTCCTCACACAGCTTCTTCTCTCCCTCACCCTGTTTATTCAATTGTTCCAGACGTGCTCCTGTTGCACTACTTTTCTGCTCCTCAAGTAATTCGGCATATTCGGATTTATACATTTTCACTTCTCCTCCCATTGATAAAAAGTTATACACTTCAAGTTACACAAGTAAACAACTTCGCCGTCCTTCGGACGATGGCATACGTTTGTATCGGGCACATTGGCATAGAACGCTAATCGTACAAAAAAACGCCATCTCCCTAGATAAGGGAAATGGCGTGTGCTTCACGCGTTAATTGTTTTATAATTGCGAAATCATAAATAGATTAACTGAAAACAAACAGAGAAGCAAGTTGTAATTCGCGGTCTGCGGTCTGCGGTCTGCGGTCTGCGGTCTGCGGTCTGCGGTCTGCGGTCTGCGGTCTGCGGTCTGCGGTCTGCGGTCTGCGGTCTGCGGTCTGCGGTCTGCGGTCTGCGGTCTGCGGTCTGCGATCGCTGCAAATACCTGCGACACCACCACTTTTACTTCGCCGCTAAATCTGGACGTAGAGCTTGTGCACGGTTTAAGTAAACATGGCGGATATCCTTCTGAAGAAGATCCGTGTTAACCTGTACCATTAAGCGAATACACTTCTCTAAGCTGCCTTTAACCGGTACTTCAAGGGAACACATAAGTGGAACAAGCTCCCAGCCTGCCATTTGACGAATCGCACGAGCAGGAAAGGTGGCATCCAAATCTTGTGTAACCGTTACGAATACACTTGCTATATCTTCAGGATCGAATTGATTAACTTCTATGATCCCTTTTAATAGTTCAATTGTTGCATCCAGAATCGGGCCTTCTTCATTCAGTTCAACCGTAATAGCCCCGCGGATTCCCCTAACACTCATGGTTGTTAATTCCCCTCTCTCAATTCATCCACGATTTCTCTTACCCACGAGGAAGGCACATCATTGCGAATTTCCACGCTTCCGATGGCGGTGGGAACTACGAATACCATTTTACCCTCGGAAAATTTCTTATCGTGTAGCATAGCACTCATAATTTCTTCTGGATCACAGCTAGCTGGAATGCGAACAGGGAGCCCAAATTTCTTGAAAATCCGTTCTGTCTCCTCGGCAATTTCCGAAGAGTAGCCAAACTTAGCGGCCAGTCTTGCTGATCCGACCATTCCGATAGCAATCGCTTCTCCGTGTAGCAGCTCACCATAGCCCGCAACAGCTTCAAGTGCATGACCAATCGTATGCCCCAGATTGAGAATAGCGCGCAGATCATTCTCACGCTCATCGCGGGATACAACAATCGATTTCACCTTGCAGCCTTCATACAGTGCATAACCAAGTGCTTCTGAATCCAGAGAAAGCAGTTTATCCGCATTCTCGTCGCACCAAGCAACGAAGTCAGCATTCCAGATAAGTCCGTGCTTAATCACTTCCGACAACCCTGCGCGAACTTCTCTCAATGGTAAGCTCGCCAACGTGTCGAGATCATATAGCACGAATTCAGGCTGATGAAATGCGCCGATAATATTTTTGGCCAAACGATGGTTAACAGCTACTTTTCCTCCGACGCTGCTATCGTGAGCCAATATCGTCGTCGGAATCTGCACGAACCGAACGCCTCTCATGTAGGACGCAGCTACAAAGCCTGCTAGATCTCCTACAACTCCACCACCTAATGCAATGACAGTAGATTTACGATCGAGTCCTGCTTCTAGCGCAGCGCCGATTAACTCATCCAGCATCTCTAACGATTTAGACGTTTCACCTGACGGTACAACAGCGGTTGTTACCGTATAGCCTGCGTTAGCGAAAACCTCTTCAACCCTATCTGCATATAAGTCCGCGACAGAGCTATCTGTTACGAGCAAGATCGGAGATTTAACCGGAATTGCCCGCTCCTTGAATATTTCTCCTATACGTATAATTAATCCTGTACCAATGTAAATCGGATAGGAGCGTTCCCCAAGATCAACCGTCAGCTCTCTCGTTTCGCCCGCCGCCATTAGTACGCCTCTACTTGGCTCAGGTAGTTGTCCAGGTTCGCTTGGATTTCCTCAATAGAATCCCCGCCGAACTTCTCCAAAAATGCTTTCGCCACTTCCCAAGTTACAACGTGCTCCATAACGACGCTTGCAGCTGGTACAGCGCAGGCATCTGAACGTTCAACCTGTGCAGTAAAAGCTTCCTTCGTATCGATATCAACACTTGCTAGTGGCTTGTATAAAGTAGGAATTGGCTTCATTACGCCACGAACAACAATAGGCTCTCCTGTTGTCATACCGCCCTCGAAGCCGCCCGCACGATTGGATGCACGGTGGAAGCCTTTGTCTGCGGTATGCAAAATTTCATCATGTACCTTAGAGCCTGGAATTCGTGCTGCTTCAAAGCCAATACCAACCTCAACACCTTTGAATGCGTTAATGGAAACAACCGCTTGTGCAATGCGTCCATCAAGCTTGCGATCCCATTGTACGTGGCTTCCGAGTCCGACTGGCAAGCCCGAAACGATACATTCAACTACGCCGCCAATGGTATCGCCTTCTGCCTTCATGCGATCAATCAGCTCTATCATTTTCTGTTCGGCTTCTTTATCTGCAACTCTTACCGAAGACTCTTCAGTCACAGCAATAAGCTCATCAATAGGCAGATTAGGCGTTGCTGCAGTAACCTCACCAATCGATACAACGTGTCCAGCTACTTTAATTCCGAATTTAGCAAGCAATTGTCGAGCAATAGCGCCAACTGCAACACGTGCTGCAGTTTCGCGAGCGCTAGAACGCTCTAACACATTACGCAAATCCTTAAGATTGTATTTCAAGCCGCCGTTAAGATCAGCGTGTCCTGGACGTGGACGAAACACACGACGTTTCGCTTCATCACTGCCTTCAACAGGCTCAACATTCATAACAGAGGTCCAATGCTTCCAATCTTTATTTTCCACAACAACAGCTACTGGCGCACCTGTTGTGCGACCATGTCTTACCCCACCAACGATTTGCGCGGTATCTGTCTCTATTTGCATCCGACGACCCCGGCCATGGCCTTTCTGGCGACGTTGCAATTGAAAATTCAACTCTTCGAAATCAAGCTCTAGATTACTCGGTAATCCCTCAATAATTGCAGTAAGCTGTGGTCCATGTGTTTCTCCAGCAGTCAAATAACGTAAACTCAAGCTTTATTCCTCCCTTTAGCCACTCAATTCCGTGAACATCTTTGATCATTATAGTACAGCGTTAAAGCGTTTGACAAGAAAACAGCCCGTCATTTGCGGACGGACTGCTTCTTATTGGGTTTCGGTCGTATGACTCTCGATTCCCTCATATAACCAAGTAATTCTACGTTGTCCAAACCTAGAATTTGCGCACATTCCTGCATAGAAATCAATCCTCGTCTGTACGCGGCTATGACCTTCCGTTTATCCATAATTCCCCCCGAATAACCTGAATAGCCTTATTATCGGTTGGCAACCTATTTAACATACGCTTAAAGCATCCGCCTGTAAAAAAAAGTGTCTGCTGTTTCCAAGCCATATTGCCCTGGAGTAAAAATTTGCTCCGTGCTCCCGACGAACAAGAGACCGCCTGGCTTAAGCGCACGAGCGAACTTACCATAAAGCACATGCTTGGCTTCCTCTGTGAAGTAAATCATAACATTTCGGCAAACGATCAAATCATATTTATCTCCGAAATTATCTAATAGCAAGTTTTGCTTTTGCAATTTTACCGCTTTTTTCAGCTTATCGGATACTTTAAAAGCTCCGTCGACTTGGGTAAAATACTTATTCTTATATTCTACAGGGACATCTCTCAAGGAACGCTCTAAATAGACGCCTTCCCTAGCTTTGGCTAGAACACCGTCATCAATGTCTGTAGCAATGAGCGTTGTTCGATCTAGCGCATCCAGTGAATCTAATATCATGCCAAGCGTGTAGGGCTCTTCACCAGTAGAGCATGCAGCGCTCCATATATTAAGACGGGGAGAAGCTTTAAGAAGCTGGGGAAGGAACTTATCCTTTAACACTTGCCACCGATTCTGGTTACGCCAGAACTCAGAAACATTAATCGTCATTCTATCCAGAAATTCATTGCGAAGCTTGGCTTCACTTGATAGAGCAGTGAAGTATTCAGCAAACGTTGAATACCCGTATTTGGAACGCAAGGTAGTTAACCTGCGCCGCATTTGGTTCTCTTTGTATTGCGACAAGTCAATAGAGGTCGAACGTTTAATATTGACTATGAAACGGGCGAAATCCTCATCATCCGAAACAGTCGCATTACTACTCACATTGGAACGTATGTCTCCCATAACGTATCCTGCTCTCCCCCGAGTTAAGCATCTGTACCTATCCGAACACAAAAGCCTTAATCAATTAGATCCAAACCTGTATAACCTTATCGTAAGAAACCAGTTCCTCTTCGGAGAAAAAGATGCTGATTTCACGCTCAGCGCTATCGTGCGAATCCGAGCCATGAATTAAATTGAAATTCGTATGTATAGCAAAATCACTGCGGATCGTTCCAGGTGCCGCTTCAAGAGCGTTGGTCTTTCCGATTAGAGCACGGCATAATCCCACTGCCTGATCGCCTTCCCACACCATTGCGAACACAGGTCCTGCTGTTATAAACTTCAAGAGCATATCATAGAAATCTTTGCCCTTATGCTCGGCATAATGCTGCTCTGCTCGCTCCAAGGATACATTCATAAGCTTAGCAGCGACAAGCTTCAACCCCTTGCGTTCAAAACGGCTGACGATTTCACCAATCAGTCCCCGTTGAACTCCATCGGGCTTAACCATTAAGTAAGTCTTTTCCATATAAACTCTCCTTTCTAACGATAGTAATCATCATTTTAACATAAAAAATGCTCTTAATAACTTCGTTTAGCAACAATACGGGCAATATCAGCCAAATTTCGTTTAGCTGGTATATCGGGGAGTCCTTCCAGAGCTTTCAAAGCTTTGGCAATATATCTGGAAGCCATTTCCTCGGCTTTCTTAATACCGCTACTAGAGCGGACAAGCTTAACCGCAGCAGCAGAATTTGCAACACCCTCGCTGATCTTGATTAACTCAATCTCCTCAAGCAGCTTATCCTTAATTGATGCATCTTGAAGAGCATACAACACAGGTAGCGTAATGTTTCCTTGCCTCAAATCGCTTCCCGGAGGCTTACCAATCGCCTTCTCTGTACCACATAGATCAAGAAGATCATCCGTAATCTGGAAAGCCATACCCACATTATAGCCAAACCGATATAGAGCATGGCTAGCTCGAGGTGGTGCATCTGTTGCCAAAGCTCCCAGCTGACAGCTTATAGCGATAAGTAGCGCCGTCTTGCGTCGAATCCGTAGCAAATAGTTACGCACGCTCTGGTCAACATTAAAGAAATCACGTATCTGTTCCATTTCTCCAATAACCATTTGAACGATGGAACCCGATAGAACTTGATGAATACGAGGCTTGTCTAGCTCGGTAATTACCGTCAATGCCTTTGCGTAAATATAATCACCCGTATACATAGCTATGCGATTATCCCACTTCGACTTGACGGTAAGCTGGCCGCGCCGAATATTGGCATCATCTATAACGTCATCATGCACCAATGTAGCCATATGTATAAGTTCTAGAGGAACGGCGACCCGTTTGAGCGTTTCTACCGAATAGGTACCGAACTTGCCCGACAGCAGCACAAATATCGGTCGTATCCTCTTCCCGCCCGCCTTAAGTAAATGAAGCGATGCTTCACTTAGGGTTGGCAAATCAGAGGCTACCGTTATTGCCATTTGGTCTTCAATTGCTTGTAAATCCGATTTCATAGCGGCATATAGCTGCATCAATTTCATAAATTCACCTGTGCTTTGATAGGTTATCGGGAACATGTAGGCTAGGTAATTCTGAAAGCTGAACCTCTTCAGTCATCAATCCAAGCTCACGCGCGTACTTAAAGTAGAGCTGTAAGCCAGCTTTCTGGTCTGGGCCGAAATCGTGACACAAATGACGGAAATAATTACTCCAGTACTGAGACGTTCCCCCGATTTCCGCCGTAGCCTTGGAAACGATGGGTTCAAGATCTTGAGAGGAGTGTCTCTTACTTTCAAGCAATGCATGATATAGGCTAGCTATGGCTTCAGGATATTGCTCAGCTGTTTTCTTGTGCACAGCCCATAATGCATAAGTCATCCAGTGTCCTGTCCATACGTTCCAAACTTCACCCAAATCGAGCACGCGATATCCGTGATCCACCCAGGAGGCACGAATCGCATGATCCCCAATAAGCAACGCGGCATCCGCATTCTCCAGCATTTTCTCCAATGAAGGCTCTGCATCCTCATAGATAGGTTTGCCGCCGTAGAACTTCTCCATAATTATCTTAAGTAAATTCACAGACGTTGCAGAGGTTGTCGTTAAGGCGATCTTACCATGAATAACCTGTTCAAGGGGAGATTTTAGAAAAAGCAATATAGATTGCACACGACCGAATGAGCTTACTGATAGGTTCGGAAGTAAATAGTACGTATCAGACGATATTCCATAAGCATAAGAAGAAATAGCTGCTATGTCTATCTCACCCGCTCTTAGCTTACGATTAAGAGTAGCAGGCATGTCAGAGTGTATCTCTGTTTGATAGGGAAGCGACATGGGATCAAAATGATGAAATACCGGCCATGCATTAGTATATTGTATACGACCGATCTTAATCGACCGAGAGTTTCCATTATTCATTGGGTTGTCCCCATCTTTTATATATATTGTGTTGAATCCCCATGCTGTCCATCACTTTGCCTACCATGAAGGAAACGATATCTTCGATAGACTGCGGTCCATTATAAAAAGCCGGCATTGCCGGTATCAACCGCACACCCAGGCGTGACAGCTTAAGCATGTTTTCTAAATGGATAGCATGGAGTGGAGTTTCTCTCGGGACAAGCAGCAAAGGACGTCCTTCCTTAAGCATGACATCCGCCGAGCGAGTTAGCAAGTTGGTAGAAGCTCCCGCTGCAATAGCAGCCAAAGATCCCATCGAGCAAGGCATAACGACCATACCTTCGCAGCGAAAGGACCCACTTGCAATACTTGCTCCAATATCGTTAAGCGGGTGATAAGTCATTCGCCCTTCGGCTACTGCGAATTCAAAAGCATTATTCAAACAATCTAAGCGATGAGCCGCATCCCAGCCTAGCTCCTCTTTGAGCACTCGCCAGCCAGCATCAGTTATTACTAAGTGAGGATGAAAGCCAGCAGCAAGCAATTGGCGGCATAATGTAACTCCATATACCGCACCGCTTGCACCCGTAATCCCGATTACCCACCTTTTAGACTCTGAAGATTCGATCGTCGCCTTTGCTTCCATTACCACGATCTCACCACCACTAGGTCAATAAACGTGAATACGAAAATTACCGCGCTCAGAATACCATTCATTGTGAAAAAAGCAGCGTTAAGCTTGCTCAGATCATTAGGTTTAACAAGCCTATGCTCGTAAAGCAATAATAACGCAGCAACAATCGTCCCCGCGAGATACCACCAGCTTAGATCTGTCAGGATTAGCAAGAGGATAAAGCCAACTGCAGTAGTCGCATGGAACAGCTTAGCAATTCGAAGCGCCCCCGCTACTCCAAATCTCACTGGAATAGAGTGTAGACCTTCCTTACGGTCAAATTCCTCGTCCTGGCAGGCATAAATAATATCAAAGCCAGCTATCCATAACGCGACGGTAATATAAAGAATAATGGAGGTCCAAGTGATACTGCCCGTAACGGCTACCCAACCACCTAGCGGAGCTAGACCAATTGTCAACCCAAGAACAATATGACATAACCAGGTAAATCTCTTTGTATACGAATAGGCAACAAGGAAAAGTACAGCTAAAGGCAGTAATTTAACAGCAAGACTGTTAAGCTGCGCTGCAGCCCAGAACAATAAAACTAACGAAATAACAATAAAAATAAGTACATCCTTCGATTTCAGTAGCCCAGCAGGAATGGCTCTTGTAGCCGTTCTTGGATTACGGGCGTCAATCGCTTTATCTATTACTCGGTTAAGCCCCATTGCTGCCGTACGAGCCCCAACCATAGCGAGTAAAACCCAGCCGACTTCGCTCCATTCCGGCAGTCGCTTCTCCATGGTAACCGCACCGAGGATAGCTCCGACAAAAGCGAACGGAAGGGCAAACAAGGTATGTTCAAACTTAATCATTTCCAAAAAGGTCCGAAGCTTGGAAATCATACGCCTTCATTCCCCTTTGTACCGATGTGCAATGCAGCTACGCCGCCAGTGAGCGGATATGCCTTTACGTTACGCATTCCGATGGAA
The DNA here is from genome assembly GCF_004295585.1 of Cohnella abietis. Taxonomy (NCBI): domain Bacteria; kingdom Bacillati; phylum Bacillota; class Bacilli; order Caryophanales; family Paenibacillaceae; genus Cohnella; species Cohnella abietis. The sequence continues at coordinate 3,001,987 of NZ_AP019400.1, read as the reverse complement.
CGGAATAGCTCCGCGAGAGCTTGCAAATCAGGGAATGGCACAAGTGATTCGGGCAGCCAGCGATATTGCTCGTATCTTTTCACGAACCATTTGCCCATCAGTGGCAACACCCGATTGAAATAAAAATAATAAAGTGCTTTGAACGGCTGCCATGTTGGTTTAGAAAGCTCCAAGCATACGATCTTACCACCAGGCTTAACGACTCTCTTCATTTCCTTGAGCGTCTTAACAATATCTGGTATGTTGCGAAGCCCGAACCCGATTGTGACGAAATCAAATGTATTATCCTCGAATGGAAGGTCCATCGCATCACCTTGAACTAATGTAATTTGATTTCCCATTCCAAGCTTATCGATTTTGGCTTGTCCAATATCGAGCATATTACGACTGAAATCAAGACCAATCGTCTTCCCCTTATCGCTAGCTTTAGCAAGCGAAAGGGTCCAATCGCAAGTTCCACAGCATAAATCTAAAGAGGTTTGACCTGGCTTAACATCCATCTTACGCATCGTAAACCGACGCCAAGCTCTATGTCGTCTAAAGCTGATCATATCGTTCATCTTATCGTAATCAGATGCGATGCTCTCGAACACCGCATGTACATGCTTATGCTTCGATTCTGGCTCCATCATGCTCTGTTAACCCAACTCCTTCAAAGCGGTTGTTCGATGTTGTCCCGTTGCCTGCAGAAATGGCTCAATTAAGGGTTGCAGCTCTCGAATCAGCTTGTCTGATTGCAATCGCTGAAGCACTGCCTGCAATTGATCGGTAGATTGCTGAAGAAGACTGCCCAACTTGTCCGCTATCTCATATTTTTTCACCATGTTATTTAAAATATTGGAATCCTCGCCATGATTAACAACCGTCTGGCGATCCTCCTCCGTGCCTTCTTGCATAATGTGCCACACGCCCCAGCTGTCATTCAGGGAATTACTGTTCTCTATCTTGTGAAGCTCCTGAAGCAGTACCTCGCAGCGACTAAAGCGCTCGACAAGCTCTGGCCATAACCGCTCGTATAAACCACTCATAAAGCCAGTAAACGAGAGGAAAAGCCCAGATTTAAGCTCTGCGCCATAGTGGAGATATTCATCCGCGTTTAGCTTCATCTGCTTCATCTTACCGTACAAATTCATCTTAATCCGGTTAATGTTGCATACTGCTTCGCTCAAGTGCCGTATCATATCGATCTGCCCTGCTTGCGAGAGGAGATGGTAAAACCGGCTGCTAAAGTAATCTCCTGCGAGAACCTTTAATTGCTGGGCACGCATTCCCAATAGCCCACTCTTCGCTGAACTGGGCTTGTTATCCACCAAATCATGGGTATCTAGCCCCATCTGGACAAGCGAGGTTACAAGCGAAAGCAGCTCCTTCTGGGAAGCAGCTCCTGGTTGATGGCTTAAGACGGTATATAACAATGAAATTCTGCCATCGGGAAACTCCGGCAATTCCGTGTGCAGGCTGATCATATCGTGGTTTAAATATTTATTAGCCATTTGATTAATTCTTAATCGAGTCATTGCTTCCGCCTCCGAACGTGCTGCCAGGCCTCTCAAACAACTGAGGGGTACATTTGATTAATTATAACATATCCGAGTTAGGCTCGCATAAGCCGCATAATTTGTTCATCAATTTGAAAAATTTGCGAGCCAGCGTTTCCCAGAAGCACTTAGGTAAAGCCTTATTTTGGAAATAGTTGCTGTGTCAAAGGACTTACGTGGCAATTTTAGCTCCGATAGTTCCTTCGCACTCCATTCACTTCTGCGTGTTTCCGCCGACATGTACAGTGTACGGGCTTCCGCCTTATTGACAAACACCCGCATGAGCACTTGCTTAACATTGTCTACATCGGCGTAAGAGAATACAATCAATCGCATCATATCGTCCCATATTTCATCCGGCTCTGACCCTAGTAAATCAATAGTCAGAATAGCATGATCCCAACCAACCTTAATAATCTGGTTCTGTAATGGGAACTTGGACAGAGAGTCCACCAAATTGTCGTCGGTCAGTCTTTTCTCATTTTCCGGCTGAAAAACCGTGACCGTATGACGACGATGCTGGAGATCACGATCTATGTTAGTTAATTGGCTCAGCAATACAACAATTAGGGTACCGACTAATAAGAATACACTCCATTGTTTAAGATGGACAATAGGCATGGCGAATTCCCCTTTCTCGAGAGGTTCCTCCTTACCCATTGTACAAATAAAAAGGGCAGGCTATGCCTGCACTAAGTATATTCTATACGTCAGTTTCTAACGTCCCATGCTTCGTTAGTATAGTTGCTTTGCCTCTTATTTTCATAGCTGATGTATGATCTGTAAACTGGACGATAAGCACCTCACCCTTATCCAGCTTCTCCGTATGATGAAATTTGGTATCCTGTCCTCGAGTTAACCCGATGACCTGCACACCATTGTCCTTCGCTTTAACAATAATATATTCTTGTTGATCTGCATCCATAGTCATAGAACCTCCTTCTTTAAATTCCATGATGCCGGAAAAGATAGAGTGATGTCAAACAAAAACTGCCTTCCCACATCAAAAATGCGAGAAAGCAGTCCACAGTTTATGTAATGGTCGGAACGGAGAGATTCGAACTCTCGACCTCACCCACCCCAAGGGTGCGCGCTACCGGGCTGCGCCACGTCCCGAATAATTTACGAGAGTGATTATAGCACAACCTATTCTAGCGAAGCAACCCAAAGTGCAACAATGTTATTGCATGACCATTACTTATTTAATACCGTCCTTAAGCGCTTTACCCGGCTTGAATGCTGGGATCTTACCAGCTGGAATCTCGATCTCTTCACCAGTTTGCGGATTACGTCCTTTACGAGCGGAACGCTCGCGCACCTCGAAGTTACCAAACCCAACTAGTTGCACTTTATCTCCACCTTGCAAAGCTTCGGAAATAACATCGAACACAGCGTCAACCGCTTGCGTCGCGTCTTTCTTAGACAAGTCAGCCAACTCGGCAACTTTGGTAATCAATTCAGTCTTGTTCATTACATTCACCTCCCATAACGGTACGATGGCATGTTATCTGTTTATCCGTTTCAACAGAAATTATACACTCCGATTACTCGAAGTTTCAAGCGGGGCTTGAATTTCAGCGTTTTTGACCCTATTTTTTTGATTCAAAAGCCCTATTCCGGATGCTAAACACGTCTATCAAAATGAAGAAAAGCTATAATAATAACTTAGATATCGGTCTTTGATCGTTAATGTATAAAAAGCACGGAGCGCTAAGCAGTCAATGCTGCTGGGCGCTCCGTGCTTTTTAACAGCCTTACAGAATAATAGCAATCAGTCCACCGGAGCCTTCATTAATGATTCTTCCAAGTGTCTCCTGCAGCTTATAGCGCGCATTATCCGGCATCATCGCAATTTTACCCTGAATGCCTTCCCTAACGATCGAATGAAGCGATCTGCCAAAAATATCAGACTCCCAAATCTTGATCGGATCCTTCTCGAAATCCTGCATTAGATAACGAACAAGCTCCTCACTTTGCTTCTCTGTTCCGATAATCGGAGCAAATTCTGATTCGACATCAACACGAATCATATGGATGGATGGAGCTGTAGCCTTCAGCCTAACTCCGAAGCGAGAGCCTTGGCGAATAAGCTCTGGCTCATCAAGCTGCATCTCTGCAAGAGATGGGGCAGCAATCCCGTAGCCAGTCGTTTTCACCATTTCAAGCGCTTCTGCAAACCGATCGTACTCTCGTTTCGCATGGGAGAAGTCCTGCATGAGCTGGAGCAGGTGATCCTTGCCACGAATTTCGGTTCCGACCACTTCCATTAGAATTCTATCGTAGAGCTCATCAGGTGCATACAAATCGATCTCAGCAACGCCTTGACCCATGTTCATACCACTAAGGCCAGCGCGTGCAACGAAATCGTACTCCATGAACTGAGCGACTACACGTTCTACATCACGAAGACGACGTATGTCTTTGACAGTTTCGCGAACAGAGTTCTCATAGCTCGTGCGAAGCCAGTGCCCTTCGCTAAGTACCATAACCCAACTCGGCAGATTGACGTTGACCTCATGCACAGGGAACTCATAGAGCACTTCACGAAGAACTCCCATGACTTCTTCTTCTCCCATTGTCGCGGCACTTACCGCCATAACAGGAATATCGTATTTAGCAGCCAGCTCGTTGCGAAGAGATTGGGCTTCTTCGCTCTTCGGCCGTGCGGAGTTTACGATCAATACAAACGGTTTGCCAACTTCCTTTAACTCGTTTATGACCCGCTCCTCCGCATCGATGTAAGCGCTGCGCGGAATTTCCGCTATCGTGCCGTCAGTTGTAACGACGACGCCAAGCGTAGAGTGCTCTTGAATGACCTTACGTGTCCCAATCTCCGCCGCTTCCTGGAACGGAATTGGTTCTTCAAACCACGGCGTCGTAATCATACGCGGCCCGCCATCATCCTCGAAGCCCTTCGCCCCATCAACCGTGTACCCTACGCAATCTACAAGACGAACATTTACTTCCAAGCCTTCCGCCACTTTAAGCTGGACCGCGTTGTTTGGTACAAACTTCGGTTCAGTTGTCATGATCGTACGACCTGCTGCGCTTTGCGGCAATTCGTCAATTGCACGAATACGATCTGCCTCATTAGCAATATTAGGTAAAACAACGGTTTCCATAAACCGTTTGATGAAGGTCGATTTGCCCGTACGCACGGCACCCACGACCCCGAGGTAGATATCACCGCCGGTGCGTTCGGCAATATCTTTGAAAATGTCCACTTTTTCCACTGAGATTCCCTCCCATCGTAATCGCGAAACTTTCGTGACCCGCCAGCAGGGCGGAACTCGTACACGAACTTGGACTGCTAACATTGTATGTGCGAACATTCCGATTATGACGAATGCCCGTACAAAAATGTTTGCCATACCGACGTACGCCCGCCGGCGCTCCTGTTGTTCCCCCATGATCATATGAATAAAGATGTTGACGTATGTCTCCTCTTTTCCGAAAAGAATTAAATAATACGAGTAAAGCTACAGCTGAACGGGAAGGACGCTCAAGGCGATTCAAACCATAGAAGCACAAAAAAGCCGCTCCCGTCTAAACACTCGGGATGCGGCTTAGCTATATTCATGGCGTTAAAACAGCTTTAGGTTCATTGTCTACCCAATGATATACGGGAGATCGAACTGGAACATAATAGGACGCTTCAATCAGAACACGCCGTAAATCCTCTTTTTCATTCGGCTTTAGTTCCTCCTTGTTGATGGCAACAGCAATATCGATACCATAATCAACGAGAACCTGTCCATTTTTATTAACGAGCAAATTCAAAGATTGATTAGAATACATACTTTGAACTTTAGGTGCTTTAATTCCAAGCTTAGAGAAATCAATCAGCGAAAAGTCAGAATAGATCTCCTCACCCGCTGGGTTTTGAGAATTATTATTTCTCCGATACTCGTCAACCTTCTTTTGTACACCTGATAGCGTTTGGAACATGGCTAAGTCTATAAGCTTTACGAGCGGCTTCGTTTCCTCGTCAATAATTAGAAACTGGTAGTCTCCTCCACTTTCAAAAGCGGCAGATGGGACTTGAGATATGAAATTCATTCGCTTAAGCTTGCCAAAGTCAATTTTATATTTTTCATAAAGAGGAACTTTATCTTCGGCATTCTGAATGGGCAATACTCCCGTTTTCTCTTGATAGCGATCGACAGCATCCTGAACAGTTAGTACAGCTTCCCTTGCAGAAACATTTTTTCCCGCCTGCTGATCATCCGGGTATAAGCAGCCTGTCAACGATAATAGCATTGTCATTAGCAAACCCAAAGCTAGTGCCTTAGGAAATTTGCGTAATCCCATGAATATAATCCTCCTATAATGCCTCAATTAAACCAATCGTCTTCTTGCTGCTCTGCCAGCTTTTTGCGTATGGCTGCCTTAAGAGGATCTTCTGGTACCGAAACGGTAACATCGCCATTGGTGCGTGCTTGGCAAGATAAACGAATCCCCTCACTTAGAAGCCCACCGAGCTTATGCGTCTCTGCGACCGTTGGCGGCTGTAGGAATGCAGCCTGATCTTCAGCAACATGAACCTTGCACATTAAGCAGCCTGCTACCCCACCGCAGCGAGTACGAATATTAACACGCGCTCGGCGAGAAGCATCAAGCAAAGTAGTGCCCGGTCTCACGGCTATGGAGCGATTGTCTGGTTTGAATGTGACCAAATGCTGACTACTCATAGTGGTTCCTGCTGCGATATCTGGGAGAAATCAATACCGGATTGCACCATTTGCATGGCTTCATATACGATATCTGATGCAAGCACATTCCTGTCAATAAGGGCTTGCAAAATTGGCATATGCTTATCAAGCTCTCGAGAAATTAACTGTCCTGCCACAATAGCTCTGTCCTTCCGCTCTCGAAGCAAATTAAATATCAGCTCGTGACCAAGAGGTACTATAGGAATCAAGTAACCGTCCACTTCAACCTTATCGCTGTTAGGAAATAAAATATCATTTACCTCTGTTACGTACAAAGATTGACGAGCGGTTATGCGAAAATTACCGACCAATTCGACGACAGTACTAGCCAGACGATAATGAGAAAGAATGGAATGATAACGCTCCGTCTTATTGTCCTCCGGCCCATCCATTGCATAATCGCTCAATCTCTCGTGAATAACGGGAACCGAATTGTAATCCGCATAGATATCTAGATCCCTTGGAGCTTGTTCTAGTACTGCTCCCCGCAGCGCTAATCCTGTACTGCCCCCAACTACCCAGCGGTCTTCGTAGTTTTCCAACCTTGCCGCCAAGCGCGCAAGCGCAGAATCAGGAAAATCAATCTGCAATTCGGGTCACTTCCATTCTTTAGTTAAATCATTGTTCAAAAATAAGTTTTGTTGATTGCTTTAATATTCCCTGTTTTTTCAACAATAGCTTGGCACCCGAGTCTATAGCCCGCATCTAATTCATCCGGACCGAGTCTATCCCATTCAGCATCACTGTAATCCTCAAGAAATTCAGCACCATCAACGATGAAGCAACGACATTTGGCACAGGTTCCACGGGAACAATTGAATTGCCAATCTACTTCAGCATTCTGAGCATGCTGCAGCAGACTCTCACCAATTCGTGGTTCAACCATTTTCGTGAGGGTTCGTCCGGTTAAAGTAATCAAGTTAATGCCCTCCGTAATGACCTTATTTAAATAATGGATAAGAGACCGCATAACAGCCCATAAATAAGAACAACAAAAGCAACTAATGTGAGCACAAGACGAATCCAGCCTTTTGTTTTGGCCCTAGCATAATAAATAATGGCTGCGGATATGACCATCAAGCCCATACCAATAAAGGAAACCCACATTTTACTCATCGGATCGAGCTTTGCAGCTATAAAGGTTTGTAGCATTATGTACATCTATGTCTACCTCCGTCAATGAGACAACTGAAATGCATAATATTATACCATTTCTATCCCCGGAAGACAAAAAAGGCTGCTATTAGTCTCATTATGAGTTATGTAAAAAAATAAATAATATTGGATCCATTAAGAAAAAATGTCGAATAAAGGAGGAATATATGAATATTTGTTGAATAACTAATTTGGCTGCTTGGGTAATTCCGAAGAGATACTCTGCGAATGTTTAATAATCAATAAAAAAAGCTGTCCCGCTGCATATTTGCAGACGTGGACAGCTTTTTTTTACTTCTTGATCATCATTTTAACTAGCGACTCTAAACTGTTTAGGTTCATGCCGCTCTTCTTGACTGCGCCAACGATTTCCTTTACGGTATCATCGGATACGGGGACATTTGCCATCGTAGAAACCTGCTTAATCAGCTGCCGAATTTGCGCTTCGCTCTGCATCGTATTCGGAGTGATATTGCTAGCTATTTTTTTGATGGAATTCTCGGAAATGTTTTTTCCCGCTTTTTTGTTAACCGCACCAAGCAGATCCTTAGGAAATTTATCCATGCCTTACTTCCCCTCCTCCGGGTGTTTGCACTTTATCCTATGAGGAGGGACATTAAAAAGTTCGAGTTACAAGCCCGGATTAACTTGATCGGGATTAATCGATTTATTGTGGAATACAGCCTGTTGTTCATTCTCATGCGTTCGGACTCTGCCCATGAGTGCTCCAACGGCTTGCTCAGGCGAGGTGTTCTCGAACAATACCGCGAATAGCTGGTCTGTAATTGGCATTTCAACGTGATGCTTATTTGCCAATACATGCGCTGCCTTCGTCGTTCGAACGCCTTCGACAACCATCCCCATGCGTTCTAGAACATCCGATAAAGGAAGACCCTGTGCGAGCATAGAGCCTGCTCTCCAATTACGACTATGCTGGCTCGTACAAGTGACGATCAAATCACCAACTCCCGCCAACCCAGCAAAGGTCAACGGATTGGCTCCCATCGCAACGCCCAAACGTGATATTTCCGCAAGTCCGCGTGTAATAAGAGCTGCTTTGGCATTATCGCCAAACCCCAGCCCATCCGATAAACCTGCTCCTAGTGCAATGATGTTTTTAATCGCCCCTGCAGTCTCAACCCCAATGACATCGGAATTCGTATAGACGCGGAAATAAGCATCATTCATGAACAAATCTTGAGCTGCCTCAGCAAAGGAAATTTCTTTAGAAGCAACGACAATTGTTGTCGGATGGCGATTAATAACCTCTTCAGCATGGCTGGGACCAGACAAAACGACAATTTGCTGCTCTGGACGTCCTAGCTCTTCCGCGAGCACTGTCGACATCCGCTTAAGCGTATCGCTCTCAAATCCTTTGGTCGCATGTATGACCAAAGCATCCTTAGGCAGAGATCCTGATGCTTGCTGTGCAACATCCCTCATTGCTGAGGATGGAGCGACGAACAATACCGCCTCAGCGTCGCTAACAGCGTATGCCATATCTGTCGTGGCCGTTATTCCTTCAGGCAATAGAGCGCCAGGAAGAAACTTCTCATTGCGACGCTCCTGGTTGATTTGAGCCGCTTGTTCAGCATTTCGTGTCCACAGCTTCACAATATGCCCATTATCAACCAATACCCGTGCTAAAGCCGTTCCCCAGCTCCCTGCAACGATAACGGCAACCTTTTTAAGCGCCATGTGGTTCACCCTTTTTGCTGCCCAATTTATTCTCCGTACCATTCATTAATTTCACAATGTTTTTACGATGCCGGAAGATGGCTAACAGAGCTACTACTAATGTTCCCCAAATATATGCGGATTCTAAATCGTATAGATAGAACAATAGAGGCAGCAAAATAGCGAAAATAAGCGAGCCCAGTGACACATAACGGGTAATTACGATAGCAACGATAGCCACTATGCCCGCAATTAGCGTTGGCATAAATGCCCATAATATTAATGCTCCAATAGTCGTTGCAATTCCTTTACCGCCCTTGAACCGGAAATAAATAGGCCAGTTGTGTCCCCAGATTGATGCAAGTCCACAAGCTACTGGAACCCATTTCTCGCCATCTCCTAGCCATAGACCAATCAACACAGCTGCTGAGCCCTTTGCTATATCTAACAAGAAAACTGCAATAGCAGGGCCCTTTCCTAACACTCTGAGAGTATTAGTTGCACCTGCATTGCCGCTACCGTGATCGCGAATATCAATCTTGCGAAGCCACCGGGCAAATAAAATGCTGAATGAAATTGAACCTAATAAGTAACTGACGACAACTGCAATTATAGAGTTAAACAACCTAGCTCTCCCCTATTCTTGATCCGACTTCTTACGCGTGAACAAACGCAGCGGTGTTCCTTCGAAAGCAAAAGCCGCTCGAATTTTGTTCTCTAAATATCGCTCATAAGAAAAATGCATCAATTCGGGATCATTAACAAAGACGAGCAAAGTTGGTGGCTTAACAGCGACTTGCGTTACATAATTAATCCGTAGTCTGCGTCCTTTGTCTGTAGGAGGTGGATTAATTGCAACTGCATCCGAAATAATGTCATTAAGCACGTTCGTCGGAACACGCAATGCGTGCTGTTCAGCTACATGATTAACAACTGGGAACAGCTTAGTCAAACGAGACTTCGTAAGTGCCGACAAGAAAATAACAGGCGCATATGTCATGAACAAAAAGTGATCACGAATTGAGTTTGTGAAGTGCTGCATTGTTTTATCATGCTTATCTACGACATCCCACTTGTTGACAACGAAAATAGCAGCTTTACCATTCTCATGCGCATAACCCGCGATATGTTTGTCCTGCTCGATGATACCCTCTTCACCATTAATAACGACGAGCACGACATCTGCCCGCTCGATCGCTTGCATGGCTCTCATAACGCTGTATTTCTCTGTCGTTTCATATACTTTGCCGCGCTTACGCATACCGGCAGTATCGATAAGCACGTACTTCTGTCCGTCCTTCTCGAAAGGGGTATCAATGGCATCGCGGGTTGTACCCGCAATATTACTAACAATGACGCGCTCTTCTCCAAGAATCGCGTTCACTAAGGAAGACTTTCCGACATTCGGACGCCCTATTAGAGCGACCTTAATGACATCATCGGTGTACTCTTGCTCTTCCTTTACCGGCATTTTCTTGACGGCAGCATCTAGCAAATCTCCAATTCCCATTCCATGGGCACCGGACATAGGCACAGGCTCTCCGAACCCTAAGCCATAAAATTCATAAATGTCATCCATACGCTGCAAATTGTCGACTTTGTTCACACCAAGCACGATAGGCTTCTTGGAACGGAACAGCATTTGCGCAACTTCCTCGTCAGCGTTCGTAACGCCTGCTTTGGCATCTACCATGAATATAATCACATCGGCTTCTTCGATAGCTAGCTCTGCCTGCATTCGTACCGAACGAAGCAAGCTGTCTTCTCCATCGATTTCGATGCCTCCGGTATCAATTACGCTGAAAGAACGTCCTATCCATTCCCCTGTACCATAAATACGGTCGCGGGTAATTCCCGGCTTATCTTCGACGATTGCAAGTCTGTCACCGATAATCCGGTTAAATATCGTGGATTTCCCTACATTGGGTCTTCCGACGATGGCAATAACGGGTCGTGCCATATTTTCCACTCCTCAACATGTCAAACGGCTTCGCCATCCAGATGATGGCGTTCCAAAGTAAAACGGCTTCATTCTGACCATAAAAAACACTCACAATCTTTATCATATCAAAAATTGGTGTTCTTGGCTAACGATTCTTGTTAGTGCCGATCGACAATGATGAATAAATCGGCATTCACTTCGTGAGCTGTGCAGTCCATCACTTTCTCAAGAAGATGCGAGATTTTCTGTAAATCCTCTCGATCTTTAGCAAAGAAAATAGGAGCTCCTCCCTTTACACTGTCTATATCCGTCGTAATAACACCCACGATTCTAGCCAACAGCATTCCCCTCCGTGCTTTTGCGATTCGCTTTTGTCGGCATGCGAACAGCAGCCTCGAGCAGGGGCACATGACAAACCGCTTGATATGCCTTATCTATATCTTTCTCGCGAGGCAGGACCATAATTCCCAGATTCCCTGTTTTTAAGCCTAATTTCCCAATGGGGAGCAGCGCTGGATCACCGTCGTCACGGTACACGCCCAATCTTGTAGATACATCGTGCAAAATCGCCTGACGTTGACCCATATTAGCAATAGTTACCTTCGCATCATCATTTTTGGGAGTGAGGATAAATCCCAGCCCCTCCTCCTTAATAATATCTCTATTTTCTTCCAGCCCTACGTTCATCATATAGATATCTCCAACATAAAGATTAGGTCCATCAAGCCTTAAAGGCACCATCTCTACCTCTGCAATGTGAGTTATACTTTTACCCCTCATGAATACATGGACAACGATAAGGGAGAGTACACCAACCGCAAGCCCGGCCCACCAACCGATTAGCATGACACATAGGCTGCTTAAAAAAGCCGTAAAGATGGCCAAATAATTCCGACCTTCAAAAACAACAGCTATCCCCTCAATATAAGCAGCACCACGCGGCACCAATTCCAAATGATCAATTGCCGTTAATGTACTGCGCTCCATATTCCGAACTTCTCGAAATTGCTGAGCCGCCAGTGCTAGAAAGGTAATAGCTGTATAGTCCTTATTGTATAGGGCAGGAACAGCCACCGCCCCTAATGCGCCTGCAATCAGCCCTAACGCAAGATGGATGATTTTACCGTGAGGATATGCCGGATACTGCCTATAGTCACTCCGCAGCATAGTCACCCTTGCAGCCAGCCCAAAGGACGTACCCATGATTACCCCAGTCAAATCTTTATGGGCATTGAACCAATCTAGCATCATGAGCTCTGTCCCCCTCTTGTCCAACCCCATTTTAACGCCCATCTTTTCAATTGAACCGTTATTGATTGTATTGAAACCGACCACAATCTTGCGTAGAGAACTGCAATCCACCAAGCTTCCATCCATCCGGATGCCTTTACAATTGGGGCAAACTCGGATGAAGTCATAAGCAAATTCGTCATAATTTCACATATTAATAACCCTGCTGATACGGCAACAAACTGCTCAACTGCATAACGAAGAAGCAACGCAGCTAACCAACCAACAAGAATAGCAGCTCCCCATGGAGCAAAATAATGTGTAATGCCGGAAGGATGTAACAAGAGCCTGCTCAGTAATAGATAGATGGAACCAATCAGTACACCAGCAGATATCGACATCAATATTCTCGCTGGACGTAGACGCCCTAACATAGCTAAGGCTGCCAGCATCGTCCACAGCTCTGCACCATTAACTGAATAAGTAGAAGTAACGACAATATCACTCAATAGAGCTAATGGCCATACAGCTAGAAAAAAACCAACTGCCCAATGAGGAATCCCCTCTGTAGTTTCTTTCCTCCAACCACTCCACCACAAAATCGTTGTTAATATCCATAGAAACACTGAGCCAAACACGGGCGGCATATCCCCACCTCCATATGGCTAGTATGTACCAGAACGAATACAAACCATGCTAACGAACATATCGCTAAGCCATTTTATCGGTAATAAGATCGATACAGTTCGTTAGCGATGGCACACCCACATGTCCTCTCTCGTCCCTTTCCCACACACAAGCATAAACAAGCATTCGCTGTCTTTTGGATAGCGAATGCTTGTTTATGTCGGAGCTTATTCATTCCGAATAACTGAAAAAACCCGCCACAAGGGCGGGTTTTAAGTCAAAGTTTAACTTACTTGAATTTGCTCAGCTTATCGCCGAACTTCTCACCTAAGTTAAAGCTCATGCTTTCAGTAGGAGGAAGGTTTGTTTCTTCTCTTGGTGCACGTGGGCCGCGTGGCTCACGTTGCTCGCGTTCTGGACGCGCTGGTGCTTCTTCCGTTTCCTTAATGGAAAGGGAAATACGCTTCTCAGCAGGGTTAAAGTCAAGAACTTTAGCTTGAACCTCTTGACCTTCCTTCAGCACTTCGAAAGGCGTCGCAACATGACGGTGCGCGATTTGCGAAATGTGAACAAGTCCTTCAACACCTGGAGCGATTTCAACGAAAGCTCCGAAGCTTACTAGACGCTTAACAACGCCAGTAACAACGTCGCCGATGTTGAATTGTCCATTTGCCGAATCCCAAGGACCTGGTTGAGCTGCTTTAATGCTTAAAGAAATTTTACCAAGGGATGGATCGATCTTCAGAACTTTAACCTTCACGCTTTGGCCTTCTGCAACCACATCCGAAGGATGTGCTACGTGCTGCCAAGCCATCTCAGAAACGTGAACAAGTCCATCAATACCACCAATATCAACGAATGCGCCAAATGGCGTTAAACGTTGAATCTTACCGTCAAGCACTTGACCTGGCTGTAAGGTACTAATGATTTCTTGTTTTTGATTCTCATATTCAGCATCCAATACGTCTTTAGCGGAAAGAATAACCTTGTTGTTCTCACGGTCAATTTCTTTCACTTTAACCTTTAACGTACGACCTTTGTAAGAAGCAAAATCTTCAACAAAGTGACGCTCAACCATGGAAGCCGGGATAAATCCGCGAACGCCCACATCAGCTACCAAACCGCCTTTAACGACGTCGGTAATATTGACTTCGAATGCATCTCCGCTTTCGAATTTCACTTGAAGCTCATCCCATGCACGCGGGCTATCAACCTGGCGCTTGGAAAGTACGAGTGATTCTTTAGCGTCATTGATGCTAACAATCTTAGCTTCAACCTCTTGACCGATTTGCACGGCTTCTCCAGCATTCTCCAGGTTAACGGATGAAAGCTCACGAAGAGGAATGACTCCGTCGTATTTATATCCAAGGCTTACATACGCTTGGTTATCCTCGATTTTGACAACCGTACCTTTCACGGTGTCCCCTTTCTTCAAGGTCACGAGATTTTCCAGTGCATCCTGGCTGACTGTTTCCACTTCTGGCTCAGCTGCCGCTGTTTCCTGGATGTTGATTTCTTCAGACATGAAAATAACCTCCTCAGTTCTACCCCAACTTTATTTAAACCCGCTTCTAGCGGCGCTTAAATCTCTTTTACCCAAAATCATGAGAACCAAATAATACCTTAGTATGAGGGTTTCTCATTGGAAACATGCATCACCGATTAGGCTGCAGGCTTCCCCGTCTTGAGCATTTCACGGATACGCGACATTATAAGTTCTGTTGCCGCCTCCATGCTTTCGGAAGTACCTTGCTCAGCATATGGCCCTAAATCTATAGGTGCGCCATAAACTGCAAGCATCTTACGAAACGGACGATATTTCCCAACCAAAGCGACCGGCACGACTAATGCCTTGGAACGAATAGCCATTGAAACGGCTCCCCGCTTCCCCATACCGATTGATTCATTGCGAGTACCTTCCGGAAAAATCCCCATTACATGACCTTCTTGCAACAAATTAATCGCCGTACGAATTGCTTCCTTACTTACTCCACCGCGTTTAACTGGAAACGCGCCTACTGCCCTAATTAAGGGGCCAAAAAGTGGGATACGGAACAATTCTTCTTTAGCCATATAATGAACTTTGCGGGGCACCCATACCCCCAAAGTGATGGGATCCTGTAAACTCTTGTGATTGCTACACAAGATAACTGGGCCTTCGAGCGGAATATTAGAAATCCCTCTCGCTTCCAATCGGTATAACAACATAAACGTGATACGAAGAATTAGTCTACAAAAACGGTATAACATAATCTACTTCTCCTCCGACGAAATGGTTTTTGCCGCGGCAAGTCCCCATTGTACGATTTCTCCCACCACTTCGTCTACTGTTCGACCTGTTGAGTCAACCAGATGAGCGTCGGGAGCTTGAAGAAGGGGAGCAATTTCCCGTTCTTGATCTAATCGATCGCGTTCAGCAATTTCTTTCTCTAGCTGGTCTAACGTAATTCCAGCATCAGGTCCTAGCTCCATAAAACGTCGATTAGCTCTTTCTCTAGGCGTTGCTGTCAAAAATATTTTTAATTCAGCATTCGGCAAAACATGAGTACCGATATCGCGTCCATCCATGACGACACCTTTCTCCAAAGCCATACTGCGTTGAAGATCGGCCATCCGTTGGCGAACGGATTCCAGACGGGCAACATACGAAACATTGCGATTGATCTCAAGCGATCTTAGCAGTGAGCTAACATCTTCCCCATTAACAATTACACGTTGGGATTTAGCTCCCGGTAGCAATACGATATCCAGCTGCTTTGCTAACTGACCAACCTTATCGTTATCCTCTAACGGCAAATCCATTTCAATAGCCTTTAAAGTAACTGCTCTGTACATAGCGCCCGTATCTACATAAATATATTGGAGAGCCGTGGCGACCATACGGGCAACAGTACTTTTACCCGCACCCGCTGGACCGTCGATAGCAATATTAATAAGATGAGTTTGGGTAATATTCATGAGAGAACGACTAGCCTCCTACGCGACGACAACAATAATATCACTAGATAAGAAAAAGCAACCTTGCCTTGCTAAGTCAAAAAATAAGGCAGGCAAAGCCTGCTACGATTGAGAAAATTATACCACACAGCACCCCTGTATGCAAAAAAAGCATTGTGAGAAGCTAATGCGCTCGGTAGTGAAATCGTACCCCTTCAGCATCGTCAGTCGTCGTCAACCAATGCCTTACAATCGGAAATTGCAGAACTAGCTGTGACAAAATAAGCAAAATTAAAAGAATACCAATCCCTCTTGCGATAAGCCGTTCCATTCTATCCGACCATGCCGAGAAATCTGAATAATGCTTAGTTTTCCGCCAGTGCTCCATCATTGACCTCCCGATTTCCAGACACAGCTCCGCTCACTGATTAAATCTTGCGGTTATCCAATTGACGCTCGAAGCAATATCGAATAATTTTTTGTTGATCCGAATCTGCGATATCTTGAAACCGCATCATAATGAGATGCTTATCTGGCTCAACAGGCAGCACTCTGACTACCTCGCCTTCAAATGCTGCATGGGCAACAGTTCCACTCTTATAGCTTAATAATAGCCAACAGGAAACAATTGCATTCGCAGCAATCGGCCATTTGCGTTCACAAATAAAAGAAACGCCACCACCACCGACATCTTCTGTTATTGCAACGAAACGAAGCTTATCACCGATCCTAACGGCTATCTCCAAATTCGCTTCAACCCTTAAAAAGCTTCGGCGTTGATCCTTTGTAATTTCCTCAAGCTCCGGTTTCTTAATAGACACCAGATTAACGGATTCTTTGCGAAATCCGGTGACAATGCTAGGAAATAAATGCTTTACCCCTTCTTGCGTGAAAAAAAACACCTGAAATTTTTCGCCTATTTGCGAGCGGTACAATTTGCGGCTCTTCTCATCAAGCGGTATTTCAATATAAATGTTGTCTTCGTCGAGATCCGCTACCCTAGAGCGTAATGTAGTCGCTTCTGAATCTTGATTGATTTTACCTTCATCGGATAAAACCTGTATGTACATGGTCTGATTGATTTTCGGCAGCAACTGTAACCCTCCACATTAGGCATAATCGGGTAACATTTCCTCCCGATTCGCCCCATTATATCATGGCTGGAGAAGTTTGGGGAACAAGCATAAACAGCTGTCTCGTCCTTTCCGAGACAGAATGTTTATGTCGGAGGTTATTCTAAAATGGAAACGCGTGAAACTTGTACATTCCGAATAACCAAGCATAAACAGCTATTTGCTGTCTTCTGGATAACAATAACAAGCATAAGCGCTTCGCCCACTGTCACATCCACAAATCCACATGAAGTGTTTTGGGCTGCACAAAGGCGAAGCGCATTAGTTAAACCTATTTACTTGAATATATCCCTTTTGCCGAGTCTGGAATTTCTTCAATATTCTCTTCAATTCCTGTCTCAGCACTCATGAAAATACGGTAGCGATGGTCATTAATCGTACCTATAAATTCATGGCACAGCACCGGCTGGCGCATATCATTCTCGATAACAGCCAGAGAATACTCATGTACCTTGAAATCGGGATTAAGCCCTTTTTCTGCCTGCTCCTTCGTAATTTTTGCTTTTCCCGGAGTCAGAAGCTTTTTGGCAAATACAAAATCTGATGCCTGCAGCCCAACAATTTCACCATTATCAAGTGCGACACGAGCTGTTACTTTCTCTGGATATATTTTCACATCGTCAATCTTGTGTACGAAGGTAAACACAGCTACATGATCATATTCGTCGTAAGTAATGGGACTCATATCCTTCAAATCGTGGCGAACTAGAAATTGAGTGGCTTTATTGCGTGCCGTGTCAAAATCGAGCTTGCGGGCTTTGACTTCACGTGGATTCATGAACCAGAGAAGGTGGCCCCCCTTGCGTGTATAGTCCAACTGAATATGCGTATCATCTTGACCCTTTACAGACACGGAATACGCCGGAATATCTGTTTTACTCCCTTCCTCGGTTACCTTAACATCCTTACCTGAAGCTTGATGTCCCAGGAAGTCGATCGCCTTCTTCTTAATTTCATCTGCCGTCATGTCTCTCCCGTCCAAAGCAGCAGAAGAAAGCTTACGATCAGCCGAGAGAGCCGATGGACCCCACTCATTCTCAGGATAGGCCCCCATTTGCTTGTCTACAGACTTGAATCCGTCAATTATAGAGTTGTCATTAGGTCCATTCTCGCTAGCAATAGCTACCTCTACATCCATCCAACGCAGATGGTCACCTATTACCGCATCCTGAACCTTGCCAATCTCGTTGTTAACGGAAGAAGCCGTCTTGTACAAGGACTTCATTGTCTTCAGCTCTTCCGGAGTCATAGGCTGCTTAGTTAGATCTCTAACAGCCGTACGGTAGGCGAAGCTAGAAACTCGCGTCAGGAACTCCTCTGCTTTATTGAACGGTAGAAGCGCCAGAGGTAGCTGGTTAATGTCGTTCTGAGCTTCGCTTGTTAATCTCCAAATATTAACTAAGCCTTTGCGTTGCATTCCTTGGGAGGTAGCGGACACAGCCAAGGTTTGCCCCAGCTGATCATGAAGGCGCCCCATATTATGACTCAAACCATGGAACGCTCGCTGATATTGATTTTCTGCTTTGATGAGAACAGAATTTTTTTCCTGATGCTCCTGATACCCCCAAAAAATAGCACCAATAAACAAAATAGTTGCGATCGGAAACAGGATGGAGCTTAAACGAGCATACATGAAAAGTCGACCCCTTTCATTCCCAGACGGTATGCCCATTATTGTGGGAAGAAGACTCCAACTTTATGCGCTCGACATTGTTTTGTATAACAAAAAGAAAGAAACACCCTTCTTCCAAGCATAAACATTCTTTCGCTGTCTTATGGATAGCGAAAGAATGTTTATGTCGGAGGGTATTCAGGAGTGCATAAGCGCGAAGCTTATGCATACTGAATACCTTAGAAAAGTGCTTCCTCTTCAATTGCGAAATCCTCAGCATTACTGCATAGGCACATTTTAAATCCGGTGTCTACACGTCCTCTTTCTTTGCGACCTCGCAAAATGAACTTCTCATTGCATCGATTGCACCGTATCGTTACTTTATGCCGAACAGACAACATGCAGCTCCCCCCTACACCAGATATTCCCACACCCAGTATAGACGGTTCGATTAAGATTTAATCTCTTCTTCTCGCTTTAAGAAGCGAAAGGGTGACACAGCATTCGCACTATTCACCTTACGCATCCCTCCGAACCAGAGCGCGAACATAAATGGAACGACCAGCCAGATCCAAGTTGCTGGTACTGTAAGCAGCATAAAATCATAAAATCCATGCCATATAATTGGCAGCAATAAGGCTAGCCAAAGGTGAAGTCTAATTTTACTGCCAACGGAAAATTTGGCGCGGCCAAATGAATAACCCATAAATACTCCGAACAAGGCATGCCCAGACACTGGAAGAAAAGCTCGCATCATGAGCGATCCAAACGATGAAGGCTGCATAAATGCATATAACACGTTTTCTAAGGTTGCAAATCCAAGTGATACTGCTACGGCATATAAAATGCCATCATACGGTTCGTCAAACTCAGTATGATTATATATGATGTGGTAAAGGACAAACCATTTGAAAAACTCTTCGACTCCAGCCGAGATAATAAAAGAAAAAGTAAAAGGCGAGTCGCCCAGCCACAAAGTTAGCCCTCGCTGTACGATCATAATTGGCAGAACAATTAAAGCACCGGTAAGGAACATCCTAAGCACAATCGAGAGTGGCTCAGCATCATAGCGATCCTTCCAATAGAAATACGCCATTAAAGCAATTCCAGGTACGATCGCAGCAGCCAATATCGATATGAGTAGCATAATCTGTTCCCCCTTCCCGTCAAGTAAACGGCTTCGCCGTTCTTAGGACGGCTGTACACGTTTGTATCGAGCGATCAGATGAGTGATCGTTCAAGTCAACGAGACTCCGTCTATTATAACAGCAAAACACTACTCATAAAAAAAGAACATTTTACGAAAAATGGTCTTTTTCGCAAAAATGTTCTTTTAATTGTTTCAGAAAGGTTAAATTCAGTCGCATTATTGTTAATCCGCAAAATTCTCTGCTAAAACCTTCACCGCGTTAGTCGCTATAATTAATTTACCATATTCCTCTAAAACTGCTGGAGTAATGGATGTTGCTTCTCCGTACTCCGCCAGTACAGCAATGACAGCGTGATAGCCGGAGCTCTCCATACCCGCAGGATCAAAGCAGAGAATCCACTGATTCTGATAACGATACATGCTTCCTTCATCCGTCACATGACCGACTAACGTCTTGGCAGCACCGATAGCGTCTTCAATATCTCTGAATCGATATATGATGGCTTCGCTTTGTTCAAGCGTAACTTCCATTTCATAAACTTCTTCTTCCTCTTCCGTGGCGGAATCCGAGTCTCTCTCAAGCTTTCCTCTTGTGACGATGACAACCATTCCTTGTGCAGGCATGGCGAATACTTCGACAGCAAGTGGACCGGAAGCATCGAATCCTAGCTCGTTATAGGCTTGATCCATCATTTCGCTGAAAAGCTCATGCACTTTAGGAATTTCTCGCCACATGTCTTCCTTTTGGATCCCGCGCTCAGTCAAATCATCGAACGTGAGGAAAATCCGAATTTTGTCCTGGCTAAGCCGCTCCATCCTCATAACAGGATCCTCCTTCTGTGGGTGATAACAGCTTATGATTAAGCATATAATGCGTGAATGAAACTTTCTTGAAATCATGTTATCACTTCTCCCAACGAAATGCACTAGGGAAAACCCTCATAAAGCAAAAAAACGGCACCGCTTTTCCCTTAATTAGGGATAACGGTGCCTTCATTTTATTCTAAGATGATTAATTCGTGTGATGTCCATTCTGCTCTAATATAGAATTAATTTCGTCGGATACGTCAGGATCCTGCCGTGCAAGCTTCTCAACTTCGTCCAAACCACTCTCATACGAGGAAGATGATTGTTTCGATTTGCTACCGGTATTGCTACGGTTATCTGTTGCATTTTTGAAGCTACTAGCAAATTTCATGTTAAGTCCTTTTTCAATGGCATTGTCCTTCATACCACTCATTCGCTCTTTCAAATTATGCCCTACGCCCGCTGCAACGGCCGACATCATCTGATTGCGCTGAATCATCATTACTACAGCAGCACCTGCTAATCCACCCATAACAAATGTTCCGATTTTCATTTGTCCACCTCCTTAATATCTTTATTGTGACCGAGTAAGCTAAGGACATGCCCATCAAAATAAGGAAGTGCGTCACTTGTCGAAAAATGGGTGAATTATGATACAATCGAGCAAAATGAAATGTACGCAGACGGAGGAGATTTATTTGAAACGAGCATTGATTACAAGTTGTACGAGCCTATTGCTGTTAGCTCTTGTCGCATGCGGCAACAATGCAGCACCGGATAACACTGCCTCACAAGCACCAGCCACTCAGATGACGCCAGAGCCTTCACAGACCATTCTTCCCTCAGCATCGTCGTCTGCCTCTCCAGAGGCAAACGAGCCTAGCTCAACGCCAGATGCAGTAAAGGTTGAGAAAACCTACCGTATGAACAAAAATTATTTTATCGTTCCCATCGATAAGGAAAAAACAGAAAATAAAGTCGTGCTGCTTACTTTCGATGATGGACCTAAAGCTCCCGAAACATTAGATCCTCTTCTGGATATTCTTGACAAACATAATGCAAGGGCCATTTTTTTCGTTAATGGCTACAGAGTAAAGGCAAATCCTGAATTACTTAAAGTAATAGATGACCGCAAGCAAATCATTGGAAATCATTCTTGGGACCACATCGAGCTTAAGAAAGAAAAAGAGCCCAAAATCAAAGAGCAAATTGAGAATGTCCAAGCCATCGTTAAGGAGATAACGGGAAAAACACCGGTTTTCTTTCGTCCACCTTTCGGATCGTCTAATGATGCAGTTCGTCAAATTTCCAAGGATAACGGCTTATTATTCATGACTTGGTCCAACGGCTCCCTGGATTGGAACATGGCCAAAACCCCTGAAGCAAAAAGACCTCAGGCTGTTATCGATAATGTATTGGAACAGCTGCACCCAGGAAGTAACATCCTAATGCACGAGCTTCCATGGACCGCCAAAGCATTAGATAGCCTGCTGACACAGCTTGAACAAAAAGGCTATTCTTTCGTTGACCCTGATGCAATTGACACAGAGCTATAATGACTTATAGAAAAGGCTGCTTCCACCCTTTGCGGGAATAGGAAGCAGCCTTTTATTTTTATGGAGCTATTCAGCATAATGCTCACGCCCCCACCAGAATAGACCAATGACCAATGCTGAGAAAAGGACAACTAATGCTAAATAAAACCACCGTGATAGCTGTCTGCGCGATGAAGGATGCACATTTGAACGCGGGGGCATACCCGTTTCTGGCAAGCCTGAGGAAGCAGCCGTCTCAGCGATAACAGCCTCTAACTCCTCTAAAGAAAGATGAATATCATCTTCTTGAGTTGAGCCAAAGGCAGACTCTTTAGCAGCCAAATATTTACTCCATACCGATGACGAATTTTCTTCGTCTTTCATTTCTCTTCCCTCCGAAAACGTAAAATACATCCCATTACGAAGTCGATTAGAAAATGTGCAATAATAGGTGCCCACAGTGTTCCTGATTGAATCATAATCCAACCAAGTCCGTAGCTAATTATAAACACCAGACCTGTCGGAATCCAATGACGTAGGTACCTGACGTGTATAGCAGCAAAAATAATACTTGTCCAATAAGGACCAAATGCATGCTGAATTGCCCCACGAAACAATATTTCTTCACAAATCGCCACAACTAAAGAAATGACAGCAATATGCCACACAGCTCTATTACCGAATACCCTTTCGTTTACCCCACCATCATCCGCTGCATCCTCTGGTACAAAACGAGAAATTCCTAAATCAAATATTAATACGACTACAGCGAGTCCCGCACCCCACCACAAAAAATTACTATCAATGGGGAGCTTAAAAAAAGAAAGAGGATTTCTACCCTGAAATAAAACCCATATGATACCGATAATAAGAGTAAGCGCCTGCGTCATATACAAATTGGCCAAAAGCATTTTGTCATTCAGCTCGTCAACGGTCACTTTGCGAATCTTGATGTTACGAAAATCAAATTTTCTCATATTCCCTCGAATGTTGTGAATTTTTGTATGTTCAAGCGCACTTTTTTTTTCTATACTAGGACTACCTATCAACTAACAATGACCGTTTAAAGGAGCAACCGATGGAAAAGCGTCTAAACAGATCAGATCTTATGTTTTCATTAGCTTTCTTACTTATGCTTATCATCGCAGTTGGCGCTTTTTTCTATGGTGTTAAAGTCGGCTCCGAGCGAGAACAAGCCAAGTATACGACCGAACAGACAACGGAAGCAACTACTACCTCTCCTCCAATTAATGCTTACCAGCAGCAAGATTTAGTTTCTTTCTATCATACCGTATTTTTGCCCTATCGGGAATTTCAAAACGATTTGTTAGTAGCCCAGAATAAATGGCTATCGGATTCAACGGCCGATCGGTCAGCATCTATGAAGGAATTAGCAAAATCTGCTCAGCGTAAATATGATGCAATCAAAAAAGTATATGTGGCGCCAATCTCTCCGCAATTAAGTAATTCACAAGCTAGCTATCTGAAAAGTCTTAAGTTATTCCAGGAAAGCTTCTCCAAGGCTGCCACGACTGCAAATGAAGGTACTGCTGACATGGTAATGGATAAGCTTAATGGAAATTCCTTCTATAAAGAAGGTCGCTCTCAGTCACTATTTGCACAGAAGCAATATTATAGCTCCATGCTGAAATGGGCAGAATCAGTCAATTCTGATATCCCAGGAGAGTATACTAGCTCTGGTATCCTTAGTATTGCGAAATGGAAGGCTCTTCCTCTTATCGTCAAAATTAAAGTTGCCTCGGATTATTTGTCCGAACAACCGCAAATTGATGATTATTTACCACATGACCTGACAGCTCGTATCGATCAGTTCATTAGCTCAGGCAAGGCTGACAAGCGGAAAGTCAAAAGCTTTAATGCCATCGCCGATCTATTAACAAGTACCGATGCTGTTCGTAATGGAGATTTCATTGAGATGAAATCTAGGTTCTATGATAAAGAGCAGCTCCCTCAGCTTCCGTTTTTTTTCTTAGATAAATAAATCGTCTCTCCTTTCTAGAGATGACTTCGTATACTTTTGCGAGTAATTTTTAATCGTTTAAGTCATTCTACGTATTAGATGGCATTTTGTCTCACTTTCACCATTGCAATTGTCCATCCCATTGCTATAAAATAGGATAGGCAATCGGAACTGATTTCGTGCGTATGCGTATTTTGCGATACATGAAAAGAAGTGACCTTACGGAGTCACCCTCTACGCACCGTTAGTCCGCTCGATGCGGAAAGCGGCGGTTGAGGGTGTTTTCTATAGATCGAAGGAGGGTTTCCTATGTTTAAGGTTTTAGTATCGGATCCAATTAGTGATTTAGGTATTTCGCTTTTAGTGGAAGCATCAGACATCTCCATTGACAAGAAAACAGGTCTGAGCGAGGACGAGCTCGTTGCCATTATTGGCGAATATGATGCATTACTCGTGCGCAGCCAAACACGTGTTACTGAAAAAATTATGAATGCAGGTAGTAAACTAAAAGTTATTGGACGTGCTGGTGTCGGCGTCGACAATATCGATCTGGAAGCAGCTACAAAACGCGGTATCATCGTTATTAATGCACCAGACGGTAACACGATTACCACTTGTGAGCATACCTTTGCCATGATGATGGCTGTTGCCCGTCATATTCCCCAAGCTTATTTGAAAACAGTTGGCGGAGAATGGGATCGCAAATCCTTTGTTGGTGTCGAGCTTCGCAACAAAGTACTAGGCGTTCTTGGTATGGGACGTATTGGTAGCGAGGTAGCTGCTCGTGCGAAAGCTTTCGGAATGAATGTACTAGGCTATGATCCTTTCTTAACAGAAGAACGTGCAGAGAAGATTGGTGTTCGCAAAGCATCTGTTGAAGATATTATTCGCGAAGCTGACTTCATTACCGTTCATACTCCACTTACTCCTGAAACTCGCCACATGATCGGTAAAGATCAATTTGCCGTTATTAAAAAGGGTGTCCGTATAGTTAACTGTGCGCGCGGAGGCATTATCGATGAATTAGCACTAGTTGATGCCATTGACGCAGGTCAAGTTGCTGGCGCAGCTTTCGATGTATTCGAGAGTGAGCCTCCTGCAGCTGATCATCCGTTCTTGTCTCATCCGAAAATTATCGTTACTCCTCACTTGGGTGCCTCCACAATTGAAGCTCAAGAAAACGTAGCAATCGACGTTTCTGAGCAATTGCTTCACATACTACGTGGTGAGCCATTCAAGAACGCCGTTAACATGCCTCCTGTGGCAGCTGAAGTTCTTTCTAAGCTCGAGCCTTACTTCTCGCTTGGCAAGAAGCTAGGTAGCTTTGCAGCACAAATTACAGAAGGACCTGTGAAGGAGATTGCCATTGCTTATGCAGGTGATTTGGCTGAGGTTGATACACAGCCATTAACTCGTCACATCGTAGAAGGTGTGCTTGCACATCATCTTGGTTCAGATCAAGTCAACATAGTTAACGCATTGCATCTAGCTAAAAACCGTGATGTGAATATCGTCATTACGAAGTCTCATGCATCTAAGGGCTTCACAAACCAAGTTAGCGTAACACTGCGTACGGACAAGGAAGAACGTCTCGTAGCAGGTACATCGCTTAATGGCTTCGGTCCTCGGATTACACAAATTGATAAATTCCCAGTGGACGTGGAACCGCAAGGTCACATCCTGTTGATCTCTCATCATGACAAACCGGGAATTATCGGTCGTGTAGGCATGCTTCTCGGCACGAAAGATATCAACATTGCAACGATGCAGGTTGGCCGTAAAATCGTTGGCGGCGCTGCTATTATGGTTCTCGGTGTTGATAAAGGCGTAACTAAGCAAGTCCTGGGAGAAGTCTCTGCCCTTCCGGATCTTAACAACGCTAAGGAAATTCAACTGAACTAGGGAAGTTGGATTATTAGTACAGGTCGTCCCACTAAGGATGACTTCCAAACAAAAAGGTGTTGGTTGCAGGAGATAATTCCTGTGCCAACACCTTTCGTTTAATATTTAATATTAAACTTTTTACATATTTCATATGGCACGCACTGTTTTATTCGTCTATTTTCGTCAAGAGCTAATGCAATAAAGTTATCTTTATTTTTAGAATAGATTGTTAGGACCACTTCACCGGCAGGAATATTGCTTAAAATTGAGTCTACCTCGCCTTCTTGAACATCTCCATCCACTGTCTTAATTAAGATAACTGCGACTCTTCCCCCATACCGTTTTGTATCTTTATGACTCTGATCAAAATCTATAGAATATGGAAGGTTTAAGGTTTTGATCTCGTCGGATACAAGATTAATAATTTTTCGTTGTTCTTTCACAGATGGAGTCGAAATAAATGTTTCATATTTAGACATAATTGTGGGGGCAGCAAATATAAAGAAGATATAGACAACAAGATTTAGCAGAACACCAAAATTATTTTTTTTATATAACAAACAAAGTGATATAGCATAACCTGTTATTAGCATAAATAACAATAATATTGACCACGCAAAAGTAGAGCTATCATGTATAGGCAGATCACCATTACTGCCAGTGAAAATAATCGTAATTATCAATATAATGGTGCAACCACCTAGGAATGCGCTGATTGGCAGGAGAAGATAAGGAAATATTTTCAATCTATTCACCCACTTATGTCTATATTACAGTCTCTCGAAAATTCAGTTTGCCTGATGCACACTTCCATTTTATACTATAAAATTCATCTTTTGTACTTATTCTCTATAATGCACCTTCATCAAAGAGTCGAAAACTGGTGTTTGCTTAGAAAATTCCAATAATCGAAGAGAAATTAATGTAACCGCATACATGTTCATGCAATCATAAACGACTGGCACCGTCCTTTCACGGCGTTCAACGTTCATGTCGAAGATTATTTAGAAATGGATTGCGTGACATTTAACATATGGCTTACGAACTCAGTAACTCTTATTTGATCAAAATCTAATGGTTTTACATTTTAACGAGCTTCAGACATCTTATATCCAGTAAAGAAGCACCGTTCCTCCCATATTTCCCCCAATAGCGCCGCTGGAGTTCGTAAGAAAAAATAAGTAGTCCATTTATCGTTAATAAGCACGATACGGTTCGTTAGCCAGGACACACATTTCCCTCTTGCATACGCTTTGCCGCAGGCAAGATCGTAATCGGAATGCGGATTGTAGCGAAAGAAGTGGAATGCGGAAGGTTGTAAACTGTACGGCATCGCTTAATAGGTTACTGATTTTATACTTCAATTGTAAGAAAAACAGCCAAGAAAAGATCATCCCTGACTATCCTTTTATGGAGCCTCAAAGCTCAAAGCAACACATTCAGCTCCATACATTTAATTTACCAAAAACGCAAAAATGGCTTGCATAGGTCGAAGCTTACATTTATCAATATATGGTTTAATTCTTTTGTTTCTTCTGACTTTAATCGATAAGAAAAAGAGGGGAAGTATCTCCTGTAGGAGCGAAGCGCTTGCCTTTGAGATCGTGAAATCTCCTTTTTAAGAGTTTACCTATTCAGATTTCACGATCTCAACCCGGGGTCCCCGTAAAGTACTCGGAAATAACTACAAAGTTTCTCTTCACTTTACGGGGTGGAGCAGCAACCGGAAGGAGATACTTCCCCGCAAAAACTATAATCGATAGCATAGCAAGAAGCTCCCCATAAGTTTATCTTGTGGGCAGCCCCGTTTATAATTTGTATGAATACCAATAAGCTTCATATAGTCATTACCCTGATTTATTAACCAGCTAAATGCCCTATATCCTATTTCTAACAAGCAGCACAATGCCAAGCTGCATAAACGCTGTAAAGAGCAGGACAACTGGCAACGCAGGGGAATCTAGATTACTCGCAAATATTAATTGCAAAGAAATAGATAACACTCTTCCCACATTCAAGAAAAATTCTCGGATAACGACAGATTCGATACGAAACATCCCCTTGAGGGGCAGCCCATCCATAATCCGATAATAATAAGAGGTTAATGTGTTGAGAATAAGCGGTGACATCAAGGAATACACCGACATATATGCAATGACTGTCCATAACGTAATATCTATTAGAAGAATAGTAGATCCCATAACAATGATGAGTGATGCAATAAACAAATCGCGACGAATATTAACATTAGGTTTTCTTCGTGAAATAAAGTAACCCGTTAAGATTGTAAGCAAGGCAAAGAAAACAGATAAATAGCCCACCTGATCCTCTCTACCTACAGTCTTAAACATCAGAATATTCGGCAAGAACAGCATCATACCTTGAAATAATCCAAGCAGGAGAAAGCTACATAGTCCCATTACCCATAATCGACTTCTCTTCATCATGAGACCAAAATACTTTAGATAATAGGTTCTGTGATGCGATTGAACTCTCTTAATTTTTAAGCTTAGGAAGGAAGCAAGACCGAATAAGATTGACGCGGCAGTAAATGTAAGCAAGTAGCCCCGGAGTCCTTCGAACATGCTGATAATAAACCCAGATAAGGCTGGTCCAGCCAATCCCGCAGTGTTAAACACAATCATATTAATACCTAGGAACCTTGAACGATTGCGACTCTCTGTCACATCATACATAAGAATAATGTAACCCGTCCAATAAAATCCTAAAGCCAGACCGTTAAAGACTGCGAATAAAGGATAATAGGTAACGACCTTCTCTTGAGCAAAAATGACGGCAAGAAAAAAGACCGTGATCAACGCGATGCCGAGGCGATACGTGACCATACGATCCTTCTTCTTGGCGACCCATCCTCCGATGGCAAATGCAATCGGAGTCATACCGTAAACAATAACATTAAATATACCGTTAATAACTAAATTTTCAGTGAGACGCCACAAATATAGATTAAGGAACAACCCCGACATCGAAGCACCAAATTGAAAACAACCGTGTATGAGCAGTGCGACACGGGCTTCACGTGACAATTGTTGATCCGATGCTACCTTCTGTTTTGTCCGAAAGGGCCATCGCAGTCCAAAACCCATGTTGTATCCTCTTCTCAGCCATGCTCTGTCGAGAGCTTTTTGCTGTTAACCTTAATAGGAAGTTTAATCGTAAAAGTAGTCCCTTCACCGTGCTCGCTTGCAGCGGTGATTGTTCCCCCATGGGCTACGACTAAATTTTTGACGATAGCAAGTCCAAGACCTGTACCGCCTCCGGCAATCTCACGTTTGCGGGCTTTGTCTGCCTTATAAAATCTTTCGAATATATAAGGTAAATCCTCACGCGGAATTCCTTGCCCCTCATCTGCTACCTGTAGCTCAATCCAGTCACCCTTCGCCTCTTTAATTCGTGAAGCTTTCAAGGCTATAGATGCACCCGCAGAAGTATGACGAAGCGCATTATCCATTAGATTCGTTAACACCTGTTCGAGCCGATCACCATCAGCGGCTTCTAATAGTAATGTAGGATCCTCGTCTGATCTCGTAAGCGAGATATTCCGTTCTTTAGCTAAAGCAGCAAATTTACGATAAACCCTCATCATCAAACCATTAACATCTAAGGATTGGAAGTTCATTTCCAAGTGTCCTGCTTCCATGCGCGCTAAGTCCAGTAAATCCTTAACGAGACGCCCCATCCTGAGAGACTCATCATGGATAACCTGAACAAGCTCTCTTCGTTCATCCGGAGTAGTAGCAATATCGTCAATTAATGCCTCGCTGTAGCCCTGCACCATTGATAGAGGCGTACGGATTTCATGTGACACATTTGCTACGAAATCTTTACGCATTTTGTCCACCCGGAATTCCTCTGTGACATCACGCAGCACAGCAACCGCTCCCCTTACGGAATCCGTAGAAGCTAGCGGCGTCATTACAACAGACCAAACTCCACTTTTGACATGGATTTTGACTGTTAGCTCCTTGCCCTT
Source organism: Cohnella abietis (assembly GCF_004295585.1). Classification (NCBI taxonomy): domain Bacteria; kingdom Bacillati; phylum Bacillota; class Bacilli; order Caryophanales; family Paenibacillaceae; genus Cohnella; species Cohnella abietis. The sequence continues at coordinate 2,972,073 of NZ_AP019400.1, read as the reverse complement.
CGTTATAACGTTACGGAACGTTTCCCTAAGTGGGCCAGGCACGTTAGCATCACGATCTGATAGCTCCTCGTCTTCAGACCAATCCACAGAGCTCCAGTCGTCCAGCAAATGCTGTCCCTGTGGATTCGTTAGAATAACTTCCCCGCTAGCGTCGAAAGAGATGACCGAGTCTGTCATACTTCGAAGAACGCTGCTCAGGTGATCTCTTTCATGCTGAAGGTCACGGATAAGCGTATGCAATTCCGAAGCCATCTGGTTAAAGGTGTTGGCCAGCTCCCCAATCTCATCCGAGGAACGAATAGCCACTCTTGTTGTATAGTCCCCTTGAGCTACTCTGTTCGCCGCGTCCTTCATTTCCCTCAACGGCTGAGTGATCTTCGTTAGGAGGAAAAAGGCGAAAAAGGTTGTCAGCAGAAAACCAATAACTCCTGAGTAAATAAACAGATGTTTGATCTTCTGAGGCTCAGTGAACGATAAATTAATATACTCAAGCAGAAATAGCCCTAATGTAGTAATAACAACAGCGACAAGCCCTATTATCGTTAGCCACATCTTGCCAACGACCGATCTCCAAATGGCCATAGCCTACTTCGCCGCCTCTAGCTTATAACCGACGCCCCAAACGGTCGTAATCATGGAAGCAGCTTCTGCAGAAACGCGATTGAGCTTCTCCCTTAGCCGTTTCACATGGGTATCAACTGTACGCAAATCACCGAAGAAATCGTAATTCCATACATCCTTAAGCAGCTCTTCTCGCGAGAACACCTTGTCTGGTGTGCTAGCCAAATAATGAAGCAGCTCATATTCCTTAGGCGTCAGGTTAACCTCTTGACCGCTTGCAGTAACACGATGAGCGTCATGCTCGATAATTAAGTAAGGGAACACAATATTGTTGCTTGTGTTCAGCTCCTTAGATAAGAACGCAGTAGCAGATGAACGACGCAAAATAGCTTTAATCCGGAAAATAACTTCCCGCGGGCTAAACGGCTTCACGACATAATCATCCGCACCAACCTCAAAGCCTTGTACTCGATTAACTTCCTCACCCTTTGCTGTAAGCATAAGCACAGGTGTTGCCTTTAATTGACGCAATCGGGCACATACCTCAAGTCCGTCAATTCCGGGAAGCATTAAATCCAGCACGATCAAATCGAAATCTTCCTCTTGAGCTTTGCGAAGCGCGGTCTCGCCGTCTTCCGCCTCATCAATGATATATCCTTCTTTTTCCAAATACATTCTAAGTAAGCGGCGAATTCTCTCTTCATCGTCCACAACTAATATTCGATTACCAAAGCTCATGCCAACAATCCCCTCTCGGCTTTTAACATTTCTTTATCTGTTATACCCCTGCGTAAGAATGTAAGCCGGCTATAACGAGGTTTACACCAATCAATGTAAACATGACGACAAGGAAACCAATTACAGCCAACCATGCCGAACGCGTACCCTGCCAGCCACGTGACAGCCGTAAATGCAAGTAGACACTGTAGTATAAGAATGTAACAAGGGCCCATACTTCTTTCGGGTCCCAGCCCCAGAAGCGTGACCAGGCTATCTCAGCCCATATCATCGCAAAGATAAGTGCACCTAATGTGAATACTGGGAAGCCGATCGCAATAGAACGATAACTAATTTCCTCAAGGTCTTCGGGATCAATATCAGTCAAATGCGGTTGAATAACAGCAGCAATCGGTTTACGAGCGAGCAAACGCAGCAAGCCATATAGCACTAATCCAGCAATAACAGACCAAATAACTGTATTAAGCTTTCTTCCCGCATTTACGCCTTTTAACCATGAAGGTGAATCAAATAGCTGCTTGTCCATACCAATAAACGACTGGAAGCTAACGGTCTCACTATTATAAGGCGCTACAATAGGAGGTAAGCTATACTTCACTTCCTTAACCTCGGAGTTAGCGATTCCGTTCGCATCAATTGTTATCGTCTCTTGACGGAACACCGATTCATAACCCGCTCCGCGGAAACTGAAAACCGCAACGAGAAAGCCAATTAGGACAATAATGACGACTAACGAAAATTCCGTCCAAAATTGGGCACGTTTGCCTGCTTTATCCTTACGAGTATAATCGACCACTCTAATCAGCTGCATAAGTGCAGCAGCAAAACCAACTGCGAAGAAGGCTTCACCCAGTGCAGCAGTCGTTACATGAATTTTTAACCAATAATGATTTAATGCTGGTATTAATGGTTGTACCTCTGAAGGAAATACAGAAGCATAAGAAACAATAATAATAACTAAAGGAAGTGCAAAAGCACCAAGAAGCATATTACGATAAATAAGATGCACAACAATGAAGGCAAACATGATAGCCATAGCCAAGAATGTCATAAATTCATACATGTTACTCGTTGGAATATGACCTCCACCGTACCAACGGGTAAAGAAGAATGTAAGATGAGCTATCCATCCAGCAACAGCTCCCGCAAAGCCTATTTTGCCCCAACGGTTTACATGATCCTCAGGCTTACGATTGCTCCAGCGTTTCCCTCCTACTGCGATGGCAAAGCATATAAATGATGCACAATATAGGTAAAACGCAACCACAAAAGCATTACTGCTGAAATCTACCCAGTTCAACGTCAATTCCTCCTGTTATCAAGCGATTTGGGAAGTACCTCAATACCAGTCCGACCCAAAGCCCAAGCGACATCGGCCCTTAGACCAAAACTATTCTTATTTGTATGTGCTCCGAGAGAAAGCTTGTCCCCATCTATCCGTAACCATATACGCCTATGCTGCCAATAGAAGCCCATAACAAGACCAAGCATGGAAATCGCAGCACCGACCCAAATATATGGCATTGCCTTATCAACACGAATATTCAAATAGGTGGTGTACTCGGAATACTCAATATTATTCATTTTACCATTGACGATCGGATTTTCCACCTTAATATTGAATGTTCCTGTGTTGTCGCCTCTTTGTTTGAAGCTATCATTGATTATGGTCTCAAAATATTTACTCTTCTCGCTCGGCATTGGGAAATAAATGTAAATTTCCCCTTTTTCCTGAAGGCCTGGACCCTTAATGACGAATATAAAGGCAGGATTATTAGGCTCACGTGTCTTCGTCATTGGTCGACTCTGCTCATCCAGACTGAAATCTGGATAAAAGTCTTTTAACGTCAAGTTGTATGAGCCAACATTGTAGGTCAGCTCTGGATGATCCATCATCAGATCAAAGGAGCCTATTGCTTTACCACTTGAAGAGTCAAATAATGTGGGATGTACGGAAATGAACCGGACCTTCTCCATGTAGCTGTTCTGGTACAGCTTTATTCCATTATAAGAGAGAGGACTATTCACATGAATCTGATGCTGTTTCACCTCAGTTAGAACCGGCTCTCGTATAGGATCATCACACACATCCGCACATTCGAACAATCGAGCTTTTGTCTCGTAAAGCTTAACGACTTTAGTTCCTTGCTGATTATTCGCCAGCTCTGCATCCGTGTAGTATTCAACCGTGAATTTATCATTTTTCACATAATAATTTGTATCTGGAATTTGTCTGGTCTCCCCTTCGTAGAGGGCCATATATTTATCCATATGCCAGGCTGGAATGCTTCGACCTAATACCGCCAGCAGGAAAATAATAAGTCCAATATGGTTGATGTATGGACCCCAACGGCTAAATCTATTTTTCTCGGCGAGTAATGCTCCGTCTTCCTTCCATACCCGGTATCTTTTGCGCTTTATCTGCTTCGCAAAATCATTCACCCATTCAGCTTGATCACCCTTGATCTCCCCTGAATAGATAACCTGCTGTCGATTTATGAACTGGAGATGCTTGCGGATTTGCTGCTTCGATAATGCACGATAGAGCGGAAGAACACGATCAAGGCTACATATAACAAGAGATGTACCGATCATAACTAGAAGACCTATGAACCACCAGGATTCATAAGTTCTTGATAAACCTAATGCATGGTAAATGACTCCGAGAGTGCCGTATCTTTCTTTGTAATACGCAGCAAACTCTGAGCTCTCAGTTAAGTTAATCAACGTATCTTCCTGCTGAAAAATAGTCCCAACAGCTGCGCCGATCAATGTAATCGCAATAAGGTATACGGCGATTTTAACAGAGGAAAAAAAGTTCCAAATTCTATCAATGAGCTGTGGATTCGCTTTCTGAGATCTACGCGCTACTCCATCGTATCTCATTTCCAGCGGGGCACCTTCATCGTCTAGCAAATTTTCAACTAAAGGTTTTCCGCACGATTCGCACAATACTGTTCCTACAGGATTCTGGTGTCCGCATTCGCACTTGGTGTTCTGAAACAACTGCTAGGCCTCCTTGACGTCACGAACTCGACTTCATCAGCCGTTCCACGCGCGTTTCTATCTCTTCTTCGGTTAATAGCCCGCCAATGACGACCTCTTGAATCTTGCCAGTCGCGGTTATAAAAAACGTAGTCGGATACTGCTTAAGACCGTATTTCTTCTCCGTCTTCTTATCTTTATCCAACAAGATTGGAAAGCTAACACCAACCTGTCGAGCAAAGCTTTCAACAGTTAGCCGATCCTCACTTAAATTAATTCCTACCAGTTCAAGCCCTTGTCCCTTCCATTTGTCATACTGCTTCTGTAAGGCGGGCATTTCATTGCGACAAGGTGGACAAAAGGTGCCCCAGAAATTCAGAATAAGAGGCTTTCCAGCATAATTCTCCAATTCATGAACCTGATTATCTAAGCCAGCAAGCTTAAAGCTTGGAGCCTTTTCTCCTTTTTTCAGCACAACGCTTTTCGTAAACAAAGAATTCCCGATCGCATATCCTCCAACAAGGAGTACGGCAACCAATATTATGTATTGAATTGGTTTTCTATAACGTCCCATATGAACCTTCCCACCACCCTAATTCCATTAATCTCATTGTATCGGATAGCTTATCCAGTATCAATTCACATAATCTAGTATACGTTCATTTACTGGGCTTTCCTTAATATTGTTTGTCTATTTTGGTACAATGCATAATCGTAGGTTTATATGCTCTCAAACAAAGAAATCCCCGCTAAGCCACAAGGCCAAGCGAGGGTTCCTTTGCTATTGCTGAGTAATAGATTTAATCTTCAGCTGTTTCTGCTGTAGCAGTCCCAGGTACAATAGCTACTTCAGCAACTGACTCCATAAGCTTGCTGACTTCTTCTGCCGTAAGCCTGCGATTTTTACCGCGTTGCAGATTGCCCAGAACCAATCCCCCGAATGAAATTCTTTTCAAACGGGTGACCGGGTGATGAATAGCATCGAACATACGACGCACTTGGCGGTTACGACCCTCATGGATCGTAATGGAAATGGTGGCGAATTTCTTCTCAGGATCGATATCGTGATACTCAACCTCAGCAGGCGCCGTTACCCCATCCTCCAGCTTAATCCCATTTTGCAGCTTCTCTAGTGCGTTACCATGAGGAACTCTTTCCACGGTTGCATGATAGGTTTTGGGAACGTGATGGCTCGGATGCATAAGCTTATGAGCCAAATCGCCGTCGTTCGTCATAAGGAGTAATCCTTCTGAATCATAATCCAGACGTCCGACTGGGTAGAGCCGTTCCTTGATTTCTTTCAAATAATCGGTAACGACACTTCGACCTTGGGGATCAGATACGCTAGTAATAACCCCTTTGGGCTTATTAAACATAATATAAACCTTAGCTTCTTTCTTAATTGCTTTTCCGGATACCGTAATGATATCTTTGGTTGGATCGGCTTTAACGCCAAGCTCTGAAACAACCTCACCATTTACCATAACTTTTCCTGCTGTAATAAGCTCCTCGCATTTCCGCCTTGAAGCTACTCCGGCGTTAGCAAGAACCTTCTGTAATCTCTCTTCCACGGTCTTTCACCTCATCAACCATCATACCAAGCCAAACATCAACCAGCAAGCAGCAACCGCAGCAAAGAACCCAATGAAATCGGAAAATAGACCTACTTTAAGCGCATAACGAGAATTTCGGATACCAACAGCTCCAAAATAGACAGTTAAAACATATAACGTCGTATCCGTACTGCCTTGAATGGTAGAAGCTATTCGGGCTACAAACGAATCGGGCCCATGCTCCTTAATCAGATCTGTTACAAAAGCAAGCGAGCCTGCACCGGTAATGGGCCGAAGCAAAGCAAGTGGCAGAACCTCACCGGGGACACCAAAGCCTTCCAGAAGCGGTCGAAGAAGGCCTACGAAGGCCTCCATCGCTCCTGAGGCTCTAAACATACTTATCGCCGTCATCATGCCAACCAAATGTGGAATAATACCGATTGCTGTTTGAAAGCCATCTTTGGCTCCATCAATAAAGGATTCGTATACAGGTATTTTGCGAAATGAAGCGTATAAAGGTATAAATGCAATAAGCACGGGTATCGTCCATGTAGAAATAATTTGAATGAGTGAAATCAAAGCCTTCAGCCTCCCCCAGCTGGAGCTGAGGGCTTGTACAGAGAAGTAGGGGGTCTAGCTCCGGTCTTATCAATAGTGTGTGACGTTGGTGGAATTTTGTTCCTCTTGCGATACCATCTGTCCACAATAATCGCTACCCCAGTAGATACAAGTGTTGCCAGTAATGTTGGTGCTACGATATCCGCTGGATGCAGGGATCCGAAATTCATGCGAATCGCTATCATAGTCGTCGGAACAAGCGTAATGCTTGCCGTATTTAAGGCTAGTAGAGTGCACATGGCAGGTGTGGCTATGGTCGGATTAACATTCAGCTTCTGTAGCTCCTGCATCGCTTTAATTCCCATTGGCGTCGCGGCATTACCTAGACCAAGTAAATTAGCACTCATGTTGGAAAGGATATATCCCATTGCAGGGTGATCGGTTGGAACGTCGGGAAACAGCCTCCTTACGACTGGTGCCATTATTCTCGAAATCATACGAATAAGCCCGGCATCCTCTGCAATGCGCATAAGCCCCATCCAGAAAACAAGAATACTGATTAACCCCAAGCATACGGTTACCCCCGTCTGGGCTCCACCAAAGGCTGCCTCTGCCACCTTCTCCATCTTCCCGTTAGCGGCACCAAATATGACACTAAAGACGATCATGCCCATCCATATCCAATTCACCATATCTAAGACCCCCCTTGCAAAAACAATGCCTTTATTGCTGTTCTCAATGAAGCTGCAAAAGTTGTATGCGATGTAACTCTTGCCTGCGTTTGCTTAGAGATACTCTCTGATTTATCCTGCTGTTTAGAATCGTCGACAATCGGCACAGCCCCAATAAGCTCGTCATTTAAGACAAACTTCAATTGCCCCCGATAACCTAAATTGTATTGGACAGTCCCTTCTCTTAAAGGTGCAAGTTTAACTTCAAGCTTCTCCCGCTCCCCTTCGGCAAAAGGATATTCAAAGCTATTCGACACCTCATACGGAAACCCCGCAATAGGATCTCCAGCCTTAGTAACACTCTTCAGCGGAAAATAGGTAAAGCCAAAATCAAGCAAATTCTTATGGTCCAGCCAATCGTTCCCATCATTTAATGTGACTGCTACTAGCTGCTGCCCATTTCGTGTAGCTGAGCTAACTAGAGTACGCAATGCTTGCTTTGTGTATCCTGTTTTTACGCCGTCAGCCCCATCATACATGTTCAGCATTTTATTTTTGTTTACCCATTTATAGTCCCAGGCTTCATTAGGGTTGGGGGCCGACTTCACCTTTGTTTTAACGATTTCCTTAAAATCAGGATTATGTAAGGCATATGCAGCAAGCTTAGCTAAGTCATTAGCTGAGGAATAATGATTTTCTTGATCTAATCCATGGGGATTCATAAAATGACTGTGGGTAAGGCCAATCTCCTCTGCTTTCTTATTCATAAGATAAGCGAAGCCCTCAATAGATCCCCCTACATGCTCTGCAATGGCTACTGCCGCATCATTGCCGGAACGGAGCATTAAGCCATAAAGCACATCTCTAAGCGTAATTTGCTCCCCAGCCTTCAAATAAAGCGATGAGCCCTCTTTGCCAGCAGCATTGGCGCTAACCTTTACTTTGCTATCTAATTGACCATGCTCAATGGCTACTATTGCGGTCATAATTTTCGTTAAGCTGGCAATTTTCATCGGTTCATCCCCACGCTGGGAGAACAAGATTCGCCCTGACGCCACATCAATAAGCGCCGCACCACGCGCGTGATTAGCAGGCGGACTCGGCAATGACTTAGGTTTTGCTGTAGCTGTTTGTAAGGCAAACGTGTCGGTATGGATGCTCAAGAAGATAGTAGAGAGAACAATGAGCCCTATCCCTATCACACGCAAGCTGTATTTGCCCCTATTGATGTACATGCATTTCCTCCTCCAGCCGCTTTCCCTTGCGACTCCTCCAAGTGTTCTTGTATCCATTTTATGTAGGCATGTCCAAAAGTATGTGAACAGCGTGGAACCACAAATTTACCCAAGTAAAACCTTAGCGAAAGAATAGTTATAGACAAAACTTATACATGCTGAAAAACAAAAAAAAGCCGGTCATATAGACCGGAGAGCGGTGATGATATTCAGTTGCGCCTAGCTTACATAAGATTGTCAGACGATTTGGAGGTTACCGATGGAACATGAACCTCAGCTTCCCCTGTATCTGCATTTCTTTGGAATGCATTTTTCAGCTTATCCACCCACACTGGAGCTGCATCGATCAATTTTTCCAAGATGTGTGTTTGGCTATCTAAGGGAACAACCTTCACACCCTGCGTGCCTACGACCAAGAAAGCAATCGGCGTTATCGATACACCTCCACCGCTACCTCCACCGAAAGGCATGGCAACTGAAGCATTTTGTCCTTCATGACCATTTTGTTTTTGTTGTCCCCGCGAAGCTTCATCGTTCATACCAGTAAATTCACTACCTCCAGCGGCAAAACCAAATCCGACTTTAGAAATCGGTAAAATGACACTGCCATCTGGCGTTTGAACTGGTTCACCAACAATCGTGTTAACGTCCACCATATCCTTAATGTTTTCCATGGCGGTTTGCATTAGACCGTTAATAGGGTGCTCAGCCAATGTTATTCCTCCTCATTGCGATATAAATAAGAAATTATCTACGCTTTCTGTAGTGTGTGCACAACGAGGGGGGAATATGTAGCAAACGAAATACCACCAACATTTAGGCTTCTTTCGGTCCAGTTAGCCAGTGTCGCCAAGCTCGAATAGCTTTGCCAACTCGAATAGTGTCTTTTCCCAGCTTTGCTATTATCCATAGTAATGTTCCCAAACGGATTCTAAAATCAGCCTCCCAGACGACCGTAAATTCGACTCCGCTATAGTTAGGTGTAATTTGTCCCTGCGGCGATGTATTCAACCTGACAAGCTGTCCTGCGACCCCAGAGGCGCACCCTGACACTGCCCACAGCAAGCCAGTTATAACTGCTGTTGAAGCTGCATCTCCCGTCCCCACCCGGAAATCTAATCTCCAGCGGGTACATTCTAATTTTTTCAGCGAATGCCTCGCCCAAATCTTAAAGTTCTTTGTGGATTGCAATAAGGCTCGGTAAGCCCTCATATAACGTACAACCGTGCCTTTACCTATTTTCCGTCTCGTCGGCTTTCGCTTGCTGTTGCCAGTCAAGCCCCCCGCTCTTCGTTCACGATAGATCACATTCCAGCCTTTAATCACAATAGAGGGTAGAAGGATCTGATAATGATAAAGGCCGTATAGCGCTCTAATGACAATTACGAGCTGATCCAATTGACCGCTGCGCGAATAGCGAACTCGAATACGGATAGGGGAAAATAAAGCTCCAACAACACCCACACATATAACCGCCAATATGATCCAATGCCAGAAGGCCATACTTCCCCCGCCTTTCCTAGGGTAGTATGACCTTCTGGCTTTTCTTCATTCCTTTAACATTGCTTCATTCTGTTTCCAGATCAGAATTAGATTCTAAATCTAAATCTAGATCCATATCGCTATCCATATATGATTCCGCTTGAAGCTCCTTATCCATGTCAACCATGGAAAGCTGACGACCCTCAATTCGTTCGAAGAGCATCTTCGTTCTTTCTTCCAGCTCATCGTCACCTTCAGAAGTAGAAGGTTCAGGTAAGCTTGAAATATTCGCTAAACCGAAATAATCGAGGAACGACTTAGTCGTTCCATAAAGAATAGGTCTACCTAATGCATCCGCGCGTCCCTTTTCTTCAATTAAGTCTTTATTGACGAGATTATGTAATGCTCTGTCGGCCTTGACCCCGCGAATTTCTTCGATTTCAACTCGAGTAATTGGCTGTCTGTAGGCGATAATCGACAGAGTCTCTAGTGCAGCTTGTGAAAGCGCGGCACGAGTAGGAGAATAAGCCAGTTTCTCGAAGTAAGGAGCATGGTCTATTACTGTCGTCATACGATAACCGCCCGCTACCTCTGCTATCCGAATGCCGCGTTTCTTTTTGGCAAGCTCCTTCTGAAGATCCTTCAGCACATCCTTGACGACTTCGATATCAGTCTCAACCACTTCCGCAGCCGTCTTGGCGCTTATTCCCTCGTCACCGGATACGAATAGCAATCCCTCAAGTACTGATTTCAATGTCGAGTAATCCATTGTTATCCTCTCTTCCCGTCCACGTTAACACAATTTCATCGAATAAACCGCTTTGATGGCAGGATACCCATTTCCGTTTCATTAGCTCAAGAATAGCCAGGAAGGTTACTACAATTTCCTGACGGTCCTCACCATCCCCAAGGAGCTGTGAGAATAACAGCCTTCCACCATGAGTGCGGCTTTTTAATGTATTAATTATATCACGAATGCGATCTTTTACCGATATTTCATCCTTGTGGATCGAAGAAACCCTATGGCGACCTGCCAAGCGTCGCATTGCTTTCTGGAAAGCATTTACTAGATCATCAATGTGCAAGCCTTCCACGGGATTAGTCTGCACAACCTTCTCGAAAGGAGACAAATCCGTAGGTTCACGTGTATAGACTTGACTGCGATCCCATTCCTTTTCCCTTAACTGCCCTGCCACCGATTTGAACTTTCGATATTCAAGCAGCTTACGGATTAGCTCTTCCCTAGGGTCTAAGTAATCATCATCGTCCACCGTTAGCCAAGGCTCTTCCGTTACCGGCGGCTTCGGAAGCAGCTGACGGCTCTTCATGGAAAGCAATGTAGCGGCCATGACGAGAAACTCGCTGGTAATGTCTAGCTCCAGCTCTTGCATAGCCCCGAGGTATGCCATATATTGATCCGTTATATCGTTAATCGAAATATCCTGAATATCAATTTCCGCTTTGTCGATGAGATGAAGCAATAAATCTAGCGGTCCCTCGAACGTCTCTAGCTTGTATAGCATTGCCACGCGGGTTTCTCCTCCTGCCCTACCGTTTTACTTCAGTAAACTTAATTTGAAAAATTATGTTTAGGCTATCTTTAGCCTTTAATTGAGCGAGTTAAATTCGCCATTTCGATCGCCGTAGTGGCAGCATCCCAGCCTTTATTTCCGGCTTTCGTTCCTGCACGTTCTACCGCTTGTTCAATGCTATCCGTAGTCAGTACACCGAAGATCGTCGGTACACCTGTTTTTAATGAAATGGCCGCAACACCTTTAGTTACTTCGCTGCTAACATAGTCAAAATGCGGCGTAGAACCGCGAATAACCGCCCCAAGGGTAATAACAGCATCATATTTGCCACTCTCAGCTAGCTTTTGAGCGATAAAAGGAATTTCGAACGCTCCAGGAACCCATGCAATTTCGATCTCGTTCTCCTCAACACCATGACGCTTTAATGCATCTAAAGCGCCGCCTAGCAGCTTGGAAGTAATGAACTCGTTAAATCTGCCTACAACTACCCCATATTTTAAACCTTTGGAAACTAAATGACCTTCATATACGATTGACATTTTATTCATCCTCTCATATCTCACATAGTTAGTTTATTTGTTTTATATTAAGTAATCAGGATCGCCTTTAAAGGAAAGCAGGTGACCTAGCTTATCTTTCTTCGTGTGCAAATATCCCGTATTATCTACATTCTCAGCCATCTGGATCGGAACGCGTTCTACAACATTTAGTCCATATCCCTCTAAGCCTTTGATTTTACGTGGATTATTCGTCAGCAATCGAATATCCTTGATGCCAATATCCTTCAAAATCTGCGCCCCAATGCCATATTCCCGCAAATCCGGAGCAAACCCAAGCTTAATATTCGCTTCCACAGTGTCTAATCCCTGCTCTTGGAGGCTATAAGCTTTTAATTTGTTGATTAGCCCTATCCCACGGCCTTCTTGTCTCATATAGAGCAGAACACCGCTGCCAGCTTCATCGATCTGTCTGAGCGCTGCTTCCAATTGCGGACCGCAATCGCAACGATGGGAATGGAACACATCTCCTGTTAAGCATTCGGAATGTACTCGAACCAATACGGGCTTCGAGCCGTCAATCTCACCTTTAACAAAAGCAACATGCTCTTTATTGTCCACTTCATTCGTATAAGCAAGAGCGTTAAATACACCGAAATCGGTAGGCATTCTAACCTCAACTTCTCTTTTGACAAGCTTTTCTTTCTCGTTGCGGTAGTGAATCAAGTCCTTGATCGTAATCAGCTTCAGAGAGTGCTCCTCAGCAAATATTTCAAGATCAGGCAATCTTGCCATAGTGCCATCTTCTTTAATGATTTCGCAAATGACGGCCGCAGGAGAAGATCCGCATAATTTAGCTAGGTCGACAGCTGCCTCCGTATGACCTGCCCGTCTGAGCACGCCACCCTTTTTCGCAATTAGTGGAAAAATGTGACCAGGTCTGCGGAAATCGCTTGGCTTGGCTGACGGATCGATAAGCGCCTTGACAGATATTGAACGCTCTGGAGCAGATATACCTGTCGTTGTCGAAATATGGTCAACGGAAACCGTAAACGCTGTTCCATGATAATCCGTATTGTGACTGACCATTGGCGGGAGGTCAAGAGCTTCCGCCTTCTCCGGTGTGATCGGGACGCATAGAAGTCCTCGTGCCTCCTTGATCATAAAATTTATGACCTCAGGAGTAGCCTTATCGGCAAGCGCGATTAAATCTCCTTCATTCTCGCGATCCTCATCATCGACAACAATGATCACTTTACCTCTCATTAAATCATAAATCGCATCTTCAATAAGATCAAATTTATTTCTTGCCATCTCTATCGCCCCTTTCACATAAATCCATTATCACGTAGAACAGACTCCGTTAAGCCTCCTGATCGGCTAGCTGGCTGCCCTTCTCGCATACTTAACAAATGATCAACATATTTGCCTAAAATATCGCATTCGATATTAATCGTATCTCCAGAATGTTTATGCTGCAGCACCGTTTCCTTTAGCGTGTGTGGAATAATGGAAACCGTGAACTGACTGGCGCTCCGATCGACAGATACAACTGTAAGACTAATCCCGTCTAAAGTTACCGAGCCTTGCTGCACAACATGTCGTAGGAGCTCTGAATCCTTTGGCTCAATTCGGTACACCACAGCGTTTGCTTCAACTGCCCTGTCTCGAATCGTGCCCGTTCCATCCACATGACCTTGGACGAGATGACCTCCGAATCGCCCACCGACCTTCATCGCCCGTTCCAGATTTAACGCGCTTCCTGGTTGAATGGAGTGTAGGTTCGTTAATCGGTAGGTTTCAGGCATTACATCAACGCTGAAGGTGCTGCGATCGAAATCTACTACAGTTAAGCAAACACCATTCACTGCTATACTATCGCCCATTTTTACGTCAGTTAGCACTTCAGAAGCAGATATACTAAGTATCATCGCTTCCCCCCGTCGCTGGACCGACCGGAGCGTACCCATTTCTTCAATGAGTCCCGTAAACATTTACTTCTCCTCCTTAACGTCGGCCTTCCCAAGATGCTCAATTGATGAATTGCTTGTCGGATAGCCCGAGATGCACCAATCCTCGCCGTATGCCTGCATAGATACCCCCTGTAAACGAAGGGCTGAGGACATTTCCTCTGGACCTTTATAAGCAAAAGCAGATGGAGCGCCATCCCCGCCAACAATGATGGGGGCATAGAACAACATTAGCTTATCGACCAAACCAGCTTCCAGCATAGCTCCGTTCAGCATACCTCCACCCTCAAGCAGAATGGAGCTTATTCCACGTTCCCCGATCAAGGCCATTGCCTTAACAAGATCAACACGAGGACCTGCGCCACATTGGAGCACCTCTACACCTTGATCTTCTAGTTGCCTGACTTTTGTAAGCTCGGCGAGATCAGTTGTCAATATGATCGTAGGTGCAGCTTCGTTAAGAACACGCGAGGTGAGTGGAACCCTCAGCCTAGAATCAACGATAATCCGCGTCGGGTGTAAGCCCGGTACGCTTAATCTCGTCGTGAGCTCAGGATCATCTGAGACAACAGTATCTACACCTACCATAATGGCATTATGCCGGTGTCTTAGCGTGTGCACAGCTTCACGAGACTTTTCCCCCGTTATCCATCTACTATGCCCCGTGCGAGTTGCTATACGACCATCAAGCGACAAAGCCGTTTTCAAGGTTACGAAAGGCATTTTGGTTAAAATAAACTTGTTAAATACTTCGTTTATTTGGGTAGCCTTCGTTTCAAGTATTCCAACCTCTACTTGAATACCCGACTCCCGTAACCTCTGAATGCCTTTGCCCGCTACTAACGGATTTGGATCGACAGTTGCAACAACGACCCGGGATACGCCTTCCACAATAAGTCTTTCGCAGCAGGGAGGCGTAACGCCATAGTGGCTGCACGGCTCTAACGTCACATAAGCCGTCGCTCCTCGCGCCTGCTCTCCTGCCATATTTAAGGCATTAACCTCCGCATGACCTTCGCCACGCTTCAAGTGAGCACCCATCCCTACTATTCGTCCGCTATGGACGATAACACAGCCGACTACCGGATTAACACCGGTTTGACCGGATGCACTTTCCGCTAAATTCAGAGCCAATTGCATATAAAATTCGTCATTCAGCATTTCCATGCGCATCATCCTCTCCCGCAGACGAACATATAACAAGCAGAAAACCCCCAGGATTAAGCCCCGGGGGTGAGAGATACACAGCGTTAAACAGACCCTGTAATGCATGCCCTTAAAAGATGACTAAATAGCCTGTCAATGTCGCAGGTTTGTGAAAAAAAGAACAAACAACTTCGTTTTTCGTCGGTGTTCTTACGCAAACTTGGCTTTTATGGACACGGCATGGCCGCGCTGTGCTTCCTTCTCCCATCCAGACTTTCACTGTCGGTCCCGGAATTTCACCAGGTCCACCGAATCACGCCCGCCGGTTATCCGGAAGAAGCGATTACGGGTCACGGACTGACGGCTGGGAACTCATATGCCTGCTGGCATACTTCAGGTTCCACTGCCGATCACCGCCGGTGGGGAATTACGCCCCGCCCCGAAGGTAAGCAACTTGTTGAGAGAAAGTGTACCACTCTCACAATCAAATTTCAAGTGAAAGCTAGTAAAAAGCAAGTAAAACACTTGGAATTAAATTATTATGGTGGTTTTGGCCCGGTCTGGCGAGGGGAATTAGTCGGTGCTGCCGCTTAATTTCCAACTCAAATTTGAACAAATGGGGGAGTTAGTCGGTGACGCTGCTTAACTTCTACTCATACCTGGAGCTGTGGATAGATTTAGTCGGTGACGTCGCTTAATTCTCCTCTTGCCTGCTCCTGTGGCAGGATTTAGTCGGTGGCTCCTCTTAATTTCTCCTCATGCCTGCTCCTATGGCGGGAATTAGTCGGTGGTACCGCTTAATTTCCCCTCATACCTGCTCCTGTAGCAGGATTTAGTCGGTGACGTCGCTTAATTTCTCCTCTTGCCTGCTCATGTTGCGGGAATTAGTCGGTGGCTCCTCTTAATTTCTCCTCATGGCTGCTCCTATGGCGGGAATTAGTCGGTGACGTCGCTTAATTTCTCCTCATGCTTGCTCCTGCGGCGTGAATTAGTCGGTGCTACCGCTTAATTTCTCCTCATGCTTGCTCCTGTGGCAGGATTTAGTCCGTGACTCCTTTTAATTTCCCTTATACCTTGCTCCTATGGCGAGAATTAGTCGGTGGCTCCTCTTAATTTCCCCTCATACCTGCTCCTGTGGCGAGAATTAGTCGGTGGCATCGCTTAGGTTCCTCCTCTTGCCTGCTCCTGTGGCAGGATTTAGTCGGTGGTACCGCTTAATTTCCCCTCATACCTGCTCCTGTGGCGGGAATTAGTCGGTGACGTCGCTTAATTTCTCCTCTTGCCTGCTCCTGTGGCAGGATTTAGTCGGTGGTACCGCTTAATTTCCCCTCATACCTGCTCCAGTGGCGGAAATTAGTCGGTGACGTCGCTTAATTTCTCCTCTTGCCTGCTCCTGTGGCAGGATTTAGTCGGTGGTACCGCTTATTGGTAGTTTGTAAGCTGCTGGCAGCGGTCTAATTAGTTGAATTACGAAGCTTCGGGCGCTGCAAGACGCTGTGAGCGGACTAATTGGCTGAATTACGGGGGGCGGGCGCTGCAGACGCTGACAACGGATTAATTCGCTGAATTACGGGGGGCGGGCGCTGCAGACGCTGACAACGGACTAATTCGCTGAATTACGGGGGGCGGACGCTGCAAGGCGCTGACAACGGACTAATTGGTTGAATTACGGGGGTTTGTGGGCTGTAAGACGTTTGAGCAGACTAATTGGTTGAATTAAGGGGGTTCGGGCGCTGCAAGACGCTGGCAGCGGTCTACTTTTGCCGCGCGCGGGTGATATGAGCTCACAAAAAACCCGAGCTCGCAGCCCAAAGGCTGAAGCACGGGTTCGTTGCTACACTCTATACCGCGTCGCTAACTCGGATAGATTCCATTTTTTCTTGCCCTTTAAGAGAATCTACAAGCTCCATACCGGAGCTTACTTTCCCAAACACCGTATGAACGCCATCTAGGTGCGGCTGCGGCTGAAAACAGATGTAGAACTGGCTTCCGCCTGTGTTCGGTCCACGGTGTGCCATAGCTAAGCTACCGCGCTCGTGTTTGTTTTTATTATGCTCGCAGTTGATCGAATATCCAGGACCACCTGTACCATTACCATTCGGGCAGCCACCTTGTGCGACAAACCCTGGAATAACACGGTGGAACGGAATTCCATCATAGAATCCCTCATTAGCTAGCTTCTCGAAGTTGGCAACGGTGTTAGGAGCATCCTCGTTGAATAGTTCCAATGTAATCTCTTTACCATCAGCCAATTTAATCAGTGCTTGTTTAGACAATATAATGACCTCCTCAAATCAATTCGCTCTATTGTACAACAATTTGAGGAAAACCAAAAGTTTGAATAAACAATGGACATGCTTAACTGATCGCACTGGAACGCACTTGATCGCACTAGCCGCACAAAATCACACTAGAAGTACTTTCAACTACCCCATATGAAAGAATCAGTCTCCTTACTTCGAAACAGCTTCCTTCTGCAAGCGCTGTGGAATGATATCATTACCAACAATGTTATGATAAGTTTCACGAGCTACAACGAGATCTGCTTTGCCGTCCTTAACGAACACAACAGCTGGGCGACGAATCCGGTTATAGTTGCTTGCCATTGCATAATTGTAAGCACCTGTGCAGAATACAGCCAGCAAATCACCAGACTGAACAGCAGGCAGCTTCAAATCCCATATAAGCATATCTCCGCTCTCACAACATTTTCCAGCAACAGACACTAGCTCGTTTAATGTATCGTTCGCACGGTTCGCCAGAACCGCCTCATATTTAGACTCGTATAAAGCAGGACGCGGGTTGTCAGTCATTCCACCATCAACTGCAATATATTTACGAACCCCTGGGATGTCCTTACTTGTCCCTACTGTATACAAAGTCGTACCTGCATCGCCGATAATACTGCGGCCCGGCTCGATCCATACTTCAGGCAACGCAAAGTTCGCATTTTCGCAAGTCGTCCGAACAGCATCGGCAATAGCTTGCACATAAACACCAACAGGGAGCGGCTGATCGCCTTCCACATAACGGATTCCGAAGCCTCCACCCAAGTTAAGAACTGTGAATGTGTGATTAAGCCTGTCTCTAATCTCTACGGCGAATGCCGCTACCTTCTCAACAGCCATACGGAAGCCTTCAACTTCAAAGATTTGCGAGCCGATATGAGAATGCACGCCCAGAACCTTCAAGCTCGATAAGCCAATAGCAGTTTCAATAGCTGTAAATGCCGTACCATTGCCAAGATCAAAGCCGAACTTGGAGTCCTGTTGACCTGTAGAGATGTAATCATGGGTATGTGCCTCGACTCCCGGCGTAATCCGAAGCAATACGTTAACGCGCTTGCCTTTATCTGCTGCTAATGCATTCAAAAGATGCAGCTCATCGAAATTGTCGACGACAAAGCAGCCAATTCCAGCATCAAGTGCCATTACAATTTCTTCAGGTGTTTTGTTATTGCCATGGAAATGAATGCGCTCTGCTGGGAAGCCTGCTTGAAGCGCGGTATATAATTCCCCGTCAGATACAACATCGAGACTCATGCCCTCTTCTTCTGCTACACGACACATAGCCATAACGCAAAAAGCTTTGGACGCATAAGCGACCTGGTGACGAAGTCCGGTTGTACGGAAGGCTTCCATAAATTCTCTAGCACGTTGGCGCACAAGTGCTTCATCCACAATGTATAGAGGCGTTCCAAACTCTTGTGCCAAGTCTGTAACATCACAGCCTCCGATCTCAAGATGACCCTTACTATTAATTTTGCTTGTACCATGTAAAAACATATCCAATTCCCCTTTGGCGAAATTTCCGGTAAAGTCAATTGACCTCAATCCGGCGTTTGCAATATATAACTGAGTATAGCGGAAATCAGCCCCTGGGGAAATGGAGGAATTACCACAACTTTTGCACTCCTTAGCTTAGATGGGCTGCTTGCGGCTTTTCTTCGTGCGATATAGCGAAAGTCGTGTCTTATTTAACGGAAGCGGTATGCGGAGAATAATGTTTCGAAACGCAGCAGCGTTAAAGGGCAGGAAAGGCCACAAGTACGGTGCGTTAAAGGATCTCTCGAAAGCTAGGTAAAGAAACACGAATGTAGATACCACTACAAAACCAATCTCATGGAAAAAGAAAACAGCCAATAGAAGGGCTAGCCTAACAATTCGATTTGCCAAACCTAATTCGTAGCTTGGAGTAGCGAACATCCCGATCGCAGAAACAGCCATGTACAGAATGACCTCGTTAATGAACAAGCCTGTTTTCACTGCTATGTCGCCAATTAAAATGGCGGACAGCAAAGTCATAGCCGTAACTAAAGGAGCAGGTGTGTGGACAGCCGCTAGCCTGAGTAAATCGACTCCTAGCTCCGCGATCAGAAATTGAAGAATAATCGGTATTTGACCCACTTTATCAGCCCCTATGAACCAAAGCCACTCGGGTCGCATCGTTTGCTTGTCATTAAATAGAAACCAAAGCGGCATCAGTACGAGTGAAGCCAGCATTCCTAGATATCTTACCCAGCGCATGTATGTCCCCATAAAAGGGTTCTGACGGTTTTCTTCTGCATGCTGTACTAGGTCAAAATAGGTGGTCGGCAAAAGTATCGCGCTCGGAGAAGTATCAACGATAATTGTTACACTTCCATCTAGTAGCTGAGCAGCGACGACATCTGGTCTTTCTGTATATCGAGCAAGTGGGAATGGACTCCAGCCCCCGCCAACCATCATCTCCTCTAGCTGTTTATCGGCCAGAGGTATACCGTCGATATCAATGGAATTGATTTTATCCCGAATGGATTCAACAAGCTCTGTGTTCGCTATATCATCAATGTACCCGATACATACATCAGTTTGCGTTCGACGACCTACCTTTAACATCTCGAATCGCAGGTTCGGATCCCTTAATCTTCTACGGACGAGGCCGACATTCATCAGAAGAGTCTCTGTAAAGCCGTCTTGGCTTCCACGAACGACCTTTTCTAATGACGGCTGCTCAGGATTGCGGCCAGGAAAGGACTTAGCATCAATGATCAATGCAGCGGATTGGCCATCAACGTAGAAGGCTGTATTTCCCATGAGTACCTCATCGATCATTTTGGGGAATGAGGTTGTCTTCATTATTTGTATAGCTGGAACATAATTCTCTAGGAAGGCTTGCATCGCATCGGGATTCTTAATACTGTCAGGCTCCAGATATGTCAGCCGTTTAATGATTTCAGTTAATGAAGCATCCTTGGCAAAAACACTCAGAAACAGTAAAGCGACACGATGGCTACCGAAGGTCATCTCGCGAACTTGAACCTCGAAGCTCTTATTCAGCCCAATAGTCTGCTTCAGCAGATCTTTCCAGTGCTCCATGTTATCTGGGATTCGATGCTGCGACTTACGTGCTTGCTCAGACGAGGTTGGATTTATTTTAACTTTACCATCGTCCTTGTTTAATTGTTGCTCTCCAGAGTGTTCCCCTTGCTGCTTGTCACTTCCACCCTTCCCTAGTGAATGGATGTCCAGTGGTATCGTATGCTCCAAATCCATGCTGCCGTGTTCAGTCGTTTCCACCTTTATCACGCTCCTTAAGGATGCAACCACAGCCAATCAATTAATGAACCTACAACTTTCCCAAGTACCATAGCGAGCAGCAAAGAAAACAGATGCGGCATCAGCTTAAATCTCTTAGACAGAATGGGAATGACGTTAAGCACCTCAGTCAACGCCGCAGCGAACATCCCGACGAATAGCCCCTGGAAAATAGCCGGGATAAGAAGTATGCTTGCCGGAAGCTTAAAGGACCAGTTGAATAAATCAGCACTACTCCAATATAAAGCACCAAACAAAATACCCGATTCGAATATAACTGAACGACGATATGCCCTCGTTAATTGCACCAATCTTGGAATAAGATCGAGCACAATCAGCAATGCAACATAAGCACTTCCAACTGCAAACCCCCCGGCCAGCCCGATAACACTCAACAATAATCCTTGCCCTACCTCAGCCACGTTCTTTTCCCGAGTGATCTTCATGTTTTTTGTTGTACTCTTCGGTAATTACGTAATGGTTCACATTCTCCTGATACATGAACATTTCCACTTCGAGCGGATTGGGCTCGTCGTTGTGCCGTTTGCGAAATAGCCGATTAAAGAATAGTAGCATCCCCATCCCAATGCCAATTGAATAAGGAATCTGAAAGAGCCACGGATGTGAGTCAGGACGACCCGTTATAAGCTCCGTAATTCTGCGCTGCACAGCGGGCATATTTACATCAGCGTGAAAATTCATCATAGCCATCCCCGACCCGAAAAATAATAGCAGCCAAGCAAGCACCAAAATTACCCAACGAGGCTTGATCTCTCTACTCGGGGAAATCTCGAGCAATACATGAGGCTCGCCGAATGTCTCAATAACCATGCCAGGCTCAGCTTCTCTAATGGCCTTGACCACCTGTAACATATCAATAAGCAGCAGATTACCATCTTTGGCTGAGATCGTGTGAAGAGGGAGCCTTTTCAATCTTTCCTCCAAGCGACCAACCGTAACCAACCTTGCAACATCCCCTAATGTAACTACAGAATGAGGACGGACAATTGCTCTCCTTCGCATACGGACATAGACGATTTTGGACTCTGGACTGGAGCTCTCCAACTTCCTCCCTCCTCTGCAAGTATTTTGCTTAGTATGGGGAAATAACGACCAATATAGTCGGAAAACGGAAAAAAGCAAGAAGCATCTCCTGAAGAAGATACTCCTGCTTCTCTAAATGGCTAGCTTTATAATGATTGTTACCTGTTATGAAGCTTAGCTATTGGGCTATTTGGTCCTTAATATTCTGAAGAATTTTTTTCTCCAGTCGGCTAACTTGTACCTGTGAGATACCGAGCCGACCGGCGACCTCTGATTGGGTTTGATCTCGGTAATACCGCAAGTAAACAATTAGTCTCTCACGATCGCTCAGACCTTGTATGGCTTCGGTTAAAGCGAGCTTATCGAACCATCGCTCCTGCGATTCGTCGGCAATTTGATCCATTAAAGTAATCGGATCCCCATCATTCTCGAATACCGTCTCATGTATGGATGCCGGCGGTTTATTCGCTTCTTGGGCAAAAACAATTTCTTCAGGCGTAACGCCAATTTCTTCAGCGACCTCACTGATCGTTGGCGCACGTCCTAATCTTTTGGAAAGCTCATCCTTAACCTTACGTACACGGTTAGCCAGTTCCTTAAGAGAGCGACTTACCTTCAGCGTGCCATCATCCCTAAGGAATCTTTGAATCTCTCCAATTATCATGGGAACAGCGTATGTAGAAAACTTAACATCGTAGGAAAGATCGAACTTATCGACTGACTTAAGTAGCCCTATACAACCAATTTGAAACAGGTCATCGCTGTCATATCCTCGGTTCGAGAACCTTTGAACGACCGACCATACTAACCGAATATTGCTATTAACGAGTGTATCACGCGCGATCGTATCTCCGGATTGACTGAGCGCAATTAGACGCTTCACTTCACTGTCATCCAAGTAAGTCGGCGGAGAAGATCGTTTCCATTCTGATTCCATGCCTCCAACCCCTGCCGCACGGTTTTTAATTAAATAACACTTTTTTGGACTCTATCCGTTTCTTCATTCTGAGCGAAGTTCCGCCCTCCGCTGAACTGACGACTTCGAACTCATCCATGAAGTTTTCCATAATCGTGAAGCCCATACCCGAACGCTCCAGCTCTGGACGAGAAGTAAACAAAGGCTGGCGTGCCAGCTCCAAATCTTCAATACCTTTTCCCTGATCTTGAATAGAGATCATTACAGTATCTCCGTCAATCTCAGCCTCAACGGTAACCATGCCTGCCGTGCTTCCGTTATAGCCGTGAATAATGGCATTGGTAACCGCTTCGGAAACGACCGTCTTAATCTCATCAAGCTGCTCCATCGTTGGATCTAATTGGGTGACAAATGCTGCGACTGATACTCTAGCAAAAGACTCATTCTCGGAACGACTGGCAAACGTAAGTTTCATATAATTGTGTCCGCTCATTAGGATACGACCTCCAGACTGGCTAATGCCGAACGTTCGGTTTCGTAAAAGGATAAAATCTTAAACAGCCCCGATAGCTCGAACAATCGTTTTACACTCGCCTGCGTGTCGCACACGACCATTTTGCCGCCACGGCTTTTGACAAGCTTATAACGTCCAAGTATGACGCCCAGCCCTGAGCTGTCCATGAATTGCAAGTCCTTCATGCTCAGAACGACGTGGTCGCACCGTCCTCTTAATATGGCATCCTCCATCTTAAACCGGACGACATCCGCCGTATGATGATCCAATTCTCCCCTCAGACGGACGATCAGTACATTGCGGTGCTGCTCCAGCTCGACCTGTAAGCTCATTCTCATTTCCCCTTCCCCAATATGCGCGTACAGCTCTTCTACAGCCTAGAATGCCAAAGAGCAAGCCTTACGCTTGCCTATCATTCATTGCTGCTACATAAGCTGCATTGTCACCATTTCTACGGCGGACTCTCCCATTCCTGCCCTCCGACAAAACTAGAAGCAGCATTACTCTAATCGACAAAATATGCCAAAGAGGCGGCGACGAATTCCCCGTCAAACCGCCCCTTCCCTAACCTTAATCGGAAAGGAACAGATGCCCTGTTGTTCTTCGCAGCAACGTCCACCATCCAGCACGGCTAACCGCCAAAGGCGATTCTACCGGAAATTCTGTCAACACCTCTGTACCTCGATAGATCACCAGCTTACCAATGGGTTGTCCCACCTCTACCGGCGCCTTTACAGAGGGGTTGAGCACAAGCTCGTGTCTAATCCCCTTGCCCGCATCGCCTTTCTTCAGCAGCACACTATAAGAACGCTTAGCTGTAAGCGGAATTTGGGCAACCTTACCCTTCTCTACTGGAAGAGTCCCGATGGGATCGCCTTTCTTATAAATCGAAACATTCGTATATTGCGCAAATGCATAGTCAAACAGATGAGATACCTCGGCATTACGTGTTTTAGTATTCGGTTCACCCATCACAACAGCGATAAGACGCAAATTGTCCCTTCTTGCAGTGGCCGATAAGCAAAACTTCGCCTCGCTCGTAAAACCCGTTTTTAATCCATCTGCACCATTATAGAAACGGACGAGCTTATTCGTGTTCACGAGCCAGAATGGCTTGGGACTGTCTTTACGAAGGTAGTCTTGGTACAGCCCTGTATAATTCGTAATTCCTTCATATTTAAGCAGCTCACGTGACATTAAGGCAATATCATGTGCCGAAGAAACATGACCTTCTGCAGGAAGACCGTTACAGTTAGCAAACTTCGTATTTTTCATACCTAGCTGTTTAGCCTTCTCATTCATCATCACGACGAATTGCTGCTCACTTCCTCCTAACTTCTCGGCTAGAGCAACCGAGGCATCGTTACCAGAAGCCAAAGCAACACCTTTAAGCATTTCGTCAACAGACATCTCTTCGCCTGGCTCCAGAAAAATTTGCGAGCCTCCCATAGACGCAGCATATTCACTTGTCTGGACTTTGTCAGTCAGCTTTAGACGACCTTCATCTATTGCTTCCATAACAAGAAGCATCGTCATAATCTTCGTAATGCTTGCAGGCGGCAAGGAAGCATTGCTGTTCTTCTCGTAAATAACGGTTCCACTATCCGCGTCCATCAGAATAGCGGACCTAGCACTAGCGGCCATGTCCGTCAAGGAATTGCTAGGCGCTGGTTCTTTAGCCCCTGCAATGGTCGGAACCATTAAAGAAGCAATAATCGTCCAAGCTAGCACCAAAGCAAATGAGCGAAAACTAAATTTATGCGTATGGTTACAGGCCAAAAGTGGCTCCCCCTCTAGCGGCCATATCACGGCCAAGGTTTTTCTTCCTATTAGTTTGTCCTAATTAGGAGAAAAATATTCCATGGGCTTTCGGGAGAAACATTTTTATAAGCTGTCCAGCGTTGCCTTCCCCAAACCACCGAGCCTCCATAGCGCAATATTATGTATACCTGCTTTACTTGCAGTTCTAATCCATTGAGAGAAGGTTTCCTTGTCGGCATACCAAACTGTGTGCTCGATGTTATCTTTATCCCTATATTCAAAATAGACGCCACCACTCTTCGGGTCACGCTTAGAAGTTGCCTTTGTATCCAATAACAGCTTCTCGGCTTGCTTTTCCGTCAATGAGGTGACCTTACCATTATCTGATGACCAATCAAAGCCCCCAGCGGAAAAGGCAATAACCGGGTTCCCCGGCAATTTTTCCATTCTCTTAGCCAGCTTCTCAATAAACTCGTGATCCGCTTTAGGGCCCGGACCGCTATGATTGCCAAAGAGATTATAAGCCATCATGATGTAAGATGGCCCTTCAGGGAGGATCAACCTCTCAATAGGTGCACGAGGCTCAAGCACAATTCTCATTTTTTTCCCCAACGGCTTAAGTCTTTCATACAGCTCTAAATAAAACGCACATACATTTTCCCAATCGCTATCGTTAATTTTCTCATAGTCGATATCTACACCATTAAAGCCATAAGTATTCATGGCAAACAATATGTCTTTAATATGCTCTTCTCGGCTTTCTTCTGTAGCCATTAGTCTTGTTATAAGTGCAGAATCCTTCTGCACCTCCGTCCCCTCTGCATACATAATGTCATTAACTAGGGTCAGGTATAAACTATTAAGACTATTTTCCTTAGCTACCTTTAGTATATCTGGGAGAGCTCTATGAAGATCCTTCGTAAAATAAAGACCATCCTTCTCATCAAAATAAGCAGCGAACACCTGCAGGCTGTCCAAACGATCAGCAATCTTCTTGAGATCCTCCAGGCCGGACTCCCACACCCAATCCGCTATCCAAGCTGACATTTGCGGAGCTTGCTGTATTAATTCCGTTTCCTTAGGTTCATTAGAGTCATCGTACTTCAAGGAAAAAAAAAGAAATCCTCCTATGATCAATAATATAGTAACTGATGTAATAGCAATTATTAGTGTTTTGGAATCTTGTTTAGTGGACATAGACACCTTTGGTCTATCCTCCTTTTACATTCTACATTCTGATTAGAACGTTTCAATCACCCAATCAATAGTGGAGTTAAATGATCTTTTGACTATACTGACTGCCTTTTTTAATCCTTCATAGCTATTGTTGTACAACGTAGCCTGCTTTTTAAAATCCTTTCCAATGGCAACAACTTTAACGTCATCGAACACTCCGTCGTATATGTTATCTTTTTTGTTCTGTTCATTGTATTTGGATTCTAAAGCCACGCCCCCGGCGCCAATCGAGCTATTAATAATTTGGTTAACTAGTAAGGGTTCATTATCTATAATCACGTTGAGCTTATTCCCTTGTAAGGCTACGTCTATTTTTCTAGTATTCTTAATATTGGTAGGATATTCATCCTTAGTTGAACCACCGGAGCTTGTTTGTAATTTAGAATAGATGGTCGCCTTATTAAAGGCCAGGTCTTCCGATTTCCAACTCATATCATCCAACTTGCGAGTAAGCAATCTTTCTGGTAGCTGTCCTTGCTCTTTTTGCTCCACAATAATCTCGTTATTTTCAAGGGTAGCCCGAATGTAAGAGCCCTTTTTCCGATCATAACGCAAATAAAGTGCTTGCTTCCCCACTACATTTCCTGCAAAGTCGGCGGTTAATTGGACATCACTGTAGGAATCACTATTTTTCAAATATAGCATTCCGACATCTGATGGTGCTGAAGTGAGTGCAATCCTGTTGTCTAAGAACTGAGCCGCTCCGCTGATGACATTCCAGCCCTTAGCTCTATCAGTATCCCCTTCAACAAACTTCATGCTCTCACCGGTATCCGCATGAATCTTCATTAGCAGATGATTAGTGAACCAATAAGGCTGTGGTTGTACTCTAGTTAGGTCGTAGAGGCTCTCGTTACTAGCGTTATAAACATTTCCTTCTCTGTTATAATGCATTTTGAAAAGCTCTTGGATATTTTTTGTATTTACATCTAATACTAAGCGATTCATACCTTTATGTAGTGCATTGGCATGCATAATCATATACACATTAGGCACAAAACCCAGCTTATCAGTGTATATCTGTTTCATCAAACTATAATCTTGGTTTATTCTTTTTTCCATCTCGGTTCGGTCTTCAACAGGAATCATGTCGCTATCCCTGATAAAATCCATTAAATAATGATTGTAGTATTCAATTTGTTCTTTATGCTTTAAGTTCCCCTCATCCTTAACCCCGATAAAACCTCCATTATTATCGAAGATGTTAATATAAGTGAGACGATACCCATTACTACCCATCTCCCAATACCCGGTTTTCATCATTTTACGCATATCGCTTGGCTGTAAAAATTTCCGTTCACTATTCCCTACCTTATTAGCATAAGAAAGGAATGTCGCTTTATAATTGTATTTCTCCAGTAACGGTTGGGCAAATAAGCCTGAATCATTCCGTCCATCCTCAAAAGATAAGAATAGAGCCTTTTCAGGCAATCCTTTCCCATTGTTGTAGAATTCCAAGATATCATTCTGCGATACCGTGACATAACCCTGATCCTTCAATGCTTTAAGCTGTTGATTTAATTGGTTTTTGGAAATTAGTTTAGGGGTTCCTGTGCGACTTACACCGAAATAGGACAAGGCTATAAAGCCCTGCCTGTTTGTCCATGTCGCCTTATCAGGTTCCTTGTATTTCTCAACATCCACAAGTGCATGAAATAAAATGAAGCCTACCGCAAGCAAAAAGGCAATTTGAAAAATTGTTTTATACACTTTTTTACGATTTTTTTTACGATAATCAAGGGCAGAACTCCGTTTTCCTTTACTCACTTATGCTCCCCCTCATCCCTGAGCTTTCGATAATGGCATTAGAATGGCAATCCGATTCTCTTTTTATTTTTCTGTTTTCTTGCTGCTTTCTTATTTTTCGCTTCGATATCCTGAGGAGTTTCTCTCGTACCCCAAGTTGACTTCCAGAATGTAACCCAAGCGACTGGCATTTGCCAGAGCAACACTAGCTCGTAAAATATACAAAATACTAATCCGAATACCCAAAGCTTACTCTTTCGAAATAGAAGATGGGCGAGGCTCATGAGCATTGCCATCATCAGCAACCCCATTAAGAATGTGCCAGGAAAGATATGATGAACGATTGGAACGTAAAATAAATTGTAAAGTACGATAATAGGGGCAGCTATAGGAACAATAAGACCTATATAAAAGAACAGCGCCATAAACGGCTCTTTACGCCAGATGAACAAGCCTGCTCGCAAAGACTCCCTAAGCCATGATCGTTTCCATCTCATTTGCTGCTTTAAGAACACCCCCATATTTGAAGGTACGATTGTAGAACAGATAGCTGCATCCTGATATGCCGTCCGATGGGTTTTGAGTATAAAATTTGTCATACTACGATCGTCACCAAAGGTAGCAGGCTGCCCAAGAAACTTTTGGTTTAGCCATGCATCAGTATGCTTAACAATCAAATCCTTCCGGTAACAGGACAGGGGACCGGACAAGCAAGTGACACTATCAAACCAAGATTCTGCAGCTTTCATAATTCGAAATGCTATATAGTACCGTACCGTTTGCAGCTTTGTAATGGAGTTGGTATATTTATTTTCAACATCTGTTCGACCTGCAACTCCTCCCATTCGTGGATCTTGAAAGGGCTGTACAAGATGCTTAATTGCATCGGGTTCCAAGAAGCTGTCTGAATCAACAAATACGACCAAATCATGCTTAGCCATCTCTACGCCCTTAACCAAAGCAACCCGCTTTCCCCCGTTTTCAGGAAGAACGTGCATTTTCACCCGTTCCTTAGTTGAAAAGCGTTCTGCTTCGTTATGCACCATATCGATCACTTGCTGAATCCGCTCAACAGATCTATCCTTCGAGCGATCATCAATAACAATGACCTCAAGCTTATCAACGGGATAATCTTGATTCACACAGCTTAATATCGTCCTATGAATCCATTCCTCTTCATTGAAACAAGGGATAATAATGGATACTCCAGGTGTGTAGTCAGGATTCACTGGAACATCCCTATACAATGCTCCGAACATATAACGTGAA
Organism: Cohnella abietis; assembly: GCF_004295585.1. Classification (NCBI taxonomy): domain Bacteria; kingdom Bacillati; phylum Bacillota; class Bacilli; order Caryophanales; family Paenibacillaceae; genus Cohnella; species Cohnella abietis. The sequence continues at coordinate 2,943,083 of NZ_AP019400.1, read as the reverse complement.
AGCAGAAATGCAGCAGCAGTAAGGCTGTAAAGATATAAAAGAATGTTGTATTTGAAATAAATGATGCTTTCCACACGCATAAGCATTATGAAACAGACCGCTATGAATAACAATCCACTCGCAGTGTATACAGAATAACCCCATCTTTTTCGTTGAAAATATTCTGTCAAAGGCTTAACAAATTCAAGAGCGAGCATTTGCTTGTCTTGTCCATTTTCAGTACGAGTAAAAATCCGCACTACCCTAGCAATTGTATTTACTGCTAACTCGAAACCTTCGGGCATCGTTCCCGGAGGAATATTAAACCGGATATTTAACCTATCTTTTACTTCAAACTGGTCAATGCCTGTATCCAGCGCAATTAATAGACCTGTTGAAGAGATATCCACCGCTTGCGCCTTTATACCTGTTTTTTTCTTCTTCCCCTCACCAATAACTAAAACCTCGAAGTTTGCGACGTATCTTAAACTTAGAAGTCTTAATCTTTTGATATAGTCGGAATCCCTGTCCCCGTTAGAAGACATATCTTCCTTAATCCCTCTGCGATCAGTCGAAGTTCGGATATTTTCTGGATCCGGGACATTTGAAAGTGTACGTCTATCCTCTCGGGGCACGGTCAATACTTCAACAGTTTCCTTTTTCTTTTTTCTAAACATGGGTGCTTCTCCCATCCGTGTTTCTTTAATTAAAGACTCCAATAATGATAGCCATTATTTTCGAAATCCGTTTTGCTAAATACAGCTTTAATATCAACCATTATTTTGGTTTGATCTTCACTGTACAGATTGGCGAAATCATCTATATTCATCTGCAAAAATTCACGGTGAGGTACAGCAACAATAATTACATTTAAATCCTTCATTTCAGACATATCAGTCATTTCTATACCATATTCTTCATAAACATGACGTTTATCCACGAGTGGATCTGCGACTATGGGCGTAATAGAGTACTCTTGGAGCTCTTGGATAATATCTGTAACTTTAGTATTCCGAATATCCGAACAATCTTCTTTGTAAGATAATCCTAGAAAGCCAATTCTGGCTTTATTAATATCCAGTTTGAGCTTAACTAGCATTTTAATAATGTTCTGAGCTATATACTTCCCCATCCCATCATTTATATGGCGACCTGCTAGTATAATCTTAGAGTGGTAGCCAGCATCCTCAGCTTTATAGGTTAGATAGTATGGATCAATACCGATGCAATGTCCTCCTACTAATCCCGGCTTAAAGTTCAAAAAGTTCCACTTCGTACCGGCTGCTTGTAATACAGCTTTTGTATCGATTCCCATACTATTGAATAACATTGAAAGCTCGTTCATAAAAGCAATATTTATATCTCTTTGTGCGTTCTCAATTACCTTCGCTGCTTCTGCAACCTTAATACTTTCTGCCTTAAATACACCTGCTTGAATAATAAGCTCATAAATACTCGCTACTGTAGCAAGGGTCTCTTCATCCATTCCAGAGACGATTTTCACAATGTTCTCTAGACGGTGTACCTTATCCCCTGGATTAATACGCTCAGGTGAATATCCAACCTTAAAATCCACTCCACAACGCAATCCCGACTCAGCCTCTAGAATGGGTATGCATATTTCTTCCGTAACACCTGGATAAACAGTTGATTCATAGACGACAATAGCACCTTTTTTTAGCTTTGTGGCAACTATCTTACTAGCGCTTTGAACGAAATTAAGATCGGGCACATTCCCACTTTGCACTGGTGTGGGGACTGCTATAATGAAGAACCTCGACTCCTTCAGCCTCTCTTCATCAGAAGTGAACTCAACTGAGCAGTCTCTTATCGCTTCGTCTCCCAAATCTCTAGTTAAATCTATCCCCATACGATAGCTTTCTATCTTATGATTACTGATATCAAAACCAATGACATTTGTTCTTTTTGAAAAGGCTACGGCCAAGGGCAATCCCACATATCCAAGTCCAACTATTGCGATATGCTCTTGTCTATCAGCAATATTTTCGTATAGTCCCATGCCTTCCATCCCTATCTGCTTTATGACATTATTCTTTTAAGTTTATTAATTCTCCCATCTTCACGAAAGTAAAACCTTTTTTCTTCAATCGTTCTATCGCAACTGGAAGTGCCTCTATCGTATGAATGTCATCCAACATGTGTAATAAAATGATGCTACCATTATGTGTCTGCTCCATAATCTCTTTTACAATGAAATCTGCCGTGTTATTTGAATCCCAGTCAAAGGTTGTTACATCATAAAGTGCAATATTTGGATAGCCTGCTGCCGCAACTATCCGTGCTGTCTTATCATCTATTTCTCCTGTTGGAGGCCTGAACAGCATTGTGGGCTGTTGCTGAATCGCTTCCGTAATAACCTGATGAGCTTTAACCACTTCTTCTTGCAATTCTTCTGGTGTCAATTTCGTAATGACTGGATGACTATAGGTATGACTAGCAACCTCATGCCCGCCTTCTATGATGGCTCGTGCCAAATTAGGGTTAGCTTCCACTCCTTTTGCACGTAAAAAGAATGTCGCTTTTACCTCTTTCTCAGCTAAAATATCCAAAATTTTATTTACAGTATAATCTGTACCCCAATCATCAAAGGTTAACGAGATTTCTTTCTTACTCGTCTCCTTTCTGAAAATAAGATTATACTTAGTATCTTTATAATTTAGATTAGCTTTTGCTGCATCGTATCCCTTGATCATTTCTAAAGGTTTTTTCTCTCCGCCAAGCTCCATTAACTTACTTAGAGGAATAAACTCATAGCCCACATCTGAAGCAGCCTTGACGAAGATTGGAATATCATCAACGACATCCATAATTTCTTCTGTATCTATATTAATAATGCCCCCACGATTAATATATTTTCTTACATATTGGCTTTTTTCTTCAGGGCTTTCTCCCTGCCAGTTATGTAGAAAGAAGCTGTATACAATTAAGGAATCCAGACCATTGTGCGCAGTTGCTAAAAGAACATCATCATTGTAATGCCCCGATTTTGTTCTGACATAACGGGGTGTTTTCCCTGTCGTCTTTCTAATAATCTCATTGCTTAAATGAATTTCTTTATAAATTTGTTCATAACTAAGTTTAGTCATATCTAATCGACTCAAAGTATTGTTCTCAATTTCGTGTCCTCTAGAAACAATTTCCTTCACAATATCCGGCTCTTCCGCCACTCTCATTCCAGGAAGAAAGAATGTTGCCTTTATGTGATAAACATCCAGTTCTTTCAATAGACGAATCATAGTAGCTTCGTCCCCCATACCACTAAAGGTTAGAGCCAGTTCCCTTTTAGCGGTGTAAACATTTGAAATCGCTTTGCTCATCTCACCATTATAGGGAGCAATTTCGGTATCTTTTGTCTCTTTAACATCGTCCGATGAGGTTCCACTCCCTCCGAACAAACCGCAACCCGATAACAATGTCAACACCAATAAAGCTATTAATAGTTTCGTATAGATTTTTTTATAGTTTGATGTCGAAGTCCAATTTCTTATCATTCTATTGCTCCTTCTGCAACTGTGCTCACCTTAATATTAGTCAAAATTCAACATTGTTACATAAAATTTTTACTTCTCATTGTTATTAATTTACTTACCAACATTAAATAGGTCTTTTTTACTAATATCAATATACTGATATACTACTATTTTACTATCAACTGTACAACTGTGACTTATTGTAACAATCTCATCTGAACAAATTCTATAATTTTTATAAAGAGATGTGCAATACAATAAAACCACCTCCTCTAAATCAGAGAAGGTGGTCCATATAATTCAAGCTTACTGATATTAGTATACTTTCGCTGCTACATATTTGCTGGAATCCTTATTCATGGTTACTGCTTTTTTGCCCGACAGAGCAGCATCAACAGTAGTATCAATAGTAATCCATTTGCCGTTGATGTACACATTGTTCCAAGCATGATACTCTTTCACATATTCAGATGTTCCCATTACAAGCTTCGTTGGAATCCCTACACTCCGTGTCATCGCTGCGAATAGTGTGGAATAATCATAGCAGATACCTTTTTTCGCCTTAAACACGTTATCAATGTTAGGAATATAATTAGAAGTAACGTTTTTAGCTAAGTTAGAATCATACTTGATCTCACTAATGATGAATTCATAGATTGCTTTTACTTTTTCTTCATCTGAAGCTTTATTCTTGGTTAGTTCAGCAGCTTTTTTAGTTGCCAGCTCTGATTCATTCCAATTAATATTTTGAATAGATCCTACATAAGCACTGCTAGAATCCTGTAAGTTCAAAGTAATATCTTTCGATTGAAGAAGCTTGTATTTGGTTCCTGAAGTGTTTTGCAACACTGAAATATTGTAAGTACCATTATCGGACTGTAAGGAAAAATATTCAAACTTGTTAGATTGATTTAAGTCATACGTGTAAGTAGTGTTGCCCTTCTTAATGAGAACTTTTAGCTTACTTCCCTTAGTAATATCATAAGATACTCCAACTAATCCTGAGTCTAGCTTTGTTTCATCCAACCAGTTGTCTGAGTTGCCCTCTGCTGCATAAGTACTAGCTGCACTAAACAGGGATATGAAGCATACGGCAATCAATATGAGAAATGATCTACGCATGAATAATCTTCCTTTCGGTAACTGGCTACCATCCTTGCGGAAGGCCCTTTAGCTTTGCGTCCCTACCTTTCGATAGGTTTGCCATTATCGTGTAAGTGTTTATTCATAGTGCAGATAGAGCCTGAACTACGATTATATAAGAAAAAGCCAATTCTTTCGGGAGCTGGCTGCCATCCTTACGGGAAGGCCCTCTAGCTTTGCGTCCCTACCTTTCGATAGGTTTGCCTTTGTCGAGCTTTGTCTTATAGGTTAAATTTAACAGAGTTTAATGAAAGAAGCAAGCGAATTGTTGACTATTAATACGAATTATAGCTTAGCTTGAACAATTAATCTCTTAGTTGGATTAATAACGGGATCACATGTAATTAAAGTAAGAATTTTGTCTCTATCGTTCCGTCCTAATACAGAGATATCCGTAGGCTCTACTTTCAATATATTAAATACGGTATAGACGAATTGCTCGTCATTAACCTTTACAGTGATTTCATCACCGACCTCTAATTCATTTAACCTATTAAAAAGTCTACCCTTTGTATGAGCTCTATGGGCCGCTATAGCTGCATTACCAATCTCACCAAGCTTAGTGGTCTCCTTCAGATGAACTGCTGAGAATTTCATATTCTCATTCGTTGCACCTTCTAGTATAGGAAGCTTTACTTTTATTTTTTTGATTTCAATGATTCCAATTGGCGGGGGGGTATTTGCAGCACTAGGCTCCGGAGTGGATTCCGTTTCAACTGGTGGAGATTCTACACTCTCTGTCTCTGGATCAGATCCCTGCATTAACAATTGTGTTAAATTATCGTTTTTCAATGCTAATTGATGATCAAAGTCATTTTCGTTTGTAGCAGAAATAGCTTGTTCCATTTCGGTTAACAGCTGCTCTTGTTTCCAGTCATAATGCCATTCTCGTAATATTGGAAATAATATAAGGCCAAACCCAACTATAAATAATAGTAAAGCTAACTTTCTCATAATAATTTACATCCTCCTTCCGTAATGGGTTCATTAATGATTCCTATACCTTCGAATGGATAAGGACTGTCGAGAATTCTCGACAGTCCTACCACTGCGCGCATGTTGATTATTATTTACGTGAAGAACGTCTCTTGCCAAAAAGAATAGCTGCTGTAACAACTAGACCTAAGCCGACCAGCTGCAGAGGAAGATTACTTTCTTCTCCAGTCTTTGGTAGATTTTTGACGCCACCAGGAATGTCAATTCCGCCTAATGGCACATCATCTACATTAATATCGTAGAAGGTTTCCTCTTTATTACCATCTTTATCTGTAACAGTGATTGAGAAGGTATCTTTACCGGTAAACCCTTTTTTAGGCGTGTACTTCCAGTTGCCGTCTTTATCTACTGTTACTTTTCCATTCTCAGGCTTCTTACCGACTTCAGTCTTGCTACCTGTTGGAACTTTAACGGTACCTTCTTTAGGTGTATCCTTAGGAGTTATTTCAACCTTCTCGATAGGCTTTGGCGTTGATCCTGGCGTTGGTGTCGACCCTGGCGTTGGCGTCGGCCCTGGCGTTGGCGTCGGTCCTGGCGTTGATGTTGGACCTGGCGTTGGCGTCGGTCCTGGCGTTGATGTTGGACCTGGCGTTGGCGTCGGTCCTGGCGTTGGTCCTGTAGTCACAATTTTTTTGTTTTTCACTGTTAAAGATAAAATGTTATTAGTAGAATCAACCTTGACAGGATACTCTGTCGGGTCAAGCTCATAACCATTTGGTGCTACAGTTTCCTTAAGAATATAATCACCGGATAATAGCTTCTTAAATATAACTACACCATTATCGCTTGTCGTAAGAGTGTTAATTAATATAGGTGCTGCGTTTGTTTTGCGATATAGCGTAAACGTAGCATCTTTTAGTAAAGTCGCAACGTTCGCTTCATCTACTTTCGTAACAGTCAGTTCACCACGTACACCACTGCCTGTTCCCGATCCTGATGAAACACCTACGATTATTTCAGTAGCAGTAGGGGAAATTACACTTTGAACATTAGAACCTGAGAATTTAACTTTATTTGAAACCTTATCTTTATCGTTTGCTACAATTAAAGATTGATACTCTAAAATTGATGCTGAGGAAATGTCCTTCAAATAGCTAAGTTCAAAGGTTTGAACGCCATTATTATCGGTTTTGATCTCCAATTTGTAATCAGTACCCTTTACAAGCTCCGCAGCTTTAGTTATGTCCCCGTTACCAGCTACAGTTGTTGCATAAAGATGGAATGAGGTTTCAATGAGCAACTGATTATCACTAGGCTCATCTATAACTTTAGCATTTTGAACTACCGATTGTCCCCGGTTAATAAAAATTTTCCAGTCAATTTTGTCGCCGTTTTGTGTACCACCCTTAAACACATATTCACCGGCTTTTGGAATAGTAACCGTCGCCTTCAATTCTTTGGATTTTGGTGTCGTATTACTAAACAATGTTGCAGTGTTCGGGATATTGCGATCGATAAGCTCGCCTTCCAGAGTTGTTTTGAACGTAATATAGAAGGCTGTGTCAATCGGTTTAAGGAAATTCACTACCAGTGTATTGTCGGCAGGAGTTACATCATACGTATAATCAACATTGTTATTGTATACAGCTGAGCCTACTGACGGTTTCCCATCCTTCGGAACAATCATCTCTTCTAAATTAAATGAACCTGGTACGAGCTTCTGTCCGTCAAGTAAAGGATCTATAACTTTTGCATTCGTAATGGATTCTCTATTATAGTTAACGCCAATCGTCCAAGTAATTTCCTTTTTTGTTGCATTATAAGTAGCGCTCTTAAACCCATTATTTTTCGTACTATCATTCGGGGTAAAGGTTGCTTCAACAGATTTGACTTCAGGTGCAAGCACATCACCCCATTTGAGCTCACCTTTGTTCTTGAAATTATCAGTGCGAGTGCTAGGCCAATCAAAGCTCGTCTGGTAAGTAATAATATATTTCTCGTTTACATCCGCGTTGAATTTAACCTCAAATCCAGGTTTAGGATTTGTAATTGGATCAACCGTAATTGGAGTAAATATATAATCAGTATTAAGTCCGAGCACTCCCCCGCTACTCTTAACAATCTTCAATGAATTAGGAATATATGCAAGTCCACCATTCTCGAAAGTGTCCTTGAAGATCACATTGCTCATTTGATACTTGTCACCGTTAATTTCCACTTTCCAATCAACTGTTTTGTCTTTATAGTTCACTGCAGTACTATTCTGATTAATATTATCCTTATTAATGATCACTTGCTTAATCTTTTGTTCTTTAGAAACCCCGTTCACCGTATTTGTAATTGTCACTTCGTTGCCAGTTACACGAGTTTTTGCTTTTGTCTGGTATTCGATTCGATATGCACTGGTAATAGCGCTTTTGAATTGCAGATCAAAGTTGCCCCCAGATGGCGTAAAGCCGTAGTCTGCTGGCTCATTTAACTCAGTACCTTTAGTTTCGTTACCTGAAGTATCGAATGTGACAGGATAAACATGGAAGGACCCTGCTACAAGTTCTTGATCCCCATTTATAGTGTCATTCAAAAGGGCAGCTGCTTGGGCTATCGGTTTTTCATTGTAGTTATACTTGATTGCCCAATTAATCGTTTGGGTTTCAGAATTATAACCTGTTGATTCCTTTGCAAGAGGTGTACCATAATTAATTCCAACTGTAGCTGATGCCTTAGCTTCAGGTATATTACTTCCCTTAAAAGTAGCTTCATTCTTAAAGCTCTTAATGTCTACATCCGTAATAGTAGTCGTATATTCAATTTGATAAGCTGCACTAATTACACTTGTGTTGCCGTGATTACTCGGATCAAGAAAGCTAAGCTTGAAATCCTTTGAATCATCTGTTTTTTCAACTTTATAATTAGATGGATCAATTGGGAGCCCCTTAACTGTTGTTCCATCTAAGTTCACTTTCAACTCATATACGGCAAGAGACACTGAATTAAAGGCTAATCCAGTAGGTATAGGATCAAGAACGACAGCATTATTGACTTTCTCCAATTTCTTATTCACATCAATCGACCATGCAATGCTCTTTGCATTATAGCCTGATGGTGTGCCTGCTTTGTCAATTGTTGATCCGATCTCTGGCTTAAACTGAAGGTTTACTTCCTGGCCCCCATTAATCGGAAAAATAATCTTTTGTTCGGTGCTGCCTGTGATTTTGGTTTTATCAAACTTCGTATTTATTGTAAGAACTCCGCTTACATTATCAAACGATTTGATGAAATCGTTAAAGGTCATTACAACCTCTCTAGTCAATCTATTCACCTTAAATGTACCTACATCTGCACCATTGATCTGTAGCGGTCCATCAATATCGTTGAATAGCACAAATTTGTCAGGGAGTGAGAATGTAAATGTATCTTTGTCTTGATACCCATGTTGATTTTTAAGCTTCCAATCAAAATCTAATTGAACACTTGCACCTTGCTCATACACGACATCGGTTACAGAGTTTCCTTGCCCATCCTTAACGGTTAACTTCACACCTGTAATGAGATTATCTGTTATATTCGCGGCATTTACATTCCTCGAGATGCCCAGACCATTAAAGCTCTGCACGATGAGGAGAACAGAAAAAACCAACATCATTATTTTATTTTTCATTTTAATTTTGCCTCCATTCCAAATAACCTTTGTAAGCTAACTACAACGGCTGTATTAGTTTTTGGGTTTCTTATTTTGACTCTACTAACTCTCATAAAATCCTTCCTCTCTTTGTTTCAATCTTCTCTATTCTTTTAAGTTTTTCATAGATGCACAATAATTTAAATCTATCATTCGCATTATAATAAACGCATCTGAAAAATAACTGAACAATTTCGGTGATAATACAACAGGATAATAAAAAAGCACGAAGGGGCTACCCCATAAGTTACCTTGTGGACAGCCCACCCCCTTATGTTGTGAATTACATTTTCGGAATAACAGCTAGCACCAAGGATAGAAACTGTTCTTTGACCAGCTCCGTCGTCTCCATGACTTCTTCGTGGGATAGCTGCTGATCCAAAATGCCTGCTGCCATGTTGCTGATGCAGGATATACCCAGCACCTCGATACCCGAATGTCTAGCCACGATTACTTCCGAAACTGTCGACATCCCCACCGCATCCACTCCAAGTGTGCGGAACATTCGAATTTCTGCGGGTGTCTCGTAGTTCGGACCGAGTAATCCGACGTAGACGCCTTCTTGAACGGAGAAACCAAGCTCCGCAGCAGTTTCCTTAGCAATTGCTCGCAAGCGACGGCTATAAGCGTCTGACATATCAGGGAAACGAACGCCAAGAGCGTTATCGTTAGGTCCTACAAGAGGATTGCGCCCTGTAAAATTAATATGATCAGAAATCAGCATCAGGTTACCTGGCTTATAATCCAGATTAACGCCTCCTGCTGCATTCGTTACAAGTAATGTAGTTACTCCAAGCGCCTTCATAACACGGACAGGCAACGCCGTGCGCTCGGGCTCGTAGCCTTCGTACATGTGGAATCTACCGCGCATTAACACGACGCTACGCCCTTGCAGCTTGCCAATCAATAATTCCCCCGCATGCCCTTCAACAGTTGAAACCGGGAAATGAGGAATATCCTCGTAAGGGATCGTAACTGCATCCTCTAGCTCATCTCCTAGTACTCCAAGACCTGAACCTAGAATAAGACCAATTTCCGGTCGCACATCTGTTGTGGAACGAATAAACGCCGCTGCTTCCTCAATAATCGCTGCCGAAGCTACTTGAGTCATGTAAACCTCTCCCTTATGTAATAAATGTTATTACTATTACTTTAGCAAAGCTAGAAAGCTATTTCCATGAGTGTTGAAGTCGGCTCCGAAATTTTCTGCAACTGTGGCAGCAATATCGGCAAAGCTTGCTCGATCCGCTAGCTGTCCTGCTTCAGCGAAGCTGGGACTCCATGCTAACAGCGGTACGAACTCACGGGTATGATCTGTGCCTGTATGAGTGGGATCATTACCATGGTCAGCCGTAATAATGAGGAGATCCTCTTTCCCCATGACCCCCATAAGCTCTGGAAGCGCCTTATCAAACTCCTCTAAAGCACGACCGTACCCCTCCGGATCACGTCTATGACCGTACAAGGAATCGAAATCAACTAGATTCGTGAACAGAAACCCATGGAAATCTGACTGCATTTCCCGCAAGGTCACAGCAATACCATCTGCATTGCTTTTAGTCGGATACGATCTCGTAATGCCTTCACCACTGAATATATCATTGATTTTACCAACCGCTACGACGTCTAGACCCTTCGCTTTCAATGCATTAAGTACAGTTGGCTGCGGCGGCTTAACCGCATAGTCATGCCGATTGGTTGTGCGCTTGAAAGCCCCGGGCTTGCCGTTATAAGGCCGTGCTATTACTCTACCAACAGAAAACTCATCCTTCATGGTCAATCGACGAGCAACTCGGCAAGCATTATATAGCTCCTCAAGTGGAATAACTTCCTCATGTGCAGCTAATTGAAACACACTGTCAGCGGAAGTATACACAATCCAAGCTCCGCTTTTCATTTGTTCCTCGCCAAGCTCATCTAATATTTCCGTTCCTGATGCTGGCTTATTGCCTATGACTGACCTGCCAGTCTGATCCTCGAATTCATGTATAAGCTCTTTAGGAAAGCCTTCCGGGAAAGTGCGGAATGGCGTATCCACTCTAAGACCTGCGAGCTCCCAATGTCCGGTCATTGTATCTTTACCTACGGATACCTCTGCCATTTTTCCATGATAGCCTTGCACAGCGGTCTCGGGATTCCAAGCTCCAAGTGGAGCAATATTGCCTAATCCCAATCGACGCAAGTTAGGCAATGCAAGATTTTCGACCTTCTGAACGATATGGCTTAAAGTGTGTGTGCCCTTATCTCCATATTCCGCCGCATCCGGCAGCTCGCCAATACCTACGCTATCCAATACGATTACTGTTATTCGTTGATAAGACATAAGTTTGTTCCTCTCTTCGCTAGCTTTGCTCCTGATGCTCGGTTTCTCTCATTTGGGCTCTTGGATGGTTACTTTCGTAAACCTCTTTAATTTTCAGCTTTGAGGCTGACTGATACATCTGGGTCGTAGATGGGTCTGAATGCCCCAGCATCTCTTGAACCGCTCTTATATCCGCACCATTATCTAATAAATGTGTTGCAAAGGTATGCCTCAGCATGTGGGGCGTAATAGTAAAGCCCAATTGATTCGCGTATTTCTTCATTATTTTCCAGAAGCCCTGACGGGTCATTCGTGTCCCCAGATGGTTCAAAAACAACGCATCCTCAGGTTTATCTGGATTCACGAGACAAGGGCGAGCCTGCTCCAAGTAGCGTGAAACCCACGATGTGCCGTGCGAGCCGACCGGTACCATCCGTTCTCTTTTCCCAGAGCCCCAGCATAGCAAAAAACCCATATCGAGTCTAACATGCCCCTTATCCAATGCAGTAAGCTCTGACACTCGCAAGCCGGACGCGTATAATAGCTCAAGCATCGCCCTATCTCTCAATCCCATATCGCTGCTCGTATCAGGGAGCTCCAGAAGCTTGTCCAGATTAACGGGCGTAAGTGATTTAGGTGGTTTTTTAACTGCCTTCGGACTTTCCAGCTGAATAGCAGGATTATAATCTAGCGCTCTCTTTATCGTTAGATATTTGCAGAAGGAACGAATAGAAACGATCCGACGTGTGATTGTTGCAGTTGTCCGCCCTTCCGTGCGCATATTATTCAAATAATTGGTCAAATGATGGGCTTTAAGCTCCATCGCTTCGTTAACTTGATTAGCTTCCAAATAGGAAACAAAATCAGATAAATCACTGATATAGCTTTTCACTGTACTAATTGAAACTTTACGTTCATCTGCCATATAAGATTGATAAGACTGCAGCCAGCCTTTCATTTCCATAGAAAAATACCTTCCTTAACACTTCTGACGTTTCTCCGGCTTGTTCTGTATTCCACACGAGCCTAGAGAAATCCTTCCCAGTCGATCATTCCCCTAGCCAATAAAATAATCTAAGACGATCGCCTGGGGAGCCAGAGGGATCGCTGCCTTCCCCTGTTTGGAACACCTTAGCCGCTCGCCCTCCTGGTACTTTATAAGGATCTGCAGGACTTATCCAACCATTAAACCATCCGAAAAATCCATGAACAAACACTGTTAAAGCAAGAAATAGAAGCGTAAATTGCAGCCGCTCCCACCATTTGTCTAAAGGCTCTTTCATTCCTTTTCCCCCTTCTTGTCCGGGCTATTACTAATCCGTATGAGAAAGGGGGCTAAAACATGTCACCATAAGCCTTCTAGAGGTGTATAAGGCAAGCCAACGGCTTCTGCCACCTGAGGATGGGTAATGGCTCCACGATAAGTATTAACACCTAGTGCAAGCATAGAATTGGATTTCACCGTATCCTGAAAGCCCTTAGCCGCTAATTGTAAAATGTAATCAATCGTTACGTTCGTTAACGCAAGGGTTGACGTGCGTGGCACAGCTCCAGGCATATTAGCCACAGCATAATGAATGACCCCGTATTTCTCATAGATAGGATTCTCATGGGTAGTAGCACGGTCAACAGTCTCAATAGATCCCCCCTGATCGACAGCTACATCAACGATAACGGCCCCCTTCTTCATCGTCTTGACCATTTCCTCCGTTACAAGACGTGGAGCACGCGCTCCGGGGACGAGAACCGCGCCAATAAGTAAATCAGCTTTGCGCACTGCATTCGCAATGTTATGTGGGTTGCTCATCAAAGTACGAAGTCGACCCTGAAACACATCGTCCAAATAGCGCATGCGGTCTCCATTTTTCTCGAGCACTACAACGTCTGCTCCCAGTCCTAACGCCATTTTCGCTGCATTCGTCCCCACGATACCACCACCAATAATGATGACCTCTGCTGGTGGTACTCCCGGGACTCCGCCAAGCAGAACTCCCCGCCCCCCTTGGAAGGCTTCCAAGTACTTGGCTCCCTCCTGTACGGACATACGACCTGCTACCTCACTCATAGGTGTCAAGAGTGGCAGGCTTCCATTAGGTGCTTGTATCGTCTCGTAAGCGATCGCTGTAACACGTTTGTCGGTTAATGCTTTGGCTAGTTCCGGTACTGCTGCGAGATGTAAGTAAGTAAATAGGATCTGACCCTCGCGAAAATATTCAAACTCCTCCTGCAATGGCTCCTTTACCTTTACAATCATATCCGCAGCTGCCCATACTTCAGATGCCTCGATAACTATTGTTGCCCCAGCAGCACCGTAATCCTCATCTGTAAAACCACTCCCTTCACCAGCCCCCTGTTGGACGACGACCTTATAGCCTTGCTGAACTATCATGCTGCAGCCAGCTGGAGTAAGAGCAACTCTGTATTCCTGTTTCTTGATTTCCTTAGGCAATCCGACAATCATTATTCATTCCTCCTACCGCAGTCCACTATTTTCTCTTCCTTACAGTCTCCCTTGCAAACAAAAATATGTGCTCACCAGCTCCCTCATGCACCATTTACCCGAAAACGCCATACTTTACCAAGCATAACAACTATCGCGGTTCTTTTTGGCCAAGACCCGCCCAGGAGGACACTGAATGAATGTAATAACTAAACAGCTGTGCCGCTCCGCAAAAAGTCACCCATCCATACGCACGGAACGCAGATACATTGTGCTTCATCGCGCTCGCGATTATCACCACTGCCTTAAAGAGCTTAAATCCTCCGGTATTACCCCCGTTAAAACAATTGAATCCCTTCGCTTAATATGCTGTCACATCGATCGCTCAACCAAATGGAATGCTATTCACAATAATTCCCGGGTTGCCTATGTTGGTCGGGATCATATCGTTAAAGCGCATGGTCTAAAACAAGCTCAATCCAAAGATACAATTATTAAAGCTCGGATTCCTTGGAATATACGAAGAGTATTAGCTCCCCCTGTATGGAAAGCATCCAACCAAGGCAGTAACATTAAGCTAGGTATCATTGATACCGGTATTGCTCGACATCCTGACTTAAAAATAGCCGGTGGGGTAAATACAATTAACGGCAAATCGTTCCATGACGACAATGGCCATGGTACTCATGTTGCGGGAATCGCTGCCGCGACGGGACATCAAAAAATTTATGGCATTGCCCCTAAAGTCAGTCTATATGCGGTTAAAGTACTGGATGCAACAGGATCAGGCTATATCACCGATATTGTGGAAGGAATTAATTGGTGCTTAGCCAACGGCATTAAGATTATGAATATGAGCTTTGGTTCCACTGCTGATAGCAAGCTGCTGAAAGACACCATTCGGCGGGCTAGGAAGCAAGGAGCTGTTATGATTGCCTCCGCTGGCAATAGCGGCCATTTCTTCAGACAAATAGACGCTCCTGCCCGTTACCCAGAAACGATTGCAGTTGCTGCGACAACGATAAAAAATCGTGTAGCCTTTTTCTCCAGTAGAGGATCAGGCATTGATATCGCAGCCCCTGGAGTAAACATTCTATCCACTTGGCTGAAGGGAACCTATCGTAGAGAGTCAGGAACCTCGATGTCTTCCCCACACGTTACTGGAGCTGCTGCCTTACTAAGAGGGATTAAGCCTAATTTAAGTGCGACAAAACTAATTTTAAGGCTCACAAAGAACGCACTACGAATTCCCGGAGGCGTGTCTGCTGTTGGCAACGGGCTACTTCAGGTTGCACCTGCTGCTCGTTCATTAAGCTGCAAAAAGCGCTTAGTTCAACGACATTAAACTGGGAAATGTTACATTTCTCATTGTTTTCCGAAGTCAAATTGCCTATGATTAAACAGAAGGGGGATGCGAATTGAGAGCCTTTTTAGTTGATGATGAAGGATTAGCGCTAAGAGATTTAGAGAGACAGCTGACCAAGATCGGCGGCATTGAGATTATCGGAACCTATAAGTGTGCGGCCGATGCCTTAGAGCAAGTCCCCCACTTGAAGCCAAATGTCGTTTTTTTTGATATAGACATGCCAGAAATATCAGGGCTGGAAGCAGCCGACCTACTCCATAAAATCGATTCAACGATTGATATCGTATTCGTAACTGCTTATCAAGAATATGCCGTCAAAGCCTTCGAGCTTGCAGCATTGGATTATGTACTGAAGCCTATTAATACAGATCGATTGAGCCTTACTGTCCAACGGTTATCGCTTCGCGAAAATAATTTCACTCGCTATAATGATGCGCCTATAATCGCTACAGTATGCTGCTTTCAGCGGCTACATATTGAATACGGCAAAGCAGAGCCTTTCCAATGGAGAACGGTCCGTGCTCAGGAGCTATTTTCTTACATGATCTACAAACGCAACCAACCCGTTCGCAAAGATATTCTCCTTGAATTGCTTTGGCCGGAAACAGAATATAAAAAAGCTTATACTCAGCTTTATACTACTGTTTATCAAATTCGCAAATCTCTTGATACGGCAGGCTTGAGCATTAAATTAACGAACAGCGGGTCTGATTATTATTTGGATATGGGTAACAATCAATATGACGTACAGGATT
Source organism: Cohnella abietis (assembly GCF_004295585.1). Taxonomy (NCBI): domain Bacteria; kingdom Bacillati; phylum Bacillota; class Bacilli; order Caryophanales; family Paenibacillaceae; genus Cohnella; species Cohnella abietis. Next base: position 2,926,992 of record NZ_AP019400.1, on the reverse strand, counting down.
GGGAGGAAGCCAGACAGCTGTTGCCCTCTTTGACTGCAGAAACAGCTCCGCTTTATGTACAGTGGCTTAAAGCAAACGAAGGAGATTTCTTGTCGGAGCAAGATTATATCTGGGCAGAAAATGAGCGTCAAAGGCTTAGAGATATTTGGTACAAGCATGCTTTAGCCGTAGGCCAGGTATGGAAGGAAGCGGGGCAGCTTAAAGAAGCACTCCAGTTATATGATCTTGTTGAGAAAAGATTCCCTCATGTTGAAGAAGTCTACTCTAATATGATGCAATTTTATGCTGAAGCCGGGGACCTGCATCTTGTTAGAAAAAAATATGAGCAATTATGTAAGATGCTTCAGGATGAATACGGGATTGCCCCATCGCAGCCTGTCAGTCAATGGTATGATCAAATCATAAGTTAAAGGGAGGCCATATGGCCTCCCTTTCTTTGTTAAAGCGCACAAGTTATCCTAACAGCTTCTCAATATCCGGTGCAATATCGAGTGGCTTAACCGATGAATCGTATTGTTTAATTACTTCCCCTTGACGATCAACGAGAAACTTTGTGAAGTTCCATTTAATTTCTCCACCTGTTTTTTCAGTCAGGTATTGAAAGATCGGATCAGCATCAGGGCCATTCACATCGATCTTGTTAAATAGAGGAAAGGTTACGCCGAAATTCAAGCTGCAGAACGCTTCAACCTCCGTCGATGTACCCGGCTCCTGACCACCGAATTGGTTGCATGGAAATCCGAGCACTACAAGCCCTTTTTCCCCATAAGTGTCGTACAAGCCTTGAAGATCCGTGTATTGCGGTGTATAACCACACTCGCTTGCTGTATTCACAAATAAGAGCACTTTGTCCTTATAGCTGCTTAAATCTACTTGATCACCATTTGGTTTGTTAGTTGTGAATGAATAAATAGACATTTGTATTCCTCCTAAGGGTTTAATCTTGTGTGGCTTTCTGCACCTTCTGTAACATATCCATAATCTGCTTACGAAGCGTCTCTGCCTCAGCTAAGGAAACTCCCGCTTGGCAGAACAGCTTCTCGGGAACGTCCAGTGCTTGATCTTTCAGAAGCTTTCCTTTTTCAGTCAATGCTATTATGACACTTCGCTCATCCTGCTTGTCCCTCTCACGTGTTACATGCCCCATCGCTTCCAGCTTTTTCAGCAACGGTGTCAAGGTTCCGGAGTCTAAATAAAGCCTTTGCCCCAGCTGTTTAACTGTTACCCTGTCCTCTTCCCAAAGCGCAAGCATGGTTACATATTGTGTGTAGGTAATCCCAAGCTCCTTCAAGATAGGATGATATAGCTTCGTAATCTCTCTAGAGCAGGCATATACTGCAAAGCAGAGATGATTGTCTAATTTCAATACCGGCCCGGTATCCATTTGCGCCTCCTCTTTCACGCAAGAGCTCCACAAAAATCAATTGCATGCAATTTAATTGCTTTACTATAACATTCATAAATATAGCTGTCAAAGCCTTGACTCCACCATAATGATTGTATACAATTGAATTTATAACAATGAAAATAAAAGATTTAATCCATTGGAGGAGTTAATGATGTCCTTATATGATATTCAAGTAAAGTCAGCTCGAGGCGAGACGAAGGATCTTAGCGATTATGAAGGAAAAGTCATGCTTATCGTAAATACAGCAAGTAAGTGCGGCTTCGCTCCACAGTTCAAAGGCTTACAAAAGCTGCACGAGACTTACGCTGACAAAGGCTTGGCTGTTATTGGATTTCCAAGCAATCAATTCGCTAACCAAGAGCCATTAGAAGGCGACTCCCTTTCTGAGCATTGCCAGATTAACCACGGAGTAACGTTCCCACTGTATGCTAAGATCGACGTTAAAGGAACTGGGATACATCCCCTTTATAAGCATCTGACTAAAGCTGCTCCAGGCTTCTTCGGATCCAAAGGGATTAAATGGAATTTCACTAAATTCCTTGTCGATCGGGACGGCAAAGTCATTAAACGCTTTGCTCCAACAGCTACTCCTGAGAAGATCGAAAGCACAATTCAGCAGCTCTTAAAATAATAGCAAGAGAGGCTATTCCGAATTCATTCTCGGAATAGCCTCTTCTATTTGTTCAATATTATTCACTCTTTGGTTCAATGTCCTTATCGACCTGGCATTTCGCACAAATACCTTGAAAATCCAAGCGATGGTCAAGAACCGTAAACCGGTATTCTTGCTCTAATCGTTCCTCAAGCGGTCCCAGCAAATCTTCCATAATTTCCGACATAGAGCCGCATTTCACACAAATCAAATGATGATGATGGTGCTTATTGCTGTCCGTACGCAGATCGTATCGGGCAACACCGTCACCGAAGTTCATTTTCTCTACTACATGCATTTCACTCAAAAGCTCTAATGTCCGATATACGGTCGCGAGGCCTATTTCAGGAGCTTTATCCCTAACGAGCATGAATACATCTTCAGCGCTAAGATGATCTTCTTCATTCTCAAGGAGCACCCTAACCGTCGCTTCCCTTTGCGGGGTCAGTTTGTAGCCCTCGGACTGCAATTGTTGTTTAATTTTTTCAATGCGGGCTTCCATGGTTTTCCCCTCCGGTCGCTGATGCACTTCCTTTCATTATAGGATGAGGTGATTCGATAAGTCAAACATTGTGTCATAATTTTGAATATAGAGCAGTTATTTCGGTAGATATGACAGTCGGAGCCACTCTCTCTAATACGATTGGAGAAACGAAAGCTTCATATAATGAAGCTATGCAGAGCATGACAAGCATAAGTCCCGTCACTGCTGTATGGGCAAGAAATGGAGGCAGCAATTGCCCTTTGCGGCGGAACAATCGCTCCCTTACAACAAAATTAGCGAATCTCGCTGCCGAAATGCTTGCAATCATTAGTGCGGGTATAATGATAGCGTTCTGAGGCGCTGTCGCCGCTAGAAAGAAAAACACACCTTTCCAAGCAAGCTGTTGGGCTAACAACGCTACAGCAAAACCAATTAATACCCCTTTTAGAAAATCAAGCACAAGCACAAAAGGTAATCCAATGACAGACAATCCAAGAAACCATATTAATAGCAACCATTTTCCGTAGAACAAGAAGCTATCCCAAAATGTCGTAGATGCTGAGAAATGCTGTGTGCCTTTAACAGCTTTCATATAAACGCTAATTTCATCTGCGAGCTCCTGCTGCTGATCCAGCGTTAAGGCATTGACTAGCAGCGCTCCGAATATCGCTCCAACAATGACAAGAACCCCTACAAATACATACAAGTTTAAGTTGTTGCGTGCCGATAAATTCCACAATCGAAAGTTCACAGAAGCTTCCTCCTTGTCCACATTTCACAGTTCATCTCGTGCCTATGTGTATGTGGGACAAGTCGGATTTATGATTTATGATTTATGAATGCTTCCGTAATTCCCCCCGCTCCCTGGCGTAAAAATAACTTTACCCTCTCTAACTCCGACGATTAGCTCTGCAATTTTATGTCCTATCACAGTAGCTAGCTTCTCCAGCGGCATTCGATGCAAAATTTCCATCTCGGTTCCAATTTCCGTAAATAAGCGCTCTCTCATAGCAGGACCGACTCCTGGGAAGAAGGATAACGGAACCTGGGGCCGGTAAGGTGGTCGGCTCGCTGGCTGCACCGAATACTCACGGTCCGCTAGCTGCTCTATACGCCCAGATACTCCACGGGTCAGCTTATGGCTCCCACAGAATGGACAAACGCCCGTAAAGCCATTCACCTTCGGAATCGCCTCTTTGCAGCTTTTGCAGTAGGTCGTATGATATTTTCCAAGCTCGGGATGAAGCCCGTAGTTTGTAATAATTTTACGGCCTGCTTCCATTCTAAGAGCCTTGGCAAATTCTTCGAAAGATGGCCTCTCCAGTAGTAGCTCATTACACTCGCGGCCAATCATCCCCGTTGAATGCGCATCTGAATTCGTTAAGAATGGGAACTTATCCAATTCAGATAGAAAGCCTGCCATCTCGGAATCCGCACTGAGCCCCAGCTCTACTGCGGCAATGCCTGCAGGGTCGAGACGATCCTCCAGCCTATCTGCCGAGCACCCAAGCAACCCCCGATGAGGGGTAAATACATGTGCAGGGACGAGAAGCCCCCCTCTCGCTAGCAGCTCCTCCTGTAATTCACGAGCGGATACCCTTATACGCTGAGAGCTTAAGTTGATGTTAGTCACCATAGGCTTCATCCAAGAAGTCCATTCCTGCATCGCTTGTAGATTGGGTAGATAGGCTAGCAGATGATACGGACCTCCGCCCTCCTCCTTAACCTCCATCTCAGCACCAAGCACGATCGTAGTCTCACGGTACCTAATGCCTCCGCCTGCAACCTCCTCCATCTCGCCAGAAAGCAAGTAATTTTGGATGTCGTTTTGTACAGCAGGAGAATGACAATCAATAACCCCGATCAAGTCAATGCCTTTGCGCTCGGAAGCCTCTTTCGCGATATTGTAGAAGGTTAGAGTTTTACTGCCGCTTATTTTAACAGCTTGCCCTTCCTCGCTACGACCAATATGAACGTGCATATCCGCAAAATAAGGACGTAAAAGTGTAGAATTGCTACTCATTTCAAAAATGATCCTGTCAGTGTACGCAATTGCCATGCATAGACGGCAAGCACTGTTTTGGCATCGCATATCCGTCCTGCCTTAATATATTCCTGCGCCTGCTCAAGCGTTATCGCTTCACAGGTTAAGAACTCTTCATCATCCAAGTGAACTTCGCCCTGCTCCAAATCATCCGTGAAATAAATGTGTACAATTTCATCGGCAAAACCCGGAGACGTGGAGAAGGATTGGAGGTGAACGATGCTTCTAGCCCGATATCCCGTCTCTTCCTCCAGCTCCCTAATGGCCGCAGCTTCAGGCTCCTCACCCGCATCAAGCTTCCCAGCCGGTATTTCCACCTGTGCCTTCTCAAGTGGCTTACGAAATTGTTCCACAACTAGCATTTTATTATCGACAAGAGCAACTACTGCAACAGCACCAGGGTGGCGAACAATTTCCCTTGTCGCGGTTTCTCCGTTCGGCAATCGTACCGTGTCTACCTGTAACGAAATGATACGTCCTTCAAATATTGGCTTAGTTTCTAGCGTTTCCTCGTAGAAAGGGTGCTTATCCTGCTTATTATTGTTGCTCATAAAATAACCTCCAGGTATGAAATCGATATTTTACACATAAGTTCAACATATAGGGTTGTCCCATTCGATGCAAGCCAGATTGGCATAACAAGGTTTTCTCACATTGAAGGAGGTTTTTATCTTGTTGAAAAAATATATAACAGAGCACAAGCTCCAGTTCGTCGGTAAAGCGTGGGAAATCCGTTATGCACTCCGCCAAGAGAAAAAGCTCCAAGGTGGAAATATACCCTTAACCCAGCTGCTTTCCCAGGCTAAGAGCCAGGCTGGCTCTTGAACAATAGAAGAGAAAAGGGCAGCGTGCCCAGCAAAAGCTTTCTTTTGCCTAGCTGCTGCCCTTTTTTGTAGCTTTATTTTACACTTAATGTTTCCTTCACAATGGAGAGGACAAGCTCGGCAGTTTTCACTAAATCATCGACTTTAAGCTGCTCCTTAGTCGTATGAATATGCTCATACCCTACTGCAAGGTTCACGGTAGGAACGCCGTTACCGTTAAACATGTTCGCATCGCTTCCGCCACCGGATGAGAATGTGTGTGGTGTTAGACCGATTGCTTCAATGGCTGCCTTCGCAACCTGTACAACCTGATCATTATCGCCGTAGCTATATGCGGGATAAATCGTAGTCGTTTCAAACTCGAACTCAGCCCCGTATTCCTTAGCCGCGCTTTCCACCGCTTCTCTCATCGACTCGATTTGCCGATCCATCTTCTCCTGCACCTGGCTCCTCGCTTCAGCGTATATCTTAATTGTGTCAGTTACGATATTCACTTCACCGCCACCTTCGAAGCGTCCGATATTCGCGGTCGTTTCGCTATCGATCCGTCCTAGCTTCATTCTGGATACTGCCTTGGAAGCAACCTGAATGGCACTGATACCGTCCTCCGGATTGACACCGGCATGAGCAGCTTTACCGCGAATTGTAATGAATTGTCTAGAATTCGTTGGCGCTGCAACCGCAATATCGCCGATTGCTCCATTGGAATCCAGCGCATAACCAAACTTCGCCTTCAAACGTGAGCCATCCATAGCACGAGAACCAAGCAAGCCTGATTCCTCACCAGAAGTAATAACGAACTGAATAGCTCCGTGAGACAGCCCTTGCTCCTTAATAACACGAAGTGCTTCAAACATTGCCGCTAATCCGGCTTTGTCGTCAGCTCCAAGAATCGTTGTTCCATCGCTACGGATATAACCATCGGCATCAAGACGAGGCTTGATTCCCTTGCCTGGCGAGACTGTGTCCATATGCGAAGTGAACAATATGACTGGAACTTCCTCTTGACCGGAAGAAGCAGGTAGCCAAGCAAACAAATTGCCCGCCCCATGCCCAATCTTATCCGCAACATCATCCTCTGTTACTTCAAGACCTAGTGCCTCGAACTTTTGCTTAAGCACCTTGCTAATTTCCGTTTCGTATTTCGTTTCGCTGTCGATTTGCACAAGCTCCATAAATTCTGACAATATGCGCTCTTTTTGCACCATGATCTTTCCTCCTGACGAAGCTTTAGTTACAATAGAGTTGTGGACTAGCCCATTATGAAAGGATGTTTATACGTGAACAAGCGTTTGTTTAAGATTGTCATTTACGTAACCTTATTAGTTATGGTCGTATCGACACTACTTATGAGTGTAGGGTCTCTGCTGGAATAGCTACTGGATAATTAAACACTTCAGCGAAGTAAGGGACAATTTCCCTACCTATTGCCTCAACCTGTAGCTCTAATCCCGTTAATGTCTCAATTGATGTAACGCCATACTCTGAGATACCACAAGGAACAATACCTTGAAACCCATCTTGCTCAACGTTGCTTTTAACGTTTAGGGCGAACCCGTGACTGGTGATGAAGCCTCGCCGGGAGCGGGCTTTATTAAATTTGACACCAATTGCCGCGATCTTTAAATCTCCAACCCACACACCGGTATAAGCAGGCTTTCTACTGCCAGCAATACCATACCCGGCAAGCAGCTTAATAATTGCTTCTTCTAATTTTCTTAAGTATGCGTGTAAATCCAATCCAATTGCATCCAAATACAATAATGGATATCCCACTAGCTGCCCTGGACCGTGGTACGTGATGTCCCCACCCCTATCAATTTCATACAACGCAATACCCCTTCTTGCCAATTCATCTTTCTCGTAGAGCAGATGCTCAGGATGTCGATCTGAGCCCATTGTATACGTAGGCGTATGCTCCAATAGCAGTAACGTATCTGGACGCTCCTCGCGATCAATCTCACGAACAAGCTCCTTCTGTAGGGTCCAAGCTTGACCGTAGTCCATCCTAGACAACCATTCGGTTTGAAGCCTTCCCATATCGTATTACCTCCTTACCACAGCTGCATCACTATTGTATCTTATTGAAAACATTCCCTGCAAACTGTAATAATAAGCCCGAACCAGCGTATAGTCGCAAGGTCCGGGCTTATTTATTAATATACCTTAGTGTCCATGTTATAGCTTTCTAGATTTTCCTTCACTCGTTGCAGGAATCGACCGCAGATAACGCCATCTAGTATTCGGTGATCAAGCGACAAACACAAGTTCACCATAGACCGAACACCAATCATATCGTTAATGACAACTGGTCTCTTCACGATGGATTCGAAGGTCAGAATCGCAGCTTGAGGATAGTTGATAATCGGCTGGGTCAGAATTGCCCCAAAGGAACCGGTGTTGTTAACCGTGAACGTGCCACCTTGGACATCGTCTAGCTTAAGCTTTTTGTCCCGGGTACGACGTGCTAGATCATCAATTTCATGGGCAATGCCCGCGATATTCTTCTGATCTGCATTGTGAATGACAGGAGTCATAACGGAATCTTCCGTACCGACAGAAAGGGAAATATTAATATCCCGCTTCACAATGATCTTATCGACTGCCCAAACGGAATTCATTATTGGGTAATCCTTAATGGCATTTACAGCAGCTTTAATAAGGAACGGCATGTAGGTCAAGTTAATACCTTCCCGTTTCTGAAACTCTTCCTTAAGCTTGCTGCGAAGCATAACAAGATTCGTCACATCGACTTCGATCATCATCCAGCCATGGGGAATTTCGCTGACGCTTTGACGCATCCGGGTCGCAATTGTATTACGGACAGGGGTAACATCAATAAAATACTCACCGCGTCCGGGTGAATCACTGCCCTGCGCTTCTATGGATGGAATACGCGGAGATTCAGATAAATGCATACCTGATGAACGCACCTGAACTTTTGGGTCCATGACCTCATATTGAGATGGCGCTGGCTCAGTACTAGCTTTGCCGGAGCTCTGATTGGTAGCAGAACCTATCTTGGCGATGCCAGACTGTACAGCATTTAACACATCCTTACGAGTGATGCGGCCACCTTCGCCTGTTCCAGCAGGTAATAGAGAAAGGTCTATTCCATGCTCTGCGGCTAATGTCTGTACAGCAGGCGAATAACGATGACGCATAGGTGCATTGGAACCAATGCCCGCTTGAGCTGCAGCAGGACGCGACTCAGACTGCTGCGCTAATTGACGGTTCTCACCTTGGTTAGTAGCACTCTGGGTTGAGCTAGCTGTTACTTCAATCTCTACCAGACAGATAGCAGTTCCAATCTCAACTGTCTCACCCGCTCCTACTAAATGCTTAACCAGTATCCCCCTAACTGTGGAGGGTAGCTCTGCATTTACTTTATCGGTGATAATGTCACAGATCGGCTCGTACATGTCAATCGAATCCCCGGGTTCCTTTAACCAGCGGTCTATCGTAGCGGATACGAGAGACTCTGCCAGCTGCGGCATTGTAACCTCAATAATTTGTTTTGCCATTTATAAACTCTCCTTCCCGGTAACACAGCCTTCTTAGTAACGTGCGAGCTCCAGCATTGCTGCTTTAAGCTTTTCTTTGTTCAGCAGAAAATGCTTCTCACCCAACGGATTAATCGGCATAGCCGGGACGTCAGGTCCGCACAGACGGCGGATAGGTGCATCTAGATCAAATAGCAGCTCTTCTGCAATAATCGCTGATACTTCAGCACCGATGCCCCCTGTTTTGTTATCTTCGTGGACGATTAGTACTTTACCTGTCTTGGAAACAGCTTCAAGAATGCCTTCCTTGTCCAACGGCTGAAGCGTGCGCAGATCGAGAATATGAGCATTAATGCCATGCTCCTGTGAAAGCTCCTCAGCGGCTTGCATAGCGAAATGAAGCGGCATGCTATAGCCGATAACCGTAATATCGGTGCCTTCTCTCATCACGTTAGCCTTACCGATCGGTACAACGTATTCCTCATCTGGCACTTCGTCAGTAATGAGACGGTAGCACTTCTTGTTTTCGAAGAAAAGGACTGGATCCGGATCACGAATAGCAGCTTTAAGCAAGCCTTTGGCATCATAAGCGGTTGCCGGAGCAACTATCTTAAGTCCCGGAGTTCCGAAGAATACTGACTCTGGACATTGTGAATGGTATAAGCCACCGAAAACTCCTCCTCCGATTGGTGCCCGAATGACAATAGGACAATCCCAATCATTGTTAGAGCGGTAACGGATTTTCGCAGCCTCGCTAATAATTTGATTAGTAGCCGGAAACATGAAATCAGAATACTGCATTTCGGCTACCGGTCTCATCCCAGCCATAGCGGCTCCAATAGCAACCCCGGCAATTGCGGATTCAGCAAGCGGTGTATCAAGTGCCCGCTCCTCACCGAACTGCTTCTGTAAGCCTTTGGTTGTGCCGAATACACCACCCTTAAGCCCTACATCCTCACCCAAGAAAAAGACATTCTCGTCTCTCTCCATCTCTTCCTTCATAGCCAATCGAATGGCTTCAATATATTCAATAACCGGCATTTAGACACCCTCCTCGCTTGTTTCCGCATAAACATACCGGAAAGCATCTTCAACCGCTTGATAAGGTGCTTGCTCCGCATATTCGTTAGCTTCGTTGATGATTCCACGAATTTCTGCTTGCAGACTAGTTTCCTGCTCTTCAGACCATAATCCAGCATCCACCAAATATTGCTTATAATCTAGAAGAGGATCTTTCTTCTTGTGCTCATCGACCTCTTCTTTCGTTCTGTAATCCAAATCGTTGTCTGTAGCGGAGTGACCTGTAACGCGATAGGTCATAATTTCAACGAGCGTAGGTCCTTCACCGTTAACAGCTCTCTCCCTCGCTTCGCTTATAACGCGATAAACCTCGAGCGGATCGCTTCCATCAACACGAATACCTGGAAACCCATATCCTAGTGCACGGTCGCAGATGCGGCCCCTTGTTTGTTTAGACAATGGTACCGAGATGGCATATTGATTATTTTCGCAGACGAAAATAACCGGAAGCTGATGAACCCCAGCGAAATTACAGCCCTCGTGAAAATCTCCCTGATTACTTGAACCGTCCCCGAATGTAACGAGTGATACGGATGGTTGTCTTCTCATCTTGGCAGCAAGCGCGAAGCCTGTGGCATGAGGAACCTGCGTCGTCACTGGACTAGAGCCAGTAACAATGCGAAGCCGCTTGCTTCCGAAGTGACCTGGCATCTGCCGGCCTGCGCTGTTCGGATCTTCACCTTTGGCATAGACGCAGAGCATAAGCTCCTTCACCGTCATACCAAGAGAAAGAACCAACCCGTAGTCCCGATAATAAGGCAGGAACCAATCTGTTTCTAAATTCATTGCAAAGCCCATTGCAACCTGTGACGGCTCTTGGGTAATTCCTGAAATATGAAAATTAACTTTGCCAGCGAGCTTCAATAGCTGCCCTCTTTCGTCAAACCGACGGGCAAGCATCATAGTCTTGTACATAGCTACAGCCCGTTCATCGGTCAAGCCGACAGTCGTATGTCTTAGTGTTTGCTGGACGGAACCTGCTTGTTTCATGGGCGCGTCCTCCTGCTTTGGTATAGTATTATAACCTGGTCTTAATACTTGAACATAAACCCTATTATACTCCGCATGAAAGCAAAAAGAAACGCCCAACTCGATTGTGCGGATTAATTTGCCTGAACAGGCATTTCATCGTTACCTTGGAGACGTTATCTCCCGAGTTGAGCATTTATCGATAGTGTTAGCCGTGACCTGCTCCACCATCTAAAGCAAGCATCACTTCCTGCATCGCTTCCGACAAGGTTGGATGGGGGTGAATCGTACGGCCAATTTCCCAAGGAACCGCATCAAGTAGCTTCGCCAATGATGCCTCTGCAATAAGCTCAGTCGCATGCGAACCAACAAGATGGACGCCAAGCAGGTCACCAGTGGACGAGTCCGCCACAACCTTAGCAAATCCATCACTTTCACCGTAAACTAATGCTTTGCCAAAAATACGTAACGGCAATTTTGCCGTCTTAACCTCATAACCTTCCGCTTTAGCATCTGCTTCGGTCCAGCCAATAGAAGCAGCTTCAGGTCTAGTATAAATGCAACGCGGAATATCCCTGTCCGATGCGCGTGACAGCTTGTGTCCAAGCATATGTTCAACCGTTACTGCCGCTTCATGCATAGCAGCGTGAGCTAGCTGTATCCCACCTATACAATCACCAATCGCGTAAATATGAGATTCGCCCGTTTGGAGTGTATTCGGACTTACTTTAACGAACCCATTTTCCGCTTTAACATCCGTATTTTCTAATCCAAGGTTTTCAACATTACCTTGTCGACCTATAGATACGAGCATTCTCTCAGCGGTTAAGCCTAGTGCCTCACCTTTGACAACAACCTCAACCTGCACGCCAGACGGTGTGACACTGCAGCTAGAAGGCTGTAATGCGGCACCTGTAATAATCTTAACGCCCCGTTTTTTAAGAGCCTTAGAAAGCTCGGAGCCTATGTCCTTGTCCTCTGTTGGAACAATTCTATCCGCAGTCTCTATCAGAGTAACGTCCGTGCCAAAGTCACTTAACATTGACGCCCATTCGACTCCGATAACTCCACCACCGACGATAATAATAGAGGAAGGACGTGAAGACCATTCCAATGCTTCATCGCTTGTCGCAATGATGTCTCCATCGTAAACAAGCCCATTTAGTCGACGGGGCCTGGATCCTGTTGCTATAATAACATTTTTGGGCACAACTGTTTCCGATTCACCATCTGATAGCTCGACAGCAATCGCTCCACTTCTAGGAGAAAATATAGAAGGCCCAATAATTCGCGCGCTCCCATTGATAACCCTTATTTGATGCTGTTTCATTAGAGTCTGTAATCCCTTGTGCAATTGCTCAACAATACTATTCTTGCGATGAAGAACTCTGCTCCAATCAATAGAAGCATTTCCCTCTGGCAAAGAAACGCCATAGGATGCAGCGTCATTGATTGTTGCGAATACCTCCGCGCTTCTCAGCAGCGATTTGCTTGGAATGCAGCCACGATGCAAGCATGTCCCGCCAAGCTTGTCCTTCTCTATAATAACAACACTGCGGCCAGCTTGTGCAGCACGGACCGCTGCCGTATAGCCTCCCGGACCGCCGCCTATGATGGCAACATCGACTTCGATTGGCATAGTTTCCCCTCCGTATGTAAGCTCACGTTCCATTGTACCTTTTTTTCACGCCAGGAACAAAATTCTGTAGAAACTATAAACTTCCTCCTAAGATTTAAGCCTAGATAGGATATATAAATCTTCTATTTCAGTACTTTTCACAGGAATTCAAAGGCATTCATGGACAAGACATGCATAAATCGTTATTATAAATAGATTGGAAGGGGGCTTTCTCAACCTATGAAGCTGACTATACAGCGACTAATTGCCATTCTACTTCTCGTTATACCTGGCATTGGAGCTGCTTACGGTTTTCTGCTGATGAAAGACGCCTTGTACGACTATTTTGCGACAATGGGTGGCGCAGACACAATGACTCCCGATTTTTCGTGGGGTACATTTATTTTAGGCGCATTTTTGTTTCTGATCGGCATTGGATTTATCGGAGGCTGGACTTTTTTCCGGGATCGCAAACGTAATTATCTATCCTCACGTTTTCGCCCGAGCACTCCACGTCCAGTACGCACGCCACGCACAAGCAATGAAAACTCTTCAAACGATGCACAATCAGAATAAGATAATCGTATAAGGACATCAAGCCCCGAACACCTGCAATGGTGTCGGGGCTTTTTATAAATATGGTTCTGCGAATTTGCGAATTATTTACGATTAGTGAGGAGCTCCATGGATCTGTATATCGCCTTCTTACGTACTCGTCCGTCTCTTTCTGTCCCCTCTAGCTTCCAGAACTGATCGTCAGTATACAAATCAAGCAATGCTGCCTTCGCAGCATCTGTTGCCAGAGCTTCCTCTACTAACAGATGAATACATAATGAATAACAAAGCACCTCAACGGACTTCAAGCTATTAATTCGTTTCCGGTATTCATTCATGAGGCAGCTCCCTCTCCATAAGCGAGCAGCTTCTTCGTTTCCTCGAAGCGTGCTTCTGGTGTGCTAGCTCCCATTACTACAGTAATGTACCTCCGCCCATCAACAACCGTCGTTCCAGTAAAGCAATATCCTGCCTGCTTGGTATAACCAGTCTTTAACCCATCATTACCCTTCGTCCCGAACCGCTGTCCAGGTAGCATCTCGTTCGTCGTTTGCAGATTTTTGCTACTATCGTCGCCCGCTTTGGCCCTCTTAGTTACTTTTAACACCTCAGGGTGAATTTCAATCAAGTATCGCGCTAACAATGCAACGTCCTTTGCCGTCATGACCGTATCACCGTTCGCTGCAGCAGTCGCATAATCTTCAAGGTCGCGGCTAGATAATCCAGTCGAATTGGCAAAAAAAGTGTCCTCAGACAATCCAATTTCTGCCGCTTTCAAGTTCATTTTTTTAACGAACTCTGTCTCGGAGCCTTCACTAAATTCAGCCAATGCAACAGCTGCATCATTAGCGGAGTGTATGGCCATTCCATTAAACAGCTCACTAACCGTTATCGTCTGCCCTTCAGCCAGATCCATTCCCGCGCCACCAATGCTTGCGGCATAAGAGCTTACAACAACAGGACTTTCCCAAGTCAGCTTCCCAGAACGTATATCATCAAGCACCAGAATTTCAGTCATCATTTTCGACATACTAGCTGGAGGCAAAGGCTCCTGAGCATTGCTCAGATAAAGCCATTTCCCCGTATCCGCATCCATCATTGCTGCCGATACAGCCTCTAAATGCAGCTCATATTTCGGGGTAAAGCCTAGTTTTTCTTTAATGTTCAATACCCAACCCATTACAAATATAAATGCGATAACTAATACTACCCGCTTCCACCTCATGAATCTTTTCCCTCCTGAACAACTCCATGCTGTTCATTTTACAGAGAGATTTTTAAGCAAAACGAAAGCAAATCATAAGTTTCTCTTAAGATAATGGCAGACTAACCTTAAAATTCGTAGTGAAGCCATCACTTGTCACTGAAATGTCTCCTCCATGCTTTTCTACTATCCCTTTTGCGATTGCCAGGCCCAGTCCTGTGCCACCCTTATTTTCCGTTCTGGATTTGTCTACTCTATAGAACCGATCGAATAGATAAGGTAAATCTGCTGACGGGATAGCTTCGCCGTAATTAACAATTTCGACAACAGCAGATCCATTATCCTGGCTCAAATATATATCTACTTTCCCACCACTGCTTCCATAAGCAATTGCGTTAGACAGTAAATTCTCGAACACTCGAACGAGCTTATCTGCATCAGCCGTTATCGTCAGCTCACTCGCATTTGAAATAAGTCGGCCTTCCATTTTGGAATTTTCTAACGATAATCTGTGATGCACGAGTAATTGATTCATCATCTCAACGAGATTAAAAGCCTGTTTTCTTAAAGGAATAACATCGTGGCGCATTCGTGTATACTCGAATAAATCTTGAATGAGTACATTAAGACGCTCTGCTTTGGCGTAGGCAATCTGAACGTAATGTCGCAGCTCTACCTCGTCGCGGTATCTGTCTTGCTCTATAAGTCCAAGGTAACCAATAATCGAAGTCAGGGGCGTACGTAAATCGTGAGATACATTCGTTATGAGTTCGTTTTTCGTTTGCTCCGCATTTCTTTCCTCATCTAATGACCGTTTAAGCTCAACGACCAGTAAATTCATATTTTCAGCGAGCATGGTTACTTCATTATTTTGTTTTACAGGAACAATGTCGTCAAAATTCCCTTTAGCGATATGTTCAACAGAGCTGCTAAGCTTGTCATAATAGTTAAACCGTCTCCAATTAAACAAAACCATGTACACGATAAATAGCACAAAACAGCCAACCAGCATGAGCGGCATTTGACCGAAAGCATCATATATCCGAGTAAAGAATGACCGTTGGCCTGAATTATTGCGTGTCATTCGCTCTAACACAATAATGCCTATATAAAAAGTAATAACTGACAACACCGAACTCGCCACTATTTGCCAAATTAAACGCCACACCATATTAAATGCCACGTTAGATTTCAATTTTATAGCCAACCCCCCAAACAGTCGTTATCAGCTTACGCCCCATTTCCTGCTCTAGCTTGTCCCGAAGCTTGCTAATATGCACCATAACGGTATTATTCGACTCGAAGTATTTTTCCTTCCACACCTGTTGGAAAATGTCCTCAGCGCTAAATACACGCCCCGTGTTGCTTGCTAGCAAATAAAGGATTCCGAATTCGGTTGAGGTTAAGTGAACAGGCCTACCATCTACCTCAGCGGTATGTGTTGACTTATTTATCATTAGCTCACCCATCTTAAGCCATCCCGCTTCCTCCGTAGCGCTTGCCTGATTGCCATATTGATAGGCACGACGAAGAAGCGTCTTGACCCTGACGACTAGCTCTAACGGATTAAAGGGCTTAACGACATAATCGTCAGCTCCTGTCATAAGACCTAAAATTTTGTCCATATCCTCAGCTTTGGCGCTCACCATTAGAATGGGGATTGATGCCGTTTCACGGATTCGTCGGCATACTTCCATTCCATCCATCTTAGGCATCATAATATCGAGCACAATAAGATGAAAGGTCTCGGCAGCCAGCTTGTCCAATGCCTCAAGCCCATCATGGGACTGTGAGGTTTCAAAGCCCTCGTTTTTTAAATAGATATCAATTAAATTAGCTATCTCGCGGTCATCGTCTACGATGAGAATTTTTTTCGACATGGTATGAAGCTCCTTTATAAGTAACACGACTCTTCGCCATCCTTAGAACGAAAGACGGACGGCGGCATGCATACGCGTTTATATTGAATGATTAGTTGAGGTTAAGTAGATTATATTACTGGTGTAAAAAATAGTCATATATGACGCAAATCCGAAGCTTCCGTCGCAATAAGGAACCGAACGTTCACTATTCCTCGCAAATCCACAGCTTCGGCCGCAATAAGGAACCTTCCGTTCACTATCCATCGCAAATCCGTAGCTTCCGCCGAAATAAGGAACCGTTCGTTCACTATCCATCACAATTCCGCAGCTTCCGCCCAAATAAGGAACCGAACGTTCACTATCTGCCGCAAACCCGCAGCTTCCGCCTCAATAAGGAACCGTCCGTTCACTATCTGTCGCAAACCCGCAGCTTCCGCCTCAATAAGGAACCGAACGTTCACTATCTGCCGCAAACCCGCAGCTTCCGCCGAAATAAGGAACCTTCCGTTCACTATTCCTCGCAAATTCACACCATCAGCCCCAATAGGGAACCGTCCTTTCACTATCCCTCGCAAACCCGCAACTTCGGCCGCAATAAGGAACCGTCCGTTCACTATCTGCCGCAAATCCATAGCTTCCGCCTCAATAAGGAACCGTCCGTTCACTATCTGCCGCAAACCCACAGCTTCCGCCGCAATAAGGAACCGAACGTTCACTATCTGCCGCAAATCCGCAACTTCGGTCGCATTAAGGGAGCCTTGGTTCTCTATTGGGCACTAAAGTCTGCTACTACAGACGAAGGCTTGTTATATCGAGCAATCAGCTCATAGTAGTCAGTATTAACTTCCTCACTATACCCCATTCTGCCGTTGTCTGTAAGCAGGTATCCGGAGGTTTTACACTTCTTAAGAAAGCCTTAAGATTTACTTTAGTTTTATCGAGCATTATGATTGTACAAAAAACCAGCTTGTCCGATTTTCCGTTAATACCGGATTCGGCAAGCTGGTTTTAAACTTACTATTATTTTGCAGCAGCAGGGCTAGGAGTTGGTTCTGGCTTCTTAGCCAATAAATTTTTATAATTCCTGTCTTTCTTCGCCTTTTCCATCCAAGTCATACCATCGTTTTGAAGCTTCTCGTCATAATAAGCTTGTTTCACCTTATCCTTCACTTCTTCATAAGGAGGCACTACTGCTTCTTTAATGTCAGTTACTTTAATAATATGGAATCCGCTTTCCGCCTCAACCACTTCACTCGTTTCGCCTTTAGCTAATGAAAAAGCCCCTTCTTCAAAGCCCTGATTCATTTCACCGCGAGTAAAGTAAGGGCCGAGCGCGCCTCCTTGATCCTTAGAACCAGGATCGATAGACTTCTCTTTAGCAAGTGTTGCGAAATCCTTGCCAGCCTTTAACTCCTTCAGAACCGCCTCGGCTTCTTCTTTAGTTGCTAGTAAGATATGAGAAGCTTGAACCTGTTTAGGCGTTGTTGCGAAGTTTTCTTTGTTTTTCTCATAATAAGCCTTCAAATCCCCATCGGTAACCGCATTTTGCTTTTCAAATATTTTTGAAAATTTCAATTGTCTACCGATTTGTTCCTTGAAGTCTTCAAGAGTCCTTCCAGATTGTTGAAGTGCTGCGCTTAAGTCATCATCTGAAGGAATGTTATTTTGTTTCTTAATTTCTTCTATTTCTGCTTTAATGTCAGCATCAGCGATTACGATTCCTTCTTTTTTAGCTTCCAAGTCAATCAGTTCGTTAGTCATTATACTATCGAGCAATGATTCTTGCTGACCTTCCCCCATCTGCTTGGTCATAGCTTCGAACAAATCTACTTTTGTGAAGGTTGCCCCATCCATTTTACCAATCGTTTTGTTCAAGTCATTAGAAGGGCTTCTTACTAGAACAAACACCAAAGCAGCAACTGCAATAGCAGCAACAACCCAAGGAACAATTACCCCGCTCGATTTTTTTACTGGAGCTACTGGTACAGGAGCTATCAGAGCTTCTGGATTTGTAGGACCTGCGGCATTTACAGAATCAGCCTCAGCATCCGCCAAATCATTGGTTTCCTCAGCGCTTATATGATTCTGTTCGTCATCGCCAAGCTCTCTCTCATTCTCTTCATTCGACACCTTATTATCTTTCAATTCATCCTCATTACGTTCAGTCATATTCATGTTCCTCCTTAAGATTTAACAATCGCCTCATTTACTATACCAGAATTTCGAAATATTACCTTAAAGACTCCTTAATTTTGTACAAAAGTCGCTAGATAAGCCTTTCTACCACAATAAAAATAGCTTTCCACAAATCAAAAAGGAGCTTATCCGCATCCGTTTCCGGTTACGACAAGCTCCTTTATATGCTTACAAAGCAATTTTATGCACCCGTTTCATTAGCTTGTGTACAATCTATTCTCGCTCATCGTTACTAATCTAATTCGAATCTCTTCTAGACCTGCTGCAGCCTGCTCCCACCACGCCTCAGAGGACGGGAAACGATGCTTAATCGTTTCAACTCCACCGTAAACCATATCTAGCTTCTGGAGAGTCTCTGAATCAGTAAGATACGTCTGCTTGGCTCTACTAAGCATATCCCCAACTTCCCGATATAAACATTCAATAAATTGACCTCTGTCTACCATTTCCATAACTATTTCCTCCTATTGCCCACTGCCAATTGCACGAGCTCTCTATTTATAAACATATATATACCCTTGTCCTGCTTCTTAGAACCATTATTTTTAAAAGAGACCTGTTTGAGCGTAAACAAAAACCACTCATAAGCGAGTGGCAGCTGCTTTAGTTAACCTATTTTTCATTCGTATTCCTTCTAATTGGCCTTTGAGATGATCTCATTATTTTCATCAAACAATGTTATTTCAGCAGGGAAGGTTTTTTTGAATTGACTTGGTATTTTATTATACTTCACGAAGAACGCTTCATTTGAAACTGAAGTTGTGTAGCTATATTCTTCATTTATTAATTTCGTCGTTATATTGTCAATATTCTTTTCCACGTTTCTACCCACCAACACACCATAAACACCTTTATTCGTTTTTATATCTCTATAATTTACTTCTCCAGTTTTATGTCCACTTTCATCCAGCTTAAATTTTCCATTTATACCTTTAATAAAATGAGCATACCCAACGTATTTATTATCTAAATGGTAAAGAGCGATATACGAAGTTGAAGAGTCTATTTGAACAAATTTTAATAAATTGAGATTTTCCTCATCACTTACCTCATTATTTACTCCCCTGTTCATCCAACCTGTAAGACTAGCCTGAATCGACTCATTATTATTTGAAATATTATATGCTTTTACATATGAAAATAAATAATAACCCCCAAAACAAATTAATATAATGATAGTAAAAAGGAACCTATTCTTAGCATTCATACTGATATCCTCCTGTTGTAAATGTCCAACCAGACTAACACATTTTTTATTACATGGAAATGAAATGAATGTTAGCCTTAAATACAAAATAGACGACTATCGCTTCTCCTACGCCGAAACAGCGCAGAATCTCGATAATCGTCCGGTTTTAAATTAGCTTTTTAATAACTACGATACCTTATGCTCAATCCGCAGCTTGTCCGCAACCATCGCAATAAATTCCGAGTTGGTCGGCTTAGACTTAGCAATATTGATCGTATAGCCGAACAGGTGGCTAATCGAATCAATGTTGCCGCGAGTCCATGCTACTTCGATAGCGTGCCGGATGGCACGTTCGACGCGGGATGGCGTTGTTTTGAATTTTTCGGCGATAGCCGGGTATAACGTCTTCGTAATTGCACCGAGGATTTCAATGTTGTTGTAAACCATCGTAATCGCTTCACGCAAGTACTGGTAGCCTTTAATATGAGCAGGAACACCTATCTCATGAATAATACTTGTAATATTGGCATCCAAGTTTTTAGGCTTACCCATTTGCACAATGTTGGAGCGACTGCTGCTTCCCGATGAAGAAGTCGTTACGGACGAGGAAGCTGAGCTTCCGGCTAGCTGGCGAATCCGGTTGGCCAGGACATCCATATCGAACGGTTTAAGTATGTAGTAAGAAGCGCCAAGTTGTACCGCACGCTGTGTAATGTTCTCTTGACCAAATGCCGTGAGCATGATGATTTTGGGCATAGGCGATAAATTCAAATCCCGCAATTTCTCCAAGACTCCAAGTCCGTCCAAATGCGGCATAATAATATCGAGGATCATGACATCCGGTACCCTACGTGTTTCCTCCAGTTGACGGATGACCTCTTCTCCGTTGTACGCCACTCCGATGACAGTCATATCATCCTGCTCTTGGATGTACTCTGATAACAAATTCGTAAATTCTCGGTTGTCGTCTGCTAGAAACACTTCAATCCGTGGCAATGTCTGGTCCTCCCTTTCGATGTACGAGAATGATTGTTGAAAAACGCTTATCGTTTCTCTGTTTATCCGTTTTCGACATCACCATTCTGTATTCCTTCTGAAAAATAAAATTTTTCTTTATTTATTTATAAAAATCGAATATAATATTTCATTTACGTCAGAACACGTCAAATGATGATTTAATTCGTTTATTTTCGACAAACACTTGTCTTTGTCTAATACAACAAAATCTAAGGCGTTAAACCGCCTTAGATGTCGCTTGTTCGGGTTTTAGCATAATACCAGCATCCTGTAGCATCCATTCGATAAAGCATCCATACCCCGAAGCTGGATCATTGACGAATACATGTGTAACCGCCCCAACCAATTTCCCCTTCTGGATAATCGGACTTCCGCTCATCCCCTGAACAATACCTCCCGTACGCTCGAGAAGCTTTGGATCTGTTATTTTGATGACCATACCTTTCGTTGCGGGTGACGTCTGCTTCGATACATGAACAATTTCAATATTAAATCGCTCAACCTTCTGCTTCTCAACAACAGTTAAGATTTGCGCAGGACCTTCCTCCACCTCTTCAGCGAAAGCAACTGGCATAGCATCTGGGCTATAAGCATGCTCAGGCATTTGTTTCATTTGTCCGAAAATACCGAAGTGAGTGTTCCGCTCCACATTACCAAGCGTTCGACCACCTTTTAGAAAACTGGCCCTTTTTTCTCCTGGCTCACCATTTTGGCTCTTGGAAATAGAGTTCACGTTGGATTGCAGGATTTCGCCGCTGCCCACGACGATAGGTGTTTGGGTATCCATATCCGTAATGACATGCCCTAACGCTCCGTACACTCCCTGATCAGGAGCATAGAAAGTTAATGTACCAACACCAGCAGCTGAATCACGGATATACAAGCCTAGTCTCCAAGCTTTGTCTTCCTCATCGTAAGCAGGGGTTAGAGATGTTTTAAATCTTTCCTTGCCCCTTTGAACTAACAATTTTAGCGGAATACCTTTACTGCCTGCAGATTCAGCAATCGGAGCGATTTTGGAAATCTCATTACAGGCTTGTCCGTTAATTTCCACAATAAGATCACCAAGTCTAAGCTTAGCATCCTCACCTGGTGAAATTTTTAACTTCGCTTTCGTTTTCACCAAATGATGACCCACAACCATAATCCCCGCAGCTTTGACCTTAACACCAATCGTCTGTCCTCCAGGGATAACACGTAAATCTGGAATTACCTGAAGTCGTACCGTCTTAAAAGGAATTTTACCAAACAGCTTGAGCTTTAGATCCGTTACACCACTGTGCTTCGGTTGAATGGATAAAGGCTGTCTTAGATCGACCTTAACAGATGAGTTGCTGCTTCCATTAATACCAGCTACTTCAGGATTCAAGCTTCCCTGCGCGTGAACCGGCATTGCGTAATGCAAAGAAACGGCTTGCCCTTGAAAAAGTCGTAATTGATTCGGAAACTCCGCAAAATGCTGAAACGGCGCGGAGCACACAGCGAAGATAAGCATAAGAACAACTACAAGACCTAAGTGACGTTTTCTGGAGTGTTTCTGGTGCAAGTTCTCACGCTCCCCTACAGTCTGAATCGGCCATTTATTTTGTCGCCGATAACGTACTTATAAGGTAACCGTGCTGAGCCTGTTTTATGTTCTCAAAAAGCTTCCTTTTTGTTTGATTTTCTGCGCCGTTACGCGTTTTTCTGTCTTTGTGCCAAACTAAGCATTTCTTGTGCATGATGGCGTGTTTTTTCCGTAACTTCCACCCCGCCCAGCATTCTTGCCAATTCCTCCACCCTCTCGGTCTGTGTAAGCTCCGTTACGGACGTTTGTGTGCGATCCTCGGCATTCACCTGCTTGCGTATCTCGTACTGGCTATCAGCCATACAGGCGACCTGAGGCAAGTGTGTTATCGCGAATACCTGGCAATGACGGGACAACAAGGAAAGCTTCTCCGCTATAGCTTGTGCGGCTCTGCCGCTCACTCCCGTATCAACCTCGTCAAAAACAAGCACTGGAATTTCATCAATTTGGGCAAATATCGCTTTTAAGGCCAGCATCACCCGTGACATTTCTCCGCCTGATGCAATTTTGGCAAGCGGCTTTGGTGGTTCACCTGGGTTGGTTGATAATAAAAATTCAGCCGTATCTGCACCTGATATTGAAAATACAGCTGGCGCTAGCTTAACTTCGAAAATGGAGCGGTCCATCTGCAAATGAGCAAGCTCCTGCTCAATTTGTCTGGCCAACACACGCGACGAAGACCTACGAATCGAGGAAAGCTTCTCCGCTTTAATCTGTAGCTCCCCTTGCAGAGCTTCTTCCTTTATTGTTAAATTCCGGAGTAGCTCATCGCTATTCTCAAGCTGATCTGTCTCACTTTTTATTTTGGCATGATATTTAATAATATCCTCAATTGTTTCGCCATATTTACGTTTCAAGCCGTGAAGAATATCCAGCCTTTGCTCGATTTGAACAAGACGCTGAGGATTAAATTCAATACCTTCCTTATAGTCACGCAATTGAAATGCGCTATCCTCAACTCCGTAATAAGCAGATTGCAATTGCTCAACTAAGGGTTGAAGTACAGTCGGATCCACTTTCACGATATCCTGCAGACGAGTTAAGGCGCGTGACAGCGCCGCTAAGCCTTTGGTTCCATAAAGAAGATCGTAGGCCTCAGTGACAGAGTCCGTCAATTTCTCGGCATGGGCTAGTTTGCGCCGTTCATCACCAAGAGATTCATCCTCTCCCGGCTTTAACCTAGCCGCCGCTATTTCTTCCAGCTGAAACCGATACAAATCAAGCATTTGCACACCTTGACGAGATTTTTCCTCTAGCTCACGCCGTTCTCGACTAACTGCTTGGTATTGCTGATACAGCTTTTTGTAAGCGGATTTATGTTCATTTATGTCTTCACCTGCAAATAAATCAAGCCATTCCAAATGCCGCTCCGTCTTAAGCAATGATTGATGCTCATGCTGACCATGGATATTAACGAGATGCTCACCAACCTCCTTAAGCATCGTCAGCGTTACAGCTTGTCCATTAATACGTGCAGTAGACTTACCATGAGATAGCAGCTCACGGCGGATCAACAGGGTTTCTTCGGAATCAGCCTCAATGCCTAATCGCTGAAGCGTTTCCCACACCGGATGCTGGCGCGACAAATCAAATACGGCCTCAATATCTGCCCTATCACAGCCATGACGAATCATTTCAGCCGATCCTCTTCCACCTGCTGTCAGAGTCAGCGCATCAATAACTATTGATTTTCCCGCGCCCGTTTCTCCCGTGAGAACATGGAAACCCGGGTGAAAAGCTACAGAAACATTCTCAATAACGGCTAAATTATGGATGGTTAATTCCCGAAGCATAATGATGCCCCCTGACTCGTCAAAATGAAGTACTATTGCATCATTTCGTAAATTCGTTCTAATACGTCTTCTCCAAGAGGCTTCGTTTTACTAATTAACAATATGGTGTCATCTCCACCAATTGTACCGATAACCTCTGGCCAATCCATTCCATCAATAAGTGCTGAAATCGTTCCCGCTGTACCTGGTAAACACTTGAGAACTAACAGATTTTCCGCTGCCTCAGCACCTACAAAGTGATCAAGTAATGCTCTCTTCAGCTTATGAGCAGGATTAAATCGTTGGTCTTGCGGCATCGAATACTTATATCGGCCATCCTCAAGCGGAACCTTGATCAGCTGCATTTCTTTTATATCGCGCGACACCGTCGCTTGAGTCACCTGCATACCTTCCAAGCTTAGAACCTCAACGAGCTCTTCTTGCGTCTCAATTTCTCTGGCACCGATTAATTCACGGATTTTGCGTTGTCTTTGCGCTTTCATCTTTCGCCGGCCTCCACTTTGAAACGTACAGTTTTTAATTGCTGCTCTTGGGCATTTACAATAATAATTCCTTCACAATCAGGAAAAAGCAAAGCATACACGAGTAACCGTTCACGTAAGCCGCTTGCTGTCCACTCCATCGGCTGCCGTGCACGCTCATGTTTAACTAAATAATACTTACTTTCCTTTAAAGCAAGATAGTCGAAGTAAAGGCGAGTTGGCCTAACCGGACCATCATCTAATATAACACCGAGTGAAATCCGATGCTTGCCCGATAGTACTTCAAAGCCATTTTCCTGTAAAAGATGAACAGTATCATCATCCTCTACTCCCCCTGCAGCGGCAAGCTTCCTTAGCCTTGAGCTTGGAGGCTCATGTAGCCAATGATCAAACCTTCTAAATAACCACCATATCATTAGGCTTGCAGCTGCCAGCATAACAATCCAATCACCAAACCTATCCATGCGCAGACCTCCCGGTCAATTCCGTTAACGGAGGAAAAAATATGCGGGTTGGACATGATGTTCTGTTGCACTCTTTTCTTTCGCGATCTGCACCTGAATTTCCTTCTTACAAGCATAAACGGCCGACACCGTCCTTTCACGGCGTTCCACGTTTATGTCAAGTAAAACGGCTTCGCCGTCCTCAGGACGGTGGCACACGTTTGTATCGAGCGATCAGATGAGTGTAAAGACATTGAAATTCATACTTTCTGATCGTAGCACAAAAACCCAGAGCAGACGAGTTGGGTCCGGTATGTTTTCTCCGGCCGTTCTTCGGCAGCTCCGGGCTACAACCGGACAATAAATAGGAATACATATGGCAAATGCTATGTGGCTCGTCGAAAAGTTGAGCTAGCATCGTCAACTGTCTGTTTAATGAGTTTAGATAATTGCTCTTCATCAAATTCAGGTAGACGATTTGTACGATCAGATAATTTCCAATAGGCGAGAAACTCAATATTACCTTCTCCACCCGTAATCGGGGAATAGGTAAGACCCTGTAGCTCGAACCCCAGCTCGTTAGCTGTCGTTAACACTTCGCGAAGCACACTTGCATGCACTGCTGAATCCCGAATGACTCCTGATTTACCAACCTGCTCTCTACCTGCCTCGAACTGCGGCTTGATGAGCGCGATCGTTTGTCCGCCAGTCTCCAACAATTCTGCCAACACGGGTAAAATAAGCTTCAATGAGATGAACGAAACATCAATTGTCGAGAATCTAGGCCGTGGTCCATCCAGCTGTTCAATCGTCATATGCCTAAAGTTTGTTCTTTCCAGCACCTGAACACGATTATCTTGACGTAATGAATAATCCAACTGGTTATAGCCTACGTCAACAGCATACACTCGCGTGGCACCATTCTGAAGCGCACAATCGGTAAAACCTCCGGTGGATGCTCCAATATCCAGCATAATAACGTCATGTAAATCTAAGTTAAAATGCTTAATTGCTTTTTCTAACTTTAACCCACCGCGGCTAACATACGGATGTAGGGCACCTTTAATCGTTATTGCCGAGTCTCTAGGAACCTTAGTTCCCGCCTTTTCCACACGTTCCGTGCCAATAAGCACCAGACCTGCCATGATGGCTGCCTTTGCCTTTTCTCGACTGTCATAATAGCCTAACTCGAGTAGCAGAACGTCTAATCTTTCCTTGGTTACCGTTGTTTTTTCCATTAAGTTGCCTTCTGCCTCTTGCGAACGGCTAGTGAAGAAAGCTGCTTGGCAATCTCTTCGGCCGTTAGACCACTTTCCACACGTTGTTCCTTAATGGTCGCGTGCTCGATAAAAATATCAGGAACGCCGGCAAGCTGAATGGAAACTGGCTGAATGCCTTGAAGGCTGTAAAACTCAAGCACCGCACCGCCTAAACCACCCTGTACCGAGCCTTCTTCGACCACCATAAGAGGAATCCGCTCTTTCGCCAAACTCAAAAGCATTTTCTCATCTAATGGTTTAACAAATCTGGCATTTATAACTCGAATATTCATTCCCTCACGCTTTAAGAGCTCCGCTGCCTCTTCCGCTACTTGAATCATTGGACCGATGGCCAATACGGCGGCATAATCGCCCTCACGCACTGTTTCCCATGTACCAATCTCGATAGGCGTCATTACCTCATCGAATGCTGCCCCAGTTCCGGAAATACGAGGATAACGGACCGCAATAGGGCCTTCATTGTAATCAACAGCGGTTTTAAGCATATTGCGTAATTCATTCTCATCCTTAGGCATCATAAGTACCATATTAGGAATATGTCTCAGGAACGCAATATCATATACCCCTTGATGTGTTTCCCCATCTGGTCCGACGAAGCCCGCCCTGTCAATTGCAAAAATAACATTCAAACTTTGCCTGCAAATATCATGAACAACTTGATCATAAGCACGCTGCAGGAATGTAGAATACACCGCAAATACAGGCTTCATGCCTTCCATAGCTAATGCTGCTGACATTGTAGCCGCATGCTGTTCAGCTATTCCTACATCAATCATTCGGTTCGGGAACTTCTCGGCAAATTTAAGAAGACCCGATCCTCCTGGCATTGCTGGAGTTACCGCTATAATACGGTCATCTTGTTCGGCAAGCTCAATCAAAGTGTTTCCGAATACCTCTGTATACATCGGAGGTCCAACAGGCTTAACCACTTGACCGGATTCAATCTTATAAGAACCCGTTCCATGCCATTTGTGAGCATCTTCTTCAGCAGGTGTATAGCCCTTCCCCTTTAAGGTCAGCACATGAACCAGAACAGGTCCCTCTACACTATCCGCATATTTGAACGCTTCCATCAGCTTGGGAATATCATGGCCGTCCACTGGTCCGAAATATTTCAAACCAAATTCCTCGAACAACGCACCCTCTGGGGCAACCAAATATTTCAAGCTATCCTTTACTCGATCAGCAGTACGTGCCAACTTACCGCCAATAGCCGGTACCTTGCGCAGTAACCAATCGAGCTCGTCTTTCGCTTTTCGATATATTTTCTCAGATCTAACTTTTCCTAAGTAATTATGAATAGCCCCTACATTCGGAGCAATCGACATTTCATTGTCGTTGAGCACAACAGTTAAATTGCGCTTCTCATGACCAATATGGTTCAATGCCTCGAGGGCCATACCGCCCGTAAGTGCACCATCCCCTATAATAGCTATAACTTTATTCGTTTTGCCTTGTAAGTCCCGCGCCAAAGCCATCCCCATCGCTGCGGATAGAGACGTGCTGCTATGGCCTGCTTCCCATACGTCATGCTCGCTTTCGCTACGCTTGACGAATCCGCACAATCCGTCCTTCTGCCGTAAAGTATTAAACCGATTTTTACGTCCGGTTAGCATCTTATGCACGTATGCTTGATGCCCTACGTCATAAATCATTTTATCTTGTGGGCTGTTATACAAATAATGCAACGCCAGCGTAAGCTCAACTACACCTAAATTAGGCGCAAGATGGCCTCCAGTGGCGGACAAGTTTTGAATAAGGAATTGGCGAATTTCTTCAGCCAACTGAGGAAGCTCGGGTAAAGTTAATTTTTTTAAGTCGGTAGGACTGTCGATATGATCGAGCAGCAAGTAATGTTCCCCGCTTTCCACAAATGGATATTGCCCCTATTATAACATATCCCCATACAATGCCCAAACAATTGCTCACTTTCAATGTAAAAGTAAAAGCTTATGCGGATTTGAGAAGCCTTATTTTTGTGAGGGCTTGTATGCTTCGTGCACAATTAAATGGGAATTTGTAGTTTTGCTGCCATGGCGATCTGATGGTATTCGAGAGCGCTATCGATAGCTGGAGAGGGGCTACGGGCGGATTAGTTGATGATGGTGGGCGCTTTTTCCAGCTTCGGAGGAACTTTGGGCGGGTTGGTGGATCGAGCGTTCGCTATCTGCGACTTCAGCGGAACTTTTGGCGCGTTAGTGAATTGGGCGTTCACTATCTCCTGCTTCTGAGGGACTTTGGGCGGGTTAGTGAATCGGGCGTTCACTATTTCTAGCTTGAGAGGAACTTGGGACGAGTTAGTGGATCGAGCGTTCACTATCTCAGGCTTTAGAGGGACTTTTGGCGCGTTAGTGTATCGGGCGTTCACTATCTCCTGCTTCCGAGGGACTTTGGGTGCGATAGTGAATCATGCGTTCACTATCTCCTGCTTTAGAGGGATTTTGGGTTCGATAGTGAACCGGGCGTTCGCTATCTACAGCTTTTGAGGGTTTTTGGGCGAGTTAGTGAATCATGCGTTCACTATCTCCTGCTTCTGAGGGACTTTGGGCGGGTTAGTGAACCGTGCGTTCGCTATCTGCAGCTATAGAGGGACTTTGGGCGGGTTAGTGAACTGTGCGTTCACTATCTCCATCTCCAGAGGGACTTTGGGCGGGTTAGTGAACCGTGCGTTCGCTATCTACAGCTTCTGAGGGACTTTGGGCGAGTTAGTGAACCGTGCGTTCGCTATCTGCAGCTATAGAGGGGTTTTTGGCGAGTTAGTGTATCAAACGTTCACTATCTCCAGCTTCAGCGAGACTTTCGGAGTATTGCTGGTGTTACTGGGGTTACTCGGGTTACTCGGGTTACTGGGCTCACTGGGCTCACTGGGCTTACTGGGCTTACTGGGCTTACTGGGCTTACTGGGCTTACTGGGGTTACTAGCCCCCCCCTGCAGCTAATCCCCTCCCGGGAGGTACTCTCATCAGGGGGGATTGTCTTGTCCAGATATGTCCCAACCATCCCGGGACTTTCCAAGGGGATTCCCGCGATATTAATGGTCCCTATCTAGTGGTCCCTATTGAGCAAGTCTTCTGCTATCTCAATTAGGCGGTCAGGATTAGCGAAATGCGCTTGGATTAGTGTTTCGTTGGCTTCTTTGGTCAGAGTGGCGACGCGCTTGCGGCTTTCATCTAGTCCGAGTAAGTAGGGATAGGTTACTTTTTCCTGGCGCTCATCGCTTTTCACCGGCTTGCCGAGCTTCTCCTCTGTTCCAACCAGATCGAGTATGTCATCTTGGATTTGGAACGCAAGTCCGACATTACGTCCGAACAAGCTTAATGCCTCAATCTGCTTGCTATCCGCTTCAGCTGAGTGTCCTCCCGCTCTGAGTGCAAAAGTAACCAAATCGCTTGTTTTGTGCAGATGAATATGCTCTAATTCCTCAAGCGTCGTTAAGCCCTGTTCGCCGAGCATATCATCAACCTGTCCACCAACCATGCCCGACACACCACCGAATCGAGACAGCTCCTCAACAACCGAAAGAACCCGATCAGCTGGCACTCCCCGTTTCAGCGCTTGTGTAGCAACATTAAATGCATGAGTAAGCAGCCCATCACCAGCCAAAATACCCATTGCCTCTCCATACACCTTATGATTCGTTAGGCGACCTCTACGATAATCATCGTTATCCATCGCTGGCAGGTCGTCATGGATTAAGGAGTAAGTATGAATCATCTCAACCGCGCAGGCAAAATGAATGGCACGCTCTGCCCAATCTGCTCTTCCAGAAACAGCTTCTGCCGCTGCAAGAACAAAAATAGGACGCAGTCGTTTCCCCCCTGCTAGCAGCGAATAGTTCATCGCCTCCCGAAGCGTTGCCGGTATAGACCATTCCAAAGGAAATACCGAACGCAATGCCTCTTCCACCGTATCACGTTGTTGCTGCATATATGTATGTAGATCAACTGATGTTTTCACGTCTCTGCCCCTTTGCTATCCTAAGCTTCTTCTTTGCCTGTGGCGAATGGCTTACGCTGCAATCCGTTATCGCCTTCCACCAGCATCTCAATTCGACGCTCAACCTGCTCAAGCTTTAACCCACACAATTTGGAGAGAGACATTCCTTCTTGAAAAAGCTCAATAGCCGTTTCCAGTGGCACATCACCGCTCTCCAGCCTAGCAACAATCGTCTCAAGTGTCTCCATCGCCTGCTCGAAGGAAAGAGCTGGTTCAACATTTTCTTTCTCGGATTTACCAATCGAGCTATTCTTAGCCATTTGCTTGCTCCTCCCCTTGGATCGCCCATACTTGACAATCCAATTTACCATCTGCCAAACGCACGTTTATACGATCACCAAGCTGGACTTCATTAATCGTACGAACAAGCGTCTTCTCATTCTCGTCATACACCAAGCTATACCCGCGCGCCATAACCTTGAGTGGACTCAAAGCATCCAGATGACGAACTAGTGAGCCGAATGTATGCTGACGTTGGCGTAAAATCCCGTTCATAGCAAGCTCTAGACCTCGAGTTGCTGCTGTCATTCTTTTTCTAGCATAGGCAGCCTGTTGGTTTGGATTAACCGCAGATAGTCTACCCGACAATCGCGACAGCTTTTCGTGCGCCCTAGCCTGCTTGGCCTGCATCAAGTAATGGAGCATATCTCTGAGTCTGTCCAGCCGCTCTGCTTGAACAAGAAGACTCCGCTTGGGCTGCGTAAAATAAGGCGATCTCACAGAATGCTGCAGTCTTTCCCTAGCTTTGGAAAGCAGCATACTGAGCGACTTTGCCATTCTTTGTTCGAGATGAGTAAGACCCTGCTTAAGCTCACCTACATGCTGAACCGCCAGCTCTGCTGCAGCCGTCGGTGTAGGAGCTCTTAAATCAGCAGCGAAATCAGATATTGTAAAATCTGTCTCATGCCCAACTGCAGAAATGACCGGAATAGAGGATGAGCGAATCGCTCTCGCTACTATTTCCTCATTAAAGGCCCACAGCTCTTCTAAAGAGCCTCCTCCGCGACCAACGATAAGTACGTCTGCTTCCCCAAGCTTATTCATCGCTTGAATAGCCTTGACGATAGACGGCGCAGCAGTAGTACCTTGAACCGTAACCGGAAATAACAAAATGTTAACAGCCGGGTTTCGACGCTCAAGGGTAATTAAGATATCGCGAACCGCTGCTCCTGTTGGAGAAGTAATGACTCCAACCGTACGCGGATAGCGGGGCAGAGGTCGTTTAACATATTCAGAGAATAACCCTTCGAGCTCAAGCTTTTTCTTCAGCTGCTCGAAGGCAAGGTAGAGGCTCCCAATTCCATCAGGCTGCATCGCGGTTGCATAAAATTGATATTGTCCATCTCTCTCATATACAGAAATACCTCCGCGAGCCAACACTTTCATCCCGTCTTTAGGAGCAAAAGGAAGCCGTTGGTTGTAGGAGGCAAACATAATACATTTAAGTCTTCCACCTTCGTCCTTCAGCGTAAAATACATATGTCCGCTAGAGTGGAAGGTGAAGTTTGAAATTTCGCCCCGCAGCCAGATGTCTTGGAGCCCGGAATCGCCTTCAAGCTTCATTTTAATAAGGCGATTAATATCGCGGATGCTTAGAGCGCGAGCCGGTTCCATCGCAAGACTTCCTTTCTATGCTTGAGTACGCTTAGCCGATTTCAAGGTGTTCGCCATTAACATCGTAATGGTCATCGGTCCTACGCCACCTGGAACAGGAGTAATCCATCCCGCTACATCAAGTACATCCTCATAATCCACGTCACCGCACAATTTGCCATCCGGCAAACGATTTACACCTACATCGATAACGACAGCTCCCGGCTTAACCCAGTCCTTCTTCACCAGCTTAGGTACGCCTACACCTACAACAAGAATATCAGCTTGGCGAGCTAGCTCAGCAATGTTTGGTGTGCGAGAATGACAGATTGTAACCGTCGCATTCTCACGAAGAAGCAGCATAGCTACAGGCTTACCTACAATATTACTTCTACCGATAACGACCGCGTGCTTCCCTGCTGGATGGTTACCCGTTCTCTTTAACAATTCGATAACACCTGAAGGTGTACAAGGCAACAATGCGTCATCGCCTATCATAAGATTTCCTACGCTCTCTGGATGAAATCCATCAACGTCCTTCTCTACAGCAATAGCATCGATGATCGCTTTCTCTTCGATATGCTTCGGAAGAGGCAGCTGTACCAGAATGCCATGAATATTCGCTTGTTCGTTGTAGCGCTTTATGAGCTCGAGCAGCTCGTCCTGCGTCGTTTCGGCCGGAACCCTCACTACCTCAGAATAGTATCCAAGCTGTTCACAAGCTTTAGCCTTGTTACGAACATACACCTGGGAAGCAGGATCCTCGCCAACAAGAATAACGACAAGCCCTGGAGTGATACCAGCCTGCTTCAGTTGATCTACTTCATCCCGCATTTCCTCGCGAATTGTATCAGATATGCTTTTGCCGCTTATGATTTGTGCGCTCATGATTTTTCGTCCTCCTGCGGTTGGTTTTCTTCTCTTTCCCGCAACATGCGGCCGAGAACACCGTTAACGAATTTCCCATTCTCATCTAATCCGAAGTGCTTTGCAAGCTCAATGGCTTCATTGATAACTACCTTAGAAGGAACATCCTTCCGGAAAATCATTTCATAGGTAGCCAAACGTAAAATCTGACGGTCAACTCTTGATAGCCGATCGACTTGCCACCCTGTTAAATAAACGACAAGCTTCTGATCGATAATCTCTTGATTCTCTAGAACTCCTTGCACTAATTCGCGTGTAAATGCTTCAATGCTCGCCAATTCAGCAACTTCCGTGCCTGTTTCGTTGTCTTGACGAGCTTCTTCCATGACGATATTGACTGCCTCGTCGCCTGTTACCCCGTTCATCTCTATCTGGTACAAGCTTTGTACCACGATTTCCCTAGCAATTCTGCGCTTCATGAGTCCTCCCGAATGTGCCTAATCGTTCAAGCCCCGTACCTTATATTATGGTGCCACAAGCATAACTAAAAACAAAAAAACCCATGAGCATCTATTCCATCGGAAACTGCGAAGCATTAGAAGCTCCGCCGTCCCTGCCTGGGCAAGAACATTCACAGGGATTATCGTGTCCAAGGCCAACGATCTGAAACCCAATCCGTCAGTTTTTCCCACGGAAAAAGCGGTCCCTTTCGTTCATCCTTGTACTTTCCAACCCAATATCCGATGCCAATGAGCATAGCGCAGAACAGCATATCCCAAAATCCGCTAATTAAATAAATAATACCGAATAAGAGACCCGCTGCAACCCCAGCGATTCTTCCTCCAGAGGTTTCCCACCAAACTTTCCACATGGCGGTTGTCCCCCTATTCTACACGGCTCTTAAAGGTAGTCGGCGCCTGAGTAACGTTAGCGATAAACACAGATACTTCCGCAACCGGAATTCCTGTTGCCTCTTCGATCTGTTGAGAAACAGTACGTTGCATCTCTTCCGACAATGTTGGAATGGAGCCTTCTCCGTCAACGAATGCCCGAATAAGAATACCTAACCCCGCTTCAGAAACTCTAACACGTGCGCGCAAGTCTTTAACACCTTTTGTACGCGACGCAGCTTTAAGCGCAATATTCTCAACTGTTTCTACAGAGATACGGATGTCCCCATGCTCTGTCCGTTGGTTAATTGAAGGCGCTGAGCTTCCATCACGCTTGACGGAAACAACAAAAAATCGCACGCTTATCAATAAAATGATAATAGCAACTCCAATGACGGAGCCTTGCACGATCTTTACATCGCCCGTGAAATCAGTAACGACATCCTGCAACCACTTCTCTGAAAACCCACCGCTTGCGGTAATGATTGCAACAATGGAGGCGATCCCAATTGCCACACTGTACAAAAATAAAAGCAGCCTGTCCAACATTTTGATCAACGTAAAAGCCCTCCCTGTTTCCTAATAGGAAAATGTCCCCTAACCTACGAAAGGCCTCTGCGAGATTTCCCTGAAGGAATTCTCGTCAGAGGGCCATCTCCGCAGACCAGAGGTTTTGCCGTTAGCCGCGGAAATCAGGTTGCGGTCACGTCATTATCGGACACGTACATGGGTTTCATCTTCTTCGGGCTTGTCGCCCGCTTTGAAATGAACGTCGTGTATATGTACGTTAACTTCTACAACATTAAGTCCGGTCATTGTCTCGATTGAGCGTTTGACATTACGTTGAATTTCCGTTGAAATTTCCGGTATGCGACGACCGTACTGAACAATAATTGAGACATCAACTGCCGCTTCGCGCTGTCCAACCTCTACCTTCACGCCCTTGGACAAATTTTTACGTCCTAGCAATTCAGCAATTCCAGAGGATAATCCACCGCTCATGCCTGCCACACCGTCGACTTCGACTGTCGCCAAACCAGCAATGACTTCAATAACTTCTGGTGCGATTTCAATGGTACCCATGTCAGTTCGTTCATAATCGGGTGCTATCGTTTCCATTTGTAGTTCCACCTCCACATACCCGGAGCTAATCTGAAGTAA
Source organism: Cohnella abietis (assembly GCF_004295585.1). Taxonomy (NCBI): domain Bacteria; kingdom Bacillati; phylum Bacillota; class Bacilli; order Caryophanales; family Paenibacillaceae; genus Cohnella; species Cohnella abietis. The sequence continues at coordinate 2,892,315 of NZ_AP019400.1, read as the reverse complement.
GTCCGAGCATTCGCCTTCACTACTTATAAATATAGCATTCCCGGATTATTATGACAAACACTTGGCCCGAAATAGTGTCTAAAAATTAATTATCGGACGAGGAATCAACATCTCCGTTAATGTCATGCTCCTCAAGAAACTTAATATCGAAATTGCCTTCTGCAAAAATAGGGTGATTCATTAGCTTAAGGTGGAATGGAATAGTTGTCTTAATACCTTCTATTACAAACTCACTTAAAGCACGTCTTGCTCTAGCAATCGCTTCATCACGCGTTGGCGCCCAAACGATTAGCTTCGCAATCATAGAATCATAATGGGGAGAGATCACATATTGCGGATATGCCGCGCTATCGATTCGAACCCCAGGACCTCCTGGCGGCAGATAGAAGCCAATACGTCCAGCGGAAGGCATAAAATTGCGCTCGGAATCTTCTGCATTAATCCTGCACTCAATAGACCAACCGTTGAACTTCACATCCTCCTGTTTAAAGGAAAGTGGAGCTCCTTCAGCAATAGCGATCATTTCTTTAATCAGATCGACTCCTGTAACCATTTCCGTAACAGGATGCTCGACTTGAATACGAGTATTCATCTCCATGAAGTAAAACTGACCATCAGGACTGAGTAGGTATTCAATAGTACCCGCACCGGAATAATTAACAGCCAATGCAGCTCTAACGGAAGCCTGACCCATACGTTCCCTAAGCTCAGGTGTCATAATGGAGCATGGAGCTTCCTCTACCAGCTTCTGACGGCGGCGTTGAACGGAGCAATCACGCTCGCCCAGATGCGCCACATTACCGTGCTTATCGGCGATGATCTGAATCTCGACATGCTTCATTCCTGTTAAATACTTCTCCAGATAGACGCCCGAGTTACCGAAAGCCTTCTCTGCTTCCTGCTGTGCAGTCGTAATCTCACGAATAAGCATTTCTTCATTGTCGGCGATTCGAATTCCACGACCGCCTCCACCCGCCGTTGCTTTAATAATAACGGGATAACCAATGTCTCGAGCGACCCGAATCGCATCGTCAAGATCTTCGAGCAAGCCGTCAGATCCCGGAATAACCGGAACGTCAGCATCCTTCATCGTTTGCTTAGCAACCGATTTATCGCCCATTCTACTAATGGCGACCGAGGATGGACCTATGAACGTAATATTGCAAGTTTCGCATATATCTGCGAAATCAGCATTTTCAGAAAGGAATCCGTATCCCGGATGGATTGCGTCACAGTCGGTTAACGTCGCGACGCTCATAATGTTCGTTAAATTCAAATAGCTGTCTTTCGACGCAGTTGGTCCGATACAATACGCTTCATCAGCCAGTCGCACGTGCAATGATTCCCGGTCGGCTTCGGAATAAACCGCTACTGCGGTAATTCCGAGCTCCCGGCATGCGCGGATAATTCTAACCGCGATCTCGCCACGATTGGCCACCAAAATCTTATTAAATTTCAAGGTGAAATCCTCCTCGGGATTATTCCGGCTTCACTAAGAATAGCGGTTGGCCGAATTCAACGAGCTGTCCGTTCTCCACGAGAATATCCACGATCTCGCCCTTCACTTCCGCTTCCAAAGGATTCATCAGCTTCATCGCTTCCAGAATACAAACAACCGTTTTGTCGGAAACCTTGTCGCCGATATTAACGAAAGAAGCAGCATCAGGAGATGGAGAACGGTAAAACGTACCCACCATAGGAGAAACGATCCGATGCAGATGGGAATTGTCGGCTACTGCTGCAGTCGCTTCCGGAACGGGAGCTGCTGATACTGCAGGCGCAGGTGCCGCTTGTGTCGTTGGCAGATATGTATGAGAAAGGGGTGCGGTCTGCACATTTACAACTTCAGTGCGACCCGGTTTGCGAATCGACAATCGCATACCTTCGTTCTCAATTTCCAATTCATGTACAGTTGTTTGGTCTACCAGTTTAATCAATTCTTTAATTTCGCTCAACTTAAACATCTCGGTCACTCCTTGACTCGGGATTCCCCGTCTAAAGAAAGCTTGTTCGATCCCACAACGGAACTATTATACCACAATCGGATGAATTGAAAAGAGTTCGACACCGTCTTTGTAATCCCTTTCTTATTTTGACAACAAAAAACAAGGGGTTATTCGCAAAGTAGGAAGAAGCTCTACTATGCGGCTATCCCCTTGTTTAATAACACTTCAGACTTACTTTATATCGATTCACCACAACTTACTTCACATATTGCACGGTCACTCTATCAGGGGTTACATTTAACTCTTTTGTTGCCATTTCTATAATACCAACGGCTTGTTTTTTCTCCAGCTTTTCACTCAGGACAATAACCTTGAAGTTATTATTATCCTCTTCAGCTACGACAGCATTGTCGAATTCTTGAAGCAATTTTTCCTGTAAGCTAGTAATACGAGAATCGGTATCCTGAAGGAGATCAAGCGCCTCTACTGCGCTAGCTGCTTCCTCAGCACTCGATTTTTTATTCGCTATGACCAATCTATACTCTTCAGCTTTTTTACTTATTCTTGTTAGTTGGTCTAGTGATACTTTATCGATCTCTGCAAAACCTTTTTGATTAGTAATCCCATTAAGGACAGCCTCATCCTCTGGTGAATTTCCAGCGGTTTCATTATTCGTTACAGCCGCTGTCCCCTTAGCCTCATCTGTTTTGGCACCACTCTTAGTCCCCTGTCCCGTCGCAGAAAGGTCGTCTGTACTCTGCTCGACCTCTGTAATCTCAAAGCCATCTGGATTGGATGAAGAAACCTTCCCAGCGTCAGGAAACTTTGTTTGTTCAATGCCACTAGCATTATCTGTTTTAGGTGCTTCCTCGGTAAAGAGATAGTATGCCGATAAAATGACCATCAAGCTCAGCATGGATACTAGCCAAATGGTTTGGCGTTTGTTGTTCATTGTTCAATTCCTCCCAAAATTATAATCAGATTGTATTAAGATTTACGAGGTACGACGGAGATGCGATGAATAGGTACGTCGAGGCCACGGGAAACCGCTACGGCTATAAGCTTTTCCACAGTTGGATTTTCCGCACCCTTCGCCACGATAAGAACTCCGCGAATCCGAGGATTCAGCTTTTTCACAACGATTGGCGATTGATTACCAGACGAGATGGAATATAGAACAACCTGGCCATCCTTCGTGATGTCTGTTATATGGCGTTTAGCACCATTGCGATCTGTTTCCTCTGTTATCTGCTGCATCGTCTTCTCATTAAGCTGCACGACAGTCTCTTCCGTCGAATCTACCGTCACCATGACATCCGTCGTGCCAACGCCAACAATCCTTTCCATTAAATCCTTCAATCGAGTTTCGAGTTCGGATTCGATGTCCCTAAACAGGCTGGTCTTAGTATCATTACTGCCTAAGAAGGCTTCCTGCTGTAGCGTGTCCTCATCCCTCGGCGGGGATAGGCTTGGATCTTGGGAAGGATCAACCTTCTTGACATTCAACAGGGAGGCAGCCAGCAGCATAGCCGCACCGATCAATCCGATCAGCACAAGCAACCGGAATGCTTTAACTCTGCGCGGTCCTCCCGAACCTCCGCCAATAAACGATTCCAGCTGCTGTAGCCACTTGGCCATGTGGTCCCCCCTGAGTCAGTATGGATTTGCAGTGTCTACAATCGGTAGCTTGACCTCAACAATGCTTGCCGCCATACCAAAACGATTGGCGACGAGCGCGGAAATTCTAGAGCGAGTCACACGATCAGCCTCTGCCTCAGCTTCCGCTGCAACCGCTTGGTCTGATTTCCTGCTTGTATCTGGCGATGCTACCTTCGCATCAGGCCATTCCTCTACCTGAACGTGGATGTCAACGGCGGCGATCGGCTCCACTTCCTTGACTACAGGGGGGGAAGAACGATCACCAGTCTTTGACGGCTCCGGTTCAAGAACAATTACAACCTTAGCAATCGTTAAGGAACCATTACTAACGCGTTCCAAAACAACATCTACCTTACGAACTTGGCGTTGCTCGCTTTGCTCTACCTCATCGCGGATGGCGGATTCTAGCTTTGCCGTCACTAGCTTTGCAGCTTGCAGGCTTTGCTTATCTCGAAGCTTTGCTCCTTCTGCTTCGATCATCGCTAGCTGATCAACCGCACCTTGTGGCTCTCGTTCCACTGCATTAAGGCCTTCTGTAAGCTTGCTGCTGAAGTCACCCTTCATCCAGTGTAAAATCGGAGTTGCTAAGGTCATCAGAATGAACAAACCCGCAACAAGCCGAACATATCTTTGCATCGTGCGATTGGGAAGCAACAAATCAACAATTGATGCAAGCAAGACAACTGCAATGATTTGGCGTAGCCAGTTGGACAGCCCCTCCATCACATTCATTCAGCTCTCACCTCCCCCAGTCAGCGGATCATGAGTGCTGCGTTGCCCGCAGTCAGAATAATCGTAACCGCTAAGAAAAACATCAGTCCAACCGAAGCCAATGCCGCAAAAACGTAGATAAGTGTTTTCCCTATCGTTTGCAAGCAATGGACAATTGGGGTATCTCCTAGCGGCTGCATGACCGCGCCAGCCACGTTGTAGATAAGCGCTAGGGCCAGAATCTTAATCGCAGGAAACGCGCATAGAAACAATAGAACAATAACCCCCGCGATTCCAACTGCATTTTTGACAAGTAAGCTTGCTGACATCACTGTATCTGCCGCATCCGAGAACATTTTCCCAACGACTGGCACAAAATTTCCGGTTACGAACTTAGCTGTTCTTAGCGCCACCCCATCGGTTACCGCACCTGTTGCTCCTTGCACAGACAGTACCCCAAGAAATACGGTAAGCAGTACGCCGAGCACGCCAACTCCAACATTTCGAAGCAAGTTTGCTAGTTGAGTTACTTTATATCGCTCTGTAATGGCGCTGACCAGATGTAGAACCGCTGAGAAAAATAGGAGCGGGAAAACAACTAAGTGAATAAATGTTCCCACTGTGTGGATCATGAAAACGATGAGAGGATGAAGGACTGCTACGGATGCCACCCCTCCTGTTCCCGCCATAAGGGTTAACAGCAGAGGCACCATCGCAAGCATGAACTGCACCATATTCTGGATGGCTTCTCCCGCATAAGAAGTTGCTGTACGGAAGCTATTTACAGCTAATATGATCAATACCATATAGGAGATTCCATAAGCGACTCTGCTTACAGCATTACGTTCGAATGCGCTTTGCATCGTCTCCAGTAGCATTGTAAAAACAGTAAGTAGGACGATTGTTACCAGAAGCTTGCCGCTATAGAGCACCTCGTGGAGGAAAAATCGAGCTAGCCCCATCATGGCCTGCCACGGGCTCCACTTTTTACCGTCAGGGAACATAAGCTGTTTCAGCTCAGGAAGCTTTCCTTCTGGAAAATAGCCCCCATACTCCCCCTTCAGATCGCTCCAATACTTCTGAATTTGTCCTAGCTCCACTTCTTCACTTTGCTGCTTCGCCAAGTCACCTGAGAGATCGTTAGGCGCTTGAGTCACGTAATCCGTAGTCGACTTAGCGGGAAGTCTCATATCTGCGTATACTAGGGAATGTCCCATCAGAAGAAAGAACAATAGCATAAACAGCAGGATCAATAACCATCTCTTTATTCCCGTCTGTCGGAGCATGCTCTCCCTCCCGTCCCGCGTACCGTCAGACCGGCAGTAAATTCAGCACCGTTTCGACGATGACGCTGATGATGGGCACCGCCATGACCAGAATTAGCATTTTACCAGCAAACTCGATTTTGGATGCGATGCTTTCAAGCCCGGCGTCTCTCACGATTTGCGCTCCGAATTCTGCAATATAGGCGATCCCGATTATTTTAAGCATCGTCTTCAGATACACCGTTGGTATGCCCGAGCGATCCGCAAGCTCTTCCAGCACAGATATCACATCGTCGATCTTGCCCACAAATGCTAAGAAAATAGCGACACCTACAAATGCGGCAAGGAGATAGGCGAACATCGGTTTTTGTTCCCGGATGACTAGAATTAACACGGTCGCCAGAAACCCGATTCCGACGATCTGGAGAATATCCACCCGCTTCACCTACTGAAACAGAAATATCGTCTTAATTTCCTGAAATAAATCGTTCAGCATTCGGACTACCATGAAAAGTACGACTACAAAGCCGATCAAGGTAACCCAATGAGCCATATCTTCCTTGCCCATCTGCTTCAACACCGTATGAATCATCGCCACGATGATGCCGATGCCAGCGATTTGAAATATGGTGCTGATGTCGATGTTCATCGTTATGGCCTCCCAAACTGATCCCCACGTTAGATCATCAGAATGACGACCAATGCGGCTCCTAGCATTCCCAAGCTGCGGCTAAGCTTTTCGTAGCGATTCTGGTCGTCTCTTGCAGACAATTCCTCCGCTTGCAATTGAATCATTGTTAAGCGGATATGCTTAAGCTGATCTTCTCGACCGCTACCGCCTAGAGTTGAACCGAGACGGAGTATCGCTTCTTTTTCAGCTTTTTTCATTGCTGTGGCCGGCCAGTAAGCGATTATGGCTCTTTCCCAGCACTCTCGAACGGTTTCGCCCAATCCGGCAGAATCCCCTGACAAGGAATGAGCAATTGTAGCGAATAGAGAAGACAACGGCTGTGGAACCATTCCCGCTATTCGTTGCAACGCTTCCGGCAGATGAGTTTGTCCATAGCTAATTTCTGTTTCTAGCCTTTGCAGGGCATGAAGCAGCTCGCGAATTTGCCTGGGTCGCGCCGCATAACGAGAGGCCTGCACAAATCCAATCATCGTTCCAGCGAACAAAATAAGTAAGATACCTGCGAATTTAAGCATTGTTGATATCACCCTGCCTGTTAGGGGCCGGCGATCTGATGACCGGCATAGGCCGTGCTTTAACGGTCACAAGCGCTTCCGTCTGCACCTGCGGCACTAGGCTGGGGTTAGCAGCCTTAGAGATCGTTGCAGGAGCATCTCTTGGAGAAGCCCCGGCTGCTCTACTGTAACGCCGTGACACCTCTTGTTCAGCCTCTTCAGCCGATACAATACGATGCTCCACCTTCCCACCAGCTCGCCATAGCAGTACGTAAGAGCCGAACACCCTTTCCGCTGCCAGCTTGGCAAGCACTGGCCTGCCGAACACGTCCGATAAATCTGTAGCATGGGCGGTGGCAAGCACACGAACTCCTGCATGAATGGCCTCGTTCAAGGCCTCCGCGTCTTCTGGACGACCAATCTCGTCCACCACAATGATTTCTGGCGATAACGACCTCACCATCATCATGATCCCTTCGGCCTTAGGACATGCATCTAACACATCGCAGCGAGGGCCCAGATCGAAGGTAGGAACACCTCTATCACTAGCTGCAATTTCCGAACGCTCATCAACAATGCCGACCTTGCGGCTCCCCCAATCAAGCGCAGAAGGATGGTGCCATTGCCCCGAGCTAATACATCGAGCCAAATCTCTAATTAGCGTAGTTTTCCCTTGCTGCGGCGGTGAGATGATTAAGGTATGACGTATCGTTTTCGCCTTGAAATCAAGCAGTCCAGGCAGCACCTGCGCGCCAAATCCAATACGAGCTCTAGCGATACGCACGTTAAAGCCTGCGATATCCCGCAGGTGAGAAACGAGCCCTTTATCCAAGACCGTTCGTCCCGCAAGACCGATCCGATGTCCCCCGGACACCGTAACGTAACCTCTGCGAAGCTCTTCTTCCACAGCATAGATGGAATGGTTGGTTACTCTCTCTAACAAAGCCCGGCATTGCTCCCTTCCGGGCACGAATGCACCTTGATGATCATCCGTTAAAGTCCCATCCTCACGAACAAACGAATATCGGCTCCCGTAACTAATCTCTAGCGGCCGATTTTCGCGAATGCGGATTTCTTCCAACGAATCCCTAGCAATTGCGGGCAATTGTTCAAGCACTTGACGCAAGGAATTCGGGAACAGCTCCATCAAAGGCTGCGGCACCTAGTCCCCCCCTTTCCGCAAGAAGTTGATCTTTGCTGTTTCATATGTATGCTTGGACAACAGGAATATGCCTGCTTGACCCTAAGATTAACTCTATGTTACTTTCTCAAAATTCCAATTAATAGACACCCTACACCTGCGAGAATCCATATGAACTTAACCGGTGATAGCTTGTCCGCCAAGCCCGTTAATCCAATCATTGTTGTAGATATCAATACAAGTGGTCCAACCAAAGCTAGCATGGAGTTTACAGCTAAAGCTTTCTGTACATCATTCAACCGTAGTATGACAATTGCAGCCGTTAATTCTAAGCTACCCGACACTATTCGAAGCATAGCCATGCTGAATGCTGCTTTATCCATTTCCTTACCTCCTAAAGTAAACCGGCCCCATAACACAAGCCTGCTACTATACCTATGCAGATGTGAACGTTAACTTGTCTTATCCCTGAGAGATTTCTAGAAACATGCACCGTTATTTCACATTGCAATAGGCCAATGCATATATTGCTTGTAAAAATCCACCTTGTAAATCAACGAGGAGAGCTGAGTATGCAAACAACGACTTTAACATCCACGTGGCCTCAAACATTATGTGATCCAAGCGGCAGACGACAAGCAAAGCCGCGCAATAAGGGCTGCACGATGGTAATAGACAAAGGAATTGGACAGCACGCTTTCGCGGATATGCTGTCTACATCCGGCGAGTATATCGATATCGTCAAGTTTGGTTTTGGTACCTCTACCTTGTATCCTCTTCCTGTCATCCAAAGTAAAATTGCACTCGCAATAAAGCATGGAATTACCGTTATTCCAGGAGGTACACTACTAGAGGCAGCAGTTAGACTCGATTTAATCCCTGGTTTTTTTCGCCAAGTATTGGAGCTTGGATTCACCGGAATTGAGGTTTCAGACGGAACGATTAATTTGAGCCGAACGCTTCGCAACGATCTGATTCGGGATGCTAAGAGTATGGGGCTTACGGTATATACGGAGTATGGGAAGAAGCTGTTTGGCTCACGAATTGACGTTACCGATTTCGCTAGAACAGCTGAACAGGACTGGGCTTGCGGCGCGGAGCTTGTTACGGTTGAGGCTAGAGAATCCGGTAAAGGCGTCGGCTTGTTCGACGAGCATGGCGAATGTAGAGAAGGTGACTTATCTCATATTCTAAGGGTTGTTCCGAACTTAGACCGACTCATGTGGGAAGCACCTCTGAAAGAGCAGCAAGTCTCTTTAATCAAATCACTAGGACCTGACGTGCATCTTGGAAATATACCAGTAAATGATATCATTACTCTGGAGACGATGAGACGTGGACTTCGTTCCGATACCTTCGAGTTGCAGCAGGTTCCTTATTCGGAATACATGATTTGATTTGTAAATATACACTTTATGTTCGTATGAACAAGCCTCGCGTTCTAAACGCGTGGCTTGTTCCATATCGTGTACAATCCATCTTATCGGGAGTGTGTCATCCTTATGTACGGAGAATTGGTATTGGTCACACTCATTGTCATAGGCTTAGTCGGAAGATCATCCATCATAACCACTGCTGCTTGCATCCTTCTCATCATTAAGCTAACGCATCTGGAACGTTACTTGCCATCTATCGAGCGAAGAGGAATTGAGCTAGGCTTACTGTTCCTGACTTTAGCCATACTAGTGCCGTTCGCATCAGGACGCATACAGCCCAAGGATATCGCTGCTGCCTTCTCAGGCTGGACAGGCTGGGTTGCTCTCGCTGGGGGAGCCATTGGTGCCTATTTAAATAGTCGGGGCCTCGAAACACTTAAAATGGATCCACAGCTCATCGTTGGTATTGTGATCGGATCTATCGTCGGGGTTTTGTTTTTACGTGGAATACCAGTAGGTCCTTTAATGGCTGCCGGACTGACAGCAGTTTTCTTGAAAATGATTCAATTATTTATCGGAAAATAAGTAAAGCGGCTTTGCCGCCCTTAGGACGACTATACACGTTTGTATCGCGTTTATTGACATAGAACCCTGATAGTCCAAGCATAAACGGCTGATGCCGTCCTTTTACGGTGTTCAACGTTTATTTCGGGGGTTATTCAGAAATGGACATGGTGAAACTTTTCCACGCTGAATAACTTAAAACGATCTACTTCGACGAAAATGATCAGGCGCAGGGCCTATTGTGTAGCAAGTACGATCATAAACATCGTTAATGTGTCTCTGGAGGCGCCCCTACTAGCTATTAACAATGAAAAACATTCTACTTCGACGAAAATGATCAGGCGCAGAGGCCAAATGTGTAGCAAGTACGATCATAAACATCGTTAATGCGTCTTTGGAGGCGCCCCTACTAGCTATTAACGATGAAAAACATTCTACTCAAGCGAAATACATCGTACTCCTAATGTCACAAGAGTGCGGGGCACTTTGGCACTTTGGCACTTTGGCACTTTGGCACTTTGGCACTTTGGGGTACTTTATTTGTCTCCTAGCAACCTGTGCGTCAGTATGGACAATATTTTCATTCATCAGTGGTGCTGCGCAGCGGCATGTAAGTCTTGTATTGTAAAAAAAAGCAGCCCCTCCAAACCCGAAGACTCGAAGAGACTGCCCTGTAATGTTTAAGCTTAACGACGATCCTTAGGTCCGCCTACGAAAGCCGTTTCGGTTGTATCCAACCCGTAAGCTGTGTGAAGCGCACGAACAACTTCTTTAACCGGCTCTGCAGAAATAACGCAAGAAAGCCTAATTTCCGAAGTGCTAACCATATTAATGCTCACACCTACGCTAGAAATCGCTTCGAACATTGTCGCAGCAACGCCAGGATTCGATACCATACCCGCTCCTACGATCGACACCTTCGCAAGGTTTTCCTCGTAAGTAGCTTCACGATATGGAACCTCTGCCTTTATGCTGGATAGAACTTCAATCGCACGACCACGATCCGACAAGGAAACCGTAAATGAAAAGTCCGCTTTGCCATCCTGCACTCCGCTTTGAACGATAATATCTACATCAATGCCATTACTCGCCAGAGCGCCGAACATCTTGGCAAGCACGCCCGGAACATCTTCTACTCCCAGCACGCTAATACGAACTACATTTTTATCAACAGCTATTCCTCTTACGACAATGCCCTGTTCCATTTCTGCGTCCTCCCTCACCAACGTGCCTTCATTGTGCGTAAAGCTCGAACGAACTACTAAATTAACATTGTAATGCTTAGCGTATTCAACTGCACGTGGATGAAGCACGGCTGCACCTAAATGAGCTAGCTCCAACATTTCATCATAAGAAATGACATTTAGCTTTCTTGCGCACACGACAACGCGTGGATCGGTAGAATAAATGCCATCAACATCGGTATAAATTTCACACACGTCTGCTTTGATCGCTGCTGCAAGTGCTACTGCAGTCGTATCAGAGCCACCACGACCAAGCGTCGTAATTTCTCCATCCGCCGTCATTCCTTGGAAGCCAGCAACAATTACAATGTTACCTGCATCAAGGGAAGCAAATAGCCGAGCAGGATCGATATCACTTATTTTGGCCTTAGCATGCAGCTCTTCTGTAACGATTCCTGCTTGCCAGCCCGTATAAGACCTTGCCTCATGTCCAAGCTTATGGATCGCCATGGACAATAGAGCAACGGAAATCTGCTCCCCTGTACTCAGTAGCATATCCATCTCACGGGCAGGCGGATTTTCATTTATCGCACTTGCCTTGTCAATCAGCTCATCCGTCGTATCCCCCATAGCAGAAACAACAACGACGACACTGTCGCCCTGTAGTTTTTTCTCTATGATGCGCTGCGCCACCCGGTCCATTCGTTCTGTGGTACCGACTGAACTTCCGCCGAACTTCATTACTATTAAAGACACCGGTAGTCACTCCCCAAGTCATACGGCATTTTAATGTTTTCTGAATAACTAATTAAAAACACCTGCATACAGCATTATATTATAGCACACGTACTATGGCCCAAAATACATAAAAAAACCCGTTCCCGCAGTATTTTGCGAGAGACGGGATTTTTCGCTAAATACAGACTACGCGCGTGAGATGTATTTGCCTTCGCGAGTATCGATGGACAGTACATCGCCTTCGTTGATGAACAACGGAACTTGAACAGAGAAGCCTGTTTCAAGCTTAGCGGATTTCGTTGCGCCTGTAGCTGTGCTTCCTTTAATTCCCGGCTCTGCTTCAACAACTTTAAGATCAACGCTATTCGGAATCGTGATACCGATCATATCTCCATTGTAGCTAGCGATATTAACAGTCATGTTCTCAGTCAAGAAGTTAATTTCCCATTCCAATTGACTCTTAGTCAATTCGAATTGGTCAAATGTCTCATTGTCCATGAACGTGTAATCAGCACCCGAATTGTAAAGGTATTGAACGGCACGGTTCTCGACGTGAGCCCGCACTACGTTCTCGCCTGCACGGAACGTTTTCTCTACTACGTTACCATTGCGAAGGTTCTTAAGCTTAGAGCGCACGAATGCAGCGCCTTTACCTGGTTTAACATGTTGGAAGTCAAGCACGTTGTAAAGTACGCCTTCCACTTCGATCGTCAAGCCTGTCTTAAATTCGTTTACTGAAATCAATTGATTTCCTCCTGTAGAGACATTGCTCCATAATTAGTCCAATACAATTAAATGCTTGGGAGATTTCGTAAATATACGAATCCCCTTGTCGGTAATAACGATGTCGTCCTCAATTCTTACTCCACCAAAACCGGGGAGATAGATACCGGGCTCAACCGTTACCGTCATTCCGGGAGCTAGAACGGTATCGCCTGATACAGACAGCCGAGGCGCCTCATGAATTTCCATCCCGAGTCCGTGTCCCGTCCCATGGCCGAAATATTCACCATAACCATACCTTGTGATGATATCCCTCGTCAAGGCATCGCCCTCTTTACCTGTCATTCCAGGCACCAAATGGTCAAGAGCATATTGCTGGGCTTCCTTAACGATCTCATAAATTTCACGATGCTTGTCGCTAGGCTTGCCCACGACTACTGTTCGTGTAATATCTGAGCAATATCCCTTGTAGTAAGCTCCATAATCGAGCTTAACGAATTCATCTCGCCCAATAATCCGATCGCTGGCAATCCCGTGTGGAAGTGCTGAACGTTCTCCAGAAGCTACAATTGTCTCGAAGGATGAGCTTGTTGCACCTTGAGAGCGCATGAAAACTTCAAGCTCAAGAGCAACTGCTTTTTCTGATATTCCGGGTTTAATAAATCCTAAAATATGATCAAAAGCCCTGTCAGCTAAATCAGCAGCCTCTTGAATGATTGCAATTTCGCTCTCATCCTTAATGAGCCGCAGCTTTTCCACAATTCCCTCTGAGGTTAACAGCTTAACGGGACTTAACGCCTGCTCCAAAGCTCTATATGCGGCAAAAGTGACATCACGTTCTTCGAACAATAGGACATCAGCGCCCCATTGCTTAAGTAGCTCGGCAACTGTCGCATTAACGTCTGAGCCGTGCTCTACGATCTGAAACCCTTGAGCCTGCTTAGGAGCCTGCTCTCTGTAGCGAAAATCGGTCAGAAGAGCTGCTTTATCCTTCGTAATCAGAACAACACCGGAGGACCCAGTAAATCCAGTCAAATAATGACGATTAACAGCATTCGTAACCAATAAAGCTTTTCCTTCTGATTGACTCAGAAGCTCCCGCAAACGGGTTACACGACTGTTGGGCATGGACAATTCCTCACTCTCGCGTTTTCGCCTTATTCATATGCTTAATTGTATCTCTTAGCTGTTAGATTGGATGTGGCGACATAGTGCTTGTAGGCCCAAGTCATAGCTATCAGGCCCGAATCCGGTAATTTGCCCTACTGCAACCGCAGCCGTAACTGAAGTATGACGAAACTCTTCTCTTTTATGAATATTCGAAATATGTACCTCTACGACTGGAAGCCCTACGGTCGACAACCCATCACGCAAAGCATAGCTCGTATGTGTTAATGCCCCCGGGTTAATAAGAATCCCGTCATGCTTCCCATAAGCAGCATGAATTTCATCCAACAGGAAACCTTCATGATTGGACTGAAAGAAGTGCAGCTTGGCACCGAGCGAATCGGCTAGAATGTTTAACCTGGTTTCGATTTCCGCCAGAGTAACTACACCATAGATTCCTGGTTCACGGACTCCGAGCATATTAAGGTTCGGTCCGTTAACGACCAAAATACTAAGCATTCCTTTTCTCTCCTCCCGCTTCCAACTGCTTTACGATGCAGCCAAAGTCGGCATGACCACCAATAAAGTTCATCAGACATTGTAACATATACGGGGCATTCAAGAAAACGATTGATTGCGACTAAATGGAGAAATTACATGGAATGCGGTAATTATGAAGTAGCTTGCGGCGATCCTTGCTCAGTTTTGTTGGCAGGCTCGCTCTCCGCTTCGTTATGAAGCTCGAAGGCAATGCTAAATCCAATAAAAGTCCCCCACACGATGAATAAACAAAAATCAATCACAATGCTATTCCAGCCGATCTCACGCAAGGGTGGAACAGCGCCTACTGCCGGACCCGCCCAAGCATATAATAGTCCCCACCATACAGCACCAAACATAAGTCCAGGCCACGGCCCCTGCAAACGACCTAATAGTAATACATACAGTAATGCCGCTATAACGGACATTATTATGAACGCCGCCAAGCCCGCAACACCCCAGCCCCAACCATTCAATAGCTTTCTGGAGACGAAAGGATCGAGCAGGAACGCCTGAGATACTTTCGTGAAATTTAAACCCACTGAAAGCCAGCGTACAAGCCCCCAAATAAACCCTGCAAAAAATCCGATCTTCATACTAAACAAATAAAAATTCGTTGGCTTTGGGCTGTTGCTGTCTTTTCCTTGTCCCTTGGAACGCATCTCAGTAGCTGCCATATCAAATCATCCATCCTTATCCTGTTTAGGAAAAACTGCTGTTTAGTATAACCGCAAGAAGTGTAAACTAATCTTAATCCGACATCATCATCCTTTCCTTGTGGCTTTCTACCCCTCAATCTAGTAAAATAGGAGTACTTGGGCGGTATTCATATACACCCAGAGTTTCAAGCAAAGTAGGTGGCCGATTGTGTCTGATAAATCAACCGCAATTTATGGCGGGCAGGCTGTAATAGAAGGCGTTATGTTCGCGGGCAAACACGTTCATGTTACTGCGGTTCGCCGTAAGGACCAACAAATTACCTTTTTAGAGGTTCCTAAGAAACCGAACAACTTCTTAACCAAAATCAAAAAAATTCCGTTCATAAGAGGAATTGTAGGCATCGTCGAATCCGCTGCAAAGGGGTCTCAGCATTTAACCTATTCCGCTGAAGCGTACGCTGAAGACGAATCCGACAAAACGGAGAAAGTTGAAAAGCCTAAAGAGAAGGAACGCTGGAATCTGACGATGATCTTGGGCGTTGCACTCGTGGGCATCCTGTCCTTCGTCGTAGGAAAACTTATTTTCACTTTAGTTCCCGCTTTCGTCGAAGGATGGATCTTTGGCCATGCTTTCGAGAATAAGATATTGCACAACCTACTTGAAGGCGTCATAAAAATTGTGTTTCTGCTTATTTATCTCTTCTTCATTTCTCAAACACCGATAATAAAGAGACTTTTTCAATACCATGGTGCAGAACACAAAGTTATTAGCGCCTTTGAAGCAGGTTCGAATTTAACAGTTGCTGAAGTTCAGAAGTTCAGCAGACTCCACTACAGATGCGGTAGTAGCTTCATTATTTTCACTGTGCTAGTGGGCATCGTCATTTATTCGTTCTTCACGTGGGATACGATGGGAGAAAGAATTGTTCAACGGATTATTCTGTTACCAGTCGTATTAGGTGTCTCCTACGAAGTACTAAGATGGACGAATGCACTTCGTGACATTCCTGTGCTGAAGTGGCTTGGAGCTCCTGGTTTATGGCTGCAGCTGTTAACGACCAAAGAGCCTAACGATGATCAAGTAGCTGTATCCATCGCTTCGTTTAATCGCATGAGAGAATTAGATGGGCATGCTAGTACTGGTAATGTTGCTGCAGCTCAGTCGCTGTAAAATGACGAAACAGAATTAGATTTACGCTTGAACAGTAAATCGTTCGGAGGAGGAAACGAATGAGAACCCGAATCCAGCCTTGGTTTATCGTTGTGCTTGTTTTTATGGGCATTGGCTTAGTTTCTAGCTTTGCTCAGAGGTCTACAGAGTCTTGGCTCATCCCTGTCGTGCTAGTCTCGATTGTATTCCTGCTGTATAAGTTCCCACCGACAAGATGGAGAAATCCACCCAGTCGCGGGCGCACGCAAGGACGCGGTCCTCGACCAGATTTTCGTCGCACAGCTGCTAAGGCTGACAAACGTCGCACATCCCCATTTACCGTCATAGAGGGCCGCAAGAACAAAGAGGATGAACCTCCTCGTTATCACTAACAATGAATAAAGCCGCCATTTACAGGGTTATAACACCTCCCTGTCATATGGCGGCTTTTCTATTATTTCATTCATTTTCTTTGGCTTTGGTGTTGTTGGCAATCGTTATCTTTACATTTCCCTGCTTTCGGTTC
This sequence comes from Cohnella abietis, assembly GCF_004295585.1. Classification (NCBI taxonomy): domain Bacteria; kingdom Bacillati; phylum Bacillota; class Bacilli; order Caryophanales; family Paenibacillaceae; genus Cohnella; species Cohnella abietis. The sequence continues at coordinate 2,875,841 of NZ_AP019400.1, read as the reverse complement.
CAGCTTTGAAAAAACTTTTCCCCTGCTGAAAGTCCCGATGCGTACAGCTCAGCACTCTTCTGATGAGTTAAATTAAACTCCGTGCTACTCACTCCAAGAGCTGGGATCTTAATCGTACGAATGATATTATGCTTCTCAATATATCGCTCATCGTGCGCGCTGAGCATGGTGTCGAACATCGCCTGAAACATAGATATTGGCCCTATTATCTGATGAGGGTGAGCTTCCGACCGTCCAACCATCTGAAATCCAATAATAGGAACAGGCTCTCCGGCAAGCACATCGTCCTCGAACAGCCACAGTGGGAAATTACTTAATAACCCTCCATCTACAACATAGGAAAACTTCGTTTTCACCACGTTTTTCTTGCGCTCTTTAAGCGGCTGTTTGAAAATAACGGGATCGAAAAAGTAAGGAATACTCGTGCTCATGCGAACGGCTCTTGCAATCGATAATTGCTGGGGCGATATCCCATATTGAGATATATCCTGAGGCAATACAAGCAGCCTTCCGTTCGTAATATCTGAGGCAATAATCCTAAGCTTCCCAGGCGGCAAATCCCCGAAGTTTTTGACTTGCTTTGCTTTCAGCAAATCTTCCACCCATTGCTCTAGGGCATCACCTGAATATAAACCCTTACACAAAAACAAACGAACGGCTGGACCGATGAATTTCGTATTAAAAATAGGGTTTCTTTTCAACAAGCGCCGAAAAGGCATACTCTCAATAGCTTCCTTCATCTCCAAAGCTGTATACCCGGCTGCTAGAAGTGCGGCAACGATACTTCCCGAGGACGTTCCGGCAACCTGATGGAAGTCGATTCCGCATAGCTCAGCCGCCCGTACCGCACCCGTAAGCGAGATTCCTTTAACTCCTCCACCCTCGAACACAGCATTCACAGATGTCGTCTGCATGAGTATCACCTCCGCATTGTGGATTGGCTTTACATCCACTCTTGCTAACCATCCATATGCGCTACTCAGCATCTCTAATACTTTAAAGCAAAAAGCTACTCCCACGAAGATATCCGCAGGAGCAGCTTTTTCAATTCATCACCAATTTAATACACTTCAACATTACTCATTGTCTAGGTCGGAGCGTACCTTCATTAGTTCTTCACGCCGAGATGGGTCGCGGTTGAAGTACTCTACAAGCGTTTCGATACAGGTTATGGAATCCCAGCTTAGATGATGCTCTATGCCTTCCACATCCCCATAAATCTTGTCTTCCTGAACCCCAATCATGGTTAAGAAGGATTCGAGCAGAAGATGACGGTCTACGAGCCGTTTGCCCATCTTCTTCCCCTTGTTCGTTAAGACAAGTCCACGATATTTTTCATAAATTAAATAATTGTCCTTATCCAGCTTCTGAATCATCTTAGTAACCGATGAGGGATGCACTTCCAGCCCTTCGGCAATATCAGAGACCCGGGCATAGCCCTTCTCGTCAATCAACCGATAGATTCGTTCCAAATAATCTTCCATACTTGGGGTTGGCAACGCAAGTCCCCCTTTCCTTGAATATCATACACCTCGTTTAGGGGGCGGGGCAAGTCCCGAAGTGTCGAAAAGAATCGTAACCCGCTCAAAATCACATAATAGTCTAATCTAAGCTTGTCATTGTTTAGAAATATGTGAAGGAGGCCTAATCTTAAATATGACTACAATTATTCAAAAAACTTCTCCCCGTGCAACTTCTTTGTTCGTACCAGAGCTTGTATACTTTGAGCCCGCAGCTTTAGATTACCCTAAGGGACAGCGTATCCTTGAGTGGGTTAAGGAACGAAATGTTCCTTACCAGATGACGACATCACATAACCGAATTACGAATCTTCCAGGTGACACCGAGCTTGAGCAGTACAAAATCTCCAAACGAACTCTCGTCGTAGGCATTCGCAAAACATTGAAGTTCGACACGTCCAAGCCTTCCGCTGAATATGCGATGCCGCTTGCAACAGGCTGCATGGGTCACTGCCATTATTGCTATCTCCAAACTACGTTAGGGGCTAAGCCCTATATCCGAGTTTATGTAAATATCGATGATATTCTAGATGCAGCACGCAAATATATTGACGAGCGTTCTCCGGAAATCACACGTTTTGAAGCTGCATGCACATCAGATCCAATCGGTCTTGAGCACCTCACAGGCTCCTTGGCCGATGCAATTACATTTATGGCGGATCAGCCTCTTGGCAGGCTTCGTTTTGTAACCAAGTTCCACCATGTCGATTCCCTTCTTCCTCTTCGCCATAATGGAAATACACGAATTCGGTTCAGCGTTAATGCAGATTATGTAATCAAAAATTTCGAACCGGCGACATCACGATTTCACGAACGAATAGAAGCAGCTGGGAAAATAGGACGAGCCGGCTATCCCCTAGGCTTTATTATAGCTCCAATCATTTGGTATGACGGCTGGCAGGAGGGCTATGGTGAGCTTCTGAAAAAGCTAGCTGCCGAGCTACCCGCTGAGGCTACTCGAGACTTAACATTTGAATTAATTCAGCATAGGTTCACGAAAACCGCGAAAACCATTATCGAGAAGAGATACCCGAAGTCAAAGCTGGAAATGGAAGAAGAAAAACGAAAGAAAAAGTGGGGCCGCTGGGGGCAGCATAAATATGTATACCCCGATGAGCAAGCAGAAGCGCTCCGAGAGTTCATCACAGAGCGCATCTTTACCCATTTTCCAGAATCAAGGATAGAATATTTCACATAACCCTTATATGGCCTAAATATGGCTTAACCCAACCAAGCTGGTGTAATTCCTTGCAGCCAAATGGTGATTGAGGTCATTCTGTCGGTAAACAACAGGATGCCCATTAGAATCATCATGACACCGCCTATTTTCATCATGATGTTAGAATATTTTAATATCCAGCGGGCAGTACCAAGGAAAAAAGCAAGGATGAAGAACGGAACCGCAAACCCGAGTGAATACGCCACTGTTAGACCAGCCCATGTTCCTTGGTTGCTAGCAGCAAGCAGCAATATCGAGCCTAAGATAGGCCCTATACAAGGAGACCAGCCTGCCGAGAAGCCTATTCCAAATACGAAGGAGCCCAGGTATCCGGCAGGCTTCCATTTCATATTCAATTTGCGATCCTTCATCAGAATTTGCGGTTGAAAAATTCCCATGAGAAATAAGCCCATTAAGACGATGAATATCGCAGATATTTTACGAATCGTATCTTGATAATCACGGAACACGTCCGCGAAGACGTTAGAACCATAACCAAGTGCAAAGAAAACAGCTGAGAAGCCAAGAATAAAAAAGAAAGTATGGCTCATTGTCTTAAACCGCATACTTTTGCTCGTGTCCGTCTTGATTTGATTGACAGAAACGCCTGTAATATAGGATAGATAGGCTGGATATAAAGGCAAACAGCAGGGAGAAATAAATGAAGCTAGTCCCGCTGCAAAAGCGATTCCTATGTTAACATCTGCCATGACAGCCTCCTTCTGCGGACTATGCCCGCCTAATTTTCGTCATTAGGATGGATACAATTAGGATGCAGATTAACAATAATACAATCGTACCACCAGGTGCTAAATTCCAAACTCCTGCCATGCATAAGCCAGCAAGCACAGCCACTTCCCCGATAATAACGACAAGGATAATGGATTGCTTGAAGCTTCGTGAAAGCACCAGGCTGCATGCGGCCGGGATAGTAAGCAAGGAGGAAACAAGCAAGGCTCCTACAATTTTGATAGATACACTAATGACTAGCGCCGTTAGAATACTAAGCATAATATTAAAATATCTAACAGGCAAACCGCTAACTGCTGCCGCTTCTTCATCAAACGTAAGTAGGAAAAGCTCTTTCTTATGTATAAGCACCATTGCTAATACGATGACAGTTACTCCTGCAATTACAGCTACATCTGTTTGATCCAGTGTGTAGATGCTTCCGAATAAATATGAGTTTACGTTGTATTTGAAGCTTTTGCCCATCGTAAACAGTAACGAAGCTAAAGCAATACCGCCAGACATAATAATTGCGATTGAAAGCTCAGCGTAAGTACGATAGGTTCGACGTAATACTTCGATTGCGAAGGACGCTAGAATGGCGAATACAAGTCCGACCGCTATCGGGTACACATTAATAACAAAGCCTAGCGCAACTCCTGCAATGCTAACGTGGGCAAGAGTATCACCAATCATAGCAAGCCTTCTAAGTACTAGAAAAAGTCCCATTAAAGGACCTGTTATTGCAATGAGAGCTCCCCCGATCAATGCCCTCTGGAAAAACTCTGCCGTTAAAATATCCAAGCTTAATTAACCTTCTTTCCGCAGGGAATGCAGCAAATCCGTACCATCGCAGTCATCCAAGTCATGAGAATGACGAACGTAGAAGGAAAGCTTGCCGCATGTTTCTTTAGGCTCTTGACCCAAGTAGGAGCGTACCATATCCAAGTCATGGGAAACCATTAGGAACGTAATATTATGACGTTGATGCATATGCTTGATTAAGTGGAAAAAGCTCTGCTGTGTCTCGACATCAATACCGGATAGAGGTTCATCCAGAATCAGCAGCTTCGGATTGTTGATTAACGCGCGTGCTAGGAACACCCGTTGCTGCTGACCGCCTGATAAGGCACCGATTTTTTTGTCTCGAAGATCCTGTATTTTAAGCGCGCCTAATGCGTCCTCACAACGACTAATATCCTCTTTGGAAATCCTTCTGAATAGCTTTTTGCGACCATATAATCCCGATAAAACAACTTCCCTCACTGTTGCTGGAAACAACGGATTGAAGTGGTTTTTTTGCGGTACATATCCGATCTTATTCCAATCCTTGAATTGCCCAGCAGTCTCGCCGAACAAGGAGATAGAGCCCTTCTGTGGACGGGTTAAGCCGACAATCATTCGCAGCAATGTCGTTTTCCCTGCCCCATTGGAGCCGATTAACCCAACGAAATCTCTCTCCATAATTCTAAAGGACACATCCGAAAGAATAACCTGAGAATCGTGGGCAAAGGAAACGTTGTCCAATCTAATAATTTCTTGATGACAGCTTGGTTGCTGCAATATTTCATTTCCGTTCATGGAGGGATCCTCCTCTTCGTTAAGCTGCCGTTAGTCCCAATTCTTCTATGTTAGTTCACTGTAAAGCCTTCTGCAAGTTTTGCAGGTTTTTTTCCATCAAAGTGATATAGTTTTCTCCAGCCTTGTCCTGCTCGGGGGTTAAACCTTCCAATGGATTGAGCACTAATGTATCTACTTTAGCCTCTCTGGCTAGCGTTTGAGCCAGTTGCTCAGAAACGAGCTCCTCGAAAAAAATATAAGGAATGTCGTTTTCCTTAACGAAACGTGCAATATTCAGCAAGTCCTGCGCTCTCGGCTCTGCATCTGGCGAGAGGCCCATAATAGCAATCTGATTCAAATTATAGTCCCGGCACAAATAACCGAATGCTTGATGCGATACAACAATATCCCGTCTCTTATATACAGATAATTGCACCGTGAATTTAGCGTCTAGCTGTCCAAGCCTATCTTTAATACTCTCATACCGCGTCTCATACTCTGCTTTATGCTCAGGATCTGTTTTTACAAAAGCATCACGAATGTTAGCAGCCATTACCATCGCCGATCGGGGGCTAACCCAAGTATGGGGATCAACGTCACCATCAGAATGACTGTGCTGTTCATCTGCAGTATGATCTTCTCCGGAATCTTCCTCCGAATCTTTCTCAGGATTACCTGAAATCAGCTTGATCCCATGACTCGCTTCTACCGTCAACACCTTACTGTCGGAGCCTAAACCATTTAGAAAACCTTTTACCCATCCCTCTAAACCCGCGCCATTGTATAGAAATATTTGTGCCTTGGAGACAGCATCCAAATCTCGGCTTTTCGGCGTCCATTCATGAGGCTCCACACCGGCAGCTACTAGATTGACTACATTCGCTCTATCTCCACCTATTTCTTTTGCAAAATAGTACAAAGGATAAAAGCTCGTCAAAACATTAATTTTCCCTTCCACCTGCGCCATTTGGTCATTCTTCCCGCAGCCCGTCGCTACAATTAGCACACATGCACTTAATGCTATTAAAAGTAATTTCTTTATGATACTCATCTTTTTCCCCTTAATCGTAAACATTTTTATTAACAACCACGATTATAGCCCCCTCCTCTTACTCTGTCAACAGACCTCCAGCTCTCAAGTCGCCATTAGCGCACTCACGGCTTCTAAGCCAGTCTCTTTTTCTCGTTCTCGCGCGATTAACGCACTGAGGGCTACTAAGCTAGCTTCTTTTTCTCGTTCTCTCATAATTAACGCACTGAGGGCTACTAAGCTCGCCTCTTTTTCTCGTTCTCGCACGATCAACGCACTGAGGGCTACTAAGCTAACCCCTTTTCTTCGTTCTCGCACAATTAACGCACTGAGGGCTACTAAGCTAGCTTCTTTTTCTCGTTCTCGCACAATTAACGCACTCACGGCTACTAAGCTAACCCTTTTTCTCGTTCTCGCACGATTAACGCACTGAGGGCTACTAAGAGGGCTTAAAGATTCGGTTACTCAAATGCAGAGCGGTTAGGGGGGCAGATTAAGTGGCGTGGTTTTGAGTAGCTATCCATTAGAAAAAGGACTGGGGAGGAAAATACCTGCCCAGTCCTTCATAGTAGTACTACTAATTATTTCACCAATGCGCCATTAGGCATACCTTCTGGAACAGTTGCTAAAGTTAATTGATCCCCTTGCGATGCGGCGAGTATCATACCTTTGGACATTTCTCCACGCAGCTTTACCGGCTTAAGATTCGTGACGCAAATCACCTTGCGACCGATCAACTCTTCTGGCTTATAAAACTTAGCAATGCCTGATACGACCTGTCTCACTTCAAAGCCAAGATCGAGCTGCAGCTTAAGCAGCTTGTCGGCCTTAGGAATCGGTTCACAGGCAATAACCTGTGCTACACGCAGCTCCACCTTCATGAAATCGTCGATACTAATTTCCGGTGCTAGATCAGGCGTAGGCTCCAAGGCTTTATCATTGCCCGCTGCATTGTCATCCGCATTCCCTGCCACTCCAGCCTCAGCCGCTGTATCCGCGCCAGCTTCAACGGCTGGTGCCGCAGCTACTGATCCACCGGACATCATACCAACGATCCAAGACGCCTCTTCCGCCAAGTCCAAACGAGGGAATATCGGATCACCCTTGCTAACCTTCGTTCCAGCAAGTTTATTTCCGAATTCATGTAAGCTATCCCATGCCGTTAACTCACCCTTTTCAAGCCCCAGCTGTGTCCAGATAAGACCCGGAGTGTGGGTTAGGAAAGGTTGAATCAGAATAGAGACGATCCTCAAGCTTTCTGCCAAATGCCCCATTACGGAAGCCAAAGCTGGTTTGCTAGACTCTTCCTTAGCAAGCGTCCAAGGCTTCGTCTCGTCAATATACTTGTTTGTGCGGCCAACGAGCGTCCATATCGCGCTGAGCGCAACAGAAAACTCCATTTTCTCAAGTGACTCTTCTACCTTCTCAATAGTTGAGAGTGCCGTTTGCTCGAGCTCTCCATCAAACTCTGTAATCCCCAACTCGAAATTCGGAAGAACACCATCAAAGTACTTGTCAATCATTGCAATCGTACGATTGAGTAGATTACCAAGATCATTAGCAAGATCGTAGTTAATCCGTTCTACGAAGCCTTCCGGGGTGAATGCACCATCCGCACCAAACGGCACTTCACGAAGCAAGTAATAACGAACAGCATCCAATCCGAAATGCTCGATAAGCTTAACCGGATCAACAACATTGCCTTTAGATTTGGACATCTTGCCGTCCTTCATCAGAAGCCATCCATGTGCGAATACCTTCTCTGGCACTGGAAGATCAAGCGCCATCATCATAATCGGCCAATAGATCGTATGGAACCGCACAATCTCTTTGCTCATCAGATGCACGCTGGCCGGCCAGTACTGACGGAAAAGCTCATCCGAGTCTGTGCCATATCCGAGTGCCGTTATATAGTTAGAAAGCGCATCGATCCATACGTAAATAACATGCTTAGGATCACCCGGAACAGGAACCCCCCAACTAAAGGTTGTGCGGGAAACAGCCAGATCTTCAAGGCCTGGCTTAATAAAATTGTTGATCATTTCCGTCTTGCGTGATTCTGGCTGAATGAAATCAGGGTTCTCTTCATAGTAAGCAAGCAATCTGTCTGCATATTTACTCATTCGGAAGAAATAGGACTCTTCTTTGACAAGCTCTACCGGATGCCCGCTATCAGGACTTTTCCCCCCAATAACGTCACCGTTCTCGTTGCGCACAATATCTGTCAGCTGTGTTTCCGTGTAGAAGGTTTCATCCGATATGCTGTACCAGCCTTCGTACTCACCTTTGTAAATATCCCCTTGCTCTAACAGCTTCGTAAAAATGCCTTGGACAACCTTCGTGTGGCGAGGCTCTGTTGTGCGAATGAAGTCATCATTAGTAATTTCCAGCTTGCTCCACAATTCTTTAATACCTACAACGATATCGTCCACGAATTGCTGCGGTGTTTTGCCTGCTTCCTCAGCTTTGCGCTCGATCTTCTGTCCATGCTCATCCGTTCCCGTTAAATAGCGCACATTGTACCCGCGCAGACGCTTGTAACGAGCCATCGCATCCCCAGCAACAGTCGTATAAGCATGACCGATATGTAGCTTGTCACTTGGGTAATAAATCGGTGTCGTAATGTAAAATGATTTGTTCGCTTCCGTCATCGTATCCATCTCCTTAAGCTTTTTAAAGACAAAAAACTCCCGTCCGTATGGGACGAGAGTTGTTACTCACGTGGTACCACCCAATTTTCCCTCGCTATATTAACACGACGAAGGCTCATTAAGAATCGTCCATAACGCTGGACACGCGTCATCCTCTTACAGCTTGGAAAGCTGATTCTGCTACCTTCCCAGCATGCTTGAAGACAATTCCTCCAGGACCATTTTCCAAAGCTGCCCTATACCGGTTCTCAGCTCATCCGGCTCTCTGCAATAGGGTGAATCTTTGTACTTATCCCTTCAACGGAAAAGCTTGATTTGTACTATTCGCCAAAATATAACCGACTTGCTTTATCCGTGTCAAGTAAGATTGCCCTTTATACTCATTTCTCAGCCTTCGGAGGGGGAACGGGATCGTATCCTCCACGATGAAAAGGATGACATTTGCCAATTCTTCTAACCGCCAAGTATGAGCCCTTCACTGCCCCATGGACCTCGATTGCCTCAAGCGCATATTCCGAGCAAGTGGGTAGAAAACGACAGGACGGCGGTGTTAACGGTGATATGAATTTCCGATAAAAACGGATCGGCGCTTGTAACGTTCGGCGAGCGATTCGCATTAGACACCCTGTGAGGACGCAGCTATCGTTGAGGCATCCTTGCAATCTCCGCAATAGCCGAACACTTCAAATTTATGCTTAACAACCTTGAAATCACCCGGAACATCGGTTTCCGACATCGGGCAGAAGTGAATCGGCAACGTTTTCTCACATTGCAAGCAAATCATATGATGATGGTGATGAAGCTCCTCACAGCTTAGCTTAAACTTCACGCCATCCTCGAACATCACCTGCTCGACGACATCCATATCAAGCAATAAGCGAAGATTGCGATAAACCGTATCGAAGCTTAATCCCGGATATACCCTCTGCATATGCTCATACACTTCCTTGGGTGTCAGGAAGCCAGAAGCACTGTCAAACAATTTGACCATTGTCCGTCGCTGCTCCGTAATCCTGAGCCCTTTCCGCGACATTCGCTGCATAATATCTTCAGTCGTTCCCAAAAGATACCCTCCTGTAACGGCGTTTATCCTTTTACTATGCAGGAAATGAGCCTTTTCGTCAAACCTTAACATGGATGTGGGCGAGCCCGATAGGCCTTTGATCAGTTCAAATAGAAGCCTGAACCGTATAATGTACAACACCCCACGAAAGGAGATTGATTAGCTTGTCGGAAAATAAAAAATGCTGTGCCAAAACTGTTTTTGATCCGCCACAAGCCATTTATGAAGATTACTACCATCCCCAACACGTCGAGGTTGTTCAACAAATTGAAGTGATTAGACGACACCACTGTGTGCCCGTTTATCATCACGTAACAACCTGTACGGTTAAAGATGTATTCTGCGGAGACTCATGGTCGGGAGAACAAGGCAACGAGGTTCGAACTTCAAACGTGAGAAAAAAACGGAAATAATCCGATAGCTAACAGTTGTGGAGAAGAAGGCTGTCCCCTAGAGAGCAATTGGCTACTGGGGGTGGCCTTTTTCTGCGATTCAGAAGGTTTTACAACAAAAAGAGGCTTCCAAAGATCACCTGATCTTAAGATTAGCCCCTCGCGTTTCCTTCCAATGCTCCCCCTTTATTCCGAGAACCAGGTGCTGACGATAACAATCATGGCAACTAATGAAAGTACCGATGATCCCATGTAAATAAAGCCTTGACGTTTCTTCAGTTGAAAGAAGCGTAGCACACCTAAGCTCAAGAAAGAGCCCACTAACATAATAAAAACGATCCCAGTAATAAAGAGACCGGGCGATACTTCCGAAACATTAACCAAATCCACTGTAAATGCCCCCTTAAAGCCTTGCAACCATCATCTGATCCGATTCGTTGCTTCTTATTAGCATTATACTGATTTACGAATCGATAAACAATTCATATTCAGACTTTTCTGCAGGTCTTCGGCGAAATCGAATGTGCAGCTGATCTTTTTTCATAACAGCCCTGCCAGTGCGGGGAAAAACCAAGCAAGGGAATCGTATAGACTGCTTCATATCGTCGGGAAGCCCCGCTAGCTTTAGGCGATCTGTAGTCGCATAGATTCGTAAGCGATTTAGCTGTACCTCTGGAGTGAGGTGGATGGTCACGTTAACGTATTTTGCTTCCTGCTTTGTTTCCATTCTAATTGAGCTCTGTGATTTCACTTTTGCTTCCTGCTTTGATTTTTGCAAAATATTTTTTACATAATGGTTTAACCAATTAGAGTTACCCTCGTCCCCCTGATCCCACTTCTCTGCTAGCTTCCAAGGGATGTCCTTACCTAGCCACTCTTGGATTTCCTTCCAATCCGGAAGCGGCCCGCTATCGAAAAAGGAGCTCACGATCTATTCCTCCCGTTTGAACTCAAATATATATTCACAGCCCAATAACTTTTCCTCCAACATATGTGCGGACCCTTCTACCTGTGCGAATGCATGTCTCTTACCCCTATGATGAACCTATGGGCGAGCGCCTTCATACACTGTTGCAAGACCCTAAGCGAAGGAGTCGTCTGCTTATGCCATGCATTATTGGCAATGTTAAAATCCTTAGCGTTGGCGGTAGCGGCGTCGTTCAATTCGGGGACGCGATTCAAATCTCTCCAGCGAGCAATTCCAAAACATATGCCGGTTCTGGTTCCTTCATAACGGGAGATCTATCCCGGAGTAACAACGCAGTCAGCGCAACGAACACGAATGACGAGGATGTACAAGATTCATCAGACAATAATATAGGCAATCAGGGGGTTGTTTAATGAATTGGACCATTCATCAAACAATAACAATAGGTCAGCTTCGGGTAGATGGCGTAACCAACTCCTCCGTCCTACAAATCGGCAGCGCAGGCAGCATTCAGTCTTTATCACAGCTTGGCAATACCGGCGGCTTCACAGGGCCAGCCCCCCAGATTAACGAGCTGTCAGAGGCTAATTCGGCATTGTCACTTGTACCGCTTCCAAATCCTAGATGAAAGAGGGGACACCGATGCAACAGCAGCCTTATATTTGGAATGGTGTCTATCAAACTCCTGCCCCCAACGTCCCTGATTGGGCAGGATGGGCTCAGCGACTCTACCAATCGGAGCAAAAGCTCCAGCAAATGGCAGAGCAGCTTGCAAACCTACAAAAACAACTGGACGAAAAAAATAAACAACCTCTTCATATTGAATATCATTTTGACCAGTTAAAGGTTACTCGTTTGGAAGGCACCTTGAACGTAGGATTATCTCCTCAAGGCATTAATGGAATTGAGTCCTTCGAAGCACCAGACCCTACTTGCTGGAAAGTTAATTCTGATCCAATAGACGAAAATGAAGTTCTTGTAGGTGGTCTACAAAATGATATTTCCACTTACATGAGCACGAGCTCTAAGAACGACCTTATCGATTTGGAAACACAATCCGGAGTATCTCTTGATGACAACCATCGCCAAACTGTCGTAGATGATGTTAAGAGGCAAGTAAATGACCGCGTACGTTATTATGCCAAAACAACCCCGTACCCCTCCAGCGGCTCCACTGAAGACCAAATGAAGTGGCAAAATTCAATTAAGGAAAAGACAAAAAGAGATATTAAGAATGCGTTCTCCAATTATTTAAGTAAACAGCAGCAATCACAGAAGGAAGGTCCAACAACAGCATGAGCAACCAGATTAATCTAAATGTTACCAACGGGCCCGTTAACGTAGGCTCCATTTGCCTTCTTGGAGTATCCAGCTCATCCGCCCTTCTACTGGGTGATACGGAGTCATTGACGCTATACTCCTATTTTGATACGCCGCCAGAATCTGTCATCGTTGGTCCGATAGCTCCACTACCTGCACCTCCAGAGGACGACATAGAATGAGCCTTACATGCAGAAGAACGACATTGCGATGCCTATTCGTCAATACGGTTAGTACCTCTGGTATTGTTCAGCTTGGTGACACCTGTGAAGTATCTCTAACCTCAAAAGCATTAGCCGTACAAAGAGCCATACCTGATTTTCAAAATGATGAATTCCGCTTCGCTTCTTATTCGATCTTCACTCGACCTAAATTAACTTTGCAGCCCTGTAACTCGGTAGCTTTTAATAGCGAATGCCCACTTTCGAATATCCATGTTGGAGAAGTTAGGACGCTTGGTGTGTCCGCCTCCTCCATTCTTCGTGTAGGCTGCGGAGGTCCACTGCAAGCCATATCAAGAATAAAACACATTCGACAATATAATGATCCAAAAACCTGGACAGTAGCTGAAAAATAAGGTTTATTCGTACTCCCGGTACAAACGTACAGGATTCTATGTGTCCCCCACCATATGCTGACATTGTGATTCGCCATCACAAACACATGAATACGGGAGGTTTTCAACAATGGGTTATCCAGTTGCAGGTGCAGCAGCAGGTTGTGGATGCGGTCCTACACACGGTCATGGTGGCATGGGAGCAGCAGCTTTCGCATTAGTTCTCTTCATTCTATTGGTTATCATCCTTCGGGCTGGCTACTAATCAATCATTAGTCCCACCAAGTAATGCCGTTTAGCAAGACAGTAATAGAAAGGGATTAAGCAGACTTTACCTGCTTAATCCCTTTTTTGATACCACTTGATTTTAGCCAGGCACGCCCGGTGTGATCTGACCTATTTTCAAAGCTAAGTGAAGCTGCAAGCGTTCTTCAGGATCGTCAAGAGAGACACCTAATATCGCTTGAATCTTCTCCAGTCGATAAACGATGGTATTATAGTGGGCATACAATTTTTCAGAAGTCAGTTTAATGTTGCCATTGCAGCGAAAGAACATCTCAAGCGTCTCCATCAGACGTCCTCCACCCTTACGATCTGCTTGTTGGAGCGGCAATGCAAATCGGCTTAGAAATTGCTCCCTTTCCACACCGGAAGGAATTAAATATAATATCGAATAGACACCAAGCCTATCGTAAGTTATCGTCTCTCCGGATAGCCCGCACACCTCAGCCACCTGCCTAGCCCGCTTAGCCTGTGCCCAGCTGCCTTGCAATTCATTAGAGCGTTCGATAATACGTCCAACGAAGAGCCTCAGCTCTTGATCTCCGAGTACAGTACGAAGCTCAGCTAGTAATCGGTTTATTAGCGATATAGCGGCTTCCTCTCGTTCTTGGCCCGTTTGAGGCAAATTCCCTAATGGAAGCACCAATGCCAGATCATCCCCGATTGGTACAGCAAGCATGCCGGTCACAGAACGAAGCCTTTCGGAGCGTAAGCGTCTCGCGATTTCCTTCAGCTTTTCCGCTGGCTCAGGTGTTTTCCACCCTACCAGAATAGCGCACATTGGAGTCCCCTCCGATATCGTGCATCCGCTGACGTCCGCTCTAAGCTTCCAGTCTGCTTCAGATATGATTTTCCCGGTCATCCAATCTTGCAGAAATTGATCTAAATATTTGCCTTCGACCTCGTGCACAGCTTCTACATTTGCCAGCTCCAAGCCTGCTAGCGGTGACATTCTATCCAGACTTAGAGTGTCCAGTGGCTGTATATCGCAATTCCGCTCGATTAACACGAGACAAGCTTGCCTCTTCCTTCTCGAGGGTATCTGATTGACATAGATTCGATAAGTATTTTGCAGCAGTGTAAATCCACCACTAGACATTCGTCCCACTTGCCTGAAAGTCAAGGATTGAAGAAGCGGCCATACCTCCAGAGGCTCTGCGCCCCTGAGACCTTTGGAAAGCCACGGCTTATCGTTCTCAAGAACTGCAGCTACGGGATTGCCCAACATATCTTCCATGGCGTCCAATAATGCATATAGTCCGCTTCCATCTAACAGTAAACGGGTCATGCTTTGTATACGATTTTGTAAAATAACTAAATGCGATGTTTCCAAAGCCTGTATTCTATCCATCACGATTTTGACTAAGTCAGAAAGCACGACCTCTTTCTGTAGCTCTATGAGCGGTAGACCTTGCTTCTCAGCCTCTGCTACAGCCTCGGGAGGCAATTCATTAAAGTAGCGCTTTGTTGTAATTCCGAGGGCGACCACGCCTCGTTTAACTAGCTCTACAATGAATTGACGCATACGCCATGGCTCGTCCTTGAAGGCAGAAGCAGTGGTCATCACAAATTCTCCAGACTTGACCTCCGAATTCACATCAGAAATTTCTATTATGCTTACCCGGGTAATTGATCGAAGAATGCTTTTTTGCCCTGCAAGTAACCTAGCTTCTTCTAGAAGTGGAATAGCTAATAGATCTTTTACCGTGAATTTTTCTTCTTCCGTTTGAGCCCCGAGAAGCATCTCATTACGCGGCATCATAGCCATAAAGCAGCCCCCTTCTTGATATTACGTGAACTAATGTAACGTATTTTATTAATTAGGGTATTTGATTAATTATATGTAATATAATATTACATATAAGGGCGAATGTCTTTAGAATTTAACGTAGTTGCTAAAGTTTTTTATTGAAAGCTGGGTTTCTGACGTCATTTCTTGTGTTACACGTTACTTTTGGTGACATATTTGTGGAGTGGACTCGGATTACTGAAATGAATTGAGGGATTGATGCTAGGGTTGGCGCAAGGGTTGAGGCGGGTGTGAGGGTAGCAATTAAAGTGAGACTAGCAAGAAAGCACCCTAAAAAACTTTATAACGCCAAAGTACCGCCTACCACCGAACCACAATGTTTCTAGTCCCCCTTCTCGCTTGGGGCAGTTTGAAGTCACGGCGACAGGCTTGATGTGACATTAGCGATGTTTTTCATCGCTTCTGGGAGGAATGTTACTCAAATCATTGCCGGAGCGCCGCTAGTACGATGTTTTTAATCGCACTTCTCTCTTGGGGACAGGCTTGATGTGACATTAGCGATGTTTTTCATCGCTTTTGGGAGGAATGTTACTCAAATCATTGCCGGAGCGCCGCTAGTACGATGTTTTTAATTGTACTTCTTGCTTGAGGACGGGCTCGAAGCCACATTAGCGATGTTTTTCATCGCCTCTGGGAGGAATGTTACTCAAATGATTGCCGAAGGGCCGCTAGTACGATGTTTTTAATCGTACTTCTTGCTTGAGGACGGGGTCGAAGTCACATTAGCGATATAATTCATAGCTTCTGAGTGGAATGTTACTCAAATCATTGCCGGAGGGCCGCTAGTACGATGTTTTTAATCGCACTTCTCTCTTGGCGACAGGGTTGAAGGGCTAACGAACCGAGCAACTCTTATTCTCCCAAATTGTACTGGTTTTATTTTGTAACGAACCCCAAACATCTTATAGTCAGCAAAACAGCTCCATTCCACCTACATTTCACACATTAACACCAATGAAGTTCGTTAAACCAAATTTGAAGTCATTTTATCGGTAATAAGCACAATACGATTCTTTAGCCAAACACACTCATAGCCTTTAGTATGCAGAACCTGGGATGCAAGGCGCGATTGGTATTCGAATAAGGCACTTGGGGATGTAGGGTGCGACATGCAATAGAATAAGGTACTTGGAGATACATGGTATGATTGGCAGTCGACCAAGGTACTTGGAGGCTCAAGGTACGATTGGCAGTCGACCAAGGTACTTGGAGGTGTAAGGTACAATCGGCAGTCAATCAAGTCACTTCGAGATGCAAGGTTAGATCGGCAGTCAATTAAGTTACTTGGAGATGCAAGGTACGATTAGCAGTCAAACAAGGTACTTCGAGATGCAAGGCGTGGTATTGGAATAAGTCACTCGGGGATGAAGGGTACGATCAGCAGTCGAACAAGGCTCTTGGAGATGTCAGGTACGGTGGCAGCGTAAGGCGGCACTTGTAGATGCAGGGTACACTTGGGGAATGTAGGGTGCGCCAGGCAGCCAAACAAGGTACTTGGAGCGACCATTGAACAAAGCAAAAGAGGAAGTCAACGAAGACTCCCCCTTACATTTTGTTCGGCATTATCGCGTAGATTGTCCGCAGGCTGGACAAAAGTGACTGTCTGCGTATAGCGGTGTGCCGCAGCTGTTACAAATCTGACGTTGGTCTATAGGTGATGAAGGCTGCGCTCCCTCTTCAAGCGACTCGGAGTCACTCAACCCGTCTGGCAAGCTCTTCAACGAATCAACCGATGAACCATCGGCAGACCCCTCACTCCCTTCTGGATCCACCACTTCCGGCTCAGGAGGAATAGGCTCCGGAAATTGGTGACCACAGGACGGGCAGAAGCGTGTATCCTCAGGAACTCTTTTCCCGCAAACGCAATCCTTTTCGTTACGGATTGCTTTAATACGAGCACTTAAACCTTCAATTTCAACTCGAATGGCTGTAATCTCGTCACAATTAGGAATAACCTTAACTTCAGCTTGAGACAAATCATGTGCTACATAAGCTTCATATACAGATTCGCCAATTTTCGCGAACAATTTGTCTATCTCTTTGCGCTTACCGGAAATTTGTGCATTAAGTCTCGTAATTTCCACCGTTTGCTGCGCTTTTTCGGTCGCTGTCGTTACACCTTTACTTACTGTGTCCGTAAACTTTTTGAAAAAACTCATATGTCACACTCCTCTCTATTGCCTATTATCTCATACGGCGGTTAATTAAGCATGGTTCCATAAGCATTAATTCTAAATTCCAGTATGTTTAGCTTCCGATCCACGCACTCTATTCCTGCCCAAAATGAACAACGAAATATAGACGATCAGTATTAACGTTCCAAACAAAATAGAGAAGATAGCTGCATGAGCGTTGATCCCTTCTATAATGCCCTCAATAAGACGAAATGGGTTAAACAGAACATCCCAGCTATTAAAGCGCGAAGCTCTGCCCAAATAAACCCCAAATCCCGCAAGGAACGATACAACTAGAACAAAAACCCATCCTGACCACGCAGAAATATAATAACTCACAATGGAATGAAAATGCCGCATAGAAAGGTATCCCAGCAATAAACCGCACCAAGAAAATAGAAAGAACAAAACCAAATCATACCACAGAAGCAGACTTTGCTCATAGGACTGTTCATAAATAGGATTAAAAATAAGGTGAATAAAATCCGTAGTTAGATATGGGGCATTAGGATAAAGAACCAGCCATACAACACCACATATAACAAGCCCTACAACTAGTTCTTTCCCCCTTATTAAACGTATAAGCGTGAGAGCAGTCATAGACACAAGTAAAGGCAACCACGCTAAAAATAGATTCCATAGTAGAAATTCATATTGAACATACTCCATTTGAAATGCCCTAATTAATATGAGCGCAGCACACAATATAGACGTTCCGCACAACACATAAAATAACGGATCAACTATTGGCTTGGCAAATTTGGGAACGTCCGATTTCCTCATAAAGACAAATCCTCCTGATTCAGATCGATTGTAATTCACAGAATATATACATAATGTATCAAACATTCACAAAAAATTGCAACTATGTAGCAAAAATTCACTATTTAGAAAGGATTAACGCATTTCGTCACCTTCTGAATCGACCAATTAAAACAGCTTCGCCTTCCTCAGGATGGCTGCACACGTTTGTATCGAGCGATTAGATGAATAACGAAAAAAAAGAGCTGAACGCGTCAGCTCCCTTTTCGTCAATCCATATACCAAATCACTTTTCTCCAGAAGTTCATTTACTACCTGAGGCGGAAGAAGCAAGCTGCTCCTGCTTCCTTACATATTTGCACACCGTTGAGACATAGGTTGCATGTGACCAGGTTAACGGGGCAACAGATAACGGCTCACCCGTTTCTGGATGCACCTGCTCAGGAAGATTACCACCCGCGAGCGCAAAAGTCGTAACTTTCTCAAGTGTTCTACGCGGTTCTGCTAAGTCCTCCAGAGATTTGGCTGTTTCGATCTGGAAGTTAGCTACCCAAAGCGTACAAATAATCCACGGATTTCCCGGAACCTTCTCGATATCATCGGATTGCCGGAAATAATAGTCATTCGTATATCTAGCAATACCTCCAACCTCCGTATGAATACGAAGCTTCTCTGATATCGCATGCATCGTACGCGCTACCTTCTCTTCCTCTGCAGAAAATACGCCAAATTCGAATAACCCGAACATACTGCTTTCCACCGTCATGTCTTTAACCCATTTTCCATCTTGAAGCACTAGGCCACGGGCATAACGCCCCGCTTCTTCGTCCCACAGGTGCGTCACAATTCCTTGCTTAATCTGCTCAGCAACAATACGGTATTGATCGCTGCGATCATAATCGCCAAACAAATCGGCAAAATAGGCCGCTGCCATCAAGCCTCCATATACTGAAGCTACCGTGTAGGTCCATATACCATACCGTTCCTCCCACAGATCATAGCTTGGCTTCGGAAGCCCTAAATCCGGTTCCATATAATCACAAAGGAATGCAGAGGCCTTGCGGATAAGCGTGCTGTACAATGCTTGCGGAAGCTCGATTTCCCCGTGGCGCGCATAGTCTTTCCACAGCGCATAAAGCACTAACGCCGTTTCATCCTCTTGTATCGGGAGGCGCGGCACTCCTTGTACAACATAAGGATGCCAGCTTGAGCCTACTGTACCGTCCGGATTGTACTTGTGGTGTAAATAACCTTCCGGAGAAAGATTGCGACCACAGAAGTGGAAGAAAGGAGCGATTGTGCCATGATAGCCAGCAAGGGACATCGCATCGGCGATAAGCGCACCGTCTCGAGGCCACATATAACTGTAATGATCTCGATTATATTGCAAAATATCAGTATCATTCGCAGCCATAATTGCGCCGCGCTCATCAATCTGCGTCCTAACAATAAGTAGGCTATGCTTTAATTGCTTTGTCACGTTTTCAGGCAAATCACCAAATCGATCCCCTACCCGAGTCAGCCAATGATTCCAGTAAATGACAATACGACTTAGAAGCTTCTCTGGATGACTCTCCTGCACATACTGGTCAAGACGTTTAACCTCCTCCATCTCTGTGCCGACGGACATCCAATAATAAACCGTCCTCTCGTTGCCAGAAGGAACTATAGTGCGGAAGCTTATCGTACTATCAACCGACCCCTGGGAAATCGCATTCCCCATCAGTTCCCCATCCTCGGCATCCCGCCAAGTGCCCTCTGCAGAATGAAATCTCTTGATGCCTGTAGAAAATTGGTAAATCCCACCTTCATCTGACCTACCATTAAACATGAAGTAGGAGGAGCGCTTGTAATGAAACAAGGTGCGATTTGCGGGATAGAAGGCAGCCGTATCCCCCACCTCATTGCCATCGATCATAAGGTCATGATGAAAAAATACTCGGACCTCTTTCTCGTTATCGCCTAAATTCCGGACAACGACACGTTTCATATAGATACATTCCCGTTGATGAATGCCGTCATTCAGCTGCAGCTCCAGCCCCAGGCGATCGTGACGCGCCGTTACGTTCGTTACGAGTGAATCTTCAATGTAACCGAGCTCAATGACCCATTCCGGGTCGTCCAGCCACGCAAACGCACCATCGCACCATACACCAAATCGGCATAAATGTCCGCCGACGTGATTCAGCTGTCCTACGAATGGAAAATAAACGTCTCGAATAAAGCAGTTACTGTCCAAATTGACTAGCATTTTTCCATTTCCAATGACCAGATGACGAGCCATGCCAATCCCTCTCCTTCTTAGATGACGAGTTCGCGGTATAGTTGATAATATAAACGTGCCGAGGATTCCCAGCCGTAATCCTTCTTAGCTCCGTTGGCCACAATTTTATTCCACTCTTCTTCTCTTCCATAGAACGATAAGGCACGGCGAACCGTGTACAAGAGATCGTGAACGGTTGCTGGACCAAATGTAAATCCATTCCCTGCTTCGGTATATTCGTTATAAGGTTCCACGGTGTCTTTCAGCCCCCCGGTTTCTCGAACAATTGGAACAGTCCGGTACCGCAAAGCTATAAGCTGACTTAAGCCGCATGGTTCAAACCGCGAAGGCATTAAATACATATCCGACGCCGCATAGAATCGACGCGCAAGCCCCTCATTAAACCCAAACCATAGCGCCATCTTGCTGCGATTAAGTAGTAACGACTCCCGTAGCATAGCCTCAATCTCTGGCTCTCCTGAACCAAGAATAACCAACTGCAGCTTTTCCTTCATCAGCTCCGGCAAAGCCTCTCCGAGGAGGTCGAAGCCCTTCTGCCCCGTCAATCGCGATACGATACCGATCATCGGAACATCCTCATCTATTGGCAGCCCAAGCTCCATCTGCAAAGCCGTTTTGTTTTGTCGCTTTTTGGCTCGAGAATCCCGATAAGGAGCGACCAAATAAGGATCATTCATCGGATCGTATACTTCAGTGTCAATCCCATTCACAATACCCCATAGATCGCCCGCTCGTTGCCTAATTACTCCATCAAGCTTCTCACCGAAGGCTTCCGTCTGAATCTCCTGAGCATAGGTGTTACTTACTGTTGATAGCTTGTCCGCGAAGCGAAGCCCTGCCTTCATACAGCTTCCCGCTCCATAAAATTCAAGACTGTCCTCCGTAAAGGAATCATCACCCGTGGCTAGTAAATCCTGTAGAAGCTCCCGAGAAAATACACCTTGATATTGCAAATTGTGAATCGTAAACACAGTCCGAATATCCCGATAGCCCGGACGATTCGCATACCTCGTCTGGAGTAGAAACGGAATTAACCCCGTTTGCCAATCGTGACAATGAATAATATCAGGCATTTGGTCAAGCTCGCCTAGCATTTCAAGCACCGCGAAGCTAAAGAAAGCGAATCTCTCAGCTTCATCACCATAGCCGTACAAATAACCCCGTTTGAAATAAAACTCATTGTCAATCAGCAGGAATCTAACGCCATCAAGAGTTACCTCTTGAATGCCGCAATATTGCCTTCTCCAGCCTAACTGAACCTCAATTACTGAGACAGGGACTACGGCGTCGGTAATAGCTTTAGGAATTTCTCCATACTTCGGCAGTACAACGGTTACGTCCACCCCCATCTTGGCGAGCGCTTTAGGAAGAGCACCAACGACATCGGCTAGCCCCCCCGTCTTGACGAGCGGCATCGCTTCCGACGCCGCGAACAACACCCGCATGAAGCCAACTCCTCGTTATATGACTTTCCGTTTCAACGCTATGAACGGCATCTCAACCGAGCCTCTTAGCTGCTGCTGGGCACGAATTTGTACCTCTTTGTCCAAAATACAATTTTCTAAAGAACCATTTTCGCCAATCACGCCATTCTGCATTACGATACTGTTATTAACAACCGCACCCTTACCAACCTTGACACCTCTAAACAAGATACTATTGTTTACAGTCCCCTCAATGTCACACCCATTAGCAATTAGAGAATGTGAAACATCAGCGCTATTGCGGTAATGCGTAGGCGGCTCATCCTTAACCTTCGTATAGATCGAGCCTGGCTTAAAGAACAATTCCTTCCACACCTCAGGTTGTAGCAGCTCCATACTATGGCGATAATAGGCTGCAATGTTGTTTACTACCCCCAACACACCTTCATGCATATAGGATAAGACTTTAAGCTGATTTAGGCGGGACAGAATCGAATGGCGGACAAAATGATCACTGCCCTGAGCCAATGAGGTTTCGACCAGATCAAGCAACAAATCCTTTGAAAGGACGTACATTTCCATTGAAACGACATCACTATCTAATCTGCCGAAATGATCTTGCATTTCTATAATGCGACCCGCCGCATTAACCTTCACCTTACGTGCAAGCCCAGGCACCCCTTCTGCACTTGTTTTGCAGACGACGGTAATGTCCGCCCCCGTTTCGCGGTGCTGATCCAGCACCTTGGCGAAGTCCACATTACATACCATATGGCTACGGGAAATAACGACATACTCAAGCGGGCTACGGTAGAAGTAATCGCGGTTACGGTAAAAATGGTACAGGTCTCCTTTACCAAAATCAGTCTGATCCTCCATAGAAGGCGGCAGAACAAATAGCCCACTTTGCTTGCGATGGAGATCCCAGTTACTACCTGAACCGAGATGATCCATAAGGGATCTAAATTTGGTATGGGCGAATACAGCAACCTTCGGAATTCCGGAATTGACCATAGAAGAAAGAACAAAATCGATAAGGCGGTAACGACCTCCGAACGGAACTGTCGCCAAGCAGCGGTTGGCCGTCAAGGATTCCATCTCATCAGCTTCATGAATCAAGTTAATGACACCCATCATTGGTAGCTTCATACAGGCTCCACCTCCTTAAGCTCCGCCTCGGGGCGGATCGTTTCTCCACTTCCCACAACAGCAATATCCTCAGAATCAACGCTACCAAGCAAGCATCCATCACCAACGACAGCACCTTCGCCAACGATAGCTCGAATAATTCTGGCATCCTTACCTATAATGGCTCCAGGCATGAGTATGGAGTCTTCAACGACACTTCCTTCACCGACACGCGCGCCATGAAATAACACCGAACGGTTTACGCGCCCTTCCACAAAGCACCCTTCATTGATAAGCGAGCCTTGCACTTTAGCAGTTTGAGCAATGTACTGAGCCGGTTGATTCGGACTTGCAGAGAAAATACGCCAGGAGCGATCATTGAGCTGGAGCGACGGTCGATCTTCCAACAAATCCATGTTGGCCTCCCACAAACTATCAATCGTACCGACATCCTTCCAATAATCATTGAAACGATAGGAAAATAGACGAGCACCGTCCTTTAATAGCGTCGGAATAATATCCTTACCGAAGTCATTGGAGGAATGACGCTCCGCCTCGTCGCGGATTAAAGCTTCTTTTAACACCGACCACGAAAACATGTATACACCCATCGAAGCAAGATTACTATTCGCTTTTTTTGGTTTTTCGGCGAATTCAACAACCCTGTCATCCTCGTCCACACTCAGAATGCCAAACCGGTTAGTCTCCGCCCACGGAACACTAATTACTGCTAACGTGGCGTCCGCGCGGTTCTTTTTATGGGCATCAAGCAGAAGGTCGTAGTTCATTTTATAAATGTGATCTCCGGAAATAATAAGGACGTATTCAGGGTCATATCTTTCAATAAATCCTAAGTTCTGATAGATAGCATTAGCTGTCCCTTTATACCAGGAGCCGCCCTTCTGACGAACATACGGAGGAAGCACATGCATGCCACCCTCTCGCCGATCCAGCCCCCACGGAGTTCCTATACCCAGATGCTGAGTCAGCTCAAGTGGCTGATATTGCGTGAGCACGCCAACCGTCTCAATACCAGAATGAACACAATTGCTTAAGGTGAAGTCAATAATGCGGTACTTGCCTCCAAAGTGAACAGCGGGTTTAGCTAGATCCTTCGTCAGAACACCTAAACGGCGACCTTCCCCACCAGCTAGCAACATGGCAACACACTCATTCTTTCGCATGAACCTCACACTCCTTCCCAAGTAAAAGCCGAAAGCGATATGATTCTACTGATCATCATGCTGTATCGAACTTCCATATCTGTATAGATAAAGCGGGAACAGACAATTCAATGCTATAAGGTTTTCCGTGTAGCGGGACATTGTTCGTATGTGCTGTAGAGGATAACTCAAAGCCTGAGCCACCATAGTCAGATTCGTCACTATTAAGCAATAGCCGGTATACGCCTGGTTGCGATACTCCAATTCGGTAAATAGGATGCGTATCCCGTGAGAAATTGCACACTGTTACTATAGAATATTCGGATGATTTGCCATTACGCTGAAAAGAAAGCATGCATTGCGCGGAGTTGTTTACATCTATCCACTCAAACCCGCTCTGCTTATGATCCAGTTCCCATAACGCCTCATTTTCCAAATATAATTTGTTCAGTTCACCGACATATCTGCTCATACTATCGTGCAGTGGGTATTGCAGAAGAGCCCAGTCTAGACCCGTATAATCCTTCCATTCGTCGAATTGACCGAATTCACCGCCCATGAATAGCAGCTTTTTACCCGGATGGGTCATCCAATAGCCGTAAAACAACCGAAGGTTTGAGAATTTCTCCTGATAGGATCCAGGCATTTTATTCAACATTGAACGTTTGCCATGAACAACTTCATCGTGCGATAGAGGTAAAACGTAATTTTCGGAGAATGCATAGTGAAGAGAAAATGTGATGAGTGAATGATGGGACGATCGCTCGGCTGGATCTATCTCCATATAACGGAGCATGTCGTTCATCCAGCCCATATTCCATTTGTAGTTGAATCCGAGGCCTCCTAGGTAGGTGGGCGATGTAACTGCAGGATAGGAGGAAGAATCTTCTGCCATCATGAGACTCTCGGGATAATATAGAAAGACGGTTTCATTGAGCTTACGCAAAAATTGAAGGGCATCGACATCTTCAGTCCCACCAAAACGATTTAACGCTCTCATGGATTCTGGCTTGTCGAAATTCAAATCAATCATACTTGCAACAGCATCTACTCGCAGCCCATCAATATGATAGACATCCATCCAGAACAAAGCATTGGAGAGAAGAAAGCTCTGCACCTGCGGCTTGCTAAAATCAAAGGCGAGCGTGCCCCATAATGGCTTCTCTGCACGTCTAAAATCAGAGCTCTCGTAAAGCGGGGTTCCATCAAAAAGCCGCAAACCATGATCATCTTTACAGAAATGTCCACAAACCCAATCAAGCAGCACGCCAATACCACGACTATGACAACGATCGACTAGCTTTTTCAGCCCAACAGGAGGACCATAACGACTAGTTGCTGCATAATAACCGGTGGCCTGATAGCCCCAAGAACGATCAAGCGGATGCTCCGTTAACGGCAAAATCTCGATATGGGTGTAGCCCATAGAGCACACATAATCGACGAGCTCTTGAGAGAGCTGCTCGTAATCTCTGAACTGCTCAGGCTCATCCATCCGCCATGAACCGAGATGAACCTCGTAAATAAGCATCGGCTTCTCATAAGGGGGATGATTACTCCTATCGTCCAACCACTCGGAATCCTGCCATTCATAACAATCAAGATTAGTTACGACGGAAGCGGTATTAGGACGCAATTCACTTTGAAAGCCAAAAGGATCGGATTTAAGCTGCCGCTTCCCATTTGCATTCACAATCTCGTACTTGTAATGAACACCTTCGCTTAGACCGGGTCCAAAGCCAACCCACACGCCAGTAGTGCCTATTTGCGCCAGCTTTACAGATCGATCCGTAACGTTCCAGTCATTGAAATCGCCAATAACAGCAACTTCCTGAGCACGAGGTGCCCATAAGACGAAACGGACTCCAAAGCTGCCTTCAAATACGATAGGATGAGCCCCGAAAGTGCGATAGGCACGAAAGAGCTGCCCGGTATTGAACAAGTACAGGTCGTCGGATGAAACCAAAACCGGCGATGCCTGCATACGAAGTCACCTCCCGCCGAATAGGGTTGCTCATAAGTGCTGCGATTTGTTCGACGAACATCAACTGATTGTTAATTGTTTGTTAACATTCCTGACAATTAACATGGAACTTACATTCATTATAGCGAATTTCGTGAAAAGATTCACCCCATTTTCAAAAAAGTCATAAGAAAGTTGGTGAGGCCTTCCCCACGTTGTACAATATGTATGTAGAATTAGTAATTCGTATTCCTCATCTTATTTTCCTGCCTCTGTTTAACAAGGTATCAAATGAGTTAATTGAGATGAATAAAGCAAGCTTTAACACTACTGTCGAGAAGAGGTTCTTCTATGCCACAAGGAAAATGGTTTCGCATTGGCTACGGGATTATTGTTATCCTGCTTATTGCTTTTTTAGCCTCTAAGGTTGGGTATTTAATTAATCCGATAGGGTCTATTCTTGCAGCCTTGTTCGTCCCTATCGTCTTATCAGGAATGATCTATTACATATTCCGGCCACCTGTTCAATTACTTGCAAAACGGCTTCCACTTGGCCTATCCATCTTAATCGTTTATTTAGCTGTTTTTGGTGTCATCTTTGTATTCTCTTGGCTGATTTGGCCGCCGATTAGAGAGCAATCACTCACATTGGTGAACAACTTCCCACAAATAATTGAATCCATTAAAGAATGGCTGGCGTCCCTCCAGGAGAATCAGTGGTTTCAAAATATTAGTAAGGATGAAACATTCTCCACCGAAAATCTTTCATCACAGCTGTCCACGATGATTGGAGATTTGCTTAATTCCATCGTCGGCAGCGTTCGTAGTGTATTTAATATGATCATGAATTTCTTCCTACTTATAGGGCTTGTTCCCTTCATCATTTACTACATGCTAAAAGAAGGCCATAAGTTTCCGGGTGCTGTTCTTAAATTTATACCCCAGCGCTTTCATGGAGAAGCTCTTCCTACGCTCAAGGAAATCGATACTTCAATCGGCTCATTTATTATGGGGAAAGTAATTACCTCGTTAATTATTGGTACTCTAACATTTTGCGGATACCTCATCATTGATCTTCCCTATCCGCTGCTCTTGGGCCTTGTTGCCGCGATAACGAATGTTATTCCTTACATAGGACCCCTTATCGCAGCTGTCCCGACTGTCATAGTTGCACTTACGATATCTCCAGTAGCAGCATTGCAGGTTTGCGTCATCATTTTCATATCTAACCAGATTGAATCTAACTTGGTCGCCCCCAAAATCATGGGTAAGCAGCTAAACGTACATCCATTGACTATCATGCTTCTAGTAATAGGCGTGGGGGCCGTTATCGGTCCGCTAGGAATGATTATCGTTTCTCCTACGTACGCTATTCTCAAAATTATTATTTTACGCATATACAACTTCAACAAGAATAATGGGATTGATAAAGGGCCTAATTTATCCCCCCGTCCCCCCAAAGGGTAAAAGTCAAAGAGGACTATTCTCAAAAATGAGAATAGTCCTCTTTTTAATCATCCTACCTTTACTTCCAAGCAGCCTGACTCCAACGCAGTTCGTTACGAAATTGTACAGGGTGAGTGTTCTTATCGATAACAACACATTCAATGCCAACAATTTCGGCGAAGTCCAGCATTTGCTCCGTTGTAACGGCAAAAGTATATACCGTATGGTGAGCACCACCTGCTAATATCCATGCCTCAGCCCCTTGCTGCAACGAAGGCTGTGGCCTCCACAGGACACGGGCTACCGGAAGCTTCGGCATGGCCTTATTAACCTCCACGCCATCGACCTCATTCACAATCATCCGGAAACGATTGCCCATGTCCACAACCGATACATTGATGGCTGCCCCTCCTCTGCCATCGAATACGAAGCGGGCAGGATCGGCTTTGCCCCCGATTCCAAGTGGATGCACCTCAATTCGAGGCTTAGATGCCGCAATCGTAGGACAAACCTCTAGCATATGCGCACCGAGAACCATCTCGTTACCTGGCTCGAAGTGATAGGTGTAATCCTCCATGAACGAAGTACCCACACCTCCAGCAATGATTTTCAACAAACGTGTGAGAGCCGCGGTTTTCCAGTCACCTTCTCCAGCAAACCCATAACCTTGCTCCATTAGACGTTGAACAGCCAGACCAGGCAATTGCTCTAATCCGTGTAAATCCTCGAATGTCGTCGTGAAAGCAGTAAACCCACCTTCATCTAAGAACGATTTAAGCGCTAGCTCAATACGCGCTTGATAAGCAATCGCAGTGCGAATGGGACCTTCCGTACACCCTTCTTCTGCAATATCATACTTCTCAGCATATTGCTCCAACAGCTCATTAACCTCATCTTGAGATACGGAATGAACACGCTCCACAAGATCGCCTACTCCAAAACCGTTCACTGCCCAACCAAATTTGATTTGGGCTTCCACTTTGTCACCTTCCGTAACGGCAACCTGGCGCATGTTATCCCCGAAACGAGCTACCTTCAGCTGACGGCTCTCCGCATAAGCAACAGCTGTACGAGCCCAGCCACCAATACGACCACGAACATTCGAATCTTGCCAATGGCCAACCACCACTTTACGAGCTATACCCATACGGGCGCCGATATACCCAAATTCACGATCACCATGAGCTGCTTGGTTTGTATTCATGAAATTCATATCAATGGATTCCCAAGGAATATCACTATTATATTGTGTATGCAGGTGCAGAAGCGGTTTGCGAAGCTCTGACAATCCAGCAATCCACATCTTAGCAGGCGAAAACGTGTGCATCCAAGTAACAATTCCCGCACATAGCTCATCCGAATTCGCTTGAATACATATGTCTCGAATTTCCTCCGCGGACTTTACAACTGGTTTATAGACAATTGGAAAAGGAATATTAGCATCGCCCGACAACCCGTGTGACATTTCCTGCGAGTGAGCCGCTACTTCCTCCAAAGTTTCCGGTCCATATAGATGCTGGCTTCCCGTGACAAACCAAATTTGATAAGGCTTAAGCTGTAGCATAAGGGAATCCTCCTGTTTATATGTATAGTAAAATAAACTTGTATGTACATTATATGAGTCTAATTTTACCTTTAAATAGCGGTATTTACAATGTTTTATTTTAACATCTTGGAGGAGATGTGTGTTTTCTCGTGTATTTTTTTTATGTTGTATATACAAGTCGGGGGAGTGCGAGGAACAGGGGCGGGAAGCAGGAGTAGGATGCGGGCGCCCCGCGAGCCACCATTGTCGCGTTTTGCTACTTTGAGCGGAGTTTGGACTCTTCTTGAGCCGCCATTGTCGCGTTTTGCTACTTTGAGCGGAGTTTGGACTCTTCTTGAGCCGCCATTGTCGCGTTTTGCTACTTTGAGTGGAGTTTGGACTCTTCTTGAGCCGCCATTGTCGCGTTTTGCTACTTTGAGTGGGGTTTGGACTCTTCTTGAGCCACCATTGTCGCGTTTTGCTACTTTGAGTGGGGTTTGGACTCTTCTTGAGCCACCATTGTCGCGTTTTGCTACTTTGAGCGGGGTTCGGACTCTTTTCGAGCCACTATTGTCGCGTTTTGCTACTTTGAGCAGGGTTCGGACTCTTCTTGAGCCACCATTGGCGCATTTTGCTACATTAAGCGTGGCACGATGAGAACTTCCTCCGACTAATTCGGGTTATTGGTGCACATTCGGGACAGAGTAGAGCGACAACTCCGACTAACTCAGGCTACTGGGGCACATTTGGGACAGAGCAGAGCGGCAACTCCGACTAACTCGGGCTACCAGGGCACCCATGGGACTGAATAGAGCGGCGACTCCGGCTAACTCGGGCTACCGAGGCACGCATGGGACAGAATAGAGCGCCAACTCCGACTAACTCGGGCTACCGAGGCACGCATGGGACAGAATAGAGCGCCAACTCCGACTAACTCGAGCTACCAGGGCACGCATGGGACAGAATAGAGCGGCGGCTCCGACTAATTCGGGTTGCTGGGGCACATTTGGGACAGAGTAGAGCGGCAACTCCGACTAACTCGGGCTACCAGGGCACCCATGGGACAGAATAGAGCGGCGACTCCGACTAACTCGAGCTACCAGGGCACGCATGGGACAGAATAGAGCGGCGACTCCGACTAACTCGAGCTACCAGGGCACGCATGGGACAGAATAGAGCGGCGACTCCGACTAACTCGAGCTACTGGGGCACGTTTGAGACAGAGTAGAGCGGCAACTCCGACTAACTCGAGCTACCAGGGCACGTTTGTGGCAGAATAGAGCGGCGACTCCGACTAACTCAGGCTACTGGTGCACATTCGGGACAGAGTAGAGCGGCGACAACGACTAACTCGGGCTACTGGGGCACAATTGAGACAAAGACAGCCTCGTGAGGTTTGAGCGACACGCTTTAACCGAAATAAAGGCCACCCAAATGAGAAGTCTCATTGAGCAGCCTTTATTTTTCAATTGGGTTAGAAGGTTGGCAATTGATCCAGATTATTGTCCGTGCGTCCATCGGGATCTGAGCGTAGATGTTCATCCCCATCGCGACCTTTGAACACATTCACATTTTCAATCTGATCGTTCTTAGCCATCTGCTGGGCTTCTTTGTAACCAACAACTTGACCCGATGATAGCTGCAGCTCCACAATATCACCATCACCATTTTTTCTAACTGCTACGATTTGCTGTTTACCACTTTGTTGCTCCATACTAAACACCTCCGTCGAAATAGGATGTGCAATATGGAAGAAAATATACTGCTAACGAACCCAAGAACTGTTAAACACTCGAAATCCAATGGTTTTAAATTGTAATGAACTCCACACAACTTATATTCAACAAAGTAGCACCATTACTCCAAGTTATGACGCAATAGCGCCTCTGCGGTTCGTTAGGATCAATTAGAAGTCATTTTACCGCTAATAAGCTCGGTATGATTCGTTAGCCACAAATCACACATTAAACTCGTACAAACCGCCAAACGTAGCTTGGGTAGTCTCCATTTACTGCTAATAAGCTCGGTATGATTCGTTAGCCACAAATCACACATTTCACTCGTGCAATCCGCCAAACGTAGCTTGGGTAGTCTCCATTTACCGCTAATAAGCTCGGTATGGTTCGTTAGCCACGACTCACTCATTAAATTCGCACAAACCGCCAAACGTAGCTTTGGTAGTCTCCATTAAGCTGCGGAATAGGCAAGCCAGAATACATAAGCTGATCGCCGCCGTATACTGAACCCTGTTCTTCGACCCGATACTTCGCATTCGCATCCAAGCCTTTGAATCTGATCCAATCCAGTGGAGCATTCGGCTCTGCAAGAACACGGACATATACTGCGAATGCTTCCGATCCATCCTCAGCAACCATTATCCATGCCGTATCATTTCCTTCGAATGGGCTGCGAATTCTATAAAAATCACCAAACTGCACCAAGTGTCGAATTTCTTTGTACTGCTCCACTTGCCGTTTGACTTCTCTTTTCTCGTCATCGGCCATCTCGGTCAAATCCAGCTCGTAGCCGAAGTTGCCTGACATAGCAACATTTCCCCGTGTCTGAAGCGAGGTTATGCGATGCAATTGGTGGTTAGGTACGGCAGAAACGTGAGCACCCATTGTACTTATCGGGTAGACCAAGCTAGTCCCATATTGGATCCGCAACCTGCTAACAGCATCGGTATTATCACTCGTCCAAGTTTGTGGCATATAGAAAAGCATTCCCGGATCAAACCTTCCGCCCCCGCCAGAGCAGCTCTCGAATAAAATGTGCGGAAACTCAGAAGTAATAGCTTCCATGACCCGATATAGGCCAAGCATGTAGCGATGTGCTGTTTCACGCTGACGCTCTGGCGCTAGCAAAGCTGAGCCTATTTCGGTCATATTGCGGTTCATATCCCACTTTACATACGTAATCGGGGCAGATCGAAGCACTGAGCTAACTGATTCAATCAAATAATCGCATACATCCTCACGTGATAAATCAAGAACGAGCTGCTTGCGACCCTCTGTTTTCCGACGCTCCGAAACATGAAGACACCAATCGGGGTTCGCACGATATAAATCACTATCCGGAGAAATCATCTCAGGCTCGAACCATAAACCGAATTGCATATCTAGTTTATTGACGCGTGTTGCCAGATCGGCTAAACCGTTAGGCAATTTACGATAATCTACCGTCCAATCCCCTAACGAGGAATCGTCATTATCTCTTCTTCCGAACCAACCATCGTCAAGAACAAATAACTCAATACCTAATTCTTGCCCAACCCTTGCGATACTCTCGATCTTTTCTGCATTAAATTGAAAATAGGTTGCTTCCCAGTTGTTCACAAGAACAGGTCTCGGTTGGTCCCTAAATACTCCACGACACAGGCGAGTCCGGTACAAGCGATGATAAATCCTCGACATTCCACCAAGCCCATCAGCCGAATAGACCATGACCATCTCAGGGGTTTGGAACTCCTCCCCTACCTCTAAGCGCCATTCAAAGTCAAAAGGATTGATTCCCATTGTTACTCTAGTTGTGTGGAATTGATCCACTTCGGCTTGAGCGATGAAGCTACCACTGTAAACAAGGCTGAACCCATAAGCTTCTCCATGGTCCTCATCTGCATTTGGTGAAACCAAAGCGATAAAAGGATTTTGCTGGTGACTGCTTGATCCTCTACGACTTTCAACAGACTGAATACCTGGGTATAACTGACGTCTGTGAATGTCCCTTTCCCGCGTCCATGCTCCTGATAATTGTATAAAATGGAACCGGTCATGACGAAAATCTACACTTCCACTTAAAGCTCGAAGCAACCGTAGCGTCGAACTGCCCTTATTTACTAATTTAACTGACCTAACAATCGCATCATGCTCAGCAAAGACCGAATAAGTCAGAATGACACGCAGTCCAGTCTTCCCGTCCTCAAGTTCAAGCTCCAAGGACTGACCTTCTTCATCCTTCTCTACATATGTAGAGGGCAATCCCTCGAGCTTTGGTTTGCCATCTAAGATTCGATGAGTAACATAAGCAAGCTCAGTTATGGTAGATCCATCCTCAAGCTGTACTTGATAAGCAGGATGCCGGAAATCACTCGTCCCGAAGGCTGGGTACTCTTGCGGCAAAGTATCGAAGGATATAGTACGATCCTCAGGATAAGGATTTGGCGAAAACGAGCACCTCTCTAGAAATGTTAGCATTCCCTCCAGCGGATAGTCAGACAGCTTGCGTCCCCAATAGGCATGCATAGGCACACCATTGTTATTTAATTGAATAATGTAACTCGTATTTGGACCTTGTAAATGAAACAGACGATGCTTAGCGTTATAATGAATTCCCATGTTAGTAGGCCTCCGCATTGTAAATTTATTAATCCTTCATGCAATCTAACCAACAATTCCCTTTATCGCAAAGGAATAAGAGTAAGTCCGATTAGAGTACAACGTATATTCTGGATGGGTGGGAGCGCCCCAGCTGTCATCTCCGCCAACGCCCATTTGCTTGTAGTTGACACGAACGACTGTTTTATCTGACGAAGGTAGCAGGTGATAATGATCATACTGCTCAAGCTCATAAGGCGTATAAGGAAGAGCATTAAGCTCGAATACTGGTGCTCCTTCAACTCTGATACCTTTACCATCTTTGTTCGTTAAGGTTGCAAAGCGTACCTCTGTTTTATTTCCCGTCTCTTGCGGACGTAAATAAGGCTCAACCTGGTCAATTACCTTCCCGGAAAATAAACCTATTTTAGCACCTGTGGAACGATCCCAATAATTCTCGTGAGGTCCTTTGCCGTACCAGGTAACTGTATCAAAGGAAGAATCCATTTCAAATAGTATTCCAATCTCCGGCAATCCAGGCAAATCTCTACCCGGATTTAGATCCAATCGCACACCAATCTCGCAATTTCCACGAATCGAATAAACTATTTTTACCGCTGATTCCGGATTTGTTGGCAAACTGTATTCAACGTTTACTTCTACTCCAGCAGGCACTGAAGCTACACTAAACTTTACTAGCTTGCGGTTTTGTCCCGCTTCCCGCCAAGTTGCGCTGCGCTCATGATGCTTGTTCCCTCTATCATTGTCGGTATAGGCTCTCCAGAAATTCGGTACAAGCGGCTGCTTGAGCAATTCAGTCCCTTTAACCTGATAAGAAATCAAATCCCCCGTATTCTCATTAAAAGTAGCGGAGAAATGTTCACCCTCGGCAATCCAAGTATTCTCGTTTCTGTTGATCTGAACGACAGGATGCAACAAATCTTCATTGCCTGCAACCGGAATTGAAATAGGTAGCACGAATTGCTCGAACGCGACTTCATGTCCAGCTTCCGCCCACAATGTACCTTCCTTAAGAACAGCGCTTATTGTTAGCACAAACTCATCCCCATAGCTCGCTTCCTTAGGATATGCGTCCAATAAATCTAGGATAGCCGATTGTCCTGGAGCCACTTGAAGCTCTATCTTCCCCTCATTTACGGGAACGCCATTGTTAGCAAGCTGCCACATAAACTCATATGTGCTTAGATCAGTGAACAGATTGCGATTTTTCACATGGAATAAGCCCTCTTGCAGCTTTTCTGCTGTGAACTGGATGTTTTGATAGCATTTTTTCACCTCATAGAGCTTAGCCGACACCTGACGATCCGCAAAAACAATACCATTTCCACAAAAATTCCCATCATGCGGCGACTCTCCAAAATCACCACCATATGCCATATGGGACGTTCCATCCGCAGCCTGAACTCGAATAGCTTGGTCTACCCAATCCCAAATAAAACCGCCTTGTAGAATAGGGTATTTCTCAAATAGGTCAGTATACTTAGACAAACCACCGCAGGAATTTCCCATCGCATGGCTGTATTCGCACAGTACGAACGGCTTTGTAGGAGCAGGAAATTTCAATGCATATGCCTCAATATCTTGCGGCTTCGTGTACATCTGACTCTCGACATCGGATGCAGCCTCTGACTGACGATGATTAAATACCCCTTCATAATGAACGACACGGGAAGGATCCTTCGCACGTAAAAAATCATGCATATGAACGAAATTGTCTCCTCCCCAAGCTTCATTCCCTAATGACCAGATGATAATAGACGGATGATTCTTGTCACGCTGGAGCATGGAGTTACAGCGGTCGATGACGTTATCTCGCCATTCTGGCTTACTCGCTGGAATCGGATCCGGTTCTTCCTGGTCCACAGAACCCATAGTGCCATGCGTCTCCAAATTGGTCTCATCAATGACATATAGCCCATACTCATTACACAACTCGTACCATCTTGGATTATTGGGATAATGCGACGTCCGAACAGCATTAATATTGTGAGCCTTCATTAGCTTCACATCGCGTATCATATCTTCTTCTTTAAGAGCTCTTCCTGTATCACATGAAAATTCATGCCGATTTACGCCTTTGAACTCAATGCGTTGTCCATTGATTTTCATTAGCCCATCTTGAATTTCGAATTTGCGGAAGCCTATTTTACAGCTGATAAATTGGACTACAGTCCCTGCTTCATTCGTCAATTGGAGCACAAGGGTGTACAGATTAGGCTGCTCAGCACTCCACTTCAACGGGTTGGGCACTTTTACTGAGCCTTGTACTTCACTCTTCTCATTCGAGCCTAAGACTGCTTTAATCGATAATGCTTGCTGTAGCACTGCACGCTGCTTTGAATCGTAAAGCTCAGCATTTATAGTCCAACTACCAGCATCCTTACCAAAATAATTCACTAGCGTTGCGTCAATGCGCAAGCTCGCATCCTTAAACTCATCGTCAAGATCGGTATGAACAAAAAAGTCATAAATATGCGTATCCGGAGCCGTGAACAAATATACGTCGCGGAAAATTCCGCTCATTCTCCAGAAATCCTGATCCTCAAGCCAGCTCGCATCACACCAACGGTATACTTCCACTGCGAGCTTATTCTCACCCTCTACGAGATAGGGTGTCAGATCAAACTCTGCGGGAGTAAATGTATCTTCGCTATAACCAACTAAATCCCCGTTTAACCATATATAGAAAGCCGATTCTACCCCCTGAAAGCTAATAAAAACAGGCTTATCTGACCAATCTTTCGGTACTTCAAATGTTCGAATATAAGAACCAACAGGGTTATATTTGGTTGGTGCAAAAGGTGGCTTCAACGGCTCAGAATCAATCCAAGGATATCTGATATTCGTATATTGCGGATAATCATAGCCTTGAAGCTGCCAGTGAGCAGGCACCTGAATTTCATCCCATTCCTCTGAATTAAAGCCTACCTTATAAAATGATTTAATCCTTTTATCAGGATTTTCGGCAAAGGCAAACCGCCATAGCCCATTTAACGAATGGTACGAGGAAGACTTTTCTCGGTTGCCGATCAAGGCTTCTTCCAATGAATCATGAGTCATTAAGGTTGCATGCGCATCCATTCGATTAAGCTGAAAAATCTCAGAATTATTATTCCATTCAGGATAACCATTGCTGGGTGGCGAATAAGTAAATTTAGTTTTGGACAAAACGTAAACCACCTTTCATAATATAACTATATTCACATTATAAATTGACTACCTCCCTATTCCTATTTCAACATTTTAATATAACTATCAAAATATGAAAGAAGATGACTCAGATGGACGCCCCGGTATTTCCTACATTAACGGATACAGATTCAAAGCTTCCCGTATACCTCACAAGCATCGGACATTGGGGGAATCAAGAGAGAACAAAAAGACCCGAAGGATTTCCTGATTATCAGTGGCTGCAGGTTGTATCCGGTACAGGCGAGCTTATAGTCGGTGGTCAGCAATATATCGTTAAGGCTGGACAAGGATTTTTCCTTTTTCCACATGAATCTCATTCCTATCACTCCCTAACCGAGCCTTGGGAATTATACTGGGTTTCTTTTAACGGAAGCGCCATGTCTACATTACTACTGCATCAAGCGGATGTTACGCAATCAGGTGTTTACACCGTCACGGATCCAGACATCCTC
Organism: Cohnella abietis; assembly: GCF_004295585.1. Lineage (NCBI taxonomy): Bacteria > Bacillati > Bacillota > Bacilli > Caryophanales > Paenibacillaceae > Cohnella > Cohnella abietis. Next base: position 2,838,934 of record NZ_AP019400.1, on the reverse strand, counting down.
CTTACACACATAAGAAGCATTTATACGATTGCAAGTACTGGACGCCCTTTCGTTAGCCTAGAGTGCTCTAAGCTGCTGTACTCTTTTATGCTGGACCTTGTAAAAAGTGTCTGGAGCAAAACGCCATCGACCGCCCAAAGCTATATGAAGCTGCATCCAGTCATTCAATATATTGAAGCTAATGTAAACAGACCTATCACAATTGATGAAATGGCCGACTGCATCGAGGTCAGTGCACAATATCTCTGCCAGTTATTTAAAACCACGATGAAGATGCGACCAATGGAATATGTGAACCGTGAACGGATAAATAAAAGTAAGGAATGGATGTTCCGCGACCCCACACTACGGATGCAAGAAATCGCTCATCTAGTAGGGTTCGACAGCCCAAGTTATTTCAGCTCCGTGTTCAAAAAGGTCGCAGGAATGAGCCCTGAGCAATTCAAAAGGTTTCATGGTATAAGAATCTAAGTAAATAATTCCCAAAATTATATGGTAAATATGGTATAATAATATTATTACCTATTAAGAGGAGAGACATCATGTACACGACTAGCAAAAAAAGCTTCAAAATGGTTATCTTTACTTTACTAACAGTTCTTATCTTGTCCGGCTGTAATCTAGGAGAAGCAAAGAGCAAAATCTTTACCTCAGAAAATGAAGAAATTCAATTAACGGCAAGCAGTAGCTGGAAGAAGGACCCCACACTTGCTACTCAATCCACTCTAGGAATTTCCCAAAGAAAAGCAGAAAAGTACGCTATGGTCACTAAAACTCCAAAAACTGATTTGGCTAGCGATGCTACTTTGGAAGATTACAAAAATGTATTTCTACAAAGCTCCCAATCATCTGTAACTGACTATGAAGAAACAGCCCAAAGGGAAACGACCATAGATTCTTCACCCGCTCTTATGTTTGAAGTAACTGGAGAAGTAACAAAGATTAAAATACATTATCTAGTTGCACTAGTTGATAAGCCGGATGGATTCTATCAAATTCTAACGTGGTCTACCAAGTCTGGATTTGTTGATCACAAAGAAGAATTAGATCAGGTCATTCAGTCGTTCAAAGTACTTAAAACCACAACTGAGCAGCCTAAAGCTACTAATACTCCTAAAAGCAGCTCTGAAACAGAAGTAAAGACAAGTGAGGACGGCAAGCTAGAAATTACGATTCCTAAAGGCTGGGACGATAAAGTCGAGTTAATGCCTGATGCAGATATTCAGGCTATGAATGGCCGCGAAGAGGAATATTTGGTCATTCTTAGAGAAAGCAAAAGCGATTTTGCAGATGACTTCTCTCTAGAAGAATATAGAGATATCATCATTGATAACATGGCCGGCTCATTAATCAATGCTAACGTATCCGAGCCTAAGAAATTGGTTATCAACGGTATGTCTGCTTTGCAATATGAAATTTCTGGTGAAATGGACAAGCTTAAAGTCTCTTATCTTGCAACGATTATAGAATCTGATAATAATTTTACACAAGTCCTGTTCTGGACACTTCTGAACAGAATGGAAAACAAACGTGAAGCTTTCGCGAAAGCTGCAAGCACCTTCAAAGACATCAATTAAATCGTTCCATTGGACAATTATGGAATAGCTCACTTTGATCAATAATGACGTTCAAACGAAAAGGTGTTGGTACAGAAGGTTATTCCTGTGCCAACACCTTTCGTTTTTAATCAACTGTTGCTTGAGCAGATTATGCACAGAGGTTTCTTTTTGTATTATTATTTACCGTAATCGATGAGAAAAAGAGGGGAAGTATCTCCTGTAGGAGCGAAGCGTTTGTCTTTGAGATCGTGAAATCTCCTTTTTAAGAGTTTACCCATTCAGATTTCACGATCTCAACCCACAACCGGAAGGAGATACTTCCCCGCAAAAACTATAATCGATAGACTTTACTTGAATTGACATACGAACGGACATAGAGTAGGATAGTCAATAAATTGACTTATGGAGCTACCCACCTTGGACAATTCAGATCATTTGCACGGCAGTATTGTCGTTAATATTTTCCGATGCTCAAACCTGCTGGAACGTATCGGTCGTAAACTTGCCTCTGAAGTAGGTTTAACGAGCGTTCATCAATGGTTTATTCTGTCCGCTCTGTCTAATGGGGATTTGTCCTTAAAGCAATTAGGTAAAAATACACTCGTGACCAAGCAGAACATGACTGGCATGATTGAACGACTCAAGCAAGGGCAATTTGTGACTACTTATGAGGCGCACGATGATCGTCGCATGACCCTTGTGAGCCTTACTGAAAAAGGAAAACAAGCTCTAACCCATCTCGACCGCTTCGGCATTACGAACAACGAAGCCTCTTTCGAGCATATTAAGCTGGATGAGCTCACGTCGTTTAATCGATGCCTGCAGCAATTAATCGAGAATATGAATAAGGAGTAGTTTACGTTATTACTCTGTTACGATGGTTTCTTTTGGATATTTGGTCAATATATTGACCATAGTATAAAAATAATAAATACAGTTTTAACTATGAGGAGGAACATCCGCCATGACTTCATCCCAACCTGCCCAACCCGTTACTTTCTCCGTTCTCGATCTAGCTAGCATCACTATGGGCAGCACACCCGCAGTTTCTTTACAGCATTCTCTTGATCTTGCACGCCATGCGGAAAAATGGGGCTACCACCGCTTCTGGCTGGCCGAGCATCACAATATGCCCGGGATAGCTAGCTCAGCTACTTCCGTCGTCATTGGCCATATCGCAGCTGGTACTTCAACAATACGAGTAGGATCAGGCGGCATCATGCTACCCAACCACGCTCCATTAGTTATAGCAGAGCAGTTCGGAACATTGGAATCCTTATTCCCTAATCGAATTGATCTAGGTCTGGGTAGAGCTCCGGGCTCTGATCAAGCCGCTTCACGAGTATTACGCCGTGGATTAGGTGCAGGCGGGGAAGACTTCCCTGCCCTTCTGAGTGAGCTTCGCTCTTATTTTAACCCTCCCGAAGCCTCTATTAACACTGCCGTTCGCGCTATACCGGGTGAAGGCCTCAATATTCCGATTTGGCTGCTGGGCTCAAGCGGGTTCAGTGCTCAGCTTGCTGCACAGCTCGGACTACCTTTCGCATTCGCCAGCCATTTTGCTCCGGATTATTTACTTCCAGCATTAGAGCTATATCGTACCGGCTTCCGCCCTTCCGAGGCATTGGATAAGCCACATGTCATGGTCGGGGTAGGTATAATAGCCGCAGATACGGAGCAAGAAGCAAAAAGACACGCTACCTCTCAGCAGCAAGCCTTTCTTAATATGATTCGCGGGAGATTCGGTCAATTGCCTCCCCCAGTAGAGAGCATGGACGGGCTTTGGTCTCCACATGAGGAAGCTGCACTTCTCAAGCAGTTCAGCTATTCTGTAGTAGGCAATCCCGAACAAGTTAAAACAAAGCTTCAAGCTATTATTAATGAAACCGGTGCGGATGAGCTAATTATGGCTTCTCAGATCTTTGATCATAGCGCACGCCTAAGATCTTATGAGATTATTTCTGAAGTGCGCGAGCAATTAAGTCGCTAGTCCAACACTTCTTTTCCCGTTATTTTAGCTAATCATCATATTACGCTGTTTTGTTTCCACCATAGAGCGGCTAAAAGCATTAGCCAGTCCTTCTAAGTAAGCATACTCTGTAACGCCTATCATCTCCTTCTCTCCCGAGGAGAAAACGAGCCAAAGCTTATGCACAGGCTTTATGAATATATAAAGAGACACCGAAGTAATGAGACCAAGGAAACCGATTAGCGATACTATGGAATGCAATTGGAAATTCCAAGCGAAGCCAGTTACTATCAAGAGCAGCTCCAGAACAAGTAACGTATATGGAATTTGCCTCTTTGATTTGACAAGTTTGATCGAGCATAAATGCTGGATAGCATATCGAGTGTTACCGTTAATGAACAGCTCCCTCGTTATAGTGAAATTATTGTCTTTGTAAATGGGCTGGATTTCCATCTAAAAATACCTCCTCAATGATGGGTTCATCCATGTTATTTCGACACTCAGATGGAAAATCCTACCTACCTTATTCAAAAAAGAAAACCGATCGCAGCTTTTATGCTTATCGGTTTTCTTTCTCTATTTTACTATTCGATTGCAATATAAATGTCAACCTGAGCATTAGCAGGATCTGCGCAGGATTCACCATATAACTCAAAATCACCTGTAAACGTTCTTTGCAGCTTTGATTCGGCAGACAATCTCCAGATGTCTTGCCAGGCATCCACTACCACTCCAGGTAACTGGCCCTTCTTCGTTGTAAAGACAGCATACCGAGACGCCGGAATGACCTTAGCCGTTAACCCTTCTGGAATGGCATCTATTTCATTCACCTTAGAGCCTATAAGAATGGTATACTCACCTGCCGCGCCATTCTCATAATCGATATAACATCCGTAAACCGGCTGAGCTCCTGTTTGAGGGATATGTGGAATCGATTGCTGTATACCCTCGCCCCAGAACTTACCCCACAAGGCTCCAATCTTAGCTTGTTCACCCATTTCATCCTTGTTAGTTGTTCTAGCAGCGACTCCAACTAGCTTAATTTCATCCAAATTAGTCATTTCAAAGCTCAGCTCCGACTGCTGTTCCTCTCCGGATCTCCAACGCTCCAAGCTTGGAAGGGAGCTAGCAAGCATCCCTCTTGCAACTTGCTCATCCATTCCCTCTTCCACTAAAAAAGGAACACAGAAGCTCACCATATCATCCACGGTAAAATCCGGTTGAGTAAATTGTCCGTTCTCGTAGCAATATTTACAATATTGTGTAATCACATTTCCCTGTTGATCCGTTCCGTACACATCTTGACTTGGTAGTGGCATTCCGCAGCTTTGGCAATGTAGCTCGACTTGTTGCATTCCATTCACTCCTTATTAGTTGGTTACGAGACTAACTATACTAGAAGTAACTTGACAACAGATTGTCAGGTTTAGAAGCATTACTTGTACATTTGCTGAATGCTCGCTGCGATTTCTTTTATTTTACCGCGAATATGCTCCGGCTCCAGCACCTCTACATCCTGTCCAAAGCTCAGAATAAAGCCGTACAGCCAACGATCCTCTGGATAATGAACCGAGACGATGTAACGAGCTTCCTTTTCAGAATTCTCTCCACTCGCTTCAATGTTCAATGCCTCTATACCGAACCATTCCTCCGCAATGTGCTTGGCTCTCTGATGGAATCGCAGCCGCAATGTAGTCGTCTTCTCTGGCGAAGACCACTCCTCATTCCATGGAATTTGCTCCACAGATACATTTTTCCTCACAAAGCTACGCTTCTGATCCTCGATATCCTTCATACGAAATAGCTTGAACAACCGAAATTGCTGACGCTCGAGGCAGAAGGCGTATAAGTACCATGATTGCTTCTTTAATACGAGAGTGTGAGGTTCAACGCTACGTTTAGTAACCTCACCTTGTGCATTACAATAAGTAAATGTAATCTCAAAGCCCTTCTCCACCGCTGTTTTGAGCTGGGCGAGCTTTTCCTCCATCGGACCTTGTCGGCCCCAAGGGGACATATCGACGATAAATTGCTGGGTTTGGAACTGAAATTGTTCAGACTCCGCTGCAGGAACGATGCTTTGCATTTTCTCCAAAAGCTGCTTATTGCTAGAGCTTCCGTGGGTGGTTGAAACGCTTTGCAATGCTGTAACAATTGCTACGAGCTCATTGTTCGTTAGCACGTTGCGATCAAGTCGATAGCCATCCGACAAACCTATTCCGCCGCCCGCTCCTTGATAAGAAATTACCGGAATTCCTGCTTGGTTTATGACGTCAATATCCCTGTATATAGTACGAACTGAAACCTCGAAATGATCTGCAAGCTCCTTCGCTTGAATCATTCGACGATTAACTAGCATAATAACGATGGCTAGCAAACGATCTAACTTCATGATTAACTCCCGTTCTTAGTCACTTTTTTTTCGCTTTCCCTGTAGCTTTTCAGAAATCTTAGCATGTCCCCTATTCGAGAGCAACATTTTGTCACCCACGTAATGACTTTTATATAAATATAGGGGCTGCCCCTTCAGTCTTTTCAGACCTTCTGGGACAGCCCCCGATACTGCAAGCTAATAATATAATAGTTACTCCTTAATAACGCCCTTTTTCAAGATCAGGTTCGCATACAGCGCCCCTTCACCCGTCGCTATTACAGCATAAGCTCGCTTGGCTCTTTCGTAAAAAGCAAACCGTTCTACTTCCTCGAAAGGTGCTGTTAATCCCGTACGAGCTTCAATAATCTCTGCATAAGTGCTCCAAATAGGTGTCTCAACCGTGTCACCAGGCACAATCTGCATGAGTGATACAGGCTTATCTACATAGGGATCCAACGGAAACAAGCGAAGTATGGCATCGAGCAATTCCGTTATGCCGTGTCCGTCTGCCCGTATTAATCTTTGAGCATGGCTGGCTCCTGGAAAGTTGCCGTCTGCGATGACGATTTCATCGCTATGCCCCATCTCCATTAATACTTTAAGCAATTCAGGCGATATTAAGCTCGATATCCCGATTAACATACGCAATCCCCTCCACAGCTATATCAAACTATACCGAAACCAATGAAGGCCTCATAAGCATTTGTCCAGCTTGCATCGCTGTCAGGCTCGTAAACATCAATTGGAAAAGAAGCTGCAACGAGCTGCCGAGCTTCCCGCAAATCCTTGCATTCCCCTAGTGCGACGAGCTGCATGAGCATATTGCCGATGGCGCTAGCTTCAATCGGACCCGCCCACACCGGCTTACCTAACGCATTCGCGGTAAATTGGCAAAGCAGCTGATTTTGTATGCCGCCTCCAACCATATGCAGGCCGGGAAATTGAGTAGCTGTTAGCCGCTCCGCTTGCTCTAACGCTTGACGATAACGTAAAGCCAGGCTCTCCAGTATACAACGAATGATTTCTCCCTTTGTTTGCGGGAGTGGCTGATTCGTTTCTTCGCAGAAAGCGTGGATTTTCCCTACCATTCCTCCAGGGGAGAAAAACCGTGGATCATCCGGATGAATGAGACTGCGGAAAGGAGCAGCCTGCTCAGCCATCTTTACTAACTCAGGGAAACTAGTTTCTTGACCTTGCTCATCCCATTCTCGTTTGCATTCCTGTAGAAGCCATAGACCCATAATGTTTTTGAGCAGTTGATAGGTTTCCCCAACGCCGCCTTCGTTAGAGAAATTAAGCTGTAACGTCTCGTCACTTAGCAAAGGCTGTAACATTTCCGTACCTAGCAGTGACCAAGTTCCGCATACTAGAAAGGCGAATGGCTCATCCCCCGCCGGTACTGCAGCAATCGCAGATTCTGTATCGTGGGTTCCAACAGCAACCGCCTGAAGGGCAGGAACTCCTAATTCAGCAGTCACGGCTGGAGTCAAAGGACCAATGATTGTACCTGGATGAACTGGCTCCATGAACAGTCTAGGAGGAATGCCTAGCTTCTCCATTAATTCCGCGTTCCATTCTTGTGTACCCGGATGATAGAGCTGTGTTGTAGTCGCCATTGTGAACTCACAAGACTTAATACCAGTTAATAAATAAGTCAGTAAATCTGGAGTTAGCAGCAAGGTTTGAGCGATATCAAGCTTTGGAGAAGCCGCCTTCTTCATCGCATAGAGCTGATACAGTGTATTAAAGGGCATAAACTGCAATCCACTTTGGAGAAACAGAGCCTCTTCACCAACTAATCCGCTTACTTCCTCAATTAAGCCTTCTGTATGTGAATCACGGTAATGATAGGGATTACCTAGCAATTCGTCGTTCGCATCCAGCAATCCAAAATCTACACCCCAAGTATCGATACCGAACGTAGAAGGCGAATGACCATTTTGAAAAGCAAGACGTATTCCCTTCTTCATCTCATGCAGCAGCCGCAAAATATCCCAATGAAGGTGATCGCCAACTTGAATCGCATGGTTAGGAAAGCGGTGAACCTCCGTTACCACAAGCTTCTGCGTACCATCAGGGACAGGTCCTAGCCGACCGATTACCGCCCGTCCGCTGCTTGCTCCCATATCGAATGCCAATACTGTTGTCACTGAGTCATCTCCTCTCCTAAGCGAGAGCTTCTATTTCATTTTCTGCAGCAATTCGATGCGATAAGCTTCGCTTTCTAGTGAAGCGATTTCCTCAAATTCTTCCTTTGTCAGCACTTTCGGCTCTTTGATCGCCTTAGCAATCAGGTAGATTTTTGAGCTCTCCTCAACGACTTCTGTGCGGTAATAAGCTTCGCGCAGATTACGTCCCGTTGTTACCAAGCCATGGTTGCCTAGCAGAATCGAGGCATGTTCGATTTTGGCAACTACTGCATCCGCCAGCTTATCAGTCGTTGGCAGCACATAATCTACATAAACGGTTTTACCAACTAGCGCAGCTTGGTCCGGGAACATGATTGGCAGATCTTTCTCAACTAGTGTAAAAGCAATACAGTAAGGCGGGTGAGTGTGCACCATAGCGCCGATATTTGGATTTTGACGATACGCATATAGATGCATAAGCACTTCGGATGATGGACGAAGACCGATGTCGGTAATATGACCAGTTTCGATATCCACCTCTACCCATTGCTCAGGCTTGATTTCATCCAATGCAAACCCGCTTGGTGACAGATACATTTTCCCTTCAAAGCGAGCGCTTAGATTTCCTCCTGGTCCTACGACTAGCTTGTTGGCGACAGTTTTTTGCGCGTATTTACATAATTCCTCACGGATAGCTTGGCTGCTCATATGTTTTTTCCCCATTCTATGGACAGACAACGTCCGTCCGCCTTAGAAGGCAGACGGTAGTTGTCGTCGTATTTTTATTTTATTTGTATAATGGCCCAAAATTACTGCATGCACGGTAGTCAGCGCTCTCTGCATTGTCCGTACCGAACAAGCCCCAGACGCGAGGACGGAACACTTGATCCTCAGATACGTTATGCATACTTACAGGAATACGTAGCATTGAAGCTAGAGTAATCAGATCAGCACCAATATGTCCGAAGCTGATTGATCCGTGGTTAGCGCCCCAAGTGTCCATAACGTTGTAAACACTAGTAAACGAACCTTTGCCCGTTAAAATAGGTGCGAACCAAGTCGTTGGCCACGTAGAATCCGTGCGCTTATCGAGAGTGTCGTGAACGTCAGCTGGCAGCTCAACGGAATAGCCTTCAGCAATTTGCAGCACTGGACCAATTCCTTTGACCAGATTGAGGCGCGACATTGTCAATGGCATACCGCCACGAGTTAGGAAGTCTGAGGAGTACCCGCCCCCACGGAAATATTCAACAGAAGCTGGACGCCATGACGTTTCATTAAGACACTTTTGTGCTTCTTCTTCAGAGATTTCCCAGAACGGCTTCATAGCTGGCTTGCCATTCTTTGTTTGCTCTCCTGTTCCGTCCATCGTGGCGGAGCCTGAATTGATCAGATGCAAGATTCCGTTCTCAGCAGCACCTGTAAGCTTATGCCCTGTTACTCGCTCGACTGAATCTGCACTCCAGTAAGTACGCACGTCTGCAAAAATTTGTGCCGTGTTTGTAAGCAGATTTCCGAATAGCATAACCGCTCCATTTAGGCTGTCGTTTTCCGTTGCAACCATATACGGCGCGCGGACACCATTCCAATCGAACGAGGAATTAAGAATCGTTTCCATGAAATCTCCGTTAGGAAAATGATCCGTCCATTGACGTTGACCTTGGAATCCAGAAACGATAGCATTGTGCCCCTGTGCTTCCTCGCCAAAATCAAGCTCAGCCAAACGAGGGTTACCGATCATTAAATCACGGGCAATTATGGTCATTTTAACAACTGTTTCCCAATCCTGATCCTTCTTCTCCCGGGAGGTTTGTAGCCGCTCAGGGTTATTGTCTGGACCTTCAATGCAATTCACTTTCACCCAAGCAAGCGCTTTCTCATATTCCACTGGATCATAAATATTTTCTTCAATACGACGTACAAATTCACTCATATCTATATACTCGGTGCGCAAGCCTAAATATTCTTGGAAGAAGCTATCGCTAACGATTGAACCCGCGATACCCATGGATACTGAGCCCATCGATAAGTAGGATTTGCCTTTCATAAGAGCTACAGCAAGTCCCGCTCTTGCAAAGCCAAGTAGCTTGCCTTTTACATCCTCCGGCACTTCTGTGGAGCCAGCATCCTGTACGTCATTTCCATAGATGCCGAATGCAGGTAATCCCTTTTGTGCATAGGCAGACAATACAGCAGCAAGATATACTGCACCAGGGCGCTCAGTACCGTTAAAGCCCCAAACCGCTTTAGGAACGGAAGCGTCCATATCCATCGTCTCAGTTCCATAACACCAGCATGGAGTAACTGTTATCGATACGCCAACATTTTCTCTAGCAAACTTGCTTGCTGCTGCTGCTGACTCTGCAACACCACCAATAGTCGAATCCGCTATAACGCATTCAACTGGTGAACCATCCGGATAACGTAGATTTTCAGAAAGGAGCTTGGCTACACCTTTAGCCATATTCATTGTTTGATCCTCTAGTGATTCACGAACACCCTTACGTCTTCCATCGATCGTAGGTCGAATACCGATCTTAGGGAATCCACCATTCCATCTATAATGCTGCTGTGTCATCTCGAGAACCTCCATTGTTTTGAAAATAATGTTACCGATAACATTAAATTATCAGGGTAATGGCTTGATGTCAATTCTTTAATTTTGTAAGATAAGAGAAACGATTAAAGAAAAGGAGCGCACTTATGGTTACGATATACGATATTGCGGCCAAAGCTGGCGTCTCCGCAATGACAGTTTCTAGGGTTATCAATAACACTGGGAAAATAAGTGACAAAACTCGGACAAAGGTTCGTCGGGTTATGGAAGAGTTGAACTATGTTCCGAATCACATGGCCCGCAGCCTTGTGCTGCAGCAGAGCAATCTGTTATTCCTGCTTATTACGGACATTACTAACCCTTTCTATACGACTGTAGCCCGGGGAGCCGAGGATGCCGCCAAAAAATATGGCTATCGCCTGCTATTCGGAAACTCTGATGAAAGTGTGGAGAAGGAAAAGGATTATATCGATACTATTCTGGCCACAAGAGCCGATGGCGTCTTGGTTGCTCCAGCGGGTGATCCATCGTTGCCTCACCTAGAAACGCTGCGCAGACACCAGGTTCCCTTTGTGCTTCTTGATCGCGAGGTTCCAGGAATGGACAGCGACATTGTGCTTGGGGATAGTAAGGAGGGTGCCCGCAAGCTGGTGAATCATTTAGTTTCGCAAGGTCATCAAAGGATTGCTTTGATTAATGGCTCGCCCTATGTTTCTAGCGCACGCTTGAGGCTTGAAGGGTATCGCGAGGCGTTGAAATTAAATGATCTTCCTTACAATGATTCATATGTTCTGGAAACAGCCTTCGAGCCTAGAAGCGACTTGTCCGATATCGCGGCATGGCTGGATCGCATGGACCCTTTGCCAACAGCGATCGTAGCGGGGAACAATGTGCTAGGAGTTGAGGTTATTCGAACATTGGGTAATCGTGGGATCGATGTGCCAGAACAAATGTCCCTAGTTTGCTTCGACGACTTGGGTCCTTATTCTGAAATTGATCCCTTTCTAACTGTTGTCGCTCAGCAAGCCTACCAATTCGGTTATCTTGGCATGCAAATGCTCGTAGAACGTATTCAAGAACGCGGGGAAACAGGCATACCTTGGAAAAAAATCGTTCTGCCAGCTGAATTAATCGTCCGCCGCTCGGTGACTGTTATTTAGCCGACAGAACGATATGTCGGTCTTAAGGGTGTTGATGAGGGGGTGTGCGGAGGGGCTGAAACTATTTGTGTTACTACGCCCTTCCCTAAGCCTGCTAACCCTGCTAACCCTGCTAACCCTTCTAACCCTTCTAACCCTTCTAACCCTTCTAACCCTCCTATTCTTCCTAAGCTCTCTTTGCCTCCCGATGGTAAGAGTTATTCGGATCTTCGCTTAGCTTCTCACCAACCGTAACTCTACCAAACCACCTTATTGGTATCACATTTCCTAACTGTAGCCAATAATTATTCGATACTCCTCTTTCTCCTCTCCAATAGTTGCTACAATTCCAAAGTTTTCTCCTAACAATTCAATTACCCACCTTCTCTCTTTAGTAACATCTGCTCTTTGTTTTATTTTGTTTTGTTTTTTTGTTTTGCGACGATGGGGCGAGATTTCCGGCGGAGGGGCGCTCTTCGTTGCGTTTTGCGACGATGGGGACGGGTTTCCCGGCGATGGGATGCTCATTGTTGCGTTTTGCGACAATGACGGGGTGGTTCTCGCCGAAGTGGCGCTCATTGTTGTGTTTTGCGACAATGGCGATTAGTTTCTCGGCAGAGCGGCGCTCATTGTTGCGTTTTGCGACGATGGCGGAAAGTTTCTCAGCAGAACGGCGCTCATTGTTGCGTTTTGCGACTATGGCGACGGGTTTCTCGGCGGAGGAGCGCCTATTGTTGTGTTTTGTGACGACGGAGACTAGTTTCTCGGCAGAGCGTCGCCCATCGTTGCGTTTTGTGACGATGGGGACGGGGTTCCCGGCGGTGGAGCGCCTATTGTTGCTTTTTGCGACGATGGGGACGGGGTTCCCGGCGGTGGAGCGCCTATTGTTGCTTTTTGCGACGATGACGACGGGGTTCCCGGCGAAGGAGCGCCTATTGTTGCTTTTTGCGACGATGACGACGGGGTTCCCGGCGAAGGAGCGCCTATTGTTGCGTTTTGCGACGATAGCGACGGGGTTCCCAGCGATGGGACGCTCATCGTTGCGTTTTGCGACGATAAAGAGAGGTTTCCCAGCAGTGCGACGCTCATCGTTGCGTTTTGCGACGATGGCGACGGGTTTCCCGGCGCTTACCACGCAAAAAAGAGCCAATCCCCGCCACTTTTGCGGGAGGATTGACTCTTTTTTAAGACAAGTTTAACCTTCCAGCCAGACTGTCTTCTCAGCTGCTGGAGTTCTTTTGCCGACAGGCTGATCCATGTCGGGGTATCCGATATAAATAAGGCCGATCACCTGTTCGTTCCCTTCAAATCCGAACGCTTGCTTCACCTTCGGATGATACGCAGGGTCGCCGGTGCGCCATACTGCTCCTAGACCATTAGCATGCGCGGTCAGAAGCAGATTCTGCACGGACGAGTGCGCTGCTGCTAGCTCTTCAGCAAGCAGAGCCCGTGGGTTATCTGATGGCACACATACCGCAGCAATTACTACTGGAGATCTGTATGCTTTAGCCACTTCCTTTTCCAGACGTAGCTTGCGTTCCTCCTCAGGTAACTCCTGAATCTGAACACTCTCTTCCGCAATGTCGGCATAAGCCTGACCCAGTACCCGTCTACCTTCACCCGTCATTACGATAAACTTCCAAGGCTCAGTTCCAAAATGATTAGGAGCCCAAACAGCCGCTTCAATAAGCTTCTCAATTTGCTCCTTAGGAACTGGCTCATCCTTAACTCTACCTATACTCCGACGTCCTCGGATGATTTCCTCTAAACTAGCTGACATTTACATCTTCCCTCTCGTCTCGCTGCCAACTTACGTATCCCTAATGAATGTACGTATTAAGTATCAGCTTATTTGTCCATGGGCTCTCATCCCACGCTTTTCTGGATACCTCCGCCAACAAATTGACTGTTGTACAAGTCGGCGTAGAAACCATTTTGAGCAAGCAATTCATTATGAGTGCCCTTCTCAATAATACTGCCCTGATTCATCACAAGAATCAAGTCTGCATCTCTAATCGTCGACAAACGGTGAGCAATAACGAAGCTGGTTCTTCCCTGCATCAGCTCATGCATAGCCTTCTGGATATAAACCTCTGTTCGTGTATCTACGCTACTCGTAGCTTCATCTAGAATCAAAATAGCAGGATCAGCCAATATTGCCCGCGCAATCGTCAGAAGCTGCTTCTGTCCTTGCGACAGATTGGATGCTTCTTCATTTAACACTGTATCATAGCCTTCTGGCAAGGTACGAATAAAATGATCTGCATGTGCTGCTTTAGCAGCCCCAACAATTTCTTCCTCGGAAACACCTTCTCGACCATACGCGATATTGTCACGAATCGTTCCGTTGAACAGCCATGTGTCCTGCAGCACCATTCCGAACAAGCTTCGCAGATTGCCCCGCTTCATTCGAGTAATATCGAGTCCATCTATCGTGATGCTACCGTCATTAATTTCATAAAATCTCATCAGCAGATTAACCAATGTTGTTTTTCCTGCACCAGTCGGTCCAACGATAGCAACCATCTGACCACTCTTAACATCGATATCCATGTTCTCGATGAGCATTGCGTCTTCCTTATAACCAAAGCTGACGTTGCGCAGAGCGACATCACCTTTTGGCGAAGCTAGCTTAACATCTGTATCATTAGCAGCCTCAAGGACTTCCTCCTCCTCATCCAACAATTCGAATACACGTTCAGCCGATGCAATTGTCGATTGAATGATATTCGCGATGTTCGCAGTTTGCACTAACGGCATCGAAAACTGTCTAGCATACTGAATGAAGGCTTGGATATTACCAATAGAAATCGTGCCTCGTGTAACCATAATTCCGCCAACAACACTAATAAATACGTATCCGATATTGCTGACCATGCTCATGAGGGGCATAATGTTCCCTGAAATAAATTGTGCTTTCCAACCTGAGACATAGAGTCGTTCGTTAATTTTATCGAATTTAGCTACTGAAATTTCTTCCTGTCCATAAGCCTTAACAATCTTGTGTCCTGAATACATTTCCTCAACATGACCGTTCAACTGCCCCAATTCCATCTGCTGAGCTTTAAAATGATTCTGAGACCGACTAGCTGCACCTCTAATCACAATCATAGACAGCGGAAGCGTCAGAAGAAGAATCAGTGTAAGCCAAGGGCTTATCGTAAGCATCATAACGATGACGCCCAGTATCGTAATGACTGATGTGATGAGCTGAGTTAGACTTTGTTGTAACGTATTACTAATATTATCGACATCATTAACGGCACGGCTTAGAATTTCACCATTCGTGCGGCTATCGAAAAATTTAAGAGGAAGCTTGCCCAGCTTGGCATTCACTTCATTGCGTAACCCATATACTGTCTTTTGGGCCACACCAGCCATGAGGAATTGTTGGATATAGCTGAAAATAGAGCTGACGACATACAACCCAGCAAGGAAAACGACAATTTGCCATATGCCAGCAATATCAAAATGTGCGTTCGGATCACCATTAATCTTGCCCATCATACCTTCGAACAGCTTAGTGGTCGCATTCCCCAGCACTTTAGGACTGTAGATTGCAAAGGCGGTGCTAAGAACAGCCGTTACAAGCACGGCTAACAGTTTAAACCGCTGAGGACGTAAATAGCCCATTAGCCTGCGAAGCGTTCCTTTGAAGTTTTTGGCTTTCTGAACGGGCATCCCCATACCACCCATGCCACCCATTGGGCCGCCCATCGGACCTCTTCCCGGTCCTCCCGACGCAGGTCCTCTACTCGCTCCCTGATGCTCTTGACGTTGCTCACTCATGCGATTTCCTCCTCGGATAGCTGCGAAGAAACAATCTCGCGGTAGACGCTGCAGCTTTCCATCAATTCCCGATGATTCCCATTACCAACGATTCGTCCCTCATCCAACACGAGAATCCGATCGGCATCCATAACCGTGCTCACCCGTTGAGCTACAATGATAACCGTCGCTTCTGTCGTTTCACTTCTTAACGCTGCACGTAGCTTCGCATCTGTCTTGAAGTCTAGCGCGGAGAAGCTGTCATCGAACAAATAAATTAACGGTTTCCGGACAAGAGCTCTGGCAATAGACAAGCGTTGCTTCTGTCCGCCGGACAAATTCGATCCACCCTGAGAGATGGGTGAAGCATACCCCTCAGGCATTCCCGTAATGAAATCATTCGCCTGCGCAGTTATGGCCGCTTGGCTAATTTCATCTTCTGTAGCATCCGTTTTGCCATAGCGAATATTATCTGAAACCGAGCCTGTGAATAGCAAAGCCTTTTGTGGCACAAGTCCAATTTTTGAGCGCAGCTCATCGATAGACAGATCACGAACATCGCTACCATCTATTCGCACAGCTCCCAGTTCAATATCATAAAACCTAGGTATTAAGCTTATTAAAGTTGATTTCCCAGATCCCGTTCCTCCAATAATGGCAGTTACCTCTCCAGGTGAAGCCTGAAAGGAAATCCCCTCAATGGCTGGCGTCTCCGCACCCGGATAACGGAATGACACATTGTCGAACTCCACCAAACCTCGAGCGTTCTGCTCTTCCCCTTGTACGTTTCCTTCACCCTTTTTCCCTACAATAACAGGCTCCGTATTTAGAACCTCATTAATTCTGACCGCTGAAGCGGAGGCACGAGGAACCATAACAAACATCATAGATACCATCAGAAGTGAGAACATGATTTGCATGGCGTATTGCAGAAATGCCATAAGATCGCCAACCTGCATATTACCTTCACTAACTCTAATTCCTCCAAACCATATTATCGCAATGGATGAAAAGTTAAGAATCAGCATCATCATAGGCATCATGAACGCCATAATTTGATTCACTTTAATTGCAGTTTGCGTCAGATCATGGTTCGCTTCTTTAAAACGTTTAGTCTCGTGCTCGAAACGATTAAATGAGCGAATAACCCGGATGCCCGTCAAACCTTCACGCAGCACCAAATTAATTTTATCAATTTTCTTCTGCATTACCTTGAAATAAGGGATACCTTTACTCGCAATCAGAAATATCGTCAGGGCTAGAATCGGAATAGCTCCTACGAAAACGAGCGACAGATGAGCATCCTTAGATATGGCCATAATTAGACCACCGATACACATCATTGGCGCGGCTACCATTAGGCGCATCATCATCATAAGAACTGTCTGCACCTGAGTAATGTCGTTGGTCGTTCTAGTAATAAGTGATGCCGTACCTATCTTATCGAATTCCTGTAATGAGAAGTTCTCAACATGACGAAATGTCTTACTGCGAACATCTCTGCCAAAGCCGGAAGCGATACGCGAGGAGACGTAGCTAGCAGTAATGGAAACGATAGTTCCTACAATGGTTACCGCGAGCATGAATCCACCGATTTTCCAGATGTACGGGATATTTCCTTTTACTACGCCATCATTAATGATGTCAGCCATCAAGGTTGGCAAATAAAGCTCGCTTAATGACTGCAACAAAATCAGCACCATTACCGCGGCTACAGCCCAACGATAAGGCTTTAGAAATCGAAAGAGCTTCAGCATTTTTCATCATCTCCGCTATACTGTATATGTAAAAACTATTATATGGTTAGATTATGAACTGAATATGAACGGAACACAAATCGCCAACCGATCGGCAAATTCTAGATAAGCTAATATAGATGAATATATAGGATACTCCATATATTGTTCAAAATATGTGCAAAAAAAAGACCGCTTAGGATATTTCCCCCAAACGGTCGCTCAATAGCAGCGAATGATGATGTCCAAATTTCTATCTTAACGAATCTTACGGTCCAATAAAACAGGACCAAAGGGCAGAAAAGCAGCTATGACTGCCACTAGTGACATTCCTAAAGAAAGCTTGCGTGCGATAAAAGCATTGAGAATGGCTAATAAATACAGCGCGAATAAAAAGCCATGAATGATTCCGACTATTTTAACAGGTTCAGGAGTATCAAATGCATATTTAAGAGGCATTGCAATCAAGAGCAGGATCAAGAAAGATCCTGCTTCGAAATAACCGATAAACCGTAATCGTTTGATTGGTGTGCTGAGCATATGGCTAACCTCCGGCATGTCCAGAATTTCTCAAGGTGTCTCTACGCGTTCAAACTACAAATTCACATGCAATCCAATTCGTTCCGCGACAACACGCATTTCCGATGGCAAAGGGGCTTTGAACTCCCTTTCACCTGGAAGAACGATACGCCAAGCATGAAGCAATTGATAATTCACGTCACCGAAACGTTTTCCACCATACTTAATGTCACCTAGAAGTGAATGTCCGATATCCTGAAAATGGGTACGTATTTGGTGGGTTCGCCCGCTTATAAGCTCGATCTCCACCAATGAGTAGGCATTGCCCGTCTGCAGCACGCGATACCGAGTTTCTGCTGACTTCACCTGATCCGCTCCGCCATGACGTTCGATGTTCGTTTTATCACCAACGACATGTGTACGATTTTTTTTCTCATCGCGAATTAGCTCGCCGGATAGTATTCCTTCACCCTCCAGACGACCCTCAACGATTGTTACGTAATACTTCTGGAGCTCATGCTTCTGAATCCATTGATTTAATTGATGCAGCATCCCCGCAGTCTTACCCACAAGGATGATACCACTTGTGTTCCGATCAAGTCGATTCGCTGTAGCAGGCATGAATAAAGGGCTATCTAGTTCACCCTTACGATATAGGTAAGCATGTACACGATTAACGAGCGTATCTTTCTGATCCGCCTGATCGGGATGCGTAAGCATTCCAACTGGCTTATTCACGACCATAAGCTCTGCATCCTCGTATATGACATTAATGTTAGCATTAACTCCTACGTATTTCGTCTTCTTCTGACCAATACTGGCTTCCTGATAGGCTGCTTCTTCAACATAAAGAACTAACTCATCACCAGCGACAAGCTCGTAGTTCTGATTTTTCCTTTTACCATTTACCTTTACTTTCCCATTATCAATCATCTTATATATTTGTCCTAATGGGATATTCGGCATTAAGCTTCTTAGATATCTATGTAGCCTTTTACCGCCTTCCGACGGGGTAACCTTGCGATTAATCATAAATTTCTATCTCCTCTGACTGTGCGGAATACGAATTTGTATAACTTGATTATAATTGCCAAGCCCCATTCGCACAAAGTTAATCCACCAATAGATCCAACTTTCTCCCCATCTTCATGCAAATTGTCAAAAAACGTACCACAATGAGACACACTTTTGTAAGCATAAACTGCTGACTCGGTCCTTTCACTGCATTCAATGTTTAAGTCGGAGACATATCAGATAAGTATCGAAAATTCTATACTTCCTGATATGGTAAAAAAATTTTGTGAGAAGGTATAATTTTTTTAGGAAAGTTACCCAAATCGTTCAATTGTGTGGTATACTGAAAGCGCTACCAAGCAACATCATTCTAAGGGGGAATTGGAACGATGAATGTAGCACTGCAGGAGAAAAATGTGTACGAGGATTTCGAGCCGCGTCAAGACACGTTATTCTTCAAAGTCGGAGCACATGGATTAATTAGCTTTCACGGACGGAATTACAACATTAAAAAAAGACTGTCCGCCGATGAAAGAAATAATCTCATTACGGACTCGGCGACTTTCTTCCGGGTTTCGTCAGATTGCTATGTCAATGTAAAGAACATCTCTGTTATTGGCGACCATGATATTTTCTTTGGTGACACATCCAAGAGACTTTCCTGCTCCCAAAGAAAACAACAAATGATTCGTCAAATGCTGGATAAGTAATATCCAAAAACCTTACTCTACGAACAAAGCCTGGTTCAACCACTGGGGATTTAATCCCTCTTGGTTGAACCAGGCTTTGTTTATTTTTTCTTCTTTTTAATAGTAAAGATAGCACAACTAGACCCTAACATCGTCATTGTTCAACTTTCCCATGTTTAATTATTCCTTGATATGTTTAATCTAACTCTTAACTAAAAATGATGAGCAATCATTTAATGTGGAGGACTTATGGCTATCGTAGAAGTGAAGGATTTAACTAAAATTTTTGGAGCTGAGCCCGACAAGGCACTGGCCTTACTCGCGCAAGGACTATCCAAAAAGGAAATTTTCGAGAAAACGAAACACACAATTGGGGTTAACAAGGTTAGCTTCCATATTGAAGAAGGTGAAATTTTCGTCATTATGGGGCTTTCCGGCAGCGGAAAATCCACTTTAGTGCGCTTGCTCAACCGGTTGATTGAACCGACAAGTGGAAGCGTCTTGATTAAGGGGAAAAATATCGTTTCTATGAATCCTCAGCAGCTGAGGGATGTTCGACGTCAAAGCATGGCTATGGTATTTCAGAAATTCGCCTTATTCCCTCACAAGAGCATCGTAGAGAACATTGAATACGGCTTAGAGATTAAAGGCATGGAGAAACAGACCCGGCGCGACAAAGCATTACATTCTCTCCAACTCGTTGGCCTACAAGGATTAGAAAATAGTTACCCTGACCAGCTAAGCGGAGGTATGCAGCAGCGTGTCGGACTGGCTAGAGCCTTAGCCAATGAACCGGATATTCTCTTAATGGACGAAGCCTTCAGCGCTCTTGATCCGCTTATCCGTAGAGACATGCAGGACGAGCTGCTGGAGCTTCAACAAAATTTGAAAAAAACGATTATTTTCATCACCCACGATCTCGATGAAGCACTTCGAATAGGTGACCGGGTAGCCCTGATGCGAGATGGCTCTGTCGTACAGATCGGTACTCCAGAAGAAATTATGATCAATCCCGCCAATAAATATGTAGCCCGATTCGTCGAGGATGTTGATTTGTCTAAGGTGCTTACTGCATCCCACGTTATGCGCAGACCTGAAACGATTAGCCCTGATCGCGGCCCTCGGGTCGCACTTCAGCTCATGCATGAAAGCGGGGTTTCTAATCTCTATGTCGTAGACAAATCCAAAAGGCTAATAGGCGCCATCTCAGCCGAGGATGCATCAGAAGCTATTCGTAAAGGACAAAGCTTAATGGATATCGTAGTCCGTGATGTGCCTGTTTTTCGTCCTGATCAGCTATTAAACGAGCTATTCGAGGTCGTTGGAAACACGCGTATTCCAGCAGCTGTAGTGGGAGAAAACGGAAGACTTCTTGGCATCATAATACGTGGCGCAGTTCTTGCTGCCCTCACCAGCAGTACGCCCAATGTCGAAGTAGGAGGTGATCAGAATGCCTAAACTTCCGTTAGATCGCTGGGTCGAAGGTATCGTTGATTGGCTCGCAATAAATTTAAGCTTTATATTTGATCTTCTTTCCTCTGTTATCGGAGGAACGGTAGATGCATTTTCTAATCTTTTTCACATCTTGCCGGCTTGGGTTGTCATTATCTTACTCGCAGCTTTAGCTTATCGTCTTGGACGTTGGACATTAGCATTGTTTGCAATCATTGGTCTGGTTCTTATTTGGAATTTGGGCTATTGGGATTCAACTATGGACACCTCAGCGTTAGTTCTAACTGCATCCTTGCTCTCTATAATAGTCGGACTTCCACTTGGCATAGCCTGCGCCAGAAGCCGCAAGCTGCAAAGTATCTTAACTCCCCTGCTGGATTTCATGCAAACGATGCCGGCTTTCGTTTATTTAATTCCTGCGGTAACCTTTTTCGGCTTAGGCGTTGTTCCTGGTGTCATTGCTTCTGTCATATTCTCGATATCACCTACAATCCGCTTAACCAATCTGGGAATTCAACAGGTGCCTGAAGATTTAATTGAAGCGGCTAATGCTTTTGGGTCTACTCCTCGCCAGAAGCTGCTGCAGGTTCAACTCCCCTTAGCTATGCCTAACATTATGGCGGGAATCAATCAGACGATTATGCTTTCCTTGTCCATGGTCGTTATCGCCTCTATGATTGGTGCGCAAGGGGTTGGGGCAGATGTCTATCGGTCGGTTACCCAGCTTAATACAGGTAAAGGCTTTGAAGCCGGGCTAGCCATTGTCATTCTTGCTATTCTACTCGACCGAATGTCGCAAAAAGTAATTACCCCTAATCGTCGAGGAAAAAAACAAGGGTTCAAGAAGGCAATTACGATTTCAATCAGCCTGATCATTATTCTTGTCGCATCCTGGGCTTACACATACATCGAGAACGGTAGTAGTAAAAGTGGGAATCGAGTAGGAGATCAAGTCGGCTATCGAATTATCGGTATTGATCCCGGATCTGGCTTGATGAAAGCTTCGGCTAAAGCCATTGAAGATTACGAGCTAGCTGAGTGGAAGCTGCTAGAGGGCTCCGGCACAGCGATGACAGCCGCCCTAGACAAAGCATATAAAGCCAAAGAGCCAATCATCGTAACGGCGTGGACGCCCCATTGGATGTTCGTTAAATACGACCTGAAGTATTTGGAAGATCCTAAACAATCATTCGGAGGAAGCGAGCAAATACATACGATCGTTCGCCTAAACCTGAACAAAGACCATCCTACAGCGTACCGCTTCA
Source organism: Cohnella abietis (assembly GCF_004295585.1). NCBI lineage: Bacteria > Bacillati > Bacillota > Bacilli > Caryophanales > Paenibacillaceae > Cohnella > Cohnella abietis. Next base: position 2,816,764 of record NZ_AP019400.1, on the reverse strand, counting down.
TGGACCAATTTAATTGGAAGCCTGCTGATATGGAGAAGGTCATGATTCTCATAAGTGGAGGAGCAACACCAGATGAAGCAGCAGCTCAGTGGGTGAAGGAAAACCCTGATTTGGTCCAATCGTGGATCAAGGACATTCCTGCCGTCTCGGGTCAAAAGCTTAAGCTTGCTTATGTCGCATGGGATTCGGAAATTGCGAGTACCCACGTCATCAAAAATGTTCTGGAAAACAAGCTGGGGTACAAAGTGGATATGCTGCAAGTAGAGATTGGCCCGATGTGGGCTGGAATTGCTAATGGAGATGCAGACGCCATGATCGCTGCTTGGCTCCCAACAACCTCCATTGATTATTATAATAAGTATAAAGGAAAGTTCGAGGATTTAGGTCCAAACCTCTCAGGAACTAAGCTTGGTTTCGTCGTACCGAAGTATATGGACATCGACTCGATTGAAGATCTGAAGAAATAACTCGCCTTGTGGTTTAAGAGTTAAAAAAAGTCGTCCGGAGCAGTAAGGTTCACTGCCTCCGGGCGACTTTTGTTGTAAAAATTAAGGAACCAATAATTCCATAATGAGCCCTGAAGTCTCTTCTATAGCCTTTTCTGTTACATCAATAATCGGACATTTCAGCCTCTCCATAATGTCAGAGGCGAATTTCAGCTCTTTCTCGATACGATCCATAGATGCATAGTTCGCTTGGCTAGGTAGGCCTAATGCCTTGAGACGTTCCGTACGAATTTTAAGCAGCCTTTCCGGCTGCATCGATAGACCAACGACAAGATTGGTTGCCGTGAACAGCTCCTGCGGCGGCTTAACCTCAATCGTTAACGGATAGTTGGCTGTCTTAATCCCTTTGTGAGCTAAGTAGATGCTAAGTGGCGTTTTGGATGTACGGGACACTCCTACAAGCACGACTTGGGCTTGCAGCAGACCTCGTGCATCTTTACCGTCATCATACTTAACTGCAAACTCAACTGCCTCTATTTTCCGATAATAGTTCTCGTCCATCTCATGCAGCAATCCAGGCTTGTACTTAGGGGAATCATTAAACGTATCAATAAAGGCTTGCATCATCGGCCCCATCACGTCGATAGCTCGGACACCGAGTTTTATCGTTTCTTCACGCATAGTCTCACGCAGCTCGGGCTGAACAAGCGTATAGGCAATAAAGCCACCAGCCTGCAATGCTTCATGAATGATGGATTTAATCTCATCCTCGTGCTTGATATTGCCATATCTTTTTATTTTGACCTGCTCGGTAGCGAATTGACGCGCCGTCGCTCTCGCAACGGCTTCTGCAGTTTCCCCGACTGCATCTGAGCATACAAATATAACCTTCTGAAATTGCTCCGACATCCTGTCTCCCCCTACTCAGCGATAAACCCCGAGGTCAAGTCCACCAACGCCTGTGTCATGTTGGTTTTGGTAATTCGCCCGACCACCTCTAAGCGGTTGTGGTCACCGTGAGAGACAACAACCGGCATACCCCCTACTTGATGATGCAGCATTTTTTTGGCAGCTTCGAGCACCGTATCATCTGGAGAAACCAATGCAAGGCGAGGCGCTCTTGTCATCACCATACTAATTGGGATGGCCGCCGCATTCGGATTGCCCAACGTTACTTTAAGCAAATCCTTAAGGGATACCATGCCCGTGAGAGCTCCCTGCTCGTCTGTAACCGTCAAGAAACCGGTATTCTCTACGAATAAAGAGATGACAGCATCGTTTACCGTGGCGCTCTCTACAATGACTACAGGTCGATTCATAACATCTCTGACCTTCAGATTCATGAGCTTCTCGCTCTGCTGGCCTTCAGATGTCATGACTTTCCCTAGAAAATAGCCTACCTTAGGCTTAGCATCAATGTAGCCAAGCATGACTAACACAGACAAATCCGACCTGATGGTCGGACGGCTGATTCCCAAGCACTCGGCGATTTGCTCGCCGGTGATTGGGGCATGCTTTTTAATTATATCGATAATCGTTAGTTGTCTTACTGTGAGTTCGATATTGATCTCACTCCTTTACGACTGCTCGGATCCAGCATAAGGTTCATATCCCTATTAGCCTTGTACCTTTGGAACCTTCTCCCAGTCCTTAAGGAAACGATCGATACCATTATCCGTCAACGGATGCTTCCATAGTACAGGGAGCAATGTTCCAGGAATTGTAGCAATATGAGCTCCAGCCAAAGCAGCCTGCTCGAAATGTCCAATATGACGAATACTTGCCGCAATAATTTCGGAAGCTAGTCCATATTGATCCAATACTTGGCGAAGGTTTCTTACAAGTGCCATACCATCAACGCCGATATCATCTAAACGGCCAACGAAAGGACTAATATAAGTAGCGCCTGCTTTGGCAGCCAATAATCCTTGTGCAACACTGAAGATCAGCGTAACGTTCGTTTTGATGCCTTCTTGAGATAGCTGATGCGTAGCTTCTAACCCCGCTTCGGTCATCGGAAGCTTAATGACAACGTTCGGTGCCCATTGTGCGATTTCATGTGCTTCCTTCAGCATGCCTTCTACATCGAGACTAATAACCTCTGCGCTAACTGGTCCTTCTACGATAGCACAGATTTCCTTGATCACATCTTTGAAAATACGGCCTTCTTTAGCGATCAGGCTCGGATTCGTTGTAACGCCATCCACCAAGCCGAGTTTAACGATTCTTTTGATCTCTTCCACATTGCCTGTATCCAAATAAAATTTCATATTCTGTATATCCTCCCTAGATTAAATCTTTTAGATGCTATTTATGGTATACCACAAACCTATATATGATACAATATTTAATTAAAAAGTTTTATATGTTGTCATAATAATGTTTTATAGTTAGTTTATTTTTTCCATTCGATGCGAATCGTAATAAACTTAACAAAAATATGACACAACGTATTAAAACATATAATAAATTAGAAAATTATGTTATATTGATTCACACGATCAAAGGGAGGCTTTTGTAAAATGGATATGTCAAGACTATTAAAGATTTTACCGAAGGTAGATCTGCACGTACATCTTGACGGTTGCATTAAGCCGGATACCTTAATAAAACTCGCCAATGATCAAGGAAAGTCCTTGCCCTCTTACGATACTGAAGAACTAATTCCTCTCGTTCAAGTCGTTGAAGACTGCCCTAATCTTACGGAATACTTGTCGAAGTTCGATTTCGTGTTACCCTTTCTTCAAACAGGCGAAGCATTGGAGCAGACTGCCTATGAGGCTGTAGAGCAAGCACATGAACATAACATTAAATATATCGAGGTTCGTTTTGCCCCGCTGCTCCACCGCGAAAATGGACTAACTACCGATGATACCATTCACCATGTTATTGAAGGATTAAAGCGAGGCGAAGCAAGCTTCGGGATCAAATCCCGGGTTATCGCCATCTGTATGAGAAACCATACGGTCGAGGAAAACCTGCAGGTTATCGAAGCCGCATCCCACTTCATTGGTCATGGTCTTGTAGCTGTCGATTTGGCTGGAGACGAAACGTCATTTCCCGCAGCATTGTTCAGAGAAGTGTTTGAGCTTGCGCAAAACCTCAACATCCCAATCACGATTCATGCAGGCGAAGCCGCTGGTCCCTCAAACATTGAAGAAGCAGCTATCCGACTAGGAGCTCAGAGAATCGGACACGGTGTGAGATTGAACGAAGACAAAAATATATTCAACTTAATTCGGGATCAACAAATTCCCCTTGAGCTTTGTCCGACAAGCAACATCCAGACCAAAGCAGTCAGCGGTTGGGACGCTTATCCCATAAAGGATTATTACGATCAAGGGATTATTTGTACGGTTAATACTGATAACCCTGGTGTATCCGGAACAAATATAACAAAGGAATATCAGCTGCTCACGGAGAAATTCGGATTTACCTTGCACGAAATTACCGTACTCATTTTAAATGGAGTCGAGGCATCTTTCCTCCCTGCCGACGAGAAGGCCGCTTTAAAACGAGATTTCGAAGAAATACTAACTACATTAGGCGTATATGACTTAACTGATTTTTCGAAGAAACTACAAGATGACCCAAATGGGTAACTCGGGGCAGCATGGCCACGAACCAGTTGCTCGAATATTTCGAAGAGCTCTTTCACAATTAGGCCTTCCGTAGCTTCGTTGCTCGATTATTTCGAATACCTCCACTACAAACATGCCTTACGGGGTCCTGTTGTTCGATTATTTCGAACAACTCCTCACTATCGCGCCCTTTCACAAACCAGTTGCTCGAATATTTCGTATACCTCGCTCCAATCGTGCCACTCCGCAACACCGTTGTTCGATTATTTCGTATACCTCCTCACTATCGCGCCCTTTCACAAACCAGTTGCTCGAATATTTCGAATACCTCCACTACAAACATGCCTTACGGGATCCTGTTGTTCGATTATTTCGAACAACTCCTTACAATCGTGCCACTCCGCAACCCTGTTACTCGAATATTTCGTATAACTCGCTCCATTCGTTCCCCTCCGCTACACCGTTATTCGATTATTTCGTATTACTCCTCACAATCGTGCTACTCCGCAACCCTTTTACTTGAATATTTCGTATACCTCGCTCCAATCGTGCCCTTCGCAACCCAATTGCTCGAATAATTCGTATAACTCTCTTCAATCTTGCCACTCCACAACCAGTTGCTCGATTATCTCGTACAACTCCTCACATTCGCGCCTTCCACAAACCTGTTACTCGAATATTTCGTACAGCTCAAAAAAGGGCCATCCCTAGGTCGCAATTGACCTTTCTGGGACAGCCCTCACTAACAAATCTCTTAATTTATAGCGTGTATTTTCCTCCCCGACAAGACACCAGCCTTAACGGAAAAGTGAATAACCTCACACCGATTTTATTCCCTGTACCTCATTAACGAACGATCGGGCCAGCTGGCTCAGCTCATCGAATTTGCCTTCCTTCACCAGCTGCGTATCGATCAGCTTTCCGCCTAAGCCGACTGCAATCGCTCCCGCTTCTAAGACTGAGTTAATATTTTGCAGGGTCACGCCGCCAGTCGCAATCATAGGAATGTTGTTCAATGGCCCACGGACTTCTTTCAAATAGTTAATTCCCAGCGAGCCCATTGGAAACAATTTGACCGCAGATGCCCCTGCCTTATAGGCACGAACGATTTCCGTCGGAGTCATAGTACCCGGCCAAACCTCCACACCTTGCTCCACGCCATAATAAATCACTTCTTCATCTAAATTAGGGGAAATGAGATATTCAGCACCCGCCGCTACCGCTTCCTTGGCTTGTCCCAAATCAAGAACGGTACCCGCTCCTATACGCAAACGGCCCTCAAAGTCTGAGCGAAGCTTCGATATCATTTTTAGTGCGCCATCTGTATTTAAGGTAACCTCAAGGAGTACAATTCCCCCATCAGCTAACGCTTTAGCTGTTGCATTGATGGACTCTACGGGAATTCCGCGAGCAATCGCCACTATTTTTTCACGGGACAGGATTTGCATGATTTCTGAAGGCATCAAAATAATCTCCTTTAATGGGGATAAGGTATCGTAATGTTTCGAATCCTTGTTTAACTAACGTACCCCATTCTACCATCACTGTCCACTCGATGAAAGCAACGACTTACCAAATATCCCCTGCACGCAAGCTACAATAGAGGCACCAGGAGCTTCTACTCCTTATTCAAAGCAGCTCTCTCTTTAGTTAAAGCCTCCCACATGCCATTCAGATAAACAGCGCCCAATGCCCTGTCATATAACCCGTACCCTGGCTTCCCGGTTTCTCCCCAAATCATGCGGCCATGATCAGGACGGACAGGTCCAGCATAGTTTACATCGCGTAAGGCTCGGACGATCTCGGCCATATCCAGAGAGCCAGCAGAAGATAAATGAGCGGATTCTTGAAAAGAACGTTCACCTGTATGCTTGATATTACGTGCATGCATGAAATTAATTTTGCCAGCCGCTCCGAAGTGACGAATAAGAGCAGGCAGATCATTATCCGGATTTGCTCCAAGTGAACCGCTACAGAGGCAAAGCCCATTGACCGGATGGTCATACAAGCCGACAAATCTTTGCAAAGCTGCTTCATCCTTAATGATGCGCGGAAGCCCGAAGATTGGCCAAGGTGGATCATCCGGATGGATAGCCATTAATACTCCAACCTCCTCCGCAATCGGCATAATCGCCTTCACGAAGTAGGATAGATTGTCCCACAGCTTTTCTTCATCTACAGTAGAATATTGCTCGAACAGTACCCGCAGATCCTCTTTCCTATAGCTGCTATCCCAACCAGGTAGCTGTAATTCACCACTTAGCGGATTCATACGTCTGACTACTTCCTCTTCGTAGATCAGTGCATTTGAACCATCCTCTAACTCGTAATCCAGCTGTGACCTTGTCCAATCGAACACAGGCATAAAATTGTAGCAAACAATTCCAATCCCAGCATGAGCAAGATTGCGCAGTGTTTTTCCGTAATTCTCAATATATTGGTCGCGTCCAGGCAATCCGAGCTTTATATGCTCATGTACAGGCACGCTCTCAATGACACTTAAAGATAGCCCAGCCGCTTCAATCTTCTCCTTAAGCTGAACAATACTCTCCAGCGGCCATTCCTCTCCTACAGGTACGTCATAGATCGCGCTAACAATGCCTGTAACCCCGGGAATTTGCCGAATTTGCCACAGTTTTACCGGATCATTTTCACCAAACCAACGAAATGTCATTTGCATGCTGTCAACACACCTCCTTAAGCCTTAATCTTCGTTATATCGTCATCGCTCCGAAACCACCATCAACCCTTAATAATGACCCGGTTACGTAGCTTGATGCTTTCTCGGAAGCCAAATAGACGACTGCTCCTTGCAGCTCCGTCGGATCTCCGAATCTTTTCATCGGGGTATGCGACATGATTGACGACACTCTCTCTTCAGAGAGAATCGTCCGATTTTGCTCCGCCGGGAAAAAGCCAGGTATGATAGCATTTACTCTTACACGAGCAGGCGCAAATTCCCTCGCAAGAAACTGGGTCATATTGTTTACCGCTGCTTTAGAAACCGAATAGGTAAACACCTTAGATAACGGGGTTGTAGATGACACCGATGAAAGATTAATAATGCTGCCACCTTGTCCCCGCTCAACCATATAACGGCCAAATACTTGGCATGATAGCATTAAGCTCTTGGCATTAACATCTATAATCCGGTCCCACTCTTCTTCCCCGATATCGAAAAAGGAAGTAGCGCTGTTCACGCCCGGACAATTGAGTAAAATATCAACTCCTCCCGTCCAAGCGGCCACCTCTTGAAGCAAATGCTCCAAATCAGCTTTACTCGTTGGCTCTACCGCATAGCAACGCGCCTTCCCGCCAGCAGATTCAATACGTTGCCTAATCGGCTCCGCATTATCCGCCTTGCGGCCTGTAAGGGCTACAGCCGCGCCATATGCTGCCAGCGCTTCCGCCATTGCACCACCTAATGATGAGGAGCCACCAATAACGACTGCCGTTCTGCCGCTCAGGTCAAATAAATTCAATTACCTTCCCCCTCTAGCTGTTTATGCAGTTGGCGATCCTTCTTCAATTCCTTCTTGTAACCTTCTGGAGTTATCTTGACTTGCTGCTTAAAAAGCCTGCTAAAATGCGCAAGATGCTTAAAGCCAAGTCGGAAGGATACTTCCGTTACCGATAAGCTTGGATGGAGCAGAAATAAGATTTTGGCTTCGTTAATGCGCTTGCGGTACACATATTCGAATAAAGTAACTCCCGTCACATCCTTGAAAATTTTGGCCAAATACGACTTGCTAAGATGAAGCTTGCTGTGCAGCAGCTCCATACTTAACTCATCGTCCATATAAACATCCTCAAGCAGCGCAATGATCTCCTGAACCGTCTTTTCTTTGTCAGAAGGAACCTCCCTCTGTTCCCCAAGAGGCTGCAAGCATTGATCATAAATAAAATGCAGCATATCCACGAATGCGAGAAGTAATCGGCTTTCCCCCACCTTGTCCCCGCGCTGCTGGTGACTTAGCATGACCAATAAAATTTGCTCAAGCTCCTCCTTCTCTTTGCCTCGCAAGCACAGTCTATAATTCTTAAACTGCTCGAAAGGTCTCATAACAGGAACGGCTTGAGGCAGCTCCAAATAGGGTCTTAAAATCGCGGGATCAAAATGAATAATCGACCGTATATAAGGAATTTCCGGGTCAACCTTCGGACAATGAAGAGTCATCCCATTCATCAATATTAAATCCCCAGGCGATAGGTTATAGATTTGATCACCGATTAAATAGTTGCATTTGCCCTCATGAAAATAATAAACCTCGTAAAAGGTATGAGAATGAAAGATAGGCTCAAACATCCCTATCGACCGATAATTAAACTCAAACATGCTGTAGCTCCGCCAATAAGTCTCCGATATAGGAAGAGAAGTTCTGAAGCATGTCGGCTGAATCAGCGAATTGTCTACTAAAATCCTCAACTCCCAAATAGCCCTCATAGCCAACAGCGAGCAAATCAGCGATCACCTGTCTCCAAGGAACCATCCCTTCCCTAAGTCCTTCCCAATCACTGTGCCAGATCGTACTGCCATCCTCAGCTTTACCTTGTATTTTCCATCCCGCATTTTTAATGTGCACATGAGCCAAATAGGGTCCCAGTATTTCCAGCGCCATCCGATAATTCTCAAAGCCTTCGTGTACCGTATTGCCAGGATCGAAGAGTACGCCAATGAATTGAGGGTCCAGCCCTTCAACCAATCTTCTTGCTCCGGATGCAGAAGCCGCCAGTGTGCCATGGTGAATCTCCACTAAGCCCTTAACCCCATACTGTCTGCAAAGCTCCTCAGACGCTTTCAAATAGACTAGCTCATCCTCAAATAACTCATTAAAAGGACGGTTGCGATCATAAGAATGGACTCCTAAGCGAATAAAGGGCGCACCCATATACTGAGCAGCCTTTAATACTTGCTCCGTTCCCACTATGTCGCCTGCCTGTAAATAAGGGGTGACGCTTACAGTTGTAAGACCCTGCAGCTCAGTTGCTCTCTTAAAGCGGTCCAATTCCACTTCACCGCCAGAAGGAGAAATGGTACATTGGTTGTTTCCCCAAAATGAAGGCACTTGGTTAGCTACATCTGCAGGAGTTTCCTTATAACGCCACTCGATTCCTTGTAGCCCCGCTTGCTTCGCCTTTGCAGCAAGCTCTTCTGGACTAAGCTCTGGTGTCGATACAGTAAATACCGATAGCTTAATCATAGAAATCTCTCCCTCCTTCATTGGATTTCATCTATTCGATACGTATAGCCTGTGATTGCGCCAGTAAGCAAAGCTCAGCCGCTTTAAATGCATGAGCCTGCGTCATAGCGTTTTCCGTCTTGTTCAAGCAATCCAGTATGAGCTCTCCGAAAAAGGGATAACCTACCTTTCCGCGAAGGCTCATATGAAATTCCCCTTCACCGTTTACCAAGTACAGCTGGTCTCCTTGGGCATCACGGGCAATATCAACGTATTTGCGCAATTCAATGTATCCATTGGTCCCCATAATAACGGTGCGACCATCTCCCCAGACAGATAAACCGTTAGGAGTAAGCCAATCCACACGAAAATAGTTCGTTGCCCCATTGTCTCCAATAAGATTCGCATCTCCGAAATCTTCAAGCTCCGGATAGCCTTTGTTGTTATAGTTAGCTACTTTGCTTTGCACTACCTTGGCATCCTTACAGCCTGCATAATAGAGAAACTGCTCGACCTGATGGCTACCGATATCACAGAGGATACCCCCGTATTGCTCTTTTCTAAAAAACCAGTCCGGTCTTAATGTCGCATTCAAGCGGTGAGGTCCCAGCCCTAGCACCTGCACGACTCGACCAATCGCACCGTCCTTAATCAATTGTCCAGCAAATACCGCGCTCTCTGCATGAAGCCGTTCACTATAATAAACCGCATATTTACGCCCAGTTCTAGCCACTGCCGCTCTCGCCTGCTCTAATTGCTCCAATGAAGTAAAGGGAGTTTTGTCGGTAAAATAATCTTTACCATGCTCCATCACCTTCAAGCCAAGTGGCCCGCGTTCGTTAGGAATAGCTGCAGCAGCAATGAGTGCAACCTCAGGGTCCTGCAAAATCTGCTGCTCGGACTGTGCCACGCGAGCATGAGGATAAATCTCAATAAATTGCCGTACCTTGTCTGGATCGGGATCATACACCCACTTCAGCGAAGCACCCGCCTCCTGTAGCCCATTACACATTCCGTATATATGACCATGATCAAGCGCCATAGCTGCAAATATAAATTCACCACGACCGACAACAGAGCTGGGTTTGCCTTGCGGCGCATAATTCATGCCATTTGCTTGAGACATTGTGGGCCTCCCCTACCTTATGGCTTTGGTTGATAGTCTGATTTTCTCCTGTAGCTTGTCATAAAATAGATCCTCATCAATGGGAAGCTCGACCCAATTATCTGTCCAAGTGGACAGCAGCATCGCGTTAGACAACGTCAGTCCTTTAATCCCATCCTCACCAGGGGCTAGCAGTGGTGTACCTTGTAAAATCGCTTCCGTCCAATTGCGGGTAATTTCCAAATGCTGCGTAACGCTGGCTGCAACTGGAATATCAAATTTCCAGCATTCCGGCTGAGCGAAAGCACTTGTGTTATCACGATTAAATTCAGGTTCTAGCTGTCTCAGACGCCAGAAGGTCATTTTATCGTCCTCTATAACGATTTTCCCGCGATCTCCGGTTATTTCAAACCGATTGGTGCCCGGAGTTTCATGAGTGGAAGTAACGAAAACTCCCGTCGCTCCGTTCTCATATTCCACATAAGCAGTCACTTCGTTCTCTACTTCAATATCGCGATCCTTACCAAAGGCACAGAAGGCTCTAATTCTTTTGGGCATTAATCCCGTTGTCCATTGCCATAGATCCAGCTGGTGAGGAGCTTGATTAATGAGCACTCCCCCGCCTTCACCCGCCCATGTTGCTCTCCACCTACTCGAATTATAGTAAGCCTGTGAGCGATACCAATTCGTAATAATCCAATTTGTACGTCGGATTTCTCCCAGCTCTCCTGAAGAAATTAATTCTCTTAGCTTAAGGTAGAGAGGGTTCGTACGTTGATTATACATAATGCCATATATTTTACCGCTAGCTGCTGCTGCTTCGTTCATTTCCTTCACTTGACGTGTGTAGACACCTGCCGGCTTCTCTACTAGCACATGAAGTCCACATGTAAACGCTTCAATAGCTAACCGAGGATGATCATAATGCGGTGTACAGAGCATTACAGCGTCAACCGTTCCCGATTTGAACAAGGCCTCGTAGCTTTCGAACCTTTGAACGTCGCTTCCCCATTGCTCAGCTACCTGCTTCAATCGTTCAAGACTAATATCGCTAACCGCTGTTAATTGTGCATTCTTCACTTGATTCTCAATCAAATATTTGGCATGCTCCATGCCCATGTTACCAAGTCCGACAATGCCGATTCTAAGCTTATTCACCTAGCGTTCGCCTACCTTCTTAGTAAGAGATTTATCTAAAGCTATTTTAACACTGTTGACTATAAGTGAGCTTATCTCCAAGGCATGAATATCCCTTATAATTTAACTGTGAGTCTACTCTTATATGCACTTTTCTTTGTAAACAAAAAGCCGCCCCCATAGAAGAGCGACCTAGTGTAACGTTCATATTCGCAACAAGTAAATAACAGCCGTAACGGTTACAATGCTCAATGCCGTCGTGACAAGCACAGTTTGAGAGGAGAAATCCTGTTCATTATCAAACTCGACAGCTAGCAAAACGCTAGATAACGATGTCGGCACAGCAGATGAGACAATTAGCGCGGCAGCCAGCATTTTATCCAAGTCGAGCATAAGGACTACACCCCATGCAAGCAAAGGGCCCGCAAGGAGGCGTAAAGCGGAAGCAATACCGACATCCATTGCAAGCTTCCGACTGATCCCGCCTTTCATACTGCCCAGCTGCACACCAAGAGTGAATAATGCTGTTCCGATAAATGCATGTGACAGGTATCCAATGCTTAAGCTTAGAAATTCCGGCATTGGAACATGTAATCCACGCATCATTAACGCAATAGGAATGACGTAGATGACTGGCATGGAAAGGATCACTCTCAGTGTGTCACGCCAGTTAGCCTTATGTGCATTGACGCTATAAATGCCATAGGTGTTCGGAATAAGCGATTGCATCATCATAATGATAATCTGTATAGATAGCGTATAAGCATTTCCCGCAAAAGCGAGCTGATTGATAGGAATACCATAATTGGCACTATTGTAAAAAAGAACACTGTTCCTCATTGCCGCTCGCTTACCACCCTCATATTTTCGCAGACGAATGACAATTTCCAGCAATAGATATTGAGCTAGCATAAACAAGACAAAGAATAGCATGACCGTCCCGAACAATTGCAACGAGATCGCTGTCCCGTATAACAGCTCGAACATAATCGCGGGGGAAAACAAGTAAAAGTTCATTTTGGACAAAGTCTTAATATCCAAGTTAAAAATTTTGTGTAGAACAATTCCCAAGCCAATAATAATCGATAAAGGTAGTATGTTATTCAAAAGTATATGCACAAAAATATCCATGCTGTCTATTATCCACCCCGTCTAATCCATCTTCATTCCTTAAACCGTGCTATACTACTTTCATGATGAAATCTTCAATGACTAAGAGGCAAAGGATGAAGCAAAGTGGCTTTCGGTATTACAAGAAATGAACTTAATGAATGGAAAAAGTCGGTAACACGCGGGGAAACCGCCTTCTTGACCCATTATTGGTACGACGCTCGGTTTCCTGAAATACAGACCGTAACCAAGGTAGGGAATGCTAATCTCGAAAGATTAAAGAATTGGTGCATCACGCATGGATTAAATCCTAAATACATTCATCTCCGCCCCCCTTTTCCCCACTTTGACTTAATGGGCTCTAAGCAGAGGGAAATTCTTATTCAAGAAAACTTAACACATCATCTGGAGCGTTTCAAGATAAACAAATAAAAACCGCCAACCTCGCTCCAGCAAGTGTTGTCGGTTTCTATTCCTATCCTCTATTCCATTCAAATCCGATTTTGTTCAGGAATGCTCTTGCTAATACTGCATGTCCCGCTTGTGAAGGGTGAACACGATCCCATGCCAATGTCGCAGGATACAGATCCTTTAGCACAAGGTTAAATGCTGCTTGCGTATCCACGAATAATGAGTCACTTTCCTCTGCAATTTTCTTAACAATTGCTCCGTACTCATCCATCGTATGGCGCATAGCGTCCTGTTCATTGCGTTCCAAGTAGAAAGGCGTCATTAGTACAAGGTTGCTTACAAGGGGTTTAGTTTCCTTCACCAACGAACGAAGAGTTGCTTCATAAGTGTCCGCATATACATGTCCCTCGGTAATAAACGGCGTATCATATTGCCTCCATACATCGTTCGTCCCGATCATAATCGATAAGCAGTCCGGCTTACGATCAAGCACATCCTCTTGCCATCTCGCTTTCAAATCAAGCACATTATTCCCGCTTGATCCTACGTTAATTACACGAATGCCAAGCTCCGGATATACGGCCTGTAGCAAGGCATCTACCAAAGATACATAGCCTCTCCCTAACGCATTAAACAAGCCTTCCCCAGCTGGTCTCGCCCGCTCACAATCCGTAATCGAATCTCCAATGAATAGCAGCTTCTGACCTTTTTGCAGCAGCATTGTCGTCTCTCCCCTGATCGGTTAAATGTGTAATGGTAATATAATGAAATAAAGACTCCATTATTGTACATTTTTAATAGCCGATAGGATAGATTTAATTGTTAGAAATATAAGAAACATAAATGCTTTTTGGTTTAAGCTTCAGGTGAAATGGATTCGATTAGTCCCTTAAGCTTATTAGCCGAACATTGAAGAAGCTCCTTCTCACTGTCGGTTATCGTAATATTCATGACCTCTCTCACACCCTGGCGATCTACGATACACGGTACACCCAAGTACACGTCAGAAATACCGTGATAATCCTGCAGCAATGTGGACACGTTCAGCACAGCACCTTCGTCTCGCAAAATGGCTGTGCAAATCCGATCAAGCGCAAGGGCAATCGCATAATATGTAGCGCCTTTGGCATCAATAATCTGGTAAGCAGCATCACGCGTATTCGTGAAAATATCTTCTTTATCTTCATCACTAAGCTGCAGCTGAGCTCCGGCCACATTGGCTAGGCTCCACAACGGTAGCTCCGAATCGCCATGCTCCCCAACAATATGAGCATGCACGCTACGAGGATCAATATCGAGCTTCTCCCCGATTAGATAACGGAATCTCGCGCTATCCAGCAATGTGCCTGATCCGATAATTCGGTTTATAGGCCACTGCAGCTTCCGCCATGTAAAGTAGCTCATAATGTCAACAGGATTAGAAGCAATTAACAAGATCGCCTGAGTGTTAACCTTTGACACCTCTTCAATAATGCTATCGAAAATAGATACGTTCCTTTTGAGCAGATCAACACGGGTTTCTCCATCTCTCTGGGCGGCCCCTGCCGTAATGATAATAATGTCAGCCTCTCGGCAATCCTCATAAGTTCCCGCCCATAGCTTAGCGCCCCCAGTAAAAGGCATCCCATGGTTCATATCTAGCGCGTCACCGACAGCCTTGTTGTGATTGGCATCAATAAGCACCAACTCATCCATACGATTCCGAAGCAGCAACGTATACGCAGTCGTAGAGCCCACTGCTCCTGTTCCTATAACAACAACTCTTGTTTTTTTCATTTTAAAATTCCTCCAGACTATTGTTTATGTTCAATTTTCGTATCTTCCAGAAAAGGCTTATTCACATAATAGTACATATAGCTCATGAGAACCCCGCCACCAATCAAGTTTCCGAGTGTTACTGGAATGAGATTGTGCATCACACCACTGAAGGAAATTGTTCCAGGGTGATTTAAAACAAGGGCAATAGCAAACGTACATAGATTAGCAATGCTATGCTCATAGCCCGAGATAAAGAAGCAAAATACGAACAGCATCATCGCGAACATCTTAGCTCCGTCTTCCTTCATGGACATCGGAATGAAGAAAGCCAGACATACTAGCCAATTACATAGAATTCCCCGGAAAAATAGCTCAATGGTTGGCGTATGCATTTTCTTATCTACTACACTGAGAAGGAATTCATTAACGCTCGCTTCCTTGAATAGGCCCGTTGTATAGATAAGAAAGGCAAAAACCGCAGCTCCTAACACGTTTCCCCCATAGCTCCAAAGCCAAAGCTTAACCGTCGTTGTCCATTTGATTTTTTTGCGAAGCGCCGCGTAGGAGTAGTAGAAGGTGTCCCCCGTAAATAGATCGCCGCCCCCATACGAGATCAGAATGATCGCCGCTCCGAAGGTAATTGCCGCCATTGGATAAGTGAACGGTGAATGCACGTTATAGAAATAACTACCCGTTTTGAATGCAACTATAACTCCGAAACCGATAAACATGCTGGCTAGCATGGAACGGGAAAGGTAACGTAATCGGCTCTGCTTAAACACCTTCAGCTTCTTCAAAGCCAGCTGCTCAACTTTAGCTAAAGCTTCTGTCTCCATACTCACTCCCCCCTCAATGACTTGTTGAGTTGGATTTAATAAGGTTACTTTACACTTATGACGATTTTGGTGCTGTGATAATGATCACACATTTAGCTACTTGGACGCTCATCCGGCCTCTCTTCCTTCAGAAACAAACGGTCCATAACAAGGACAATACCAAACATAGCTAAGCAAAGTATAACCGCAACGAGCTCCAGTTCGAGCAAATACCAAGGCCATGGTGCCAGCAAATCCAGTATGGAAGCTGTATCCGGCTTTCGAGCGAGAAACATGAAGTTGCTTCCGGTCAGAGTATTGGTAATCGCCGCTGGTATAGCTAAAACATGCAACCATCCAAGAGCTCTGAATACGGAAAAGAAAGTGGGTCTATAGCGTTCAATAACAGTTAGAAAAACACTTGCTGCGATTATGGCGGTATGTGCAATGAAAAAGTGGAAATAGCGGAATTGCGGAAATGAAGCATCGAGGTTTGGCGTAAGCAGCGCTTGAAGAGCTCCCATGATGCCTAGGAAAAAGGTGATTTCATAGAGCTTACGGTTTCGTGTCAGTAACAGCAATGCGGATAACCACATCATCATGCTGCATAATTGGAAGGGTAAGGATTGCAGGCCCCAGTTGTCCGTAAGACCATACCACACTTGAAGGGATATCTCGCAGCCAACCAGCACAATGACAAGTCCATATCTGGCTTTGCGATTATTTTTAGGCTCCCTTAACTTCTCCCTAAAGCTAACCATGACCACAACAGTAACGACCGCTATGGCAAGCCCTAACAGATGCGCCCATGAGAAGGGTACGAATGTCATCCCATTTCCTCTTTCCTAGAGTAAGATTTACTTGATCACTTTATTCTAGAAAATATGTACGAAAAAAAAAGTACCAACTTTATAAGGTACCCTAGAGATGACAAGAATATAAGTGGACATGGTTGCGCGGGTAAGGGCCGAAGGAAAGGAGCGAAAGAAAGGATGAGGCTTTGCCTACAGTAGCCCCATATCTTTCGCCTCTTTAGCTGCTTCCTTGGAGCCTTTGGAGCCTAGCTTCTTGAGCACATGATTAACGTGATTTTTAACCGTTCGAATCGATATGACAAGGCGACTTGCGATTTCGGTTTGGGTATAGCCCTTGTCTATAAGCTTGAGCAGTTCAAGCTCAGAGGGTGTAATTAAATCTTGCATTTTCTTTACTTCGAATTCCCGCTCCAGACGCTTTAAGCGACGAAATTCCTCACGCATTTGTTCGGCAGCTGATGAGCTAATCGGTGATTCCCGCCTTGCTGCTGCTTTAATCGCATCTGGTAGAGCTTCGAAATCAGATTTGATCTGATAGTCGATAGCTCCTGCTTGAAATGCGCTGAAAATAAATTCTTTCTCTTCCATAGAGGTCAGCATGATCACTCTAGCCCCAATTGATAGCGCCACTTCTTCAGCCAGCGTAATTCCTGCAGGAACTCCATCCAGCATAATATCCATGAGTACGACGTCAGCCTCATGGGCTTCACTTTCAAGCGCTTGCCTGACTGCTTCGGGATTATCCGCAGTAAAAATAACCTCAATCCCAGACTGTGCTCCTAGAAATGATTTCAGTCCTCGGAGCCAGTCTTTATCATCCTCGACAATCCAGACTTTAATATTATCCATGAGCTGTCCTCCCTTCCATAACCACAGTCTCTGGCAGTTTCCTAACTGCATTTACATTGCGCTTCGGAAAGATCAAATAAATTCGCGTACCAACACCCAGCTTGCTGCGAATATGAAGGGACCCACCATGCTTACGCATGACATAGTACGCATATGGTAACCCAAGTCCAAAGTTCGTTTCTTTGCTGCTTTTCGTCGTGTAGAAAGGCTCTAACGCTTTAGCTGTCTGTGCCTTATCCATCCCGGAGCCGGTATCACGAACCTCCAAGCTTAATTCTCTCTTCGCTTCATGTAGCGTAATGGAAAGATTGCCCGAGCCTTTCATTGCATCGATTGCGTTAGAAATAATATTGTTAAGCGCTTCTCCCACTTGCGCGGGATCTACTGTGCACAGCCAGCCTTGGGGAAACGTGACTTCAAGCTTAATCTGTTGCAGTAACGGCTCGAAGGGTTTGATTGTTCCTCGGACAAGAGCTTCTAGATCAACCTCTCTTGGCTGTATGACAAGATCCTCCGTACGGTGATGAACCCGTGAAATCATATCCTGTATGTGATGGGATGCAGTTTGAATGACATGAATATCTTCCACTAGCTCAGGTTGATTTGTTGTTTCGGCATAGTTCCTCATTTTCTCAGTAAATAGTCGCATTTTGCCTACATCGTTCTTGATCGCATGATGAAGAATTGCAGTTCCCGAGGTAACGGCCCTGAGCGTAGAGGCAAGCCTGCGCCTGTCTATTAGAACCCGAATCCCTAAGAATCCATAGGTAAACAGTCCAATTAGAAACACAAGAACTCCAATACTCACGAACCAGACGTTATATTTCCACATTCTCAATATTCCGAAGCTTGGAAGTACATAGCTCATAATCAT
Source organism: Cohnella abietis (assembly GCF_004295585.1). Taxonomy (NCBI): domain Bacteria; kingdom Bacillati; phylum Bacillota; class Bacilli; order Caryophanales; family Paenibacillaceae; genus Cohnella; species Cohnella abietis. The sequence goes on along the minus strand of NZ_AP019400.1, from coordinate 2,798,683 downwards.
GCTGAATAGAATCGGTGGCAGAACGGCTAGGCATGTGATCCAATGAGTATGAGATATCGAGTAGTTCTGAGACTTCTTGGTCAATACCAGACACGTTCCAATTAGAAAATAAGGCACCGCCCACCACACAACGATAGAGTGACTAATCGGATGATATTCATTGTATGGAGGCGTAAAAATAATGCACAGAACAATTGGCGCTAGCAAAATAAGAGCAACTTTTCGCTGATTAGAGCGGGATAAGTTAACAGCCTTATACGCCATAGCAAATAGCACATAAGAATAGGGTAGCCCATAATAGGATGATAACGAAGCTCCGGCCTGGACGTTATACAATATATTTTCTAGCTTTTGCTGCGGATGATTCGAATGAAGGTAAGGAATAAAGACGTCAGCGAGTGTGGCAGCCAACGCCCCGGCTCCTCCGAACAAAGCAACCGCACTAAGCCAGCGGTTAACAGGTGAACGATAATCCGCAACAATTAATATGAGAGCAACCGCCCATAAAGCAATCCAAACAAAAAGCATCAGGTAGCTCCTAACTTAAAATTGCTGTTTCTTAAGCCATAAGCCGCAAACAGTTGTCCAAGACGCAACATGAGGATCTTGTTCTCCTAAACCCATTCCATGAGGACCTTTTTCAAATACGTGCAAGTCAAATGGGACATTATTTTTTCTTAGCGCAGTGGCGAATAGGAAAGAGTTCTCTACCACAACTCCATCATCGTCAGCAGTATGCCATAGGAAGGTCGGCGGAGTATCTGGAGTGACCTTTTCTTCTAAGCTTAGATACTCTATTAATTCCGGATCGGGACTGTCACCAAGGAGATTCAGCATCGAACCCTTATGGTAAAAAGGCGGCTTAAAGGTAATAACTGGATAACAAGGAATAATCGCATCTGGACGGCATGAATGCCTATCTATAGGGTCCGTAGCATTCGGATTGCCCAAATCAAAGTGAGTACCAATCGAGGCAGTCAAGTGTCCGCCTGCGGAGAAGCCGAGGACACCAACCCTACTTCCTTGAATACCATATTGGTCAGCGTGGTGCCTGACGTAACGAACAGCCCTTTGTACGTCAGTCAGCGCGGAAGGATATCGATATGGAGCAACTCTGTATCTCAATACAAATGCAGGTATTCCGATGCTGTTCAACCACAGTGCAATCGGCTCACCCTCGTGATCCGCCCGCATAGCGTATCCACCGCCAGGGCAGACAATCACTGCTCCTTTTACTTCTCCATTTACCGGATAGGCCATAATTGCTGGTGTATCCTCATCCCCATTACCTTGCGCCCCCGGAGCACCCTCCGACCAAAGCTTAATCCATTCTTTATTGTTCTCAGCCATTAATAATCCCCACATTCTATATGCCTATATTTTCAATATACTACCATTGTAATTGCTTACACGGATATCGACAATGTTTTCAGTTAATTCTATGTTCGGAAAATAAAAAAGATTATATTGTAGCTGATAGTTTCATTGCACATCTGTTATTCACCCAACCTATCGTATTAAATCTCGCCTTACCGGAGTTCTTGAGTAGCAGCCTCTCTTGCCACTATCCCCTTCACTCAGCAGAAGATCAGGTTAGTTGGCTTGCATCCCTGATGATGCTTATTCATCCCCCTTATTCACACCCATGTCACTGATTTCTCACTAGCAACCGCCCTCTACTGAAAGCCCCTGATTCGCGCACCAGGTAACTCCCTTGGTTGAAAAGAAACTCACATCCATGCCCCCGTTTCCGAGTCAAGAAACTCCCCCTCGGCAGAAAACTAACTAGTTTGTTGAGTTGCGAGTGTGACTATGAGCCCAGATGTGCATTAAATCTCGCCGATTGTTTCATTGCCCATTCGATATTCACCAGCCCATCACTCTAAAACTCGACTGTACCGTAGTCTTGGAGTAGTAACCTCTCTTTCCATTATCCCTTTCACTCAGCAGTTCAAGTCCGCAGTTCAAGTCCGCAGTTCAAGTTAGTTGGCTGCATCCCGAATGTAATCTTATTTACACCCATGTCCCTGATTCCGCACTAGCAACCTCCCTCTACTTAAAGCCCCTGATTCCCGCACCAAGAAACTCTCTCGCAGAAAACTAACTAGTTTGTTGGGTTGCGATTGTGACTATGAGTAGAGATTGGCAATGGGATATTGAGTTAGTGGTGGATACTGTTCGATCTTTTTGAGCTACTGGGTTTCGGAGAGGAAGGCGGTTGTTGGAGGCTGTATGTTTGTTTCGAGCAACTCAGATTACTGGATTAGGTACGCGTGGTGGGAGTTTAGCGATTTTTCGAGCAGCTTGACTGGATTGAGGCACATGGCTGAGGAGGTTTGCCTCGTCATCGTCGCGTTTTGCTACTTTGAGCGGGGCGGATCGACTCTTTGGCTCGTCATTGTCGCGTTTTGCTACTTTGAGCGGGGGCAATTAACTCTTTGGCTCGTTATAGTTGCATTTCGCTACTTTGAGCGGGGTGGATTGACGCTTGAGCTCGTCATTGTCGCGTTTTGCTACTTTGAGCGAGATGGATCGGCGCTTGAGCTCGTTATAGTTGCATTTTGCTACTTTGAGCGGGATGGATCGGCGCTTGAACTCGTTATAGTTGCATTTTGCTGCTTTGAGCGGGGATGGATCGACGCTTGAGCTCGTCATTGTCGCGTTTTGCTACTTTGAGCGAAACAAATCGGCTCCCAGGCTCATCATCGTCGCATTTTGCTACTTTGAGCGAAACAAATCGGCTCCCTGACTCATCATCGTCGCGTTTTGCTACAATGGCGGGAGCCCAGCTCCGGCTGCGCTCTATCTCGGCCCCCGCTACGCTCGTTCTATCTGAGATCAGGCTACGCTCTTTCTGGGCCCCGCCTCAGCCCCACACGGGTTACTTTTGCTTGAATGCCTCATTGTAGCAGCGGCGGCAAACTGGTTTGTAGTCTTCGCTGCCGCCGACTTGAATTTGGTTGCCTTCATTTACAGGTGAGCCGTCCTTGAACCTAATGACCATCGTCGCTTTACGGTCGCAGTACCAGCAAATCGTCTTGATTTCCTCGATTTTATCCGCATATACGAGCAAATGATAGCTGCCTTCAAACAGCTCATTCTGAAAATCATTTTTCAACCCGAATGCCATTACCGGCACATTCAGTTCGTCCACAACACGAGCTAGCTCTACAATATGATGCTTCTTCAACCACTGCGCTTCATCTACGAGTACGCAGAAAAATCGGCCAGAGCCGGAAAGCTGCGTTTTCACAGAATCAAATAAATTCGTATCCTCATCAACTGAAATAGCCTGTCGCGTAAATCCGACTCTTGATCCAACCTTATCCGAGCCGTTCCTCGTATCAATCGAGGGGGTGAAAATAAGCACAGGCTTCCCCTGCTCCTCATAATTGTGGGCAACCTTAATAATTTCAAAGGATTTTCCGCTATTCATCGTCCCGTATTTAAAATAAAGCTGTGCCATTGAATTCCCTCCACGCTTTGGTCATAGCAACCATTATACATGACATCAATCGGCATCAACAATCGACCATTATTGGACTTCCTCGCTCCCCATCAGCTCAGCGATTGCTATTTTCCGACCCAATCTTGAGCTTTCAATTGCACCAAAAACCATAGCCATGCTATGAATATTGTCGCTGCAATCTGTTTCTGCTTTTCTTCCTTCCTTCAGCGCTGTGAATATTTCGTCCAAACAGCTTTCGTGAAAAGGCCTAACCTGCTCAAGCTCCTCCGTTATCTCAATCCGAGTATACTCACGAATAAATCTCCCCTCCTGATCAACGGGCGCAACTACTTCAGCGTAAGGATTGTTTACCCCGTCCCAGATCGCCGTTCCTTTCTCACCAGTAACACGCCACGAAGCTTCCCACGAGGTTTGCGCACCTTCAGCGCACCATGAGCCCCTGTAGCAGAAGATCGATCCATCCGACATTTCAAAAATACATATAGCAGCCGCCTGTCCGCTATACCATGAACCCGCGGGGTTAAATTCCTGACAGTAGACAGATACCGGATCTGCCCCTAGTATAAGGCGGGCTTGATCAAAAGTATGAATGGCCATATCCAACAATAAAGGGCTTGCCATCGCGTCACGGAAGCCCCCAAAATGCGGTGCCAAGAAGAAGTCTGCTCCAGCGTAACCCGGTTTCCCAATATGTCCGTCGGAAATCAGCTCACGCAAAGCTCGAATACGGACATCGTAACGTCGATTCTGCATAACGGTATGTGTACGCCCAGTCCGATTGGAGATCCGAATAATCTCTAAACATTCCTCAAGCGACTCGGCCAACGGTTTTTCCGTGAAAACGTCACATCCCAGCTCCATCGCGGCCGTACTAATTGCAAAATGGCTGGCAGGAATCGTAATGTCAAATACCAAATTTGCTCCCGTTTCTTCAATTGCATGTTTAATGTCCGTGTAAGTTAGGCAAGTTAGTCCATGTCGTTCCGCCATCGCTTGAGCGAATTCTAACTTAATATCGACTAGAGCGACGATCTCCACATCTGTACGTCCAAGTGCATAATTAATCCACGTATTAGCCATGCCTCCACAGCCTGCGACCACAATTTTATAAAATGATGACATAGAGATAATAGCTCCTTTGTATGATTTATCACTCTAATTTTGTTATGAAGCACTTACTAAACACTATTATATCTAACTAAAAATGAAGTTTCTCTACTCATTCCTGTGATAACATAGTCTTATCTTGTTCTCGATGATATTTGGAGGTTAGTATGACCTATTCAGATGAGCTATGGGAAGATACCCTATTATCAGATAAGAATTTCCCCATCAATATGTTCCACAACCACACAGATCAAGTCGAGAAAGAACAGAACATTTTGTTCTTGCATTGGCACGCCCATTTCGAATTCATCGTCATGCAAGAGGGTCGTGCATCATTCCTCATTGATAGCATTCCTTATGAAGCCTCTCCAGGTGAAGTACTGATCGTTCCTTCTGGGGCACTGCACGTAGGGTATAGCTTGGATGACAAGCCGGTTAAGTATGTTTCCATCGTGTTTAGCTCCTCGTTATTTGAAGATTTCTCTCTAGATTCTACTTACCAAACCTATATAAAGCCCTATTTGGAAGGCACTCAGTCATTTCCGGTTAAACTCGGAGATGCGGCAACATCTCACCCTGAAGCTTTTTCCTTGCTGCATCAAGCCATGGAGGAATTCACATCTAAGAAGCCAGCCTATAGACTAGCCGTTATTAACCATCTCATGCTTCTCTTCATTCATATCTCCCGATCTATAAAGCCTAGCAGTTCCGCTGGTCATTCAACCGAACAGTCTTTTTCCCGCAAGCTTGAGCCGTTCAAGCAGCTCATTCGCTACTTGGAGATGAACCCGTCCCATAAAATATCCGTTGAACAAGCATCGAATAAAGTAAATCTGAGCTCCTTTCACTTCTGTAAAATATTTAAGAAAATAACAGGGAGAACCTTCATTGACTTCGTTAATTTACTGCGGATTAATGAAGCGGAGCGCTTGCTGCGTGATAGCTCGATGTCTGTTACGGAAATTGCAGAACAAATCGGCTGCGACAATCCGAACTATTTTACAAAGCTGTTTAAGAAATACAAAGGAATGACCCCTACTCTTTCGAGAAAATCACTCCTGAACTCAAGCTATTGATAATCGATAATTAACTTTGAATCCATACGCAAAAGGGGCTCACAGGCATTACCCCGTGAACCCCTTTTTTCGCACATCCTGCTACGTCAAAAGCTAAATTTTAATTAGAGACAGCGATGGGTGGATTTCTTCAATACAATCCGGTGTCTCAAGCATCCTATTTTCGATAAAAGGACTGACAGAGTAGCTCCTCAAGTCTGCGTCTGGAAGTGCGCGAAGAAGGGTATGTAGCACCTCAGATCTTGTTTCGCTAGGATTAAGCCACGTCTCAATCGCCTCTTCATCTAAAATTACCGGTAAAGAATAATCCCTATAAAAAGAAGAATCTTGGGTAATGACAGTACACATCGGAAATTCGTTCTTTTCAGAATCAAGCCACACATCATAAATGCCAGGCATTGCAAAGGTAGATTTGTTCTTATGAACGACTCTCCAAGCGCTTTTGCTTTTTCCTTCCTGCTTCATAACATAAAAGCCACTACATGGAATAATGCATCTTTTCTTAGTCAGCATATTACGCAAATAGGTCCTGTCACTGAGCGTATCCAAGTTTGCGTTGATCGAGTTTTTCCCCCAATAAGGCATCAAGCCCCACCGTTGCTCACTTAAGCAGCGCTCTCCCCCTATCTGCTGAACAATCGGAATTTGCTGCGTTGGCGAAATATTATAACGCCTCGAGTAGGGAGTTTGTACCTTATCTATGCGGAAATCCTCTGTCAAATCAGACAGGTCCGCTGTTAGTGAAAATCGATTACACATCAATATCAGCTCATTCCTACGAATTTATTTAGTTTCAGTGTGAGCTGATATGAGGAAAATTATGTATCGATAGTTCTTAAGCATTCTTAAGATTATTACGCATGAACAACCAGCTTAGAAGAGGTGAGCTACCTGTAATAAGCAGCATCCAATTAATGACTGTTGGTGCACTGCTGATATAGAGCGTAACGATAAAAATAACCATGCCCACAATTCGGCCTGCATTAAGAGCAAGCTCTCTCATGACAATATATTCAACCCTTTGCCGCGCGCTTTCTTCATTTTTTCCGATAATATCGAATACTGCAGAGGTCATGGGTATAGTGTAAAGGGGAAGGAAAAGTGCAACGCCTATTCCAAAAATTAACAAGGTTGTATAGCTAATGCCGAAGAAAAACGGGACAATAACTATCGTAATAAGGATCGAGCCAATGAGCATACCCCACCCACGCCAAGCTGGCTTTAGCCATTTTCCCACCACATAGAAGCTGACAAAACCGACTGCTGAGGTAATCAATGCGAAATTGCCTAGCTGCAATTCGCTGCCGGTCTGAATGTACACTAGAACCCCGATTATGATGCCAAAAATACTTTCTCGAAGCCCTTGTGCAGCAAGCGCTACTACTATCGGCCTCCATGACGCATGCGGCTTCCTTAAAGCTCGAAGCGTTAGCAGCCAATCGTAGCTCCCTTCTGTCGTTCTTTTGTGCAAGAGAAAGCTAACCCCAATCCCCGCTAAAAATAACCCAAATGAAATCATAAATACGACCCGATATCCACTCTCGCCCGCCATCCGTGAAATCAAAAATCCCGAACACCAAGGAGCAATCATGCCAACAATTGAGCCGATAACTCCTGCCCATCCATTAAAGCGATCGCGGTTAGCTGCATTCGTTGCTTCGAAATAAATGACGTTAAAGGTCAACCAAAACAGCCCGAATGCAATCCCCTGAACGACACCTAGCAGCCAAAAATATTGGATTGCGCTCTTGCCAAGCAGAAGCACTAGACCATAGAACGCGGCGGATACGCCTATGCCAGCTCTCAGAATAATCATTTTGTTGCCTTCTTTGACACCGTTTCCCGCTATCCAGAATGTCAGTGCCATGAAGACATGTGTAAGCAATGTAAACCAGCCAAGCAAAACAAAATCGCTGCTTTCTTTCCACAAATACACACCTAAAAAGGTTCCCGACAAAGCATTCGCAGTAATAAAAAGGCCATTAACTACCAGCAGCAGCACAGTCTGTTTATCCAGCTTACTGCTATTTGAAGTGACATTATTCTGTTGTATACCTATCCTCTCCTTACCCTCTCAACAGCGCTCGTTATGAGCTACTCCGTTAGACTGGCTTAAGAGCACTAAAATATACAAAAATGGCTCACCTCAGCAGGTAGCCATTTCGAATGCGGCTTTTAGAAGCCACCAATTACACATACTCAATGTGTAAATCTTTTACATAAACTGCTGTTCCAGAAATAAACACTTCCAACAGATCGGACTCTGCTCGGTTTACTTCGACGTGCACTCTGCCCTCTTTCCCTACTTCCTGTCCCTGTTCCACATCAAACACAATTGAGTCTAAGCTTGGATTAAGAAATTTTAAGAAATAAGACCCCATAACCCCTGATGCAGTCCCTGTAACTGGATCTTCGATTGTTCCGGAGAAGGGGGAAGAGAAATGTCTAGCGTGCATAAATGATTTCAAATCATAGGCTTGCAAGCAAAACGGGTGGATTGATGATTTAGGCAGCTCAGTTAAAATCTCTGGGAACATTGCGTTTATTGGCTTCATTTTACTAAAGCTTTCTATATTTTTAATTGGGATTAATAATGTCCATGCTCCCGTGCTTCCATAAACGATAGGTTTGTCTTCATCTATGCCATAGTTGCATGCCCACATAGGTTTATCTCATGTCCCGGGGTAAAATATCTTAATCTCAAATCAGCTACTTGTGAGTCCACTACAAACACTGTTTCATTGAAGCCGACCTCGTAAGCAATGGATTGCATATCCTTCTCGCTCAACTGTGAAGCATCCAATACGACTCCCGCAGGATTCCCTTTATTGGGTTGATCTGAAAAGGCATCGTAATGTAGTACTGTTACATTTTTCAATGGTTTATCTCCCTTTCAAATCAATTCATGGGGAATCGTTAAACTCACTAATAAAAAATCCTCTCACTGACATTCAACGAATGCTTAGGGAGAGGATTTATTCTGTATTATTTTACCACATTATGCTTCGTAATTGTCGTTGTTTATTTTATCTTCCTCATTATCACGAACTGTCTTCTGAAGCACTAGGCTAGTGACAATTAGGAATGCAGCTGCAATTGCGTAGTAGCCTACAACGTAGAACGGCTCTTCCAATGTTGTTAGTCCTATGAATTCGAACAGAATGGCAAGAATGAAGCCGATCCAAGATAAAAATGTGAATGCCGACGTATTCCGCTTGCGGTGCTGATAGTTCTGCTCTCTAAGATAATTGTCCTCGTCGTTATCTCTTATGACCTTCTGAAGAACGAAGGAAGTAATAATGAGTAGAATAGCGACTGCTGCGTAATAACCTCTGACAGAAAGCGGTTGTTTCAAGGAATAGATTCCACCAAACTCAAATCCGAAAGCAAGAATAAATGCACCCCAAGCCATAAAAGTATAAGTTGGTGTATTCCGGCGGCGATAAAAGTTTGCACGTCTAGGTGTATGATTTACGTTAGCAGTATGATTTACGTTTGTAGTATTATTTTCCATGATATTATCCTCCTAATGAATGGCTTTGTTGTTTCGTTAAAGCAATCATATAGGGAATAAGACATAGGGAATAGTACTAACTTCTTATAGTACCTGCCAACTACTCAAGATAATACATAAAGCTGATAGCACCTACACCAGTGTGTGTACTAATAACAGGTGTCGTGTCCTCAATATTGATTTTATCGTAGCCCGTCAATTCTATAATAGCTTCCTTCAGCTTAGTCGCCAGTTCAAAGCCTTCTGCATGAACGATCCCGACGCCCTTGATCGTTTTCCCCTTCACATCCTCTGTGAATTGCTTCGCAAGGTACGTAATGATATGTGCACGGCTTCTTACCTTGGCAACAGGAGTATACTCCCCACCCGCAAGCGACGCGATGATTTTGATCTTAAGCAAGGAGCCTATCCACGCTCTCCCTTTGCCAATCCTGCCGCCCTTGACCAGATTATCTAGCGTATCCACTACGACGTAAAGCTGGGTTTGCAGCCGAATTTCCTCAAGTCGGGCCACAATGTCTACCATGCTCCTGCCTTCCCTCGCCATGGTCGCCGCTTCTAGTACCTGAAAGGATAACGCCTTGGAAATATAACGGGAATCTACAACTCTGACATTCGTTTCTGACATCTCTGCAGCTATAGAGGCTGAGCGGACAGTACCACTCATTCCTCCAGTCATATGGATGGAGAGTACCTCGTAGCCCTCGTTGCCCAGTCGATCATAAACCTCTAGAAATGCGCCAGTTGATGGCTGCGAGCTCTTAGGGAGCTCCTTGGATTGCTTCATTTTCTCTATAAACTCAACAGGTGTAATATCAACACGGTCTATATATGTTTTATTGTCGATACAGATGGTCAAAGGAACAACCTCGATACCGAATTCCTTTATACTCTCATCAGACAAATCCACTGTTGAATCTGTTACTATTTTAATTTTGCTCACGGGGGTCATCCTGCTTTCACCAAGTCTCGTGGTTTGTGTTATTTATGTCATTACTGAACAAGCCTAGTTGATAGTACGTTACTAATGCTGATATTGTTTCAATAATTTCATTCTCAGCTCCAAAATTGCCGGACTAAAGTTGATTCGGTACATCTCCGGATTAAGCTTTCGCAAATATTCGGGCCAGAATAACGCCATTTGCTTCTGATGATAGCTGCGTATTTCCTCTAAGCTTGGCAAACGATATTCAAGCTTTCCATTTTTGAATATCGGCTGTAGTAGAGGTATGGCCTCATAGCTTTCAATCTTTTTAACCATATGAGGATGAAGAGGGTCAACTAGCTTGATAGCCTCGCCGTTCGGGAAGTCCGATTCATCAGGCAAGCTCATGTAGTCTGCTTCCGCCATCCCCGTTTGCTTGTTGATGATCCGGAACACTTCTTTAATACCTGGATTTGATATTTTCTCAGGATTACCCGAAATCTTAATTACAGGTACATATCCTTCTTCCTTCTCACGAGCGACTAGCTTGTAGACTCCGCCTAACGAAGGCTGATCGAAAGCAGTAATTAACTGAGTTCCTACGCCCCAAATATCGATTTTGGCTCCTTGGGCTTTAAGCTCAGAAATAATGTTCTCGTCCAGATCATTCGATGCAACAATTTTCACATAAGGTAGCTGTGCCTCATCCAGCATAGCTCTTGCCCGCTTTGATAAATAAGCTAGATCTCCGCTATCTAAGCGAATGCCCTTTAATTTCTTACCGCGCTGTTCCAGCTCCTTGGCGATTATGATCGCGTTCGGAACACCACTTTTCAACGTATCATACGTATCAACTAGCAGAGTAACATGATCAGGCATCACTTCCGCATATTTACGAAAAGCCTCCACCTCAGAATCATGTCCTTGAATCCAAGCATGAGCATGAGTACCAGAGGTCGGGATTCCAAACATCATTCCTGCACGCATATTAGATGTAGCATGAAACCCGGCTATATAGGTAGCCCTTGCTCCCCAAACCGCTGCATCCGCTTCCTGCGCCCGTCTCGTTCCGAATTCAAGCAGCTTATCACCCTTAGCTACCCGCTGTATTCTTGACGCCTTCGTCGCAATCAACGTTTGATAGTTCATAAAATTGAGCATGGCTGTCTCAATTAGCTGTGCCTCGAACACTCTTGCTTCTATCCGAAAAAGTGGCTCATTAGGAAAGACAAGCGTGCCCTCTTGCATAGCAAATAGATTTCCTGTGAAACGAAACCTTCTTAGCTCCTCAAAGAATTCCTCTTCATATTGCTCTTCCTGTGTGCGCAAAAATGCAATTTCATCGTCACCAAAGGCTAAACTGCTGATGTATTTAACCATCCGCTCCAATCCCGCGAAGACGGCATAACCATTTCCAAAGGGGAGCTTGCGGAAATAGGCCTCGAACACAACCTTCTCGTTCATCGAGCCTTGCTTCCAGTGGGCATACATCATATTTATTTGATATTTGTCGGTATGAAGTGTTAAGTTAGTTTCGTTCATGGGGGTCACTCTCCATTGCAGTATGAGTTTGTAAAATAATGACTAGCTATTACTTGCTTACGACCGTTGCGCCAAGCGTTTGTTCGAAATGACCGATAGCCCAGTCGTGCCCAGGCTGATTAAAGCTAGCTACTGCATCCTGGTGAATAACAATTCGGAAGCCCTTATTGTAAGCATCTACGGCAGTATGCAAAACACAGATATCCGTACATACTCCCACAAGATGAATCTCTTCAATCCCCCTTGTGCGGAGCTGTAACTCTAGATCAGTTCCACAAAATGCACTATATCTCGTTTTATCCATCCAATAAACCAATTGCTTGTTGTCAGAGTACCAGCTTCCTAACTGTCCATAAAGGTCTCTTCCAGCTGTTCCTCGAATATTGTGCGGCGGAAAAAGCTTCGTTTCGGGATGAAATACATCTTCCTCCTCATGTAAATCAACGGCCATAACAATGAAGTCCTTTTGCTCAGCGAACTGCTTTGTTAGCTGTACAATTCGTTGTTCAATATCTATTCCGGGCTGTCCGACCGGTAGATTTCCCACTACAAAGTCCACCGTGTAGTCAATGACAATAATAGCCTTCATCTGGGCACGCTCCTTGTATCATTAATTTTTATATATAATGTCGATTTGATATTATCATTATGATTGTATATATCGGATTTGTCAAGGTTTTGCAAAAAAAAGCTATCCCCTCGGCCCTTCAACCTTGGGAATAGCTAATCTATGTAACGTAATACATGCAGCTGAATGCCATAACTATTATGACCGGAAATAATCAGCTTTACTACGAAGCTCGGATGATTTCGCTCTTAGATTGTCTGTCGAAGCTGATATTTCCTGCATAACTGCTGTCTGTTCTTCAGAAGCCGAGAACACCTGCTGGGCCCCGAGTCGAATTTGCTCCGCGACTTGGGCAATTCGGCGTGCTTCATTTAATTGTTCAGTAGCTTGCCTGGCTTGCAGCGTTAAGCCGCTTGCTACAGCTTCGACGATAGTAACGACCTGCTCGGCTTCCATGTTCACATCATGGAAAGCTGTGGCAAATTGTTCGCCCATCTTAGCTTCCCGCTCCGAAACCTCATACTGTGTGCGAATATGTCCGACTGCCCTTGTCACTTCACCTTGAATTTGTCTAATAAGTCCTCGTATTGTCTTGACTGAGCCCGCGCTTTCGTCCGCAAGAGACTTGACGGCTTGTGCCACTACATCGAATCCTCGTCCCTCTTCTCCCGCCCTTGCCGCCTCGATGGAAGCATTCAATGCTAGCAAATGAGTCTGGTCCGCAATGTCTCCGACAACATTAGATATCGTGCCTATTTCATTGGCATAGCTACTAAGCTGCGCTACAACATCCATTGCTTCACGATTAAGCTCAGACAATTGATGCATTCCAGCAATGAGGGAGTGGAATACCTCTTCACTTTGCTTCGCTGATCGATTCATTTGCCATGCTCTATCCCGTGCGTTGGCAGCTTCCTCACTCATCCTATCGGCGGCTACAGATAAAGCCTCTGCCTTATGGTGCATTAGTTCTGCAGAATCTGCTTGTGTTTGCGTGCCAGACGTAATCGCTTCTGACTCATCTGTCATTTGCTCAATTTGCCCTGTCGCCTGTCCAATCGCATCCTGCAGTTCCTTAACGTGTGAGTCAGTCTGCCGAGTGTTATCCTTAATTCCAGCAATAATTGTTCGCAATTGATCCAGCATGAATGTAAAGGCTTCTCCAAGTGCCTGCATCTCATCATTGGAAGGTTGAGTAACGACTTTCACACCAAGATTTCCTTTGGCTGCCTCCTGAGCGGCTAGCGTTAGGCCCAGAAGAGGACGTAACAGCCACCTCGCTGCGAAAAAACCGAATAACCCAGTCCAGAATACTCCGAACAGAAGCGTAAGAAGAACGAACAGCCAACCAGGTAAGAAAGTAAATTGATCCTTCAGAACCAATAGAAAAAACGCGCTTGTCCCATAAGTTACCGACGAGGCTAACGTAATGCCGATGACCATCTTCTTAACAATTCCAAATTGGGAATTCATGCTGGCTCTCCTCCGTTGCCTAAATGTCCTCCCATTTAACCATGTATACTGTCATGACTACTATGACTAATATCACACCGACTTTCTTTCATTCCTTTTCTCCACATGTTACCTTAATATAGGAATAGAAAGGATGATCGTTCATGCTCATATATCTGATCTTCGGATTCGTTATCATAAGTATATTAATATGTACTTATGGAGTATTTATTGAGCCTAGGAGACTTACGATTTCTAGACATACGATCTCATCTCCCTTAATCCCTGAAGGCTTTCATGGCATAACTATCGTGCAATTTAGCGACACTCACATCGGTCCTCATTACTCACTCCAGCAGCTTGATGAATTGATTACCGCTATTAATTCGTTACAGCCCGATATTGTCGTCTTCACTGGTGACCTCTTCGATTCACGGGGTAAAACGAATGCTACGGACAACGATCCAACATCTATCCTTGCTCGAATCCACGCACCCCTCGGCAAATTCGCTGTCTACGGTAACCATGATTTTGGCTATACAAGGAAAATTCGTACATCAGGGTCCTTTCTTAATCAAGCCGGATTTAAGGTTATAATCAATGATCTACTGAAGGTTAGATTGCCTGCCGGAGAATTCATTACAATAGCAGGCTTAGACGACTATGTACTAGGTCAGCCTGCAGCGAGAAAAACGCTCTCTGCATTAAAGCAGGAAGGCTTTAATTTACTACTCACTCATGAACCAGACGTCGCTGACAGTCTAGCCCAATATCCTGTTGATCTGCAGTTATCTGGACATAGTCATGGCGGTCAGGTCCATCTACCTATTCTAGGAGCGTTAATACGAACATCCTTAGGTAGAAGGTATGTTAGAGGAATGTACTCCATTCAAAGTAAAAGCCGAGGACTCCGTCCGTACTTACTGTTCGTCAATCGAGGGATCGGAACGACACGAATACGAATTCGCATAGGCAGTGCGCCAGAGCTATCGGTATTCACCTTAAATCGCGAGTAAGCCTTACTAAGTTCGGATAGCGAACTCAATGAGGCTAAGAACGCAATTTCAGCTAACGAATATCGTGAACAAAATCGCATGTTGGCACATCGGAGTTTATCCGTTCCATACACGGAACATGCGGCTTACGAACCCAATAACACTTATTTGCTCAAAATATGATGGTTTTATATTTTAAACATTCCAAACATCTTATATCCAGCAGAGTAGCTCCTTTCCTCCTCTAAATGACTCAATAACACCACTGGAGTTTAAAATAAATATGTAGCCATCTTATCGATAATAAGTACGATACAGTTCGTTAGCCAGAACACACAGCCCTTTCTTGTATGCGATAATGCAGTTCGGGGCGCGCTAGACAGACAGCGAGTTGCAGTAGGCAGAGGTATGCGGGGTAAAGAATTTGATCTAGTTTACTCATTTCACCTTTTTTACCTGCCCAAATTTTCACGAGCCCCTCTCCTCCCCGGACTTCCTGAGTAAACTACACATACCTGTCTGCCAACCCATATGTGTAGTTCATTCAGGAAGTTTAATTTGGAGGATCTCGTTAATCGATTCTGTCTGCCAACCCATATGTGTAGTTCACTCAGGAAGTTTAAATCGGAGGACCACGCAAACCGATCTTGACTCCCTTAGTACGGCGATACATGTTGTGTCGAGAGGTCGGATGAGGTTTAGGACAAAGTAAAAAGGCTGAGCAGAGAAAGCATCTGCCCAGCCTTTTGCCTAAGAAAACAAATAATTAAGATTCCAAAATACTCTGACCAATATATTGGCCTTCACGAAGCCCGCCTGGGCAAGCAAACAGAGCGCTTGCTACATGCGAGGTATACTCATTGAGCTTATCTTGGCTCTGCATCAGCTTTAGCATTGGTATAAGCTGTTCATCCGGATTCTTCTGATAGCTAATGAATAAGAGCCCCGCATTCACATTGCCGGTGCGAAGATCAACACCATCGGTGTAGGAGTAGCCCCGGCGATGAATAAGCTGCTTCGATTGCTTAGCCAGACGTACATGTGCACTTACTGGCATTTGTGCTGGATCAACCGTGTCGAATTCGTCTTTGGTGCCATAGGCGGCACCCGACTCCTTGTGACGACCGAAGGTGTCCTCCTGATCGGTTAACGATGATCTGTCCCACACCTCGAGCAACATTCGCACCTTGCGATAAGCCAAGTAAGTGCCGCCCTTCATCCAAGCAGGCTCATCTTCTCCTGCCCAGACGACATCATTGTAGCCAGCTGGTGTCTGATGAAGATTATTAGCTGTCCCATCCTTGAAGCCGAAGAGATTACGAGGAGTTTTACCCCCGCTGCCACTTATGAAGCCCTCTTGAATCCACTTAAGTGTAGCATATCCAGTTGAGAGCCTAATAAAATTCCGAACCGCATGGAAAGCGACCTGCTGATCCTCCGCGCACACTTGAACAATGACATCACCACCAGATTGAAGGTGATCCAGATTGTCCTTCGGCATCCGTGGAATATCCTTTAAGTAGCGAGGGCTTTTCGCTGATATACCAAACCGGTTCTTACCCTCCACACTGAAAAACGTAGGTCCAAAACCAAAGGTTACAGTTAGCTTCGATGCTGGCAAATCTAGCGTTTCTCCTGTATCACTTGGTGGCAGTAATGGATTATCACCTGTTTTCATCGTACCGCCTGAAGTACTCAAATCACTAAATCTCGTCCAGTCACGGAACAATCGAATAACAGCTGCCTTGTCTTCTGTCGTAATACGAAAGCTCGCCAAATACATATACGTCTGCTGAGGAGTAATAATGCCCGCCTGATGTTCACCGTACATCGGAATTGTATCCTCGGAAGGGTTACTTTCTGCAGCCGAAGTGCTCGCAGGACGAACAGCCCGCTCAATCGCCGATACTCCAGCCCCACCAATAGCTAGACCGACACCAGCCACAGCCGTCATTTTCAGAAAATCACGCCGTGTCATACCCTCTCGCTGTTTCTTCGAATCCATATAATCTCTCCTTCAATCGCGCCCTAGAGAATGCTTGCCGTTTGGGACATCAAGTTGGAAAGTTGGCTAATTTGATCGCTAATTAGTCGAATTTGCTCCGTCGTCAGCTTATCGTAGGTTACATATATTCCATTAGTTTGATGGCCTAGCAGCGTCTGCTCAAGCAACAGGAATTGCTTATCTAACTGATTAGCCAAATCTGGATTTTTCTCATTTAAGGCAGGAATAATAGCTAAGTATACCGTTTTGGAACCATAAACATTAGCATCAAAATCTACCAGATCCGTGTGAGAATAGATTTCCTCTTCACCTGTGATTTTGGAAATCGCCGCTTCATTAAGCAGCTCCATCGCGCCAGCTACCATTGCCTTTGGCTCTAATTCTAGCGTTTTGATCTTTTCCGCGAGCTCCTCAGTGTCTTTAACCAGCTGATCTGCGTATTTATCCATGCCCTCTAGCGAATTGTCTAACCAAAGTGCTTTTTCAATGCGATGGAATCCGCCCCAAGCTGCTTCATCCTCAGCATCGGCAAGACGTGCATCAATTCTCGGGTCAAGATCACCAAAGCTTTCGGCAATCGGCTCAATTCTCTCGAAGAACACACGGGCTTTTGGATATTCAAGCTTCGCCTGCTCGGCATTGCCCGCTTTGACAGCTTCAGCGAACACTTTCGTCTGACTGACCAGATTGTCAGCTTGTTCTTGAACGAACACTTTATAATTGGCGACTGCCTTAGTTAAAAGCTCCGAAGTGCTTCCCGTTGTTTCCTTAGCATTAAGTAGTGTTGTTAAAGCTTCCTGAAGCTTGCCAGCCGTTATTTTAAGAGCATCGAAATCTATTTTATCGTAAGCTGATGCCGAATAGATTGGAAGCTCGTATTTCTCTACTTCTGTATATTCGAGTGGGAATATTTGGCGAACAGAACTCTCGAAAGATATCCAAGCTTCGTTAATAGATTTACCTAGACGCTTAACCTCATCCGTGTCCTTCTTATCGATGGCTGCCTGTAGTTTAGTTGTTTCTTCCTGAAGCTTAATTGTTCCTTGCTGAATAGCACTTTTCTCAGTAGATGGTGCTTCACCGCTTTGCTGAGCACTTGTTTCGGTTGCTGCTGGTGCACTGTTATTATTTTTCCCGCAGGCGCTTAGCACCAATGTTGCCGCAAGTAATAGACATGCTAATTTATTGAATTTGTTCATTCTAATCTAGTCCCCCTGTTAGTTAACTTTTGAAACTGTAGTGCTTATTTTCTTGCTTTTACGCTTGCCGGTTGTTCCCTGTAAAATAACGACTGTAACTCCCACCAATAAAAACAGTAGCTGTGGGAGAGTGCTGTACCACGAAGGATACAAGCTAATCGACAAGCTCTCCGGCAAGTAGTCATGTACTGTTGAAGGTAATGCACCTGCCATCTGTAAACCATGAATACCTGAACCCATGAACTTAAAGCACAAATAAAACACAATGATGCTTGAGACAAGGAACACCGGGCGGACAGGCAGCTTTGTTCCGGCTTTGATCATGACTACTGCACACAATGCTAGAATACCGAACCCTGCGGCGATTCCTCCAGCTAGCTCTGCTCCTGACATTTTTCCAACCATACCCACGAGAAAAATGACTGTCTCCAGTCCTTCGCGTACAATGGCGAAGAACGCAAGCAGGCCGAGTGAAATCATTCTACCGCTAGTTAGAGCCTTCGTACTCTTCGATTCTAAAAAATGATTCCAGCGTTTAACATCAGAATTGCGATGCAGCCAATAGCTCACATATAGAAGCAGAATACTGGCTAGTACACCCGTCCAACCGTTAATAAGCGAATTGTTGCGCCCAAATGCTCCCGACGACAACACGAAGGCTACAACAAAGCCCACTCCGATACAAATTAAGCCGCCTGCTACCGAACCGCCAATTACCCACCGTCTAGCCGGCTTTGAATTGGATTTCTTGGTGTACATCAGTAATGTCCCAACGACAAGCAATGCCTCTAATCCTTCCCGCAGTGGAATTAAAGCTGCATCCCACCAGGAGTACTGCGCATCAATAAGCGGTGTTAGAGAGACAACCATCCTATCCACGATAGACTCAGCTTGCGTTTGCTTGCCACTGTTAGATAAGTAGGCATCCAACAACACCAGATCCCGTTCGGTGTTATTGTATACCGTTTGAGATTGGCTCACGATGTCCCCTTCGACAGATAGCCATTGACGCTGGAGCAATTTCACTTCGCTTAGCGCTTCCGACCATTCTTGCCGCTTCATGAGGTCTCCTGCCTGACGTAGCTTCATGACATATGCGCTTAAGGTCATCTGCTGCTTTCCGTCATTATCCAAATAGGCACCGTCCGAATAATTGCGTAGCGAGAACTTAAGAGCACCTGTTTCTTCCAATGCCTTTTGGGCATCTTTATTCAGAAAGGCTAGTGAGATGCTTGCAACCTGACGGTCAATCTCCAGTGCCATATCCAACGAGTTTTGTTTGACAGTTTTCTTGTTAACCGTCCACCATTTTTTAATCAATGCAAATACTTCAGATCCTTGCTCCAAATTCCCTGACTCAATATAAGCACCCATCTCATCAGCTTGCTTGATGGCTATTGAGATTTCATTAGTCGACTGCTCTGCAGTAAGACCATCTGCTGCCAAAACAGTTGAGTACGTTGAAAAGAAAAGTGCTAGGCTCAAAGCAAATGCACAAACCGCTGTGAAAAGCGAATTAGCATTCCACGGGCTCGTGCTTCTCATGCTAACTTCCTCCTTGAACTTACATGAAATAATAAACATAGCTTATAAATGATAATAATTCTCAATGCACAGAATAATTATAGTCATCCCGGTTCTCTCTGTCAATTACATCATTCACTATATTTGTAACCCATTATTTCTAGCATAAACGGCTTCGCTGTCTTTTGGTTAGCGGAAGAATGTTTATGTCGAAGGTTATTCAGAAATGGATATGGTGAAACTTATACATTCTGAATAACTCAATAATTTACGATATCCCAACGATGACGGTATTGCTCTAACTTTGGATGAATAATATGAGGCTCAGCTATCAAAATAAGTCGAATTTTCACAATCCACTCTTCAAACGATGCAAAAGAAGCAAACAAATTAGCCGTTTCTGGTGTAACAAATATAAAATGAGGGGCGGCCAGTGTTTCTGTCAAATGTCTAAGAGCAGAATCAATCGGCGTATATTTCTTTCTCTTTCCTTCCCAGCCATCTATCGTTGTTATCTTATTCCCTCGTTCTAGCAGCCATTCGTATAACCGCTTCTCCCTTTTATAATAAGGGCTTACCGCCGCCTTCTTAGACATTCTCCGCATAGTTTCCTCATGTATGGGATACAGCACCAGCTTCGTAAATGAACGTGCGACCGCACATTTCACTGCAAGATCTAACTCCGAATCAGTCGTTTCTTCAAACGTGTCATAAAATACCAATGTCCCTTTTTCACGATCTACTGGCGGCTCGTAGCCATAAGGAACGCTTTGCACAATGTTAGGCATAACCTGTCCTCCTCAGGAAGCTTTCGTATAGTGTCATCTTTTAACTACCCTAAACTCTCTGTACCCCTCATCTTAACCAGATGATCTGCCGTTATGCAACTCAGTTCCGTCACCCAACGTAAAAAGACTACCCCGAAGGGCAGTCTAAGATAATGGTTAGGCGGCCTTGCTATTGCTTAGCACGACTGCCTATCGAACAGTCGTAGTTTTATTCTTCCTCTTCTTCCTCCACTACTATGCCAAGTGCCTTGTTCTTCTCCTTAAACTTCTCATTATGTGAAGAAACATAAGCATACTTGTGAGCCTCCGGCTCCATGAACAGCTTAGCACTATTAAGTGCAAGAACACCGTCATTGAAGGTACCAGCAATTAGTCCAACCTTACTGCCATAGTTCACAGTATCGCCTGCTGCAAAGATCCCAGGAATGTTAGTACACATTCTCTCAGATACTTGAATGTTCCATTCTCCGATATCCAGTCCCCAATCCCTGATTGGACCGAAGTCAGACTTCATTCCATGATTAACAATAATAGCATCAACCTCTAATTGCTCCTGCTCTTCCGTTACCATATGAGTAATCGTTACCTCATCAATAACCGCTCCATCCTTACTATGGAGTTTCTCTACACGGTAAGGCACCAAGACATTTACACTTGATTCCTTCATCTTCTTTATGTTTCTTTCATGCCCGCCGAATTGTTCTCGTCTATGCACGACAGTTACACTAGCCGCAATTGGCTCTAATGCATTCGCCCAATCGACAGCAGAATCGCCACCGCCAGATATTAGTACACGCTTGTTCCTGAACGTCTCTAGCTCCTGAACAGTGTAGTATAGGTTCGTCACTTCATAACGATCGGCACCTTCAATTTCCAGCTTCGCCATCTTACGAATACCATATCCGATTGCTAGAATAACCGTCTTCGTCCAGTGCTGCTCACCATTAGTCGCTGTCAAAATCATCGTACCATCCGGCTGGTGCTCCAAGCCCGCGATTTGCTGACCGAGCACAATAGTCGGTTCGAAGGTTTGGGCTTGCTGCACCAATTGAGAAATAAGCTGCTCACATAGAATTGGGGTTACGCCGCCTACGTCCCAGATTACCTTCTCCGGATAGGTGAGCAGTCTACCACCCAGTTGGTCCTGTGCATCAATAATCTTAGTCTTCAAATCGCGCATGCCGCTGTAAAATGCTGTGTACATTCCAGCAGGTCCCCCGCCTATAATGGTCGTGTCGAATAGCTCTAATTGGTTTGTCATGCTTATTCCTCCAGTTACGTATCACAGCGATACGTTATGTGCTGAATTGCGCCTTATGCAGGCGACTGTAGACGCCTCCAGCTGCGACAAGCTCTTTATGCTGTCCTTGCTCAGTGATCCCTTCTTGCGTGACAACTACAATGCGATCTGCGTTCTTAATGGTCGCCAGTCGATGTGCAATAACAAGCGTAGTACGTCCTTCTGACAGTTCAGCTAGCGACTGCTGAATAACCGCTTCGGTTTCCGTATCTAGCGCAGATGTCGCTTCATCTAGTATTAGAATAGGTGGATTCTTAAGGAACATCCGAGCAATGGATAGCCGCTGCTTCTGTCCGCCAGATAGCTTCACTCCCCGCTCACCGATAACCGTATCCAATCCATCCGGCTGCGCCTGTATAAACTCACTAAGCTTCGCCCGACGGGCCGCTTCCCAAACCTCATGCTCTGTTGCACCTAGCTTGCCATATAGAATATTCTCACGAATGGTTCCAGCAAACAGGAATACATCTTGCTGTACAATACCGATTTGCGTTCGCAATGAGTGTAATTTAACATCGCGAATGTCTACGCCATCAATTGTAATCGCTCCTGAATTCACTTCGTAGAATCGTGGCAGCAGGCTACACAAGGTTGTTTTCCCCGCTCCTGAAGGACCGACAAAAGCTATAGTTTCTCCCTTGCGAATCGTTAGATCAATATTACTAAGTACATTTGAGCTTCCTTCATAGCCAAAGGAAATCTTATTGAATTTGATCTCATGCTGCAATTCTTTCAGATTCACTGCATTTGGAGCGTCAGAAACATCCGGCTCAGTATCAAGTAGCTCTACATAACGTTTGAAACCAGCAAACCCTTGCGGGTAGCTCTCAATAATAGCGTTAATCTTCTCAATGGGTCTGAAGAAAACATTGGTTAACAGTAGAAACCCGATAAACTGGCCATAAGTTAATTCACCTTCAATAACAAACCAAGTGCCGCATACCATCACGAACAATGTAACGAAGCGCATCATCATGTAGCTAATCGAGCCATTTTTAGCAATCAGCTTATAAGAGACCAGCTTCGTCTTACGAAACCTGCTGTTGTTAACGGCAAATTGATCCTTCTCATGCTCCTCGTTAGAGAACGCTTGAACAACGCGTATGCCTCCTACGTTGTCTTCCACTCTTGCATTAAAATCACCGATGTCGGTAAACAATTGGTCTATTGCTTTCGTCATCTTTCCGTTGAAGTAAACCACAAGCCAAATAATTGCTGGAACTATTATGAAGGTAAGTAAAGCAAGCTTCCAATTGATAAACATCATCAAGGTAAACGATCCAGCAAGTGTCATCACGGCAATAAACAGATCTTCTGGACCGTGATGGGCCATTTCACCGATTTGCATCATATCATTGGTCAGCCTCGACATGAGATGCCCTGTTTTGGTGTTATCAAAAAATCGAAATGACAGCTTCTGAATATGGTCAAACAATTTTTTACGCATATCTGTTTCAATATTAATACCAAGCATATGTCCCCAATAATTGACGACATAGAGCAAAAATGTATTAAAGATATATAAGGCCAATAGGCCGATTGAAGCCCAAACAATTAAATCCCATTTTCCACCTGGTAGAAGATCATCTACAAAACGGTTAACGACAAGTGGGAAACCAAGCTCTATTAATCCTGCAAGTATCGCACAGCCAAAGTCGATTAAAAACAATCTCTTGTATGGCTGATAGTATGCAAAAAAGCGATGAATCATTATTTTTTACGACTCCTTTATTACTTCGGGTATGAATTTCTTATGATTTCGCTTTAGCCAATAAGTATAGGAAATATGGCGCACCAATGACAGCAACGACTATACCTGTAGGAATTTCCGATGGCTGCAATATCCAGCGTCCGAGCGTATCCGCTGTTATAACTAAGAGAGCTCCAGTTAAAGCTGAAACAGGAAGCAGCATCTGGTGCTTAGGTCCAACCAAACGTCGTCCCAAATGTGGACCAATGAGTCCGACAAATCCGATACCTCCGCTTACAGCAACACAAGACGCTGCAAGACCAACCGCTGCTGCAAGTAATATGAGTCGTTCCTTCTCAACTGAAGCTCCAAGTCCTTTAGCCAAATGATCTCCTAAGCTTAGTACATTCAGAGCTCTTGCTTTGAGAATGACAAATGGAACTAGTATCAAAATCCATGGCAGCAATGCCAGTACAAACTTCCAGCTTGTACCCCAAATACTTCCTGCCATCCATGTTGCAACAAACTGATACTTGTCAGGGCTTAACCGCAGTGTCAGTACGATTGTAGCTGCGCTAATACCTGCAGCTACAGCTATACCTGTAAGCAGTAACCGAGTTGGCGATATGCCATGATGCCGTTTGTACGCAAGGGTGTATATGAGTGTGGCTGTTAGCCCTGCACCGACTAAAGCGAGTACCGGAAGCAAATATACCGGAGCCGCTGCAGTCGAAGGATAGAAGGAAATAAACAGCATTACCATGAGCCCCGCACCAGCATTAATACCTAGAATACCGGGATCGGCTAGAGCATTTCGGGAAATCCCTTGCATAACGCAACCAGAGATTGCCAGTCCAGCACCTATAAGCAAAGATATTACAATTCGTGGGAGCCTAAATTCAAACAAAATAAGCGATTGCTTTTCAGTTCCCATACCGAATAAGGTTTGAACCAAAATCTTCGGGGACAGACGTATGTAACCAGTATTCATACTAATAATAAAAACAATGACAATAAGAATTCCGAGCACCGTTAACACTGTAATGCTCCGTTTTCTTTGACGCTGTTCGGAAAGATTTAACGATACATCCTTCATCGTTACAGCTCTCTCCTTTCTTTACGTGCCAAATATAGGAAGAATGGAACACCAAAGAGTGCAATAAGGGCTCCGATTGGCGTCTCATATGGTGGATTGATCATCCGTGCTGCTAAGTCAGCAAGCACAACTAAGAGACTTCCGAGCACTGCAGAGCATGGAATAATCCAGCGATAATCAACCCCAACAAGATAACGCGTCAAGTGAGGAATAATGAGTCCGATAAACCCGACCGCCCCAACTATAGCAACAGATGAGCCCGCTAGAATCAATACAAAAACCGTACCCGCCAGCTTGACTATGGCAGTGCGTTGCCCAAGGCCTTTAGCTACGTCATCACCAAGGCTGAGCATCGTAATCGAACGGGAAATGATAATCGATCCAATAATGGCGATGGCAAACCATGGAAACATAATTTTGAGCTGGAACCATTTCGTTCCTGCCACACCACCTGCATACCAGAACGCTAAATCCTGGCCAATACGGAAATATAACGCAATTCCTTCACTTAGTGCTGACAACAGCGCACTCAAAGCTGCACCTGCCAACACTAGCCTTACTGGAGTTAGTCCTCCTTTGGCCAAGGAGCCAATACCATATACTAGCCCCGCACCCACAGCTGCACCCAAGAAAGAATAAAGGATGAGGTACATGAACGGTAGCCCTGGCAGAAAAGCAAAGCAAACAGCTAGCATGAAGCCTGCCCCTGCATTAATTCCCAGTAATCCGGAGTCTGCTAACGGGTTACGAGTCATCCCTTGCATAATAGCTCCTGCTACTGCGAAGCTTGCCCCTACCATTGCCCCACCAAGCACACGTGGCAGACGGAGCTCCTGAATAATCTGATGCTGCGTTAAATCAGGATTAAACTGAAAGATCGCTGCCCACACCTCGGAAAGCTTAATATTTGCCGCACCGAATGATATGGACACAGCAATACCTAATCCTAATGCAACTATACCAAGAGTAAGAATTAGCACTGCTGCCCACGGTCGTGTTCGCAGCTTTACAGCCTTCGTGGCTGCCTTTCCATTTACCGAATTCCCTATTTGATTCATACTTGCCACCCTTGCTGTCTATTTGTCTTTCATTACTTGCTTTTCTCAATAACAATGATATTGATTCTCATTTTCACCCAATTGAGTATATAACATTATTCCTAAATATTTCAATGGACAAATGTGAATGTTTTTTTGTACAAAATTAATTTTTAATGACACTTCTATATATAACGACTCTGTGAGGGCCCTTTTTGTACAAAATGAAATGCAGAGCCTGAGTTTATCCATTGAGTCATCTATATGTAGCCATTATGATTGATTTTATTGATAATGAGAATCATAATCATTATCTATATTATACCATTCTGGGGGAATAAAACATGAAGTTTGCAAAAAATTTTACGACAGTTTTATGTATGTTAGCATTAATGAGTACGCTGTTACTCGCTTGCGGTAAAGATTCAGGTAAACAAAATAATGCAGAGGCAACAGGTAGTAACGTTCAGACTAGCTCCCCTTACGCTTCGGAAAAAGCCGCTGAGAGCACCGAAGAAGCACCAGCTAATACTCGAAAAATTAAGGATTATGTAGGGCACGAGGTAGAAATCCCAACTTCTCCTCAAAGAATCATCTATTGGGGCGAGACTTTAAGCGATCTCATAGCACTTGACGCAAAGCTCGTTGGAGCTGCTTATATTTTTACGGTAGACTCCGTTTACGAGGATAAAGTTAAACAACTTACCGATGTTGGTTTTCCTATTAATCTAGAAATATCAATTGGGCTTAATCCAGATCTGATCATCACTGGCGACGCCGATGAGAAGGTATATGAGCAGCTTTCCAAGATTGCTCCAACAATTGTATTTGATACCTTCGCTTCATTAGAAGATAGAATGCTATTGCTTGGCGATTATATTGGTAAGAAACAAGAAGCGGAGCAGTGGATTGCAAAATACAACGATAAAACTGCCGCAATGTGGAAGCAGCTACATGATGATGGAGTAATACAACCAGGTGAAACGGCTTCCGTCTTTACTTACTATCCAGGTGATCGCTTGTTTGTTATGGCGCGTGCAGGTCTCCCTCAAACATTATACGTTCCAGACGGGTTTAAGCCTACTGAAAAAATTCAAGCTGTACTAGACTCTAATAAAGGTTTCGCACAACTCTCTATGGAGACTTTACCGGAATTTGCTGGCGATCGTATTTTTATTCTTAATCCTACTGAAGATGAGTCAAGGCAGTCAACTGAAGCGATGATGAAGAGTTCTATTTGGCTCAATCTTCCTGCTGTTAAGAAAGGTCATGTCTATTATTTAGATATTAACAAATCCAATAGTGATGCAATAGCTAGAGAATGGTTGGTGGACGAGCTGCCAAAAATGATTCTTAAATAAATCGATTTTTATTACTAACATACATAAGAAGCTTTTCAAGATTCCGTTGAAAAGCTTCTTTTATTTATATACAATGAGAGATAGATGATAATCATTCTCACTAAAAAAGGAGCACATTTAGATGATCAACCGAGCGCCGACATCTGCTCCACTCCGCTCCCTGATTTTCCACCTGTCGGATATTGAGCTACAAGTCCAATCTGTAGGGTGGCATTCCGATAAACAAACAACGACGTATCATACACTACTGATCGTTACTGCTGGAACAGGCTGCTTACATATGGATAGCCATATTGTCCCTTTCACTGCTGACAAGTGCTATTTGCTGTCACCGAATCGGTCCATTCAAATCGAAAATGGACATGACAAAGCACTTCGCTTTTTCCAAATTAGCTTTACTGCCATAAGCAATCTAAATCAGCAGCCTGAGATATATGTAGAAAATATTTTTGCCGACCGATTTGAAATGATCGCATACCCCTTCTCTCGATTAATTCGTCTCACAGAGGAAATATATGCGGAAAGAAGCTACGAGAGCGATATTGAGTCGTTTAAGCAGCAGCTGCGCTTTCAGGAATTGCTTGGCTTTATAATCGAACATAATCTACCTTCTGACAGCTTGTTTAACTCTACCCAATCGGTCGAAAGCACTATTCATTATTTGCAGAACAACTACACACACAATATTACAGTCAAACAGCTTGCCCAATTAGCTAACATGCCGCACTGGCAGTTCACTCCCATATTTCAGGAGTTAACTGGCAAGCGACCGCTAGATTTCTTAACAGAGCTACGTATTAATCGCTCTAAGGAATTGCTCATTGATTCCAATGCACCTTTACGGGAAATTGCCCACCAGGTCGGCTTTACTGATGAGTACTACTTTAACCGGAGATTTCGTCATACGACTGGTGTGACTCCTAAGCAATATGCCCGTTATAAGCGTAATAAAACAAAAGTGAGAGATTGGACAGGACACGATGTTGAAATACCAGCTCAGCCCCAGCGTATTATCTTTTTCGGGGAAACCTTCGGTGATCTACTAGCTCTTGGCATTGAAGCTATCGGTGGGGGAGTATTCTGGATTGATCATTCCGCGTTTAAAGATAGGGTAAAGAATGTAGAGGATGTTGGAGATCCTATTAATCCTAATATCTTAAAGGCGCTGAAGCCGGATTTAATTATTTTCGCCAACGCTGATGAAAGGCAATACAGCAAAATCTCTAAAATTGCTCCTACTGTAACATTTAATACCTTCGCACCGCTAGAGCAGCGTATGAATGCACTCGGCCATTTACTTGGAAGAAAGCATGAGGTTGAGAAGTGGCTGGATGTGTATAACACTAAAGCTGCGCTCGCGTGGAAAAAGCTACAAACCCATATTAATCATGGTGAAACAGCCTCTGTGTTTATTTTCGATCATGGGGAGCGGCTATTCGTTATGGGGGCGTCTGGACTTTCTTCGGCACTCTACCACCCTTTCGGCTTTCAGCCTGTTGATAGAATTCAGGAAATTATCGATTCAGGGGATGGGTTTATGGAAATCTCTGCAGAGCTTTTACCTGAATATGCGGGAGATAGAATTTTCATGCTGCTTCCTCAGAAAAAGGATTCTAAAGAAGCCATGGAGGAGCTCATGAGAAGCGCCCTCTGGCGAAGCCTCCCTGCTGTTCAGAAGGGTAGAGTTTATGTCGTGGAAGCAGCGAAATGGAATTCCGGCGATGCTTTTACAAGAGAGCTGCTGCTTGAAGCCCTTCCTCGTCTGATGGGCAAGATTTCTTAGCAGTCGTTTCGGTTATGGCTGGCTTCGATGCATGGCAAACAGGGGCTGTACCAGAAGGTAATTACCTTCTGAGGCAGTCCCTGTTTTTGGGCAGAATTAGTCGGCGTCTCCGCCTAACTCTTTCCCATTTCGCTCCAATACAGAGAATTAGTCGGCACCTCCGCCTATCTCTTTCCCATTTCGCTCCAATACAGAGAATTAGTCGGCACCTCCGCCTATCTCTTCCCCATCTCGCTCCCAATGCCGAGAATTAGTCGGCGTCTCCGCCTAACTCTTTCCCATTTCGCTCCAATACAGAGAATTAGTCGGCACCTCCGCCTAACTCTTTCCCATTTCGCTCCCAATGCCGAGAATTAGACGGCGTCTCCGCCTATCTCTGTCCCATTGCGGCACAATCACTTGTCTTTCATAACCGTTATCACAATTCTGCAGTCATTCCACCGTCGGCTACCAAAGTCGTACCCGTCATGAACGAATTGTCGCTGCTTGCGGCGAACATCACCACTGCTGCAATTTCCTCCGGCTGTCCTACACGACCGATAGGCTGCGAATCATTCCATTGCTTCATAATATCTTCCCGAGCCGTATCCAAGTTTTTCACGCTGCTTTCCAGCATCGGAGTCTGTACCGCTCCAGGTAGCACCGTGTTGGCACGAATGTTCTGCTTCGCGTAGTCAAGCGCAATCGCCCGCGTCAACCCAACAATTCCGGCTTTAGATGCAGAGTAGGCCGAATAGCCGTCGAGAGTAGCTAGGGCATGCACGGAGCTCAAGTTTACAATAGCCCCTCCGCCTTGCTTCAGCATAGACGGAATAACCTCTTTGCAGAACAGAAATACCGACGTTAAATTATTGGTTACGACGTTATTCCATTCGGCCAGACTTAAGTCAGTCAAGCGGATTTGCGGACAAACAGCGGCATTGTTGACCATCACGTCAACTCTACCAAATAACTCTACCGTGTCTCTTACAACCCGCTTCACATCCTCTTCCGACGATACATCCGCAGACATGGCAACCGCTTGATAACCCTTTTCCTTAATCTCCAATTGTACAGCTTCAACCTTACTCAAAGTTCGACCTACGATAACGACTGTACTCCCAGCTTCGGCGAATCTGTGTACGATTGCGCGACCAATACCGCCACCGCCGCCCGTTACGATAATGACCTTACCTTCCCAGCTCATCGGCTCACCTCGGAGTCAGTATACTTTTATTGCGTTTGAGTTATATATTTTCCAACGAGAGTACGATTTTCGCCACTTTCCCCGGACCCGTAATCAGCTTCTCGAAACATGCGCTTCCATCGCTAAGCTGTGCAGTCTCCATCCATGGAAGCAAATGAATTTTTCCTTGCCCGATCCATAGCAATGCCGTTTCAAAGTCTTCTTCGGAATAGGCGAAAGCGCCTTGCGTCCAAATCTCGTTACGAATCATATCGTTCACAGGCAATTTGCTATCGGCTTCATGTAAGCCCGTGAATATAACCTTTCCTCCGGGACGAGCTGCTGCAATGCTTTTCTGACGGGTAAATTCCGCTCCTACGGCATCAATGACGGCATCGAATCCATTAGCATTGTCGATACTGTCCAGGCTTGTTACCGCAATACAGCCGAGCTCTCTAGCGATCTCAAGTCTTGCTTCATTTAAATCTACAATAACGATATCGCTTAATCCGTAAACCTTAGCTGCCTGCAACGCGAATAACCCTATTGGACCTGCGCCGTATATGAGTAGCCTATTTGTTGGAGTTAAGCTTAATAGCCGACAAATGTGAACCGCACAAGCCAACGGCTCCGCTAAAGCTCCTTCATCGAACGATATATGATCTTCTAACCGATAGACGTTCTTTGCTGGGACAGCAACAAATTGTGCGAATGCCCCCGGCCTGTGCGCTCCGAGCAAGTTCCTTGCGCTGCACAATTGGGATTGTCCGTTGCGGCAATAACGACACGTTCCGCAAGTAACTAATGGATTAGCCGTGACGCGTACGCCTGGCTGAAAGCTATTTACCTGCTCCCCTACGCTTTCAATAATGCCTGAAAATTCATGTCCCATAATAAGAGGTGGCTTACGCAGTGAATTATGTCCCAAATATCCACCGAGCTCGGAGCCACATATTCCGACCCGCTCCACTCGGATAAGAACCTCATCTGACTTTAATACCGGAATGGGAACTTCCCTCATATTCATCGTTCTTGGACCTTCATATACTAATGCCTTCATAGTCAACATGTTCAACTCCTTCATTGGACTGGCTCCCGTTTTTCCCAGCCCGACTTGAATAGCGGTAGCCAGTGACCAGGCTGATAAGGATACTTAGCAGCTTCCTCCAGATTAAGCTCTACCCCAAGTCCGGGACGCTCCGGTGGCTGCAGGTAGCCGTCCACCACTCTGAATGGAGGTGTAAATATTTCCTGTGCCCATGAATGGTTGAAATCATCGAAGATTTCATGCAGGAAGAAATTCGGAGTCGCCATGTTCAAATGGGAGCAAACGATGGAACAGATAGGACCTTGAGCGCTATGCGGAGCAGTAACTCCGTTATGCGCGTGAACCATCCCACAAATCTGCTTAGATGCACTTAATCCAAGGAATTGCGGCTCTAGCTGAATAATATGAACGGCGTCGTGCTTAAGTAGCTCGGCAAACTGCTCGCGATTGTAATAATCTTCACCGCAAGCAATAGGTACAGCACTGCGTTTGGCCACTTCAACGACCGAAGAAACGCGGGATGGAGGAACAGGCGCTTCGAACCAAGTAGGACTATACGGGAGCATCGCCTCCGCGAACTGTAATGCCGTATGAACACTGAATCGATTATGTCCTTCGATTAATATATCAACATCCGGCCCTACCGCTTCCCGCACGGCAGCAATATTTCCAATAGCTTTCGCAAAATCGGAACGGTCAACGGTTCTCCAAGCTGCTCCAAATGGATCAAATTTCAAAGCTGTATAGCCCTTGTCCACAACTTCACGTGCTTGCTCGAAGAAACCGGCCTCGCTCGTTTCTCCACGGTACCAGCCATTGGCATAGCAGCGTAGCTTATCATGACATTTGCCTCCAAGTAGCTTATAGATCGGCAACCCTGTTGCCTTGCCCATAATATCCCAGCAAGCGGTTTCAACAGCCGCAAGAGCAGAGCCTTGAATTTGGCCGCCATCCGAATATACATCGCGAATCATTTTGAGAGATATCGTTTCCACGTCAAACGGATCCATTCCTATCACCAAATGCTTTAACTCATGAATAGCTGCCTCTACTGTCTTGGAGAACCCGTTTAACGTTCCTTCTCCCAAGCCGCTAATTCCTTCATCCGTATCCACCTGGATAAACAACCAATTTTTCCACGGATTGCCTACGATATAAGTGCGGATATCTGTAATCTTCATGCTACATAACCTCCGTAATTAGGATGAGATAAACGTAGCATGAGGAGACTGATCGCTCAAGATGTCTAACTTGTATACATCAAAGCATGATCTGTTCGACGAACTCAATATGCTTCTTAACCAAAGCTACTGTTGCTGCCGGATCATTGCCTTCCAATGCATGACGAATTTGCTTATGCTCATTCAAACTGCTGCTCAAACGCTTCTTATTCTTATAGAAGGTTGTTCGAACAGCAATTAGAAATTTATCATGGATTCTGCTCATCGCATCCGCATATTCCTCATTGGCCATTCCCGAAATGATACATTCATGAAACTGTCGATCCAGCTCAACATATTTCACAATATCTTCACTCTCCACTGCATCTGCTTGCAGCGCCAAATTGGCATCAAGCTTGTCAAAGAAAAGCCGGTCCATTTTTCCAGTCAGATGATTTGCAGCGAACGTTTCCAGAGACAATCTCAATTCATAGATGTCCATAATCTTCTTCAGGGAAAGCTCTTGCACGACAAAGCCTTGATTGGGCACAAGCTTTACGAGACCCATCATCTCAAGTCGATCCAAAGCTGAACGAATCGGTGTCTTGCTCATTTGCAGACGTTCGCTAAGCTGTTTTTCCGAAAGAAAGGTGCCTCCCTCCCACTCTCCGTTTACGATACTGCTCTTTATTTTCTGATAGGCTGTTTCCCTAAGTGTAGTTCCGTTGGTGGGCATCTCTCAAGATCTTCCTTTCTGACACTACTTGTTCTATGATTAGCATACTTAATTTTCATATGGGAGGGAAGATCAAGTGGGCAATCCATCCTTGCGTCAACAAGCCTATGAAATCATTCATCAATGGATCGTGAATGGAGATTTCCCTAAGGGTACGGTAACTTCTGAAGTACAAATCAGCCAAAAGCTCGATATGAGTCGCACTCCCATTCGTGCCGCTCTTCAGCAATTGGAGCTAGAAGGTTACGTTCGTATCGCTTCCAAGCATGGCGTTATTATATTAGATTCTTCTTCCCAAAGAGTTAGTGATCTGCTCGACGTTGTCATTTCGATGGTATTGTTCTCGATAAGCACCTCATGGGAATCTAAACGCGAAGACTTGCACCATATGACAGCTAGTATGTCAGAAGCCTTTCAAGCGCTGATGCTCAAGGCAGATCGGGAAGAGTCTGGTGGATTCATCAATGAATTTATTGCATTCGAATTTGAGCTACTTGGTCAATTTATTAGGTTAAGCAGCAACGAGGAAATGATCAAAACATACCACTCTGCGACCTCTAGATTATTCTGGAATCACAATGTTAGACGCTGGCAGGCCCCATTCGCAGGCGAAACAACGGAACAGGTAAAGAATTTAATCCACTCCCTCTCTTTAGATATCGAATCTTTCCGGGAAGCCTTGTTTCTATACTTGCATACACTCAAACGCACATGGCTGTGACCATTTATTCAGGTTCGAAATATCTATTGATTTATATAGGGTAATGCATGCACAATGATAGAGGATCGTATTATTTTCCTATTATGCCAAAGTGAGGATGAGAGTAATGAAGGACAAGATGAAGGGCTTAGTTGTAGGTTTATTGCTAGGTTCTATGCTCACAGGGTCTATGGCCTACGCCGCAAATAGTAAGTCAATAAACGTGTTTTTGCGGGATCTAAAGTTCAAGCTCGACGGCACGGACAAGCCAACTGCAAGCGCTTCCGGATTCACCTACAAGGATACGGTATATGTACCTGTTAAATCTGTTGCTGAAGTATTCGGTAAAACCGCAGTGTTCGATGAAAAGACAGGAACGGTATCGTTCGGCACTTCTGCTATTGCTGTATACAAGGGTGGATCGATTACTCAAAAAGAATTCGATACTTACTTAGCTGCATACTCTTTCTATTTTTCACAAGCCATTCCCTCTGATAAACAGCTTGCGGTTAAACAACTAATCGCCTTAAAGCTGCTTGCCGCCAAGTCAGAAGCTGCCTTCGGCAAGGAAGCAGCTAATGTTGTGACTACAGAAATAAAGCAAATTAAGACATATTTCGGCACTGAGGAGAAGTTTGCAAGCCAGTTGAAGGCATCAAAGCTGTCGGAAGCTGATCTTAAGCTGTTCATTAAACGGCAGGTCCTAATCAGCAAAGCGCTCTCAGGTATGATTGACGACAAAACAGTGAAAGCCGAATACGATCGCCAGCGCAAAGCAGATTCCGCTGCGTTCGTAACCGCGAGCGTTCGTCACATTCTTATAGCGACGATAGACAATCAAACAGGCAAATCCATTCGCACACCGGAAGAAGCTCGTATAAGAGCACTGGAAGTGCAGGCTAAGCTTAACGATGGCGGGGATTTCGCCGCATTAGCCAAAGAATATTCGGACGACCCCGGCTCGAAGGACAAGGGCGGCTTATACGCAGATGCACAACTGACTCAATTTGTCACAGAATTTAAGAAAGCAGGAGCCGAGCTGCCCCTCAATCAAATTAGCGATCCCGTTAAAACCGACTTCGGCTATCATATAATGAAAGTAGATTCACGCGTCACCTATACGGTTGAGCAGGTTAAAGATCAGCTCATCGAAGGCCTACTTAGCCAAACCTATCAAAAATATGTAGAAAAAGATCTTCCGGCACTGATTCAATCAATTAAGCTTCCTGCAAATTCATAGATTGCGATATGTGTCTCTAAAACGTGTACCGCCGCCCCTCCTTGGGACGGCGGTACATAGAAATTAAATATTGTGGAACATTTTTCTTGTTTATTTCGTCTCAAGAACGAGGTGACTAAGATGAGAAGAATGTTTGCATTTGGAGTAATAATAGTAATTGTTTGCGTGGTTCTCTTAACAGGTTGTAGTGTGCAAGAAGCTATCCATAGCAATTCGTCAGAATTCAATACTTCTGAAGATTTACAGGAAAAGCCGGAGGGTACTAAAGAAAGCTTGATCGATCCCCCATCTTCTGTAAAAAAAGAACTATCCAATCAATTAAAGGGCACCATTGAGGATGAATTCTTAAGAGTAAATATAAATGCAGAAATTGATGCTGATAAGCTAAACTATAAGACCTATATTGAATTTAGTAATAAGTCTGAGAAGTCGTTACATCTGGTGTATGATTGTGGGCTGCTTATTTCAAATAAAAGCCTAACACTGACTTCAAATGAATGTCTAGCCGTTGAATCCATGCTGCTTCAAAAAAACAAAAAAGAAACGCAAACAGCTACTTTACCCAAGGATTTTTTTGACGTAGATAATAAATCGATAACTGTAAGTTACCGACAAGATAACATAACCAAGGAACTAGAAATACAAATGAAGGCTGTGGAATGATACTCATCTTTTTTGATAAAGAGCCTTAAAACAGAGAAGTATTTTCTGAAGCTATCCCTTTTATTCGTTGGATTACCTCATCCGTACTCGCCGTTATTTGAACGTTATTACTTCTCTCTTTATATTCAATTAGCCCTTCCTTAGCTTGCTTGCCTACAGTAATTCGTGTAGGAATTCCGATTAAATCTGCATCCTTAAATTTAACACCTGGTCGTTCATCACGGTTATCAAATAATACTTCTATTCCTTCATTCTTGAGTTGCGTATATAGGCTCTCTGCAAGCTCTAATTGCTGTTCCTCATTAATGGATATTAGTATTAGATGAACTTGATATGGCGAAATAGAATAAGGCCAGATGATTCCATTAGCGTCATGGTTCTGCTCGACAACTGCGGACAAAATCCTCGAAACACCAATACCGTAACATCCCATTATCATCAATTCTTCATTACCTTTATCGTCTTTGTATTTTGCTCCGAACTTGTCGCTATACTTCGTTCCTAGCTTAAATACATGACCAACTTCTATTCCTCTATGAAATTGCAAGCTTCCAGAGCAAAGTGGACAAAGATCGAGCTCCGTCACATTGCGAAAATCACCAATTTGATCAACTGTGAAGTCACGACCAGCTGCAACATTTATGAGATGGTAATCAGTCACATTAGCCCCAACTATCATGGAAGACATTGATGCAACATCTCGATCTATAAGGATGGGAATGGAAATACCAATAGGTCCAATAAAACCAGATACCGAGCCCATTTCCTTTATAGATTCAAGATCAGCCAAAACAAGACTTTCTGCATTTAGAAAGTTTTTTATTTTTAGTTCATTAACCTCGTGGTCACCTCGGATTAACACCGCAATAAGTGTGTCATCTCTTTTATAAATGATTGTTTTAACAAATTTATCTGCACCGAAACTAGTATGCTTTACTAAATCTTCAATGGTTTTTATTCCGGGTGTATATAGCTTTTCATTTTTCGGTAAATCTACATTGTGCACTTCGAATTGGCTGTTAGTTGTTTCAGCCTTTTCTAAATTAGCTGCATACGAACAATTGGAGCACGATACAATGGTATCTTCACCAATATCAGCTAAAGCCATAAACTCATGGGTTCCACCTTCGCCACCAATGGCTCCAGCATCGGCTTCAACAGGTCTGAAATCTAAGCCACATCTGTTAAAAATTCTAGAATAGGCTTCATGCACATTCCAATATGTATCATTAAGACTAGACCAGTCAGAATGAAAGGAGTAAGCGTCCTTCATCAGGAACTCTCTCCCTCTAAGCAACCCAAAGCGTGGTCTTCTTTCATCCCTAAACTTCGTTTGAATCTGATAAAGAGTCAATGGGAGTTTGCGGTAGGATGTGATCTCATTTTGAACTAAGCTGGTTATTATTTCTTCATGTGTAGGACCGAGTATAAACTCTCTCTGGTGACGGTCTTTAAGACGGACTAGTTCTGGACCATATGCCGAGTAACGTCCAGATGTTTGCCATAGTTCAGCAGGCTGCATCGCAGGAAGCAGAATTTCTTGAGCATCGATACTGTCCATCTCATATCGAACAATATCTGAAACCTTTTTTAAAACTCGCCATCCTAAAGGAAGATATGTATAAACGCCAGCTGCCACTTGCCTTATAAATCCAGCCCTCACCAATAATTGATGACTTATTGCCTCTGCATCAGATGGAGCCTCGCGTAAAGTAGGGATTAGCAATTTATCTTGGCGCATTATATTACTCCTCCTGGTTGTTTGCTGAGAATAGAGTTGATTAATAATCTGAATAGTCGGAATATTGTTGCTATAGCAGTAAATTCCACTGTAATTTTTTCTCAAGATTATATCGCAGATTAGAGGAAATATCAAAACATACTAATATATGGTTAGCGGAAGTAACTTATCGAACATATGGCCAACGAACCCAATAACTCTTATTTGCCCAAAATTTAATGGGGGCTGTACGTAGACATAGCAAAAAGCTGCCCCTAAGTTACCTTATGGGACAGCCCCTGCTCGCTTTTGTAGTTAGCCGTTTACACTATCAGCTTGGCTCAAGCTTTTACTAACCATTCGTGATCCTTATCATTGTGAAACTTCCACAATCTCTTCGGTCCTGCCATTACGTTCAAATAATAAACCTCGTAGCCAGGAGGGGCCGATACCGGATGGTATCCCCGAGGTACCAATACCGCTTCTCCGTTGTTCACAGCCAGCGTTTCGTCCAGCGACCTGTCATCGGTATACACCCTTTGAATGGCAAAGCCTTGCTCTGGCTGCACGCGGAAATAGTAAGTTTCCTCCAGCAACGATTCGTCAGGCAAAGCATCCCGATCATGCTTATGAGGGGGATAGCTGGACCAATGTCCTTCCGGTGTAAACACTTCAACCACCAACAAGGAATCCGCGGGCTCCCCTTCGGGTAGAATGTTATGAATTTGCCTTTCGACGTTGCCCTTCCCTCTCGTCTCGACACCGACCTGCTCTGGGGAAATCAATCGAGCCTCATGCGTGCCTTTTCCAGGAGCGGAGCAGACCGCTATCTCCACATCAGTCAAAGCATTTATCTCATAGATATCCTCATTAGGGACATACACCGAGTAAGGCGGCGTTTTCTCAAACACGCTCATCCGCTTTCCTATATTAACCCATTCCGCATGAAGAGTTCGAACGCTTGCCCTACCGCTAAGCAGCACCAGACATACTTCCTTCAAATCCGTACGTCGCTCTACTTTATCTCCCGCTTGAAGACGTAACACTTCGAAACCGACGTAAGTCCATCCTGCGGATTCTGGCGTAATAGCTAGGACAGAACCGTCCTCACTAGCCTGCTTAAGGGGCTTTACAATAAGTTCAGACATTTAAACCTCTCCTCCCGCCTTGCCTGTGCTCCCGAATAGACGTATTTTCGCGATAACGGATGTTTGAATAGCTTTCCTAGCTGGTATCAGATAATGACGCGGATCGTAAGCCTCAGGATGCTCCTGCAGGTAGGAACGAATAGCTGCGGTGAATGCGATTTGATTATCCGTATTCACATTGATCTTCGCGGTTCCTAGTGAGATAGCCCGACGGATTTCCTCATCCGGGAGTCCGCTTCCGCCGTGCAGAACAAGGGGAAGACCCGTTAACCGCCGAATTTCTCCCATCCGGTCGAAGCCTAGCTTAGGTTGGCCTCGATATGGACCGTGAACGGAGCCAAGCGCAGGCGCTAAGCAGTCGATGCCTGTCTCGTCAACGAGGCGTACGCAATCTTCCGGAACGGCGTACATGGCTTCCGCTTCATCGACGACAAGATCGTCCTCCTGCCCGGTTATCCTCCCGAGCTCAGCTTCCACAGTCGCGCCAAGCACATGGGCCGCTTCCGTCACGCGCTGCGTAATTTCGATGTTTCGCTCCAGTTCATGGTGGGACGCATCGATCATGACCGACGTGAACCCGGCGTGAAGCGCACGAATGCAGACATCATAGGTAGAACCGTGGTCTAAGTGAAGTGCAACCGGCACGGTAATATCGTAATGCTCGATCAAAGACTTGACCATGGCTGCAATGAAGGGTAGGCCGCCCATGTAAGGAATATAAGCTTCGCTTACGCCTAGAATGACTGGCGACCTCTCCTCATTCGCGGCGAGCAATATCGCCTGCGTGAATTCAAGGTTATTCAGGTTGAACTGACCGACCGCGTATTGTCCGACTAATGCTTCTTGAAGCATTGCTTTCATCGATACGAGAGCCAATGGATTCACTCCTTCCGTCTACAGTTATGACTGCTGCTTACCAGCGAGCCGTCACCATTTTCTTGCGCGTATAGAATTCCACTCCGTCGGTACCGTTGGCGTGCAGATCACCATAGAACGATTTCTTCCAGCCCGAGAACGGGAAAAATGCCATCGGCGCGGGTACCCCTAGATTAATGCCGAGCATTCCAGCATCGATGTTCTCACGGAATTGCCGAACGTTGCTGCCATTTTGGGTGAATAGGCAAGCTCCATTAGCAAAATCAGATTGATTGGAGAGCTCTATCGCTTCCTCCAGTGTATTAACGCGCGCAATGGACAAAACCGGCGCGAAGATTTCGTCTTTCCATATTTTCATTTCACTCGTGACTTTATCGAAGATCGTTGGTCCGACGAAGTAACCTTCGCCGTTGACCGCCGTATCGGTGCGTCCGTCACGAAGCAAAGTAGCCCCTTCGTTCTCGCCTGACTCGATATAACCGAGCGCGCGATCCTTATGCTGACCGCGAATGACTGGACCTAAGAATACATCTTTATCCATTCCATTGCCGATCGTCAGTTTATCGGCAGCTGCAACCAGCTTCTCGATGAGCGGATCCGCTACCTCGCCAACGGCTACTACGACCGCGCAGGCCATGCATCGCTCGCCCGCCGACCCGAATGCGGCGTTTATGATTTGCTGCACCGTTCCGTCCAAATCGGCATCCGGCATGACAATGCTGTGGTTTTTGGCACCTGCGAGCGCCTGAACTCTTTTACCGTGAGCGGTTCCGGTTTTGTACACGTATTCCGCGACTGGTTGGGAGCCGACGAACGATATCGCTTTTACATCCGGATGCTCGAGTAGCCCATTCACGACATCGTGCGCGCCATGAACCACGTTAAGAACGCCGTCCGGTAAACCTGCTTCTTTGAATAGCTCGGCCAAGCGGTTCGCAAGCAACGGAGTGCGCTCGGAAGGCTTGAGCACGAAAGTATTTCCGCAAGCAATAGCCAACGGGAACATCCAGCAAGGAACCATCATCGGGAAGTTAAACGGCGTAATGCCTCCAATAACACCGATTGGATAGCGATACATACCGGATTCAACGTTCGTGGCGATGTCCGGAAGCTGCCTTCCCATCATTAACGAAGGCGCACCGGCCGCGAACTCCACGCACTCGATGCCTCTTTGAACCTCTCCGTAAGCTTCCGAGTAATTTTTACCGTTCTCTTGAGTGATGATTCGGGCTAGCTCGTCCCAATTGTCGACGAGGAGCTGCTGGTATTTGAACAGCACTCGGGCTCTGCGCGGAACCGCAGTACGACTCCATGATTCAAAAGCTTCTTTGGAGTTCAATACCGCTGCGTCCACGTCTTCCTTAGAAGACAGAGGAACTTGGGCGATTATTTCTCCGGTTGCCGGATTGAATACCGCATCGGTATTGCCTGAAGCGGATGCGACCCATTGGCCGCCGACAAAATTTTTGAGCGCTACGGGCGCGTTGATCTGAGTCATATTGAGTATTCCCCTCTCCATTTAAGCATTCTTGGAATCGCGAATGAAATCTTCTACTTGCTTAACCCTCGGCATGGCATCCGAACAGCTATGGCTGGAAATGACGATAGAAGCGCAAGCGCTACCGAATTCCATGCTGCGGCCGATACTCCATCCCTGCATAAGTCCATATATGAAACCTGCGGCGTAAGAGTCGCCCGCTCCGAAAGTTTTGATGACCTTCGCAGGGAAAATCGAACCCCGGTGTGAGCTTCCATCTTTACCATAAGCAATCGATCCGTCTTTGCCGTGCTTAATGACGACGATTTCTGCGTGGTGGCCGAACCATTGCGCGGCCGTTACTTCATCGCTTCGTTCTGCGTTGCCGTCGAACTGCTCCAGCATGTCGAACTCCTCGCGGGTTCCGATAATAATGTCGCTTTTTTCTGCTGCTGCGTGATAATAAATCGCCGTTTCCTGTGGGTTGGTCCATGTATAAGGGCGGTAATCGATATCGAATACAACCTTCGTGCCGTGCTTGCGTGCATACCGGAGGGCCAGCAGCACTGCTTCCCGCGAAGGGCTCTTCGCAAGAGCCGTTCCTGATACGAGAAGCACTTTACTTGCGGCGATCAGCGATTCGTCCACTTCGCCAGGTTCAAGTCTCAGATCGGCAACGTTATCTCGGTACATCAGGATACTGCAATCCTCTGGGCTTTTAATTTCCGTAAAGGCCAAGCCGGTCACGGCCCCGGTCCGATCCGTTATGACGTTTGACGTTCCAATGCCGTTGTCGTGCAAATACTGGACGATAAACCGACCCATTTGGTCGTCGGCAACTTTCCCGATAAAGGCCGTCTTCATGTCCAAACGCGACATACCAATAGCGATATTAGCTGGAGAACCGCCGACATATTTAGTAAATGTCATCGTCTCTTCCATCGGACGATTGATTTCGTTAGCGTTCAAATCGATGCATAGCCGACCGATCGCCACTAAATCGAGCGATTTGTCGGTTGTGAATGCTATGGGCTCCATCGAGATCCC
The DNA here is from genome assembly GCF_004295585.1 of Cohnella abietis. Classification (NCBI taxonomy): domain Bacteria; kingdom Bacillati; phylum Bacillota; class Bacilli; order Caryophanales; family Paenibacillaceae; genus Cohnella; species Cohnella abietis. Next base: position 2,757,272 of record NZ_AP019400.1, on the reverse strand, counting down.
TTCTTTCTTGTCCGTTAGTAAGGCCGAGCCGCTTGAATCTTCTTCTGCATCTCGGCATGCGCCTTCAAAACCTTATCATCCGTGGACACTTCTGGCACACCTACGTTCCACCAAGAATCGTAGCCATCGGTGTTCGTACCCGGTAGCACCTTAATCTCAACAAGAACAGGACCTTGCTCGGCTTTCGCCTGATGCAGCGCATGCTCCAATTCCACCGCATTGCTTGCGGTGTAGGAAGCGGCACCCAAGCTGCGTGCATGGGCCGCGAAATCGATCGGCATATAATTGCCGTTCAACCGTCCCGTCTCCTTGGAACGGAAACGGAACTCGTTGCCGAATCCATCGCTGCCATGTCCGCGCTGCAGGTTATGGATGCATTGGTACCCATGGTTGTCGAACAATAGCACGGTTAGCTTAACGCCTTCCTGAATCGCGGTCACAAGCTCCGAGTGAAGCATTAGGTAGCTTCCGTCGCCTAAGACCGCATAAACTTCGCGCTCCGGCTCCGCAAGCGCCACGCCGAATGCACCGCTGACTTCGTATCCCATACAGGAGAAGCCGTATTCCATATGATAAGTTTTCGGTTCGGTCGTCCTCCATACCCGGTGCAGGTCGCCTGGTAAGCTTCCGGCAGCCGCGACGATGACGTCCTTCGATCCGATGAACGAGTTAATGATGCCTAAGGCGCGCGTTTGATTGAAACCCGTGGAGCTCTCCAGCGAATAAAGGCGGTCAACCTCTCCATCCCACTCCACCTTGAGCTCCTTCACGTAACCTTCCGCGTAATCGGAACGATAACCGTCTTTTGATAATTGCTTGTGGAGGGCCGTGATGGCTTCCCTAGCATCCGCGGTAATGTACTCCGCTTGCATCTTCACCGAGTCGAATGCGCTAATATTTAAGTTCAAGAATGCGACATTCGGGCTGCGGAAAGCCGATTTGGAAGCAGTCGTGAAATCGGAGAACCTCGTGCCCACCCCGATAATCAAATCTGCTTCCGCCGCAATCCTGTTCGCTGCCAGGGTGCCGGTAGTTCCGACGCCTCCAAGGCTAAGTGGGTGATTCCAAGGAACGGCGCTTTTGCCGGCTTGCGTCTCCGCTACCGGTATGTTGAAAGCTTCAGCGAACGCGAGCAGTTCTTTCTCCGCTCCCGAGTAATGAACGCCGCCGCCTGCGACGATTAATGGTTTCTTCTTGCTAGCAATCAGATTAACAGCTCTCTGAAGGGCTTCGTGCGAGGCAGGACGGCGATCCAGATAATGAACTCGCTTGTCGAAAAAGTCCGCCGGATAATCGTAAGCTTCCGCTTGAACATCCTGCGGCAGAGCCAACGTTACAGCTCCGGTATCCGCAGGATCGGTCAGCACACGCATCGCCTGAAGCAGCGACGACATCAGCTGTTCCGGACGGACAATGCGATCCCAGAACCTGCTTACTGACTTAAACGGGTCGTTGGCCGATATCGAGTAATCGCTTGGGACTTCCAATTGCTGCAATACGGGATCCGGCTGGCGGGAAGCGAAGTTGTCGCCCGGCAAAAGGAGCACTGGGATGCGGTTTACCGTAGCGGTTGCCGCGCCAGTAATCATATTGAGCGCACCAGGTCCGATTGACGTCGTGCATGCGAAAATTTGCCTACGGTTTTTCTGCTTGGCGTACGCTGTTGCAGCATGAACCATCCCCTGCTCGTTCTTACCTTGTAGGAAAATCAGATTACCTGATTCCCTTTCGAGCGCTTCGCCAATACCCGTTACGTTGCCATGTCCGAATATACCCATAACTCCGTGGACGAATTTGGTTTCTTCTCCGTCCATAGAAATGTACTGTTGATCCAGAAATTTCAGCAAAGCCTGTGCCATTGTCAATCGAATGGTTTTCATTAGCAAAACCTCTATTTATTATAGATTTGAGTAATTCCTAATCAGATAAAGAAAGAGGAAGCCCGCAATTCCTTAGGGAGCTTGCGAGCTTCAGGCTTAAATCCAGTTTCCTTGCCCGAAGAATTAGACTTGGAGATGAACGATAAAGGTTTTGATTTCATAAGGCTTAAGCTCGAACTCGGCATCTGTAGGTAAAGCAGCTCCGATAGGCTTTTCCATGAGATCACATTCTTGTAAGGAAACAATGTGGAAGTCGCTGCCCAACCGAACCGTCGAGCGAACACCGGCGAATTCATGGACACGCAGCACGAGATAATCTCCATCTTCCGCTTTTTTCACCGCATCCACCATTACGTTAGAGGCGGATAAGCGGAACAATGAGAACTTGTCCCTAACGGGAGTTCCTTCATAAGCTGTCAATGGATTGTTGAGCGACCAAGCTTCTTGAACGGTGCCGCCTGCATACCAATCTCCTTCATGCGGGAAGAGCGCATAGACGAATTCGTGCTCTCCAATATCGGCATCCGGGTCCGGGCTGATGGCCGACTTCAACAAGGACAGACGGAGAACGTTATCCTTAATGTCATAGCCGTATTTGCAATCGTTCAGCAGGCTCACGCCGTAACCACGTTCTGACAGGTCAGCCCACTGGTGCCCGACAGTCTCGAATCGTGCCCAATCCCAGCTCGTATTCCAATGCGTCGGACGCTTGACGTTCCCGAACTGAATATCGTAAGTAGCTTCCGTTGAACGAACGTCTACAGGGAAAGCAACTTTCAGAAGCTGTTGATGCTCCTGCCAATCAATATGCGTGCGGAAATCTATCCGTCTGCTTCCGGCGTAGACCGTCATTTTCTGCGTAATCACGGACTTCGCGTAATTCCATTTGAACTCAACGGTCGCAGCCAAAGGTCCCGCTTCCACAAGCTCCGCGGAAACCAATTCGGAAATTTCCCGCATTTTCTCTTGGTAGAAAATATCGACGTCCCAAGCTTCGAAGTTAAGCGGCTTGTCCTCGAATACTTGCAGGACGTTGCCACGGGAATTTTGCGCAAGCACGTTACGACGATTGTCCAGATCGTAAATCCGGGACAATTGTCCAGCTTCGTTCCACTCGATCTCATAATGAGGAGTCCTCAGCACGCGTCCTTCGTTATGGAAAGGAATCTCTACCTCGGCAACAGAAGATGATTCAGCCTGATAGTGAATGGAAGCCAGTCCTAACGAAGGTACCTTGGAGGCTGCCACTATCCAACGGCCATTGGATTGTTGGGATAATAAGGCATTCCCCTCCGCATCCGTCCATACGCTTCCGGCAGGAGCTTTGTCTCCCGTGACGACGAGCAAATCATTGCGTTCCCAAGGCGAGCTATTAAGAACCGTCAACGTTCCTTCCTTTTTCTGCCCCCCGACGACAGCTGCCGCTTCGTTCCAAGCGTCCGTTACGATCGACAACGCCTCGGCATACTCCTCGCGACTGTCTTCATAAACTTCCTTAATCGAGGAACCCGGAATGATATCGTGGAACTGGTTGCGCAAAATAATCGTCCAGCCCTCATTCAGCTTCTCTTGGCGATACTCGCTCCAATTCCCTTGCAGTACGCTTGCCAATGCGCTAACCCATTCCGTCTCTCGATAGAGAAGCTCCAGCTTCCGATTCATCCGTTTATTGTAAGCCTGACTCGTGTAAGTTCCCCGATGGTACTCAAGGTACAGCTCACCGTCCCAGGTATGAACGTAACGATCCGTTTCTTTGAAAGTTTTTTGCAGCCGCTGGAAGTAATCATCCGCGCGCCCCGGCTTCACGTTCGGCAACCCTGGCATTGTATCTAGCCGGCGACGCATTTCGAGCATTTCCCGATTTACGCCTCCGCCGCCATCTCCGTAGCCATAGGATAAGAGCAATTCTTGATTCACTTCTTTTTCCTGGTAGCCTTCCCAAGCTCCTTTTACCGTCTTGGCTGTGACTAAGCCGTTGTACGTATAGAAGAAGGAGTTGGCTTCCTCCCAATCATCCGGTGTCGTGATGAAATGCGTAAGCACTTCCGATCCGTCGATTCCCCGCCATTTGAACGTATCGTGTGGCATTCTGTTGAATTGGTTCCAGCTGATTTTGGTTGTCATGAACGTATCGAAGCCGGATTTCTGTAAAATTTGCGGCAATGCCCAGCTATATCCGAATACGTCGGGTAGCCACAAATATGTGCTTTCCACGTCGAATTCTTCACGCATGAACCGGGTTCCGAACAGGAATTGTCTGACCAGCGATTCACCCGACGTCAGATTGCAATCGGCTTCGAGCCACATGCCTCCGCCGATTTCCCAACGCCCTTCGCTCACGCGCTCCCGGATTTGCTCGTAAATCTCCGGGTAGTCTTGTTTAATGTAGGCGTACAATTGCGGCTGCGTCTGCAAGAACACGTAGTCCGGGAAGCGTTCCATCAAGCGAAGGACCGTTGAGAACGAGCGGGCGCATTTCTCGCGCGTATGCTTCAATCTCCAAAGCCAAGCCACATCGATATGGGTATGACCAATGGTCGTAACTGTAACGGGATGATGCTTCTCAAAACCGTTCAGTTCCGCCAGCAATTGTTCGCGAGCATCATAAACGGATTCGCGATAAGCTTCCGAACCCGGTTGGGACCAATCCACCTTAAGAAAAGCACGGTCGAGCGCTTTAACGAGACCCACGCGGTCGGGATGAGCTACACCAAGCGCTTGAATCGTTTCTAGCACGGCACGACCCGTATAATAGAAATCGTCGATTCTTTCATCTAGCCAACACAGCTCGGCCCGGTTCACCGTGTGCTTCATTTCGCGCGGCTTACCGCCACCATCGAGACCCGACCACAATCGAATGTCCATTGTGCCAGTCGTTCCAGCGGCTTCATCCGGAAGGAATACTTCTTGATGGTTGGAATCAACGCCTTGGTACGGAGCGCCGTTCCAGTAAAGCAGCGACTCGAAGCCGTCGTTGTTTCCTCCACCCGTCTCTCCGAAGTCGAAACGTCCGAGCACTGTTTTGCCTGCCCATTCGCTAGGAATCTCGATGCTACGGGATAACCAAATATAACGATCGCGGCCTTTCCATGTCTCGCCTGTTTTTAATTCGAACGTTGGCGATCCTACAGGAGGCCGGGCTGCCGTAGCTCCGATCTCATCTTCAACGGCGGAGAAGCTTACCAATGGAATAGCGTCGCGATAACGTGTATCGTTTAATTCTTGAAGCCTCGCTTCCAGCTTCTTTTCTGTGAACAACATATTTATCCTCACCTTTCTCCCCGGATATCAACTCAAAGCGATTTCTCAAGCTTCAACAAATTTTCTAAGCTCAAAGCCAAGCTATCCATCGGATTGCCCGGACAGTAGTCCTGCTCCACCGCAAACCATTCAACGCCGCTATCCAGTCCCCATTTCAGAATCGGAGCGAAGTCGATCAGGCCGGTTCCGATTTCGGAGAAATATTGCCGACCATCAGAGGTCATGTCCTTGAGATGAAGAATCGGCATGCGGAAAGCATAATTCCGAATAAAGGATAGCGGATCATGGCCTGCCTTCATAACCCAATAAGTATCGATTTCGGCATGAATTGCTGGATCATCCAGCAAATATTCCAGTGCAAATTTCCCGTCGATCTTCGTGTGAAATTCAAAGTCATGATTGTGATAACCCACTCGGTATCCCTTGCCGTCAACCTCAGCGGCAACCGCCAGCAAATCTTTCTTTACGCTCTCGTATCCCTCGGGCGTCTGCAGACCGTCCGGCAGTGAGTGGCAGATAAAATCTTTTGTATTGAACAAGCTTGCTTCCTCCAGCACTGCCTTCAGATCATGCTTCATTCGCTCTAAGCCAACATGCATACCCGCTACTCGTAAGCCTGTTTCCTTCAACACGGCTTCGATATCCCGAGCGGGATGTCCATGCAAACCGTCGATTTGAACGGCCGCCCATCCCATTTTACTTAGATCTTTAAGAACACCCTCGAAATCCTTCTTCACTTCGTTCCTTAAGGTGTACAGCTGTGCCGCAAGCTTATGTCTGATCATCATTGAATATCCTCCACTTTCAGATCTAGCCATTCAACTTCCCGCGGGCTCAGTTCAAGATTCATAGACTCGATCGAGGAATAGAACTCCTCAGGATTTCGAGGACCGATAATCGCGCAAGTCGGAAAAGGCTGATAAAGGACGTAGGCAAGAGCAATTTGGATCGGAGTCACGCCCTTTTCTTCCGCTAACTTAACGGCACGGCGATATCGCTCCCAGTTATTGTCGCTGTAATATACTCTGACCATCTCTTCGTCCGTTCGATTGTCCGGTGAGAAGTTCCCGGAGAAGAATCCTCCCGCTTGCGCGGACCAAGCTAATAATGGCAATTGATTTTTGACGTGCCATTCGCACGCTGCCTCATCCGCAGAGATAGCTCCCGCCCACCTAGCTTCTAGAGGCTTGGCCAAGCTTAAATTCGGGCTGTTGAAGGAAAAGCCAGTCAAGTTTCGTGAAGCTGCGTATTCGTTTGCTTCCTGAATTCTTTTGTGTGACCAGTTCGAGGCACCGATGGCTCTAATTGTCCGCGCTTGAAGATGCTCATTCAGTTCTTCGATGATAGGGCCGACCTCAACGGTCGGATCATCGCGGTGAAGCGCATATAGATCGACGTAATCGGTACCGAGTCGTTCTAGGCTCTCTTTCAAGTCTTTGCGAATCGCCTGGGGATTCACGCGAGGCCCTGGGCTCCCGTCATCGTGATGAGCGCCTTTCGTTAAAATGACCAGCTGTTCCCGAAGTCCCGTCTCAGCCAGCCATTGGCCGAGAACGAGCTCCTTGCCCCGATATTGATGAGCGGTATCGAAGGCGTTGCCTCCGGCCTGGATATACGCATCTAGCATGATCCGTTGCGGATCCTCCAATTTCCGTAAATCCCCTGTCCCCATGAATAACCGCGAAATCTTTTTATCAACGCCTTGAATTTGGATATATTTCACTCGCGAGTCCTCCTTGAAGTTCCTCTATTCGTCTTCTTTAAATACGGGAGTGAGGCTTAGCTCATATTGAAATTCCTTATCGTTCAAACGGTACGCTTCCGCAAGCACCGGTCCGCAGGAGTTCGATCCGACTCCGCTCATTTTGTAATCGAGGTGTACGATCGTATTCTTACTTTTCATCTTCGCAAGCTCCCAATCGTGCTGCGCTTCGGTTAAGTCTTCCGGCGAAAAATGGGAAGCGTTGAAGGAGAAGCCATTCTGCGTAGAGAAGCGAAGGCCCATGCCTTGCGCGTTGGACACGATGGCCCATTCGGTTCCATACCTGGAGCCGTTCTCTTGTGGCATGATATAGTTCTCGAACATTTCATCGACCGTTGTCAGGAATTGGCCCCGTTTTACGCTTTGGCGTTTGTCTACATAACTCTCATGCGGTCCGAAGCCCGAGTATTCAACCTCTTCCATGCCCGGAGGCATCGATAGCCGAAGACCGAAACGTGGAAGGTAAGGATATGGCAATTCCGCTTGGACTTTAACGTTCAAAATTAGGCGAATCTCCCCCGATACGTTAACGTTCCAGCATAATTCTCCGGAGAGAATCGATGCTCGGCTGTCCGCAGAAATGGAAAATCTGCTTCTGATCTCCACATTCCCGTCATTTGTTTTAGCCCAATTGCAATGGTACGTCTTCATAGCAGCACGGTCGTAGCCTTCCTCGAGCCACTTCTCTTTCACGTGCATATCGTTATCCGTCGGCGCCCTCCAGACCGTAAATGCTGAAGGAGCGTCCAGCATGTTCACTCCGTTCCTCGAAATACGGTGTACAGTTCCGGACTCCAGGTCGAAAACATGACGGAAATCAAAGCCTTCGACGGTTAGCCAACGTCCCGTCTCTTCCGTTTGCAATGCAGGAGATGGCTTGACCGAGACATCACGGACGTCATCGCCGATCTCCAAACTCGGCTTATCACACTTCCATTCCATCTGCTCGAATGAAATCTCATGACCTGCTTCGGCCCATCGCGTCTCCTCTTTTAACCAAATGGAGAAAGTAAGCACGTAACGTCCAATGAACGTTTCGGGCAAGTTAAACGGCAAAGTCATAAGGCGAGAGTTTTGCGGCAAAATTCCTTCTGTATCGAGCTGTCCCTGTTGAATCAGCCTTCCGTCCAGCTCTATTTTCCAGAAAACGCCCACATGGGAAAGGTCGATAAAATCATAGAGGTTTGTCACCTTAATCTCGCCGACTTTCAAGTCGTGCTCCTCGATCCGAACAGGCGCGAGCACCTTCTTCAACTCGAGAAGTCCCGTATGCGGCTTGCGATCCGGTGTAACTAGCCCGTCGATGCAGAAATTTCCATCATTAGGCTTATCCCCGAAATCTCCACCGTAAGCAAAGAAAGGCGTGCCGTCCTTCGTCTCCGTTGCGATACCATGGTCGTTCCATTCCCATACGCAACCACCGATAAGCTTCGGATAACGATAAATGACGTCCCAATAGTCCTTTAAATCTCCTGGGCCATTGCCCATCGCATGGCTGTACTCGCACAAGAAGAGAGGCTTGACGTTGTTCTCGTCTTTAGCGTAAGCTTCGATTTCTTGAACCGAAGCGTACATACGGCTTTCCAAGTCCAAACAATCTATTTGCGAGCTGCCCTTATAGTGCGGAGCTGCGCCTTCATAATGAACCGGAATCGATGGATCGCGTTCTCTAATCCATTCAGCCATCGCGATGTGATTGGCTTCATATCCCGACTCGTTACCCAATGACCACATGACGACGCATGGGTGGTTCTTGTCCCTCTCCACCATTCGAACCGCGCGATCCATGAAAGCGGCCTTCCAGTCGGGATCGCGTGAGATAGAGTGCGCGGATCCTTCTATGTGTCCGGTTCCGATTCCGTGACTTTCCAAATCAGCTTCGTCCACGACGTAAAACCCATACTCGTTGCATAGATCCATGAACCGGGAATCGTTCGGATAATGAGAGGTACGGATCGTGTTCACATTATGTTTTTTCATCAAAATAAGATCTTTGATCATATGGGTTACCGGAATCGTCTGCCCGAGCTCCGGATGAGAATCGTGCCTGTTTACGCCCTTGAGCTTAACGGCCTGACCGTTGATACGAAACACGCCACCTTCGACAGTCAATTGCTTGAACCCAACCGGAAACCGCAGTACCTCGCTGCCACCGCGAACGTAAAGCTCGTAGAGATAAGGCGTCTCGGCGCTCCACAATTTCGGATCGTCTACCTCGAAACGTAGAGTCCCTTTACTATCGATTAAGGCGTTGACCGAAGCTACGACTTTCCCTTCGACATCCATTAAATCGGCGCTTACATTCAAGTGCCCGTTCGTCTCGATTTCCGTCGTCAGAACGACTTTCCGAAAGCCGTCTTCGAACTTTTGCTTATTGAACACGTCCCTTACGTGGACGCAATCACGCGCAAGCATGTACACGTCGCGGAAAATACCTGAAAATCGCCAAGAATCCTGATCTTCCAAATAAGAACCGTCGCACCATTTTAATACCATAACTGCAATCTTGTTTTTCCCCGGCTTTAGGAGAGAAGAAACGTTAAACTCCGAAGGCATGCGGCTGCCTTGGCTATAACCGGCGAATTGTCCGTTTATCCAAAGGTAGAAACAAGCATTAACACCTTCGAAAACAATATACTTCTCCTTCTCATCCCACTGGTTCGAAATATTAAACTCTCGAACGTAAAGTCCGGCTGGATTATCATTGGGGACGAAAGGAGGATCGTTAGGAAAAGGATAATCGATGTTCGTATATTGAAGCTGATCATACCCATTTACTTGCCAGCAAGACGGAACGATTAAATCGTCCCATGTGCTCACGTCGGCAGTTTCCTCATAGAACGGGTCAACGACGTTTAAGACGCTCTTGTGGTACTTAAACTTCCATGCACCATTTAAGGTTTGATATACGGGGGATCTCCCCCGCTTTCCCGACTTGGCCGAATTTTCATCCACGAAGGGGATGTAGGCAGCTCGCGGAGCCTCCCTGTTCACTTGGAGAACGTTCAAATTCTCCCAATAACGATCTAAGCGAATCATCGATGTTCCCTCCTGCCATAAAAGAATTACCCTTTATTAAAAAATCCTCTTGCCATCAAGCTGTACAGCAATTCGCCGAAAAGACTATTTGCCCAAGCGAACCAAGGACGTGTATAGCTTGACGGGTTATCCGGATCGAATCCTTCGTGCATATATCCCGTATCCGCATCCGTCCGCTGCAGCATTTCCAGCAGCTCGCCGATTTCTGCATCATCCCGTGCGGTAAGCGCCTGCATCGCCAAACTGATCGGCCAGATAAAGCCCTCGGGCGTATGCGGGCTTCCGATTCCCTTAGCGAATTTTCCCTCATGGTAATAAGGGTTATCGCCGCTTAACACAAACTTGCGTGTGTTCTGATAGATCGGATCATCGAATGTTGTGTAACCCAAGTAAGGGATCGATAGCAGACTCGGCACATTGGCGTCATCCATCAGATTGTAGTTACCGAAGCCGTCCGTCTCATACGCATAGATCTTTCCGTACTTCGGATGAAGATAGGTACCGTAGTTTTGAATACCAAAGTCGATCTCTTCCCTAAGCTCTGACGCGAGCTGAATGAGTTCGGCGTCATTCCATACTTCCATGGCGATCTCCTCGATATAACGAAGAACGACGACCGCGAACATGTTAGAAGGAATGAGATATCCGAACGTGCAAGCATCGTCGCTCGGACGAAACCCTGACCAGGTCATACCTGTATAATTAACTGGCATTCCCATTCGGTTGTTCCGCAGCGTGTCGCTCGGAGGACAATTGATTCGGGCAAACCGGTAAGGCGACAGCTCGGCATGCCTTTGTTCTATTTTCCACAAGTTCAATATCGCTTGAACCGCAGCTCGGAAGGCTTCGTCAAATATTTCGGTTCTGCCTGTTTGTTTCCAATAGAGATAAGAAAGCTGAATGGGATAGCAAAGCGAATCAATTTCGTACTTTCTCTCCCACACCCAAGCATCAAGCTCAGTCAGATCCTCGTCATAACGATTATCGTTTGCTTCTTCATTAAAGGCGTTAGCATAGGGATCGATATGAATATAAGCGATCTGCCGGCGAATTAATCCTTCAATCAAGTGCTGAAGCTCCTTGTCTCCGTTGGCAAGCGGCAAGTAATGCCTCACCTGTGCGCTGGAATCTCTTAACCACATAGCCGGAATATCTCCGGTAATGACGAAGGCTGATTGATCCTCCAGCAGCTTCGTAGTCGTTTCTAACGTGTTCGGAAAACATTTCAGGAACATGTCCAATAGCTTCGGATGTCCGGCAAGAGTTGAATGGGCTTCTTGTAGTAAATCCGAAACCGAATTGGGAAGCTTCTTCATTGTTACTTCTCTCCTTCCCCGTCTGTCTTGACTAGACGGCATGCTGCGTATTTTGATGACTGCTAATAAATTGTTCGAGTTGGTCGTAAGTCGGTGTGTTCGTGCTCCCGCCGAATGCGCTCACGGAAAGTGCCCCACAGGCATTACCGTATCTCATACTAGTTTCGACATCTTTGCCAGACAAGAATCCAAATAAATACCCTGCGTTAAAGGAATCTCCAGCTCCCGTCGTATCAACAGCTTCAACCGAATAACCCGGAAGGCGTTTGATAATCCCGTTTTTTACGGAAATGGCCCCTTCTTTCCCCAGTTTGACTACGACATGGCTGCAATATTCACTCATGTATCTCAGACTATCTTCTACGTTTTCCATCCCTGTATAATGAAAACACTCGGTCTCATTCATCAAGAAAACGTCAAAATACTTCATTAATTCGAATACTCCTCTATCCCATTTGCCGGAATCATCCCATCCTACATCGCAGGACAATGTAACTCCATTGTCCTTAAGCGACTTTACCAGCTGTATATATTGCTCATGATTTCGTTCCCCTTTGTAACCGGTCAAATGTACGTGGCTACCTTGGGCAATTTGCTCTATATCCAAGTTATCGAACCGAAGCTCCATATTGGATCCCCAATAAGTAATGAAGGAACGATCCGAGCCCGGATTAAAGGCAATCGAGATGCCTGTATTGTGCTCTTTGCTTGTTTTTATCATTGTGGTATCGATACCATATTCGGCAAAGCGATCCCTAATATATTGGCCGTGGTTGTCATCGCCCAACACGCCGTTAAATGCGACTCGAGTTCCTAGCTTCGCAAGTGAGACCGCGAATAACGCGGCTCCCCCGCCTACGTGCATTGCAATATTATCGACTAAGATCTCCTGGCCAGGTTGAGGAACTTCATTATACCCCGGCACGACGAGATCGATATTAGCATCGCCAATTACAACAGCATCGAACATTTTCAATTCGTTCTCCTTCTTCCGATACCTATTATGTTTGATCCTCTCTGTTGACGTATTTCTTGCAGCTGTCACGTATGACTAACATGTGCTTTAGAATGACGTCATCTTTAAGGGTCGCATTGTTGCCTGAAATCAAATCGAGAAGCTTAAGCACGGTTATTTTCCCCATCTCTAAGATAGGCTGCTCCATGGATGACAATCGCGGACGAACCTGCTCCGTTAATTGGCTACCATCGAACCCGATAACGGATATATCACCCGGAACCGATAATCCATAATCACTAATGCAGTTCATGGCTCCGACAGCCATATCGTCACTTACTGCGAATACCGCCGTCGGGCGGGTTCGGCAAGCTAAAATTTCCTTCATCATGTCGTAACCGCTACGCGTTTTGTAATCGCCAAACTTAATGTGAGCTTCTACTTGTTCGATTCCGAAATCGGACAAGGCGTGAACAAAACCGAAATAGCGGTTCTGACCCGATGTCACGTCGTTCATGTCGCCCCCGATAAAACCGATGCGCGAATGTCCGAGATCGATTAAGTGTCTCGTTGCATCATATGCTGCCGAATAATCGTCGATGATTACGGAAATGAAAGGCTGATCCTTTGGTTTTACGCTTGAGAAGATGATAGGTATCCCCAGCTTCATTATCATTTCGCGTATTTCTTCGTTTATTTTCTCATGCATGATAATAATGCCATCGACACGCATCTCTTTGAACACTTGCAAGTATTTAAGCTCTTTATCTGTATCTTCGATGATGTTGCATACCAAAAGATTATAGTCGTTCAGGCTCGCGGTTTTCTCGATCGTGCTAAGGATCGTGGAATAGAAGCTCGAAGTAACATCAGGGACAATCACCCCAATAAGATTCGTTTTCCTACGGACGAGACTTCTAGCAATATGACTTGGCGAGTAACCAAGATCGTCTATCGCCTTTTGAACCCTAGCTTTCAAATCGTCCTTGACGTACTTCTCTCCGTTTAGTACTCTCGAAACCGTCGTAACGGAAACACCCGCGTACTTGGCGACATCCTTAATCTTCGGCGCCATCATCGTCACCCTGCTTTCATAATTGCTGAAACTGTTTTTTTAGTTTTTTTCTAGCTTTTGACCGCCCCTTCCATAATTCCCGCAATAAATTGACGGCTTACAACTAGGAAGAAAACGATTACTGGCAGGGTGGCCAAAAGCGTTCCGGTCATAACCATGGAATAGTCACCGGTATGAACTGATTTTAATTGTTGCAACGCTAACATTAAAGTAAATTTTGAAGTATCTGTCAATACGATCAAAGGCCACAGATAATCTTCCCAGACTCCCATGAAGGTCGTAATGGCAAGAAAAGCAAGCGCTGGCCGAAGAATAGGTAAAGCAATCCGCCAATATAATCCGAACTTGGTGCACCCATCTATGCGACCGGCTTCGAGCAAATCGTCATGGATAGCTAACGCATATTGTCTAATCCAGAAAATCCCGAACGCGCTTGCCATGCCCGGAACGATCAGAGCTTTATAGCTTCCTAGCCATCCAATCTCTTTAATAATAATAAACTGCGGAACTAGCAGCATTTGGGCCGGGATCATCATCGTTGCCATCATTAAATAGAAGAGCACCTTGGATCCCGGGAATTTGAATTTCGAGAAAGTAAATCCCGTCAATGAATTGAAAAACAATTGCAGTACACAGCTAGTGATCGCGATGAAAAGGGTGTTGAACAGCGCGCGATAAAAATTGATGTTATCCATGACGTGATGATAATTCACCAAGAAATAGTCCCCAAACACCAATTTAGGAGGAAAAGAAAAGATTGCGCTCGTTTCATTCGTCGCCATAACCGCTAGCCAGTAAAACGGGAATATCGAAAATATAACACCGATTAACAAAAAAGTATGCACGAATATCTTTTTTGCTGTCATTTTTATGCTCCTTTTCATCAATCGTCAGACTTATTGAAGAGCTTCCAGTTCAAAACGGATATGAGTCCGATAATGACGAACAGAACCCACGAGACTGCAGCCGCATATCCATAGTTCTGATAAACGAAGCCTTCCCGGAACATGTAGAGTACGATCGTTTCAGATCCCGGATACGGAGATTGATTACCCGCGAGCACCTGAGGCTCGGTAAAAATCTGGAATCCCCCGATCGTCGACATCATAACCGAAAACAATATGATCGAGCGAAGCATCGGTAAAGTAATCTTTGTAAAGGTCTGGAACATCGTCGCCCCATCGAGATTCGCCGCTTCATACAAATCCTTAGGAATTCTTTGCAATCCTGAGAGATAGATGATGGCATTATAGCCCAAGTATCTCCAGGCGATCATAAGCGCAATAACAACACGGACTCCAGTGCTGGAATTGAACCAAGCTATTTTATCCAACCCTAGCTTCTCAAGGAAGAAGTTGATCAGTCCGTACTCGTTCCCGAACATGGACTGAAATATAATGACAACCGCGACCATGGCCGTTATATTCGGAAGAAAAAAAGCGATTCTGAAAAATCCTTTGAATTTTACGATCGACAGATTAATGACGTAGGCAATAACCAAAGCGCATACAAGCATAGGACCGTTAGCCAACAACCAAATCGCGATATTATTGATCATAGCTTGCCAGAAATTCGGATCGTGAAACATATAATTAAAGTTGTTAAAGCCTACCGAAGACATACTCCCGATTCCGTCCCATTTGTGAAAGGAAAGATAGATCGAGAAGATAATAGGAAACACCGAAAAGACTAGGAACAAGATGTAAAATGGAGAAATAAACAGATAGAGCGTTCTGCTCTTGTATATTTCTTTTAAAAGGCCTCCCATATTAGTCCTCCGATAATCCGATGCGGTAGGGTACGCTTGGCGCCCCTGCCGCATCCTCTATTTTATTCCCTTATTGCGCAATTACCGATTAGCGCGAAAGCTGACGTTTAATTTGTTCTTGAGCATCTTTCCAAGCTTTTTCCGAATCTTTTTTCTGTGCGTCTACTGAGCCGAGTGCTTTCGTAATTTCGTTGAATACCATGTCGTCCCTCGTATCCGTATGAGCTACTTTAACATCCTTGGCTGCATCGGCGAATACGGTGCTCAGATCTTGATTCCCAAAGAACGCATTTTCATTTACCATTTCCGGCTTTGTGTAAATTTCTGGAGTTGAAGGATAGTTGCCAAAATCCTTATAGCCAGCAATTAAATTTTCGGGGCTTACGAGGAATTTAATGACCTCATATGCTTCTTTCGGGTATTTCGATGATTTCAAGATACCCATGAACGAACCGCCTTGATTGCCCACACCGCCCGGTGGGTAAGCGATATTCCACTTCCCTTTCGTATCCGGTGCTGCCGCGATTACGTCTCCGACTGCCCATGATGCTCCCGAGAAGGAAGAGATTTTACCGTTGTTCATTGCTGCGTTTTTCTCGGAGTCGCTTGAGAAAGGAAACGTCAAACCAGCTTGATAAGCTTTAACCGACGAATCCCAAGCACTCTTGATATGCGCTTGATCACCGATATATTTTCCGTCTAGATCGAAGAAAGATTGATCGATTTGTCCGAGAAGGCTTCTGAAAATATCAACGACTGTCCCCGATTGCGATCCCGTCTCGTCTTTAACTTTCTTGAGAAGATTAAAGTAGTCATCCCACGTTTTCACTTGAGTCTTGAATTCTTCAGGCGTGCTTGCCACACCGGCTTTCTTAAACAGATCGCTTCGATAGTAAAGTACAACTGGAGCAACGTCTATTGGCAACGCGATTAAATATTTGTCGTCAGAAGTTGCACCCATTTTCCATTTCCAATCCAAGTATTGAGATTGAATGTCTCGTGCCCCTTGATCGTACAAATTTACGAATTTTTCGTTATAGCTTAACATCGTAGAAATCCAACTATCCATCGTGACAATATCAGGACCACTGCCGCCGCCCGTAATTGTTGTTTTTAGTTTCGTTAAGAAATCACCACCGGATGGAAGCTTTTCCGCTTGAAGGTCGATATTCGGAAACTTCGCCTTAGCAGCCTCGATCGTTGAATCAGAGATCGCACCATTCCAGTACCACATCTTTAATTTAACTTTCCCATTCGTAGCGTTTTCATTTCCATTGCCGCTAGAGCTAGCATTGTTTGAATTTTGGCCACATCCCGTTAGGGCAAGGATTACTAAAATAGCTAGCAACGCAATAGTCAAGGATTTAATCTTCATGATGTTGTTCCCCCCGATGAAAAATGTTTAGAGCACAGTACTTTGCCAAACTCGATACATTAATGCTTCCCATTTTCAGTGAGTCATTCGCTTAAAGACATCACTTTTTATTGACGTTTACCACCACCTTCGCAAAAGATTAAGAGTAGATCATTTTTAAGTTTCTCTAGTGACAACAACCATATGGTATCGATTCCATATTTACACATGTTTTTGGTTGTTTTCTCTTAGCTCGTAATAACTTGATTGCAGTATCCGATTTAATGACGCGGGGTCTTCCTCAAATACTCAATCCATGTGAATATGGAATCGATACCATAAAACTGTTTTGTTATCGCTTTCAGTAACATGTGTAAAGTATAGTCTCAACCAGCTCTTTTTACAATAGCAATTTTGATTTGTGTTTATTAACAAAAATTAATTCTATTCCGTAGTGGGTAATAGTCACTATATTCCGACCAAATAAACTATCGAAGGACCTAGAGATACCGCTTTCGAACTAGTGCTAAGGAAGATAGAGCTAACGAAAATAGAGCTAACGAACCCATTAACTCTTAATCGCACAAAATGTGATGGTTTTTTATCGAACTCTAGACACCTTACTTCCAGAAAAGCAGCTCCCTTCCCCCTATATATGACTCAATAAAGCCACTGAGATTCGTTAGAAAAAATAAGTAGTCATTTTATCGATAATAAGAACTATACGATTCGTTAGCCGCCGGCACATTCAATAGCGTTTCCCTTCCCTTCAAATGCACCCCCTAGATGTCACCGTAATAAGCATGGATTTTTCCAATACCTACTCTAGGGGGTACACATGTTGAAAAGACCATTGAAGAACTGGCGAATTTGGTTCTACATGGCTGTTCTCTTCATTATTATGAGTTCCTTGCGTAATCACCAGGTTTAATCTAAATACAAGTTCAATGTTATTGGTCTTTCCGGGCTATTGGATGCAATCATCCACGCGCAGCTCGTGCGATGCTTTCCGCAAAAAGCGGCGTTTCGCGTCCGTTGTGATCCTCTACGATTTTTTGTCGGTCCTTCGCGACCTGTTCGAACGTGAGTCCCTGACTCTCGATGATTCTTAAAAAATCCTCGGTAGGATGTGATCTTACAGAATTCGTAAATTCTGTCTGATTGTCATTGACGGGCTTTACACTAAGCTCCCATATGACTTGCATTTGCGTTCTTCCGTTTGTAAGGAAGATATCGGATGTAGAGACCATCCGGCAAAAATCTTCATTGACGACCTCTCCAACATAATGCTGTACTGCGAGACTGGTGCCGATTGTCTCTACGTTGATGGACATTGGACGACCGTCTTCCGTCGTGGTAGCGCCTACCGCAATATGGTCTGGGGAACAGCATTGTTGATATTCAGCATCGGAAAGCGAAAATATCCATTTCCCAATATTGACTTTCTCAACAGGGACGTCGATAACATGGCTACAGACTGATTGAGTTAGCGTAAGGTCTTGGCGTATCCCTGACAATTGAAAACCTCCTTATTTTACTTTCAGGTCTACGTTATTATGAGGTTGCCTATGCAGGTTTTATTCAAGACCTTAGACAGTTGCTATGCTTGGAGCATCATTAGGAAAAGAAGACGAAAGCCTTGCTTCGCTATTTCTAGATTTTGATCTTGTACAGTTATATTGACTATTATTCCAAATTTCCAACATGCTGACCTAAGTGAAGCTCGAAATCACCTGGTTTGCCAAGACCGCGTGCAAAGGCAGTCGACACTTTTTTCTGCGTGTTTGCTGACATCGCTCCCGTGATAAAGACTGTTCGAGATTCCAGTATTTCCTCGGCTTCAGGAACTCCGGTCCGATTAAGAAGCTTCTTCGCATCATGTAGCGCAAGTTTATCAAATGACGATATTCTGCGAGCGAAATTTTCCACAAAAACGTTTAATTCTGCATCAGGAACAGCTCTGTTAATCCATCCATAACGTTCTGCTGTCTCCGCATCGAAATCATCGGCGTTAAGAACAATTTCAAGTGCCCGAGCACGACCCACCAAACGAGCCAAAGCCTCGTTGGCACCTCCCCCAGGTACGACGCCGATACCGACCTCAGGCTGTCCAAAGATTGCCTTCTCCTTGCTTGCGAATCGCATATCGCAGGCCAACACAAACTCACTACCGACTCCCCGTGCACGCCCTCGAATTTCAGCAATGGTAATAACCGAGGTTCTGTATAGTCTCGAGACGAAATCAATCCAGGCCGGAAACTCGATTTCCTTTGGTGTTGGTTGTTTTTCACCAGCTCGCGCCATATCGTAGTGGGCAATGAAATATTCAGGATCGGCGCTATCAAAAACAACGACCTTCAAATCAGGATCTGTCTCGATTTGATCCATAAGTGTTAACAACTCGAAGATTGTATCCGGATCAAGGAGATTTATAGGCGGATTATGAAAAGTAATTCGCCAAAAAGCAGGTGTTTTTCGATTGATTGTAAATTGGTTGTATGTGTGCATAGTCACTTCTCCATTTTTTATTGTTTTAGGTACTTCTTGCCTCATTGTCAGGTAAGGAAGTAACTTGCCGATTTGATAGAAAATACCGAAATAGTACGAATAAAGAACAAATACTTACTGCTATCAAGGCGGCGTACACATACTCATATGCATGAGCAAGTGAATACTTCTTTTGATTGTCAAGCAGTATGCCGCAAACCGCAACGGAAAACGAACCGCCGAAAAACTGAATGAGTTGCATAAAACCCATGCCGGAACCAATCAAGTTGGATGGCAAGATGCGAGATGTTTCATTATTTAATGATGATAACGATGCAGAAGCTGCAGGAGAGAAGAATAAGTACCCAACCAAGATGACGACCGGCGATGTGCCGATAATCTTCCAAAATACAAACAAAACCAAGGCTAAAATGACATGTCCTAATATTAGGACGCGCATATTTCCGTACCGATCAATCCAGCGCCCGACAAAGCGCGCTAGAAAGGCTGATAAAATTGCGCCAGGCGCAATCGTAAGACCGATGATCAGCGGCGAATCCCTGAATAGATTAGCAAGTACCAACGGCATGATAAACAAATTTCCGAGATTCAGCACCAGGATGCTGAAGCCGACAAATAGCAGTTTTCGATACATCGGTTCCGCGAAGAGTTTCGGGTTGATGAAAGATTCATTACTTCGTTTTAGAGCCCATGTATGGACAGCGATCGATATGATTCCAACTGCTAGCCAAAAGAATGATCGCTGCGTGACGGCAGTCAGAATCGACACAGCGTTGGCAACGGTCAGGACAGCGCCCAGCATATCAAACCGGAATGGCTTTGGTTGCTCTTTGGGGAGCAGCCTCAGTAAAACTGGAAGAAGCACAAGCACAAGGCTCGTGACGCCGAATAACCCCTTCCAGCCGATATATTCGGTGATCAGCCCTCCGACAATAGGCCCTAGACCGAATGCCGTCGCTGATCCTGCCGAGATCATAGAGATCGCTCGGCCTCGTCTTTCATAAGGAATATACCGGCTGGCGATAACTAGACCGAGTCCGGCAGTCACACCTGCGCCGGCAGACTGCGCAATTCGAGCAGCCAGTAGAGCTTGAAAATTTTCCACAAAAACGCCGAAGACAGATGCGAGACCCAATATCACTAGTCCAACCGATAACAGTCTTCGGATCGACAGTACGTCGGAGAGCCTACTGTAAATCATGGTCGATAAGGCATAGCCAATTGAGTAACTTGAAATAATCCATGAACCGAGAGACGCCGAAATACCAATATCTCCAATAATGCTCGGAATAGAGACATTAAACATCGTCGTGTTCATTAGGACGATGAACAGCCCGAAGGTCCATACCGGCATTACAACCTTGTCGTTCATGTCGAGACCCGTCCTATCTATAGCTGCATTTTGAGTTGTTGATTATCGTTTGTATACTTCTTTACTTAATTCTCGTAAAAGCCAGCAATAAATTTATGCTTTTAGTTTGGCAAGAAGTTCTTCTGTTGTGAGTATGGCATGTGCAAATGTAGGGCCGTTAATTTCGTGTGCCGCATGCAGCGCCTCTTTTGTAAAAGCTGATGTCGCATCTTTGACAAGCGTAACATGGTAGCCAAGCTCCATGCCGAATCTTGCGGTCGCTTCTATGCATGTATTGGCTAACATGCCGACAACGATAATTTTTTGTACGCCATGCATCTTAAGCTGATGATCCAAATCCGTGTTCGCGAATCCACTGCTCCCCCAATGCTCTTTAATAATCACATCGTCTTGTTGAGGCTGGAAATCGGGATGGAATTCCCCTCCCCATGAATTTTTAGCAAACACCTGACCTTGTTTTGCTTTCAGTTGATAAGGCGTCGGATGCAGCCAAGAGTCGAAATCATTCGGCTCAGATCTGTGATGAGGCACATAAAAAACACGAATGCCGGCTTTACGAGCACCTTCAACGGTCTCTCTTAAATGTTTGATCATGTCTACGGATTCCGATACTTCTTTCGTTCGAGGATAAAGTTTGCCCTCCTCTGACAAAAAATCGTTATAGGGATCAACTAATAGAAGCCCTGTCGTTGTTTTATCGTAAACGTTTGTCATGGGTATGCACTCCTTTTTGATGTTATCAATAGTATTTAATTCTTGATTGTTACTCAGAGCAATTAATTAACAAATTTAGATCATGTTATTTTCCCATGCTCCTCGAATTTCCACATCTGTTGACTTCGCTGCTCGCTCCAATTTTTCAATTTCATTATTTGTCAACTTGATGTCAATGGCAGCAACGGCGCTGGCGATATGCGATTGTTTCGTCACGCCGATAATCGGTACTGTTCCCTTGGCGATTGCCCAGGCAATGGCGATTTCAGCAGGTTGAACAAGATGCCGGTTTCCGATTTCTCTCATCAGCTCTAACAGATTCTCAATCTTGACAAATACCTCTTTATGAAAGGCGTCCCCTCTTCGAGTTCCCGCCTTTAAGGGATTCTGAGCATGATATTTACCAGTTAATGCCCCTTGCTCCAATACCATATAGGAGAAAAAGATCAAATCATTGGCATTGCAATACTCAATTATGCCGGCTTCTTCTGAAGAACGGTAAAGCAGGCTGTAATGATTTTGAACGGCTGAGAGCTGGAGCCCCTCTTGAGCCAAAATGTCCGCCGCGAGCTTAATCTCATCCAAATTATGATTGGATACGCCTGCGTACTTGATTTTTCCGCTTTTCATTAACGGGATCAGTTTTGGAGTCCAGCGCTGAACGTCTTTCGGATTGTGGATCCAATAAATATCAGCGTGATTTGTTTGAAGCCGCTGCAAGCTTCCTGCGAGGGATTCTTCAAGATCATCATCTGACTGCTCGCTGCTAGGCGTGAATTTAGTTGAGATCAAGACGTCATCTCTTCCTTGAATAAACTTTCCTAGAATTGTTTCCGAAGCGCCCATGCCGTAAACCGCGGCCGTGTCCCAAAGATTCAATCCGGCGTCCATTGCCGCATTGAATATGGGTTTTAAATCCTCGGACATCAGATCATTTCCAAAAACCGCGTCCCCTCCATTGGCGCCGGTTCCCCAAGACCAAGTACCGAGAGCAATAGCCGGGATATGTGTGTTTTTTAGCTTCATGGTACACCTCTCCTTTTAAAAGTAAGGTCAAAACTTACACGCAAATCATCTTGCTCTTTAATAATCACATCGTTCTTCTGAGGTTGAAAATCAGGATGAAATTCTCCACCTAAAAACATAAAAATATCATCATTTTAAAATAGACATATTCATTTCAATAATTTGGCTTAATTTTCCCCTGTCTGTTACAGTTTTAACCATAACGCGAAGCCCGATCAGTGCATTGTTAAAATATTGAGAAAGCCATTCCGCGTTGAGTGTCTTGGAAAGTTCGCCCGATTGTTGACCTTCTATGATTAGGTCAAATATTAATTGTTCCGTATAGTCCCAGAACTGCTGAACACAATCTCTTACCTCTGAGTCATGTTTGGCCAACTCAACCGCGGTATTCACTATAAAGCAGCCCACAGGAGACTCCTCACCCGGTTGAATTGCCCTTTCAAACAGCATTCTGATTGCTTCTCTGGTAGAAAGGCCTGCTATGCGAAGCTTATACGATTGCTCAAGCCTTTCGCTATAGCGTTTCAATGCTTTAATATACAAGGATTTCTTATCGCCAAAGGTATCATACATGCTCCCTTTGTGAACCCCCATGTGTGATACTAGTTCCTGCATGGTGGTTTTCTCATACCCTTGTTCCCAGAATAACCGCATGCCTTTAAGCAAAACGGCATCTTGATCAAACTCCTTTGTCCTGACCATCCATAACCCTTCCTTCAATGAAAATTTAGCGAATAAAGAACGATCGGTAAAGAATAATCAGGAACGACCGTTCTTTAATGAATGTGTGTGTGTCCTTTCGACAATTAATTTAGCACTTTAAGAACGAGCGGTCAAGAATAAATTTGAACGACCGTTCTTGAATGATTGTTTTCATCGGTCTTGCGACGACTGACCCATTTAGTACAACTGACTTTTTGAACCTTTTCAAAATTAAAATAATCAATCTAAAAAACGATCATTCGTAAATATTTCGAATGATCGTTTTTTAATTTTGAAACCATTGAACCTCGATGTTTTGCAATTATATCAGGCTCTGCAAACCATGCACAGAAATTAACCTACCACGTTCGTGATGACTTCGATATTACCGCGAGTTGCTCGGGAATAAGGGCAAACATCGTGGGCTTCCTCGACGATTTGTTTCGCGACGCTCGTTTCTACATTCTTAATAGAGATGTCCATAAATACTGATAACACAAAGTTATCGTTTGCATCCTTGCCAATCGTAACACTCGACGTTATTTTTATGCCTTCAGATTTGATTTTCTTTTTTCTCAGAACAACGCCCATCGCACCTTCAAAACATGCGGCAAATCCGGCTGCGAACAGTTGCTCTGGGTTCGTTCCGTGTCCGCCGGGCCCCCCTAATTCCTGGGGGATTTTCAGGTCCACATCAAGGGCACCATCGCTGGATACCGCTTTGCCTGCCCTTCCGCCTTCTACTATTACGGTAGCTGTGTACAATTTATTTTCCATTTTATCCATTTCCCAGTTCTCCTTTCAGCTCGGCTGAGGGACATACCGATTTGATATTGTAAAAAGTAAAATGGGCTAGGACTCGCCACTCTAGTTTCCCACACGCCGTCAATTCCATCCATGACGTGTAGTCGCAGACGCTACCCGTACTTCTTATAATCTAATGCTCAGAATAACTTTGAACGGCTCATTCTTGATCTTATGTTCCGACCTTCGCCGGGTATCCGATAGGGAGCATTTTTTCCGTGGAAAATTACGCTCCGATGCGATATTCCGCATAAAGCATAGTCAATTGACGAATCTTATAACGAAATTTACTTCCGATTGTAAAGTGAGGAATGTTGCCTAATGACAAAAACCTACGGTAAAGAAATTACGGGCTTATTATTAGTTGACCCCTATAATGATTTCTTATCTACTGAAGGTAAAGCTTATCCTCGTCACAAAGAAATATCAGAATCCGTAAACCTGCTTGAACATCTAAAAGCGATCGTTGATAGTGTTCGAAAAGTCGGCATTCGTGTTTTTTATGTTCCCCATCATCGATCTGAACCGAATGATTTCGATACTTGGTTGTATCCAAATCCCAATCAGGTCAGAGCAAAAAAATCGCAAATATTTGCAAAAGGTACTTGGGGTGGGGAATTTCATCCCGATTTTCAACCTCAAAAGGGTGACGTTATTATCAAAGAGCATTGGGCTAGCAGCGGATTTGCAAACACGGACTTGGATCATCAACTGAAAATGCATGGCTTACAAAAGGTTATCATTATCGGTTTATTAGCCAATACATGCATCGAAGCGACCGCTCGCTTCGGCATGGAACTTGGTTACCATGTCACGCTGGTTAAAGATGCTACAGCGGCTTATAGTCAAGAGGCTATGCACTCGGCGCATGAAGTTAATGGGCCTACGTTTGCTCACGCTATTGTAACAACTGAAGAACTTCTTGCTCAACTGTAAACGTTTCTACGAAGTACTGCATAAGGGGTCGAATCGGTAATTGGTTCCCGGGTGAAAAATATTACTTTAATGTAGGAGGCTTACTTATGTCCAATATTCGTGAAGACCTAACTCTCGCAAAATCGAGCTTCAGTCACATCATCGACGTTCCGGTGGAAAAAGTCGATATCGGACAATGGATATTTTCTCTTTCCGAAGCCGAATATCAACGTTGCTGTCCCCCGGACCATATTGCGGTAGGAACAACCAAGACAGAAGACGGACGTCCAATGTCGATAAACGTCGAGAAAATCGGTACCAGTCTCTCGATCCAGCATTATATCGGAGAGGTCGTCGAAAAGCACAAATGCCGGATGGTCTCCATGACCGATATCTTTATTTCGAACGAGCAACGAACCCAAATGAAAGTGATTTGGGAGCTTAGCGTAAAACCCGTCAACGCCGATCAAACCGAATATACGAATTCCGTGGTAACCCATCCGTCGGAACATTTATTGAGTATTTTCGAGAATCAGGGACTCACGTTTGAGCAGGCGTCCGCTTCCCGTCAAAAAATATCGGAAGATCACAACAGACGAGAGGCGCCTCTTTTTGCTGAAAGTATCGCACGCGCTGCACGTGGGGAATTGCATTAGATATTAAGAGCATAAGAGCCGAAGGGATTCAACTCCCATCGCTTTTCATTAAGTAAACTCATCCATTTTTGTTACATAATTTTCTTTAATTAAAAAGACTAAGAACCCACATAAGGGTATCCTAGTCTTTTTGTATTTATGAAATATCACATTTGTGATATTCCATAATTGATTAGAAAAAGGAGCCTTCAAAGTCGCATGGCTCCATTTTTGTTGTTTCATAATTCATTAGAATTTTGCAATTGTATAAGAAATATAGATAGTTTGTTCCTTAATTTGTTAGAAAAAAAATTTTTAATGTTCTTTATGTAGATGCATAATTATGCATTATTTACAAACTAAAACCAAACCATCACCGATTGAAGCTATAAAGTAACTTAACGAATATGTTAGCCTTATTAACAATAAAATCTTAAAGCCACATGGGGCGAACCAAAAATGAGCTGCCATGTCGCGGCAACTCTAAAAAATATAATCAATTTAAACCCACAGTTTAGCGTAACTTGTCCTGGATCAAAGAGCTTTACAGTTTCCCTAGACGAGGAATTTACTTATTGGAACAACCCATTAATAATATCTAAACCTCTACTATCCATAACATTAACTTTCGGAATCTCTTTAAGCGGTAAAAGTTCGACTAAATGAACCCCCGATTGAATATCAACCTATGCCAATAAGTAGTACCCGACATTGTTTGGTTTATTGATGAGTGTATTCCCATCTTTTAATAGGAAAGAAGCTTATTCATCTGCCTCTTCAACTGGCCTCACTCTTGTTTATCTCCTCTATTAGCGGTTTTAGCTCTTAAACAATGCAACTATAGCGACTATTAATCCGAGAACACCTGTAATTGCTCCAGTAAGACCGATAATATAGTTTCGTTTACTGTCTGAATTCATTTTCTTAAGTTCATTTTGAATCTCGCTAACACCATTAACCTCTTGTGTGAATTCTTTTATCCCCACCATTTATTCCCCCCTCATTTGCTTCCTTGATTAAACTCAACATTTTTTTATGCACACGTAAATATTCAACTGTTCCGAATAAATACGAAGGGCTTCTTGGTCCGGAACCAATATCCTCTGTGATTTATATTAATTACTCAACAATTAATCTACATCTTCTAATGTATTCATGTAAATTTTTCTGTTCGTTAAATAATAGGCTTATTAAATATTCTTTGCGTGGAATTATGTTTGTTCCCATTTTAGGCATTGGCATTAGCGCACGAAATCCATCGACATAAATTAAAGAGAACTTTTCTATTAATAACCCATTTAATATAATAGAGTGGTCAACTTTATAGGCTCTGGAATCCGGGTGATTAGTTGCCCAATCTTCATCAAAGGGATAGTTCCTATCTGTATCATTCCATATAATTTTGATATTTGAATTCCTCAAATAAATCATCTCATGTTTTTCTTCATGCATTATCCAATCATTCTTTATACTTGTGTAAACTAAATTAATTGATTTTAACATTTCATTTTCTTGATATTGATTAACCAAATAATATTCTTTACTCGGATAAACTAATGCTTTGGTTAGTGCAAACAATTGACGAATATACTTTCGAGCTAGTTCATCTTTTCCAAGTAGAGAAAAAGAAGCAATCATGTTCATTATACCGTTTCTTCCACCTTGCTCTATAATAAAATTAACTGCTTGATCTTTAGTATTATCGTCATCTAAAAGTATAGATGTAATTATGTGAAAATGTTTATTAAGGTTACTATAGTGATGTTCAGGAAAGCGGGATTTCTTCAATGTTTCAAACAGATGCGGCAACTCATTATTCACAGCTGTCTCAACTGATATAAGTGTTCTCCACAAATCACTTTTTGTATAATCTATCCCTTCCACTTTGCAATTGTAGTACTTATCGAGTTCTGTAATAGACACATCACTAACGACGGTAGTAACTGGATCAGTTGCAGTATCGCTGAATACATTTCTTGATTCCACATCATAAATATGCTCAAGTAGAGGTGAATCAGGGATACATAGTTCTAAAATGAATTTAAAATATTCCCATCTCCCGCCTTGATCTGTTGTGTCTTTCATAATATTCAACATTGCATATGTGTCACTTATCAGTATCGCTATTTCACTTTCATCGAACCAATCGTTTTGATATGCCAAATAAATACATCGTGGCAATATATAAGAGACCAAATCGTCTTTTCTAAAAGCTGGCCTATAGATACTATTATTCAGGGCTATCAACAGAAATTTATCGCTTGCAGCGATATCAAAACAAGAAACCATAGTTGCTAGTATATAGTTATTATCAGTATGCTCATCATAGTAAGATAACTGTTTTGATACTTGATTAACACTATCCATTAACATTTTGATATTTGTTATTCTTCTAAATAGATTTCTATTTTTCAAGCACACCGTGTATAAAACAGTGGTTAAAGAAATTACACTACTATAATTTAATAGTTTTCTAATAAACATTTTTATTTGAGTTTCATCAAAATCGAACTTTGCAATTATCTCTCCTATTAATTTTGAATTATTGTAAGAGAACCAATTATCATATATAAAATTATATTTTTTAATACAATTAAAAAT
The DNA here is from genome assembly GCF_004295585.1 of Cohnella abietis. Lineage (NCBI taxonomy): Bacteria > Bacillati > Bacillota > Bacilli > Caryophanales > Paenibacillaceae > Cohnella > Cohnella abietis. The sequence goes on along the minus strand of NZ_AP019400.1, from coordinate 2,729,585 downwards.
TAAATCTAAAACACTAGATTTGTTCGTACTATAATCAATAATAATTTTTCTAATCTCAACACCAAGCGTATATTCACTAGAACATAGTCCCCCTTCCTTTCCTAACAATATTGCAATATAACTATTAGCCTCAATATTGTGTCCCCATGTTCCGTAATGATTTTTATTCATTTTGTTAAATCTATCTTCCAAAACATCATTTCTAAAGTTACTACCGATGAATAAATTACGCAGTATAATTGTATTGAGTTTATAGGGTTCTTTCTTACTTTGTTGTAAGGTATTCTTCAGAGTTTCTCGAAGTTTTATTAATTCTTCACTTTCACCAATGAATAAGTATAAATTTACTGTTTTCAGTAGTGTAAAACATAACACTTCTATATGTTCTACTCCCATTTTAGGAATAATATCTATAAGCTGATTCACAAATAGTTCAAGCCCTATTTCAAAAAAACCGGAAATTATGGCTGTATTATTGCGTGTATATGGATATATATAATCAAGTTCTGAGTCAATATTTTGTAATTTCATGGGCGCAATTTTTTTTGTGAAAATTTTATTGAATGAAGCGCCGTCCATTGCACAAATACAATACAAGTACGCACAAGGATTTTTTTCAGTTGCCTTTTGTATAAATACATCACTTAAATTATACTGAGTATTTAAAAAAGGGCGAATATCTTTATTCTGATTTATAAAATACTTTTTTACGAATTCCCAGTAATTATCTTGAGTAAGAAATGCCTTAATTGAAACTCCTTCATTGTTTAATAGGTATGTTAAATCGTATTCATTTTTTGTGGTAAGAAAATCTAATAAATTTTCAGACTGTAAATATGATTCGCTTCCAACTCCATAGTCAATTCGCTTGCCGATAAATTGATTTTTATATCCATACCAATAATCTTCTCCCAAGTACGCCTTCAAAAAAACGTAGAGCGAGATTTTTTAAAATATCTCTATTTTGAATACTTTCTTTCAACTCCTGAAGCAAAAAGATGTTAAGAATAAAATCTTTATCAGGCAAGAGTCCTAATTCCCTAAAAATAAAAGGATCGTTGTAGAAAATTCCCTTTAACTTCTTATACAAAAAATATTCATGATATCGTCTGTGCTTGTATGTATATATGTTCTGACTACTTTCAATATCTGCTACATCAAAGAACATTTCAGACAATGCCGTAATAATTAAATCTGTTTCTATATATGTTAAGCTCATATAAGTGGAATTAATGATATTCTGTAAATCATCGATTGAGATGTTTAAGCTTCGATGTTTTTGTAAAGATAACGAAACATTCTGGAGTATCTCTTCAATGCACATAGTTTTGACTTCTGGTAGGTTTAAGGTTGATAATTTGCTATAATTGTGAATTAATTGATCAGAAGTCTGGGAGATTAAGTCAATTTTAGTTGTTGATTCATCTACTATTTCAATTGTATTCCAAAGCAATTTAACAGAGAATATATCTTCTATTTCCATTAACAACTTTTGTATATAACTTTTAATCGTTTCATATTTTTCTTTTTTGGTTTCCACACCCTTTAGAGTAAAGTATTGATCTATAGTTCTTTGATCTAAGGCATTAATTTTGTATTTTTCAGGACGCATTTCTCTATATAAGTATGTTAAGTTAGGAGAGTTGAGTCTTGATGAAACAATAATAGAAGTTGTGGTAGCACGATTTTTTATATTTTTTATTGAGGATACAATTTTATCAAAATCATTAATATTCACTTCATCTAGTCCGTCGAAAAAATAAATGAATTTCTGACCATTATCTCCAAAGGCAATATTATAATCTTGCTGTCTGTGTCTTATGAGGGATTCCAAGTCGCCCACTACACACTCTCTTATCCTTATGAATACAGGTAATGCTACGCCTGTAAGATTTGCTGATTTTGAATAATTTTCTAAGAATTTCTCTGAACAATCCAAATACATTTTCTTCATAATTTCGGTTTTTCCTGTTCCTGCATAGCCAAGGAGAATGCTCAATTTATTGTTGAGAATCTCTTTTTGTGATTTACTTTGTTCATCTCCATTAATGGGTAACTCTAAGAAAGAGTTCGATTTTAAGAATGTCCTTTCTTCTACTGATATGGATGAGTCAATAAACGCAATTTCGTTTTGGGCAGAGAAATAAAGTCGGTATATATCAAGATTTCCAACTTCATTTAGAATTTCGGAAAAGTTTTCTTCCTTTATCCAGCGTAATGTTATATTGAGCTCTTTCGATTTTCTTTGAATTTTAACTCGGGATGTGTTTGAGCTACTATTAGCCAACTCTTCATCTGTACATTCTGGTTGAATATCAAGATTGGAGTAAATATATATCTCATTCAACCTTCCATTATATAGATTAAATGCTATTATTAAAGATTTATAAACCTGATTATAAAATGAAGTGGAGTTGTGACTTGTAGAATATTTGCATTGAAACCCATAAAATTTATCCCCCGAGTTGATTGGCTCGGTTTCTAATCCTGCTTGGTTATAATTTGCTGCAAAATCATATCCGCTGATTTGAAATTTTCGCATGAACAGATGTCTACACATTCTTTCAAATGCATCTTCTTTGTCTGCATTTTTAATATTAAACTTGTCCCAATTAACAGTAATCACAATATCACTCCTCATCCAAACATTCATTAGTTAACTTAACTCTAAGATTTCTTTGATAACATCCTCTCTACATGATAAATTCGATGCCATTCATAAAATATAGACAATATTTCGTTTACATTTTTGCATTCTTTTCCTACTAGCCTTTGAATCGTCATTTCAAGGTGAGATGTGCTTTTTTGGGTACGAATTCTGGTTACTCTTCGACCGACTTCTCCGACCCAATCAAATAAAGCATCGCAGTATAGAATGAAAAATAAGCATGCTGTCGCATTAAATACCATCTCTATTCAGAATTCAAGTGATTTGTAAGATGGACATTTAGATTGACTTAATTTACACAACTGCATTTACGAATATTATCCGTCTAACAACGGTTTTTATATTAGAATCGAATCTTATGTATATTTCTGGCTTACAGTATTAAACCGTTACAATTCCGAACATTAACTTCAATTTTGTCATGTTATCTTCAGACAATGTAGGTATATTTATATATAATCGTTTAATGGCCCGGCTTATCGCTACATAGTTTATTCTTTGCTCTTCTTTATCATTCAAATTGGGGGATAATAAAAATTCAATGTCACTTTCGTCTCTTAAAACAACTAATACATTATTAAATTCATCACCTTTTGATTTATGAATAGTTTTGTGTCTACTAATATCCTCATCAATCTTTACACACAATGCTAGTTCTTGATAACTATGACCTTCATAAAAAGTTTTAGCTGCGCCATTTGCTAATTTAGATATATCAGCTTTAATATTACTTTTTACGACTGAATAAAAATCAAACAATGATTGGTCTTTGAATTCATTGTATTTTGACAAGAGTAAACAAATGTGACTTAAAGCCACTTTTCTCCGTTTATGTTTGTCGTGTTCATCTTTACTTATTTGCTCTAATTCTTTTATTGCATACTTATATTTGCCTTCACGAGCAAATTCAGTGGCCTTTAGACAAGCTGCAACTACTTTACTTCTATACTTATTACTACTAGTAGGTGTATCCTTAGCAGTTAATTCTTCAATTAATTTATCGTTAAATATGGTACCACTAATTTCTTTCTTCATAACATTTGAAGTAATATTTATCCTCGATAACGAATTTACAGGTTCGTTATTACTCATCTCTTTAGCTTTTTTAAGCGAAGCAAGCATTTCACCAACGATAATTGTAGGTTTATCGCCCTCCTCATTCTTGTATTTATTCTGCTTTATGTCTAAACGTACAGTATTTAATATGTCAATAATCTGATTTGTGCTTCGTCTATTATCTTCCATTACATAGTCAACTATTTCATCCAATGTAAATGAATGAAACTGTGAAGGTTCAGCACCTTGAAAGCCATATATAGATTGTGCTCTATCTCCAATAATCCCGACTATTGTTTCTCTCACTCCTATTAATTCCAATATTGCGACTTGTATTGGATTTGTGTCTTGAAATTCATCCACAAAAAAGTATGGAAACTTGGATTGCAATACTTTTAATATAAACGGATGCATCTTTACTAGTTGATAACTAAAAAAGAGCACATCATCATGATGAATTATTCCTTTTTCCCAAGTCATTCTCTTGTATTCAAAGTACGAGTCATTCTTAATGGAATATACTCCAACTTTACGTGGATAGTCAGTCTTTATAATTAAGTTATCTGATGAATCAAATTTCCACTTTGCAGCTTTAAAGGCATCAACTATTAATTTGTCATCCGTAATCCGTTGTTGCTTAGTCCTATCTTTCCATTCTTTCAAAAAAGAATAATTTGATAAAATAGTTTCGTCATGACCATCCATAGCAGCTAGATTCAAGTTATAATCAGCGACAAGAAATGAGGCATAGGGTTTTACAATATGCTTATATAAAAAGCTATGAATTGTTGCTACTTCAACTTGGGCTGCTGTTGTTCCTAATCGGTCTAAAATTGTTTCAACTGCAATATTTGTATATGTAATACAAACAACTTTCCTTGTCTTTCCTAATCTAGTTGAATGATGGAGCACATTTTTGATATGTTCTATTAACCAGTGTGTTTTACCAGCGCCTGGTCCAGCTGATACACGAAAATGTTGTTCAGTAGAAATCAGCGTGTCTGAATTTATAGAATTCATTGGCATATCCACGTGATGGCTTCTTTGATGTAATTAGGGACAATGAACTCTTTGTACTCTGATGTCCCAACTTGATTTAGATTTTCTTCAAGAACATAGGCTAATTCCAATGCATTCTCCCCTTTTCCGACTGAATTTAGATATCGAGATGCTATTATCGCCCTATACTTCTGATCTTTTGAAAATGAAGTGTTTTCAGTTATGCTATTACCAATTCTTGTATTTTCCTCGCTGTCTCTTAGTTTTTCAATATATTCACTAATCTGATTTTTATTATTAAAGTATGACATCAGTTCTTTAATTTCCACTTGATTACTCATGGATTCTGTTACCAATACATCAAGAGTAGGATTATACAAAATCAAATCATACTCAAAAGTCTTACCATAATTCACATCTTGACTAAACACGACAATATTTGAAGCTGTATTCGTGATAGGATACTTATTAGATATTGAATTATTTTGATATTTATATTTAATTTTGTCTTGATTATATTCAAACGGATAACATTTTTTGAAACTGCCCCCGGCAGTTAGTTTTCTCTCTGGATCTCTATCCGTCAGACAGACGATTTTCTTATTTAGTGTATTTGGATTTGCATTGTCAAATAAATGTAAAAAATGATCGAAAAATCTACCACCAACATTTATTACTGCGATGTGATTTTCTTCTAATGAGACACCTTCATATTTTGCGAATATTGAAAGAAGTAATTGTTCTGCAAGACCCTCCACTAAAATTACTTTTTGTGCAAAAAGCATATCTGATTTAGTTGCATCTAAAAATCGTTGAACATACTTTTTACTTTTTCCGTCTGAAGGAAATACTTTTCCGGGATAGCCTACTGTTGTTTCTCCTGCTTCATTGTGCAAGCAAATCATCTCATCCAATGATACTGAAGATGAAATATGTGTTGAATGAGTAGTCACAAAAATTTGTCTTACCTTCTTTTGCGTCTTATTCTTTTTTAAAAATTTCAAAAATTGATGTTGCATTGAAGGGTGCAAGTGCGCTTCTGGTTCTTCGATAGCTAAGATAGGAAATACTTTAGCATTACTGCCTAAATACTTGCCATCTGCATTTACTTGCATTTTCGCTAAGAGTAATGACATAAATATTAAGTTGTTATATCCCAGGCCGTTATGTGTTGCTGGTATCTTAATCCCGGATTCATACTCTAGAATTAATTTAAAAGCAGAGAACATCTCGACATCAGATATATTTCCTTCAAAGTTAGGTGTAGCCTTGTTAAAGGAAGCTCCAGTGTCACTTGCATATGCTAGTATTTTATTTTTTCCTTCCTTCATTCTATTCTGAAGTTCCATAAGTAATTGAACTGTATTACCATTAAAATCTTGCTTTCTCTTCTTAATTTCCGCCTTCTTATCATCTTCCAACATATCAACATCAGATTTTATTTCATAATCCATAAAAAAATCTAGAACACTTTTTAGCAATGTGTTTTTTCCACTAAGCATATCTCTCTCAACATCACGAATCGCATTTAAAAATTGAAAGTCGAATTTCTGCAATGATTCGTTATCAGCAACTGTTTGAGTAGTAGTATTTCCACCCCATATCTTATAAACATAAAGTCTAATGTAATCATGTTTTATTATTTTCCATGCCATTTCTACATCCGTTGTCGTTATAATTGTTGCTAAATAATTCTCTTTCTCTTTTTCGGGAAGAAAAAATTCGTATGTCAATGCTGCTTCATACGGCTCCTCTAATCTAACAAGCCAATCCCCAACTGTTGCCAAATCATCTGAATTTAGATCTTCATCAATGCTTTGTTTGATTGTAATAGTAATTTTAATTTTAGGAGGTTCCACTTTTAGTTCTCTCAAAGATATATTTTTATTGAAATCATCAATATCTAATCTTTTGGTTCCTTGCGAATCAAGTACCAAACCCAATGCTTTTATTAAATTTGTTTTTCCTGCATTATTGTGACCGATAATGACATTTACACCATCATTAAATTCTATCTCTTTGCTCTTAAAATTACGGAAATTTTCTAATGCAATTTTCGATATATACATTATTAATAGTCCTTTCTTTTGTTAATAGTTAAAATCGTTAGTTCCATTAACCACACAGCTACAGCAATTGCTGCATGAACCTATATGTTTAATTATTCTTATTAATTCGACAAAAATTCCCAAATACCTTGAATCAATAATGAACTCCTATTAATTATCTTATCTAAATAGCGTCTCAGGTGATGATTCTGAGAGGCTGGGATGAGAACGTGGAGGTATAAAAGACAGTTTCTGAAAGATCGTGAAGTTATATGGCCTGAACAGTACGGAAACTAAGAAAGAGACCTCCTGATGGGGGTCTCTTCTTTAAATCCTCATACACGTACAATTTAGACTTCAGTTCCAGTCAATATCCATTTACGTTTCAAAGGAATTTCTGCCTTAATATCTGCCTCTAACTGGTTATAACTTTCAAGCAACTCATTGATAATCGCTTTTTTATCCCACATTCTGAAATTGAAAAATTGAGAAGCTATTTTCTTATCAACTGTACTTTTGAATTCACTCCAAGATACTGTGTCTATATTAAAATTACTTACCTTAATTTGATCTTTAAGTTTCAACTCAGAGTAAATTCATTTTTTGTGAACATAAGTTTGAACTTGCAATTCTAAATAAATAGCCACTTAAACTTTCATCATCAAACGGTTGAGGGTGTTTTAGAAATGGAATCATTAGGTCACACTCCTATAACCAGATTGCATCAGTCTTTGGTATATTTAATTTTAATCAAAAGGGTAACCTAGTCTCTTTATGTTTATTCACTTGCATGCATAAAAGTGAATTTCTAACTATTTACGAAACAAAAATTCTAATCAGATCTGAAACATTTCTAATCGATTATGGAATATCACACTCCCGTTAGGTTTTTTCACCCCTCCCACCTCACAAACACTTGCTATACCCGCAATTCTGGCAAGTTTTACAACCCTCGACATACAGCAGGGATGCTGAGCCGCAGGATGGGCAGAAATCCTTAGATGTGAACACATCATTGAGCTTCTCCGCGAGAGCAGTATGGCTTGTTTCCACTACCGGAGCTTCATGAGCTGCCGCTTGCTCGTTATTTAATGTTCCTGAGTGAGTTTCCAGCGCTTGAGCGACTGCGTCGGCGATGGATTCTACTCGATTAGGGCCGAAGCCGACTGCGCCGGAGCCGCCGATGCCCTTGAGATGCTTAATGAGAAGGTTAATTTTGTTGCCGTGATCGCCATAGCGAAGGAACAGCGAGCATACCCGACCGAGCGCTTCCGCCATGGCGAAAACGTCGGAGCCTGCTTTACCGACGTTCAAGAAGATTTCTCCTGGCGATTCGTCGATGTCGTTAACCGTTATATAAGCCATCCCGAATGGCGTATTGTACTTGTAAGTTGCGCCACGCAATACTTTAGGGCGGCTCTTATACTTGTCAAACAGCGGCTTCTGATCAGAAGCTACAGTGACATTCAGTGAGACAGTCTGTGTTTCCACCGGAGTTTCTTCTATTTTCAAATCAACCGCTACTGCAACAGCCTCCGCCTTCTTCTCATCCTTAGCTGTGCTAAGAACCTGAACATCGCGACTACCGTCACGATAAATCGTTACACCCTTACAGCCAAGCTCGAACGCCATCTCATATAGCTCCGCTGTCTCTTCAATCGTGAAGTCTGCAGGACAATTGGCCGTCTTGGAAATCGAGCTATCTACCCAGCGCTGAATAGCCGCTTGCGCACGAATGTGATCCTTAGCAGATAAATCCATCGCCGTGACGAACCACTCTGGAAGCTCTTGACCCGGATGAGTGTCTTGCCATTCCTGAGCAATCGGCACATATTGCTTGTCATAGCCCAAACGGCTTTGACGGAAATATTCAAAGGCGAAATAAGGCTCGATGCCCGTAGAAGTGCCTACCATTGTTCCCGTAGAGCCAGTAGGCGCTTGAGTAATCACGGTAACATTACGCATGCCTCGATTAGAGATTGCTTCTCCTACTTCGGGAAACTCTTCGACCATATTTTTCATAAAACCACTTTGCAAGAACAGCTCTGAATCAAACGCAGGGAATGATCCCTTCTCTGCCGCAATTTCAGTCGATGCGAGATAGGCCTCTCGCGCTAGGAAGCCATACAGCTTGTCTAGGAAAGTCATACTTTCCGGGCTGCCGTAACGTATTTCAAGACGAATCATCAATTCAGCAAGCCCCATCGTACCTAAGCCTATCCGCCGCTCGTTCTTCTGGTTCTTCTCATTTTCCGGAAAATGATAGGGAGTAGTATCAATAACGTTATCTAAGAAACGTGTAGAATAATGAACAACGCGAGACAATTCATCCCATGCTACATCATGTGTTTCCTCATCATAGAACTTGGACAAATTAATCGCAGACAGATTACATACTCCCCATGCTGGCAGTCCTTGCTCACCGCAAGGATTTGTACAAATAATGGGGTTGAAGTACCAGCTATTGGACATTTGGTTGTAATACTCCATGAACACAACACCAGGCTCAGCAGACTTCCAAGCGCCCTCGATAATGCTTTGCCAAACATCATGAGCACGAACCGTACGATAGTGGATCACGTTTTTGCCGAGCTTTTTCCACTTATCCAAGTCGCCATCCCACAAAGCATCGTACTCGGAATCACTGGAATCTGGGAAAACAAGCTCCCAATCTGCATCCTCTTTGACCGCCTTCATGAAGGCATTACTAACGCAAACAGACAGATTAGCATTCGTGACCTGCCCCATCGTCTGTTTAACCGTGATGAAATCCTCAACATCCGGATGCCAATCGTTAATCATAAGCATTAATGCTCCGCGACGACTTCCTCCTTGTTCAATCAAGCCTGTCGTATAGCTAAACAACCCGCCCCAAGAAACCGCGCCACTGGATGAACCATTTACACCTTTGACGATCGCACGTCGAGGACGCAAGGAGGACAGGTTAATACCTACTCCACCGCCACGCGCCATTATTTCTGTCATTTCAGTTAATGTCTGCATGATACCGCCACGGCTATCATGAGGAGACGGGATAACATAACAATTAAATAACGTCAGCTCTTCGCTAGCTCCTGCGCCCGCAGCTATACGCCCGCCCGGTACAAGCTTCCAATCGTCTAATAGCCAACGGAATTTATCAGCCCATTCCTTTTTCTTCACATCTGATTGCTCCACGGATGATACTGCACTAGCGAGCCGCGCCCACATTTCCTTCGGTGTTTTCTCTATCGTTAAAGTCAGCTTCTCCACTGTAGATTGCACTAACTCACCGTTACGGAGCTTTACAGTTACTTTGTTCCCATCACGCTGAACGATTTCTCCAACATCCTTGGTCGGAAATTTAGGATCATCCTTCGTAAGAACAAGGACAACATCACCGACTTTAGCTTCGTTCGTATCCGCGTTTTTCCAAGCATAACGGTCCAGAAATATTTTCTCACTCAAGCCCTCTAATGGTCTCGTCCGTGTTGTCTTCAAATCCGGTTCACCCTCCCGAACTTCTAATTATTAAGGCATTCCCAGTCATTCGTTGCATCTCATACCACAAGTCAATTATACAACATATCGTATATGTAATCCATCAACAATACCATATATGGTTTATCCGCCTTTGTTCTTTCATTATGAATCGTCTATAAATATATGTTCAAGGTTGACCTAGCCCGATAAGAATCCCCTGCTTTCCTCGATCAGGTTTCGAATCTCTTCCGATTGCTCATACTATGGAATGGACGCTTACCATTCGTTACATTACCCTGCGAAACTTCATCCATTCCTATTCAGAGGGATCAAGTTAACGCCCAGGAGGACCTAAAGTTGCAAACCCCTTTCTCATCTCCAGCGGGAGATCCATCTGGCGCAGCTGCGGCCGCACCCGCTATTCCATTAACATCTGAGCCGCCATTAGCACCTGAAATCGAGGAAGCGGCCTTCGTTCCCTTCAAAGCTAGCTTTTCAACCGACCCAGCCCCGCGCAAGCTCCATCCGTTAGTAGAGATGCATGTAGATCGTGGAGCATTCGAAGAGCTGGAACGCCGTGTGGAGCGCAATGGTCCTTGGGATGACTGGTCCTTATATCAGCTCTCTTATGAAGCAGAGGAAGCTTCTCTTGTTTCTGATTTCCATGCCCTGCAATGCCTAACCCTATTGCCGCATTTTGATCCGTTGCCTCATCAAGTAGATACCGCTCGCAGAGTTCTTCATGAGATGAGAGGACGCGCCATTCTTGCTGACGAGGTTGGTCTAGGAAAGACAATTGAAGCTGGCCTTATTCTGAAGGAATATCTTATCCGTGGCTTGGTCAAAAAAGTGCTCATCCTCGTTCCCGCTTCTCTCGTTCTGCAATGGGTTCGAGAGCTTAATAGCAAATTTGACATTCCAGCCGTCGCACAGAAAAAAGCCTACACCTGGAACAACGATATAGTTGTCGCTTCAATGGACACCGCCAAACGTGATCCGCACCGCGCAATGCTGCTTGATAACGAATTCGACCTACTGATTGTAGATGAGGCTCACAAGCTTAAGAATAAGAAGACAGGTAACTATCAGTTCATTAATGAGCTACGCAAAAAATACTGTCTCCTGCTGACCGCTACCCCCGTTCAGAACGACATGTCAGAGCTTTATAACTTGGTTACTTTGCTTAAGCCAGGTCAGCTAGGTGGCGAAGGCGATTTCGCAACTAATTTTGTCGCGGATCGCAGAGTTCCTAAAAATGAAGCCCAGCTTCACGAAGCCATTGGCCAAGTTATGATCCGCAATCGCCGCAGTGATGGTGGCGTTGAGTTCACGAAGCGTATCGTTACGAATGTTCCTCTTCGCCTTTCCTCTGAGGAAATGGCCCTATACGAAGGGGTTAACGAGTATGTCCGCAAGAATGCGTCCTCAGAAGGCGGGGACCTGACTAGTATGCTGTCTCTCGTTACGCTACAGCGTGAAGTCTGCTCTAGCCGAGATGCCGTCTTCCTTACCCTCATTAACTTAGACAAAAAAATGGCTGAGGACTCTCCACTCCGGCCTCGAATATTGCAGCTAGTAGAACTCATTCGCAATATTAAAGCGAATACGAAAGCAGAAAAAACAATGGAGCTCATACGCAGCATCGACGATAAAGTTATTATTTTCACCGAATATCGCGCAACGCAGGATTACTTAATCCGATTTTTCAAAGAGCATGATCTGTATGCTGTCCCTTATCGTGGGGGAATGAATAGAGGCAAAAAGGATTGGATGATGGACCTCTTCCGCAGACGTGCACAGATTATGGTCGCAACTGAAGCCGGCGGTGAAGGAATCAATCTGCAATTTTGCCACAATGTTATCAATTTCGATCTTCCATGGAACCCCATGAGGGTGGAGCAAAGAATCGGTCGAGTTCATCGTTTAGGTCAGACAGAGGATGTGAAAATCTTTAATCTATGCACCCTCGGAACGATTGAAGAGCATATCGTGCATCTGCTTCATGAGAAAATCAACATGTTTGAGCTAGTTATCGGCGAGCTGGATGAGATTATTCAACAGCTGGAGAAGGTCGAATCCTTAGAGAGTAGATTGGCCCAGATCGTTCTGGAATCAACGGATAGTGAGGAACTACGCAAACGGATTGATGGACTTGGAGATACATTACTAGCTACGAAAAATCAGGTGCAACAGGAGAATCCATCATGAATACGAAACAGGTTCAGAAATTTACAGCGGCTTACTTGGATTCAACCGGGTGCCACTTCATTGAGAAGAGTCCGACTAGCATTACGGTTAAGCTATCTCCAGATGCAGACCGGGCTCTGACGAATCGCCCTTATTATTGGAGCTTCGTTGATCGGACAGGTGCTGACCCACAAACGATGACCTATCGGTGGTCGTTCGAGAATCCTTCCATGGCCAGCAGGGCATCGCTATCCCCTATCTCTTATGTAATGACGGAGTCGGGAAGAATCATTCAAGAGGATGTTTACTTCGGTTCGAGAAGGCTGCATCAGCTATTCGATGCCGTTAAGCAAGGTGGTCGCTGCGTTACTTTATTCGAGGAGCCTCCAAAGGGGAAAATGGACCCATTCGCCTCCCAGCCCTATACGGCATGGCTAGGGGTTAATTTTAAGGTTGGATACGAATGCGATATGAAGCGTGAGGAGCTATATGGCTGGGGAATTTCTTTGGCTACGGGCGTAATGGATGATCAATTTCTGGAAAAGGTGAAGGATAGGAAGCTCACTCCTCGTCTTCCTTCCAATGTTCATCTGCTGAAAAACGGCTTATCTCTGCGCAAGGGGATGTCTCAGTTAGAGCTGACGATGGAGCGGAAGCTCAAAAGCACCGACTTCTCCTGGGCATCCGAAGCAGAGCAACGTCGACAGGACGAGCTTGAGCGAATTCGCAACTATTACAAGCCTATGCTGGACAGTATGACTCATGAGGATCAGAAGGAGCAGCAAGCTGCTCTAGCTGTCCGTTTCCAGCAGCGTGAAGCGGAAATTGACTGGCAGTATCGTCCCAGAGTTTCTGTAACCGTCATGAATTGCGGAATTTTTCACCTGCCTGGCATTCACTAAGCGCCGGAATTGAAATTATGCGTTTTCTCGGCAAAAAAAGAACTCCGGTTGCCACATTCCGTAGACAGGTTGTAACAGTCTCAGCAGAGCTTGTCCCTTACAATGATTACAATTAGACGGCAATAGATAAATCGCTTCAGCTTTCTACTCCAACGATTGCAGGTGAATGCATCCGATGAAAACCTTTTTGCCTAAGCTACGCACGACTATTCTTGTTCCTTTACTGCTACTGTTTACGATTATCGCGGGGTATTCTCCTACTCAAGCGTTTGCCGCACCGTCTGAAGAAACTCATACGCCTTCTAAGCTTGAAAAACAGGTACACGAATGGGTTAGCCGATTAGCGAAGCATTCTCCCTTCAAGGCATGGCAAACTGCCGATCCGCAAATCGAAGCGCTCGGTCCAGGAACACATAGCTGGCTAGTTCTCTTTACTAAAGAAGGCAAAGACATTGGATACATGGTTGTTCATGCTGTTACAGAGGGGACCTTTCAGCTTGGGGAATATGGTGTGGGACCCTATTCGCTTTTCTCACAGCAGCGGTTAAAACAATCCCTGATCGATAGTGGGCTGGTGTCCAGCGACCAGTACAAACGGATAAATACGGTTAAGCATTATATTCACCCTTTCGCAGCTGCATGGGAAGTAACTATTGGTAATGAAGTATTCTGGTTGGATGCCAAAACAGCCGAGCAGCTTCCCCTAGACAGTGTTACTTGGAAGAAGCTCTTTGCGGAAGAAAAACAAGTAACCATCGGTTCATCAATAGGAGCAAGCATTGCTGACAGTAAATTCAATAAGCTTTTTGATGCTTATGACAGACTCCCATGGCTCACTAAAGAAGCCCCTTTCCCTGCGAAAGACGCCAAAAAAATACAGAGTCGCCTTAACAATAAGCAGCCTCTGCGTTATGTAACGGAACCGTTCGGCGACGCCATGTTATATGCGGTACCTGTTATTGGCTATCAGCGTTGGTCGAACGGTCGTATTGATCTAGCTATAGATATGGAAGGAACGCGATTTATTTCTCTTGAATCGTTGCTCAGTAAAGGATTATTTTATCGATAATCAGAGGAATTCACAGAACGCACCTCAGGGTGTGTTTTGTTTTTTGTATCTCTTCTATTCCCCCACCACATCATAAGACCCATTGGAGCCACTCCGAACCATCTCGTTAGCCACGGCTCACGACTGAGCTTCTTATGTGACTTAACCTCTGTCTCTTCCTTCGGACGGTCCATATAACCAACAACCTGCTCCGTCATGTATTTTATATATTCCGAGCTATCCATTAGTTATCGCCTCCTAAACCTTAGCATGCCCGATTTTTCACTTCCACAATCATAGTCATTTCTTGAAGGAAATTAGCATCTGTTTGTATGAGGTGGACTAGTTTAAGCCACGATAACAGAAGCAGCTAGATGAGGTCTAAGGGATGGTGAGGAATTCACATGTATCGAATTTTAATATTCATTTGTTCATTGCTGCTGTTAACGGGCTGGAAGGCAGAGCCGCCACACCTCAAACGTGCACTACCTTCCGCTGACGTGCTCATTGATGCTGGTCATGGTGGAATTGATGGTGGTACTCACTGGAACAGTATTCTTGAAAAGGATATTAATCTCGCTATCTCACGCAAGCTTTACTTGCTGCTCCGCAGCAAGGGCTTAAAGGTTATTCTGAATCGTACCGGAGATTATGCTCTCAGTGACGACAATCGTTGGAACGTAACACGTTCTCGCCATCGGCGCGACTTGTCGCAACGTCGTGGCTTGTCCAATGAGATTGGTGCCTCGCTGTTTGTGAGCATTCATGTTAATTGGTCTCCTAAGGGAAGTAAACGAGGACCTCTAGTCATACATCAGGCCGAGGCACACAGTGCCATGCTGGCCAGCTTCATCCAGAGCAACTTAAATCTACAGCAAGGAAGAAGCCGTCTTCCTATGGTTGCGGATAAATTTTATTTGTTGAATCGGGTTCAGGTGCCAAGTGTTATTGTGGAAACGGCTTTCCTTAGTGACCCAGGTGACAGGGCCATGCTAACCTCAATACCTGGTCAGAATCGAGTAGCAGCAGCTATAGCAAACGGGATAATGGACTATCGCTTCTTTTCCCCTTGAAGCGTAGGTGTCGTCGGTAAAGGGAGTAATTGAGTCAAGCGGACAAAAGTAGCTTGGCTCTTTAGTTCGGGGATAACATTTTTTAGCACCCCTGACGTATATAATCCTGGAGCGCCCACATGACCAATTACAATACAACGTTCATTTTTCGTCAAAAATTTCTTAAGTACCCCGATTTGATGCATCACATGGTTGTGAGTATATACATCATCCAGAAAAACATCGTTATGCAGAGTGAATACTCCGAGCTCCTTAGCCACTGCGGGCACAACTGTTTTGAAAGAGGTCCGGCTGTCTAAGAAAAATAACCCCTTCTCCTTGCATACCTGCAGCACAACTCGCATGACTCGCTTATCCGCCGTCGCTTTGGAGCCCATATGATTGTTCATTCCGATCGCATGTGGCACATCTGCTATTGCACCTTCAACTCGTTTGCGAATTTCCTCATCCGTCAAATCTGTCGTAATAGCCCCGGGTCCCAGCCAGCTCTTCAAGCCTCTTACGGGCTCCATTGGGAGGTGAACAATGACGTCATGACCTTTGGCAAAGGCGGCCTCTGCATCTTTTTTCGTTGTAGGAAGGAATGGCATGACTGCGACCGTTAATTTAATCGGCAGCTGTAGCATTTGTTCGGTTCCCTTCATCCCATTGCCCAAATCGTCGATGACTATAGCTATTTGTCGCGGGGCTGTGACGGGCTTGTCCCCTGGGGTTACTGCGTGAAATGAAGAGGGTTCGTGGGCTTGGGTGTTTGTTTGGGCGTGGGCTTGTGGATGGGCTTGGGTGTTGGCTTGGACGTACGCGTGTGTTTGTGCTTGAAAAGTGAAAGCACCTGTAAAAATGCCCACTGCTGCCAAAATTCCTATCTTTGAGAAACTTTTTTTTGTGTTTTTCATGGTTACATACCCCCATCAGCAATAGAAATCAAAAATCCCAGTTCTTCCGTTAGTATTTGTTCATATGGAAAATTTATGTACAGACGTTATGGCTCAGCTTATTAATCTGCGGCTTCAATGGGGCCATATAATGAACTTACTCAGATATATTTTACCGCTGGCTCTTCTCATCCCCCCGGATTGGAGGTAAGGTTCATCATTGGCACCATGTCGGGTTCGAGCGGGATTTAAGACATCAGAGGTTCACTCATTGGTACTTTGGTGGGCTGGCTGGCGAGATAAGGAACCGGGCGTTCACTATTGTTACTTTTTGCGGGCTGGCTGGGGAGATGAGGAACCGAGCGTTCACTATTGTTACTTTTTGCTACCGATGACTGGAGAGATAAGGAACCGAGCGTTTACTATTGTTACTTTTTCAGGGCTGGCTGGGGAGATAAGGAACCGAGCGTTCATTATTGTTACTTTTTACGGGCTGGCTGACGAGATAAGGAACCGAGCGTTCACTATTGTTACTTTTTGCGGGCGGGCTGGGGGATAAGGAACCGGGCGTTCACTAATGTTACTTTTTGCAGGCTGGTCCGGGGGATAGGGGATCGGGCGGGCGTTCACTATCGGTGCAGCTCTAGCGTGCGACTACTTGCGACTGACTATCCCACAAGAAATTCCCCGCTCAAGCCGTAGGGGCTCGAACGGGGGATTCTTAGCACTAGCAGTAATGTTATCGCGCTTCGTCACGGCTACGGCTGCGCATGCCCGCTAAACCGAATAGACCAAGCAGTCCTAACCAGCCCCAGTTTGAGGTCCTTTTTGCGGTTGTTTCCATTGTTCTTACTGTGTTGCGTGTAGTTCCGCGAAGACCATCATGCGTGGAATACGGCCGATAGCTATTCATTCGTGTGGAGTCATACGCTCCATACGTACCAAAATTTCCATTAGTTCCATAAGTGCTATAAGTTCCTGTTCCCATTCCGCCAGTTCCGATTCCACCTGTTCCCATTCCGTTTGTTCTCATTCCGCCAATTGATCTGTCGTAGTAGTTACCATTTGTATACGCGCCATTATTAGTTCCATTGCTGAGTATCGTGCTTGTGTTCGTCCCGGCTGTATTCGGATAGTACGTTTTGTTAAGACCGGGAGCAGTTCTTAAAGGAGTATAATCATTAGTGATGACCTTATTGGATTGCGCCTTACTGTTACTTGTGTCCTCCGCGAATGCAGGAACCATAAGCACCAAGGACAAACTCATCAACATCGTCAAGCTGGTCAGAAATTTCTTCAAGTGATAACCTCCTCAGATTAATTGATTACCCCACATAAGGTGTCCCTGAGGTAACTAATAAATTCTGAAGAAGTCTGCCAGTTACGGTATACTTTGAACAAATTCGACGGCACTAATACGAGGTGTTTTTATAGAAACAACAGCCTTAATTGAAATGAAGCAATCCATTAATCCTTTCGACTACCCGCTTTAACGCTTATTTTGTTCGGCGCCACAGATATCATTTTTGAACGAGAAATTGTTGGAGCTATCCTGCTGGTTGTGGGAATTGTCCTAGGAATTTACGGCTTACAACGCTACAGAACATTAAGGCGCAATTACAGCTTGTAAACCATAACTAACCTTCAGCCCGACTTTTCTGCTCGATGGGTGAACGTACTGACCATATAGTCATCCCGGCATATGCTGTTTATGTGACCGAATGTCATAATAAACGCACGGTGGTGATAGACTTGGGATACCCTGTTGCAGGTGTCGGTGCAGGTTGTGGCGTTAGTGGTGGCGGAATAGGTGCTGCTGCATTCGCACTTGTACTTTTCGTTCTCTTGGTAATCATCTTGCGCGCTGGTTATTAATGTAAGATAGCTTAGTATTCTGACCCCTGAAGCCTAATGAGGCTCGGGGGTTTTGCTTTTACTTCAAGCTTAGCCATCTAAGTGAATCCGCATAACGCTTTGGAGACAATCCCTCCGATTTTTTGAAAAGCTTACTAAAGTAGAAGAGATCGCCAATCCCCACTTTTTCTGCGATTACTTCAATGGTAAGCGACTGCTGTCGTAGCAAGCGTTTGGCCTCCTCCATCCTAAGCTGCAGCAAGTACTGGGAGCAAGATTGCCCTGTTGCCTGCTTAAACAAAGTACCAAAATATTTAGGCGACAAATTTGCTCGCATAGCTAGCATCGGTAAATCCAATTTTTGAGTATAATTTTCCTTCATGAATTGGATAGCATCAAGCATGAGATCCGCATGAGAATGACCAATCCAAATCCCTTCCTCCGTCGTTAACTCTTGCTGAATAAGTCCGATCAGTTGAAGCATTGAAGATTTTAACCAAATCTGGGCATCCGATCTTGAATCTTGAAAACGCAAGCACAGCTCTTTAAAAGCTTCAAAAAATTGGTGCACCCGGCTCGGAGTCATATGCTCTGGAATGTCCATATCTGTAAATTCAGCGTCCGGCCTAGCTTGAAGCCAATGGGTATCCGGAGTCCCTTCATCTAATCGTCGTCCCAAATAGACAGCATAAGGAGAGAAATCCGCCGCCTCACCTAAAAAAACATAATCGAAATGCACGGCAAAGCAATGCATCGGCTCATCGTCATGTACGAACATTTCGTTCGTTCTATTCGGACGAATATATAACAGATCACCCGGTCCCATCGGATGCTCTTTATTCTCAATTCTAAGTCGGCCTTTCCCTTTCACTACATATATAAATTCATGATCATAAATATATCTTTCCGGGGTGTGCTCCCCTGGTGGAATAACGACTTCATGAACGAAACGGACGTAAGGAGATATTGTTTTGTAATCAACCCGATAAGCTCCAGCCATTTTCCAAAAACTCCTTCACTTTCGACTTATGTTCTTTCCTCTATTGTAACATCCAATAAATCCATTGTTTATATCACTTTATCGCATTCGACTTTTTTACAAAAAGTTCAGAATTCTCTCCATCCCCTCTTCCCCCAACTCCTTGTAAGATAAGAGCATATTCAACTTCGAGGAGGAACAAAATAATGACAACTAACTTATCGAACACGCCAATAACAGATGAACACATTACTTTTTACAAAGAAAACGGTTTCGTTAAAGTAGAAAATATGCTCACGCCAGAGGAATTGACTGAGCTTCGCGAATATCTTGAGGAAGCCATGCTAGCTGACAGCGATCGCTCTGTAAAAACAGATAAGAAAGACGGCTTGTATTATCGGGTATTGAACCAGAAGGTTAACACATGGAGAGATCATGCTGGAATGGGAAAATTCAGCTTTCATAAGCGATTTGCCGAGTCTGCCTTAGCTTTAACTGAAGCGAATGAAATTCGTTTTTTCCACGATCATGGGCTCTGGAAAATGCCAAACGACTCCAAACCGACACCGTGGCATCAAGATACTCCATACTGGCCAATCAACGAAACAGATAAAGGCATGATGTCGATCTGGATCGCCTTGGATGATGTTAATGAGGATAATGGCTGTTTGGCCTTCGTTCCTAAATCACACAAGCTAGGCAAACTGACGGGTATTGATTTCTTAGATCCGCAAAACATCTTTGATTATGTAGAAGGCGGACAATTGGACGACCAGAAGCCAGTCGTTGTACCTCTTAAAGCTGGTAGCTGTACGTTCCACAATGGCTTAACTTTCCATTACGCCCATGCGAACGCGACTGATCGTCCACGCAGAGCTCTTGCCATTATTTTCATGCCAGATGGCATTACGTTCAGCGGTGTAACCCATCCAATAACAGATGGTGTCAGCTTAGAAAAGGATCAAGCGATTAAAGGGCCTTTATTCCCTTTATTGGCCAAACGAGTATGATGAAAAATAATACTAAGTTAGAGCTTATTCCTGATTGGGCGAAGCTTCCTGAATCCGTGACACTTGGCTATACGCATGGGGTTGCAACTGACTCCAAAGATCGCGTATTTGTATTCAACATGAGCGAGCATGCTATCGCTATTTTCGACCAAGATGGTGAGTTCCTTACTTCATGGGGACAGGCATTCGCTGAAGGTGCTCACGGCATGCACTTGCAACAAGAGGATGATGGCCAAGAGTATGTTTACTTAACGGACATCGCCCGCAATCTTGTCGCTAAATATACGCTTGATGGAGAAGAAATCCTTACCATTGGAGTCCCTCCAGTTTCGGGGCTATATCCTACGTCTGAGCATTATAAGCCTACAGATATAGATGTCGCACCGAATGGAGATATCTATGTCGTTGATGGCTACGGCCAATACGCCATTCATCGTTATGATTCCAAGGGAAATTGGCTGCAGTGTTGGGGAGGGAAGGCTGATACAAAGCACATCTTCTATGAGCCGCATGGGATTTACATTGATACGCGTCCAACTGAGCCCCTCCTTTATGTAGCTGATCGTCGACACCAGCGCTTTGTTAGCTACCGTCTTGATGGCACATTCGTTCAGGATTATCACGGAGACTTCTTGCTTCCTTGCGACTTGGTCGCATTTGGCGATGATGGTTTCATTATCCCAGACTTAAATGGACGGATTACCGTAACGGATGGCAGCTTCCAGAATGCAGTTCATACTGGTGAGAATCCGCTTATATGGGAAGACTCGAGATGGCCTAACATTCCACCGTCGGAGTGGACTAAGGATCGTTTTAACTCGCCACATGCCCTCTGCGTAACTAGAGACAATCATGTGCTTGTTGTTGAGTGGGTTCTGAACGGACGAATTACTAAGTGGAAAATAACCTGAAGAACGTAACAAGCAGAAACGTAAATGGTGTCCATTAGATGCCGGTGGAGTTTTTGCTGTGACGATTTAGAAAGGTTAAAAAGCCATCAAACCCACCTGATAATTCGTGGTTTTGATGGCTTTTTTGTTACTCTATTCAAAGAGGTTAAGTTAATTAGGAAACCGCCTTGCTCATTTTCTTACATGCTTTGCTATTGTTCTTACACACTTGGTAGTTCCCCATAAAGTCCAGCCGATGATCGGTTACTTTGAATCCATATTCGCGGGCTACTTTCTGCTCTATTTCAAGCAGCCAGTCGTCCTCAATTTCTTCAAGGGCTCCACATACATTACAAACCAGATGGTGATGCATATGCTCATGGCCTTCCAAGCGCAGATCGAAACGTGCTACCCCGTCTCCGAAGTTCACCTTCTGCACAATGTGTAATTCCGCAAGAAGCTCCAAAGTGCGATATACCGTAGCAAGACCAATGTTAGGAAATTGCGTCCTTACGAGCATGAAAACATCCTCGGCACTTAAATGATCCTTCTGGTTTTCAAGCAACACCTTAAGAGTAATTTCACGCTGAGGGGTTAGCTTGTATCCTTTCGCCGTCAATTGGCGATTAATTTTTTCCATTTGCTCTGCGATATTTATCATTCAATGGATACCTCCATTTCTACAGCCTTATAGGGGTAGTCTACCACTCCACCCTACCTATTATCAACTGTGTTTAGGAGGAATCCATAGAAAGAGGCGCTAGACATGGGTTTAGCAGGCCTCACCTTAGTAGCCCTCAGTGCGTTATTCCCTCGTGGACGAGCTTTTGACGCTCCCTTAGTAGCCCTCAGTGCGTTATTCGCCCGCGGACGAGCTTTTGACGCTTCCTTAGTAGCCCTCAGTGCGTTATTCCCTCGCGGATGAGCTTTTGAGGCTCGCTTAGTAGCCCTCAGTGCGTTATTCCCTCACGGATGAGCTTTTGCGGCTCGCTTAGTAGCCCTCAGTGCGTTATTCCCTCGCGAATGAGCTTTTGACGCTTCCTTAGTAGCCCTCAGTGCGTTATTCGCCCGCGGATGAGCTTTTGACGCTCCCTTAGTAGCCCTCAGTGCGTTATTCGCCCGCGGATGAGCTTTTGACACTTCCTTAGTAGCCCTCAGTGCGTTATTTGCTCGCGGACGAGCTTTTGCGGCTCGCTTAATAGCCCTCATTGCTTATTCCCTCGCGGATGAGCTTTTGCGGCTCGCTTAGTAGCCCTCAGTGCGTTATTCCCTCACGGATGAGCTTTTGCGGCTCGCTTAGTAGCCCTCAGTGCGTTATTCGCCCGCGGACGAGCTTTTGACGCTCCCTTAGTAGCCCTCAGTGCGTTATTTGCTCGCGAGTGAGCTTTTGACGCTCCCTTAGTAGCCCTCAGTGCGTTATTCCCTCGCGGACGAGCTTTTGACGCTTCCTTAGTAGCCCTCAGTGCGTTATTCGCTCGTGGATGAGATTTTGACGCTTCCTTAGTAGCTCTCAGTGCGTTATCCGCGCTCGGACGAGCTATTGAGGTATGCTTCGACTCACACGAACACTCACAAGAAAGAAACTAAATATCTCTCTCTACATTCTTAGCTAGCCGGTCATATAAGAAATCAACGATATGAACAGCCTGCATCTGCTTGTTGTCGGCATGCTTATCGATACCTAGCTTCATCTGAAGTAAGCAGCCGGGGTTACTCGTAACAATGTAATGGGCCTTCGTTGCGTTAACATTTTCCATCTTATGATCAAGGATTTGATTGGCCATCTCAGGCTGGGTAACATTATAAATTCCCGCTGACCCGCAGCATGAGCCTGCATCCTTCATCTCGATGAAATCAACATTTTTTAAAGACGACAGCAGCTTTCGTGGAGCGTTACCGCCCTTCATTACATTTTTCAAGTGGCAGGAATCTTGATAAGTGATGGTTACCTTGTCTGCTTCCGTTTTGCCTTGATTGAAGGTTAGCAAGCGACCTTTCTCCAACAGAATGGAGCTGATATCCTTAACTCGCTCAGCAAACCACTTTCCGCCCTCTTTCCACTCCGGCTCATCATGAAGCAAGTGGTCGTATTCCACAAGTATTGCACCACAGCCACCAGCATTGGAAATGATATAATCAACGCCCGCTTCTTGGAACGCACGAATATTATTTTTAGCAAGCTCCTTCGCCTGGGAGGTTTCCCCACTATGAGCATGCAAAGCGCCACAGCAATTCTGAGTCTCGGGGATAATGACTTCAAAGCCCGCCTCGGAGAGCAGTTGGACGGTTTTATAGTTTGTTTCCATGAAGAGCATATCCATCAAGCAGCCTCGGAACATACCAACTGTCCCA
This sequence comes from Cohnella abietis, assembly GCF_004295585.1. Classification (NCBI taxonomy): domain Bacteria; kingdom Bacillati; phylum Bacillota; class Bacilli; order Caryophanales; family Paenibacillaceae; genus Cohnella; species Cohnella abietis. The sequence continues at coordinate 2,706,182 of NZ_AP019400.1, read as the reverse complement.
AGCTTCTGACCTTTAGCGGGAATCCGAGTACCTATTTTCTCAACGATTCCTGTACCCGCTACATCAGGCAATATTCGCTCCAACGACGCAAGCTGCTTCGAAAATAAACCTACAGCTCCCGTCTTACGCACAACAGCCTGAAGGCCTGTTTTCTGATAGATTCGCAGTCCTTTACCAAGTAGCTTCATCCGCTTCTGATGAGGGAACAGCTGCTTAAATACGATGCTGCGAACTCCCTTAATCCATCCACGGTGCTGAGTAGTATGCTCTTCAATGGCATCACGTGCCTGCTCAATTAGCTGGCCATATTTCACGTCTGCAGGACAAGCAGGCTCGCAGGCTCTGCAGCCTAGACAATGACTCATTTGCTCTTCGAATTGAACGCTCGGATCCATCACTCCGTCAACCGCTGCTTTCATCAGAGCAATCCGTCCACGTGGAGATTCTGCCTCAATTCCTGTTTCCTTGAAGGTCGGACAAGCAGGCAAGCAGAAGCCGCAACGCATACAGTTCGTTAGCTGGTCGTAGTCCAGCTTTATTTTCAACGTTTTTTGTAATTCGGTCGTTGTATTAGCCACGTTCCAGCACCACCCTGCGTCTGGTTTCCTTAGCAAACATTTTTCCTGGGTTTAGAATATTTAGCGGATCGAAGGCTTGCTTTATGCCTTTCATAACTTCGATGCCCGCAGCGCCTATTTTCCACTCCAAATATGGCGCCTTAACTAAGCCAACCCCATGCTCACCCGTAATCGTTCCGCCCAATCGAATCGCTGCCTCGAATATTTCGGCGAACGCTTCCTCGACACGGTGAATTTCTTCCGTATCCCGTGCATCCGTCGTCGCTGTCGGGTGAAGATTACCATCCCCCGCATGCCCGAAGGTACAGATTTGAACATTATATTTTTCCGCGATTCTATTGATCTCTAGAACCATGTCGGCAATCTTAGAACGAGGCACAGTCGCATCCTCAAGAATCGTTGTCGGGCGCAATCTAGCAAGAGCGGTAAAAGCGCTTCTTCTAGCAGTCAATAGCTTAAGCGCCTCTTCTTGATTGTTCGCTACGCTGATCTGACTTGCATTCTCTTCACGGCATATCGCAGATATAAGCTCAATATCCCGCTCAACCATCTCAGGCTCGCCATCCTGCTCAATGAGCAGAATAGCTGCCATATCAAGTGGAAGACCTAGCTTGGCATAATCATCTACGACTTTAATAGTTGGATTATCCATGAACTCGAGTGTGGCAGGAATAATGCGATTCTCGATAATCTTAGATACGGTACGGGCTGCGTCATATAAATCGGTAAACATCGCAAGCATTGTTTTCTTATACTTCGGTGGAGGGATAAGCTTTAGAGTCGCCTCCGTAATCACTGCCAAAGTTCCCTCGGAACCAACTAGCAGCTTGGTTAAATCATAACCAGCGACATCCTTCATTAGCTTTCCGCCAGTCCGGATCACTTCTCCTGAAGCAAGCACTGCCTCCAAGCCGAGCACATAATCCTTAGTCGTTCCGTATTTCAAGCCACGCAGTCCCCCGGAGCATTCGGCAATATTGCCTCCGATCGTGGAAATCGACATGCTACTAGGATCCGGCGGGTAGAAAAGTCCCAAGCCTTCAATGTGCTCAATAAATTGCTTCGTAATAATACCCGGCTGCACAGTTGCCGTCAGATTAAGCAAATCGACTTCCAATATCGCGTTCATTCGGTGCATAACCATGACGATCCCGCCTTGAACAGGCACAGTTCCGCCGCATAGATTCGTACCGGAACCACGGCTAACAAGAGGGATTTGGTGTAGGTTTAATATTTTCATCACAGCTGATACTTCTGCAGTATTTTTCGGATATACAATTCCGTCTGGCAATACTTGAAGCATCGGTGTGCCATCATATGAGTGAGTTACGAGGGATTCCTTATCATCTTTGAAATAACGCTCTCCAACGGCATCACGCAATTGTTGTTTAACATTGTTATTCAGCATGAAGTTAAAGCCTCCTATGACATCTGTCTTTTGATCAAACTACCTATAGTCATCATGTGATCAGATGACTTTTACTATAGATTAACATATAATAAAATAGAAAGAACTATTTTTTTTGCGGAGGTCACTGTATGTCATTCCAGAAAATCAAAGCCCTAAAGGGTTCAGAAATTGTATTCAAGCAAATTCAGGAACAAATCACTTCCCAAATCTATCCTCCGGGATCAAAGCTGCCCACCGTAGTGGAATTAGCCGAGAGCTTCGAGGTAGGTCGCTCCACGGTGCGTGAAGCGCTAAGTGCTTTGAAGGCAATGGGATGGGTTACGATACGTCACGGTGGAGGTACCTTCGTTAGTGTCCAGCCTCCCAAAGAGGAAAATCTGGGATGGTTAGCTAACTCAGAGCAGCTGCAGGAATTGCTTGAGGTTCGCAAGCTGCTTGAAGCAGGCTGTGCTTCTCTAGCGGCAACCCGCAGAACAGAAGCTAATCTAACCGAGCTCAGCAATATTCTCAAGCAGATGGAAGCCGCATTAGATCAAGAAGAGGAAAGCGATCTGATCGATATCCGGTTTCATCTTGAAATTGCCAAAGCATCACACAACGCGATGCTTATCTCTATGATGGAGTCTATGACCGATCGGATGCAGCACAGTATGAAGGATTCTCGTAGACTGTGGTTTTTCGCCGAACGCGCTTCTACCGAGCAGCTGCTGCTCGAGCACAAGAAAATATATGAAGCTATTGAAGCAAAGGATGATAAGCTTGCCAGCGTCAAAATGATTGACCATCTGAGCAAGGTGGAGAAGGTCATTCATAACCTCAGTCATTGATAAGCTAAAGCCATTATGGCTTAGCTTATGACAATCTCCACACCATGCTCTAGGCATGCCGCTACTGTAGAGCTATCCGGCAGGCGGTCAGTAACTATGCGATCCGCTGCCGCAAGCGTTGCGAAGGAAAACAACCCCTGCGTACCGAACTTCGTATGATCCATCACGATGTTCACTTCCTTGGATTGCGTGATAGCCAAACGTTTAATTTCCGATTCATACATATTAGAGTTGCTAAAGCCATGATTGTCAGATAACCCCGTCGCCCCTAGAAACACGCGATCAAACGCCATTCTAGCAATGTTCTCGATCGCAATAGGACCAATCAATGTTGCCGTTTGCTCGAGCAGAACTCCTCCAAGTAATATGGTGGATATTCGCTTCGCATGCAGCTCCTGAGCGATGTTGATTGCATTAGTTACCACTGTAAGATTCATTTCCTGTCGTAAATATTTAGAGATTTGTAACGTTGTGGAGCCTCCATCAATGAAGATCGAATCATTGGGGCGAAGCAGCTGTGCAACTTTACTCCCGATCCGCGCCTTCTCATCGGTTAAGACACCGGTTCTTTCGTGCAAGGCAATATCCTTGCCTACTAGAATAGCCCCGCCGAATATTCTTCGAATAGAGCCCAATTGCTCTAATTTCTCCAAATCCCGACGAAGCGTCATTTCTGTTACATCGAACATTTCCTTGAGCTCGGACAGCTTTACTTCTCCGTCGCTCGTTAATCGATCCATAATCTGTTGCTGCCTTTGATTGAGAGGCATTTGCATTTATCGGCACCCCATTGCTAGTAGCTATGTTCTCTATTATCTCAACATTGCTACTGCACTTTCAACTCCAGCTTATAACTTCTCGTTTCCCCTGGCTCCAAATACGTAAGAGTACCCGCTTCTCGTTCTGCTACTCTACCTCCAACACTACAATTAGCAGGCTCAATACCAAGCACGTGAGTTCCTGCCCCCGGCATCTTCCATTGCACAAGGCGTGGCAGTGTGTCCGTTGACCAAGATAACGCTACGTTGATAGGGGATTGTCCAGCTTGTGTTGGAAACTCGGGATTTACGATTTCGACTCGACCTTCGGCCGCGGAATGATAAAACACTCGTTCCTCACAATTGGGATCAGGGGCTTGCCAGTCTCCATAACCACTGGTCTGTACGCCAGCTTCACGGGCTTGAGGTTCACCACCACTGAAAATCACCTTGGTTTGCTCCGTCATTAAGGGAAATCCGAAATTAAAATGATACAGAATCATATGAGGACACCGCTTGAACCCAATATTCCTTACCTCATCCTCAATCCAAAGCGTGTTCTGACCTAATCTGCTTGTGATTTTCCTCGTTAATTGTAGGCAGCCTCCGAATATCGATACTTCTTCAACTATTCCGCCCACCGTCATCTCGTATTCATCATCAATCCATTGACTAGTAGCGTATACCGATCGGGCAGGGGTGTGATGAACTCGACCATGAAGGCCGAGCTTCTCACCTGCGTCCTCGCAAGCCGAACCTACCTGTGTTAATCCGCAGGTCATCAGTAAGCCACCCGATGCCGTTCGCAGCCATTCGCTTCCTGAAGCGTCATACAATGACGGATGAGCATCTCCATTAACGGATTGCCAGCTGATCGGAAACCCCCCATATTCTGCAAGCGAGATATCCAAGCCTTTGGAAGGTGTGACATGGAAGGATAATCCCGAGCCGGTTCTCACACGAATTTGCTCTACACCAGATTCAGGTCCTTCTGAAAGCGTAAAGCGTTGAACGCCAGCAAGCTGTTCAATTCGTCCAACTCGGGCTTCGAGCTGTCTTCTCGTCCACTCTCTTCCATATAATAGCACTTGGATTCCCCCTATTAATCTTCGGTTATTGTAGGCATTCTTTCGATTCCCGGATCGGTAAAAATATCGTTCTCATCACGGCTAGTGCTTGAGAATTCAGAAATAACAGCGCCTTCAGGACCACCTTGGAACCAATGCTTAATGCCAGGATTAATCGTATATTGCTCTCCTGGATTCAGCTCGATCTCATGAAATACGGTATAGTAAGGCTCACTGCCTTCAGGGACGATGGCTTGGATATTAGCGGTCGCTTCTCCCTCTACATAGAGCCAAACCTTGCCTGCACGGCAACGAAAGGTTTCTTGTTTACCTGGGTCTGCACCAACTGGCGGATGCAGATGCTCCGGACAGGTTTGTCTTGGGAATAGTACAAGCTCCTTAGCACAATAACGATCGGAATTCACATAAGTAACAAGCTCCAAGCCCTGCTTCTCCAGGTCATTTAACCCGAACCATGCAATCTCAATGTTCGATGCTTCCTCTTCTGTTAAACGAATGCCTACCTGGTTAAAAATATCAGCTGTTCTTTGTTTAGCATGGTTTAGTTCGCTTCTTCTCAACGTATTATCCCCTTCCTATCGTGTGGGTGCAGTCCAAAGACCATCTTCTGTTGGTTTCCAGTCAACCAGATCAAGCAATAACTCCCGCTTGTCCCAGCCCTGCTTTACTCGTGCTTGTACCTCATCCCAGGTAGGCACTCCGCTCGTCGCATCTGATTTTTCCACATTAAAGGCGCCAACGCCAACAGCCGATTGCAATGCTTCTTCGAGTGCTACGCCTCTTAGCAAAGCTGCTAAGAAACCTGCAATCGTGCAATCTCCCGCTCCCGTTGTTCCGGCAACTTTAACCTTATAGCAAGTGGATAACAGTTCGCGATCTAGCCAGCGTTCTAAGTTTGCTTTATCTGGAGCACATCTTCCCATAGTAGCAAGTCTAGCTGGGTTAGACGTAGTTCGAACGTACAAGCCGTGTTCGCCGAGCTTTAATCCGACCACCGCTGCACCCATTGCCAGCAAATCATCAGAAATTTTAGAGAGAATAGGACCATCAGCAAGATGCAATAAATCGTTAGATCCTGTTTTTTCTACAAAGCTATCATATATGTCAGGATAGAGCATATACAGAATCTCTTCAAAGCTAGGCAAGAAAACGTCAACGTAAGGAAGAGCTCCGGCAAGTATCGTTGTCCAATCCGCTTGTCCCGCAGGGGATTCCGGATCTGGCTTTGCCAAGTCTAGCGATACCGTTACACCGCGCTCCTTCGCCTGTCTAAGAAGATCCGCAAGCCCTTTACCTTCATTCTCATACATACAACGCATTAGTGGCGGATATCCGAAATGAAATAATTTAGCACCATCTAATTGTTCAAAAGGGATATCCTGCACCGAATACGTATCATTCGTGCCTGTGCAATGCAGGAAAATGCGATCAACGCCCGGAGGGCTAATTACGATGCTATAAGAGCTCGCTTCCCCATCCGCGATAATCATTCCTTCAGCCAAAGCCTTAGAATAACCTTCTAGCACTTCAATAATTGCTTTTCCGAATAAGTCATTACCGACTTTACCCATTAGCTTGGCATTATTGCCTAAGCGATGAAGCGCGATTCCCGTATTGGAAACCGCACCTCCTGTTGATACAATAGCTTGCCCGATGTCAACCAATTTGCCAGGAACGAGTAATGCATCCATTCCTGCTTTTCTATCCGGGATATGTGGGATGATATCAAGGCATATATGCCCAGCTACAATCACTTCCGCTCCGTTAAGCGACAAGTCTATTCACCCCATTCAATGTTAATCGTTTGTCCTGTCCGGTTGGATTCCAGTGCTGCTGTGAATAGCTTATGGCTATCCGCTGCCTCTTCTGGAGTCGCGCAATAAAAGGGTTGTTGCATATTTTTGCCGTTAACTAGCTCATCACAGAACGCTGCCCACATTTGGAGAATAGAATCCGAGAAGCCAAATTCGAAGATACCTCCAGTAATAGTACCATATGCGGATTTATAAGGCGCATCCACGACGTGCCAAGCCTGCTGTGCACCTGGTGTATAAGGGAGTGATGCAACCTGCTTAGGATTTTTAGTTGTAAATTCCGCGGACATCTCAGTACCTTGGATACGAATAAACCAAGTATTAGCATGACCCGGAGCAATTCTTTTGGTAGAAAGAATCATTGGGAACTGTTGATCTTCCGTCTTCACTTCTGTTGCCAGTATCGCATTATCCCATGTTTCACAAGGGACGAGCTCACCCTTACCATCTGGTCTCTCTGGAACAATCTTGGAGAGTAGGGAACGAACATTATCCGGCTTCCAACCAAAACGCAATGGCAGATGAAGCACGTGCATGCCCAAATCTCCCATACAGCCATATTCACCGTTCGTGGCGATACGTCTCTTCCAATTAATCGTCTTTGTTGGATCCAAATCGCTAGAATGCCAGAAGCCAGCTTCTACTTCGATTATTTTACCAAACTTGTTTTCTTGAACCCACTGAATGAGCTGACTTGCACCTGGGTAAAAAGGAAACTCGGAGGAGCAGCGTACGATAACGTTCGGGTTTTTCTCCATCGCAGCTAAAATCTTGCCGTTAGCCACTTGATCGATTCCGAATGGCTTCTCTCCAAGCAAATGCTTGCCTGATTCTATAATATCAATATAAATCTGTTCGTGCAGGTTATGAGGAACCGCACAATATATAGCATCGACATCCGGGTTAGCTAGTAATTCCTTGTAATCCGAATAAGTTGATTTTACCGTACTAACGTTATCCGTGAACCAAGCAATTGCAGCTGGAACAGCATCACAAACAGCAATGATTTGTGGTTCAAAATTAACCTGTGATAGATGTAACCAACGTGCAGCAGCGCTTGCGAATTCCTTACCCATCAGCCCACAGCCGATGACGCCAAATTTTACGATTGTTTTAGACATCGTTTTCTCCTCCTTCTCTTATTATTGAGCTAAAATAGCGAGTGCTTCTTGTTCAGTAGCACCGTGATGTACGATCTGCATTAAAGCTTTAGTCATTCCCGCAGGGTTTGGATGCTGAATAACGTTACGGCCATATACGATACCGGAAGCGCCTTGCTTCATCAATTCAACTGTACGTGCAACGATCTCTTCATCGCTTGCCCGTCCGCCACCACGAACTAGAACTGGAATACCGGAAGCCACTTCAATGACACGGTGATACTCTTCTACATTGTCACATGGGTCTGATTTGATAACATCTGCTCCAAGCTCAACTGCTTGACGTACTAGAGGCATAATTTTGTTAATGTCTCCGTCTACCATGTAGCCGCCCTTCTGATCGTTAGGAAGCATAACAAGTGGTTCTACCATTAAAGTCATGCCGTATTTCTCCGCTTCTGTCTTAAGAAGAGCAACGTTACGTACGCATTGGTGATGCAGCTCCGGCTGGTTCGGCAACAGCAACAAGTTAACGCACACCGCTACCGCATCAAGACGTACCGCATGCTCAATGGCGTTATGAACAAGCTCGCTGAACAGAAACTTAGGAAGCACTCCACCGTATATATTAGCCGCATCTGTCCGTAGTACCAGTCCTGGCTTTTGTTTTCCTGGAATTTCTTGCAGATGCTTTGCTTGCCCTAAGCTGAGCTGAATACAATCTGGGTTTGCATCAACAATGGTGTTAACAGCTTCCTTCATGTTCTCAATACTAGATAGAAACGAGTTCTCGTTAAAAAATCCATGATCAATTGCCACGTCGAAGCACTTACCCTGCTCACTGAACATTCGGTTTAACCTTGCTTTAGCCATTCTGCAACACATCCTTAGTTAATGTTTTAATAAGACATAATAATGTTTGTTTGTAACATAAATATACGTCACAAAATAACATTTGTCTAGTGATATCTCCGTTTAAGAAGTTAATTTCCAACAAATATAAAGAAAAAAGGGCTAAGCAGGTATAATTAACCCCTGCCAGCCCTCGCTTAATCCTATGGTGCTATTTTCTTAGAAATCTCAATGACATCCTGATGATCAATTATCCCGTCTCCGTTCATATCGGCTAGCTTAACTTGCTCCCAATCTGGGCTGTTTATAGTTTTACCATAATTAAGTGCTGCAATAGCTAAATCACCAACTGTCACTTTACCATCCAAATTCAAATCACCTAGATTGGCTACAAATACACTAATGGATGATGCCGCTGCTGATATCTCATTCCCTTGACCATCACCGAGGATTGCACTCGTAATGGCTATAGTGCCTGATGCTGCAATTGATGTTTCCTTTGCCTTGAAGGTAAGCTCAATGACCTCCGTATTCCCCGTCACCGCATTTCCAGCACCCTCACTCGCTATCACAAAGCGAAGCTTACCGCCTGGATTTTTAACTGTACGAATGAGCTTAACAGACTCCTTAATTGATTGGGCAGATACAAACTCCATGACAGCAGGATCATAATCCACCTTAATATCCTGAGCATAGATACTTTGATTTACACCTTTAAGTCCATATTTAACAGTAAATTTCTTTCCTGGCTGGACTGCTTTTGCTCCTGTTAATGTAGTTGAAAGCACATTCGATGCAATGTTTACCGTTACGGTTGCTATATTGGAGTTGATCGTTCCGTTCTTTACTTTGAATGTAAAGGTATCTGCTCCAGTCGCTCCTGGATTAGGCGTATAGGTAAAGGCTCCCGTTGCTGTGTTCGTGATAACGGCTGTTCCTTTGGCACCATTCGTTACGATACTGAACACAGAGGCTGTGGTAGTGCCATTAGCAGACAATATGCCATTCGTTACTGCGTTAGCCGCTGCTTCAACAACGTGATTGTTCGCTGTCAGCGTGCCTCCCGATGCATCAAGTGCATAAAGTCTGCCTTCACCTGGTGCAAAAACAGCGCTTAAAGCACCCGTTGTCGCATTATAATTCGTAGCAACCTCCAATCCGGTCGTTTTAGATACTTCTTTGACCGAAACTGGTGTATTTGACAGTGTGAAGGACTGGGTATGCGAATTTTCCAAATCTTTATTAACGATCATAACGAATTGTCTTCCATTATCATTCTCAAAACGGGATACAATCATCGGCATTGCTGGCGCACTAGCTTGTGGTTGCCAGAAGTATGTCGAAGGCAGCGCAGTTGCAAACGGAGGTACCCCGCCGGTATGATACACATCTTTAGATGTAAGTGATAGCAGCGTTGAACCTAACTTCAGAACCTCTCCGTTAACAGCCTTCGCATATTCATAGGTATCATTTTTCGTCCCATCCGGTAAGATAAGTCCGTTATCCATGCCTGCAGGAGTATGGTAGGTAAAGTATACATACCCCTTCGCTCCATAGGCTAAAGTAGAATAAACTTGAAATTTCAGTTGGCTCTCATTGGGCTCTGTCATATTAAAATAATCATAAGACATAGCTTGGATATAAGCCCAAAGATCTGTTCCATTTAATAAGGATTGCTTACGGAAATACTCCAAGGACTGATAATAAGGCTTTTCATCAAACCCAGTCGTTAAATAAGGATATGCATCAAAGGAAATCATGTCGGGGTTGGTAGCTAACCAACTGTTAACATAATTTTCATAGCCACCGTTTACAGGATCATCAGTGCCACTATAATAATGTTGGCAATTATCACACACACCGTATAAATTCGTGTATACCATATGATCCGGATCAATAGCCTTAATCTTATCTGACACAGACTTCAGCTTGGGGAACACATCAGCAAACGGCTCATCAACCAGATTGTACCCCAACAAGGCAGGATTGGATTTATAATGATTCACGTATTTCTCGATATAGTCATCCGTTAAGTCGTTCGTTGGTGAAAAAGCATTCCAATTGCCACCACCTGATCGAGGTAACGTCATTTGAAAGTAAATATCGTTCGATAACGGTGAACCATTTAAGTAAGCCTGCCCATCTGCATAGGTGTCCGAGCTACTCATTAAGAACGGACCTAAATTTGTCGTGCTATCTGTAGTCAGTTCCATATAATACGATGTATTGGGCGCAACCACTGCACCATTAATAACAAACTCGGGATAATTCGTTACGATTGGCCCCGTAAGCGTTGAGCTTCCAATAAGTGTTGTTTTGTCCGGGCCGTTATATATACGGACTGTAGCCGATGTCCCAGAAGGCCATGCTCCACTTTTCTTGAAAGAAAGCTTCCATATCGCCATATCCGTTTGAGGAGGAGTTTTGAAGGTTTGACCGATTGATTTATCATTGCGAAGGTAAAGTGCATCTCCGTTATCAGAGTTTTGAGAGATCCATTCCGAGCGATACCAACGAATCCCCGTATCAGTAACCAAGTATTTCAGATGATTAGCTGCCGCCTTCTCCAAAGCCCAATCCGTTGTGGCTGGCGTTGTATTCAGATTGCTAGCGACAATAAAGTTAGCGTTCATTGCCCGTATATCTGCGAAAGAGGCATCAGTAACATCAGCTGGTGGCGGCTCGAAAAAGATACCGATGGGAAACTCCCCAGAAACTGTTGGTGTCGGATTTGGATTTGCATAGGCTTGAGGGCTAATTAACATACCTACTGTTATTACGAGTGCAAGTAAACCTAGCAATGTTTTTCTTAACATCTCATTGTCACCTCATAATAGGATTTGACTTGCACAATCTAAGCTCTAGTTCGTCCAAATCCCCCTTCCTGAATCATTAATCCGCCACAAAGTAAGCGCTTACTTAATTGAGTATAAGACATCCTGATTAACGGTTCTATTTGCCAATGTTGCCTTTATTGACATCTGTTGCGCTCTTAAGCTTTCAAGAGAAAGCTACAGAAAAGGGCAATCCCCTCATTGTTCGTATCCAGCTCATGCCCTCCGTCAAAAGCTTTACCATGGAAAAGATGCCCTATGTTTAATTGCTCATAATGCGCTGCAACCTTATTGATCTCTGGCTCCGCATGTTCATAGAGAAAGGTTTCATCCCGAGTCCCTACTTCCAAATATAAGAAACGTGGGGCAATAAGTGTACACACCTCAGCATCCAAAAATGTGTTCCCCGAATTAAACCAGGTAAAATCCTGCCAATCAGCTACAAAGCGATTATTAATAAAACAGGAGGAGTAAGCCGCTTTAATTCTCGTATCTATGGCAGCCGTAAACATCGTATAAAAGCCGCCGTATGACAATCCAATCATTCCAACCCTTGAGCCATCAATGTCCGGTCGAGCTATTAAGTAATCAAGCGCTCTTTGGATTTTAAATATTTCTACTGCGGCAATTGAGCTTCCTAGCTGCTTCAGTTGGTTATCATACTGATGTCTGTGGTACTCGGGGCCTTGAAGCTCTGCATTCCATAGCAATAATTGCGGTGCAAAAACAGCCATCCCCTGCCTCAATACTCTACGAGTCATGTCGTTATAGTTGTTGTCTCCATTAAGCCCGGAACAAAGCTCTGGTGTTCCCCATCCTCCATGCTGAGAAATGACGAGAGGATGCGGCCCTTCCTTCTTCGGAATGAAAAGCAGGCCATAGGTCGTTAACCCATAGCCAGCCTCAATCTCCACTCGATAGATGCTACCAAGCTTATCTTCTGCGACATAAGTGACCTTGGCAGCCGGAGCTGCCAAGATACTATCATTTGTTTCATTTTCATTATTCAGCCGCAGCGGCCACCCTAGCATGCTCTTAAGCTGCTCCCGCTTCTGAGCTGCGTCCCTCTCAAAAGCGGAAACACTTGAAGTATCCAGCTTAAAAAACGATTTTCTTTTCTCTTGAGCAGCCATGCGTAGGTTATTTACTAGCTCATCGAATTGTAGCTTTTGCTGCTCTCGAAATTCGTTGCCAGCTGCTATATCTTCCACGTACACATCATTGTCAGACATCCCTGCCCACCTCTTATCCTTCTATCTCTGAATCATTTTAACGCGTACAATCTGCCATCTCCAGGCGCAAAGCTCGCAGATAGTGTTCCAGTTGCCGCATTGTATCCGGCTTCTATTTCTTCTCCTGTTGCTCTACACACCTCACTTACAGCTTGCAGATCACCTGAGAGAGTAAAGGTTAACTCTTGTGAATGATCCATATCCCTACTAACTACCATGACATATTTTCTACCCACATCATTCTCGAAATAAGAAATGATCAATGGCGTTGTAGATTCGAGCTCTGTCAGCTGCCAGAAAAAAGTGGAGGGTAAAGGTTTAGTAGATGGTGGCAAATGACCTGTGTGATAAACTTCTTTAGAAGTAAGGGATAATAGCACATTACCGAGCTTGAGTATTTCACCATTAATTGCTTTTGCAGCTTCATACGTTGCATTCTTAGAACCATCTTTTAAGATAATTGCCCCATGACACATTTCTTCCCCATTTTCCAAGGTAGGAGGTGTGCCATAAGTCCAATACACATAACCTTTGGCTCCATAGGCTAATGTGGAATAGATCTGAAATCTAATTTGATGCTCATTCGGCTCTATAATATGAAAATAATCATAGGCCACGCTTTGTATATAAGCCCAGAAATCAATCTCATTTAATAGACTCTTCTCACGGAAAAATTCCAACGTTTGATAATAAGGCTTGTCATCAAATCCATCCTTCTTGAATGGATAATAGTCAAAAGAGAACATATCCGGATTCGTAGCCAGCCAGTTATTATAGTAATCCTCGTATCCCATTGGCGGTGTACCCTCTAATGCAAAGTAATGATCACCCTCTTCATTCAACGCGTAATGATTGGTGTAGATCATACGATCAGGATCAAGTGCCTTAATCTTATCTGACGTTTCTTTCATCATCGGATACAATTCACCGAACGGTTCATCAATCAAGTTATAGCCTAGAACTGCAGGATGAGATTTGTAATGATTAACTAGCTGCTGGATGTAATTATCGGATGGCCTTCCGGTTTGGGAAAAAGCCGATATACTACCCCCTCGGGACGTTTTCAATGTCACTTGGAAATAAAGATCATAAGACACAGGAGAACCATTCACATAGGCTTGGCCGCCAATGTAATCATTGGATGCACTCGTTAGGAAGGGGCCTAGATTTGTGCTGCTATCCGTCGTTAGCTCCATATAATACGACGAATTGGCTTCCACAGGATAATAAGGCGTATTTAACCCCACGGGCATAACATTTAATCGGAACTCAGGATAATTTGTTTCGATCGGACCTGTAAGCGTTGAGCTTGCAAGTAGTGCTTCTTTCCTGAGATTATTGTAGATGCTCAGAGTCACGGACTTACCTTCAGGCCATACCCCTTGCTTCTTGAAAGAAATAATAGCAAGGCTTAAATCATCCACATCTGGTGTTGTGAATGTTTGACCTATGGAGCTAGCCTCATGAAGAGATACTCCTTCTCCATCATCAGAGTTCTGGGCTATCCATTCCGACTGAATCCAGCGTATTCCAGTGTCGGTTACCAATATTTTTATATTGTTAGCCAATGCCTTCTCCAATGCCCAATCTGTCGAAGCCGGTGTAGTCAGCTGCTGAGCGACGATAAAGTTAGCATTCATGGACCGAATTTCAGCATAGGTTTCATAAGATGTTGCCGATGGAGTCGGTTCAACGAAAATACCGATAGGAAACTCCCCTGCAACGGTTGGAGTTGGATTGTTATTTTTGCGTTTTCCCATTTTTACCGCACCTCATTAATTATTAATTTACAGAGAAGTCTACTTCCACGATAACCATGCCCCGACCGGGTACATACAGACTGAACTCAGACCCTTTAGGAAATATAGGTATGCCCGGGAATTCTGTCATAACAGTAATCTTCGAAATAGATCGACCTAGATCAAGATGTGCCGACTTATAATTAATATGAAGATTTCGCATTAGAATCCGCCAACGTCCCGGACTAACCTCCAATACGGTTGTACGAATATATTGTTCGTTGCTTAATGCCTTGGGTGTTCCCGCGTAAGCATTTAATGACTGAACACATTCATCCAAGAAGTCTTCGGATATGTCACTGAAATATAGTGGCTCTAACCATGACTTCACATCATTTACTGCTGCTAGGTCGTCTTGTTCTCCAATAACAGGGTGCTCTGTAGCTTCCATAACGAAAGCTTTAATAATGGCACCATTATTATCACGCGCTACTCCAAACAACTGGTTCGGCTCGTAATCAATCGATAAGCCGAAGCTCGCCAATGCCTGTGCAATCCGCTGAGTCATGCTTCCAATTAGAACAGAGGGTCCATTCCGATAAGAGAGGACGCTATCCAGCTCCTCATCTGGCAATAAATGAATACTGTTCACAAATATCGCACCACTTGTTTGCGACAAATCATTCACATTTATTGCTGTGTGAAGCGGCGCACCTCGTTCGATAAGCTCCGTGAGTAATTTATGTGAAGACCAGTTACGGGTCGTCGGATATTCTTTAAGTGCTTGGTTCAAAGCTTCGTCTGACCAGACATAACTAGCACCGATAATCCGTTCAGGCACTCCGTCGAAGCCCAAATCCCAACGCTTCAGAATCTTATCCCAGCTGTCCCTGCTGATGCCATCGCCTAAGCAAGCAACAAAGCCTGAGGCACAGCGTTGTATCCCCTCTCGATTTTGCAAATATAGATTAGAGAAAGCATAAATATCTCTTTCTACTATCGTTGGAACGTGATTAATTCCATCCCACTGCTCGTTGGTATCCTGAATCGCATTTAAACAAATGAGCTTCATATTAGGTACGTAAGCTTTAATCAATAAAATCATGGCCATAAATTCAGATCCAGGCTCGCCATATTCGGTTTCTCCAGCGCCCGCAGAAAGGGATGCAGCGACGGATTCGATAACGAATCCATCAACCCCAGACGCAGCAAGCAGCTGGTAATCGACACCATAACGATATAAGGCTTCGAACGGATCTCTAGTCCATACTGAATTAAGAACAGCCTTTTTGCCCTCATTATGGATCGCCGGCATGATCTTCTGCCACAGTTGCCCCCATCGGTTAGCATAGAAGCGAATCCACTCCACCCGCTTATTCTTCCAGATCCAATCGCCCCGCTTTTCCATTTCGAGTGGATTATTATCGCACACAGCAAGGAGATTTCCCGGCAATTCCACGCCGCTGAGCTTTACGAACTGTTCAACCATATCGTCGGAGTAATCGGCCTCGGCCAAGCTAAGACGCGGGCTCGTGTATCCATCTGCGCCGTGATAGCCATCAAAATTGTAATCTCTCATCACGGTCATCAGATCGCTAATAAATCTGTCCTCATAATACGTACCGTCCTTAAATCGCTTTAACGGATTAATGACCGGAAACGCTTCTCCCGACTTTCTCATCTCATATAGCTCAGGATGTGAGGCGCACCATTCGCTCGCTTTTTCCTGCCCCTCATTCTGAAACAGAAACAAATTGAAAAAGCTGCAGTACATATCAATGCCTTTACTTTGTAGCTCCTTGACCAAGCCCCGCAGCTGGTAATTCGTCCATTGCTGTCTATCGTGCAGCTTGCCATAGGGACGCGCCGCATAGGAGCACATCTCTATCGGCAGATCTTGCTCTTTCTCCATCCCTTTATGGGCATGCACGAAGTCTGGAGTAAACAAGAGTAACGAAATACCATCCGGAATAACCCCTATTGTCTCCAAATAGTCAGCTACACCAAAGTCGCTTCTCGTATTGTCGAATCCGATTAGTTCAATCCATACCCATCTTTCATAGCTTGCGGTTGTCATCTCTGTCTCCCCCAAATTTATGCTATTTAGCCTTTTACGCTTCCCAACACGATTCCTTTAACGAAATATTTCTGCAAAAATGGATAAACAATGAGAATCGGTAGGGCACCTAAGAAGATTTGTGCTGCCCTTGTCGTACGTTCAGATATTTGCAGCATGCCATTAAGATTGTTAATATCCAGCTTCATTGGATTGCTATTAATGACCATTAGCTGCAAATAAGTAGACAACGGATATTTTTCAGGAAAATTCATATAAATTAGCCCATCGAACCAGGAGTTCCAATGTCCAACTAGCGTAAACAAGGATATCGTTGCAATGACGGGCATTGACATGGGCACGTACATTCTAATTAAAACGGTCAAATGTCCCGCTCCATCCATGAAAGCCGACTCTTCAATCTCCTTCGGCAATCCACGGAAGAAGTTAAGCAGTAAAATGACATTAAATACAGTCACTGCACCCGGTATAATTAAAGCCCAGATCGTATCCAGCAGCCCCGTCTCACTAACTGCAATATAAGACGGAATAAGACCTCCACCGAATAAAATCGTGAATACGAAAAACCAGGCATAATAGGTCCGCATTCTGAAGTCCTTCACTTCCCTCGATAAGGGATAAGCACATAGGAGCGCTAGTATGATATTGACAGTGTATCCGAGGGCGACACGCTGTAAGGTTATACTGAATGAGCTAATGAACTCTTTTTTCTGCAAAATATACTGATAGGAATCAAAGCTGAAATCTACCGGCAGTAGCTTTACCAAACCAGCTGATGCTGCTGGACTGGAGCTAAAGGAAATGGCCAGTACTTGGACCAATGGAAGCAAGCATAATAGGGACAACGTTATTAGAAAGCTGTAATTAGCAATGACAAATACTCTTCTACTTAGAGACATATGATGCATGGGATACACTCCTTTCGCCAAGGATAAACAATGCTGATCTTACTTCAATAGATAGATTAGAAAATACGATAGTTCGCAAGACGATAAGCCATAATATACGAGATAGATATGAGTACAAGCGAAACAACAGATTTGAACAATCCGATTGCCGTTGCTACTCCAAATTGGGCATCAATTAGACCTATTCGATAAATTAAGGTATCCAAAATATCTCCACTTTGGTAAACCGATGGGCTGTATAAGTTAAACACCTGATCGAAACCCGCATTTAGCACGCTACCTAAGCTTAAAGTTGCTAGCAATATAATGATTGGAACCATACCAGGCAATGTAATATGCCAAGCCTGTCTGGTGTGTCCAGCGCCATCTACAATTGCAGCTTCATATAAGGACGGGTTAATGCTTGTAATAGCTGCCAAATATACAATCGTACTAAACCCAAATTCCTTCCACACATCAGAAATGATAATGACATATGGGAACCACTTATTGTTGCCCAGAAAGTATATGGGATCTATACCGAATGTTTGGAGTATTTGATTGATAATCCCTTCCGATGGAGACAAGATATCAACTAGAATAGCTCCGAGAATGACCCAGGATAGAAAATGGGGCAAATAGATAAGAGTTTGGACGCCACGTTTAATAAATGCCTTTTTCATTTCGTTCAATAGTAGAGCTATGAATATAGGGACAATTTGCCCTGCAAGAATCTTCATAGTCGCGATATAGAAGGTATTCCAGAGCACCTGATAGAAATCATTCAGCTGCAATAAATAACGAAAATTATCAAATCCTACCCATTTGGAACCGAACAAGCCCTGTGCCGGAATAAACTTCTGAAAAGCGAAAGCAACACCAACCATTGGAAAATAATTATAGACAAGTAACAGAATGACTCCTGGGATCAGCATAAGATGTAGGGGAAATTCTCGCTTGAGCTTAGAGTTATTTTTCATTCCGAATACCCTATCATGCCGATATACGCCAGATTAGGCTGGGCCACGTCCATTCGACCATACTGAATGATGACCTCGACATCGCTTCGAAATCGCAGAGAGTATTGTAGCTGTCTATCTAGGGCGATACCACCAATTTCATCTGGATGATCCATTCGGATGCATTTAACTCTTCTCGCTGATGCAGTTAGCTTAATATCTGTATCAGGCTCCCTGTCTTCATAGAAAATGTCCATGAAGATTTCAGCATCTGTATCATGACAATTCAAAATCATGATGGCTTCATGTCCTTCAAGTGAATCATTATCAATTTTGCCTTTGTAAGGTAAGTAGCCATCGATAACGTACCAGTTTTTAGCGCCTTCTTTGCTCATCTGTCCTTGTCCTCCTTAATGGACCGAAATCGTCGCTGTTTCTTTCCAAGTCTTACTTAGCTGTCTAACCAGCTTCGACATCGACTCGTACCCGGCTTCGGTTACAAGCAAGCTTTCTTCGATCCGATTGGAACCATGAGGATGTCCGAACAGACTCACATCCGTATTGACCGTCATTCCTGCTACGAATATCGCTTCTGAATTCTCATCTGGATAAGGTGATTCAGCTTCTGCCAGCCCACAGCCATGCAATGGTGGATAGAGATCAAATTCAGTAACATTCCTATCTTTAAAGTACGCTTTGACCGCACGGACTACTTCGTTCTGATTCGCTCCCGCTTTTATCCGGCTTAACGCTGCATCTTCTGCTGCGACAAGAATATCGATAAATTCCTTCTGTTCCTTACTCATTTCACCTGCGACGAAAGGAAAATTCATGGTGGCCACATATCCCTCAACCTGAACCGCAATGGCAGCCATAATCATATCTCCGTCTTCGATCACTTTCCCTGATGCTCTGCCAATGATCGTGTTGACCCGCTCGCCGCTTGTTAAGAGGCAGAACGGTATATTTTCCGCGCCTTGCTTCGTGCACTCCCCATAAGCCAGCGAGGCTAGCTCGAGCTCGGTCATGCCTGGCTTCACCTGCTGAATCATTAACTTGTAACCCGCATCGGCAATTCTCGCTGCTTCTTGTAAACAAGCAACCTCGTTAGCTGTCTTGGTCATTCTGAGCTTGAATAACAAATCACCAGCATCGACAATTTTCACGCCATTGAAGCTCTCTTCGATAATCTTCATTAAGGGCTCAGGCATGGCATCAATACCTACGATACCTAATCTCCGTAAAGGCTCATTTCCTTGAAGCCCCTTGTAGATCTCAGTCAAGCTGGTATAGTGCGCTTGAGGATATTCGATCTTATCCGGTACAGTCACACATGCGAATTCAGGAAGAAGTCGAATATCAGACCAAGCGCTCATTTCGCGACAAAACATTTCACCTTCTGGCGCGGCAATAACGAAAGGCTCGCCCGTCAGAGGAACCATGACGGCTCCCCTTTCGAATAATGGCCAGTAATTGCTCATGTAGCGCAGGTTTTCCTTCCTATACTCATCTCCGTAAATTAAGCATGCTTGCATCTCTTTCTCTTTCATCAGCTCTTTTAGCTTTTCTACCCTTGCAGCGAATTCTTCTTTTGGAATTTTGAACATAAGTTATCTCTCTCCACTCTTCTAGTAAATGACTTTCCGGATGCCCATAAAATCAGCTACATTCGATAGCTCTTCTGTCATATCCCCATATCCAATGATGCAGTGATGAGCGAATCCCTCTTTAATTAACGTGGCAAGGAATTGCTTGATTGGCGTATTGAACTTCACGACTGCCGTAATCTCTTCACATGGAATGTTTTGTGGAATGTGAAGCGCTTCGCCTTTCACTATGAGCATCTTATATCCTTCAGCATCGATGATCAGATGGCTGATCGTCACTTCTCCCGGCTTAAGCGTATATTCGAAGCCGAATCCTGCGCCCTGTAATCCCCATTGCTCCGGCGAGCGATTGACCTTAACTGTGCTCTTATCTGTTGCATAATTCGTATCTGCATAACCATGGTGAACCATGAGCAAGGCATTAAGCTCCTCGTCATATTCGCCCCATTCAGCATAAGCGGGAACTTGACCGCTGAGCATGTTCATCAGCGTCATAATGATCAGACCGTGCACGTCCCCTTCGGTATTAACAACAAACTTGCCTTCTTCATGCATCATCGTGTTAGCCAAGTAAGAGGTCGTTCCTGTCTTCTGTTCTACATAGTGCTGTCCGAGCAGCGTAAGGGCATCCAATCTAAATCTCTCCAGCGTGTTCCGAAGAGCGACGTAGAACCGGGAGGATTTATAAATGTCGTCCTCATTTAGCCCGACAATATTAAACCTGCTTGTCGTCTGCTCGACGATTGCTGCAATCTCTTCCTCCGTTGCTTTACCGAACTGATCCAACAGATGATCAACTTGAATCGAGATGATATTCGGTCCTAACGTGCCTTTGATCATCGTTTTATCGTATTCGAAATCGTACATGCCTCTGAATACATGACCGATAACACCGATGTTAGTGCTCTTGAGACTTAAATAAGCTTTGTAGGCTCGAATGTATTTGGTCATCTCTTCATAAGCAGCAATATCCTCGATTGATCCCACAACTACCTTCAGATCTCGGTACCAGCCCATTTTCTTGAACGTAGCTGCTAATTGAAGGTTGGCTATTAAAGCGCTATTTCTCAGAATATTCTCATAATTTGTATTAAGGTTGATCCTGTTATTATGCTGTGTATTGAATAAGATGACCGGAACATGGCGGACATGCTCGAGAGCTTGGATTGCCATATAATCAGGGCAGTACGTTCCAGCCACATATACGATGAGGTCGACCCGCTGGTTGGCTAGCTCTTTGCCTGCGGCCTCCGCAGCATCAAGTGTGTCGATAATCCCTGACCAGATGACCTCATCCTGTTTCAGATACTGACGCAGATTATTGTAGATACAAGTCATATCTGCTGTAACATTGGCCTTCAAGGTATCCGGAAACATCCGCCAATATTCGAAAAATCCTAATGTAATCAATCCAACCTTTAGCGGCTTATCCTTAACTCTAGTTGTCAGTAAATCTCCAAAAACGTTGCCCTTCGCAGTTTCAAAGGATTCTATTATTTCAGTCATTATGTCGTATTTCCTTCCTAAGCTTTAGATTTTAGGCTGTTTGCCAATAAACGAACTGCGTTATGATGAATGATATTCCGAATATCGTCGTCACCTATGCCGGAAAACAAAACACTGCCCAGCATATAATTAGGGTCATACCAAGGGAAATCGGTACCAAACAGCACCTTCTCTGAGGAAGCTTCTCGAACCATCTTGCCTATCATTCCGTTCAAGCGCCCGGTATCACATAATTCCAAGTAAACATTCGGCTGCGTCTTAGCAAGCTCAATGGCATAATCGGTTTCTCCCGGCGCGGAATGTCCGAGTAGGAAGTTAATATTCGTATATTCACTTGCCAATTCTGCGATCATCTGCGGTGGATTATATGGGCTATGTCCCCATGTATGGGAAAGTAAAAGCAGTCCACGTTCATTCGCAAATTCATAGATTCTACGGAACTTTTCACCGGTAAGCGGATACTTGTGATAGTCAGGAAGAACCTTGAATCCCACATAACCTCCTACACGATCAAACTCGGCAAGATCCCGTTCCAAATCGTGATCATAGTGAGGGTTAACAACATAATAGCCATAGATTTTATCCGGGTATTGCTTCATTGCTCCAAGGATTTCCGAATTCCCGCCGATCGGATCGAACAACGCACTATGCGGAGCCGATATGATCCACTCAATATTTTCACGTTCCATTGTCTGAATCATCGTCTCTAGCTTTGCTTCTGGGAGATAGGTGCCATAGAAAGCCCCCATATGCGTATGCATGTCAATTATAGAAACACTCGACAGCCGTCCAGTCTCCACAAACTCTCTAGCAAGCTGCGATTTGTTCGTCATTGTCCGTATGCTCATAGCTTCACCACGCCCAGCATTCGTTCCAGATTTTGAAACGCGATGTTCTCGATATGCTCTCTGGCTATGCCTGAACCGAACAATGTAGCTAATGGTCCACCGATTGCATTACTAGGGAAATCAGAGCCGAAAAGCAGACGCTCCGAGCCGAATTTGTTACAAATTTCTTTGATCTCCCCGGCGGCTTGCATATCTCCGGTTTCCATATAGAAATTTTTGTAGCGCTTGAATAAGGGAAAGGTGAGACGAGAATGGCTCCATAAGCCATAATTATGAAGAATGACGGTCAAGCTCGGATATTCCTCGAGAACACTATAGATGCCCTGCCAGCCTTCGCTTGGAGATAAATACAACGGAATTCCCGCTGCCGCAATCTCATCTAGTAATTCACCCATCACAACTGAGTTAAGTAAATAACGATTACGTTCTGGATACGCTCTTAGCAATTTCACACCATTTGCCTTCATCGCAGGAAATAAGCTCTCGGGCGCATACTGACTTTCAGTTATGGGTGGCAAAATAGTCCAAGTCGGTAGCAAACGATCCGGTGCTTTAATCGTCTCAGCAATAACTGCGCGGTTTCCATAATCCGGATCAACATCCGCCATCGTGTTATGACTGACTACCGCGCTATCAATTCCGCAGAAATCAAGCTCAGTGAGCAGCTCCTCTGCATTCCGTGCTTGTTTCACCTTTTCCCTCACCAAGAGATTCTCATGGTTAACAATTTCATAATTGATAGTTTTATATCCTATAGCACAGCTGCAATCGATAATTTTCATAAAACACCTCACAGTGCTAATCTCTTCCGTCATCCATGAAGATAGCAGGATTGTTAACCATTATGGTTTGAATTTGCTCATCTGAAATTCCTTCGTCTTGCATCATGGGAATTATATTAGTAATAACATGATCGTATCCCCAGCCACCGTAATGGTGGAGTGATGTTTTTAGACAAACATCATTAGAGAGTAATATTCTGGAGAGGAATCCACAATCGATCATTTCCTTGATTGCTTTGACACGATCTATATCTCTGGCAAAAAGTCCTTTCAGAACACTTTTGTGCCTTCTGTCTGAATAAAACTCCTTACCGAAATTGTCAAATTCAATATAAACGCCTTGATTTAGAAGCTCCTTCATATAATCCAGCTTTAAATCGACATCAATGTGGTTAATGCATATTTTTTCGGGGGGTGCTCCCTGCTCCGTCAAAATCTTTACTACTTCATACCCATTGGTTGCCCATAAATCCGTGTGCACATGGATACCAAGTCCAGTTTCCTGCTGGGCAGCCGCAGCTGCGATCAATGTCTTTCTTTCATTCGGGTAAATGATTTCGCTAGTGCCGATTTCACCAATTACACCGGCTTTAATGTCAGTACCATCTATTCCGTATTTGATTTCTCCGATGATTTCTTCGGTAATTTCATCTATCGTTTTATTATCCATGTCAGGGGGATGCGAGGCATTGATATAATATCCACATCCTGCAACTATATAGATGTCAAGCGCCCTTGATAATCGGGCCAGCAAGACAGGGTCTCTCCCAATATCCCTTAGAGTAAGATCAACGAACGTCTTTCCTCCAGCTTTCTTAAACTCACGAAGCTCCCACTCCATTACTTTCTCATCATCAAGCACGGCATTATCCAGAACGGCGTAAGGATTTCTATGCAGCTTGCCTAGATTGGTGAGGCTGACTTTTTCTTCTGCTAATACTTTGCCGGATATCGTATGAGGAGCAGGCACTAGGTTTCTTAGTTCGATATAAGCATGCTCATGGGGCAATACGAGTCCTAGACTATCCGCGCGAACCTTCCCCGTCACTGTCATAACGGACATTCTATTCACTTCCTCACAGTAAGATCGGAAAAGCGGGCGATACCTAATCCATTGCACGCCCGCTTTTCCATTCACTCTCTCGTTCTACTTGCTAGCTTTCCACTTAGCCACTTCTTCTGTAATGGTATTGCCACCGAGCTTTTTCCAATTCGCTACATACTCATCAAAAGCATCAATGGAAGCTTCACCCATAATAATTTTAGTGAAGGTTTCCAATTCCATTTTGTCTAGCGTTGCTCCCTTTTCTACCATCGTCGCTGTAGGTCCAGCAATATACTTCGTCATCAGTAGACCATCGCTTTTGTTGTACTCATACAGGAGTCCTTGAGCATCATATATTCTGGCATAAGTCCATCCATCCATATCGCCTTTCTCCCATTTATGAAGGCTGTCCAAGATTATCTTTTGACCTGGGGCTTTCGGATCTATAAGCGAGTCGTCTTTCTGCTCTATTGCCTTGGATACTCTTTCATACATATCAAGATTTTGAGTCGGATTGGAGCCTGCTACAAGTGCATATATCCACTTGGCTATATCACCATCTTGATTGATCTTAGTCAGAGGGTATTTAGTCTTATCCCAGTCGTAGCTGAAGGCATTCAGCATCTTAATAAGAGCTTCAGGATGCTTCATCCCTTTTTTCGCAGCATAATACTTGCCTACAGGGAAAACCAATTGCGGCTTAGCCTGTTTATCATTAATCGATGGAAGCTTGAAGGGAACCCAATCCATCTCCGTATCTAATTTCTTTCCTTCCGCGAAGTAAGTATTGCTATACATGACACCATAGAACATTCCTAGCTTGCCTGAATTGCCCATTTGAATTAATTTCTCTATATCCTTAACGCCGAACTCGCGATCAATCCATCCATCTTTGTACATCTTCTGAAGCTTAGCCAAAGCATCTTTCATTTCAGGCTGAACACTGCCGTATACATATTCACCTGATTCATTCTCTATCCAAATCCGCGGGTAAGCATGATAACCGTTGAAAAAGCCTGCCAGTCCAAATACTCCGTCATATAGGAGCTTATCTATCCCTAAGCCTGTAGTATCCTTTTTGTTATTTCCGTCCGGATCCTGCGTAGCGAAAGCTTCTGCTATCTTGAACACATCTTCCATTGTTTTAGGTTCAGGCAAATTCAACTTCTTCAGCCAATCTGTACGTATCCAGAGCAGCGGAGCATTATCAACCGCTCCGGGGTTTACTGGAATCCCTAACAATTTCCCACCGAATGTTGCAGAATTAAGACCCACTCCGCCGTCTTTGTGCAATAATTCCTTCGTAATCGGTGTTCCGTACTTCTCCAAAGCTTCTGTTAGATCAGCAAGCTCATCCGCTTCAACCAATTGGTTAAATTGAGTGGCGTCTACTGGCATAATATCGGGTAGCTTCCCAGAAGCCATCGTCACATTGAATTTTTGGTTATATTGACTAGGATCAGCAACCCACAAATACTTCAGCTTAATACCGAACTCGTCCAAGTAGAGCTGATTCCAATCATTCTTATCAATCGACTCTCCTTCTGCGAATTTCGTAGTTGAATCCAGCATTCTAACTGCAGTCACTTCAATAGGCGGATCAATCTTGCCCATGGGATCGATATTCGTTTCCACCGGATTTGAAGCGCTTTCTTGAGAGCCCGATGGTCCTGCAGTATTTGCATTATTCTTGCTACAAGCAGAAGCGAACACTAGCGAACACGCCAATACCGTTAACACAATCCATTTTGCAGACTTACTTTTCATCTCTTATCCCCCTAGTGATTTGTACCTGCTCCGTAAGTATAAAAGATCAAAAATAACGTTGCTATTTGCCATTCTTGCTTTCCTTGACATCTGTTGCGGTGTTGGCATTTCGGCTATCGATAAAACCAAAAAAACGAAATAAAGCCTGTGCGATAAAATCGTGACCGTACTCGTTAGGATGAATGCAATCGTTCATTAATGTCCATTTGCTGTTAGGGTCTTTGTGGATACGTTCCTCAAATGCCTCATACACATCACATAATGGTATTTGCTCAGATGTCGCAATTTCACGTATAGCATGTATGTAGTGCGGGTAACTATCACGTATGGCATTTTCCGAAATTCGTAGATTTATTGTATTGGGAGTCAATAAGATTAATTCACTACCTACTGCCCGAGCTTGTGCAATAATAGCTAGCAAATTATTCTTAAACTCTGGAAGCTGTTCTATTCCTCGCATGGAATCGTTCATACCAATCATCAAAGTAATCAGATCCGGTTGAAATCGCAGCACATCACGGTTCAAACGGTTCAATACTCCCCACGTCGTGTCATCGCTTACTCCAGCATTCAACAATAGCTGCTGTCGACCAAATACATTTAACAGCATTTCATTTAACTGTCCCACGTAGTTTAGCTTGCCGTTAGCATGATAGTTCTGTTCGGTTATAGAGTCACCAATACAAACAATAAAGCCTTGTTCGCCACGCTTGAGCTTTTCCCACAATTCCAACATTTTTGTCACCTTTCTACTCTTAAAATAGCGCTCATTTGTAAGTGTAATAAGAGAAGAAAATTCGGACTATTTGCCATTCTTGCTTTCCTTGACATCTGTTGCGGTGTTCTACTCATTCGGTGTAAAAAACAGATCTCTGTATTCTTGTGGAGTCATTCTGAACATTTTTCTAAAGGAACGGTTAAATTGCGGAGCTGCCTCGTACCCCACCTGGACGGCAATGTCTTGGATTTTCATTGTCGAATGAGCCAATTGCTGCTGTGCTTTCTTCATTCGCTCTTCGGTAATATAGTCTGAAAGCATCGATCCCGTCATCCGCTTGTACAAACGGGAGAGATAAGTCGGACTGTGGTGAACTAATGTGGATAGCTTCGTCAGAGATAAATCCCCACCGAGATGAGATTGAATATATTGATGTATGGAAGTAATGAGCCGTTGGCTTTGCTCTTCAATGGCAGGCTCGAATTGTCCAAGTAAATAATCTGCAACCTTAGCTAAGTAAGCAGCAGCATCACTCCATGATTCGTGCGCATCATACTGAGTTGTCCTCCCAAGATCCATTTTGTTAAATAGCTCATCAAACAGACCCACTCGAATGGCATAAGAAATCAAACTAAGCGAGAGACTGTAAAACATCTCTAGCTGAAACTTATAATCAGCTAAATCTTTGAGATTCATAATCTCGTTGAATAGAATGTTGAACTTCTCTTTTTGCCCATTAGCTAAATATTGCTCCAGTAGCTCAAGCTGCTTTTTACTATTTTGCGATTCAGATAAGTAATGGCGTTTACCTTGCTCCGTATTTAGTCCAAGCTGCTCAGAATCCTGGATTAACAGCTCTTGCCCATTATTAGAGCCTTGACCGAGCAACGTTTTCAAATAATAGAAATGGGCCCCAAGATTGTTCCATTCGAATGGTTCACGACCCATGACAAGGGAAATCGATATTCTCAGCAGCTGCTTACATGTCTGTTGAACGGCCTCAAGGATACTGTACACTCTCATTTTGAGATGCTCCCACGCCTGCTGCTCCTGATCCTCATTCCAATTATTTTCTACAAAAAACTCTTTGGGCTGCATTAACCACACAAGCCTATTGGACTCGAACACAACGGATACATTCACAACAGTCGCAGCCAAATATTCCTCCGCAATATTCTGACAGGCATAGAGAAGAAGCATTCGGTCTAATTCACTTGCATCCTCCATCCAACCATCCACTCTGCCCGTTACCAGATACACCCCTTTGTCTAACAACAACGGGATTTCCGACTCTTCAAATCTCTTTTTCATTTCTTCTGGAGAGGGTGGGGAATTACGCATAAGGTCAAATAGTGCATTTTTTTGTAAAGCAGGAATGGCTAGCTTGAGCTTCTTTCTCGCGTTCAGGATGTAATCAGCGCCGTCGTCTATTTTGTCCAATTCCGCTATTGCCTTCTCCACTGCTGCCAGAATGACATGGTCATCTTCGTTTTTCAGTACATAATCAATGACACCACCAGCACGAATGGCATGACGTGCATAATCGAAGTCGTTGTAGCCTGTGAGAAAAATAACTTTACAGCGGGGCCAGCTTTCTATAATTTGCTTATGTAGCTCGATCCCACTCATTCCCGGCATACGGATATCTGAGATTACGATATCAATCCGAATTCGTTTTAGACAATCCAATGCTTCATACACGTTATAAGCGCGGTAAATCTCAAGCTCCAATTGCGCTGCTTCGCTAAGCATGAGATTCATGCTATTAACAATTAGGGGTTCGTCATCAACGATTAATATTCGATACATCGTTATTCTCCTCGTCATATGGGATATAAATTCGAACAAGTAAGCCACCTAAAGCTCCGTGCATCATTTCCAGCCCGCCTCTTTCACCATACTTCAGCTTCAAGCGGCGTTGAATATTAATAAGACCGGTTGTCTCTCCTTCATCCTCCGAGTTTAGTTTTCTGACCATTTCGTCCATCCGTTCTTCCGTAATGCCGCCACCGTTATCCTCAACCGAGAAATATAGCCTATCAGCATCCATTGCGAATCTGATTTGCAGCTTCCCTTCCATGACGATATCGCCAAGCCCATGCTCGTAAGCGTTCTCAACTAGTGGCTGTAAAATTAAGCGTGGGATCATAACCCCTCTGAACACTTCTGGAAGTGGTTCAAAATCTACGACTATTCGATTGGAAAACCGGATATTTTGAATTTCAACATAAGACCGAACGTGGTTGACCTCGTGCTCGAAAGGAACCTCCTCCAGCCCATTTCTCGTAATATAGTGAAAGTAATCACCTAGATTTTTGGACACTAGCTCAGCCATCTGATTGTCATCATTTTTAATTAAACGGTGAAGAATAAAAAAGCTATTGTACAAAAAATGAGGGGTAATTTGCATTTGCAGCTGCTTTAATTCTGATTGCTGTAGCCTGATTTTCTGCACATAAAGCTCATCAATTAGCGTACGAAGACTGACTACCGTTCTCTCAAATCGATTGAAGATAAAACCGAATTCATCGCCTCGAATGGACGTCAGAACCGCATTAAAATTGCCTCCCTCTACACTCCTGAATCTTCTGATCAGAGTTTGCAGAGGACGATAAATCAATAGATAGATTCCATAAGAGAAAAGAATGACAATAACAAATGAACTGATGACAAGCAGCCAGAACCAGGTTCCATATGTTTTTAGCTGTCCCACAATGACGTTCTCAGGAAAATAAAACAAAAGTGAAGCCTGCAGGAACATAGACTTTTCATAAATGACCATATATTTGGCTTTGCCAACCTCTAATTGCTTCGTAAAAGTATCCGATTGCTGCATAGGCTCCGCTAATTTATTTTGAATTGCGGTTAGAGGCTCCAAATATTTATTATTGGCTATAAACCAATTGTCATTGAATAAAATAGCTCCTCCATCTTGGGGGAACGCACTCAATGCGTTTGTTAGCGCTTCCATAGAAAGCTCAATGTTTTGAATAAATTGCGGAGATTTGCCTTGATTCATTACATTGTTCGGATAAGTTAAGTTTAGATATAAACGATCCTGCCAGAACGTAATGGGT
Organism: Cohnella abietis; assembly: GCF_004295585.1. Lineage (NCBI taxonomy): Bacteria > Bacillati > Bacillota > Bacilli > Caryophanales > Paenibacillaceae > Cohnella > Cohnella abietis. Next base: position 2,676,676 of record NZ_AP019400.1, on the reverse strand, counting down.
ATTCCGCTCGTGTACGTCGCCTTAAAAATTTCCTCAGCCTCTTCTTTCGTACTTGGGGTATCTTCAGCGTTGGAGGTCGAGATGGTACCATTAAGCGAATCTACATAAACGCTAATGTCTTTAATATAAATGCTAGAATCCTTCAATGCCGTTAGTCTGCTCTTCAAATCGTTAATCGCTTTCGTACGCTGGTAATCTGACATAATCGATAACGAGTTGCTTAATTGCATGAGGTTTTCGTCATTGATGAATTCCTGCTGCGTGCGAATAATCCGCTCTAGCTCCTTCTCTAGCGACATAAAATAATAGTGAATGTTCATCGTTATGGAGTTGGATATTTGGCTTTTTACTTCTTGCTTGCCAAGCTCATTAAACACAAGGCTTAGCGTAAATAAAGGCATCATTATAATTAAGAATGTAATAACAAGCTTTGGAAAAATGGGAATATTGTCGATTGTTCGCTTCATCCATTTCAAAGATTATCCATCCTCCTTTTTTCACACAGTATACACAGCCTTCTCCTTTTAACCAAGGAAAATAAAAAATGGAGCAATATTAGATGCAAATATCTCTTCAGTTTTAGTTAATACTGACAATAAAGTGCTAGCTGAAATCTCGATTATGGTTTTTGCGGGGAAATATCTCCTTCCGGTTGTTGCTCCACCCCGTAAAGTGAAGAGAAGCTTTGTAGTCATTTCCGAGTACTTTACGGGGACCCCGGGTTGAGATCGTGAAATCTGAATGGGTAAACTTGTAACAAGAAGATTTCACGATCCCAAAGGCAAACGCTTCGCTCCTACAGGAGATACTTCCCCTCTTTTTTCATCGATATAGATAAGGAAAGTCCAAAGATGCATAAAATAAAGCCCTCTAAATAAGGAGCACTTACTATGTTGCTAATTGTTCTTATGCTAATGGTTTGGATTTTGTTGCTCTCAGCCCTCTCTGCTTGGATAAATCCTCGCAAAACACCAATTAAAATATTTTATTATTCTCTAATCTTTAATCTCTTTATTTATATTCTTTGTATTATTATGTGGTTTTCAATTGAATCCGATGGAATAAGTCAAGGCATTGGTTTTCTAATATTCATGATTGCATTTATTTTACTTTCGGTAATTGTATCTTTGAAATTTTGGAGAAGGGTCAAAACCAAACATTAACTGAAATGCAGCAGTATTTGCGCACAAAAAACACTCCTCTCAATTGGGCTGTTACGCCTAGAGAGGAGTGTTTTCACATTGTTTTATACTACAAGATTAATTCTTCTCCAGGATAATAGGGTAGAAATCGGACCAGCTCCATACCGCGCCGCCGCCCCAGCCATAAAATCCTTTCAGGCCGTGGTAGGTTCTGAAGAAATATCCTTTCAACTGATTCGTTAGATCCGGATTTACATTAATGCTTGCAAAGGGAATAACCTGAATGGTATTCCACCGGTCTGCTCCAACAGTCGTGTAAGCTTCCCAATGCGCATCCTCGTAGCCAGGATTCTGGGAAGGTCCGCTGTATTCCATCTTGTGAGCCGCCGAATTGTTGAAATATACATAGTAGGAGGCTCCGGTCATATCACCGGTTATGAATGTTTCATTGTCATCATCTGCACCGCTGCTCCACCATTCACTTGCACTAACACTGCTTGTGATCCTATTTTCTATGTCGTCATCGAAATTCTCATACCCGACATAGAGATTCGTGTCATCCCATAATAAGCGTACCTTTGTCTTCTGTGGGGCTGGATTTCCGTTCGTTATATCTAGAAAGCTCTCAGCCGGTACAGCATTCGCCCATGGTCCCTGACTGAAATCCGTTGCACCTACGATATCTGCCTTACTTGCGGTTGTTTTCTTGGCGTAAGCTTTCAGATCAGGAAGCTCCCCAATCGTAAACACCATTTTCTCGAAGGTTGTTTTAATCGGTTTTATTCTTTCTCTGGCTTTACCGTCTGCCAATGCCCATGCCTCATCTAGAGCAGCCTGAGCTGCATCTTTTATTCCAGCTTCAATGATGTACTTGCCTATATATGTTTTGGCGCTTGTGTTGTAGCCTATTGGCTGTTGATCATAATTCCATCCTTGGGCAATTAGATCGTAATATTCTCTCATTGGCTCTGCTGCCGCTCCGTAAGCTTTGCGAATATAATCCGATTTTAATTGCTCAAGATCAGCATCCGGATTCCACATTAGCTTCTGGAACAGCCAAAACTGAAGCGCATTGATAGACCAGTTTGGAACTCTCGCATCCATAATACTTTCTGGCATTACACCCGTTATGCCCATATCCCGGTAGTACTTCATATCTGCCTGAACCTTCTCAGCAATCGGTCTTTCGTAAGTGTCTGACAGAAAGGAGCCGTAATAGTTGTACATAACAACATTGCTAGTATTGTTCAACCAGCCCTCTAGCTTAAGCTTGTGACCGTAGTTCGTACTGTTAGTATCACTAGTATTGAAGGGAACTCTGTCATCTCCTGTTAGAGGCGCCATTACGATAATAATGTTATCCTCTAGCTTAACTCTAGGTGGGACATCGGTGAAAAAGTAGGCGAAAGTAACAATTTTGACAGTAGGATTTGTTACCTTCAATTCAGCCGCAATCTTGTTCAGGAAAGAGTAGAATACAGTTGATTTATAATCCGCCTCATCAGGCTGAATCACGATATTGTCTACCGTTGTGAAAGGCGAACGGCTCAGTATCCCTTGCTGAAAATAGTGGGTGTCATTGATCCCAATTCCAACATATTCAATAGGGTGCTCCTCCAAGAAAGCCTTCACTCGCCCAGCGATTACTCCAGGCACATCAGGATGGTAGAAATTAATTTGCGTATCATCCGCGACCGGAATATAGTTCTCTCCGCTAATATCTGTGTTGTAATAGTCAGGATGAGCTGCGAAATACTGTTCGTTAGGAAGCCAATATTCTAAATTATGACCGAGCGTAAACGACTTCACTCCTACGCTTTCATGTCTCTCCCACAGAAATTGGTTAGCGAACTCTGCCATCTTAGCATTCATTTTATTACTCGCGATCATTGCTTCTGTACCTGGATCCTCATGGTACTCTCCGTTAGCTCCGTAACCGATCAGATTGTATCCACGAACCTGAAACGGAGATTTCTCGCGATAATTGATTTTATGTGCTGTAATCGTGTCGAGCGGATCATACAGTGTGCCAATGTTCGTCGTACTTGAACGTGTCCATAGTACTCCGGCATTTTTCTCCAGAAAATCGTAGACACCATTCAGTGCACCCTTGGGCTCTGTTCCGATTATATAAATTCTATTGCCTATTTTCCTGATAGCGAATCCGTCGGAGTTGTGCAAGTAAGTCATATCATCTGCAAAAAGACTAGCAAAGCTTGGATAGCTACTTGTGGTTCCTACAATAATCTGAAGTCGATCCTCATCAATCCCAATATCAGAGCTTAAACTATTCCGTTCAGCCGAAGTCCCCGAATCTATTAATGTGACCTTATGTTCACCTGAGGCCTCCGAGCCTACCTTGTTCTGTTGCTGACTATTGGTTTGCTTCAATGAAACATCGTCAATCCACAGATGATTAGTTCCCGCTACGATGTAAAAATAGATCCATACATAGTCTAATTGAGTAGCTGCATCGGGCGTATACTTCAGTTCAATCTTCGTCCAGTCATCAGTCACATCGAACGTGGTTTGTGCTGTGCCAGGACTATTAGACCAGTCATTCCCCATCTCCATGAACTGTGCTATAACCTTCTCACCTGAAGCCGCGCTTCCCTTTACCCATGCCTCCAACGTATACTCATGACCAGCTTTAAGCTTAAGCTGCTGATCCGTAACCGCATAAATGTAATCACGCTGCCCTAGGTCAATTCGCAGTGAGCTTGTACCCGTTTGTTTGATTTGATTATCCTTCGCTCCGGAGGGGACATTCCAACCTACTGGGAGCAGTCCGTCAGCAGTAGCTGTTTCGAAGCCGGCATTAGAAATCAGGTTCTGCACCGGCTCTGGTTCCGATTCTCCTGCTCCAGATTCCATTAGTGTCACATCATCGATCCACAGATGATCCGTCCCCTGAACCGCATAGAAATAAACCCAATTGTAATCAAATATAGATGTTAAGCTAGGCGTATATTTTAACTCAACGAGCTTCCATTCATCGGTTATCGGCGTTACTTGCTGTCCTGAGCCGTCTTTGTAGCTTCCATCATTTTTCATTTCCATGAACTGCGTTACGATTTTCTGTCCTGAAGGGGCACTGCCTTTTACCCAAGCTCTCAGTACATATTCACGGCCTCGTTCCAGCTTAAGCTGCTGCTGTGTTGTCGCGTTAATATAAGCGTGCTGCCCTAGATCAATTCGTAGCGAGCTCGTACCCGTGCGCTTCACTTGAGTGTCCCGTGCACCTGATGGTACAATCCAGCCCTCCGGTATTTGACCGCCTAATGCCGCTTTTTCGAAGCCACCATTCTTAATCAAATTTCGGTCAAGATTTACCGTTAAGATTAGTGTGGAAATAGCTCGTTCATCAGAGCCTACTTGCACGGAAACGATATGCGTTCCTTCTACGATATTATTGGGAACGGTTATAGAACCTTCTACACTCAGACTTTGTCTTGCTCTTAATAACGTTTCATTGTCTATGTTTACAGTAATTGGGCCGTTATCCGTTTGAGCCATTCCAATATTAACAGCACTGCTACTGTTATTAATAAGAGAAACTCGGATAGGATAGGTACCTGCTTTATTAATATCAAGCTGATCCTCCCATAGCTGTGCACTTACAATTCCCTCATCAATTGACCCTTTATTGATTGGCAGCTCAGCGCCGCTAACCATTCTGAGAGTGCTCTGAAGCTCTTGTGCCGCCAGCTTTTCCATGGGACTAGCAGAAGCGCCTATTAAAATATCCGCATTGGCTATGCCATTTTTGACTAAAGTCGCTGTTGGTGTTGGTGTTGGCTCCGGTGACGGCGTTGGCTGTGGTGACGGTGTTGGCTCTGGTGATGGCGTTGGTGTTGATGTTGGCTCTGGTGTTACATTCGATGGACCACTATTACCTGACGTCAAGTCCACTGCACCCTCTTCCTTATCCGGCTTGCGTTCGAATGTCGTTCCTTTCCCCTTTAATCCATATATCGCTTTTGCGATTTTACCTTGCCCAATCACCTTAATGCTTCCATTTAGCAAAAGAGAAACGATTGACGACTCTTTATCTATGACAATCGTAGAGCCCGCCCCAAGCTCAGATGAGATAATCATCTCAATGACCTTAGTCGTTCCTTCCAGAACGATGCGAACTTCACCTGATGTTTTCTCTACTCGAAGTATATTTAATTCCGCATTGTTAAAATGAACGCTGTTTACCCCTCCGCCTTTCACGGTTGTCGTGCCCTTTACCTTTACGTTGTCAAGGAAGACGTCGCCTTCCCCAACCCCTTCAGCTATAAGCAGGTTACCGGAAATGGTCATGTTCCTCAAAGTGACTCCTGGGACATTAACGCTCACATCCCCTTTTACAACCTTAATTTCGTTAGTAGGACCATATGAACCCACATGATTAAATACGAGATTCCCTTCGGCCATTACTCGATCTAAAGTAACGACCATTTCGGCCCGTGTAATCTGAGCTTTAGGCTTAAAGCTGCCATCCGTATATCCTTTCAACAGCTTCGCCTCAACTGCGGCCCCTATAGCGCCTTTACTCCAGTCACCAATCTGATTTGCATCCGTGAAGGATTCAACCGCCGCGGAATTTAATTTCAAAGCCGGTTGAAGCAAGCGGGAAATAACGACTGCCACCTCCTGCCTTGTGACGGTACGCTCTGCACCGATGATGCCCTCTCCATAGCCTTGCAAATAGCCCGATTTTACCGCGATAGACATTTCCCTGTAAGCCCAATTCGTCTCTGGCAGATCGGAGAAGTTTAGCTTATCCGCCTCCTTAAAGCCGAAGGCACGGTTTACAAGTGCAGCCAGCTGCCCTCTTGTAATCGTCTGATCTGGGCCAAATGCTCCGTCTGGAAATCCTTGAACGAAACCATTGTCTATCCACTCGGTTATTTGACGCTCAGCCCAATGACCTGCAATATCTCTAGCAGCACTGCTTGATTCAGTCGGTTTATTAGCTCCAAACACGGTTTGAAAAGAAGAAAGCAGCAAAACTAGCGACATAATAAGTGCAGTACATTTCCTAGCTAAGTTAAAGCGACCTTTTTTCTTTTCGAGCATTTTCATGAAAGCGCCTCCAATAATCTTTTTCGATTTTTAACCGACAAAAATTCCATCGAATACTAACACAAAATTGAACACGTCAAGAACAGGTTGGACCTGATCCTCTTTCTCCCAAAGCCGCAATCGTATAGCTTGCCAATATGCTTTTGCTTCCTCAACCTTTCCCTTGTATAGAAGCTCCAGCGCTCTCGTCATATCAAGCCAAATGTCTTTATGATGGCGCATATAATGCCAAGAAACGGAATGGCATTGATCCGAAAGGCCGAGGTTTCTTTCAATAACAGGCTCGAATTGTCCGATAAGCTCGTAAATTTGTGTAAAAACATCATCAGCCACTTGAATGCGGTTCGAAACCTTTTCCAGATCAAGAAAATCATAAAGCTCCGATAGAGATGTCATATAATTCCGACAATTAACCCCATCTCTACCGTATGCGCTCATGTAATAATCCTCAGATATTTCCTCAAAGCTCAAATTGCGATTCCATAGCGTTCTTCCCATCGTTGTAAGGCCAAGACCATTCGGAAAAAATGATCTCTGAACCTGACAGCTCATATAGCCGCGCAATCCGATCTGATGCAAATGCTGAATGTCCTCGTGAAGAACTTTGGAAATGCTGACTTGACCAGGATCCTTCTGATGGGCCCACATAAAGTGATAATCGAAGTCAAAAGCATCTCCCGAGAAGATGTGTTGCCAATCAACCAAGTAAGATACATTCTCTTCAATAGTGAGAGGGAATTCCATTCTATTTCTATGAAATGGTGGAATGGCAGGCAAATCTCCAGCATTCGCAAACGAATCGCGGTAAGTACGTGTAATTGGAGCAAACATCATAATAAAACGATCCGAATGGTTAAATCTTTCGCTAAGTGGTGCCCACAGTAATTCCTGATAGAGCAGGAATACGATGACAGTATCCAGCTTTCGTTCCGTTAGTTCAGCATCCAACTCGTTCATCATGAGAACGTACCAATCGGACGGAGAGGCAACGACGCAATTCTCACATTCGCATTGATTGTTATGTCCATCGGACAGCCAAACGTGAAGCTTATCAATTTCTGGATGCTCAGTGGCAAACTGTGCAATTTCCCTAATCATCATGCTTCTTGTTTTCACGTTCGAATAGCATAGCTCCGTATCCAGCGGTACCCCCTTCCATAGCTCGCGCTTTCCATCTATTTGTGCCAGATAAGGGGTGACTTCGGGATCTTCCTCCCACTCTACCTTGTCCCACCCTAGTCCAGGAATGCCAAATGCCATACATGTCCAACCGTGTCCGACAGCGTGATAATCCAGGCCTCTTTTCTTAATCTCCGCAGCTATCGTCTCTACATGCGATACCGTGGTCGCTACTTCAAGATTTTTGTCTGATGTCTTCAGCGGATTGCTCAAGTGCTCATACCAGCGTTCAAAGAAAACATAAGCTTCTCTGAACTGAATGAGATACCCGTTAAACCCTATCTTTGGCATCCATTCGATCATATCGGTCACATTTTCCAAGCTGACCGCGCCTTCAATACAAATCCCTCTATGTCGATAAGAAGCAGACTCCATCACTTTGACCGATCTAGTCATTAGGTCAACTCTAGGTATACTCTCCCCTTCCGGGCCCGGTCTCACCCACCTGCAGCCCAATTGGGTTAAATAGCGATAGACAGAAAATAGGATGCTCCTACAATTCGATCCAGAGAGAGTTCCCCTCCCGCTTTCTACATCAATCCAGATCGTATCCTCCTGTTCCCCATTTTCAGGCCAGTGAATGTCTTGAACCTCCGGAAGATCATGCCTGAGTCCGATCCAGATTCCTTGCTGTTCCTCGTCATATCCTTCCGACTGCTGGACCGCAATCTCCCGCCCTGACAGGACGGATAAATATTTGCTTAGCTCCTCAGCGGCGAACAATATCGGTTGCTGTCCACCGCTGATGACATAAATACAATTCAACGTCTCATCCTTACTATTCATGGCATGATAACCTCCATTTAAATCCCTAATAGCCCCCACTGTTCCCTATATTCCTGAGGAGTCACACGATTTTGCTTTTTGAAAAACCGGATAAAAGCATGTGAGGAATTGTAGCCTAATTGGGCTGCAATCTCATGTACCTTCAAATTGCTTTTTTTGAGCATTTCTTTAGCTTTGCGATCTCTATATTCCGTTAAATAGTCGGACAAGCCGTTTCCGGTAATTTGCTTATACAATCTCGACAAATAAGAAGGATTCAAATTCACATGATCCGCCAGATGGATAAGGGATATGTCCGCGGAAATATGACTCTCTATAAAGTCGTGCACCTTCTTTACAACCTCATGAGTACTTTGCTCCTGCTCTTCCATGTTCCAAGCAATAATCAGTGAAGCTAAGTGCAAGAAGTAGGCATTCCATTCCTGCCAGGAAACCTGATCATTAAATAGGACAAGCTTACTCCATTCGATCTGCTCTCCAAGCTCGCTTTCAAGGTCGTATTTATTGACGAAGGTCAGAAATACATAGGATAGCGCATGATACAGCTCCATCTTCTGCAATCGGGGAACGTGATCATCAGAGAAAATCGGTGCGAGCTCCTCGTATAACCGGTAAAACTCCTCCTCGCTGCCATTTTCCAAACTGCTTAATAAGAGCGGAACCTTGCTCTGAAGCTGATAGCTTCCCTTTTTAATTCCGAGGATGGTGTTATTGCCGGCATTGGAATGTCCCACATCACCCGATGATCGAATAACATCCGTCAACAAGGTACCCTTACGACCTCCCAGTCCGCGTACTAGTAAATATTTCAGCGAGTGGAATCTATCTGCTAGCTCCGACCAAGCTGCCTCCCTACTGCCGAGCACGAACGAAACTGACAGCTTCAATAGGCTCAAGCATTTGCTCTGAATCATCTCCAGCATCCCATTAACAAAGTGGAGGGTTTTATCCAATTCATCGGGTGCCGAGGATTGAGGCTGCAAAATCCAAATGATTTTCGAGGATTCATGCACTAGCGATATCAACTGAGTGGATTCCGATAATAACTCCTCGACGATATTCTGCACTGCATATATGATCAATGATTTGTCGGGTGCCTTCGTGATTTCATTCCAATCATCCACCCGACAGATCAATAAGAACACACAATCGCTAGCCCGGAAGGGCAGCTGAATATTGGCAAAATGCTCGGCCAGCAATGACTGCTCAACCTTCTTCCCTTGCAGCAGCGACCATAAATATTCCTTCTGTAGCGTCGGCAGGGCCAGCTTCATATGAATTTCAGCTTTCTCAATCAGCCTTCTAGCATCATTCTCCTTATCGAGAGTTAGCATCGCCTTCTCAACTGCCTGAACGATTTTATCGTCGCTCTCCGTCTTCAGAATATATTCCAATCCACCTAAGGAAAGCGCGCTTTGTACATAGCTGAAATCACTATAGCTAGTTAACAGAATTACCTTGCAGGCTGGCCAATTGCTGCGAATTTCTCTCAGTAGCTCAATGCCATCCATGCCAGGCATCAGAATATCAGATAGCACGATATCAATGCGATGCTTCTTTAAGAGTCCTAGTGCTTCAGTGCCTGAATAGGCTTTGTACACTTCCAATTGCAAATTCGGGTCCAGCTGAAACAGCTCGGCAAGTCCATCCGTAATAATCGGCAGGTCGTCTACTATCAATAGTCTATACATGCGTTAATCCTCCCCTTCCATTAAGGATAAACGAATTTCGACCCGTAGGCCGCCCAACTTCGATCTAGACATCGTAAGACCGTAATCGGGGCCGCACATAATTTGAATACGCCGGTGCACGTTAATAATTCCCGTCGTATCCTCGATATGATAGGCCGACATGCTTAGCCTATTATTGAGCTTCTCTATGTCCATTGCCGTCAGGCTATCCCCACTGTCCTCCATATAGATAGTCAAATCCCCAGCGGCTTGTTCCATATGAATCCATATGTTTCCGCCATTGATCATTTTAGCAACCGCGTGTTTATATATGTTCTCAACTATCGGTTGGAAGATTAATCGAGGCACCCTGAACTTCTCAATTGCAGGATCCAGCATATCGAATTCAACCTGAATTCTTTCCCCGTAGCAAACCTTCTGTATATCTACATAGGTCTGAACATGTTTAATTTCCGTCGCAAGCGAGATCTGATCCGAATCGTCCCGGGTTATGAATTGAAAATAGTCTCCGACGTATTGGCAAAACCGGTAAGCAAGCTCCAAATCCTCCGACTTAATTAAACGGCATAGAACAAAAAAGCAGTTATATAAGAAGTGGGGATTAATTTGCGATTGCAATCTTTTGAGCTCAGAGCGCTGGCTATGAATTTTCTGCTCATAATTTTCCTGTATTAACGTTTTTAGATGAACGGCGGTTTCATTGTATGCTCGGTATAAATAACCAAATTCATCATGTCGTTGCTGAGTATGCTTGATCTGCACAATATCCCCTGTCCGCATTCGTTTGAAAGCGCCGATCAGCTCCTTAAGCGGGCGATGGATCATCCGGAATATAGACATCGAGAAGAAGAGAACGATAAAGACCGATAAGCCAGAGACGCCTAATATCCAATATTGATATTTGCTAATCGGTCCAGTGACATGGCTTTCCGGGACATAGCTTACTAAATAAGACTCCAGCTCGTTGGAATACGTATAGGAGACGAGATAAGGTATCTGATTGAATTTAAGCGTATCGTATCCTGCAACTTGCCCGCCCTTCACTTTCTCGGTCAAATGGCTACGAAGTGTCGTTATCATCGATGTGTTCTTTTCATTCGAGATAGTCCAATCCTGAGTGAAATTTAAGATAGCCGCATTCCCTTCTGGAATACTTATAACCTCGCTTAACGTATTCCTAAGCTTATCGACTGATATTTCCACACCCACTGCAAACAGTGCTCTACGATTTGCAACCGCGGGATATTGCATGCTAATAAACAGTCGCCCGTTCCAGTAAATTAAAGGGCTTTCTTGTATATCATCTTTCTTGAGCTTAAGTGCATTAAACTCTTCTTCATTAATAGACGTCTCGAATGTTGAGCTCAGAATGGTTCTCTGAATCAATGGAATATAAGTCCTAACTTCCTTGAAGTAGATACTGTTATATTTAATCAGGTTGATGCGTCGCTGGATGGCTCTAATGTTGTCTATTTTCTCGTAATCGCTCATGCTGTCTCCGGTCGTGCTTAAAGCAATTAAATCCTTATCAGCCACATATTCCGGAAGCATACGCACAACCCGTTCGACTTCCATTTCCAGCGTTTTCAGGTAAAAATCATTACGCCCCGCAAGCGACTGTGATATTTCCTTATGGGTGCTCTGTGCGCCCTTGTTGTTAATGACCAAAGTAAGCAAGTATAACGGTGCCAATACGGCTATGAAAGTAAGCATCAATTTAACGAATATCGTTGGTCGGTTCCACTTGGACATGTTCGGAATCTCCATGACTTTCCTCCTGCTTGAATGAAGTGTTTACACGATGTATTAACACTTTATCATACAAGCCAATGAGGCAGGCTGTTAAATCGTACTTCCTACTCTTTAACGCTTCCTAACACGATTCCCTTAATAAAAAAGCGCTGCAGGAACGGATACACAACCAGAATGGGGACGGTAGCAACGAAAATCTGTGCTGCTGCGCTCGTTCTATCCGATATCAGCTTGAGCAGTTCTACATTCTCCGCACTTATAAATCTCATATCCTTCTGGATAACGATTGTTTGCAGGAAAGACTGCAAGGGATAATTCTCTGGCCGATTCATCAGCACAAGCCCGTCAAACCAACTGTTCCAATGCGCAACCATTGTGAACAAACCAACCGTCGCGAGTGCCGGCTTAGACAAGGGTACGATGATACTCCACAGCACCCTGAAATGGCCCGCTCCATCTATTCTCGCGGATTCATCCAGCTCCTTAGGCAAGCCTCGATAAAAGTTAAGCAGCAAAATAACATTAAACACGGACAGCGCACTAGGCAGTACAAGCGCCCAGATAGAATCCATTAGTCCAAGCTTCTGAATGGTCATGAACCATGGGACTAATCCACCGCTGAAGAGAATTGTAAATACGAAAAACCACGCATACAGAGTTCTGAACTGAAAGGCATTATTCTCCTTCGATAACGGAAATGCTGTAATGATAGTAACGGTTAAGCTAATCAGCGTTCCAAGGACTAGTCTCTGCACTGATACTCCAAAAGCAGTTAAGTATTCAGGCTTGTTTAATATATTTCGGTAAGCAGCCGTATTAAATTCCACTGGCCATAGGCCAACCTTTCCTGCTGCAGCAGCTGCACCGGAGCTGAATGACAAAGCGAGCATATGCATTAACGGGAATATGCACAGCAAGGAAAGAAGAGCCAAAAAGGTGTAATTAAAAATAATAAACGTTCTTCTGCCTGTGGATATTCGTGAATTCAAAGTCATGCTCCTTTCTCAAAAAATGCGATATCCTGCAAAACGGTAAGCCATCGCATATGACATAGATAACAGAACGAGAGATACGACAGATTTTAATAAACCTACAGCCGTTGCCAAGCCATAATGAACCTGCTCGAAGCCCATACGATATACGAAGGTATCCAGAATATCGCCGCTTTCATATACGGCCGGCCCGTATAAATTAAAGATTTGCTCGAATCCTGCATTCAGGATATTACCGACACTTAATGTAGCCATAAGGACAATAATAGGGAGCATACCAGGTAAAGTAACATGCCACGTTTGCTTCCAACGACCAGCGCCGTCCATCTCGGAAGCTTCATATAGCGATGGATTAATACTTGTGAGAGCTGCCAAATATACAATGGTGCTGAAGCCAAATTCCTTCCAGACGTCAGAGATAACAAGAGTATAAGGAAACCAGGAATTGCTTCCTAGGAAGAAAATAGGCTTGATGCCGAACCAACCAAGGAATTGGTTAATTATGCCGGATGACGGAGACAAAATATCAATTAGAATACCGCCAAGCAGCACCCAGGATAAAAAATGAGGCAAGTAAACGAGTGTTTGAACCGTCCGTTTAAATACCTCTTTACGTATTTCATTCAGCAAAATAGCAACGGTAATCGGTACCAGGAGACCACCAATGATTTTCATAACAGCAATGTAGATCGTATTCAACATAATGCGATCAATGCCCGGATAGTCCATCATTAGCTTGAAGTTATTCCATCCTACCCATGGGGAGTTAAATATTCCTCGTGTAGGGATAAATCTTTCGAAGGCTATGGATATCCCCGCCATGGGGACATAGCTGAAAACAAAGGCAATAAGGACTCCAGGTATTAACAGTAAATGAAGGGGCCACTCTTTGGTAAATCTCTTGATGGTCATTTCATGGAACCTCCCAAAAGTTCTTAAAAACGGAAGGGGATCGCGCTAGCTGCAGTTCCCCTTCCTCCATTCCTATTACTTGGAAGCACTCGCGTACCATTCATTAACTTCCGCCGTGATAGCGTCGCCGCCAAGCTTTTTCCATTCAACGACGAATTTATCGAATTCATCGATCGACACCTGATTCATAATGATTTTAATGAAAACCTCGCTCATCTTCGCTTCTAGAACTGGTCTCTTTTCCATCATGTTAGTTCCTGGCGAGCCATAAAACTCATTGAAATGATAGAGATCCTTTTGCAAATAGTCGTACATGATAGAGAATGCGCCGTCTGGTCCAGAAATCGGGTATTCCGCCCACTCTCCTACTTCTCCATCCAAATACTTCATAATTTTCCCGTAGCGGTTAGGTGCCTCAACTCCTGTAAGCGTGGAGGGATCCTTCGCCAATACCGCCTTAGGAACAGTGTCCCCGAGCAATATCGTTTCCGTTTGGGAGGTTACGCGGATTGGGCTAAGCTTCCAGTAGCTTACTGCTTCTTCATTTTGCAGGAAATACACTTTATCTGTTTCAGTAGGATTCGTGTAGGCCTGAACCCACTTGTTCAATAGCTTAATTACCGCTTCAGAATTTTTGCTATTTTTGGATACAACGTAATATTTCTGAACGCCTAGCTCGATTTGTGATTTCGCAGGCTTATCGTCAATAGATGTGATCGGGTACGGCCACCAATCTTGAACTAGCTTGCCATCCTTTACTGCATTACCTAGCAACGGATAGGCACTAAGCCAGAATGGCCCATATACAACACCGATTTTGTTCGTAGCTAACAGCTCATTTTCCTTTACCAAATCCTTAACCGCGAATTCAGGATCAATCTGTCCATCTTTATACATATCCTGCAATTGCTTCAAGGCTTGCTTCATTTCCGGCTGGATATCACCACTGACAAGCTTTCCGGAGCTATCCTTAATCCATTGTGTAGGATAGGCGTGGTAGCTGTTAAAGAATCCTCTCATATCGAAAGTAACATCCTTAAGCAAATCCTTCGTGAGTGGCAATGCATAGGATTTTCCGGTGCCGCCTGGATCCTTTTTAGCAAATGCTTCAGCAATAGCCAGAACGTCCTGCATTGTTTTTGGTTCCGGCAGATTTAGCTGCTTGAGCCAGTCTCTTCTAATCCATACTTGCGTAGAAGCGCCGTAAGGCCCATTAGTTTGCGGGATAGCCATCAGCTTTCCTTCGAACTTTGCCGATTCTATCTGTTTGCCACCGTCTCCGGTCAGATAAGCCTTTGTCTCAGCGCTAGCATTTTTCTCATAGACATCAGTCAGATCCATAATCATATCCGCCTCGATAAGTTGCTGCAGCTGTGCCATTGTAACGGCCATCAGGTCAGGAATGTTGTTGGATGAGATGCTCATTTGCGTCTTTTGCTCATATTGCGCAGTCTCAGCCACCCAAACATTCTTAATCTTAATTCCTAGATCTCTCTCAATGGCATCGGATACTGAGTTTTTATCGATCGATTCGCCAGGAAGGTATTTAACGTCAGCTTCGCTCTCACGAGCCATCGTTATTTCCACCGGCCCAGACACTGCTGCGCCACTTTCGGTAGCCGGGGTAGTTGCCCCTTCATTAGAATTGTTGCTACTACAAGCTGATACAACTGCCAACACCACAATCAGAACACAGGATAACACCAATCTACTCATTCGCTTCATTCTGAAATCCCCCTGTCATTTTTGTTAGCGCTGAGATTTACTACCTCGAACTACTTTCGCCTTCCTTAGCTTGGCGGAAGGACGTTTATGCCGGAGAAAATATTCAACATAAAAATTACATTTTGTGTAATGTTATATATCAAATACCTCTCGTAATTTAATTATAAAGGCTGTTGTCGGCTCGCTCTATACACTAGATTTGACATTCATGTACATTTGTTTACATAAAGATAGCTAAATCTGCTTTTGTCTGTGCAGCACAGTTAATGTCAAGGCAGGAAATCTAGCATTAATGGCGGTTCGGTCTCCTATGCTCTGCAAAGCCATCTGTTGACCCAGAGGCTCATGTCGGCTAAGTAACTTCCAGCTATCGTCTGTTAAATCTGTTCCGCTAAGCTCTATTCCCTCAATATCATCTAATGAATGATTTGCTATGGCTATCGATTGTCGATTACCTGCCCGGAACTCATATACACTTAAGTGAGGAGCATAGCTGGTAATCATTAACGGCTTGGCTAAACCTAGCATTCCTATTGTTTCCTGAAGCACTGCACGACGAATTGGGTTAAGCAATCCCTGAAACCCATCCTGTCCATAAGGTAAAATAAAAATTCGCCCATTCACTATGGTCATTCCCGGACAGAGCGCTTCCCCTCGAACATTTGCAATTTGTGAAATGATATCTACGGTGCCTGGCTCATATTGCAGGTCTAAATAACGACCTGAGACTAGATAAGGTCTCATACGCCCTTCTTTAATACCTGAATATTCGTGCTTATTTATAATTTGTTCAATCGTTTGCGCTTCACGCCATACCGCTTGCGTGACTCCGCATAATGAACCCAGCCCCATCGCATATAGAGTATGAACAGCATCGCCTTCCAACAAAACAACGTGAGATTCAAACAGCTCGCGTATTTGAGACTCATCGTATTTGCGCAATATCTGTCCGGATAACGCGATCACGCCACCGCTTTCGGGCCATTCCACCGCATAGGTGTTAGCTACGCCATAAGCTGAAAGCAGGCTAGCCCAGAATGTTTCCTGGGGATAGAGCGCTTCCATAGAATTGTCGCTTTTAGTATGCAAATGGTATGAAGATCGTTCGCTCACGAGTACCTGCACGCCCGTCATATTTTTAGTATGCAAGCTTAGTGAAGCAACGGCATTCAAGAAGTCCTTTTCCTCACTTAACCAGCTCGTCGCCTGTTCTTCAGGATATAAGCCATTCCCCACCATATCTATTATATTTAGCGTGATCCCTCGGCTCCCGAGTAGTAATGCTGTTTCTACCTGATACTTCTGAAAGGCTTTGGATTTGGAATAAGAGGTATAGGGAACATTCTCAATTTCCGGGAACATCTCCGTGTACTCGGGAAGGAAGGCAGCGGTCAAACGCGATGTGCCATTAAACTCCCAAGAATAATGAATTCCACTAGTTTCCATGTAAGCAGGTAGATGAGGCCTAACGATCGCAGACTGCTTCCCGTCAAAAGCTTTCATAATCCCATGCCAGTCTCGTGCTTCTGCAGCATGTACACTTGGAACACTCGTCATTAAGCCAATACGGGTATTTGGCGACACTTGATGTACGGCTTCGCCGATAGCTTCCGCTAATTCCACCATGACTTGCCGACATGAATCCAGCCATATACGTCGGTATTCATGCGGATCGCCGCTCGCTAGAAGACCCCGAACAAAATCCTGCCGTTCTAGTGATTCCACACCCGCTTGGCGAGCATATTCACGCATGTGGTCCTCGCAGAAACAACCTCCCCAAACTAAAGGACTGTGGTTGTGAAGGCGAAAATCATCCTCTACCCACAACGAATATGGCTGCAGTGTAGCATAATAAGCATATATTTCAGTAATATATTTACGCCATTCCGGACAAAGCGGGCATACGACAGTTGTTGCTTGATTTCCGTAGGGATCAACCATTAAACGAAAGCTTTGGCCTTCTAGTAAGGAATTATAGGCAGAATCATGCAATAACGTATTTAAGGGATTGATTGAGGTTGTTACGCCCATCGGCTCTAACAATCTCTTCGCTCTCCCGATCATTTCCATCCAAGGCTTAGCTTCTTCCAAGGTAATATGACGGAGATTTAACGGATCTATAAAAAACATAACATCATCGACTCTGCCCTGCTGACAGAATTCAACCAACTCTTCAAGACGCTGCTGTTCTAAATGATCAGGCTGCAATACAAAACGCAGCATGTACGAGTAGCTCGACATTAAAATAACCTCCGCAAGTAGCTGATGCAATTTGATTTACTGAATCGTAAAGTTATAGAAGGAAAGCATAGGCAAATAGGTCCCCGTGTCAATGGGAAGCGCTGCAGCTGGATTGGCTTCAAATGCTCCATGGACGACAGCCGTACCTTCTATTGGTCTAGGCAGCTCAAGCTCCACCCGACCTCCAGTCCGAGTTGTCCAGCTCGTAATTGGCATTAAGCCTAGGTCATCATCGATTGAAAAAACAATTTCCCCAGGACCCATTGCAAACAGCTCACCAGCCACATTTGAAAATTCAAGTAAAAGGGTTGCTCTCCCGTCCGACGTCACAGTGCTAATAGAAGCATTGGTGATATCAGGCGCTTGATGCGGCATCTCTTTCCCATATAGATTAGCTAACGCCGTCCTTGCCAGTCGCTCGCCAATAATTAAGTTGCCTGCTGGACTATTATGAATAATATCCGAAAGCGGACAATCGAGCGCGGGAACGACATACAATTGTTCGAGCTGCTTTGCCGCCAACCGCTGAGCATTACGTACGATACCCCAGCAGCGATTTCCTTCTTCCCCTCCCGAATACTCGGCATACCGATTTAACTGAACCGTCAGAATAGGTAGAGCATCATCACCAAGATCTTCTCTCCAGTGATTAACGACACGAGTAAATCTTTCAAGATAGGTAGGAGCATTCTCACTATCGCAATCACTGCAGCCCTGATACCATAGAATTCCTCGTACCTTTTCTCCAGCCGATTCAATAACATTCATCATATTCCGGTATAAATCGCCATCTTGATCAGGATCCCATCTTTCAAGAGGTGAACCCCCTAGCGCAGTTTGCAAAAATCCAATGGGCATGCCCGTCTCTTTCTTAATCAGCCTTGCAAAAGCAAGATAAGGCGAATGACCTGGATTTACAGGCTCTCCATTTAAACCTTGAACAGTGTTTGTAGACTCATTGAATGGGTGTGTAGCTAAATCCCATTTTCCACTGTGCCGTAGCAAGTGAATGCCCATCTCAGGAGGATCGTTAACTGGTCCTCTTCCGTAACCTGCAGCGTTGCTTTGTCCCGCAATTACCCATATATCACCGACAGCAACATGGTGAATCATATCGCCCCGGGTTGCCAGCTCCATAGGCTGATCATCATCCAATCGCAAGCAGGTTTCAATTCGATATAAGCCCCCAGCAGGAATAGCCTGAAGTGTCACGCTCCACTCCAAGCCATCACCCATAAGGCAAAGCGTCCAAGGAAGAACAGCTCCGCTTCCATCCTCACTAACAACCCGAGCATAAACAAGAGCATGATCCGCCGTTATTTCAAGCTTTGTGGAGCTAATGCCCTTCAGATAAATATCTCCATAGCCTCGGTGTTGCTGTACGACAGCCCAATGCTGTGGCCCTTCGACGATTTGTACACCAAATGGTTTCAACACTGGAATATCCCTCTCCCATTCACAACATAAAAGTGATTTAGTTGAATTATATAGGGGTGAGCACTACTTCTCTATACACTTGTTTTTACATTCATGTACATCCGTTTACTACAAGCATAGCATTTACTTCAAGCGGAAACAGTTTCCTCTATATAGAAAAGACCGCTACAGCAAGTTGCCATAGCGATCATCTATTTACGTCATTCACAATAACTCTTTCTATTCTTTCATATAAAGAGCAATAAACTCCAAGTATACTTTCGTCGCCAATTCTAGCTCTTTTATTTCTACATATTCCACATCACCATGAGCGCTTCGTTGATCCGGACCATGGCATAACGCAGGAGTTCCGAAGTCATTCGCAATAATGCCCGCATCTGTTACCAGCTTTTTGCCGACTAGCGGGACGGATATCCCTCTGACTTCTTGAATGGCTTGAACGAGAACCTCGATGGCTGGATTACTTTTGTCTAGACGGTAACCATCTCGAACCTTTTCCAGATCCAGTGTGATCTCGACTCCATGCTCATTGGCAATCCGGTCCAAATTCGTCCTAAATTCCTTCTCCACCTCGGCAAATGTAGTCTGTGGACTGTACCGTCTCACGCCGACTATCTCCGCTTTCTTCGGATGTTGATTATAGAATTGCCCGCTATGGACGGAGCCAATAAAATAGGACGCATAACCGATATCCTCTACATAATCCTTCTCTAGCTCTATGTTTAATGATTGCAGAAGCTGGATAATTTCCGATGCAACATGAATCGGATGTGCCGTATGAGGAGGTGTATACAATTGATGGCTGGGCTCTCCCTCTCTGCTGATTGTAATCTGGAAGGTAGCAGAGCCGAATTGAGCGACCGTGCATTCTGTTGTTGCGCCTTCCATTACAATCGCAATATCCGCCTTCAGCTTCAGTCGCTCAGCCAATGCGATAAGATCCTCGCCCCGACCACCTGGACTTTCATGTAAGCTATTTGCAATAATTATTATTCGACCATGCAGCTTAACCTCGTTATCCCTCAAAACTCTAAGCACTTCTAAGATGCAGGCAAGTGATCCCTTCATATCACATGCGCCTCTGCCGTAGATCCGACCGTCTCGAAGGGAAGCAGGCTCATGGGCTAGCGTTACAGTGTCCATATGTCCGTTGAAAATAATCGTTTTTCCTGGGAGCTCTCCGCCATAGGTCGCGACTAGCGTTGGATTATTCTTAATTAGCTCGAACCGCTCTACCTTACATCCTACTTCTTGGAGAAGACGCTCATAGAGGCTAGCCACTTCCCGGGTGTCTCCTGTCGGGCTTGGTATGCTCACAAGCTGTAGCGTATCTTGTACAAGCCGTTCACTTCTCACATCGTTCAACAAAACAGATGACAAGATTATTCACTCCCAATCATAATTAGATTGACAACGCTTCCTTTATACTTCTATATTAAAATCATAATTTTAATTCAACATACTAAATCATTATGCCGCGGAGGAATTCAAATGTCTAGATTAAAAGGTAAAACAGCATTAATTACAGGCGGAGCTCGTGGTATCGGATTAGGCATCGCATCCCGATTTATTCAAGAAGGAGCTCATATCGTCATATTGGATGTCCGCGAAGAGGAGCTGGCAAATTCCGTCGAACAATTACGACAACAAGCGAAGGAAATCAACCCTGCATCCCCCTCTAAAGTTGAGTCTATCCTATGCGACTTAGCAAACCCTGCTAATATTGAAGGGGCAACTGCAAGCGCATGGAGCCTGCTTGGAGGCATAGACATTGTCATTAACAATGCGGGAATTGCAGTTCGCGAGAAATTCATCGATATCCCTTACGAGCGTTGGACGAAAATCATAGATATTAATCTAAACGCTACGTTCCTACTAAGTCAAATACTTAGCAAACGAATGATTCAAGAGGGCAGATCAGGCAGCTTCGTGAACATGGCTTCCAAGAATGGCTTGGCGGGAAGCGGTATGCTGGCCCACTACAACTCTTCTAAGGGTGGAGTCGTACTTCTCACACAGTCCATGGCCGTCGACCTCGCTCCTCACGGCATCCGCGTAAACGCAGTAGCACCAGGCTTTATTGATACACCGCTTGACCGGGAGCTGAAAGCGAATAAGGAAGAAACATTGAACATAACAAGTCGAACACCGATGCGGCGTATGGGTACCATTGAAGAGACCGCCAACGCTTTTCTATTCCTCGCTTCCGACGAAGCCTCCTATATTACGGGAACAACTCTCGTTGTAGACGGCGGCCATCTAGCGGGCGCTGGCGACTTCTAGTTCGCTGAGAAGCTTATACATTTATTAATAACTAGCAAGAGGGGCTGTCCCATAGGGTCTTTAGAGACCTTGGGGGCAGCCCCTTTCATAATAAATGATTTTAAGACATAAATCTGTTATTTCTTACCCTTCATCACTCGCAATACATCCTCTATGCATTCCAGCGTGTAGTCGATTTCCTTGTCCGTGTGGCTGTAGCTAATATGATTCCGCTTCATATTCATCGGTAGCTTGAAGATACCTTTCTCCATCAAAGCCCGGCGGTAAGCTACATAGAACACTGCATCGTTGTGCTGGAGGTCACTATAGTTTTTCGGTTCAAAGCCCATGAAATAAGTGGTGAAAACAGAACCAAAGCCAGCAACATAAGACTCGATATCCAAGCGTTTAAGGATATCGCGGAGCCCGCTACGCATTTTCTCTCCCAGACGGAATACATGCTCATGCACAGGTTCATTTTCCATCATCTCAAGGGTCGCAATGGAAGCTGCTGTACCTACGGCATGACCATTATAAGTGCCCGCGAACCAAACATCTCCGCCCGGCTGCGTGTTGAAACGTTGCATGTACTGCTTCTTGCCGGCAATTGCTGCAATAGGGAAGCCATTCGCCATCGCTTTACCCATTGTAGTTAAATCCGGTGTTACGCCAGCTACTTTCTGATAGCAGCCGATATCATGACGGAAACCAGTGATGACCTCATCGAAAATGAGTATAATTCCATGCTCGTCGCAAAGCTTCCGAAGGCCTTCCAGAAAGCCCGGCTGCGGCATAATGCAACCAATGTTATGAGGAATAGGCTCAATAATTAACGCCGCTACTTCACCATCGTTCGATTTAATTGTGCTCTCTACATCTTCAAGATCATTGAACGTACATACAAGCGTGTTATCTATAGCTTCTTCCATCATTCCTGCGGAGCCTGGGTCACGTTTGCCTATCATATCCCAGGAGCTAAGCATATTTCTAGCTACGTAATCATGCCAGCCATGGTAACAGCCTTGGAATTTGATTAGCTTAACACGTTTCGTTACCGCGCGTGCTAGGCGAATCGCATGAAAGGTAGCCTCAGATCCTGAGTTACAGAACAGTACCTGTTCCGCGGAAGGAACATGCTTACATATTTTCTGCGCAAGCTCGATCTCAAGATCGGTAGTTCCAGTTCCGTAAAGGTCAGTGCGACCTAGCGCTTCGATAACCTTGTTATTTACGTAGGGATTATTGTGGCCGAGAATATAAGGTCCGAATGCACCTTGATAATCAATGTACTTATTGCCATCAGCATCATAAATATAAGCTCCCTCTGCTTTCTTAAAAATAAGATGGGGCTCTAAATTTCGAATGGACGTATGAACGCCACCGGGCGTGTATTTCTTAGCTTCCTCATATAATCTGGCGCTTTCTTTGAATTCCATTTGTTTTCCCTCCATGTCGATAATAAAAATCAATATATTGATTAATAATCCATATACTGAATATATAGAGATTGTTTGATGGTGTCAATTGAATATTTTCTATTCGTGTGCGATTTTTTCGAGCTATGGGGTTGCGGGGCGGCACTTTTCGGGGGCGTTGTACGATATTTTCGTACAACGGGGTCTCGGCTCGACTCTTTTGGAGGGCGTTGTACGATTTTTTCGTACAACTGGGTCGGTGCGTCTCTTTTTGGGAGCCGTTGTTCGATATTTTCTTACAACTGGGGCCGGGGCGCCACCGTTGGAGGGCGTTGTACGATATTTTCGTGCAACGAGGTCATGGGGCGACTCTTTTGGAGGGCGTTGTACGATTTTTTCGTGCAACGTAGTTACGGAGGGCCCCAATTAGAGGGAGGTGTTCGATATTTTCGAGCTACGAAGTTACGAAGGGCCCCAATTAGTGGGAGGTGTACGATTTTTTCGTGCAACGAAGTTAAGGAGGACCTCGATTAGTGGGAGCTGTACGATTTTTTCGTATAACGAAGTTACAGAGGCCTATATTGGTGGGAGCTGTACGATTTTTTCGAGTAACGAAGTTTCTAGTAGCGCCGCCGGATCATGGTTTGTTTGCTGGTCAGATACAACTAGTGGGAAATCGGGACACACCGAAAAGGCCGCCCGAGGGGACCTTTGCAGATCAACTTGGGTAGCCACACGTTAATAGAAATTAGCTTCTTCCGACGATCGGAGGTACGAAACGTGCTTCCTCCTTGTTGTTCGGACGAAGGAAATCTAGATCGCAACCTTCATCCGCCTGGAGCACATGATCAGAGAACAACTTCAGGAACCCGCGCGGATATCTTTGCGGGAGCGGCTTCAAGAACTGCTTACGCTCTTGGATGACGTCATCGGATAAATGTAAATGCAACAGTCCTTGTTCCACGTCCACCTCAATGATGTCTCCATTTTGAACAATAGCAATATTGCCACCCACCGCCGCTTCTGGGGAAACGTGTAAAATAGCCGTCCCGTAACTGGTCCCACTCATTCTGGCATCGCTAATCCGAACCATGTCCTCAATGCCTTCTTTCAGCAATTTCGTTGGAATCGGAATTTCTCCCCACTCCGGCATGCCAAGTGCGGCTGGTCCGCAATTCCGTAATATTAATACCGAAGAAGCATCCACTGCCAAGTCATCTCTATCGATTTCCTCAAGCATCGCGTCATAGCTATCGAACACATACGCTTTTCCTTGGTGCTTCCACAGCTTCTTAGAGCTTGCCGATAGCTTAAGAATCGCGCCGGACGGGGCCAAATTCCCTTTCAGCACTTTGATTCCCGACTCGGATTTGAATGGCTGCTTCAAGGACGTGATAATATGAGGACTTTCCGTTTGCTGCGTGTATACCTCTTTCAGCGGCTTGCCAAGAGCTGTTAAGCACTCGCCATCCAGCCTTGGAAGCAATTCGTATATTACCCCCGACAAGCCTCCCGCATGAAAATAATCATCCATACCATAAAGCCCACTCGGCTGAAGATTCACGATTAATGGAACACTTTCCGACAGCTCCTGGTATTGCTTGAGATTAATCCTAATACCCAACCGACCCGCTATAGCCGTTAAATGCAACACCGCATTCGTAGATCCTCCAAGCGCGGCAAGCAATTTAATCGCATTGTGAAAGGCAGCTTCCGTCATCAGCTTCGAAGGTGTTAGCTCCTCCTCAACCATCTCAACAATCCGTTTACCCGTCTGCTCGGCAGCAATTCTTCTTCTTGAATCGGTTGCTGGAATATCAGAGGTTCCCGGTAGCATCATGCCCATTATTTCCGAAACACTCTTCATCGTCGAAGCCGTGCCCATCACAGGACATCCGCCGAGGGAGCAGGAAATCCCCTTCTCCAGCTCCTTCATCTCATCATCAGACAGCTCTCCAGCCTTATACATATCCATGTACTTCCACAAATCTGTACCGTAATTAACCGGTTTGCCCTTAAAATAAGCCGTAGACCTGTGACCAGCCGCAAGCTGCAGCGTCGGAAGATCACAGCTTGCTGCCCCCATTAGCTGTGCAGGTGTTGTCTTATCGCATTCACAGAGCAGCACAATACCATCCAACGGCAATGAACGTATCATTTCTTCCACGTCCATTGACATTAGATTGCGGTAGGGCAGATCAGAAGGCTTGTTAAAATCAGCTGCTGTTGTAATCGTATGCATCTCTATGGGGTATCCACCTGAAGCAAGTACACCCTTTTTCACATACTCAACAAGCTCCTTGTGGGGGGCATTACAGCTGTTCAGATCGTTCCATGAATTAAATATTCCGATAATAGGCTTTCCAGCATACGACTCAGGATCATGCCCGCAGGCACGCATGGCAGAAGCATGCTGAAACCGCGTCTCAAAGGATTTATGATTAAACCATTGTTCACTCCGCAAACTCATTTTGAATAGCCCCTATCTTAACGTCATATTTACTTCCCATTCTTGTAATTCTAAATATTAATTTTAATTCAACCAACTGAATATTTGCCAAATTTAGCATAGCCCAATTCTAATGTCAATTCCCTTTACCGTATTCCCTTGACCAGTTAAAAAGGGAGCCTCCCCAAAAGTAGCTAAGCTAAGCTAAGCTCACTGACGGAACTGCCCTCCTTTATCAAAATCATGCTCAAAATAAAAAAAGCTGGTACGGGGAGAGTCATCCCTGTCCAACTTCTTCTGGTCAGTTGCATATATTTCCGAAAAAGCAAAAAAGCTGCACATAATTACTTATGGAACAGCCGCTTCAGTCTTTAGCTTAGTTAGTTTATCGTTTCTGATAACCCATTTCCTCGGACACTCTTAATGCTGTTTCTTTCACCTGTTCCCCAATGGTTTGGAACTTGATTGCAGGTAAATCCTTGCTTAAGGCAGTAATACTAATGGACGCAATGACGCGGCCATTGTCCCCGAAAATCGGTGCTCCGATGCAGCGAATGCCTTCTTCCATCTGCTCATCCTCGATGGAATAGCCGTGAAGACGAATAAACTGTACGTCCTCGATTAGCTTGTCCGCCAATTGATCTCGTTTGGAGTCGTCTAAGTCCGGAGTCTTAGACATCGCCTCGGAAATTTCCTCATCAGTAAGACCGGAAGCTAACGCTTTCCCCACACCGGATAGATGCAGTGGCAAAGCTTGTCCGGCAATTGTCGCGAAACGAACAAATCCATTCCCTTCACTCTTATCTATGTAAACAGGCTGATAGTTAACCATAACGGCCAGATGTGCAGTAAAGGGGGTCCCAGCCACTAGCTTCTCAAGATGCGGGCGAGCAACCTGCTTGATATCGCTTTGCTGGTAATAGTTCATTCCCCAATATAATACGCCGTGGCCGAGTACGTATTTGCCATCGTCATGCTTCTCGATGAGTGAATGGCGCTCTAATGTATTCAAGATAACAAACACAGTTGTTTTTGGAATATTAAGCTCGGAATGGATTTCATTAATGTTCATTTTCCCATTTTTTGAAATCCCATTCAATATTGTAATTGCCTTTTCTATAGCTGGCACGGAATAACTCTTTGCCGACTTAACCATATTCAGAAGCCCTCCCTCGTATGACAACATACTAGCACAAGGGCAATAATATAGTCTATCCCGAGTGAGTGACGCAGTCGGCACGCCAGCACAACAGGATTATAGAGAGTAGGATTCCGTAATAATACCCGCTGTTTCTTCAATGGCCTTCTCCGTAACATCTATGACCATACACCCTAACTGCTTGTACAAATCCATCGCAAATTCAAGCTCTTCGACGACACGCTCCATAGAGGCGTATTTCGCACCCTTAGGCAAGCCAACGGACTTAAGCCGCTCTGTACGAATTTTCGAAAGCTGCTCAGCCTTCATCGTCAGTCCAACTAGCTTATCTTTATTTTGCTGAAGTAGCTCCCTCGGCGACTTAACATCAGGAACAAGTGGGTAATTACAAACCTTGTAGCCTTTGTGTGCCAAATAAATACTAAGAGGGGTCTTGGAGGTTCGTGAGACTCCGAGCAGAACAATGTCCGCCCGATGAATGGCGTTCATGTCCTTTCCATCATCGCATTTAACGGTAAACTCAATCGCTTCAACCCGTCGGTAATATTCTTCATCCAGCCGATGGAGTAGTCCGGCTTCTCTTTTTGGCGAATCGTGAAAAGTGTCGATAAAAGCCTGCATGACCGGGCCCATAATATCGACAGCACTAATCTTAAGCCTATTCGACTCCGCCACCATCATCTCTCTCAGCTCAGGGAGAACTAACGTATATGCGATGAAAGCACCTTGGCTAGAGGCTTCCTCCATCAAAATACGTATTTCTTCTTCATTCTTGATATGAGCATACCTCGTGATTCGCGTCTGATGTGCATTAAATTGCCGGATAGTCGCTCTCACTACCGCTTCTGCAGTTTCTCCAACTGAATCGGAGCAAACAAAGATGGAGCGCTCCTTCTCGTTCAAGTTTTCTCCCCCCAGCTATAGGCCCAAAGCCACTTCAAGCAAGATCTTGGTCATTGTTGTCTTCGTAATTCTACCCACGACTTCGATTCTTTTTCCCTCATCATCCAATGAATCCGATGCCTTAACGACAGGAAGGCTGTCCACCTGATAGGATATCATTTTTCTAGCTGCCGCGACTATTGATTCCTCAGGCGTAATCGTATGGACGTTCGGATGCCGGGTCATAACCAAGCTAATCGGCATGGCTGTGGCAGCCGCATTACCCAGCGACACCTTCAGCAGATCTTTTCGGGAAACGATTCCTGCAAGATAGCCCTCTTCATCACTAACAATGAGACTTCCCACATTTTCTAAAAATAGTGCGACTACCGCATCACTTACGGTTGCGGTTTCTCTCAATACAACAGGTGCTGCTTGGAACTCCTTCACCTTCATGTCTAGAAGCTTTTCCAGCGCCATTTCTTGCTTTCTTGAAGCACTGCCCAAGGAATAACCGACCTTGGGCTTCGCTTCCAAGTAATTCAGCATGACAAGTAAGGCTAGATCAGCCCGGATAACCGGACGTGTGGAATGGAGCTGATCAGCGATAGACTCACCCGATATCGGCTGTTGACTCGTGACAATAGCTAATATGTCTTGTTGGCGGGATGTCAGTTCGATTGTGATACCCTCCTCATCTTGCTTCATCCCAATATTCTATCAAACCCCGTGGATGGATGAAATGGGAACAGAAGATTTCTCTGGCTCAATGTCTCCATAAGTAATGGCAGCTTGTGCTGCAGCTATTCTTGCCAAGGGAAGCCGGAAGGGTGAGCAGCTTACATAATCAAGACCACTGCGATGGCAGAAAAAGATCGATTCCTTATCTCCGCCATGCTCTCCACAGATTCCTGTCTTGATTGTTGGTTTTATAGATCTCCCTGCGGTTACCGCCCACTCAATCAGTAAACCGACTCCATCAGGATCTAGCACTTGAAATGGATTATTTGGCAATATTTTTTGATCCTGATAGTGAGTTAGGAATTTCCCTTCCGCATCATCTCGACTATAACCGTAAGTCATTTGTGTCAGATCATTCGTCCCGAAGGAAAAGAAATCCGCATACGGAGCTATTTGCCCTGCTGTTAAGGCCGCTCTTGGAACCTCAATCATCGTCCCCACTTGATAAGGAACCTCTTGCCCTTCGGAGGACTCTCCCAACACCTGCTTAGCTACCTTATCAATCATTGTACGAAGTGTTATCAATTCATTTACATGGCCCACTAATGGAACCATAATTTCCAACGTAATTTTTATTCCATTTTCCAAGCAACGAGATGCCGCCCGAAAAATAGCTTCAACCTGCATTTCATATATTTCCGGATATACGATACCTAAACGACAGCCGCGCTGCCCAAGCATAGGATTAACTTCCTCTAGAGCATTCACTTTGCGAATCAAAGCGAGAATTGCTTTCTGCTCCTTGTCATTCTCGATTGGATTGTGCCTCAACTCGTCCAGCTTCTTCTGCAGTTCCTTCTCCTTAGGTAAAAATTCATGCAAAGGAGGATCCAACAGCCGAATAGTGACGGGTAATCCATTCATCTCGCCAAACATTTCCTCGAAATCAGCCTGCTGCATCGGCAATAATTGCTCCAATGCCAGCGCTCGCTCTTCTACATTGTCCGCTAGAATCATTTTCTGCACAACAGGTAGACGGGTCGGCGAGAAAAACATATGCTCAGTCCGGCACAGCCCGATGCCTTGCGCCCCAAATTGCTTAGCCATCCTTGCATCGTGCGGATTATCAGCATTAGCTCTGACCTTTAGCTTACGAATGGAATCGGCCCAGTTCAATATCTCGGAAAGCTCCTCCGATATTTCTGCTTCACGCAGCGGAATTTCTCCTAAAATCACTCGGCCGCTTGCACCTTCTATCGTTACCCAATCGCCTTCCTTAACGATTCGTGAGCCAACGGACATCTGCTTCTGTTCCTCATCAATCTTGATCTCTTCACAGCCACATACACAGGGCTTCCCCATTCCACGCGCAACTACGGCAGCATGGCTGGTCATTCCCCCACGGCAGGTTACAATCCCCTCTGATACGAGTACTCCCTGGATATCTTCAGGCGTAGTTTCCGGACGTGCAAGCACCACCTTCTTACCAGCCTGGCTCCATTCCATCGCAATTTCTGCATCGAAAACAATCTGTCCAACCGCCGCACCTGGAGATGCTGGCAAGCCGGTAGCGAATACTTCCGTAACCGCACTCTCATCAATTCCTCTATGAAGAAGCCGATCCAGATGGGAAGCTTCAATTCTTAGTAGAGCATCCTCTCTTGTAATAATGCCCTCTTTAACAAGATTCACGGCAATCGTAACCGCAGCCTGTGCGTTTCTCTTTCCATTCCTAGTTTGCAGGATGAAGAGCTGACCCTTTTCCACCGTAAACTCAATGTCCTGCATATCCTTATAGTGCTGTTCAAGCCGATTGGCAACGCTCACTAGCTCTTCATATACCTCAGGCATCTCATTCCTTAACGAGGCTACTGGCTGCGGGGTCCTTGCCCCTGCAACAACGTCTTCCCCTTGCGCGTTGATCAAATATTCACCGAACAATTCCGAAGCTCCAGTCGAAGGATTTCTTGTAAAAACAACTCCAGTTCCGCAGTCCATCCCCATATTACCGAACACCATACTTTGAATATTAACCGCTGTCCCCTGACTGTCGGGAATACGGTTGATTTTACGATAGATTTGCGCTCTGGCATTGTTCCAGGATTGAAACACAGCCTCTGTAGCTAGACGCAGCTGCTCCTGCACATTTTCAGGAAATACACGACCTGTCTGCGCTTGAATGCACCGTTTGAAATCAGGAATTAACTGCTGTAGCCCCTCAAGAGAGACATCCTGATCTTGCGTTACGCCTTCTTTTTGTTTCAATTGGTTAAAAATTTTCTCAAAATAGTGCCCTTGAATACCCAAAACTACGTTTCCGAACATCTGCAGCAATCTGCGATAGCAATCATACGCGAATCGAGCATTACCTGTTTGCTGAGATAAGCCTTGAACCGTCTCGTCGTTGAGCCCTAGGTTCAAGATTGTATCCATCATGCCTGGCATAGAGGTTACCGATCCGGATCTGACCGACACGAGCAGAGGATTAACCGGATCTCCAAGGCGTTGCCCTCTTGCGGATTCCAAACTCTCCAGCGCGGATAGCGTTTCCCCCCACAGTGTCTCGGACAACACATTCCCTTCCTTGAAGTAGGACAAACATGCTGCTGTCGATAAAGTAAAACCTGGAGGCACCGGAAGCCCCGAACGAGTCATCTCTGCCAGATGTGCCCCTTTTCCTCCAAGCAGCTGTTTCATCTGGGCATTACCTTCTTGAAAACTGAACACTTGCTTAGCACTCATTCTCATTTCCCCCTTGAGTCTCATTGCTGCTGACGCATTGTTCATGATCACAAACGATATAAAATTTCTTGTAGCCGTTCGTAGGCAGGGTAGCGATAATCTGCGAACAGAATTTACAAATCACAATGCCCAAATCATTAGCTGTATTTTCGGCTGAATAATGTCCTAATTCCGTGTTCGCATGTCGCAATATGATCACCCCATAGGTAAGATACAAATAAATATAAGTCATTATAATGATAATTTCAATTATTATTACTCACATTTAATTAATTATTTTTATATATGACTCACATTAGGGAAATAAAAAGGGATTGGGCAGATTTAATATCCTGCTCAATCCCTTAATTGTGCTGCCTATTTTATTAATTACGACTATCCGTTGACTCTATTTCTTAGCCGCTTTGAATGCTTGTATATACTGAGCTGCTCTATTCGCAACAAGGCTTAAATCTCCTTTTTTCACTGCCTCAGCCGTTAGATCAGAGCCAATTCCTACAGCAACTGCTCCTGCTGAGATCCACTCTCCGAGATTGTCGAGTGTCACGCCGCCTGTAGGCATAATATTCGCTTGCGGTAGCGGACCTTTAATTGCTTTAATCATTGAAGGAGAGGTGCTAGGGAACAGCTTAACGATATCGACGCCCAATTCCAATGCCTCTTGTATTTCTTTGATCGTCATAACTCCCGGCATTACCGGAATGCGATAACGATTACACAGCGCTACAGTGGCCGGATTGAGGGAAGGACCAACGACGAATTCAGATCCACTTAATATCGCTGTACGCGCCGTTTCTGGATCCAACACCGTTCCTACACCAATAATTGCGAATTTATCCGCTTCCGTTGCTGAGCTGGAATATTTCGAAGCTAGCTTCTCAATAGCAGTCAAGGCTGAAGGAACCGTCATTGTTACCTCAATAACCTTAATTCCACCTGCAATGGCTTGCTCAGCCATTTCCACCACTTCATTCGCATCTTTACCGCGGAGCACCGCTACGACTCCATGTTCGACAATACTTTTAATCATGTTTAGCTTTTTCATTGTTGTTTCCACCCTTCGTAAATTATAAGCTGTATTTTGGATTACCTTTCAACATGGGCCTCGTTATTTAATTTACTTTCCACTTCACCCCATGTGGGCAGCCCTTCCCAATCCCCTACCATCTGCACGACAAGGGAACCGATCAAGTTGCCTAGCTGCACAGCTTCCCGAAGCTCATACCCTCGTAAAATTCCTGATATGAACCCTGAACAGAAGCCGTCTCCCGCTCCGATCGTATCTACAACCCGCTCGGCTTTGAAATAAGGAACTGAAGTGACCTGATCCTTATCTATCAAGTAGGTTTCATTGTTCCCGCCTTTGACTACAGATATCGCAGACAGCTGTCTTAATTGATCAACTATCGTGCCGAAATCGTCCGTCTGGTACAGCAGCTTCAGCTCGTCGAGTCCTGGCAAGAAATAATCTGCTTCCTCTGCCAGCTTAAGTAGAACCGTTCTGGCCTCTTCCAGCTTCCAAAGCTTTAGCCGCAGATTGGGGTCAAAGCAGACTTTCACTCCGTTGGCTTTAGCGATTCTAATCGCCTCAAGCACTGAATCGAAGCAGCTTGAGCTTAGTGCTGGAGTAATGCCCGTTATGTGAAGAATTTTGGCTTGAGAAATGTAGCTGGCATCGATCTGCTCTGGCTGCATCTGGCTCGCTGCAGAATTTTTTCGATAATAGTACACAGAAGCTTTCCCCGCCAGCTCTTCGCGCAGCATAAGCCCTGTCGGGGCTTCATTGCTGAATTGCACCTTGGAAACATCCACGCCTTCTCCGCGAAGTTTCTTGAAAATCATTCGACCTAACGGATCATTCCCAAGAGTACCAAACCACCCTACGTTATGACCTAATCTTGCAAGTCCGATCGCAACATTGCTCTCAGCCCCTCCGAAGGATTTTTCCATATTCGTGCTGTATTCTATCCCCTTTGAAGATCCGCTTATAAATAAAGCCATCGTTTCACCGAAGGTTACGACCTCCGGCTTATTCGATGACTGCAAGCTTTCGGAATGCTGCGCCATCCTTCTACCCCCGTGTGTTGTTCTTTTTATTCATTAGCCACCATACGTCCTTCAAATGCTGCATAAAAAGCTTTTCAATTTCTTCTTCATTTCTTCTTTGCAAAGCTTCTATGAGAGGGAGATGTCCTTCTGCGATAGTCATGAGATCAGAATAATAAAGCTTGTTCGCAATAGCCAAGAAGCGTTTAATCTTCACATTGATCTGATCCCATATTTGCAGAATTGTCTTGTTACCCGATTTAAAATAGAAGAATCTATGAAACTCCATATCCAAATCAATAAACTGGAACAAGTCATCGATTTCAGCCGCTTGCTTCATTTTTTCGAAAACTTCGGATAAGTACGCAATATCTGAGTCTAGCAGACCGGGAAGTGATTTCTTGATGGCATTCCATTCAATAATTTCACGTAATTCATATATTTCCTCTAGCTCCTCTTGCCTAATCTCAGCTACAAAGGAACCTTTATTATGCTTACTAACTAATAGCCCTTCCTGCTTTAAGCGTTCCATCGCTTCTCTAACAGGGGCTTGGCTAATGTTAAGGGAATTAGAAATTTCCAGGACGAGCAAACGAAAACCGGGATAAAATTCCCCTCTAACTATTGACTCTCTAAGGGATAAATAAACCTGCTCACTTAATGAGTCTCCTCGTTCGTCCAAGCTATACAGAATGGAAATTCCTCCCTCAAAAATGATTATCGTTAATATTATCGATAATTAATTATACCAAGCGTCCTCTACACCGTCAATTTCAAAAAGAAATCCCAGAAGCCTAGCTCCCGGGAAATAATTTATACCTTTTTATAGCCTTGTACCCTAAGCGAAACGGCCAGCGAGCGCCAAAAATCAAGTGTTCCCGTTGGATCCTTTATCTTCTCCAGCACCTTGTCGCCGAACTCCGTCACAAACCATTTTGGAGCCGGTATATTTGTTTCGATATCCTTAATCTTCTGAGTGAGGATGCTAACTGTACTAGACTGCTCCCCTACCTTTTTCTGCAATGCTTCGAAGGCTTGTTTTT
Organism: Cohnella abietis; assembly: GCF_004295585.1. Taxonomy (NCBI): domain Bacteria; kingdom Bacillati; phylum Bacillota; class Bacilli; order Caryophanales; family Paenibacillaceae; genus Cohnella; species Cohnella abietis. Next base: position 2,643,067 of record NZ_AP019400.1, on the reverse strand, counting down.
CCTCTTTCGTCATAGGTTGATCCTCCTCAGTTGTAATGACTGTTGTTGGTGGTTTGGCACCCGCTCTAAGCTTGGCTGTTGTAAGTCCGAATGCCATCTGAAAGTGCGGCATGTCTACAAAATGAGCCCAGTCTCCACCCCATTCAAATCCCAGCCCCTTCGCAATCGTGGCAACCTGAATCCAATCACGCTGGCCATCCCTATTGCCATCTCGATACGTATCCCATGATATGGCTTTCCCATCTGGCAGCAGTAATGCAAAATCTACAGCAAGTCCGAAATTATGGAAGCTATAACCGCCCTTGGCATTGGTCACAATTGTACCTGGAGCTGTTCTGCCCTGAGCGTACAGCTGATTCTGATAAGCAATCGTTCGGAGTCCCTGTACAATAATAATCGGAACACCTACTGCGAAGGAACGGACAATCAACTCCTCCGTCGCTCTTCGCACGATGGGATTAAGACCTTCTAAATTTTTTGCCGATATGGCTTGTACTTGAGCTAATGTCAGCATATTAATGCTCTCCTTTCTTTACCGCCTTTTCGACTGTGGTCGATTTAATATTTTATGTTGCATCTGACCGACCGTAGCGGCGATTAGGAACCATTAGCCAAAGATAAGACAAGTACCCCCCATAAATTACATGACCCCCTAGGCAATCTGTGTCTATGCCTCTTGTCTAGTCTTTTCTCACTCAGCAAGCAACGGTCGGCACCTATTTTTCATTCCTTGGTCTTACTTAGCGGCATAATAACATCCCGAATGTATTTCGTCATGCGCATGCTTACTTCTGCTCTCAGAACCTCTCGAACCATGCCAAACTTCTCTTGATAGCCCTTGTAAATATACCGGTAGTACATAATGCCGTCAGCCTGCTCCTCTTCGAACACTTTAATATTCCGTTGCTTCATCTCACGCTTAATCCGATACAGATCCATGCTAATCATATCCATCATAATCCGCGTTACCTTGGCGTAGAGCGTCTTCAATGAGTGGGCTGAGTTTTCAATATCGGCAAGGTTTTTGTTCGTCATGGTTAGCACGACAGGCAAAATAATAAAGTCCCGAATCATTAAAAGCTCATCCTTATCGGGTACTCGCTTATTGTGGACAGAGGTCGAGACACCCCCCTCCTTTTCCTGATCCAGCAGCTGCTCTCGGTGCTCCGGAAGCATCATTCTACTCGACTCCCAGCGTCCGTTTCCGCTTAATTTTTTGCTCATTTATAGTGCCCTCCGATTTTTGCTGTTCTCTCAAGCGCCTGGCCCGCAGAAAGCATCGAGGAGGCACGAAGAATGGCGCCCCCACCGTATCTATTTTTGATCCCATCCAATGTGCGAGAAATCGTTCTTTGTTGCTCACGATCGCCGAACAAGGTGAGCTGGTATTGATCTGCTGAAGAAATTCCGGTTAATGTAACGCCAAGCCTCCGCACGGGGGATCCATCCCAATGGGTATAAAATATAGCCTTAGCCGCTTCGTATACTTCCTGCGCAATGTCTGTAGGATCTGCTAAGGTCGATTGGCGGTAAAAGCCTGTAGGTCGGTCGTAGTCTGCCCCCATCCCCCCTGAGGAAACAACCCTTCCCATATAGCCTTTGGCGCGGCACCGTCGGCACACCTCCTCTGACAGCTCCAGTAAAATGACATTTATGTCCTCTCTCTTGCTGTAATCTCTAGGAAGTGTCATTTGATGTCCTATTGCCTTCTGAGTATCGTGTGTTGAAGGAGTTACTGGGCTTGGATCAATACCTCTAGCCGTTTGCCAGAACAATTCAGCCTGAATATCGCTATTACGTCCCATTCGTGCGCTCAGTCGCCGTTTCAAATCCCCGAGCTCCAACCGTCCAACGTCACCAATATAATGCATCCCCATGCATAGGAAATGATTAGTCATCCGGGAGCCCACGCCAAACATTTTATTAATAGGAAGCTCCCACAGCACCCTCTCAACATCAGATTTCCCCAATGTGAAAATACCGGAATCATTCTTCTTAGCAAAGTTGTCCGTTGCCATTTTGGCAAGTATCTTCGTAGGGCCGATCCCTACCCTCGACCACACACCGGTACTCACATAGATAAGGCTTTGAATTTGCCGAGCGATCTCCTCCGGATATCCGAAATAAGACAAAGAGCCTGTTACGTCAAGAAATTGCTCATCAATGCTGTAAGGCTCTACAAGATCGGTGAAGGTTTTGAAAATTTTGGTTATAAGGAGGGATACAGTAATATAAACTTGCATACGAGGACGAACGATAACAAGTCCCGGACACTTGCCAAGCGCATCGCCTAAGCGTTCGGCTGTTGTCACTCCCGCTTTCTTAGCTATAGGGCAAGCAGCCAATATGATTCCACTGCGTCGTGCCGGGTCACCTGCAACCGCTAATGGACGATGCTTGTATTCCGGGTGGGCGGCTTTCTCCACGCTTGCATAGAAGCTCTGGCAATCGACCAGCATAATACAACGCTCAGGAGGCATAAGGATTCCCTACCGGACGAACGGCTAGTATGCGATCTACCCGAAAGGGACGACGAGCTTTCTTGTCAAAATCGTAGGCGATAGCCTTGCCGTCAACGATTTTCCAGACACGAATGATTCGCTTTGTAATGATCCCTTTCGCATCCTGGTAAATGATCTGAATGACTTGACCAATATATTTATCCGGCATTTATCCCGCCTCCATATCGAACACCTGTTCTTATTATAAACCGAACATAAGTTCTTATTCAAGCGGAATAAATATACTTTTTGCTTCCTTGAATGAGCGGAAAAATTATACAGGCAACTATGAATAAAGAGCAGCCAGCGGTTGAATAATAGGTGTGGTAAATCATGGAGGTGATACATAATGGCAAACAATCAAAGCTCAAATCAACTTGTCGTAAAACAAGCTACATCAGCGCTCGAACAATTGAAATACGAAGCCTGTCAAGAGCTAGGCATCCAAATTCCGCAAGACGGATACTACGGCAACATGATGACAGTCGATACCGGTCGCATCGGTGGTAACATCACACGCCGACTCGTACAAATTGCTGAACAGCAATTAGCTGGACAATCGGCAC